>NZ_JBHUIB010000012.1:0-1052175 GCF_042682785.1 Thalassotalea euphylliae | reverse complement strand
TATCGCTAACCTCATCCTGAGGCTCCCTTAACAGGAAGTCATTTCCTGTGTCGTCCTGACAGTTGTAATATTACGTTATCGACTGTAATTAAAAACCAAGCAGATTTAAAAATATTCGTTTAACAAACATACAAAAACACAAAAAAAATACATAAGCCATTGTTTTGATAGGACTTTAAATCATGCAATTTCATTTTTTCAGCGCTCTTTTCCTTTATATCTTACGACCTTGTGCGATATGTCTTACACACTAAGTTCCATTTAGGAGCGATAGTAAAATGTAAAATATTGTCCAAGTGGTTAAACATTTGTTTCAATTGGAGAATCTCATCGGGAATGAGAATTTTCTCTAAATTCTCATCTCTAGCTGAAATCCTCATGTCGGAGAAATAGTCTCTAGGTCTCTTTAGAGCGAAAAGCGGACATTGAAAAACTATTTTTAGCACTGATTTTATGTCCAGTTGTAATGACTTGCCCCTATAGTCATGAAAACGCCCCATTGGGTCGTTTTTGTTTTTACTGAAAAATTGATGAGCCTAGAAAATCTATCTATAGCAACATGTTATCGAGTATGTTAAAACTGGTCGAAGGATATAAACGAGCGACGCAGCGGTAGAAAAACGCGCGATTTGCTCGCTATAAACATGTTAGGTATACATGGAGGTCGGGTTGAAATTCAGAGTTATTTTAATTTTTATAAGCATCCTATTGAGCTCTAGTGTTGTGGCGTGTGTTGCTCCTACGCAAGGCAAAGAATATGATGATCTAGTTGAGGTTAATTGGAACAAACAAGAACGTAGCTTTTATATACTCTTTCCCAACGAAGCTGATGGTCAAAAATTCGATAATGTAACTCTTGGCCTCCTAAAAGACGATGAGCCTTTTGCTAGTACTTCTGCCCCTCTTCAAACTTATCCTAAAAATGGGAAGCTGCTTACTTATGTCAGGTCGTTCGGCGATTTAGATATTGGACTAAACGTTTCTGTCTGGTGGCAAGGTGAAAATGATGTTTGTCCTATTATTGGTAAGGCAAAGTTAGTTAAGAAGTAAAGTATACCTAACAAGCCAATTAAGCGCGGGACTGCTAAAGCTTGGCTCAGTTTCGCTTCGCTACAAAGTTTAGCCAAGCATTTATCAGCCCCTTATTGGGGCGTTATATTTTACGAGAGTCTAGTTTGAACATACGCCTACTTATATTTACTCTCTTAATTGCATTTCCCACGATTGCAGGTGATGTAAATCACTCCCGTGTTCAACAAATAAATAGCCAATTGAAATATGAAGGTTATTTTATTGAAGCTACAACGATGGGCGTTATGTTAGTTTCGGACAATGACAAATTCACCTTGATGCTAGATAACGAAAACGCAATTTGGTTTGATGATTCTTTCGAACTTTCAACATCGCAAAAGAAACTCTTACTCCCCAAATTGTTAAAACTGTTTGAGTCGGTTGAGAACAAAGAAGGCAAAGCTGTTTTAGCTAGCTTGATCAAAGCGAGTATGTAAAATATAACAAGCCAATTAAGCGCGGGACTGCTAAAGCTTGGCTCGGTTCCGCTCCGCTACACAGTTTAGCCAAGCATTTACCAGCCCCTTATTGGGGCGTTATGAAGAACAGCTATAATGCGAAACGCCACCTATTCCAAAAAGCTCAAGCGGGCGTTTCTTATAGTATTTTTCTTCGATCTCCGTAGACTGCTCGTCATATGGGTTGGTTAACACAGATTGAAGTTCATGAATAAGGGAGTAATCTCCTTCCGCTGCCTGTTGATACGCAGGCACCACTAACCATTCTCGCCAGGTATATTTAGGATTCACTTGTTTCATTTTTTGGCTGGTTAACGATATGTCACCTATTGCCATTACTGATGCATGCCACTTAACAAACCATTGGTTCCACAACTTATCTTGTTCTTGGTCTGGCTGTTTATAAAAACATTCACGTAATGCCGAAAACTCAGAAGGTATCGCTGAAAGTTCACGAAAGAACATGGTGTAATCAACTGGCGTTTTTACCATCAACTGAATCAGCTCTCGAAAGGTGTCAGCATCGAACGTTTCAAGGCCAAGCTTAGATGCCCACATGCGCTCAATTTTCATCTCAATCAACGGCCAAAAATCAGCAAGAATATTATCCAGTTTATCTAATGACTCTGGCGTTGACGCCAACAATGGTTTTAGTGCAGAACAAAACATATCAAAGTTTTTCTCGGCAGCAGCGGGTTGATTCAAAAACGAGAAGTGCTGACCACCGCCCGTCCACGGTTGAAAAAAGGCCTCGAATGCTTCGCAGAACCCAAAAGGCCCATAGTCAAGAGTAAAGCCCCCAACCGAGCAGTTGTCACTATTGAAGTTGCCTTGGCAATAACCAACTCGTATCCAGTCTGTCACTAAAGATGTGAGGAGTTCTTTGAAGCTTTCCGCCAGCATCAATACCTTTTCGGCTAGCGGTAAATCACTGGCAATGTCTTCTGTGTACTCTCGCTCTATGATATGGAGTACCAGTTGCTCAAGTTCTTCAAGCGCGGTGTCATGCTCTTGTTTTCTCGCTCTTCGACCAAACAACTCAAGCTGGCCCACTCGCAGAAATGAAGGCGCTACACGTGTAGAGATAGCAACAGGATTAGACACCATAATTTCTGGGTCTGTGGAATGCGAACCTTCAAAGTACCATGGACGCTCCACCGTGTCTGTTGAAGACACGTAAAGGCTTAACGAACGTGACGTAGCTACGCCTAAGGCATGCATATGTTCCTGCGCTAAAAATTCACGCACACTTGAGCGCAATACCGCCCTGCCATCTGCGCCACGGCAATAAGGTGTTGGACCACCACCTTTAAGCTGCATTTCCCAACGTTTATTGTTAAAGACTCCTTCAACAACAGACATAGCACGACCGTCGCCATAACCATTTCCCGTGCGAAAAGGACATTGTTGAGTATATTCTGTGCCATAAATGGATAGCGCATAGCCAGTCGCCCAACCGTATGGCTTCATCGGTGCAGGCAGTTGAGATGTGTCACCACTAAATAGCTGTGTAAAACCGGCATCTGTTGCTAGGCTGTCGTCAAAGCCCAATTCACTGAACAGTTGCTTGCTGTGCGCCACATACTTAGGAGCGGTAATAGGTATTGGCTTTACGGGTACATAATGTCCAGAAAAGACCTGCCTCGGGCTATGGTCTTCACCAGAGTCCGTTGCCTGAGGATCTCGATTTAATTGGGTTAACAGCGAGTAATCAACATGCTTTGCCAACTCTGAAAGGCCCGTGACTTTAGGACTTGTGTTGCTTACGTTGCTATGACTCATTGCTGCTTATGCGCTCCAAATAATTTCATTTTTCGTATCTTAATTATGTTTAGCTATACACTGCTTTTGAAAATAATGATCTACAAAAGCGATAGTTGATAGATAAATTAACCACATTATACGTTGAGAAAACCAAATAATATTAACAATAAATGTTTGATTTCAGTTGACCATCATAGTGGAATACATATGCTGCTTATCAGCATTGCATATAGATAAATGATGGAACCATACGATGAAAAAGCTTATTACGCTTATGCTTGTTCTTGGGCTCACAGCCTGCTCTGAAGATGCAGGTAAAGTCAGCCTCGGTTTGTTTACGACTAAAGATGTTGTGATAAAGTCTGAGCAAGACCCCAAAATTTCTGGTGTTACGTGCCACATTAGCCATATTGAAGCTGACTTGGACTTTTCAGATCCGTCAGACATGTCTATTGCTTGTCGTCAAACAGGCTCTATTTTGCCTGAACATATGGCGAATATTGACCTTTCCAAAAACGGCGAAATTATTTTTCGTGAATCGAAAAGTATTCTCTTTAAAAGCCTGAAAGTTCGTCGTATATACGACAGCAAAACGAAAACGCTAATGTACTTGTCGTACTCGACAAAGGAAACCAATGGTAGCCATCATCATGCGCTATCAACAGTGCCACTATACAATACTCAGGCATGGAGCTGGGCAGAAGCACACAGCTCTCATTAGTCAGGTACTCCACAAATGAAAAAGCCAGCTGTTATTGCTGGCTTTTCGCTTTCTTTTCTTGGCTATGTGTTTTCAGTTGTTATTTAGGTTTACCAAACAACGCATCTTTGAGCATTTGCCAGTCACCAATAAAGCTATACCAAGGGTACGTGAAGGTTGCTGGTCTATTCTTTTCGAAAAAGAAGTGTCCGACCCATGCAAATGCATAGCCGCTTACTAGTGCTCCTAAGATTAACCAATAGTTGCCTAGATAAAACGCACTGATTAACAGTCCAATAGCTATCAAGCTACCAACATAATGCAAAACACGGCAGACTTTGTTCTGGTGTTGCGAAAGGTAGAAAGGATAAAAGTCTTTAAAGGTTTGATATTCTTTGGCCATAAAACAATTCACCTAACGGTAATGAACCATCAAGGCGCCAGTGACGTGCCCGACTTGTACTTCTTTAACAAACTCGTAATCAACATCTTTGAAAAATTCGCGATATTTGTCGTTTGTCGCATAAACAGCAACGCCTTCACTGTCTGCATGTTCATCGAGAACAGTGTTTACGGCAGCCATCAAATAATGCCCGAAACCGTGGTGCTGATGCAAAGGATGAATAGCAATAAAGCTTAACATGTGGAATTTTTTCAATGGTACTGAAGCCATGATGGTTTTTTCTTTTTCCATCATTTGTTTGGTAGAAAAATAGCCAGCACTCAGTAACATCTTCAGTCGCCAATGCCAGAATCGCTCAAATCCAATACCATCATCAGGGCTATTTAAACATGCAACCCCGACCATTGCCTCGCCTAAATACAAACCCACCATGGGTTGTTTGGCTTGCCAAAACACACCTAACTCTTCACGAATTGATGCGCGTAAACGTTGTTCGTAATCTTCTTTATCGCCATTAAAGATCTCTAGAAACACCGGATCATCATGGTACGCTTGGTACAACAATGAAGCCGCTAACTTTAAGTCTTCTGCGGCAAGGTAGGTTGCTCTGATCTCTACATTATCAGACGTTGTTGCCGTTTCCGTCATAAACTAGCCCCCATGAGTAAACATTTCACAGTACGTGTTTTATTCACTTTTTGTTTATATTTATTATTATCGTTGCTCACCATAACAGGTCGATTGGAAAAAGGTCAATAAACAATCAATCGGCGATTTTTTGTGTCTATATTTACGCGATGAAAACTAACTAAAGCTCGCTAGAAATATGCAATGATCACGTCAGTTCACAACATCATTAACCCATTTACACAACTTAGGTTAGAAAATCAGTAGCAGATGCTTTTAATTTTTATTAACTAAATTAACGACTTAACAATATCAATAGCATTAGCAGCAATATCTATTTGAAATGACATAGAAGCTCGCTTCATCCAAGACGCAATAATCTAAAGTGCCAATTAAGCTGCAGGAGTAAAATGCTATGTTCTTATCCTGCACCAACAAAATTTTCATATTGTATACCTTGAAAATCAGCACAAAAAAACCTGACAGTTGCCAGGTTTTTATTTACTCGAAATATGGAGACGTTTAAAGCATTGCGTATGCTTTTTCACCCCAGCTTACTAACATGCCATTTTTGAAAATAAGCGGCGTACATTCATCTTTCGTTGTAATTCCATCTTTATGTTTACGGTTAGTGCGGTAATAAAGTACCTGAACGTTTTCATTTTCTTTTTGATAAACTTCATTAAAGTCTGCAACACCTAATAGGCTTTGAACATCACCAAAGCTGCTATTCACTTGAAGTCGCGCTATTTTTTTACGGTTCTCGTATTCACGATCGTTTAAGTCATAACTGTAGTGACCGTCATCGTCACCACCTACCGAAACAACACAGCCAGTTAGGCCCATAGTTAATGGTGCCGCTACGATTAATGCAATTAGAGACTTTTTCATTTTTTGAATTTCCTTATGAGTTTGTTACAAAGTTGTTTCAGCAATCTTTAAACCAACTTTTTAACCCATTGTTTTTTATAGATTTAGTAAGTTTTTGTTAGTTTTTACTCTGTATCTGAGTAGTGAAATTTACTAAAATGTGTGAATTACCCTACTTGATTTACCAATATGACTATTAAAGCTGAAATTATCGCCATCGCTAACCAAATCGCAAACCAAGGTGGTACGCCGACTGTAGCCAAAGTTAAAGCCAAGCTTTCTGGTGCAGCTCCACTACCTACAATTATTAGCGTATTAAAGACTTGGCAGCATCAGCCCGAGAACACAGCAATACCTGAACAAACCGCCGCAGATACAGGGTCACAAACGAGTGACCTGGAAGAGATACTCAAACGTGCTCTTGCGCCATTGCAGCAAGAGCTAATAGAGGTAAAAACGCGCCTTGTAGCAATAGAAAAGACTTTAGACAGTCGAAAGTAAGGCTGTCTAATCGTAGATAACTGGCGTAAGTTGCTGAATGAAGTTCGCAAGGCTGTCGCTTAATTTTTTGTGTGGTGCTTTCCCTACTTGCTCAACCCATACTGCGCCGGTTTCATTTTCAATAGACACAATAAAATCTTCTTGGTCGGTGACGGCAAAGAAAACCGTTTCTGACTGCTTCAGTTTCCGCTTCATCAATATGTGCCCAATGATGTTTTCTTGAAGCCTTGCAAAATCATCTTGATTCCATGGAAACAACAGACTCAATCGCCCTTCTTCACATTCTGCATCAACACTTTCGGCATAGAAGCAGGTAAAATACTGCTTGATTGAATCATGTAGTGTTAGCTCTAGCGCTTGCTCTACATTATCAAAACTTAGCCCATCCGCTCTTTTAGGCTGCCAGTAGTTGGCTTCTTCCGAGTATTTTCCTTGTTCACATGGTGAAACCCATTGTTCATCAGCCTCAACAACGGGTAAATGTTGGTGCTTCTCTTTAAATTGTTCAACAAATTGCGTTAAAAAATGCTCTATCGCGGTTTCAACTGAGCTAGGTGAACGTGTCATTGCGTATGGAATTCCTATAAAATACAGGCCAAGAGTTATTGAAAAACAAAAAATATGGCGAAATATCAAGACAGTGATCTATTACACGGCTTAACGCTTGGAAAAGCAACTGAGTACAGCAATAAATACGATCCAAGTTTATTGCAAGGTGTTCCAAGAAAGCTAAACCGAGATGACCTTACTATTGACCAGGCGAACCTGCCATTTACAGGTGAAGACGTTTGGTATGGTTACGAGTTGTCTTGGCTTAACCCCAAAGGTAAGCCACAAGTAGCCGTAGCCGAATTTAAATTTCCGTGCACAAGCGACAACTTAATAGAGTCTAAATCTTTCAAGCTTTATCTAAACAGCTATAACCAAACCAAATTTGAAGACATTTCTCATGTTCAAGCAGCATTGGCAAATGATTTATCGGCGGTGAGTGGCGCAGCAGCAGAGGTAAACTTATTTGCAGTTGATGATTGCCCAAGCCTTGAAATCAATCACCCTGATGCTCATTGCATTGATGATCTTGATGTGGACATTACCACCTATGATTATCAACCAGCATTGCTAATTAATGCGATAAATGACGATGATAAAAATGTCTCACAAACTTTAGTGAGTCATTTGCTAAAATCTAACTGTTTGATCACCAACCAACCAGATTGGGCAAGCGTCTATATTTCGTATACGGGAAAGCCGATTAATCAGGAAAAGCTACTTCAATATATTGTCTCTTTTAGAGAGCACAATGAATTCCATGAACAATGTGTTGAGCGTCTCTACTGCGATATTCAAACACACTGTAAACCTGAAAACCTGTCGGTATATGCCCGTTACACACGCCGCGGTGGTTTAGATATCAATCCGTTTAGAAGCTCTCATCAACAAAAAGCGCCAGCATCAAGAACATTAAGGCAATAAATAAGTTCGTTAAAGTACACTACCACTAAAAAAGCGGCATAAAGCCGCTTTTTTAGCTAACGAAAGGTAAAATATGCAATGGCTATGCTTCTGGTAGTGACAACCCTGTCCATGATTTGAACATGGATTTTTGCTGATCGCTTGCTTCCTTGATCGGCACAATTTTCAATTTACCCGCAGGTAATGCGCCCAATGTCACCTTTTTCTTCGTTAAAACATCTCTACGAAACACGGTAAACTCAACGTTATCTTCAGGTGAGAAATTCGCTAACCGTTTTGTAAGATCTTTGTCTTTCATTCGCAGGCCGTCAACAGCAATAATAATGTCATCTGTTGTTAAGCCTGCCTTCCATCCTGGGCTGTTTTTTTCAACTGCCGATATAATTAAACCATTATCATGAGGTTTGGTTTTTATCCCTGTCCAAGATTTTGTTTTATCACTTTTACCGTACGAGATTTTTAAACCAACTTTGGCCAGCAATTCATCAAAATCAGGCTTGGCATGTCCATCAATATTTTTCTGCCAAAACGCTTGGTAGTCTTTACCTGTAATGCCACGAAGAATAGTGCGGACATCTTTGTCGTCAAACGTTTTTGGAATGCTATGTTTTTCATATAGCGCTTGATGCACGTCTCTATAGCTCTTTTCCATTCCTGTAGTGTCGAGAATATCAATATCCAACATCCAAGACACCAAGAATCCCTCTGAATAAATGCTAACGCTATGGTTGGTGCTGTAATCACCTGATTCACTGATCCATTTATCAAAGCTTGCCTCTGCAATCGACTGGCTATCACGACCCGGCTTACGCATATAGCTATTGACTCTACCGCTTAGGTGCTCCATCCATTCTTTCGCGGTCATGATTTCTCCACGCATCAGTAGTTGATACTGAAGATAGCTTGTGGATCCCTCTGCAAGCCACAAGAGATTAGAATAGTTTTCAGACTGGTAATTGTATGGCACCAGCCCTTGTGGTCGATATTGCTTTACATTCCAGGTATGCACAAATTCATGCGCTGCCGTGGCAAGAAAGCTAAGATAGTCTTTGCGAGTGTTAAAAGTATAGCGATCTCGTTGAATAATTGTCGAATTCAAATGCTCTGTTGCACCTCGGACACCTGTGGTTGCGTGCACCATAAACACATATCGAGAGAATGGATAATCTGACCAAATCGTGTCGCCCTGCGCAACCAAGGCTTTCAGATCCTTCACCATTTGCGCTTCGTTGTAATTGCCCTTCCCCCAAATAACCAATTCATAATCGCGTCCATCAACTCGAAACTCATGAAAGCTGTTAACACCGGTTTCGATGGGAGAGTCGACTAACACATCATAATCAGATGCAATAAATTGATGTTTTTTACGACCACTTTTTAACCCTGAAACACTGCGCCACTTTTTTGGTACTTTCAGTTGAATAATATGCTTATCATCCCGAGTTTCATCCGTATACATTACAACACTCGAAGCGTCGATGAAGGCGTGACTATCATCTACATGTCTTGAGCGATAAGCCAACTGGTTCGCATACACTTGATAGGCAACCTCTAAGCCATCAGATAAATCCCCTGAAATTCGCCACGTGTCTTTATCTATTTTTTGCCAATGCAAATCGTCGTCATTTACTGAGAACTCTCGAATGCCATTTGCTAAATTTAATATTTCGTAACGACCAGTGCGCCAAGTAGGTAATTTTAAATCGATAAACTCTTGGTCCGTATCAGGTAAATCCAGTTTGACATGAGCATAGTGGTGCTCAGCTTCCATCAAGTCGATATGAACTTTAACATCAGCAATCGCTGAAAAATTGAAAGCGGCAAAAAATGATAAAGAAAGTTTGGTCAAATGAGAGGTCATGGCCCGCATCAGCACCTAATGTATTATTCAACAATACCAACAGTTTACTGATTACAAACACAATTACCATGCAACACATCTGAAAAAATCAACAGCTGAGCAACTGCTTACATTTTTCTGCCGATAGCATTAGTGTTATTTACATTTCTGTTATACAGTGAAAGTAATCAGGAGATTTTTCTTTCTTTACTTATAACTTTGTCTGTAACTATGTGAGTCAAATAGGGATTTTCAGCTGTATGAGTGAATTAGTCACGCCGCAACAACAACTAGAAGCACTAAAAAAGAAGTTAACTGCTGCAATTAGTGCGCGTGCCGAACTTGAAGAAGATTTTTCTAAACGTTCTCACCTTTTAATCGACTTTATTACCAAGCTTTCTCAACTTTGCAAAGGTTTGGACTTAGAGCTGGATAATCGTCTTGCTAACTTGCGCGCTTTGCTGAAGAAGTCAGCGCCAATGTCAGACATTGAAGATGAACTTGAGCGAATTTCCAAACTCCTTCAACAGCAAACCACAAAGAACGAGCGTAACATTCGCGACTTGCATAAAGAGTTTCACGATGCAGGCACCTTGTTACAAAAAGCAAAAGGTATACCCGCACAAGCCAGACGCACTCTGCGAGAACTGCTAACTAACAACACTGAAAGTAAAGACGCACTTGTACAATACTTACCTAAGTTGAGTGAACTATTGTCGATTTACGCGGAAGTTATCGCAGCGAAAGACGATATTAACGTTCAAACACGTAGTGCAGATAAGAAGTCTGGTTCGGCAGATACTGGCGCTGATATTACGCCTTATATCAAAAAAATTACGGTGATCTTAAGCTCACTCAAGTTATCTGAAAAACAGCAGGCTAAGCTAGACCGCGTAAAACTGAAAATTGGTACAGAAACCAGTGAAACCAACGCTTTACTCGAGGTAATTCTCGAAGTATTCCAGATAGTCATGGTTGATATGGAATATGAGCGTAAAAGTGCAAAACACTTTTTAACATCACTGTCAGAAGCTCTCGCAAAAGTTCAGTTTTCTGTAAAAAATACGATTTCAGAAACAGATGCGCATAGAACAAAAACCAACAAAATTAATCAGGAACTCAGCGCGAAGCTATCTGACGTTGCCCATATGGTGGAAACTTCAGAAACACTGAGTGGCAGCACAGACTTGCTGGGCGAAAAGTTTGAACAAATTGCCGATAAAATCGAAGAAAAAAACGCGACAGAAGAAAAATATTTCATTGAACTAAGAGCGCAACTACAAGCGATGCAAGAGCGTGTAGCGACACTAGAGAATCAGTGTCAGCAGTTTGAAAAACGCATTGAAGAGCAACAAAAGAAGTCGTTGACGGACGGCTTAACCAAACTCAACAACCGTGCAGCATTTGATGAATATTTTGCAAAGCAAATGGTACGTTATCACCACAAAGCTTTCGAATTAGCCATTGCGGTCATCGATGTTGATGACTTTAAACAGATTAATGACACCTATGGACACACCGCTGGTGACAAAACCTTGCAAGTAATTGCGTCAATGCTCAGTAAAAAAATCGGCGGCGACACTTTTATTGCTCGTTATGGCGGTGAAGAGTTTGTCATTGTTTTTAACCACTTAAGCAAAGATAAAGTAATGGAACTACTCAACTCTGCGCGTACTTACATTTCAAAACTACCGTTTAAATTTAAAAATAATAAGGTCAACATCACCACCTCTATTGGTGTAACCAATATTCGTGATGACGACAATATCCACACTGCATTTGAACGCGCAGATAGCGCACTTTACGACGCAAAACGACAAGGTAAAAACCAAGTCATCTACCAATAATCAATTGTATTTTTAACTGTGACCTAGGGGGACAGCATTATGCGTATCCAAGTCAACCCAGTAGGCAACATGAACTTGTTGTCACCAATTGAAGTCGATCAACTGCATGCCTCTGCTGACAGCAAGCTTTATAATCTTTATCGAAACTGTTCGCTCGCCGTATTAAACGCAGGCAGCCATACCGATGATGCTGAGGCAATTTATCAACAATTTAAAGATTTTGAAATCCACGTACTTCGCCGTGAACGTGGTGTAAAGTTAGAACTCGTCAATCCGCCGCAAGACGCCTTTGTTGACGATAAAATCATATTAGGTATTCGCGAACATTTATCCGCTGTTCTGCGTGATATTTTGTTCACCAACAAGCGTTATGACGAACTATGTGATTCAAGCGAATGTGATACTGACACCATCACGCATATCGTTTTTGACATACTGCGCAACGCAAACGCGATTCAGCCTGAAACTATGGCGAATTTAATCACGTGCTGGGGTGGTCATTCAATTAACCCTATCGAATACGACTACACCAAAGAAGTTGGCTATCAACTAGGTTTGCGTGGTTTCAACATTTGTACGGGTTGTGGACCAGGCGCTATGAAAGGGCCTATGAAAGGTGCCACCATAGGGCATGCAAAACAGCGCTCACCTGGTGGTCGATACATTGGCCTAACCGAACCCAGTATCATTGCCGCCGAACCGCCAAACCCAATAGTCAACGAACTGATTATTATGCCAGACATTGAAAAACGTCTTGAAGGCTTTGTTCGCTTGTCACACGGTATCATTATTTTCGCTGGTGGCGCAGGAACAGCCGAAGAATTCCTTTATATTTTAGGCATTATGTTGCATGAAAAAAACAAGGACCAACAACTGCCGATTATTCTGACCGGGCCTAAAGAGAGCGAAGAGTACTTTAACGAAATCGATGCCTTCGTAACCGCTACGTTGGGCGAACAAGTGCGTTCACTGTATCAAATCATCATTGATAACCCTGCAGAGGTCGCACGTACGATGAAACAGTCACTGGATAAAGTAATTGCTGCTCGTCGCGAGACAGGCGACGCGTTTCATTTCAATTGGACATTAGAAATTGATAAAGATTTCCAACAACCGTTTGAACCCACACATGAAAACATGGCAAACTTGGTTGTTGCAAGCGACATGGACAAAGCACAACTTGCTGCAAATTTACGTCGGCTTTTTTCAGGTATAGTGGCAGGTAATGTTAAGTCTAGCGGTATCAAAGCCATTCGCGAGCGTGGCCCTTTTGTCATATCTGGTGAGAGGAAAATCATGGCGTTAATGGATAAGCTGTTGGACTCTTTTGTGAAACAGCAACGTATGAAATTACCGGGTAGTGAATATATTCCGTGTTATCGAATTTCTCAGGAATAAACTAAATGACAGCACATGTAGTCTTAATTGATGCGCTAAACCTTATTCGCAGAATTTATGCCGTTCAAGAACGGCCTTTTCTACTGAATAACGAATTAGCAGACAACACAAAGCGACAAGTGCTTCATAATACACGTATAGCTTGCGGCCAAGCGTTATCAAATATCATCACTACGTTAAACCCCACACATGGCGTTGCTGTTTTTGACAGTGAAGCGCCATGTTGGCGTTATGACCTGTTTCCTGACTACAAAAAAGGCCGAAAAAAAATGCCAGAGCATCTGGCGCAAGAACTCTCTGAAATCCAAGACCAGTTTTTACAACTTGGCGTGGATTCAATTGAACCAGAAGAAGACGAAGCGGACGATGTCATTGCAACACTTGCAATCAAGGTGGCGCTGAGAAATCAAAGGGTTACGATCATCTCTACTGACAAATGCTTCTTGTCACTGCTCAATGAAAATATTCAAGTGTATGACTACTTCAACCGTCGCTTTTTAGATGCCAACTACATACAAGAAAAGTTCAGTGTTAAGTCGAGCCAACTTGTCGATTTGTGGTCATTAACGGGTGACACAACAAATAAAATTCCGGGCGTTGCCGGTATTGGACAAATCACCGCAGCAGAGCTTATCAATACATACGGTTCACTGAATGCTATTTTATCTGCTGAAAAAATAAAGTCCTCCGTAAAAGAGAAAATAGATGCTGGTAAAGAGATGTTGAAACTTAGCCACCAATTGCTAACGCTAAAACAAAACATACCGCTTGGCTTTAACCTCAAAGATATTCGGCTTGACGCCGCAAGCGTTTGAGCAGGTATAAGATTTCAAGCTGCTTACCAATAAATTCATATTGTTTTACAACCAAGTATTTTCAAAACATCGCGAAGTCGCTATCCTTACCTAAATTCGCTATATCAGCTTTTAAAAGAAACCATGAACAAAAAAGTCGTTTTTCGTATTTTGATGGCACTCGCCGCTTACGGTGTTTTCGTGTTGTTGGTCGTCAATTTTTATGATGACAACCCTGCCAATATGAAATGGGAAGATCGTGAAGCATTTAATCGCCAATTTATTGCTAAACTTAAGCTTGATGAGTTCACCTTTGATCAAGCGCTAGAATCGCTTGGTAGCCCTGATATTACTGAAGCAAAAAAAGTGGACGGCGTAAACTATCAAGTCACTTTCTATCGCACACAACACGTAAAATCTGACGGTATTACAACGCAAGCAGAAACTACCTTTCTACTTTTTGAAAATGGTAACCTTATCCGTATTGGTAGAGGCGGTACATTTAAAGATGAAATGATGGGCGGGTGATTTAAACCTTGATCGTATCCGCGTATAAATCTATCTCGTACACATTCCCCTTTGTAATCAAATCAACCTGAATGTCATTATCGGGTGTTATCACGTCTGCTTTTGTTTTGACTAGTTCACCTGTGTAATCTGGTTTCATACACCGTGATGTTTCAGTGTAGTTCATCAGTGTGTTCATGTTTGTTTCCTCACATCCGTAATAAAAAAAAAGGGGGAGCGTAAAAACACTCTCCCTCGCGGAGTTACTCGCAAATTGATTGCGTGCAACTACTTTAACTCTGGTGAAGACTAGAACACCATTGTTAAAGTATGATAGTCGGTAAACCCAGCTAAAAATAACTGGTTTCGAGATCCTTTACCGACTACCTGAAACGATTAACCGCTTCAATTTGCCTAGAATGATTAGGACTTTCTCTTGATTTACATTTTCAGATCGCACAATCGACATTTTACCAATCAGTTTTATCTAAATTGTTAAAATAAAATTGTATGAATGGTTCTAAGTGAACCCAGATGAACATCAAAGGTAAGGTCAGCGATCGCAATCTTGCGCCGTGTACACAAGGTGGAATATTGCGATCGCTAAACTCACATTACGTCCGTATATAAACGTACTTCGCTTTCGTCATGATGCACAGCGAAGATATGCATCTGGGTTAACTCAGGGAGGGTTTTTACACCCTCCTGATTAATTTGCACTAGAACTATAAGCGTTAAACGTATCAGCAAGCTTACTCAAGCTGCTTTGTGATGCTGGTTTTAGCTTTGCTTTGGTTGTCCGCTTTGGTCGGTTCGGTTTAATCTGGGTAGCCTTTACGAGCTTCGCTTTAGTCTTTGATTTAGCATTAACCTTAGTATCAGACTTTGACGAATCCTTTTGTGAACGTTGAACAATTTCCTCAATGTTATTGTGCTCAGCGTTAATGTTCTTTAAGTACTTCTCGTAAACCTGTCGCGGTTCGCGACAGTTCAAGTTTACATGTTTAACTCGAATCATTGCCGTTGCATTCAATTTAACGTGATCGAGCAAGTCTTTCTGGTGCAGTAGTTCGTCACAGATGAAAACTTCTTCTGTCTCCTCATTAACTGATGAGTACTTGAAGACTAATGTACCTGTTTCCTTGAAACGCTTTACTGAATCGTAAAGCGCCAGCATTGCGAAATCGTGCGTATCGTATCCGTCAGAGCTCTTCAAATTAAGGTGTGCTCGATACCATCGAGAATTTGCATGAAAGTAGTGTGAGATCTTGTTCGGTGAATGCGTAAGAGTGATCATACTTAACGCTCCACGTTAACAAAGACAGTCACATCAAATCCACCAACAAAGCTCGCGCCGCTTGGTGCCTGCCTGATACCGTTTAAGGTTCTGACCAGTTCAATATTGTATTCTTGATCGTCTATCGAGCCCACGCTCTCAATGAATTCAAGCTGCTTGGATAGGATCGAAAGTTGTTCTGAATGTGTTAATTGAATTTTGCTTTGAATGCCGATTCGCAGATTTGCATCAAGTTCATCTGAATGCACGCGTAAAACTACTGCGTCATTAAGTTCTTTGAATTGAATCAGTGCTTTCGGTTTAACTCGTTCTGTGCTTATTGTAGTCATAATATCTTCATTGTTAGTTTTGACTGTTGGTTGTGTTGGTTGTGTCATTGAATCTTGTTCCTCTGTGTATGTTTCCAAATCACCGTAAGTGAGTTCATGCGCTAACGCGTTTAGTTGTGCTTGGTTCAAGTCTTTGGTTAGCTCGACAATTGCTGGGTCTGGTTGGAAATCGTCTTGATAAAAGTTCGGCGCTGAATCGAAGTCTTTATCTGTAAACTCACCATCAATCGAGATAAGGTGACCTAGTGATTGTGAGTACAGGATCGTATCGTTGAATTGTGTTCTGCCGCGTTTCGGCTTTTGTGTAAGTTCCATATCGAATTACTTAACAACAACGCGGGCGCTTATGATTTGCGTGTCATCTGACGGTTTGCCTTTGAATCGCTTGATATTGTTTGATTCATCGATATAAAGCTTGTACGTAATTCCTTGGTCAGTGTTCCCGACTGTTAGACAGTGCGCCTCGAACGTAGTAACTAATTCGATGATTGTTTGCAGTAATTGCAAATGAAGAAAATGAACGTTATCGCGTGAGTTGAAATACAGCGCTACGCCTAGCGTTTCTTGTAGAACTGAACTGAACAATGTTGTGTACATTGCGCGGTTTCGCGTTTCGTCTTTTGCTGATTCTGTGATGTGAAGTGTTTTTGAAAAGTCTGGTTTTATCGTCATGAAAAGGTTTCCTGTTTTAAACTGTGTGGTAATGGTTCTTTGTCTGTATAGCCCCAGAACGAGGGTTTTCAGTTACGCTTGGACGGGATTGTTCTTGTTTTCGCTTTTCCTCAAGCATGTAATACAGACGGGCTCTGTTGTGTTGCTTTCTCCTCATACAGCCTCCTAGAACATTCGTCGTGCGGCTGCTGCGAAGAAATATGATGTTTCACCGTTCTCGACAGTCTTGCGTGCTATCGCATCAAAGCCGTTAACCGAAACCTCAATAATCTTCTTGCCTTGAACTGTGTCTGACTGGACGTGTGTACGTGGTAAATTCTTTAAGTGCTCGAAACGTTCTTCTTGAGTCATAAATGCTCCTAATCTGGGTTGTAGTCTGAATGGAATTTGTAAGATGTTTTGCCGGATTGAATTCGGCGCTCCGCTATGACATGCATCGATGAATCAAGAATCTGATCAAGCCTGAACGGGTTAACCGTCTCGAACTCAGTTGAATCGAGTCTAAATGTCTCGACTTTCAACAGACGTTCAAAACGATGTGCATCTGGGTTAATTGGCTGAATGTTTAATACATTCGCAACCTTGCGCATTAAGCGCTGAGTAAGCGTGTAACGTGGTTTAAGTACAATCATTGTGTTTTCCTTGGGTTTTGCTTGGGTTTGCTGGATGTGGTGGTTTTTAGATACTGAATACAGGCGGGAAGAGTCCCGCCCGTGAAGCTCAAAAACTTATGGACAATAGAACGCTCGCACCGCGTTAGCGTCTTTGATATTTGAGTACTGACGAGCACGATATGTGAATTCAACGGCTCCATCTGTTTTGTAAGGATTCGCTAGGAATCGAACGTTGTACATACGAAGATCAACCGCTTGTTCTAAATCGCCAACAAGCACAGAGTACTTCCCTGCTGTACCGACAGTTTCTAGTGAGTCATCAAACAGCACTGGGAAATCATTGATAGCAGGGTTAACGCCTTGCGTTACACGAAGGAGTTTCTGACCTGATGGGTCTTTCAACTTAGATAGAACTTTGAAGCTCTCGCGAGACATAATCAGGCTTGATGAACGAATGTATTCAGTCGGTAAGCTCAACAGAAAATCGTTGAATGCTTCTGCTCGCTCTACATCATCAGCCGCTGTATTGAAGTCGAACGTTGAACGTTGAATGAATTCAGGGTTTCGAGTTTCATCGTCTTTAACTGATTCAGTATCTGACACACGACCAGTAATTAAGCCGTTTAAACCTGTTCGCGGATCGGTGTTGTCACCATGCAATACCTGTGTGAACGTCTGGACTCGAACTTGGCGTTTAATTGATTTAGGCAGATCACGAACAACACGCTCCCCATCGAACATTGTCTCGTTAGTTACTACCTCATGAGCCGTTACTGTGAAGAACGAATTCTTCGCTTTATAGAACGAAGCTGAATCAGTGTGAACATAGTCTTCAAGGTTATTGAAATCTTGTTCATCAACGATCTGAACTTGTTTATCTGTCAAGCGGATCAGCTGTTGTTCCTCTGGTTTGTCAGTCATATTGAAAGCGTCAAGAGCTTGCGCAATATCCGACTCATCAACTGACTTTTCAACAATCGCATCGAGTAGTACTGTAGCAATCGCTTTGTCTGCTCCTGACGAGTTAGTGATAGCCAATCCGTTTGCTTTGATGTCATCAAGCATAAACTCAGAGACATCGTGCGTTTTCTCAAAGTTTGGCGCTGTTAACGTACCGAGCTGATTTAAAATCGCTTTCGTATCGTTTTGTTCTTGTTGTTGTGATGTTGGATCCATCATCTTGTTTTCATATTTCATACTGTTTCCTTATTAATCGATTAATGAATGTTTAAAAATTTGCTGCGTTGCACAGCTAGACGAGCACACAAGGCGTGCGCTGTGATTGGAGGGGTTTGGAGTACTAGCGAGTAACCAGATTTGAGTACGTTTTAGGGGCTAGGACTTTGAACCATAAACGGCGATTGACGCACATCTCTGTTTTCACTCAGAGGAGTGAAATCGATGGAGTTTGTGTGTTCGCTTTGTTTCTAAAACGTTTAGAGCTATAGCCCAGAAATGATCACCCTATTTTTTATGGGCGTTTTTTCTGGGGAAAAATTGGGGGTGCCCCCCTAACATCCCCTAGGGCGAATTAGGGAGGCTAGCGAACGTAGGCAGAATCAATTCTTGTCTGATGAGTTGAATTAAAGGTTAGCTATTGTGTTGGTTCTTTAGCTGTTCAGGACGCTTTGATCTACGAGTTCAGCGATACGTGTAGGCTTTAGATTGAATACGCCTAAGCCGTTATTATCAATGTACTGCTGAACTGCGTCTGCTGCGGTTGCTCTGTCGTATCCTAGGCTTACTAGTTTATTTACAGCCATGTATCGTTTGTTTCGAACGCCTTGTTCACTTGCGATCACTTCTGCTTTCATTTGACGTTTCTCTTTGTCAGCTTGTGTTTGATTAGAGGTAATTCGCTTGTGTAGCAGTTCTATTTCCTGAACATTCTTTTTGAAGTACGGAGAATCGTGTTTCTCTGTCATTAAAGAATTAACTACATCAGGGTGAAAGCTGAAAGGTATTTCGGGCAATCGATTGAACTGATTACACAAAACTAGTTGGAATGTTTCGGGCAAGTACGAAAAGTCGTAATCACTTAGTTCTTTACCTGATATTGTGTTGTTAAAAACTACGTAATCCAGCTTGTTCAAATCGATTTTGATTTTCATATAACCGAGATCTTTTTCGATCATGTTCGGTTCAAGAACGGAGTCGGTTTGTTTTGATTCTTTCATTAGGTTCCTTAGTATGGTTGGTGTTTTGTGTGGGTTCTGAGGTAACTGCATTTATTTCGACAATTACTGAAATACAGTTCTCAATTGATGCACGCAGATATGCACGTATGTACTTGGTGTAATCACTGTTGGGTGTGTATTTTCGTCAGAACAAACAATTTTCTACAGCCCAATAAAAACAAGAACTTCGATACATTTTTCACTAGGCAAATATAAGCTTTTTATCCAGTTCGATTTATTAGGGTTCGAATGAGTTCAAGTTGTATTCGTTTGATATGCTTAAGTACCGCTGATAAGCGGAGTAATTGGTTCATTTTTTTGCGTTTTTTAGGACTGCCGCGGTTAGCAGTGATATTGTTCGAATATTTTCAATATCCCCCCGCTGAACCCATTCACCCGAACGCCTTATTAATAAGCGGCTGTAGCGAATCAATTTGTATTCATGTAGTCATTTGACAGTACACAAATATAAAATCATTCCGGTTTAAATTCGGGATCGGGTTGTATTTAGTACTACAGCGTTATGAGTTCATGTTTGTTAACTGAACGAGCAATACCTGCTTTAGCACTTGTTAAATGAGTTCTGACTGCTGCAATACTTTCGAGCGTATCGATCTTAATTAGATTATCTAAACCGCTTATATCTGGATTGAATGAGTTCAGTTTATCTAGGGTAGCTTTTATTTCTTTAACCGATTGTTTGAGTTTATTGTGTGCCTGTACTAGATCGATTGAAGTGCTTCCTAAGCTGTATCCTTTGTATTGAATTCTTTTATGTTGAATGACTTCATGCATGTATTGATACGTTAAATCATTTACTGAACAGAATTCTGCTAGATTGTTTATACGCTTTATCGTGTTGCTAGGTGTTCTTATTTCTGTGTTAATCATGCGTTCTCCCTAGTTGTTATGGGTTGTGTTGTTGTATGGGTTGATATGGGTGCCTCAAACCTTAGCTCAGCGAAAATGAGGAGGAACTGAGCTAAGGCGAGACTAGAGGAAATAGGTTAAATTCAGGTTGGCAGGATGTTTTTACCAATTGATATCGGTGCAATAGTCCTCCTCCTCATCAGTTAAATCGATTACAGCTTCGCCGATACTGGCTTTGATGTTAGAAATCGGATCATCGAGGTATCCCTGAAATTCAATAGAGTTGATTCTCAGCATGTAGAATAGACCGCTAGAACTCTCTCGTTTGCCTAAACAAAGTGTGATGTTAGGTAAGTACAAATCGACTTTATCTGTTTCTGCATAAGGTGCGACCATATACAGACCAGTGAAGTATTCATCTGCGTCAGATTTAATCTGTTTATGAACTGTCTGAATGTCGTCAATATCGTATCTAGATTTCAGATTTGATTTAGTACGTTCATTAGCTCTCAACCATGGGTACTTGTTATCGCCTTTGATCTTTGGAGGAATGAAGTTCAACCAGATGTGTTTTTCAAAACCTCTCGTTGATTCATCTGTTCCGCTGAACTGAACTCTTGCACTGTATTTATGACCGTTAGAGCGTTTAGATTCACGTTTAAGAACGACAATTTTAATCTTCCTGATTTGTTCCTTTTTGAACTTAGCGAAGTCATAAACTTGCGTCGATACTGTTTCGCCTTTGATTGAAGTTCTTTCCCCTACTAATGGAAACGCAGACTTAAACAGTACAGGCTTTTTAGCACCAGAGCTTTTCTCAGATAATTCGACACGGTTCTGATGCTCTGTATAGATCTCATTTTTGATAAGTTCAGAGTTAGCATAGAAATTTAGCTTACCTACGTTATCATTGATGTACTGTTTTAACAGTACCGGAATATCTTCAATCGTAGATGTTGGTTCCGATAGTATTCTGGTTTTGACGTTTTCATAATCTAGTCTTTTGATGTCGTAATCACTGATCACTAGATCGATATAACTAAACATTTCTGATGGTGTTATTTTCATAGTATTTCCTCTTGGAATTATGTTGACGTACTGACGTACTTAATTGATGTTGTATTGATGTATTGATGTATTCAGATTGATTACACCGTAGGTTTTGAATCAGGCACGAAGTGACTCACGCGATAGCGTGTTTGTTTACCTGAAAGGTTTACGCGCACCCGCAGGGTTTTAAACCGCACCGGAGGGAGCGAAGCGAGTGAGGAGCGGATATACATAACAGCGAGCGCCCGACCGACCCCTGTCGGGTGGGCTAGCGTGAGCGGTTTATTTTTACACTACTGGTAACGGTTCCCGTTACCTCTTAAGTCTTATGTCTTACGTCATAAGTCTTAAGGTTCTTAAGTTCTTAAGTTCTTATGGGAGAAAGTTCCCGTTACCTCTTAAGTCTTATTAGTTTTCAAAACATTGACTGAGCAATGTGTTTGCCCATTCTGAAACACTCATGTCTTCCGGTTTAGTTTCCATTAATAGATTCAGATTTGATTCCATTACTGAGAACTTAACTGCGTAAGGTTTTCCTGTATGTGGATTAATTTTGCGTTCAGTCTTAATCTTTTTCTTCGGCGTGAATTGTGTACGCATACGATTTCCCCTTTGTTAGTTGAATTCATTAGTCACCTAGTAATCGATTAATCTAAGGACTTGTTTTCTGAAATCTGATTCATTTACTCGGTTAACTCTCAAATAAGCTTTTGCTCGCTTGAATAGTTGTTTCAGTTCTTCGTGTAGGTACATTGAACTGAATTCGCGTGAGCCAGATTTGATTGCGTTACTGACAGTTACGACATGTACAAGTGCACATTGACTGTCAGTATCTAAATTGATTGTGTTCAGCACATTTGATTGATTGGTGGTTATCATTTTGTTCCTTGGTGTTTTGGATGGGTTTGGATGGGTTTCTGGATGACGCTAGCAGGGAGGTTTAAACGTAATTATTTTATGGTTACTTGTTGAACCCTGATGTTTAAATCTGTCTGGTAGGCATTCATGAGCAAATACAGAGGACTCAGTATTGACTCAGTAAAGTGGTTCTTAAGAATCAGGTCTGTATTTTCAGGCTTTGTTTATGCTGCTCGCTTGAATCCGTATTGCTTTGCACGTTCTGACATAACTTTGCGCTGCTCGGCTGACAATTGTCTGCGTTTACGTAAATTAAATACCTGATCAATCTTGTCGAGGTCTTCTAGCTTGAATACCAGAAATCCACCGTCATCAGTATTTTCAACTTCGAGCAACTGAACTCCCATTCTGATTAGTTTGTCTGTTTTGTACGTAAACGATCGTGATGATTGATGATTGATCATATCCAATCGACCTGTCTCAAAGTTGTACGGGTCGATACTGACTGTATTTTTTCGGTTTTTAATTCGAGCAATACCGTCACCGTCTGTATTGGTTACAAAGTACTTGTCATTGTATCGACGTAAGATGTTCTCGAATTTTTCTGTTTTACTCATATTTCCTCCGGTTTGTTGGTTTGGTTTTGTGTTCAGATTTGTATTCCGTCTTGTGTTCAGTTTTCTACAAAAACGGTCTAACCCTACCTAGGGCATTACTTTTTTGTTTTAACGCGTTTTAGAGCGTTTAAGTGGGGTTTTAATACAGGTCTGAATGATGTTTGAGGGTTTTCTCGGGTGTAAGTTTTTAGTTCAGACTTGAACTCTGATTTGAATCGATTGATTCAGTGAAGACGGGCTTCTGTAAAAACTCATTAAATAAGCGTTTACAGAAACCAATTCCACAGTGGGTTCTGATGGTTAACCGAAAAGAGCATCATGTAACTGTTGCTTTGGAACCATTGAAATGACCGTTTTAAGATCAAGTGAGCGTGTATAAACTGCTTTGAATATCTCGTAGCTAGTCACGCGGTCACCAGCGTAGTGCTTGTCGAGGTTATTACGCTTTAACCATTCGCTGTATCTCGTTCTGATGCATTTCTCTGTCATAAAGCCTCCTTGGGCGGTTGTGTTTTGTTTGTTGAGTTTTTTGGGTTTCTGGACGTAATTTTCTCGGATGATTGTGTATTTTTTAGGGACGTACTCTCTCCTATAAGGGACACATTAGGAATACACAATAAAATCAGCAACTTATAAAATCAGGTAATTTGAGGCTGAGCAGAGGTTTAGGGACGTACTCTCTCCTATAAGGGAGGTATTCAAAATAAGAAACAAAAACAGTTAGTTATAAAGCCAGATATTTTGACCCAGAAAGACGTTTTGGTTATGTACTCTTTCCTATAAGCGGCATATTAGGAATACACAATAAAATCAGTAATTTATAAAATCAGGTAATTTGAGGTTGAGCAGAGGTTTTCGGGACGTACTCTCTCCTAATAGGGAGGGGTTTTAAATTTCCTTTAAAAACAGAAAGTTATAAGTTCGATTATTTTGACCCAGAAAGATGTTTTACGGACGTACTCTCTCCTAATAGCGCACAAAGTTTATTTTCTATTAAAAACAGAAAGTTATAAGTTCGATTATTTTGACCCAGAAAGACGTTGTAGGGACGTACTCTTTCCTATAAGGGACGTATTAGGAATAACCAATAAAGTCAGTCACTTATAAAGTATGTTCTGCTAGCCCGAAACGAGAGTTTAGGGAAGTACTCTCTCCTAATAGGGACGTATTAGGAATAGCTAGTAAAATCAATGAATTAGTGCTTATGATTTTTGAGCTCAAAACACGTACTCTCTCCTAATAGGACGTCCTTACAAATAGTTGATGAGTATCAACCACTTATGTACAACGTTATTCTAAGTTTGAGCTTAGGTTTTGGCTCGTACTCTCTCCTAATAGCGGCATATTCAAAAACCAATTTAAAATCAATGATTTATTAAATACGATATTTAATACATGAGCAGGATTTCAAGACGTACTCTCTCCTATAAGGGACACATTCAAAATTAAAATGAATATCAATAACTTACAAAGTCAGTTCTGATTAACGAAAAAACAACCTTATATGGTAAATTTCTACTCAAAAGAGATTCTTAATCCCACTCTAAAATCAAAACTTGCACAGCAAAAGATATGATAGAGTGACTTATCAAAAGGACATAGGACGATTGAATATGAAATTTGGAGAGTTTCGAGAACTTGGACACTTATAAAGCCCTTATAGCTTTCCCAAAAAAAAGAGCTCCTGAGCGCTTTATCAAACCCTTTGCTAAGTTTCGTTTGCAGTTTCCACTTCTGAATCTTGCTCTTCATTTTTACTGGTAAACTTTTCAATCAAAAAACTCATTGGAGACTTCATTATTTTATGAATTTTTAATGCCTTTGAAGTGAAAGAATCCATTTTATCGAGCAAGTTACCCAACCTTTTAATAACATCATCATCATCGCTATCAGTAGCGTTTTTCAACTCTTCTTGATTCGCTACTAGTGCACCAATAGCCCCTTGAAGCGCTTCTTTTAAACCTTTGGCTCCTTTGATTTGATACAAGCTAATCGCATTTCTAATACGTTGCACCTCCTCTAGCAAAGCAAGCCTGAGAGCACTTGGTAATGAAGAGCTATACAATGCTGTAAAAAGTTCATCAGTTTTCTTTATGATATCTTCGAGATCTTCTTCTGATAGTGATTCTTCAGAATAAAAACCTGATAATTCTTGTGAACAAAATTGAAGCCTAGTAAGAGCTTCGTCAGTTAAGTGCTGTTTTACACTTTGCCAATTTGTAGCAAGGTGCAATGGAAAGAATGCTCTATCAATGCTTTGAAAAGATGATAAATAAAGATCGTGATTCAAATTCTCTTTCATTTTAATCAGAGATTGAATTTCCTGAGAGAGTGAATAGAGCTCAACGACTGATTTTGTAACTTCAACATCATCACCATCAATACCAAGTGCCTTATTCCAAACATCTTTAACTCTTCGGTTGTCTGGTTGTCCTTTAGCTTTAGACAATATCTTGTATAACCGTCCGGCAGGGTTCGACTCATCAATCACTTGAAATTTACTCCATGTTTTTCCAATACAAAACAACTCAGCCAAAAGCCATTGAGCCGTTATTCAACTAAGCAAAAGCTCTTATTATCGTTTTTATCAAACTAACTAAACTATTGCCAGATATATAGTTTCTCCGCAGCCCTTTCAGTTTCCGAAATAATTATATAAAAGAGATCACCTGATTGATTGTCTACTTTTTAAGAATCTCATGAAGCGAATCAATAACATTATTGTTTTGCAGTCGCTGATTTTCATTCAAAACTCTTTGAAGCTCTATGCTTTTGAGGGAATTTCTAACTAAAATCTCATTCTGTAGGATAAGAGACATTTGCATTTCTAAATTGGATTTGTACATCCCACGGAAATAAAAAAACAAGTACAGAGGTATGTAAGAACCTAATGTCACCAGAGTCAAAATGATGTGTATCTTGTGATTCAAGCGATAGTAACGATAAGACTCTGCATATCCGTGCGACGCTCCCAATAGTTGAGTTGTATCCATAAGATGTATGTCGTTAATGTTCATATTTATTCCGTCTAATTCTATATGCTAAATAGCTTAACAAGTTTCAAAATTTATACTCGTTTATTTTGAGTCTATAATCAGACGTTAGAAATCTCTGTCGATGCTAAGGACTGGCGATGAGCGTTTTAAAAGGTTTATTCAAAGCAATTTCAGCAATTATTGGTACCATAGCGGCAGCAATCGCTATTTATGTATTTGTGACTACTGGTGACACTACCGCCCACAAAGAACGAGACGAAATTGTCGCTCAAGCTCCTTACGCTTTGAGCTCAGGTAACCGAGATCAATTAGCTGGGTGGCTGATGAGTGCGAAGCTCTGGATCAGACAGAATGCCAATCATGGAGAACTGAGGAAAATAGCTGATGAACTAGAAGATCCAACTAGGTATTGTCAGCGAGGGAAATATGATGAGACAGCGTGTTTTAGTGAGTTGATTAATAGATACCTAAGTACTTTTAAAAACGCTGAGCCTATCGATTAAATCTAAAATTCATTATCGGCTAACAATTAGCTAGAACGGCAAATCTTCCATATCTATTGTGATATTAGGTCTTTCAACCATAAATACCACAGACTCAAGGTATTCGATAATTTTACTAATGAATGTCTTGATAAGCTCAATAAACTCGGAAACCAAGCTGTCATCTAAAATATAGAATCTATTGTAAGTATCTGAAATTTTGATTGAATTAAAGTTATTTCGAATCTGATCTTTCTGGTTATTAACTTTTGCCTCAGAGCCTGAAAAACAAGAATTCTGATGAACAATCATGTTTCTCAATTTTTGAAACTGTCCAATCTTCGCCCACTCGCCTTGAATAAGCTCAAATGGCAAGTCTGTAGTTAATTCAAGGTAAGTTTTTGACTTCCCAATTAAGCTGCCACTTACTAAACAATTATGAGTAAACCCGGCTCTAGCGAACCGTTGAACCTCTGAGCATACATCAGCCAAAATACTTTCAAAGATCGTGTAGATTAGAACAATTGCGGAATGATGGTAATAACTTAATAAAGCATCTTTTTCTTTCTCAAATATGCTTTGTAGAATAGCCTCTGCATCTTCGTTCTCAGCAGCGTCTTCCGACATCAATTGAGTTAATTGTTCGTTCTTCTTGTGCTCTAAATCATTCGTAAACGAAAGGTATTCTGTTAAGTACTTAAGCTCATAATCAAACTTAGTACGAAGATCATTCAGCTCTAACTGCTTCTCCTCGTAGTTTGCCTTTTTAGTGTACACCCGTAGTCCTTTTTAATTTATTCCGTGGATATCTATAGAGAACGAAACATTCACACTTTATAGGTATTCGTTAAACTTCTATTCTGGATTTGGTCTATATCTCTCGATAACTCTATCAGAAGTAAATTGATGTCCATTCCTAGAGATATTCATAAGACCTGTAACGATGTCTTGATGGTTGATTGGAGAATCATCGAAATCGGATTGGGATCTAGCAAACGAAAATAGCTGATTAACAGCTGCTTGCAACCTAGACAGCCGCCAAATGTTACTATGCACCCACTCAATGCTACTTGCATTACTTTCAGATTCATCTATCAGAGATTTTGTTCTGGCGTTAATGATCTGCAATTGCTGTAGAATGACAGCAAGCTCCGCTCCAACAGCCTTTGGCGCATGTGATATACAATTCTTGAATACCAGATGAATTTCTTCGGGCAGAGGGGGCGCTATTAGAGACTCTGGATCAACTCTAGTTATGCCATGTCCACTAGCGACTAGAGACCGTTCTTTATGAGCCCAAATCTCGAAAGCTTCTGTATTGTATTGAGTTAGTTCACTCAAGGCATTGGGCAAAACTGATTTCGCAGCAATAAAGTTTCTTTCTGTTTGTTTATTCGTGGCGTATTTAGTTGATTTGTAAAATATGACACTCGATACGAACGCAAGTACACCCACATTTAACGACTGCCAACGATACCAAACGTCCAAGACTTCTTGAAAATCTAGATCCATAAGTGGATCGATAAACATAAAAAATGAGTAAGCTGATAACGCACTCACTAAAAGTCCATACTCTATACACTTCAATAGATTTTTGCGCAAAAACGAAACAGTTTTCTTTATATTATCAGAAACATTCATTATAAATTTAAAAACTTTCCCACTTTTAGACATTTAAAAACACAAGACAATGATTTTACATAACAATAACCTATTATAACATAAAGGATTACCTACAAATGACCACATAAAAACCTTTTATAAAATATAATTTAAAGGGCTTTATAAAGCTTTGTCTATTAATTAGGTAAAAACTAAAGTTATAGGTGTAACTACTCTTCGAACTTCATGTATTTATTAAGCTCGATAATTACTAAAGTTTGTTCATATCAATTGAACAGCCTGCATCTTTCATTTCCTTTGCAAGTTTTAACTTCCATGCTCCTCCGGCATCTATTTTTTCGTATACGACCCCACTAATATCATTGGGAATTTCTACATCCCCTTTTATCAAGGCGGTGACGTTTTTACGGTTCAATTTAGCCATTAAATACCCGTGTTCGAATACAACGTTTTGGCGAGCCCTATTTTTCAAGTGAGACTCTCCTTGCAAGCCTCCAGTATCACAGGGTGTATATATAACGATGCCGTAGCTAGCTTGCTCAGAATACCTCTCTATTTTCTCGATAATTGTATCGCTACCGCTTGATTGCTCATGCAGGATAATCGCTTCTAGGTCTAACTGTTCAACAAACCGAGCTACTTGCTCTTTTACATGTTCGTCACGTCCATGAACTATAAACACTTTATCTTTTTGAGATGCTTGAGGATTCACATGCTGAGGTTGTTGATTCTGTTTGGGAGGCGTGAATGCTGGCTGAGTCCATGATTGCGGTGGAGTTTTTTGATCAGGATTAAATACAGGTTGAGGTGTCGAACGAGGTCGCTGAGTTTGGGCGTTACCAAAAATATTCGACTTTAATTGGTTAAAATCAGGTTTCTCTTGAACCGGAGGAAACACTCCGACCGCTGATGACTGAGGTACTCTAGAATCAGGCGTAAACATTAAACGTTTAGCTATGTCTAAGCAACGTTCCCTTAATTTGATATCTCTCTCTGGATGATTCAAGCTAAACAAGCCTTTGTCATCATCATCTTCAATAATGTCTTTAACTAGCTTTCCTACAATATAATTTGATTCTAGATCCCAAAGCGCACGCATTCTATTGGCTTTTGAGCCAGAGTCTCTATTGTATTTTTCGGAATATAAATCGACGTTGATAGATTGAGAAACGAAATCAGCTAAGCTGTTATTACTAAATTCTAAAAAGTACCCTCCCCCCATCACAAAATAAGTTTCTAACAATCGTCTCTCGTTAGTTGTTAAGTCTGACATTAATTAATGTGTCCCTATCAATTAGTTTTGGCTCTCCAATTCAGTATTTATACCAGACAAATGAGATTTTCATAGTGCTTAATCATCTCATTTGATTGTTAAACATAAGTAATTTCAAACAAAATAACCTCAAAGGTATTATCGAGATTTCTTCTGTCGTTCAGCTTCTTTCCGAAGCGCTGATGTGAGTATTTTATTAATGCGACTAACTAAGGTTTTATCGTCGTTCGGGTATAGTGAATTAACCAGTTCAATATTCTCAGGATTAATTTTTACGCGTGGCTGAGTCATAGATTTACCTCATTGACTGTGAAAGGTGGGATTTTAAGGGTTTGTAGCGAGAAGCTACGTGAAATCTGTAAAAGTATCAGAGTAGTTACTTTACAGATTTCACAGAGAAGCGTTGATTTATTGCTTTTCGGCAAGAATGCCAGCGAATTTGCTAAGTGTTTTGTACAACTCGATACGTGAACGTAAAACTTCTTCACGCTCGGAAGCATCGAATGAGTCAAGTCTTTGATTAAATACCATTGCCCCCATTCCGGATAAGTCCGAATGATGCATATTTTGCACTCGTTCAGGTTCAACACCGTATTCAACCAAGA
Organism: Thalassotalea euphylliae; assembly: GCF_042682785.1. Lineage (GTDB taxonomy): Bacteria > Pseudomonadota > Gammaproteobacteria > Enterobacterales > Alteromonadaceae > Thalassotalea_F > Thalassotalea_F euphylliae. Next base: position 1,022,459 of record NZ_JBHUIB010000012.1, on the reverse strand, counting down.
AACCACTAGACTGATTCTTGAACTTAATCAGAACGTGATCCTTTGTAGGTACAATTGAATCAATGAATTGTTGTAATAGAGCGTTAATTTGCTGTCTATTTTCCGCTGTATCAGGCGTTAACTGTTTGAACCTTTCATGTGCTGTATCAGTGTCCTGAATGCGTTCTGATCTGATTTGATTCAGTTCAGCTTGCACCAAATCAAGCTCTGACTGAACTTTTTGTATTTCATCAAATAACATCGTTCTAGCTACACCAGACAATAACATTACATCAGCAGCGTTCTGTTTAATGATCTGAGTCAGTTCGAACTCCTTAGATTGAAGCTCATGTTCTTTTGAATCGTCCCGCTCAGTGGGCTTGAACTGAATATGTTTAACTGCATCCAAGATGTGAGATTGAACCTTATTGAATGGGATACGTTTTTGATCACACGTCCCCCTGTTAGAACGTTCATTGCAGCGTAAGTAATACAAGCGTTCCTGTTTAGTTGTTGTATTACCGATTGATAGCGATAAACGACCGCCGCAAGACGGACACAAAGCAAGCCCCCTGAACACGTTTCTGAAATCAGATTTAACGCCAGCAGTAAGCTTACCGAACGTGTTTTGAACCGCATTGAATTTATCTTCATCGATTACAACCGGAAAGTAATCGCGAATTACATCACCAACGTTTGTATCAACACGTTTTCCGTTCTCGTCTTTAGTCGTTGTCTTGGGCTGGTATTCTCCAATCAATCTCCGGTTCTTTAATAAACTAACCATCGACGCTTTGGTGAAAGGCTTTCCCTTTGCAGCTTTGACGCCTATTTCATTCATCTTTTTGAAAAGCTCAGTTACACCTACGCCAGCAAGACGTAAATCAAATATCTTGTTTATTTCTCGTTGTCGCTCAGGCGTTAAAATGAATTCTTTGTCATTACGTTCAAGCCAGAATGGAGGCTGACGCAATGCTGTTTTGTTCTGGCGGGCTTCAAGTATTTGACGAGCTTTAGTCGCTTTTATTCGCTCTGATTTTTGTTCAGATTCAAGTCGACCTAGATATAAACCGACAACGATAATCAACGATGATGTAAGCTCATTACCTTGTTTATGGTCGATCACAACACCAAAGCGCACAAGCGCGACATTGATCTTTAAATCGGCTAACTCATTAAATATCGCCTGACCTTTAGTTATTCCGAGACGCGACAGGCGATCAGGCGCTTCAATAATCAAGAGCGAATCTTGAGGGATTTTGCCAGCGCGAGCTGCTGCTAGAAAACGCCCTAAACCCGCATCGTCTTTGATGTTCGCGCCACTGAATGCAGAAACACCCTCATCGACAATTGAGTCTTGAATTTCGTACTGTGTATCGTGTCGCTCGTTGTATGACTTCAAAAACGTTTCAGCTTGTTCTATTTGTCGCTCAAGACCTTGACCGAATGAAGCTTGTTGCTGAGAACTAACCCGACTGTATAAGTACGCTGGCTTGATTGTTTTATCCATCTGAACGCCCCGTTTTACTTGCATAAAAGCATCATAACAGACAAAACGTATAAAAGTAAATTCCACGCAAGAAGAATGTACCCCTCTCCTGTTTACAAACGGGCAATTAACCGCCATTGGAAACGTGGCCTATAAGCAATTTAGCGACATGGTACAAATCGTTAATTAACAACATTTCACAACAAATCCCGACAATTAAAAGCACTTTTGAAAGTTTTAATACTGGCTTACATGTGTAAGCCATGGTATAAATCGCGCAATTTTTCGAAGTGGTTGGACAAGCGAGTATTTTTTTACTGTTCAACTATGCTTTGAATACCCCCTATTCACATCTTTTAAAGGTATTTTAAATGGCTAAGCAAACTATCACAGTTATTCCTGGTGACGGTATCGGTCCAGATATCATTGACGCTACAATCAAAGTTTTAGACAAAGCAGGTTGTGATTTCGAATACGAATACGCTGATGCAGGTTTAGTCGCTTTAGAAAAGCATGGCGAGCTAGTTCCAGAAGAAACATTGGAACTTATCAAGAAAAACAAAATTACACTAAAAGGCCCATTAACAACACCTGTTGGTGAAGGCTTCACGTCAATTAACGTAACATTGCGTAAGCAATTTCAACTATACGCGAATGTTCGCCCTGTACTGTCATTCAAAGGTACAAAAGCACGTTACGAGAATATTGATATCATCACTATTCGTGAAAACACGCAAGGTATGTACTCTGGTCTTGGCCAAACAGTGACAGAAGACGGCGCACAAGCGGAAGCAATGAGCTTAATCACTCGTGAAGGTGCAGAGCGTATTGTTGAGTTCGCCTATGAAACTGCGCGTAAAGAAGGCCGCAAGAAGGTAACAGCGGTTCACAAAGCTAACATCCTTAAATCAACGTCTGGCCTTTTCTTAAAAGTAGCGCGTGAAGTTGGTGAGCGTTACCCGGATATCGAATCAGCAGAGATGATTGTAGATAACTGTTGTATGCAGCTAGTGATGAACCCTGAGCAGTTCGACGTTATCGTTACAACGAACTTGTTTGGTGACATTCTATCTGACCTATGTGCAGGTTTAGTTGGTGGCTTAGGTATGGCACCTGGCGCAAACATCGGTAAAGACTGCGCAATTTTTGAAGCGGTACACGGTAGTGCTCCTGATATCGCGGGTAAAAACTTAGCAAACCCAACATCTGTTATTCTTGCAGCGATTCAAATGCTAGAGTACCTAGAAATGGGTGACAAGGCTGACGCAATCCGTAAAGCGATCACGGAAGTGATTGAGACGGGTGACCGCACGACTCGCGATCTAGGTGGCGAGCACGGTACAACTGACTTCACAGAAGCAGTATTAGAACGTTTATAATCTATTAACGATTAACGCTTAAAACAAAAAACCGACGCTAGCGTCGGTTTTTTTATCTCTGTTCATTAGTCATATTGGATAATCGCTATTCTGTTTCTCTAGACAAGACATTAGCCAAGTTTGCGTTGAACTGACTCACAAAACTTTTTTCAAACTGCTCTTTTGAGAACATAAATCGCACTTCTGTCTGAATAACGTAAAAAGGTGAACGCTTCATAGCGTTTACGCCTGCTTCCGTAAAAACGATAGTGAAGTTATCAACATCATCAATGACAAAGTCTACACGCCCTGCAAGTAGCTGCTTTAATCGTCTTGGCGGCGTTTCATTGTGAAAGAGGCTATGGTAGTACTTTACTCGAAGGTGCTCGAATTCATCACCATAGTATGCGCCAAGATTGAGAGAGCCAACATACCCTTGTGACAACAGCTCTTCGAGAGACTGAGCCTGCTCTAACTCTTCATTAAGAAAAAAAACTGCAACCTTTTCTGTACGATAAGGCTCTGAAAAATGATACTTCTCTGCGCGTTCTGCGGTATACGTTGCCCCCAACAGTGCATTAAAGCCAAGCTTTCCCGTTGTATCAATAAAGCGCCGTTGAGGAATGTCAGGAATATAGGTAAGCCGATAACCCATGTGGTTTAGTGTGCTACGCAAAATATCAACGTCTTGCCCTTTAAGCTGCCCTTGCTCGTCAATATAAGAAAACGGTTTCCAATCGCTGCCAGCAGGGACTGTGACGACAGGTTGGGCAGCTTTATTGAGGATGTACAAAGAAGGTTGTTCGTCATGTGCGTTAGCAGAAAACCCAGCAAAACAAAAAGCAATAAGCAGACACAGTAACCGTGAAAAAGGTGGTCTCGTTTTGTTAACAACTACTGATTTGCTTATTCTCATACAGCCACGTTCCAACTTGCACTAAGGCTTTGCAATGTCTTTTCTAATTTATAATACAAGTTACGCAGATAATACCCTTTTCGACTAGAAATAAAAAAACCAGCGTAAATGCTGGTTTTTCAAAGCTACCAAAGTGAGTTACTTTGCGAGTGGCGGAGGAGATAACAATCGCGCATGAACGGTGATCTCCTCACGATCATAGTATAGATGTTTGGCATACATCTCATACTTAACTTCATGCTCTGCAAATCTGTCTTTGATCATCTGTAAGTCTTTTTGTACCTGTTGATAGCGCCCTTTCATCGGTAGCTTCAAATTAAACATCGCCTCTTTACACAAGCCGTGTAACAGCCATTCAGTCATCAGGTAAGCGACACGGTGAGGCTTTTCAACCATATCACAGACCAACCAATAGACATTTTGTTTAGCAGGCTTAAACTTGAAACCGTCATATTGGTAGTGCTTAACTTGCCCCGTTTCCATTAATGACTCTGCCATTGGGCCATTATCGACCGACTGTACCATCATGCCGCGTCTAACTAACTGATATGTCCAGCCACCCGGTGCAGCACCTAAATCAACAGCGTTTAGGCCTGACGTTAATCTGCTATCCCAATCTTTTTTGGGCACAAAATGAAGAAACGCCTCATCTAACTTCAGCGTTGAGCGACTTGGCGCCTGCGACGGGAACTTAAGGCGTGGAATCCCCATCACATGTGGTGATGTGTTGGTGCCTAATGAAAAACCCAAAATAACTTCACTGCCAGAGAAAAAAAGTGCGTGTAGTACTGCTCCTTCTGAGTCTCCCTTTTCAGTGAGCACCTTCTTTTTACGTAATGCTTGTCTAAGTGGAACCGCTAGCTTTCGACAAAATTTAGACAGTGCTTTGCCGTCATTGGTATCAGCGGTCTCCATACGTAAATCAGCATATTGCCAATCAGTTCCGAGAGCGTCGACAATTGCCTCAACACGATTGTATTCCGGCAACTCAATTTTTTCCGTTAACGTGACAAACCATTGGCGCGCGAAAATAAGGCGTCGTAATGGTAACTTTTCCATTAACGTTTCACCGTCTTCAGCATTATGAAGATGGAACATGACGAGCCCTTGCTTCTTGAGCACTTCTATGTAGCCATAGATTTCATTCCATGCGGCTTTCTCTTGAATTTCTGCGCCACATTCTTTCTCGAATCCAGGTCGACAATACAAGACTATTGAAGTTTTCATTTCTTATTTCCAACAAAAATTAAAGACAGCCAAGCGAGTGCTAAGCTGATGCCACCTAATGGAGCGAGCTTGCCAATAACAGGCATAGCAAACAGTGTTTTTAAGTATAGGCTCACACTAAAAAACGCTATACCAATGAGCATTAGCGACTGAGCAAAGACCAACACCTTTGACGGCTGGGTACGACACCAAACTGTAATCGCTAATAACGCTAACGTATGAATAACTTGATACAAATGCGCCGTTTCTAGGCGGACGAGAATATCAGCTTGTAGGTGCTCGCCAGCATGTGCCAGCCAAGCGCCGAATAATACGCAAAAGGCGCCGCTAATACCAACAAAACAAGCGAATATTCGCTGAACAAGTTGGTCAGGCATGACTTAACTCTTGTTCAACGAAATGATTAATGAATTTAGCAGCGGCTGAAATATGCTGTGAGTGCGTAAACCCAGATTTTACACGAGGCTTCAAATCATGATTTCCATCTTCCAACCAATCAATACTGACTAAGCTAGGCAGCGTGTATTGTTTAACTTCGTCAGAATTTCCCATTGCATCTCGCGTCCCTTGAATAATTCTCACCGGTAACGCTCTATCGGTAAGCGGATTTAAACGTAATGTCTCCGGCTTACCGATAGGGTGGAATGGATAGCCTAGACAAACGACTCCGCAGACTTTTTTGTTTAACGAAAACTCAGAGACGTCTTCAAGCTGACTTGTTAAAGTAGCAGCAACTCGCCCCCCCATTGATTTACCCCCAAGAAAAATAGGCAAACCAGTTTCTACAGAGTTTATATGCTCAGCAAAGCACGGGAATAATTTAGGCATTCTTTCTGGAGGCCTTTTCTTCCCGTCTTCCAAACGTTTATCCATATAGGGAAAGTTAAAGCGAAGTACACTGATATTTTCTTTGAGTAACTCGCTAGCGATAGCCTCCATAAACTCTGACGACTTGTCTGCACCAGCGCCATGCGCCAATACTAGCAATGCTTTTGCTGACTCTGCATGTTGGTATATGGTTGTGGTTGTCACTGTAACTGACCTCCTGCAATATGCTCTTGTTCACCACTTACAGTATCGAGCACCCAATCTTTAAACGCCGCTATTTTACCAATGTCGGCCTGTGCTTCTCTACAAACAATGTAGTATGCATTTTTACTCACCAGTACATGGTTGAAAGGACATACCAAGCGACCTGAATCAATATCAGGTTTAGCTAAAACACTGTGCGCAAGGGCAATGCCTTGTCCATGTATTGCAGCTTGTAGCACCATTGATGAATGACTAAATATAGGGCCATGATTTACATTCACTCCCTTTACACCTACTTCTTTAAACCAGCGCTTCCAATCACGACGTGATGTATCATGTAATAACGTGTGATGCTCTAAATCATTCAAAGTAAACAATGGCTTTTTACCATTCATCAGTAGCGGAGAGCAGACAGGGATTAGATATTCGGTATGGAGCTGCTCAGCTTGAACATTAGTCCACTTTCCACGACCGTAATAAATAGCTACATCAACATCTTCTGTCAGGGAATTATCGGGTTGATCAACTGCTTTGATACGAACATCAATATCAGGGTGAAGCTGGTTAAACGCGTTAAGACGGGGAACTAGCCACTGAATAGCAAAACTTGGCTGCAAACTTACCGTAATAGCCCCTTTAGCACCACGAGCAAGCAACTTTTCAGTAGCGTCATGTAAAGCCGTAAAAATATCTTTAATATCCAAGAAATAGGCTTGCCCCTCTTCCGTCAAGAGAAGCGCACGATTCTTGCGCATAAAAAGCTTAATACCAAGGTGCTCTTCGAGCGATTTTATTTGGTGACTTATCGCTGCTTGAGTCACAAACAGTTCTTCCGCAGCACGAGTAAAGCTCAGATGCCTAGCTGACGCTTCAAAAGCGCGAAGTGCATTTAACGGAGGTAAACGAGATGCCACTGTATAACCTCAAGGCTGGTCGGTTAGTATAGGCTAGCTAGTATGACAAAGTTATGAAAATAGCGCAAAAATTTTCATTAGATTTTCTAATGAATAACGTGAATTTATGTCAGTGTAAACTCGTAAGATGTTTACGTAAAATTAACATTGTAGATGAAGGACAACATCTCTAGGTATTGATATACCAACCAAAATACGGAGTACGTCCCCAACCCGTACTTCATTGCTATGGAGATAGGTCTTTTTACATCTATAAGGATTATTGACGTATATAGGTACTATCATGAAAAAACTAGCGCAATTAACATTCGTAACATCACTCGTTCTCAGCCAGACAGCATTTGCTAAAGTTTCAACACCTGTTGAAGCCGCTTTTACTATTAGTAATGAGCAAATCGTCGCTAGTGCTGCAACCTACTTAACAGAAAACAAAGTAGAAATTTTCTCTACTCAGCCAACAATTACATTGGCAATGACTAGCTTAAATGCCCAACCATCACAAGCGGTGTCATTAGAAGAGGAAACAGATACTTTGACAAGTGCGGACGCTGAGTAAGACAGGTTAATATACGAATTCTAATAAAAAAGGAGCCTCAGGCTCCTTTTTTATTATCTTAACAATGCAAAACGTTAAAGCTAATCTGATGTATTTAGTGGCTCAAAGCCTTTCACTAAGTCGTCAATTGCTTTCATTTGCGATAAGTACGGCTCAAGTTTATCTAAAGGTAGTGCACATGGACCGTCACATTTCGCTTCGTTTGGATTAGGATGTGCCTCAATAAACAACCCTGCAATTCCTAATGCCATACCACTGCGCGCCAGCTGCGCAGCTTGTGCACGTCTGCCATCAGCAGAATCGGAACGACCACCAGGTTTTTGTAAAGCATGAGTCGCGTCAAAAATAACGGGTGCGTAAGTGGTCATTTCATCCATAGCGAGCATGTCAACAACAAGGTTGTTATAACCATAGCAACTACCACGCTCACACAGCATCACATGCTCATTGCCAGCCTCAGCAAACTTTTTGATGATATGACGCATTTCATGCGCCGCCAAAAACTGTGGTTTTTTCACGTTGATTGCTGCGCCAGTTTCTGCCATCGCAACAACAAGATCTGTTTGGCGCGCAAGAAAGGCTGGAAGCTGGATAACGTCTACCACATCAGCGACTGGTTTTGCTTGAAAAGGTTCATGCACATCAGTAATGATAGGGACGTTAAACGTTGCTTTTAACTCTTCAAATATTTTTAAACCCTCTTCCATTCCTGGCCCGCGATAAGAGTGTACAGAAGAGCGATTTGCCTTATCAAAAGAAGCTTTAAACACATAAGGAATGTTAAGTTTGTTTGTTACTTCAACATAGTGTTCACAAATGCGCATCGCTAAATCGCGTGACTCAAGCACATTCATACCACCAAACAACACGAACGGCTTATCGTTCGCGACATCAATATTTCCAACAGTAACCTGTCTAATCGTCATTTTTAATCCTTAACCAGATGCAGCTTGCATCAACAAGCCACAGAAATAAGCCATATAAGTTCCAACACCATAGCCAAGCACCGCCAGTAAAACCCCCACAGGAGCTAGCGATGGGTGGAACGCTGAGGCAACCACCGGCGCCGATGCCGCGCCTCCAACATTCGCTTGGCTACCAACTGCCATATAAAACAACGGCGCTTTAATAAATCTAGCAACAATTAACATGAGTGACGCATGAACCACCATCCATATTAATCCGATAACAAAATAAATAGGCGTTTCAGCAATAGCAAGAATGTTCATATGCAAGCCAATAGATGCCACTAAAATATAAATGAAGCTCTGTGCTACTTTGCTCGCGCCTGCCGACTCAATTTCACGCATGCGTGTAAATGACAAGCTAATACCGATTGTTGTCGCAATAACAATCAGCCAAAAGAACTTACTGTTTAAACTGAACTCCTGCGCCCATTCGTAGTTTGCACCAAAATACGGTCCTAAGAAGTCGGCACAAAAGTGTGCAAAGCCAGTAATAGTGAAACCGATAGCAATAATCTTGATATAGTCGGCTAGCTCTGGAATACGGCTATTTGCTGCTTGATACTCCTCCACTCGGACTTTTAGCTCTTCAATTGCTCTAGTATCAGCGCCAGTTTTTGCATCTATTTCTTTGTGTTTTGCTGTCATAAATAGCAGAACAGCCATCCACAAATTCGCCACGATAACGTCTACCGTGACCATCGCCGAAAATATATCGCCACCAACCTCAAACATCTCCTTCATAGAAGCTTGGTTAGCGCCACCGCCAATCCAACTACCTGCAATGGTTGTCATCCCTCGCCATACAGCATCAGGTCCATGACCACCAATAGCATCAGGCACAATAGCACTCATCACTAAAATAGCTATCGGGCCCCCGATAACGATACCAAAAGTACCCGTTAAGAACATGATAAGTGCTTTAGGGCCCAGATTTAGTATCGCTTTTAAGTCGATACTTATTGTTAGCAATACAAGGCAAGCTGGCAGAAGATAGCGCGATGCTGCGTAATACACATTTGAAGTGTGCCCATCGACTATGCCGAACGTATTGAGTAGAGAAGGTATAAAATAACAGAGTAGTAGTGCTGGCACATATTTATAGAATTTTCGCCAGAAAGGATGAAGGCTGTGAGCGGTTTTAAAAACTGCGCCCAAAATAAGTGCCAACAACCCCAAGACTACCGCATCATTGGTAATTAAAGGATCGTGAGTCATTAAGGCCCCTGAGCTAGTGTAATATGGTGTTTGAAACTTTTATGTTTTCTAATTGTAATTTTAATATTTGCGCCGCTGGATCTTGCGGGCATTGATCAACAAAGTATTGATAATCATCGTATGCCACTTTAAAGCAATCCAACTGATGAAGCAAAAATCCGCGATCGCGTCGCTCGAAGGGGTCCTCAGGTTTTAGCTCAATCAATATGTCGACGCACTTCAACGCGTTAATAAACTGATCTTCTTTAATTAGTGCATTTTTTAACGCAGTCAGGTATTCCACCAAAACAGCTTTACTATCCAGAGGCTCAAGATATTGGTTAGCTTCTGTAGGTACCTCATCTATTCGACTATCTAATTCTTCCCAATTTAGCGACTCACCACTTAAAGGATCAAAAATAATAGCAAATTGTTGGTCACAGATAAGACGCAACATTACTTTTTCAGGTACATAGACCAAATCAATTTCAAAGCCACATTGCTCTGCAACATATTTAAAAATAACCGCTTTAACCACCGGGTGTATTACGCGAGAGCCAATGGCTTCTTCCAGTTTGAATCCCATCACTGGCCATGCATCTCTTTTAGATTCTATAAACAACAAATCTAGAAATAGGATATTAATCAGGTGCTCAGCTTGTGCGAGAGGGTCGTCTACGTCCTCTAGTTCTTGCTCACAGTAATCAACGATGTCTTCTATCATCGGCAACACATTGACTTTCTTCTCAAAAATGAATTCTTCGAGTAGTGTTAATGCGCGCACTAAGTCTTCTTGATGTGTATTTATTTCAGACAACAACAAATCGTTCATGAATACTGCAAATACCGGTTGAAAAGCTAAACAGACAATATGGCGACAAAGCGGAAAAAATAAAGGGTAAGGCGCCAAAAAAATTGGCGCCTATTATTACATAGTTGCAGGGTTATATTTAGATAAAAAAGATTCTATTTCTTTAAACGTCTGTAATCGATGACGATTGTTACTCAAATAGTGGTCCCCGCCCTCAAGTTCGACATAGTTGACGTTTTTGCCTTCACCTTTTAATTCATCAAACATTTTTTCACTGTGAGCAACACGGACAACTCGGTCTTTTTCACCATGTATTAACAAGACCGGCTGCTTAATCTTTTCAGCATGCTTGAGTGGAGAATTTTCCCACAACTCATCATGATCAGAGCCAATTTGCTTTTTCACAATATCGTAATTGGTGTAATAACGCGCCTTTTTCACCATATACTCAATATCCGTTACGCCGGCAAACGACACAATGCATCGATATAAGTCTGGTGATTTAACACCTCCCATTAGCGCTGCATACCCACCGTAACTAGCCCCTAAAATGCATATACGATCTTTATCTGCAATACCCTGTTCAATTAGCCATCGCGCGCCATCTTCAACATCGTCCTGCATTGCTTTGCCCCAGCTTTTGAGACCCTGTTGCATAAAGTCATGACCGTAGCCCGACGATCCTCGGAAGTTCATCTGTAAAACAGCATAACCTCGACTTGCTAAAAACTGTGTCCAGTAGTCAAAACCGTCGTCGTCGTAACTGATAGGCCCGCCGTGTGGGAATATTATTGTAGGTAAGTTTTTCTGCTCTTTCCCAGCAGGTACGGTTAAATAACCTTCAATTTCCAATCCGTCACGTGCACTATATTTAATCTCTTTCTTAGCACTAAGTACTTCTGGCGTCAGGTTATTATAGCGATATGCCAGCACGTCCATACCACCCGCTTTTCTATCACCGAGCAGATAAATACCCGGCTCTGTATCATTAGTTGCCAAAACAATATATTTTGTTTCGTCTTTGCTTAGGCTAATAATGTGGTTCGTTGTGTCAGGAAGTGCTTTGTCGATCCCTTTTTGAAATTTTTCCCATGTAGGATGCCAAAAGTGATTCCCTACACCGATAACCTCACCTGTAACACCAGACTTTCGTAAGCGACCTGTCACATCATAGTGCTCATTAAAATAAACCAATTCTTTAGTTAACGACTCATCTTTGAGATTAACTTTGAAAATTGCATCTTTTCCGTTGTGAAGCGCTGAGACATAAAGTACATCTTTATCCGCACCAAATGCGATAGGCCAAACACTGTCAGCGGCAAATGCATCAAACTCCCACAAATCGCGCCACTTTCCTGTATCTGAGCGCTTTTCAAGAATTCGGAAGCGCGCGTCTTCTTTAGCAATACCAACACGAACATTGCCGTCGTTGTCAGTAATCCAATCTCCTACAAAGTTTTTGGTACGCTGGACAAATGCCGATTTCTTTTTACCACTCAAACTAATGCGAATAACAGACTCCTCACCGCCTGTTGTAAATCCACCCATAGACATCAATATGTGTTCGTTGTCTTCAGGAAGAACGTCAATGATGTTATCAAGGTCATTTGACATCCAGACCATCTTTTTAAGTATATTGCGAGGTATAATTGGCTTGAGCTCGCCCGAAGAAACATCAAGCTTCATTACTCGACTTTCTGTTACTGGCGTACCAAAGCGAGAAGCAGGAAAGTCAGCATATACGGCGACATATTGATTATTTATCCATTGCAGATGTCGTATCTTATATTTTTCGTTGTCTGAAAACGCGAGGTTTGTTTTTGCGTTCGATACTGTGTCAACAAGCTGGACTAACTTGCCCTGATGTTTTTCCGTATTCACCCTCACGAGGCTGATAATGTGTTTACCGTCTGGCGAGAGCGAAACACTACTCACATCAGGCAGTGACGCAAAATATTCTACGGGTAAAGGTTGTGACTGGAGTGAAAAAGTCGAAAAAGCAGTACTACAACAGAGTACCGCTACAAGTAGCAGTTTCTTGTACATAAACGTCCTTGTTAGATTGTTTTATATTAGAAAAAAAAGGTTTGCTTGGTTTGCGCAATTCTAAAGATTAAGGCAAACCAGCCAAGCGCACCGAAGTACCCCATAATTTGCATCATGCGATTACGTGCTAACTTAAGCGTGTAAAGCCCTGTAAAAATATAGGCAAATATTGCAATGATTTTCTCGGCCAACCACAACTGTTCGGCAGGGTTAATCGCCAGTTTAATAGCCATTGTGATACCGATAGTTAACAACAATGTATCAATGACATGTGGGGTGATTTTTACCCATTTACGCGACAACATATCTGACTCTTTAAGCAACCAGACAAAACGTAAAGTGAATAGGCTTATGCTGATTATTGCCAGCAACATATGGAAATGCTTCATGGGTACTCTCTAATTATTATTGGTTTTCTTTTTATCGTTAAATATTGCCCAAGTGACACGATCATTACTAGCTAAATCTTTCTCCGTTCGCGCTTCATCGTAACCTAGCTCGTGAAAGATTGCCCTTACCGCGTCCCCTTGGTCATATCCGTGTTCTATAAAGACTTTACCGCCGTCGACTAAGTAATTTCTTGCGGTATCAGCAATATGCTCTATGTCTGCAAGTCCTTGATTTGGTGCCACCAAAGCCGATTTAGGTTCAAACCGAACATCCCCCTGCGATAGGTGTACATCGTCCTCATCAATATACGGTGGATTAGAAACAATCAGGTCAAACTTAACGTCGTTTTCTATGCTTGAAAACCAATCAGAATGTATAACGGTGACATTGCCCAGCGCAAGTGCTTGTTGATTGCTTTTGGCTAATTCAACAGCTTCGTGATTAAAGTCTACAGCGGTTATTTTCCAGTTTGGCTTTTCAGAAGCTAATGCCAACGCTATTGCACCAGTGCCAGTACCTAAGTCCAACACGTTGGCGTCTTGAACATGTTCACCTGCCAATACACGCTCAACCAATGTTTCAGTGTCAGGTCTTGGAATAAGGGTTGAAGGCGCTACTTTTAGCGGCAATGACCAAAATTCCCTTTCGCCGACAATGTAAGCAATGGGCTCACCTTGCATGCGACGTTTGTAAAGCGAATAAAATTGATGCGTTTGCTGTGACGTTAACACCAAATCTGGCCATGTCATCAAGTAAGTTTGAGGCTTATCTAACACATGGCATAACAAGATTTGGCAATCTAGTAATGGGCTATCTGATATTTCTTGAAGTGCTTGCTGACAATCAGTCAGCAAGCCTTGAATGGTGGGCATATTTTTGCTTACTAGTTTTGATCGGCCAGCGCCGCTAGCAAGTCAGCTTGGTTTTCTTGAAGAATAGGCTCCATCACTAACTGCAAATTACCTTCAATCACTTCGTTCAGACGATATAGCGTTAAGTTAATGCGGTGATCTGTCATACGGCCTTGAGGGTAGTTGTATGTGCGAATACGCTCGCTTCGGTCACCACTGGCTACTAGACTGCGTCGTGAAGACTCTTCTTCCGCGCGGCGCTTGTCATCTTCTGCTTGTTGCAAGCGTGCTTGAAGCACCGACATTGCTTGTGCACGGTTTTTGTGTTGAGAGCGTTGGTCCTGACACTCAACAACAACGCCCGTTGGAATGTGCGTTATACGAATAGCAGAATCGGTTTTGTTAACGTGCTGACCACCCGCACCAGAAGCGCGGAAAGTATCAACTTTTAAATCTGCTTTATTAATTTCGATTGCCTCAGATTCTGGGATTTCAGGCATAACCACAACAGTACATGCTGATGTGTGGACACGACCTTGTGACTCTGTCTCAGGTACACGTTGAACACGGTGACCACCAGATTCAAATTTCATCTCACCATATACGCCTTCGCCATTGATTTTAGCAATGATTTCTTTGTAACCGCCCTGCTCAGATTCGTTCATGTTCATGACTTCAATCTTCCAGCCTTTCTTCTCGGCGTAACGAGAATACATGCGGAACAAATCACCTGCGAAAATTGCCGCTTCATCACCACCCGCACCGGCACGAATCTCAACAAAGCAGTTATTGTCATCGTTAGGGTCACGAGGAAGAAGCAAAATTTGTAGCTCTTGCTCTAACTCTTCAATCGCTTTCTTGGCCGCTTTATGCTCTTCTTGCGCCATTTCGCGCATATCAGGATCGCTATCTTTAAGCATCTCATTGGCCATCTCCAAATCTTCTTCGGCAGTTTGGAAATCTTTGAAGACTTTTGTTGTGCCCTCTAACTGCGAAAATTCTTTAGACAACGCTTTGAACTTGTCTTGATCAGCGATAGTTTCAGGATCAGACAATAACGCTTGAACCTCTTCAAAACGCTCTACCAGCGCTTCTAATTTACGGTATACAGATTCTTTCATGGATAGCTATCTTTTTAAATTTTGCGCAATATTAGTTGTTTGATTTATCTAAATCAAAAATATCACGCAGATAAATGAGTTTATCGAGTTCGCCGCCTTGAGCAGCTGACTGCAATGCACTTGTTGGTGCATGCATTAATTTGTTGGTTAGCTTAGTAGCTAATTCGCCAATAACAGCTTCTGGGTCTTTGTTATTACGTAGTTGACCTATTGCTTTTTCTAGCAATAGATCTCGTTCAGACATGCACTGTTTGCGATAACTTAATACAGCATCTTGCGTGTTTAGTCCTCGCAACCAAGACATAAATACATCTGACTGCTGACCTACAATGCCTTCAGCTTGAACCGCCGCTTTACGACGATTTTCAATGTTTTTCGCAATAATGGTTTGCAGGTCGTCTACTGTGTATAAGAACACATCTTCAAGTTCTGAGACTTGTTCTTCAATATCACGAGGTACGGCTAAATCAACCATAAAAATTGGCTGATGCTTTCGCTGTTCTAAAGCACTTTCAACCATACCCTTACCAATAATAGGTAGCGTACTTCCCGTAGAACTAATCACAATGTCTGATTTCGCCATATGCTCAGGTATTTGAGCAAGCGTTATAACATCAGCGCCGATCTGTTTTGCCATGTCTTCCGCACGCGAAATGGTGCGGTTAGCAACGGTAATGTGCCCAACGTTGTTGTCGTATAAGTGTTTAGCGACTAGCTCAATCGTTTCGCCTGCACCGACAAGCAATACGCGCGCTTTTTCAAGACTTGCAAAAATATGCTTTGCTAAATTGACGGCTGCAAACGCTACAGATACCGCACTCTCACCAATTTCGGTTTCTGTGCGCACCTGTTTAGCGACACCAAAGGTACGCTGAAATAGGCGGTCCATAATCAGCGCCATAGAGCCAGCAGCTTTAGCTTGGCCGTACGCCTGTTTCATTTGTCCAAGGATTTGCGGCTCACCCAGAACGAGCGAGTCCAAGCCGCAAGCAACACGCATCATATGGTTTACCGCTTGCTTGTCGACATGCCAATACAAACTTGGCGTGATTGCTGAAGAAGGAACACTATGGTGTCGTTCTAACCACTCAACGACTTTCGCCTGCGTTTCTTCCATGCTGCCGTCCTGAACCAAATAAAGTTCAGTTCGGTTGCACGTCGACAAAATAGCGGCCTCTTTACAGTCCACTTCCGATAGCATTTCTTGTAAAGCGCTGCTCAACTGGTCAGGGTTAAAGGAAATCTTTTCCCTCACCGCTACGGGTGCAGTTTTATGATTAATACCAACAGCAACAATGGACATATAACGAAAATACTAGCCTTAAGCAAAAGAAAACGTCACTGTTTGCGGTATTGTGACGTACAACCAGACAGTCTCTACAACTAAAGCAGCTTGTTTAAAAACAATTCGCTCAAATTGTCAGACATAAATTGTGGGTAATTTTACAAAATCCACGATACGATTGAAAGTCACTTCAACACTGTGTTCAAATATATTTACTTTCACTTTGATGACTTCATTGATGCGCACTTTGTTTCCCAGACTTCCAAAGCACACGGTTTTTGATATAAAGAGAAGCATTGCAGGCTTCTTTCTGTTGCTCCTAAGTGCTTGTTCTCAAACGCCAAAGTCGTCAGAAAATCAAACGCCTACTGTAAAATCGCCAGAAATTAGAGAATCTCAACTATTGCAGGTAACAACCTGGCAAATCAAAGGGCAGATAGCTTTTTTGCAAGAAAAGAAACGCGAAAAAGCGAACATAAACTGGCAAGCAAATGAAACTAACCAAAAACTGTCCTTAACCACGTATTTAGGCATCAATGTCTTATCAATGGAAAAAGCCGGTGACATTTTCACGGTTGAAGTTGATGGAGAAACCTACAAAACAACTGACTTAGATCGGCTTGTATGGCAACTCACGGGGCTTACTTTGCCTAGTGAGGCTATGTCATTTTGGATAAAAGCTATCCCCTACTCCTCGCAAGATACTGTGGCTTATCACTCGGAAACAGGGCTGCCTGAATCGATTACGAGTATTTATGATAACAGAGAGTGGAAGGTAACTTATAAAGGCTATCAAGTATTCTCCGGTCATTATTTGCCCGGACAATTACTCATTAAACAGAACAACTTTACGATTAAACTTGCCATTAAAAATTGGCAGGTTGAGACATAGACGTGCACATACCAAACAAAATTACGCTTCCATCACCAGCAAAGCTGAATCTATTTTTACATGTTAATGGCCAACGTGATGACGGTTACCATGAACTTCAAACGTTATTCCAATTTCTAGCATATGGTGATGAGATATCCTTTACTCTCAACTCATCAGGTAAAATCAGGCTTTTGACTGAAATACCAGGTGTAGCAAATGACGACAACCTAATCGTTAAAGCGGCGAACTTGCTACTGCCCTATCGAGACAATGCTGTTGGCGTTGATATCGAGATTACTAAAATACTGCCAATGGGAGGCGGCTTAGGCGGCGGTTCATCAAATGCCGCTACTGTGTTACTGGCGCTTAACACTTTATGGCAACTTAACTTGCCGACAGAGCAACTTGCAGATCTTGGCTTATCGTTAGGAGCCGATGTGCCAATTTTTGTTCGCGGGTTTGCTGCCTTTGCTGAAGGTGTAGGCGAAAAACTCGTTCCCGCCTCCCCCAATGAGTGCTGGTATTTAATCAGCAAACCAGATTGTCACATTTCAACGCAAGTTGTCTTTCAAAGTGAAGAGCTGCCGCGCAATACGCCGAAAATAGCGCTAAAAGATATTGAAAATGCAGACACCACTAATGATTGCGAAGTGGTCGTAACAAAACACTACCCTGAGGTTGCCAATCTTATGGCTAGATTGGTAGAATACGCGCCGTCTCGAATGACGGGTACAGGGGCTTGTGTTTTCACATACTGTGCATCTGAACAAGAGGCCCGCCACATCCAAGCTCAATTGCCTAACAACATTGAGTCGTTTGTAGCTAAAGGCGTAAATGTTTCACCGACACATACGGCGTTAGGGAAATTAGCGTCTTAGCTGGCGAAAACCAAATAATTTGCTGATAGTTAGGTAACCCTAACCTATTAGTGTGAACTTTTAATGTCACAAGTTTCTGAGGAACTGACAGTGCCTGACATGAAGATTTTTGCGGGTAACGCCACCCCTGAACTGGCTAAGAAAATTGCAGATCGCTTATACATTGGTTTAGGTGAAGCAAAAGTAGGTAGTTTCAGCGATGGTGAAATCAGTGTTGAAATCACTGAAAACGTACGTGGTGCAGACGTATTTATTATCCAATCAACCTGTGCGCCAACTAACAATAATTTGATGGAATTGATTGTTATGGTTGACGCATTACGCCGTGCATCTGCAGGCCGTATTACTGCAGTTATGCCATACTTCGGCTACGCTCGCCAAGATCGTCGTGTACGAAGTGCGCGTGTACCAATTACCGCAAAAGTTGTTGCTGACTTCCTATCAAGCGTTGGTGTTGATCGCGTCCTTACTGTTGACCTTCACGCAGAACAAATTCAAGGCTTCTTCGATGTACCTGTAGACAATGTGTTCGGTACACCAATTCTTCTGGAAGACATGGAAGAAAAGAACCTGGAAAATCCAGTAGTTGTATCACCTGACATTGGTGGTGTTGTTCGTGCGCGTGCTGTAGCTAAACTACTTGATGACGCTGACTTAGCGATTATCGACAAACGTCGTCCGAAAGCAAATGTGGCTCAAGTAATGCACATCATTGGTGATGTTGAAGGCCGCGACTGTATCATTGTTGACGATATGATTGATACTGGTGGTACGTTAGCAAAAGCTGCACAAGCACTTAAAGATCATGGTGCTAATAAAGTGTACGCATACGCGACACACCCTGTTCTTTCTGGCAATGCTGCAGAAAACTTGAAGAACTCAGTAATCGACGAAGTGATTGTAACAGACTCAATTCCACTTTCAGATGACATTAAAGCGTTAGGCTCACGTGTGAGACAACTCACGTTAAGCGGTATGCTTTCTGAAGCTATTCGTCGTGTCAGTAATGAAGAATCAATTTCAGCGATGTTTGAAGCATAAATCGCCAATGAAATAATTCGCAATGAATGAAAAAAAGCGCCGACCGGCGCTTTTTTTGTGCCCAACTGTCAAGCACATATCGTCACAGTTTTAGATTTAAATTCGCTGAATTCCATATGCTGGCATAGACTTAAGTAACATGACTCTGTTGAAGGTATGTTATGGTCAAGATTCTTTCTCTGCTCGCTGTGACTGGCTTTTCCGCCGCCTCTTTTGCCACTGCCCTCAACTTGAACGATATAAAGTGGCCCCCTTATTTTTTCCCAAGGTTAGAACAAGCTACGCCTGGGCTTGCAAAAGAAATCTTAGATATCTGTATTACAAAACAAGGCTATGACATTAATTACAAATCCCTTCCAATAAAAAGAACACATGTTTATATGCTGTCGGGTGAGCTAGACATTAGTGTCTATTCACATAAACCAGAGCGAGAAAAGTTTGTTGCTTATGGTAAAGAGCCCCTATTCACCAGCGAATATGGTTTTGCTTCAAGAGCTGATGACAAGGTAGAGATAAATTCTCTACGCGATCTCTATAAATATCGCTTTGGTAATCTAGCAGGCCTTTCCCACACCCCAGAACTTGCAAGTATTATTGAAGATAAAAGAGCCAATGGACAAGTAAATGATGGGTACGACATTGATGCGATGTTTGGTCAGCTACTTGCAACCCCTCAACGGTTTGAGGTGATGGCGAATTCCACTGCCACATTTTATTGGCGTGCGGAACAGCTTGGTATCTCAGACAAGGTAAAAATTCATGATTTTGTCGTTGCAGTAAAGCCTTATTATTTAACTATTTCACGCTCTAGTCCGAATATTGACAACATCCAACAATTCTTGGATAAATTCGATCAATGCCTTCTTGATCTGAAGTCCTCAGGACAATATCAACAAATTCTGGGTAAGTACGGCTTTACTTCACCAAAGAATCCCGAATGAATCTTGGTTTTACTCTAGTCTCGTGGTATCATGCCGCGCCTTTTTTATCTGGCAACGTTGTTTGCTTGAAATAAAAAGTGCGCTTAGGTTGTTTTTGGTCGCAAAAAACAACAAATTTATCATTTATTTATAGAGTATTTATCATGACTGATTTATTTACTTTGGATGCTGAAGTACGTACGGAGTTAGGGAAAGGTGCGAGCCGCCGCCTACGCCACGCGAACAAAGTTCCAGCTATCCTTTACGGTGAAGGCAAAGAGCCTGTTTCTTTAACGCTTGCAGCTAACAAAGTTTGGCGTGCACAACAAGAAGAAGCATTCTACTCACACGTTTTAACATTAAACATCGACGGTGAAAAAGTTGAGTGTTTAATTAAAGACATGCAACGTCACCCGTACAAAAACGTAGTAATGCACATGGACTTCATGCGCGTTGATGCAACTCACGCTGTACACACTAACGTTCCTGTTCACTTCATCAACGAAGAAGCAGCAGCGAAGAAAGGCGGTACTATCGCTCACCACATCAATGAAATCGCAGTTACTTGTTTACCAGGTGACTTACCAGAGTTCATCGAAGTTGATGTTGCAGACATCGAAGTTGGTCAAACACTTCACTTATCAGACGTTAAACTTCCAAAAGGTGTAACTTCTGACGAGTTAGCTAAAGGTGAAGACCACGACCAAGCAGTTGTTACATTAAACGCTCCTAAAGGCGGTAACGACGAAGCTGCTGAAGAAGAAGCAACTGAAGAGTAATCATTAACGTTTAGTTTATGACTATTCAATTAGTTGTGGGGCTGGGTAATCCCGGCCCCGAATATACAAGAACTCGCCACAATGCCGGAGTTTGGTTCGTCGAAGAACTAGCTCGCCTCCATAACATTTCTCTTAAGCCTGAAAAAAAATACGCCGGACTTTATGGCAAAGGTCAAATTGCCGGTCAGTTAGTACATTTATTAGTACCAACTACATTTATGAACCGAAGCGGTCAGGCAGTAGCTCCACTAGCAAACTTTTATAAAATGTCTGTAGACAATATTCTTGTTGCACATGATGAGCTGGATATGGAACCTGGCGTTTGTAAAATCAAACAAGGTGGCGGACACGGTGGCCACAACGGCCTGCGTGATATCATTGCCAGAATGGCAAATAATAAAGATTTTTATCGTCTTCGTATTGGTATTGGTCACCCTGGACACAGAGATCGTGTAACAGGTCATGTACTTGGCAAAGCGCCAAGTGTTGAGCAAGATAAAATGGACCAAGCCATAGACGAAGCGACGCGTTGTTTTGACATATGGTTAAAAGACGACTTAAAAAAAGCACAAAATCGTCTACATTCATTCAAAGCAAGCTAATTCATTTTTCGCTGCACGCAGCAAAGCTAATAGGAAAATAACATGGGTTTTAAATGTGGTATTGTTGGTTTACCTAACGTTGGTAAATCTACGCTTTTCAATGCATTAACAAAAGCAGGCATTGAAGCAGCTAACTTCCCGTTCTGTACTATTGAGCCGAATACCGGTGTAGTACCTGTTCCTGACCCTCGTTTGGATCAATTAGCGGGTATCGTTAACCCTGAGCGCGTGATTGCGACAACTATGGAATTCGTAGATATTGCAGGCCTTGTTGCTGGTGCTTCAAAGGGTGAAGGCTTAGGTAACAAATTCCTAGCTAACATCCGTGAAACTGATGCTATTGGCCACGTTGTACGCTGTTTTGAAAATGAAAACATTGTGCACGTAGCAGGTAAAGTCAACCCTGCTGAAGATATTGAAGTGATCAACACCGAATTAGCGCTGGCGGATATGGACACAGCTGAACGTGCTATTCAAAAACAAACTAAAAAAGCTAAAGGTGGCGACAAAGACGCGAAGTTTGAGCTTCCTGTACTAGAAAAAATTCTTGCTCACGTCGAAGAAGGTCACATGATTCGCTCTTTAGGATTAGAGAAAGAAGAGTTAGCTGCAGTAAAATACTTAAATTTCCTAACAGTAAAGCCAACCATGTACATTGCCAACGTAAATGACGATGGTTTTGAAAACAACCCTTACCTTGATCAAGTAAGAGAGATTGCTGCCAAAGAAGACGCTGTAGTTGTTCCAGTGTGTGCAGAAATCGAAGGTGAACTTTCAGAGATGGACGAAGAAGACCGAGAAATTTTCATGGAAGAGATGGGGTTAACTGAGCCAGGTTTAAACCGAGTCATTAACTCTGGTTATGGACTACTAAGCTTACAAACTTACTTCACAGCTGGCGTTAAAGAAGTTCGCGCTTGGACAGTAAAACAAAATGCAACGGCACCGCAAGCGGCTGGCGTTATTCACACTGACTTTGAAAAAGGCTTTATTCGAGCTGAAGTAGTAAGCTTTGACGACTTCATTGAACATAACGGTGAGTCTGGTGCGAAGGAAGCCGGTAAATGGCGACTGGAAGGAAAAGACTACATTGTGAAAGACGGAGATGTCGTTCACTTTAGATTTAATGTTTAACTTTTTCTAAAACTTACCGATAATAAACAAGGAGCTATATAGCTCCTTGTTTTATTTTGGAAATCTACCAAACTTAGTTAGGGAGATGTCGTGGTGATTTGCCACCGCGTTTTTAACTAATAATAAATAGGGTTGTTTTATGAAAAAAACACTAGTACTCGCAAGCCTCATTGCTGCAACAGCAGCGTTCGCACCAGTTTCAGTATCTTACGCAGACGACACTGCACTTCGTATTTGTGAATACGTTGCTGCAAATGACAAGAACCGTCTTCGTTCTTTCTTGAAACAACGTAAACTTAAACTTCGCAAAATTTTTAACGACATTAATTGTAATGGTCAAAACTTGCTAGTTTTCTCAGCAACAAACAATGCTTTGGAAGTTGGTGAGTTTGTTATTGGCAAAACTCCTGCAAAAGTAGTAGCTGCTAATATGGAAGAAATTGCTAAGCACTCTGCTCACTTGGCAGAAGAAGCAAAAGCACGTATCGAGTAATTTCTCGATTAACGGAATAAAGCGAGCAATAGCTCGCTTTATTTTTATACAACACCTGGCGGGTTAGCATAGTATTCCGACAGTTTGTTGACAATTTAGACAAACAAACAAAAAGCTGTCATTTTTTCAAAAAAAACGGTTGACGAAGACAATCCAGATTTGCATAATACGCGCCACTTGCTGAGAGGCAAGGTTGTAAATGGCTACATAGCTCAGCTGGTTAGAGCACATCACTCATAATGATGGGGTCCCAAGTTCAAATCTCGGTGTAGCCACCATTTACAATGCGGGAGTGGCGGAATTGGTAGACGCGCTGGATTTAGGTTCCAGTACCGCGAGGTGTGAGAGTTCAAGTCTCTCCTCCCGTACCATTCAAGCAACGTAGTTGCGAGAATATGAAACATTGTAGGGGTATAGCCAAGCGGTAAGGCAGCGGGTTTTGATCCCGTCATTCAGAGGTTCAAATCCTCTTACCCCTGCCAATTTCATATCCGATTGTTTGTCGAATGAAATGGTGAGTATAAATCAACAATGTTTCCCTATTAAGAACACAGTAGGGGTATAGCCAAGCGGTAAGGCAGCGGGTTTTGATCCCGTCATTCAGAGGTTCAAATCCTCTTACCCCTGCCACTTCTTATATTCTCAAACGTTCTTGGTTACAAAGAGTGCCAGCTCTTAAAATATGCGGCTTTCAAAATGCGGGAGTGGCGGAATTGGTAGACGCGCTGGATTTAGGTTCCAGTGCCGCGAGGCGTGAGAGTTCAAGTCTCTCCTCCCGTACCATTTTGAAAGATTCAAACGATTACTAACTAATCTTATCAACGTTTACAAATCACGCTAAAATAACCGCTCTTATCCTGTACGTATAAATACGCCGTTAGAATAGATTTCTAGGCCAGCATTACGCTAGCCCACATGCATATTCCAACACTTTCTTCTTACCAAACGGTAGTTTGTTTGCTGCTATTAAGGCCGCGTTGCGCAAACCTTTGACAACAGGGTTATCATTAGAGAACGCCGAATATATCGCGTCCATACCCGACATCATCATTAAATTATCGGTTCTTCTTTGGCGCTCATAGTTTTTAAGTACCGATTCACTATGCCAGCTTGCGCCACCAGAGATTGCTTCTGCAATAGCAAACTGCAATGCTCTAACATCCTTAAAGCCTAAGTTAACTCCCTGCCCCGCTAGCGGATTAATGCTGTGAGCAGAATCACCAAGCAACACAACACTTCCTTTATAATATTGATTAGCGTGCTGGCGAGTTAACGGGAAGAACGCTTTATCAATAACCGTTTCAATTTTACCTAACTTGTCAGGAAACTCTCTATTCACCGCCTCACACAATTGCTGATTGCTTAATTGGCTTAAACGTTTGATCTCATCTTTGTGGTGATACCAAACGAGTGAGGCGTTGTTGCCAGGTAAAGGCAACATGGCAAGAGGGCCAGATGACGTAAACTTTTGCCAAGTAATATCTTGTTGCGGAAGTGCCGTGCTGACATTGATCAACATAGCTGCTTGTCGATAGTTCCACCCCGTACAACCAATGCCAACCTGCTTACGTACCCATGAATTAGCGCCGTCCGCCGCGACGACTAACTTTGCACAATAGCTGTTTTTTTCTCCCACTAAACTAACGCCAGCTTCGCTCGTCTGAAGCGACTCAAGCGCTTCACCTATAACGACTTCAACACGATGGTGCTCTGAAATCTTTTTCCACAAGGCTAGCTGGACTACCCTATTCTCAATAATGTGGCCGAGATGTGTACGGTCAATAAGTTCAGCATTGAATTCTGTATAGGATGATTCAATCTCTGATACGCCCAATCGCTTATAAGGACAAGCCCGCATTTCATGGATAGGGTGCCAAGCATCGAGAGACGCTAGGAGCTGCTCAGAACCGAGTGAAATAGCAGAAACTCTCAGGTCAAATGGTTGTTCTTGATCAAAGTCAAGCGGTGCTTGGCGCTCGAATAATGTGACTTTTAAACCAAGGTCGGCAAGTGCCAGTGCAGTTGCACCTCCCACCATTCCACCGCCAACAATAATGACATCCGTTTGATGCATAACATTCTCTTTATAGTCGCTTTGTACTAATTATAAAATTTATATTATTGATATAGGCGTATTATCAACCGTTTAACTAAGCTATATCAAAGGTTTTATGCACTATAATTAAGCTGATAATAACGCCATAAGACAGTTAAGGAATAGACGATGTCAGTATTACAAAAAGACCAACAATATCTAGCAGACGACATAAAACTCGTTTTCGATTCAACAGACAAGCCAAATCACACTCAGTTACAAGCAAAACCAGACAGGGCTGTTGTTGCAAAGCTTAGAGCAGACCTAGTACTGCCAAGTAATAAAATTTTAACGGTAGATATAGATTTTGATACGCACAGTGGCTACCATGGAAATACCATGTTAATCATGGATGATTTTGGCGTAGAGATGTTAGCGATAGCGATGTCGGAGAAATACGACCAACAGTTCGCAGACAGTATTACCCAAGCGTGGAACAATAAAAAAGACCCGAATGACCCGCGAAAACCTACCTATATGTTGGTGCAAAAGCCAACGAACGCAGAGCAGTTACCGAAAATTTTTGTCGCATGTGGTCAACGTGATCACGATAAAGATCAAGCGCAGCCTAATACCATCTTGTAAGCGCTTTGCCGAAAGACTATGCCTGTTTCCGCTACTAATCGCGTTTCATTCATATGGTCTAGAAATTCGCTCTACGGACTCATTGGTTAACGTTAATGATATCCATCAGGATCGTGAAGGGTACATATGGTTGGGCGGTCAGCATGGATTGACCCGCTATGACGGCACCGAGTTCATCAACTTTTCGACCCAGCATGAGCACTGGCGGACTAGCTTTAACTGGGTTTACGACATTGATAGCTATCAAGACTCACTGTTAGTTGCATCGCAACCCACTAATTTTTGGCGTTTAAACCTCCGTACAGGAGAGTCGTCTTCCATTGAAGTGCCCGGTATAAAAAATTCCTACATAGGTATCACGCAATTTAAACAGCACTTTTATTTTGATGCTGAAAAAAAACTGTATCAAAAAGATATTGAAACGGGTGCAGTAAATATCATCAATAGTGAAATAGTCATCAGAACAATCACCTCGAGTAAGAGGTTTCTTTATGTATTGACTGATGAGGGAATATATAAATTAGAAAACAACCAGCTCGTTCAGGTGCTTAGTGGAAACTTCCCCGCTTTTGTCTCGTTTGACAATGGGGTCATTGCATATGAACAAGGCAAGCTGCACCGAATTTATGATGATGGCCGCTCTTCGTCAATCAACGCGGCCAGCACCATTCAACGTTTGGCGACTTTCCCAAATCAAGAAAAAGTTGCTGCTATTGATTTAGCGGGTAATATTGCCATTTTTAGCGTAGCTGCTTTGGATAAACTTCCTCATAGCTACCCTTCCTATCAGTCGGCAACAATTAGAAAGCTATTTGTTGATAATTCTGGTGTTATCTGGCTCGCATCTAATCATGGCGTGACACGCCTTAAAGAAACGTACATACAAAACACACCTAAGGTTTACGACGTTCAGTACAATGCTCATGAAATTATAGGTATTGACGATGAGATTATCGTGGCAACGTATGGTGATGGTTTCCACTCTCTAAATAATTCCACCAAATTTATAGACAAGCAAAGTAATGACAACCTGACAAAAAATGCCAAGCGTATTATGTCGATATTGCGAAAAGGCGATCAGCTCATTACAGGGACATTTGACGGGATATGGCAATACGATTTAAACCTAAAGCAAGCAACTAAGCTCAACTTTCAAGGCAACGACAATCTTGTTCTTAAGCTCGTCGAAGACAATGGGCTGTTATTTATTGGCACTAACGCCAACGGACTGAAAATTCTCGACTGGCGCACCAACAGAGTTGTCGCCACGGTTGACGAAAAGAACGGTCTTAAACACAAAGAGGTCATCGATATATTGCCAAAAGATAATGGCGATATTTGGCTAGCAACCTCTAATAATGTAGAAATTTATAACCTCAATACAAAGCGAGTAAAACAAACCAATATTGATATTGTTAACAAAGTCATATCGCTCGTTCCCTACGAAGACAAGATATATGCATTCACCAAAGGCAGTGGCATTTTAGTCTTTGATTTAAACGGTGAGCTGCTGACGCATCTAAATTACACAATGAACTTCAGTACCGGCGAACTTATCAATGGTGAAATATGGGTTTCTGCTACGCCAGGTCTATACAAGCTTAATCCAGAGAATAATCAAGTCTCGCTGGTGCCAGGCTCTGAAGAATATTCGTTATATGGTAGCCCATTACAAATCAACAATAACATTCATGTGTGGCACTTTGGTGGGCTCCTAACAGTAAGTATTGATGCAGAAAAAGACTTCCAGCCGAATATTGTTATCAGCACAGTGAATATATCAGGCACACCGCAATTGAATGCTGACAATTTAAAACTAACAAACAGCAACGAAGTTGTTAGTTTTAACTTGGCAAGTCTTGATTACCGTAGCGGCATAGAAAAACAATTTAGATATAAGATCAATAGTGGAAATTGGTTACCTATCAACGGCAACCAATTGATATTAACTGGACTTTCATCAGGGACATATGATTTATCATTTCGCGGCACCAATAGCTTAGGTCAATGGAGTGAAAAACAAGCGTTTGCACGCATTGAAGTCGAATATCCGTGGTATTGGACACTGCGTATGCGGGTTTTATATGCAGTGACTCTGGTGTGCTTGATATCACTGATTGGTTGGCTATTTTACTTACGCACGCAGTCGATTCGAAAAATTCATTTATTTCTAGAAAATGAGCTTCAACGGAAAGGTAAACGGGCGTTGAGTACTAAGCGCAACCTTCAGTCTATCTTATCGATGATGGATGTTGGCGATATCGATGGAGCCAAAGCAGCAACACAACAATGTATTGACGAATATGAAGACTCATCATCCTCTGATACACCTGATGATCTATACGGTAAATCATTGAGCGTGGCCATACCTTACCTCACAGAGTACTTACACAGTAAGTATCACGTAAACTTAGAATTTGACGTATCAGAAGAAGTAGAGAGACTACCTTACGAACTTCAGGCAAACATCTACAAAGTTATTTTTGAGGCAATTTCTTGCGCTATTCATCATGGTGACGGCAGAAACTTTCAGCTGACTATTCAAGAGTTCAAAGAAAAGCTTTGGCTGACGATTACTGATGATGAGTCGAGCTTCTCAGATTTCAACAACAAAGTGACATTCAATATGTCGATGTATTACATCAGGCAAATTGCCAGTAAATACAACGCCTCTATTAACACCTTTGAGCCAAGTGGTAATAAGGGTAGTCAAATAGTGATCAGCTTTCCGTTGGTATAAACCAACGTCGCTACACTTAATTACTTAATATTAGATATTTGATTTATCGATATGCTAGCGTCGATAGCCAAGAAAGAGTAAAATACGCGACCCTTATTACTGTGTAGAGTAATAGGTAGAGAATTCTCCAGCATAAACTGGAATCAATTTTTAAATATTGGGCACGTATTAATGAGCAAAAAGTTATATATCAAAACTTGGGGCTGCCAAATGAACGAGTACGACTCGCAAAAGATGGCTGAACTCCTTGATTCAACACATGGTTTCACTTTGGCAGAAGAAGCTGAACAAGCAGATGTCATTCTACTTAATACGTGTTCAATTCGTGAAAAAGCCCAGGAAAAGGTATTCCATCAACTAGGTCGTTGGAAAAATCTGAAAAAGGACAACCCTGAACTGGTCATTGGTGTTGGTGGTTGTGTAGCGTCGCAAGAAGGCGATGCTATTCGCGAGCGCGCGCCATACGTTGATATGGTATTCGGTCCACAAACACTGCATCGCCTACCTGAAATGATTCAGCAAGTTACCGGTGAAAAAGCACCAGTGGTTGATGTCAGCTTCCCTGAAATCGAAAAGTTCGATCGCTTACCTGAGCCGAAAGCGGAAGGTGCGACTGCATTTGTATCTATCATGGAAGGGTGCAGCAAATACTGTACATTCTGTGTTGTACCCTACACGCGTGGTGAAGAAGTTAGCCGTCCTCTTGATGACGTATTATACGAAATTGCTCAACTTGCAGAGCAAGGTGTGCGTGAAGTTAACCTTCTCGGCCAAAATGTAAATGCCTACCGCGGTGAAACGCATGACGGCAGCATTTGTCGTTTCTCAGAGTTATTACGAATGATCGCGACAATAGATGGCATTGACCGTATTCGCTACACAACCTCGCATCCTGTTGAGTTTACTGACGATATCATTGAAGTCTATAAAGATGTACCAGAGCTAGTAAGCCACCTACACTTACCAGTACAAAGTGGTTGTGACCGCATTCTAACGCAAATGAAGCGTGGACATACCGCACTAGAGTATAAATCTCAAATTCGACGTTTACGTAAAGCACGTCCTGATATCTGTATGTCTTCAGATTTCATTATTGGCTTCCCTGGTGAAACCGATTTTGATTTTGAACAAACGATGAACTTAATCAAAGAGATCGATTTCGATTTAAGCTTCAGCTTTATCTACAGTGCTCGTCCAGGGACGCCTGCGGCTGATTTACCTGACGACATTAGTGAAGAAACAAAGAAACAGCGCCTGCAGATCCTCCAAGATCGTATTAACCAACAGGCATTGCGCATTGCACGCCAAATGCTAGGTACAGAGCAACGCATCCTTGTTGAAGGCCCATCAAAGAAGAACCCGATGGAACTTCGTGGTCGTACAGAGAACAACCGCATAGTGAACTTTGAAGCGCCGCATCACGTAATCGGTCAATTCGTTGACGTTGAAATTACTGACGTTTACGCCAACTCGCTGCGCGGTAAACTTGTGCGCGAAGAAAAAGATATGGGCTTACGTATTGCGCACTCGCCATCAGATATTCTTGCCAATAGTCACCACGGTGTTAATGCAACAGCAAGCACCAATGGCACAGATGAACTTGGCGTAGCAACGTTTACACCTTAACTGCTAACACGGAAAAATCCTTGAGCACAGACAACAGTACCCTATTAACGCTTGAGCCTGTCGACAATGCACGACAGGCTAATTTATGTGGTCCGTTAGATGACAATCTAAAGACCATTGAACGTCGCTTGGGCGTAGAAATTAGTTACCGAGGTAACGAATTCAAAGTCGTCGGTCAACCGAACCATCGTGATGCCGTCGTTAAGCTTTTAAAAGATTTGTACGTTGAAACTGAAACGGTAAAAGGCAGAATGCAGCCAATCACTGCTGAGATGGTACATCTCGGCATTTTGAATGCCGATGCACTTGAGCAAGCGCCTAGTAAAGTTGATGTTGACTACGAAAAGATGGTCACCATTAAAACTAAGCGTGGTGTAGTTAAGCCGCGTAACTTGAACCAATCAGCGTACGTTCAAAATGTCATTACCAACGACATTAGTTTTGGTGTAGGCCCTGCGGGTACGGGTAAAACCTACCTAGCTGTTGCGTGTGCTGTTGACGCCTTAGAGCGTCAGGAAATTCGTCGAATTTTGCTTACACGTCCTGCGGTAGAAGCCGGTGAAAAGCTGGGTTTCTTGCCGGGTGATCTATCACAAAAAGTTGACCCTTACCTGCGACCGCTTTATGACGCTTTGTTCGAAATGCTAGGTTTTGAAAAAGTTGAAAAGCTTATTGAACGTAATGTTATCGAAATTGCGCCGCTAGCCTACATGCGTGGTCGCACACTAAATGATGCGTTTATTATTCTTGATGAAAGCCAAAATACAACAGTAGAGCAAATGAAAATGTTCTTAACGCGCATTGGTTTTAACTCAAGAGCAGTAATCACAGGCGATATTACCCAAGTCGATTTACCGCGCGGTCAAAAGTCTGGGCTGCGTCATGCAATCGAAGTACTGCAAGATATTCCTGGTATTAGCTTTAACTTTTTCCAGTCAAAAGATGTTGTTCGACACCCTGTGGTAGCCCGTATCGTTGAAGCTTACGATGCGTTTGACGAGAAAGCGACAAAACTGCGCGCAGAGAGAAAAGCGAAAGAGCTAGCGGAAAAGCAAGCGGCAGAGAACAACCAGAATGATAACGCTTGATATTCAACGTGCCGTTGAAGAGCCAAACCTGCCCACGGATGACGATTTTCAACAGTGGGCGGAGGCAGCATTAAGCCAATACAATAAACCTTTTGAGCTGACCATTCGTTTGGTTGACTCAACAGAAAGCCAAACACTAAACCACACCTACCGTGGTAAAGACAAACCAACCAATGTTTTATCGTTCCCGTTCGAGGTACCCGACGGTATTGAAATGGACTTGCTAGGTGATCTTGTCATCTGCACATCCGTCGTTGCTCAAGAAGCTCATGAGCAAGAAAAATCGTTATCTGCACATTGGGCACACATGGTTATTCACGGCTGTTTACATTTGCTCGGATTTGATCACATTGAAGATGATGAAGCAGAGGAAATGGAAAGCTTAGAAATAGACATTTTAAAAAAACTTGGGTTTAATAACCCTTACGAAATTTAAAGGAACAATAAAAGCTCTATGAGCGACGACAATCCCCACTCTAGCAACGGCTCTTCGAATAAATCATTCTTGGAAAAAATAGTACAAGCATTTACCGGGGAGCCGCAAAATAAAGATGAACTTGTTGATGTTATTAACGATGCGGAAGATCGCGAGTTAATCAAACCTGAAACCAAGCAGATGATTGAAGGTGTGCTTGAAGTTTCAGAAATGCGCGTTCGTGATATTATGATCCCACGTTCGCAAATTGTTTCTTTAGATATCAATCAACCGCTAGAAGAGTTTCTACCGGTCATTTTAGAATCAGCCCATTCTCGCTTCCCTGTTGTCAATGATGACATTGATAATGTTGAAGGGATGCTTCTCGCCAAAGATTTACTTGCTTACGCATTTAATCAATCTGAAGAGAACTGCACCTTGGGTGAACTTATTCGCCCTGCAATGATTATCCCTGAAAGCAAGAAAGTAGAGCCTTTATTAAAAGAGTTTCGTTCGCAGCGTTACCACATGGCAGTTGTTGTCGACGAATATGGCGGCGTATCTGGTTTAGTCACCATTGAAGATATCCTAGAGCTGATCGTGGGTGAAATCGAAGATGAAACTGACGACGAAATTGAAGAAGAAATCAAACACCTTGCTAGTAATGTTTATCAAGTCAAAGCATTAACTGATTTAGAAGACTTCGACGAGTATTTTAACTGCAATTTTGACGAAGCTGATTCTGATACGATCGGTGGAATTGTTGTGCAAGAATTTGGTCACATGCCACAAAAGGGCGAAGAAATCGCTATCGGCAACTTTGAATTTAAAGTATTAGCAGCCGACAGCCGTCGCTTGCAAATGCTTCAAGTTACCGTACCCAAAGACCACGAAGTTAACGGTAAAATAACTGACTAACCTAGATGTCTGCACTTATTAGCCGATTAAAAGCGTTGTTAACAACACCAGCGAATATCGTCAGTTTTTTGGCTGGCGCTTTACTTGTTTTTGCTTATGCCCCCTACTCTCTTTGGTGGTTAACACCACTGTTACTAGCAACTTGGGTCAAATCAATTGATGGTAAATCGATAAAACAAGCAACCGTAGCAAGTTACTGTTTTGGACTGGGTTGGTTTGGTACAGGCATCAGTTGGGTTCATGTCAGCATAGATCAATTTGGCGGTATGCCACTGCCAGCTTCACTTTTTTTGATGGCATTACTTTGTGCATATCTGGCACTATTCCCTGCATTGGCTGGCTATATCGCCTCGCGATTTAGCACTGGAAAAAAACTAAACATTTGGTTGTTGCCCTCAATATGGATTTTTACCGAGTGGCTGCGAGGCTGGTTTTTAACAGGATTTCCATGGCTTTCCGTTGGATACAGTCAGATTGACTCCCCACTGTCAGGCTTTGCCCCTGTTGTCGGTGAAGTTGGCCTAACACTAATCCTGCTAGTCATAGCGGTGTGTGTTGTAAAGCTAGTGTCGAAACAAAGTATTGTTCTGCATAGTATGGCTTTATTGAGCATTGCCGCAGTCACATTTTGGCTTAACAGCACGGCTTTTACATCACCAACAGGCGAGATAAAGAAAGTCGCGCTAGCGCAAGGAAATATCGCCCAAGAATTAAAATGGAAGCCTGAACAAGAATGGCCAACCATGGTGAAATACATGGACTTAACGCGCCAACACTATAACGCTGATCTCATTGTATGGCCTGAATCTGCGATTCCGACAGTAGAGCCAATGGCGAAAGAATACTTGGATATGGCCAATTCAGCCGCAGCTATGAATTCAACCGCAATTGTCACGGGTATCATCAATTACAACTTTGAGTCGCGAGAATACTTTAATAGTCTTGTTGTTTTGGGTAAACAAAATAAGGAAGATACTGACGGCAGTTACTATTACCCCAATGAAAATAGGTTCTACAAACATCACCTGTTACCCATTGGTGAATTTGTCCCCTTTCAAGAACTGTTAAGGCCAATAGCCCCTTTCTTCAATTTGCCCATGTCGTCATTTACTAGGGGTGATTACGTACAACCCAATCTGATGGCAAATGGTATACAGCTCGCACCTCTTATCTGCTTTGAAATCGCCTTTCCAGAGCAATTGCACGCCAACTTTAGTGAAAGTACGGATATATTATTAACGGTAAGTAATGATGCTTGGTTTGGTACTTCACATGGGCCACACCAACATATGGAAATCGCCCGAATGCGTGCTAGAGAGTTTGGCAGACCGTTAATTCGTTCAACCAATACTGGCGTCACTGCCGCTGTAGATGAACAAGGAAAATTTACTGGCCGTATTCCTCAATTTGAAGAGGCAGTATTAAGTGTTGATGTTGCACTTGTTAGTGGTCAAACACCGTTTAGTCGCTACCAAAAGTACCCTACTTTTATTTTTTCAGCATTTCTATTCATCATTTTATTGCTGGTAAGTCGCCGACAAATAAACAGGTTATACCAATAGGAATAACGAATTGCTCAATTCAGAGCATCTTCATAAAAGCTAAAACAACGCAAGTTGATGCGGGTGGAGATATCGCCATCAAAGCAATTTGTTAAGTTATTGCTTTTCTGAAAAGCGCCCTAGGGCGAGTCTTATATGCTTCGTTATCTATTTTGACAAGGGTTAACCATTCTCCTCAACGGCTAACTTGCCTCTAAACCTTTTATATCTCGCTGAATGATCAATTATTTAATCCTATTGATATCATTGTTAGTTTTCGTATTTCATCCTAAGATGAGATCACGCCACAAAGATAAGAATAACGTAGAACTAACATGTACAAATATACTCCCCTTGTGCTCGGCGCACTATTTTCTTCATTCGCCCTAGCAAACACAACACTCATTACTAATGTCAAAGGCTACACCGTCAATAAAGGCGAACTAACAACCTTTAACGCCATACAGTTCTCCAATGACACGGTAGATGCAATTTACCAAGAGCAGCCAGAAAATATTGGCGAAAATGTAACCGTCATAGATGGCAATGGGCAAAGCATATTGCCTGGTCTGATAGATGCTCACGGCCACGTATTAGGTTATGGTCTTGGCTTGCAGCGTGTAGATCTAGTCGGCACGCAAACTGAACAAGACGCCGTTTCACGTATTGTCGCCTATGCCAAAACAAACAAAGAATCTCGATGGATAAGTGGACGAGGTTGGAACCAAGTTTTATGGCCAAGTAAAACATTTCCGACTGCAATTAGCCTTGATAAATATTTCCCAGAACGCCCAGTTATCATGGGTCGCGTTGATGGCCATGCAATTTGGGTAAATAGCAAAGCTATGGAAATAGCTGGTATCACCAAAGATACCGTATCTCCCAGTGGCGGCGAAATTATTCGCGATAAAGCAGGAAACCCCACCGGTGTGTTTATTGATAACGCGATGGAACTGATTCGTAACGCTATTGCACCTTTGACAACTGCCGAGAAGAAACAAGCACTTATCGATGCAATGAACAGTCTAGCTAGCTACGGTTTGACATCGGTTCATGATGCAGGCATCACCGTAGAGAACGATTCACTTTATCGTACCCTAGCTGACGAGCAGCAAATGGCTATTCGCATTAACGGTATGTTGTCAGTCGAGGACAAAACATGGCAAGAAGTGTTGAATAAGGGACCATATGCAACGCCTGACGGGTTCTACAAAATTGATAGTGTGAAGATATCATCGGACGGTGCGCTTGGCTCTCGTGGCGCAGCGATGATCGACGACTATTCGGACCATAAAGGTCATAAGGGGTTGCTACTGTACAAACCTGATGAACTTGCAAAACTCATCAAAACTTCGATGAAAGCGGGTTTTCAAGTCAATACTCACGCCATTGGTGACAAGGCTAATAACCTAGTACTAGACCAATACGAAGTATTCATTAATGAAACAGGCTCTAAAAACAAGCGTCACCGCATTGAACATGCGCAAATTCTGACGCTTAGCGATATAAAGCGTTTTAAACCACTTGGTGTTATTCCTTCAATGCAAGCAACACACGCAACCAGCGATAAAAATATGGCTGAAGATCGCATAGGTAAAGAGCGCTTAGCTGGCGCATATGCGTGGCGTAAACTGCTTTCAGAGGGCAATATTATTGCTAATGGTTCAGACTTCCCGGTAGAGTCACCTAACCCTTTTTATGGCCTTCATGCCGCTATTACTCGTCAGGACCATAATAACCAGCCTCTAGATGGTTGGCTAAGCACTGAAAAAATGACGCCCGTTGAAGCGTTAGCTAGCTTCACTATTGACGCAGCGTATGCTGGCCACCAAGACGTTATCATTGGAAGTTTAGAAGCAGGTAAAAAAGCGGACTTTATACTTCTCGATAATGATATGTTTACCCAAGTCCCACAAAGCATATGGAAAAATACAGTCAATGAGACGTGGGTCAACGGCAAACAAGTCTATAAAAAATAGGATTACATGACACAAAAAAGCGCCTGTTGGCGCTTTTTTGTGTCTTCATAGCGGTTAAATAAAATAACAGAGTGTGTTTACTGTTTTGGGTAAAGTGTGACTTTGTTTCTACCACCTTCTTTCGATTGATAGAGCGCTGCATCTGCACACTCAATCCAAGCTTCATACGTCTGGATAGCGGGTGAAACCTCGGCAATACCAACGCTAATGGTATACTTCAATTCAATGTCGTTGTACTTAACCGTCGCTTCTTCGACTGTTTTTCTCAATCGTTCAGCAAAAACATTTGCATTATCTAGTGGAGTATCCGCCAATAAAATAGCGAACTCTTCACCACCATAGCGGCCTGATGTATCTGTCTCTCGGACATGTTCACGTATCAAACCGGATATGTGTCGAATCACTTCATCACCAACCATATGCCCATAGTTGTCATTAACGTTTTTAAAATGATCAATATCAAGCATGACTAAGCAACTAGGGTTCTGGCTACGCTTCCATCGTTTGTATTCGCTTTGCAGACAAGTTTCCCAATGAGTCCTGTTAAATAGCTTTGTTAAACCATCTGTTTGACTCAGCAATGCCAACTCTTCATTCGCGTTCTGAAGGTCTTTCTTGTGAGTAGCATTGTCAGTGACATCATAAATTATCAAACATAAATGACTAACTTCGCCAGTTGCCGCCAGCAGTGGAATAAAAGTGGTGTTTTGGTACATAAAATCTGCTGTACCTGTGATCGGGCGATAATTTTGAAATTTAAACAAATAAGGGCGTTGTTCCCATATAGTGAACGCCTTATTTTTAAGCAGAAAGACTGACTCTGCTTTGCGCTTAAACCATGTTTCCGGAATCTCGTCGAAAAGACCAAATAAATTCTTATCCTTAACTTCTCTCGGTAAAAGGCCACTATGGTTTTCCATAAAGCCATTCCATATCTGGATATTATAATCACGGTCTAATACCACTAAGCCAACGTCAATGTTATGTAACATTTCCATTAACCAGTGAAGTTCATTCAATTGTGATGTTTCTAACGACATAACTAATCCAGCAAGTACGCAAGTTTATTGTTTAACGTTTGCATTGATTCTTCTGTAAACAGCAACAATAGGTCGCATTTTATTGGGTAATCTTCAATGTTATAGCTTATCTCAATGGCTAACGTCTGACGCCATTTGGACGAATTGGTCGCAATAAGCTCTTTAATTTTTCTGTGTTGTCCAAGCACAACGGGGTGACCTTGGCTAAACGTCATATCGAGTTGTTCTGATACACCGCTTAAACACGCACCTATGAGGGTATTCGCCATATCCATTAACAGCTCTAGCTCAGCGCTTTCATCCACCTCTTGCTGATAATCCATCAGTCGCGCAATATCTTTAAAGCTAGAGTCATTAAGAATCAATAGCGCTTCACCGCTTATTCCTGCACCGATAAAGCCTTGGCAAACACCAGACGTACTCTCGTTCGCCGCAACAGAAGATAGCGCCATGCTTAGCTCGCTAACTTCAATCAAATTCACATTTGGAATTGGTAGTAAAACGAAAACATCCAGCAATCGAGCCAACAAATCACCTGCGCGTCCCATGGCAACATTGGCAATCTCTTGGTAACAATCTCGCATGTCTGGCGCAAGTGTTATCAGCTCAGTCTTTTCTGGTTTTTCAGTTTCAGCGACAGGAATTGGCTCGGTAATTTTTGGCAAGGCAACCTTTTCCGGCGCTTTGTCATCCACCGACGATTTCTCAGCTGCTACCGAATCTTCGGTAAAAATACCGTAGGCTTTTAAAATTTCGGTAAGCTTGGTTTTGTTGACGGGCTTTTTGATAAAGTCCAACGCCCCCATTCCAGTAACTCTTTGATGCGCTTCGGGCTGAATGTCACCTGAAATGACAATAGTCATTGTCGGTAAATCCTGCTTCAAAATTGCTTCAAGCACTTCATAGCCATCCATGACCGGCATATTTAAATCTAATAAGAGAACATCACCCTTGCCCTCTTTAATGGCAGTAATCGCTTCTTGGCCATTGGTTGCAAAACTTATATCTACATCCCAATTATCAGGCAAAGAACGTGCGACCTGCTTACGGGCCATATTGGAGTCATCACAGATAAGTAATCGAGTCGACATTTGGTCAGGGCACCCTCACTACGAAGAAGTTAACGTCATAATACGAAATTTAGGGTATTTAATCTGAAAAATCATCAATTAATAGTCGATCGCCTCAACTTAGATGGTATTTTCCAAACGACAAGAGTAAGCTTGTCAATAATCGCATTACATTACTCTACACTATATATGAAATTCTCAACTTTTCTATTAACTTGCGCGCTAAATTTACCCTTTGTTTGTAACTCATTTGCTACCAGCATAGATCATTCAAACTTGACTGAGACCAATAACTTAGTCAAAGCAGGTAACAAAGCAGTAACTTTACTGGGCAATCAAGTCAGTGAAGGTGACAAAGCACCAGATTTTAAAGTAGTGAATGAATCCTTTGCACCGGTTCAATTATCAGATTTTGCTAACAAGCCTGTTTTAATCTCCGTAGTGCCGAGTCTCGATACCGGAGTTTGCTCGTTACAAACTAAACGGTTCAATGAAGAAGTTGCAG
Organism: Thalassotalea euphylliae; assembly: GCF_042682785.1. GTDB lineage: Bacteria > Pseudomonadota > Gammaproteobacteria > Enterobacterales > Alteromonadaceae > Thalassotalea_F > Thalassotalea_F euphylliae. The sequence goes on along the minus strand of NZ_JBHUIB010000012.1, from coordinate 983,999 downwards.
AATTACCGCAAAATGTTGTTATGTTAACAATCAGCAACGACTTACCTTTTGCGCAAAAACGATTCTGCAAAAAAGAAAACATCGACAAAGTTAAAGTATTGTCAGATGCTGTTTGGCGTGATTTTGGGGCTAAATATGGCCTATTAATAAAAGACATGGGGTTGTTGACGCGTGCTATTTTTATTATTGATGAGCACGGAAACATTGCCTACAAAGAGTTAGTTGCCAATATCTCTCAACACCCAAATTACGACAATGCTCTAAGCACATTAAAAGCACTCAACAGTGAAGAAGCGCCATTAACATCGCAAGGAACGTCTTCAGAGTAACAACCATTCTTCCACAAAAAGGGCGCTTCAAGCGCCTTTTTTATTTACTAAAATTCAATAACTTAATAAAAAAATCAAAATTATTTTCCAATATTCTCTTGAAAAGTATTTTCCTCGCCACATATATAGTTTTGTAGTCGCCTTAAAGGGTCTACATAACATTAACCGCCTGTTCATTGTGAAAGGCACGCTTAATGGCTCAAGCACAATACCAGTGTGATTCGCGCTCGTCGGTTTCACCATAAGTGTAAAAAGCATTAAGCATTACATATTGCTAAATTACTATAGGATATGAATATTATGCGTACATCTACAGATTTCAGCCCACTATACCGTTCATTCATTGGTTTCGATCACTTAGCATCGTTAATGGATAAAGCGGCCCGTAACGAAAAACAATCTTCTTACCCTCCATACAACATAGAGTCGTTAGCAGAAGATAAGTACCGTATCACTATGGCTGTAGCTGGCTTTGCTGAAGAAGAGCTAGACATTGAGTCAAAACAAAACAACTTAATTGTAACTGGCACCAAAGCTACAGTTGAAAACAAATCAGAGCGTAAGTTCTTACATCAAGGTATTGCAGAACGAAACTTCGAGCGTAAGTTTCAGTTAGGTGACCACGTTAAAGTGGTTGGTGCATACATGGAAAATGGCTTGTTGCACATTGATTTAGAAAGAGAAATTCCAGAAGCATTGAAGCCAAGAAAAATTTCGATTAACGGCAAAAGCTTATTGGAAGGAGAGAAAGCTTAACCTCCACTAAATCATGTTCTCCCTTTGTTTTTTGCCCAGCTAATTAGCTGGGCTTTTTTATGTGCCAATATCCATATATTGTCGGCATATCAACGTCATAAAAGAAACTAGCAGACTCTTATTTTGCTTGGTTTAATTTCACTTCAAATTCATCAAACAAATCACGATAGCTTAACAACGGCACGTCCCTGTTAACTTTCGAAAAGTATGACTTCGCGCCTTCGATTTCACCCATGTCAAAAGACATCTCTGCACGACGATACATGATCATATTCTGATCGTGTTTCCCCATGGACTGGTAATCTTCTGCTGATTGGAAATAATGAAACGCACGATCATAGTTTTTCAACATCTGATGAGCTCGCGCTACATTGTAGGTAGATATAGCAACTTGATTTAAATTTTCCGTTTGTTTTGCCCATTCTAGCGCCTGGAGACGATAGCTAAGATGCTCCTCGAAATCACCTAACCGAAAAGCGAAATGTCCAAGGTTCTCCATAAGCTCATGCTTGAACTTAGGCATATGCCGGTTGCGATATTTTTCTTTAAGAGGAAGCAGTAATTCATAACCTTGTTGAAACTGTTGCAAGCTATTCAATCCATTCGCGATTTGAACCACTAACATTGGATCATACGAGGCACTGTTTACCTCCTCAATCGCTGTAATCGCTCTATTCATGTATTCAACAGCAAGGGGGGCATTTCCTTGGCCACCCAGTATTTTCGCGTGATAGATTAATACATTGATTTTAAAGCGCAGCGGAATGTCATTACGTTCAATCCACGGCGCTACTTCAATAGCTAAACGCTCAAAGTCGACCGTTTGAAAAAGTGCTTCTAGTTGAAACATCTTGTACTGAAACCAGATTCTACTCTCTGGCACCACCGATGATAGTTGTTGCTCAACGTTTTCCAGGCAAGCTTGTGGAGACGTAGAACATACCTTTTCGATATTAATCGGGGTTACTTGCGCTTTAAGTGCAGTAGCAAAAAACACACTCAATACACTAGTCACAACCAGGACTCTTTTGCTCATCAATATTACTTTCTGTTGGCCACCAAAAAGTCAGCAATAACAGGCAGCACTTTATCAGCGTGACTAATGGGTGCCATATGTCCCGCAGCCACTTGATACTCGGTAGCATTAGGCAAAGCTTCAACTAGGTTTTTCGCTAAATACTGGCTTAGATGAGGACTATATTGACCGCTCATCATTAAACTTGGTGCACTTAATTTGCTGACATCTATCAAGCTGTAAGATTCCGACATTAGCCCTATAAAATCAAGGGTTACTTTGGGCATATCAGCGGCCATTAACGCCTGCATTTTTTCCGGTAATGCTGTAAAGAAGCCGTCTGCATTCCAAAAATTGGTAAAGATTTCAGCCGCTTTATAATAGTCGTCTGTGTCAACGTACTGCGCAAATTCATTAGCTTCTGCTTGTTCTTTACTACCATCTGGTAATAGGTGAAATGCGACTGGTTCGTAGAGCGTCATTGATAAGACACGATTCGGCGCTTCAACCGCTAACTTTAAGGCGATAGCACCACCACAAGAGTGGCCCACTAAATGGTATTCGCCTTGTTCACCAACTACCTCATTGATAGCTTCGTTTATCCGCTTAGCTTCGATATCGAAATTATATCCTTCACGTTCAGTGATTTTTTCTGCACTGCCGTAACCCAAAATATCAACATTGATGCAGGTAAATGACGAAGACAACTGTTGTACTAGTGGAAACCACTGTTTAGAAGAACTTAAAGAGCCATGAATAAAAACAATTGCTGGCCCTTGGCCAGAGACAAAGATACCTTTTTGCACGTCTATACCTCTTGTTAACAACCATCAATCTGACACAGTGTCAGATCGTGTAGTCCGCTCATTATCGACTCTCGCGTATAAATGTCAAAATTAATTTACTCTCTTGAAGAGGCCTTGCTTCACAAATCGCTGACAAAAATTTTGTTTCTGTGATAAACCTAAAAGATAACGAACAGAATAATAAAAAAGGTCATACATGAATCTCAATTTAAGCGGTAAAAGCGCACTCGTTTGTGGAAGCAGCCAAGGCATAGGAAAAGCATGCGCTATAGAACTCGCGCAACTAGGCGCTAACGTCACCTTGTTTTCCCGTAATCTGGCAACACTTGAAGCTGTAAGAGCAGAGCTTGATACATCAGCAGGACAAACGCACCGCGTTTTAGTGGCAGACTTTCAGCGGCCAGAACAAGTAAAACAAGCCATTACGCAAGACGTAGCTGACCATGGCGGATTTGACATTCTAATCAACAATACGGGTGGTCCAGCACCTGGACCAGCTAATACTGCGGATACTGAGCAGTTTTTAAATGCCTTTAATTTACATTTGGTCAGTAACCATCATTTAGTGCAAGCATTGTTGCCCGTGATGAAAGAACGCCAATCGGGGCGCATCATTAATGTTATTTCAACATCTGTTAAACAACCTATTCCTGGTTTGGGTGTGTCGAATACGATAAGAGGCGCTGTAGCGAGTTGGGCTAAAACACTGGCAAACGAACTTGGGCCTTTTGGCATTACCGTAAATAACGTCTTACCTGGTGCAACGGCAACTGCCCGATTGGACGCGATTATTGAAGGTAAAGCGAAAAAGCAAGCAATCTCTGTGGAGCAAGCAACGGAAAATGAAAAAGCACAAATTCCTTTGCGACGCTTTGCTGAGCCGTCTGAATTTGCTGCTGCGGTTGCGTTTTTAGCGTCGCCTTCTGCGGCGTATATTACAGGTATTAACCTGCCAGTAGATGGCGGAAGAACGAGCTGTTTATAAGGTAAATTATGGAGACCTTAGCAAACTTTATTAACGGTGAATTTATTGCGCCACAAGAAAATAGCTATTTAGACAATATCGAACCTGCAACGGGCGCTGTATATGGCCAAGTGCCAAATAGCGGCGAAGCTGATCTAGATTTAGCCATTTCTGCGGCAGAAAGCGCACTCCCCTTATGGCGAAATATGCCTGCCGAGCAACGCGCAGATATTTTATATAAACTCGCGCTGTTAATTGAAGAAAACCTTGAGCCGTTGGCACAAGCCGAATCACAAGATAACGGTAAGCCATTATCACTAGCGCGCATGGTAGATATCCCTAGAGCTGCTAGCAACTTCAAATTTTTTGCCCAAGCCTCTAGCCAATTTGCGAGTCAATCTCATGCAATGCCAGGCGATGCGATTAATTACACGCTTAGGCAGCCTATTGGCATCGTAGGTTGTATCTCACCCTGGAATTTGCCGTTATATCTGTTTACTTGGAAAATTGCCCCCGCCTTGGCTGCAGGTAACTGTGTGATTGCAAAGCCGTCTGAAGTCACACCGAAGACAGCGGCAATGCTGGGCGAATTGTGTATTCAAGCGGGTTTACCTAAAGGAGTGCTAGCCATTTTGCACGGCGAAGGAGGCAATATAGGCAGCCTTATTTGCAACCACCCAAAAGTTAAAGCCATTTCTTTTACTGGTGGCTCCGTTACAGGTGCGGCAATAGCTACACAGCTTGCTCCAACCTTCAAAAAACTGTCGTTAGAACTGGGCGGTAAGAACCCTGCCCTCGTTTTCGCAGATTGCGACTTTGATAAAACCGTCGATGAATTGGTGCGTGCAAGTTTTGCTAACCAAGGGCAAATTTGTTTATGTGCTTCTCGCATATATATTGAGCGAAGCATTTATGAGAAGTTCAAAGCCGCTTTTATCGCTAAGGTGTCAATGGTATCTCCATCAGACCCTCTAGACGAGACTTCACGCATGGGCGCTATTGTATCGCAAGCCCAATACAACAAAGTGCTCAGTTATATAGAACTTGCCAAAGAAGAAGGTGCAACCGTACTTACGGGTGGTCACTCGGTCGACGTTGAAGGTCGCTGCCAGCAAGGTTACTTTATTGCACCCACTGTCGTTGAAGGTTTGCCTATCGAGGCTCGCTGTAACCAAGAAGAAATCTTTGGCCCGCTAGTGACGCTCGAAGCTTTTGACGATGACGAACAGGCTTTAGCACTTGCCAATGGTACAAACTACGGGCTGGCTTCTACCCTTTGGACAGAAAACATCAATCGCGCTCACCGCATTGCAGAACAAATAAATACAGGGATTGTGTGGGTGAATTGTTGGCTGCACCGTGATCTAAGAACACCGTTTGGTGGTATGAAAGCATCAGGACTCGGACGTGAAGGTGGCGAAGAGGCGATGCGCTTCTTTACCGAACCGAAAAATGTCTGTATAAAATATAACGATTAAGCAAAATACATCTATAAAAAATGAGCTTAACTTGCTACAAATTTAAATCATCAGGCGCCATATTTGCCAGCCAAGAAGGCTGCAAATGGACCCTAATTTAGCCACTTCCTATCCTTTGCGCGGATGCATACGTAGTCTGCGTAAGTTTTTGTGCAAACTGTTTGTGCTTCTAAGCGCAACATCACCTATTTTTCGACAATAATTATGATAATACGCATGACGTGCATCTGTACGACTGCAAACCGTGATAAAAATCACTCAGGAGCGTTTCGTGGGCGAACAAACATCAAATACACCAAAGGCGGTTAACACTGACAATGCGCCAAAACCAGTAGGGTTATATCCGCATGCAAGAAAAGTTGGCAACTTATTGTTTTTATCGGGCGTAGGTCCAAGACAAGCGGGAGTCACCAAAATCCCGGGTGTTGAATTAGACGAGCAAGGCAACATTAAGAGCTATGATATTGAAGCGCAGTGCCATAGCGTATTTACCAATGTAAAAAACATTTTAGAAGCGTCTGGTGCTAGCTGGATGGACCTTGTCGACGTTACTGTATTTCTAACCAATATGGATGACGACTTTGCGACTTACAATAAAATCTACGCACAATACTTCGCCGATAATCAGCCCTGTAGAACCACGGTTGAAATCAATAAGCTGCCAACGCCTATCGCTATAGAACTCAAATGCATTGCTGCATTTCCAAATGAGTAAGGAGTACTTATGTCATTTGCACTGCCGTTTAATTTACAACAATGGATAGAAGCTCACCGGGATGCACTAAAGCCCCCAGTGTGCAATAAGCAAGTATTCGAGCAAGATGACTTTATTGTCATGATCGTTGGCGGCCCTAACAATCGCACCGACTATCACTACAACGAAACACCAGAATTGTTTTATCAATTGGAAGGTGAAATGGTCTTGAAAATCATAGACCAAAGCGGTGAGCAGGATGAGTTTAAAGATATACCTATCAATGCTGGAGAAATATTCCTGCTTCCACCAAAAGTTTTGCACTCGCCGCAGCGAATGGCAGGCAGCATCGGTATGGTAGTAGAACAGAAACGCGCCGATGGGCAGCTCGATGCCTTGGAATGGTTCTGCGCGAATTGCAATACACCGCTATATCGAGAAAGCTTTGCATTAGCGAATATAGAGCAAGACCTACCGAAAGTGTTTAACAATTTTTATCAAAACCCAACCAATTGCACGTGTAGTGAATGTGGCACTATTGCAAGCAAAACAACGGCAAGTAAATAGGCATAACATGGAAGTACACATTCAACTTGGGACAATGCGTTTTTCAGTAAATACCGAATTTGGTCATAACTGTGCAATTAGCCAAAACTTCAATGAAAATCAACCTAATCATTTTGGCGCACAACATGCCTTAAAGGAGAGTATGGTTGCAGGCAGCTTTATTGGTGATACCGAAAAAGGTGGTTCATGTAATGTCAGTACAATAACACTTAACCCCCATTGCAATGGCACTCATACGGAGTCAATAAGGCATATTTGTGATGCGAGTGCGCCCTTGTCTGTCGCGATTGGAGATATCGCCCTGCCACCGATGTTACCGTGTGTGCTGATTAGTGTTGCGCCCGAATCTGCACGAGATTGCGGTGACGACTACACGCCTGCATTTGATGAAGGTGACAGTGTCATCACACGCCAAACACTCGAGCAAGCACTTTCTCAATACAACAACGATCAACTTACCGCAGTTGCCATCCGGACATTACCTAACAACGCAGAAAAACAGAACGCTGTTTATGATGAAGAAAATCAGCCTACGTTTTTTACACGTGATGCTATTTTATACCTTAATGAACGTGGCACAGAGCATCTCATTGTAGATATCCCATCTATTGATAGATTGCATGACGATGGTCTGCTCACCTGTCATCACCTATTTTGGCAAGTGTTTGAAAACACGCATCACCCAGCACAGCATAGCCTAGTCAATAAAACCATTACCGAAATGGCGTATTTTGACAACATGCTGGTAGATGGCTTTTATATGTTGAGCCTGCAATTTCCGGCCTTTGACCTAGACGCAGCACCATCAAAACCCGTGTTGTTTCCAACCAATCGTATCGATTAAATAAAAAGAATTAAGAAGAGTCATCATGAATAACACCCTAGCCTACGCCCAAGCGCTCGATACACAAGACCCGCTTAAACACATGCGAGATCACTTTGCCATTCCTAAACAGCCAAACGGCGACGATGAATATTATTTTACCGGCAACTCCCTTGGCTTGCAGCCAATACTCGCAAAAGAAGCTGTCATGGAAATGCTTGATGCATGGCAAACACACGGAGTAAAAGGCCACTTCGAAGGCGAATACCCGTGGATGCCCTATCATGAATTTGTCACAGAGTTTGCAGCACAAATCGTTGGTGCCCAGCCAAACGAAGTTGTCATGATGAACTCACTTACCGCCAATCTGCACTTGATGATGGTCAGTTTTTACCAGCCTCAAGGAAAACGCACAAAAATCGTGATTGAGGATCACGCGTTTCCATCTGACCACTATGCGGTTGAATCACAGCTCAAGCACCACGGCTTAAACCCAGAAGAACATTTAATACTTTGGAAGCCAAAAGCTGGCAACGAACTGTTAGATCACGACGACTTATACCAATTGCTTGAAGCGCATGCCGATGAAATTGCCCTCGTCTTATTGCCCGGCATTCAGTATTACACTGGACAAGTTTTAGATATGCCACGTATTACCGAAAAAGCACATAGTTTAGGTATGACGGTAGGATTTGATTTAGCTCATGCAGCGGGCAATATTGAACTGGCACTTCATGATTGGCAAGTCGACTTTGCTTGTTGGTGTAGCTACAAATATTTGAACAGCGGCGCGGGCTCAGTAGCGGGATGTTTTGTGCACGAGAAACATGCAACTAATACCGAGCTTAACCGATTCGCTGGTTGGTGGGGACATGACAAATCGACCCGCTTTAAAATGGGCAATGAATTTCAGCCAATCGCAACAGCAGAAGGTTGGCAGTTATCAAACCCACCAGTGCTCAGCTTAGCGGCGGTTCGTGGCGCATATGAAACGGTAATGCTAGCTGGCGGTATGACTAAGCTGCGCGAAAAATCACTGGCGTTAACCAGCTATTTGCGCGACCTACTCAAACATGAGTTAGGTGACGATATTCGCATTATTACACCAGAAGCAGAAACGGCGCATGGCAGTCAACTCTCCATCATGATCAACAAACCCGGTCTTGATGGAAAAAGCATGTTCAGTGCCATTGAAGCCAAAGGCGTGACCACAGACTGGCGAGAACCAAACGTAATTCGGGTGGCACCTGTACCACTGTATAACCAATTTCAGGATTGCTTTCACTTTGTACGCATATTAAAGGAATGTTTGGCATGAATAAGATTACCCTCATAGGCGGTGGATTAGTCGGCTCATTGCTGTCCGTTATTTTGGCGAGAAAAGGCTATGACGTTGACGTTTTTGAGTCGCGACCAGATATGCGCAAAGCAGACATATCTGCAGGCCGTTCAATTAACTTAGCTCTCGCCAATCGCGGTATTAAGCCTCTCGCAGATCTCGGCTTGATGGATGAACTTACCCCTATGCTGATTCCAATGAAGGGTCGAATGGTACACCCTGAAGCAGAAGGTGAGTCAGCAAATTTTCAAGCATACGGTAACAGTGCCAGCGACGTGATTTATTCCGTATCACGAGCACACCTTAATTGCTTTTTAATGGATAAAGCCGAAGCAACAGGCAAGGTGACGTTCCACTATGAACATAAAGTATCAAATATTGATTTTGATACTAATACATTCACGGCTGATTTCTGTGGTCAGCGAAAGAGAGTGCACTTCGAGCAAATTATTGGCACCGATGGCGCTAACTCGCCGGTACGAGATGCAATACATGCACAACCAAGCACACAACACAGCATAGAAGCCCTAGATCACAGCTACAAAGAGCTCACCATAGCGCCAGATGAAAACGGCGCTCATAAGCTTGATAAGCATGCTTTGCATATTTGGCCCCGTGGCGACTTTATGCTGATTGCCCTGCCCAATACGGATGGCAGCTTCACGCTTACTTTGTTTATGCCGAATAAGGGCTATACCAGTTTCGATAGTGTCGAAACACCAGACGAAATCACCCACTTTTTTGACAGTCACTTTGCTAGCATTAAATCTGATATCGATAATTTACTTGAGGATTTTCAATCAAATCCAACTGGCAAATTGGCCACTATCAAATGCGCACCTTGGCACTTCGAAGATAAGGCACTTATCATTGGCGATGCCGCACACGCAATTGTGCCTTTTCACGGCCAAGGCATGAATTGTGGCTTTGAAGATTGCCACACTATTGCGAGTTTATTTCCGGTTGTTGATAGCGCTGACGATATTGATTGGCAACAACTCTTTCAACGCGTTGAAGACGAACGTAAAGCCAATGCCGACGCCATTGCAGATATGGCATTAGAAAACTATGTTGAAATGCGAGACAGCGTTCGCCAGCATGAATTTTTATTGCAGAAACAGTTCGCCTTTAAAATTCAACAATGGTTCCCAGAGCGCTTTACACCGAGATACGCGATGGTGATGTTCGAGCATAGACCTTATGCAGAAGCCTACGCTCTGGGTAAAAAACACAAATTGCTGCTTACCGAATTGTCAGATCGCTACAGTTGCCCAAGCCAACTTAATGGCGATATCGTCAAAACATTGCTTGATAAATACGAGCTGTGAGCGTCAAGCTACACGAGTTAATATTCAAGCAGAAAAACAAGCTCCGCTAAATCTGGCTGCCACTGAAAGTCAGCCAGTTTTATTCGACTGCCAATAACCACTACCTGCTCTTCTTGCAGTAAACCTTTTTGCCGCTCGAAATGCTCAGAGCCAGGAGGAAAAGAAATCTTACCGGCGGAATTTATAACGCGAAACCACGGCACTTGCTGTCCATCAATGCCGCCATCAGGTACCAACCCTAAACACTTCCCTACCAGTCTGGCTCGGCCAGGTAAGCCAGCTAAATCTGCTACTTGCCCATAGCTAGCGACTTTTCCAGCAGGAATTTTTTGCACCGTACGCCAAATTTTGAGGTGCTTTTCGTCTATTTTAGGCGTTACCATGTATGACTTACCAAGGCAGCACTTCACCATTAGAGTGTTTAAAAACGCCGGTTTCACTCATATCTAACGCATTAATTAGCCCAACAATACGACCCGCCGCTTCCTCAGCAGGTATATCACCACGACCACCGACCATGTCTGTTTGCACGTAACCAGGGTGATATATGCCTACCGCTATTTCTCGGTGCGCTAAATCTTTGCTAAGCGATACAGATGCGATGTTTAATGCAGCTTTTGACATACGGTAGCCAAATCGTCCGCCTGACCCATTATCGGCAATAGACCCCATGCGTGAGGTAATCATGGCAATTTTGCCACCATCGTTGAGTTGCATCTGAAGCGCATGAACCACTTTTAGTGGGCCTAATGTATTAACTTCGAATTGCTCACGCATAGTGTCTAAGTTAAACGATAATAGGTTTTCATCACGTAAAATGCCGGCGTTACAGACAAGCACATCAACAGCGACTCCAGCCAATGCTCGCAGCATCATCTTAATGCCAATGTCGGTTGCAACATCAATATTTTCTATGACTTCGACGCCTGAAGAGGTTAGTGCATCCAAATCGTTCGAGCTTTGACGACAAAGCGCGTATACCTTATCACCTTGTGCACTAAATAGTTGCGCCATAGCTAATCCAATCCCGCGATTAGCGCCGGTGATGACGACATTATTTGTCATTGTATATATCCCTTATTTTTTCTACAGTTAAACGCCAGACAGTATAGAGTGTTTTGAATGGAATTAGCTACGCTTACCCCAGAGAATTTGACTTTTAGCACTGCGCGATTTTTCGTCCGGCCAATGACGACAAAGGACTTTACGTATTTTCACGCAATGCAAACATCAGAACAGCTAATGACGTACGTTGGCGAATTACTAAATGATGATGACATACGCACCAAATTTGATGCTCGATGTGGTTGTTTTTCTGAGTACCAGCAATGGTTTACCTTACTTGTCTTCGAATTAGACACGCAGGCTTTTGTCGGTAGCATAGGTTTTCATTTGGCCGATTTACATAGTTATCGCGTAGAAGTTGGCTTTGTTGTTATGCCCAACGCACAAGGGAAAGGCGTAACAACAGAAGTTGCTCAGCCATTGTTGGATTTTATTTTTCTAAAATTAAACGCTAAGAAGGTTATTGCTCTTTGCTCAACCGATAATATTTCTAGTCAACGGGTGCTTGATAAATTAGGCATGAGACAAGAAGGGTTGTTACGAGCAGACTTTCGCATTGGTAACAGTTGGCAAGATAGCTATACTTACGGTCTCGTCAATCCCTATTAACCTTAAACATTTACGCGAAAATGAGCCCGCTAGAAAAGGACATCAGATGAAACCGCTAGTCGCTATATTTTTTATTGTTGCCTCAACATTTGCATATGCCACCAGCGAACCGGCTACAGATAAAGCAGCGGCTAAACAAGCAGCATTAAGCTGGTTAGCGCTTGTTGATCAAGGTGAGTATGAAGCAAGCTGGCAACACACAGGTGATGTGTTTAAACAACAAATAACACCACAGAACTGGGTTAAAGCCCTTAACGCAACACGCGCCCCACTAGGGCATTTAACCTCAAGAGAATTAGTTGTATCGAAAGCGACAAAAGAGTTGCCGGGAGTACCCGATGGTAATTACATCGTTCTGCAATTTCAGTCTTCTTTTGGAAATAAGAATAGAGCCATTGAAACGTTAACGTTGCAAAAGAATGCCCAGCACTGGCAACCCGTAGGTTACTTTATTAAATAAGGAATATGGATGTTCGTTGTTATTTTTAGAGCCAAAGTAGTGGAATTTACACCAGAATACAGTGAACTTGCAGCCACCCTAAGACAGCTGGCTTTCGATAAGTACAACTGTATTGATTTTTCTGCGGTAACTGAAGGAAAAGACGAAATTGCCGTTTCATATTGGCACACTCTTGAAGACATAAAGGCATGGAAGACGGATACCACACACAAGTACGCACAGAGTAAAGGCCAAAAGCATTGGTACAGTGACTACCAAGTAGATATTTGCGAAATTAACAGAACCTATCAGCAAGGAGAGCATTTTGGAGAAAGTATTAGCGCAACTTAATATCGCGACCGCGCTTGCCCCCCTAGAAAGTGAGCAACTAAAAGAGTTTGTCGACAACCTTGATAGAATAAATGGCATTGCCGAACAATCTCCGGGCTTTATTTGGCGACTAAAAGATGACTCAGGCAACGCCACCAATATTAGCTATTTCGATAACCCCAATACCATAATCAATATGTCATTATGGGAATCTATCGGCGCATTGAAACACTTTATGTTTATGACTGACCATTTAGCCATTATGAAACAAAAGGCAAAGTGGTTCGAAAAGCCAAATAAAGCGACATACGTTTTGTGGTGGGTTGATAAAGGACATATACCAACCATTGACGAAGCCCTGACGCGTTTAGCCTTATTACAAGAGAGTGGCGATACACCGCAAGCTTTTAGCTTTAAAAAGCCTTACCCCGCCAATTAGCTTTGTTAGAGAAACTATTACTAAAAGCAATATGAAAAAACTATTGAGTGCAAAGCACTTAAACGCATTGACAGGCCGAACAATTGACAGTGAAACACTTGATAACACTCTGTATTCGGTGGTAGAAAATAGTGATTATCGCTGGCTTGCATCTGATATTAACGGTGTGCAATCACTAATGCAGCTTGATGCGCCCACTCAAATTCTCTCTCCGGTCGTCAGTGCACTTTTACTTCCTTTGTCCAAGCGGACTGCAAAAAACACGGTGGGTAAATCAAACGCTATATTAGAGGTGCTCAACTTAGGGCTTGGCGGTAGCGCTATCGAACGTTACTTTCTTCAGGACAAAAACACCACCGTTATCTCGGTTGAACTTTCTAAGCAGGTGATAAAACTCAACCGACAGTACTTTCATATCAACGATGACGCAGAACCTAACTTAACAATCATCAACCAGTGTGCGAATCAGTTTTTGTCTGGCAATCAGCAAAGATTTGACTTGATCACATGCGATATATTTACTGGCGAAGCACAGCCAGACTTCCTGTTTGATATTTCTTTCTATAAAAACCTTAGTCGAGCATTAAAAGATTCAGGTTACATCGCACTGAACTTAACAATCGCCAATCAAGAGCAACTAGTTACTTTGCTCAACACCACCCAACCATTCTTTAATCATCGAGCCATTGTCGACTTTTACCATTTTAAGAATATTGTATTTTATCTTAGCCACACGGCGTTCAATAAAGAGAAAATGGCTATGACAATGAATGACGAAATGGGTAACGAGGTAAAGCAGTTTTTGGTGATTGATTAACGTAAACGCTAGGCAAAAAAACTGTCTCTTTCTTTACTTTGGCAATTGTATTATTTCGAGTAGACAGGCAAGTGGAACTATTATTAGCGTTTGCGATATATCGCGTTAGCTGCCTTTACGACAATAGCGTGTCGCTCAGCAAGACGAGCATGGTCTTTGTCATAACCACCACCAATAACTGTGGCAACGGGAATACCACGACGAACACACGTGCCGATGACATTGGTATCGCGATCGAATATACCTCGCCAGCTAATATCTAACCGACCCAATACATCATCTTGCCAAACATCTACACCAGCATCGTACAGCACTAAATCAGGCTTTTCTTCATCTAACAGTCTTTCAAGTGTTTCTTGCACAACGTGTAAATAAGGTTGGTCAGCTAGCCCAACATCTAATCCAATATCTAAATCGCTATTAAATTTACGAAAGGGAAAGTTTTTTTCGCAATGAATAGAGCAGGTAAAGGCATTAGGTTCATCAGCAAGAATTGACGCAGTACCGTCACCTTGGTGAACATCTAGATCAAAAATTAAAATTTTATTTACGCGTCCTTCCGCCAACAAACTTTTAGCGGTGTAAGCAAGGTCGTTAACCATACAAAAACCAGAACCAAAATCTCTGTGGGCATGATGAGTACCGCCTGCCAAATGACAAGCGATACCTTTTTGCAACGCTATTCTTGCTGCCAGCAGCGTGCCGTTTGGCGCTGTAAAAGTACGGGTGATTAAACCTTCACTCCAAGGCAGCCCTACACGTCGCCACTCCTTTGCATCAACACTATTGTTATGCATCTCTGATAGATAACGTGTGCAGTGGGTAATGCTTAAATCTTCTATAGCTGCACGCTTAGGACGCACAATGTTAGCTTTTGCTATGCCCTCTCTCCGCAAATGCTCATATAGACGCACGAATTTAGACATAACAAATCTGTGGTCGGTTGGGAACGGACACGAATAATTGTCATGATAAACAAGAGGAAGCACTACAAGGTATCTTTAGACTAATATGTGACTATAGAGTCGCAGCAAATACGCGCGCCTTTTCTAGGTCTTCAGGTGTATCAACACCCTCAACTGGCGTACGACTTTGAGCTACCGCAACATGAATTTTTTCACCTTGCCACAACACGCGAAGTTGCTCCAGTGATTCAATTTTTTCTAAATCACTCGCCGGCCAAGAAACATATTCTTGAATAAAGCCTGCGCGATACGCGTAAATGCCAATGTGTCGCAGGTAAAAATCACCAATATCACTGGCTTCACCCGCCGCTAAAAAGCGATCACGATCATAAGGTATCGTTGCGCGCGAAAAATATAACGCTAAACCATTTTTGTCAGTCAGCACTTTAACAGCGTTAGGGTTAAACGCTTCTTCCGCGTCATGAATATGAACAGCTAACGTCGCCATTCTCGCCTGGTTTTGCTGCGCTAGGTTGTCAGCAACTTGCGCAATATTTTCCGCAGGAATAAAAGGTTCATCACCTTGTACATTGACAATAATTTGATCGGCAGTGAAATCGTATTTACTCACGACCTCAGCAAGACGTTCTGTACCCGATTGATGATCGGCTCGAGTACGACAAACTTCAGCACCAAAGCCTTCAACCGTTGCCGCGACGTCATCATTGTCTGTAGCAACAATAACGCGCTGTGCGCCGCTCGCTTGTGCTTTTTCAACAACCCACTGAATCATAGGCTTGCCATTGATGTCGGCAAGCACTTTACCCGGCAATCGTGATGATTGGTAACGCGCTGGAATAACGACGATAAACGACATACTAACTCTCTTGCTCTATGCGACGCGCTTCATTTTCAAGCAATACAGGAATGTCGTTTTCAATAGGGTAAGCAAGTCGGTCAAACTTACAGATTAACGCATTGTTTTCTCTGTCTAGCTCTAACTTTCCTTTGCACACGGGGCACGCAAGAATGTCCATTAATTTGATATCGAAAGCCATAGGTTACTCTTTATATTCTGCCCGCGACTGCAAGCAATAGATTTTCTAATTGTTGTTTATTATTGTCAGCAAAATCAGCGGAAACAGCAAGGTACCACCACTGTTCACTTGCGAATGCTTGACACTTAACTGCGTCTTTTTCAGTCATCACGAGGGGAAGCTCGCCCAATGAAGATAGCTCAGCTTCGCTGTATGCATGATGATCATCAAAACCAACGCATTGATTTGTCTTCAATTGATGCTGATGTAACGTAGTAAAGAACCGTTCAGGGTCGCCAATTGCTGCCACAGCATTGACTGACGGATACTGAGTGTTGAACGCTTCAATACTCAGCTTCTCTCCTGTTTTTATATTAATTATTTGTTGCGGTAAAAGTGACATATCTAGCTGCTCTGTTGCCACTTCACTTGTTCTATCTGTTTTTCCGTTGACAACTATTAAGTCAGCAGTAGGAAGTCGCCATTTTCCTTCCCTGAGCGGGCCTGCCGGTATAAGCAAACCATTGCCAAACTCTCGCTTGCCATCAACAACGATGATCTCAGCTTGGCGTTTCATTTTGTAGTGCTGTAAGCCATCATCAGCCAATACTAATTCACACCCCTGCTGTGCAAGTTTCTCAACCGCAGCAAGTCTATCGGGACCAACCGCAACAGGCACATGACAGCGAGAATAAATCATCATTGGCTCGTCACCCGCAAGCGCTGCAGTACTCGTATTATCAAGCAAATAAGGGTAATGTGGCGCTTTGCCACCATAGCCCCTGCTCACGAGCCCAACCTTAATGCCGAGGACCTGACAGAGTTCAATCAGATAAATGGCTAGCGGCGTTTTTCCATTTCCACCTACCCCGATATTCCCAATCACAATAACAGGGCATGCAGGTGGTTTTGAGGCTAAAATGCCTATTTGAAAGAGTATTCGACGACATGCGGAAAGCAATGCAAACAATAACGTCAACGGAAATAGTAAAGGCACCAAAACGTATTTAGCAGGATGCCCCTGAAACCATACTCGCTCAATCAGCCGCATAATTACTGACCAAATTGAAATTGGTGCAACTGCGCGTATGCACCTTCTTGTGCAAGCAGTGATTCATGGTTGCCTTGCTCGATGACTTGTCCTTGGTCGAGCACTAAAATTTTATCAGCATTCTCAATGGTTGATAAACGGTGAGCAATGACAATACTTGTTCTATTCTTACGCAAGGTTTCCAATGCGTCCTGAATATGACGCTCAGACTCGGTGTCCAACGCACTTGTAGCCTCGTCGAGAATCAAGAATGGCGCATCACATAATAACGCTCTAGCAATCGCTACGCGTTGGCGCTGACCACCAGATAATAAAGCACCGTTTTCACCAACGTCACTGTCTAAACCATCGGCAAGCTGTTCTGCAAATTCCGTGACATGTGCTTTTCGAGCGGCTTCTTCAATTTCTTCACGTGTCGCGTCTGGTTTACCATAAGCAATGTTGTTAGCGATACTGTCGTTAAACAAAACAACCTGTTGAGACACATAGGCAAACTGGTGACGAATATCCTTCAAGTGATATGCGTTTATATCTACGCCATCAATAAGTACGTTGCCGTGGGTGGCTTTATAAAAGCGAAGCAATAGCGAAATAGTGGTCGATTTACCACTACCTGAACGCCCTACTAACGCAATAGTTTCACCGGGCTCAGCAGTAAAATTTAAGTTCTGTAGTGAAGGCGTTTCTTCACCTTCGTAATAAAAATCAACGTTATCAAATGTGAGTTGGCCCTTTGATCTTGTTAATGTTTTCTCGCCAAGATCTTCCTCTATTTTTTCATCGAGAACGGCGAAGATGCTGGAACAAGCCGCCATACCGCGTTGAAATTCGCTATTTACCGTTGTGAGTAATTTCAACGGACGTAACAACATAATCATGCACGTTAACACCGTAGTGAAAGTGCCGGGCGTAAGGCTATCTTTCATGCTATCCAAATTGGCAACATAAAGCACAAAGCCTAGTGCGAAAGAGGCGATAATCTGAATAATCGGGACACTGGCAGACTTTGTCGCTACCATTTTCATACGCTGCTGGCGATTGCGATTATTGATGCCTTGGAAACGCTCGCTCTCGCGCGCTTGACCACCAAAAGTTAACACCACTTTGTGGCCATTAAAGGTTTGTTCCGCAGCGCTAGTTACTTCACCCATGGTATTTTGGATGTGCTTACTGACTTTTCGAAAGCGCTTGGATACATAGCTAACAATAACCGCAATTACCGGTGCTAACAGCAAAAAGATGGCAGAAAGCTGCCAACTGTTATAAAACATAACTATCAACAAGCCGATAACAAAAGCGCCTTGCTGTACCAAAGTTAGCAACGCTTTACTCGTTGCACGCAACACTTGTTCAGTATCAAACGTCAACTTTGAAATTAACGTACCGGTAGACTCTTTATCATGATACGCCACCGGCATATCCATTACGTGCTCGAACAAGTTCTGACGCATGTCAGTCACCACATTATTACCCATCCACGCTAAGCAATAATTGCCGACAAAGTGACAAATCCCTCGGACTATAAACATGATGACAACAAAATAAGGCGCTAGCGCCATAAATTCTGGATCTTTACCCGATAAGCCCTCGTCAATTAGCGGTTGGAGCTGAGAAAAGACAAAGCTGTCAATTGCGGCATAGCCTAGCATGCCTAAAATCGCGACAATTAATCCTGCTTTGTATGGTTTGGCATAGCCCATAAGGCGTTTGAAATCTTGCCAAGTTGAAGGCGTCGAAGAGGACATTCACACACTCATTTTTTTACAGTGGCGCTATTCTACCTTTTATTGCCACGGTTAACCAATTGATAAAGCGATTGTTAATTTGAAGTCCAATACGGCCTAACATCTTGCCGAAAGCGCGTAACCGACATTTTCTCATCGGCAAAGGTGATAGACACCATACCATTGTCGGCAGTGTTGTATGTTTGAATGCCAAAATGTTGGTAGCGAGCTTGCACTTCAGGTCGGGGCATTCGCCATTGATTAAATCGCCCTGCGCTATATATCGCTACCTTAGGTCGTAAAGTTGAAAGAAAAGGTTTCGACGAGGAAGACAGTGAACCGTGATGTGGGATGACAAGCACATCGACCTTGATATTTGGATATAGTGACAACAGTTGTTTTTCGACTTTCTTGGAAATATCCCCTGTAAGTAATAAAGACTGCTCCCCATCTGAAATGTGTAACACGCAAGAGTCATCATTTTCATCAGCCTTTTGTGCTAAAGGCCACAATACTTTCACCGTTAAGTCTTGCCAGTTAATTACATCACCGGCAATACAATTCTGCGGCATTTGTTTTACATACCCAACGCCCTGTTCAATAGATATCTTTTTAAATAGCTTTTCACTATAAGCACCGTTGAACATGACATTTGATATCTTGTATTGACTATTTATCACGTCCATACCGCCAGCATGATCACTATCATCATGGCTGACAACAAGCCAATCTATATGCGCTACTCCCAAATGCTTTAGATATGGAATAATATCTCGCTCTGCTGCGCTAAAGCCATTTGGAAACTTATTTCCAGTATCGTAAAGCAAGATCGTATTGTTTCGTCGAATAACCACAGCAAGGCCTTGACCTACATCGATAACATCTGCATACCATGTACTTGATTGTTGGCCGAACTTGAAGCCTGAGGCTGTTCCTAGTGTCAGTAAAAGTGCTCCGCTAGCCAGTAGCTTTTTCCGAGACACTGTTGGTTTAAACAATGTCGCTAGCAGTATCACCAAGACAATGAAACTGATAATAAGCACTTTATTGCTGCCTGTCGTAAACGCACTAAGCTGGTAACTGCTCAGCCATGATAGATATCCCCAAAGCAGGTTAAGTAAACCGTCAGCTAACTTAAATACTTCTAAACCTGCGCCAGACAACAATACCTCCATTATAAGCCCCAAAAACAGCAGCGGCATAACGAGAAAACTAACAACAGGCAAAGCGACCAGATTTGCCGGCAGCGACATCAAAGAAGCCTGTTGAAACAAAAATGCTGAAACAGGCGCCATAAAAACTATCAATCCCAATTGAAGAAGTACAAGATTAACAATTGGCGCTAGCCAACGATTACCTCGATAGATCGCATGTTTGAATCGCCAATAAAGGAAGCCAATAATAGAAACCGCTATATAAGACAGCCAAAAGCTCGGACTGTAAATGCTGGAAGGAATTAAGAGCACCGTTACAGATGCTGCAATTAATATCACTTGTCGCAGTGATAACCTTATTGCGCTCAGGTTTGCTAAAGCCAATACCACAACGAAAATGAGAGACCTTATGGTAGGAAGAGAAAACCCAGCTAAATAACTATATCCCCATGCTGCACAAATGCTAAAATACCATAAAAAACCAATCACATTTCTGCTTTGTAACGGCTGTTTTTTAGTATCAAGAATAAAGCGCGGTAAAATTCGCAGGGTTATCAAGCCAATAGTAAATACAAACCCAACAACTAAACCAATATGTAAGCCAGAAATTGCGACTAAATGGGCGGTGCCTGTTTTTTGCAGCACTTGCCATGTCTCGTGAGAAAATCCTGCTCGCTCCCCGAACAATAAGGCCAGTACTAAATGCCGCTGTGATATATTTTCAGTAGCACCTTCTATGCCGTGAAAAAGCGATGTCCTGAGGTTTGAACCTTTGTGCTCAATCGAAATGTCTGAATTTCGTTTGATGTGACCTGTAGCATGAATGCCCTGCTCCTTTAACCAACGAATGCGATTAAAGTTACCCGGATTTGCCGTGCCATGCGCTGGTTTTAGTTTAATAACGGCGTGAACAATTGCCCCTTGTTCAAGCGTGTTTGTGCCAGACGTTTTATCCGGTTGCCAATAAAGGCGAGCAATAATAGGTTCGTTAAGTGGTTTTGTATCGAGATGAGTTACTTGAGCAGTAAATTGCCACGTATCACTTTTTAGCGCGGGAATATTGATAACTGTCAGTTTTGCATCATACTTTTGATAACTGACAGAATTTACGTTTAACTGATTGTTTGACCATATCTGTTGATATTGATGGCCACTAAACCACAACCAAGTGACCCCCATTAAAAAGCAAAAAATGTTTCGCAATGTGTGATATTTAATTGCACCAATCAACAATACGATCAATAAACATTCATAAAAAAGCGCTGGCACTTTTGGGGTTAAAAGTGACAAAATAGCACCCATTAAAAAGCTTATTAGCCACCGTTCCATAGTGTTCAGCTAAAATTTCCTTTTTGTTGTAGAAAGTTATGCCTAAAAAAGCCATCAAACGCATCATGCCTGATCACCAAACGATCAAGTCCAATAAACACCTTCAAATTTTTGGTGACTTATTGCATAACCCCAACCTTTGGCACTTGAATCGAAAAAGTGTTGCCAAAGCATTTGCTGTCGGGCTGTTCTTTGCGTTTATCCCAGTACCATTTCAAATGGTATTAGCGGCTGGTACAGCTATTATAGTACATTCAAATTTGCCGCTATCTATTGCGCTCGTTTGGATAACCAATCCACTTACCATGCCAGCTATCTTTTATTTTTGTTACGTAGTGGGTACCTGGATCGTCGGTTCAGATAAGCAACCCTTCAATTTTGAGCCATCCTGGCAGTGGGTTGTCGATAGCGTTTCTACTATTGGCCCAGCATTTATCGTTGGCTGCGCCGCACTCTCGGTATTATTTGGACTGATTGGTTATTTTGGCATCCAGATTTTGTGGCGCCACTCAGTCGCAAAAGAGTGGAAAAAAAGGGCATCACGCTAAAAAGAAGGGTTAGACATCCTAATCGCTGCGCGTATATCACTAACGGCGCTGTTCATAGAATGTATACCCTTCGAATGCTCAATTAGTCTCAGATCCAGCTCGTTGCAATGCAATTAAAAGCATTTAGGGAAAATAGCACTGCTCCACCTTGTTTTTTATCCGTCGCGCCCCTATGTTCTAACTATCTAACAAACTGATTTTCAGGTATTAAACGCGGAATGCGCAATCCTCGAATTTATCTAGATTCTCCTTTAACCGCCAATACACAAGTTCAGTTGTCTGACGACGCTTTCGGGCATGTTGTACGTGTATTAAGACTAAACCAAGGCGACGCTATCACGCTATTCAATGGCTCAGGCAGTGACTTTCAAGCAACACTGACAGAAGTGAGTAAGAAAAAAGCGTTTGCGCAGGTCAATTCAGAAGAGCAAATTGAAAATGAATCTCCATTAAGGATTCATTTAGGTCAAGGTATTTCTCGTGGCGACAGAATGGACTTTACACTCCAAAAATCTGTCGAGTTGGGTGTATCAACTATTACACCATTGTTTACAGAGCGATGCGGCGTCAAACTTTCTGGAGAGCGCTTAGCTAAAAAACATGAGCAATGGCAAAAAATAGTAATTAGCGCCTGTGAACAAAGCGGCCGTAGCATTGTGCCTGAAGTAAAAGCACCTATTTCTCTTGAAGAATGGCTAAGCCAACAGACAAATGCGCTTAAGCTAAACTTACACCCTAGGGCTGAGCACTCAATTATGACCTTACCAGTTGAATCTACTAATGTAAGGTTGCTTATTGGCCCTGAGGGTGGTTTAAGTGATAAGGAAATTGAAGCAGCTTCCGAAGCAGCGTTTACTGGTGTATTGCTAGGGCCTCGTGTGTTAAGAACAGAAACCGCCGCGCTTACTGCAATCACTGCGCTGCAATGCCGATTTGGCGACCTATAGAATTTGACGATTAGCAGGAACTGATATGACGATTAAAATTGGCGTTGTGATGGACCCCATCTCACAAGTAAAAGTACAAAAAGACTCTTCCATGGCAATGATGTTTGAAGCACAGCGCCGTGGTTATGAGATTCATTATATCGAAATGAATGATATGTACTTAATACAAGGCCAAAGTCGCGCGAAAACCACCCTACTGACGGTTTTTGACGATACTGAAAAGTGGTATGAATTCGGCGACACACAAGACATTGCTTTAAGTGAATTAGACGCGATTTTAATGCGTAAAGATCCGCCATTTGATACTGAGTTTATCTACGCAACATATATGCTAGAGCGAGCAGAGCTTGAAGGCACACTGATTGTAAACAAGCCGCAAAGTTTGCGCGACTGTAATGAAAAGCTCTTCACTGCTTGGTTCCCAGAGCTCACTGCAAAAACACTTGTTACCCGTAATAGCCAACAAATTCGCGATTTTCACACAGAAAACAAAGATGTCATTATCAAGCCACTTGACGGCATGGGTGGCTCGTCCATTTTCCGCATAAAAGAAGGTGATGCCAACATCGGAGTGATCATTGAAACGCTGACAAATCATGGCAATCAGTACGCGATGGTACAAGAGTTTATGCCAGCGATTAAAGATGGCGACAAACGTATTTTAATTGTAGATGGCGAAGTCATGCCATACTGCTTAGCTCGTATCCCTGCAAAAGGTGAAACGCGCGGTAATCTAGCAGCTGGTGGTAGCGGCGAACCCCGCCCGCTAACGGCAAGTGATCAATTAATTGGTGAAACGATTGCACCGGAACTGAAAAAACGCGGTTTAATATTTGTTGGGCTAGATGTTATCGGTGATAGAGTGACAGAAATTAATGTGACAAGCCCTACGTGTATTCGCGAAATCGAAGCAGCATTTCCAATTAACATTGCCGGTAAATTGATGGATGCGATTGAAGAGCGTATCGGTAAATAGCTGAATAGAAATTCCAGAAAGAGGTATTAATGGAAAGTTTAGAGAACCAATTATTGATTGCTATGCCTTCGATGGAAGACTCCTTTTTTCATCGTACCGTGACCTATATCTGCGAACACAATGATGAGGGCGCGATGGGCTTAATCATTAACTTGCCTGTAAACTTAACCTTAAACGAGTTGTTAGTACAAATTGAAGCAGACAAGCCGAAAATACCATCGCTAGAGCAACTCGTGTTAACTGGTGGGCCTGTAGCTCAGCAACGGGGTTTTGTGCTTCACAGCCCTCAAAGTGGCTGGAGCAGCTCTCTCGCACTGAGCGATGAAGTTATGATAACCACGTCAAAAGACATTCTCATGGCACTGGGCACAGAACAAGCGCCACCAGAGTTTATCGTAACGCTCGGCTACGCTGGCTGGGGACCAGGACAACTTGAGCAAGAAATTAGAGACAATTCTTGGCTTACCACTCCTGCTGACAACGAAATATTATTCCACACGCCCGTAGAGCAACGTTGGCAAAAAGCGACGGAGAAGCTCGGCATTGACCTGGCGCATCTATCGTCTGATATAGGACATGCATAACCTTGGCAAAAGTTACTAAACCGCTGGGACAGCGCACTGCGATTAGTTTTGATTTTGGCATGAAATATATCGGTATAGCCGTTGGCCAAGAAATAACAGGCAGTGCGAGTGCATTGGGTAGTGTTAAAGCCAAAGACGGCATACCGCATTGGGATAATATTGGTAAATTCATTAATGAATGGCAGCCAGATTATTTAGTGATCGGCTTACCACTCAACATGGATGGTACAGAGCAACCGATAACAAAGGCGGTGAAGAAATTCGGCAACCGCCTATTCGATAAGTTTCATATCGCCATCGAATACAAAGACGAGCGGCTCACGACCGCATCCGCAAAAGAGCAACTGTTCGCACGTGGCGGTTATCGTAACCTAAAAAAAGACAATATCGACGCAGAGTCTGCAAAGCTAATTTTAGAAAGTTTTTTCGAACAACTTTATGACTAACCCTGTAAGCCAAATACGCATGAGCTTATCTGTAACTTCCGCCAAAACTAAACCATTGTGAAGCTTTACTAAGGTGCGTTTTAGTCAATGAATCTTATCCCTATTATTCTGCCGCTACTGCTAATCGCCTTGCTTGGCTTTGTTGCAGCTAAGAAAACTTGGCTTAGCCAAGAACAGTTCTCTGGGCTGAGTAAAATTACCTTCAGTATTTTTATCCCTGCATTTTTGTTTTATCGAATGGCGCAGGCTGACTTGTCAAATAAGCTAAGCCTAGATTTATTTGCATCTTTCTATTTGCCCGTGCTGCTATGCTTTGGCGTTGGCTTTGTATTCAACTATTTTCTTCACAGTGAGTACAAAAAACACTTTGCAGGTTCTGCCGTATTTGCTTTAGGCAGCAGCTACTCAAACAATGTGATTGTGGGCCTGCCGGTGCTGCTGCTGGCCATTGGCGATGATGCTTTGCCGATAATTTTCGTCATAGTCACTTTTCACAGCGCGATGTTGTTTGCGTTAACGAGTGCCATTGCCGCCATTGACGAAAAACAGTCCGCTGGATTCAACTGGTTTGGCTTTATCAAGCAGACACTTTCCAACCCTCTAGTAGCGGCAATATTGTCGGGGTTGGTAGTAAATCTTGCAGATATTGAGATTCCCTACACCGTAGGCAGATCCTTAGATTTATTGGGGCAACCGGCTATTACACTCGCTTTGCTCGCATTAGGCGCCTCTATTGCACGATATGATATTCGAGGCGAAAGACAGTTTATTGCGCTAGCAAGTCTAATAAAGCTAGTGCTGCTTCCCGGATTAGTATGGCTGTTTGCGACGAAGATTTTCATGCTTTCAACATTAGAGACTAGCGTGCTAGTTGTTCTAAGTGCCTGCCCAACCGGCGTTAATGCCTATTTGATTGCGCAAATGCACAAAGCACATCGAAAAGCAGTAGCAAGTACAGTGGTTGTCAGTACCATTGCGTCAATTATTAGCCTTCCTCTTTGGCTAATAGTGATGAACCTAGCTTAACCTTAGCTTCATTAAAAAAGGCCGCATTAAGCGGCCTTTTTTGTGTTTCATTATTGATTTGATTCTGTGCTATCGAAGATCGTCTTCTTTATCGTCTTCCATACCCGCAAGAGTCACACCCTGTAGGCCGCCTACACCACCTTGGTCGTTTGAACGAAGTTTAATCATCAAACGTAAATCGTTTGGTGAATCGGCATGATGCAGTGCATCTGCATAGTTGATTAGGCCTTGCTGATAAAGGTTAAACAAGGCTTGGTCAAAGGTCTGCATACCCAGCTCGTTTGATTTCTCCATCACCTCTTTAATACTACCAACATCACCTTTCTTGATTAGCTCTGCTATGTACGGTGAGTTAAGCAATATCTCGATTGCGGCAACACGACCATTACCATCTTTTGTTGGTACAAGCTGCTGTGCAATGATGCCTCGAAGGTTCAATGCCAAATCAAATTGGAGCTTCTGATGCTGCTCTGCCGGTACTAAGTGCATAATACGGTCAATGGCTTGGTTAGCATTGTTAGCATGCAGCGTCGCGATACATAGGTGACCGGTTTCCGCAAACGCTAGTGCGTGTTCCATAATCTCTTGGCTACGAATCTCACCAATTAGGATAACGTCTGGTGCTTGACGTAGAGAGCTTTTCAGCGCTGCGTCAAAGCTTTCAGTATCCAGCCCCACTTCACGTTGGGTGATCATGCTCTTACCGTGCTCGTGGACGAATTCCACAGGATCTTCAATCGTTAAGATATGACCGCGCGCGTTCTTATTTCGATATCCAATCAACGCCGCCATCGAGGTCGATTTACCGGTACCCGTACCACCCACGAATAGCACTAATCCACGTTTAGACATCACCACGTCTTTAAGCACTGGTGGTAAACCTAAATCATCCGCATCCGGAATGTCGGTGACGATTCGGCGAATAACCATACCCGCCATGTCACGTTGCCAAAACGCCGAGACACGGAAACGACCTATACCGTCAATTGAAATCGCGAAGTTGCACTCTTTCTCCGCATCAAATTCAGCTTTGTGTTTTTCGTTCATCGCATCATGAACCAAACCTAGTGATTGCTCAGGAGAGAGCACTTCACTGTCAATCGGTTGCAGTTCACCGTTAATTTTTGCACTCACCGGCAACTTTGCGGTGACGAACATATCCGAGGCATCTTCCTCGACCATCTTCTGTAGTAATTGATGAAAATTCATTTGAACTCCTTACAGCAAAAAGCCGGCTACTGCCGGCTATTTCCTTAGAAACCTTGGAATTGGTTTTTGTCTGCTGCTTTTGCTGCTGCGTCTTGTCTTGTAATCAATCCACGGTTAACCAGGTTAAGTAAACACTGATCCATGGTTTGCATGCCATGCGACATACCCGTTTGTATAGCAGAGTACATTTGCGCAACTTTGTCTTCACGAATCAAGTTACGAATGGCTGGAACGCCAATCATGATTTCGTGTGCAGCAACACGACCGCCACCGACTTTCTTCACTAGGGTTTGTGAAATTACGGCTCGTAGTGATTCTGACAGCATTGAACGTACCATCGATTTTTCTTCTGCAGGGAATACGTCGATAATACGGTCAATGGTTTTAGGCGCTGACGTGGTATGCAGCGTACCGAATACCAAGTGACCTGTTTCTGCCGCTGTCATTGCTAAGCGAATGGTTTCAAGGTCACGCATCTCACCAACTAGGATAACGTCGGGATCTTCACGAAGCGCTGAACGCAATGCCGCGTCAAAGCTTAAGGTGTCACGGTGCACTTCACGTTGGTTTATCAAACACATTTTGTTTTCGTGCACGAATTCGATTGGGTCTTCGATAGTGAGGATATGATCGTATTTGTTTGAATTAATGTAATCGATCATCGCCGCTAGCGTTGTCGACTTACCAGAACCTGTTGGCCCTGTTACCAGCACTAGGCCACGTGGGTTATCAGCAATGTCACGGAAAATATCAGGACAACCTAAATCTTCAAGCGTAAGAACCTTACTCGGGATAGTACGGAAAACCGCAGCTGGACCACGAGACTGGTTAAAGGCATTTACCCTGAAACGCGCGAGATTGGGTACTTCAAAAGAGAAGTCAACTTCCAAGTTTTCTTCGTATTCTTTACGTTGACGATCGCTCATAATGTCGTACACAAGTGCGTTCACGTCTTTGGCGTCGAAAGCTGGAATATTTAATTTACGAACTTCACCATCAACGCGAATAGATGGCGGAGTACCTGTCGATAAATGCAAGTCAGATGCATTATGATCAACACTAAAGGCTAATAATTCGGTAATATCCATAACAACCTCTTTTATTGGGTAATTTTATAGTTACGATGAACATTAAAGACAACTTGGTACAAATTCACCAACAAATTCAACAAGCATGTGAACAAGCAGGTCGTCACAGCACTGACGTGCAGTTGTTGGCGGTCAGTAAAACGAAGTCGGCGGACATGGTGTTGCAAGCTTATCAAGCTGGCCAACGCCACTTTGGTGAAAACTACGTACAGGAAGCGGTAGATAAAATCGCTCAATTGTCCCATCTGTCAGATATTTGCTGGCATTTTATCGGCCCTATTCAATCAAACAAAACAAAGCTTATCGCCGAAAATTTTGCTTGGGTTCACAGTGTCGACCGAGAAAAAATTGCTTCGCGTCTCAATGATCAACGGTCTAGCCAAGATACTCCCCTCAATATTTGTTTACAAGTAAATATTAGTGAAGAAGAAACAAAATCAGGCGTAACACCTGATGCATTGCCAGCACTTGCTGATTTTGTCGCCAACTGTGAACATTTGACGTTGCGCGGCTTAATGGCAATTCCACAAAAAGGTGCGACAGAAACCGCATTTAGTCAGATGAATCAACTATTTAATGACTTGAAAAAGAGGTATTCAACCATAGATACACTATCAATGGGCATGTCGAACGACTTAACCGAAGCAATAGCCAATGGTTCAACAATGGTACGCATAGGTACCGCTATTTTCGGCGCACGTAACTAACCCAGAGAGCTCTGTTTTACACTCTAGAGAACACTATGAATAAAATTGCATTTATCGGCGCGGGCAATATGAATCGCGCGATTATTCTCGGCGTCATCAATAATGGCTTCGACCCAGAAAACATTATTGTTTCCAACCCTTCACCTGAAAAACGTGAAGCTATAGCAAAAAGTCATGGTGTCAAACACACGCCTGACAATATTGAAGCCGCTGAGTTTGCTGACGTTATTGTATTGGGTGTAAAACCACACTTTATCGCACAAGTGTGTGAAGAAATAGCGTCTAAAGTTGACGTCTCTAATAAATGCATAATCTCCGTTGCCGCAGGGACAACAATGGCACAAATTCAAACAGCATTAGGTGGTGATAAATCTGTTATTCGCACGATGCCAAACACACCATCACAGCTTGGCCTTGGTGTAACTGGCGCATATGCTTCACCACAAGTTAGCCAGCAACAAAAAGCTTTTGCCGATGACATGATGAAAGCGAATGGCATTGTGAAATGGTTAACGAGTGAAGATGAAATCGATCATATTATTGCGGTTTCTGGCTCTGGCCCAGCTTACTTCTTTCTCTTTATGGAAGCGATGGCCGCTGAAGCAGAGCGCTTGGGCTTTAATGCAGACGAAGCACGCGCGCTCGTTCAGCAAACAGCATTAGGTGCTGCTCACATGGTCGTTGAAAACGACATCCCCATTGCAGAGCTTCGCGAAAATGTCACGTCCAAAGGTGGAACAACGCAAGCAGCACTAAACACCTTTACGCAAGGTGGCTTACCTGAACTTGTGAGTGATGCAATGCAAGCAGCTATCGCACGTGCCAAAGAGATGGCAAGTAACAAATAAATTTACAGTTTTTACTGATTTAGACTCGATCATCAGGTGCCAGTCACCTATGATTGAGCTGTTTTCCCTATTAGGAGTGTTTGATGGAAGCAATTAATTATTTGCTGAGATTCTTTTTCGACGCCATTGTTATGGTCTTAATCCTGCGCGTTTGGCTGCAGCTGGTTAAAGCTGATTTTTATAATCCTCTCAGTCAATTTATTGTGAAAGTAACTAATCCTCTTGTTATTCCACTTCGCCGTGTTATTCCAGGTTTTGGAGGCGTCGACTTAGCGACAATTCTGGTTGCCATCGTCTTTTCCACGCTAGAGTTTGTTGTCATTCCGGTTATCAATGGTGGCCCTGTAGATATACTCGCCGCGGCTTACTTCGGCATGCTAGCGCTTATTAAACAAGTAGGCTTCTTGTTATTTATCATTATGTTAGTAATGGCATTAATGAGCTGGGTGGTGCAAGGTTACAACCCTACCATGGTGATTTTCCAGCAACTAACAGAGCCGTTCTTACGCCCAATCCGCCGAGTGGTGCCAGTAATTGGGGGCTTAGACTTATCTATTTTGGTGGCGTTCTTGATTTTGAACGTCATTAACATTTTGTTAGGTAGCTCAATTCCTTATTGGCAAATGCTGTAACAAAGCCTGTTGACTATAATCAATAAGCCACCAACAAGAGTTTACAAGTGATGAAATTGAAAAAACTTTGGCTAGCAGCAATAACCTTAATGTTAGCCTTTATAAAAACCACTGCACACGCTGAAAATATGAAATCGATGGGTAGCATGGATATTCATTACATGGCAATTGGTGCAACCTTTTTGACCCCTAAAGTTGCACTAGCCTATGGAATTCAGCGCAGCAAATACAATGCGCTTATCAATATCAGTGTGTTAGACAACACTAAAGAAGGTAAGCCCGCAAAATCTGTTGGCATAAGTGGAACGGCACAAAATCTAACGGGTCAGTTTAAACGTTTGGATTTTGAAGAAGTACGCGAAGGCAATGCCATCTACTACTTAGCGCAAATTAACTATCGCGATAAAGAAAAAATTAAATTTGAAATAGACATTACCGACGGTAAAGAAAGGCACACACTTCAATTTAATCAAACCTTTTATGTCGATTAGTTAACGCAATATCGACAAGATAACCTTGCAAAGAGTCATCATTACGATGACTCTTTTAGTTTTCGTCCGCCAATAAATCGCTTGAACCAGCTCTCCCCTTTGGCGTTAATCACTAAACCAAACATAACCATGGCAATGCCAAGCCATTGCCCTTGAGTTATTTGTTCATTGAGAAACCACATGGCACATAAAAGCCCAACAATAGGCACTGCAAGCGTCAAAGGCGCCACTTGTCCTGCCGGGTAATGTGTCAGAAGATAGCTCCACAGGCTATAGCCTAGCATAGATGCACAAAGTGCTAGGTAAACTAAAACACCGAGTGACACTAGATTGAAATTCACTATGCTTGCCCAAATAGCGTCCTGTCCTTCAATAGCAAAGCTAGCAATAACAAAGGGAGGAATTGCGAACCAAGACGACCAAACCACTAGACCAAGGTTTGCGCGATAGCCTTTATTGTTTATAGCGCGGTTGACGACATTGCCCAGTCCCCAGGAAGCGGCTGATGCTATCGTTAAACCAAATCCTAGTGCGGTCATTTGCGTCGCTTGCTCACTTGACCCAATTACCGCAAGTCCAACGCCAGCGAGCATCATGGCCACTATTTGTGGAAGCTTTATCGCTTCTTTTAGAATCAGTGCTGAAAGAATAATGGTAAACAACGCCTGCGATTGCAGTACTAACGACGCTAACCCTGCCGGCATACCAAAAGCAATAGCAGAGAACAACAAGGCAAATTGTCCAAAACACAAACTTAATGCGTAGGCAGCCATCCATTGCCAAGGGATATCTGGCCTTTTAATAAACAAACAGCCCAGCAAAGCGACCATAATAAACCGCCCTGCTCCCATCATAAGTGGCGGCATATGCTCTACCCCCCAGGCGATCACGACAAAGTTGAAACCCCAGATAGATATAATGACTAACGCTAACAAGCTATCTTTTAATGACATTCGCTCTCCTTGAATAGATACATCTGTGGGAATGAAGGGGCAACTAAAATATCAACAAAGCTGACCAAAAAAAATACACAGTTACGCATCTAATTGCTGCTCAATCTGTGTAGGCTGGAATGCCGCGCTTTGCTATTCAGTGATAACGAATCGCTGTATAATGCGCGACAATTTCATTCCACAAAGACATCTTCATGACAACAATCGTTTTAGCGACAGGCAATCAAGGTAAAGTAAAAGAGCTTGGAAACCTGCTTTCCACACATAACATTGAAGTGGTTGCACAAAGTGAGTTCAACGTGCCAGATGTGCTGGAAACCGGCACTACCTTCGTTGAAAATGCGATTATTAAAGCACGTCATGCAGCAAAAATAACGGGTAAACCTGCCATAGCTGATGATTCAGGGTTAGAGGTAGATGCGTTGCAAGGAGCGCCTGGCGTCTATTCAGCCCGTTACGCTGGAGATAATGCAAGTGATGCAGACAACAATGCTAAGTTACTCGATGCGTTACAAGGTGTTGAAGAAGCAAAACGTACCGCACGTTTTCATTGTGTATTGGTATATATGCGCCATGCTGATGACCCAACACCTGTGATTTGCCATGGTGTTTGGGAGGGCTCAATGTTAACTGAGGCGCGCGGTGAACAAGGCTTTGGTTACGACCCTCTATTCTGGGTCGCATCAGATCAATGCTCTTCTGCAGAGCTTAGCCGTGATCGTAAGGGCCAGTTGAGCCACCGCGGTAAAGCCTTAGCTGAACTCGTTAAACACTTCTAAGCGTGTCGCTATTACTATGAGTTTATTGTCTGCACCACCACTTTCCCTCTACATCCATATACCTTGGTGTGTAGAGAAGTGCCCTTATTGCGACTTCAATTCGCACGCCTTGCGTGGTGACATTCCCGAAGACGAATATGTCACAGCGCTCATCAAAGACTTAGATGACGATATCACTCGGTTTTCGCTACAAGGTCGCACGTTACATAGCATTTTTATTGGTGGTGGTACGCCAAGTTTGTTTTCACCTGCAACGATTGAGTCTTTACTATCACAGGTATTTGCGCGTTTTGATAAACAAGAAAATATCGAAGTCACCCTAGAGGCAAACCCCGGTACAGTTGAAGCCAAAAAGTTTGATGGTTTCGCTAAGGCAGGTGTTTCTCGTCTGTCTATCGGCGTGCAGAGTTTTGGTTCAGATAAACTTATTCAACTTGGTCGTATTCATGACCCCAAGCAAGCGATTAATGCCGCTAAATTGGCGAAAAATTGCGGTGTAAAAAGCTTCAATTTAGATTTAATGCACGGATTGCCGTCACAACACGTTGGCCAAGCACTTGACGATTTAAAGCAAGCAATTGCATTAGAACCAGACCATATTTCCTGGTATCAACTCACTATTGAACCTAATACATCGTTTTATTCAAAGCCTCCTCAGCTCCCAGAAGATGAGACCTTGTGGGATATACAAGAGCAAGGTCAAGCATTACTGGCTGAAGCAGGATATACCCAATATGAGATTTCGGCATATAGTAAAACCAACAAGCAAAGTGCACATAATCTTAACTACTGGCGCTTTGGTGATTACCTAGGCATTGGCTGTGGTGCGCACGGTAAAGTCACCGACGTTAACACGGGCAACATTTACCGAACGGTAAAAGTGAAGCACCCCAAAGGTTATTTAACAAAAGGCAGAGACGCACTGGACCATTTAAATACCGTGAGTGATGATGAGCTTCCCTTTGAGTTTATGATAAATCAGTTGCGACTACGCGAGTCCTTTTCACTTGAACAATTTGAGCAAACCACAGGCTTAGCCTGTGACGTTATTTTGCCAACGCTATCTACCCTTGCTGATAAAGGCCTAATGTCGAATCAGAGTGAGCAATGGCAAGTCACTCAATTAGGTCACCGCTACTTAAACTCTGTGTTAGAGGCTTTTCTATAAATGACTGAGTTAACCGAACAAGACCGTAAGTTCATGGCAAGGGCGATGGAACTTGCTACGGAAGCAGAAAAGCACAATGAAATTCCTGTTGGCGCTGTTGTCGTTTATCAAGGAGAGATTGTCGGCGAAGGTTTTAATCAATCAATTATGCTCAACGACCCTTCTGCTCATGCTGAAATGTTAGCGATTCGCCAAGCCGGTCAAGCGCTTGATAATTATCGACTGATTGACTGCACCTTGTATGTGACACTAGAACCTTGCCCAATGTGTGCGGGTTTATTAGTCCACAGCCGTGTAAAACGCATCGTGTATGGCGCAAACGACGAAAAAACAGGCGCAACAGGTACAGTATTCAACCTCGCGCAAAGCCCGTTGCTAAATCATCAAATAGATGTTGATGCTGGCTTGATGCAAGACGAATGTTCCTCTATGCTGTCTTCTTTTTTTAAGCGTCGAAGACAAGAAATCAAAGCCGCCAAAAAGTTAGCTAAGCAAGAACATGACACAAGCGAAAACCAATAGCGAACAGCAGTTACTGCAAGTTTTTAAATCGTTAATCAAACAAGGTACCTACCGCTCACAAGACGAGCTGGCGCAAGCTTTAGCACAGCAAGGTTTTGATAACGTATCTCAATCTAAAGTATCTCGAATGCTCGCTAAGTTAGGCGCGGTGAAAACCCGTAATAGCCAAAATGAGATTTGCTATAACTTACCGGATGCCTTGATTATCCCTAAAACCAAGCACCCTATTGAAACTATCGCGCTTGATTTAAAACACAACAATTATCAGATCATCTTAAAAACCGGTACTGGCGGTGCGCCATTAATGGCACGTGTTTTAGATTCATTAGAAGAGTCTATCGGTATCATGGGTACTATCGCTGGCGACGACACCGTACTTATCATTCCAGAAGACATCGAAAACATTGAAGAAATATCTGCTGCCATCATTGATATGCTAGGCATTCCAACCAAGCGCTAGTCGCTTGGTTGCTTGAAAAACATTCTCCAACACCGATTCAAAAAACTTCCTCATTATTTGCACATTCCCGTAACCCATTAAATAGTAAAAGGTTTTAAGGAAAAACAGGCGTTTTTCAATATTACGTGAATTTCCCCCTATTCATTTTTCTGCACATTCTGCGCACTATACTGATATACCAAAGACAAAGATGTAGGGGTAGCTATGACACTTTCTAAATTTGCCTTATCAGCAATCACTTCGGCAATTATTTTAACGGGCTGTGGTGGCGGTGGCGGCGGCTCATCAAGCAGCTCAACGAATGATTCAACAACCACACCTACGCCGACGAATAACGCTCCTGTAGCGAACGCAGGACAAGATCAAAGCGTAGTGGCTGAAACTCAGGTATCGCTCTCTGGTGCAGCAAGCAGTGATGCCGATGGCGACTCGTTAACCTACAGTTGGGCAATCAACTCTGCACCTTCTGGCTCTGCAGCGGCATTGAGCAACGCCACCAGCGAAGTCACAACGCTGACACCTGATGTTGCTGGGGAATACCAAATAGCCTTAACCGTCAACGACGGCACTATTGATTCTTCTCCCGATATAGTCGTTATTACCGTGAGTGAACCGACAACCAGTGAAAATAGCGTCCCTATTGCTAATGCTGGTAGCGACCAAGCGATTAGCCTTGGTCAATCGATAACGTTGGACGGAAGCCAAAGTACAGATGCTGATGGTGATGCATTGTCTTACTCGTGGCAAATAGCGAGCAAGCCTGATAGCAGCGCACTCGTGTTAACAAACAACACCAGTGCAAACATAGACATTACACCGGATATTGCTGGCACTTATAGCTTTTCACTTATCGTGAACGATGGCCAAATAGACTCAGTGGCAGACAGCGTTTTAATTAATGTGTCTGAAGCTTCCGCCGGAAACAATGCCCCTATTTCAATTGCGGGCAACGATCAAACAGTGAATGTAGATGAAAGTGTTGCCCTTGTTGGCAGCAACAGTAGCGATGCTGATGGCGATTCACTCGCGTTTACCTGGTCGATATCGTCTTTACCACTTGGCAGCAGAGCAGAACTTAGTGATGCTTCATCTGCTGATACCTCTTTTACGCCGGACACCAGTGGTGAGTATGTGCTTACCTTGCAGGTAGACGATGGAGAATTAACGGATTCATCTCAAACAACTATCACTGTGCAAGCAAATAACCTCGATATTACAGACAAGATATTTGTTAAACGCTCGGACACATGTGCTGATTATGTTGGCACTTACCAATCAACGGTAGAAGACATTCGCCGAAGCATGTCTTTTTCTGGCTCGGTCGAAATCACAGCAAGTGCTAGCGAGTGCACTGTGGTGATGAACCAGATCCCAAATCATGATTTCAATGACAACTCAGGTCGCTTTGCGACTGACGTTAGTGAGCTCAATGAGAACTACCGCTTAACAGTGAACCCCACATTTTCGGGTACTGAACGTTATCTAGAACTTGGGGTAACCGAAGGTGTCATGCTTAACGGTGTAACCTTAGATATATTGCCGGCCGCATGTTATGCCGTTGGCTCTGAGCCACTGGGCGAAGAGAAAATTGGTTGTGGTCAAGACCAAATTGATAACCCTTGGCGCTACGACCCTATGTCGCCCTTAAACACATTCGGTACTGACGCACATAACGCCCATACCCAACCAACAGGAAAATATCACTATCACGCGAACCCTGTTGCTATGTTCAGCCAAAATTGCGCAGATGGCAGCCCATCAGCCGTTATTGGCTTTGCCGCGGACGGATTCCCTATTTTTGGTAGCTGTTTTACCGACCCATCAACTGGCGAAGTTCGCAAAGCAACTGCGAGCTATCAACTGAAAGACAATGGTGGTCCTCGCCAAGACGTAGCAGGCTACACTACACCTGTTGCAGGTGAAGGAGCTATTGCCAGTGCGAATTATGATGGCCAATTCCGTGGTGACTGGGAATACGTAGACGGCACTGGCGATCTCGACGAATGTAACGGGATGACTGTTGAAGGACAATATGGCTATTACGTCACTGACAGCTATCCATGGGTGATTAACTGCTTTAAAGGCTCAGTAAATAATACGTTTGGGCGCAGTGAAGAACTTGAGCGCCGAACACACAGCCATGGCGATGTAACGCACAGCCATTAAATTTCCTGCAGTAGTAACGACAAGGACGTCGACCTTCTGCACACAGTTTCACAGGCAAAGCATGTCGTAAACAAAAAACCGCGTAAGTGTTGAGCTAATGGTTGTGTGGGTTGGGATATAGGTAAGTAAAATTATCGATTAACAATAAAACAGGCAACTGCCTGATGGCATTAGGATTCCATCAGGCACTGTTTGAAATACGTCTGGCGACGATTACAGATCTTACGTTGTGTATCACGTAACATCTTCTTGCGTTGAACGCTTAGCTGAATTCTGCGGCGATTAAGCGGCATAAACAACCTCCTTTTAGTCATTGAATATCAAACTCCGTCATTATGAAAAAGAAATATTACCCTTTCATGACAATTAATGACAAAACCTGACTATTCAGTCAACTGTATATCAGGTTCCTTATTTGTAACAGGTTTTTTCCGTACTTTTTCGTCAAAGTAAGAGAGAGTGTGGTAATAGCGACGAATGTTTTCGACATAATGCACGGGCTCGTCACCACGGGCATACCCGTATTTTACCGTTTTGTAATATTTCTTTTGTTTAAGAAGCGGTAGGCGTGATTTCACGTCTACCCAGCGATCAGCATCACCACCTTGGCGTTGCGTGATGATGCGCGCGTCGTTAACGTGACCAAAGCCAACATTATAAGACGCTAATGCAAACCACATACGATCAGGGAAAGGAATACGATCAGGAATTCGACCAATAAGTCGCTTAAAATATTTAGCACCACCACGAATACTCTGCTCTGGATCAAGACGAGACTTCACACCCATTTGCTTCGCAGTCGGCAGTGTTAGCATCATCATGCCACGAACGCCCGTCGCAGAACGTGCCTTGGGGTTCCAGTGTGATTCTTGGTAGCTGATTGCCGCCAACAACTTCCAATCTAGGTCTTGGCTATACTTTTCAAATAGGGGCTGATAAGTCGGTAAGGTATTCTCGATTGCCGCCAAGAAAGCATGCGTGTCGACGTAATTAAATTTCTCTACGTGGCCGTAGTACTTATCATCCAGCGCTAGCAGCGTACCGTCATGATGTACTTCACCAAAAAACTCTATCAAGCTTCCTAAAATAGAGTCATCACTATGTTTGCTGGTCAGCCACGCTAGGGGTTCAGGCTTTTTGATAGTAAAGCCAATACTAACGTCGGGGTAATAACGACGGTTAATCGCCAGCACATGACTATCAACCACGGTGTAGTCAATTTCTCCGCTTAGCACTTTAAGCAATAACTCTTCACCGTCGAACTCGCTCGTCTCTTGCCAACTCAACGTTTCATGTTGCTGCTGTAAGCTATTCAAATTCTCGACATGGCTCGAGTTGGCGGTCACCATTAAGTTACCCGTTAAGTCTTTGATGGTTCGCGGACGTTTATTTCCCTGCTTGAACACTAACTTTTGGCTGATCGCGTCATAACTAGGAGCAAAGTTGTATTGGTCCAGACGATTTGGCGTCACAGCTAAACCTGCCGCCAAAAAGTCTACTTCTCCAGAATCAAGCCGTGGAAAAAGCTCATCTAGGCTATAACTTGGCAATACCTTTAGCTTTACACCGATATAGTCGGCATATTTTTTCGCTAATTCATACTCAAAACCTGCCGGTCCTTCCGCACCTAAATAGTAAGAATTCGGTCCGTAAAGCGTTCCAACGGTTACGTAACCTCGCTCTAAAATTCGATTTAGACTTGGATGGTCAGGTTCTGTTTTACAACCAGAAATAGACAAAACAACTACTAGAAAGAACAACTGAAAAAAGTTGAACATCTGGTTGGTTTTTATATTTTTTGCTCTCATACCAAACCATTGTGTCGCGATTCGTATGTCAATTAAAGTGTTTTTTTATGAAGGCGACGCAGCGCCCAATTTTTCTGGGGTTTTCAAAGATGTTTTGCTTATCATCGCTCACCTTTTCCACTATAATACGCGCGATTTTTTTCTGATAAATCCAACCTTGGTGACTACACATATGGCGATGTTGATTCAAACCCTTCGCGGTGCTCCAGCACTATCTGAATTTCGTATCAATAAATTACTTAATCAGTGTGCTGAATTAGGCCTTCCTGTTAGCGACATTTACGCAGAGTTTACGCACTTTGCACACTTAAATGCTGAACTTAGTGAAGAAGAAGCAAACGTTTTAGCGAAACTTCTTACTTACGGCCCAACTATCGAAGAGCACGAGCCATCAGGCACATTGCTATTAGTAACACCTCGCCCTGGTACTATTTCTCCTTGGTCTTCTAAATCAACTGACATCGCTCACAACTGTGGCCTAGCGAAAGTTGAACGTTTAGAGCGTGGTATTGCTTACTACGTAACGGGCGAAACGTTAAATGAAGAACAAGAGAAAGCATTAAACAACTTAATTCATGACCGCATGATGGAGTCAATTTTCGCTGACTTCAACGACGCACAAGCATTATTCGCAACCGCTGAACCAGGTGAGTTCGGCAGCGTTGACGTGATGGCAGGTGGTCGTGACGCACTAGCAAAAGCAAACGTTGAACTAGGTTTAGCACTTGCAGAAGACGAAATTACTTACCTTGCTGAAAACTTTGAAAAGTTAGGTCGTAACCCTCACGACATCGAACTATACATGTTCGCACAAGCTAACTCTGAGCACTGTCGTCACAAAATATTCAACGCTGACTGGACAATCGACGGCGAGAAGCAAGAAAAATCATTATTTAAAATGATTAAAAACACCTACGAGACAAACTCTGACTACGTATTATCAGCGTACGCTGACAACGCAGCAGTAATGGTAGGTTCTGAAGGTGGTCGTTTTTACGCTGAACCTGACACACTAGAGTACGGTTACCACCACGAAGATATTCAAATTTTAATGAAGGTTGAAACGCACAACCACCCTACGGCAATTTCTCCATACCCTGGTGCAGCAACAGGCTCTGGTGGTGAAATTCGTGACGAAGGTGCAACCGGTGTTGGTTCTAAACCAAAAGCTGGCCTTGTTGGTTTCTCAGTTTCAAACTTACGTATTCCTGGTTTTGAACAGCCATGGGAATCAGATTTCGGTAAGCCAGACCGCATCGTTAACGCATTAGATATTATGATTGAAGGCCCATTAGGTGGCGCTGCGTTTAACAACGAATTTGGTCGCCCTGCGATCAACGGTTACTTCCGTACGTACGAAGAAGAAGTTAACTCATTCGGTGGCGTTGAAGTGCGTGGTTACCACAAGCCAATTATGATTGCAGGTGGTTACGGTAATATCCGTGATGAGCACGTACAAAAAGGCGAAATCAATGTTGGCGCAAACCTAATTGTATTAGGTGGCCCAGCAATGAACATCGGTCTTGGTGGCGGTGCAGCTTCATCAATGGCATCTGGCCAATCAGCAGAAAACTTAGACTTTGCTTCAGTACAACGTGAAAACCCAGAAATGGAACGCCGTTGTCAGGAAGTTATCGACCGTTGTTGGCAACTTGGTGAAGACAACCCAATTCTATTTATCCACGACGTGGGTGCTGGTGGTCTTTCAAATGCATTCCCTGAATTAGTGTCAGACGGTGGCCGTGGCGGCAACTTCGAATTACGTAACGTACCAAACGACGAGCGCAGCATGGCACCACACGAAATTTGGTGTAACGAATCTCAAGAGCGTTATGTATTAGCGGTTTCTGATGAGCAATTACCATTATTTGAAAAAATCTGTCAGCGTGAGCGCGCACCGTTTGCAGTAGTTGGTAAAGCAACAGAAGAAGAGCACTTAACGGTAACTGACTCACACTTCGAAGGCACTGATAAAGACACGCCTATCGATTTACCACTAGACGTTTTATTAGGTAAAACACCTAAGATCAAAAAAGACGTTCAATCAGTTGCTACTCAAGGTAGTGATTTAGACTTCTCAAACGTTGATGTTGCGGAAGCGGCAGATCGTTTATTACGTTTACCAGCTATTGCTGAGAAAACATTCCTTATCACCATTGGTGACCGCTCGGTAACCGGTATGGTTAACCGTGACCAAATGGTTGGTCCTTGGCAGGTGCCAGTAGCTGACTGTGGTGTAACGGCAGCAGCACTTGATTCATACCACGGTGAAGCAATGGCAATGGGTGAGCGTACGCCAGTAGCTCTTCTTAACTATGGCGCATCAGCACGTTTAGCTGTAGCTGAGTCATTAACGAACATCGCAGGTACTGATATTGGTGATTTAAACCGTATCAAGCTTTCTGCAAACTGGATGTCACCAGCAGGTCACCCAGGTGAAGATGCTGGTCTTTACGAAGCTGTTAAAGCAGTTGGTGAAGAGTTATGTCCAGCATTAGGTCTAACTATTCCAGTTGGTAAAGACTCAATGTCGATGAAAACCAAGTGGGAAGACAACGGCGAAGAGAAATCTGTTACATCTCCAATGTCATTAATCATCACAGCGTTTGGCCGTGTTGAAGACATTCGTAAAACAGTAACGCCAGAGCTTCGCACTGACCAAGGCGAAACACGCATTGTTGCAATCGACCTATCAAAAGGTAAGAACCGTTTGGGTGCTTCATGTATTGCTCAAGTTTACAAGCAACTTGGTAAAGAAACGCCAGATGTTGATTGCCCTGAAACATTAAAAGGTTTCTTTAACGCAATGCAAACGCTAGTGCGCAAAGAAATGCTTGTTGCTTACCATGACCGTTCAGATGGTGGTTTATTCACAACCGTAGCTGAAATGGCATTTGCTGGTCACACAGGTGTAACCGTTGATATCGACAAGCTTCCAGGTAACGACTTAGAAGTATTATTCTCAGAAGAGCTTGGCGCAGTGATTCAAATTAAAGAATCAGACGTTGATGCAATTCACGCTATTTTTGAAGAACATGGCATTTTAGATTGTTGTGCTGATGTTGGTCGCTTAAACGATGTTGATATGATCACTTTCAAGCGTGGCGAAGACGTTGTACTTGAGAACTCTCGCACTTACTTCCGCACAGTATGGGCAGAAACAACGCTTAAGATGCAGTCTTTACGCGACAACTCAGAATGTGCACAAGAAGAATTCGACGTTAAATTCGATACTGAAGATCCAGGTCTAAACGTTGAATTAACGTTCGACATTAACGAAGACATTGTTGCTGATTTAATTGCGAAAGACGCTATTGATGAAACTAACCCACGCGTAGCGATTTTACGTGAGCAAGGCGTTAACTCTCATGTTGAAATGGCAGCAGCGTTTGATCGTGCAGGTTTCATCGCAATTGACGTTCACATGTCAGATATCTTAGAAGGCCGTGCTGATTTAGCTGACTTCCAAGGCCTAGTGGCTTGTGGTGGTTTCTCTTACGGTGACGTTCTAGGTGCTGGTGAAGGTTGGGCGAAATCAATTCTATTCAACCCGAAAGCACGTGAAATGTTCAAAACATTCTTCGAGCGTGAGAATACTTTCTCATTAGGTGTGTGTAACGGTTGTCAGATGCTTTCTAACTTAAAAGAAATCATCCCAGGTGCTGACTTATGGCCACGTTTCGTTCAAAACGAATCAGAACGTTTTGAAGCCCGTTTCTCATTAGTAGAAATTCAAGAAAGCCCGTCAATCTTCTTCAAAGGTATGGAAGGTTCACGTATGCCGATCGCGGTTTCTCACGGTGAAGGTCGCACTGAGTTTGTTTCTGACGAAGCAGTTGATGCAGCAAACAACTCAGGTACGGTTTCAATGCGCTACGTAAACAACTACGGTAATGTGACAGAAACATACCCTGCTAACCCGAACGGTTCACCAGATGGTATTACGTCATTAACAACAACTGACGGTCGTGTAACGATTATGATGCCTCACCCAGAGCGTGTATTCCGTACGGTTGCCAACTCATGGCACCCAGATTCATGG
This sequence comes from Thalassotalea euphylliae, assembly GCF_042682785.1. Lineage (GTDB taxonomy): Bacteria > Pseudomonadota > Gammaproteobacteria > Enterobacterales > Alteromonadaceae > Thalassotalea_F > Thalassotalea_F euphylliae. Next base: position 941,601 of record NZ_JBHUIB010000012.1, on the reverse strand, counting down.
GGTGAAGACTCTCCATGGGTGCGTATGTTCCGCAACGCCAGAAAGTTTGTTGGTTAATTCTGTCACCAAAGAATGTAATTACCACGTTGGTTAAGCTCGCATAGATTACTATGCGTCGCTTAATCCGCCTTGTACTAACAGCTTTGATTTAAGAATTACCTCAACATAAATCATTTTGAAAGCCCGCTTAATGCGGGCTTTTTTGTTGCTATAAATCAGACAATGGGCTGCGAACGCCATTTGCGCCAGCTTGCAGTATATGGGTATAAATTTGTGTAGTTTTAACATCACTGTGACCCAGCTGGTCTTGAACCGTTCTAATATCCGCGCCCGACTGCAACAAGTGCGTAGCAAAAGAATGCCTTAATGTATGAGGTGTAACGTGCTTTTCTATACCAGCTTTTTGAGCGGCTGCTCTTACTGAGCGCTGAATTTGCTTTTCGTTTATGTGGTGGCGTCGAAGTAAGTTTGATTCAGGGTCTATACTTAACTTCATAGAAGGAAAAAGATATTGCCAAACTAAGCTCTTATTCATTTCGCCGTATTTTTCGCGCAGTCTGTGCGGCATCCAAACGCCACTATAATCTTCGTTCTCTATGTCTAAAGACAAGTAATATCGCGTTTGTTCAATTTGCACTTTAAGTGCAGGAATTAACTCTTCTGCCAACGTAACAACTCTGTGCTTACCGCCCTTTCCATTAAAAATGCGAATGCATTTAAAATCCAAATCAATATCGGCTACACGAAGCCGAACAGCTTCCAAAAGCCTCAAACCGCTGCCATATAGCAAACTGATAATTAAGTGATATTGAGGTGAGACATTTTCCATGAGTTTCTTTACTTCTGGACGAGTAAGCACAACGGGCAACTTAGTTTGACGTTGGCTTTTTACAAAGCCTAAATCAACATCTAAAGGCGATGCTATAACGTCTTTGTAGAGAAAATTTAAAGCATTCAATGCTAACGCCTGTGTCTTGGGCGCAACATTTTTAACTAACGCTAGATGATCTAGAAACTGTTTCACTTCATCGTTGTGTAAATCTTTTGGATGAGCCATATCATTGTGTCGAATAAAATTGGCGATCACTCTTAAATATGACTCTATCGTTCTTTTCGCATACCGGCGAACGTACATGTAATCGTGAATAGATTGTAAGAAGGGAGATTTCATTGTTATTCCTTTAACATTTACAAACCACTGTTAATATTTACATGCTTTTGTGATTTTGCAAATTTTCAGGATCGCGGACACTTTGTCCAATTCTGGAGAATCAAAAACGATACGATTAAATTAACTATGAAAAATTAGGGAGTTAAGCTATTGTTCGAAATTATTTAAAATACTACACGACAAATTAGAGTCAGAAAGTTGGACAATTTGTCGTCTAATAAATTGTTATAGGTAAGCCATGGATTACCAACAGATAGTAAAACTTGAAATAGGTGATGAGTTGTCTATCGACAACAACAAACACGGAAAGGTACTTGCGAATATAGAATCAGGTAAGTTCTCCGAAGCTTATAGAAAAGAAGATTGGGAATATTTGCAAAGTGGTTTACTAATTTACACAGATTTTGGAGGTGTAATTCATTATTCTAGCGAACAACTCACAACCGAAAATTTTAACACCAAGAATCAAAAATAGGGCTTTGCGTAATAAACCTATAACAAATTGCTCAATGCTCATTCCGGCACCTTTGGTGCCTCCATTGGACGCCTGCTACGCAGGCGCCCATTAGCAACGCGTTATATTGCCAAAGGATTTCTGTGAATTATTCAAGGATAGTAATATTTTCAATAAGTAATTATTTGCTGCTTGTACTTGCCTCAACAATCGCAACACTTATTGTAGGTGCTGGTAATGCTACTCAAAGTTATTCATTTATCGTCGCACTAGAGGTTGTGGGTTTCATTATTTCACTAATTCTATTTACTTACCTTGCATACAAACAAATAAAACAACCGTATAAACACGCATTTTATGTTGCTATTCTTTATTGGTTAATTAGCCTAAGCATGGGTTTACTAATGGAAATATTTCTTAACGTGCCTGTAGTTCCATTGGCCTTTTTATTTCCATTTTTACTAAATGTTATAGCTGTATTGTTAGGTACGCTAGGCGGTATTCAATTACGCCAAAAACTAAGCACACGTATAAAGGCAATATAACAAGCCAATTAAGCGCGGGACTGCTAAAGCTTGGCTCAGTTCCACTTCGCTACACAGTTTAGCCAAGCATTATCAGCCCCTTATTGGGGCGTTATGTTTTTCGGTGGTATAGGTGAAATTAGCAAAATACCAAAAAGTAGAAGTTGCTATTTTTGGAGTAGTCGCGCCAACTTTGCTTCTTATCCATACGATCCTTTCACTTCTGTCAGGTGAAGCTTTTTTCTGGGGGCGTGGGTTAACAGTAATCTATCATGGCAACGAAGCGTATTATGTTTCCTTGCTTTGGTTTGGCGTAAGTGTTGCTATGTATGCTTTCTTCTTTTTGCGCCCATTAAAATTACTAAGTTATTCCCAACGTAAATTGCTAATTTATTTATCATTAGTACTAGGCTCTATTGGTTTACTATCAACATTTGCTTATGTATAAAAACATAACAAGCCAATTAAGTGCGGGACTGCTAAAGCTTGGCTCAGTTTCGCTTCGCTACACAGTTTAGCCAAGCATTTACCAGCCCCTTATTGGGGCGTTAGCTAGCACATGAGACCTCTATATAAATTCTTAATCATTGTTGAAGCCATAATTGGGTTTGGTCCTCTAGTCTTATTGCTAGGGCTTGGCTTGATCACTATTCCCATTTCAATCATGGGTATTTTAGATGGTTATTATGGCGCACTGATTATGCTACTAATAGAGGTCGGCGGATTTTTAGGTATGTTCGCGTTTATCTCCGTTTTAATGCATATACTAGAGCCTAATAGGTATTTTTTATCTTTTATTAAATTACGTTTATTTATAATCTGCGGCTTTTGCTCAATTTTGGGATTTGTGTTTATGTCAGGTATAAATATAGAGCTTATTTGGCTTTTAATACCTGTAGTTGTAGCCACACATTTTATTTATTTAGGCCGCAAATATGTGTTTGCTGCTAGCTAACAAGTTACTCAAAAGGACGCAAAACGCTTGGCTTGCGCTCCTTCGTCGCTAATTTTAGCCAAGCATTTATGCGCCCATTAGTAAGGCGTTAGGGCTACTATGAAATTCGCTTTATACATTCTGGCTTTCATTATTACTGGATGTGCATCAACATCAGAAAAAAGCATGGACGAAGTTAGACAAGAATTAAGACTAAATGCATTATCAAAAATTGATGTTCTTGCATGTCTTGATAGCGGTGGCGTAATTCAAAGCGTTTGTATGTTTGGGGCACCGTCTTGCGTATATCGCTATATGGATGCGGGTAAAGAGTGCAGCGATAGTTCTGAATGCCAAGGGGATTGCCGAATTGAAGATGAATTTTTAGAAGCCGGAACAAAAACAACTGGCCGATGCAGTGTAGACAGCGATCCTTGCGGTTGCTATCAGCTTATTGTTAATGGTAAAGCGGAGCATGGTTTGTGTTCTGATTAGCCCTAACAAGCTGTTCATGGATGGGACTCGTAATGGCTTGCTCGGGTTCGTTCCTCACCAAGTTTAGCAAGCCAACACTCGCCCCATAACAGGGCGTTAGTTTGCTATGTAAACTGAGGTTGTCAATTAGATATGGAAGTTAAACATTGAAGCCAAGAAAAACTGATCCAATGTCCATTAATACTTTGCCCAAAGCTTGCAAACATCCGATATTGAGGGCTTATTCGATTATTTTTGGTTTATTAATTGAAGGAATAGTTGTATTTAGTCTGATTAAAGGGGAACTGCCCTCTAGGTATGAACCCATATCACAACAAAATGCTCCTGTCTTTTTCTATTCTGGCATTGTAATGATTTCAGTTTCCGGACTTTATTTCATATTTCCAATAACTTATCGTAAAGTAAGAAACACAATTAAAAGGTTTCACATTCGCCTCGTGCGCAAACTAACAAGCCAATAAAGTAACGGGACTGCTAAAGCTTGGCTCAGTTCCGCTGCGCTACACAGTTTAGCCAAGCATTTATCAGCCCCTTATTGGGGCGTTATATTGCTATGGAAAGCTATGAAGTACCTTCTAATTATTTTTGCACTGCTTGGTTCAACTATTTACGCCGATGAACTAAGTGAGCAAGTGTTGAAGATGAAATCTGAACTAAACGGCTCATGCAATTACATTCCTACAGAGAAATTAAAAAATAACAAGGAACTCAGTTGTGTTGTTTCAAAAATTGCTAATCGGTGTAATAAAATAGATGATTGTTATTCATATTGTTTAGCTACTGATTTGGATGAAAAAGTCGGTGGTGGCTGTGCTCATATTTGTAATTACTCTAATCAGGAAAATTGGTGGTTGCCTGATGAAGTGAAAGACTGTCCTTTGAAGTAAACGCAACATAACAAGCAAATTAACGTTCGGACTAATAAAGCTTGGCTTAGTTCGCTGCGCTCACAAGTATAGCCAAGCATTATTAGCCCATTATTTGGGCGTTAGGCGTACAAGGAGTAGCCAGTGAAAGCCAAGTTGTTTTTTTCAATTATGGGCGTGATTTGTTTCTTTTTAATTGGCTGGTTTAGCGGTCATGTTAGGTATTATTTTCATGGTGCAGAAATGGAGTATTCGCATAATATATACTCAGTTAGTTTTGGTGTTTTATCTTTTGTATTCTTATCTATTGCACTATTTTTGCTAGTGAAGTCGCACATTAAAAGTGGCTCTAATACACAAATAAAGAATACACCTTACTCTTTAGCTAAAGAAAATTCTGACGCCTAACAAGGCAATTAAGTCACGGACGCAAAACAGTTGGCTGTGCTCGTGCCTCGCTTATTTTAGCCAACTATTTTTCGCCACTTATTGAGGCGTTATGTTTTTCGTCAACCGCAAGGAAGTCAATTAGTAAATGAGCTCAGAAAAATTCAATAAGTATGAAATTAAGATGGCAATTCCCGAAATGGAATTTCGTAAGACATACACCTTCCGTATTCGAGTTTTATCGTTAATTCTTTTCTTAAACTATTATCTTATTTGGTTTGGTTTATACAACTTCGTCGGTGAAAATGAAGCTATATGGTATCAAAGATCAGGTTCGTTAATTGTGTTTCTCAGCGTGTTAGCTGAGTATTTTCACTTAAAAATACAAAATATGGTGAACAACACATTGATTGATTATGGGGATGGCAAATATATGACCAGAATGCAAAACTTCAAAAGTAAAAACTTACCATCATCATATTCAGACCCAACATTTAATATCATATTTTCTCCACAAATAGTTATTTGTGGTTTACTCGGTACTGTTATATGGGGATATGGTGACCTTTTTTATAACTACTTATAATCAAAACATAACAAGCCAATTAAGTGCGGGACTGCTCAAGCTTGGCTCGGTTCCGCTTCGCTACACAAGTTTGGCCAAGCATTATCAGCCCCTTATTGGGGCGTTATATGCACAGGGAACTATGTGAACTCTTCAGATAAAAATTTGCTTGCAATACCACTAAGAATATTCTGCATATTGTTCTTGTGTTATTGGTTGCCGAACACGTATCAAAGTTTTATTAATTCAAAACTTTCTTTTCGTGGCATAACTGTAGTTCAAGCTCAAGAACCAAGCTTATATTGGTTTTGGTTTACTGTTCAGTGTCTTGTATCTTTGTTTTTTATTTACCTAATTATAAAGCCGCCAATTAATACAAATTGGGCAAATGAGTAACGTGCATATAACAAGTTACTTAAAAGGACGTAAAACGCTTGGCTTGTGCTCCTTCGTCGCTAATTTTAGCCAAGCATTTATGCGCCCATTAGTAAGGCGTTATGTTTTCAAGGAAGATTGTGCACGCATTTAAATCTTTAGCCATATGGTTTTATACCGTCTTTGGTGGCGGACTGCTTTTAGCGTCGATTATATTGACATTAATGCACCCTTTAAAAGATATCTCAGAGTTGGAACGTGCTACAGGCATAATTTCAGAAGTTCGCCATAAAAATTACCGTGGTGACAAAACATATTTTAAGCTCAAATCCATAGAAGATAGTTACTTTTTGTATTTAGTAAAAAACAAAAGAAATAAAATTAAAAACAGTTATTTAGCGGATATTTGGTATGAGCCAAGCTTTGATAAAGTACATAGAATTAAACAATTAAAAATTAATGGAGAACTCTTAATTGAATACGATTATATTCATTGGAAAGGTATTCGAAATAAAACTCTAACACTTATCGGGGTTTTATCCTTAGGGTTTATATTCTTATTTAAGAAGTACAATACACGTATATTTTCGATAAAGAAGCTATTGAAAACATAACAAGTTACTTAAAAGGACGCAAAACGCTTGGCTTGTGCTCCTTCGTCGCTAATTTTAGCCAAGCATTTATGCGCCCATTAGTAAGGCGTTATATACCTAGGGATAACCTGAGTTAAATGGATGCATTGAGCAAGCTTCAAGAAAAAAATAAAATCCACTCTAAGCATCAGCGCAATGCTAGCTGGAGCACTGTTTGGATGTTTTGTCTATTGAGCCCTTTGCTATTTAGCTATGGCTACGAATTTTATTTTTCGGTTATACGAAATACTGAATTTGAGCCTATTCACCCAGCTATAGTTTTAGTCGGCTCACTAGGCTTTGGTTTACCGTTAGCAGCTATAGGCGATCTAATGCTTTTTAAGCGCGTCATGAAATTGCTTTTGCTAATTGCTGCAGAATCATGGTTCATTTGGTTTTGGGTTGTTTCTGAATTATCTTGGTTAGCGTTTTTGCCACTAATTCCTGCTTTTTTCATGTTGCAAATTCAGTTACCCAAAATAAAGGCTGGTAAGTAAACGGTATATAACAAGCTGTTTAAAATGGACGCCTTACTGCTTGGCTGGCGCTCATTCTTCGCTAATTATAGCCAAGCGTAATCCGCCCATTAACAGGGCGTTAGAGTACTCATGAGATTAGCATTCGCTTTAATATCAATATTTCTTTTAAGTTCCTGCTCAGGTGAGGCAGAAAAATACTTAGACTTCAAAAACGCTTTCAAATTCTCAGACGATGTAGGGCACTTTAAATTTATTGAAACAATCGATTGGGAAGTCAATGGAAAGCAGTGCAACTGGCCTATCCGAAAGTACGAAGTAATTGAAAGCTTCAAGGGTAGCTTAAAGGCCGGAGATACTATTGAGCTTCACGGCGACGTTGATTCATATAAAAATATGGAAAAAGAACGTATCTTGTTTATTCGAAAGACAACCCGAGAAGATACATTTTCTACTGAAGAATGTGACATAAAAATGTTTACAGATTTCAAGGGGATCTCACTTTCATGTTGCACAGTTGAAATAGACGCTAAAACTAATAAAAAGATGGTCTTATTCTTCGAGATGATAAACTCAGAACAAAGAGGGCCAGATATTCCAGTTGCATTAGAAAGTGTTTATGAAACCTTAAGAAAGTATGGAGACTAGTACTCTAACAAGTCAATTATGGATGGGACGTCTAAAGCTTGGCTGGCGCTCATTCTTCGCTAATTATAGCCAAGCTTAATACGCCCCATATTGAGGCGTTATATTGCTAATGGAGTCAGCATCTCTTGATACACTTTTCGTTTGTAGCATCTGATTCGATCAAGCCAGAATTCCTTAATGATCTTGAAGCAAGAATTGGGCTTCAAGAAACAGTAGCTCTAGAATCGTTTGATGAACTGGTAATATTACTAAAGCTATTTGGAACATGTTTAAAATCAGTGGATTTACCTGACATTGATGATGTAGAAAATTCTTGGGTGTTATCGCAGGGAATTAGGCACTTCGAAGATTCTGAGTTCGACGTTTTCTATCAAGAGTGGTTAAAACAAACTGGTCGCGACAATAATCTGGATGAGTATGCTCAATTACTTCATCTTAACAGCTTTGGTGTTACACTAAATCAAGCTAATCATAAGGTTGTGTTGCAAGAAGCAATATAACAAGTCGTTTAAAAGGACAAAAAACAGTTGGCTTTTGCTCCTTCGTCGCTAATTTTAGCCAACAATTTTTTGCCTCTTAACGAGGCGTTATGTACCTAGGTCGAATATGAGAGTATTTATATTTATTTTTGCTGTGATGATATCTAGTTTTGCCCACTCAAATTCTGAGTTAGATGCTGAAAATGAAGGTGAAGCAGTAGGAATCATATATGGTTACATTAAAAAAGTAGATGTTTTAAAGTTCATGTGCGAACGGAAAGTACCAGAAAAAGGAGTTCTACTTTCAGAAGCTATTGATAAATGGATGACTAGAAATAGTTCTGTGGTCGCTAATTTAACTGATGGTCTAGATAGAACTCCAACAGATATGCGTGAGCAGCTATTCGAAATGGCGAAGCAAGTTTCAAATAATAGAATCATTCTATTTAACAAAATGAGTCTGTCCGAAAAAGAAAATGCTTGTGTCTCATTAGCTGAACATTTGAATTCTGATTCTTACAAAAATGAGTACCCATTGGCCTATAAGATCATGAGTGAATAGGTACATAACAAGCCAATTAAGTACGGGACTGCTAAAGCTTGGCTCAGTTCCGTTCCACTTCATAGTTTAGCCAAGCATTTATCAGCCCCTTATTGGGGCGTTATATGCCTATGGAGTCATAAAGTTGAAATGGAATTTAGTGTCAAAAAAGGCTTATTCACGGTTTGATGCTGTAATTGTTATTTGCTTGTATTTTTGTTCTGATTATCTTGCTAACGCATATTTTGATGGTGAGATTTATTTGAGAGCTATATCTATTTCTCAAAACTTAAATCCTATTGGTTATTGGATTACTCTTTTATTTTTCGCTGCAACTCTTTGTACGGCATTGTTTTACTTTATGTTTTATGACTTCAAAGCCAACAAATTTTACTTTGGTAATAAAGGCATATAACAAGCCAATTAAGCGCGGGACTGCTAAAGCTTGGCTCAGTTCCGCTCCGCTACACAGTTTAGCCAAGCATTTATCAGCCCCTTATTGGGGCGTTAGGTGTTTATGAGAATTTTGATTCTAATCCTCCTACTTTTAACTTTTTCCACATTCGCCAAAGAATGTAAAGTGGAGGGGAAAGCTATTTGGTGGTCTTATGATCTTTGCCTAACAAATTATGAAACAGATGACACACTGCACCCTGAAGTGTTGAAGTGTGTAGATATACTTGAAAAAGAAATTGAAACATTAGGCGCGTGCAAAGCTAAAATGCAATTTAAATCGAAACTATGTAAGCAGTATTCAAACAACGAAATAGAACTCAGCCACTGTTTAAATCACAATATACATTTAGGTCCTACAGTTCAGGATGGTGGTATATAAACACCTAACAAGCCAATTAAGCGCGGGACTGCTAAAGCTTGGCTCAGTTTCGCTCCGCTACACAGTTTAGCCAAGCATTTATCAGCCCCTTATTGGGGCGTTAGGTACAAGCGCTAACTTAGATATGGCCCTAAATATAATTTTCTTTTTACTCGCAGTTATATTTTCAGCACTAGCTTTGCTGAATGGTACTTTTTGTATTTGGGATTACTGTACAAACCAATACAAATTGTCATTAGAGTCTGTATTTTTCGGTTTCTTAGCGCTCTTGTTTTTAATAATTTGCTTAAAAAGGCTCTTTTCAAAAGTGGATTTCACGTCTAAAAATGAGCTTCAATTAAAGGACGTGGTATCCAAAGACGTGGATATTTAAACTTGTACCTAACAAGTAACTCAAGCGGGACAAATAAAGCTTGGCTTTTGTCACTGCGTTCCAAAATTATAGCCAAGCATTAATTTGCCCCTTAGTTGGGCGTTAGCTTTACAGGGGAATCTTTTGACTATTGAAGCTTTTGAATTAGCTCAAGCAATCCTAATTTCTATTGGAGGTGGTTCAGTAATCATTTTTGCGCTTTCAAGTTTTCTAGCTAAGGTTTGGGCTAAGCGCATCCTTCAAAATGAAAAACAAAAACATGATAAAGAATTATCTGAATACAAGGCTCAATTAGAGTCTCTAATTCAAAAAGACAACCTAAATTACCAACAAAAGTTGGATCTTTATAAAGTAGTTTCAAACCCATTAATTGAGCTCGTGGCACTACTCAGTAAAAACGGTTTAACAGCTGAACATGTACAAGAGTTTGACCGCCAAAGGTTGCATATAACTGCTCAGTTAGCTTTGTTTGCACCACAATCTGTCTTTAACGCGTTCAGTGATATGGTTGATTACCTTTATAATTCACTGGAACAAAATAACTACTCTTTCTTTGTATTTAGAGACAAAGCACTGTCATATTTATCTGAAATGCGAAAAGATATCGGTATTTATACAGATGAAGTTACATACAACGGTGACAGGTAAAGCTAACAAACGCATCAACGCACTGGACTAATAAAGCTTGGCTTGGTTCGTGCCTCATCAATTTTAGCCAAGTATTATTAGCCCGTTATGCGGGCGTTAGCTACCTAAAGGAGTCCTACCTTGCTCTTCGCTGTTTTATTTATTCCTTGTTTAATTTGGGTATTGATAGATCAAAGAATAAAGAGGAAGCTTTGGAACAGTCGTGGTGGCGATAAGCTTAGAGTTTTTAAAACACGCTATAGCTCATATAAGGAATTCAATAGCACCTTTAATCTATTGTTCTATTTTAACCTTTTCGATTCTAAAGTTATGGCTCAAGTGCGAAACCCTGAGCAAAAGAGGTTACTGAAAAAGTTAAAGGCTAATACCGTCATAGCATTGGTCAATATGGTTATAATATTTGCCGCTATCGACATTACTCGTGCATACGGTAGCTAACAAGTTACTCAAAAGGACGCAAAACGCTTGGCTTGTGCTCCTTCGTCGCTAATTTTAGCCAAGCATTTATGCGCCCATTAGTAAGGCGTTAGAAGTACCAAGGAGTTTCAATGGATACCGTAATCAAGGAAGAAATATCAAATACAGGCAAGAAAACTGGTTTTAAGTTCTTTTTCAAAAATTTTCACCTACTTTTTTTTAAGCCAAGTACTTTTTTTAAGGATTTGGATTTACTTAATATTCCTCTGTTAGTTCATATCTCTCTATGGCTAATAGGAATATCAAATGCTGTGGATCGAATTGATCAAAAGTTAATTAAAACTGATTTAGGGACTGCTACTAGTTCAAACCAAATGATGCTGGATGCAATTTCAGGAGGTTGGTTAGTATTTTTTCTTTTGGTTGCAGGGTTGGTACCTTTGGCGCAATCTTTGTCTGGTTAATTGGCGGATGGTTTTACAATTTGCGCCTATCTTGGAGCGGCGCAGGAGATTTTGATAAAGTAAATGGTAGGCTTATTTATGTATTTTCCAGTCTAGTATTCGCTATACCTCATATAGTAATTTTATTAGTGAGTGCTTTTTTATATCAAGATTACATCACTGCGTTTAACGCTGACGAGTATTGGTCTTCTTTAATAATTATTTTCCCATTTTGGGCAGTCTTTGTAAGCTATAAAGCAATATTAGCTAACTTCACTGTAGTAAAATGGAAAGCGCTACTTTGGTTTGTCATTTTGCCAATAGTATTCTACTTATCAGCTTTTGGTGTAGTTGTATGGGCATATTCAGTCATGGCGTAGAGGTACTTCTAACAAGCGCATAAAGCAACGGGACACGTAACGTTTAGCTCGGTTCCGCTTCGCTGCACATTTAGCCAAACATTACTTAGCCCCTTATGCGGGCGTTATCCTCCAACAAAAAAGGGCCTTTCGGCCCTTTTTTATGTAGTTATGCTTTAAGCGATTACGCCTGGTATTTCTTTACCGAAGCCAATATCAACACCACATGCTTGAGCGGCGGTATACAGCACATCGTGATGGTCATAACCAGTACCAGCGTTAGTCACAACGCCATGGTTAATTCTGGTGCCTCCTCCAGCAATGGTATAGGCTACAGGGCTTGCCGAGTGAGTATCAGCGTGCCCCATGTCTGTGGTTTCCACTACAACGGTACTATCTAGAATACCTGCAGACCTTAACTGTTGGATTAAATACGCGTTATAACTTGCCATATGGCTGCGCATTTCAGTGTAATACGGGTAATTCACTTTTCCGCCACCGCCACCATGAATCGACTGGTGATAGACACCCTGATAACTAAGCTCTGGAATTCTGAAGTCACACTGGCTGTTTCCGTACGCTAAAGACACTGAGCGTGTTAAGCCGCATTGCAGGGCAGCTACGGCAATATCTGCTTGTAATCTAGCTTGTTGCGAGAAGGTCTCGTGGGTGAGTGCAAATTCAGTATTGTCTGGTGCTATGCCGCAACTTGAGCCACCGGATAATTCATCCAAACGACGTTGTGTATCGGCGATAGCATCTAAATGGTCATCCATTCGTTGTACTTCATAACCCGCCAATTTACTTCGAATGGCATTAGCAGCAGACACATGCGCATTCATAATAGGTGTTTTTGCGCTGCTGCCCTGACTAGAACCAAAGACTAAATCAAACACGGTAAAAGGATTGTCCTGAAACGGTATTCTGTTTTTATTGTCCTTCGTCATGTAGTTAGCACCGTTACTGTGTACACCTAAGTTGATGTAACGAAACGGCATATCAGGCCCTAATGCATTACCCATGATGACGTCGTAACTGTCGCTGTTCCATTCCTTTGCCCAGATGATAGGCATTCGACCGTGACCGGCATTGCCGTGTGCCATATTCACTAAAAAGTTACAGTCGTTTTTTACCGAGTCGTATCCTTGTGACATTGCGCCCATGACCATGTCGTTACCCGTTCCAGTTGGGTTCCACAGGTCGGCAATAGCGCCACCAGGCGTGAAAATGCTGATGGTTTTATTCGGCAGCCCAGACTCTTGTGCGTCGGCATGACGCGAGAACAACATACCGGCGACAAGTGGTGAGGTGCGAATTAATGTGCTTGATATCCCAGAGGCTGCAACCATTTTTAACAAGCTGCGGCGCGACATAGCTAATTTATTTAATTGATCTTTATTCATCATAATTTCCTTTGCAGCTCAAACGATTACTCATCTCTTGACCACGCTTTGCGATATCTAACCGATTTTAGATAACCAAAGTTTTCTAACATGGCTCTTGGACTTTCGTTTTCCATCTTGTTTTTAAGCGTGTCGATTTCACATAAATAACCCGCTTGTTCCGTTTCCGATAGATTCGCATCTTCAGGATTATTTGGATCAATTTCGTCATGTCCCACGCCCATTGTGTAGCGGAACATTTGCTGTGTTAAACAATTTTGCGCTGAATTTAGTCCTGCCATCAGGTTAGCTAACCCCTGAGTGCCATTGAATTGCAGAACAGAATCAAGGTCAGCATAGCTCTCAGGAGCATACAAAGCACCCGACGCGTCAACCTGATTTCCTTTGTTGTCGCTGCTACGAACATTACCCACCGCGTCAAAGTCTTCCATACCAAATCCTAGCGGATTAATGTACTCAGCATGACAACTGCTACAAGGGCTGTCTTCTGTTAATGCGTGATACTTCATACGGTTAGTGGTTGTTGGGTCTTGCAGGAATTCAGATAGCTCGGCAAGTTTTTCATCACGCGCTTCAAAGGTACCTGCAGGTGGATCTGGCTGGTCTTGACATAACATGCGACGACGAACACGAACCGAACGAAGCACAGGGTGAGATTCAGCGGGCTCTGCCCAACGCGCCATAAACGCGCCGTTAGCTAAAATACCACCACGGTCTGCAGTATCGGTTTTTTGCATCTCTTGGCCTGTGACGCCAGCAATACCATAGTGGTTCGCGAGCGTTTCATTTAAGAAGGTGTAATTAGCGGTGTAGAGCGATGCAAAACGTTCATCCTGCTGCATCATGATCCAAGCAAACGTTTTGTTTAGTTCTTCTTTCATGTGCGGCACGAGATCTTGATAGTTTGGATACAAGGTTTCGTCTTTTGCTGCCACTTCTAAATCTGCTGTACCTAGCCAGCTACCGATAAAGTCGGCCAGCACCCCTTCTGCGCTTGAGGCCAAACGAGCAGTGTGCTCCATGATTTTTTCTTCATCGCGAAGTTCATCATTTGCCGCCGCTGCTAGTAATTCATCATCAGGTGTAGAACCAGTGAAAGTATAAGCAAGGAAAGTCGCCATTTCGTATGACGTTAACTCAAAGGCATCGCTGTCCAACTCTGGGTTTGCTGGGTTGGCTTCACCCAACTCATGACGGTAGATAAATTGTGGCGATGACAATAGGCCTTCTAGCGCCAACTGCATGCCTGCCCCTATATCACCACCATTAAATGTACCTAAAGCAATTGATTCATAGGTCGTAGCTTCATCCGATGTTAAAGGCCGCCTAAATATTTTAGGGGCTACATCAGTAATCAGGGCGGTGGCACAACTGCTATCCAGTGCCGAACACGATAGGACATTAGAGAAATTCTTATCTGCCGACCATTGTGCGAGCTCTTCCGCCACCAACAAGTAGTTGTTATAAGTAGTGGATAGTACGCTCGCATGTGTGTTGTTTGTGAAGAAGCCGACTTGGCTATCTGGCGACAATCCGTCAGCAACGTGATAATCAACATTTAACAAGTCTTCAACGGTATTTTGGTATTCTCGTTGTGTCAGGATTTTAAGTTGTCTTGCGCCATAGGCAACAGGTGTAACACCGATATCACAGGTTAATGTAGCTGGCCATAGTGTTTGAATAAACGCAGCGATGTCTTCTGCACATTGCTGACCACAAGACGCTGGATTGCTGTAGGGCATGGTACGGACGATAGCATCTATCATTGCGTCAACATTTCGTTCAGTGTTTAACGCTGGGAAGCTGCCCAAGCCGCCGCCCTCTGAACCATGGCAACCAGCACAGTTAGCGTTAAACAGTTCCATACCTCTGGCGACAGCATTGGTTTCGGTCACGGTTACTGTGACCGCTTCTGTTGGCAGCGACGGTACGCTTTGGTTAAGCGCAATGACTTTATAATTAAACTCTCCGGTATCAGGCAGGCCTTCAGACATTAAGGTTGCACTAGCAGCAAGTTCAGCAACCGTGTGCCAATCACCACCTAAGGTTTGGCGTCTAACAAGATAAGCGGTTTCATTATTGCTGTTATCACGCCAATTTAAGTGCGCTTGGCTGTCTGACGGTTCATATTGCACAACCAAACTGTCTGGCGCCATTGGCGCCTCTGCTTTCTCTGTTTCGACAAAGTTATTTGAGCTGACAGAGGTAAAGTGCAAGTCAAAGTAAACCGGTACTGCCTCACCAATGCCTGACAGCCCAGCGACAACACGCAAGGCTTCAATGCCATAGGCCATATCAAAGCTATTACTGTCTACAATAAGTGGTCGTAACGTTGAGACCTTCACAGTGCCTGCACCCAGTTTCGCCACCAATAAGTCTAGTGACATTGGCTGGCTTACACCGTGAATGGTTAACTCACCAGTCACTGTTTGCGTAGCAATATCGCCCGTTTGCATGGCAGATATTTCAGAGGTATCTACTTGCGTGGTGAAATAAGCAGTCGGTAAAAGCTCAGTAGCAAATAATAAATCGACAACGCGGCTGTTTCGAATATCAATGCCCGTATCAATGTTGTTTAAGTTAACCGCTAATACCACATTCCCACTAGCATCAATACTGCCTGATAGAGCGTCACCGTTAACATCATCACCTTGGAATGCATTGACTTCTGCGGTATGCAGTTTTTTCACCGAAACATAGCGCAGTGATGACGTATCACTATTTAATGACCACAAACCAGTATCGGTTTGATTGTCGCCGCCGCTATTATCATCACCGTTGCCTGAGCCCGGCGGCGTACCAACAACGCCATCACAAATATCGCCACTTAGCGTTAATTCAACTTCGCCTTCGTAGCCATTTTTACTGGCGACGAATCCCAGCCCTAACCTTTCATTTGGATTTAGGACTGAATTCGCGTTTTGCTTGGTGATCGTACATCCCGTACTCGAACAATCATAACTGGCATTCCAACCATTATTAATTGAAATTCCGTCAGGCCAAGTTAGGTTGAGTGTCCAATCATTTTTAGCAGTTTCATCATTTTGAATGACTATTTCGGTTTTAAATCCGCTGTTCCAATTATCGGGTATGGAGAATTCGCATGTTGCTGCATAAGCGTTCTGCGATAGCAACCCCACTCCAGCAAGCAACAAAAGAGATACACGAGGAGACGTCAAACTAGAAGCATTGTTTAGGTTACAGTTCAACAAGTGGTGAAGGTTAAATAATTTCATTGTTTTACTCCTCGCCTGCTTGTTCTTGTGCTGGTACGTCTGTACTGAACACTAAGTTAAAGTTGACTGGCACCGCATAACTAATTGACGTTAAATTGGCTAACGTTCTTAACGTTTCAATGCCCGCTTCAAGCCCAAAGTCAGTTGCATCTAGCAAGATAGGTTGACTGTTTTGAACCAAAATACGCGATGAAGATAAGCGGCTTACCTGCACTTGCGTATCTATTTGGATATCAGCGCCATATAAATTTAACACCGCGCTAATGCTCATTGCCTGCGTCGTACCTGTAGGTACTGCTTTAAGTGTCTCGTAGTCTAACGACAAACTCACCTGCGCAACTGGATAGGTATCAACAGCAAATAGATGCTCAGTCATTCGAGTATCACGAGTGTCTACCCCTGTATCGACGCTACTTAAGTCAATTTGTAAGGTTGCTTCTCCTTCAATTGATATGTCGCCCGTTAAGGTGCGGAATGTATGTGTTTCGACCGTGTGTTCCTTTTTTGTAGAAACAAAGTAGAGCGATGAGTTGTTGCTGTCTAACAGATAAGGTAGGCTTATTTGAGGCTCTGAAACCGAAATCGTTATCGGCTCGGCACTTGAACTGGCAGCGCCATCACTCACGATTAACGTTACCGAATAATTGCCTTGCTCTTGATAAATATAGGTAGGCTGAATATCTGTTGATGAATTGCCATCACCAAAATCCCAAAGATACGTTAACTCATCACCATCAATATCGACCGACTGGGCAGCATCGAAGGTAACACTTAACGGCCCTTCGCCAGAGGTTACGGAGGCAATCGCAACTGCCGTTGGTGCATTGTTAATGGTGCCATCGAACGAACATAGGCCGCCTAATGCTGGAATTGTAGGTGCCGTATCAGGTGCAGATTTTTCTGCATTAAAACCAAAATTAATGGTTTGCCCAGCGGCAATGGTTGAATTGTACTGCTCGTTCACAACAGTATAGGGGTTGTTCCCTGTATGGTTACCATGCCATACGCCGGTAATTCTCGTGGCGTCGTCAAACTGCATAAGCACTTGCCAGCCTTCAATGGCTTGATTCGCGGTATTACTGATATCAACACGCGCTCTAAACCCAGAGTTCCACTCTTGCTCAATGGTTAGTTGACATTGCGCTGATTCTGGCTGTGGCTCTTCAACGGTGATGGTTAACTGTGACTCCAGCGTTTGCTCACCACTTGATGCGCTGAACGTAACGGTATACTCGCCCGCAATATCAAATGTGTGCTGTGCATTTTGAGTATCAGCGATAGATTCGTCTTCAACACGCCAAACATAATCCACGTCGTCATCACCTGCCCCTTCCAATTGCGCGGTGAAGTCGACAGTTAAAGGTGCTACGCCTGATAATACGGAAGCGTCGATGTCAATAGAAAATGGACTTTCGTCGTTGTCACCACCTGAGCTGTCACACACACCACTTAGCGTAGGCTGCGAGACAAGTGAGCCATTAGGCTTTGTTCCGTTAAAACCAAATGATTTTGAAGCGCCAGGATTGATCTTGCCATTCCAGCCTTTATTAGTCAGCATGTAAGGGTTGCTTCCATTTAAATTCGCATTCCATGCACTACCAATGGTCTCGTTCTGGCTGAATGCTAGGTCAACTTGCCAGCCATCAATAACTTCAGTGGTGTCGTTGGTAATAACCAATTGACCTGTGTAACCGTTTTGCCATTCATTCACTACGGTAAATTCACATTGTGCTGCTTGTGTTTGAAAGGCCCAGAGAGGAACCGTGATAAGCAAAAATGATGTTGGCTTAAACCAACATTTTTGCCTGTTAAGGTGGGGACAGCTGCTCATACATATATCCTTATTATGATGTATTCAACATAGTCAAAGAGTATAGTTATGAATTGTGCAAGGATTATGGACAAAAATTGAAACAGTAAAAATTTATGATTTACGGGAGTACGGAAAAATATAGCAAACAAAAAAACTATTTGTTTTTTAGTAAGCTACACGTTAAATATCGAACATGTAATCACATTTACATAGTGATAAAAAATTAAGCGATTTTTCAATGGGAATGCTCAGTTCAGACTATTTATTCTTTTCAGCGTGCTTATAGCAACCCATTAGTTAGGTGTTCATGACGACATGCGTAAATCAGATAAAAAACTCGATAACCAGCTTCGCACACTGCTCACTGACGTCTGCGAAACGGCCTTGAAAAACATTCATGGCTTTGAATGGCTGACTCACGTTGTCAATTATTCAAACTTCCCTGCTAGTTTAAAAATTGTCTGCGTATTTGATACGAATGAAAATCTTGATGCTTACCTGCAATCAGACATAAAAACCTCGCTGCAGTCGTTAATTCAGCACGAGTTGAGCAGCATAGGAATTAAAGTTAAAAATTTGGCAAAGCATATCGTTTTTGATACCGAGGAAAATTGTGACATTCAGCACAATGGCAACTGGGCCAAGCGCCTTGGTTAGTGAATCTACTCAGTGAATAACACGTAGACGTCGACATGATAATTTTATTGATACTGCTTTATGTTTTTCTCTGGGCTGGCATTTTTTATTTTGGACACAAACGCCCCAAATACAGCCACATTAAGCACTCTATCAGTGAACTAGCAGAAACTGGCTCTACCTACGAAAAACAAGTGTCATACGGGCTATTTTTCCCCTTTGGTGTTGGCATAATGATACTGGCATATTCGTCAGTTCAACAAAATAGCGCCCCACACGCGACATTCCTGCTATGGGCGGTGGGGCTGAGTTATCTACTTTCTGCATTTTTTCCATGTGATCCAGAAACACCAGCCATTGGTTCTTGGAAGAACATTATTCACAATATTGTTGGTGCTGGCTGTTATGCGGCAATGCTATACCAGCTAAATGATATGATTGATGTTCAAAACAGCTGGATAGCAAATATTGCGTTTATTTCACTATTATCGCTACTCGCCACCTTTCTTATAGGTTGGCCTAGAGGCTTGTTGGGAATTGTTCAACGAATTGCAGAAAGCAGTGTTTTTTTAACGATATTGTTAGGGCTACTATAGAGCGCACAGTAACAAAAACTGATGATGTAGGTTGGCAAAAAGGAGCGAGCCAAGATGTTAGATACTTTTCAAAACAAAGCTTCAATTAAAAATATTGCGAGAACGATTCCCCGTCAGCTCATAAAGCACGCGTCAAAGAAAACGCATTACACCGCTAAAGAAGTTGAGTTCGTTTTTTTAAAGCAATTTGAGTCTGCTACGAACATTCATTACGCGTACGCCATGTTTTGTGCAGCGGGGATATATACTGAGGTGGCAAATAAAAACAACTTTCAAGCCACGTACAAAGAGCTCCGTAGTGAAGTTTCAGATGCTTGTTTTGAAGGTTGGCCGCATTTTAATTTCGATTCTTTTCTGAGCGATTTAGACGACACCTCGCTTCCAGAGACAATAGCTGATGTTGTCGAAATTGGTGCCGACTTTCTTAAAGGGCTTTAGCTTTTTGCTCTTATGAACAAGGACGATAAAACAATGATAATTAGGCCTTACAGCCAAACTGATTGGGCTGCGCTTTGTGCAATACACGACCCAGCGCGCATAGATGAACTTAAAGCGGCCAATTTAGAAGCCGCATTTTTACCACTAACTATTGCGGCAGAGCGCGAAGCACTATTCGAGTACGATGTATTGGTTGCAGAACAAAATGGTAAAGTAAAAGGATTTATAGCGTATGATGATGCAGAAATTGCTTGGCTGTATGTGCATCCCAACAGCTATCGCCAAGGTATCGGAAAAGCTCTTATTCGTCATGTATTATCGGAATCAATAACGCCGTTTAATATCGAACTGTTAAAAGGTAACGGACGCGCATTACAGTTTTATCAAACCTTTGGATTTAAGATAAAAGGCACCTTTACTGGTGACATGCCGGGAAATGAAGCCTTTAAAGTCACGGTCTATGAACTAAGCAATGCGTTGTAATACAGCTGACGGTTATCGCCAATAGGTTGAGCTGAAATGCGCGGTGAAAAAATACCAATTGAGGGATTCAAGTAGCCGATTATTCTTACCAACTAGAGTATTTTTATGAGTATACGTAAATTAATATTTTTATTGCTGTCACACGCAGCAGCTGTTTTTATTGGCTTTGCGGCCGGTATCTATGCCTTACCTATACTCACCGCCCCGCCTGCACCAAGTGCGGAAATGATTTCCCAACGTTCAAGCAATGCCATGTTTACAGCTAAGTTCGTAAGAGAATTGGCAGACAGTGACGCCCTGCACTGGGGCGAAGGCAACGTTTCTATTGCGAATGACTATATTACCTTGATGGGCGAGATTGCTCCTGGCCCTGAATATAAACTTTACCTTTCACCAGAATTTATTGAAACAGAAGCTGATTTTGAACGTGCAAAGCATACGATGGTGCAGGTTGGTGATATCAAAACATTTGAAAACTTCGTTGTGCCCGTGACCGATGGTGTCGATGTCGCTAACTACAATACGGTTATTGTGTGGTGTGAAGCGTTTGGTGAGTTTATTACATCTGCAAAATACCGTTAGATAGCAATGAAATAGTGACAACAAGGAGAACCCCACATGGCAGTTTGGCTATACCTAGCAGCAACTCTTATAGTCTTTATTGGTATAGCCCATTCATACTTAGGTGAGCGCTATATACTTATTCGCTTATTTAAGCGGGATAATTTACCCAAGTTGTTCGGAAGCGACAGGTTTACTATTCAAACTCTGCGTTTTGCTTGGCATATCACCTCGCTTGCTTGGCTTGGTCTTGCGGCTGTTTTGATACTACTTGCATCTCCCAATACCAAGCCATATCAACTCGTATTAATTATTGCAGTAACATTTTCCATTCATGGTGTCATCGCATTAGTGGCCTCTAAAGGCAAACACCTCTCTTGGGTAGTGTTCTTTGCCATAGCGTTTGCTTGTTTCCTAGCTGTAAATTGACAGACCATTTGTATAAATCTGTCAACAGCCAAAGCAACAAAACCCATATATATCAACATATTAAATACTTGACGGTTGTTTACGCACACCTATTAATCTGCCGTTATAAACATTTATACAAATCCATACAGCAACTGACAGGTAATGAACGCACTATTTCCTCACTAAATGAAGAGGAGAGATACCATGTTTACTACATCAAAGATGGCTACAGCAGCTACAATTCTGACACTAACTTTAAGCGCATGTTCTAATACAGGTGCATCACACCGCCCTATTGTGGACGGTGGTGACTTAGCGAACTACGAAAATGACTTACTCGCTTGCCAAGAAGTGGCAAAACAGCGCGGCTATATCAATGCAGATACACAAACGGATATGGCTATTGGCGCAACTGCCGGGGCTTTAGCAGGTGCAACAGAAAGTGGTGAAGATTTATTGGCTGGCGCTGTTATTGGTGCAGCGATAGGCGCTGCTGGTGGTAGCTACAAAGCCAAGGACGAACGTAAGTTTATCGTGATTAAGTGTATGCAAAATCGTGGCTACAATGTCGTTGAGCCTACGACTTCTCACTGATTACTTTGTTAGTTTTCAAAGACAAATGATGGGGCCAAGCCAGTATAAAGCTTGCCCCTCCTTTTTTTGACTGTCCGATTTTAACACTGCCCTGATGAAGCTCTATAAAACGCTTTACTATTGCTAAACCCAAACCAATACCACCCGATTTGCGATCTCGGCTTTGATCTAGTCTAACAAAAGGTTCAAAAAGCGCCTGCCACTGACTTTTTGGAATGCCAGGACCATCGTCATTCACAGCGACCACCACATCTTTACCTATAACGCTCACATCAACGTCAATATGTTTGTTTGCGTAACGTACAGCATTGCGTAACAAGTTATCGACCACTCGAGAAATCGCGTCTTTGTCGATCTGACAGTCGTTCAGTTTCTCGCTGCCTTCAGAATCAACATGTACATGAAAGTGTAAGTCCGGTTCAGTCACCACAAAACGCTCGGTGACCTCTTCTATCAATTCAGCTAGATTGACTTTCGTAATGTTTAGCTGCGGCTCTTCACGGTCAAACCTTGCGTAAATCAACAGCTCATCAACCAACGCATCTAGCTCTTCAATATTTTGGTCCATGGTATCGATATATTGATGAATAAGTGCTTTGTCATCTTCATCACGAATGATTTCCATCGCAAAGCGAATACGCGCAATTGGTGTACGTAGCTCATGCGATACAGCATGTGAAAGTTCTTTGTGAGATTTGATTAGGCGCTGAATGCGCGACGCCATTGAATTGAAGCGCTCAACTAAGTTGAGCATTGGACTGGGTACTTGAGTGCTTGCCCTTGCGCTGAAGTCACCTTTACCAAATGCGGTAGCTGCCCGAGTCATCGACATCAAGCCTTTTGAGATAGGCCACACCCAAATAAATACAATAAACGCGAGAGCGATAAACAAAATCAACGCATAAACTACATCTGATTGGACGAATGGCTCACCGTAGATAGGCCCCAATACCATTATCTGGTCGGTATTGGTAAGCCGCTTGAAAAACCAACTTTCGCCAGCAATATCATTGAACAGCGGTACAATACCGCCAGCGCTCAAATACTCAAGTTGTTGAGAGGAAAAAGCGACTTCACTCGCTTGCTCTATCACTTCCAGTGAGTTGATTTCAACTAACTGCACTTGGTAACCAAAAGAGGTGGCCAGCGCTTCTAAATGCGATGGACGCTCATGTTCTGGATGTCTTCTGAGCTCGGTGTCTAAAAGGAAGAAAGTGCCTTTATGTAGCTCGACGTCTGAGGTTAGCTGCTCTTCAGTAGAAACCGTATTATATAGCTTGTCGATGCTCCAGCCGAGACCGACTAGCGTAAGAATCAACAATAAATATAACCGAAAGAACAGCTGCTTCATTTAAAACATCTTCCTACACACATGACTACCAAGCGTCAGAAACAAATAAATACCCTTTTTTCCACACCGTTTTTATTTTTTGTGGCTTAGTCGAATTGTCCCCTAGCTTTTTGCGTAAACGCGACACCAGCATATCTACTGTACGGTCGAGTCCGTCATAACCAAAGCCGCGTAAATTATTCAAAAGATCATCACGCGTTAAAATGCTATCGGCATGAGAGGCAAACTGGAACAATAAAGCGATTTCATTAGTAGTAAGTTCTACCGGTTCATTCGCCAAATGCACTTCTTGTTTGCCTTTATCTACACGTAAATCACCGTGAACAATAACACCGTTTTGGTATATTGGTTTGTCTGACGCTGAGGGCTGACTATGTGTGCGTCGAAGCGTGGCATTAACTTTGGCTAACAGCAAACGTGGTTTGACTGGTTTACAAATATAGTCATCCGCGCCCACCTCAAGACCAATAATTTGATCAATGTCGTCAGTACGGGCGGTTAGCATTAAAATAGGGGTATCTATTTGCGGCCGCAATTCGCGACAGATATCTAAACCATTCTTACCTGGCAACATAATGTCAAGAATAACAATATCGGGTTTTGCACTTAGTATCCTTTCTACTGCATTATCACCATGCCCTTCAACAGATACCGTAAACCCTTGTCGTTGAAAATAATCTTGAACTAAGGATGCCAAACTTTCGTCGTCTTCAACGAGGAATACATGTCCTTGATTTGCTTGTGTGGTCAATGAATCTCTCCCGGTTCATTTTAAACCTCGCACTCAAGCGTCATGCTCAAGTGCGATTTTGATAAAATGACAATAATGTCATTGTACAACTAAAAGCGAGTTGCGAAATAAATTCCTGCACTTTTTTCAAAGATATCATCAGCTTTGTAGCCATTGTCTTCAGCATCAAAGTCTGAATAACTAACAAACATGCCAACATCCATTGTTTTTGACAAAGCGTAGTTTAACCCGACAGAGCCAGCATTTGCCGAATCATCTTCAAAGTCTCGTAAATCGCTGTATGTGTAGCTAGCAAAAGCGCTAACATTGTTTATTAGGTTTTGTTGAATGCCAACGGTGTAGCGAATTTCTGAGCGATCATCTCGTTTATCTTCTCCCCAATGAACATAAGCGGTAGAGAAGTACGCCGCTGTATCACGATTAAATACATACTTACCGGTAATATCAGCATAAACGCCGTTTGAATCATCTGCACCACGAACCTCTCGCTGGCCTTCAAAACCAATACCAAATGTAAGCTCTAAACCTTTACCGTGCCCGTTGTTCTCGCGTTCCATAAAACGGTAGCGTAAATCGCCTAAGCTGATACTAAAATCGTCTGTAACACCATATGCAATGCCTGGCGCAACAATCCATTCATCTTCACCATCAGTTTGCTCGCCAAACATTAATGCACCAGAGAACATAAGTTCACCGTCCGCTAATGTTATAGGACGTTCAATAACATTTTTGGGCGTTTGTGCCATCGCTGTAGATGTAAGACCAAGTAAAAGTAATGTGCTCGCTAATTTTTTCATGTTTATTTCCTTTAACAATTTATGTGAGTGACTTGTTGAGGAAAAGGATAATCAGCGGTTGTGTCTTAATCTTTAGTGGTTCTGTGGGTTTGTGTGGCTTTCTGTCAAAAACTTTGGGAGTTGTCAAAAACTGTCAAGACGTTGAAACATTTAGGCGCTAGAAAAAGCGTAGGAATCGACGGCGACGCTTTGCTCGAATACGTTGTTCTAATGTGCCAATCACATTCACTGTCGCTTCAATTACCACCGTGTTGTCTCCAAATGGTTTGAGCACGTAAGTGATTGGTTTATCCGACTGGAATGTCAAAACATGACTGCCTGACCAATTATTGTCCCAGCATTGCAAAGGCACGGTTTCTTCGGCTTCATACAAACAATAATGGCCTGCAACAGGCATTTCCCAAATCAACGCTGCTTTCACCTCACACAAGTAGCTATCTTTCTCTAGCTCACACACATTGGGGCTAGCGGTAAGAATAGGCTGTTTCATGGTCAGCGAAGCTTGCGACGGTGCCTCTGTTTGCTGAGCGTGCAACAAGCTAGGCATGCTAAATACCGCAAAGAGGGCCAATAATAGTCGCTTCATTGCGTGGCTTAGAACGTCCATAACACCCCAACACTGATGTTATAGGCTTCGTTCCGATTGTTAACAATTGGACTGTCATTAATGGCATCACTGAATGCAGAGTAGCTCGCGGCAGCAATAACTGACCAATCTTCGTCAATAGGTCGTTCAACATAAAGCCGAGCCGTCGTGATTAAAGCGCTATCTGCTTTGTATGCCGGACGATAACTGGTCGCCTCTTCAGGGCTTACCCCGTAGTAGTAGTCAGTGGCATTTTCATCGATATAGGTGACAGAAATACCCGGCACGAACATGACGTACTTAGTGAAATAAGGGCGCGATATGTCAGCTCTGGCAATGGTACCGTTATGTTCATTCAACGCATCGTGAAGCAAGGTCAGACGGAAATCATACTTTTTCAAAATACCAAAGTACTCAACCCCCACTTCCATTGAGCTTTCACGTGTGTTGATGCCATCAAGCAGGTTTCCGTTTTCTTGCTCTTCTTCAGATATTTCAAAGAAATGAGATTCTGCCACAAGGTTGAGTTGTCTAGTCTCACTTTTGTGAAGGGTGTAGCCGAAGGTAAACGGCCTACCAGAATATGGGGCAACTTCTGCGAAAAAATTATCAAAATAGATGCCTCCAGATGCAACGACATTGATACCAATTTCTTTGTCATATTCCGCAAGGCTCTCGATCAAGCTTTGTTGATAAAAAGCGACGACGCCAAGATCAAGTTCCCAGTGGAAACCACTCTCTTCATCGTTGTCTAACTCTTGATGCTGTGTCTCATTAGCGTTGGTAAAAAATGACGTGGATATTATCGCCATTAACAAGGCTAACCGTTTTATTATGTTCATAGCTTTCCATGTTTTCCTTGGCGATGAATTCTTATCGTTGTTGTTTAGCCAAGGTTAATAAAGTGTAAAGTTTAGCTCTTCATATTTCTAGCGCCAAAGCGCTAAGAAACTGACTTTTAAATACATTCTTACATTTAATTTTGAACAAATCTTGTCTAAGCTAACGCAGCAATTCCCCTAGTCAGTAAGCAACATCAAGTTTGGAGAAGCAATGAAAGTAAAGCACTTTGACGGACAGGTAGTTCATGGACTTAGCGCACGCACCAACAATGCTAATGAATTCAATCCTGAAACAGGAAAAATTCCAGCTTTGTGGCAGCAATTTGACCTGCATGTACCTGTTAACTATCAAGCTGGAGAGCGCGTATATGGTGTATACGACGATTACGCATCAGATTTTCAAGGAGACTTTACGGTGTTGGCCGGCTTTGACGGCCGTGAGTTACCCAAAGGTATTACGCTCGAAAAGCGGAATATTCCCGCCGGTAAATACCTCGCTTTTTCAAAATCTGGTGACATGCCACAAATAGCCATTGATGCTTGGACAGACGTTTGGCAGTACTTCACCAGCGACAGCTGTGCACACGAAAGGCTATACAAAACAGATTTCGAATATTACCCAAACGGAAACACCATCGAGGTGTACATCGGTATCAAGTAGTAAAATAAAGCAACGACCCACTGCATTTCAAGGAAGAGCTTATGGATTTAGACACTCACCTCGCCAAGCTAGAAAAACAAAACAGAGACTTATTCGGCCCCGCGCATCTATTCGCCATCATCGTGATTTGTGCCGCTGTGACGATTACATTGGTTGTCACAGTTGACCCTGTATTCGGATTAAGTAGTGCTTGCTTTTTGCTCTTTACTAGTCACTACTTTTACAGCCAATATGCGATAAAAAAGCTAAATAACCGCATTACCCTCTTGCAAACAAAACTAGAACAACGGGATAATTGACGGGTTAACACAACTCAAGATTTTGATAACAAGGATCGTTTGATGAAATACCTATTTGTGTTGGTGCTTGCTTTGTGCGCCTACAAATATTTTGAAGCTACAAAAATAGAGCAAGCCCAACAGTCCATGCCTATAAAAACATACAAAGATGTTTTCGATAAGCTGCAAGTGGCCGATGTGAGCAATCATGAGCTTTTAACGGCTGCCAGCCACTTCGCCCTAAACCTATGTGACGACGACAGCTATCAGTCAGCCGGTGGAGAGACTAAAGCATCCTGTATCGCTAAATTTGAAGCGTTTAGAGAGATGTGTGCGGAGCGTATTTTCACGCAACCAATATTCACACAACAAGATGAGCCGCAAATTAAACAACTCACAAAGCGCTTTGTTAACTGTGTCGGCACTTAACCAATCACCCAGTCGTTAGATGCGCATCAAATCAGTTTGAATAAAACTAATACGCATCGGCGACAAATAAACATAGTCGAGATGTAGTGCGTGAATATAAATGCCTTTATCATAAGTTAATTACGCACTAACACATCTAGAAGGCAAAAAATTCATGTTAACTGAAGCTGCACAGTCAGAGTGGTTATTACAACAAAAGCAATACGACAGCTACGAAAAATGCTCCCTTGGCATAAAGCTTATATCCATAATCATCACGGCCGCATTTTTTGCTTTTGATCAAGCCGGTTTTCTCTCTCAAGCGATTTTGCTGATACTGTGGTTCCAAGACGGCATATGGAAAACATATCAAGCGCGTATTGAGGGACGTATTTTGTCTCTTGAGCAAGATACCGAGCCTTTTCAGTTTCACACACAATTTCAAGAAAACCGACCAAGCACAGGGAGTCTCATAAAAGAATATGCGCGAAATGCATTTAAGCCGACAACAGCATTTCCCTATATCGTGCTAATGATTTTAGTTTTTATGAGCGACTTTGTTTTTTAACAATCAAGGACGTTTATTAGACGAGCGGGTGGAAATACAAGGATATACAACAGAGAAAGGCAATGATGATATGAACTAAAAAAGCACCTTTACGGTGCTTTTTTAGTTTAAACAACTCGTTTGGTTATGTTAATTGAAGGATGTAGCTATGCAGCATCATCTTCAACAAATCGATAACCAACGCCATATACTGACTCGATAGAAGCACGGTCAGCGCCTATAGCAACAAGCTTCTTACGTAAGTTTTTAATGTGGCTGTCTACAGTTCTATCACTGATATCTCGATATGTTTCGTACACCAAGCTAATTATTTGTTCCCGATTGTAGATGCGATTAGGGTTGCTAGTTAGCAGCTTGAGTAAGCTAAACTCAACAAACGTGACCTTTTCTGTCTTTTCTAGGTACTTAACAACGAGTTTATTCTCGTCAAGTTGAAGCTGATTTTTTTGAATTTCTGGCTCTGCATCTTGGGCATTAATTGCGGCAGTTCTTCTTAATATGGCTTTAATACGCAGAATTAGCTCTGGTGCAGAAAAAGGCTTACATACATAGTCATCAACTCCCGTCTGCAAGCCTATCAACCTGCTAACCTCATCTGACTTTGCCGTTACCATAATAATAGGTACCTCAGAAAAGGTACGGATTTGCTTTGTTAACGTCACACCATCAACTACAGGTATCATCACATCCATTAGTATAAGGTCTGGCTTTGCATGACGCACGGTAGACACAACATCTTCACCTGTTTTAAGCCACTGCGTGTCGAATGCAGACGCTTCCAAAAACTGGAACATAATTTGTCCCAAATCTTCGTCGTCTTCTACCATCAAAATTCGTTGTTGTGTCATTGGTTGTTTACCGCACCTGCTCAGCAAAATTTAGTATATATGAAACCGAAAATAATCAGCGTCAGATATCCTATTCAGTGGAAAATAAACGTAAATCTTCTACAAAAAGCACATAAATCATACTTTATTTTTATTCAAATAAACCAATAAAAACAAGCACTATGCAAAACAAAGACGCCCTTTCCACATTATTTCCGTAATTTTGCACAATTCACCTTAATTTACCACATTGGTTAACACCTTTTTCACCTATCGATTCACGACGATTCAACAATGCTAAACAATCTGCCACCTTTAAATGTGAAGATAATCAAAGGTGCTGAGGGTGACTTTTTCAATTTATACAGCAGCTTTTCAACTTTTACTTGGTCGGCCCCACTCACCACATCACTATCGAGCGGTGTTCCGCAAATAGACATGACTTTAAACTTTTCCATGCCTCCTCGAACATGACCACCTTTACACCGGATAGTCGCTCGTTCTCGTTCAGCTGCTGCAATCGACTCTGTCCACAAAGCCAATACACAAAGTGTCACCAAGGTATATTTCATCATGTTGCTCTCTACTGCTACTTGCCTTACTTTGATATAGAACAGATTTTTCCATAAATCTTTCTCTCGCGTACTTTCATACTAGTTTACATTTACACGGTGAACATTCGCTGAATAAACTAAACCACGACATTATTCGTTTTTGTTCACGCACGCGGTACAGGCACACATCAAAACAATCACGAAAAACTACTAAACCATTAGTAGACACGATTGTATAAAAAACAGCTAACACCTTGTTAAATAGGTTCTTTATTGTCATTGATAATGGATGTTTTCATCGAATTTTCATGCTAAGTTCGTTAGTGGTATTTCACACGAACATAGGTTTTGATTATTTTTCGCCCGTTGGTATTTATATTGGTTTTGCTTGGCTCTGCAACTGCCGTTGCTCAACAGCTAAGTAATGCGCCTGTCACTATTACAATTGCGAAGCCTGAACAGGCCTATCCGCCATATCATTGGTTAGAAGATGGCGAAGTAAAAGGGCTAGTGCCTGATATTATCGCAGCAACATCCAAAGCGATCGGCAACGTAAAAGTGGAATATAAAGTTATGCCATGGAAACGCATGTTTGAGTTGGCTAAATCGGGCACTATCGATGCCATTATGCCAATCAACCTGAATGCCGAACGTCAATACTATTTAAATTTTGTATCAGAGCCATTGATTATGGAGCGAATGAACTTTGTTACCACCAATGCTTTCGATGTCGACTTTTCAGGTAACTTAAACGACATTTCTCAATTCGATGTTGCTGGTATTGCCGGTTATTATTATGGAGAGGCGTATCAAGCAGCAAAATTCAATACTATCGAGCTTCCAAATGAAGAAACTCAGGTAAAAATGCTACTTGCAGGACGATTTCCGTTAGCACTATTAGATATAAATATATTGCCTTTCTACATCAATAAGCTAGGCGGAGAAAAAGAGCACCAAGTCAAAGTTCTAGAGCCACACTTGTATGAAGCAGCACTGCACTTAGCTTTTGCTAAAAATGGTAAACACGCGTTACAAGCAGAGACATTTTCTCAGGCGCTTGTGAAGCTAAAAAGTTCTGAACAATATCAAGACATCTTATCTACTCACTTAACAACAGCCGTTGATTAGGGCTTGCATCATTTTGCGACTCAAAGGATACTCGTGCCAAACAATAAAAACGAGATATCTTTATGAAAGCACATGATTGCTCTCCTTTAACCGACTTTGTCGAATATCCACCAGAAGAAATGCTGTCCCGCTCAGAAGCGTTTTATCAAGATATTAAGCGTCGTCACAGTATTAGAAAATTCAGCGAGCGTCCTGTCGCCAAAGAAATTATCGAAAACTGTATTAAGTCCGCAGGTACAGCACCAAGTGGAGCTAACCATCAACCATGGCAATTTGTTGCTATCGAAAGTTCAGACATTAAAAAACAAATTCGTGAACAAGCAGAGTTGCATGAACAGGGTTTCTATAGCGGTCGCGCGGGTGAAGAATGGCTTGATGCGTTAAAGCCACTAGGTACAGATGCACAAAAGCCTTATTTAGAAATTGCTCCTTGGCTTATTGCCATTTTCAGTGAAAAGAAAGGTGGCATTTCTGCTGAAGAAAAAAACACTAACTATTACGTGCACGAGTCTGTTGGTATTGCAACAGGATTTCTGATCAGCGCGTTGCACAATGCCGGTTTAGCGACATTAACTCACACGCCAAAGCCAATGTCTTTCCTAAACAAAATTTGTGGCCGAAGCGACAACGATCGTGCGTACATGTTATTGATAGCAGGCTACCCTGCTGAAGATGCTACTATTCCTGCACATGCGCAGGTGAAAAAGTCACTAGATGACATTGCGACTTTCCTGTAATTGCTGATACGTATTCAGAGAAAAATCAATAAGCTCAGGAAAGAAATCTAAGAATGCCTGTTCATACACCTGGTATGCAGGCATGACTTCTTCACCAGCACCCATCAGTTTGTTTTCAAAACGTATCCGTCGACTAATGCCATTAAGCGCATCTGCAATAGCGACAGGCTCTCTGTAGGCAAGTAACCAGTTGCCTGAAATCATACGAGTAACCATTAAGGCCATTTTCTCCGGCATATGTGTCTTATTTGCAGCTAACTCTTCGTAACATTGCTGAGCAAAAACCTCTAAGGTATCACTGGAGAATTTCTCAAAGTGTTTCGCGAGAAAGTGATCGAATGTGACATCAGCAATAATGCCACTAAAACGTCTACGTTCTTTTGACAACAGGCTTTTCAATGGTTCTACGCTAGGGTGTTGATCTGTGAATTTATCGATATGGCGATGCAAGTAAACACCAACTTCCATTGGTGGAGGCAAATAATCAAGCTTGTTGCCTTTGACGAAGTCTCCCATCAAATTGCCAACGCGCACTTGCGACTGGTTAGGGGATAAAAACAGATGGGCCAGGTAATTCAAAAGTTTACCCAATATCTAAAGCGATATCTGTGC
Organism: Thalassotalea euphylliae; assembly: GCF_042682785.1. Classification (GTDB taxonomy): domain Bacteria; phylum Pseudomonadota; class Gammaproteobacteria; order Enterobacterales; family Alteromonadaceae; genus Thalassotalea_F; species Thalassotalea_F euphylliae. The sequence continues at coordinate 909,708 of NZ_JBHUIB010000012.1, read as the reverse complement.
ACCCTTTTTTGCAAGATACCTTAGCCCGCTGTTCGTCGTTTGAAGATACAAAGACAAGCATATCTCTGCATTGTTTGCAGTTCACGCGCTTACCCGCAAGTACTTTTTTGATAGTCGCTTTTTGGTCGTTAAACGACTTCTTACTTTGCTGTTGCAGCGCCCCGAGCGATGTTAGATCCACTAGCTTAATGCCTGACAATACCAACCATCATATTGCCCTTGGAAGTGTTCACTATGTTCGATAAGCAATGCCTGGTATGCAATGATGTTATCGTACGACAACAACATTCTTGGATAAGCAGTAATTTCCCATGGTAGCTGGTCGTTACCTTGGTAGGTGCAAAATGAAAGCTTCTGTCCATGTTCGAGCAATAAGTGGCCGAATTTCAATGCTAATTCTTGGCTCGGAAATATAACGGAAAACTCAACCTCGTATTCTTGTTCTAAATCGATACCTTGCTCAACCATTTGTTCAAGTTGGCGCGCAATTTCATCTTGCTGAATATCGTCTTGCAAATCTGTAGGCTGCTCACTCATGTGGACTTCCAATAGGTAAATATACGTCTACCTGATATTATTGGGCACAATTAAGAAAAATAAACTCTAATCTGTGAAAACTTTCGAAATTCATCACCATCATCAAGGTCCCAGTGAGAAAGCAATAGATATTCTCAAAGCACTTACTGATTTATCTACCTCAGAACTTAAATCGGCTATTTCGAAAGGCGCATTATGGCTTGAGCAAAAAAGCAAAGTAAACAGGCTTCGGCGGTTCAAGAAAGAAGTTTCTGCCGGTGACTCATTACACTTTTATTTTAACGAAAAAGTGTTGAGTGAAGTCCCACCAACAGCAAAATTAATTGAGGATTGTGGCAACTACAGTGTGTGGTATAAACCCTATGGTATGCTTGCTCAAGGTTCAAAGTGGAGCGATCACTGCACGATAATGCGATGGGCTGAACAGCATTTACCTAATGATAGAGTTGCCTTTCCTGTACACCGATTAGATCGCGCTACTTCGGGTATTATTGTTATTGCCCATGCAAAAAAAATAGCACGAGCATTCGGAAAGTTATTCGAAACACATGATTTGGTAAAACAATATCAAGCGATTATTCATGGCAAATTATCAGCATCTCCATTGACGAGTGTTGCTCCTGTCCATGATAAACCTGCCAAAAGTACCTTTAAAGAGTTGGATTATCAAAGCGGAACTGATGTGAGCCTAGTTGAAATAACGATAGAGACTGGTCGTAAGCATCAAATAAGGCTGCATAGTTCAAGTATGGGACACCCGATTGTTGGTGACCGTTTATATAATCCACATTTTAGGTCGCATGAAACGCTGAATTTGCAACTTTGCGCGACCTTTTTATCGTTTGTCTGCCCTACTACTCATCAAGAAAAACAATATACGCTCCCGAATGAGCTGCAGTTAGATTTCCTAGGAGTAGCAGCGCAGCTTACAGCTAGCAATTAGCTTGCGTAAATAAAGTCGCTATCGGACAACAAAGACAAATTTTCACCGACTAAGTCGGCTGACTCAAACGCTTTTAGTAACGCAAGTCCTTCTCGACGTTGAACCTCAGTTAATGCTTGATAAGGCAGTCTAAACACTTTTTCTACGGCATTGGTCATCATTAAAGCGGTATTAATCGCAATCGGGTTAGGTTCGCAAAATAGCCATGACATTAATGGTTGAAGGCGCTCATTTAATGCATCATCTTTATTGTCCATTAATGAGCGCATAAGCTCCGGTACAATATTAGACGTCACAGAGATTACGCCATGCGAGTCAACATGATGTCTACCATCATGAGACTCATCGTCATTACCTGACCAACACGCTATCCCTCGTTGTTCGTAATACGCAATACGTTCATTACCAGCACACTCTTTAACACCAACGAAGTTTTCCAAGTCTGCGAGAGGCTCAATGATATTTGGCGTCAAATCCTGCCCCGTGCGTCCAGGTACATTGTAGATAAATGCAGGACCAATGTTTAATACTTGCTTGAAATGCTCAATGACACCACGTTCAGACGTACGGCCGTAGTATGGATTTATTTGAAGCGCCGCATCCATTCCGGTAGCAAAGCCATTTTCAGTGGCTTTTATGGCCTCACGTGTATTATTACTCCCCGTATTTCCGACGATAAGTAAATCACTACCGAATTTATGCGCACTGTGGGCTATTAGCATCAAATGCTCTTCCCAACTCAAAAGGTGCCCTTCCCCTGTCGTACCACCAACAATAATACCATCTACACCAGCCTTTATTTGGCGCTCAACGAGCTTGTCATAGGTGTCTAAATCAATATCACCTTTGGCATTAAAAGGCGTTTTAATTGCAGTTATTAAACTAGCATTTTTAATGGTTTGCATTACGGGGTCCGCTACAGTGATTTAACAGTGCCCGATATTATCAATTACCCTTTTTAGGATAAAGCTCTCTTTTGACAGGATGTGTTCATAAGCAAAGCTGTCTGCGGTTAATTGTGTAACTTTGTAAGCATGGTAATTATCTGGATTTGCTAAATCAGCAGACATCATCTTTTCATCAAGCACTTCATTTTTGGTCATTGTGAAATGAATATCACCAACAAGTCCCCAATCACCTAGCTCGATTTCTTGTTGAAGAATATCGCCACTGTTAGACATTGTCATAAAGCAAAATTCAAAACTGCCATCACCAAAAAACTCAGCATGTTCTACAAATGGATTACCACTATCGTCAGTATCATTCCTGACCCACTGACCAATCAACATATTGCGATTAAAGTTGCTCACCTTACCTACTCTTCAATTTGGTATTTCTTTTTCAACGACTGAATTAAATTCTGATTGTCACGAAGAAATACGTTGAATTTTTCAATCACTTCAGGGTATCGAATTGACGAAAAATGATAATAGTAACGTTGATTATATATGTTTTCTGCCAATACAAGCTGTTCATTCGAGGACAATTTTTGTAACGAATGACGAATAACATTTTTATCTATGTTGGTGGCTTCTGCATTACCAGCTATAACATGCTTAACAACTGAAACTGGTGAAGATTCCTCGACTATTTGTAGCTTTCCAGCTCGGACTTCTGTTAGCCACAGCGTTGGATGAAATCCACGTATAGTGGCCAAACGAGTGACATTGTTTCGCGTATACGCTTCATTATTTTTCAATACATAAGTGCCTGCTGTCAGCTGAATGATGGGCTCAGAAAAATGAATACCAAGCTTATTGGTGTGATCTTCCCGCCATCGAAAATTGTCGGGAAACTTAAAGTCAATATTATGCTCGATGTACCATTTATCAAAGCGCTTCACCGGCAATGCAACAAACTTATACTTGTAGTTGTTCTTTTCGAAAAAACTAGCGAGTAAGTCTCTAGCAAAACTTGGTTTATTGACATTTTCGCTCTCGAAATCGAATAACGGATAATAGCTAACGTCTTCGACCCCAACGAGATACTCCTTATCCTGCCCAACTGCGTGAAAAGCTGCGCAACAAGTAGAAAGAAAAAACAGCAGGAATAGTTTTTTTTGCATGAAATATTTATATTTTTTTAATCACCTAACTTGTTCAGTCTAGTCACTTTATTTGCAACAAGCATAAAAAAGCCGCGTCTTTCTCAAAACGCGGCTGTAAACTTTAGCCCGAGATCTAATTTTCAAAGACTTTAATACCACCATTAACGCTTTCAAGTGACATAGATGTAGTGCCGTTGCCAACAGTGCCTGTCATACTTCGACCTGAGAACATACTTTTTTCAATATCAAAGCTAAAATCTGATTTGATGCTGCCGTGCATAGTTTCAGCGTCTACACGAATGTCAGGGTTACTTGGCAAAAATACCTTGATACTGCCATTGACGGTTTCTATCTCAATATCTTTCACTGCAGTTAAGCTAGTGTAACGCGCTGTGACACTGCCGTTGACTGAATTTAGTTTTGCGTCTCCGTCCAATTCAGAGACATCAATAGAACCATTGACTAGATCAGCATCCAACTCACCCGATACTCCCTCTATTTTTAGAGAGCCATTAACTAAATCAACATCTGTTTCAGACATGTTGTCAGGTAACCAGACATCATAATTGACATCACCCGAGTTATTGTTACCCCAACTACTTTGCTTGTACTTAGTTTCAACGTCCACTTTATTGCCATTTTGAACCATATCAATTTTGATACGTTCAAGTTGAGATTCAGATTTTGCACTTACAGTGGCGATAACTTTTATTTGGTCGTTGTCCGATTTATAGATGTTGATTGCACCGTTAACATTATCAATATCGAAAGAGGCGCCTTGCTGGACATCAAACGTTTTCTCAATCACTTTTTCTTCATCTGCCATCACCAGTGGTGATACTGCAAAACTTGTTACAAATAAAGTAGCTAGCGTCTTAGTTGCTGTCTTCATGTTTGTTCCCTTGCTTGTTATCTTTTATTGAATTCATAGTTTATGATGCATGCACTTTGCAAAAGGTTTAAACGTTTTAAGGAAAAATTTAATGTTAAATATTCAGCTGCTATTGACTGGTGATGAGCTAATGTCTGGCGATATTGTTGATAGTAATTCGGCAATGATAGCGCAAGAGCTTGCCAACATTGGTTTAGCCATTAAAAAGAAAGTCACCGTAGCTGATGACATCCAAGATCTTATAGGCGAGATTGAACGTTTAAGTAGCAATGCTGATGTACTTATTATCAACGGTGGACTTGGTCCTACCATTGATGACCTTACAGCCGAAGCGCTCTCGCAAGTGTCAAGCAAACCTATCGCTCAACATCCTGATGCGTTAGCTCACATCACCCAATGGTGTGAGAAGCGAGGTTTCGCGTTAAATAAGCCAAATTTAAAGCAAACCATGCTGCCGTCAGGTTGCAGCATTATTGCTAATGCGATTGGCAGTGCGGTTGGATTTGGGTTAGTTCATAACAATTGCCACATTTATTGCACGCCTGGCGTACCTGCGGAACTGAAGAAAATGGTTCGGGATGAGATAATTCCGATGCTAAAAAAACAGTCGCCAGATACGAGTCATCACCATGTAACACGTTTTCAAGTGTTTGGCGTTGGAGAATCTAGCCTACAAAAAATCGTAGATGAAGAATTGCCAGATTGGCCTGATGATATTGAACTTGGCTTTAGAGCATCCATGCCGCTACTGGAATTGAAACTAACCACGAAAACTACCAAAGCACTGGCGAGCAAAGCACTCTGGATAGAGAAAATTAGCCATTTGTTAGGCGACCATCTTGTTGCCGAGATCGTAGACGGTCCAAAACCATTTGGTGAGCATGTTCAATTACTGCTAAAGGAACAAGGCAAGAAGGTAACATTTGCCGAGTCATGTACGGGTGGAATGATAGCCAGCAACATGACCCGTGTAGCAGGCTCCTCTGCAGTATTTGACGGCAGCTTTGTAACATATGCCAATCAACAAAAAACTGACATGGTTAATGTTTCTCCAGAGACACTAAACAAGCATGGCGCGGTATCGCAGCAAGTGGTGATAGAGATGGCAAAAGGCGCCCTTGCCAAAACAGGTGCCGATATTGCTGTAGCTGTTTCAGGTGTAGCAGGCCCAGACGGCGGAACAGGGGAAAAGCCTGTTGGTACGGTTTGGTTTGCATGGGGAGACACAACTGAAATAAAGACCGTTTGCCTATTACTTCCTGGAAATCGTTATTATTTTCAACACTATGCAACCGCTGTCGCGCTCGATCTCGTGAGACGTAAGTTAATAAAAAGTAAACAAGAGCCAAGATACGTCAAAGAAAGACGAAAAACCTGATAAATAGGTTAAATTACCGTTATAAAATTTGCGTGTTTCGGCGAAAGTATAATATATTCAAAGAATAGGATTTTAGGTATATGAGACAGCAGTTTAGTTATAACTGTAGTAACTGCTACATACCAACGACATTAAATAACGAGGTTACGTTTTGATCGAGAAAAATTATATTACCAGTGGACGCAACACGGTGATCCACAAAGTGAGAAAAATTGACTTGATAATCGTGAACGGCTCTCACCAAACTGTAGTGGTCGGCCACAGAGGCATTGAACCCTACAATGGCGTTGTACCTCGCAAGAAGTCAGAAGCGAAGAAAGCATACCAAGAAGTTATTGATCTTGGATCAATTGAAGTATTTGGTGAAGAGAAGAAACTTTTATTTGTACAAGCACTCGACAATAAAGAATACAAAATCGATTACACCAAAGAAGGCACAGCTAACTTTATTAAAATTCATCAAGAAAACTATATTTAAGTACAGTGCCTACTTGAAGGAATATGCAGTAATTAGGGCAATCCATGACAAAAGCAAGTTTAGTTGCGAACAATAAAAATAACGTAGACTTACTTTTAGAGCCGATTAAAGGTGGCGACTCAATAAACGACGCTTCAGTGCTAGATCTGATACAGGCGTCAGAATACAGTCATCTTGTCGTTAATAAAGCTAATATCAAAAACGCTATTGCCGAGCTTAATTCGGTACTTAAACCTCTCCAAAGTGGTGCTTCCGGTCGTGAAATTCGCTACGAAGTACTTACCCGTAAAGATGCTGAAATAAAAATCAACATTGATAGCGAAGAAATGGTCGCCGAGGCTGAAATTACTACTGCTATCGGTGGTCAGCACCTAAGTGCAAAAGCCATTCTTGATGCATCAAAGGCAGCTGGTGTTGCTAAAGGCTTTAGCAAAGAGCAATTGATAAAGCTGGCACAAACGGCTGCTAAAGCTGAGCCAGGTAGTATTGTCAAAGAAATCATTGCGAAAGGACGTGAAGCGCAGAACGGTAAAGATGCGCGTATCAAGCCCTTAGTGCAAAGCGCACAAGAACGTATTCTCCGCCCTAAAGAAAGAGAAGACGGTAGTGTTGATATGCGAGACCTTGGCGATATTATTTGTGTAAAAGTGGGAGATCCTCTGGCACAGAAAGTGCCGCTTACACCAGGTGTGAAAGGCTATACCGTAACAGCCAAGCCGCTTGAGCCAACCCCTGGAGAAGACACGCAACTGGTCCCTGGTCAGGGAACGATATTAAGCCCTAAAAATCAAAATGTACTTGTCTCTACCCTCGTCGGTTTACCAAAAATTATCGACAACGGCATGGAAGTTGACGAAGTCTACAAAATTAAAAATGTAGACATCAGTACCGGTCATATCGATTTCAAAGGCAGTGTTATCATCGACGGTGATGTGACAGAAGGTATGCGAGTAGTCGCTACCGGGGACATTACCATCGGCGGCTTTGTCGAATCCGCTCAAATTGAAGCGGGTGGCGATATTACCATCAACAGTGGCATTATCGGTAAGAAACAAGATGTTGAAGATTCTAACATCAGCGATTTTGAGATGAGTGCCTTAATTCGTTGCGGCGGCCACCTTTATGCAAAATATTGTCAATATGCCGATATTGAATGTGGCGGCAATATGCGTATCGAAAACCAACTTATGCACAGCCTTGTTGAAGTGGGTGAAACACTTTGGGTTGGCGAAGAAAGTAAGGCAAATGGCAAGCTAATCGGCGGCCTAGTTAGTGCTGGAATTTCAGTGCATGCAGGCATTGTAGGTGCTACCGCGGGCAGTAAAACACTGGTTAATTTCAATAAGCCTTTGGAAGCCTTTGAAGTGCAACTCCAAGACATTGAAGCGCGCGCAGCTATTGAAGATGAAAAAACCAATGAACTGAAAGCAGCCCAGACTAAGCTAAAAAAATTGCCACCAGACCCTAAATCAAAAGCCATGTTACAAAAAGTTGTTACAACTTATCAGTTCCATGCAAAGAAACTAGGTGAGATACTGGCTGAGAAAGAGCAAATAGAAACACAGCAACAGGAGTTTATGGCATCAGTGTATGTCGAAGCGACGGAAAAGCTGTATCAAAGTGTTGAGCTCACCGTTGGCGATTATCACGACAAAACCAAACGTGAATACCCGCCAAGCAAGATGATCTACAAAGAACGTAAGATCATTATTGATCCGATTATTAATAAACAAAGCAACTAGAAGTAGCTGCTTAGCTCAAGGTCTATTGTGAACAAACGATCTATCGCTGCCCTATCTGCGTTAAGCTTTTCTGGCCTTTTTAGCAACAGTGCTCTTGCTGAGCACTGTAATGTCAACTTCAACTACGGCGTAATCATTGATCCGAAGCACATTCGTATTCTTGATGAAGGTCAAACCCAATTTCAAATCAATCACGACAAACAGCTTTTCGTGCTAGGCCGAGAGGTTGAATTGGATGACCAGCAAGGTGAACTAATTTCCACGTTCAGCAAAGGCATTCGTGCACAAGTACCTGAAATAGTGTCAATAGCGATTGAAGGTGTCGAAATTGGCCTGAAAGCGGTAAACAAAGTGATTGGCGGTTTAACCGGTGAAAACAGCGCTTCTCATCGTAAATTGCAAGAAAAGTTCGATGAGATGCAATATCGCTTACGTAAGAAATTTAATCATAGTGATGAAAGCTACTATATTGCTCCGCAAGATTTTGATGATTTTGATGAGATTTTTGCCGGTGAATTTGAGCAAGAGATCGAAGAGATCGTTTCTCAATCTATTGGCACGATCCTTATGGCTGTCGGCGATGCTATGGCAAGTAAGGACGAAGATACCATAGAGCAACGTGTCGATGCTTTTGGTGACAAGCTGGAGACCATGGGTGAAGAGCTCGAAGTAGAGATTGGACAAAAGGCCAATAATCTTGAGCAAAAGGCAGCGTTATTTTGCCAAGCATTAATAAAATTAGACAAGACAGAGTTTGAGATTCAAACCTCAATTCCACAGCTTTCTGGTTACAATCTAATTTCTGCTCAGGCTGGCGAACACCAATAGCGTTCTGTATAATCAGGCACTTTACAAATAACACTAACGACATATCCGTCGTATTGTTGCAAAAACGCATTTTTAGATTGCCCTTACGAGTATATTCGTATATTTTGTAGCATCAACGATATTAGGAGGGGAAAATGAGTCGTAAAAGAAAACATGAAGACGGCCAAGAAGCAGATGTAGATATGACACCGATGCTAGATATTGTTTTTATCTTGCTTATCTTTTTCATCGTAACAACATCTTTCGTTAAAGAGCTTGGTTTAGAAGTGACTAAACCTAAATCAAACAAGTCTAACGCTAAATCTAGCCCAACGATCGTTGTGAAGATCTCTGATAATGGCTTAGTTAACTTTAACGGCAAGGCAGTAGATATTGAGCGTCTTCCGGCTCGTATTGAAAACTTCCTAGCGAAGAACGCTACTTCAACAGCAGTTATTCTTCCTAGCTACAATACTCGTCACGAAGACGTAGTAGCAGTAATTGATCAAGTGAAGACATTTGATGAATTAACAATTGCTTTTGGTAAGACCGAGTAATTCGGATAACCAAAATAAAAAAGCTCCTATATGGAGCTTTTTTTGTGCCTAATAAAAATGGGCGAAAACATCTACACAGCTATCAATATCCGTACTTACTGATGATGTCAGATCAATAATCAAATTCACATGTCAGTAATAAAACTGCATTTGAAGGCTATACCGGTAGGCTTTATCTCTTCGTTTTTACAGACTTGCACATGTCGATTATTTTTTAGCAACCATCAACAACCCAGCAAAAAAAGCTCCTGTCAGAGCGCACACGCCAGCAGCAATATAGCTTAGTTCTATTCCGGCGCCATCTTGCCAGAGTAATCCAGCAATATAAGCGCCCAAAGCACCGCCAACACCGTATACACCACTTATATAAATAGCTTGTCCACGATTATGTTGGCCGAATTTGAAATGCGATTGAATAAACTGCATTGAAGCACTGTGGTACAGGGCATAGCTAGCAGCATGCATCACCTGAGCGATAATCAGCAAAGGCAAAACCTGGCCAAGCTTAGCACTTATCAACCAGCGGATACCCGTAATCGCAATACTGAAGGTCAATACTTGGAAAACTGAGAATCGTTTAAAAACACGTCCCATCAGCACAAATATCAACACTTCTGCAACCACCGAAACGCCTATCAAGGCACCAACCGCATAGCTTGGGTAGCCTAAATCCCTTACATAGAGAGCAAAGAAGGAATAATATGGTCCAAAGCTAATTTGCAGCAACAATCCCGCTAGAAAAAAGTAAACGAAGGGCAAATTAAAAATCCGCTCACTCATGCCTTTCACTTCGTTGCGCGCTTTGCGACCCCCTTCTCTTTCTTTCATCGACAACGTCGACAACCATAAACCAAACAGTACCGCTAAACCCAGCGTTAAAAAGCTCTCACTTCCCAAAGAGGCTATTACTTCGCCTCCGATAACAGCAAGTGCAATAAAGCCGATACTGCCCCATAGGCGAATGCGTGCATATATCTTGGGGTTATTACGAAACGAATTTAAGGTAAGCACTTCGTACTGAGGGAGCACACCTGTCCAAAACAAGCTAAATGCGGCTAGAAACAGTGTGATCGGCCAATACCCATCAACAAAGAAAAGGCCAATAAAAAATATTAGCGATAAACTAGCACCAGCCCGAATGACGCTCAATTGTCGACCAGACTTATCCGCAAAAAACGCCCAAAACGTTGGACCCACAATTTTGGTCGCGGTGAAAATGGCTAGCATCTCCCCCATCGACTGTGAGCTAAACCCCCTTCCCTCTAACCAAACAGCTAGAAAAGGCATCGCTAAACCTAAAACGGCGAAATACCAAAAATAACCATTAGAGAGTCGCGTAAAATTACTGATGTGCATGAGATAAAAAAGCTCGCCGTAGCGAGCTCGTATTCGTCCTTATTCGATTATTGGCGTCTGGCAATGTACGTCTGCGTTTTGCGCTCGATGTCTCATAAAGTGATCCATCAGGGTAATTGCAAGCATCGCCTCTGCGATAGGCACTGCACGAATACCAACACATGGGTCATGACGCCCCTTAGTGATAATATCCATTGGTTCACCTTTCTCATCGATAGTTTGACCGCTGACACCAATACTTGACGTTGGTTTTAGGGCTATCTGCGCGACGATAGGCTGGCCAGATGAAATACCACCCAACACACCGCCAGCATGGTTTGTTGAGAAGCCATCTGGAGTTAACTCGTCACGATGCTCAGAGCCTTTTTGATTTACCACTTCAAATCCATCACCAATTTCAACACCTTTAACCGCATTAATGCTCATTAAACTGTGTGCAATATCAGCGTCTAATCGGTCAAAGATAGGCTCACCTAGACCAACAGGGACGTTAGTCGCGACAACCATAACTTTAGCGCCAATAGAATCTTTTTGGCGAATAATACCGCGCAGGGTTTCATCCAACTGCTCTAGTTTATTTTCATCAGGGAAAAAGAATGGGTTCTCTTCAACGATATCCCAATTGAACTGCTCTGCTTTGACATCCGCAATTTGGGACACACAGCCCTTAATTTCAACCCCCAATTTCTCTTTTAAATATTTTTTGGCGATGGCGCCAGCAGCAACTCGCATTGCCGTTTCTCTAGCAGAAGAACGCCCACCACCTCGGTAATCTCTGAAGCCATATTTTTGCGTGTAGGTGTAATCTGCATGACCGGGGCGAAAACTCGTTGCAATGTTGCCATAATCTTTTGAACGCTGATCAGTGTTTTCAATCAACAAACCAATTGTTGTACCTGTCGTTTTCCCTTCAAAAACGCCAGACATGATTTTCACTTCATCGGCTTCTCGGCGAGCTGTTGTATATCGAGATGTACCCGGTTTTCTGCGATCTAAATCTATTTGAAGATCTGCTTCACTCAATTCAATACCCGGAGGACAGCCATCAATAATAGCGCCTAAGCCTAAGCCATGGCTCTCTCCAAATGTAGTGACTGTGAATAATTTACCGTATGTATTTCCCGACATTAGCGTTGTACTACCCGTTGGTTAAAAATTACTTGATGTTCGTCTAATTGTGCTTTTGTCAGCACAAAAACGCCGTGCCCACCTCGTTCGAACTCTACCCAGTGAAATGGCACCTCTGGGTATGCCTGTTCTACATGAATTTGAGAATTACCTACCTCACACACCAAGACACCGTCATCTGTCAGGTGTGCAGCAGCTTGTGCAAGGATTTCTCGTGTGATATCCAAACCATCGTGCCCAGAACCAAGGCCCATTTCAGGTTCATGTGTGAACTCTGCTGGCAACGTGCTAACGTCTTCGGCGTCAACATAAGGAGGGTTAGTCACGATTAAATCATATTTTTCTTGCGCGATAGAAGCAAAAAGATCAGATTGAATAGGAATAACTTGTTCCATCAGCCCGTGACCTTCAATGTTGATTTGAGCGACATTAAGCGCATCTACTGATAAGTCGACAGCATCTACTTCGGCAAGCGGAAACGTATATGCGCAGGCGATAGCAATACAACCACTGCCTGTGCACAAATCGAGCACGCGATTCGGCGATTGGCCAACAAAAGGTGCAAACTTTTTATCAATAAGCTCAGCTATCGGTGATCGTGGCACAAGTACGCGTTCATCAACATAAAAAGAAAGCCCAGCGAACGTTGCTTGATTGGTTAAATAGGCGGCAGGAATTTGCTCAACGATACGTCGCTCAATCATCGCTAACAAATCGTCTTTCTCTGAGTCCAGTAGTTTTGCGTGCTTACTTTGTTCGAATAATTCGCGTGGCAAGGACAATACATTCATCACCAAGTTTATTGCTTCATCCCATGCGTTATCTGTGCCGTGTCCAAAATAGAGATCTGCACGGTTAAATTCACTGGCACTCCAACGTACCCAGTCTTCGATAGTCAGTAACTGTGATTGCACAGACAACGTCATGATTATTCCTATGATAACGCCAATTATATGGCGAGTTTGAGAGACAAAACAAAGCAAATAATATATCATTATTCGCCCTGAAAATGTCGACCTTTGTCATGAAATTTAAAGATTTATTATCGCAAGAAGAAAAAGCACTGTTTAAGGAATCAATTGGTAAAGTTAAACCTATTGTTCAGGACAAAGTTCGACATGAACGCAAAAGTACACCAAAGAAAAATAACGCCAATACACTCACCACGCAGCAAGGCGCTGAATTTTACTTTTCAGATGAGTTTGAGCCGGATTTAAACCACCAAGGCCCAATGAAATATGTAAAAGACGGAACAGATAGCTTCGAAGCAAAAAACTTAAGGCGTGGTGTTTATCTACCCGATTTAATTCTAGATTTACACGGCCTGACACAAGAACACGCGAAGCGAGAAATTGCCGCACTATTAAAAGCTTGTCACAAAGAACACGCTAGGTGCGTATGCATTGTGCATGGCATAGGAAACCGAGTGTTGAAGACAAAGGTGCCACACTGGCTAGTGCAGCACCCCGACGTGTTAGCATTTCATCAAGCCCCTCTTGAATATGGCGGTGACGGAGCCCTTTTAGTGCTTATTGATATCAAAGATAAGTATTGATCATCAGCACAAGTCGATTGGTGCAACCATACGAACAAATTCACCAACCATCGCATCTTTATTGTAATTAATTTCAACAACACCCGCTGTTTGAAAAATTGGCGAATGTTCTTGCTGAGTAAGTTCACTGACTATATAGCTAACAAAAGGCATATGAGAAACAAGCAAGAGCTGTTCAACCGGCTCTACTGTTAGTTCACCGTCAATAATATCTCTCACATCAGTTGCGTTGCCAGATGGTGTAATAAAAGATTGCGTAACTAGCTGCGAAGTACTTGAAAGTTGTTCAACTACCGCGTTCGCTGTTTGCTGAGCGCGAACATAAGGACTCACCCAAATTTTTTCAGGTTTTATGCTCATTTTTTCCATCCATCTTCCCATTAACTCAGCTTCGAGCTTTCCTTGCTCTGTCAGCTTTCGTTGCGCATCGGACTCAGCCTGAAAACTTGCTTGCCCGTGGCGCATAATGAAGATTTGCATAATGTTACTCCCGCACTTCTAAATTCGCGGATATCAGATGAAAAATTCCGGCTATAGTAAAAGAAAGCGCCAACTATTTATAACAACAGTTAAGAATAAAATAGACTGATGTTATTCCTTCGGGTAATTTATAAAGAAAACAAGCCTATAATAATAAGAATAAACACGACTTACTGATGGTGCGGTTCGTAAATTAGTGTTTGATAGGAGTTAATTTGTTAAAGCAAAGCCCTAACGACAAAAAACACTACCTACCCATTACGCTCGACAATGGCATGCGTGTGTTGTTGATTCAAAATTCTGAATCAGACCGAGCTGCAGCTGCACTAGCAGTCAATGCGGGGCATTTCGACGACCCAAAAGACCGCCAGGGACTCGCCCATTTCGTCGAACACATGCTGTTTTTGGGTACAGAAAACTACCCCGATGGTAGTGAATACCAAAAATTTATAAGCCAACATGGCGGCCATAATAACGCCTGGACCGGTACAGAGTTCACCAGTTACTTCTTTGATATTCACTGTAACTTTTTTGAAGAGGCATTGGCTCGATTTTCAGACTTCTTCAAGGCGCCTTTATTGAGTGAGTCATTCGTTCAAAGCGAGCGAATGAATATCGACTCAGAGTTTAAGCTAAAGTTAAAAGACGATATCAGACGCCTTTACGACGTTCATAAAGAAACCGTAAATCAAAACCACCCTTTCGCACAGTTCTCCGTTGGGAATATTGACACGTTAGGTGATCGAGATGGTCAAAGTATCCAGCAAGAAATCGAGTCTTTTTATAAAACTCATTATTGTGCTAACTACATGACGTTAGCGATAGAAGGACCGCAACCACTTGACCAACTCAAATCATGGGCGCATCAGTTTTTTGATGATGTAAAGTCAGCCAAAACGGAAAAGGCGCCAATAACGGAGCCGCTATATTTACCTGAACACTTAGGTAAAGAAATTCAAGTAATCCCTGTTAAAAATGATAAACAATTAATTATCAGTTTTGCGCTTCCGAGCATTGACAAATATTATCGTCACAAGCCTGAAGCTGTGCTTGCTTATCTTTTAGGCCATGAGGGAAAAGGCAGTATCTTGTCATACTTAAAGTCTCAACACTTAGCATTAGGTTTAACTGCAGGCTCTGGTGTAAATGGCTCCAATTTTAAAGACTTTAATATCAGCATATCCCTGACAGAAGAGGGAGAACAGCAAATTGATAGTATTATTGATGTGATTTTTAGCTATATCAATTTGCTCAAGGGAGCTCCTATTCCCCATCATTTTTATTTTGAGAAGCAAAAACTAGCTAAAGTCGCGTTTCAGTTTTTAGAAAAGTTAAAACCGTTAGACTCAGTAAATCAGTTAGTGGTGAATATGCATCACTACCCAACTGATGATTATATTTACGGTGATTTTGTCATGGACGGCATACGTGAGCAGTCACTTACAGAATTACTTTCATTTTTCACGGCCGATAATTGTCGTATTGTGAAGATTGGCCAATGTTACGAAACCAATAAAACAAGCCAATGGTATAAAGTACCGTACGCAATTTCAGACATAGACAAAGCTCGAATAAATGAATTAAACAACATCGATGTGATGCAACAACTGGTGCTGCCAGCAGAGAACCCTTACATTCTCGACAAACCAAAAGTTTGGCCACACACACATGAAACAGCGACGCCCACTCAAATAGAGAGCAAAAATGGCCTTTGCATTTGGTTCAAGCAAGATACTACGTTTAAGGTGCCCAAAGGGTATATCTACTTAGGTATCGACTCACCTATTTCGGTCAACAGTGTTGAAAACATAGCCATGACGCGCCTCTTTGTTGACTGTTTCTCAGAGCACGTCATTGAAGAGCACTATGATGCCGAATTGGCTGGCATACACTACAACCTGTATGCGCATCAAGGTGGCTTAACACTTCAGTTATCAGGTTTAAGCGAAAAACAGCCTCTGTTATTAGAGCGGTTGCTGGATAGCCTACTTAGCCCTCAGTTTCACCCAAGCCAATTTGAATTAATCAAAAATCAATTAATGAAACACTGGCGAAATGCTGACAAGAGTAAGTCGATTTCTCAGCTGTTTTCAAAGCTTAGCTCGTTCATGCAACCCAATAGTCCATCATCAAATTCACTATTAAAAGCGATGGAACATATTACCTATGAAACGTTTATGGACTTTTCACGGCACCTATTCGAACAAATTACCTTAGACGTCCTAGTGCACGGTAACTGGCTAGAGAGTCAAGCTCAGTCAATTGCACAAACAATTGGTGAGCACTTTTCACATAGACATGATGCGAGAAACCATGTCGCTTGTCCGGTTATCGACTTAGATGAGCAACCTGAGTTAGTCTTCCCCGTAACGATGCCCAATCACGATCATGCAGCGGTATGCTACTACCCTTGCAGTGATAAAGCAGAAAAAACAACGGCATTGGCTATGTTAACCAGTCATTTGCTAGCGCCTATATTTTTCCAAGAAATGCGCACGGAAAAACAATATGGCTACTTAGTCAATGTAGGTTATATTCCTATCAACCGCTTTCCAGGCATCGCTTTCTACATTCAGTCACCCGATACTAAACCTGAACAATTAGTCTCCGCGATGGATGAGTTTATAGAGCTTGCTCTAGAAAAACTCGCAATGCTTGACGATCAGCAGTGGTTTACTTATCAGCATGGTCTCGCTGCTCAGCTGAAAGAAAAAGACGCAAGCCTGAGAACAAAAAGTCAACGTTTTTGGACGTCAATTACCAATCAAGATTTCGAGTTTAATCGAAAAGCCGTTCTATTAGAGGCGATGGAAAGTATCACACAACACGATGTGACTGGCTTTATAGAGCAACACTTAAAGCAGCAAATGGGGGCTTATAAACATCGCCTTACATTAGTCTCTAACGAGGCCAACACCATTGACCAATATTGGACAGACAGAAACGCGCTTGTCATTGAAGATTCAAAAGTTTTTGCAAAAAACTGTCAAAGAAAATTCTAGTACTGCCGATACAATAGGAAGGCGTTATTTGACTTGGCTTCATGCATCAGATTTAATGGTCGGATAACTTAAATATTACCTTTGTCTGTCTACGTGATAGATAGTGGAAATTTCGTGAAGTATTTGCTGTATTTGCTATCAAGCCTCAAGCGCCAACTAGGCCTCGCTACAATCTGTTCTTTGCTTGTATTGCTTAGCGCAACTGCGCACGCAAATAATAACCTTTCATCGATAAAGCTCGAACAATTCTCCACCCCCGAAGGGCTGTCACAAAGTAATGTTTATTCTATTGTTCAAGATGATCAAGGGTTCATTTGGATTGCTACCGCTGATGGTCTGAATCGATACGACGGCTTTGAGTTTGTTCATTACCGCCACGACCTAGAAGATAAAAACTCTCTTGCCGACAACTTCATTCGGAAATTGTTCATCGATAGTAAAGGTGTACTTTGGGTAGGTACTAGCAATGGATTGAGCCAATATCGGCGAGCATCAGATGACTTTATCAATTTCACTCACAATTCAGGTGACGGGAATTCGTTATTAGATAATGTTGTATGGGATATTTTTGAAGGTGTTGATAAACAAGGTAACGATCAGTTTTTTATTGCTACAGAAACAGGTCTTCAACTTTACAACCGGAACTCAGGTAAATTTGAACAAATTCTTATTCCAGGTTTCGAGCAAAACCTAGGGGAAATTAAGACAATATTTCAAGATGACAAAGGCGATTATTGGCTAGGCACATTCTCAAATGGAATAATTCTCACTAATCAACAATTTACGCTTGCTAAAAACTTAATGACGCAAGAAAGAAAGACCTCCCGTTGGAACTTTGACATTAGAGCAAAAAGTCTCCTTTATGCAAAAAAAGTCGCTGGCAACTACTGGCTAGCTACAACAAATGGCATTTACATCTTGGATGAGAATGTAAAAATCATTAAACACCTTTCATCAGAGAACACCGACGCTGCTCTTTCCTCCAATGAAGTAAGGAGCCTAGTAAACTATAAAGATAAGGTTGTATTTGCCGCGACAAGGAAAGGGTTATCATCCATAGATGTTTTAACATTTGAGACTCGAAAGGTGATACCTGAGCTTTCTGGACAAAAAGAAGAATTACAGCCTTGGTTTATGGCCTCTCTACAAACCATTAATAAAGACATATGGTTTGCGTCAAATGGCGGAGGACTATACTTATACAAACCCCAGACGTCTTTATTGCAACAAAGTATCAAAATTCACAATGATACTAATTTAAACATCACTTCCGTAGAGTACATTGGTTCAGGCCAGCTAATGTACACCGATGAGTCTAACAAGCTGTACATCAGAAATATCGAAACTAATAACGAACAGCTTATCGCATCTCAATTAGGCGTAAATAAAATATACTGGTCTAAAACGGATAAAGTCTACGTTCTTACCTTTAATGGCAGCCTATATAATTTTAATAAGAATGAATTGAGCCTTACAGAAGTCGAAGGGTGGAACAGTGAAAAAACGCCAACATTCGGAATTGACCCGCTTTTAGTCGATAACTACTCTTGCTTTTTAAATTACTCAGGAAAGCTAGAATGTTTTGACTTCGAAAAAAAGCGATACAAAGAGTATAGCCTGGATAATCCCTCTGAACTTTTGTCTTTGTCTTTTGATGAAAAGACAAATCAGTTTTGGTTAGGTGCTAAAGACGGTTCAATCTATACTTTTGACATTCAAAATAAGATATTTAATTTCGAATTCAACCTTTCTAAGTTTGCATTAGAGTCGTTTCAAGTTCGCTCAGTTAATACTACTTCAAATCATATTTTTATGAGCTCTCATGGCAATGGTCTACTGGTCATTGAAAAGGACTTAAAAGCTCACACACTTTTTACCGAGAAGAATGGACTGAGAAATAACTACATAGCGTCACTAACTCAGGATAAAAAGGAAAATATATGGTTTGGAAGTAATAAAGGTATTTCTGTTGTAACTAGTAACGATTTAAATATAAAAATGTTCGATACAGATTTTGGGTTGTTCAATACAGAGTTTTACACCAATTCAAGTACGACTGACGAAAATAGCGGGCAAATTTTCCTAGGAAGCAACACAGGGCTATACAGTTTCTATCCAAATGACTTATTGAATCAAGAACAATCTATTCTCTCACCAACTCTAACAAAGGTTGAAATAGCGAATAAGTCTATAGAGTCCAAAGAACAAAAGGTAAATATAACCGAGAATAATGCTCTTAGCATTACTTACAAGCAATTTCCTTTGAGTATAGAATTTGTATCTCCTAACGCCCTGCTCCCCTCTCAAACCAAATACAGATATAGACTATTGGGATTAGAGGAAGATTGGATAGAGACAAATAGAGACAATAGAAGAGCTACATACACCAATCTCAGTCCTGGCTCTTACGTTTTCGAGTTAGAAGTTTTCGATCTTTTTCAAAACAACATTAAAAAATCAACTTCTTTAAATTTGACAGTAGTCCCGCCTATTTGGCTGACCACTTCGGCAAAAGTTGCTTATGCGCTTGTCACATTTTTGGTACTTGCCTACATCCTTCAGCAATATAGAAGACGTTTACAGTATCACTTTCAAATTAAGAAAAGCGAAGAGCGATTAAAGCTGTCACTTTGGGGAAGTGGTGATGAAATGTGGGATTGGAACATCAAAACGAAAAAGATATTTCGCTCAAATATATGGGGGTTACTAGAGTTCCCACAAGACGGTACGCGAAATGTAGGAACTGAACAAACCAACATACACCCTAACGATATAGAACGTGTCAAAGATGCGATGAATGCGCATTTTGATAACCAAACAGAACACTTCGAAACGACTTATCGCGTTAAAGATAAAAATGATCAATGGATATGGGTGTTAGATCGCGGCAAAGTGGTCGAGCGCGACGATAAAGACAAACCTATTCGTATGACGGGTACGCTCAAAGATATTTCTCATATCAAGAAAGCAGAGGAGCGCCTTAAACTTTTTGCGAAATGTATCGAAAATATTTCAGACGCAGTTGTTATCTACGATCGTCAATTTACCATTGTTGATGTCAACAAAGCATTTGTCAGAATCACCGGTAAATCAAAAAGTGAAATGTTGGGCAATTCGCTAGCGTTCACCCGCTATCCCGAGTCTTTCACTCAATCAATAAAAAAACACTTGATTACCCATGGCAACTGGCAAGGCGAAATTGAAAGTAGACGAAATAGTAATGAACGTTACTTTACCGATTTAACCCTTGACGTTATTCGTGATGAAAGTGGAAATATTTCCCACTTTGTTGGTGTATTTTCAGATGTTACGGCTCGTAAGAAGTCAGAGGCAGAATTAAGAAAGTTAGCCAATTCAGATACACTAACGGGCCTACCGAACCGTTCATTCTTCCAAGCAAATCAAACAAATCTTGTTAAAAACAAAACACCACATGCCCTACTTGTTTTTGATTTAGATAACTTTAAAAAGATTAATGACTCTATGGGTCACCAGGTCGGTGACTTAATACTTGTCGAAGTGGCTAAACGTATTCTGAAAATTGGCTCCAAGCGAAACACTGTTTATAGGCTAGGTGGTGATGAATTTAGTGTCATTATTGAAAATACGAATGATATCCACACGATCACCTCATTAGCGAAAGAAATTTTGCGTATCATTGCGCAACCATTGAAACTTAAAAACCAAGAAATCGTGCTTTATAGCAGTATTGGTATTGTGCTTTACCCTGAAGATGGGGCGAGTCCGCAAGAGCTACTTAAAAATGCGGATACTGCTATGTACCATGCTAAAGATTCTGGTGGTAACCGTTATCAATTTTTCAGTGAATCGATGAATAAACAAGCGGTTAAACGAATTCAAATAGAAAGTTTAATTCGCCATGGCTTAAAAGAAGATCTGTTTTCTGTTTTTTATCAGCCAAAAATTCAAATTGCTTCAGGAAAAATTGCTGGCATGGAAGCACTAGTGCGTTTTGAGACCCCTACAAAAGGAGTTATCAGTCCAGCTGTGTTTATCCCAGTGTCTGAAGAAACAGGTCAAATAATAGATATTGGTGAAATTGTACTTCGCAAATCATGTTATGCGGCTAAACGTTGGGTTGACGCAGGCATGTTTGATGGCCGTGTTGCAGTTAACCTTTCCGCTGTGCAGTTTACACAACCCAACCTACCTAAAATGATTGCCTCAATATTGGAAGAAAGTAAATTACCGGCAAAGTTTCTTGAATTAGAGATTACCGAAGGGACGGTAATGGATAACCCGCAAGCCGCCATTGATACTATGCTTCAGATTCGTTCAATGGGTATTCATTTATCACTGGACGATTTTGGCACGGGCTATTCATCGTTGGCATATCTGAAGAAATTCCCGCTCAATACACTAAAGATTGATAAGGCCTTTGTTGATGATATTGAGGTGTCAGAGCAAGGCCGAAACATGGTAGCTACTATTGTGACTATCGCGCATAATTTGGGCATGCAAGTAGTAGCCGAGGGTGTTGAAAATAATAATCAACTTAATTTCCTTGCTGGTCTTGGCTGTGAGCAGCTCCAAGGTTACTTATATAGCAAACCACTCGCAGAAAATGAGTTCCAAAAATATCTGCTGAGCCATCAAATCACAGATCAATCAACCAATCTTTACTCTAAATCTTAACCTATTCAAAGAGTCAAATTCCTGCCACCTAGCCAAGATGCGGTAAATTACTTCCTCATATTTTTTGACGCCACAAAAAGCCACGCCACAGTCAAAATATTTCATTACTTTTCAGTGACTTAAAACAAAACCCGTAAATTCAACTATTGGCACAATAATAGCTAACACTATGTCTGTCTTTAATAACAATAAAGTAATAGGAAAACATAATGTTAACTTCGCTAATCATGTCAATTCTTGTATCTTCGTCATCACCAGAGCAAGCAGTTGAACCGAAAAATATAAACGATTTTACCAGCACAAGCTCAATAAAAATGCTTATTGCAGATAAAAAGCCTAGAGTAAAAATTGCAGACAAAAAGCCTAGAGTAAAAATTGCAGACAAAAAGCCTAGAGTGAAAATTGCAGACAAAAAGCCTAGAGTAAAAATCTAATGCTGGCTATCATCAAAGCGTGGCTAGGCCATGATATCAAAGAGAATCCGATAGCCTCTAAAATCCAAATTGAAGAGGTAAATGCTGCTGACTGGTGGCGTTAAATTTGAAATAGGCTATGCAACACGGAAGTTTGCATTTCTTCTCAAGAGAAGCGAGTACTAGGCTCTAAACAATAAATAGTTAAACCCAAACGCACGATTAACTTTCATACGTTTCTTCATACAGAACATAGGCCAAATGAAAGGCCCCATCAATAAACCTGCAAACGCCCAACGTCTGCGCCCCATTCCACTTGAAATTGCCTGACAATAGAAAAACAAAGAACACACTAAGCTAACGGTAACTGCAAGTAACAACATAAATACTATACCTTTATCTGAGGAACGAGTAGTAAATGAAAATGGGTACTAAATTTACGGCGCGTAATATATCAAAACTGATTACTTTTTAAAAGAAAATAGAGCAATTATTCAACAGTGTTATTTTGACTTTATTGCCATTACTTATCAAGCAAACTGATATGCACAAAAAAGGAGGCATACGCCTCCTTTAATTCAGCGTATTTAGCTTTTACTTATGACACTTATCGCCGCTCTCAGCTAATTTAATAAGCGCATCGCACGGTTCAAAACGATCACCATGTTGCTGCTTCCACTGATTTAACTGGCTCACAATGTTTGTCGCGCCAACTTTGTCAATGTAGCTATATGGACCACCCAAGAATGGAGGGAAGCCAATACCGAAGATAGCACCGATATCACCGTCACGAGCGTTACGCACAATTTCTTCGTCCAAGCAACGCATCGCTTCATTCAACATCATGTAAACACAGCGTTTCGCAATATCTTGTTCTGATAACTTACCTGATGGGGTTACACCAAGCAGATTATAAACGGTCTCATCAACCGTCTTCTTACCTTTCTTCGCAGCTTTACCGTATAAGTAGAAGCCTTTATTCGCCTTTTTACCTAAACGGCCATCATTGATTAAGCTTTCGAATGCTGCAGGTGTTTCAAAGCGATCGCCTAGTTCGGCTTTAAGAATTGGACCAATTTTCGCCCCAATATCAATACCAACTTCGTCAAGCAATTGCATTGGACCTACAGGGAAACCAAACTTAACTAGTGCTTTGTCTAACTTTTCTACTGGCTCGCCTTCAAGAAGCATCATCGCTGCTTCATTCATGTACGGCGCCAAAATACGGTTAACAAAGAAACCCGCCTTATCTTTAACAACTATTGGGGTCTTACCTTGTTTTTTAGCAAAGGCTACGGTCGTTGAAATTGTCTCATCTGACGTTTTCTCATGAGCGATAATTTCTGCCAACGGCATCATATCTACAGGTGAGAAGTAATGAAGACCAATGACGTTTTCTGGACGTTCAGCGTTTGCTGCAATCTGGCCTATGGGTAGGCTAGACGTATTACTCGCGAAAATAGTGTCGGGACGACAGTTAGCTTCTACATCCGTTACCATTTTTTGCTTTAGAGACAAGTCTTCAAATACCGCTTCAACTACAATGTCTGCATCTTTAAAACCTGTGTAATCAAGCGTACCGGTAATGTCTGCCAACTGACGTTGCATTTCGCTGTGGCGCATAAAACGACGCTTTACTTTTTTGTTCAAAAGATCGTAGCTGTATTTAAGCGCCGCGTTGATACCTTTATGCGAGATATCTTTAACACGCACAGGCACACCCGCTTTGGTCGCCGTGACGAACGAGATACCACCGCCCATCAAGCCACCACCAAGTACGCCTGCTTTGAGCACTTTTGCTGGCTCTACACCTTCAACACCATGCTCTTTCTTCATGTCTGTTGTTGCGAAGAAAAGGTTGCGTAGTTGTTCAGATTCTGGCGTCATCACAAGGTGACCAAAATGATCAGCTTCTACCTGGTAACCCATAGCAGGAGAACGCTCTACACCAACACGCACACAATCAATAATCTTTAATGGTGCTGGATAGTTACCTTTTGTTTTCGACAACACAGATTTAGTTGCTTGGTCAAATAGCACCTTACGACCCATTGGGTTTTCTTCTAGCGCTTTGTCCATCAAAGACGTTTTGCGTTTCTTTGGCTTTACTTTGCCTTTAAGCGCAATTTCTTCAGCGGTACGAACGAGAATACTGTTAGGAACGACATCATCAACTAAGCCTGACTTTAGTGCTTGCTTAGCACGAAGTTGCTTACCGGTTAGCATCATGTCTAAAGACTTTTGAATACCAACTAGTTTTGGTAGTCGCTGTGTGCCGCCACCGCCAGGCAATAAACCAAGTTGTACTTCTGGTACACCAAGCGCAGTTTTAGGGTTATCACTTGCAATACGTGCGTGACATGCAAGAGCAAGTTCTAAACCACCACCTAAACAGGCACCATTAATTGCTGCTACGATTGGTTTAGGGAAGTTTTCCATTTGGTCGAAAACCATTTGTCCCTGACGAGAAAGCGTGGTTGCTTCCTCTGCTGTCGTGCAAGCTGCAAGCATATTAATGTCCGCACCAGCAACAAATGAATCTGCTTTACCACTGACAACTACGATGCCTTTGATAGTCGCGTCATCTTTAATTTCTTTAAGCATGGCGGTAATTTCTTCACCAAACTCTGCCTTGAGCGTGTTCATCGTATCGCCCTTCACATCCATAACAAGATGCGCAATACCATTTTCTTGACGCTCTAGTGAAAACACACTGTTATTTGTTTGTTCTGTCATTAGTCTGTCTCCACAATCATTGCTGCGCCTAACCCACCTGCCGCACAGGCTGTTGTGAGGCCTACACCACCACCTCGGCGGTTCAATTCATTTAGTGTTTGCGTAATTAAACGCGCACCGGTTGCCGCGAATGGATGGCCGTATGCTAACGAGCCGCCCATGACATTAAAGTTATCCATATCAATTTCACCGATAGCTTTGTCGCGGCCTAACTTTTCTTGCGCAAACTTTTTCGAGCCAAACATCTTCATATTTGAAAGCGCTTGTGCTGCGAACGCTTCATGCATTTCTACTAATGTTAAGTCTGAAAGTTCCATACCTGCACGCTTAAGTGCTAGTGGTGTCGCATAGCTTGGCCCCATCAGCATATCTTCCCACACGTCAATCGCAGTGAATGCATAGCTTTTGATGTAACCTAATGGCTTGTATCCAAGTTCTTTCGCACGACCTTCGCGCATTAACATAATGGCTGCAGCACCATCAGTAAGTGCAGTACTGTTTGCTGCTGTTACGGAACCGTGCTTACGATCGAACACTGGACGTAAGCGTGCATAGCCCGCTAATTCAGAATTTTCACGAATACAGTTATCTTTATCGATAAACGTTTTATGTGGTTCAGGATGCGCAGCCATTACTTCGCCATCAAGCTTGCCTGCCGCCCAACTCTCTGTTGCTAATACATGAGAGCGATGGGCTAATTCATCTTGAGACTCACGCGATATTTGATGGGTCTTAGCCATTTGCTCTGCCGTTTGGCCCATTGATAAGCCTGTCGAGTACTCAGCTACTGCAGGTGGCACTGGCATTAAGTCTTTTAAGCCAAGTTGGCGGATTAGGCCGAATTTTTGCCCAAAGGTTTTTGCTTTTGATAAGTCGAGCAAGGAGCGTGCTAATTTTTTAGTCACACCAATTGGTGCAACAGACGAAGAATCTGCACCACCTGCAATACCAACATCAACCACACCTGCCATAATTGACTCTGCAACATTTACGGTAGACTGGAAGCTAGTCGCACATGCGCGAGACACGCTGTACGCGTCTGTATGAATATTCATACCAGTGCCCAACACAATTTCACGTGCAATGTTTGGTGCCTCTGGCATTTGAACTACTTGGCCAAACACTAATTGATCGACTATTTGCGGGTCAACGTCGTGTCTTTTCATTAATTCGTTAACTACCATTTTGCCCAGATCAACTGCTGGTACACCATGGAAAGCCGTTGCTTGTTTAGCAAAAGGTGTACGCAGGCCCGCGACTACCGCGATGCGCTCCCCTTTTGGCGTTTTAATTGTGTTTGACATTGTGTTTCCTTTTTAAGAGGTCTGACCTCTGAACTTTTACTCAATTCTAACGTCAATTATTTTTTTTTCAACAAGACGTCGATTTCAGGAGTGTGTTGATCATAGCTTGATAAATTCTTACAAGATTAGCCTTGTAATTAGCTGGTTGAACCTTATATAAAATGCAATGTCTTAAAAATCGACATGCTTTAACACTAGTATATTGATAATAAATAGAAAACATTTCACATGACCATTGAACACTTTTCCGCGTTAAAAACACACCTTGCTGATCAAATCATTGGTCAACATGAGCTCGTTGAAAATTTATTGATTGCTCTGTTGGCAAACGGACACTTAATAGTCGAAGGCCCACCAGGTCTGGCAAAAACGCGAGCAGTCAATGCACTAGCGCAAGGCGTGGAGGCAGATTTTCACCGAGTACAATTTACGCCCGATTTATTACCTGCTGATTTAACAGGAACCGATATTTATCGTCCAGAAGATGGTAGTTTCGTCTTTCAGTCAGGTCCTCTTTTCAGAAATTTAGTGTTAGCCGATGAAATAAACCGTGCGCCAGCTAAAGTTCAGTCAGCATTGCTTGAAGCGATGGCTGAAGGTCAAATAACCGTAGGTAGAAAAACCTATAAATTACCTGATTTGTTTCTTGTCATGGCTACACAAAACCCTATTGAGCAAGAAGGTACTTACCCATTACCAGAAGCTCAACTTGACCGTTTCTTAATGCATCTTGATGTCAGTTATCCAGGTGCTGAGAGTGAGTTAGAGATTCTTAAATTAAATCGTGGTGAAGCGCTGAAAGAAGAAAAAACACCACTTCGTACTCTTTCTCAGGATGAAATTTTCACGGCACGTGAAGAAGTATTAAAAATTCATATGGCGCCAGCCGTCGAGCAATATATCGTTGATTTAATTATTGCCACGCGCCAGCCTGAAAAATATGACGAGAAATTAAAAGCATGGTTGGCATTCGGTGCTAGCCCCCGCGCAACGATTGCATTAGACCGATGCGCACGCGCACGCGCATGGTTACATGGACGTGACTTCGTCAGTCCTGAAGATGTTCAAGCAGTAGTGCATAATGTATTGCGCCATCGCTTACTATTGACCTATCAAGCAGAAGCTGAAGGAATCACCGCCAACCAATTGATTGACCACTTAGTTTCGCTTGTCGCTATTGGTTAATATTGATTTGCAGCAAACAGAGAATATCGAGCGTTAGATAATGAAGTGGTTTTCCCGCTCAAAAGTTGAAAACAATACACCATCTGTCGAACAGGTGTTAAGCCAGCTGCACACGGATGGTGTACACCTGACCATTCAGGAGTTATTGCAGTATCAGAGCAAGGCAGGTTTGATAGACCTAAAAGCCAGTAAAAACCAACAATC
Organism: Thalassotalea euphylliae; assembly: GCF_042682785.1. Classification (GTDB taxonomy): domain Bacteria; phylum Pseudomonadota; class Gammaproteobacteria; order Enterobacterales; family Alteromonadaceae; genus Thalassotalea_F; species Thalassotalea_F euphylliae. Next base: position 882,308 of record NZ_JBHUIB010000012.1, on the reverse strand, counting down.
TAAGATGGCCGGCAATTACTTAGCGCGATCAAAAGGTCGTGGTATGGAATTTGACGAAGTGCGTCATTATCAACATGGCGACGATATTCGTGCTATCGACTGGCGCGTAACTGCTCGCACAGGTAAAACCCATACCAAACTTTTCCGTGAAGAAATAGAAAGACCCGTGCTAGTGGCAACTGATTTTAGCCAAAGCATGTTATTCGGCACTCGCTTGCTTTGTAAGTCTGTTCAAGCCGCACATCTTGCCTCATTAGTTGCATGGCATGCCAAGCAACGTGGAGACAGACTAGGCGGCATAGTTTTTAACGAATCGGCTCATATTGAATGCAAGCCTCGCTCCCGTAAACAAGGGGTGTTGCACTACCTTCATACATTGCAGGAAATTCATCAACTAAGCCTAACTCAGCAAGAACCTCTCACTCATCAAACGGCAGTGTCTGCTTTTGAAGAAAACTGCCAACGATTACGACAAATAGCAAAGCCAGGCAGCTTGGTTTACCTGATCACTGACGGCAATGGTATTTCAGAGCAAGGTGTACGGCATTTGTCGATAATCAGCCGTCACTGTGAGTTAGTAGTGGCTATGATTGTCGATCCTCTTGAACAAAACCTGCCAGATGTTGGCTACCGTTTAAATGTGGCAATGACAGATGGTGAATCAAGACAGCAATTCACCCTCGGTGACGCAAAAATTAAACAGGCGTATCAGTTAAAAGCACGTAAATTGATGAGTGGTAAGCAAGGCCTGCTGCAAAAAGCAGGAGCACGTGTTTTTACCATATCTACTGATAGCAGCATCGAAGCTCAATTGACGGATGGAGTAAGCCATTGGATCCGTTAGCTCAATTAAATGATATTCATTTACCGCAGCAAATTCACAATTATCCAGTAGCAATTGGCTGGTGGATATTGCTGGCATGCATTATTGCGTTAGTTATCTACATCACAATGAAAGTCAAACAGCATAGACAACGTGTAAAAATCAAAAAACGTATTCTTGTTGAATTGGCAAAATCGACATCACAAGAGCGCAGCAGTGAACTACTAAAAGTAGCACTGATACATTATTTTCCAAGAGCACAAGTAGCGAATCTGCATAGTTCTGGATTAGTGACATTTATGCGTGACCATATTCCAGCTAGCAAAGCTGCAGAATTTGAAACGCTTTCTTCGGACCATTTTTCTTCACTTTACCAAAAAGGTGAGAACAACAATGTTGCCGCCTTCAATAAAGCCCTCATGTATTGGGTTAGTCATGCACTACCAACTAAGAAAAAACATGCCTTGAAAAATGAAGAAGCAATGAAAGGTCACATAGGAGCAAAATCATGATTGAGTTTGCTTGGCCATATTTATTAGCGCTACTTCCACTGCCGCTACTAGTATATCTTTTACCCGCCAAGAAAAATGCCTCAGCTGCCGCACTGCGTGTACCTGCAATCGTAACGGGCAACGATTTATCCAATAACGCGCCAAATAAAAGCAAGCTTTCTTTAGTATTATTGACTCTAATTTGGATACTCGTTGTTATTGCGGCAAGCAGACCGCAATGGCTTGGAGAAGCGGTAGACATCCCCACCGAAGGCCGTGAAATGATGATAGCGGTCGACTTATCTGGCAGTATGCAAGTTGAAGATATGGAGCTTAACGGTGGTACCGTTAATCGCTTACAAATGCTAAAAGTACTGCTTGGTGAATTTATTGAGCGTAGAGTTGGCGACCGACTGGGACTTATTCTTTTTGGCGATGATGCATACATGCAAACGCCCATGACCTTTGATCGCAAAACCGTAGCGCAAATGCTAGACGAGACCGTTCTTGGACTTGTAGGTAAAAAAACTGCCATTGGTGATGCTATTGCACTGGCTGTAAAACGCTTTGAAAGTAAAAAAGAGTCTAATCGAGTGCTTCTTTTACTGACTGACGGGCAAAATACAGCTGGCAAGATCACCCCAGAACAAGCACTTGAACTCGCTGTTGCTAAAGGTATTACTATCTATACTATCGGTATTGGTGCCGACGAAATGTTACAGCGCTCACTGTTTGGTGTGCGCCGAGTAAACCCTTCAAGTGAGCTTGATGAGGAAACCCTAATAAAAATTGCTGATCAAACCGGCGGGCAGTACTTCAGAGCGCGCGACAGCCAATCAATGACACAAATCTATGAGTTGCTCGATAAACTAGAGCCTGTAGAACAAGATCAGCAACAAATGCGGCCCTTAAAAGCATTGTTCTATTATCCAATGACTGCAGCACTTGCGCTCGCTTTTGCGTATTTGCTGTGGCTTAATTTGGGCACACGTTTATTAGACCGACGAGGAGCGATGTCATGATGGAAAATTTCCATTTCATTCGCCCCTTATGGCTATTGGGTTTGCTGGCATTGCCATTATTAGTGTGGTTGATTAAACGCATTCAAGTCAGTCAATCTGGCTGGCAGCGAATTTTGCCTGCTCATCTGTCAAAACAAATGATAGAACCTGGCGCCAATGGTAAATCCCTTTCTGTGTTGCCCGCGGTAGTACTCTGGGTACTAAGCATCGTCGCACTGGCCGGCCCTGCGTGGGAAAAACTTCCACAGCCTGTCTATAACATTGAGCGCGGTTCGGTATTGATCATGGACATGTCTTATTCCATGTTCTCAACAGACTTGTCACCCAATCGTTTAACGCGTGCACGCTTCAAAGCAATCGACCTTCTAGATAATATAAATGAAGGCGATATAGGTCTTGTCGCCTATGCGGGCGATGCCTTTGCTATTAGCCCGCTAACAGAAGACATTAACAACATAAAACTTTTCTTACCTGCTTTGAGTCCTGACTTGATGCCTGAGCTTGGCAGCAACCCACTGGCTGCATTGCATTTGGCGCACGATATGCTGGCTAATGCAGGCCATATTGAAGGGGATATATACTGGTTCACCGATGGCATTGATAGGGAAGACATTGAAGACTTAACCCAGTGGTCAGCTGAGCATCAACATACCGTCAACATTCTTGGCATCGGAACACCATCTGGTGCCCCTATAAAATTGCCGAATGGAGAATTACTTAAAGACAACAGCGGCGCCATTGTCATTCCAAAACTTTCCGAAAAACTACTTTATGGTGTTGCAGTTAACAGCGGTGGTTCCTATCAAACTATTCGTAATGACATTTCGGATATTAAGCGATTGATCACAAAAAATATTGAACAAGCAGAGCAAAAGGCATCAGAAAACGAGCAGCAAGGTGACCAATGGCAAGAAGCTGGCCCTTACCTGCTGTTACTGGCGCTTCCATTGCTACTTCCTTATTTCCGTAGAGGCGCATTAGTCGCACTAGTCCCCTTGCTTCTGCTACAACCGCAACAAGAGGCATATGCGTTAGATTGGCAACAATGGTTCAAAACAAAAGATCAGCAAGGACAAGAAGCATTTAACAAAGAAGAATATGAGAAAGCGGCAAATGCTTTTGAAGACCCTTTATGGCAAGGTGCTGCGCAATATAAAGCTGGAAATTACGAGGCGGCACTGGAAGCCTTCAAACACGGAAGTGACGCTGACGCTTTGTATAACCAAGGTAATGCATTAGCAAAAATGCAAAAGCTCGATGAAGCAATTGAGGCCTACGAGCAAGCGCTACAACAAAACCCCGAACATGTCGAAGCAACAGCCAATAAAGCTTTGCTGGAGCAATTGCGAGATCAACAGCAAAATCAACAAGGTAACGATCAACAACAAAGTGACTCTCAAGAACAACAGGAAAACGAACAACAACAAGGCGGTGATCAAAACCAGTCACAAAATGATTCGCAAAACAGCAGTGAATCTGACGAAGGCCAACAGAATAATCAAGAAAATGGCAGTGCTGACGCTGAGCAAAATCAAAACGATGAACAGCAAAATAACCAAGACGCCACAGATCAACAGCATGAAGAGAACAACACTCAAGAGAATGAGCAGCAACAAAGTGCTGAACAATCTCAGCAAGAAGCAGGTGAAGCTGAGCAACAGGAAAATGCACAACTAACCGAAGCTGAGCAACAAGCGCAGCAAGAGCAAGAACAAAAGCATCAACAACTACTCAAAAAAGTGACTGATGACCCCTACCGACTGCTTCGTGAAAAAATGAAGTTGGAATATCAAAAACGTCGTCATCAAGGCAGTAGTAACGGAGACAAGAAAAAGTGGTAAGAATATTTCTAGGCTTTATTTTATTTATATTTACTTCTTACACTTGGGCCTTAACACAAGTTACCGCAACAGTAGACCGTAACCCGGCGGTGGTTAATGAATCATTTGTACTCACCACTATTGCAGATGATGATGTTGATACTAATGCGCTAGATACGAGTGCATTAGAAAATGATTTTGTGGTGGTGCGTACCTCAGTGAGCACACAAACAAGTATCATCAACTTTAAAACCTCTCGTACGACAAAGTGGCAAACGTTGCTTATTCCGAAGCGAGCAGGCAATATCACCATTCCCGCATTAACAATTGAAGGTAAGCAAACCTCCCTTATTTCTTTGACAGTGCTAGAACCCGGTCAAGCAGGCACTTCTTCACAAAAAGATGTATTTATCACCACCGCAATTTCCAACAACGACGTTTATGTTCAACAAATGGTCACGTTAACCATTAAACTGCATTTTGCAGCAGAACTAAAGCGTGGAAGCCTGACTGAACCGGCACTAGAAGGCGCCTCAATAGAACAGGTGGGTAAAGACAAAGAAAGCGAAACTACCGTCAACGGCAGAAGATACCGTGTCATTGAGCGTTCGTTTTCTATTATCCCGCAGCGTAGTGGAGAGTTTTACCTGAGATCTCCAATGTTTTCAGGTGAAATATTGGTTCGCTCAAATAGCCGCTCTAGTTTTTTAAGTTTTGGCGATAGTAAAGCAATCAGTGTGTTGGGTGAGGAGTTGCCGATCACAGTGAAGCCTAAACCTACAAGCTATTCAGGACACTGGCTACCAAGTGAATTGATGACACTACATCAAGAATGGCAACCTTCAGGTTCCAGCTTTAAAGTGGGCGACCCAATTACCCGTACAATTACATTGACTGCCGTGGGCGTGAGTAAAGAGCAACTTCCAGAGCTCGAACTTGCCCTTCCAACGGGGTTAAAGGTATACCCAGATCAGCAAACAACGCACGCGAATATTACCAATGGACGCTATGTTAGCCAGAGTGTCAGTAACTTTGCAATTGTAGCGACTAAGCCTGGCGAGTTCACACTACCTGCCGTGCAAGTGCCTTGGTGGAATACGATAACCAATCGTATGGAAACAGCAACATTGCCCGCTCAAACGATTAACGTTGAGCCAGGTGAACTATCAGAACAACGCAGCTTTGTACCGCCAACACAAACGCTAGCTCAGCCAGAAAGTTACAACGCGACAGGTAACGTAGAAACCGTTTATGTAACGCAAAGTTCTTGGTTACAATGGCTTTTCTTAGCACTGTGGTTATTAACCAGTCTCGCGTGGTTCATTACTTACAGAGTATCAAACCGTTATGACGCTACTTCAGATAAGCCAGTTGACGCCAGTAGTGCACAATTGTCGCTTATGGCCGCATGTAAAAAGAATGATTCGTCTGCCGTGCTTAGTATGATAGTCCCTTGGTTTAACCAAAAAACCGCTAGCAACGCCAAAACTATCGCAGATGTGATCGCGCAATGTAACAACAAACCTTTGATATTTGAGCTGCAACAACTTCAAGCCAACCTATACAGTAAAAATACTGCTCATTGGCAAGGTACAAGCCTACTCAAAATTATTTCTCAGTTTGCGCCTGCACATTCCGAAAAAGATATTCAAGATATCAAACTAAATCCCTAATTTAGTTTTAATTTTTCTAGTGTACTGTCAGGTAAAGGGTATAATTTTAATGACCCTGCCTGACAGGAAGAAAAATGTTAGAAAAATTTCGAAATAAAAATTCGACTGCCAAGGTCTCTAGTGGCATGAGTACAAAACAAGTTAGATACGAAGCCCTAGTTAAAGCCTTGCACGCTGACTTATATCGTTATGCCTACTGGTTAACGCACGACAAACAAGTGTCGGAAGACTTAGTGCAGGAAACCTTTTTACGCGCGTGGCGTGCCTTAGACTCTCTAAAAGACGAAAAGGCTGCAAAGTCATGGTTAATCACTATTTTACGACGTGAAAATGCTCGCCGATTTGAACGCAAACGCTTTGATATGGGGGAATATGAAGAGTCGTCAATAACAGATTCTGTATCACCTAGTTCAGAACAGGAAATCGAGAATCACTGGCTGCGAGAAAAAATCGCGCAGCTTCCAGAAGAATATAGAGAGCCTCTGGTGCTACAGGTGATTGGTGGTTTTAGTGGTGAAGAAATCGCTAAAATGCTCGATCTCAACAAGAATACGGTGATGACACGCCTTTTCAGGGCAAGAAATCAGTTAAAAGACGCTCTGGATAACGAGCCATTGAAAAGAGGTACATACAATGGATGATCTACAATTTAGACGCAGCTTATACGCAGATCCAAAGAGTAAAGATCCGGAGCTAGCAGATGCAAAAAATGCAGATGCGTCGCGTCAGCAGTTTGCCAAAGAACTTGAACAACTGGATGAAAAGATTGCAAGCGCGCTTGATATTCCAGTACCTGAAGATCTCAGCAACAAACTCATATTAAGGCAAGCTATGGCGAGCCATCGCCAAGATAAGCGGAAGACTCGCATTCACTTAGCTTTGGCAGCATCCGTCGCTTTTGTTGGCGGATTAACATTGAACTTTTTACAGTTTTCGAGTGCTTATAACAGCCTAGGCGATTATGCGTTAGCTCACGTTTATCATGAAGAAGGTGTATTTAGTAATGCTGATGTTAATCGCGTTTCGATGACAACATTGAATACGAAAATGGCTGCCTTTAACGGAAGCTTCACTGGTGCTATTGGTGAACTTATCTCTGCTGATTACTGTCGATTTGACGGTGTGAAGAGCTTACATCTTGTATTTAAAGGTGCTAATTCGCCAGTCAATGTATTTATTGTGCCAGAGCGTGATGGTGTTGCTTTCTCTGAGCAATTTAGTGATAGCCTTTACAAAGGACAATCAATAAACGCTGGCAGTAATCAAGTGATCGTTGTTGGTGACAAGTCAGAGCAGTTAAACAAATGGCAGGAGAACCTCAGTAAAAACGTGCGTTGGTCTACTTAATTAACGCTACCTAACCGTCGTAACATTTTGTAACTCCATCGCCAAATGCTGGCTGTAAAAAATCATTCTTGTTAGCATGTTGTGTTAAATAACACTAGCAAGAATGATTTAAATGAGCATAGCCCTTCCAACCTTGGTTACCTTTATTGGGTACCTCCTCGCCACTTTAGCTATTGGCTTTATTGCTTACCGAGCCACAGACACGCTAAGTGACTACATTTTAGGTGGCCGTCAATTAGGCCCTGCCGTTACGGCACTGAGCGTTGGCGCATCAGATATGAGTGGCTGGCTGTTACTTGGCTTACCGGGGGCTATTTATCTTTCAGGGGCAAGTGAAGTCTGGATAGGCGTGGGCTTAGTTCTTGGTGCCTATATTAATTGGTTACTCGTTGCTCCTAGATTGAGAAAATTTACTGAAAACGCAAACGACTCACTTACTCTTCCTGAGTTTTTTGAAAATCGTTTTAATGACACCTCTCACCTGCTTCGATTTATCTCAGCCATCACCATTATTGTATTCTTCACATTTTATGTATCATCGGGTCTAGTCGGCGGAGCGATACTGTTTGAAAAAGTGTTTGGTTTGGAATACACCACGGCCTTAATCATTGGCGCCGTTGTCATTGTCTCGTACACTTTCCTCGGTGGGTTCTTGGCGGTTAGCTGGACTGACTTTTTCCAAGGCTGCTTAATGCTTGTTGCACTTATTTTGTTACCTATCGTCGCGATAAATACACTTGGTGGTTGGGAATCTACGAACGAAATACTTGCTACTGCTAACCCTGACTATGCAAACTTGTTTAAAGATTTCAGTTGGCTGGGCTTTATATCGCTTATGGCCTGGGGTTTAGGCTATTTTGGTCAGCCGCACATACTGAGTCGCTTTATGGCAATTCGCTCAACAAAAGACATTCCACTATCACGCAACATTGCTATGGCCTGGATGGTGCTATCTTTGTTTGGTGCATTGGCAATTGGTTTAGTTGGTTTGGCCTATTTCGTTGACGCACCGCTAGCTAACCCTGAAACGGTATTTTTACAACTTGCTTCAGCAATTTTAAACCCATGGGTAGCTGGCGTACTGATAGCTGCAATTTTATCAGCCATCATGAGCACGATAGATTCTCAATTATTAGTCTGCTCTAGTGTCATTGTTGAAGATTTTTATAAACACCTCGTGAATCGAGATGCCAGTGAAAAAGAACTTGTTTGGCTGTCGCGTCTTTCATTAGCAGGTATCGCTGTTTTGGCAACGGTAATAGCGACCAATCCAGAAAGCTCGGTATTGGATCTAGTCAGTTATGCATGGGCAGGTTTTGGTGCTGCATTTGGACCAACAGTACTACTTGCACTATTCTGGTCGAAGTTTAATAAGTTCGGCGCTATCGCTGCCATTGTCAGTGGTGCTGCGGTCGTTGTTATCTGGAAACAATTAAGCGGTGGTATGTTCGACTTATATGAAATTGTGCCAGGCTTTATCGCAGCTTTTGCAGCAGGTATTGTTGTCAGTAAATTTGTTGATCGTGATAACGAAGAGCCGGAAAAAATATTCGCCAAACTAAATGCGGAATAATTAACCAATTCCGTAAAAAATCAGACAAACTAATGGCTATCTGACACTGATTATTTTATATTCCGTACATACGGTGTTAGTTAGCCATTTTCTGTTATAACAACGATATACGCGGCAAAACCAATGCGTTAAAAGAAAATGCATCGCAAGGATTTTATCTTACTATGTACTTTTATGCGGCCAGACAGCCCATTTTAGATAAAAACAAGAATCTATTTGCTTACGAGCTGCTGTTTCGTGACAGCATCGATAATATTTTCCCTGATATTGATGGTGACGAAGCAACAACAAAAATGATTGAAGCCAGTAAATTCAACATGGGCATCCATGAATTTACGGGTAACAAGCCTGCTTTTATCAACTTTACCTTAGAAACATTGAGCAAAGGTTACCCAACCATGCTTACCAATGAGGAAGTGGTAGTTGAAGTACTTGAGACAGTAAAGCCAGGCAAAAAGCTTCTTGCGTTGTGTAAAGAGTTGCATGAGAAAGGCTATACGCTAGCACTAGATGATTATGAGCACCAAGCGGTTTGGGCGCATTTTTATCCTTACGTAAAAATTATTAAAATCGATGTACTCGAAACGAGCATTGAAGAAATAAAAGTGATTAAGGAAGCTATTGCAGCTCACCCACATATACAACTCCTTGCTGAAAAAGTTGAAACACACGAGCAGTACAACCAAATGGTTGAGTTGGGTTTTGAGTATTTCCAAGGTTTCTTCTTTTCAAAACCAGAAATGGTTAAAACAAAAAGCCTTTCACCGTCTCAAATGGCAATGGCGGAGCTACTTTACGAAACAAGTAAGCCTGATTTAGATCTAGCAAACATTACTGCTGTGTTTGAACGTGACGTCTCTCTGTCCTACAAGCTCCTTCGCTATGCTAACTCGCCAATTTTTAGACGTCGTAGTGAGATTTCGACGATCAAACAAGCGTTGGTCATTTTAGGGTCAGGAGAATTAAAACGTTTCCTAGGCTTGATGTTCGCCGCAAACGTTAACCCGAATAAGCCTACAGAGCTTATTAATATGTCGATGACGCGCGCTAAATTCTGTGAGCTGGTAGCAACCAAGCTTGGTGGGCAGTACGACGCATCTATCGCGTTCTTAACGGGCTTACTATCGATGATTGATGCAATTCTCGACGAAGATATAGAAAGCGTTCTAGAAAAGCTGCCTCTGGCTCAAGAGATTAAAGATACGTTACTGACTCGCAAAGGCGTGATGGCTGCCTTAATCAAACTTGTAGAGTGTGTAGAACACGCGGAGTGGAGTAAAACCAATATCGTCATAGAAAAGCTTCATATCGATAAAGAACAATTAATTGAGTGCTACAACGAAGCCTTAGCATGGGCAGATGAGCAAGCACAGCAAGTGACTTAGCTTACTAATTGTTATAAATAATAAAAAAGCGCTCAATGAGCGCTTTTTTGTGCGTAACTTTCTATTTTTTATTCATAACCGTTTGGGTTATTTGACTGCCAACGCCATGTATCCTCAATCATAGCGTTTAAGTCTAACTTTGCTTGCCAGTTTAGCGCTTTAGCCGCTTTATCAGCATGAGCAAACACTGTCGCAATATCCCCTGCACGACGAGGCGCTATTTTAAAGGGAATATCTCTACCGCTAACACGCTTGAACGATTCAACAATTTGTAATACGGAAGTACCATTCCCTGTTCCTAAGTTAATCGCATGGCAACCATTATGCGCATCAATTTTCTCAAGTGCTTTTACATGCCCTTGAGCTAAATCAACCACATGAATGTAGTCACGCACGCCTGTTCCATCTGGCGTGTCGTAATCATCACCAAATACGTTCAATTCAGCTAAGCGCCCTACTGCAACTTGTGCTACGTATGGCAACAGATTATTCGGAATACCATTAGGGTTTTCGCCAATCAATCCTGACGCATGGGCACCAATCGGGTTAAAATATCGCAAATTAATGATTGACCAATCACTATCACTTTTCGCTAAGTCGACCAATATATTTTCAATCATCAGCTTTGTTTGGCCATAAGGGTTGGTAGCTGAGGTTGGCATTGATTCATCGAGAGGCGAGACGTTATTTTCGCCATACACGGTAGCTGATGAACTAAATACCAACTTTTTGACGTTATGATCTGACATTGCTTGGAATAGAGTCACAGAACCAGAAACATTATTGTGGTAGTAACTCAATGGTATTTGATTCGATTCACCCACAGCTTTTAATCCAGCAAAATGCACCACTGCTTCAATTTGATGCGCAGTGAACACTTTGTCTAGATCATCTCGATTGCAAATATTGCCCTCAACAAAAGCTGGGCGCTTGCCACAAATTTTCTCAACGCGTTCAAGTACCTTAACAGACGAATTTGCCAAGTTATCGAGAATAACGACCTCATGACCAAGTTCTAATAGCTCTACAACGGTATGGCTACCGATATACCCTGTACCACCTGTTAGTAAATACTTCATAATCCTTCTCTCTATTCGTTGTGGTTAGTTCGCATAGTAACTGACTAACACGTCGATAAATGTATTCAGCTGTGACAACTCTAATTTATTTATGCCTGCCGCTGCAGCTCTGCCACCACCAGTAGCAAATTGAGTCACGACTTTATCTGCACCTTGTTTATTGTTGAGTGGCGCTCGAACACTGACGGTGTATGTATCATCGCTATTCAATGTCAATACGCCATGCGCCTTATCAGGTGATTGATTCGCTAAATCATTTCCCAACACGCCACTAACACGCCTTGCCCATGCTTCATCTGGAAGCTCAATGATCTTAGCAATATCACTGTCATGGTGAATCTTTGCAGCCGACGCATTCAACATATCATATTTATATGATTTTTTCAGCATAAAGAATACGGAATCTTCATTGTCTTTTAATGACAACGGATTTTCATATTGCACTAACTCTTTAAAAAGTACAGCAGGTTCAACATGTAAATCACTAACACTGCGTCCATACCCATTGTAATTCACATAAATTCCAAGCTCTTTAAGGAAAGCTCTGTCTTCAACAGAAACCTGATGTTTATCAGCTAAAGTTTCTGCGGAAGCGGTCATGTTATCGCCATATGCTGCGGCTATTGCCCATAAATAAAAGCGACCGCTTAAATGTTCATTAACTAATAGCGCGGTACATGTATTGGGATCTAAATCGATAGTAGCAGTCAACTGCTCTGAACCTGGAATCTCACCGCTACGGTGGTGATCTATATAGGTTACTGGAATATTGGCAGCTAATAACTCAGACAACGCATCTGCGTTCTTCTCCATAGACACATCTAGCACGGTGACCGATGTTGCTTGCGACACATCGACTTGTTGCAGCAAACTGATGTCGCGTTTAACCCCAGTTATCAGTTGACTAACTTTAGGATCTGCTAGCCTCAACTGAACAAGTGCCAATATGCCATCAGCGTCGCCATTAAAAACATCGTAATGCATTTCTCTTATCCCAAGTAATTGTTATCTTGCAGGTAAGCCACTATTTGCGCAGCACACTCTTCAATAGAGAATTCAGCCGTTTTAATATGAAGCTCAGGCGACACTGGCACATCGTAAGCCGAATCAATTCCCGTAAAGTGCTTTATTTCGCCTGCCCGTGCTTTTTTATATAGACCTTTTGGATCACGCTGCTCGCAAACATCAATTGGTGTATCAATAAACACTTCGATAAATTCTCCGTCAGCTAAAAGCTTTCTTGCCATGTCACGATCTGACGCAAACGGAGAAATAAAAGCAGTTGAGACAATGAGTCCTGAATCAATAAACAGTTTAGACACTTCGCTAATGCGGCGAATATTTTCTACTCTGTCTTCATCACTAAAACTTAAATCGCCATTTAAACCATGGCGCACATTATCACCGTCCAATAGATATGTATGTTTACCTTGCGCAAACAACATTGCATCTACTGCATTTGCCACAGTTGATTTTCCAGAACCACTCAAACCGGTATACCAAAGTAAACAAGGACGCTGTCCTTTGATAGTTGCACGTTGTTGTTTTGAGATATGTTGGTCATGCCAAACAGTATTTTCAGTTTTCATATTAACCACTAAAAGGGAAGATTATCGGGATCATAACAATGACCACCGCTGAATACGTTAACGAAATCGGTAAGCCAAATTTGACAAAGTCCGCTAACCGATAGTTACCCGCGTTATACACCATAACGTTAGTTTGATACCCATAAGGGCTGATAAAGCTGCCACTAGCGGCAAACGCTACCGCCATCACAAAAGGTAATGGGCTGGCATCTAGGCCTATTGCCATATTATATGCAATGGGAAACATTAACGCCGCAGCTGCGTTGTTGGTAACCAGCTCGGTCACGATTAAGGACAAAATAAAAATCAACGCAAACGCGACATAGATACTTTTACCATCAAGCATTGATTCTACATTCGTCGCCATTAGTTCCGCTAAGCCACTGTTTTCCATCCCCTTGGCTAACGTGAGTGCGCTTAACACAATCATCCAAATTTCTAACGGGAACCGTCGCTTTATTTCATTGACGGTTAAACACCCCGTGAACACTAAGATAGCGACAAAAAACATGAGACACTTTAATAGTGACAATGACGTAAAAACAGACAATGCGATGGCCGTAAAGAAGCCAACAACACATAGATTGTTCCGCCAGCCAGACAGCATGTTATCCGGTTGATGACCAGACAATATAAAGAAGTTCTTTGACAAGTTGGTACGGGAGCTAAAGTCGTTACCAACGGCTAGCACAAGAAAATCGCCCGACTGAATAACAATTTCACCCAATTTTCCTGAAAGTGTCTCCCCTTCTCGTCTAATCGCCACAACTGCTGCATCAAAACGAGCACGAAATCCTGCACTTTTGAGACTCTTTCCAATTACTGACGAATCTGGCTTAATGACTACTTCGGTCAAGTTGTCACGCAACAAACCATCTTGCTCAGCGAAAAGCGTCAGGCCATCAAATTGCTGCAACGTTTTCACTTTTGAGATGTCGCCAGTAAAAATCAGTTTGTCTTTGGCTTGCAAGACCTCCTCAGGCGTAACAGGCGAGATTAACCTGCCCTTTCTGACTACCTCGACGAGGAACAGCGAGTCTAGATTACGTAAACCGTTTTCCTCAACGGTTTTCCCTAATAAGCTTGAGCTATCACTCACTTCTGCTTCTAACAGATATTCTTTGGTTTGAAGTGCTTCCTCAGCAATGTTTGGTAAGCTAGGTAAACGTATCAGTATTAACACCAAACAGATTGCCAGCGCCGTTAGCCCAACCGCGGTAAAGTCAAAGAAGTTTAAACTTGTACCACTTTGCTCGATAAACATACTGTTTACCAGTAAGTTTGTCGATGTACCGACTAGGGTTAAGGTACCACCAAGAATAGCAACGAATGATAATGGTAGTAGTAATTTACCTGGATTTATCAAGGTATTGTTTTTAATCGTATTGATCAGGCTAGCAACAACAGCAGTGTTATTCATAATTGCCGAGGCAAACGCTGCACTCAATAGCGTTCGTAAGGTTGATTTAACCTTAGAGCCGCTTATCAATATATTAGATAACTTTCGAAGCAAGCTGGTTCGTTCAAAAGTGAAAGAACAAAACACGAGTAATATTAACGTTACCAAGCCGGGGTTAACGGCATTTTTCAATATATCGTCGGTTGAAACGAGCGAGGCGAGAAGGCAGACCAGAGTAGAAGTAAAAAAGACGCGCTCTGGCACCTTTTGAAACTTTATCAGCCCAATAAAGGTCGCCAAAAATACAGTCAGCATAAACGCTTGCATAGCGGTCATAGGTGAATCCCTGCGAAATGTATTTTAAAAATGGCTTCAATGTTAAGCACTTACTATTGCGCAATGCATACGCAACAGCAAGTGTTAGCACTGAAAATTAAGGCTATTTATTGAAAAGGTTAGAAATGTCTCTCGCACCCCAGTGTGGGAAATGCTTACGTACTAGCGCATTGAATTCAATTTCAAACGCTGAGTATGTTTGAGTATCATCCTGCTCTGTCGCATGGTTTATCATGCCTGCACCAACTGTTACATTGGTTAGACGGTCAACGATGATAAATGCACCTGTTGACGGGTTAACATCATAAGGGTCGAAATGAAGTAGTTCAGAAACTTCAAAGTTAACAGAGCCAATTTCATTTAACGATAACGTATTCGAATCCGACTGCTCCATTGTGTTCACATCGGTTCGATGTACGACTTTAGAAACATGACCTGTAGTGAGTTTACTGCCGTGTTTGATATAGTACTCACGGCCTGTCTCTAACGCATCTTCGTGCATCCATACAACGGAAGCATTGAATTCTTTAGACGACTCGACCGTGCTACCTTTTCGCACAATCATTTCGCCGCGGCTGATATCGATTTCATCCTTAAGTGTGATCGTCACAGCTTGGCCTTGCTCAGCGCGCTCTAACTCTCCTTCGAAAGTAACAATAGAAGCAACTTCACTTTCTTTACCCGAAGGCAGAGCAACAATAGTGTCACCAATACGAACCTGGCCAGAAGCCACTGTACCAGCGAATCCACGGAAGTTTAAATGCGGACGATTCACATACTGAACAGGGAAACGGAACTCATTCAACTGATTTGCTGGCTCAACCTTAATGGTATTTAACAGCTTCATCATTGTCGCGCCTGGGTACCAAGGCATGTTTTCACTTTCTTCAACAACGTTGTCACCATTAAGTGCCGAAATTGGCACAAAACGCACATCATCAAAATTTAGTTCTTCAGCGAATTCGCGGTAATCTTTCTTAATTTGTTGGTAGCGATCTTGATCGTATTCGACCAAATCCATTTTGTTCACTGCAACTAACACATGTTTGATACCCAACAATGAACAGATAAAAGAGTGACGACGAGTTTGTACTTGTACGCCACGACGAGCGTCAATAAGAATAATGGCAAGATCACATGTTGACGCACCTGTTGCCATGTTGCGTGTGTATTGCTCGTGGCCTGGGGTGTCTGCAATGATGAACTTACGCTTTTCTGTTGAGAAGTAACGATACGCTACATCAATCGTAATACCTTGCTCACGTTCTGATTGGAGACCGTCAACGAGCAACGCTAAGTCAACAGCTTCACCAGTTGTACCCGATTTTTTACTGTCTTTTTCGATTGCTGCTAGCTGATCTTCGAAAATCATCTTTGAATCATGCAAAAGACGGCCAATAAGTGTACTTTTGCCGTCATCAACGCTACCACATGTTAAGAAGCGGACAAGCTCTTTGTTTTCGTGCTGTTTTAGATACGCTTGAATGTCTTCAGCGATTAAGTCTGATTGGTGGCTCATGGTGCTTTTCCTAAATAAAGTCCTATCAATTGAAAATATGTGGGTAAATTTCGTTTAGAAATAACCTTCCATTTTCTTCTTCTCCATGGAACCTGAAGAGTCATGGTCGATTACACGGCCTTGACGCTCAGACGTTTTCGTTAACAACATTTCTTGAATGACATCAGGAAGTGTCGCTGCTTCAGATTCGACCGCACCTGTTAACGGGTAGCAGCCCAAGGTTCTAAAGCGCACTTTCTTCATCATTGGTGTCTCACCTTCTTCCAGTGGCATACGCTCATCATCTACCATGATTAACGTACCATCTCGCTCAACGACTGGTCGCTCAGCTGAAAGATAAAGTGGTACTATGTCGATATTTTCTAGATAGATGTACTGCCAAATATCCAACTCTGTCCAGTTTGATAACGGGAATACACGAATACTCTCGCCTTTATTCACCTTACCGTTGTAAACATTCCAAAGTTCTGGACGTTGATTTTTCGGATCCCAACGATGTTTCTTATCACGGAATGAATAAACGCGCTCTTTAGCGCGAGACTTTTCCTCATCACGACGCGCGCCACCGAAAGCTGCATCAAACTGATACTTATCAAGCGCTTGCTTTAAGCCTTGAGTTTTCATGACATCGGTATGCTTAGCACTGCCAAAGTCGAATGGGTTCATACCCATTGCTAACCCTTCAGGGTTTTTGTGCACAAGCAATTCAAATCCGTACTTTTCAGCCATCTGATCGCGGAACTGGATCATCTCTTTAAATTTCCAGTCTGTGTCAACGTGCAACAATGGAAACGGAATTTTGCCTGGTGCAAAAGCCTTGCGCGCAAGGTGAAGTAAAACAGCAGAGTCTTTACCAACAGAGTAAAGCATCACAGGTTTATCAAACTCGGCGGCCACTTCACGAATAATGTGAATAGACTCGGCTTCGAGCTTTTGGAGGTGTGTAAGGTTCATAATAGTCTTTACGTGCTAAAACGTTTAATCACTGTCGTGTATTTTGGCACACACGACATTCTTCAACCATATAACAATAAGCTTTAATATAGCTTTTAGTTATTTAAACTGACAAATCTTCGCTTTATATCACTATTTTAAAGTGACAAGCTTTTGAGGTACTCTGCGAAGCGGTCTTTTAATTCTGGGTGGCGTAAACCATACTCAACGTTAGCTTTCATATAGCCAAACTTTGACCCACAGTCATGTGATTTACCCGTCATGTGAAACGCTTCAACGGTCTCATTTTTCATTAACGCTGCTATTGCATCAGTCAGTTGAATTTCATCACCTGCACCAGGAGGTGTCGCTTCAAGCAGCGTCCAAATTTGAGCTGGTAATACATAACGTCCAACAACTGCAAGGTTTGAAGGTGCTTCATCGACGCTTGGTTTCTCAACAACTTGCGTCATTGGTGCAGCATCGCCAGGCGTTAACACCGCGCCACCACAATCAGCAACACCATAACTACTAACCTTATCCATAGGTACAGGCTCTACCATTATTTGGCTATGACCACTCTTGTTGAAACGAGTAATCATTGCAGATAGGTTTTCTGTTTTTTGATTTGCCGTTGAGTCATCCAGAACAACATCTGGCAAGACAACAGCGAATGGCTCGTCGCCCACCAATGGATGCGCTTTTAATACTGCATGTCCAAGGCCTTTAGCTTCACCCTGGCGCACATGCATAATAGTGACGTCTTTTGGGCAAATGGCTTGTATTTCGTCTAACAACTGACGCTTTACGCGCTTTTCTAATGTGGTCTCTAACTCAAAAGACTTATCAAAATGGTTTTCAATGGCATTTTTTGAGGAGTGCGTCACTAAAATAATCTCTTTTAGTCCGGCATCTACACATTCATTGACGATATATTGAATCAAAGGCTTATCTACAATAGGCAGCATTTCTTTAGGAATTGCTTTTGTTGCCGGTAACATACGTGTACCTAAGCCTGCCACTGGGATTACCGCTTTTTTAATTGAACGTGTCATAAACTTCCTTTCTCGTTATTTTTGATTCTTTCTTAAACGCGGTAGAACTCTCGATACCACGTTACAAACTGATTAACACCATCAACCACATCCACCTGTGGCTTAAAGTCTGTGACCTTATACAAGTCACCCACATCTGCAAAGGTTTGATAAACATCGCCTGGCTGCATAGGCATAAAATTTTTAATCGCTGCCTTGCCTATTGCTTGTTCTAATGATTCAACAAACGCCATTAACTTCACAGGATTACCATTGCCAATATTATAAACACGGTAAGGTGCACTGCTGTTCGCTGGGCTTCCTTTCTCTACCGTCCAATCTTGCTGAGCCTGAGGCACTATATCTTGAATTCTAATAATGCTCTCAACAATATCGTCGATATAGGTAAAATCGCGCTGCATATTGCCATTGTTGTATATGTCGATTTGCGTACCTTCGAATATGGCCTTTGTAAATTTAAAAAGAGCCATGTCTGGTCGCCCCCAAGGGCCATATACTGTGAAGAATCGCAACCCTGTCGTGGGGATATTGTATAAGTGAGAGTAGGTATGCGACATCAATTCGTTAGATTTTTTAGTGGCCGCGTATAAAGAAATCGGGTGGTCAACAGAATCTGACGTTTGAAATGGTATTTTACTGTTTAAACCATAAACAGAGCTAGACGAGGCATAAACCAAATGCTCAACGTTAGTGTTTCTGCAGCCTTCCAGAATCGTCAAATGGCCAACCAAATTTGCATCGGCATAAGCCATTGGGTTGTCTATAGAATAACGCACACCTGCTTGTGCCGCTAAATGGATTACCCGCTGAAATTGATGTTGCGTAAAAAGGTTCGCTACACCAGAGCGGTCAGATAAATCCAATTTACAAAACGTAAAACCTTCATGAATGTCGAGTTGCTTCAATCTCGCTTGTTTGAGCGCAACGTCGTAATAGTCGTTGAGGTTATCAATTCCGATAACCTCATGGCCTTGTTCTAGCAGCCTAGCACTGACGAAAAAGCCAATAAAGCCAGCTGCACCAGTTACTAAATATTTCAATGGCTAAGCACTCGTTACCTTAACGCTGTCACCACGCCCGATAGCATAATAGCTAAACCCTTGATTATTAAGGCTTTGCGGGTCGTAAAGGTTACGCCCATCAACAATAACCTTATGAGATAATGAAGAGGCTATTAATTCAAAATCAGGTGCACGGAATTGGCTCCACTCGGTACAGATAATTAATGCATCAGCACCCTGCAACGCTTGTTCCTTGGTACCAACAAGTGTCAAATCATCTCTATTACCATATATACGCTGACACTCTTCCATAGCCTCTGGGTCGAACGCTTGTACATTAGCGCCAGCAGCCCAAAGCGACTCCATTAAAACTCTGCTCGATGCTTCACGCATATCATCGGTTTGTGGCTTAAATGATAGTCCCCAAACAGCGAAAGTTTTTCCTTTTAAATCACCTTTAAAATGGTTATTCAAGTTGCCGAACAATTTTTGTTTTTGACGATAATTAACGCCTTCAACAGCCTCTAGAAGCTCAGGTTTGTAGTCAATCCCATGCGCAGTTTTTACTAACGCTTGCACGTCTTTAGGGAAACAAGACCCGCCATAGCCACAACCAGGGTAGATAAACTGATAACCAATACGCGAGTCCGAGCCTATGCCATGTCGCACAGCTTCTATGTCAGCACCCAACAACTCTGCCAAGTTTGAAATTTCATTCATAAACGAAATTTTGGTTGCAAGCATACAATTGGCGGCATATTTGGTTAACTCTGCAGAACGTACATCCATAAAAATCATTCGGTCATGATTACGGTTAAAGGGTGCATAGAGTTCTCGCATAGCAGAACGCGAACCCTCATTGTCTGTACCTACCACGATTCGATCAGGCTTCATGCAGTCATTAACTGCCGCACCTTCTTTTAAAAACTCTGGGTTTGATACGACATCATAATCGATAGTTTTATTACGCTCGTTCAGCACTTCTAAAATTTGCGCTGAGACCTTATCTGCGGTACCAACAGGTACTGTCGACTTATCAACGATGATTTTGGGCGACTCCATGTATGTTGCTATTGTTTTCGCAACCGCAAGCACGTATTTCAAATCGGCGGAGCCATCTTCATCTGGCGGCGTACCGACAGCAATAAATTGAATAGCGCCGTGCTCAACACCTTCTTTTGCATTGGTGGTAAAATTAAGCAACCCATCTTTGAAAGTCTGCTCAACAATCGGTGTTAACCCTGGTTCGTATATAGGGATAATTCCCTTTTTTAGGTTATCCACTTTGTTTTGGTCAACATCAACACAAACCACGTCGTGACCTACGGATGCTAAAATAGCGGCTTGAACCAAGCCTACATAGCCAATTCCAAAAACTGTAACTTTCATTACCTTAAAAACTCAAAAAACGTAAATCCATATAGATGTAGCTATCATACCCAAACTGGCTCTGTCTTTATAGTGGCCACTTAGCAATGTAGATGAAAAATATTTAACTAAAATTAAAAAGCAAAAGAATTGTTCAAAATGACAGCAAAAGTGAAATTATTGCATAAATATTTCATCTTATATTTCAGTGCCCCGACCTCTCGCCCCTTGCCTTTCGCCCCCCTCGCATGTATAACACGGGCTGTATTTGAAAATAATGATGCATTATTGGAAAGGATAATTATATGAATAACCCTAATACGGGGACTTTTTTAGGTCACCCGAAAGGACTCTTCCTCTTATTTGGTACTGAGATGTGGGAGCGCATGAGCTACTACGGTATGCGCGGTATCTTCGTACTTTATTTAGTGGCATTTGCCAGCAGTTTCGGTTGGGATATGGCGTACTTTGGTATTGATCCGAGTGCAGCTGATGCTCAGCAACAGTTAACAAAAGAATTAAACAAAAATGCGTTAGGCATCTTAGGTTTTTACGCGTTTTGGGTTTATGTAACGCCAGTGTTAGGTGGCTGGATTGCCGATAACCACTGGGGCCAACGCAAAGCAATTATCGTTGGTGGCGTGTTGATGGCATTAGGCCAGTTCTCTCTAGGCACACCGCACGCAATGATCCCAGGGTTAGAAGTCGAGTTTTTATACCTTGGTCTATTCTTGCTTATTATGGGTAACGGCTTCTTCAAGCCAAATATTTCTACCATGGTAGGCGATTTATACGAAGAAGGTGACAAGCGCCGTGACGCTGCATTTACCATTTTCTACATGGGTATCAATTTAGGCTCAATCTTGGGTTATTTCGTTGTTGGTACTATCGGTGAAAAAGTTAACTACCAATACGGTTTCTTGGTAGCAGGCATTGGTATGTTATTAGGTGTAATCTTACAGATGTCTATGTCTAAAAAGTTTTTAGGTGATGTTGGTGTTGAACCGGCAGCGAAAAAGACAAAAGGCAATCAACAAGCATCTAATGCACCTTTAACCTCTGAAGAACGTGATCGTGTGAAAGTTGTATTAATTATGTCTTTCTTCACGATTATTTTCTGGTTAGGTTTCGAACAAGCGGCAGGTTCTATGAATCTATTTGCTAAGCAGAAAACTGATCTGGTTATGTTTGGCTTCGAAATTCCTGCGTCTTGGTTACAGTCTGTAAACCCTATATTCGTTATTTTATTTGCCCCAATGTTTGCTGCTATGTGGCTTAAAATGGGCGAGGCAGAACCAAACTCTCCTAAGAAATTTGCGCTAGGTATGTTCTTCTTGGGCTTGGGCTTTATTTCTATGGTAATGGCAGCTATCCAAATTGGTGATAGCGAAACAGCAAAAGCAAGCATTATCTGGCTAATCCTTGCCTACATGTTCCACACCATGGGTGAACTATGTCTATCGCCAATTGGCCTTTCATTAGTAACTAAGCTAGCACCGCTTAAATACACATCACTACTAATGGGTATGTGGTTCTTCTTCTCTGGTGTTGGTAACTACGCGGCAGCTTGGGTCGGTCAAATGGTTGGTGATGTTGGTCCTTTCGCAGCGTTCATGGGCGTTGCTATTATGGCTTTCGTAGCAGGTATCATTCTATGGTTAATCAGTGGCAAGCTAGTTGACTGGATGCATGGCGCTGAAGACAGCCACCCAACCGACATTGACGAAGCTATTGCTAAAGAAATTGCGGTAACAGGTACTCACGAAGGAGCGCCTGAAAAACATACCTCATAGCTCGTAGAGAGCTACAAAGTTAAGGTTAAAAAAGCTAGTCGCGAAAGCCACTAGCTTTTTTGTTATTTGTCATTCATAAAAGTGAGAAATTGGTGAAAAATGACCAAAGCATTCGAAAGAACAGCCATAAGAGAGTCAGTACGAAGCATACGTAATGCGCTTTCCGCCTCTGAACACGTCGCGGCCAGCAAAGGAATTGTCAAAAACATTATGTCAAACGAACGCTTTAGTGCAGCGAGTGCTATCGCCATTTACTTAACGAATGACGGTGAACTGAGAACAGAAAAACTTATCGAAAAAGCTTGGGAGCTCAAAAAAACGGTAGCTCTCCCGGTTTTACACCCTTTTTGTAAGGGGCATTTATTATTCTTGCGCTACGACCGGCAGAGTAAAATGAAAACGAATAAATTTGGTATAGCCGAGCCAGTATTAGATGTAACAAAAGTAGTGCCTATTAATACTATAGACATAGTGTTTACGCCCCTTGTCGCGTTTGATTGGAAAGCTCAACGCTTGGGTATGGGAGGTGGATTTTATGATAGAACCTTATCAAGATGGTACAAGTCGGTTGCTCATACCCCAAGTGCCAAGCCCTATCCTATCGGCCTAGCTCTAGACTGTCAGCAGGTAGAAGAAATACCAACTGAATCCTGGGATATACCGCTACCAGAAATAATTACCCCTTCACAACAAATTATCTCAGATCATTTCCGTAATCTGATCTAAAATAGCGCCTATAAAAATAATCCAAATCATTCAATTCAACGAGCAAACTATGACACAAGATGAATTAAAAAAGTTAGTCGGCCAAGAAGCCGTAAAGTACGTTAAAGCAGACTCTATCGTTGGCGTTGGCACAGGTTCAACTGTTAATCATTTTATCGATGCTCTCGCCGAGGTTAAAGATAAAATCACTGGCGCCGTTTCTAGCTCAGAACAATCAACTGAACGACTTAAGTCATATGGTATTGAAGTTTTTGATTTGAATAGTGTTGATCAATTGGACGTGTATATTGATGGTGCAGATGAAATTACAGAACATATGCACATGATAAAAGGTGGTGGTGCCGCACTTACCAGAGAAAAAATTGTAGCGGCGGTTGCTAAAGAATTTATCTGTATAGCGGATGACTCAAAGCAAGTAGGTGTATTGGGTAAATTCCCTTTGCCTGTTGAAGTAATCCCAATGGCAAGAAGCTATGTCGCACGTGAATTAGTGAAGCTTGGTGGTGACCCTGTATATAGAGAGGGGGTTGTTACCGATAATGGTAATGTCATCCTAGACGTCCATAACATGAGCATTCTAAACCCTGTAGAAATGGAAAAAAGCATAAATGCTATTGTTGGTGTTGTTACCAATGGCCTATTCGCGAACAGAGGTGCTGACGTACTTCTACTCGGCACATCAACTGGTGTAAAAACCATCGAAAAATAGCTAAATTTTGCCAAAAATAAAGCTTTAGAGTTTTAACACTATATGTTAGTTTAGAAATCTAGCCATCTAAACTAACATATAGAACGTAAACCATGAACAAACCGTCACTAGCCAAAGATAAAATCAAAATCTTGCTTTTAGAAGGTGTACACCAAAGTGCCCTTGAAGAGTTAAAAGCAAAAGGCTACACCAACATTGAATATCTTAAAACTTCACTTGCAGAAGCGGATTTAAAAGAGAAAATTAAAGACGTTCATTTCATTGGTATTCGTTCTCGCACTCAACTCACTGAGAGCGTTCTCGAACACGCTAAAAAACTGGTAGCCATTGGTTGTTTCTGTATTGGTACAAACCAAGTGGAGCTGCCTGCCGCACAAATTCGAGGGATCCCAGTATTTAATGCGCCGTTTTCTAACACCCGTTCTGTTGCAGAACTTGTGTTAGGTGAAATTTTACTGTTGCTTCGAGGCATTCCACAAAAGAATGCTCAAGCACATCGCGGCGAATGGAATAAGTCTGCTGCTGGTTCAGTCGAAGCGCGCGGTAAAACGCTAGGCATCATTGGTTACGGCCACATCGGTACACAATTGGGCATTATGGCCGAGACCATCGGTATGCGCGTTCGTTTCTATGATATTGAAACAAAACTTCCACTAGGTAACGCCAGCCAAGCGCCATCCCTTACCGCACTTTTAAAAGAAGCTGATGTTATCAGTCTTCATGTACCTGAAACTGCTCAAACACAAAACATGATTGGCGCAGCAGAATTCGAAGTAATGAAACAAGGCGCTATTTTTATTAATGCATCTCGCGGTACAGTTGTTGATATTGACGCACTTGCAGAGGCGTTGGCCGACAAAAAAGTTGGTGGTGCCGCTATCGATGTTTTCCCTGTAGAGCCAAAGAGCAATGACGAAGAGTTTGTCTCACCACTTCGCGAGTTTGACAACTGTATTTTGACTCCACATATCGGTGGCAGTACGCAAGAAGCACAAGAGAATATTGGATTAGAAGTGGCTAGCAAATTAGCAAAATACTCTGACAATGGCTCTACGCTATCAGCTGTTAACTTCCCTGAAGTGTCACTGCCTGAACACGTAGGCACTTCACGACTGCTGCACATACACCACAACCAACCTGGTGTGCTTACTGCTATTAACAATGCTTTTGCGAAGCTAAACGTAAACATTGCAGCACAGTACCTTCAAACTGATGACAAAATAGGCTACGTGGTTATTGATGTTGAAACTGAAAATAGTGACGACGCACTAAAAGAGTTAAAGCTTATTGATGGCACAATTAGAGCTCGTGTTTTGCATTAGCAACTCATGGGTTAAATAGATATAAAAAAACGAGCTAAATGCTCGTTTTTTTATGTTTACGTTTATAAAGACTCTAATATTAAGCAATTATGAGCATAAACCCCAACGCCAAAACACCAGCTAAAACATCGTCCAACATTATCCCCAACCCACCATGCACTTTCTTATCAGCAATCGAGATGGGCCAAGGTTTCCAGATATCAAATATACGGAAAAGGATAAAGCCTAACAAAATATTTAAGGTGGTCAATGGGACAAATGCCATTGTGACGAGGAAACCTGCGATTTCATCCCAAACTATGGCAGGGTGATCATGCACCCCGACGTCATCGGCGGCTTTTCCGCAGATATAAACACCAACCACACAAGCTAACAAAGTCGCTACCACATAGACGGTTGTGCTAAATTGCATCAGCACTAAATACAACGGAATTGCTGCAAGGGTACCAAATGTACCTGGCGCTTTGGGTGCTAATCCACTACCGAAGCCAAGAGCTAAAAATTGTATTGGATCTTTTAAAGAGAAGAGTTCCCTAGCGTTTTTATTACTCATTTGAGAAGTGCTCGTATCCCTTCGAGTCTATTTGAATAGGTTCACTGTTAAGTGTGGTGGTAATTTTGTCGTTTCCATTCAACTGGCCAATACAGGTATGCTTGATGCCAGCATTTACCAACGCTGTCTCTAAACCTACTTTATTGGTTTCAGACACTGTAAACAGTAATTCGTAGTCTTCGCCACCTGTAAGCGCCAACTTAACAGCTTCTTGTTGTGGCAAAGTGTCTAGCATAGCTGTTGATAATGGTAAGTCATCTAATACGATATTTGCACCAACACCGGAGGCTGAACATATATGGCCTAAATCTGAAATGATGCCGTCTGAAATATCAATAGCTGCTGAGCCAAATTCACGAATAAGTTGACCTGCCAGCACACGTGGTTTTGGATAATGCAGCTTATTCAGCACATCGTCACGGTGAACACTGGCTAACTCTATTTGCCCTTGTAAGTGTTTAAGGCCAAGTGCTGCATCACCTACTTCACCCGTCACATAAATCCAGTCACCTGCTTTTGCACCATTACGAGATAGCTTTTTATCAAGAGACGTTAGACCTTGTGCAGTAATGGTTATACTAAGCGGACCTTGTGTAGTATCGCCACCAATAAGTTGAATATTAAAATATTCAGCCAGCTCGAAAACGCCTGCCGAAAATTGTTCAAGCCAGACTTCATCGACTTTCGGCAGCGTTATAGCAAGAGACATCCAAGCTGGTTCGGCGCCCATAGCTGCCAAGTCAGAAAGGTTAACGGCTAACGCTTTGTGCCCTATTGCTCTGGGATCTGCATTTTCATAAAAATGCACACCAGCAACTAACGTATCTGTTGTGATGGCAATATGGTGACGCTCATCCGGGACGATAACCGCACAATCATCACCTATACCAAGCAATACATCCTTTCGCTGAACAGATTGCTCAGCGAAAAAACGTTTTATCAAGTCGAATTCTTTCATGATTTGATTGAAGAGGTTTCTTCAGGCTATTCGTTAGGACGTAAGTCTTTAACTAATTTATCAAGTACGCCGTTTACGAATTTATGACTATCATCGGCAGCGAATGCTTTGGCTAATTCAATCGCTTCGTTGATGATAACGCGATATGGCACATCGCCACAGTCGCTTAACTCGTATACAGCTGTACGAAGAATCGCCTTTTCAACATGATCAATATCATCAAGCGGACGCTCTACATGCGGAGATATCATGTCATCAAGCTTTGATAACTTTGCGGTTACGCCACGAAACAACTGCTGGAAGTATTCAATATCAAAACGGCGTTTCGCATTCTCTGTTAAAAAATGCGCTTCAACATCAGCTATTTCGTTATCACTAATTTGCCAAGAATAAACTGCTTGGACCGCAAGTTCTCTGGCTTTTCTGCGTGGAGAAGGTTTCACTAATCTACCCTTAACTTACAGTTGAGACATAACGTTAACCATTTCTAATGCACCAAGAGCGGCTTCAGCGCCCTTGTTACCCATTTTTGTACCTGCGCGCTCAATTGCTTGCTCGATAGAGTCAGTTGTAATCACACCAAATGCCACAGGAATAGATGCGTTTAACGCAACTTGTGCAAGACCTTTGTTACACTCACCGGCAACAAAGTCAAAGTGTGGTGTGCCACCACGAATAACAGCGCCTAATGCAATAATGGCATCGAATTCATTTTTTTCAGCGACTTTTTGTGCCACTAATGGAAGTTCATATGCGCCAGGTACTTTAACAACTGTAATATCTGCATCGTTCACGCTACCATGGCGTTTAAGAGCATCAACCGCTCCGTCTAATAGAGAGCTCACGACAAAGTCGTTAAAACGAGAAACAACGATTGCAAACTTTTTGCCTTTCGCTTCAAAATTACCTTCAATTACGTTCATGAAAATCTACCTAGCGTAAAAAATTGCCGCGATTCTAACAAATATTACCGATTTTAGGTACTTGTTTATTTCAGTTAGACGCCAATGCGTAATCTAATACATTTTTGATGCTGATTACGGTAGAATCGACGCTGATTTTCAATTTTTTAATTTCTCGCTATGAAGCTCTACTTTTCATCTAAAGACATTCCCGCATTAAATGAGTGCTCAATCCAAGAAAGAAATGAAAAAATTCATACTGCCCAACAAAAATTAACAGTACCAGAAAAGCTGTTGCTTAATATATTAAAGCTGTTTTTGCTAGTACCTCCTTTTATCTATTTAGCAAGACAAGATTGGGGAAACCTAAGCGTAACCCTATTAATAAGTTTGATTGGCTATGGTTTCGCTTTTAGACCAATCATGTTCCGTATGATTGAAAAAAAGCTTAAATAATTATTAATGTTTAGGCGCATAGTTCAAACCTTAGGGTCTACCATAGGTATATTTTGCATCAGCTTTTTAACAAGTGTGCTTACTGCAAGGTATTTGGGTGCTGATGGTCGAGGCATTCTTGCCTCTTGGTTATTGATTGCAACGGTATCTGCGGGATTAAGTCAGTGCGGCTTTCACCAATCTTCTATTTATTTCTCTAGAAAGTTATCAAAAAACAAAGCGCTTCCTTTTTTTAATTTTTCTTTATTTATCGTAGTTACGTTAACTGCTATTACGGGCGCCGTTATACATACGTTTATCGAGCTTAGTGCTGTAATCCTTCCACTAATCTGCTTTAGCGTTGTTTATTCATTATTCTTTTTCCTATCAAACATTTTGCAAATCGAAAAAGATTTGAAAAAGTTCAACATAGTGAAACTTGTATATCCGCTCGTTATATTGATAGGTGTGCTACTCGCAGTATTCAGTGAGAATATTAATTTACAAGTCGCACTTTTTTCATATGGATTTAGCGCCTCTTTATGTGCATTTGTCATGTTAGTCTATTTTATCAAACGATATAAATGGACAACCCCAACATTAACGCTAAAGCGATACTGTGCATTTTCAGCAAAATATCATGGCACAGCAGCGTTAGGCATATTAGTCAATAATATTGACAAATTGCTGCTCATTTCTTTAATCCCCGCCGCGATGTTTGGTAACTATAGTGTAGCCTTTGCGACGTCTAGAGTTATTGGGACAGGGATAAACGCGATATCTACCGTTTTATTTTCACAATTTGCAGGGGAAGCAAGTGAAAAAGTAGATCCATTTACCCGCTCATTTAGGCTTGCATTCCCCATATTTTTGCTCCCAACGGCTGCATTGTCATTGAGCGCTTTTTTCTGGGTACCATTAGTTTTTGGAGAAGATTTTCAGCCCGCAGCACTACTGTTTAGCATTTTAGTGTTTGAAGCATTTCTTTCGGGAATGGGCTGGATCCTAGCACAGCGTTTTAATAGTGAAGGTAAGCCAGGAATTGTACTTTTAAGACAGATAATCTCTGTTCTACCGATAGGCCTTATTTTCTTTGTTCCTTCCGGATACGACATCGCTATTACAATGGCATACCTAATGTTGATTAGTGCCATTGTTAGACTCATATTAACAGCATGGTTATATCGACTTAGCTTCTCTGAAGTTGATATAATCCCCCGCTCCTCTGAATTTAAAGAATTACTTAGTCACCTAAACTCTAAGGTAAAAAACGTTGTCCGTTAATCAAGTAAAAAAACATAACCATCATATAATCATGGATAAGCTTTGTTCATCACACGATGTCATCTTGCCACTAATCCTGAATAAGCGAGTGCATTATGTTGACATGCCAGTGCACAATAACATTGGTGACTTGCTCATTATGTTCGGCACACTAGAATTTTTTAACAAAAACAACATTAATGTAGTGTCAAAGTCTGCATATTATAATTTTGTAGAATCTAACATAAGAAAAGGAGATGTTATTGTCTTTCATGGTGGTGGAAATTTAGGTGATATATATTTCGGACCGCAGAACCTAAGGGAAACAATAACAGAAAGATTTCCGAACAATACGATTATTATACTTCCACAAAGTATCCATTTTAACGAACAAAAGAACTTAGAGCGCTGCACTAACATTTTTAAAAAGCACAACGATTTACATATCTGTATTCGTGACAAAGAGTCTCTGTCAGTAGCCGATAGCATGACCAACAACACGTATTTGCTACCTGATATGGCTCATCATCTATGGCAGTCTAACAACTTTGACAGTACTCAAAGCGGCACTAAGCGTTTGGCAATAGTAAGAACCGATGGTGAAATCTCTGAATCATTTTCACTCGATAATACAGAATTTGACCTTGTTACTGATTGGCCTGCACTTGTAGGAAAAGGCACAAAAGTTATTAATCTATATGCTCGCCTCTTAAAATTAGCCCATAAACTAAAGATTGATAAGTACCTAAACAAGCCTTTAATGAAGCTCTTTGAACTTTACGCGAACCATTTGGTTGGTAAGGCGATATCGTTATATGGCTCTTCAAATTTCATTGCGACGGATAGACTACATGGCCATATTCTGGCTTGTTTAATGACAATCGAGCACTCTCCTCAAGACAATATCTACGGCAAGACTTCTCGTTACATGAAAGTTTGGACTGGTGATAGCCCTTATATCGTCTAGGAATGTTAATGAGCCAACAACCCTTAATCACAGTTTATATAACAACAAAGAACAGGTGTATTCTGCTCAAAAGAGCGATCAACTCTGTACTTGCACAAACCTGGTCAAACATCGAAATAATCGTTTGCGATGATGGTTCTTCAGATAATACGGCGTCTATACTAAGCGACTACAAAGCGAAGCACAGTAACTTTAGCTTTTTTATCAACGAAGAAAGTAAAGGCGCATGTTTTTCCAGAAATAGAGCTATTCAGGCAGCAAAGGGCAAATATATAACAGGATTAGACGATGACGACTATTTTTTACCTGAACGACTTGAAATACTCTATAAAAATTATAGCGACGATCTAGCTTTTGTCTGTTCCACTTATTTCCGAAAGACATTACATGGAACTCGTGCTGTAAAAGATAGTGTCGGCTTAATCGGTTTAGAAAAGCAACTACATTACAACCGCGTTGGTAATCAAATATTAACCACGAAAGAAAAATTTCTCGCAGTTGGAGGTTTTGACACCTCTTTGCCCGCCTTCCAAGACTATGACATGTGGGTTAGATTAATGGCAAGATTTGGCAACGGCCTCAAGGTAGATGTCCCACTTTATGTATTTGATACATCGCATGCCAATAATCGCATTTCAGCAAATAACAGTAATAGACAAAATGGCTACCAAATTTTTCTTAAAAAACATAAGGAACTCATGACAGAGCACCACTTAGAGTCGATGGAATTGCTCAGGAAAATTGTATATAACCAAAAGTTGGGTATAAGTGATGCAATGCGACTGATCAACAAAGGAAATTACAAATCCCTGTTGAATCAATTATTCAGTGGTTCGCAAGGCTCTGGCACACTAGAAATTGATATTAAAAATGCTCCTTTGGTGTCTGTCATACTACCTGTATACAATGCCGAAGACTACATTCACGAGGCGATTACGAGCATTCTCAATCAGACGTATAGCAATATTGAACTCATCATTATTAATGATGGTTCTACGGACAACTCAAATACAATTATCCAGTCGTTACTTGCCGACAATAGAATTAAATACCTCTCGCGAGAAAACAAAGGGTTAATTGCAACACTCAATGAATTGATAGCCAAATCAACCGGCATTTTCATAGCGAGAATGGATGCAGATGACGTTGCCTTGCCAACGAGAATTGAAAAACAGGTCTCTCACTTGCAAACAAACCCTGACGTAGGTGTGGTTGGTACGGGATACAGGTATATAGATGCTCAAGGAAACATAGAAGGTAAACGTAATATTTTTACAAACTCTGCAGATATTTTATCGAGCTTTTGTTTTGGTAATCCTATCGCTCACCCATCTGTCATGATAAACAAGCGACTTCTTGGAGATGCTTTTGTATATCAACCAGAGAATAAAACCATTGAAGATTTTGCTCTTTGGTTGAAACTATCAAAACAATCGAAAATTGAAAATATAAACGAAGTGCTTTTAAACTATCGTGTGTTAGAAAACAGTATTTCAGGTAAGAATTTAGACTTTCAGATAGCCAATGCCGCCAAATGCGTCAGTGAACACTTACCTATTGAATCAAACCAGTTAAGAAATGAAGTTGCTACCTATTTGTATTCGTACAACAACAACAAAGCAACGTACCCCCAATTCGTTTTGGCATGCTTACGATTGAATTGGTCGAATTTATGGAAAGGGAATTTCTCACGTAACTCGCTACTAAAACGTTCCCTCATTGCATTAGTAACTTCTAGAAAAAAGGCTATTCGAAATTAAATGAACGAAACAAAGCCTATATTAACGCTCGCCTTTTCCTCTATGGGCGAAAGAGTATTTACGTTACTAGAGTACCTTTCAACAATAAAGTTAGGGGACAAAACCGAAGTAATTATTGTTGTTCAAAAAGCACCTTCCACATTGCAAGATCTTTATTACTCAGCTGATAGCGTTCCTGTAAAAGTCCTTAAAACTAAAACCACTGGGTTGAGTAAAAGTAGGAATGAAGCCATTAACCATTGTAAAGGTCGTTTCACATGGTTTTTAGATGATGATATTCAGTTCGATGACCACCACATTAATCGTATTATTCAGTTAGTTTCAAAGGGTAATAATGACTTTTACCGATTGCAAATAGGGTGTTTAGAAGATCATACAAAAACCTTTAAGGTATACAAAAACGTTCAAACTCCCTCAAAGCTGAATATGCTACAAGTTAGCTCTATAGAGATAATTGCTAAGACTAAGTTCATTCAAGATAACCATCTTAGGTTTAATGAAAATATAGGGCTAGGTACTCAATACCCTGCTAATGAAGAAAACAACTTCCTAATCGATGCATGGGAAAACGGTGCGAAATTCGAATTTGTTGACGAAGTACTTATAAGGCACACCTGTCTATTTGAAGGTAGACTGTTAAGTTCAAAAGGTATTTTCGAAATCAGGGGGGCAACAGCGTCTCGACTAGGAGCGTTAGCCCTACCACTACTTGTATTTTGGAGCGTAAAATACATTTTAAAACGTGAACAGCCGTCAATGATACTCTCGATGGTTAAAGGCTTCTTCTCTGGATATAAAAAATATTGTTAAGGTTTTCAATTGTTAGTTTCTATTATCACGCCCTCTTATAACTCATCTGAATTTATAAACGCCACCTACCAGAGCATTAGAAATCAAACTCATCAAGAATGGGAATGGTTAGTCACTGATGACGGCTCGACCGACGATACAATGAACTTACTTGAAGAAATTAGCAATCGCGACTCGCGCGTCAAGGTAACGCAAAACAGTCAAAACTCGGGTGCTGCTGTTAGCAGGAATAGTTCAATTGCTAGAGCCAAAGGAAAATATTTAGCATTTTTAGACAGTGATGATTTATGGATGCCTGAAAAGCTTGAAAAGCACTTAGCATTTATGGAAAAGAAAAACGCTACCCTCTCCTTTACTCCATATGAATTAATCGATGAGCAAGGAAAAAGCCTAAACACACTAGTGGACGCAAACCTAAAAGGTTCATTTAGTCATCAGGACATGCTCAAGAAAAAGGCGACTATGGGCTGCTGTACAGTCATTGTAGACAAAAGTCATTTTGAAGATGTCTCTATGCCCTTAATAAGGGCTGGGCAAGATTATGCATTGTGGTTAAAGTTATTAAAACAAAGCTCTGTCGCCACTATATTTCCTGAAGTGTTGAGTCAATATCGAATTGTGTCTAATTCATTGTCACGAAACAAATATAAAAAAGCGCTGAAAATTTGGGAAGTATATCGTCATATAGAAGGCCTGAACTTTGTAAACGCTTCATTTGTTTTTTCTCACTATGCTATCAGAGCATTCTTCAAGTTAAATGAATCAGAGAAAATTTAATGGGTTTTAGCCAACCCCTTCATTTTTTTCTTTATCGTTATCAAAGATATCGAAATAAATAAGAAGTAAATAATTTTCATGTAGGAAACGTTATACATAATCAGCTCGCCTTTATAATGGTATACAAAACTCAGCGTACCTATTAATAAAATCAACCCACCAATTGCAGGTACATGCTCTTTGTTAACAATGTAGTATGAAAGTAATATCCAACAGAAGCCCGCATAAATGATAATATTAGGTACTAGGCCTAACATTAAAATAAACCGCATATAGCCAGCGTCTGTTTGCATA
This sequence comes from Thalassotalea euphylliae, assembly GCF_042682785.1. GTDB lineage: Bacteria > Pseudomonadota > Gammaproteobacteria > Enterobacterales > Alteromonadaceae > Thalassotalea_F > Thalassotalea_F euphylliae. Next base: position 848,626 of record NZ_JBHUIB010000012.1, on the reverse strand, counting down.
TAATAATTACCGACACTCGAGGTATACCTGCCATCACCCCAGAAAATTTGCTCATTAGTTAACGGAAAATACATACTTTCTAGTGCGTCTAGTGAGGACTTCCCTACATAACCGTCATAGAAGTATTTATATATAAATTGGAACGCATACCTGTAATACTGATCGACAATATCAGCTAATGCAGGATTAGACATTATATAAATAATGACAGGCGACACTAAGATAAGTGAGTAAATAATTGACTTACCAACACCCGCAAAAAGTTGCTTTCGATTTAATAAAATCCAGTAAAAATAGAAGCCCATTGCTAAACCAGCAAAAGAGGTTCTCCCTGCCGAAATACCAGCAATAAATGCCATATAAAATAAAATGACTTTCCAAGGCAGGTGTTTCTGAGCTTTGTATACCGCAAAGTAATAATGCATCAAAAGCGCCAATAAGCCCATTAAAACAGAAAAGCCAAATGCGACGAAGCTCGTAAAACCTAACCCTCTAGCACCACCATAGGTTTCCATTCTAGCCATTGCAGCAGCGGATTTGGTGATTGATTGAATAGCATCCCTTAAAGGGGCTACAGCCAACATTAGCCAAACGATAACAACTTGGATGATAAAAACGATAAACAGTATTCTAAATACTGATTCATAATCATCCTTCTTAGTTAAAAAAGCACTCACTAAAATACCGATGGTTATATAAGCCAATAGATTGTTAATCCATGTCTTCACCATAGTGAAGTCAGACGTATTATGCACTATAGGTAAAATGATTGAAGAAACAAGCGCAGCGGTTAGCACCAATATTGGAAAATAAAAGAACTTCTGCCTTAAAAGCAGTTTAAAGTTAGTTGCTGCACCGTCAAATATGAGTAACAAAGACCATATCAAAGCCATCGACCAATATGCAGAGTTACCCACAATAGGCAAATTAAAAGCATATATACTGGCAAAAAGTAAAAACCCAAGAACAAAGTTCTTGGGGATTATTTTTGCAATTTTCAACATATAACGACTATTTCAGAATGAATCGAATAACGACGAATAAAACAGCTAAAATACCACCAACAAGTCCGCCAAAAACCACAATCAAAGCTCGTTTAGGCGATGTTCTCTTCTCTGGAACAACAGCAGGGGCAACCGTTTTCAGGACATACTCAGGACGAGATTCAACCAACATAAGCGTTTTCGTTTGCTCTTCTATCAGTTGATAAAACGTTTCATGCATGCGTCTATTATCAGTTTGTAGAATGACTTCGTTTAAGTAATCTAAACTACTCAGCGCCTCACGTTTATCTTGTTCCTTGACTACACTGTTAATCTCTTCTACAAGTAAAGTGAGCCATTGCTGAGCCAAAACAGGTGAAAAGAACTCTACAGACAATTGAACAAAGCCTGTTTTAGGTACTACTTCAATTTCTAAAATTTTCAAAAAGGCCTCAGATAACTCCTCAGCTGAGGGCTCAGGGGTTTTCGGCGCTTTAACTTCTCGAATCCATTTGCTTGCTTTTACATCGTACACTTTTTCGTTGAATTCAAGCTCATATGTAACAGGATCACTATTTTTAGCAGCCATTAAAGGAACAGCTAAGTTGTGCTTTTTAATAAAAGCTTCGATAAAGGTTTGAGACTTCAGTACCTCTAGAGCAATATCTGTTTTATCTGGCCCTCTATTTCGGCCTAGCTTTAAACCAGCCATACCTGCGAGCCCGCCGAAACTTTTTGCTAAAGAGGCTAAACCATCCTGCTCCTCTTTTATAGGAACTAATAATACCTTGGCGGTATATTTATTCGGTAGGCTAATTGCAAGAGCGATAGCCAAAGCAGTAAATGAGATACCAACGATAATTACAAAAATCTTTTTCTTCCATATTTCTCTCCACACATCCGTGAGAGATATCTCGTCTTTTTCTCTAACTTCTACCATGTCTATCAATATACTCATTAAATTCTAGAGGATGGCGATTATATCAGCTCGGCAGTTCAAGAAAACAAAAGAAATTACTAAGTTGGGTTAACATTTACCTTAAACTCTATTTTTCACGCATAAACGCAGCTCCTAAGCCAGAAGATTTATATATCAGAAATGAATTGTTAAAAAGAAAAATTAAACAAACAGTTAACTCTGAAAACGTTATAATAGTCAAAAAATCTTCGCTAAATCACGATGTCTAAAGTTCATTCTATAATAAGCACTCCACTGAAATATCTCTGGAAATCTGCTACACCATTTTTCAGACCACTCCCCAATACATTCATCGTTGGGGCCCAAAAGGCTGGAACATCTAGTTTGCATTCATATTTATGCCAACATCCGAAGGTTATCGGAGCAACAAAAAAGGAACTACACTATTTCAGCGGAGGGCTGAGACCAGAAGTAGATAATTTCTCAAAGAGTACAAATTGGTACCGCTCGCACTTCCCTATTTGCCCTCTTAGGTCAAGCGATTTGATTTGCCTAGATTCAACTCCAATGTACTTGTTTCATCCGTTAGTTCCACAACGAATCAGCGCTTTTAACCCTGCCAGTAAAATAATAATCCTACTAAGAAACCCTGTAGAGCGAGCAATTTCACACTACTTCCACACAAAAAAACATGGATTTGAAACATTAAAAATAGAGGATGCAATCAAAGGGGAACGTGACAGGTTATCAAGCATCCTTGATAAGAAACACTTTTCTCACCCCGACTTTCGAACCAAAAGTTACTGCATGAGAGGGTTGTATTTAGATCAAATCACGCGCTACATGAATCACTTCCCAAACGAGCAAATCAAAATAATCTGCAGTGAAGAGTTGTTCTCTTTTCCTGAAAAAGTAGTAAAAGAAACAATAGCCTTTTTAGATATCGAGCAAAGTCAAAAGAAAACCGACTATAAACCCGTTAACGTAGCACAAAGTCGGCCCAAGGCCCCTTTAGAGTTAATAAAATGGCTTGAGCAGTATTATGAGCCACACAATGAAAAGCTATTCAAACTCCTTGGGCGCTCATTTGATTGGTGATACCTAAAGTTTTAGTACCAGCTTATTTACATAAAAAGCAGAGACTATGTTTTTAATTGCAATAAAAGTAGACGTTATTATTGCAGCAGCCAAAACTCCATAAATTGGAATAAAAATAATTAGCGTAAGTACATTTAAAGTTGTCAGAATTAATACATTCCTTCTATGTATTCTTTCAAACCCGGCCATAATCAATAGATTTACAGAAGAGCCTGTTGCCAAATTTATACATTGCCCAAACATCAATATCAGAAGTAGCTCATACATTGGCATAAACTCTTGCCCTAAAAACTTTAAAATACCTTCACCACACAAAATTGCCAAAGCTAAGCCAAATATAGCAATAAAAGAGAGTATTTTTCTTACATCATTCATCAGTAACTTTAGTGCCAGAATATCCTTTTCTTTGTATAGCCTGGCAAAACTAGCGCTATTGATGGTGTTCGAAACCACTAAAGGGTAACTCATGATAAATGACACCTTTAACGCCAGTGCAAATACAGCCACTTGCTCTAAAGAAACATGTGCACCCAATAACAGTGTACTGGATTGCTGAGTAATAATTGCTCCTAAGGATACGAGCAACATATTAAACCCTGGACCGATCACCGTGCGGATGTGAGGCATGGTACCTTTAAATACAACCAACCTATACTTCGTTCGAGCTTTAATAGCCAAAAAGCTTAATAAACAAGAGATTACAGTCGAGCAAACTAAGATGATTAGCAATTCATTTGCTGTGCTTGGTTTTACAATCAGAGTAATCAATAGTGCGACCCCAAAGGAGAAAAAACCATTCAGTAATGTGTAAAGGACTGCTTCTGACAACCCTTTTAAAACTGCCGCATTATATGCCTGTATTGTTTGAAGAACATTTAGCACCGCAATGAAGCTGAAAAGGCCAACTAGCTCATGTTGTTCATTAAATTTAAGAAGTAAGCCAGATCCACAAAAATAGATAAAAAAAGCTACGATAGAACTAGATAACAACAAAAATAAAAAGTTCCCGGTGTAAGCATCTGAAGAAACATTGTTCACAGCAAAAAAGCGGGTCACTACTTGTTCTAAACCAAACTTGCTCAAAGTAACACTAAACAAAAGAATGGAAGAAGCTATTGCGAATAGGCCGTATTGCTCCAACCCTAAGAACTTAGCTGCCAAGAAGTTGAAACTGACAGTAATAGCAAGGATGATACACTTTAATAAGAGTAAGAAAATTCCGCGTTTGTACATCAACTATTTAAACCAAATAGATGTCACGTCGATATCCAAAACAGAGTTAATTCCCTCAAACTCTTTTTTAAAATAATCATCTAAATATTTTTTAGTATTATTTTTCATCGGTGGCAAAGAGCTATTTACCCGTGGGTTGACGAGATTATGCAGTCGCTCGATTAGTGCATTGTAGTAACGCAAATATTTATATTTTTTCGGTAACAGTGATTTATCTTGGTACTTGATAAATGCATGTTCTCTTAGAAGCTTATTTTTAATAAACAATAATGATGTTGATAAATACCTGGAGCTAGCATTTGAATGTGTTCGAATTATATTTGCAGGAAAAAGACTTACATCAATATTTAAAAATTTAGCTACTCTATCAAGCTCTTCTTCTGGCTTGACGACAAAGTTTTCAAAAACAACGATTAATACCTCGCTTGGTTCAAAGTATTTATAAATGACATCCAACTGTCGTTTATACATGCTTCTATCTAATAGCAACAACGGGTTATTCATAATCACTTTCTCAAAAGATTGGCTGACCCGCCCCGAGTTCACCAAATGCCAATACTGCGAATATGCCCGTTTACTAGGTTGTCGCAACATGACAATGAGCTTTGGTTTTTTAGATAGCTTGGAGAGGCTTCTTATTGCAACCTCTGATGCTAAATAAGTAGTAGAATCTTCGCCATAGAGGTTACCTTCAACTACTTTATCTAGTGTGCTGTTATTGGCTAAAGAGCGCCTCCCTCTCCAAACACCATCATGAAAAGTTGAAAAATCAGGGTGTTGAACAATATCGCACTCGTTGTAGTAGTGAACTTCTTTTGCTGGTATCAAAACATTTGGATGGGAATCAAGCATATGATGGAGGCTTGTTGTGCCACATTTCATCGCACCACATATTACAAAATCAGGTGAGGGCTTATTTGCTTGTTCATTCATTTGATTATTTACTACACATTGCTAATTAATAAAAATATTTTGAAAATTTACTCGATGCCATCAACTCTTTAATGTCGTTCGAAGGTAGATAGTTACTCTTAAAGGTTTTATATGCCTCACTGTACCACTTATTATCGCCATCATTAGAACGTTCTAAGTTAACCTGTTTGCCGAGAAAACTCTCAAGCAATGCTTTATTTTCGTGTAATTTTGATAACTCAAAACAAATAATAGATACGTTCTCCCTGTTCCACACACCAACACCTTTTTCTTTATCAAAAGTGTAATCATAGACATTAATTCCAAAGAATCGTTTAAACTCTCTGTCGAACCAATTAAGTGGGTAACTATGCTCGAATCTGGCGTTGAATATGTCTGCCAAAACGCTAGTAGAATGTTCTCTTGTTGAAAGAGGTTCTGATCCATCAATTCTAGAGTAGGCAGAAAATAGGTAAGCATCAATATCTTGAAAAAACATAGATATGTTTCTTTCTAATGGAGCCCTTACCAAAGTAATAACTTTAATGTGCCGTCTAGATTTAATTGCTCGGCGTCTGAGAAAATATCCAAGCCTCATTGAAAGCTTTTTAAATTCTCCTTTTAAACCGACTCCATACAAACCCTTCAACCTCGTTTTGCACGGATAATTATCAACATAAAGTGTATGAAAATGGAGACTCTCTTCTATAGCTTTTTCTAGCGAGGTAGAGCCCACTTTTCCCATCTGATAAATCAAAACGTTTGACTCAGACGCGTAACGCGTATAGTTCCAGTAATAGAAACGTTTAATTTTAGAAAATAAACTGTTCAAACTATATTGCACCACTCTTTATTTTATTGGAACGCTAATTCTGAGCTTCAAAAGTATATCCAAAGTTAACAATATCCTGACGATACAATTCCGCAACTTTCTGCTCAGTCTCATTATCATAGTACTGACTGTAGTGCTGTTTTATATCCTTACTTGTATCTTTGATAAAACGGTTAGCTAGCCAAGCAAAAAAGGAGTTACTCTTTTGAAGCTTTGTAATGTTTTCTCGCATCAGCTCTGTTTCTTCAACACCCAGTTTCTTACAAACAATAGAAAAATCAGCCTGCAGTCGCTCAAACCTTCCAATAAAATCTACAAGTAGCTCCCCATCTTTATCAAATAGAAAACTAGACTGGGGAATAACATGTCGGAATAAATCGCGAGCATTTACATAATCATCGTCAAACTTTGTGGGAAAACCATCCATTACAAAACGTCGAAAAGAACATTGATACTTTTCCAACCCTAGACTTTTACGATAATTGAATTCTGAAACTAACCTTTCCCAAGGGTTTCGCACAAATGCAAATTTATAGATATTATCGAAACTTGCTTGGTCTATATAACCACAACGTATGTACTCTTGGGCAGTTAAATGAGCAAGCCGAGGAGGTCCTTTAAGAGGGTTTAGATTCGGCTTTAATAACAGCTCGTTTCTTTCAGGTAAATCATCAAATATCGCCATAAGCGTCTTTTCAATGCTTTGCCCTGCCACCTTTGGGATATGAACAAACAAAAACTTCTTTTTTAGCGCTAGCATATAAACTTCTTACAGAGCTACTTAAATCTTATCTCTGGAAACAATCTCAGTATATTACTAAGCTGCTGATTATTGTTCCTGATGTTCGATTGCCACAACGTTTTTTCTTGGGTACCGGGTATTTGAATATATTCTCGGTAAGACAATGTATCTGGTACAATAACTGTGCTGGTCTTATTTTTAAGTGCCATACATTTAAACCAAAGATCGTCAGCGTTGGGACATGCCTCAAGGAAAAGTTCATCGTCGATTACCTCTTCAGCTAGGCTTCCCCTTGGATATAAAACGCCACCAAGACCAATAGGCACTACATTATCATTTGATTGTTCATCAACTTGTATTGATTCAATATGATAGCGCCACTTCTCGTATGGCTTCGGTTGACTATTTCTATCTGTTGTCACGCAATGTGCTAAATGACATACAACAGATTTTGGGTAGCGTCTTGACGTATTTACCAGTCGCTCTAAATGATCGTTTGGGTAAATAATATCATCATCAAAAGTAGCTATATCTCTATCAGGAAAGCACTTTAATGTTGGAATTAATTTCTTATATGAACGTAAATTTTTACAAAACCGAATAGACAACCCAAAAGGCACCAACATCTTTAGCTGCTCAGGAAGGCTGTCTTCCTCATATTCTTCTTTATCGAGCCAAAGTATCACGCTTTGGGGCGTCACCGATTGTGTTAACAAACTAAGTGCAGTTATATGAGCTACCTGTACCCGCTCTCCGTAAGAGGTGAAAGAACACAATACGTCAACATTTTCTTTTTCTTTCTGCGCCCCTAACATTGACAAAGATAACTGTTCAATGTACTCAACCATTAAAGCATTCTGCTGAGTCAATATTTCATGTTCATACCTGACACGTTTGATCCGAGAAATCTGTTTTAGCTTACTTAAAAAGTTTTGCATAAAACTATTGTTTATAGTCAAATTTTTCACAAAAGTAAGCTAACTCGCTTTTATATGGAGCAATCTTCTTTTCATAATTTTTCCATTTATACATAGAGTCTTTGTTCAGCTTCTTGTCAACTTGTCCTCTTGAAGCACTCGTAATAAACTTATCTTTGGATTTCTTGTCAAATGCTTTGTATGTATCATCAAAGTCAATTTGTAAATAAGAAAAAATACTCTCCATCTCTTTACTGAAGTTTTCTATCAAGTCTTCATATCTAAAACAAAAAACATCATGATGTTTTTGCTCAGTATACATTTCTAACAAGCTAAACACCTTATTATAACGACGCACAATATCATCAAAACGTACTAAGTGACTATTATAGTTGTTCAAAACAAATTCTTGCTGAAAGCAGCTAATTGCAACGTCTAAAGGATGTCTCAAACAAACAATAATTTTTGAGTCTGGAAATATTTGCTTTATAAGCGGTATATGCTCTGTCAGGTGCGGGCCTTTTTCAATAATGGTATGATGTTCTTCAGAACGGTAGCCCTGCTCATCGATAAACTCAAAAAACTTCTCTTGGTATTCAACGATTTGCTCAATCGATATTCGAGTAAGGTCTTGTGGATACTTTAGTCCTGTGCTCTCTATGTATTTTATTAATTTATAGAATATATTTCTTTCACTTAATACAAGAGCATCTTGTGTGTCTAAAATATTATCCAACAACGTTGTGCCTGAACGAGGAAAACCAGCTACAAACACTATTTTCTTATCCAATGCTCGCAAAGTGGGGGTTTTAAATTCCATCTTGGGATAAAGCTTTAATAACTTGTCCGCATATACTGATTTATTGCTCGCTTCTTTACGCTTGGAGACAATTTCCGCTCCTGCTTGAAAATTATCAAAGGCTTCATCGTAACGGCTTAGCTTATCTAGTACCTTTCCCTTAAGATAAAACATCGCTGAAAACGGCTGTACCTTCTTTTCAGGGTGATTTTGCGCAAATTCGATTGCGTCCAATGTTTCCGCGTATTTTCCTTTTTCGAAGAGCACTTTGGCTCTTTCAAACCATCGTTGTTCTTTATTTGCTAACTCATAACTAGAGAGTGCACTTTCAAACTCGTCTAGCATCCCTAAGCCAAGTAAATAGGTACCAAGATCAGCAAATTCTGTTGAATGGAGCTTATTAGCATACGGAAGAATTTTTGTGACCCTATCTAAAAGGATTTTTTTTGAGTCGACTTTAGCTGACTTTTCAATTCGTAAAAGTTGTGCTTTAGCAAAATATTTTTCCCAGGCAAGCAACTTTTCAGACATCAGCTCTAATTTTTCGTACTTTTCTAGTTGATAATAAGCTACGCACAATTCGTAACGGCTTTTGGCATTATCTATACCCTCATCATTTTGCAAACTCTCAACAAAAAAGCGTTCACCGTCATTAACTCTGTTGAGTTTAAAAGAAGCAACTCCCATATGATAAAGCATATTAGCTTTGGCTTTTTTATCTGCGATTTGCGGGATGAGTTGTTTTCCTAATTCAATAACTTTATTGAATTGTTCTAGTTTGAATGCGCAGCTTTGTAGCAATACATTTTCATCTAATGTTCTTTTTCTTAATTTTAATAACTGCTTGCTAGCCTTTTTATAATTTTCGGCTTTGAAGGAATTTAACGCATCCTGATATGTGTTAGACAAAATACATCCATAAATAATAAGGGGCTTTATGGGACTATTTTAAAGGTGGGGAACTGTAAAATAAATAAAAAAGCGAGCCGAAGCTCGCTTTTTTAGTTTAGGTATAGCTGTTAATTACTTAGCTGAACCGTGCTCACCGAATGTACCAACGAAACCGCGGTCATCAGCAGAGTTCTTAACGTTGTAACCAGCGTAAACAGTTACGTCAGCTTCTGGAACGTTAGTTGTGATTTCGATAGCAACTTTACCAGACTCAACACCTGCGTCAGCCATGATAGCATCGATTACTGCATCACGAATATCCATTACGCCGCGAGACGATTGTGCAACTTCACCAACTGAAACCCAGTTAGTAGATTCGCCTTCAAGCATGTAACGAACAGTTACTGCACCTTCTTGAACACCAGTGTTCGTGTGACGCATGATAACTCTCGTGTTAGGACCGAATGGCATGTATGGTACTGTAACAACAGAACCGTTCAAGTTCCACTCACCAGCTACAGTCGCTTCTAATACAGTTGCATCGTAACCAGCACCTGCTGCTGCAGAATCATCAGTGATGTCTAGTTTAGCAGTGAAAGTTTGCTCGTTTAAGCTTTCTGTGCCGAATGTTGAAACACCGTCACCTGGAACAGCCCATGCAAATGCGTGAGCAGCGTCAAGACCACCAGTTGTAGTCAATGTAACTGTTAACTCGTCCATTGCATCGTTAATAGCTGCAGAAGCTACTACGTCATCACCAGCTGCTGTGAAATCAGCTGACAACGCTTGGTAAGTGAAACCTGTTTGCAACTCAGCTGAAGTGATGTCTTCGCCATCATCTGTAGTATCTAACTGAGCCATCCAAGCGAAGTCACCAGTAATAGTAAGCGTCGCTTCGTCAGCTACTAGGTTACCTTGTGACGTGTTCTCAGAAATTGAGATAACTAATGTATCGTCGTTGATAAGCTCGTCTGCATCTAGTGGAGCATTGTTACCAGCATCAGTTAATGCGTTTGACGCATCGCTTGAGTTAACAGCAAGTGTTAAACGCTCAGTTGCTACATCGATAACACCATCGAATGCTGCATCAAGGTCAACAGACCACTGACCTAGTAGTTCAGTTACTTTTTCTGGGTCAGTTGTGTCATATACAACGTTAGCAGTGTTTTGCGTTTCAGCAGAAAGCACTAATGACGTTACGCCGTCGTTTGGAATTACTACAACACCTGAAATATCAATAATTTCACGTGCTTCAGCTAGACCTGCGCCAGTGTTAACTGTAAATAGGATTTCGTTACCTACAACACCTAGTAGAGAGAAATCAGAACCAGCTGCTTTATCAGAAGCCAATACAGCGCCTGCGCTTGCATCTTCATCGATAACACCACCAGTTACGGTAATACGTACTGTATCTTCATCACTGAAACCACCAACACCAGAAATAAGCTTAGCAGCAACAGTTACACCGTTAGCTTGAGCACCTTCTAATGAGTTAGCAACGCTTGACGCGTCTACTAGTGCATCTGAACCGATAGTGATTGTACATGCATCATCAGCTGTCCATACTGCTGTGTTACCAGCTGTATCGTATGCACCAACACCAGTATTACCAGTAGTAGCTGTTGCAGCATCAGTAACGGTTACTGTATCCGCGCCTGCAGTGTCTTCGAACGTGTTTGTACCAGTATTGCTAACTGTTAAACCTAAAGTCGCAGCAGCGTCAGCACAAGTCGTTTCAGCAGATGCTGCTGTAGTTAATGCAGCAGTTTCTGTGATCGATGCAGTTAAAATACCTGCATTAGCAGTGAATGCTGTAGCACCTGCTACAGATAATGCTAAAAGTGATTTTTTAAACATTTTTATTTCCTTCGTTTCATGAAACAGAGTTGATAAATTCTTCATTATCTTCTCTAAATTTTTTACGTTAATAAAAAAATCGTTTAGGCCGTCGCCTAAAGCGACTTCTAACGCCAAGTAAGTTTACGCTGTGTCACATGCTTGTCAACCTACTAATTAAAATTTGGTTGCCGCTTGTATAATACAAAACAGTTACTTGAACACATTTCGCACAACACAATCCTTTAAACTTACGTCAGCAAGAACGTAACTCAGATTTTAGTACAATTCAAGCGTAATACTATAAAATTACTCGCATATTTGTTTTTTTTATAAAAATTTCATCAATCATCTAGTTTTCAATCAAGATTACACGTTGATTCTAAAAATTGATGGCCTTCAAAGATGACAAAAATTTAGATTTAACATGTTCCCATTCATCGCCACTTTCGATTACACGCGGTGTTACTAGTACCACTAGCTCCGTTTTGGTTAATGTATCATTTTTAGAATCAAATAAATTACCGATTAGAGGGATACTGGAAAAGAATGGTACGCTGGTGTCGTTGAATGATTTGTTATCGCTTATCAAGCCCCCTAAAACCACTGTTTGTCCACTTTCAGCGATAACTTCTGTTTTAATAGAACGCTCAAATACGATAGGAGAACCAGCAACTGCATCGGTACCAGGCGATTGATTACTTATCTTTTGATTAATGTCCATGATAACAACGCCACGCGCATTGATTGTCGGCGTCACATCTAATTCCACACCTGTTTTTCTATATACAACAGACGTTTGTGAACCATTGACTGGATCTGTAATAATTTCACCAACGGTCGGTATATCGTCACCCACGTTTATGTTCGCAGTTACGCCATCCCTAACCAGCAATGATGGCCGAGACAACACATTTACATTCTCATTTGATTGGAAAAGTGTTGCTTCTAAACTACCATTGGTGCCAGACAATACATAATTAAGGCCAGTGCCGCCACTGGACAAGTTAAAGCCACCGGTCTTCTCTACCCCTTGGTTAGTAAGCACAAACTCCACACCGCTTTTAAACGTATCTGTCAGTGTTACTTCCGCTATCGTCACTTCTAGCATTACTTGCTTTGGCTGAATATCAAGACGCTTTATTAGGGGTAATATTTGCTGATACTCACTACCAGACGTAAAAAATATAACAGCATTGGCTCTTTCATCGATAACCATTTTCATTGACTTTGAGCTAGCACTTACTGTTTGACGTTGGTTACCTGTGCCTGCCTCTCGTTCAGCAGAAGTAACACCACTAACCCCACTTGAACTTCCAATTAGAGCCTGCAGGCTTGCCCCTAAATCAACAGCTCTTGAAAACGAAGGCTGATAAATGAAGTATTGTTTTTCTGCGGTAAGAACAGGTTTATCTACTTCTTTAGCCCAAAATACAGCCCTTTCAATGACGGTTGTATTGGCAGCGAAAAATATCAGCTGCCCTTGTTTATCTAGCTCTACAATAGAGAGTGTTGATGACGTGTTGCCACCACTTCCTGTTGAGATCCCTTCTTGCTTTAAAAGCTCTGTTAGCTTTCTAACTAAATCTTGCGTTTGTAAATACGAGACTTCATATATGCCTATTTCTCGTCCCTGGATTGCGGGTTTGTCCATCATTTGAACAAACTCTAACGCTCTAATAACTTCCTTTCTTTTGCCCTTAATCAAAACAGTGTTTCTTTTTTGATCTGGATAAGACTTCACCCCCAACAACAGTTTTAACGTGTTGGGCAGCGTCGCCTGCATACCATATTCAAAAGGGACCATTTGGATTATTTCTAAAGAAGTTTGTGGGACGCTTTCAATTGTTTTTCCATAGCCATAAACCACGTTACCTTTACTGGCTTTTTTATTTGCTTTGTGAATATAAAAAACATTGTCATCGTATTTAATAACGTAGTCTCTTTCCTTTAAGACATCTTCTGCTAATAAAAAAAGTTTTTTAGCGCTTACTTTGTCAGTAATGTTTAACGTTACATTTTGCGATTCATCGTTCACTTCGTCAGAAAGCACATAGTTAACAGCTAACTGCTCACCCAACACAAAATGAAGAAACCCTGCCAGAGGTAGTTCGTCACTGGCTACCGTTATAGACTCTTCTACTCCGAATCTAGCTAATATGTCCTCCGCTGAGGTTAGATTTGATTCTGCTAACTTCAGAGGAGGAACAAATCGTAACGATTTTCTAGTTGAAGTATCAACAGTTTGAGCAGCTTGTGACTGCCCATCACCTTGCTCTTGCGTTGTTGATTCGGCTGAGGAAACGTCTTTGTCTTGTTCAATTAGATATGACTGCTCCAGCTTTATTATGTTGTCTGAAGCATCTGGCGCCGCACAACTACTGACAAGGACTGAAAAAAAGATGCCGACAATCGTCTTACTTGATAATTTCATAATAATTTTATCCGTTGCACCAATACGGTTAATCTTTTTGGTACATTTTCATTTCAATATTTTGCTGCTTTCCAGCATTGCTTTTAGACAACACTAATGATTGAGCGTCGATTATTGTGAGTTTAAAGCCATATACTTCACTTTGATCATTAAACGTTTCAAACTTCTTGTCATTGCTATCTATTTGAGTTACTTCGAGGTAAGCCTGCTGAAGGCCCTTTTGTTTATCAACTAGAATTGCTCTAAGTTTTATTTTTTCGTTATCCGTAAATACTTCTGTCAGTAACCCGTTCTGCGAAGCAAGTTCTGCTGCTGTCTTTTTAACTAAACTTTTTTGTTTTGAATCAGAAGGTTCATTCTCTTTCTTGTATTTAGAGTATTGGGAGATAATTAACTGTTTTGACTCACCTGACAACCGAGAAAAATTTAGCTCTTGTTCTATAGCTTCTGCAATAAATTGACTTTTTCCCAAGGTAGAATTACTTGCATAGTTTTGTAGATAATCAGAGACGCACCAAATAACAACGACAGTTATAATTAAATAGTGGAGCAAAGTTGGTTTAACATTAAACATCATTCATACCACTCTGAATCACCTGCTGTTGTCTGCTACCTCCAGATAAACCTGCATCTTTTCCATGAGCTAATAAGCTCAGCGTTAAGCGAGCACCTCGAACGTCCATGGAGCTTTTTCCACTTATTGTGCGAAACGTATAATTGTAATCTGATACGTATATTTGCTTACCCATCTCTTCAATTGCTAAGGTCAATTCGATAGCATCTGGCAAACTACCTGAAAACCTTACATCTACATCATACTGTTTAAGGTCGAGTTCTGCGATTGACTTAGCCCTTTTCCATCCGATATTGTCTATTTGCAGATTATATTTCTTAAAAAGTTGCTCTAGAGCGATCTGTTGTTCTAGTTCAAATTCGGCATCTGGTTTTGCATCAAACAGAGTATCTTCCGCTTGACTAAGAGCTCTTAAAAGTTCTTTATTGGATTTTTGAAACGACTCAAGGTTTTCTAGCATATATTCTGCTTTGAATAACTTCTTTCGTTTTAGCTCCAATTCAGTAGCAGTATCTTTCTGCCATTCTTGCACTGGTATTAGCACAAATTTAACGAAAATAAGTACACCCATAACTGCTAGTAATAACTTGTGTTGTTTGAGCTCTTCTATCATGATGCACCCTTACTCACTGTTATTGAGTTGTCGATAATGATGCCGATGACATATTGCTCTTTTCCTCTGACGGTTCTCGTAGGGCTATCGAATTTAGCTTCTAACACTTGTGGTAATTTAGCTAAAGCCTCTAACAATAAGACCGCTGATTCAGTAGAGCCTCTAATGACAGTTCTTCCTTGAACATTCCTTATGCTTTTCAATTCACCGAATTGAAGGGCTTGCTCGATGGGGTGCCACATTTTGTAAGTTAATTGGTACTGTTCAAACAAACTTTTCAAATCGTTTAATCGGCTTTTTCTATCATCATATTTTGATTGTTCTGACAGTGCTTCAGAAATAGAGTCCGTATATTCTTCAAGCTCGTAATTAACAGAATAGTTAGAGGAAAATAGATAGGCCGATAAAAATAAGTAGTAGGCAAGAATTAAGGCTACTGGATATGTAAAATAGCTTATTATCGTATTACTAGTAATAGCTGTTCTTACAGGTTTAAAACAAGACAAGGCAGCTTTTAGCTTCATCTTTTGAAGTCTTGAAGGTATTGAGCCAACAAATTCCTGGTGACTAATGGTAGACAACTCGAATTCGCTTCCAAAACCTATTGATGTTGCAAATATGTCGCTTTTATTTATCAACCTTGTAGACAGAGTTGACTGACAGCCAGTACCTACCTTCGCTATGAAGCAATTTGTTTCATTTTCAAGTGTGACTACAGCTTTTTCGTTAAGAGCTTGCGCAACTAAGAGAGACTCAGGGATTCTGAAATGCGCCAATGGAACCGTGTCATGAAATTGCCAAACATTGACCCAAGTTACACTATCTTCGACTTTTGCAATAAAAAAACTATAGTTTTCTTGGCTGTAGCGAAGTTTAAGAACTTTTTGTAATTGTGCCATTTCCGTAATTGGAAATGAAACAAGTTCTTCCGAATAATACCTGCGATTAACTACAAGACATGGCAATATATCACTAGCTGACTTTGAATTATTTACATAGTCATTCGACGCAATTTTTGTTATTTCACCGTCAAAGTAATAAATTAAAGATCTTAATAGTTTCGTAAAATAAGTCATCATTCGTATTGATTCAAAGGCAAGCCGA
The DNA here is from genome assembly GCF_042682785.1 of Thalassotalea euphylliae. Taxonomy (GTDB): domain Bacteria; phylum Pseudomonadota; class Gammaproteobacteria; order Enterobacterales; family Alteromonadaceae; genus Thalassotalea_F; species Thalassotalea_F euphylliae. Next base: position 832,739 of record NZ_JBHUIB010000012.1, on the reverse strand, counting down.
CACTACATTATTGTTCTAAGCAAGTTTATTGGAGTTTTTTTGGTCGCTAAAGGATTAATTTGTAAATATATTTTCTTCACTAGTAATGCGTCACCTACCCTACTTTCCAATGTTATTTCAAAATAGCTCGTAGGAGTAAAGTAAGTACTATCACTTTCCCTTATACCCGTTAGTTCAGTAAACAATTCCTTAGTCAACATTCCGTCATTGCGGAGTGCTAATATTTGCTCAGTAATAAAAGGGGTTGCTATTGCAGACAGTAATTCCCTGCTGGCATTCATAGGGTTAAAACTATTTGTACCATAAACAGTTAAATTATCGGCCAACAAACTATGCAGATGTTCCGGTATACCACTAATCTTGGTCAACTCTTCTACATTGGGTAGGGCTCCATTTCTTATTGGAATCGCGCCGCTTTCTCCGTCGAAGCCCGAGTCACGCGAAATAATATCAACATCTTGCCAGTCTAACAAGGAATCAAGTACTACAATACTCTCTGTATATGACGCACCATTTGCCTGAAGAAGCGACAATACTAGCTCTTTTTTAGGATAATGCGCATTTATTTTTCCATTAAGGTCTTGAAGCTTTACCAGCACATTATCATTTGTTGAAAAAGCCTCCCCATGAAAGTTCCACTTGTCATACAGTTCATATTCATCTGTCTCTTGATTGATACTTCGCAACAGAGGTTCTGTTAAAAGAGCAAAGAATAATTCAGATTCTACAGACTTAGACGCTAAAAAAGCTAAGGTTCGATCTTCAGTCCACTGGGCGATTTTCACCTGTTCTCTGGCTGTGGATGTTATGAATATTGCTAATACAGTCAGGATAGATGACAGTACCAATATTTGAATCAATGCTATTCCGCTTTGATTGCTAAAAAAGTTATATCGATTTATCAAACTATTGTTCCTCAATGTATGGAGAGAACAATTTTGATACATTTTGATCTAGCGATATTGGAATTACTGCGGCTTTACCATCCTTAAGAAACGATAGCTCGATAAGCAGCGGGAACAAGTCGCTTTCCAAACCAGAAAAATCATTAAACCAGCTAGGGTCTGTCGTTCCTATTAACTCTGAACTCCGCCAGCCATAATATCTCAATTCAGCGCTATCTAGGTCGCGAAAAAGAGTAATTTCGTAATCAAACTCAATTTCTTGATACGTATTGAGAAGCAAAAATACCTGAGTGTTTTTAGCCTGATAGATTATGTTAGTTTTTCCATCTTGTTCAATAAAAGATAAACGAAAGATTTCTACATCATTCTCACTAAAAATACCGCTGCTAGTTACCGATAATAAGCTTTGATTTTGACCAACAAAAAATAGTTTGGGTTGATTTTTATCGTTAGTTACTATGTAACCATGAACTCCTTCCAATACACTTCCAACTATATTGAGACCTTTAGAGACCTGCTCCTCTTTATAAAAATCAGATAATACAGTATCCCAACGATCAACGATAATCCTATAACTGTACGAAGCAGTAAGCATGAGAAGCAATAATATCGTTGTCGATATCATCAATTCTATTAGCGTAAATCCTCTTACACTGCTATGCGTTCCGTAGAGCATCATTATAGAATCCAACTTACTTCTTTGAAAATATAGTCCTTAGACCGAGACTTATAGTTAACGGTTAACTTAACATTCCAAAGTTTGAATTTGTTCGGGAAGCTTTCCATTCTTCCTGATTCTGGAGAAAATACCGGTATAGGAGGTCGAAAGCTTTCGACATAAGCCTCCCACTTATATGTGGTTTCAAATACTTCGCCGTTGCCAGAGGCTCTCTCTAATGAAGGATCTTCAATACTTCTGATCTGTTGCTGTATCTGTGCAGCTATAATTGGCACCTTACTACTCATAGTGACATTAACAGTAGCGGTTGAAGAACTTAATAATGCGCCACGATAAATCTCAGTCACTATTCCTATCGTAGACAGCAAAATAATAGTTGCTATCAGAATTTCCAACAATGTAAAGCCAGTTTGATTTCTTTTGGCACTTGCAAAATTCATTAGTTTATCGGGGACTACTTGGGTTGATTTATAAGAAGGTTCAGATCTATTACGTTGTCATTTGAGCCGACCAGAACATTTAGTTTATCAGTGGTAACGAATCCTTTGCTTGTAAAGGAGACAGATTGTGTGGGGAAAAACAAATATTCAAGAGTTTTTGTATCAGAAGCTATACCATCTTTATTTTTCCGTTCAAAGACTGAGATCTTCTTGCCTTCAAAAACAACCAAATTTGATGTACCAGTAGCATATGATTTAGAAGACAACTTCATCAGCCAGTTTTTTAGCTGCTCCATTTCTTGTCTCGCTTCAAACTTTTCCATAGCATTTACTGTCACTGGGCCAACAAAACTTAAAAGCGTGCCCACAATCGCCATTACTACAATTAGCTCTACTAAAGTAAAGCCTGTTTGTCGTTTAGATACCAAGCTCATTTATAGAGACCATGCTCATTAACATCATCACAACAACCCCACCAACGAAGCCCCCCATAAACAAAATCATAAGTGGCTCTAGCAGTGTAGTGACTCTCGACGTCCAACTCTCGAACTCTTGTCGTGAACGATTAGCTATTTCATTAAATACACGTTCTAAATTACCCGACTCTTCGCCCACTTCCAAAAGAGAAATAAAAAAATCAGGGTATATTGATGTTTGCTTTAACGCTGGCGTTAGAAGGCTTCCCGCTTTTACTTTTGCTCTTACTACGTTTATCTCTCCTCGTAGTACCTCATTTTTGATATTTCCACTAGCTAAAGCTAGTGCCTTATCTATTTGCACGCCAGACTTTATCATAAGAGCTAAGCCTGCATTAAACCTGATTCTCTCTATAATTAATATAGCGCTCGATAATACTGGTAGCTTCAGACTAAATTTCTGCCACCAATTCATTAGCTTCGGCTGCTTAAATAACACACTTGCACTGAAAAGCAGCATTGCCACTCCAACTATGAGAAATGATTGATACTGCAACATCCAATCACTGATGCTTAACATCGCTTGGGTGTACCACGGCAAAGAGTCGGCACCTGAAAACATCGAAGACATTTTTGGGATGATAAAGTTAAAAATAAAAAATATTGCTAAGATACAAACAAATAAGATCACTACAGGGTAGGTCAATGAGCTAATAACTTTACTACGAAGATCTCTTTTAAACTTCAGATCCTTAGATAGACCAGAAAAAATGTCAGCTAAATTACCTGATGCTTCTCCAAGTTCGATCAAGTTACAATACAGATCATCAAATGCATCAGGATACTCTCGGAAAGCTTGAGAAAGACTTTGTCCTTTCTTTAGAGAGGAGGAAACACCAGAAAGCAATCGTGACAGAGCTGGTTTTGCTTTCGTCTTTTTAATAATATCAATACCTTTGTCAATTTTGACTCCAGAGTCTAGCAATAAGCTTAGCTCAGAAGTCAAAAACTCAAGGTCTGCCAAAGATATTTTACTGCTAAAATTGAGAACTTTGCTTTTTACGACGGATTCATCTTTGATGTCAGTAACTAACAAGCCTTGTTCTTTTAACTGGCTTAAAGCAGCAGTCTTATTTTGCGACTCAATTTGCCCCTCAACTTTCCCTCCTGAAGAATCATAGGCTTTATAAACAAAGTTTGTCACTAGCCTGCCACTCGTATAACTTCTTCGATAGTCGTATGTCCGAGCAGTGCTTTAAAGAGTCCATCTTCCAGCAATGTTCTTCGATTTATGCCTTTGTTATATTGCTTAGCTTTAGAAATAAACTCCGCATCTTTTGGCATCGCTTTAATTTGCTCATCACACCTCAAATACTCCGTAACGGCCATACGCCCCTTATAACCAGAATAGCCACAAGACTCACAACCATCTCCCTTATATAACTGAGCTTCAGATAAATTAAACCTTTCAGCTAAAGATTCTAGGTCATATTTTTGCTTTAGCGCATCAGAATCGGGATGTTCAATTTTGCATTCAGGGCAAATTTTACGAGCCAAACGCTGTGCAACAACCGAGACCAATGCAGCATTTAGTAAAAACTCTTCAACCCCGAGATCTAACAATCGAGTATACGCGCTCGCAGCATCGTTAGTATGAACGGTAGAAAAAACCAAATGCCCCGTCAATGCTGATTGCAAAGCGATTTGTGCCGTTTCTCTATCACGTATTTCACCAAGCATTATGATATCAGGGTCTTGGCGTACAATTGAACGTAAGCCCGCAGAAAAATCAAACCCTATATCACTATTTACTTGAACTTGGTTAATACCCTCTAATTGGTACTCAACGGGATCTTCGAGAGTAATTATTTTGACGTCATTATTGTTCAATGCGTTCAAAAACGTGTAAAGAGTGGTGGTTTTACCAGAACCAGTAGGTCCAGTTAATAAGACTACCCCCGAGGTTTTCTTAATGTCCTCTTTTATCAAGGAATCAATATCAGAGGACAGACCAAGAACAGACATATCATACTTTACATTGTCTTTCCTTAAAAAGCGCATAACAACAGACTCCCCCTCATTGAGCGGCAATGAAGAAACTCGAATATCTAATTCTTGATTAGCTATTTTCATTTCTATCTTCCCATCTTGAGGCCTCCTTTTTTCAGCAATATCCATACCTGACAGTATTTTCAAACGAGTAACAATAGGTAATTGCATCGTAGGGGAAAGAGTCTCTGCTTCATGCAATACACCGTCAACTCTGAATCTGGCACGAAAACGACCTTGAAAGGGCTCGAGATGCATATCAGAAGCACCTTGCCTGAGAGCTCTTGTTATCAAAGAGTTTAGTAGGTTGACTGTTGGTGCCTCAGAAGCCAGTTCTCTGAGCTTTTCTTCCTCATCCCCACTATATAAAAACTCTTCTGCATCGCTTTCATGAATTGTATATTTACCCACTAGGGTTTGGAAGTCAGACTCACTTATTATGGAGATTAGTGGTTCAATTCCCTCTCTAACAATCCATTCATTTATTGCTAATTCTAGGGGATATTTGGCGGCAAAGTGAATCTGAGACTTACTGCGAGAAAGGGGTAGCCATTTGTTGCTTACGAAAACATCTAAATCCTGGTTAGACATGTCAGGAATATCTTGGTCTAACCACTCACTAATATTTAAAAGTGGTAAATTAAAGAACTTAGAATAAAGCAGTGGGAGCTGATCATCAGGTAAGCTACCCATGTTCACCAATATTTGCTCTAATTTTCCACCGAACTTTTTCTGATAATTTTCAGCGCGAGCGATATCGCTAGGAACTATACCAAACGAACGCTCAAGAATTTCTTTCAATTCCATTAGTTGTGGATTACATCTTCATTATTATCTGCCCCGCCAGGCTGTCCATCAGCACCATATGATAATATTTTATATGGATTCCCGTTGTCACCCGGTGTTGAGTATATATATGGGTTTCCCCATGGATCCAATGGCACATCTTTTGGTAAGTAAGGGCCATCCCAACGAGGCTTATCACTTTGTCTCAACTCTTCAAGCGAGGAAGGATAGCTTCCCATATCTAATCGATATGTATCTAAAGCAGTTTCAAAAGCGCTCATCTGCGCTGATGCGACACCTCGTTCAGCGTCACCTAACTGATCAAAAAATTTAGGAGCGACCAATGAAGCCAGTAGGCCAAGAATTACGATGACAATTAACAACTCAATCATCGTAAAGCCATTTATTCTTTTCTGCATATCTTTGATTACTTATTTGTGAGGTTGATACAGATTAAAGCAAATTAACGAAAGTAATAACAACAAAAATTGTTTCAATAATTTTACTTGCTTAACTTCTTTAAACGACAAAATTTGAGGATAGTGCTCGTATATAAGAAAAACACTAACAGGAATCCAACGAGCATGATATGTTCGGGAACATTTAACACGTCTCCAGTTATTCCAATCGCAGCCATAACAATTGCTAACGTACTAATGAACCATAGAGTTTTTCTAGGTGACATACCATTAGCTAAGCAAATGTGATGTATGTGAAAATTATCAGCTCTAAATGGTGATGACCCACTTTTTATTCTTCTTATCATAATCGCAAACATATCCATCAATGGGATTGCGATAAGCCACAACGCTGTGACAGAGTTAAAGGAAGGTAAATTAGCTTCTGTATTCTGAGTACCAAATGTCAATAACCAAATGACCGTCAATCCCATGTACATGCTACCCGCATCCCCCATAAAAATTTTTTTTCCTCGAGGGTTCCGCGTGCTTACGTTATAGAATAAATAAGGGATTGTTGAGACCACTATCAACATTGGCAATAACACATGTTTGTCAGGAGAGTTCAATACCGTAAGTATCGCTATAGACCCTATCGTGATTATACTCATAGAACCAGCAAGACCATCGATACCATCAACCATATTAAACGCATTAATAGCAGCGATAACCGCCAAAACAGTGAAAATCATGCCAAAGTTGCCAATATCAACGCCACCACTCCCCAGGATTTCTCCAAAATCACTTATATAAGTTTCAGCACCAAAAACAAGAATACAAGCCACTATTCCTTGGAAAACAATTCTAGAACCAACGCTTAAATCGTAAATATCATCCAACGTGCCAATGAAGACAATAAGCGCCGATGAGATCAAGTAAAGGTTAACGATTTGACTCTGTTCAACAAACAATGTTGAAGCGATTAATACGCCTGTAAAAATCGAGATACCACCTATGAGGGGAATAGCGCCATCATGTTTTTTTCTTTCGTTGGGAAGATCGATCAAGCCGATATGAGGGGCAAGGGGTAAAAGTACTTTTATAGTCAGTACTGAACAAAAAAACGCGACTAGTAGCGCGATAAAATCATACATTCTCTAAAGAGCCAACCAAGAATTATAGCGACTTTGCTTATATAAATTTGCCAAAATTATAGAGGTTTAAGCGTAACTTAGCTAGTCATCTGTCCCATGATAACCAGCTAAGTTACATTTTTTTACATTTCAAATATTACAAACCAGATACTGCTGCAATAGCAACGGCAGCTTGGTAAACAATTTGTGTAGCTGTTGCCCATAACGTCATGTTATCCATAAAGTATGAATCTAAAGGCACCACAACAGTATCACCAGGACTCAAATTTGAAGCACTATTAGCTGCAAACCAGCTTTCAGTTTCAGGGATTACAACTCGGCCATTTGCCTTGATAACGTAAATTCTCTCGTCGTCGGCTTGTTGTTTTATACCACCGCTCAGCTCGACGTAATCAAACGCATCAAGTCCACGCTCGTATAAATGTGATGTCGCTACCTGTACTTGCCCTACCACGTTAATTGAATTTTGTTTCGTTGGAACATATAGCACATCACCATCTTCTAACAGAATATCCGCATTTTGATCTTGCTCTATTCTCGGTAAATCAACGACTAGACGACCGACAGGCTGTACTTTCGTTAAATCAGCTAAAAGTAGTTTTGCTTGTTCATAATCTATTGATTGAGAGTCACGCTGAGAAAGACTTTTTGACGCTATCTCCATACGAAGGCTCTCAGACACTTTTAAGATATTTTGAAACTCTAATTGCTTTAACTTTTCTCGCGTAAATACAGACGCTTCTCTGTAAGCGAACTCAGTGAAACCACCCGCACGCTCGATTAGTTGACCTAACGTCTCACCTCGTTGAATCGTGTATTTACCAGGGAATAAAAACTCGCCACGCAATTCAACAATATGGTTTTCTTGCCAAGCTGGGATGACATGTATATTCAATCTGTCCTTACTTTGGATCGCAACATTATGCTCAGCAACGTCTTGCAATGCAGCGCGTAAATCTATATTAAACGAATGTTTGTGGGCCTTGAAACTTGTAACTTCATTTCGCGTGATCTCTGCACGCTCCAAGTATGCAGACTCCAATAACCCGCCAGCTGCTGCAACAAGATCATTCACTTGACTATTTTGCGCAAGCGGATAAATGCCTGGGTATTTTACAGCACCTACGACTTCGACAAGTTGAATTGGCTCACCAGAGGCTGCTTGACGTTGTAACTTTTTAATAACAGGCGCTAGCAACTTTTGACGCGAAAATAACGCTAAATCTTTTGGATCAATCTCTTCTTCATAAGTGCCTCCTGTCAATTCTTCCATCGACTTTTCAGCTAATTTCAGAGATTCATCAAGCTCATCAACTTCAACAAAAGGCTCTTCTTCACCATATTCCGACCAGAACATGCGATCTTTGTATTTTTCTTTTGCTTTGTCTTTTTCTTTCTTCAGAATTTCTTCTTGCGTCATCGCCAACTTATCTAACGACTCTTCAGCAAAGTTTGTCATTTCATTCAAAGAAAATATAAGAATTCTATCATGAGCTTGTAACGCAAGGTTTTCAGCAGAGTCAGGATCAGTTAGCGCTTTGAACAAGCTAAATTGCAAAACTTCTATATTGCGACCAATATCTTTTTCGCGAATAATCAGGCTGTAATTTAGGTCCGCATCGTCAAGCATATATGCATGGATATTCGGTAATAAGTCACTGACTCTTTGGCCCTCTTGCCACTGGTATTTACCCGGACGTGTAACGGCACCGATGACAGTCACAGAATCATCATATTGCGCAGACGTTTCCATTACCCGGACGACATCGCCACCGCGCACCGATTTATCCAACGAAGTTTGCTGTGTTAAATCTAAGTTCTCAATAGTACGAATATTACGGCGATTAAAACGCTCTACCACCGTAGCAGAAGGGTATGCTGATGGCAGCAAGCCACCAGCCATGTTCACAACATCAGCGAAAGATTCACCTGCACTGATTTCATAAATTGCCGGTCGTCGGACTTCTCCTCGTACTGTTACCCGCTCTCCTACTGGAGCGATAAATACAACATCACCTGATTTAAGCATAATGTCGTTTGACGAGTCACCAAAGATAAGTAGGTCATAAAGGTCAAGCGTTGTTACAAGCTTTCCTGCGCGTTTCACCTGAACATTTCGCAGTGAACCAATGTCATTAATGCCACCTGCTGCAAATATTGCATGCGTGACACTCGACAATGCACTCATCACGTAAGGACCAGGCTTAAACGCATCACCTGCGACAAACACACGCATTGAGCGTAAGTCTGAAATCGTTACAACGACATCAACACCCAATACTTTCTTTTTTATTTCAGTTGAGAAGTAGTTTTTAACTTCTTTGTACGTAAGGCCTGCGACCGTAAAGGGGCCTAGGTTTGGTAATACAATGTCGCCTTGCCTGTTAACAGGAAATTCATACTCATCGTTTTCTTTGCCGAAAATTTGGATACGAATAGTATCCCCAGCACCAATGATGTAATCTTCTGGAACTGCTATATCCATTGTAGGCGCAAACGTGTATGGGGCATTAGCAAACACCTCATAACCGAATGGTTTTGGTTCACCATCATCCTCTTCTTCCTCTAATAATTCATCATCAGGAAAAACGGGGTTACCGTATTCGTCAAATTTTGTGCCTCTGGGATAAACAGGTTGCTCCTGTTCGTCCATCTGCTCGTCGCTGCCTTTAGCACCACTTCTCAATTGTCTTTTGATAGTATTGAAGTCAATGCCCATGCTTTGAGCCAATGCTCGTTGTTGAGATTCAGGCAGTCTTTTAAATTGTTCCAATTGTTGTGGAGTAATCTGACTGGGTAGCTGGTTAGCCAACACATTTAGTGAAAACAATACACCTGCTGATAAACTGGCAAGTATCTTTAATGCATTTCTCATTGAAACAACCAATATCCTTAACATAGTACAAAACTCGACCGCGGCAGTTTAACACACCACGGTCGATATATTTAATTCTAAATTCGCCATATTCCGTGTGGATACAGCATGATTAGCGCTGTCAATCTAAGTCGTCTAGCTCATCTAGGTACGCATCGATTTCAGCTTCTTCATCTTCATTAACTTCTACCGGTGGATTACCGTCATACACTCGATAGCGCATGTTTTGGAAATATGCATTTTTAACAAATTCATATGGGTCGACTGCATCATTGATTAGCTGTTCTTGATCGCCAAGGGCTGCACGAGCTTCCATACCAATAATCGCACTTCGAACGACATTCGGCCAAAAATCGATGACAGCTAACGGCCAATAATAACGATCTACAAAGTCACCAACTTCATCTCTAACCGAGCTAGGCCCTAGGGCTGGAATAACGAGATACGGCCCATCACCCACACCATAAACTGCCAGTACTTCACCAAACTCCTCTTGAGAACCAGACCAGCCGAAATCACTTGCAGGATCAAAGAAACCTAGCAACCCTATTGTCGAGTTCAGCACGAATCGACCAGCACTTCTACCCGCGTCACCAAACTTTCCCTGTAATAGGTTGTTAATAAACGATGAGGGCTCGTTCAAGTTAAGCGCCATGTTATGAAGGCCTGTTCTTAAAAAGTCAGGCGTATATTCGACGTAAGCAGTTGAGACTGGCTTTAAAACGTACTTATCTGCGTAATCCCATGTAAATGTCCAAGAAGCACGGTTTACTGGCTCTAACGGATCTTTAGGATCGGCATCGGGTGCTGATGAACAACCAGCAAGCAATAAAAGAGAAAAGGCTGCAACTATTGAAAAACAGCGCGAGCTAATAAAACGCGGCATCGCAAATAATCCTTGGTTCATTATCGTTACATAAATCCGCGCAAGTTTAACACGGAATGCATATGTGACCACATGAAGTCACAAAAGTTTACATTAGTTTATGATTGTTGTTTGCGATAAATCGCCAATAGCATTTCAACTTCGGCGCGAGGAAGCTCACACTCTTTCATAATTTCTTCAACATCGGCCCCGAGGCCAGCGAGTTTATACGCTCTTGAATAGAGCTTATCTTGGGGTTGTTCTTCCTGAAGACTTTTTATTTGACTGGTTATATGTTCAAAACTTGATTGCAATTGCTTTATTCGATGCTCGAGTTGTCGACTCACTTGATCATTTTCTAACTGGCTGTCTTGTTGAGCGCTTTTATGCTGTTCAAGTTTATCCGAAAGCGTTTTAACGCTTGCTTGTACATCAGTTGTCAACAACTCTAGCGTGGATAATTGATTGGCGACTAATTCCTGCTGCCTGTTCAAAGATATAATTTTACTCACCACCACAGTCACAGCAATAGCAAATATAGATAGCACCAAAGCGGTGATGATGATTGGATTACTTAATACTTCTTCCATAAATTAAAAAAAGCCTGATAAGAACAGGCTTTTTACTCAGCTAATACTTAAAATTGTTTAAGCTCATCCCACTCATCGTCAGACAACAGTTTATTAAGATCAACCAGTATCAGTAGCTCGCCATCTCGGTTTGAGACGCCCTGAATAAAGCGTGCACTCTCATCATTACCGACATTTGGCGCCACATCAATTTCTGACGCTTTCAGGTAAACAACTTCCGCAACGCTATCCACCAATATACCAATGACTTGTTTTTCAGCTTCAATAATAACGATACGCGTATTATCAGTTACTTCAGCAGAATCCAAACCAAATCTCGAACGCGTGTCGATAACCGTAACAACGTTTCCGCGCAAATTGATAATACCAAGAACATAGTCTGGGGCGCCGGGCACCGGTGCTATTTCTGTATAACGCAATACTTCCTGAACCTGCATTACATTGATGCCGTAAGTTTCCATTTCCAGCTTGAAGGTTACCCACTGTAACACTTCATCATTTGTATCTACTGCGTCATTCGCACTACGTCTTTCTTCAGACATACATCTTGTCCTCGCGTTAATTAATATCGCAACTGTTAATCAAGCTAACCTTGATAAACGTCTAATCCACTTTCCAACATTACAATCAGTGAATCGACATCTAGCAATGCGCACATTCTATCTTTTACTAAACCTGCCAGCCAAGGTCGCTTGTTTTGTTGGGATTGCTCTATCCACTTCACATCGCCTTGCTCGAGTGTGACAGTATCAACTAATGATTCTGCCATCAATCCCCACTGGCTATTACTCAACATTATAATATATTGATAATCAAGTGACTCTTTCAATTTATCATCGCATTTTTCGGGCATTACCCACTGTGCAGTGTCCACGACATTAATCTTCTCGTCGCGATGTAACATGACACCTTTGAACCATTCTGGTTTCCCCATTAGCGAGTTTGTATCGCCTACGTTATGAATACCGCCTAGTTCAATTAGTGGTACAGCTATGGTTAAGCCAGCAACTTCAAAAAACATCGCCTGAAAGCTGTTTTCTCGATAATCTTTCTTAACTTCAACTTGCAGCGGCCCCTGACTTTTGTTGGTCGTCAGCGTTTCAGCTTCATCGATAACAGATTCATCCGCTACGACTTTTTCAGTGGCCTTTGCTTTATTGGTCGTAACTTTATCTTCAACAGGCAAGCGCTGGGTGGGCTGAACTTTTTCCAACAACTGCTCAAGCTGCTTCTTCTCTGGTTCTTTATGCTCGCGTGTTTGTACCTCCTCATCATCGGTGAGTAACTCCGACAAATAGGACTGCATAACTTTTTGACTTGCGGCTAATGACTTCGACATCTATTTATTGACCAAAGATAATTTAATTAAATGTTTCAACAAGCTTTTATAAGCATATACCCCTCTGCTTGCTCCTGCATAATCTGAAGGGACTTTTTGCGCCACACTGGCATTTCTGAAATTAGTATCGACAGGAATAACACCTGGCCATACTTTGTCACCATATAATTCCTGCAGCTTTTGGTAAGCCATTAATGACGCTTTTGTTCTTTTATCAAACATGGTCGGTACGATGGTATATGTGAATGGCTCTTGTTGCTCCCCTTGCATGATTTCCATGGTTTTCATCATCCGATCAAGACCTTTCAACGCTAGGAATTCAGTCTGTACGGGAACAATAATACGATCAGACGCTGCTAGCGCATTTACCATCAGCACGCCAAGAACAGGGGGACAATCCATCAAAACAAAATCATAGTCTCCCTCTAACTTCTGAATGGCTTTTTTAAGCACAAGTCCCATGCCACCTTTACTTCCAAGGGAGCGGTCAAGTGTCGCTAACCCCATTGTTGCTGGCAGAATATCAATATTTTTGTACTTTGTGGGACACAAGCTTTGTTCTATTTGTTCTTTCGTAGAAACCTGAACGAACAAATCGTAAACGCTTAATTCTAAATCTTCAGACTCGATACCAAAGTAGTAACTCAAGGATGCATGAGGGTCGGTGTCAACTAAAAGAACTCGGTGTCCTCTTTCAGCCAGTAAGCCACCAAGAGAAATTGTTGTAGTAGTTTTACCTACTCCACCTTTTTGATTTGCTATCGTCCAAACTACCAATGGCGCACCTTTTAATTTTGGTTATCGGCTTCTTCATCTCGTGTGGTAATACGTATACCACCATTTTCTAACCGAATAATTCTAATTTTATTATCTTCATCATTAGAATCAACTACTTCCTGAACTGTCTCTAAATCTTTAACAGAAATCGTAGGCGCGTTTAACAAGTTATCTCTATTCAAACCATACTTCGAAATAGCAATGACTACTTTTCGATTTTGTGCACGCCCTTCTGAAGTATCGTTGTCCGCATCCGGGTAATATTGCCCGTAGCCTTCAATTGCCATGCGTTCTGGTTCAATGTTCAAGGCTTCCATAATACGCAGCACCGATGTTGCTCTAGAAACGGACAACTCCCAATTTGACGAAAATATTTCATTATTTATCGGTTGGTTATCAGTATAGCCCCTGACACGAATATAGTTAGTGACGCCGGTCAATATTTCGTTAATTACTGTTAGAATCGCTCTCGCAGAGGGTGTAGGTGAGCTGGATCCACTAGGGAAAAGAAGTCCACTATTGAGTTCTATTTCTAGCCATTCGCCATCAACCTGTAATTGAGCGAAGCCTGATTCGATTAATTCATAAAGCGCAGTATTAAGTTCTTTTTCGATTGACTCAAGGTTAGTACCCACTTCGCTATCTGACACGTTTGATAGCACGGGTTCACCATCGGTAACTTCAGGGCCAGCTTCCTCTAATATACCGTCACCATATAGCCGTTTATTCGTTTTACTTGAATTGACAGGCAATATGTCGTCGCCATGGCCTCTATTTTTCGGCTTTTCGTCGTTAGCTTGGAATACGCGGCCAATAGACTCAGTCACTGTTTCAAAAGGCTCTTCATGAACCATTGCCATTGCGTATAGCACCACGAACAGTGCAAACAAGAGCGTCATGTAATCTGCATATGACACAAGCCACCGATGCACATCGTCATGTTCAACATGATGTCGCTGAACCTTTAAACGTCTCATTGCTGCAACCTAAACGCTGAAAGTCGATTAGTGATCGCGTGTGGATTTTCACCTTGTGAAATTGCAATTAACCCCTGTGCCATCATCTCACGATACATGGTTTGTTCATGAATAATAGCTCTGAGTTTATTGGCGATTGGAATGTACAATAGGTTTGCAAAACCAACACCATAAATTGTCGCTACGAAAGCAATAGCAATGCCCTGTCCTAACATATCAGGATCGGTCAGGTTACTCATTGCTTGAATTAGACCTAAAACAGCCCCTAATATTCCGATAGTTGGGCTGTAGCCCCCCATAGATTCATAGATATTGGCTGAACGAAGGTTATGTTCCCTGAACAATTCAAGGTCTAATTCGATTGCAGTGACCAGTTGGTCCGTTTCTATACCATCCGCAAGTAAGTTAAGACCTTTATTGACAAAACTGTCGTCAATATCCAAAGCGATGTTTTCTAATACCAGGTAACCTGACTCACGCGCCTGTTGTGCCCAATGTTCGATATCAGCCATACCTTTATCAATATCAAACTTAGGAGGTGTAAATACCCACTTTAACAATGAAAGGGCATGCATGAATTGAACACTGGAAGACTGCAACATGACTGCACCAATGGTACCGCCAAAAACAATAATAAATGCAGGCAGCTCAAATAACGTAGATACTGCACCACCTTCGATACTGAAGCCTAGGTAGATAGCAAGAATTGCAACGATAAGCCCAGTTATACTGAGCTTATCCATGGTCTAATTCCTTCAAAATTGTTGCTGCAACTTCTTCTAGCGGTAACGCAAGTTCTGAGATACCTGCCGCTGCTACGGCTTGCGGCATGCCATACACAACAGATGAAGCCTCATCTTGTGCCCAGATGGTAGCGCCTTTTTTCTTTAACATACGAGAACCTTCTCTCCCGTCAGCACCCATGCCGGTGAGAATTACCGCTAATACATCTCCACCATAAACCTTGGCTGCTGATCCAAAACTGATATCAACACTTGGTTTGTAAGCAACTCGAGAAGAGTTGTCTTCCATAACCCTCAGTTTAGCTGCATTTTCTGTACCATCTATTAGCATCTGCATACCTCCAGGTGCTAAATAAGCATGACCAGGTTTAAGTAGGTCTCCGTCTTGTGCCTCTTTGACAGATATTTGACACAGGGAATCGAGTCGATTGGAAAAAGCTGAAGTGAAGGCAGCGGGCATATGCTGAATCATCACTATAGGGAGTGGAAAGTCTTTTGGAAGTTGAGTAAGTATTTTCTGTAATGCAACCGGCCCACCAGTAGATGTACCTATCGCTAATAAACTGTATTTTTTACCTGAGCTTTTACGTAATTTAGTAGCCGTAAGCTTGGTCGCACTGGTTCTAGTTTCTTCGGTTACGCTTGCTCTGCTTTTCAAGGCAGAGGTGCTTCGTTTTAGTCCTGATTTCGAGGTGCTTAATGTGCTTTCGGAGAGAGGCCTTACACTCCGTCGCGCAGCGCCTCGTTTTAAAGTGCGACTTTTGCCCGCAAGTTCAAGTACCCTGCCACGTAATAAACTGCCAGCATCTTCACTATTTTTTGCTATTTCATTAAATTTTTTAGGTAAGAAGTCTAAAGCACCTGCATCTAAGGCATCTAATGTTGCTTTAGCGCCTTCGTGAGTCAGTGAAGAAAACATCAATATAGCGGTAGGAGAATCAGACATAATTTGACGCACTGCGTCAATACCATTGAGAACAGGCATCTCAATATCCATAGTAATTACGTCAGGATTTATCTGTTTCGCTTTTTCTACGGCTTCTTTGCCATTGGTGGCAACATCAATAACTTCAAGTTTTGGGTCACTATTTAGGATGTCGCTGACTCTACGTCTAAAAAAGCTAGAGTCATCTACCACCAATACTTTATACGCCATGATGTTCTCTTAACGCGCCGTTATTTACGTAGCTTTTTATGAACGTCTGACTTCTTCGCATAATGTTTCAACATACTAGGTACATCTAAAATTAACGCGATACCACCATCACTTGTAATAGTTGCTCCAGCCATACCGGGCGTACCGTGTAACAGCCTGTCTAACGGTTTGATAACCACTTCTTCCTGACCAATTAAACTGTCTACAACAAAGCCAAGTTGCTGCGTTCCTTGCTGAACGATAACAACATGCCCTTTGTCACGCGGTTTGTCCTCATGTCCTTTCACTAGCCATTGATCGAGGTAGAACAGTGGAATTGCCTTCTCACGAACGATAATAGTCAGCTGCCCATCAACCGTATTCGTATTGGTCAGATCTAAGTGGAATATTTCATTCACACCAGCAAGTGGTAAGGCAAAAATTTGCTCACCAACCACTACCATTAAGGTAGGTAAAATAGCTAGTGTTAATGGAACTTTAATCTCAAGTACTGTACCAACACCGCGCTCAGAATCAATATTCACCGTGCCGTTGAGTTGAGTGATTTTCGTTTTAACCACGTCCATGCCAACACCACGGCCAGACACTTCAGAGATCTCAGTTTTTGTCGAGAAGCCAGGTGCAAAAATCAGGTTAAACGCTTCTTTTTCAGGCATGCGCGCCGCTGCTTCAGCATCAAGAACGCCACGTTCAATTGCAATTTCCTTGAGCTTGTCAGCGTTCATACCTGCACCGTCATCACGGATGGTTAGCAAGATATGGTCGCCTTCTTGCGACGCAGAAAGAATTACGGTGCCTTCACGTGGTTTACCGTTAGCTTCTCGAACACCAGGCTCTTCAATACCGTGGTCAACAGAGTTTCTCACCAAGTGAACCAGCGGATCAGCCAACGCTTCTACTAAGTTCTTATCTAGATCAGTTTCTTCACCTTCCAAAATAAGTTTGATTTCTTTATTCAAACTTCTTGCTAGGTCGCGGACAACACGAGGAAATCTGCCAAACACTTTCTTGATTGGCTGCATTCGTGTCTTCATTACCGCACCTTGCAGGTCGGTAGTAACCGCATCGAGATTCGACACTGCTTTCGTTAATTCTTCGTCTTCTTTCGTCAGGCCTAAACTGGTCAAGCGATTTCGAACCAATACAAGTTCACCAACCATATTCATGATTTGGTCTAGTCGTTTTGTATCAACACGAACCGTTGTTTCAGCTTGCGGCGCTGCTGGTGTGGCTGGTTTTTTGTCTTTCGAAGCAGGTTTGGCTGGTGCTTTCGCTGCAGCTGCAGGTTTTGCAGCTGGCTTAGGCGCTGGTTTAGCAGCTGGCTTATTGGCTGAAGCTGGTGCTGCCGGTGCAGCAGGTTTAACAGGCTCTGCACCTTTGGCTGCGCTTGGTCCTTTACCTTTGCCATGAAGTTCATCAAGAAGAGCTTCAAACTCCATGTCATTAATATCATCAGAGTCTGAAGTTGCCGCAGTCGGAGTATTGCTTACACCTGCTGAAAATGCACCTTGTCCATGAAGCTCATCAAGCAACGCTTCAAATTCATCATCTGTAATATCATCGCCTTCAGCAGCGGGCTCAGGAGCAGCAGTTGGTTTAGAGCCTCCGCTAGGACCATGAAGCTCATCCAGTAACGCTTCAAATTCATCTTCAGTGATTTCATCACCTCCAGACGCTTCTGATACAGGTTCTTGGACGGGCTCTGGTTCTGGCTCAGCAACAACGGCAACTTCTTCTTCTCCCTCAGGGATACTTAGTCGGTGCAATTCTGCCAGTAATTCTGGATCAGCAGGTTCAGGCTGCTCACGGCTTTGAACCATGGCAAACATTTCATTGATGGTATCTAGTGCTTGCAAAATAACATCCATTAACTCTGGGGTTACTGAACGTTGGTTATTTCGCAATATGTCGAACACGTTCTCAGCACCATGACAGGCATCAACGAGTTCAGTTAAAGATAAAAATCCGGCACCGCCTTTTACGGTATGGAAACCACGGAATATCGCATTTAATAGATCGGCATTGTCAGGATCATTTTCTAGTTCAACCAATTGCTCTGACAATTGCTCGAGAATCTCACCCGCCTCTATCAAAAAGTCTTGTAGAATTTCTTCATCCGCTTCAAAGGACATGCACCAAACTCCTGCTAAAACCCTAGACTAGATAAGAGATCGTCAACGTCATCTTGCCCTGAAACTACGTCATCTCTTTCTTCTGTGTTAACAATCGGCCCTTCAACAAGGTTTTCACCTGTTTTAAGCGTTGCTTTATTTTGTTGTTCTTCTGTAACACCGAATGCAGTAAGCATGTTGATTAGGCTTTCTTCAACTTCGCGAACAAGGTCAATAACCTTGCGAATCACCTGGCCCGTTAAATCTTGGAAATCCTGTGCCATCAATACGTCGGTCATCAGCGCATGCATGCGTTCTGTTTCAGTAGAGGTAGTTTTCAGCAGCTTGTCTATGTCAGTGCACAATGCTTTGAATTCACCTAAATTCAAATCGTTATGCATAAGCTTTTTCCATAAAGGATCAACGGCTTTGACTTGCTGCTGGATAGTATCAACGACGGGAAATATAGACTCTACAGCATCCATTGTTTTGTTTGCTGCGTCTTCTGTGCGACTAATAACGTAATTGAGACGCTCTTTCGCATCGGGAATGTCAGCATTAGCTAAATCGTTTAGACGTGAGTCCAACTGGAAGTTCATCATCGAGTCGTGTAACTGACGCGTTAATTTACCTATCTCAGCAAACAACTCAGAGTTTATCGGATTTTGAATTTCAGCGAGCAATTCATCCGCTTTATCTTGCTGTCCGTTTTCTAAGAACTCAACTAATGACTTAGCCTGCTCTAACGTAATGTTACCGCCAGATACTTTACTCATTAAATTTCCTCACGCTTAGCGCTTATCCTAAACGTTCAAAAATTTTGTCGAGTTTTTCTTTCAGCGTTGCTGCAGTGAATGGCTTGACAATATAACCATTAACACCCGCTTGAGCGGCCATTACGATCTGTTCTTTCTTTGCTTCCGCCGTAATAAGTAGCACAGGAATATGAGCCAGCTTTTCATCGGCACGAATTGCTTTTAACAAGTCGATACCTTGCATGCCTGGCATATTCCAGTCAGTAACCACGAAGTCAAAATCGCCGCCTTGTAACATCGGTAGTGCAGTACTGCCATCATCCGCTTCTTGGATATTAGTGAAGCCCAAGTCGCGAAGTAAGTTTTTTACGATACGTCTCATTGTTGAAAAGTCATCAACAACAAGAACTTTCATATTTTTATCCAAAGCACCCTCCGGTGAAATGTTTTAAACAAAATTACTATATATTCTACTTAACTTTGCCAAGATTGCATACGTGCTTTTAATCGATGCATCGCTTGGCTATGAATTTGGCTTACCCTTGACTCACTCACGTCAAGTACTTGACCAATTTCCTTTAAATTCAACTCTTCATCGTAATAGAGAGACAGTACTAAAGCTTCTCTTTCAGGTAAAGTCGAAATGCATTCTGTTAACGCTTTTTTAAAAACTACTTGTTCAATACTCTGGTAAGGATCATCTTGCTGATAGTCTTCATCATAGGAGACCGCATCTTCGCTAACCCCTAGATCTTCGATACCAATGATTTTACCTGCGCTAACTTCATTAAGAATATGATGGTATTCATTTACTGAAATATCAAGTTTTTCAGCAACTTCAGCATCGGTTACATCGCGACCAAACTCAGCTTCAAGCTGTTTAATGGTGTCTGCCACCAATCGGGAGTTTTTATGAACAGAGCGGGGAGTCCAGTCACCTTTACGAATTTCATCAAGCATAGCACCACGAATTCTGATACCTGCAAACGTCTCAAAACTCGCCCCTTTGCTAGCATCAAAATTGTTGGCTGCTTCCAGCAATCCGATCATGCCTGATTGAATCAAGTCGTCGACAATAACACTAGCAGGTAACCTAGCCAGTAAGTGGTAAGCAATTCTTTTTACAAGCACAGAGTGCTCTTGCAATAAAGCTGACTTGTCGGTGTAGTTAGTGTAAGCGTTGGCTTTTACCACTTAAACTCCGTAATCGTAATTAGTGCTCGATTAACTGTTCAATAAAGAATTCGAGGTGACCTGTTGCTCTATTCGGTATTGGCCACTTGTTGACCTTGGTTGCCAATTGAGCAAATGCTTTTGATGCCGGTGAATCAGGGAACGCATCAACAATAGCTTGCTGTTTACGCACAGCTTTACGGATATTTTCATCAAACGGCACTATCGCAACCAACTCTAGCGCCACATCCAAAAATCGATCTGTGACTTTAGTCAGTTTAGCAAAAAGGTTTTGCCCTTCTTTGACGCTGCGTACCATGTTAGCAACAACTTTGAACTTAAACACTCCATGGTCGCGGCTTAGCAATTTCATGAGGGCATAGCAGTCAGTGATCGAAGTTGGTTCATCGGTAACAACCAACATAACGTCTTGCGCCGCTCTTGCAAAACTCAATACCATGTCAGAAATACCTGCCGCAGTATCGACAAGTAACACATCAAAGTCGGTTTGCATATCGCTAAAAGCACGGATGAGGCCCGCATGTTCCGATGGTGTCAAATCAACCATCGATTGGGTACCTGAGGTTGCAGGAATAATTTTAATACCACACGGTCCTTCGATGATAATATCATCTAATTCACATTCGCCGCTTAGCACATGAGATATATTTTTTTGTACACGTAAACCTAGCATCACGTCTACATTTGCCAAACCTAAGTCGGCATCCAGTACCAAAACCTTTTTACCTTGCTTAGCAAGTGCAATAGAAGTATTGAGTGACACGTTGGTTTTACCGACGCCCCCTTTACCTCCAGATACTGCGATAACTTTGATTTGTTTTAATTCTTGCATTCTTCGTAAACCGCTCGCCTGGTCTATCATCTATAAAACTACTTCTTAATTAACCCGCAGCTACATTTGCCACCGATTGTCTTTTCGAGCTGAAATTGAATTTCAGTGCTGATTTACTTGCTATTTTCTCTGCAAGACTAACCAATTTCTCAGCATTTGCAACTTTAATATCTTCAGGAACACGCTGACCGTCTGTTAGGTAACCAATTGGTAAACCATTTTGTATCGACGTTGTAATAATTTCACCCATGCTTAAGCTTTCATCTAACTTCGTAAAAATACAACCACAAAGTGGAATTTTCTTGAAGCGTTCAACATTTTCTTGCATCACAGCCTGTTGAGAGTTGGCCGACAGCACTAGGTAATTTCTTATACGCACTCTGTTATTGGAGACGAGTGTCGATAAGTGTTCTGCCAACCTTAAATCACGTTGTCCCATGCCTGCGGTATCGATCAGCACAAGCTTTTTGTTACTAAATTGTTGTAGCAACACTTCTAACGCCTCGGCATCTTTGGCTAACTTTACTTGGCAGCCGATGATTTTGCCGTACGTTTCTAACTGTTCAAAGCCACCAATGCGGAATGTATCCGTTGAAATAAGTGCTAATTGGTCTGCGCCGTGCATTTGTGCAAAGCGTGCAGCTAACTTAGCGAGCGTTGTTGTTTTACCAACACCAGTAGGACCAACCAAAGACACTACACCACCACGATGAATGATGTCATTATTGGTTGTATTTAATTGCTCTTTCAACAGCTGCATTGCGCTGTGCCAACTTTCTTCTGGCGAAAAATGTCCCGGTACAAATCCTGCAATTTGGTCAGCCATTTCTTCAGTGATACCAATCGAAACCAAACGGTCGATCAACATGGCACGGCTAGGGTCTTTTTGTGCCATGTCTTGCCACATTAGGCCTGACACTTGATGCTCTAATAATTGACGTATAGAAGCCATCTCGGCTTTCATTTGATTAAAGTCATCCATAGATACCACATTGTTGGGGTTACTCGCGATATCAGTTTTAGATTGGCTAGGAGGCGCGCTCCACTCATCTTGTTCAGCTTGCATCTGGGATTGTGTATCTGCTTGCTGTTCAAGTTTTGTCGTAAATGCCTTCAGTTGCTGTTCTAAACTTTCTTCCGATGGCTGTTGTGTTTGAGCTGTTTCACTATTTTGTTGGACATTTCGAGCAAGCAATGCGGCTAAGCTATCTGCTGGTGCAGGCTCGACACCCTGTTCATCAAGATTAATTTGTGGCTCAATGCGTTCAGGTTTAGCAGCAGACAGACTCACAACATCTTCTTTTAACGAACCGTCATTGTTTGTCGATATAGATCCTGTAGAAACAGGCTCATCAACCGTTTTTGAGATGGAAGGTTGGGATCCATCAACAGCCGCCATTAATTCGACACCTTCCGGTATCTTTTTATTGGACATAATGACAGCATCGGCGCCTAGCTCTTCTTTGATTTGCGCTAGTGCAGTTCTCATATCTTTTGCTACATAACGTTTGATCTTCACTGATAACCCCTTAATTCAGCTTTTGCGAACAACTTAACCTGTTGATGCTAGTGACTATTGACCAATTGCACTGACGATTCGAATTTGTTTGTCATCTGGAATTTCTTGATATGAAATTACTCGTAGACTTGGAATCGTGTATTTCACAAATTTAGCCAAAACGGTGCGTAAGATACCGGATGTCAGCAATATTGGTGTATCGCCCGATAATTCTTGCTGTTGAGCTCCATCGGTTAGCGACTTTTGCAAACGTTCCGCTAACCCTGGCTCTATACCCGCACCATCATCACCAGCCATTTGCATTGACTGATGCAACATCTGTTCCAGCTCTGGCGCCAAGGTTATGACTGGTACTTCAACAGCAGAGCCAACAAGGTCTTGAACAATAAATTTGCGTAAAGTGATACGTGCAGCCGCGGTAAGTACGTCGGTGTCTTGGCTCTTAGGTCCGTACTCAACCAAGGTTTGCACAATACTACGCATATCACGTACAGCAACACCTTCGTTCATCAAGTTTTGTAGTACCTTCACCACTGTACCAAGCGGTAATACATCAGGAATTAATCCTTCGACAAGTTTAGGGTAACTTTGGGCAAGCCTATCCAATAGGTTTTGTACTTCTTCATGACCAATTAACTGGGCCGCATTATTCGTTAAAATTTGGCTCAAATGGGTTGCCAGTACTGTCGCAGCATCGACAACGGTATAACCCAATGCCTGTGCCTGTTCACGTTGATTCTGCTTTATCCAAACGGCATCTAAGCCAAACGCAGGATCCTTAGTAGGTATGCCTTCAAGGCTACCAAATACCTGGCCGGGGTTGATTGCTAACTCATGGTCATGACGAATTTCTGCTTCACCGACAGCAACCCCCATTAAAGAAATTTGATAGGTATTAGGCTCTAAGTCTAGATTATCGCGAATATGAACAGCAGGGACTAAAAACCCAAATTCTTGCGACAACTTCTTGCGTACCCCTTTAATACGGTTTAGTAGCTCTCCGCCTTGCGCCTTATCCACGAGCGGAATCAGTCGATAGCCAATTTCTAAACCTATAACGTCAACATGATTAACATCATCCCAACTCAAGTCTTTGGTTTCTTCTTGCTGTTGCTGCGATTGAACTTGTTCTTCTTGCGCTTTTTGTTGTTCTTCAACTGCCTTCTTCGCTTTTACTTTTTCACCGAAATACGCAAGTGCAGCAATTACAGCGGCAAAGAATAAGAATGCTAGATGAGGCATACCTGGGACAATGCCCATAACGAACATAACTGCTGCCGCAATGTATAGAGAACGAGCATTCCCAAGCTGGCTGCTGACCTGCTCACCCATGTCTTGAGAAGTGTTTTGGCGCGTAACAACAATAGCAGTACCGACAGAAAGCAATAGACCCGGTATTTGTGCGACAAGACCATCACCAATTGTTAGTAAGGTGTAAATTTCAACCGCTGACGAGAAATCTAAGTCATGCTGCACCATGCCAATAACAAGGCCACCAATGATGTTGATAAATAAAATGAGTATCCCAGCAATGGCGTCACCCTTAACGAATTTACTAGCACCGTCCATGGAACCATAAAAATCCGCTTCGCTTGTCACTTCAATTCGACGTTCACGCGCTTGTTCTTGTGTAATAAAGCCAGCGTTTAAATCTGCGTCTATCGCCATTTGCTTACCTGGCATAGCGTCTAGGGTGAAACGAGCGGTTACTTCAGAGATACGTCCGGCACCTTTAGTCACAACCACGAAGTTAATGATAATAAGGATTAAGAATACAACGAGACCTACAGCATAGTTGCCACCAATAACAACCGAGCCGAATGCTTCGATAACAGCACCTGCTGCATCAGGTCCTTGGTGGCCTTCCAGCAATACAACACGCGTACTAGCAACATTGAGCGATAGTCTAAGAATTGTCGCTATCAGCAAAACAGTAGGAAATGCACCGAAATCAAGGGGCTTTAGTGTATAAACAGTGATTAGCAGTACAACCAATGATAATGCGATGTTAAACGAAAAGAGGATATCGAGTAAAAACGCCGGCATCGGTAAAATGATCATACCTAGTACCGCCATCACTAAAAATGGCGTACTTAGCCCAGATAAATTCTTGATTCGGCTTCTGTCAAATTGTGTAAAATTAGCTAATAACTGCATGCTTAATTGGTGATAATTTTTTGACGTTATCACAGGAACAGCAATAAGCAGACCAAGAATATTGTTAAAAAGTTAAGTGGCTAAATATCGCACCACATTTGATTCGATGTAAAAAGACATCAATATCGAAAGTCGTCTGGAATAGGTAAGTTCTTGTTAAGTGGGACGGGCTTTCTTCCTTTGCCTTCCTTATGCAGGTTCAGTTGATAAATAAATGCGAGTACTTGTGCTACTGCAGCAAAAAGCTCTTCGGGTATTTCTTGATTTACCTCTGCAGTATAAAACAATGATCGAGCCAAGGCTGGTGATGCAAGAATTTCTACGCCATGTTCTTTAGCAATAGTGCGAATATGGATAGCCATTTCATCAGCACCTTTCGCTGTCATCATCGGTGCGCCGCCTTGCTCGGCATCGTACTTCAACGCGACGGAGAAATGCGTAGGGTTTGTAATCACTACATCAGCCTCTTTAACGTCTTGCATCATTCGACGCTGCGACATTTCGTATTGGGTACGACGGATACGTCCTTTGATTTCTGGACTACCCTCAGTATTTTTCATCTCATCTTTGACTTCTTGTTTGGTCATACGCAATTGCTTTGTGTGATTCCAAACTTGGTATGGCGCATCAACAATTGCAATAATAATTAGCGAGCAAGCCAACGCCAAAAACATCCAAAGTAGCATACTGGTAGCGTGACCAAAGTTGCCAGGAACTGACTCTAAACTAAGATGTAGTATCTCCTCAAACAGTCCAAATAGCAGCGTTAGAGCGACAAAGAAGACAACAAAGAATTTGAGAACGGACTTTATAAACTCTACCCATGCTTGTGGGCCCAGCATTCGTTTAAAGCCAGCCAAAGGCGACAACTTACTGGCTTTGGGCGCCATTGCCTCCCACGAGAAATTAAAGCCCCCTAACAAGATATTACCGATAAATGCAGCTAACATAATGATGGCAAATATCCAAGCAAGCGGCATAGCCACTGTCGCTAAACTATCACCAATAATCGTCCCGAGTTTGCTACCATCCATGACTTCATCACGTGATAACGAAAAGAGCCGTCTCATGGCTGCAGAGAGCGCCAATACTAGTCGCTCTCCAACAAGCATCATGGCGCTGGCACTGCCAATCAACACAAACATGGTGCCAAGCTCTTTAGAACGTGCAACTTGGCCTTTTTGTCTAGCCTGCATCAGCTTTTTGGCTGTGGGTTCCTCGGTACGTTCACCCGAATCATTTTCAGCCATGGCTACCTACACTCCACAAGGTAACAGGTGAACTCAACTGCGCGTTGCCATTGCAATTCGAAATGGACTAAGAAGTTCCCCATAGTTAGCCACATGATTATTAAACCCGCTGTCATGGTAATTGGAAAGCCAATAGCAAAGATGTTTAGTTGAGGCGCTGCTCGCGTCATAATACCAAATGAAAAGTTTACTAATAGCATGGCAGTAAGTGGTGCTAATGCAAGTGAAAGTGCAGTAGCGAACATCCAACCGCCCCATTCCGCGACCTCTTTAAACTTAACAGCATCAAATCCGTCGCTAGGAATAGGAATTGTTTCAAAGCTAACAACGACGAATTGTATATAAGTCAAATGACCATCTAAGGCCCAAAAAAGAAGTGTCGTCAGTATCAAAAAGAATTGTCCAACTGCGGGTACATTCATACCACTGGCAGGGTCAACAAGTGAGGCAAAACCTAAACCTGTTTGCATCGCGATTATTTGGCCCGCCAACGTGAACGTCTCAACCACTAGCACAGTCACAAAGCCAATTAATACACCAATCAATATCTGTTCTACGACCAAGAGAAAGGTAGAAAACGCAAACAAGTTGTCCACCCTTACGGGCGGAATTGCAGGCATGATTGCCGCTGTTATCGCTAAACAAAGAAATAGCTTAACGCGCATAGGAATGGTTCTAGACCCCAGCCCTATCATCGCCATAATCAACGCTGATACGCGGGTAAACGGTAAAATAAAGTCAGCAATAAATTGATTTATTACCGACTCATTGAACTCCATGGTTAGCTCACCACACTCGGAATGCTGTTCACAAGCCGAATAGTGTAATCCATCAGTTTCTGCACCAACCAGTGCCCACCAACAATTAGCGCAAATAAAGTGACCACTAAGCGCGGTAAGAAACTTAGTGTTTGCTCGTTAATAGAGGTAGCGGCTTGGAATATAGCGACGGCTAAACCAACCAATAAGCTAGGAATAATAATCGCACAGACAAGTAAGATGACGAGAAATAATGCGTCTCTTAAAATATCAACAAAGACTTCAGGTGTCATCGCTAACTCCCCAAACCATAACTTGCAGCTATTGTACCTATGACGAGGTTCCAACCGTCAACAAGTACAAATAACATCAACTTAAAGGGCAGTGATACAATCATTGGCGATAACATCATCATACCCATTGCCATTAAAACACTGGCAACGACAAGGTCAATAATCAAAAACGGAATAAACAACATAAACCCAATTTGGAATGCCGTTTTTAGCTCGCTGATTACAAAGGCAGGCACGATTACTGTCATTGGCAAGTCTTCTGGTCTATCAACACTTTCAATACCAGCCATGTCTGCCAATGTAGAAAGGTCCTTTATCCGTGTTTGCTCTAGCATAAATGCCCTCAGCGGGACTTTAGCTTGATTGATAGCTTCGACCGACGTCATTTGCTCAGCAAGATAAGGTTGAATAGCAACTTCATCTATTTGATTGTACACAGGCGTCATAATAAAAATGGTCAAAAACAAGGTAATACCGATAATGACCTGATTCGATGGTGTTTGTTGTAAACCAAAGGCTTGGCGAAGAATCGCCATGATCACCACTATACGGGTAAAAGAAGTCATCATGATTACAGCAGCAGGTATAAAACTCAACGCTGTCATGAAAATCAGGATTTGCAGAGTAACTGAATACTCCTGTGAGCCATCAGGATTTGTCGTCAGCTGCAATGCTGGTAGATTTAATTCTTCTTGCGCAAATACGTGACCACTAAACATAACGGCCATCAAGGCTAATATAATAACTAACGGGTATTTCATTGTTTTTTTATTACGCTAGTAAAAAGGCTTCCCCACTCTGTTGGGATAGCTTGAGCAGGCTTTAAAGGGTTTTCTAAGGTTTGCAAGATAGAAATGTTGTGAGCAGTCACACCGAGTAACAACTGCTTATCATCAACCTCGACGACAACTAATCGCTCTTTCGGCCCCAAGTGCAAGGAAGTGACAACTTTCATTCCTTTGGTCGCTTGCGGCCCGATTTGAAAGCGTTTTAGCACCATTGCCGCAACAACGATCATCGCTAAAACAGCTAATAGGGAAAGCAACATGCTTAATACGTCTATGTTGCTACTAGCCACATGCTTCCCCACCTGTGGCGTCGACTCTTGTCCAAACACTGTAGTACTGGTCACAATTAAACTAAGAAAAACCAAGAGTCTCTGCACTGACATAACCTTATTTAAGCTTTTTGATACGCTCTACCTGGCTGATAACATCAGTCAATCGAATACCAAATTTGTCATTAACGACAACCACTTCACCATGTGCGATAAGTGTACCATTAACAAGTACATCAAGTGCTTCGCCGGCTACTCGGTCGAGTTCTACTACCGAACCTTGGTTCAGTTGCAACAGGTTTCTAATACTAATATTGGAGCGGCCTACTTCCATAGATATGGTCACAGGAATATCTAAAATAGCATCAAGCTTACGCTTTTCTTCACCTGTGAGAGCTGGATCTTGCGCTTCCAATTCTTCCAACTCAACGGGTTCAGCATCACCTGCATCGTCGGCAGCCTCGCGAGCTTCAGCCTGTTCATTTAAGGCCTCATCCCACATGCTTAAATCATCATCTTCAGTACTCATAACTGCCTCTTCTTTAATACTCTAAATCGTCTTCTAACAAGTGAAGTTCAGCGTCACTATCAAGACGTTTACCACCTTTAGTCAGAATGGTGAGCTCTGATTTAACGGATTCTGGACGTTTGATCTTCTCTTCAATTTGCAGCGCAACATTGTCACGGCTACGTCCTAATTTTGCTCGGAATGTCGGTAAGTCTTCAATCAACACGGTGACATGGTCAGGAATTTCAACAGGGATGATATCGCCCGCTTTCAAGTCCATCACTTTTTGTAATGATAAATCGACCTCAATAAATTTAGTTGTCAGTTCAACTGGTACATCAAGAATCTCATC
This sequence comes from Thalassotalea euphylliae, assembly GCF_042682785.1. Classification (GTDB taxonomy): domain Bacteria; phylum Pseudomonadota; class Gammaproteobacteria; order Enterobacterales; family Alteromonadaceae; genus Thalassotalea_F; species Thalassotalea_F euphylliae. The sequence goes on along the minus strand of NZ_JBHUIB010000012.1, from coordinate 803,804 downwards.
ACGAAGCGCCTTTGACCAACGCATGTCGGTATCTTCTTTATCACTTTGCACACCGGCATCAAGTAATTCGCGAATAGGTTCTAGCATCGAATAAGGCAGTGCGACGTGGAAATCACCACCACCACCATCAAGTTCAATATGAAAGGAACTGATTACGACAACTTCTGTCGGGCTAACAATGTTGGCCATCGACGGGTTAACTTCCGAATCCAAATACTCAAATGACACGTCCATAACCGGTGACCAAGCTTCTTTGTAATCTTCAAAAATAAGCTTGAGTAGCATTTGAATAATACGACGTTCGGTCGGTGTAAATTCTCGACCTTCAATCTTCGCATGGTAGCGACCGTCGCCACCAAAGAAATTATCTACTAAGATGAAAACAAGGCGCGCTTCCATGGTGATAAGCGCGGTGCCTTTTAATGGTCTAAAACGTACCATATTCAAGCTAGTTGGGACGAACAAGGTATGTACGTACTCACCAAACTTGATCATCTGAATACCGTTAATAGAAACTTCTGCTGTGCGGCGCATCATGTTGAACAAACTGATACGCATATGACGTGCAAATCGCTCGTTAACCATTTCAAGCGTAGGCATACGACCACGAACAATGCGGTCTTGTGACGAGAAGTCATAGTCAGAGGTCCCTTCTTGGGCCTCAAACTCCTCGACTATCTCTTCTTCTTCGACCTCATCGACGCCATGGAGTAGCGCATCAATTTCGTCTTGTGAAAGTAAGTCACTCACTTGAAATTACCTTATTCTCTCGCTTTACTGCATCACAAAACCGGTGAACAACACTTTTTCAACGATTTTACTGCCTGCAATTGACGTCATTTCTTTTTGCACTTCAGCTAACGCTTTTTGCTTTAATGATGCTTTCCCTGCACTCGTTGCTAAGTCATCAGCATTTGAAAGAGAAAACACGCCAAGTAGGGTGCTCTCTATCAATGGTACGTGCTTCTTCGCTTCCTCTTCGTTGTCTGTGCCACGCACTAACAACTGAACACGAATTTCTACAAAACGATCACGTGCCGCGCCCGGTACATTAAATCGAAAAGGTCTCGGCATTGGCACATATAAGGCTGAACCAGCTGAAGCCCCGCTCGCTTCTTCAGGTGCTGCATCACTTGCTTCGCCCTCGCCAGACTCTAATGCTGCTGCGACTTCTGCATCAGAGGGTGCCTCTTCTCCCCCCATGAAAAAGAATGCTGCACCGCCAGCCGCCAACAGGACAACAACGGCAATGATGATGATCATCATTTTTTTCTTTTTACCGCCACCACCGTCGACTTCTAAGTCTTTTTCATCTGCCATAATTGTTCCCAAAGATTTTCATTGTTACGTATGATTAAACTATATCCTTGTTAAGCGTTTACGCCAACGGCTTTTCGACATTTATGCATAGAAATCAATACCAGTTGCCGAAGGATTAATCAGTTGTGAAACATGGAGTTGCTGAGACACTACATCTTCTTGCTGCCCCCTATTTTGTCGGTTAGCCATTTGTCCGCCTTCTCGACCTTCGCCTTGCTGGGAGACGTTTGCGTCACCGACATCAACACCGCTCTCGCTGAGCATGTCTCGCAATTTCCCCATTTGCTGTTCAAAAGCTTCCTTCGCTTGTTGGTTCTGCACGGTAAAACTCACTGCCGCCTGTTCACCTTGTAAGTTCAAGCGCACATGAACATTACCTAGTTCAGGTGGGTCGAGCTGAATGTCGACTTGTTGTAACTTTTGACTAACCATTACCATCACTTTTTCTTTGACAGCATTTGCAAAGTCTTTCCTGAAAATATTGATAGTTTCGGTTTGTACAAACTGCTGCTTTTTCACAGCAACATTTCGCTCTACAACTTGCGCAGCAACTTCTTCAAGCTGCGTCACACTAGCATCATCAACTTCACGCTCTGTTTGCATTGATTGTTGACCTGAGGCTGATGTTAATCGCTCGGCAAAGAGATTATGAGCGGCTTTCACTTGCTGTTGTTCTGATGGTTTATTCTCAACCAGTTGCTGTTCTGCCCCCTGTTCAAAGCTTTGCTGTTCATGGTCGGTCAATTCCTGTTGACTAATCGGGTCTGCTTCTACAGCCGATTGTGTCGACACATTTACTTGAACAGGTTTGCTGTTATTCGGTTGAACTTGGGGAGCTTGCGTTACTAATTCAACTTCTCCTGAATCAGTAACATCTGACAACTCTGGCCCCTTTGCAGGCAGATTTTCATGCTTAACATTTGTTGCTTGTAAGCTAATCTCTTTTCCTGGTGAGCTATCAGTTTTAAATACAACTGGCTTAGCCGTTTCACTTTTTGCTCTAACAGAGGAAGCGACAACCTCTACCAACGCTTCATCACTAGTTTCTAATTCACCGCTATCTTCGCTATTAGCTTGCAATGAATTGGCACCAACTTCAGCCTTTGCTTTTTCACTAACTGGCATCACGCGTTTTGAAATATCGTCACCTTGTGTGGTGTTTTGTAACTTTGAAGTGTCTAACGCCAAAGCTTTACTTTCACCGGGCAACTGAGACGTTTCTCGCTGAACTGTCTTTTCTAGTGTGTCTGATTTGACGGGATCTAAGCCTTTGGGTTGCAAATTAATCGATTGCTCAAGCACATTTTGTTTTGTCACTTTGTCGACGCTATCTGCTCTTACCTTTATATCACCACTAGCCTCTAACGAAGGACTACTATTTTTATTAATAATAGCTTCATGACTAGGCTGGGCTGCCGATTCAGTGTTTTTTGCCTGAACGTTTTTAAGCAATGTCATGTCGACTCTTTTATCGTCAGCAATGCCAACCACGCCTTCTTTGTTTGCCGAAACTCTATCTTGACGTTGAACGGTTTCAGCGCTGCCAGCGCTTTCTGTGCTCAACACATGTTGAGATTTATCTAACAGATGGATAAATTTGAGATGTTCTTTATCGATAAGAGAGACTTCTTCGCCTTCAAGCCTACTTTCGCTTTGCGCGTCTACATGTTTAGGATTGAGTTCATCAGTATCTGAATGATCTGACGTTTCAGTTTCGATGGCATCAGCACCTTTGGCCTGATTCACTTTGTCAACGACTTGCTTAATTGCAGACAAGTCTTCGGAATCCTCGACAGTGCTTTCTTCAGTTGCCGTTTTCTTATCTTCAGTGCCTTTGCTTGGTGATTTTTTAATTTGATCATCTACGAGCTTTGCAAAGCTTTTCTGGTCACCACCAGCTGCATCAGTTCCTGCAGCGTCAACTCCAGTGGAATCTACGGCAATTTCGGCGTTAGAAACTATATCAAGTGAAAGCAAAGTAACTTGCGACATATCGAATCCAAATCTAGCGGTAATAAATGTTCAAATTAAGGATAAGGCGGCAAAAATTAGCTATTTACGTTGCTTATCCGTCCTGACAATAAGAGTTAAGCAATAAGTACGCCAAGCGTAAACTATGCGATATTTCGTCTTACAAACTGCTGTGTTGCTATCTCATCAAACATATTCTGTTCTCGTCGGTTGGCAGCAGCAGCCAATTTTTTCATTTGAATTTCCTTCAAATGCTCTACTGCTTGTACTTTTTGGCGCTGTTTTAACCATTGTTGTTTGCGTTGCTCCATCAATGCTTTAGACTGCTTTATAGCAATTTGTACTTGCTCGCCTGCATGGTCGAGCTTTGTCACGAAGGCATGAAAATGGTTAAACGTTGAGCTATCGACCCCCTGTTTAGTGCGCTCACTTAAACGGCGCATATATTCAAGTCGATATTCACCAACACCTTTAAGTCGATCTAAATTTTGTTGATAGTCAAGTTCTGCTGCTTGAAGCGCCTGAGCAGCTTTCATTTCCTTATCTTTTTCAAAACGATAGAGTGTATCTAACTGCTTTATAGACATAACTTACCTCTACTGTTGTGGTGCTTGTTGTGGAGCTTGGTTCTGAGCCTGCGCAGCACCGATAATTTCATTTAACTGGGCCAAGCTTTGATCATAAGGGATGACATCCGTCATCTTTTGCTGAAGATAAAAGTTGATAACAGGCAGCATATTAATCGCATTATCTATTCTTGGATCATTACCTTTGGTGTAGGCACCAATAGCAATCAAATCCTTGTTTTGCTGGTATAACGAGTAAATTTGTTTCAGACCTCTCGCTAAATCTTGATGTTCAGGGCTTGTCACCATTGGCATAACCCGAGATATAGATGCCTCAACATCAATAGCTGGATAATGACCGCTGTCTGCAAGCTCACGAGATAGCACGATGTGCCCATCCAAAATAGCCCTAGCTGCGTCAGCGATAGGGTCTTGTAAATCATCACCTTCGGTTAACACTGTATAAAATGCAGTAATGGAACCTTGGCCTTCACCACCATTACCTGCTCGCTCTACTAGTTGAGGTAATTTTGAGAATACTGACGGTGGATAGCCTTTTGTTGCAGGCGGCTCACCTACAGCGAGTGCAATCTCACGTTGCGCTTGCGCATAGCGAGTCAATGAGTCTAACAACAGCAAGACATTAAGGCCTTGATCGCGAAAGTACTCAGATATTTGTACCGCTGATTCACACCCTTTTAATCGCATAAGAGGAGAACAATCAGCTGGTGCTGCAACGACAACAGAGCGCGCACGCCCTTCTTCGCCAAGAATTTCTTCAATAAACTCTTTTACTTCTCGTCCACGCTCACCCACAAGCCCAACAACAATTACGTCAGCGTTAGTCCCTCTCGTCATCATCCCTAACAATACACTTTTACCAACACCTGAACCTGCGAATAGTCCCATACGCTGACCCTGGCCAACCGTAATGAAACCGTTGATTGAGCGCACACCAACATCGAGTGGTTCAGATATAGCGCGGCGCGCTAGCGGATTAAGTGGATCAATGGAAGGTAAGTATGTTTCGTCTTTTGCCACAGGGCCTTTACCATCAAGCGGGTTTCCAACACCGTCGATAACACGGCCAAGTAATTCCATGGAAAGTGGGAGTTGAGCACGAGAGGACAATGGTAAAACTCGTGCACCAGGCAGCACACCACGTAAACTTTGTTCTGGCATCAGGTACGTTTTATCGCCAGCAAAGCCAACAACTTCGGCAATTAATTCACCTTGCGATGTTTCTACTATGCATTGACTGCCGACATGTGCTTTGACGCCAACGGCTTCGAGCGTTAACCCAACTACACGAATTAATCTGCCGGCGACAGCAGAGTTGAATTTATTAATGTATTGTTGGCTTTGTTGTAACCGCTCACTAATGCGCGAACTATCGATCATGTTAACTTTTTGACAGGTAACTACTTATGTAGTGCTTCCTGCAAAAATGATTCCATAACCTGCTTAAGACGGGTTTTCATTGATAAATCAATACTTGATGTACTGTTTTCTATTTGGCAACTGCCCGGTTGAAGCTGAGGAGCTGGTAGCAATCGCCAGGCACTTTCTTGGATGTAGTTTTCACCAAACTGAGCTTCAACTAAGTGAATATCTTCAGGGTGCAAGTAAATTTCGGTTTGCGCTTCGCTGCTTGGTAGTGCCTTGATGCCCTCAGAAATTGCGGACATTAAGATATCGGGATTTGTTTTAACTTCCTGGTGAACAACCGCTTCAGCCAATTGGACAACCAAATGCAGCAGTTGCTGCTCTATATTTTTCTCGACACTATTCAAAGGCTGATGCAGCTGCTCTATTTGTGCTTGCCACTTCAGGCTCAACTCTTCAATTTGTGCTTGGCCCTGCTCTAAACCCTCGGTTAAGCCTTGCGACTGACCACTCTCATGCCCAGCATCATAGCCTTGTGCTTTACCTTCTTCGTACCCTTTGGCAAAGCCTTCTTCTTTACCTTCAGAAAAGCCCTCATCATATGCAGCCTGACGAATTTCTTCGATTTCTTCTGCTGTTAAAGGTACTGGTTCTGGTTCAGGCTCTGGTGGTGGCTCATAACGCCAGCCACGAGGTTTGCCAAAAGCATTAGTTTTATCTTGTTCTTCTTGTGTCGCTTCCTTTTCAACGTTAGGTAACTCCCACACCGAAGAGTCTTCTTCCAATGTTTCCTTAATGACACCTAAGTTGTTTTGCTTCACTTTAAACATAGATATTACACTACTGCGTTAAAGGCTATAGGAACTCGTCGCCGCCACCGGCGCCACCAAGCATAATTTCACCCGCGTCAGAAAGTCGACGGGCGACAGATAATATTTCTTTCTGCGCAGCCTCTACTTCACTAATGCGCACTGGCCCCATGGCTTCGAGATCATCAGCCAACATTTCTGCAGCACGTTTTGACATATTACCTAGGATTTTTTCTTTCAACGCTTCATCGGCACCTTTTATCGCCTTCATCAATGCATCTTGCTGTACTTCTTTCAGAATCGCTTGAATACCACGGTCATCGACATCAGCTAAGTTTTCGAAGACAAACATTAAGTCTTGAATTTGTTGACTCATCTCTTCGTCATGTTCACGAATTGAATCCATCAACATACCTTCAATATTGGTATCAAGGTAGTTCATGATGTCCGCAGCCGCTTTAAGACCGCCCATCTTAGCAGCTTGCGCACCAGCTTGACCTGCAAACTGTTTCTCCATTATCTCATTCAATTCTTGAAGTGCTGCAGGTTGAACTTCTTCTAAGTTCGCGATACGCATAGTTAAATCGAGTCTGACTTTTTCTGAGAACTGGCTCAGAATTTCAGCTGATTGCTCTGGCTCTAAGTAAGAAAGTACGATGGTTTGTATCTGAGGATGCTCATTGCGAATAATATTCGCTACTTGCTTAGAGTCCATCCATTTCAATGAATCAAGACCTTTAGCACCGCCACCCATGACGATTTGATCAATAAGGTTTCCGGCTTTATCTTCACCAAGTGCTGCCGTAAGTGCCTTACGAACAAACTCTTCGCTTTGGAAACCAATGGTAGAGAAATTTTGAATTTCATTAATGAAAAGCTTATGAACAGCCGTAATTTTTTCTTGGGTAAAATCATCCATACCGGCCATGATCATACCGACTTGCTGCACTTGCTTAGGCTCAAGATGCTTTAATATTTGCGCAGCATCTTCTTCTGACAAGCTCAATAATAAAATCGCAGCCTTCTCAGCACCGTCGAGCTTTTCTACATCAAAGCCTGGCGCACCAGCAGCTACTGGCGCCATTTGTTGTGATTCATCACTCATCTTCGCTCAACCAACTTTTCACTACTTGTGACGATAGTTCTGGCTCGTTAGCAACAAGCGCACGAACTGCTTTTAGTACATCTTCATCGCGATGCAAGTCTGGCAGCTGTAAGCTACCATCTGGCGCAAAGCCTACCGCCCCTGCATCAAAGTCCGATGTTAACATATCCATCGTTTCATCACCTAGATCAACATGCGAGTCGAGTGACTTATCACCGTAATCCGCAGGCGTTTGTTCTGGGTAGATTAAACGTTTCAACATTGGACGAATAACCGCAAGAATCAATACGATAATAACCAGCGCGCCCATGACAAGTTTAAGCGTTTGCATAAACCATGGTTGTTCATATACTGGCAATTCTTCGGCTTCACCAAGGTCAACGCGAGAAAATGGTAAAGTTACAACCTCAAGTGTATCGCCACGTTGCATATCAAACCCAATACTGCCTTGTAGAAGGCGACGAATATTGGCCAACTCTTGAACTGAGCGCGGTGATTGCGTTGGTTCGCCTTCAGCACTTGTGCCACCGACATAATCAAGTGCAACAGACACGCTAATACGACGAATAACACCGGTCTGCTGTTTGGTATAACTAATAGACTCGTCTAGCTCGTAGTTTTTAGTTGATTCAGAGTGCTTACGTGAAGGCATCACTTTTTGCGCGTTGCCACCGCCTGCTTGTTCAGGAATATCAGACTCTAATGGCGGCTGGTTGGTCAATGCACCAGGAATACCGCCTAGGCTACCACCAATGGAACTATCTTCTACTTTCATTTCACTGCGCAGCGCAGGTAAATCAGGATTATAGCGACGAGACGTTTCTTCGCTATTGGTGAAGTCCATCGTCACATCGACTTGTGCCGTATAGTTTCCTAGACCTACCACAGGGATTAAGATCGTATCGATTTTATCCATGTACTCTTGCTCACGCTTTTGTTCGATTTCAAACTCTTTACGAGAGCGAGAAGAAATAGAATCTTGACTACCCGAGTTCAATAAACGACCGTTTTGATCAGTCACCGTTACTCGGTTTGGAGACATGCCTTGTACTGCAGATGCGATGATATCAACGACAGAATCAACTTCTTCTGAAGACATTACACGACCGCGTTGAAGGTTGAGTACTACTGTTGCAGATGGGTTCTTTTGCTTACGCGCAAATACATTGTCTCTTGGAATCGCTAACAAAACTTTCGCACGGTGTACCGACTGTAACTGTTCAATAGTGCGTGCTAATTGCATTTCTCGACTATGCTTCAGTCGCTCACTTTCTAGGCGCTGGCTCACGCCAAAGCCCATGTCTTGCATGATAATGTCGTTACCTTGATTGGGCTCTTCCGTTAAACCCTCACGAGCCAACATCAGCTTAATATCTTGGTATTGGTCAACGCGAACCGAAATGGTATTGTTTTCTTGGCTGTATTCGACTTTGTTAGCGTCAAGAAAGTCCATGGTTTGAATAAGTTGTTGAGTAGGAAGCTTTGCCAGAACACGAAACTCTGGTTGGTTTGCCCACATGATCACAAACACAGCGATAGCCAAACATATTGCTAGCGCCATAATAAGCGTCACTTGACGCAGTACATCAACATTACCTAGTGTTGCTGCAAACCCCGACTTCTGCTCTTCAACGACATCATCGTTATCCACAATCAAGTCGTTGCCGCCATCTGCGGTTGCCATTGCTGTCGAACTATTACTTATATCAGCCACTCTACTTCTCCACTAATTTAGTAAGTCGACCGTTAAACCGGCATACTCATGATTTCTTTGTACGCTTCAACAAATTTATTTCGCACTTGCACTGTTGCTTCAAAAGCAACACTCGATTTCTGTGCGGCAATCATGGTTTCTGCCAAAGTCACTTTATCGTCACCCAACTCAAACGCAGTGCGTTTTGCACCCGCATCTTGTTGAAGCTCGTTAACCGTATTGATGGCTTGCTTAAACATATTGCCAAAATCTTGCGACGATGGATTAACTTGCTGCATTGGCATTGTTCGGTTGCCAGTCGCTTCCGTCGCCATACTTTGCATTTGTGCTAATAGTGAATTTGCTTTGATATCCATGACCATCTCGCTTATGTCAAAAAACTGTTGTTCAGCTTGTTAATGACTAATAAAGCAAGCATGGTGCCAAGGAAAAACAAAATTATTATAGAAGGGTATGCAATTGAAAAATAAAAGAAAAGTGCCACACTAGGCGATGGAAAAACCTAGTGTGGCTGGTGGAATTATTTTACGCGTTCAATAATTAAGCGGGTATTTCTATACCGTGATCACGCATTTTGGCAATTTTGTATCTCAACGTACGCGGACTAATACCCAGTCGTTCAGCAACTTCTTTTCTGCTGCCGTTACACGCCTGCAACGTATCTAAGATGATTTGGTGCTCTTGCTGCTTTAACTCGTTACCCAACTTGTCATCTCGCTCATCAACGGCTGGTGTGACTTGGATCTGCGTATCAAAGTTTTCGATGAGTATGTCGCCTGCTGTCACTTTTTCATCTGAGTGCAAAATCAACGCGCGCTGAATCACATTGTCCAACTCACGCACATTGCCCGGCCAGCCATATGCAAGCATTTTACTCCGTGCACAATTGCTTAACTCAGGAATGGCTTGGCCATTTCGCTGCGCATGAACATCAATAAGATGCTTGGCCAGCGGGATAATATCGTCACGTCGTTCGCCTAATGGCAGCCAAGTCAGTGGAAATACATTCAAACGGTAGTATAAATCTTCTCTAAACTTGCCTTCAGCCACTGCTTCTTTCAAATCTCGGTTACTGGTTGCAATAACGCGAACATCGAGAGAGATAGTTTTACGACCACCCAGACGCTCAACTTCTCGTTCTTGAAGCACACGCAGAATTTTAGCCTGTAAGCCTAAGTCCATTTCTGTGATCTCATCCAACAGAATGGTGCCACCCTGTGCTTGTTCAAACTTGCCAGGACACGCAGAAATTGCGCCTGTAAAGGCGCCTTTTTCGTAACCAAATAACGTTGCTTCAAGCATGTTTTCCGGAATAGCCGCACAGTTAATTGCGACAAACGGCTGTTCGGCACGAGCAGAATGATTATGAACGTATTGTGACAAAACCTCTTTACCCGACCCACTTGGGCCTAATACCATTACTGATGCATCAGTACTCGCTACTTTTCTTGCTAAGCTAAGTAACTCTAGACTTTTGGCATCAGCAACAATGGGCTCTTGCTTATCTATTTGGGTAATAGGTGCGTACTGCCCCACCATGTTGAGTAACACTTCGGGGGCAAATGGCTTCGCCATGTAATTGCTTGCGCCATCTTTCATTGCTTGCACCGCATCGTCGATGGTGCCATACGCTGTCATCAACAAAACAGGAAGCTGCGCAAACTGCGCTTTTATACTTTTAAGCAAAGATAGACCTGACATTCCGCCCATTTGAACATCGCTGACAACGAGATCAACGCTGTGATTTTTTAATTGCAGTAGCGCTTGTTCGCCAGAGTCAGCTTCAATGCATTGATAACCGCCAAGTTGTAATGTATCGACTAATGCTTCACGCAAACCTGCGTCATCTTCAACGACAAGTATTTTACTGTTAGCCATGTGCTACCTCCTGAAACTGCTGAGTAAGGTCGACAGGTTGTGACATTGGCGCGTTACCACCAACTAATAAGGGTAATTTGATGCAGAAATTAGCACCTTCTTCAGGCCCGCTAATTAATTTGACATCGCCTTGATGGGCAGTCGCTACCGATTTAACAACAGCTAATCCTAGGCCCGTACCTGTCACACGCGATGTGAAGAAAGGTTCAAATATTTTGTCCGCAAGTGATTTATCAATGCCTTTACCGTTGTCTTTCACACTGATGTAAACGTACTGACCATGACTTTCGACTGTGATAGAAATTTTAGCGTTACGCTTAATAACCTCTAAGCTGTTATGTATAAGGTTTTGAATGGCACCACAAAGCGCACTTTCGTTGCCAAGTACCTGGCAGTGACGTTCACACAAATTCAATGAAACTTCGCTTTCTGTTTTCTCTATCAGCGCTTCCATAGACGCGACTGATTTTTGTGCCAGCTCATTGACATTTAGGGTAGAAACAACCTGCTGATTACCACTTTTTGCAAACAGCAACATGTCATTTACTTGCTGCTCTAAATCTTCTAATCGAGACATCAACTTATCTTGAAAACTCGACTTGGCTGACTCACTTAAGCTATCACTCTTCAGGTTTGCACCGTATAACATAGCCGCTGAAAGTGGTGTTCGAATCTGGTGTGCTAATTTTGATACCATGCGTCCAAGCGACGAAAGGCGTTGTAATTGACCGAGTTTGTCTTGTAGTAATCGAGTTTCGGTTAGGTCAGTAATCATAATAAGCTGACCTGGCTGACTGCCTAGTGTGGTAATTTCTAATTTAACCCGTCGACCATCTTTAAGAGAGACCTCATGCCAATCGTCGGCACGTGGTTTAAAAGAGCGTTTGATGATGTCGAACCAAGGTTGCCCTAACAAAGGCTCATCCAATAATTGGCTCGCAAATTTATTCACTTTAACAACAACACCATTGCCGTCCAGAATGACGACACCTGTCGGCATCACATCAATAAGGTGCCCTAACTGACTACTTTGCTGACGTAAGAAAGCAAGCTCGCCCACAAAGGCTTCTTGACTTAAATTGTCACTGTGGTCTTCAAATGCAAAACTCGCTTGGTTAAACAAGTCGTTTGCACTGTCAACGGAGGTATTGAATGCTGTAGCCATAATGCTCACCCGATTACTAATTCAATCGGAATAAAGCATTTTTAATGCCAATGAATTTTTACTATATATATCAAGCAATAAGAGTAAAAAATCAGAGGTGACAATATTTTGTCGATCCCGAAATGAAGAATATATACATCGATGACCAATTCTCCAACAAGGGAAAATTAATTCATTTAAAACAATACATTACAAACACTTTACAAGTTGGCATAGAAAAAGCTTAGACACTATTCGCAACATTAACTTTTATAAGGTGTTTATTATGTTAGTAGTCAGTGGTTTTGCAGAATCAATGCAAAATGAACAAAGCAGCAACTTTATCAAAGGTAATCGATACAACTTTAACTTGTTCACCCAAAACGAAAGTCTTGACGAGCAATTAGAGACAATCGAAAGCTATATGATGAAAAAGGGCTGGGACAACATTGTTATTGAAGAGCAAGAGCTTTTAGATGAGCAGTTGGAAATCAATAACGATATTATCGCAACAGCGATTGAAGCGGCGAAAAAAGAAGGCATTGCAGGCGTCGTTCATCACGAGCCTGTCGCGTAGAAATATGCTGATGACATAAATTCAGTGGGTACAAAGATTTCGCTTACGCGTCTTTGTCCTTCTGAATGTCATATTTTCGCATTTTTTCAACGAGTGTGGTTCGACGCATCCCTAACAGTTCTGCTGCCCTTGCCACAACTCCCTCGTGCTTCTCTAACGCTTGATTTATCAGCGACACTTCAAGCTCAGCTAAATGCTCTTTTAGGTTGATACCTTCTGCAGGTAGATGCCCAGAATGGCTGGTTGGCTGCGGCTCATCTTCAAAGCCGACATTAAAGTCATCATCAACATCGTCGTCACTATATTCAAAGCCAGCAAACAATTCATTTATTGCTTCTTTTTCTTGTAACTCTTCGGGGTATTCTGGTTGGTACTCGTCGGCATCAATATGTTGGTATTTATGAGGCAATTCACTGACATTAACCACTTGCTCGCCATACATAATAATCATGCGCTCGATCAAATTAGACAGCTCGCGAACATTACCTGACCAAGGGTGTTCCATAAGAGATTCAATCGCTTTTTCAGTAAATCTTACTGTTCTACCTTGCTCTGCTTCGAAACGTGAAACGAGTTCTTGTAATAGCAACGGGATGTCTTCTTTTCGCTCTCGTAGCGATGGTGTTTCAATCGGAAAAACATTCAAGCGATAGAATAAATCTTCACGAAAATCGCCTGTCTTTATCATGTCTTCTAAGTTTTGGTGAGTAGCTGCAACAATGCGCACATTGGCTTTAATGCTTTTAGAACCACCTACACGTTCAAACGTTCTTTCCTGAAGAACCCGTAACAGCTTTACTTGCATCGGCTGTGGCATATCGCCTATTTCGTCAAGGAATAGCGTACCGCCTTCTGCCAACTCAAAACGGCCTTTACGTGAGGATATAGCCCCCGTAAACGCGCCCTTTTCATGACCAAAAAGTTCGCTTTCTAATAGCTCCCCGGGAATTGCACCGCAGTTTACCGGTACAAATGGACCTTTGTTGCGATCTGATAGGTTATGAATATTACGCGCGACAACTTCTTTACCTGTACCTGATTCACCAAGTACTAAAACGTTAGCTGCTGTTTTTGCAACCTGCTCAATTAAAAAACGCACTTGCTGCATAGGCTGGCTAACCCCCACCAATGAGCGGAACAGTGTTTGCTGGCTACCTTTGCTCGACTTGCTTGGCAACTTATTATGATATTGATGACAGTGGTGAATCATCTCTGTCAGTTGCGCATAATTTAGCGGTACAGACAAATCACCCACGATATTAACGCAGTTTTTAATACTGTGTTGATCAAGCAAATCGTGTGTTAAGAACGGAAATTTAGGGTTCTTTTGGACAAGTTCTAGCACAGGCGCTGGTGCGTTGCCTGCCACTATCACGGTAAGTATATTTTCGGTTTTTTGCAGCGTCGCGGGTAGGTCTTCATATTTGCAAGCAATGTAATGTTCACCGATGAATGCCAACACCGTTTCCAGCTGATGCAAACGCACCGCATCACTATCAGCAACTATAATTTGCTTCTGACCTTGCATACCTAACACATACCGCTTTTATAATGATTATTGCTTGATTCTAAAGTAGTAAACAGATTTCGCAACAAATAATTGACGGCTATTGCCGAGAAATTGACGTTACAAGTTGATATGGTATTGCAAGCTATGCGATAGCTGCTCTTGTGGCTTTAATGTATCGTCAAGTTCCTGCACGCTGAAAAAGATTCGCGTGAGCTTGTGATGCTTAGCTATCGAGTGTTGAAGCATAATAAACGGCATACCGACACTTTGCTCAATATTAACATCAAGAAGTCTGGTATCTCCTTGACCAATCACTATGCTTCCTTCGGTCGCACCAACACCATTTTTACAACTTTGAATAAGTGATTGGGGGAGATGTTGATCAATCTCATCTTGTGGCGACAGTTGATGGCGTTCAGCTATATGATGTCCTTGATGCAGCTCATACCAAAGAGGAGTGTCTTTGTCAGTTGGCCTACAGGTCAGCGTGCCCAGCCTTATTGCCCCTCTTACAAATTTATTGAGCTTCAAATTTGCTGAAAAAGTTAATCGTTTAGTAGCAGAGTCATATCGCCAAACTTTTTCAATGGATGCAACGTCTTTAAGTGGAATTACAGCAGACAACATAAAGCCGTCAGAACACTCTCCGAAATCGTAAGTTTTCACCTTAACGAGGTCTGATACTTTTCCTGTTTCAGCCGACTCAATTGTTGTTGTTCCAGTATAAAAGTCAGCACCGAAACCAATATCTTCCAATTCACCATGCTTAACTGTACCCACAGGTACTCGATTATCGTCGAAATAAATACCGTCGAGTGCTAATCCCCTAAGCGGATTAAACACAACCACAGTACCTGAATAAGAAATTTTGATTTGCTCATTTTCATGACTTATTTGCCAGCATTTATCGCCCTTGAGACTCGGTTTATTGACAATACTAGGGCACTGAAACTTACTGAGGAAAGATATGGCTTTGTGCCATTTTTTCTCAGTGGTGTGAGTACGAAAATCACTCCCCCAGTAGGTCAATAATGTTTTCCACTCATGTGCGTGACTATCCTGTTGGATAAGCTCCTGATAGTAGCGGTAACACAGAGTATTTATCCAGCTAGCACCTCTTCCACAAGCGGCCCAGCGACTTAGCGAGTACTTACGTTGTTTTTTTACGATAATAGGTGATTTGGCAGAAGTAAGCGCTAAAGGTTCAACGTTAAAATCAAACTGGCCAATGACATCTGAAGGCAGCGCAATATGACCATCGACTTTAAGTTGTTCAGTTACTTCTGCAACTAATTGCCACTCATCATTTTCAATAGTTGCTTCCGTTTCAAAGCGACCAGGCCGAAAATTAATGACCTCAATATCTGACGTGTAAACAGGAATTGCTTGATAGCCTCTAGCAACCATACTTCGCACAGCTGAAATATAATCTGAAATAGGTTTCTCACCATGAATGGTGCGCTGAAAAAATTGAAAGGCAATGCTGTCTGTCCAAAGCACAGGTAAAGTCGTTGATTGTCCTTTAACAACTTGTGGCCTATACGAGTTATCAGCTACCCAATTTTTATTGGCCAATGCGCCATTATTCCATTCCATGGCTATTGCCTCATAGCCTGCCTCAGCATACACATCGACCAGACTCTGAGAGAACGTTTGTTCATTGACGTAAGCAATTTTTGGAGAAACGCCTAGCAATGCGTTGTAGGTATCTAGGCCAAGTTCCTGATTTTTCGCATTGGCCTTATAAGGCATGATGGGGCCAATACATTGCATATAACCGCTAGCAACAATTTCCAGCAGTCGTTGAGACATTAATGATGTTGCTTTTTCAATCCAGCGTGGCCTGTGTTCTGTAATTTTTTCTAACGAGAAACCACTAAGTTCTAGACCAACAGGCGTTTTAGTTGCTTCAATCCAGTCAAGTAGTGGTAGATAACAGCGATCGATGACTTCAGGTAACTGTTCTTCTTCTATTGCAGAAAAAGCTAAATTGCCATGAAAAATAAAGTAAAACTGACAGTTATGCATGTTTGTTGTCAATGTTCAACGACTATATTGATGGTTTGGTGCACCCAAGCAACACGCTCTTCTAATTGTGCCGCATTGTCGGCAACTACAGTAAACACACCAAATCGGTCGGCGTGACTGCGAATCTGAGGTAATGCATCACCGGGTTGATACCAAACTTCTAATTTTTTAACAAACGGTTGTGCCTCTACTTCGCTGATACCTGACACTGACTTCAGTACACCAGCTGGAGGAAAAAAGTATCGGTTAGCAACATATTGCTGGAATTTGGGTTTCAATGAGGCTAAGTCAGGCGTTTCACCCAGCGCAACTTGTAACGCCACACGAACGTAATTCACACCGGTCCCCAATGGCACTAGACTCTCAGAAAAATCTCCACCGCTTAGCCGTGTTGCCACTTCAATAATTTTGGCGCCGTCATCAGTCAGCACTATATCGCCTTTGATAACACCATTTTTCACGCCAAGAGCCGCTGCTGCCATTTCTATCAACTGCTCGACGTCGGCTTTCTCCGATGGAGAAGCACTACTTGGCTCCCAGCCACCATCTTCAATAATGTTAGGCAGGTATGTCGGCATTCTATCGTAATTTCTATCGACAAAGCCTGGAGTATAAGCCTTGCCCTCTACAATAATGCTTTCAGAACTTATTTGACGACCGGAAAGATACTCTTCAACCATCACCTCGCCAGCGAAAGATTCTGCTAACGACAACTCGAATAACTCATCAACTTGTTCGCGCTCAGTTATTAGATAAACACCACGAGCGCCTGAGCGGTCAGTCGGTTTAATAATAAGCGGCAATCCACGCTCTCGTACAACACTGTGAAGCTGTTCAACACTCTCTACGCGCGCAAACCAAGGAATTGGTACACCATGTTCAGCGAAGCACTGTTTCATGTCGAATTTATGGGTCGCTTTCAATGCTGCTTCAACAGGAATATGCGGCACACTTAAGTACTCTGCCAACATCGCTACATATTGCGATATGTCGCTGCCCATTACAGAGACGCCATCAATTCTGCCACCTTTGGCAATATATTGATCTGCGAACGCTTTAAGGGCATCAAGATCTCTGGTGCTTACCACTGCGTGTTCATCAGCAATATCAAACCCTGGAGATTTAGGATTCCAGTCAACCACCAATACATTTAGCGACATTTCTTTAGCGGTCTTAATTGCAAAACACTGGTCAGCGCCCGCGCCCAGTAGAAGAATCGTTTTTTTAGCTGTCAAGGATAGCGCCTCCGCTCAACGCAATAACCTGTCCTGTCATGTATTGTTGTTCATCTGACGCGAGAAACACTGCTGCGCTTGCCACATCGGATAACTGTCCTTCCTTTTTCAACAGTGTCATGTCGATCACTTTTTGCCCTGCTGGACTATCAATTTCATCAGCAGTTTGATCGGTGCGAATAATGCCGGGGGCAATCGCATTGACATGAATATTGTGCTCCGCACCATACCGCGCAATCACTTTTGTTAAACTATTTAACCCTGCTTTTGATACCGCATAATGCACGGTTTTAGGACCGTGGTATTGGCCGGCCACTGAGGAGATGTTGATAATTCGACCACCTCCAGACGCTTTCATGTATTGAAAGACTTCTTGGCTGCATATGAATGGACCTTTTAGATTAACGCCCATAATCATATCCCAGTCTTCGTCGGTCACTTCGTCGAACCAGCCACGTTTATTAATACCGGCATTGTTAACAAGGATGTCAATTTGGCCAAATGTCTCTACGGTGGTTTCAAATAACTGTTGTATCTCAGCTCGAATGGATACATTTGCTTTCACAGCAATAGCACGTCCTTTACCATATTTCTGGGTAATTTCAGCGACACAACTTTCTGCTGATTGTTGGTCACTAACGTAATTGACAACGACTTTTGCACCTTGCTCGGCATACGCTATGGCGATTGCTCGCCCTAAACCACGAGATGACCCTGTTACAACAGCGACCTTATTTTCCAGACGAGATGTCATTAAGCAAAATCCTCGCCCCAACAATTTTCGATAGCATCTAAGATTTGTTCAGGCAATAAACCGCACTCTTGAGCACATTCGTTTTTAGCACCAGGCTGAACGAACATGTCATTTACACCGGCTCGATAAACCTTTTTTTGCAATCCCGCATCCGACATTGCTTCAATAACAGCCGAGCCTAAGCCCCCAACGACAACACTTTCTTCCATAGTGATAACGTGCTCAACACCCGCTATGAGTTCATTTAATCTATCAGCAGGGAAAGGTTTGATCGATTGAATGCAAATAACACCAAACGATTTTCCTTTATCATTCAATAAAGCTGATAACTGATATGCGTCAGCTAATTTGTTGCCAAGACAAACAATAAAACCATCAACACCTGATTTAGAAACAGCAAGACCACATGGCTCCATATTACCAAGTTCCGCTTCTGGTTCCGGAACGGGTTCGTAGGGATATAAAATCGTCATCGGTGACGTTGGGTTGTCTAACCGTTTATTGATGATTTTTGAAAATTGTTCTGCATTGCCTGGGTAGACAATTTGCATGTTTGGAAACGAGCGTAAGTACGGTAAATCGTACAATCCATGATGCGTAGCACCATCGTAACCTGCAAAACCCGCTCGCACACCAAACATAGTTACCGGCAAATCCATATAACACGCATCATGGATCAGTTGGTCGTAGGCACGCTGCATGAAGGTTGTTTGCATACAAACAACAGGTTTTTTGCCACCTAATGCTAATCCACAAGCCATACCAACAGCATGTTGCTCTGCCATTCCAACGTCTAAAGCACGCTCTGGAAATCTAGCCAAACATGCATCCATTGATGATGCATAAGGCGTAGCTGGTGTTATAGCATAAATTGACTCGTCAGCAGCCATAGCTTGTTCTAACTGCTCAGCAGCGATTACTGCGTATGTGCGACCAACCACAGTAGCTGATGCACCAGCACCAGTCTCAGGATCATAAGGCATTGAAAAGTGCATCTTGTAAGGGTGATCTTTAGCACACGCTAATCCTTTACCCTTTTCCGTTTTCACATGCACTACGGCTGTTTTTACAGACGATTTAGCCTGATTGAGCGCGTTGTTGATGTTGCCAATATCGTGACCATCTTCAACCACGATATAATCAAACCCCATGGCTTCAAAAAACGTCTTACAGCTTTGTTGCCAGCCATCTCCCGCCGTTAAATTTCTGACGCCACCTACAGACTTAGCAATTGCCATTTCATTGTCATTGATAACTATCGTTAGATTTGGATGCTGTTCTGCTGCACAATAATTTAGACCTTCAAATGCCATGCCTTCGACAAGCGAGCCATCTCCAATGACTGCAACAACTTGTTGGTTACCGTTGCCATGCAGGGCTTTAGCATAGCCACTAGCCAAGGACAACGATGTCCCCGCATGAGATGCATCAATAGCATCATGCTCACTCTCTTCACGCGCAACAAATCGACTCATTCCACGATATGTATTCAAGCTCGCAAACAAGTGCTCTCGTTCAGTAAGTAACTTATGCGTGTAACCTTGGTGCCCGGTATCAAAAATAATTTTGTCAGTCGGGGAGTCAAACATGGAATGAATAGCGACGGTCAATTCAACGACAGATAAGTTGGCGCCAATATGGCCACCCGTTTTCGCTATATTTTCTAGCAAAAATTGGCGAATAATATCTGCCTGCTCAGTTAACTGATTTGTAGACATCGTCTTAAGGTCGCGATGATTTGCAATCTTAGTGGTGACTGGTTGAGTCATAACGCAGCTTTAACCTTTTAATTATTAGTTACGTGGTTTAATACAAACAAGCACGGTGTTTGTGCCATACGGGTCGTTTTCGTCATAAATTATACCTGCTTTGATGCCGTATACCTTAACGACCATGAAATATTGGCCAACTAAGTCCAACAAGTCCTGCAATGTGTATTCGATTAAATGGCATGAGTTCACAGGAATATGGCCAATTGAATTTTGTGGTGTACTTAATACAAATACTCCGCCAGGCTTTAAAATACGCTTAACTTCTTTTAGACATTCATGATCCGGCACATGCTCTAACGTTTCGAAGCTCGTTACCGCATCGTAGCTTTCATCGTCAAACGACATTTTGGTAATGTCTTGTACAAAATACTCCGTGTTGTTCTGGTCGCAATGCTTCTTAGCAAACTCAACACTCTCAGGGTCCAAGTCTGCCCCATGCGATTCCTTTAAGTGCGGTGACATCATGCGCACGCCATAGCCATCGGCACACGCAATATCGAGAGCTTTCATGCTGGTGTTCATGTGACGCAGTGCCAATTCATAGTGGAAACCTAGTCGATCACCAGACGCTATACGCTTACTGTTGACTTCTTGACGTGGAATTTCATAAATGAACTCCGCCTGTTGACGACACGCTTTTAAATACTCGTCAGAGTAAGTAGGTAATTCTCGCAAAAATTCTGTAGTGAATTGCTCTGGATGCAAGACAAAGTAGCACTTCGGATGAACTTTAAACTTGCCATCTTCCTCGCTCGTTAACACGGTATCCAGTTTACGCAATGCACCTACGTTAAATATCTCAGAGCTGAAATGAACAGGAAAATCATCGGGTAATTTGACGCAATCTACACCTTTATCAAGGGCGATATTTAGCATCTTGTTGCTGGCTTCTGGGTCAAAGCAGAAATGGATACCATCAACACGAACTATGTAATCTTGCTCATCCATGTCTTCAGTCACTTCGATCATTCGATTCAATGGACTCGCATCATGCCCGTAATAAATCGACAATCGATTAGCATCAAGGTTTTTAACAACATCATCTAGCTCACCACCTCGGTCAAATTCAGGGGCGACCAACACCACTTCAGCATTTGGAAAATGCTCTAAAGCACGTTTAATCGTTCTAACAACTGCAGGCTCGCCTTCAACCTTCCCCATGCAAATATCTACACCACCGGCCCAAGAGCGCGAGCTTGCCTGTACGATTACTTTGTAATTACTCATTTAATAAATCTCCTGTTATCTCGCTAACTTGCGGGCGAAAATACATACTTCTCTACCCAGGCCTTGATTGGCCATGGCTTGATACAAGCCTCTTCTGACATGGTTTTGACCTGCTTTCGCCAATTGCGCTTCCATTCTCACCCTTCTGTGATGGCACGCTCGGCCTAGCTCATCATTGCCTATATAGTTTTCTCCCATCAATAAAAACATATCAATTGGAAACGTAGTATCGCGAAGAAACACTTCATATCCGTGTTTTTCTACCAACGAGGTCAATGAGTCAAAATTGAAATAATTCAAATGATGCGGCGCAGCTATCCACCAAGGCTCGTAATTCTCTACCTCTTGCAGCGCCAGCTGAAATGGACTGAAATCATTCGGAACCACCAAACACAATATCCCACCTGGTTTAAGTAAAGATGTCATCGTTTTAAGCACATCAATCGGGTTGGGAATATGCTCAAGCACTTGGCTTGCATGGACAACATCAAAAGTGCCAAGTGATGCTGCACTTTCAACCGTTAAAAAGTCATTAATAACGTTAACACCTAATGTGTTTTTGGCGTAATCACTGGCTTGAACTGATGGTTCTATACCGGTTACTTTCCAGCCTCGTTGCATACCGGCATGTAAAAAGCGACCTGGGCCAGAGCCGACGTCTAATATGGTTCTCTGCCCTTCGGACAACTCAGATTCAAAGGTGTCATAACGATCGTTGTAAACTTGTTGCCACCACGCTGCATCTTCTTCACTTTGTTGCAAAAACAAAGGCTTCTCTGTGTCGTAATATTCGTGCCTGTAAAGCTCATCTAGCTCTTCAGGTGTAGGCAACGGCATGACATGTTTAAAGCCACACTGTTCACATTCAATGACATCGAAGCCATTGCGATGATCTATAACCGGACCAGTATGTTCAGTAACGACTTTGTCGCTCATGATATCCCTCTGTGATTACTACTAAAAATGACAATTTTTTGTCTTTGACACGTACTGCAAATATTACGCCATAGCCTTAATCGACTTTGACTCGAGCGATGCCAGTATTTCGCTTGCTATTTTCTTTGCGCCATTACTGACACTCAACGGTATATCTATTTTAAACGGTACAATATGCCCAATATCTTCCAATAGAGCCTTACGCGCTAAACCACTTTCTGCAAAAGGTATGTGTGAAATATGGTGATCAGGCTCAATACAGACATGATAAGCAGGAACATTTAATGCAGCTAGTTCATATGCACTAACACCAAAGCTAATGATAGCCAGTGACATTGAGGCCATTAATGCTGCCATGTTTTCAACATGGGTATGGACTAAAACATTGGGTGACTTGGCATAACTATTTATCGTTTGAAAGTCAGGATGCGTTTCTCTACACACGACGTGTAAATTACATTCGGCAATATCAGGCAAGGTAACGAGCTGTTTTAGAATTGGCAAGGTAAGCCGTTTAGCGTCGGTACCACCTAACATTAACAGCCAGTCTTTCTTAGCACTTACCTCATAAGGCTTGTAAAAGTCTGGCCGTAAAACAATATAATCCCATCCTTGCGCAATTTCGCCAGTAAAGCCGGTCCAATCGAGTTGTTGCACAAAGGGGCTTGGCGGATAAAAAATCTTATCACATGCGACCCGGTAATCACTCGGTTCATCCAAACCTAAAGTCACTATTTGTAAACTTTTCAAAAAATTAATAAGCGATATTGGTAAACCATCTCTTACGTCGCCGATAAAAACGTCAATGTTTTCTTCCTCAACTATATTTTGAAAAAATTCAAGATAGTCGTCATCGTCACGACTAAATTCGACCCATCTAAAATCAAATTTTCTTATATAACTGCGCGCAGCATCAGACGGGTTAACAACAAATAATGGCTCAATATTTAGGGATTTAAGTTCTTGTGCTAAACAGCAACATCGAACAATATGACCCATACCAATAGCAGGTGACGCATCACAGCGGATAACAGCGCGATAGGTGTTAGCCATTAAACGTCTTTCTTACATGTTTAAAAGGGCGTAAACCGTCAGCAGGATCTGCACGCCATTCACGATCGGGTAGCTCACTTGGAACAGGCGCTTTCTCGCCATTACCATCAGCACTAAAACCGTCTCGTACGAGTTTAATTGTGCTTTCAATTTGGTGAGGTAACCAGCAATGTCCTGTTTGATACTCTTCGCCATGCTCATCTAGATCTAGATGAAACTCAACAGCACTTGCTTGCCAGCGGTGTATAGCCCTCAACAATACTGCTGGCGAAACAGAATGATCTGATAACCCCACCTGACAGCCAAATTTTGACCGTAATGTTTCTATGGCACTAACATTGGCCTCATGGATTGGTGTTGGGTAGGCGGAAATTGTATGGAGTAATGTTAACTCTGCACTCGAATGTCGGTTAAAAGTGGAAACAGCATGACCTATTTCATCGAGCGTCGCCATACCAGTAGAAAGCACCAATGGCTTATTTGTGCGCGCGCACTCAATGATGAGATCGTCCCACAACAACTCGTAAGAGGCAATTTTGTAGAAGTCTACATAAGGTTCAAGTTCTTCAACGGCTTTCAAATAAAATGGCGTACAGCTAAAGTCAATGCTGTGTTCTTTGGAGCAAGCGCTAAGCTCTGGCAGAAACTCTACAGGCAATTCCCATTGTTTTCTATCCGCATGCATTTTACTTTTCGACAATATTTCCGGCGCGAATAGCTGGTCTATTTTGAACAATTGGAACTTTACTGCATCGCAACCAATTTCAGCGGATTTACGAATAAATTCTTTGCTTCGTTCAAGGTCTTGGCTGTGGTTGCTCGATACTTCAGAAATAAAATAAGGCTTATTCATTGTTCACTTTCTTCTGTTCAATATGTCGATTAAGCCCTGATACCTCAGGGTTACTCTCTAGCACTTCCAACAACGTATCATAATTAAATGACACATCGTCATTAAGTAATTTGTAAAGCTTCGTAATCACCTCGTAATCTGCTTGTTCATCAAGCGTAATGCGATATTGAGAGGCGTCTATCGGCGCTTTTACTTCCGCAACACGGTATTTATCTTTATGAGTAAGGTAAATATAAGGAGTCACGTGCTCCTTTTCATAATCTAGTGTTGCGTTAAGATAGGCAGTTTCCAATAGGTCAAATCCGAATACCTCAGTATCAAGTCCTCGCGGAAAGCCACTATTGCTGCTTGCTGCGGCAATGTCGCATTGCCCCTGCTTATAAAGTTCAATAACTTGAGACGTAATATTGGGATCTATGAGTGGGCAATCTGACGTTAGCCTAACAATAATGTCGCCAGCTTTTGCGCCGAACTCTTTGGCAGCCAAATAGTAACGTGACAATACATTGTCAGTATCACCTCGGAAGACTTTGATGTCGTTAGTTTGACAAAACTCAACTATTGGCGCTTCGCTACCATCATTTGTTGTCGCAATAACGATGCTTTCTTTATAGGCTGATAAGCGCTCAATCATAGTGCCTAAAACAGTAGTGCCTCTCAATGGCAAAAGCACTTTACCTGGCAATCGTGTAGAGGTCATTCGCGCTTGGATAATAATGAATAAGTTAACCATCGACCTCACTTAACTCCTTCGCTACTGCAAGCACACTGTCAGCAACAAAAACCATGTCTTCATTGGTCATCTTCTGCTGACAAGGAATAGAAAGCTCCGCTTGATAAAATTTTTCAGCGTTTGGTAGCGCGCTATAGCCTAAGTTTTGATAGTACGTATTTTGATAAATTGGACGGTAATGCACCTGCACTAAAATGCCTTTTTCATGAAGCGTTGAGATAACCGAATCTCGTTTAGCAGACAGCTTTTCATTTAGCAAAACGGGGTAAAGGTGGCGCGCAGATTGAGTGCCTGGGTTAAGCTTTACTGGCGTAAAATATGATTGACCTGAAAATGCTTTATCAAAGTAATTTGCAATTTCTTCACGTCTCGAGATAAAACGCTTAAGCTTTTTAAGTTGATTGATTCCCAACGCAGAAGCGAATTCGGTAATGCGGTAGTTATGTCCAAAGTCAACCATATCCGCCTGCCAAAAACTCTGCTTTTGCATGCCATGAGAGGAGAATAGTCGCATTTTTTCCGCCAACGCAGAGGATTGAGTAACGGCTGCGCCCCCCTCTCCTGTCGTTATTGGTTTTATCGCATGAAAGCTAAAAATTGTAATATCGGCCAACGCGCCAACCGGCACATGCTCGACACTAGACCCAAGCGCGTGGCTAGCATCTGATACAAAGAAAAGTTTATGTTCGTTTGCTATATTTCTCAGCGCCTCATAGTTCACAGGCTTTCCTGCAAAATCGACACTCACAATC
This sequence comes from Thalassotalea euphylliae, assembly GCF_042682785.1. Lineage (GTDB taxonomy): Bacteria > Pseudomonadota > Gammaproteobacteria > Enterobacterales > Alteromonadaceae > Thalassotalea_F > Thalassotalea_F euphylliae. Next base: position 778,481 of record NZ_JBHUIB010000012.1, on the reverse strand, counting down.
GCTTTAGTATTGTCGGAGATAAGTGCTGGAATGAGCGACTCATCAATATTGCCATCATCTTTGACATCACAAAAGACGGGGATAGCACCACAAGCAATAATCATATTAGCCGTCGCAACAAAGCTGATCGGTGTAGTAATGACTTCATCACCCGGCTGTAAGCCAATGGCGTGAAAGGCACAGTGAAGCGCAGAAGTCGCCGAATTAACAGCAACAGCATGTTGAGAATCTGTTGCCTTAGCGATCAGCGCTTCAAAGTTTTTAACAATTTGACCTTGTGTGAGGTGCGAGCCAGTGAGCGCATCTACAACGGATTGAACGTCGTCTTGTTCAATAAGTTGGGTAGAGTACGGAATCATTCCATTGTCACTGTTTTAAGTTTTTCGAGAAGCTGTGCAGCGTTCATCCATGTATCGTTCGTCTTCGAATTATACTCAAAACCTTTTGGCACTAGCTGGCCTTTTTCGTCTTTCGCATTTTCAAAATAGTCGACTTTCTTGTAAAAGATAATGCTTGGCATGATGACGAAGTGGTCATCAAATTCAATGGTAAGGTGAGCATCATCTTCCGGGCACATGGTTTCGTGCATTTTCTCACCTGGACGAATACCAATAATCTCGTGTGGCAAATCTGGCGCGATTGCTTTTGCCATTTCCTCAATTGTCATCGACGGTATTTTAGGAACAAAGGTCTCACCACCCTGCATACGCTGGAAGCTATTGAGCACAAACTCAACCCCCTCTTGCAGAGTAATCCAAAAGCGCGTCATTTCTGGATCCGTAATTGGTAGTGATTCAGCGCCACCAGCAACCAGTTTTTTGAAGTGAGGAATAATAGAGCCACGTGAACCTAATACATTGCCATAACGAACAACGGAGAACTGTATTGGGTTTTTGCCTCGCATGTTGTTGGCTGCTACAAACAACTTATCAGAAGCTAACTTTGATGCACCGTATAAATTAACAGGTGCAGCTGCTTTATCCGTTGATAAAGCGATAACTTTCTTCACTTTACTTTTTAACGCTGCATCAATGACATTCTGAGCGCCAATTACGTTTGTTTTTATACACTCCATTGGGTTGTATTCGGCGATAGGCACATGTTTAAGCGCCGCAGCATGGATAACAAAATCCACATCATGCATTGCTCTTCGCAAGCGTTCAGCATCTCTGACATCACCAATGAAAAACCGCATACAGGGGTCGGTAAATTCTTGCGCCATTTCGTACTGTTTTAATTCATCGCGTGAATAAACAATGACTTTGTTGGGCTTGAAGTTATTTAATACGTGTCGGATAAACGCTTTTCCAAAGCTACCCGTGCCACCCGTTATTAAAAGATTTGCGTTTTCAAACATCTTCCGACCTTTTGAGACACGTTAAAGTGGTGACTGTAATCTTGAGTAGACTTAGTGTTTTATCCCAAGTACAACCACGCTTCAATTTTAGTGTGAACATATACGCTAAATACAGCTAATGATAAAGTTTTAATTGTTCATCAATGCGTTAAGCGCTTTATTTACGTACACAATGCATTTTTTCTGCCAATTACTCAAGTCAAACATTTGACATGTGCTTATTGGCGTTTTTTTTGCTAAAACACAAATATAACTATTATATCGCTGACCTGATATGTCATTTCTTTCACAAAATTTAGCAGTTATCGAGCGACGTTGGCCGCAGCTACATGAATCACTATGTACTACTGCAACCAATAACCTTGACGTTGCTTATGAAAACAATACTGTGGTAATCAACAATATTCAATTAACTTCAAATTACGATCGCCTATCAGAGGCAAAGTTGTTAGTTGAACAGGTAGATGACAACCACTCTCCGGTGTTCGTGTTTGGTTTAGGTCTTGGTGACCATATTAATCGACTGATAGAAGTGTATCCGCAAAGAGAAATAAAAGTGTGCATCACTAATTTCAAAACGGCATCCGTTTCTTTATCTGCCGTTGAGCATCCTTGGATAACACATCAGAATGTTCAATTGCTGAACGCAAATGTGGTTAAACAAATACCGGACGATTTTGTAGCGTTAGTGAGCGAGCTTATTTTGGCAGATGCAGAAAATGAGCAATTACGAGATAACATATTTGCTGAGCTTGATGAGCGCAGTAAAGACAAACTGACATACGAAAAGAATTTTAATAATCTTGTTGCGCTAAACGAATTTAACATGTTGGAAAGTGGTGACTTTACTGCACTGCTTTCCAAATATTCGGGTAATCAAAAAGCTTACATTGCAGCGGCAGGGCCCTCGCTAGAAGAACATTTATACTGGCTTGAGAAAGAGCAAGACAACATACTGTTGATTGCGGTAGATACCGCAGTACCGGCTTTAATTGCAAGAAACATTGTACCTGACATTATCGTGATGATTGATCAGCATACTCATCTATTTTTAGAAAATGTAGATAAAGGAAAAATGCACCGTGCATCTTTAGTTTACTTTCCTACCGCTAATAACAATTTCGTTGAACAATGGTCAGGTGATAAATATTGTGCCTATGGTAATACTCGAGACTACAATGTTGTTAATGCCAGTAACCCAAAACCAAGACTTTTTTCAGCTGGTAGTGTCATCCACCCTACCGTTGATCTCGCCGCTCAGTTTGGCGCAAAAGAGATAGTGTTGCTAGGTACCGATTTTTCATTCATTAATGACAAGTCACACGCCGCAATGCCCATAAATATCTATACCGACGACGAAATAGCCAACACGAATCACTGGATTGAAAACGGCATGGGCACTAAAAATCGAACACTCGCGAACTACAGAACATATCTCCGCGAGCTAGAAAAATATATTGCCAAGAAAAGCCATATACGCTTTTTTAATGGCAGTGAACAAAGTGCCAAGATCGAGGGGGCGACACTTTGGAATCACTCATAAAAGACATAACAAATCAAACAACAACACTCGTTCGTTCACTCAGGCTAGGTTATGAAGGTGATGCAGGGCTACAAACAACAATATATATTGATTTATTGATGGAAGCCCCACTACCCAAAAGTAACCTAGAAGAATTGAGCAATTTAATAACTATTGCCCACAACGCGCTAGCAAATAGAGACTACCTTTTTGCCGCTGACATTTTCGAATATGAAATATCACCACGCGTTCTTGCCAACCTTTCACAGAGTACAGGTTCAAAACAATGACAGATGCATTAGCAAACCCACCTGAATTTTTTACGCAAAATAGCCATGGTGAACAGTATTTATATTCTGTGAATAGAAACGCGTTTATTAGCAAAAGCGCAGAAGAAGTGTTTGATAAATATTATGAAGATGAATTGTGGCAAGAACAAAAATTCAATGTAATTTCTGGCTGTGATTCTGGCCTACTACTTTTGTATGTTTATTATCGAGGTGTACCAGCAGACAGCAAGTTTCTGTTTGTTGAGCAACCGCATGTAATTGAAGCGATAAAACAGCTTATCGACCTTTCACAACTGGGTGAAAATATTGTTGTAGAAACACTTGATAATTGGTACGACAAAGCACATGAAATGAAGATAGAAACGTATCTTTATTCGGCAAACGTTGCCTATCATCGTTCAATCGGCTCAGTCGATGATTTTGACGATCAATACCATGCGATGCATCTAAGCATTCTAGAAAATATCGAAACATTAACGTTTCAGCAGAACAGTTCATTGGGCAACCAATTCTTTACAGAATCTCAATTAAATAACTTAACTGAAAATTATTATTCAGCGATTCCTCTAATGGGCGCATTTGAAGGGCAAACTGCGGTTGTAATTGGTGGTGGCCCATCTTTAGATGAATCGATTGACTGGATGAAAGCTAATAGAGAAAAAATTGTTATTTTAGCCGTGTCTCGCGTTGCAAAACGTTTAAAAGAGACCGACTTAATTCCAGACATTGTCTTTAGCGTAGACCCTTTTACGCCAAGCTATGACGTAAGTAAAGAGTTACTAACATTGCCCAGTTCTGTACTTTTTGTTTATAACAACAACGCAAACAACCGATTAGTGCACCAATGGCATGGTAGAAAAGCATATTTAGGGCTTTTATTTCCTTGGGAAACAAAACTCAATGAAAAGAACATGACAGGTATGGGGCCTACGGTAACCAATACCGCACTAAACTGCGCAATAGGATTTGGCTTTAGCAAAATATTGTTAACAGGAGTCGACCTTTGTTACTCAAAAACAGGTGTTTCACATGCTTCAGGTAGTGAAGAAGCCAAACATGGCGCAGCCTTACACCATGATGGCCTATGGGTAGAAACTTATGCGGGAGATCTCGTTGAAACCACTATTCCATATCATCAAGCAGCAAAGGTGATAGAAGCGCAGGCAGAAAAAGCAACAAGCATAGGGAGCCGGGTTTTCAACTTATCAATTAATGCAACCAAGCTTGACTCAATTCCTTATCAAGCACCTGACGAAATTGAATTATCTGATATATCAATAGATGTTAAAGAGCTTACCCATCAATTTTCATGTTCTTGGCAAAAAAACAAAAAGCATGTCGCGCAAACGCAGTCGGAGCTTCAGCAAAAGCAAGGTGATATCACTGAGATAAGAAAATTAGCGAAATCCGCATTGCAATTAAATGCAGCTCTGTATGACAACACATTAAGTGAAGAAAAAAAGGCTAAATCAAAACTTCAGCTCGACAAAATAGAACAAAAGCTAGATAAAAAATACGCCTCCGCAAGTGAACTCTGTAAACGGTACGGCATGAAATATTTCATTAAGGTAGTCACTCCACAATCGCACGAAAATTGGACTGACGACAAAATGAAGGAGTTAGGAGCACTCTACTATCAGGCCTATATAGATAGCTGTGACCTACTCAGTGAATTGTTCTTCAAGATAAAAAAACACATTTCTCTACGAAAAGATGAATTAGGATTAAAGAAATCAATTGTAGAGAGCATTGAGCATTGGCGAGAGACTAAAACACTCGGAAGGGCAAAGCTTTTCAAAAGCTTTATCTCACAAGGAGAACTTGATGCTACTTCAGAAATGGAAGAATTGTTAAATAACGCAGAGCAAGAGTTTATTGAGGAGCTTGAAGGAAAAACCACTTTCCAATTTATTGCAGCCCAAGAAAATGTGAAATTCCATCCACATTTATTGAAGCGAAAAATAAGGCGCTTACATAGCCAGAAACATGTAGATGGGCTCAAATTATTGATAGAAAACTTGAAAGCCAAATCAGATGATGAGCCTGGGTGGCACCAAATGTCACTTATTGCTCAAGCTTGCATAGCAAACATTAACAAGCAAGGTTTGCTTGCCATTTCTTTATTTGAAAGCGTGGATGATAAATTTATTGATGAAGACGAGTTGAGAATAATGGCAAGGCTTTATTTAGCAAATGCTCAACCAGAAAAGGCTGAATCTGCGTTACTCCGACTCACCTCACTGAACAAGCTATATGGCATACAACTGGCAAAAATTTCAACCCTTCATGAAAAGCCAGAACAAGCGATACACGCTTATTATGACTATATAGAAGTGAAAGGAAATGATATTGAGGCAATTGAGGCTCTTCATAAACTACTTATTGAAAACAATAAAACAGCAGAAGCGCAAAATGTTTTAGAGCATCTCACTGCTATTATGGGAAGTGCTTGACTAAGCTCCTATGCATCGGTGAGGAGCTAATCAAATAAAAAAGGCGATGCATATTCATCGCCTTTTTTATTTATATATTTTTTCAGGTTAGCTAAATCGATTCACCTTTGCGTAACTGTTAAGCGCCTTCGACGTTTTCTTTTGACGGATATTATCTTGCAACGCCTGATCTTTTAGACCGTTAAAATAATTAGCTTGCCGCTTGTCATCTTCTAATACTTCAGCAAGAAAACTTCTTAACTGAATGGCACTGTCTTCTGACGCCGGCAAAGAATTCATGGCTTCAACAATATCTTCTAACTTAGACTGTCTTGCTTTGAGCAATGCGTTACCTTGCTCAAATTCTTCCGCACGGAAAGCCTCTTTACATTGCTCGTTTAATTCACGAGCCTCTTCTACTAAAGAGGCATAATCCATTAGGCACCAACAGCGCTAGATTGTTGATTTTTTTGCTTTAGCAGATCAATACCTGTTTGTTTGTCGTCTTCTGACATTTGTGACCAAGCATCTCGAAGAGGACGCAAAAGGTCATCAATGTGCGCTAATGTATCAACATTCATATCAACATTTACGTCAATAAATTTGTCGATACAGTATGCATACAACTCATAGAAATTAGTCGAGATTTGTGGTTCGGCATCCATATCTAAGGCACTTTGAAGTGCTTCAAGTAATGCAATAGCTTTAGACACTTGAGCCGTTTTTAATTGAATGTCTTTACGCTCAATGGCACCTTTAGCATTGGCAATACAGTCAAGAATGCCGTTATACATCATTAGAATGACTTGATGAGGATTGGCGTCCATCAAACCGCTTTCTACATTGACGCGGGCGTAAGCTTTAATATTCTTTCTCATGGTACAACTCCTGTGAGTTAGCCTTAATCGTTATCACTCGTTGGTAATGTTAACGCTGACGTTAACCAGGCACTTGTTGCATTGTACTGCGCTACAGTTTGGTCTAAGAATGTAAAACGTTTTCTTAGTGTGTCTTCGTAATCTCTTAAGCGTTCTTCAAGCTCTGCATACTCATCTTGAATGCCAGATCTTTCTATCTGAAGTTGACTATTACGCTGAGTCAAAGAACCGTCGCTACCATTGTAGCTTTCTAGCATGGCCTGCATTTGTGCACCAACACCATCAGAACTAGCAAAAATCTCGCCAATTTCAGCTAAGCTGTTTTCTAGCGCGGCATCTAGTGTATCTTTACCACTGGCTAAACTGCCGTACTCAACCAGACTCGCCTCTAACAAACCTTCTTTATTGATAGAAATACCAATATCACCTAGCGAGTCAATGTCACCTCCTGAAAGGCTAGCTACATTGCTTGTCACGATGTTAACCATCTGCGATTTAATCGCACGGATATTTGGATCAAAAGCTAACTGACCATTTTCTGGGTTCGCCAAATCATCCATGGTTTGCATCAAACCATTGTATGAATTCATGAACTCATCAATTAGTGTTTGCCCGTTTTGCTCATCCTGAGAAATGCTAAACGATGTCGGGTCACCCACATTGGTTTTGTTGACGTTAATCGTGACGTCTTCAATGATATTCTTAAACTCATTGGTGTCGCTAGATATAACAATTCCATTGCCGTCGATTTCGATTTGCGCATCCTGTGCCGATTGAACAACCGTATTATTCGCCGTTGTTAATCCAGCTAAAGCTGCGTCACCCGAGGTAATTGAAAGCTCATTTGCTGCACCTGTTTTTTCAGATGAGAATGATAGAAATGCATTACTGCCAGTGTTAATGATGTTTGCGGATACGCCAAAGTTTTCGGCTTGCTCATTAATTTTATCGCGGATTGTTCCGAGGTCGTCGGTAGCATCAATAGTGACATCAAATGTATCTGAACCAGCGGTAAAAGTAAGCGTACCAGCACCCAACACAGTGCTTGAATCGGCAAATAGTGTCGATTGTTGCTTTGAACCGGTGGCAAGTTGTTGCACCTCTACGTCAAATGCACCGTTGCTGCCGAAGCCATTCGTTGTTACAGAAATATCGTCATCACCAACATTAACGATCTGTTGGTTAAATGCTCCTTCCTTAGCTAGCTTATCAACTACAGATTCAAAAGAATCTAACGCTGAACGCAGCTGTCCAAGGCCAGAGATTTCAGTATTAAGTCGGTCTTCTTTTTCTTGTAATCGAACTTCTACTGGAATCGCTTCAGCATTGATATAAGCCTCTACAATACCTTCTAAATCAAGGCCAGAACCAATACCAAGTGAAGTAATATTCATTACCGACTCCTAACGTTTATTTACACCTTTTCATCAAGAAGTATGCCAGTCTTCTTACCTACATCTTCACGAATTTGAAGAATGCGTTGGGCAATTTCCAGTACTTCTTCTGAAGGAAATTGTTTAATGAGCTCTTTGCTCTCTGAATCAAAGACTTTAATCACCGTCTTTTCTGAAGAATCATCAGTCAAGAAGTTAACATTTTTCATCGGTAGACTCATAAAGTCAGCTATAACTTCTACCGCTTCTTCAATTTCTTGCTTTGCTTCTTCGCTTGTTTTCTCTTCCGTTTCGGCTACTGAAAGCGCATCGCCGGTTTTACCAGCTTCCTGCACTCTCTGTTGTTCCTGCTTTTGCTCAATATTAGCAGCGTCCGCATTGGGTGACTGTTTAACATTGTTATTGGGGGCAAAAACACCACTAGATAGCGCATCGATAGAGACATCATTATTTACTTGAGCCGCCATAAATACCTCTCTTAATACTACCCACTTAAAACGAAAATGACACGCCTATAATAGGAGTGCCATTTCCATCAGCTTATTTCCTATTACTATTATAGTAATGATAAAGCTATCTGTGGTTGCTGGTTAGCCTGCGCTAACATCGAACTTGCAGCCTGTTGAAGAACCGTTGTTCTTGCTAGGTTTGCTGATTCAGAAGCAAAGTCAGTGTCTTCGATACGTGAACGAGATGCTGAAACGTTCTCTGCAGTGTTGTCATTCGAACGAATGATTGATGAGAAACGGTTTTGCTTCGCACCCAAGTCAGCACGTACACTGTTTACTGCCGCTAGTGCAGAGTCCATTTTATCGATAGCACTCTGTGCTGCAGAGAAACCACCAATTGAACCAACACCACCTGTTACGATGTTAGAAGCCGCGAAGTCTTGAGAAATCGTGATAGAGATTACTTGACCAGCGTTCGCACCGATTTGGAAACCTTCGTCATAAGAACCATTTAGAAGCGCAACACCACCGAACTCAGTATCATCAGAGATACGTGTTAATTCTGTTGCCAACTCGCTGTACTCAGCTTGAAGTGCAGAACGGTCAGATGTGTTGTTTGAACCGTTTGATGCTTGTACCGCAAGTGTACGCATACGTTGAAGCGTGTTTGTGTACTCATCTAATGCACCTTCAGCGGTTTGTGCAAGTGAGATAGCATCGTTAGCGTTACGAGTACCTTGGTTCAAACCGTTGATTTGTGCAGTCAAACGAGATGAAATTTGTAGACCCGCAGCGTCATCACGAGCACTGTTAATGCGCTTACCAGATGATAAACGTTGGTAGCTAGTTGATAAGTCATCTGTTGTACGAGCCAACTGACGCTGTGAATTTAATGATGCAATATTACTATTTACTACTAAAGCCATGATAAATGCTCCTGAGCCATTGTGCTCTTTCAGTTGTTAACTTTAGAGACCCAATGACTATCACTGTATGCCTCTTGAAACCTTTATCGGCGCTTAAAAAAAGATCTTTAAACTTTTTTAGAAAAAAAACACAAAAAAAGCGCAATTAATCTATAAACAGCTGAAATTAGTAGAAAATAAAAATGAAAAAAGACCCATAAAGGGTCTTTTTTTGCCTGCAAATGTCTATTATTGCAGTAACGATAGAGCGATCTGAGGCTGCTGGTTAGCCTGCGCTAACATTGAGCTAGATGCCTGTTGCAGAACTGTTGTTCTTGCCAATGCTGCTGATTCTGCAGCAAAGTCAGTATCTTCGATACGAGAACGAGACGCTGAGACGTTTTCTGCAGTATTCGTGTTCGAACGAATAATTGAAGAAAAACGGTTTTGCTTAGCACCCAGGTCTGCACGTACGCTGTTTACTGCCGCTAATGCGTCATCCATTTTGGAAATAGCACTTTGTGCCGCAGAGAAACCACCGATTGAACCCACACCACCAGCAACAATTGACGTTGCATCGAAGTTAGTAGAAATGGTGATTGAGATTACCTGACCGGCGTTAGCACCGATTTGGAAACCTTCGTTGTACGAACCATTTAGAAGTGCAACACCACCGAACTCTGTGTCATTCGAAATACGTGTTAATTCTTCTTCAAGCTGCGCATATTCTGCTTGCAGAGCCGCACGGTCAGACGTGTTGTTAGAACCGTTCGACGCTTGTACCGCTAGGGTACGCATACGTTGTAATGCATTCGTGTATTCATCTAACGCACCTTCAGCGGTTTGCGCTAGTGAAATACCGTCATTTGCATTTCGAGCTGCTTGGTTAAGACCATTGATTTGCGCAGTTAGACGGCTTGAGATCTGAAGACCTGCAGCGTCATCTTTCGCGCTGTTAATACGTTTACCTGATGATAAACGTTGAAAGTTAGTTTGTAAGTCATCGGTTGCACGGCTAAGCTGACGCTGTGCGTTCAACGATGCGATGTTACTGTTTACGACTAAAGCCATTGCTATCATCTCCTAAGTTATAGGTAGTGGTTCGATTGCTGATAACAACATTGGGTTGAACCACAGTGCATAAAAATTGACGCACTTAAACCAAAGCACTTTACGTGCCAAAAAATTAAATATAATTAAATAAAGATAAATCTTTCACTTGTACAAAGGTCTGTTGTGCCGCTTGTAGTGCCACTTGTGACTGCTCAAACTCGGCTATAGCCTTTGCAAAATCTAGGTCTTCAATATTTGACCGCCCCTGTTCTAAGTACAGAACCGTGTCTTGATGGTTATTGTCTTGATTCTCAATGAGGCTTAAACGAGTGCCCGCTTCTGTCCGCTGAGACGTCATGTGGTTGAGTGCGGCATCAATTTGCTCAAGAATTTCGCCGTAATCCACCTCATGTTGGAGTGGGTTTGCCGGGTTGTTGCCGGTATTTACCCAATCAATTGCCTCTTTCAAGGTTTGGAAGACACTAATATCTTCCTCTGGTGTAATGTCGAAACTGTCGCCCGGCAATGGATTGCCGCTTATCTGAACTTCCACACCATTTGCTAACGGTACTATTTGGCCTGGTACATAAGCAGCAGTGGTATAAAGCACATCACCATCTGCATCAGTGACGTTTAAATCTTGTGCCGTAGGGCCAAAGTTGAATTGGAAATCTGGCTGGTATGCGGGCGGTGGACCGACACTATCGTCATATAGGCCTGGACTCGTAATTTTTGCCGAGGTTACACTGATACCCGAATTGTTCGTGTTATACACTGGCGAGAAATCGCCAATCACATTCGGTACATCCTCAAACGCCTTATCACCCGGAATGTTAGTACCAACTAAGATATTTTTGGCAATTTGTAACTCGCGTTCGCCACTATCACCGTTGTAGTTAACCGTATTATCTGGCTGCAAAGAGAAAGGCTGCACATCAATCGCAAAACCGGCAAAAATATAGCCGCCTGTTTCGTCTTTTATATTGGCAATATCGAGCAACTGCTCTTGCCCATCTTGAATTAGGGCGCCTAAAGACTCTAAGTCAGCATCTGACAATGTACCGTTGTTCGCTTGAATAAACTTTTGCTTAATGTCTTGCAATAAGCGTTCTGCATTAGCAAATGAGGTATCAACCAAGCTGTTTCTATTTTCAGCTTGCGTGATGTTCCGTTGATACTTCTCTATTGCTGCAAGCTCATCTTTGTAACCAACTAACGTGCCAAATGCCACGGCATCATCTTTTGCCGTAAGGACCCGTTTACCTGAAGCAATATATTCAATTTGATCATTAACATCCGTTTGCTTGTTGCTAAGCTGCAAGCTGTTCTGAAAATAAAATTGTGCTGTAGAAACGCGCATGTTTTACTCCTACCTCGCTGCTGCCAACAAGGTGTCGAATATAGTATTTGCAGTTGAAATAACTTGTGATGCCGCTTGATACGCCTGTTGAAAACGGATCAAATTTGCAGCCTCTTCATCAAGGTTTACACCTGATGTTGCTTGGTTGCGGTTAAACGCTTGGGTATGTAATGCCTCGGCAGTATCTGCAATTAGCTCTGCAGATTTAGTATTTGAACCAACATCTGAGATGGTGATACCTAAACTTTCTGAGAAGCTTTCATTACCGTTATTTAAAACGCCCTGTTCTTGCGTCAATCCCATCAAGACCGCATTTTGACCGTTACCAATTCCCCAAGCGTCTTCTATCAAGAACTCTTCAGGTGCACTTGGTGCTATACCTGAAGGTGTACCACTGATTTCTACCGTAAACGCAAACGGGCCACCCGGCGGTAAATCAACAGATTGGGAAGGTGGTGTATAAGGGAATGGACCTGAAACAGTACCAGCACCATCAGTGAAGGTGTAATTCCACGTACCAACGGGGTCTTCAAGCACTTCAATCTTCATAGGATCTGGCTGTGCCAGCGTACGAGCAGCAACAGGATCAATCACATCAGTAATCGTAATAGCGCCTGCCGACACGTTGTTTGGCGATGGTTTTATTTCGACAGGCGTACTTGCCGCTATCGCGTTACCGTCATTTAGTGTGACGGCCATTAGCGCCGCGCTGTTTTCGTTCGGGCGAATAACAAACGTATCGCCAGCTACTGGCACTGCACCTGTTTCAACAAATTCAAATCCAAACGCAGTGGCGTAAGTACCACCACCCGCGGGGCCTAAATTGGTTTGGCTACCATCCAACTGATTTGTCATGATGTAGTTAGCGCCATCGTATTCAATTTCGAACTCATTGGTTGGCACTAAACCAATATCAGTAATAACAACTTCAGCGCTAACACCAGCAGAATTTGAAGAAGGCTCTAATACTCGACCAGCAGTCAATGTTGGGTCATTAATGTCAGTAAAAATATTGACGCCCTGCTGTTGATTTAAATCTAAACCATCCGCTTGTGCCGCGTTAATCGTTTCAGAAATCCCCATCGCCAAACGATCTATTTCTGCACGCGCCTGTTTTAAATCGTTATCACGAAAATCGAACTTAGCACCAAGCGAGCCCCCCAGGCTTCGCTCATCAAGCGCAATATTGCTGTTTGGGCCAACGAGCACTAATTCAGTTTGGTTTGGATCCGGATCACCAGAATTGATCTCAACAGTCAACGGAGTAATACCAGCAACTAATGTGTTGCCGCCGCCTATCATGACAGTCATTACACCATTGGCGTCAGTAACCGTATTCACCGATGTATATTGACCTAACTCGGTAATCAGCATGTCACGCTTATCAAGTAAGTCGTTTGGTTGTCCTGCTGATGAGAATGTCGGATTCTGCAAAATCGCTTCATTGATTTTTGAAAGCTCAATCGAAATTTCTGAGATCTGCTCTGCAATTTGTTCGATTTCGTTGTTGTTCGCTTGTTCAAGCTGTTCAAAGTTAGCGTTGAGAGAATTAAAGTCACTCGCCAAAATTTCAGCTTGTGTAAGGGCTATGTTTCTGAGGCCAGAGTCACTTGGGTTATCTGCAATACCATTTACCGCTTGGTAAAAACGGTCAATAGAATTAAGCACGGCATTGCCCGAAAAACTCATGATGTCATTAAGCTGGTCAAGGCTAGCAAACTTAGCATTTGCTCCACCTAAGCTGCTGGTGTTGATAAGCTGTTCTTTGTAGGAGAATTGGTCGTAAATACGCGTGATGTCTGTAATGTAGGTACCAGAGCCAATGTAGTTGTCGCCAAACGCGATACCCAACTGCGCTTGCTGTTCAGCGCGCTGTCGGTTGTAGCCTTCGGTGTTAACATTGGCAATGTTGTGACCTGTTGTAGCCAACTGTTGCTGGGCTGATAAAAGACCACTTACCCCAGTTTGATACAAGTTAATAGACATTCTCTATACTCCTAGCTACCGAGTACAGAGTGAAGTCGATAGCCTGCTAATTACTTAAAATGCCAGTCACTGTTTTTAGCGTGCCTAAGATCTTTTCAGCGTACTTAGGATCCGTCGCATAACCGGCTTTTTGTAATCCCTGCAGGAAGTGTTCCACATTGTCTGGTTTAGAAAGCGCATCTTGATAACGGCTACCAGATGAAAGGAAAGAAATATAGTCTTGAACGCTATCTTTCAGAGAATCATATACGCGGAAAGGCTCGTTTTTCTTGATTAGAGCACCATTTTCAAATTCCAACGTATCTTTGTTTGTTTTGTCCCCAGCCCAACGTTTATCGGCTTTAATATTAAACAAATTGTTTGAACTTGAACCGTCATTTTTTTGGATGACTTTTTTGCCCCAACCGGTTTCCAGTGCCGCTTGTGCGATAACCACTTCAAATGGCACACCAAGTTTTCGTTGAGCTTGTTTTGCAGGCTCTGTAAGCGCTGTCACAAAGTCTTTAGGCTGTTCAAAAGAATATGCTTCAGTCTGTTTAACAGTTGTTTCGGCTGCCGATGTATCAACACGACGAATATTTGACGGCACACTGTTTTGTGAGGTGCTGTCCATGTTTGTCGTTCTCACAACATCATCATTAGTTCTCAGTACTGAGCGAGGTGTAAAGTCACCATCGCCGCCGCCAAGTTGACGTTCAATAAGTTCGGCTAAACCGAGAGTACCATTGTTCGATAGCTCAACCGCTAACTGCTGATCATGCATATCGCGGTAAAATTTAGTCGATTGAGAATTAAAAGGACTATCTGACTCAAGTACTTCCTCAGCTTTACGCATGCTCTTTAGCAGCATCTGCATAAAAATAGCTTCAAACTGCTGTGCCGCCGTTTTTAGGGCTGCTTTTTTCGAATCAGCGTCAGTTTTATGTGACGCTTCACGAATATTGTTTAAGCTATTTAAATCGAAAAAGTTTTGAACTTCAGACAGCTTGCTATCCATGATAATCCCAGCCCTTTGCTCTAGATAATGACCAAGTCGCCGCGTAAAGCGCCAGCTTGTTCTAATGCTTCTAGAATCGCCATAACATCACCTGGACCTAAGCCCACCTCGTTAATGGCACGAACCAGCGTGTCTAACGTTACACCTGGATTGAATACGAACATGCGAGAATCGTCTTGATTAACGTCAACTATGCTGTTTTCAGTTACCGTGGTTTCACCATCGGCAAACGCATCAGGTTGCGACACTTCTTGCTGCTCGTTAATCGTTACGGTAATACCACCATGAGTAATCGCTGCAGCTAACAAGCGAACATCGGCGCCGATAACAATCGTACCTGTGCGCGAGTTAACAATAACTCTCGCTGCAGGCGAGTCTGGTTCAAACTCTAAATTTTCAATCATCGATAAAAAGGCAACACGATCAGCTGCATCACGTGGCGCGGTCACTTTTACCGATGTAGCATCAACAGCGCGTGCCGTTCCAGCAACAAAGTCGTTAATGGTATCAGCCATGCGTTTTGCGGATGTAAAATCAGATGTATGTAAGTTCAGTGTGATGTGATCACTGGATAAAAATGGTGACTTAACTTCGCGCTCCACCGTTGCTCCGTTAGCAATACGACCCACAGTTGGCGTGTTAATGACAATTTTAGAACCGTCTAAACCTTCAGCACCTAAGCCACTCACTACTAAGCTACCTTGAGCAACAGCGTAGGCATTACCGTCAATACCCATCATAATGGTTTGTAGTAACGTACCGCCACGCAAGCTTTGTGCGCTACCCATAGAGGAAACTGTCACATCAATAGTTTGGCCAGGTTTAGCGAATGCAGGTAAATCAGCGTGAACAGCTACCGCGGCAACGTTTTTGATTTTAGGCTTTAGATTTGCCGGCATCGTGATACCGAAGTTACTTAACATGGTTTTAAAGCTTTGCTCAGTAAACGGACTTTGTTCGCCCGTTCCCGGTAAACCAACCACTAAACCGTAACCGACCAATTGGTTCGAGCGAACGCCCTGTACATCCGTTAAGTCTTTTATTCGTTGTGCAGCCGCGCTTGAAAAACTTGTTAAAACCATCAAGCCCGTTAATACGATACGACAAAATGTAGATACTTTTTTCATATTAACCTCCCGCTATCAATTACAGCGGCCACCATTTGCCGTTGAAGAATTTAGTTAACCACCCCTGCTCTTGCGCATCGGCAAACGCACCGGTACCTGCATATTGAATGCGCGCATTAGCGACTTTGTGAGAAATAATGGTGTTCTCAGAGGTAATATCTTGCGGGCGGATAATGCCGGTTAGACGAATGTATTCGTCACCATTGTTAAGCGTCATCCATTTTTCACCACGAATCATCAAGTTACCATTGGGTAAAACCCGCAACACGTGCACGGAAATGTTACCGCTCAAGCTATTACCTTGATTGGCTTTCGAGTCACCTGTAAATTCGGTCTCTTGATTCATACCGAACTGAATTGAATCGCCTTTGTAGGTTACAGGATTTCCGCCAAGCCCAATTATGGGATCAAGCGTTGCCTCGTTCTCTTTTGACAATTCAGTCTTGGCATTTTTCTGCGCCTGCGTGCTCTCACTCAAAATCACAGAAATAATATCGCCAACCCGATGTGCCTTAGAATCAGAGTAGATATTGTTCACGTAGTTTGTTTTAAACAGTGAACCTGTAGGTACTACACTTTCTTCCTCTTCTTCCGGCAAAATTGGCGCAAAATCAGGATCGTCAGGCAGTATTTTTGTCATTTCATTGTTGCTAGCACAGCCAGCAAGCAACAGAATGATCAGCAAACTCACAAGGTGTTTCATCACAAACTCCTTAATTACAACTGCTGGTTGATATAACTCAGCATCTGATCGACCGCAGAAATAACCTTCGAATTCATTTCATAAACACGTTGGCTTTCAATCAGATTAACGAGTTCTTCTGTCGTATTGACGTTAGCCGTTTCAAGTGCCCCTTGAACCAACATACCGTAACCTTCAAGACCCGGCACACCTTCGGTAGGCGCACCACTTACTGCCGTCTCAGTAAATAAGTTCTGACCGATAGGCTCTAGCCCCGTTGGGTTAATAAAACGAACCGTATTGATTTGTCCCACTACCGCGTTTTCTGCTTGTCCTTGAAGACGAACTGACACTTCGCCGTCTTGTGAAATATTAATTTCTAACGCATCTTCTGGAATGGTGACTTGCGGCTGTAAAAGGTAACCCGCGCCCGGTGTAACCACGTTACCTTCTTCATCCATGGTAAACTGACCATTTCGGCTGTATGCCGAGGTGCCATCTGGCATCAGAATCTCAAAAAAGCCTTCACCTTGAATCATGATATCTAGCGAATTATCCGTTGTTATCATGTCACCTTGGGTGTGGATCTTTTGCGTTGCAACCACTTTAGAACCTGCACCAAGCATTAAGCCTGATGGCATTTCCGTATCTTGCGCGCTTCGGCCACCTGGTTGGTTAATTGTTTGGTACAACAAATCTTCAAAAACAGCGCGGCTTTTCTTAAAACCGACGGTACTGGCATTCGCTAGGTTATTTGAAATAACCGCGATATCCTTCGTTTGCGCATCTAAGCCAGTTTTACTAATCCATAATGCTGGGTTCATACTTCACCTCGTCTTAAAAAATTAGAAAGCACGCAATAACGAAGAACTTGCTGAATCAATTTCTTCTGCTGTTTTCATAAGTTTCAAATGCATTTCAAACTGTCGTTGTAATGCGATCATGTCAGTCATTTCAGAGACTGGGCTAACATTGCTTGATTCAAGCATGCCGCTTTGAATTTGTACGGTAATATCAGGTGGCTCAACAGTGCCATCTTTACGTCTAAACAGGCCATCAGTACCTTTTTCAATGTTTCGTACATCAGGGTTTACTAGCTTGATTCGCCCTACTTCATCTTGAATGTTGGCTGGTGCGCCATCCGGGCGAACCATAATGGTTCCGTCATTAGAAATTTGAATAGCATTTACCGGTAGCGGTAAAAATACAGGCCCAACTTCGCCCATGACCAAATCGCCATTCGCTGTTTGCAGAGAGCCTTCTTCGGTGATCGTTAAATGACCTGCTCGTGTGTAAGCCTCGCCACCATCAGGTGTTTGCACGGCAATCCAACCATCACCTTGTACAGCAACATCCAGCGGACGACCTGTCGCAAGCATCGAGCCGCCGTCAAAGTTTTGGCTAGCTCGTTCAGTCATCGAAAACACGCGCGTGGGCATACCTTCACCGAACGCTTGCATCGTTCTTGCTTGCGCAAGGTCAGCTTTAAAGCCCGTTGTCTTTGCATTTGCTAAATTGTTCGCAGTCACTGATAAGGCATGCATATTTTGTTTCGCACCGCTCATCGCGATATAAAGCATCTTATCCATAACGATTTTCGCCTGTAATTACTCTTAACATGAGAAATGCAAGTTAGATGCCACAAAGAAGTGACTACAAATGTTTGCTGTAACAGAAATGAAAAAGCCCCGATAATCGGGGCTTTGAAGCGGGAAGCTAGTTTTTATCGAATCTGTAAGATTGTCTGATTCAACTGGTTATCTACTTCTAGTGAACGTGAGTTCGCCTGGAAGTTACGTTGCGCAGCAATTAAGTCGATGAGCTCTGATGTTAAGTTCACGTTAGATTGCTCAAGTGCTGACGAGTTAATCGTGCCAAAGGTACCTGACCCTGCCTCACCCGCTAATGCCTCACCTGACAATAAACTCTCTTTCCATGACGTATTACCTACTTGGGTTAAGCCTTGGTTATTGGCAAAGCCCACTAATGCAACGCGCGATAGTGGCTCTGATGTACCATTACTGTAGGTTGCACGTACAAGGCCGTCGGTATCAATATCAAGGCCTGTTAAACGACCAACCGCTAAACCATCTTGCTCAAGTGACGTTACTTCGAAGTTTGATGCAAACTGCGTAGGTTCAGCTGAGTTCGGAGCCAATGGATCTAAGTTGAAATCAACGGTAATTGTCTGGGTTGGCTCAGCACCATTAGTCAAAATATTTGCGCTAAGAGCTTCTGTTGTAATCACCGCAGGATCTTGCGCGGTAAAGTCACCACCAGAAGTAAATGTCAGTAAAGCTGGACGGATCGTCGCGCTTGGTGAATTTGGCGTAGGTGTAGGAATCGCTGGTTGACCAGAAGTTGGAATATCCAACATTGTGCCATCAACACCTGTATACATGTGCCAGTTATTTGCAGACTCTTTTCGGAAGTAATAAGTCATTACATGGCTATCACCTAACGAGTCAAAAATAGTCACTGACGTTGAGTGGTTAAACGTTAGCGGATCAGACGGATCAAACGAAAACGCTGCTGGAATAATTTCATCACCAGCAGGTAGATTCATTCGAATATCTACCGTCGTTGATGCTTGAGGAGCACCTGATGCCGTTGGTATTTGAATGGGTGACGTAGTACTTAGTGCAACTGAAGATGATGAGCCATCAGGGTTAACTGGAAAGCCCAATAGAAATTCGCCGTTAGAGTTCACTACGAAGTTATCGGCATTAAGTTTGAACTCACCAGCACGTGTGTATGAGCGCTCTAAGCTATCTAGCTCAGGAACGGTTGTGAAAAAACCATTACCGGTAATGGCTAAATCAAGTGCGTTATTGGTAAAGCGAATACTACCTTGTGAGAATTGCTGAGCAACATCGGCCGTTAACACACCGTCACCTACTTTTGTTTTACCGCCAGCAAGCAGTGATGCTGCATATACGTCAACAAATTCAGCTCGTGATTCCTTGAAGCCTGTTGTATTTACGTTCGCAATGTTATTCGACGTAACATCCAAATCTTTCTGAGCGGCATTTAGACCACTTAACGCTATATTAAAAGACATAATTTCACCTCTTCGAAATCTGTGCTGATTTAACCTTGAGAAACTTCGACAACATCAGACAAATTCATGTTGGTGCCGCCGTTTAAATTCAATACTATGTTGCCGCCAGCACCCGCTAAGGTAACACTGTCGACTTTACGATATGTCATTGCTTGAAGCTCTGACGCTTGACCATCTACCAAACCGACAATGCGGTAACGATATGCCCCTTCAGGAGCCGGGTCGCCGCTTGCCATGTTTCCATCCCATGTAAAGATGTGCTCACCTGCTGCTACGTTGCCGACAGGTACTGTTTGCACAATTTCACCGGCTGTATTTTCAACATAAATATTCACGTTGCTAGCAGCTTGGTCGGTCACAATTTTGCCCTTCGGCTCTTCGCCTTCTACTTTTGCAAACACGTTGTCTTCAACCAGTACACTGCGCCCTACTAATGAAGACGCTTGTAATGCCTGACTAGACGACATAGTTGTTGCAAATTCAGTAAACTGATCGTTTAAGCGAGCAACACCATCAGTAGTAGAGAAGGCGGTCATTTGAGAAATCATCTCATTGTTTTCAACAGGTTTTGTTGGATCTTGATGCGCTAGTTCTTGCGTCATCAAAGCAAAGAAGTCTTCCTGGGTGAGCATGCCATTGTCATTCTCATCCGCAATTTGTACTTCTTCTTTTTGCCAACGTAGGCCGTCTAATCCGCTGCTACCACTTATAGAATCCATAACCTATCTCACTCTATTAACGTTGACCTAACGTTAGGGTTTTGTTGACCATATTCTTTGCTGACTCAGCCAGCTGAATATTGGTTTGATATGAACGTGATGCAGAAATCATATTGGTCATTTCTTCAATTACATTCACGTTTGGCTTGTAAATGTAGCCGTCCTTATCTGCCATTGGATGCTCTGGCGAGTATTCAATATTCAATGGCTTATCACTTTCAACAATACCTAACACTTGCACGCCAACTGACCCTTCTTGGCCAGCGGCAGCTTTTTGCAGCTCAGCGGCAAACACCGGATGTCTTGCTCGATATGTTTGGTCAATACTACTGCTAACACTGTCTGCGTTGGCAATGTTACTTGCCGTTGTGTTTAATCGTACCGACTGCGCCGACATACCAGAGCCAGAGATGTCGAAGACGTTAAATAAACTCATAATTACTGTCCTCCACCGATGGCTTTCTTCAAGCCTTTCACTTTAGAATTTAAAAATTGCACGCTGGCTTGATACTGCAATGAGTTTTCTAGATACAAGTTTCGTTCCACTTGTACGTCTACAGTATTACCATCACCTGTATCTGGTTGATCTGGAACGCGAAATCCTGTTCCATTGTTCAATTCCATGCGGACATCGAAGTGCTTTTCATGGGTACGGGACATCCCCATTTGTTGATTCTTTGCCGCCCCGGCAAGGGCTTCTTGAAAATTCATGCCTTTTGCCTTGTAACCAGGCGTGTCAGCATTGGCAATATTACTCGCAATTATTTCTGCGCGTTTTTCTCGCAACACCATTCCGTGCGGATGAATTCCGAATGCTTTATCGATACTAATGGCCATAGAATGCTACCTCCAGCGTTATAGAGGTGATTATTCAATTAATGTGCCAAGGGAAGTGTCAAATTTATGATTGCTTCTTATAAACGATGCCAGGATTGCATCGAATCATGTCGAATTTTTGATTTAATCCGGAGAGAGATTCAGAAGCGCCAAGGAATAAATAACCATCCTTATTTAGCACACCATGAATTTGAGAAAGGATCTGCGCTTTTATCTCTGGCGCAAAATATATTAGCACATTTCGACAGAACACAATGTCAAAACGCCCCATCAAGCTGTAACTATTCAGTAGGTTTAGAGGACGAAAGGAAACAAGTTTTTTCACATTGTCTTTTACTTTCATCATGCCGTTATCACCAGGTTCGAAAAACTGCCTTTTACGCTCTGCAGACAAGCCTCGTGCTAGAGCCAAACTGTCATAATGCGCATATTTGCAATGCTCAAGCATGGTATTAGAAATATCCGTACCGACTATTTGTACGCCCCCAGGAAAAGCGCCAGGTTTGCTTTGCATATATTCAAGAACGGACATCGCTATAGAATAAGGCTCCTGGCCACTAGAGCTAGCTGCTGACCAAATTTTTAATGGTGCACGCTGTCCTGCAAATTCAGGCAACAACTGATTTTTTAGGAGTTTAAAAGGGTAATCATCACGGAACCACAACGTTTCATTCGTTGTCATAGCATCAATAACTGCAGAGCGCAGTTGACGCTCCATTGGGCTCAGCGTTCGCTTAACAAGCTCACCCAAAGACTCAACATCAAACTTGCTCATTAACGGCGCTAGACGACTTTTGACAAGATACTGCTTATTCTCGCCCAGCACGATACCACATTGCTGCTCCAGAAACGTTCTGAAGTCGTGATAGCTTTTATCGTCGAGTTGTCTTGCCGGCACTACAATTTCCTATATTGAGATAACGACTAAACCGTTAGTCTTCAATTTTTAGCCACTTCTTAACAGCGGTAGCAAGTTCATCAGGATGGAATTTAGGAATAAAATCTTCAGCTCCTACTTTTTCTACCATGGCATTGTTAAACACACCACTTAGTGACGTATGCAAAATAACAGGCATTGAGCGTAACTTCTCATTGCTCTTAATTTCTGCGGTCAATGTGTAGCCATCCATTTCAGGCATTTCAATATCTGAAATCAACAATGCGACTTTTTCTTCAATACTGTTGACACATTCATCACCGATTGCTGTTAGTTGGTCTAAAGCGTCTTGCCCATTCTTGGCAAGGATCATTTTAAGACCCAGTGGCTCTAGTGCTCTTTTGACTTGGTTACGCGCAACAGTTGAATCATCAGCAATCATAATGACGCGTTCACCTAAACTTTCACCTACGGTAGCATCAGCAACATCTTCACTGAGCTCAGTAGACACAGGGCAAATTTCATTCAGGATTTTTTCTACGTCAAGAATTGACACCATTTCGTTATCAATTTCAGTCACCGCCGTTAAATAGCTAGACTTACCTGCTCCTTCTGGTGGCGGCATGATATCTGACCAACTTAACGTGGTAATACGCTCTACCCCAGCCACAAGGAATCCCTGAACACTACGGTTGTATTCAGCAATGATAATGAAACAGTTTTCATTGAGCGGAATTTCACGACCACCGGTCGCTTTACTTAAATCAATAACGGAAATAGTTTGCCCGCGAATATGTGCAACACCTTTGATAAACGGATCTTGGTTTGGTAATGACGTTAATGGCGGACACTGAAGTACCTCTCTAACCTTAAACACGTTAATCCCGAAGCGCTGCGGACCAATTAACTTGAACAGCAATAGCTCAAGCCTATTTTGACCAACTAGTTGTGTGCGCTGGTTAACCGAATCTAAGATGCCTGCCATAGTTACCTCTTTATCAACCTTACCTTATCCACCTTACTTTTAAGTCAATAAGGCACAATTCTTGTTTACCATTCTATACGGTCGTTTACCCGTCTGACTTTTGACGGCGTTAAACAAACGTTTTCTGCTTCCATTAAGCATAGACGAGTATTTAATTTTCAATAACCAATTGAACGTAAAAAAATGAGCAAAACCAAGATTTTTTTAACTTTTCTGTTTATGTGCTGTCAACTGTTAACAACAACAGTAGCAGACACATATGATCGTGAATACGTCGAAAACCTTGCTCACGAGACGGCTATGGCTTGGTTTGCCACTGACGACAGCAAACATGTTTCGGTAGAAGTCAGCAAATTAGACCCCAGAATCATTATCAAACCATGTGCTGCAGATTTGGTCGCAAATATACCTGAAAATCACTCTAGTAGAAACGTAAATATAAAAATTTCTTGTGTTAGCTCAACCCCTTGGCAAATGTATGTGCCTGTCAGAGTAAAAACGATGGTACCTGTTGTTATAGCCAACCAGACCATTTCAAAAGGCAGTATGTTGACCGAGGATAATGTTGAAGTTGCCATGATGGCAGAAACAAAAGTGCGTGGTGAACGAGTAACAGATCTGTCTGCGGTCATTGGTGCCAAAAGCCAGCGTAATATTTCAAAGGGTAGAAACATAACAAGACGAAACATTTGTATTGTTTGTAAAGGCGACTCTGTCACGTTAGTCGCGAAAAATAGCATATTGCAAATAAAGACCACTGGAACGTCAATCTCGAGTGGCCATTTAGGCGACAACGTCAAGGTACGAAATGACCGTTCTGGAAAGCTGGTAACAGGTCAAATCACAGGCCTAAATAAAGTCACCATTAATCTTTAAAAAATGGTAAAGTTTTAAAGCATAATGTCGATATAACTAGAGAATGATTAACGTTTTTTAGGCGAGATTTTAAAATGGCTATCAATATCAATAACTTGAACCAAAACAATCAGGTTTCAAGGACGGTACAGCAACAAACAGAGCGTCAATCGCAGGTTGCGAATGACGCAGCGAAAAGCACGCAGTCAACGAAAGTTGCTCAAGACTCTGTGTCACTAACGCCACAGGCAAAGCAAATGAGTGAACTGCAAAAGAAAAACGGTGATGCTCAACCTGTCAATCAAAAGAAGGTTGAAGAGCTGAAAGCAGCAATCCAATCAGGTTATTACAAAGTCGACGCTGAGAAGCTGGCTGAAAGCATCACAAAATTTGAATTTGATTTAATTTAAGGAATAGGATGTCTCAACCGAGTTCAGCAGATTTATTGGCACAACAACTATCGCAACTTTCTGCTCTGGAAACGTTGCTGCTCGCAGAAAAAGAAGTTCTGCAGAAAAATGATGCCGACAGACTCGTGGCGCTCACTGAAGAGAAATCTACCCTGTTAAAATCGATAGAAGAGTTCGACGCCTCCTTGGCAACCAATCAGCAATTTCTAGCAGACCGAAAAGGTGGTTTGTTGGAAAACGAAATGGCGCAAATTCAGGCCGCGTTGACAAAGTGCCAAGAGCTTAATGAAGTAAACGGCCAAATAATCAATCACTCACAACTCGCCGTAGAGCGATTGAAAACAAGTATTATTGAGCGTCATAACAAATCCAGCATGACATATGACAGCAAAGGCAAGAAAAGCGCAGGATTGAGTAGTTTAGGCCTCAAAGCGTAAACCCAAAGGCGTGTATTAGTAGATAGCCATCAAATACACACTTAACTGAACAAATAAAAACGCCACTTAAATAAGTGGCGTTTTTATTTTGAATATATTGTAGCCTAGATGCTATTTTTTATCTGCACCCTCTTGCTGCATCGCCTCTGAAGACTGAGCATCGTTGAGATTGATCGTTGATTTAGCATCTTCAAGCGTTTCTTTTGTCTCGTCAGTGCGGCTTACTTTATGGCTAAAGTCAGCATCTGGCTCATGGTCGTTATCGCCGACCACGTGCTCGAGTTTTAACTTTTTTACAGAGCGTACCGTGGTAATTGGACCTGAGCCGGCATACAAAAGGAATATTGCCATCAACAATTCCGCAGGACTTGATGCTACGACAACAAATACTAAAACGATAAGCAATACAACGATAAAGTTAACTTTTCCTTTCCAGTCAACTTCTTTGAAGCTGTTATAACGAAAGTTGCTCACCATTAACAAACCTGTCGCAATAGTAATTAACCCCATTATGAAGCCATATTCTTGGCCATCCATTTGGTACTCTGTACCTGTCCACACAATACTCGCTATAACACCGGCAGCGGCTGGGCTTGCTAAACCTTGGAAATAGCGCTTATCTGCCACGCCCACCTGTGTATTGAAGCGTGCTAATCGCAATGCAGCACCAGCGACAAAAACAAATGCAGCTAACCAACCAAACTTCCCCATGCCAGACAATGCCCAATTATAAGCGACGAGGCCAGGTGCAATACCAAATGACACCATGTCTGCCATGCTGTCGTATTCTGCACCGAATTCACTTTGTGTGTTGGTCATGCGGGCAACACGGCCATCTAATCCATCGAAAATCATCGCCACAAAAATAGCAATAGCGGCCGCTTCAAATCGACCGTTCATTGACGACACTACCGCAAAAAAGCCAGAGAATAAGCCAGCTGTTGTCAGCAAGTTTGGTAGCAGGTAAATACCGCGACTCTGTTGACTTCCCTTAGGAGAAGAAGACGTCATAAAAAACCTTAACCCGTTGTATTAAAAAGCGCTAATTTAGCATATTAAAAGTATGGTCGCATTACGTAATTCTGACACAGGTCTGAAAAAGTGCTGTTATTGTCGACACATAATGTTTAGTATTATCGACAATCGCTATCTGTAAAGCGATTTTGAAGTTTGTCGATACAAGGCTGTTAATATGCGCAAAACTTTACTCACTTTATCATTATTGTCTTTTTCTGCACCGCTACTGGCGCAGAGCTCAACCATCTACCGTTGGGTAGACGAAAATAATATTGTCCACTTTTCTCACGAACATCCCGATGATAAAGACTATGCGGTAGTTGATGTACAGGTTTCTTATGCGCCAATTGAGCCTGAAGAGGCAAGCGAAGCAGAGAAATTTTTTGCTGAAAGACAAGCACAACAAGAAGTCGCTGATAAGGCATCACAAATAGAGAAAAACGCCGCGCTAATTAAACAAAATTGTGAAGCAGCAAAAATTAACCTTAAAATACTGAGCGGATTTGAGCGTATTTTGTATACCGATCCAGACGGGAATAAACGTTTGCTGTCAAATGATGAAAAGCAAGAACAACTGGCGTTAAGTAAAAAACACGCTGAGGTCTACTGCGAAAGTGAAGAAGAAGACCCCAACTTGTTTGAAGGGTTTAGCTACTAAAAGTAAACCCTTGTTCTGAGGCTTCAACCATAATGGTAGCGCCTTTATCAAATTCTCCCGCCAATATCTTTTGCGCCAACGGGTTTTCTATATCGTTTTGAATAGCCCGTTTTAACGGCCTTGCGCCAAACAACGGATCAAAACCAACGTCGGCAATTTTTGCCAATGCACTGTCTTCCACTTTTAAGGTCAACTCTTGATAAGCTAAGCGCTTCGACAGCGACTGTATTTGAATTTTGGCTATCGCTTTTATTTGCTCTGCTATTAGTGGGTGGAACACCACAGTATCATCAACACGGTTAATAAACTCTGGTTTGAAGTGATGCCCTAGTTCATTCATCACCGCTGTACGCATATCTTCATATCGCTCGTCTGAGCCAAATTGTTGGATAATGTCTGAGCCGATATTTGAAGTCATTATGATAACCGTATTTTTGAAATCGACCGTGCGTCCTTGTCCATCGGTTAAGCGACCATCATCAAGTACTTGTAGAAGTATATTAAAAACGTCTGGATGCGCTTTTTCTACTTCATCTAACAACACTACAGAGTATGGCTTTCGACGAACCGCTTCAGTTAAGTAACCGCCTTCTTCATAACCAACATAACCAGGAGGAGCCCCGACTAAACGCGCTACAGAATGTTTCTCCATAAACTCTGACATATCAACGCGGATGAGTGCATCTTGCGTATCAAACAGGAATTCGGCTAACGCTTTTGTTAATTCTGTTTTACCCACTCCGGTTGGGCCGAGGAATAAAAACGAACCAATCGGTTGATTAGGGTCTGCAAGCCCGGCTCTCGAGCGTCGAATCGCATTTGATACTGAAACAACTGCCTCTGATTGCCCAATCACACGTTTGTGTAACTCGCTTTCCATACCCAATAGCTTTTCTCTCTCTTCCGAGAGCATTTTCGCCACAGGGATGCCTGTAGCTCGACTAAGCACATCAGCAATTTCTACGTCAGTGACTTTATTACGAAGCAAGGTCATCTCTTGCATTTCTGCCTGACTTGCCAAGTCCAGCTGCTTCTCAAGCGCAGGTATTTTTCCGTACTGGAGTTCTGACATTTTATTGAGATCACCGGCACGACGTGCAGATTCTAAGTCAATTCGCGCCTCTTCTAGTTCAGCTTTTATCGTTTGTGTGCCGTGAAGAGCGGCTTTTTCAGTCGTCCAGACTTCATCTAATTCATCATAACTGTTTTGCAGCTTGTCTATTTCTGCCGAAATAGCCTGCAAGCGGAGAACAGATGCGTCATCATGCTCATCTTCTAAGGCTTTTTGCTCTAACGTGAGCTGAATAATTTTGCGTTCTAGTTTATCCAAGTCCTCTGGCTTTGAATCCATTTGAAGGCGGATACTAGAAGCAGCTTCATCAATTAAATCAATGGCTTTATCTGGTAATTGACGATCGCTAATGTATCGATGAGACAAAGTGGCTGCGGCAACAATCGCGGGGTCAGTAATGTCAACAGAGTGATGCAATTCATACCGCTCTTTTAAACCGCGTAGAATTGCAATGGTGTCATCTACTGAAGGTTCATCAACAATGACTTTCTGAAACCGTCGTTCAAGCGCAGCATCTTTCTCGATATACTGCCGGTATTCATCTAGTGTTGTTGCCCCCACACAATGTAAATCACCACGCGCAAGTGCTGGTTTTAGCATATTGCCTGCATCCATCGCACCATCGGTTTTGCCAGCTCCCACCATAGTGTGCAGCTCATCGATGAATAGGATAATTTGGCCTTCAAGCTTCGCTAACTCATTCAGCACTGCTTTAAGGCGTTCTTCAAACTCTCCGCGGTATTTAGCGCCGGCAACTAAGGCTCCCATGTCTAAACTGAGTACTTGCTTATTCTTCAACCCTTCTGGTACTTCATGGTCAACAATGCGCTGTGCTAACCCCTCAACAATGGCCGTTTTACCAACACCAGGGTGGCCTATCAATACAGGATTGTTTTTCGTTCTACGTTGGAGTACTTGAATGGCACGACGAATTTCGTCATCACGCCCAATAACAGGGTCCAACTTGCCTTGGATAGCTCTCTCTGTAAGATTAACCGTGTATTTGTCCAATGCTTGGCGGACATCTTCAGCATTTGGGTCATTTACTGCCTGTCCACCTCTCACGTGGCTAATTGCATCTTTGATACGTTGTTCTGTCGCGCCTAAGTTTTTTAAAATTTGTCCTAGTGTGCCAGCATCTTCGAGCGCAGCTAACAAGAACACATCAGCAGATATAAAACTATCACCAAGCTTCTGCGCGTATTTATCACATAAATTTAACAGTTTACCTGTTGTTGCCGACAGTTGAACCTCTCCGCCAACGCCATGAACTTGCGCCAACCCTTCTATTGCTTTTTCCACCTGCTGCTTAAGCGAGTTGACATCAAGACCTGCACTTTTGAGTAAAGGTAAAACACTGTTACTTGATTGACTAAGTAACGCTGCCATTAAGTGAAGGGGCTCTATAAATTGGTGGTCTTTTCCTAACGCTAACGATTGCGCATCTGAAATTGCCATTTGAAAGGATTGAGTAAACTTGTCTAATCGCATGCCATTTCCTCCGCTAACACTAAAAAACCAATGGATTGCTGATTATCTACAATGAGTTATAAGGGTAATAGTGTCAAAATCAAGACGCTTTTGAACAATCTTTTGATTTATAACAAATATATAATCAATAGCGGCAAATAACCGTTGCCATTCGACCTGTTTGACCGTCACGTCGGTAGGAAAAGTATAAAGAAGGTTCACTGAATGTGCAGTCAGGTTTTGAATAGACTTGTTTAACGCCTAACTGTGCCAATTGAGCGCGAGCTATCTGATGTAAATCCGCAAAATATTTATTATCGGACACGCTGTGAGGCAAGAAAGCTTTTTCGAATAGTGCAGAAGATGAAGTAAATGCCTCTCTAACGTCTTCTCCTACTTCAAAAGCTGTTGGCCCAACGCAAGGTCCAAGCCAGGCAACAATCGACGAAGGCTCAGGAAACAAAGAAACAGTATTATCAATTATATTGCCGGCTAAACAACGCCAACCGCCATGAATGGCAGCCACGTACTTGCCATCGATTGAACTCAGCAAAATAGGTAGACAATCTGCCGTCATCACGGCGAGTGCTATACCTTTTTCATCAGTAAAGGCAGCATCAGCGACTATCGGCGATTCAGAACATTGCTTGATATGAGCAACAGTACTTCCATGAACCTGATCTAGCCACTGAATTTTGGTGTTTTGGGGTAGGTTTTCAGCGAGCAATGTTCGGTTTAGATTTACCGACTGAGGATCATCACCAACATGCAAGCCAAGGTTAAAAGTTTGATACTTTTTCCAAGCATGTTGGTTACAATCTTCAAAATTTCGCAGCGAAGTGAAAGCCTGCACATTCTGCACAGGCCAACTGATTTGGGCGTGAGGGAAAGGCTGAGTACTAATACTCTTCTTCTGCATTTAACTTTGTGTCTTCTTTTAAAAGGTTAACAAGCTTAACAAAATCGTCTGGTATATCTGCTTCCCACGTCATTTTTTGCCCTGTAATTGGGTGATACAACGAAAGCATTCTAGCGTGCAAAGCTTGTCGCTTAAACTCTCTCAAATATTGCAGCAATTCAGGGGTCGCATTTTTAGGTGGGCGGGGACGACCACCATATAAAGGGTCTCCCACAAGTGGATGCGCTATATGCGCCATATGCACCCTAATTTGGTGAGTACGACCTGTTTCCAAACGCAGCCTTAAACGCGTATGGAGCCTAAACTTTTCCATGATACGGTAGTGCGTCATTGAAGGACGCCCCGAGATTGTCACAGCCATGTGTGTGCGTTTCGTTGAATGTCTACCGATAGGCTCATCAACCGTGCCACCTGCCGTCATAATACCGTTAGCAACGGCTTCATATTCACGCGTAATCTCTCGAGCTTGAAGCGCATCAACAAGATTTGTTTGCGCGGCAATGGTTTTTGCGACAACCATAAGACCGGTCGTATCTTTATCAAGTCGATGAACAATACCTGCACGTGGGATAACTTCTAATTCAGGGCAATGATGAAGCAAGGCATTTAACACAGTACCATCAGGGTTACCTGCACCAGGATGCACGACCAAGTCTGCTGGTTTGTTGATAACGAGGATGTCCTCGTCTTCATAAACAATATTTAGCGGAATATCTTGAGGCTCGAATCGCACTTCCGCTTCTATTGTCGCGTTAATTTCTACCGTTTCACCACCAAACACTTTTTCACGCGCTTTTGTTATTACTGTACCGTTTATTTCTACATTACCACCGACAATCCATTCTTTTAGTCGAGAACGTGAATAATCAGGAAACATTTCAGCCAAAGCTTGGTCTAAACGTTTTCCTAGTAGTTCTGCGGGTATGGTTTCTTGGTGGTGAATATTTTCGGCCATTTATATCTCTTTGCTATCAAATTGGTATTAGCACTGTGCAAGGCAAGATTGCTAGGTTAGAATGCGACTCAATAATAAGATGCGTATTTTACCCTGTTGTCAGGGGCATTCATAATAATTTTAACGAAAACAAAGTGGTGATAACCAAGTTTATGGAAAAATTGACCCTCAGAGCCATATTCCTTGCGGCTGTGATTGGCCTCACAGGTTGCTCTTCCTCTGATACTGACATTGAGAAAGTGCCAGATCGCTCGGCACAAGCCTTATTTGTAGATGCTCGAGAAGCACTTGATAATGGTTTGTATCAAAAAGCTATTCAAATATTATCGGCAATCGATTCTAGATTTCCTTTCGGTCCAATTTCTCATCAAGTTCAGCTAGACTTGCTATTTGCTTATTACAAAACAGGTAATGCTGAACAAGGGATCGCCTTAGCGGATCGCTTCCTGAGATTAAACCCACAACACGCAAACGTTGATTACGTTTATTACATGCGCGCATTGATAAACCTCGATACAGAAAAAAACCTATTTCAGGATTTAGCAGGGATCGATCGTTCAGATAGAGATCCAACAGCATCTCGTTCAGCTTTTAGTGACTTTCGTAAAATCGTAGACGATTACCCTCAAAGCAAGTATGCCGCCGATGCACGTAAACGCATGATATCGATAAAATCTCGATTGGCTAAGTATGAACTTGCCGTAGCTGAGTTTTATTACAAACGCGAAGCATATGTGTCAGCGGCTAACCGCGCGCGTTACATTGTAGAGTACTACTCGCCTAGTCATGAAGTTGAACAAGCACTCGAAATGATGGTTGATTGCTATCAACAGTTAGGGTTAGAAAAACTGAGAGCTAATGCAATGCAAGTACTGGCTGCTAACTACCCAAACAACCGCCTGGTCAACGAGTAATGAATGACCAATAAAACAGATAATGTTTACACAAAAAAGCCGCTTATAAGCGGCTTTTTTTATGATTTAAGGCACTATATTGCCGCGTCGTTTTCTTCACCGGTCCGGATACGAATCACGCGCTCAACATCAGTTACAAAAATTTTACCATCACCAATTTTGCCTGTTTGTGCTGTTTCCACGATGGTGTCTATACATCTATCAAGCTGATCAGCAGTCACCACTATTTCAAGTTTCACTTTAGGTAAAAAATCAACCATATATTCGGCACCGCGATACAGTTCGGTATGTCCCTTTTGACGACCGAAACCTTTTACTTCTGATACTGTCATACCAGTTATGCCGATATCACCAAGTGCTTCACGCACATCATCCATTTTAAAAGGTTTAATAATAGCTTCTATCTTTTTCATTATTTTTGTTCGACCTTATTTGTGGAAACAGAAATCTTAATCTGAGTATTAAAAGTATACCCTAATATCTCGAGCAAAAACGCCATGTATGTGAATAATTTTCACCTATAAATTCACTCTACACCTCATGTCGTTTTTGCTACACTGAGCGCGATTAAGATACCCAATGAGGAAGAGCAATGGATCCACAGTTAATCATTGAAGAAATGAAAGTTTTACCTGAAATTGATGTCGAATATGAAGTCGACCGCCGTGTCAGTTTTATCAAAGCAAAACTAGTGGAGTCTGGGCTAAAAAGTTTAGTGCTTGGTATTAGTGGTGGTGTTGACTCTTCCACATGTGGTCGATTGGCGCAATTAGCGGTCAATGCGTTGAACGCCGAAAACAATACAACTGAGTATAAATTTATTGCCGTTCGCCTTCCTTATGGTACACAAGCTGATGAAGACGATGCTCAAGCAGCACTTGGCTTTATTCAACCCAGTCACATCGTTACTACTAACGTTCAGGCTGGTGCCGATGGTGTCCATCAAGAAACGCTGACTGCTCTAGATAAAGCGAATCTACTGAATGCTTCAGATAGCCAGATTGATTTTTCGAAAGGTAATGTAAAAGCAAGAACGCGGATGGTTGCCCAGTATCATATTGCAGGGATACTTGGTGGTTTGGTCATAGGCACAGACCACTCTGCAGAAAATATCACAGGCTTCTTTACTAAATGGGGAGATGGCGCATGTGATATGGCACCACTATTTGGGCTTTCAAAACGCCAAGTGCGCCAATTAGCAAGATATTTAGGTGCACCTGAAGTGCTAATAACTAAAGCGCCAACAGCAGACCTAGAAGACTTAGATCCAGGCAAGAAAGACGAAGACGCACTTGGTTTAAGTTATGATGAACTTGATGACTTTTTGGAAGGAAAAAAGGTCACTGCTAAGGTGTTAGATACAGTACTCGCTATATATGCACGAACACAGCACAAGCGCTTACCCATTCCAACAATCTACGACTAAGTTGCTTACGATTTAAAGGGGGACACATTTGTTGTCCTCTTTTAATAGTGGTATAACTGTATCAAGGATAATCCGCTAGAAGTAAGGTGGTTAGTATGAAAAAACAAAAAGGATTTACGCTCATTGAGCTGATGGTAGGTATAGCTATTCTTGGTGTAATGCTCACAATAGCAATCCCAAATTTCAGTCACTGGACGGTGAAAATGCGAGTTGATGATGAAATAAATTCGCTGCAGAGACTAATCCTAACAGCTAGAAATACTGCGGTGAATATGGAACTTCCCGTTAGAGTTTGCCCTCTAGTAGGCAATGAATGTACGAATAGTTGGGACAAAGAACTCACCGTATTTATTGATATTGATGCTGATGGCAAATATAACGCTGCAAACGATGAAGTGCTCATTAGAACAAAAGCAGCAATAAAGTCAGGAGACACACTCACTTTTAATTCAGCTAGTGTTATTTTCCGCTCTACTGGCCGTGGCGGGCCCGCTGGTACATTTACGTATTGCCCTGCAGATTATCCAGACAAAAATAGGTCTATCGTACTATCCAGCTTCGGACGCACCTATCTTAGTTCAGACACAGATAACGATGGAATTGACGAGGATATTAGCGGCGCTGAGCCTAGCTGTAGCTAGGCTCTAATTATAAGACCTAATTAGTGGTCGTACTCTTCTTCGAATTTGAGTGCATGCACATCTACAAACGTGTCTTTTCCTTTTCTACACTCTACCACTGAGCTTATTCTAGCCATTTCATCTTCATACCTGACTTGCTTATTCAAAATGCGTTGAGCCAACTCTTCAGGAGTTCTATTCGGATTCGCTGTAGCAAGTCGATATAAATATGGTTTATCGTTGTCCAGTTTCGTAAAACAACGGATTTGAAATGATTTTATGCTAGCGTCATTCGCGACTGTCAATGGAGAAGCCAATACTGTAGCAATAAAAGGCAAGACTATAGATTTTTTCATGGTTTTACTCCCAACAACCAGTTGAAGGTGTTCGAGTGCCAGCATCTGTTACTTTGAGTTCTTTACATGCCGCATCATTAGTAGCTTGATTACCTTGAGCTGTCGCTGTCAATTCGAATGTATCACCAGTAACAGAGGAAGAAAGCTTATACAAACCGCTTTCTGTTGCCCAATTATCTGCGCTAGATAAACCTAATTTGGTCAAATCCTCTGTATACGCGCGATTATCAAGATAGTATTGTTCCATTAAATTTGCTACACGTAGCAACTCCCTTTGTCCCTCAGTTCGATTAGATTGCACAACGTACTCAGTATATGACGGGTAAGCTATCGCAGCCAATATGCCAATAATAGCCACTGCAATCATGGCTTCGATTAACGTGAACCCTTTAGCTGACTTAATTACCATTTGCTTGTCCTTCATCAACAACCATACTATTGCGCATAGTTTTCAGTTTAATACCTGTGCAATCACCTGTTGCATCACAAAGTTTTAAAGCGTCTCCAGCTAAAATACGAGTAGTACTGCCTTTAACTCTATTAGACCCTAGTTCTTCTAGTTCCTCTTCAGTAAGGTTTTCTTCAGTAGTGACAATTGTAACGCCATCCGACAAAGCGCTAGTCGTCTCCAAAATGCGTTTGTCATATATCTGAGTACCAAAGGAAAGGTCTACCGCGTACAAATACCCCGTTCCCACAGAACTTATTTCACATGTATTCGCTGAGTCTGCTGGCGGCGCAAACGTATTGTAGTAGGCAACACCTGCAAAGGCTTCCGGTCTTGCCACATTCTTTTCGCCTTCACTTTGCGCCAAATCGATATACCAACCTTTTTTCTCGCTCAACTTTACCGCTTCAACATTAAATTGTTCCTCATAATCAGAGGCCTCTTTATCAAGATTTCCGAACGGATCTAGAGTCAAGTCGTAAAGGTCATCTATATTTATCACGGCAGGAGCTGTAGTAAATTGCTGCGTAAGTATATTTTCATCTTTAATCATGAAAATCGCATCATTGGTTAACGTATCTAGGGGGTTAGTTCTGTCACCACTACCAATTAATATAGCATCATAAGGTTTCTCTACTTTGAAGGTTTTCGTCGTTAGTACACCCTCTACTTCAACTTCTTCCGTAAACGTTTCTGTTATAACAGCCCTAGCAATAGTTGGCTCAGCAAAAAAACGTCTATCCGTTTCATGGGTAGTGCCCCCAACGTAAGCTACCTTGTGTGCTGCCCACACATCAGTTGTCGCTGTAGGCATATCTACACGCCAAAGGTTACCGCCTGTATCACCAACATATAGTCTATCTGTAAACCCATCTGAGTCGCTATCAAGTGTCGCTATAGCAGATGCTATGCTATCCGTTCCTGGCCAAGTTTTTCCCCCCCCGTTTGCATCTGGTGTCAAACTCCAAATCAAGTCACCAGAGAGAGCATCTACCATAAAGACACCAAGCCCATTTGAATCATCGGTGCCAACTGAACCTTGAGTATCCTTTGCAGGATCATACCCTGCCGCAAAAAACAGAACCGGTTTTGGAGTACTACCTGACATATTTGCACGCGAGTAGGCAATCCGAGGTGTTGACCATGATTGTTTTATTTGACTAAAAGCGGAGTCAGAACTGTCTATATGCCACTTTAACACTGGGTTGTCGGGATCTGTTACGTCTAGCGCGTAATAAGAAGACCCTCCTCTACGAAGACCAAAAAATACCATAGCAGTATCAGTTCCAGTCTCTATTTTACCGTTGCCATTAGCATCAACAATCAATGAAACCGGCGTACCGTCAATACCATATACCTTATCCGAGGAAGTGAAGTTATCACGTAATGTCCGAATTTGACTAAAGAACTCTTTTGGCATAAACGCCCACTTTTCAGTAATCGTATCTGCCGTGCCACTTTCTGAGTTATCTACGTCATCATTAAACATGTGTAGTGCACCAGCATTAGTACCAATAATAATGCGCAAATCTTGATCTTCTTCGCTTGTGCCGTAGTTGATAACCAGAGGCTTCGAGTGAAGCGGATCACCAAACACATCAGGTCTCATATCTGTTGTGTCATTATTCGCATCACCATCTGCATTATCTTTGTCATAGCCTTTTGCCCAATCAAGATAATCTTGTACTTCAGATGTTTCAACTCCCATTGCAGAGGCTAACGCTTCGAGAGAAGCAAACGCGTTTGTGTTACCACTTGTCGCTTTTGCAAGAGTGAGTTCATCTAAACCACTCGAACCGATATCACTGTATATAACGCGATCTGCTGGGTCCATATTACGGAACATTTCGACAACACCACCTTGACTGACATCGTTTCCATCTGGTGCGTCATCATTAGTCCAGAATGTTGTAGCAGTACTGGTAATATTCCCTTCTGGGTTAATGGCTGACTGAAGATCTTTGCCCACTAGCCCACTTTCTCTAATTTTCAGCTTTTTAAGGTTGCCTTGCCAACGTGGTCCTTTATCAGGCGTAAACATCGCATAATATACAGAATCCAGAGTCTCAGTCCGGTCAAAATTATTTGATGCAACTGAAGGTGCAGTGAAGGTCGAGTCTTTTTGAAGGATGGTTACAATTGCAGATTGTAGCTGCGATAAAAGATCACTTGGATCGGTAGCGTCCAAAAATCGCCCGCCCCCTGCAGCAGCAGATTCAATTAGCAGATTTACGGCATCTTCATCTTCAAGTGCAAACCCTACAGTAAACAGATCGATGGTTTGGTCACCATCTGCTGGATTGCCATTAATATCATTGGTATGCATCCACCTTGCTAGATTGGTTAGATAACTATTGTAATAGTCTGAATCATTGCTATCGCCTGTAAGAGCTGTAACTAACGAGTTCGCTTCAGAATCCCTAACAGGTATACCATCGGTCATCAAGATAACGCTAATGTTATTACTACATGTATCATAAGGAGAGATATAAACTTTGTTTCCATCTTCGACACTTGTATCCCTTGCAGGTGCTCTGTTTGGGTCGTTGTCACCATAGAATACAGCACTACCGGACAAATATTTGTATGCTTCATATAGCGTTTCACACAGTGGCGTTGCACCATTTGCCGTTAAGCTATCAACCATATCTTTATAATCGTCAACTTCAGTTACACCAAAGTTTTCACGGAAGCCATAGACGATTCGTCCACCATGCCTATCCGTATTATTGCTGTTACGGTTAAATGCACCCAGCGCAAAATCGACAGTAGGTGCCGCATCAACTAATTCGGTAATGGCATCTTGTGCAATGATAAGCTTTTGAATGTCATCAGTACCAATTTTGGGATCATTCAAATCACCTAGTGACCATCGGAGGTAATTTGCAGTATACAAAGTGACAATTTCACCAGCGCCAAGATTAGTATTCGAAGAAGCAACATCATCAACAAATCGCTCTGGGGAACTAGTATTACCGAGTCCGTCAACAGGATAACCCGCCCCTATCGCAGAAAATGTACCATCATTATTTTTATGATAAGCGTTGACATTATCTTCCAATCGAACATCGTCCCAACACTCAACAGTCTTTATCGTAGATCCATCGAGTTCTGGTAACTCTTTCCAAGAACCCGATTCGCCAACAAAAGTGTATTCACGCACGTAGCCAATGTAATAGCCCACAGTAGCCAACTTGTTACGGGCGGTATTACAACTGTTAATTGCATCTACAAACCGACGGTTATCGGTTCCAGGCTGAGGCTTTTCATCCACTTCACCTTTTACATAGAAAATGTCGCTACTGGCTGCAGTGTCTCCTGATAAAGCATTGTAGTTTTCAGATGGGTTGTAAGGATTTCGGACTTCTACTTCTCCGCCCATACTACCTGACGTGTCAAACAAAATAAGTACTTTCGGTCTATCTTTGTCCGACAGCGATGTGTCACCAACATACAGTTCAATATCTTCCGCAATGAGGGAAAGCGGCAAGAAAGCACTTAGAAAAAATAAGACTCGTTTCAT
Organism: Thalassotalea euphylliae; assembly: GCF_042682785.1. Lineage (GTDB taxonomy): Bacteria > Pseudomonadota > Gammaproteobacteria > Enterobacterales > Alteromonadaceae > Thalassotalea_F > Thalassotalea_F euphylliae. The sequence goes on along the minus strand of NZ_JBHUIB010000012.1, from coordinate 740,490 downwards.
CACTAATTCCCCACGTTTAAAATCTGTTGTGAAATACCAGCATTTATGACTACTGAACTGGTATCTTTTCTTCCATAATTATTCGTTACACCCAAATTAAGCACATTACATTTAACCACTTTTGTTGATGACGCTAATTTGGAATGAGGACAGTCAGGCAAAGCAGTATCAAAGTTACGGCTAGTTACGCGAACAGTGTCTACTGTAACGCTATTGATAGTAGTAATATCAAATGGGAACGTTTGCCTTGTAAATAAATTTGTATCAGACGTAACCTGATCTGCGATGGCCTCATCAGTAGCACTAATTGCTTCTTGAACAGCAATAAGTTTTTGTTCACTAGCACCGGCAATTTTCAAATCGGTAGTAGAGTTCAACATTAAGGCCGATGCAACGGCAGTTAATGAGATAAGAAAAACCAAGGCAACTACAAGCACTACGCCCTGTTGCTTATTCGGTAAACTAGTTAATCCCATACTTTTACATCTCCATTGAACAGACTTATAGTGGAGCTAAATAGCATTCTGCGGTAGTTATCATTAACAGAGTACTTCCCTGCTACATCGTTGCCAAGAAAGTAGTCATTTGTGTTGCTGTAATCTGTATCTTCTTCTAAATCCCTGACTAAAACATAGATTTTAACTGCCATAATTCTCGTATCAGCATTGTCCCAGTATCGGCCAGTTCCTGAACCAGTGGCATTCATTTCTGTTGCAGATAAGTAGGTATTAACGATGCCGTCTAAATCAGTGTCTACACCGTAGAGAAAACGGATACGCTCAACACCATCGATAAGAGGCATTTCTGATACTGTTGTCGCAAGTGACTTCATTTTCAATACTGGATATTTTTTAGCTCCACGACTCTCTTCAGTAACATAATAAATATGGTGTTGGTACTCATATACTTGTGCATCATTTATTACTGGAGCTGGCAACGTTCCACCAACAATAATTTGCCCTTCCACTGAATTAGTGTACAAATAGTAACGTGATGTCGACTGTGCTCCGGTAAAGGGAGAAGTTATGGTTCGTTTTAACTGTAAAACATCAGATCCAATAGAAGCATCATCAATACAGGAAATCGGTGTGGCATTTACCGAGCTTAATCCCCATAGCGTTCTAAAAGTACCTAAGTCCCCTGGAAAAGTACCGTTATTAAGGCCTTCACCCACGCACTCATTAGTGGGAGCCCCCATATATGGGGTTCTCAAATTTGAACGGCTAATAGGTACAACTAAGTCTCCAAAATAACCTTGCCTCATAAGATCTTCAGACAGCAAGCTCACTGCGAAGCGCCCTGTCTCTTGCATAATACCGTACCTACTAGTGTCCCCAGAAGTACTTTGCATACTCACAAAAATAGCTAAAACACCTGAAAACAAAAACACACCAATAGCCAATGAAATTAAGAGCTCAACAATGGTAAAACCGTTTTTCTTTATCATTTTCGCGCCCTAAAAAACGTAAGCTGTCAAACTTAATTGACGCCTTTTGTTACTGCTTGACCCGCACTCTCCTGCACCGCCATCCGAGGTTTCCGTTCTACCCTCCCAAGATATAGTTACAGTTATTGTCTGATCGACTAAGCTGACACATCCAACTGCATTGACTAGGCCACCGACATTAGCCGTGCCAGATTTAGCCTCTGCACCACGAATAAGTTCTGTCCATTCATAAAGATCATAACTCGCAACTTGTGCAGGGGTACACGTTGCAGTTTCACCTGAGCAGCTAGGGTTAGGAGCGGTTAAACTATTTGCACCGAACGTTCCTACATAATCATCTAATATAGCGGTATCGGCATTATTGTTTCGAATACGTTCAACAATATCTTGAGCTAAAGATGAAGCAATGGAACGCTGCATGGCGTCAAAGCTCCCTTGCTTCGCAGTTGACTGCATAGCTACTGCTCCTAAAACGCCAGTTACAATAATAAACAGAGCGACAAGCACTTCGATAAAGGTCATGCCTTTTTGATTAGATATCATAAAGATACCTCACAAAGGTCTAAAAGTTTGAGATTAGTATAGAGCGATGAAGGCGCAGATGTGAAGAGGCTATTTATCTTATTAATAAATATCCTGAAAGTAAGGCCAACATATGTGTTAAATATCACCATAGTGAACTGCATTAACCCATACCTATATCCATATAATGGGTAGTCGATAAAATCACTTTAGTGCACAGTTACTACCCACGGTTGCATTTAAAAGTCTTTGCACATCCGAAACTGCGATCGAATAATTTATTTGCTGATTAACTTTTATCCATTATTAAGATTATCGTAATTCTAACGGAACGGCAAATACAATGTTCTCTTCTCGCCCCGGATGTTCGATAACTTCATGACCTCCAAGAGATTTAAGCTTATCGATAACCTGTTTAACCAACACTTCGGGTGCTGAAGCGCCAGCTGTAACACCTACCTTGTTAATATTTTGCATCCACGCTTCATCAATATCATCTGCAGTATCGATAAGGTAAGAGGTTGTACCCATTTTATCAGCAAGTTCACGTAATCGATTGGAGTTCGAGCTGTTTTTCGCTCCGACTACGAGCAGTAAGTCTACTTGTTCTGCTATGCCACGAACGGCATCTTGACGATTCTGTGTTGCGTAACAGATATCATCTTTGCGTGGTCCTTCGATATTTGGAAAAGTCTTACGCAATGCATCAATAACATCGCTTGTATCATCAACAGACAAGGTAGTTTGACTACAATAGTAGAGCTCATCAGGATTCTTTACGGCAAGCTTATCAACATCTTCTGGTGACTCTACGAGGTAAATACCACCTTCGTCACTGTCGTATTGACCCATTGTGCCTTCCACTTCAGGATGACCAGCATGGCCAATAAGCACACATTCAATGCCTTTTCGGCTGGCACGTGAAACTTCCATGTGCACTTTAGTAACTAGAGGACATGTTGCGTCAAACACTTTTAAACCACGCTCTTTGGCCTCGTTACGAACCGCCTTTGATACGCCGTGAGCACTGAATATAACCGTTGCATCGTCAGGTACTTCCACTAACTCATCAACAAATACGGCACCACGCTCCTTTAAACCATTAACAACAAATTTGTTGTGAACAACTTCATGACGGACATAAATGGGGGCATCGAATAAATCTAAAGCCCTGTCGACGATACTGATAGCGCGATCGACGCCTGCACAAAATCCTCTTGGGTTTGCTAAGATAATTTCCATCAAAAGTGCCTTATTTAATCTCTACAACGTCAATAACAAAGGTAACAGCTTGTCCAGCTAGCGGATGATTAAAATCCACTGTAACAGAATTACCTGAAACTTCTGTCACCATACCTGGAACTTCGCCACCTGGAGCAGTAAATGTGATAATGCTACCGACTTTCGCAGGCGTATCGGCATCGAATTTTGCAATGTCGACATAATGGATGTTATCAGGATTTTTCTCGCCAAAAGCATCTTTTGCTTCAAGTGTGAACTCTTTAGATTCGCCCGCTTGCATACCAATAAGCTCCGCTTCAAAAGCCGGAGAAATGCTCTGATCACCCATGTTAATAATAGCGGGTTTATTATTTACTTTAGTACTATCAGCAGCAGAGCCATCTGATAGCTTCATTGTAATGTGAGCAACTAGGCTTGAATCTTTTTCTACGTAAGACATAAATTAACTTTTTTGTTCTGTTGTTGTTTCTTGTCGAAACGAATCAATAATCATCAAAGCGGCACCAACAAAAATCGCTGAGTCCGCTATATTAAATGCTGGCCAATGTGCTTCACCAATATAAAAATCTAGGAAATCGATAACATAGCCAAACAACACGCGATCTATTAGGTTGCCCATTGCACCACTTAACATCAACGCAAAGCCAATGCCCAGCACTTTGTTTGAAGCAGGCGTTTTTGCCAACCAATATAAAAATAACCCACTAGCTAGGGTTGCCACTGCCGAGAAGAACCAGCGTTGCCAGCCACCTTGATCAGCTAAAAAGCTAAACGCAGCGCCCGTATTTTGCATGTAGGTTAAGTTAAACGAAGGAAAAACAGGAATAGATTCATACAAATTGAATGAAGCAACGACCCATTGTTTAGTGACTTGGTCGAGTACCAAAAATACGAGTGTTAGCCATAACCATCGCAAGGCTGTTTTGGAAAAGAGCTCAGAAGGTGAGAACATTGATGCCATTACTAAATACTACCTTGATAATACAAAAGGAGCAGCAACTGCTGCTCCTCTTTTAGTTTGTACTAAGCGTACTGTCGTTGTTCGCCTTCGCCATCAACATTGGTCACACAACGGCCACATAATAATGGATGTGCTTCTGTTTGACCGACATCTGTAGTCACATGCCAACAACGATCACATTTAACACCTTCCGCTTGCGCAACCTTAAGTGCTAAACCAGACACTTCCGTCGCCGATGCATCAGCAGGTAATTCATCAACTACCACTAATTCTGCCGCAGAAGTTAACAACACGAAACGTAACTCATCACCAAGTTGTGATAGTTTTTCATTCAGCGCTTGATCTGCAACGTATAAAGTTACTTTCGCTTCTAAGCCTTTACCTACAACTTTATCTTTACGAGCAAGCTCTAACGCCTTATTCACTTCACCACGAACAAGTAATAACTCGTTCCAGTAGTCATTGTTTAAAGTCGCATCTGCTGGCAATTCAGCTAAACCGTCAAACCAAACATCAGTGAAGACGAATTCATCACGCTCACCGCTCTCTGGTGCTGGTAGCGCTTCCCAGATTTCTTGCGCAGTAAACGAAAGAATTGGTGCCATCCAACGCGTGATTGATTCAGCAATTAAGTACATGGCTGTTTGACATGAACGACGAGCAACACTGTCTTCTTTCGCGGTGTACTGGCGATCTTTAATGATATCTAAGTAGAAACCACCTAATTCGTTAGTACAGAAGTTCATCAACTTCTGAACTACTTGATGGAATTCATATTCATCGTAGGCAGCAACAATTTCATTTTGCAGCTCCGCTGCTTTACCTACTACCCAACGATCCAACGCAACCATATCTCCTAGCGCGACCGAGTGATTGGCTGGCTCAAAACCGTTAATGTTCGCCAACAAGAAACGCGAAGTATTACGGATACGACGGTATGCATCTGCTTGACGCTTAAAGATTTCTTTTGAAACCGTAATTTCTTGTGTGTAGTTAACCGATGCTACCCACAAACGTAAAATGTCAGCACCGTATTGTTTGGTGATTTCATCAGGCGTAATAACATTACCTAATGATTTCGACATTTTGTGACCTTTCTCATCAACCGTAAAACCGTGAGTCAGCACTTGTTTATAAGGCGCATTACCATTGATAGCCATTGCTGTTTTCAATGACGATTGGAACCAGCCACGGTGTTGGTCAGAACCTTCAAGATATAAATCTGCTGGGTAGCTTAGGTCGTCACGTTGCGCTAATACCGAATAATGGGTAACACCTGAGTCAAACCAAACATCCAGCGTATCGGTTACTTTACTGTAAGAATCGGCTTCATCGCCTAAGTAATCTTTTACGTCTGCTTCAAACCATGCGTCCATCCCCTCTTTTTCAACACGGAGGGCAACTTCTTCGATTAAACGAGATGTTTCTGGATGCAACTCTTGAGTTTCTTTGTGCACGAACAATGCAATTGGTACACCCCACGTGCGTTGGCGAGAGATACACCAGTCAGGGCTAGACTCTAACATTGAATCGATACGTGCTTGACCCCAATCAGGAATCCATTGAACGCCTTCTACTGCATTTTTCACTTCATCGCGAAGACTGTTTTTGGTCATGCTGACGAACCACTGTGGCGTCGCACGGAAAATCAGTGGTGTTTTAGTGCGCCAGCAATGAGGGTAGCTGTGAACAAATTTTGTTTGATACAACAAGTTACCATGCTCTTCGACGACTGCGATGATTTTTTCATCAACTTTGTATACATGCTCACCAGCAAATAATTCGACATTTGCACGGTAAAGACCGTTATCGTCAAGGTAGTTTAAGGTCTCGATGTTGTATTTTTTACCCACCGTGAAATCTTCAACACCATGGTCTGGTGCTGTATGTACGCAACCAGTACCGGCATCGGTGGTAACATGGTCACCCAGAATTACAGGTAATGTGCGCTCATAAAATGGATGGTGTAATTGTAAAAGCTCTAATGCGGCACCTTGTACACGACCGACAATTTCAAATTCTTCAATGCCTGCACGCTCCATCACACTTTCATGCAGCGCTTCAGCCATTAATAGACGCTCTTCACCCGCTTGCACAACAACGTATTCTAATTCTTCATGAATACTGACTGCTTGGCTCGATGGTAAGGTCCATGGTGTCGTTGTCCAGATCACAACAGACACTTTGCCGCTGCCCGCTAAATCAGGAATTGCAGCTGCTAACGCAGACTCATCAACAACAGGGTATTTCACATCAATCGAGAAAGATGTTTTATCAGCGTACTCTACTTCTGCTTCTGCTAGCGCTGAGCCACCAACAACACTCCAGTAAACTGGCTTGAAACCTTGTTGAAGATGACCGTTTTCAGTAATTTTTCCTAAAGCACGGATAATGTTCGCTTCAGTTTCAAAATTCATCGTTAGGTATGGGTTTTCCCAATCACCAAATACACCTAAACGTTTGAAGTCTTCTCGTTGACCGTCAACTTGCTTGGCCGCGTATTCACGACATTTTTGACGAAACTCTGCGGCAGATAGCTTGTGACCTGGTTTGCCATGCTTTTTCTCAACAACAAGCTCAATAGGAAGCCCATGACAATCCCAGCCAGGTACATATGGAGAATCTAAATCAGATAACGTTTTCGCCTTCACGATCACGTCTTTAAGGATTTTATTGACTGAATGCCCTAGGTGGATATTACCGTTCGCATATGGAGGACCATCGTGCAAAATAAATGACTTTTTACCCTTTTTTGCCGCGCGAATCTTGCCGTAAAGATCCTTGCTAGCCCAGTCTTTCAGCATTTGCGGTTCACGATTTGCCATGTTGCCTTTCATTGGGAAAGACGTATCAGGCAAATTGAGGGTATGTTTGTAATCGCTCATTTATGTAGATATCCGTCAATTAATCTTTTCGTTTAAATAATGGTTATAAATCTTTCAGATAAAGACGCGCCTCAGCACTGTCTCTAGCTATTTGTTCTCTTAATTCATCAATACTGGCAAACTTCTTTTCATCTCTAAGTTTGCGCAATAAAACAACTTCCAAAGAAGCGCCATAAATATCTTGATTAAAATCAAAAATATGGACTTCTAGTTGTTGCCTAACCCCGGCTACAGTTGGCCTAGCACCTATATTGGCTACGCCATAGAATTTACCACAACTGGCCTTTACTTGAACAACATAAACCCCGGAAACCGGTGATACACGTCGCTTTAACTTGATATTAGCTGTCGGAAAACCGAGTTGTCTGCCGCGTTTATCGCCGTGGAACACCCTTCCATGAATAGAATATGGGCGCCCAAGCATTTTTTCAGCCCCTGCAAGGTCATCTTTCTCGAGAAACTGCCTAATTTCAGTACTGCTGATGCGGCAGTCTTCTAATTTGAAACTTGCCGTATCAGATACGCCAAAACCAAAATTTTCACCGGCACTGCACAATGTTTCAAAATTACCGGTGCGATTCTTACCAAAGTGAAAATCATCACCTATGATCAAGTGCTTAATACCGAGTTTCTCAACCAACAAGTGCTCAACAAAATGCTCAGCACTTTGACTGGCAAATTTTTTATTAAAATTCACACAAATTAGTCGGTCTACACCCAGCTCCTCTATCAAAGCGTATTTATCACGCAACCGAGTTAACCGAGCTGGCGCTGTTTCTGGGCTGAACAACTCTTGTGGTTGCGGCTCAAAAACCATCACTGCTGATTTGCAATTTAGTGCTTCAGCTTTACTAATTAAGGCCTTAATCACACGTCGATGGCCTAAATGCACGCCATCAAAGTTGCCAATGGTTAACACACAGCCATGATCTTCTGCTTTGATATTATGGATGCCACGTATTAACTGCATGAAAGAATAAAAACCTTGTAAAACGCGCTACTAATATTTACGCCGTTAAAAAACCGACGAATTATATATTAGTCTGATCAAAGAATCAGCCCTTATTGGCGACAATTCCTGCTGAATTTTCTACCCTAAAGTCAGCCAATCTAACCCCAAGCACAACAAGCAATGCAAAATAAGCAGCAACGCCTGCAAAGATGTATAACGCTACACGCAGTAATTGTTCGCCGAAGTCCATCATAACCCATTGCTCAAAATCAGGAGAAAGATAATAAACAAGTGTTCCCATTGCTGCCGCAGCAAGAAGTAATTTCACGAAGAAGCGTTTCGTTTTTGAAGGCAAGGTAAATACCTCGCTTCTCTTTAAACCACGGTACAATAAAAACGCGTTTAGGGTTGCTGACAAGGTTGTAGCGATTGCCAGACCAACATAGCCGAAAATAGGGGCTAATATAAGATTAAACGCCATATTAGCTACCATGGCAATAATACCTATTTTGACTGGCGTTTTGGTATCTTGACGTGAATAAAACCCAGGGGCTAATACTTTAATAAACATAAAACTAATTAGCCCTGACAGGTACGCATACAATGCGAACGATACCTGCTGAACATCGGTTGACGTAAACTCACCACGCATAAATAACAACATAATAATCGGCTGTGCTAATACCACTAAACCTATCAGTGCAGGCACTCCCATTAGTGAAACAATGCGTAATCCCCAATCAATGGTGTCACTAAATTCTTGTTTATTCTCGCGCGCATGCAACCCCGATAGACTTGGCAAAATAACAGTCGCTATCCCTATGCCAAATAGACCGAGAGGAAACTCAAGTAATCGGTCAGCATAATACAGCCAACTAATAGAACCTGTGACCAAAAAGCTAGCAATCAAGGTATCAAGTAATAAATTTATTTGGGTAACCGAAACACCGAAGAGCGCTGGGATGATCAGTTTTCGAATCTTAGTAACCCCCTTCTCATGCCATCCCCAAACAGGCTTAACTAATACCCCGGCTTTGTACAAAAAAGGAAGTTGAAAGAAAAACTGAACCGCACCACCCAAGAATACGCCCCATGCAAGCGCAAACGCAGGGTTATCAAATTGAGGAGAAAGATAAATTGCAGAAGCAATAATGCAAACATTTAGTAGCACGGGCGTAAAGGCCGCGACTGCAAACTTACCTAAGGTATTTAGTACCGCACCAGCTAATGCTGTTAAACTGATAAACCACAAGTATGGAAAGGTAATTTTGAGTAATGTGCTGGCTAGTTCAAACTTTTCTGCATTCTCGCCGCCAGTGTACCAATCCATAGCCCAACCAAAACCAAAAATAGCCACAATAATTGGAGATGCAATAACGCCTATCGCCGTTACTATCGTCACTAAAACACCGAGCGTACCAGAGACCTGCGCAATAAGTTTGCGCGTATCGTTTGAGCCATTCTTTTCATCAATTGCTTGATACTCACTAAGGACTGGAACAAACGCTTGAGCAAATGCTCCTTCAGCAAATAAACGACGTAAAAAGTTGGGGATTTTATTGGCGAAAAAGAAGACATCAGCACCTGCGCCAGTACCCATAAAATTCGCAATAACTACGTCTCTAACCAATCCTAAAACACGAGAAATCATTGTCATAGCACTGACAATAAGGCCTGATTTTATTAATTTTTTACTCAAAATGGCTTCCAGTGCCTAACACAAAAACAATATTATGAGGTGATAGACACCGGATAAACAAGCGCATTCCGTTAAAATTCACGCATTAGGCCAACAGCTCTCGCGAGTACCACATATCTCACACCAAAAACCATAGAATTATAAAATTAATTGCTAAATCATTTGACAATTCGCTGGAAAAAAGGCATATTTCGTCGCCTTAAATTTAGGCTATATTTTTATCATATTTTAGGAGTTCACCTTGGCTAACTCAAAGCAAGCTAAGAAACGCGCGGTACAATCTGAAAAGCGCCGTCAACACAATGCAAGCCGTCGTTCAATGATGCGTACTTTAGTTAAAAAAGTAATCGCTGCAATTGAAGCCGGTGACAAAGAATTGGCAACAAAAGAATTAGCAGCTGCGCAACCGATCCTTGATCGTTACGCAACTAAAGGTCTTATTCACAAAAACAAAGCTGCTCGTAGCAAGAGCCGTTTAAACGCTGCTATCAAAGCACTTTAATTTTTGTTTTTGCATTGACTTTGAAAAACCGGCCTCGGCCGGTTTTTTTATGCCTCAAATTTGCGTGGCCTGAACGTTAGGCAACAAAACTTGCCTACAGGTTCCACGTTCCTTGCACTCCCCTATCATATTCACTAGTCTTGAGCCGTTAAACCAAAGGAAACACCTATGAAACTCACAAACATTGCTGCAGTTGTTTTGTTAGCAACAACTGCGCTGGCTGGCTGCAATAAAGAACATGTTGCGCAATCAACATCCCCTCAGCTTATTGAGGGTTATGAGAATAGATTAGATATCTATCAAAACGTCACATTGACGGCAGATTTAAGCCACTTATCTGACAATCAGAAACAGATGCTGTCGTTATTGATTGATGCTTCTAAAATCATGGATGATTTATTCTGGAAACAGGCGTTTGGTGACGATAAAAATGCCTTCTTAGCCAGCATCCAAGATGAAAAAGTCAGAGCATTTGCAGGCATCAATTACGGTCCTTGGGATAGGCTGAATGGCGACAAAGCATTTTTGTCCGATTTTGCTCCAAAACCACACGGTGCTCAATTTTATCCAGCGGACATGACAAAATCAGAATTCGATGCTGCTAGCTTCAATGACAAAGACGGACTCTACTCTATCGTGCAGCGTGACAAAAACGGGGCGCTTACCTCTGTTGCCTACTCTGAAGTATATGCCGATGAAATAGATCGCGCAGCAGCAATTTTGGAAAAAGCTGCGACATTTGCCGACAACGAAGAATTCGCTAACTACTTAACTTTGCGTGCAAAAGCATTACGTACCGATGACTACCAGCCGTCTGATTTTGCATGGATGGATATGAAAACGAACCCAATCGATGTTGTCATTGGGCCTATCGAAACCTATGAAGACCAGCTCTTTGGCTATCGTGCGGCCTTTGAGTCATATGTACTAGTAAAAGATCTCTCTTGGAGTGAGAAATTAGCAAAATTTGCTGACTACCTGCCTGAACTGCAACGTGGCCTGCCAGTTGCCAAAAAGTATAAAAAGGAAATGCCAGGCTCTGACGCAGATCTTAATGCCTATGACGTTATCTATTATGCAGGTCATTCAAATGCAGGTGGCAAAACCATAGCTATTAACCTACCAAACGACGAACAGGTGCAGCTTGAAAAAGGTACGCGACGTTTACAACTGAAAAACGCAATGCGCGCTAAGTTTGACGCTATCATGCTACCTATTTCAGAACAGCTTATTGTGCCTGAACAGCGCAAACATGTAACTTTCAATGGCTTCTTTGCTAATACCATGTTTCATGAGGTGGCACACGGTTTAGGGATTAAAAACACCATTAACGATAAAGGTACCGTTCGCCAAGCCCTAAAGGAGCATGCCTCTGCGTTAGAAGAGGGTAAAGCTGATGTGCTGGGCTTGTATATGGTTAAGCAATTACTCGCTAAAGGTGCAATTACTGAAGGCTCACTAGAAGATTACTACGTCACCTTTATGGCGGGTATTTTCCGCTCAGTGCGCTTTGGCGCAAGTTCTGCGCACGGTAAAGCAAACATGGTGCGTTTTAACTATTTCCAAGAGCAAGGTGCCTTTAGCCGAAATGAAGCGGGTCAGTACAGAGTTGATATAGAGAAAATGACCCAAGCAATTGATGCGTTATCAGAACTTATATTGACCTTACAAGGCAATGGCGACTACGCAGGTGTTGATAAACTCGTTCAGGAGAAAGGTCTAATAAAAGAAGACTTAGCAGAGAGTCTTGCGAAGCTTGAATCAGCTAATATTCCTGTCGATATCGACTTTACACAGGGCAAGAAAGTGCTTGGCTTACAATAAGCGTCAAATAAACACTTATCATATAAAAGCCGCTAGTTAGCGGCTTTTTTGTGACCAATCGAATATTTTTCTCGCAAGAACGATACATATTCGTTATAAATTCTTAAAAAGAAAAAACGAAAATAAACGATAAGCACTATGGAACAATACGACTTTATCATTATTGGCGGTGGCTCGGCTGGCTGTGTGTTAGCGGACAAACTATCAGAAAGTGGACAATTTACTGTTTGCCTTTTAGAAGCAGGTCCGAAAGATTCTTCTCCACTAGTGCATATTCCAGCAGGTGTTGTTGAACTGATGAAAAGTCAAAAGTACAACTGGCTTTATGATTCTTCACCTGAGCCTTCTCAGAATGGCAGGCAAGTATTTAACCCCCGAGGAAAAACACTTGGCGGTAGTAGTTCGGTAAATGCCATGCTCTATATCCGAGGGCAACATCAAGACTACGATGATTGGGCAGCACAGGGTAATGCAGGCTGGGCCTGGAATGATGTGCTCCCCTATTTTAAAGCAACACAACATCAAGAACGTGGAGCCAGTGAATACCATGGTGTCAATGGCCCTCTCAATGTTGCTGAGTCTCGCTCAAAATTACCCATTTTTGATCGTTTCATTGAAGCTAGTGTCAATGCAGGCTTTCCAGCTAATGATGATTTCAACGGTGCTGAACAAGAAGGCGTGGGCTATTTTCAGGTGACGCAAAAAGACGGTAAACGCTGTAGCGCAGCCAAAGCCTTTCTAACGCCTAATCTAGAACGTACAAACCTTACCGTAATCACTGATGCACTTGTTGAAAAAATACTGTTAGACGGTAAACGAGCAACTGGCGTGCAATTTAAGCGAAAAGGTGAACAAACCGTTATCCATGCATCGAAAGAGGTGCTACTTAGTGCTGGTGCTTTTAATTCGCCTCAAGTCCTCATGTTGTCGGGAATAGGACCCAAAGAAGAGCTTGAAAAACATGATATCGCGTTACTTCATGAATCCCCTGGCGTGGGTCAAAACCTGCAAGATCATGTCGATGCATTAGTCGTTAAAGAATATAAAGATACTGACATTATTGCCTATCGTCCAAAAGCTCTGGCTAAACTAGCCCCAAGCGCGATGAAGTTCTTTACCGAAGGCACTGGTGTACTAACCAGTGCCATTGCAGAAGCTGGTGGTTTTATCAAAACATCACCACAAGTCGACAGACCTGACCTACAGCTGCATTTCATTCCTGCCGCTATGGATGATCATGGTCGTAACATGAAGATGTTGTTTCAATACGGGGTAGCTGTCCATGCGTGTTTATTGCGGCCAAAAAGCCGAGGCAGTGTCACTTTGTTTGGTAAGGCCCCTCACCTTCACCCTAAAATCCATCTTAATATGCTTGATCATCCGGACGATCAAAAGTTAATGATTGAAGCTATTCGCCGGGTGCGCGATATTTACGCTCAAGACCCTATCGCTAGTAAGGTGGGTAACGAGATAATGCCGGGTGAACAATGCCAGTCAGATGAAGATATTCTCGAATTTCTGCGCAACAAAGCAAACACCATTTATCACCCTGTCGGTACATGTAAAATGGGAAATGATGACATGGCCGTAGTCAACAGCGAACTCAAAGTCCATGGTATCGAGAGCTTGCGAGTTATCGATGGTTCTATTATGCCAACGCTCATCAGTGGCAATACGAATGCCCCTGTCATTATGATTGCTGCGAAAACTGCTGATAAAATTTTGGCGACGTACCAATAAGGTTTACAGATATAAAATTACACATAGCGTGAATAACTATAAGCGCTTGTACGGTCAATATCTTTAACCTGATATTGTCATTAAACTTGGATAGTTATTTATGAAATCATTCGTCACTCTATTGCTGACTACATTCCTATTTTCATTCAGTGCTTTTGCGAACGACAGTAAAAGTGCTGTGCCTGATTGGTCATTGAATACGCAACACGGCGATACAATAAATTGGGGCGACTATGAAGGAAAACCCGTGATCCTTCATTTTTGGGCCACATGGTGCCCTTACTGCAAACGCTTGCAGCCAAAACTCGATGAATTGCAAAAGCAATTTGCGCAGCAAGATACACAAATTGTTGCGGTAAGTTTTAATGAAGACCAAGGCGCTACGCCACAAGACGTGTTGGCAGCTAGAGGTTATACGTTTAAAACAGCAGTTGATGGCGACAAGCTAGCAGAAGAAATGGGCGTTGTTGGTACACCTACAACTTTTTTTGTAAATCGCAAAGGTGAAATTATTTTTAAATACACCAGCTCAGATATTAACGACCCGCGCCTTGTCAAAGCCATGCAAGTGATTACCGAGTAAGTTACTCGCTCTCTAAAACCTCGACAGCGGCGTTCCTGCCATACAACTTGTATTTAAGCTGCTGTCGCTCTTTTGTTCCATGTGTCCACTCAAGGGCGCGCGATAACGTATTTTTAGCCAAGGTTTCCTGCCCTTTTTCCATATAGATATTATATAAACCCACATAAGCCGGTTTCACATAAGGCGCTAGTTCAATCGTTTTCTTAAAATAGGTTATAGCTTGTCGGTTTTTCCCTTGGCTTTTTGCCAAGTAAGCTTGGTCTAGCCAACTGTATGGGTTGGGGTCATCTAACTGAGCCATTTTAGTAAGAATAGTGCCAGCTTCAGCTTGTCGCCCTTGCCTCTCTAGCAACACCAAATAGTTACTTAACAAAGAGATGTTATTAGGCGCTAATGAAACAGCGTGTTGATATATGCGCTCTGCTTCTTGTTCTTCGCCTTGACGACGGTATATAACCGCCAAGATATTAAGCACTTCAGGACTATCATGCGCTTGGTCATACGCAGCTCTCGCGTATGCAAAGGCTTCATCAATTCTTTTTTCTATCAATGCATCAGACGCTTTATTGACATAAAACTTCGCTAAAAACTGAGGGTATTTGAGATACTGACCTTTAATATTGTTCGAATCCGGGAAGTAATCAATCAAAATACCGTCTCGGACAAATATACTGAATTTTTCGGCGTCTTCGCTAATCGGCTCAAATAGCTTAGTTTGTACATGAGAAGAAGAGAGTAACAACCCACTGTGCTTTTCAAAAACTGGCAGCGTACTCACTTCTCTGTAGCCATATTCAACACCTACCAAGTTTGCCAACGCTGTCGTTAAGATAGCAAGGCTCATGCAATTTCCCTTTGAATGCGCCATCGCCTCAGATGCTGTATATGTTTCACCAAAGTAAGAAAAGTTATTGAGCTTAGCCAGTAAGAAGTCGCTAACCGCCTGATGTGCATTTTTTCCTTGCGAACGCTTTTTTTCGTAAAACCGCATGAAGTCGGCTTGTTGCTCTGGTGTTAATGCAAAGACTTGCTCTTCGAAGACAACTTCAGCATTACTCGTGACAAAAGGGGCATCTGATAAAATCAGCTTGGTAGTATTGGTGTCACTCGGGACGCTCGAACACCCAGATAAGAAAAGAAAAACAGATAAGACGAATATACGCATTACAACTCCCTATAACGTAACTGCCATGCTGTACGTTAGTAAAGTTTTTTGCTCATTACTAGTACCGCCAGTAAATAATATATTTCAGACATAAAAAAAGCCGGTAAAACCGGCTCTTCAACTGTAGGCTAAGCTAGAGACTATACAAGAAACTCTTCTTCGCTGTGCGCCATCATTGCGTTAGCACCATTCTCGATACACGCTGCGTGACCATGAATTCTCGGTAGCACACGGTCGAAATAGAAACGCGCTGTTTTGATTTTCGCTTCATAAAAGGCTTTATCATCTGTGCCAGCAGCAAGTTTGTCTAATGACACTTTCGCCATTTTCGCCCAGAAATACGCAAGCGTTAAATAACCCGAGTACATCAAGTAATCTACCGATGCTGCTCCAATCTCATCCGGATTTTGCATCGCTTTCATACCAATTTCTTGGGTCATTTTCTGCCAGTTTGGCGCTATAGTAATCATCGGTTTGATGAATTCACTCATTTGCTCATCGGTAATCGCATCTGTACAGAATGCTGTTACTTCAGCGGCAAATGGCTTAATCAATTCACCTTTCGAACCCAAAATTTTACGTGCAAGTAAGTCTAATGCTTGAATACCAGTTGTACCTTCGTACAAACAGCTAATTTTTGTATCACGCATCAACTGTTCCATGCCCCATTCTTTGATGAAGCCATGACCACCGTATACTTGAACACCGTGGCTAGTACATTCTAAACCTAGCTCAGTTAAGAACGCTTTTGCAATTGGCGTTAATAGCGCTAGCTTGCTATTTGCCTCAGCTACTGCTGCATCGTCTTTACTTGCTTCTACAACATCAACAAGCTGACTTAAATAACCATTTAAGGCACGGCCGCCTTCGGCTATCGATTTTTGCGTCAATAGCATACGACGCACGTCTGGATGCACAATAATTTTATCTGCAGGGCCGTCTGGGTTTTTAGGGCCTGTCAAAGAACGACTTTGCAAGCGATCTTTTGCATACGCCAATGAGCCTTGGAAAGCTGCTTCCGCCGCAGCAACACCCTCATTAGCAACACCTAAACGCGCTGCATTCATGAACGTGAACATACAGTTCAAACCACGGTTTACTTCACCAATTAAGTAGCCTTTTGCACCATCGAAGTTGATTACACACGTAGCATTCGCATTGATACCCATTTTGTGCTCAATAGAGCCACAGTTTACGCCATTGCGCTCCCCTCGCTCACCGTCTGGTGTCGCATCGTATTTAGGTACGATAAATAATGAAATACCCTTGGTTCCATTAGGGGAGCCTGGAATGCGCGCAATCACAATGTGGACGATATTATCTGATAAGTCGTGCTCACCCGCGGAAATGAAAATTTTAGTACCTGTTAATGAGTATGTACCATCTTCGTTAGGCTCAGCCTTAGTGCGAAGCATACCTAAGTCGGTACCACAATGTGGCTCAGTTAAACACATAGTACCTGTCCACGTACCTTCAACAAGTTTAGGCATGAACATCGCTTTTTGTTCTTCAGTACCGTGCGCTTCTAACGTTGCTAAAGCACCATGGCTAAGGCCCGGGTACATAGCGAAACTATGGTTGGCTGCCGAGCTAAACTCGCCAATTGCTGTGTTTAATGAGTGCGGTAGGCCTTGGCCACCAAATTCGATAGGTTGAGATAGAGTTGGCCAGCCACCTTCAACATATTGTTGATACGCTTCTTTAAAACCATCAGGTGTTGTTACAACACCGTCATTCCACGTACAACCTTGTTCATCGCCAATTTGGTTGATAGGTGCTAAAACTTGTTCGTTAAATTTAGCCGCTTCACTCATGATTGCATCGATCATATCTGGCGTTGCTTCCTCGTAACCAAGTGTTTGATAGTGCGTTTCACAATCGAGTAGCTCTTGCATTACAAACTGCATATCTCGAACGGGCGCTTTATATTCTGGCATTGTTTCTTCCTCAATTCTTGACCACTGGTAAGTGGTCTGACTTGTTGTTATACCCGATTAAATCATTTTCGCAGACGTTTGAAAAGTGATAACTACGCTCGGGTAAGCAATATAAATATAGCTTATGGTGAGCTATTTCTGTGGATAATAAAAAAGGGAAGCATATGCTTCCCTTTCTCATTTCTTTGGTTAATTTTTATCGCGCTTCAAAAGATGCAAACACGGTTTCAAAGGCCGTTTGTTGGAACTTCTTCAACCCTGTGTCCCTAAAATCAATGTCTACTTGGCTTTTAGCTAGCGCGTTTTTCACAAAGCTGCCAGATAGAATCTCTACTTCTAACTCTTCAATCAATTGAATAGCCGCTTCTAGTTTAAAGCCAACAGGTCCGCCAGCAAATTTTCCTTTTAACGCTCGCCCTTTAATGACCACTTTGTTGATGTCGTAATCTTGCATCAGCTTTTTGAAAGTAAATTGAAATTTACGCACTTCTTCAGCATTTCCTGCATCTGCAATGCTTATTTTTGGAACGCGGATACTCGGGATATCATATAAACCATTTTCTAGTGACATTACGCACACAATGGCATCGTTTCCTTTAAGCTCTACACCACATACTTTCATCAATTTAGCCTCTGTTTTTCACAATGCGCGTATTATGCAATTTACCGCAATTTAATGACAGCCTTTAGTCTTTATTTCAGACATTTGTTGCCAAATAGGATGAACGTTAGGTTGCGGCGATACTTGCACATAAAGCTGCACTTCACCGTTCAATTCGCATTGCTTTTGCGTATAGATAAATTGCAACTTTTGAGGCTGTTTAGTCACAAAAGGCTCAACCCAATGAATACTTCCAGTCCCTTGCGAATTTGAACCACTGACCCTAATCGACAAGGTTTTGTTCGATACCTGTTTTGCAACTGCTTGATACAAGCCATCGTAATAACGGTAAAAATCTGCTTCGATCTGTTCAACACTAAGCAGTTTTTTGGATTTTACCTGCCAAACAAATACATAAGAGAAAAAGTTTTCACTGTCAGCATCGTACATCTCTGGAGCAAACAATAGTTCTTCGTCGCCAATAAGCTTAATGTCAGGCGCAAAATCTAGTGGAAACGGTATGAGTTCAACTTTCCAAGATTCAGATACATTCTCTACTCTGCTTTCTATTGGCTGCTCAAAATAACGCGCTTGTTGCGCATTTGAATGAGCCAATGGCAACATCATCACCGCAACAGCCAGCCATATCTTTATTGAAGAAAGTCGTTTGAGCATTAGTGTAAACCTACGGTATTTTTCATTGCCGTAAATATGGCCTGCGAATTATAACCAACACCTGCTTTGAAGACAGTCGTCACCGTAGAGATGTCATCAATATTTTTGTGTGGCGAACCTTTAAACAATACTAAGTCAGCGCGTTTTCCGATACTGATACTGCCAATCTGCTGGTCTTTCCCTAAAAATGTCGCACCATTGATGGTAGAAATTTTAATCGCCTGCTCAAAGCTGAAGCCCGCCTCGACTAATAGTGCAATTGCACGCAGGTTACTGAACCCCGCGATTACCCCACCATAACCAGTTGGGTCAGTGCCTACCATTAAATGGCCACCCATTTCGACAAACAACTTTTCCCATGCCATTTCTTTTTTAAGTAGCTTCAGCCAGTCTTCGTTATCACTCGTTTGAATACGGGACCAATGACCTAGGTATTGAAATTTAACGTTAGTGGTTAATACATCAAGTGCCTGTTTCGGCGCAATAGGGCGCGATTTAGCAAACGTCTCAAAAACGGTTAAGGTAGAGGTGATGGCCACGTCATTATCAACCAAATGTTTAATTAATTTCTTTATTTTAGGATCATCATCTGCGAGCGCTAAAATAGAGTCTGTTTGTTTTTTTGAATTCGGGCACTTGTTCTTTACTTTGTCTTCAACAAAATCGCTAGCTTCAATAAACCCATGCTCAATATTATCGATACCCAAATTTGCAGCTTCTTCAAAAGTTATGGAGCAAATATGCCCAGTTACCTTCCGGTTATTCGAGTGCGCTAGCTTATTTACACGCGCCAATTCGTCCTGGCGAATTTGCATGTACACTTTATAGGAAGAAGCGCCTTCGTGTGACCAGTATTTAACCATTCGTTCTGCGTCTTCAGCACTCTTTAATGATTTTATCTTTTTTATAGGTAAACCCGGACCATTTAAATAAGGCGCTGTAACATCCATATCTGGACCAAAGGTTTTACCGTCAATAATAGCTTGTCTCAAATTTAAGTCTGCGTACGGAGCTGTTGTACCAGCCGTCCGAATAGTGGTCGCCCCGCCCGCTAAATAAAGCTTAGGGAAGCTATATATCATTTCGGTGTAGTTAGCCTTACCTGTTGGATAAAACATATGTTCATGCATCATCACAAATCCTGGGGTCACCGTATAACCTTCATAATCCAAGACCTTATACTCACCGCTCGCATTCTCAGAACCGTCAGTTATGTCGGTGATCACCCCTTCTTTGACGTATATAGACTGCCCTACTTTAGGCGCTCCACCCAACCCGTCTATCAGGGTAACGTTTTGCAGCACAAAAGTTGGTTCATTGTGGCTAACAAAATCCTCAGCGAGTACAGGAAGTGAACAAGTCAAAATAGCCATGGACAATGCACTGGCCATACTTTTGATGGCTCGACTTAATGGGTTGGTTAACATAAACTGCCTCTGAACAGAGAAAAGAAATTTAGCGGTAATTTACCTAAGCAAACACAATATGTAAATCCGCATTCACATTTTAGTTTAATGAACATGCAAGACGCTCCTTTTATCGAAGCAAAACAAACCCGCAGCCAACAGACACAGAAAAAGCTGTTAACGGCGCTAAGTGACTGTTTACAAGAACAGTTTTTTGAACATATCAGTATAGCCCAGCTCACCGAAATGGCCGGTGTATCGGTAGGTACTTTTTATCGCCGCTTTAAAAACAAAGAGGCCCTGTTACCTCTGCTTTATCAAGAATTTTCTGAGCACTTAAAAAGCTGGGTAAATACATTAGAGCAACAACCAGCGAGCAATTTGCAATCGCAAGTAGAAGTTTTAGTGAACGAAAGCCTGACATTTTTAACTGACAATGCTGGTGTTTTACGGACCTTGCATTTGAATGCTCGCCTGTATCCAGAGATTCTAACGCCAGAGCAATTAAGCACGCGAAGCAGCGAATATAAACGAATGTCATCGTTATTAATGGCACATAAAAATGAGATCAATCACGCCAGCCCACAAGAAGCATGTGACATGGTTGTGTTTATGCTAACCAACAGCTTGATCGATAAAGTACTATATCGTGATCTCACGCCAGCTATCGCCTCGCAACTATCGCTACAAGACACTTGTCGAGAGCTTAACGCGATGCTTCACAACTATCTAAGCCATTAGTGTTATTGAAACAGCAACGATTGTTTATCTACATATTTACCACACAATTTAATCGTATTATTGATGCAAAGACATCAGGACAAGGGTATTTTCATGAAAAAAGTATGCGTCATCAGTGGCGGTAGTTCTGGCATAGGCCTTAGCATTGCCCAAAAATTTGAACAAGAAGGTTTTACGGTATTTAACTTGGATATTACCCCTGGTGATGCTGGCACATTTGTCGAATGTGACATGAGAAACTACCAGCAAGTTATTGATGCTGTTACCACTATCGGGCGAGACCATGGCATTGATGTTTTAGTGCCTAATGCTGGTATTCATTTATCAGCCAATATAGAAAACACGAGCGAAGAAGATTTTGACCGTGTACTGGACATTAACGTTAAAGGCGCATTTGCCTTTACCAAAGCTGCAATGCCATTTATGCGCGAAAAGCAGCAAGGCTCTGTTGTTTTCGTAGCCAGTGATCAATCATTTATCGGTAAGACAAATTCGTTTGCATACAACTTATCTAAAATGGCTATTGCTTCCATGGCTCGTACGACAGCACTGGACTACGCTGAATTTAATATTCGTGCAAACGCTGTTTGTCCAGGCACTATTGAAACCCCTCTTTATCACAAAGCCATAGACAACTACTGCGCAAAATCAGGCGCGGATAAAGCTGAAGTTCATCGAGAGCACGAATTGATGCAGCCGCTTGGGCGATTAGGACAACCAGAAGAGGTCGCAGATCTTGTGTTTTTCTTAGCGAGTGACAATGCACAATTTATTACTGGCAGTCTTCACGCAATTGACGGTGGTTTCACCACACAATAGAGCCATTCATGAATATTATCGACCCGCATGTTCACTTATTTGACTTAAGCCAAGGAAAATACCTTTGGCTTAAGCCTGAAAACCCGCCGCTATGGCCAGACAAAGCAATCATCGCAAAAGACTTCTCACAGCAAGATTTATCCGTCGATAAGCCATATCAAGTTGCTGGATTTGTTCATATTGAAGCCGGCTTTGATAACGAGCAGCCATGGCGCGAAATTCAATGGCTTGAAAGCACCGTATTAATGCCATTCAAGTCTGTTGCTACTATCGATATCTCACAAGATATTAAACAAGTGCATGAAGCTGTTTTAAAGCTAAAAGAGTATAAATCAGTGGTAGGCGTTCGACACATACTGGATGACGACGCGCACCATATAATGAGTGACCCTGATTTTGCCGACAAACTCGATATGCTCGGTTACTACGATCTCCATTTCGAGTTACAAATGCCCATCAGCGACTTAACGTCTATTCACCTATTAACAACTGCACTAGAGCAAGCACCAAATACAAGAGTGATCGTCAATCATGCTGGTTGGCCGAAAGAAGCCTTAGCTCAAGATATTACCTGGCAACAAGGCATGAAACAGCTAGCAGCATTACCCACAATCGCAATGAAGTGCTCAGGCTGGGAAATGACAAATCGCACATACGAATTTGAATGGGCAAGACAGACGATAGACTTTGCCATTAGTTGTTTCGGTGCGCATCGCGTTATGCTAGCCAGTAACTTTCCGCTATGTTTATTCAGCCACTCGTATCAATCGGTTTGGAACACGTACTGCCAATCTTTAGCTGATACCTCATTACTCCAGCAAATCTGTTTCGACAACGCTTACCATTGGTACGGATTTAATAGTTAATGCCCCAAAACAAAAAAAGCTAAGAAAGGATTACCCTTCTTAGCTTTTTAATGAATACTCGCACCTGCTTAGCAGTCTTCGGCTACCACGGTCACTGTGCAGTCTGGATCGCCAAAGGAATCGTAGATTATGTAACAGCCTTGGTCAGTAGGCACAGAGAAGCCTGTAGGTATGTCATAACCAATCAAGGTGTACTGGTTATTTTCACGGTCAGTAATGTCTTCACTATCTAAGTTAATAAAGTCGATCATATCAAGCTGATCACCCAATTCTGCACTACTTTCAGGACATAGGTTTCGCCAATCGATCTCAGCTGAACCAAATCCGAAATCGACAATGTAATCAGACTGCTCGCTCCCGCCAGGGTTAGTTTCTGATGCTTCCAAACCCTTAACAAGCGCTTTAGCTTTCACTAAATCAATTGTGGACTCCATTGTCCCCTTGATCGAATTTAGCGTTGCGATTTTAGCATCGCGGCTTAAATCTAAAAATTTCGGCGCAGCGGTAGCTGCCAAGATGCCAAGAATGACAATCACGACAACCAGCTCAATCAAGGTAAAACCTTGAGCACGTGATGATGAACTCATAATATCAATACAGCATAAATATGTAATTTAATGTCACTAGTATATACGTCTAACGTTCTTGGAAACAACCATGCACTTATAGCATACTGATTTACATAACATTTAAATCAAAGGAACTGAACGCATGTCTAACTTTCAACGCGACTTCCTCGAAAATTACCTCAAGTTTGGGTTAGGCTCTATGCCTAAGTCTGATATTGATGCATTGGTTATGCACTTACTTGATTTATATGGAGTTGAAAACTCTGGGCCTTTAGCAATTCATAGCAATCAAACCGTCAGTGAGCGCTTGAAGACACCCGTGAATAAAGTGAAAAAAATGCGTTACGACGCAGCACTCAAATTTGGTGGTCGTATTGAAGATCAAGCAATGGGGCGTTTATTGGCTGCACTCAGTAAAGCAACACTCGAGCCTGACGGTAACAAGGTGCTGCTAATTATCGAAGACGCGCTTGCCAAAAATTGGCTTCAAGGGCAGCTCAAAATTCACCAGCACATCTTTGACCACTCATTTAACACGGAAATCATCAAAGTATCTGTTTCGGGCTTATTTGAAGTGCTTGAATCTGTTTTTGATAAGCAGGAGCTATTAGACTTCAAAACCGGCTACGAAGCCGCTAAGAAAGAGCAAAACACTGAAAGAATGATAGCCACATTCAAAGGTGTGGCTCAAAAATTTGCTGAAGGTGCAGCAAAAGCTGCGGGGAAAAACGTTGTTAACGTGCTAAAAGCACAGCTCGGCCTCGGCTAATACAGCTCTTCATACAAAAAAAGGGGCTATAAGCCCCTTTCCCCCAGTAAACTACACTTGTTATTTAGTGTAGCCTCGTGGCATATCTGATTTAGTCATATAGCGATCACGCAGTGCATCTTGTCGGCTCTCTAGCTTTTGCAGCTTGCCATCAATCCACAACATTTCTGCGCTTGTGCTCAATTCAAACGGGTCTGCTCCCCAAAGTACAAGGTTTGCAGGTTTTCCTTTTGCAATACTGCCACTATCAAGCTTGAATACCTCTGCAACATTTGCTGTTACAGCTGCCAGTGCTGCATCGTAATCCATACCGTTTGCCACAGCGTTACCTACAGTAAAGCGAAGAAGGTGTCCATTGTGCGTATCACCGTTAGTGGTGAGTACAACTTTTACACCAGCCTTCGATAGAACGCCTGCACTGGTTAAGTCGACATGCAATGAATCAAAGCTACCCGGTAAATTGCGCATTGAGTTCATCACAACCGGCACTTTAGCCGCCGCGATTTTATCTGCAATCAAGATTGCATCTGCCGCGCCTGCTAGCACCAGTTCAAAACCAAACTGTTCTTTCAACTTAAGCAACGCAAGAATATCTGTCGCTCGATCTGCATGTGCAACTAACGGCTTTTCACCATTCAGTACAGCGTTCAACACTTTCTCACTGCGCTTAGGTTCTTTGCCTTCTTTCTTGTCTTCTTTATTAGCTTTTGCAGCCTTATCTAAAGCCTTTTGTGCATCTTCTAGCTGTTCAGTCAACTTTAAGATAGCCGATGCGCGAGAACCTTTAGATTCACTGCCAAGTTCGACAACCACCGCATTTCCAGCCGCCTCGACACTATCAAACTGACCCGATAAATTTGCTACAAATGTTTGACCGGCGAAGATGTCATCACCACCAGATGGTGTCACTATAGCTTGTGTGATACCACCCTTTCTTGTCATAGGGATGACTGTAGATTTAGGGTTAAAAGCAACACTTGGATCGAATGTGATGTTAGCTTTTTTATCGCCTGCATCACGGCTACGCGCTACGGCACCCACTTCAACTAAACCCAAGTTATCTAATGAGACAATGAAGCCTGGTGTTAACACTTTACCTTTTGCATCGATAACTTCTGCGCTATCAGCCGAAAAAGACTCTGGGTTGATCGCTGTAATCACGCCATCTTCAACAATAACAGTCGCGTTTTCTAACACGCCTGCATCAGTCACGGTATGCACTTTAGCATTAGTGATCGCAAGTGTTGCGGCATTCGCTGTAGTTGCAGAGGCAAGTGCTAGGGCTACTAATGATGCTTTAAATACGTTTTTCATTGTTTTTCCTCGCCCTACTCTTGACCTAACATGAAATCACTTTTCGCTTGGTACTTGTCATCAGCTCGGTCGTAAACCTTAGCGCCGTCAACAAACACTTGTTCTGCAAGTGCATAAACACTGAATGGACTGCCGTTCCATACCACAACATCAGCATTTTTACCTTGTTCCAAGCTACCTGTTTTGTCTTCGATACCTAATGACTTAGCAGCATTCGATGTAATCCAACGAATAGCGTCTGCTTCTGTCAGCGCGAAGCCATTTTCGTTCGCACGGAAAAGAATTTTACCTGCTTCTTGGTTCAAGCGTTGGATAGTAGTGCTTGAGTCAGAATGAACAACCGCACATGAGTTTTTCGCCGCGTCAACAATTGCTACGTTCTCTTCCACCATGTCGTAGGCTTCCATTTTAAAGCCCCACCAATCAGGCCACATTGCGGCACAGTTGCCATTTTCACCCAACATATCAGCAATTTTGTATGCTTCAATGGCATGATGGAAAGTACCTGCGTGGTATTCAAATTCTTTACTTAAATCAATCATCATCGCCATTTCTTCTGCCTTATAGCAGTGGTTGTGAATCAAGATTTCTCCGTCTAGCACACCTCTAAGCGTGTCTAGCTCAATATCGCGCACTGGCGCTTCTGGATTTTTGCCCATAGCATAATCAGCATCGTACTTTTCCCAAGCACGCTTATATTCTGCGGCTTCAGCCCATGCCATGCGATAACCAGCCATGTTGCCCATACGCGTACCAGGTGCTTCTTTGCGTTGACCATAAACACGCTTTGGATTCTCACCACATGCCATTTTTAACCCATAAGGTGCTTCAGGAAACTTCATCCCTTGCATAGTGTGGCTTGGTACGTTTTTCAATGTGACACTTCGACCACCAAACAAGTTTGCCGAACCTGGCAAAATTTGAAGAGTTGTAACACCGCCAGCGCGAGCTGCTTCAAAGCCTGGGTCTTGCGGCCATACACTGTGCTCCGCCCAAACTTCTGAGGTATTAGGTGACGTCATTTCGTTACCATCAGCATGAGACTCTACCGACGGACTCGGGTAAACCCCCAAGTGTGAGTGCACATCAATAACACCAGGTGTTACCCACTTGCCTTTGCCGTCAACAACCGTTGCACCGTCAGACGCTAACCCTTGTCCTACTTGAACAATTTTTCCATCAGCAAATAACACATCTGCATTGTCGATGCGCTCGCCGTTACCAACAAGCACAGTAGCTCCTTGGATAAGCGTTTTTTGTTGTGGAAGTGATTGGTACGTACTCGGGTACGGATTTTTATTGATAGTGACTTTGGCGTCTTGTTTTTCTGACTGCATACAACCAGAAAGCGCAACAGAAACCGCAGCCATCACAAGCGATGGAACAATTTTATGCATTGTTATTTCCCGTTAGAATATTCTTTTATTTTTGTAAATTGCCTTTGGCTAGAGAATAGCTGAAAGGTTTCAAAAACGTTAACTTGATGACGTTATTATGCCGGTAAGATTGCAACAAGGAATATTGTTATATTATCGCAGTGATTTGCGGTGAATCGACATTAATTTGCGGTAAGTGGCTCAGACTCTTTTTAACCAGCGTTTCAACTTTTCTCTACGTAGATACAGCAACCACAATAAAATAACCGCATAGAGGCCAGGTTCATAGATGTCTGACTTTATCGACCAATAAAAATGAATGACAACAGCGACTGCGCCCACATAAACCCAGTTATGTAGTTTCTGCCATGACTTACCCATCGTTTTCTTCACGCGATTAAATGACGTTACCGCCAACAAAAACAGCACACAGAATGCGAACATCCCCATGGTAATGTAAGGACGCTCGATCACTTCATCAACAAAGAGTGACAAATCTAACTGCAGTTCAAAAGCGATAAAATTTGCTAAATGCAGAAGCGCGTAAGTAAATGCCCACAAACCCAACAAGCGTCGGCACTTCATGAACAAGGGTTGCTTAAAGCGTTTGGTTAACGGAGTAACAAGTAAAGTGATAAGTAGAATATTGAGCGCGCCAATACCGGTAAAGTGAATCACGCTTTCTACCGGATCGGCACCAATGGTATCGTTAAAAGCGCCCCAGTATAACCACACTAGCGGCAAGGCTGCACTTAAATGTATGATAAATTTTAGGCCTAACTGCATACCTAATTCCTGTACTTACTATTGCTTAACTATTGACTAAAATAGTTGCTCGATTAGTAGAATCTCTTCAAATCCATATTTTTATACATGTGCGCAACTTCTTCACCGTAGCCATTAAACGGTAACGTCGGAATTCGGTTACGTGCAAACAAGCCGCCTGTCGTGATACGACGCTCACTTGCTTGGCTCCAGCGGGGATGATCAACATCAGGGTTTACATTGGCATAAAAACCATATTCATTAGGCGCCAATATATTCCATGTTGTCGGAGGCATGCGCTCAACTAACTTTATAGACACTATCGATTTAATACTCTTAAAACCGTACTTCCAAGGCACAACCAATCTTACCGGTGCGCCATTTTGCGGGGGTAGCGTTTTACCATATAAGCCAACACTCAATAGTGTTAGCGGATTCATCGCTTCATCAAGTCGTAAGCCCTCTACATAGGGATAATCTATACCACCACCAATACGACGACTTCTCTGCCCTGGCATTTGTTCAGGGTCATATAGCGTTTCAAATGCCACATATTTTGCTTTCGAATTAGGTTTGGCTTGTTTGATAACGTCTGCTAGTGAAAAACCAATCCAAGGCACTACCATTGACCACGCTTCAACACAGCGTAAGCGGTAAATACGCTCTTCCAAGTCAAATTTGTTGAAGAGGTCGTCATACTCAAGCGTGATAGGATTATCGACTTCGCCAGATACTTTCAGTTGCCATGGATTAACTTTTAACCCTTGGGCATTTTCGGCAGGATCTGATTTATTTAAGCCAAACTCGTAGAAATTATTGTGGGAGGTTACTTTCGCTTCAGGCGTCAGCGTTTCGCCAATATCTGCACCTTTACGATAAAGTAACTCTGTTTGTTTGAAGGTGCCTTTTTTGTCATTGCCCCAAAAATCTAATGGCGCGGCAGATGCGCTTTGTGACAATAAGGTACCAGCTCCTATAAAGCCCATGCCTTTGAGCAGCTGTCGACGATTAAGATACACTTTTTCGTCGGTTACCTGACATTCTTTGATATCAGATGGTTTAATTGTTTTGATCAGCATAGCACCTCCAGATACAACAATGCTGGCGATTGCCAGCATTGAATAAGTAGACCTGAGAAGTGGACTTTTATTTCGCGATAGCCGCTAACTTAATTAGCCGTTACAGTTTTCAGATACGAAATAATGTCATTTGATTCGTACAGCCACTCCACTTCGTCGTCGCCTTTTTCTATACGCAAACATGGCACCGTTGGTTTGCCACCACCTTGCATTAATTGTTCGCGATAATTCGAATTTGTATCTTTTATGTTACGTAATTCTAGTTCAATACCCTCACGCTTCATCGCTCGTCTTACCTTCACGCAGAAGGGACATGCAGTTAATTGATACAGGCTTAAGTGTTGTGTTTTTTCACTCATTATCTGCTTCTGCTCAGCAGATAACTTAGGGCCTCTAGGCATGGTCAGAAAATTAACAAGCAAGATTATACGACCTAAAATCCAACGAATAATGAACATCTAAAAACACCTCTAAAAAATTTCGCGGGGAGTTTACCACAGATTCAGTCATACAAACGATTACGTGAGCGTAAATTTCAGTAACAACTTATCGCCAAGCACTGATGTAAAATTGACCAGTTATATTTATTGAGGTGTTGTCTTAATGTGCTATTTCGCGCGTTTCGTATCCGTTATTGTTTTTAGTATTACATTCACGCTGCCAAGCCTTTCTGCACGAGCGGTAGAAGCAGCAGTGCCTGCTGTTACCGATCCTGTTCAAATTTTAAAAACAACGGAAATAGGAAAAGAGCTTTTTCATCTCAACCAGTTGGTCACCAGTGAACCTAAAAAAACCCTAAAACAACTGGCCGAATTGGAGCAAACGGACGCGCATAAAATGTCGCAATACGAGATGGGTTTTGTGTTAGTAATCAGAGCAAATGCGCACCTATTACTCGACCAACACGACCTCGTTGAAGACCAAATATTCACCATGCAACAGCTTGCGACCGAAGGCAATCATGACTGGTTGCTCCCTTATATTGAATACTGGAAAGGCACCTTGCTCGTCAACCAAAGTGAATTCACTCGAGCTATAGAACACCTTAACCAAGCAATAACACTGTCCCAGCAAGGGAGAAATAGCTCGCTTTCATTACAAGCCCTTAATTCTCGAGCCAATGCAAATAAAGAACAAGGTCAGTATCATCATGCCATCGAAGACTATAATCGTGCGTTGAATTTTTTTGACGACAATAGTGTCGACCAAAAATATGGCACCATACTAAATAACTTATCAACGTTATACATCTACATCCGTGAATTTGATAAAGCATTAAAGCTCAATGTAAAAGCGGCAACAGTCGTTAAAGCAAGTTCGCTGAAGAAAGCGCGTCAGATGGCTACGCTATTAGTGAACCGAAGCTACATATACGGTGAACTGGGTCAACGCCAATCGGAAATCATGGCAATGGAAAAAGCCAAAGAATATGCCTACTCGACTGACTCTGTTCGTCTCCAAGCGACCATAATGGTCAACCTTTCAGATATTTACACAACAGAAGGAGACTATGCTAGAGCTGAACAAAATGCCAAAGATGCACAAACATTGGCTAAATCTTTCAATAACGACCATCTATTTATGGTTGCCCAGGCTAACCTTGGCTTAATAAAGTCGAAACAAGGCCATGGCGAGGAAGGACTCGCTTTGTTGCGAGGTGCACATGAGTATTTTGAATCAAAAAACAAAGAGCCGTACGTTGTCGAAGCCCTAAAAATGCTCGCTAACGCCTACGCTGAATTAGGCCAGTATGAGCAAGCATTTTTGCAACACAAGATATTTCATGAAAAATTTAGCAAACAGCAGTTCGACGAACGAGAAGAAAAACTATTGGCTATCGAACAAAAATACGAAGCCGATAAAAAAGAAAAAGAAATTGCGCTGTTAACGCTAGAAAAAAGTTTGCGGGCAGCGGCAGATGAAAAGCGTATTTTGCGTCGAAACATCTTCTTTTTACTGTGTGTTATTGCGCTAATTTTTATGATTCGTTTTTATCGTCATTACATTAGTACCAAGCGTCACAATAGAGATTTACTGAAAGACAATGCCGCACTTCAAGGTAAAACGTATCAAGACCAACTCACCAAACTCTTCAATAGACGGTTTCTGGAAGAGTCATTGTCAGCCATTGCCGAACGAGAGAAAAAAACGCCAAAACCTTGCAGCTTGGTGATAATGGATATCGATAAATTTAAACGTATAAACGACACGTTTGGGCATGATGTAGGTGACCAAGTACTTACAGAATTTGCACAGCGACTCACGTCAATAACACGTAAAGAAGATATTTCAGTACGCTGGGGCGGAGAAGAGTTCTTGCTAATTGCGCGAGAAAGCAATGGCGAAACCGGCGAGCATCTTGTTAATCGCATATTAGAAAGTGTCCGAGAAAAACCATTTAGTACCAGTAAAGGTGAAATTGTCGTCACCACGTCGGCCGGTATGGTACACGCCGACAGTTTGCAAACACTTCGCCAGCAATGGGATAAACTTTTACCTCAAGCAGATAAAGCGTTGTACTCTTCAAAAAACAATGGCCGCGATCAAGCTCACTTGGCGCTTCAGCATAGCGAATACGATTGGCAGTACATCTCGCTTTGCGCATAAGTGTAGAAGGTTTTATTGAGCATTAAATATAGGTAACTATTGATCTGTCAGAGCCGAATAATAGAGCGCGATCAAATCTGACAGTCGCATATGTACCAAAAGCGAACTGCTGTATCGCATTATTTATGGGCGCAGAAATGCTAGGCTATAGTTAGGGACAAAAAAGCGTTTTGCGCCCTTTTGTCAAACTTGTCAGAAAGCTAAGCGCTCGCTACGACTAATTACATCAAATACGCCATTAATCATTTCTTCAAAAGAGTTAGTTAGTTCCTCAGCATAATGTGGAACATGCTTGGTTTCACCTTCTAAGTTCAGAATATAAAAGACAACTCTTTTTCCTGATGGGCTTACTTCATTAAGAAACTCAGTCGCTTTAATAGGGCCTTTTGAGCAAGAACCCCAATCGATATCTGATAAAATCACATCATAGTGGTGCTGAATTAAATCCTGAGCACCTGATTTACAAATGCCAACATCAACTGCCATTCCTAAACTTCTAAAGGTATCTGCTAGCCATAGGGCTTCGAACTCATTGTCATGTATGACCAGCATATTGGATTTACGTAGTTTAGGAGCTAAAAAAGAAAGTCGATCTCTTAATGCCTTATTAGGGTGAAAATTAGTTATATCTTTAGAATACCCCTCTGGCACCTTGGTCTTATCAAATTCAAATGTTACACCTGCAACTTCTAATTTGGTTAAGCTATTGATATACCCTTCAATACTTTCAGAAAAAGTAAGAATAAATAAAACAAACAATAAAATTCCAACAAAGGAGGGGGCTTTATCGATAATTGCTACTTTAATTTCAGTTTCCATCTCAACCTTCCTTAGCTTTCCAATACTTTGCAAAATAACAGTAAAAAGTTTTTAAAAATTAGCGGCTCAGGAGCGAAAACTAAGCATTTCGCGTCCTTTTAAGTAACTTGTTAGCTGCACTTTTTCATTATGTAATACCGTTGTTTATATGCCAAATGAGCAGTTACGACGAATGGCAAAATAAACACATAAGACCACGGGTTATGAATACGAACAATAAAAATGCTTACAATCAACGAAGCCAATAACCCTAATAACAAATATACACGTAGGCGAAACGGGCTTGTATTCTCATTTTCTGGGTGCAAGGTTAAAGTAAGCAAACTTATTGCGCCCCAAAAACCGAATGAGCCAGAAATAACCAAGAACAAATATAGCAAGACTTCTGGAGCACCAGAAAATAATCCAACGAAATATATAGGGCTAAAGATTATACCTACACAAAGAATTAGAACTGAAGGTGCAAAACCTACAAAGAATTCTAAAAGGTAAAGTGCTCGCAAATTTTTCTTCATGTGCAGCTAACGCCCCATTCAGGGGTTGATAAAAGCTTGCTAAGATGTGCAGCGAATCGGAACCGAGCAAGCTGTTAACAGTCCCGCACTTAATTGGCTTGTTATATGCCTAAATCGAAAGCTTGATCCTTGTACTTAACGACAAACTCCTTGGCTTGTTCCAATGTACTTGGATATTTCTCACGATACGATAAAGGGCCTTCTTTACGATAGACTTTTTGAAAAAAGAAACCATGAGAAACAAGGAATTCGACTTTTTTCCATTGCTTGTCATCTCGTTTCTTGGGAGGTCGGAATCTTATGTCCATCATTAAAGCATCGCTTTTACATGTTGGGCATTTCCTCAAGAATATATCCCTTTCAAATTCTCGTTTAAATGTACATCTGCATTCAAAGCAGGTAAATGGAACAAATTTAGGCACAATCTACTCTTGGCATATAACGCCCCATTAAGGGGCTGATAATGCTTGGCTATACTGTGAAACGAAGTGGAACTGAGCCAAGCTTTAGCAGTCCCGCCTTGAATGGCTTGTTATATGTACTTTTTAACTAGCATATCGATTGGTTTTTTAATTAAACTGAATATTATTATTGCTATAAATATGCCTAAATATATATTCTTTATCGAGTCGTCAGTTTTAACCAATTTACCATCGATTTCTAATTCAACTATCGAATTATTTTTAACTAGATATATGACACGAATATCTTTATTCGCCATTTCTTTATAGGTTTGTTCGCATGATTTGTAAGTTGAGCCAATGTAGTACCTTTGATCTTCTTTTAAAAAGTAAGATCTAGATTTACTTTTAGATTCGCTACACAAAACTTCGCTTTTTGAAAGCTTTAAATCTGCTCTTTCATCATATTTAAAAGACCAACTAAAAAGTATGCAAATCACTAGTAAGAGTAGAAACGAACCTAAATGTATCTTCGAAAGTTTATCCATAAATCTGCGTGTACATATAACGCCCCAATAAGGGGCTGATAAATGCTTGGCTAAACTGTGTAACGTAGTGGAACTGAGCCAAGCTTTAGCAGTCCCTCACTTGATTGGCTTGTTAGGTATACGGTGCCACTTTATAATCAATTTTATTAACTTTATGAAACTCGTTAATTTCACTCACCGCTTTTTCTACAACTTCAATTGATGCTTTATCTGCAAAATACAAAACGTAGTCGCCAGTTACATCTTCATTGGAACAAAAAGCATAATCTAAATCGAAATGCTCGCATAAAACGTCTTCAATGTAATCTCTATGTTCATAATCAATGAGTTCAATATAAGCTCCCCATTCGGGGTGACTTTTGACACTTATTGGTGACAAGATGTATCGAAACTCTTCGAGCATGATTGTATACCTAACGCTTTGCCAAGGGGCACGCGCTGTTTGCGTGTCCCGCGGAGGCCATGTTATTAGTGGCCGGAGTGTATTTGGGCAACTTGTTATACGTCATTGGCATTATTGAGTGTCAGCTCCAAACTAAACACCCTGGTGTAAAGCCACTGCCCGATTACCGCTTGAACCGCAAGAAACCCAGAAATAAAACCGATGATAAATGGCATTGCTATCAGACCAAACAAAAAGCCAGGAACGGTGTTTGCTGAGTAGCCAAAGAACTCTGTCGATGACTCTCTACCGAATAGAACCATTGGTAGGGTGGTAATTATATATAGAAAGAAAATGGCTGTTCCGGATGTAACGAAAGTAAATTTGAAAGCAGAGCCAACAGTCAAACCTTTTTCCATGTCTAAATTTCCTTATTTTTGTGTGATTTGTACGTGTAACGCCCCAATAAGGGGCTGATAATGCTTGGCTAAACTGTGTAGCGAAGCGGAACTGAGCCAAGCTTTAGCAGTCCCGTACTTAATTGGCTTGTTAGGTAACGTTACCAATTATCCCATGATACTTGGGCGGTAAAACCATGAAAGTGAATATTTAGGTTTTTATTACAGTAAGTTTGCTCACTATTTTCATAGTTAATATCGCCCGAATAATCAGCGCGATAAAGACCGTATCCATGTTGGTTAATTT
Organism: Thalassotalea euphylliae; assembly: GCF_042682785.1. Lineage (GTDB taxonomy): Bacteria > Pseudomonadota > Gammaproteobacteria > Enterobacterales > Alteromonadaceae > Thalassotalea_F > Thalassotalea_F euphylliae. The sequence continues at coordinate 706,074 of NZ_JBHUIB010000012.1, read as the reverse complement.
GCTCAATTAAATGCTCAACTTTAGTAATTAAATCGCGAGATATTTTTTCTCGACTCTCATTATTAATTGACCGAAAGCAATCGAGTAACTCATTGTTGAGATACTGTTGTAACTCTAAGAGGAATTCATAACTCAGTTCATTTGGAAGATTTAGGTTTCGGTATTTAACAAATTCCATTTAGTTACCTAACGCCAAGCTAACAGGAAAAATTAAGTAAGCTAAAATTGAACGAAGTGAATAGTTTGCTTAATTTTTTCCTAGTTGAGCGCCTTGTTATACAACTAATTATTTAGCAATTTATGTACTTCAGGGTTAGCTAAAAGGTTAAGTGTTGCCATTTTTACTGAAGCTACGAATAATTCTGTATCACCTGCTTGAACAAACTTAGGGTTACTGCTAGTTCCTTGTGTTTTCAGCGTTAGAGTCTGATCATTTTTTTTGTTATAAAGCTCCCAAGAAACCTCGGCATACACATCACCTTTTTGACCATCAATAGATAGGCAAAGGTTACCTTTCATGTCAGTTACACTTCCCGCAATTAGAACATTAGCTTCGTTTCTTGCTTTTTCTTTCAGGAGGCTAGAAGAAACATTGTAATTTAAATCTTTAAAAGTTGATTTAACAGTTGTGTCCATAGCAGCCACTGTTGGTGTATGTCCTGTCCAAGTTAAGTCTGTTCCACCTACGCATAAAGTACCTGTTTTGGCTTGCCCAATTTTCGGTGATGGTAAATTTATAGAGAAATCACTTATGTAAGCCTTAACATCCGTAGAGTTAGCTTCAATTCCTTTTAAATTGGATACTTGTGGTATATCGACTGGTTTTACTGTGGCTGCACAGCCTGTCAATAATGCAACAGCTATTGATATACTTAATATTCCTTTTTTCATTTTTTACTCCAAATTATGATTGATTATTTTTGTTGTATAACGCCCCATTCAGGGGCTTCTAATTGTTGGCTAAAATAACGAGCGCAGTGAGGAAAGCCAACTGTTAAAAGTCCCGCACTGCAATGGCTTGTTATGTGTGCTCTGCTGCCTCTTCATCCAAAAAGTTCTGCACGCTTACTGCGGAATCTAAAAAATATGTAGAGGGAAATTTATCTGGAAATTGATCTACCTTTCCGTGCCATACCAAATGAACACAAGCAAAACGTCCGTCATTTAAAAATACTAAAATATCATCACCTGCACTTGAACGTGCAAATACAATTGGGTCAAATTCAAAAAGAGGATGTTTTGAACCGATTTCAGCATTCAACTCTTTTTGTAACCCAATTTTTCCTCGTGAACCACCTTCTAATAAATGCCAAGGATGCCCCCAATTAAATTCATCTTTTGGAAATGAATTTTCGTGTAATTCTGTATTTTTCTTTTTATTAAAAAGGTTGAATAACACGACTTACTACCTGTACACATAACAGCATATTATGTAGACGTCTCAGTAATATCCGTCCACGATTAGCCAATTAAATTACCAGAAATCTATTGCAATTCAATCCGTTAACAACAAAACCCAATCAATTATTAGCGTTTTTTGGGATATTACTGAGACTTCATAGTAATATCCCGATGTATTTATCGGTTTTTATTTATATATTTCATAGTGTTAAGGAAATATTTTGTATAGTTTGGGGATTTACTGAGAATTCTCAGTAATGTCGAGGTCGATGTCCGCTTCTCGCACATTGCTGCCTGCAAAATAACATCTAAATCTAATTGCGTATACTGTGAGTGCAGATATGAGCTACTGCATATAAACAACCTTCAGAATAGCGTCTTAAAGTATTTGCCAACCAACAAGGCACAAAAAAGCAGGCAAATATGCCTGCTTTTCTATTTTCATTGACTTAACAGTTACTCCATTAAGCGCCACCAGCGTATAGGCCTATTAACTTGCTGTATCTCAAATATGTCGCCAAACACTGGAGTAGCAAGTTCTATATTATGCGTCTTTGCTAATTCGGATACACGCTCTAGAGGCTCATCCCAGTCGTGCATCGCTAAATCAAATGTCGCGTTGTGAATAGGCATCATCACTTTACCCTGCAAATCAAGATGCGCTTGTACAGACTCTTCAGGCATCATGTGGATTTCTTTCCATAATTTGTTATACGCACCGGTTTCAACCAAAGTGAGATCAAACGGCCCATATTTATTACCTATCTCTTTGAACCCTGAAAAGTAACCACTGTCGCCCGAGAAATAAATATTCACGTCTTCACTTTGAATAACCCAACTTGCCCATAGTGTTTCATCTCTATCAAACAAGCCTCGACCTGAAAAATGTTGAGTCGGTGTTGCTATATAAGTCACACCATTTAATTGGTGCTCTTGCCACCAATCAAGTTCAGTAATTTTGTCTTTGCTAACGCCCCATTTTAGCAAGTACTTTCCAATTTTTAGTGGCACAACAAAATGACCAACTTTTTGGTTTAGCGCTTTTATTGTCCCTTTGTCGAGGTGGTCATAATGATCATGACTTATGACAATAACATCAATGTACTCTAGCTCATCCAATGTAATGGGAGTTTGATGAAATCGTTTAGGCCCCGCCCACTGGACAGGAGAAGCTCTATCACTAAATACGGGGTCCAATAATATGATTTGGCTATTAATTTTTAATAGCATTGATGAATGTCCCAACTTTACCGCACTGTTTTCTTTAGCTTGTTGAATTTCTGCAAATGTTAATGGCTTCACAGGCATTGTTGATGTTGGCTCTGGCGCAACGCGTTTTATAGTGAAACGCTCTTTAATAATCTCCCAAATAACGCCCATATCTGTTTTATACTCTAATTGCGTATTTTTAAACTTTGAAATTTGTTGCTCGTTTTGATTACAACCTGCCAAAATCGCCATAAGAACTACAACTCCTACTAACCAAACTCTCGATTCTTTTAAAAACGTATGCATGTTTACAGCCTATTTCTACACACAAAATGTAAACTAGTCGGTGTAGTTTACTTTATAACCATTCAAAAAGTAAACTACTCAGTGTAAAATAAGTGAAATTTCCATTGAAGTGTGACCGTAGTGAAGCAAGGATTAACCCGAAGCGAACAGAAAAAGCAGGACATCATTGTTGCTGCAAAACGCATGTTTAAAGAGCATGGCGTGCAGTCAACCAGTATGGACAAACTAGCAGAAGCCGCTAATGTATCTAAGCGAACTGTGTATAACCATTTCGAAACAAAAGAAGCACTGGTAATGCATTTAGTTACCGAGCTTTGGCACACGGCCATGGTCAATGTTGATGCAAATTATTGTAGTGATGCTCCACTTGCCCCTCAGTTAGAGGCACTATTACGAGTAGAAGTAGAGCTACTCAGCAACCCTGAATATATTGATTTATCTCGCGTTGCGATTAGTCACTTTTTCTTTAAACAAGACGCTTTGCAAGAAGAAGTTTCAAAAATTTCCAAGCAAGAAACCGCAATTTATAAATGGATAGAGCTGGCCATAAATGACAAGAGGCTCGCTATTGACGATGTGATGTTTGCTAATACCCAATTACATAGTTTGATAAAAGGCAGTGGCTTTTGGCCACAAATTATTGGTATGACGGGAATTTTGAGTGATAAAGAGCGTGAGCAACTTATCAAAGAATCAGTGAAGATGTTTTTATTACGTTACGAGAAATAAATTCACTTAGATTCCCCCGATGCATTCTCCTGTTATACAATGTTACGCATGCACCCAATGAATAAGGGTCGCATAAAGCGACCCTTAAATTGATTACTTATTCAAAGAATTTCTTCTTACAACCATTAAAGATAAGGCTAATACAAAGCCTAAATATGTGCTTGGCTCTGAAACCCCAACAACATTAATATCGTTTACACCACCAAAACGGATATTATCAATCGCGAAACCGGCCGGTTCTGCACCAACTAAATCTAAAAACACACCAGCGATTCTCGCAGTATTGTCGTCAGTAACCAAGCCCAAAAACTCAATTCCTGTTACTGTATTCGCAACTGAACCTATTAAACTTCCATCACGCGCAAATGCAGTAATAGCAGTAGAACCAACAGCGTTAAAGAAACCGCCATCAAACCCAACGCCAAATTGATCAGTACTAAATAAAACAGCGATACCGCCATTAAAAGTTGGCGTTCCACTAAGTACCGGAGAAGTAGGGTTAGAGCCATCGCCAACAATGAATGTATTTGGAGAGTTTGTATCAATTCCTAGCGAGTTTGTTGGGTTACCGACGATACAAGCACTAGCCGCAGCTCCAGGGCAATCAATTAATGGGTTTGCACTTAAGCTTTGACCATTAAACCACCCACCAAAATTTACGTCTGGGTCACCAGCATCACCACCATAATCAGCAGCAGTATACGCAGGGTTGGTTGTTCCCAGAGCAAATTCGGAGAACGTAATGACGCCAGCACCAGAATTAAAATCGCTATCATCAACTTTAATTATGCCGGCCTGAGACAATGAGGTAGTAGCAATCAACAATAAGCCACTAAATAGAGTTTGTTTAATCATGCTTTCTATTCCTTTAAAAACACCAATAAAATGTAGCCACTTATGTAAGCAGACTGAGCAAAATTATAGCAATATGTATACCATCACACTGAAACGCTCATGATATCTGAGGTCTAAATAGTTTGACTATTGAGCCACCAAGCTAATGTAAAATATACAGACAAAAAGGCCGACAATAACGTCGGCCTTTTTTAATTCACGTTTATCTAACGTTAGAAGTCGTACGTATAGCTAAGGCTAAATGTCGTGCCAATTTCTTTAGAACGAACAACTACGTCTGACTGCAACACTTCTTGGTCTTCAGCTAGCATATTTTGAACTTTAAACTTCAATTTCGAGCTAAATGATGGATAGTAAGTGTAAACCAAGTCTAGTGAGTGGAAAGGCTGCTCGAAAGCATCGTCTCTATCCGCTACACCTGACGCGATAATACGCTCACCAAACACATTGTAAACTAAAGAACCACTGTGGTTACCGTCTGCAGAATCATAGTTTAACTGTAAGTTAACTACGTACTCTGAGTGACCTGTCAAACGCTTAGTTGGGTTTGTTAAGTTACCCGCAAGTGATGGGTCGATAGATACTTCAGAGTCACTAAGTGTGATATTACCTGAAGTAAAGAAGCCATCTGCTAGGTAGCTAAGGTCATGAAGCCATTCAGTTTCAATACCGTAGACCTCCCCCTCTTCACCGTTGATGAATGATAAGCTGTAATCTTCATCACCAATGCGAAGAATATTCTCGATTGGGCTGTCGATATCTTTGTAGAATAACGCTACCGACCAGTTGTCACCATTAGCACTGTAGCTTTCGTAACGAAGGTCAAAGTTCTTCAAGTCACTTGACTGAAGGCCTACACGACCCGTTGTACGAATATCCGTTAATGGATCGTAGTACGCTACCGGGATAACTTCTCGAAGATCTGGACGAACAACAGTTTCACCGTAACCAAAACGAACTTGGTAGTCTTCACCGCCGATGTAAGTCATCGAAAGTGCAGGATAGAAGTCGTCATCGTTGATAGTACCTTCAAGAATAGTTTCTTCATTGTACAATCTTTCAATGTCGTCTTTACCAAACACGAGACTAGACGAGCGAAGCGATACTTGGCGGAACTTCTCATAACGAATACCACCACTGAAGCGCCATGTACCTTGATAAATAATATCAAATGCACCGTAGCCCGCATCAATCTTCTGACCCGCAATGTAGTCATCGGCATCTGGAATGCTTGGTTCGTTGAAGGTGATTCCCATGCTGTTATCTGAGATAAAGCTATCAGATAAGTATGCTGGCAATTCAAGTATGTCATCACCAACAGTCACACCAGCACCAGAGTTGTTGTTCACTTTGAAGCTAGACGTGACATATTGTCTTGCTTTATCAGTGAAGTCATAACCTACTTTGTATTCCATTTCAAAGTCGCCAGCATAGATTGGCAGTGTTAAGTTACCTGAGTAAGACTTAACTTGCTCTTCCATGTCAACGAATGAGTAAGTTGCACGGTTTTGGTCACCTGTAATACCTGAGCTCAGGTAGTTACCTGTGTTGCGATCGTAGCTATCGCGGAAAACATACTCAACTTCTGTCGGAATTTCTGTTGTTGCTTCAGACTCCGTGTACTGCCAGTCAAAGCCAATTCCCCAGTAGTCTGTGAATGTATGCTGGCCAACAAATTGGTCAACATCTAACATTCTTTCTTCATAGTTAAACGAAATTAAACGGTCAGCAGTACCCGTTCCAAAAATAGTACGGACAGTACTACCACCTGGTGCTTGTTTAACGGCAATCTCTGTTTCATCTTCAGAATCTTCTAAATAGATTTTTGAGTAAGAAACATTATGCTGACCAAGCTTGTAACCAAGGGTAAACACACCACTGATACGTTCTTCTTCTGTCGTCACTTCTGAATCAGTTGTCGCATCAAAGCAAGAGTTACTCGTTGCATCGGCAGAATCGAGTGATTCACTACAATTGTCACCTAAGTTTTGACTGATGACATTGTTAGACTTTTCTGAAAACTTCCATTTATTGTCGTATGCACCAGATGCGAAGAAACCAATAGTGCCACCGAAGTAATCTTCGTCAAACGAATTACCGATGCTTGCTTTGATGTTTACATCTGGGTCAAGCGACTCACGCTTAAGCGCCATGTCACGGTCAAGCTGACTTAACAAGCCTTGATTGATCATTTCAGCGCCGGCCGCATCAATATCGTTTCCTAAACCTTGCTCTTTGGTAATAATACTTGCAAGGCTGAAGTCACCACGATATTTCACGATAGCGTCTTGTAATTCTGAAGGTAAGCCAGAGTGACCAGAGCTATATGTAAAGCCCTTGTCAGCTTCGGTATTCATACCCACACCAACTTCAATGTTACCGACAAACTGTGACGGTACAGACTTAGTACGAATATCAATTGAACCACCACCAAATGCCGCTGGCATTGAAGGTGAATACGCTTTTTGTACCGCTAAGCTTTCAATAATACTTGATGGGAATAAATCAAGAGGGATTACGTTTCTTGTTAAGTCAGGGCTTGGTACTGAAGCGCCATTTAATCTAGCGCTAGAATATCGTTCACCTAAACCACGAACGTAGATAAACTTGCCATCTACAAGAGTCAAACCTGTTACACGACGTAAAGCAGCAGCTGCATCGCTATCACCAGTTTTAGATAGTTGTTCAGAGCCTAAAATATCAGCGACGAACGCTTGGTTCTTTCGCTCTTCAATGACAGCAACTGCACTACCCTGCAAACGTGAAGCTTTAACAACTACTTCTTCGATTGCACTATCTTCAGATTCTTGTGCGATAGCAAAGCCACTGCTTACTGTAAGCGCTACAGCTAAAGCAATTTTGTTAACTTTGTATTGCATTCTCATACCCTTTTCTTGCATTAATTTTTTAAAAAATAGGCGCTTCGCAGCGCCTATCTCAGCTTTCTAATTGCAAGAATTAGTCGTTTGCAGCAGCAGTTAATGCCGTGTTAACCCAGTTGTACCAATCACTTGACGTATCTGTGTAGTCAACAGCACCGATAAATGCTGCAGCATCCATACCTTCTGGTAAAGAAGCCGCTGGAGTAGCTGTGAATGATGCACTGTCAGCACGGATACCGTCAGCTTGAAGAACAGTCATTGCACCTACGCTCTCGTTACCAGTACCTTGCGCTAACCACTGAGCACGTGTTTGGCCTGGAGAGTCTGTGTCTGCGTCATCAAATACTGCAGTGTCGCCAGCTACGAAGTCTTGAGCACACGCTAAAACAGTGTTGTTAAAGCTGTTTGCAGATGCATTAATTTGACCGTCGCCAGAGAATACAACACAACCGTCGTCGCTAGCTGGGTCAGTTACTACTAAGTCAGGCTTAATGAATAAAGCGTTGTAGTACATTGATTTGATGCCGTCGTCGAACTTAACTGCGCGTGAAGGGTCACCGTCACGAACTGAAAGTTGGTCAGAGCCGATAAACGTGATGTTTGCTAATTGAGCGTTAGAAACAGGTGCTTGTTCAGATGTAGTACCTTTCTTACCATCAGTTTCGAAACCGTGGTTACCCATAGGAGACATTACACCGTCAAACTCTGCATCACCGTGAGTGATGAAGATGAATTGACCTTGACCTTGCCAGCCAGCGTCGATGTCGATAGCGTCATCTTGGTTTTCAGTAACAACAATGTGCTTGATATCCACTGCACCACCGAAGAACTCGATACCGTCATCGTAACCTTGGTGAATGTGGATGAAGTCGATTTCAGTACCTGAACCAACGGCATTTAATAGTAATGAGTTGAAGTCGTTACCGTCACCGCCATCAATTGGGCCTGAACCAGCATAGTTGATTTTAGTGTACTTAATTGCGCCAGAGCTATCAGTGTTGTCACCGCCACCGTATAGAGAGCCGTCACCTTCTGACTCAGCATTACATGTACCTGCATTACGCTCTTCGTCCGTACATTGGTCAGTGATGCCAAGACCGTTAACAACGATACCAGCCCAATCACCGAACGGGCTAGGACCTTTACCTACTACGTCTAAGTGTGGGATAGCTGAAGTAGATGTGAATGTAATTGGTGCAGCCATAGTACCAACAGCTTGGATATCCGCACCACGACCGATACGTAATAATGCTTCACCAGAACGGAATGCAACAGTAGCACCCGCTTCAACAGTTAACGTTGGGCCGTTTGTTTCGATTGAACATGACGTTGTTGTGTCACAGTCAGCACCCATTTGTAGAGCAGATTCGAAGATGTGAACACCGCCGTTAGGTAACGAAGCTAGCGTTAAGTCTTCAGTAATTTCAATGCTCTTAGAAGCAAAGCTTAAACCGTAGCTACAGTCACCATCAGCTGTCACTGTACCTTGTTTCATATCGTCGCCTTCGCCGTATGAAGCACAGATGTTTTCAACTGGATCAGGAGTCGTTGTCGGTGGGTTAGTGATTGTGTTGTTAGAGTCGTTCACGCTGTTGTCGTTAACAGTTGGTTGAACTTTGATGTCACCGTCACAACCCGCTAACGCGATTGCACAAGCTACAGCACTTACTTTTAAGATTTTAGAGGTTTGCATTTTGTTATCTGCTCCGCAGTGTTTAGTGTTTACATTTGCATGTATTTATAAAAATTTGCGGACATGCTACGGAGCAAAAATGACAGAAATGTTTTAGAAATATGTACTTTTTGTTTACGCAAAGTTACATGCAGATTACAGGTATTATTCAAAACCATTAAAAACGGATGTTTAACACTGGTTCACCAAATGTACAAATCGACTTTGTATACAACTATTATTCATCTAGACATTTGTTCGTAGTAAAAGAATTCATCAAAAAAGACAATTTGATGACAAGAAGTACGTAAAGGCGTCGCTAATTTTGTAAAGATTTTTATGTTTTATTGCGAACTGATGAAAAGCTCCTTAGTATGAGGCGACTTCATAAAAACATTATGCTTGGAAGATAATAATGAAAAAGACCACAATTTCTGTAGCGCTAGCTTCTTTCCTGTTTGCAATGCCAGCAATGGCTGCTCATCCAATGTGCGGTAAAACCGATTTAGCTGACATCATGGGTAATATGAAAGACCAAATGAAAGTCATCAAGAAAGCTGCTAAAACAGGTGATATGGCAACGTTAAACGAAACTGCGCAGAAACTACTTGCACAAGTAGAAAAAGCTGACAGTTACGTGCCTCTAGCAATTAGCGATAAAAAAGAGTTAGACGCAACCCAGCAAGCTGATTACGAGAAATACCAAAAGGGTATGGGCTTTTTAAAACAATCAGTTGAAGAACTTATTGCAGCAAAAGATCCTGCAGCAATTAAAGCAGCACTGGGTAAAATTGGTAAGTCAGCCAAAAAAGGCCACAAAGCATTCAAAATGGACTGTGACGACTAGTCGTCAGGAGATATAGAATGCGAATTTGGGACTACTTTACCCAAATCTACCATACAAGCCAGCTAATATTGCTGGCTTTATTATGGTACACCGGTACTGAAGGTGATTTTGAAACCCATTTTATTTGTGCTTACCTGATGTTAGCTTTATGGATAACGCGCATGATATGGGGAGTGATTGGCAGTGAAACAAACCAATTTCACAAGTTCATTAAGTCTCCTGTAACCGCATTTAAGTGGTTAAAGCAACCACATAAACCACACCCTGGTCACAATCCTATTACCGGATATATGGTAATAGCGCTGATCATTTCTCTGGGTATACAACTATTTACAGGGCTATTTGCAACTGACGACGTCTTTGCAGAAGGGCCATTTATATATAGTGTTAGTGAAGACTTCGCCGAGAAAATGGATAGTTTGCATCACAGTAACTTTGATATTTTACTTGCGTTGATTGGCATCCATGTCATCGCAGCTATCATTCACAGTTGGCGCGGTGACAATGTCATTAAGACAATGTTGACTGGCAAGTCTGATGATGTAAATACCTCACAAGCTATAACATTCAAAAACAGCCTGATACCACTAGTGATTTGGATATTGTTGTTTGGTCTATTTGGATATCTATGGCTCGGTGACGCTGAGCTATAGTTATCATTTCATACCAACATCATCAGCTAAGGAAATAGCATGACTGTTAAGTCTATTCGCTTTTGCCATGTCACAGAACAATCTGAAAAATTCATTCAATTACTTAATGATATTGGTGTCAAACAGAAGGATGTCGACTGTGGTAACGGTGCTATTTTCGATGCTGGGGAAAGTTGGGTTGAGATTTGGCAACAAAACGATGAAATGCCAGCCGGCACTATGCTTCAAATAATTGTTGATGATATTAACTATTACGCACAACACGCAAGAGAGCATGGTGTAGAGCTGCAAGGCCCGTTCGAGCAGCACGGAGAAAAAATATTTTTTACTCAATCGCCAGACGGACTACCTATTTCAATTCAATCGTTATCGTCAACCTAAAAGTGTCGCGCCACCCAATAAAAAAGCCAGCAAACCGCTGGCTTTTTTTGTTGGTAATGTTTGTTACTGCTCTTGGAAAATTGATTCGATTGACAAGTTCTGTTGGCTAAGAATGTCGCGAAGACGCTTTAATGCCTCTACTTGAATCTGGCGAACGCGTTCTCGCGTTAACCCTATCTCAGTGCCAACATCCTCTAGTGTTGCCGCTTCATACCCCATTAAACCGAAACGACGCGCAAGTACTTCGCGCTGCTTGCTGTTTAGTTCGTTAAGCCATTCAACAATATTATTATTCAAATCTTTTGTTTGTAAGTCGCTCTCTGGGCCTGAACCTTTCTCATCAGGGATAACATCTAATAACGCTTTATCAGAGTCTCCGCCAAAAGGTGTGTCGACAGATGTAATTCGTTCGTTTAAACGAAGCATCTTACTGACATCTGCAACGGGTTTATCTAATGCTTTCGCGATTTCTTCCGCTGTTGGCTCATGATCTAGCTTTTGCACGAGCTCACGAGATGCACGTAAATAAATGTTCAACTCTTTTACTACGTGAATAGGTAAACGAATAGTGCGCGTTTGGTTCATGATGGCACGTTCAATCGTTTGACGAATCCACCAAGTTGCGTATGTTGAGAATCTGAATCCACGCTCAGGGTCAAACTTTTCCACTGCGCGGATAAGGCCAAGATTGCCTTCTTCAATAAGGTCTAGAAGCGGGAGTCCTCGATTGTTATATCGTCGTGCAATTTTCACTACTAGTCGAAGGTTACTTTCAATCATTCGCTTACGCGATTTTTCACAGCCTTTTAACGCTTTTCGCGAAAAATAGACTTCTTCTTCTGCTGAAAGTAATGGAGAAAATCCAATTTCACTTAAATACAGTTGTGTTGCATCTAAGCTTGTTGTTGTCTCTTCCTGAGATTTTACTGAAGTTTCCGTATCCGATGTGCTTGCTTCAACGGCTACTTCGTCGATTTCTTTTTCTAAGCCCATAACACTTCTCCCAACTAGCTAAAGCTAAATTCATTAACGACTAAATATTCACAATAACTCCATTGTTATTCTTGTTTTTTAAACTAACGTTTTGGTAAGTACTTCAAAGGATTTACAGATTTTCCACGAAAGCGAACTTCAAAATGAAGCATGACTCTTTGCGCGTCTGAATCCCCCATCTTAGCTATAACATCACCCGCTTTAACGGCTTGCTGCTCTTTAACCAAAATCTGGTCATTGTGGGCATATGCACTTAGGTAATCATCGTTGTGTTTGATGATGACTAGGTTGCCATATCCACGCAACGCGCTACCTGCGTATACTACACGCCCATCAGCTGCCGCCTTTATCCGATCACCTCGGTTTCCGGCGATGTCGATCCCCTTGTTTCCTTGGGGAGCAGTCGAGAAAGTTGCAATTACTTTCCCTTGATTTGGCCATAACCACCGCCTTATTTTTTGCGAAAAGTTACTAGCCGTTGCAGTAGGTTTTTTGCTTGTTTTTTGCCCACTTGCAGTTTTACCATACTCCTGCTTTTTATTCGTTGCAATAGGTTTTTTATTACTGTTTTTGGTGGTTGTACCAGAGCTTTTAGTCGAATTTTTAGCTGAAGGCTTATTCGCTCTAGGCTTGCTCGGAGATCCGCTAATTTTTAGTTTTTGACCAGGGAATATACGATAAGGAGGAGCCAAATTGTTCAGTGATGCAATAGTGCGTACGTCGCTACTGGCACGAAAAGCAATGGAGTAAAGCGTTTCACCTTTTTTGACCTGGTAAGTACTCGATTTGATGCTCGACTTTGTTTTACTGCCAACGCTTACTGTTGTTTTTGACTCCACAACAGGTGCAGGCGTATGGCGTGAACTACAGCCAAACACCATAAAACTTAACATGATTAATGTAACGTAATGACGTTTAAACATCCTGTAAAAGCTACACCTTCTGTTTTGAACTAGTCGTGAATAATTATGCTTTATAAATAACGTAAGCAACGACGATTAATGCTACCAAACCCCAGCCAATAATATCGACCCATTGTCGTAATTTTTGTTCCATACGCGCACCGCCCCACTTTACTAGACCTGCAACAAGGAAGAAACGCATACCACGACCGACAAAAGATGCGAGTAAAAATGGTAAGAACATCATGTTTAAGAAGCCCGCACTTAAGGTGAAGACTTTGTAAGGAATTGGTGAGAAACCAGCAAGGAATACTACCCAAACGCCCCATTCTTCAAACCATGCAATCGCTTGGTCCATTTTCGCCTGATAGCCAATCTCCGTAATGATGGGCTGAATCCACGCATCAAACATGAAATACCCCAACACATAGCCAACGACTCCGCCAATTACCGATGCCATGGTTGTCAACGTGGCATAAAACCATGCTTTTTGTGGTTTAGCTAGTACCATAGGGGCAAGTAAAACGTCTGGCGGAATAGGAAAGAATACAGACTCGGCAAATGTGATGACAGCAAGAATACGTGGCGCTAATTTATGCTCTGCCCACTTGAGAGTCCAATCATATAAGGCTGAAAAAATCTTCACAGTAACTCTCCAGGTACCAGTGGTACGAAGCGCACTGCTTCTATTTGCTGTTCTTTAAATGCATCCCCTTCACGTGTAATCAGCTTAAGCACTTGCGCTTGGTCGCCCACAGGAATAATCATGCGACCGCCATCAGCAAGCTGCGATAAAAGCGCCTGAGGAACTGAAGAGGGTGCGGCTGTCACGACAATGGCTTGATATGGACCTTTGCTTTCCCAGCCTTGCCAACCGTCACCATGTTTCATTGATACATTATGCAAGTCCATAGCCCGTAGACGGCGTTTTGCTTGCCATTGCAAAGATTTGATACGTTCAACAGAATAGACTTTGCTGACGAGTTGCCCAAGAATTGATGTTTGATAACCAGAGCCTGTGCCTATTTCTAGAACACTCTCTGGCACACCATCTGCAAGGATGAGTTCTGACATTCTTGCGACAATATAAGGTTGCGAAATTGTTTGTCCTTGCCCTATGGGAAGTGCTGTATTTTCATAGGCTTTGTGGGCAAGAATTTCAGGCACAAAAATATGCCTTGGTGACATTGCAATAGCGCGTAAAACATCCTGATTAGTGATTCCCTCTTGATACAGCTTTTGAGCAAGTAACTCACCACTTCGCCCAGATTTTCCGCCAATACTGCTTCCTACTTTGACATTCATACTTCTACTTCACTCATCCAGGCTGTCATCTGCTCCATACTTTTATATGCAGTCATATCCACAGTCAACGGCGTGACCGATGCATAATTATTTGCTACGGCATTAAAATCTGTCCCAGGCCCTGCGTCAAGCTCTTTACCCAACGAACCATACCAGTAAATCGAACGACCCCAAGGGTCTTCCATACTCTTCATCGTTTCCGCTTTGTGACGATGGCCTAACCGTGTCACTTGAATACCTTCAATATCCGCTAAAGGTACATCCGGCACATTGATATTGAGAATTTGGTCTGCTGGTAAAGGGTGCGCCTTTAATCGTTTAATGATATTGGCTGCAATGACAGCGGCAGTCTCATAGTTGCCTTCCGATTTACCGACCAAAGAAACGGCTACTGCAGGCAACCCCATATGCCTGCCTTCTGCTGCTGCTGCTACCGTACCAGAATACAAGGTATCATCGCCCAAGTTGGCACCATTGTTTATACCAGCAACGACAAGATCAGGAAGAGGATCCATCAATTGACTCAATGCAAGATGAACAGAGTCTGTAGGGGTGCCGTTAACAGAAATAAAACCGTTATCTAGTTTTTGGGCTCTTAATGGGTTAAGCAAAGTAAGAGAGTTACTCGCGCCACTGCAGTTTCTATCAGGCGCAACTAGTGTCACCTCAGCAAATTTAGCGAGCTCTTCGTACAACACTTTAATGCCTGGTGCATGCACACCATCGTCATTACTCAATAAAATTTTCATCGAACTTCCCACTTATTATTGCTGCCCTTCACTGGCATCTTGATAATTAACCACTTCTCTTAACACAGTTGTTGCGTAACAACCCGCAGGTAACATAAACGCTACCTTGATTGTTTTATCAACTAATTTAGTCAAACTTGGCTGGGTAACGTTGAGTCGAATTCGTCGACGCTCTTGTTTAAGCCCCTGTTGCTCAAGCCCTACCGCTAGCTGTTCATTTTCTTTTGCAATGCGACTTTCTAGTTGTTGTATTTCACCGCTAGAACGCAGCTCTCCTCGGCCCCACATTGGCGCGGTCACATCAATATCATGCGCGATAAAACGTTGCTGTATGTCATTCATTTCATCATCGTTTTCTACGTTAAAAATTGATTGACTGCCCGCTAGCATAAAAACGTCATCTACACTTGGCGCTAAAAATGCGTTATTTAACACCCTTGCGCTTACCGTTTGATTAAAAAGATACGAGCGAGCCGCTGACAAATACATACTGCGCTTTTTCTTATCTCTTATTTTTTGACCTTCGAATAAGGACAAAGCTTTTGATAAATTGTTCCCGCCGTGCCCAAAACGTTGCTCACCAAAATAATTCGGTACGCCCGTTTGGCAAACTTCCGTAAAGCGTTGTTGAAATTCCGTAACATTGCTGACGTTTCTAAGAGTTAATTCAAACCGGTTACCAATCAATGCGCCTATTTTAAGCTTTTTATTGTGTCTAGCGTGCTGAAGTATAGTGACGCCATCCAGTTGAAATGCGGACAAATCAATATTGTCTTTGCCAGGGATATGTACACCAAACCATTGGCGAGTAACAGCGTGCCTATCTTTGAGGCCAGCATAGGTCACCTGCAGGTCTTTAACACCAAAGAATTTTGCGAGCTGTTTGGCGACAAAACCAGTATTGCAACCAGACTTTTCAACTTCAAGCATCAAGTGTTCCCCCTCTCCAGAAGGAGCAAAGGGTAACAATTCAAAGACTTTAAAATCTGTATTTTCCGTTCTTAAGTCAGCCGTTCCCTCAGGCTTACCATGCAAGTATTGTAAGTTTTCGTAAGGAATAAAATTCATTAGTCTGCTTTAACCAATAGAACAACACTGTGAACAGCAACACCTTCTTTGCGACCAACATAGCCGAGCTTTTCTGTGGTTGTTGCTTTGACATTAACTTGGTCGATTTCAACATTCAGATCGGCCGCTAAAATAGTGCGCATGTTTAACAAGTGCGGCGCCATTTTGGGTGCCTGAGCGGCAATCGTAATATCTGCATTACCTAGCAAATATCCCTTCTCAGTCATCAAACCAACAACGTGACGAAGCAAAATACGGCTATCTATGTTTTCATAATCAGCATCTGTATCAGGAAAGTGGTTACCGATATCCCCCAACGCTAATGCTCCTAAAATAGCATCACAAAGCGCGTGAATAGCCACATCGCCATCTGAATGCGCCAAAAAACCTTGATCGTAGGGAATTTTTACGCCTGCAAGTGTAATAGGACCTTCACCACCAAATTTATGAACGTCAAACCCGTGTCCAATTCTCATTATTTTTCCTGTTGATTCGATAAGATAAAGGCCGCCAACGCAAGATCTTCCGGTTGCGTCACTTTTATATTGTCGCTACTTGCTTCGATAAGATGGCTAGGTAAGCCTGCAGCTTCTATTGCCGATGATTCATCAGTGATCGTAATACCGGCTGCAAGACCGTTTTCAATTGCGCTGCACAACGCACCTGTTTTATACATTTGTGGTGTATAAGCATGCCATAACAGACTTCGGTCGACCGTTAATTCAATCGTTGTTGTAGCACTGCGCTTTATTGTGTCTTTAGCACGAGCCGCCAAAATGCCCCCCTGGTCACGAGCAATACACGCCTCCACCAAAGTATCTATATCGCTGACTTTTACACAAGGACGGGCAGCATCATGAACCATCACCCAGTCACTATTCACAGACTTCAAACCAGCTAACACAGAGTCAACACGCTCTTTTCCGCCGATAACGGTGTTAATATTCGGATGATTAAATAATGATGTGTCAGCAAAATATTCGTCTTGCTCGCTGATAGCGACAATGACTTGATTAACGTATTTGCTGGCAAGCAATTTATCTACGGTATGCTCTAATATCGTGCGCTCGCCAAGCATCAAATATTGTTTAGGACATTGGCTCTGCATTCGTTTGCCCGCGCCTGCTGCTGGCACTACAGCAGTAACACTGGGGCTGATATCATTCTGATTCATTATTACTGGTTATTTCCGCGCTGCTCACTTTTGTCATTTCCAACAATGCGGAAGAAGGTTTCGTTTTGTTTGATCATGCCGAGTTCATTACGCGCTCGTTCTTCGATAGCTTCAACACCTGACTTTAAATCGTCTGTATCGGCATACAACAATTTATTACGCTGAATAAGCTTGTCATTGTCTGACTGCTGACGCGCAACTTCTTCTTTGAGGGATAAATAATCAGGAATGCTGTTTTTGCCAAACCACAAGCGATGTTGTAAAAACACCAAAAATACCAGCAATGTCGCGGTAATCAATCGCATTTTGAAGCCAACAGCCTAAATGAAAAAAGTGAATAATAGTTATACCGCTATTATAAGTAGCGCGGTTACAGAGTAAACCATAAATCCACTGTTCGACTAAACGCTGAGCGATTAATGGGGTTTTGAGAGCAAAAGAGGCTTTTTTAAATTTCGCCAGTTGATGGAACAAGACAGCAGAAGCTCGCGCAAACTTGGTAGTACCGGCCTACTTGGGCTACTTCCCTGCCATTGATGACCTGCACACCCCGCCATCATAACTTTCTTCGTTGGCTTGAGCAGTTGTGTATCACTACTCGCCATACTTTCAGGAGAAAACCAGCCATGCACATTAGTGCGAAAACGTTTTTTATCAGCATCTATGCGGTCGATACAATCAAGTACGATACGATCGCTTTCTTTAATGGGAATGACTAAACCTAATGAAAGCGGGTTTGATTGATACCATTGCCAAATTTCGTCACTCGACTGTCCTGTCAGTGGCATACTTCTGCTTTGTTTGGTTGACCACGTCGCATTCTGGCTATCAAGCTCTAGCGGCGTTTGCGCATTAACCATTGCATGAGCCGTTTTTTGCACGTAATAAGGCAAGCTCTTAAGGCGAGATTGAATGGCGTTTGGATTATCCGTAGATAGCGTGCTAAGCAGCAATAACTCCCGCTCATACAAAGCATTACACAATTCAGCATAGGAACTAGATTGCTGCTGACTTTGCCATAGAGAAGATTGTTCGGTCATTTAAACAACTTTTACGCGAAAATTTAACCACTTAGTGTATAAGAGTTAAGCATACTGGATAATTTTGCCAATTTCATTATTGTTAGTGACACAATAACGATAATTTTGCGAGGGAGATAACAATGAAAATAATGAAATCAATACTTGCTGCAACATGTGCCCTTGTTACGTGTTCAGTGTTTGCAGGTAAATCAGGCAATGTCGAGTTCTTAAACAGCAACCCAGATAACCCTTATCCATTTTCTGAGGCAGTAAAAGTCGGCGACTTAGTATTTCTATCAGGAAAAATCGGTACAGATCCCAAAACGGGTAAATTGGCAACTGGTGGTATCGAGGGTGAAAGTCACCAGACATTGAAGAATATTAAACAAAGCCTAAACAACCATGACCTAACAATGAAAGATGTCGTTAAATGCACGGTAATTCTGACTGACATTAAAGAGTGGCCAGCATTTAATGAAGTCTACAAACAACACTTTTCAAAGCCTTACCCCGCCCGAAGCGCATTTGCCGTCAGTGGTTTAGCATTGAATGCAAAGGTTGAAGTGGAATGTATAGCAGCAGCTAAATAAAACTGATTAACCAAGCCACACAAACAAAAAAGCCAGCATTAGCTGGCTTTTTTATTAATACTATCTTCTCGATAACGATATAAATTGAAGCTAATCTGCTTGAGAGCAAAGAAGCTGCGCGGAGCCTAGTAAAACTAGGTGAGCACAGCTGATGAAGCTATCAAGTTAAGTAGCAATAATTTAGTCGTTATTGGCCTTTAACTTCCGAACGACCATTGAATATAGCTTTGTCACCTAAGAACTCTTCAATACGTAGAAGTTGGTTGTACTTAGAAACACGGTCTGAACGACATAAAGAACCTGTCTTAATTTGACCTGCCGCTGTACCAACCGCTAAATCAGCGATTGTTGCATCTTCAGTTTCACCTGAACGGTGAGAGATAACAGCTGTGAAACCTGCTTCTTTCGCCATGCGTATTGCTGCTAATGTTTCAGTTAAAGAACCGATTTGGTTGAACTTGATAAGGATTGAGTTACCAATACCTTGCTCAATACCACGCGCTAAAATCTTAGTGTTTGTTACGAATAAGTCATCACCAACGATTTGTACTTTGTCGCCGATTAGGTCAGTTTGGTATTTGAAACCACCCCAGTCCGACTCATCTAAACCATCTTCGATTGAGATAATTGGGTACTCAGCACATAACGATGCTAAGAAGTCAGAGAATTCGTTAGACGTGTACTTCTTACCTTCACCTGATAAGTCGTAAATACCTTCTTCTTTGTTGTAGAACTCAGAAGCAGCACAGTCTAGTGCTAACGTGATGTCTTTACCTAACTCGTAACCAGCCGCTTCTGTTGCTTCTTTGATTACAGCTAATGCATCAGCATTTGATTCTAAGTTTGGTGCAAAACCACCTTCGTCACCAACTGCAGTGTTCATACCTTTTGACGAAAGTACTTTCTTTAGAGCATGGAAGATTTCAGCACCCATGCGTAATGCTTCTTTGAAGCTTGGCGCACCAACTGGCTGGATCATGAATTCTTGGATATCAACGTTGTTATCAGCGTGCTCACCACCGTTTAAGATGTTCATCATAGGTAGTGGTAAAGAGTACTGACCTGATGTGCCGTTAAGGTCTGCAATGTGTTCGAATAATTGAACTTTCTTGTCCATTGCTGCAGCTTTAGCGTTCGCTAAAGAAACGGCTAAGATAGCGTTTGCACCGAAGTTTTCTTTGTTTTCAGTACCGTCTAAATCGATCATCACTTGGTCAACTTTCGCTTGGTCTAACGCATCAACACCTTTAAGTGCGCCAGCAATGTCGTTGTTAACTGCTGCAACAGCTTTTAAAACGCCTTTCCCTAGGTAACGTGCTTTGTCGCCGTCACGCAATTCTAACGCTTCGCGAGAACCTGTTGATGCACCAGAAGGCGCACACGCGCGGCCCCATGCACCTGACTCTAAGTAAACGTCTGCTTCTACTGTTGGGTTTCCGCGAGAGTCCATCACTTCGCGCGCAATAATTTTTGCAATGTTTGACATTTTTATTCCTCTAAAGCCCTATTTCAGAGCCAAATTCACACGATATAAAATTAAAAAACCGTAGCAGGGCTACGGTTTTTAGAATGCTATTAAGCTTGTTGCTTGTGGAAAGTAAACGCTGCTGCGATAAAACTTTCAAATAATGGGTGACCATCACGTGGAGTTGAATTGAACTCCGGGTGGAACTGACCCGCAACAAACCATGGGTGATCTGGTATTTCAATCACCTCAACTAACTTCTTGTCCGCAGACAAACCTGAGAACACTAAGCCAGCGTCACTTAATTGATCTCGGTAGTTATTATTTACCTCATAACGGTGACGGTGTCTTTCATTAATGGTTTCACTACCATATACGTCACACGTCTTGGTACCTTTCACAAGGTGACACAATTGCGAGCCAACACGCATTGTACCGCCAAGGTCTGAGTTGTTATCTCGGTATTCAACTTGACCCGCTTCATCTAACCATTCGTTGATTAAACCGACCACAGGGTGCGGAGTTTCAGGGTTGAATTCCGTTGAATGTGCACCTTCTAAACCAGCAACGTTGCGTGCATACTCAATAAGCGCAACTTGCATACCTAAGCAGATACCTAAGTAAGGTACTTTATTCTCACGAGCATATTGTGCTGCGATAATTTTACCTTCAACACCACGCTCACCAAAACCACCTGGAACCAAGATAGCATCCAAGTCTTTCAACATCTCAACGCCTTTCACTTCAAGGGCTTGTGAGTCTACATACTTGATTTTAACCGTGACTTGGTTTTGCAAACCCGCATGTTTCAACGCTTCATTCACTGATTTGTAAGCATCAGGTAATTCAATATATTTGCCTACCATACCGACGACAATTTCATCTTTCGGGTTGGCTTCTTTATAAAGAACTTGTTCCCACTCACTTAAGTCAGCTTCTGGGATGTCTAACCCAAAGCGTTTAGCAACAAGTTCATCGGTACCTTGTGATTTGAGCAACGCAGGAATTTTATAGATAGAATCAACATCTCGCATTGACACTACCGCACGCTCTTCAACATTGCAGAATAACGCTATTTTTGCGCGTTCATTTGCTGGAATAACATCTTCTGAGCGACAAACAAGAATGTCAGGGAAGATACCGATAGAGCGTAACTCTTTTACCGAGTGCTGCGTTGGCTTAGTTTTAATTTCGCCACTTGCAGCTAAATAAGGCACTAACGTTAAGTGCATGAACATTGCGCGATCACGGCCAAGTTCAACACCTAATTGACGAATTGCTTCTAAGAATGGCTGTGACTCAATATCACCCACGGTACCACCGATCTCAACCATTGCTACATCGTAGCCTTCAGCACCTTCAATTACACGACGCTTAATGTCGTTAGTAATATGTGGAATAACTTGAATAGTTGCGCCTAAGAATTCACCTTTACGTTCACGCGCCAAAATATCTTGGTAGATACGGCCTGTTGTAAAGTTATTGCGCTTCGTCATTTTGGTACGAATGAAACGTTCATAGTGACCTAAGTCAAGATCCGTTTCAGCACCATCCTCAGTCACGAATACTTCACCGTGCTGAATAGGACTCATAGTCCCTGGGTCAACGTTGATATAAGGATCAAGTTTCAGCATGGTTACTTTCAAACCACGCGCTTCGAGAATAGCTGCTAATGAAGCTGCAGCAATACCTTTTCCAAGCGACGAAACAACACCGCCCGTCACAAAAATATATCTTGTTGTCATGTTAAACCCAGAAGTTTAGGAAGTTTGGAAAATGGCCAAACTTGAAAGCAAAATAATAAAGTTTCAAGTATAGCAGGACGGGGCGGCATTATACCCAAATGCCTGTCCAACAACAAGTTGAAATACGTTTAAATTAGCTGATTTTAGTACGTTGGTTTTATCTTTCGCTCGCGGTATTATTTATCGTAATCTAAAAGACCCGCTTGGAAACAAAAATGCCTTCTTCTTTAGACAAAGTACTTGCTGAAATCGACGCGATCAATGCGCAAGATCCAAACCTTGAACACGATGGTGAAAAAGACGTAGCAAAAGAGCTGCTTTACGGTCAGCGCATGTCAGCGTGTCTTGCCGAATATTGGCCAAACGCAAACGAGTATGTTGCTATCGCTGTACGAGCCCAACATATTAAACGCTGGTCAATAGCTCGCGGTGAATATCCCGAAAGTAAGAAAGGGTATCTGGATTGGCGAAAAGCACTGGGCGTCATGCATGCAGAATTAGCGTCACAGTTGATGCTGGAAAATGGCTACAGCGAGGAGGAAGCAAATCGCACCGCTGCTATCATTCGGAAAGAAAGACTAAAATCGAATGAAGACAGTCAAACACTTGAAGACGTCGCTTGTTTAGTTTTCCTTATGTACTACTTTGCTCCCTTTGCCGCCAAACACGAAGATGACAAAGTTGTCAGTATTGTTAAAAAAACATGGAAAAAAATGTCATCACATGCGCAAAACATAGCACTCGCTTTTACGTTGCCTGAACACTTAGGAAAATTGGTCCAACGAGCATTATCAAACTAGTCTTTTACTAGGTTTCTGGTTTAAACTTGCTATCCTTATAAGAATCTCAATGGAATGAGTATCCCACTATGGGGCATTTTTCTGGTCGATATATCATAGCTTTCGGTAATTAGTTGATGAATTCGGAATTAAGTAGTCAAGACATCAATACTCTCAAACGCACGAATACAGAGTTAAAGCGCGCTTTAAAACACTTTCTTGAAAGTGCTCCTAACAGTGGTCCTCTTGGTGTCCAAGTAACCAATATCAAAGAAGCACTCAAGTCTAACGAGGCGATGTTTACCTTTGCGTCACTGGTTGAACAGTACGCAAAAATGAAGAAAAACTTCGACAATGTCGACTTTCAAAATCAAAAGAAAGATCTCAATACGTTCAAAGCACAGCTAAAAAAAGCGTCTAGTAAGAACTTATCAACTAATCAACTTGAAAAAATAGAAGACATTTTATCTGAGGTATCGCTTCACCAACCACCACATACCCTATTAGCCGTGGCTGGCAAAGCACTTGAATATTTTGCTAGTGATCTCGCTAATATTCGTGAGTCTTCGAGTATCGTTGTCACTGACGGAGAAGTCACAAGTGAGGAAACTGGTGTAGTTGCCGCCGATATTCATTTGGCGAGTAAAAAGCTCATTAAGGATGTGGTAATTGTTTCTAAACAACTTGCCAAGACGTACCCCAATGATAAGTTCATATCCGGCGTACTGCATGAAGCTTCACAAGTCAAAGACGGCAAAGGCAGCTTCTTTAAAGCAATAAATTTACTGGAACGCACCACAACATACCTTACATTGTTGATTCAACAAGAACGTTGTGCAGCTGAAGAAATGCTAAACGATATTCACGCAAATTTGGTGGATGCATTTAACCGTACGACGGTAATTCAACGGGTTGTAGAATCAAGCAAAGAAGACGGGCAAAACGTTACTAATCACATGGTAACGGAACTGAAGAATATGGAAGTCAAAGCCCGTGCGATTGATACCATAGAAGGTATGCAAAGGCACATCAAAGACAGTGTTAACTTGCTGTCAGATATCATGAATGATTACGCCAAGCGACAAAGCGAAATCAATCTAAACAATGAAAACACGATTCGTGAGTTGTCATTAAAAATTGAAAACACATCTAACTTCGTCGACAAACTCGAGAAAAAGTTAAACGTCGCAGAAGAAGTTAGCCTTATTGACGAACTTACTACTGTTGGTAACCGCAAAGGTTACGTACTCCGTATCAACAAAGAACGTAAAGATTGGCAGGCCGCAAAGCAACCGTTGGCATTACTTGTTATTGACGTTGATCACTTCAAGAGTATCAACGACAACTATGGTCACAGTATAGGTGACCAAGTATTAAAAGTGCTCGGTCAAACATTGCGTAAGAATGTTAGAACAACTGATTATGTTGCCCGTTATGGCGGTGAAGAGTTTGTGATTATTTTGCCAAACACCGAACTTTCAAAAACGGTTCAAATTGCGAAAAAAATCCGTGAAGTCGTTAACAGCTTGAAGTTTGAGATGCGCAAGAAAAACAAGGTACTAAAAATTACCTGTTCGTTTGGCTTATCCGCCTTTACTGAAAAAGTGAGTAACAGTACTGACGTATTTAACGCTGCAGACAAGGCGCTTTATCGTGCAAAAGAAAATGGTCGAGACGCTATTGTTGTCGCAAAAGAGGACCAGCTGATTGATATTGAATTAGACAAAGAAATTACCGAATAGCGTATTAAAAGGCATAAAAAAAGCGAGTCTAAGACTCGCTTTTTTTATGCTCTTTGATTTTATCTTCTGACAAAGGTAGTCGGTAAATGAAGATAGCAGAAGGCGTTACCAACGCCACAACTAGCAATTGCCAGTACCAACTGTTTAGCACATAGCAAGACCAAGAAACGGCTAACACAATAGACATCAACGCGATAACTTTTCCACGCTTTGGTATGGCCTTGTATTCTTGCCAGTCTCTAATTAATGGCCCAAATACTCTATTATCGAGTAGCTTCTGGTATAGATAAGGAGAGGACTTGGCAAAACAAGCGGCAGCAACCAGCAAAAATGGCGTAGTGGGTAATACTGGTAGAACAGCCCCTAAAGCAGCTAGCCCAACAAAAAACAATCCCGCAAGCTTATACAAAAACATTAGCGATGTGCTTTCGTCTCGCGCTTAGCAACTTGCCACAATTGCTCTAGTTCATCTAGGCCGTGTTTTTCAAACGCTTTCCCAGACTCAGCCACTTGTGATTCCACATGGTTGAAACGTTTGGCAAACTTTTCATTGGCGTCTCGTAATAACGCTTCAGGATCGTATTTTGCGTGACGACAGACATTGACAACAGCAAATAATAAATCACCAAGTTCCTCTGCTAAATGCTGACTATTGCCTGCCAATTCAGCTTTTACTTCGCTAACTTCTTCTTCAACTTTTTCAAAGCACTGATTGATATTGTCCCAATCAAAACCGACATGTGCGCAACGCTTTTGGATCTTGTTTGCTCTAGACAATGCAGGTAGTGCCTGCGGGATATCTGCAAGAATGCTGATTGGCGCATCATTGTTCTTCGCTTGACGCTCCTTTGCCTTTTCATTTTCCCAGTTTGCTTTTATGTCGGCATCCGTTGTGAGGTTGGAACCGCCAAAAACATGAGGGTGGCGTCTAATGAGCTTCTCACAAATAGCCGCAACAACAGAATCAAAGTCGAATCGCTTTTCCTCTTGTCCAAGTTGACTATAAAAAACCACTTGAAACAGTAAATCACCAAGTTCTTTTTCAAGTTCGGAATAGTCTTGATCAGCAATTGCTTGTGCGACTTCGTAAGCCTCTTCTATGGTATGCGGCACGATAGATGCAAAATCTTGCTTAATATCCCAAGGGCAACCAGTTTCAGGATCGCGTAATTGCGACAGAATCCATCGAAGCTTATCCATCGAAGGTTTAGCGTCTAACATCTATTTTCCTAATTTTGTTATCTAATGTGAAAGTCGTTTAACGTCGATAATATCGTCTAGCTGGCGCAGCTTTACGACGATTCTATTAAGCATGTCACTATTGGCAATTTCAATCGTAAACGTCATGCGTGTACTTTGTTTGAATTTATCTGAATGGCTTGCCATTCCAACAATGAGCACTCTCTCGTTTGCAATAATTGTCGAGATATCACGAAGCAAACCATGACGATCGCTTGCAGTAACTTGTAAAGTAGCTTGGTAGCTTTTTTGTTGTTGCTCACCCCATTGCACTTCGATCTCACGTTCAGGGTGCTGCTCTAACGCATGCGCCAAGTTATCGCAATCTCGGCGGTGTACAGAGATTCCTCGCCCTTGTGTAATAAATCCTAAAACATCATCACCGGGCACAGGTTGGCAGCACTTCGCCATATGGGTCATTAAATTACCTACACCCGATACCGTTATGCCATCACTGTTCGTATCTTTTTTAGGTGTTGATGTTGCGATTACCGATTCTGGTGCAACATCAGGTTCGGGATCAACAGCGCTAAAACGCTGGCTGATAAAATTAACCACTTGCTGCAAACGTGCATTACCCGAGCCAATTGCGGCATATAAATCATCAACGTTACCAACATTGAATCGACTAGTTACTAATTTTAAATCAACAGTTTCCAACGTAAGTTTCGATAATTCGGTCTCTAGCGCTACTTTTCCGTTCTCAATGTGCTTATCGCGATCGAGTAATTTAAAGAAATGTGAAACTTTTGCGCGTGCGCGAGCAGAGTAGATATACCCTAAGTTGGGGTTTAGCCAATCCCTGCTGGGATTGGGGTGCTTACTGGTTAGTATTTCTACTTGATCGCCGGTTTGTAATTGATAAGTAAACGGCACAATGCGCCCGGATATTTTCGCTCCTATACAGCAATGACCGACATTTGAGTGGATATAGTACGCAAAATCTAAGGGGGTTGAGCCAACAGGTAAGTCAATGACATCACCATTTGGCGTGAATGCGTAAATACGATCTTCGAATACTTGGCTACGTAATTCATCAATCATTTCACCACTTTCAGAGACATCTTCTTGCCACTGGAGAATTTTACGCAGCCATTCAATTTTTTCGTCAAAACCGCTAGTCTTGCCGTGAGCGCTTCCCTCTTTGTAACGCCAATGCGCGGCCACACCAAGCTCTGCATCTTGATGCATTTGTTCGGTGCGAATTTGAATTTCAATCGCTTTACCCTCTGGCCCTAACACTACTGTGTGGATAGATTGGTAGCCATTAGGCTTAGGTGTTGCTACGTAATCATCAAACTCACTGGGTAAATGCTTCCAGTTGGTGTGCACAACGCCCAGTGCGGCATAACAATCCTGCAGTTCATCAACAATTACGCGTACAGCACGCACATCAAATAACTGCTCAAAATCTAAGGATTTTTTCTGCATTTTCTTCCAAATACTGAAAATGTGTTTAGGCCGACCATAAACTGTGCCCTTGACGCTCATTGACGTTAACTGGTTTTGCAGTGCGTCTACAAAATCCTTCATGTACCGTTCACGATCGAGCCTTTTCCCATCTAGCCATTTGGCAATTTTCTTATAGGTGTCTGGATGCAAATAACGGAAGGCTATGTCTTCTAACTCCCATTTCAGCTGTCCTATCCCTAAACGGTTAGCTAGAGGTGCATAAATGGTAGTTGTTTCCTTGGCAGCAATGACCCTGATGTCTTCATCAGCATTTTTAACTAGTCGCAGGTAACATAAGCGCTCCGCTAGCTTGATAACAACAGCACGCACGTCCTCAACCATAGCAAGGAGCATTTTACGAATGTTATCAACTTGATTGGCAGCGACCTTGTTCGTTTGCGAAGGCTGTAAAGATCGTATTGCTTGCATTTGCTTTACACCTTTGCAAAGCAAAAAAATGTGTTGTCCGAACTGCTCTTTTATCGTTTCTAGGTCCAACTGCTGATTATCGACAAGAGGCACAAGAAAAGCGGCGCATAAAGAGTCTTTATCTAAATTTAACTCTGCTAAGATTTCGACCATTTCAAGGGACTTTATTTGGTCATCACTGTCTTCGTTAAATTTGTCTTTAACGCTTTGCCATAGTGACTGCAAAGCCACTGATTTGGCTTCATTAATCTCTAATGAAGTAAGCCATTGCTCAAAACTTGTTGTCGACATTTGGTGAGATTTACGAACTGAAACCATGAAAGTCCCTGAAAATATAAAACTGGTTAGCGGTATATCTAATTACGCTCAAACAATACCATAGTTTCGACATGCTTTGTCTGCGCAAACATATCAATCAAACCTATTTTTACAATTTTGTAGCCATTTTCGATCAACACAGTACTGTCTTTTGCAAGTGAAGTTGGGTCACAGCTGACATAGAGAATTTTATCTGCAGAGAACTTTGCAAGCTGCTGGCAAGCTTCAAATGCGCCAGCTCTAGCTGGGTCTAACAATACTTTATTAAACGCTTTATTCGCCCAAGGTTGTTCGTTCCATGCGTTATTCAAATCAAGCTGATAAAAGTCGCAATTTTCTATGTTATTGGCTATCGAGTTTTTGCCAGCTTTATCGACCATCGCCTGAACACCCTCTACACCAACAACCTGCTTTGCACGCTTCGCCATGCTCAAAGAAAAGTTTCCTAGACCACAAAATAAATCCAAAACCATATCTTCGCTGTTAAGTGCTAACCATTCACATGCTTGCTCTACCATACGTGTATTAACGGCATGGTTTACCTGAATAAAATCATCACTGCTATATGCAATATTAATTTCCTCAAGTGAATACCTTAAACGAGGAAAGCTGGGAGTAAGCGGCACAACTGACTTCCCATCATCGATAGCAACATGCCAACTATTTTCTTGTGCAGCAGACAACCAAGTATGTTTGGTTACATCGGATAGTTTATGAAGTTGTCTGACGATAATAAAAACTTGTGATTCAAACAACACCTCAATATGCCCAATACTTTTGGGTTGATTAATCAGCTCTATTGTCTGTTTTAACTTTGGAAAAACATCAGCGAGTTCTGGTAGAAGCACTTCACAATAACTAATCGGGGTTAGGTTATTTGTTCCGGTTTGACGAAAGCCGACAGTTGGCTCTCCAAGCTTGTTGTACTGAACACCGATTCGGGCTTTTCGTCTATATGACCAAGGTGACTCAACAACTGTTTTTTGCCACGGTAATTGACTGAGCCCCACACGAGACAGCAACTCGGAAACTTTACCTTGTTTAAAGCTCAACTGTTCTTCGGCGCTTATGTGCTGTAAGTCACATCCCCCACACTGCAAAAAAAAGCGACATTTGGGCGTGATTCTCTTTTCAGATACTTGGGATATTTTTAACGGTTTTGCTTTAATAAACTTGCTCGTTTGTTCGGTCACTTTAGCCTGTACTTTTTCTCCAACCAATGCATTGCTCACAAAAACAGACTTATTTTTAAATTTGCCTACGCCAATGCCATTAATATCAAGCCGCTCTATGACAACATCAATTGATTTGCCAACCAAAGAGAGAGATTTTGCTGGTTTGAAAATTTTCGCCATGAAAGCTGTGCCCTAAAACTTGTCAGTACCTGTAAATTTGGGTGCTGTTGTGACATGATAGATTTATCAAGGTAGATTTTACACTAAGTTCCAGACAAACATGCATAAAATAAGTCTTAAAGACTGGGTAGTTTTATTGACTATTGTGCCGACAACTATCATCGGTTTAACCATAGGCAGCTACTTCTCATATAACCGTTATGTTGAACTGGATAACTACTTAAGCCTGCGTGCTCAGAGTATTCTTGAACCTATCGCTATTGTTGGCGTTGAGCCAATTGAAACCAAAAACCGAGAATTACTTCGTAGGCTTATTGGTACTGCCCACCGAAATCATTCAGACATTGTAAAAAACATTACGGTGTTCACTGCAGACAACCAAATTTTTGTCACAAGCGCCTACCATGGTGATACGAGTGTTATGCGCTTAAAGCCCGGAGAGTCAATACCGAATAAAACAGTTGTCGAACATATTCCAAATTTTTCAATATTCCGTACCCCAATACTTAACGAATCTCGACAACTCACACCTACTAGCATCTATGAAAATGCTTTGGGCTACATCAGTATCCAGATAGACCGAAATAAACTTCAATTTCAACAACAAAGCCAAATTATTATTGCACTATCCATTGTTATTCTCGGCTCAATCATCAGCGCGCTCTTTACCTTTAGGCTGATTAAAAATGTGACACGCCCTGTCAGTTCAATGGTACAAGCGGTAGATAGGATACGAGAAGGTAAACTAGAGAGTCGTGTTAGTGGCCAACTTATTGGTGAACTTAATTTTCTTAAAAATGGTATTAATGCCATGGCACAAAGCCTAGGTGATTATCATGATGAAATGCAGCGCAGTATCGACCAAGCAACGGTAGATTTGAGAGAAAGCTTAGAGCAGTTTGAGATTCAAAACGTTGAACTTGATATGGCAAAGCGCAAAGCGCAAGACGCCAACAAGGTCAAATCTGAATTTTTAGCTAACATGAGTCATGAACTTCGCACACCGCTTAACGGCGTTATCGGTTTTACTAGACAAGTCTTGAAAACTCCACTTTCGGAAACACAACGCGACTATCTGCAAACGATAGAACGAAGCGCAAACAACTTACTCGCCATCATCAATGACATTCTCGATTTCTCGAAGCTTGATGCAGGAAAAATGGTCATTGAGAGTATTCCTTTTGCTTTACGTGAATCAATAGAAGAAACCCTAACTCTGCTCGCACCGAGTGCTCATAAGAAAAATATCGAGCTGTCATTACGCATCGCTTCACAGCTACCTGACTCGCTTATTGGCGATGCTATGCGTATCAAGCAAATACTGATCAACTTAGCGAATAACGCCATTAAGTTCACAGAAAAGGGCTCTGTTTGTATTGATGTTGAAGCTGAAAATGTCTCTAACAATCGTGCTCTACTTAAAATAAGTGTGACCGATACTGGTATTGGTATGAATATGGAGCAACAGAAAACCATATTCGAAGCCTTCGGCCAAGCTGATAAGAGCGTTACTCGCTTATACGGAGGCACAGGCTTAGGACTTGTAATATCGCAACGGTTAGCACGAGAGATGAAAGGTGACATTGGCTTTGTCTCAGAAGAGCGAAGAGGTTCCACCTTCTGGTTTACCTTCGACTGTGAAGTTAACCAGATGTCATTTGCACAAGAGCTTCACGTTGATGGTTTGATGCAAAAGTCCATCTTGTACTTTGAGCCTCATAACCATGGCCGTTTAGCACTGGGCGATACGTTATCTAGTTGGGGGATGACGGTAATGCCGGTAGAAACTATTGATGAACTCAACACAATCATCAATGAAAAACAACCTTATGATTTCGCGCTTATCAGTCATGAAGTAACCCCGACGGCACTACCAGATTTAAAAACATTGATTGTATCGCTAAAAGAAAATATTGGCTCCATTCACTTAGCAATAAACAGTAACTCACCTAACTTACAAGAAGTGTTAATTAGTAGCGGGGCAACGTCATGTTTGAGTAAGCCACTTACCCCTACTCGCTTGGCTAAAGCATTATTACCGGCCGACAATTTAGATCCTTTGACTATCCAGCAGCAACCAGGCCAAGTGGTGCCTATTAAGGTGCTTGCGGTTGACGACAACGAGGCTAACTTAAAACTAATAGAAGCCTTACTTAGTGAGCAAGTTCAAGAGGTGACCACGGCGACCAACGGCGAAGAAGCATTTGAGTTATGCAAAAGTGAAAAATTCGCAATGATTTTTATGGATATACAAATGCCAGTCATGGACGGGGTGACAGCCTTAAAGAAAATTAAGTTAAATACGTTTAACGATCAAACCCCCATCATCGCTGTGACTGCCCACGCATTAACCGGTGAAAAAGAGAAGTTGCTAGTCGAGGGTTTTAGTTCTTATATGACCAAACCTATCGACGAATCAATGCTAAAACACACGCTATATGAATACTGTGATCTAGAGCTATTGAATGCGCCAAGCTTACCTGAGCAACTTGATAACATCGCCAACGCATTGAGCATTACGACAGAAGCAATTGATTGGGACTTAGCATTGTCTCGAACAGGCAATAAAGTACATCTTGCAAAAGACATGTTGAGTGGCCTGATAGGAAGTTTACCTGAAACGCGTACCCATATAGACGAAGCGATTATCTGCCAAGATGTAGAGCAAGTAAAAGTACTTGTGCACAAATTAAATGGCGCATGCTGTTATACAGGCGTGCCGGCACTGGGGAAAATTACGCAACAAATCGAAACCGCACTCAAGCAAGGACAATCGCTAGACGACTTAGAACCAGAGTTTTTTGAATTTTTTGAGCACATAGACCGAGTGCTTATGGAAGCACCAAGTGTGCTTAAAAATATAGAAGAAATGACAGAAAGCTAGTGAATACAATGTTCACTAACTATAAAAGTTCGTTGTGTAACGCTATCTTCGCAGCTGAATACTTGGTGAAGTGTTTATTTCACCATCTTCAGCGATAACCGCAATACCACCATTGCATACCAAGACCGCGTAACTTTTACTGTTCTCGTTACGTATAAACTGCAACTCATAGCCAAACTTTCCTAAACTACTCGCTGAAAATTTCTGTGCTAGCGTTAATCGATCCCACCAAATAGAATGTTCTGGCGGCTCCCCTCTTCGTTCGATTAGTGGCTTATTCTCCGGTTGCATAACTACTTCCCTTCACTACAAATAATGCGGCTCATTCTTAAGTATAGTCCAAGCTTTATCAAATCGTACTTTATTTGGATAGGACCACAAAGGCAAGCGCATAGTGCTTTTCATCAGAAATTGAAATATGCCATGAGTTGGCACCTAGTCGGTGCGCCAACTCGAGCGCCCGGTCCGATAGGTCAATAATTGGCGCGCCCATGTCGGTATTCGTTATATGAAAATGTTGAAAGGAAACACTGTCAGCTATCCCTGTACCTAACGCTTTAGAGGCTGCCTCTTTAGCAGCCCAGCGCTTTGCTAAATAACTATCGGCTTGAGGATGTTCAGCAAACACAGCCAACTCCTCTGGCGTTAGCACGCGTTTTGCTAGTCGTTGTTTAGCCGCTTCTGCCATTGAAGCAATCCGGCCAACTTCTACAATATCGGTACCAACGCCAACGACTGACATTACGCTCTTGCCTCAAGCATCAAACGTTTCATATCACGAGTTGCCTTTTCCAATCCATCAATAGCAGCTCTTGCGATAATAGCGTGGCCAATATTTAACTCGATTAACTGAGGAATGGCAGCGATAGGCTTCACATTGTGGTAATTCAGTCCATGACCAGCATTCACTTTCAAACCAATACTATCGGCATATTCGATGCCTTTAGCCAATCGATTGAGCTCTGCTAGTTGCGCTTCTTCATTAGTTTCATCCGCATAATGACCAGTATGAATTTCGATAAACGGTGCTCCAGTCGCTTTCGCTGCATCAATTTGTTTTGTATCGGCATCAATAAAAAGACTCACTAAAATGCCCGCGTCAGCGAGTTCTTTTACTGCAGCAGTCACTTTATCAAGCTGACCAGCTACATCCAATCCGCCTTCTGTTGTTAACTCTTCGCGTTTTTCAGGTACTAAACAAACAAACACAGGCTTGACATCTTTGGCAATCGCAATCATTTCTTCGGTAACTGCCATTTCCAAATTCATACGCGTTTGCAAAGTCTCTTTCATCACGTGTACATCACGATCTTGAATATGACGTCGGTCTTCACGGAGATGAATAGTAATGCCGTCTGCACCCGCATGTTCACATACACTAGCAGCATGAACAGGGTCTGGATAAGTAGTTCCCCGAGCTTGTCTCAAGGTAGCAATGTGATCGACATTAACACCCAATAAAATATCTTTCATATTTATTCTCTTTTCTCAAAAAGCTTTCTGCTATTTAACGGTCTGTGACCGAGCAATTGATTCAATATATTACGCATCAGAAGCTTACAAGTAGCAAGTACATCCGCTGAAATTAGCTCTTGTTCTGCAATAGCCTGTAAATGCGGTCGAAAATACTGTTGTAACCCCTCTATAGGTTCAATAAACCCGTGTTCGCTACTGAAACTTAAATGCGAACTTTGTGATGTAAATGCTGGAGTAAAGTCCAGAGCTAGCCCCAATTCATCAAGCAAGGTAAGTTCAAACCTGCGAAGAATAGCCTCTAAAGGGCGATTATCCGTAATGCTAATAAGTGCTTTTACATAGTGTTGGTACAAGCTATCACAGGGAATATGTTCGGGTAATAAACGGACCAAAAGTTCATTCATATAGAAGCCGCAGTAAAGAGGAGTGCCACTTAACATAGAGGATTTGCCAGCAGCTTCAACTTGATGCAATTTTTTAAGGTTACTTCGCCCGCTGAATTCAATAATCAGTGGTGTAAAAGGCTGCAACAACGCTTTTTTATTATTTATTTTGCTTTGCGTTGCGTAGGTGACTGCGGCAATTTTTCCATCAAACTCGGTGAGCAACTCAACAAGTAGCTTGTTCTCTTGGTAGGGACGCGTATGTAGAACAAACGCGTTTTGCTGCTCTGTCGCCAACTAGATGTCTCTTTTAACCAGAGTAGTCGTCACCATAGCCTAAGCTTCGCAATGCACGTTCATCATCTGCCCAGCCAGTTTTTACTTTAACCCATGTTTCCAAAAATACCTGTTGTCCAAACAACGCTTGCATGTCTCGGCGAGCTTCTTGCCCGATGACTTTCATCTTCTCGCCTTTGTTGCCGATAATCATGCGTTTTTGACTATTTCTTTCAACCAATACCAGCGCATTAATGTGCAACACGCCTTTGTGATCTTGTTTGAACTGTTCTATTTCTACGGTAGTGGAATAAGGCAATTCATCACCTGTAAAGCGCATTAACTTTTCACGGATGATTTCTGACGCCATAAAGCGGCTTGAGCGGTCTGTAATGTAGTCTTCAGGAAACCAAAATTCACTCTCAGGCAGCGCGTCAAAACAGAGCTGTTTTATCTTTTCAACGTTGTCACCTTTTGACGCTGAAATTGGCATAATTTCTTTGAAATCATGCATCTCACCTAGCTTTTGTAGATGTGGTAATAACGCTTCTTTGTCCTGCACATTATCAATTTTGTTGATAGCAAGAATACAAGGCACGCCCGCTTGCTTTACCTTAGTCAAAACAAGTTCGTCGTCTTTTGTCCAATGCGTTCCCTCGACCAGAAAAACGATCAGTTCCACTTCAGAAATAGAGCTACTGGCGGCCCTATTCATCAAACGGTTAATCGCACGTTTTTCTTCAGAGTGAAGACCTGGCGTGTCGACAAGAATGGCTTGATGATTTTCTTCTGTAAGAATGCCAAGGATACGATGTCTTGTGGTTTGAGGTTTACGTGATGTAATACTAACTTTTTGGCCAAGTAAGGCATTCAGTAGCGTCGATTTGCCAACGTTTGGACGTCCAACAATAGCGACGAGTCCACAATGTGTATTATTTGCTGCCATTGTTAATAATCTCCAATACTTTTTCAGCCGCTGCTTGCTCTGCTTTTCGTCTACTTGTGCCTTTGGTAATAATTTCTTTATCAGTAATCTCTGTTGTACACTTGACGGTAAATTCCTGATTATGAGACTGGCCTTTAATATCTACCACTTCATATTGAGGCAGCGGTATTTTTCTCGCCTGTAAATGCTCTTGCAAACGCGTTTTAGGGTCTTTTTGCGCAATACCTGGCTTGATTTGTGCCAATCGTGGTTCAAACCATGTCAACACCAGTTGCTTAGTGACATTTATATCTGCATCTAAGTATACCGCACCAATAATTGCCTCAACCGCATCTTCTAGAATTGAGTCTCTGCGGTGACCGCCGCTTTTCTTTTCACCTGGCCCCAAAATAAGGTGTTCGCCTAACTTAAAATCACGAGCCATCTGCGCGAGTGTTACGCCACGCACTAAGCTTGAACGCATTCTGGTTAGATCACCTTCACTTTCTTTTGGGAATTGTGTGAACAAGCGCTCAGCTATTACAAACCCCAAGATAGAGTCGCCTAAAAATTCTAAACGTTCGTTATGGATACCTTTAGCGCTTCTGTGCGTTAATGCTTGCAGCAATAATGATTCATCTTTAAAGGTATAGCCTAAGCGCTTCGATAAACGTTGTAGCGCTTCGGGAGTATTGCGTATCACTACTCAATACCACCTATACGTGAAAAACGGACGCTTGACGGGATCCAACCTGGCATCCAATCAGGTACCCACGAGTCTTCACCACGTTCAAAGGCAAAACTCATCCAAATAGCAACCGCTTGCCCTACAAGGTTTTCTTCGGGCACAAAGCCCCAAAATCGACCATCCAAGCTATTATCGCGGTTATCACCCATCACAAAATATTGTCCTTCTGGAACAACAAATTCATCACGAGCGGTACCCGGTTGTGGGAAGTAATGTTGAGTACGAGGTAAAGTATTGTTATTAATCAAAATATCATGAGTTTGATTTGGCATGCGCGACGTGTAGCGACTCAAATCAAAGCGACCATCATTGTATTCACCCGTTCCTACAAAATCTTGAACGACTTGTTCGAATTCAGGGCACGTCTCATGTTCTGGTGTACATACGGGTTTAATGTATAAGGATTTATTACGGTAAATGACACGATCACCTGGTAAGCCAATAACACGTTTAATGTAGTCAATGTTTGGATCTACTGGGTATTTGAATACAACGATGTCACCACGCTCAGGCAGACCGTTTTCCCAAAATTTATTGCGGGCAACAGGATCTTTCAAACCATAATTAAACTTGTTCACAAGAATAAAATCACCGTCCAACAGAGTTGGCATCATAGAGCCTGACGGTATTTGAAATGGTTCGTACAAAAATGAACGCAGTACCAACACAAAAGCGATAACAGGGAAAATTTGTACCGCTGTATCCACCAATGCAGACGGCTCTTCAATTTTTGACTTTTCTTTATCTGACAAGTCTTCAGCACTGTCGGCAATTGCCGCTTCAAGCTTTAATTTTCGTTGAGGCGCCAGATAAAATTTATCAGCTACCCATACAATCCCTGTTACGAAGGTAACAATCACCAAAAAAATTGAAAAATAAACAGCCATGGAAACCCTAGTTCTCTAATTTCAATACAGCTAAAAACGCTTCTTGTGGCACTTCCACATTGCCAACTTGCTTCATACGTTTTTTACCTTCTTTCTGTTTCTGCAATAGCTTCTTCTTACGGCTAACATCACCACCGTAACATTTAGCAGTTACGTTTTTACGTAATTGCTTAACGGTTGTTCTGGCAATAATGTTGTTGCCGATTGCCGCTTGAATAGCAATATCAAACATTTGACGGTGTATAAGTTCTCGAAGTTTCTCTACAAGCATGCGACCACGCGCTACAGAGTTCGAGCGGTGAGTAATCATCGCTAATGCATCAACTCGATCACCGTTGATCATAACATCGGCTCTTACCATGTCAGACGCTTCAAAACGTATAAAATGGTAATCCAAAGAGGCATAGCCGCGACTTGTCGACTTCAATTTATCGAAGAAATCCATCACAACCTCTGCCATTGGCAGCTCGTATGTCACCGCAACTTGGTTGCCATGGTAAAGAATATCTTTTTGAACACCACGCTTTTCAATACAGAGTGTAATAACATTACCTAGGTGTTCTTGTGGAACAAGAATGTTTGCTTGTACGATTGGCTCACGAATTTCCGCAATCTCGTTTACCGGTGGCAAATCGGCAGGGTTATCTACCGAAAGCACTTGTCCTTTCGTCGTTTCAACTTCGTAATTTACGGTAGGCGCTGTAGTGATCAAATCAAGGTCATATTCACGCGCCAAACGCTCTTGAATAATTTCCATGTGCAACATCCCTAAGAAGCCAACACGGAAACCAAAACCTAGTGCAGAAGAGTTTTCTGGTTCAAAAAACAAAGACGCATCATTAAGGCTCAACTTATTCAGCGCATCACGGAAATTTTCATAATCATCTGAGCTGATTGGGAAAATACCCGCGTATACTTGTGGTTGTGCCTTTTTAAAACCAGCTAGCGGTGCATCCGCTTCTTTCTTGTGGATAGTGATCGTATCACCCACCGGTGCACCGTGAATTTCTTTAATACCAGCGATGATGAAGCCCACTTCACCTGTGCGCAAGATATCCGTTTCTGTTTGTTTAGGAGTAAAAATACCCACTTTATCGATAATGTGTGTTTGCCCTGTCGACATTACCAACATTTTATCGCCTTTTTTCACTTCACCATTCATGACACGGACAAGTGAAACAACACCTTGGTAATTATCGAACCAAGAGTCGATAATTAAGGCTTGAAGGTTTGCATCTGGATCACCCTCTGGCGCGGGAATATTGTGCACGATCGTCTCTAACACATCTTCAATGCCAATACCCGTTTTGGCCGAACATGGCACCGCACCTGTGGCATCGATGCCAATGATGTCTTCAATTTCTTCACATACGCGTTCTGGATCAGCCTGCGGTAGATCAATCTTATTCAAGATAGGCAGAACTTCTAAATCCATTTCAATAGCGGTATAACAGTTCGCTACCGTTTGGGCTTCAACACCTTGGCCTGCATCGACGACTAATAAAGCGCCTTCACATGATGCAAGAGAGCGCGATACCTCATAAGAGAAATCCACGTGACCCGGCGTGTCGATGAAGTTCAACTGGTAGGTTTCACCATCTTTGGCTTTGTAGTCTAAGGTAACACTTTGCGCTTTGATGGTAATACCGCGTTCACGCTCAAGGTCCATAGAGTCCAAAACTTGAGCTTCCATCTCACGATCAGACAAACCACCACAGTGTTGGATT
The DNA here is from genome assembly GCF_042682785.1 of Thalassotalea euphylliae. GTDB lineage: Bacteria > Pseudomonadota > Gammaproteobacteria > Enterobacterales > Alteromonadaceae > Thalassotalea_F > Thalassotalea_F euphylliae. Next base: position 667,506 of record NZ_JBHUIB010000012.1, on the reverse strand, counting down.
AATCGATCGGAAAGTGTCGATTTACCGTGGTCAATGTGGGCAATAATGGAAAAATTTCGGATATGTTTCATAAACGGGAATGCAATAAATCAAGGTTCAAATTCTGGGATGGCGAGATTTTAGCTAATTTACAGCGCGGGGGCTATCTTTACTTGCGATATTGACCTTCGACGAGCAATAAAACGTCAATTTGCAGGTACAACGGAGATAAGTTTCTGTTTAATGACAGGTTGCAATGCGCGATTCAATGTCTCGTCTCGGTTGATAAGATAGCGACCGAATCGAAAACCTAGATAACCACCCACACCTGCCATAACCATTACAGCAAGTTCTCCTGCTGGGATAATAGACTGGGTAACGAATTGAGTAATTCCAGCGAACACCATCAAACCAAACAAAGGCCAGAAATAGACTTGCCAAGCAATACTCATCACTGCATTCTCTGGAATTGAAATAATGACTTCATCACCAACATTGAAAGTATCATTAGTATCAATCGTTAATGAAAGCGTTTTATGTGGTAGTGCTTTAGCTACTTGCCCACTGCCGCAATTATCCACTTGCTGGCATTGACTACATGTCGACTTAACTTCACTTTGAACAGTCACCGCCCTGTTATGGACAGCGACTACTCGAGCTTTTTCGTCCACTATGGCGCTCCTGCAGCCTTAAATGCAACAGAATCAGCAATAGCTTTGGCTGTTGTCGATGGAATTTTCCCCACTACACTGACTTCAAAACCATTGGTAACTTGGTTTAACACTACTGTCGCTCCGTTCATTACGTATTCAACAGGACGTTGCTTTTCGGCACTTGCGTTCACATAAACCGACACATCGACCAATCCGTCATTGAATAGCATAAATTCGACCGGCTGTTTGGTATGAGCAATACGGTGTCGATTAGACTTTACTTGCTTAAAGCCTGACGGTAGCCAGTTCACTTTCCAGGCGAACTCTTGCGCTTCATTGTCAGGTAAATCCAACACCTGAGGTAACTCAGCGTCAGCCAGTTGAAGTAAGCTTTCGGCAGGCGCTTCTGTGATTTCTAAATGGGTAAACTGTATTTGCTCTAATAATTGCCCTTGTCGCGTGAGCAACGCCAGTTTAAGGGGTAATCCGGTTTCCATGTCCAACCACACCCAATGACCAAATCGATGTGTATCTCGCGACACAATTCGCACAAGCTGTGCTGGCTTACCTAAAACACGACTTCTACCCACTGAAATAAATTCATAGTTTTCAACAAGCTTTGATACATCTTGGCTGAATATAGCTGGTATGGGGCTACTAATATGGCTTGCATTAACCGAGTACGGAGGCATCTCAGGTTCTATATATGAGACGGTGTTACCTTTTCGGAGTACATCTTTGCGTGGGCCGTTTAATAACGACAGAATTTCAACTTCAGTATTGTCTTCAGTAATACCATGAAACCAGTGATATGGCTCAGCTTGGTTGTTTTTGACAACAACAAAGGATGTATTGAAGTTGAGGGAATTTAGAGAATCTGATAATCGTTTAAGCCACGATTGAGCTTGGTCGCTTTCAACGGCTGATGCTGAAAAGCTGACGCTCAACAGCAACAACCAACTACTCATTGATTTCATTTAGGGGTATCTTCAACCTTTCCGGTATTTTCTTCAGCCTTGGTAACAGCACTTAGTTTAACTTGTTGCTGGTGGTCAGCCAACAATGCTTGAAAACGACGTTGCTGTTCAATATACGCTTGTTTTTGCGCAGCACGATCTGGCGTTTGGTAATTCAAGCTAACTGGATCTGCTGTCCCTACAAATGGACGTGTTTGTACAACTTGTTGGCTTGGGATCGTCGCTTCAGTGTCCGCTACATTTGACGTTTGAACGCCAATAATCATCAGGCCCGCAGCTGATGCTGCTATCGCCACTTGCCCAAAAGGTCTTGCAAGTTGAACCACTTTCGCTTTTGCACTATCGATAAACTTACGTCGGCGTGGTGCAAGTACAGTCGGCTCATCTTGAATGGCGGCTGCAATGCGCTCTGATAAATCGATATCGAGTTGTTTTGGCACATCGTCACGCAGCACATCACCAATTAGGTGGTAGTTTTCCCAGCGCTCTGCTAGATGCTCATCTTCCAAAATACTCGCAAGTTTTTCATCGCCTTTATGACTGTTATCCATCACAACTGAGACGGTTTCAAACTTATTTTCACTCATAAATATAACCTTTTAGCGCTGTAGTAACGGGCTTATTTTTTTATCTATCGCATCCCTCGCACGGAATATGCGCGAACGAACGGTACCCACTGGGCAATCCATAATGGTGGCAATTTCTTCGTAACTTAACCCTTCAATTTCCCTAAAATTAATCGCTAGGCGTAAATCTTCGGGCAATTGTTCCATGGTTTCAAATACCACACGTTTTATTTCATCTGAGAGTAATACTCGCTCTGGAGAAGCATTTTCTCGCAGTGCGTCACCACCTTCATAAAATTCTGCTTCATCAACGTCAACATCTGATCCAGGCGGCTTGCGGCTGCCCGCTACCATATGGTTCTTTGCACAGTTGACTGCTATTCGGTATAGCCACGTGTAAAAAGCACTTTCGCCTCTAAAATTAGGCAATGCGCGATACGCTTTAATAAACGCTTCTTGCACGATATCAGGGACATCAGCTTGGTTTTTCACATAGCGAGACACCAAACTTGATACTTTAACTTGGTATTTTTTTACCAGTAAGTTGTAGGCGCCCTTATCTCCCCGTTGTACTTTCTCAACCAATTCCTGGTCGATATTCTGTTCGCTCATGTGAGCCACATTCTCCTACAAAAACTTCTTTTTCTTACATCTGGCTCAAGACAAACGCAACTGTTATGACTACAGGTATGCGAGAAAGTTCGAAAAAATATAAAAAATTTCGTTATTTATTTGCTAATAGCCTTATTTTGGCTATGCCCAATGTGAATAAAACGCTAAAATTCGCTGCTAGTAAGAGTAACCTAAAATCGCGCTGAAATACACGTATTCTGGGCGTAACATGCAAACTTCTAAGGCTTTTTATGAGTAAACAACATAATTGTGACGTGCTGATTATTGGTAGCGGTGCGGCAGGTTTAACACTTGCTCTGCATTTAGCACAAACAGCAGATGTGATTGTTCTTAGTAAAGGGCCAATTAACGAAGGGTCTACATTTTACGCGCAAGGCGGTATCGCAGCAGTGTTTGACGAAAATGACAGTGTAGACTCCCACGTTGACGACACACTTATTGCCGGCGCCGGAATTTGTGATGAAGAGATGGTGCGTTTCACGGCTGAAAACGCCAAAGCCTGCCTAGAGTGGTTAATCAAACAGGGGGTTGTATTCGATAAAGAAGAGAGTGATAACGGTGACGAAAAATACCATTTAACACGTGAAGGTGGCCACTCTCATCGCCGTATCCTCCACGCTGCAGATGCCACAGGGCAAGCGGTCCAAGAAACACTTGTCGATCGAATTAACCAGCATAACCGTATTCGCGTGTTTGAGCGCTATAATGCAATCGACTTAATAAACCAGCATGACAGTAATGGTAAAAACAACTGTGTCGGCGCTTATATATGGAACCGAAACAGTGAGAAAGTTGAAAGTATCCACGCACGCAAAACAATTTTGGCCACAGGTGGAGCGTCTAAAGTTTACCAATATACGTCAAACCCCGATGTAGCAAGCGGCGACGGTATTGCAATGGCCTGGCGTGCTGGCTGTCGCGTAGCGAACATGGAATTTAATCAATTTCACCCCACTTGCTTATTCCACCCAGAAGCAGGAACATTTTTGCTCACCGAAGCCTTGCGTGGTGAAGGAGCGATTTTACGCCGACCAAATGGCAGCCGCTTCATGCCTGAATTTGATGAACGTGCCGAATTAGCACCACGAGATATTGTTGCTCGTGCCATTGATTATGAAATGAAACGCCTTGGCGCTGACTGCATGTACCTTGACATCAGCCATAAGTCGGCAGACTTCATCAAGCAACATTTCCCAACAATTTATCAAAAGACTAAATCGCTAGGTATCGACATGACACGCCAACCTATTCCTGTAGTGCCAGCGGCGCACTACACGTGCGGTGGTGTTATGATTGATAAACATGGCCGCACCGATGTTGAGAACTTGTATGCTATTGGTGAAGTAGCCTATACCGGGCTGCATGGTGCTAACCGTATGGCCAGTAACTCGTTATTAGAATGCTTGGTATTCGCACGAGCAGCAGCCACAGATATAACCACTTCACTTAAAGCACCGCACAAATACATTAAACTCCCTAAGTGGGACGAAAGTCGCGTTACTGACTCGGATGAAGAAGTGGTTATTCAGCATAACTGGCACGAATTACGTCTGTTTATGTGGGATTACGTAGGCATTGTCCGCACCACAAAACGCCTAGAAAGAGCATTGCATCGCGTTGAATTATTGCAGCGCGAAATAGATGACTATTATCGCCACTTTAGAGTGAGTAACAACTTGTTAGAATTGCGAAACCTTGTTCAAGTAGCAGAGCTTATCATCAACAGTGCTATGCAGCGTAAAGAAAGCCGAGGTCTTCACTACACTCTAGATTATCCAGATCTACAGGAAAACTCTGGCGCAACTATTCTTTCACCTCATACACCTGCGAACTAGCATTGTTTGGATGTTTCACTTGGCTAGCCTTGATAAAAAGAGCAAGACATGATTTTTGTGTGCGATCCAGCTGGCTCGCGCACAACAGTATTTTGTGTCCTTTTTGTCCCTCAATATCAGCCTCCAATGACAACCAAAAGCCAAAAAATGTCATTCGGCTGGTGTTGCCCAGACGATACGTTTTACCGTCATACTCAACCGAGTAACCAGGGCTTATAAACGAAAGCTGGACGCCGGACTTTTCAAAAAGTAAACGCCAGTTGCTTTTCAGCGCTAATGCAGCAACAACAAAAAGTAGAAAAACACATTGCCACAATATGAGAGCATGTGATGTAAAGTAAAGAACAATGGTGACACTAGATAACAGTGTCAACAGAAAGAAGAATACGTTAGTTTGATCGACAGGTGTGATGCTTACATCACACCTTGACGCGGTTAAGAATGATTTGCACGATAGCGTTGAGTGCTTCGTCTTCACAAGTTTCATGTCCCATAAACCATGCAAACAACTCAGGATCATCACACTCTAACAGGCGTTCAAAATCTTTCTGTTGTTCGTCAGTTAATTGGTCAAAAGCCTCATCAACAAACGGCATAAAAAGTACATCTAGTTCTAACATGCCTCTACGGCAAGCCCATTTGAGTCGAGCTTTGTTACTAGCTAATGACATAAAAATTCCTTCACAATAAATGATGGCACATTCTAACAATTTCACAAACAAATTCGCAGTGTTAGCTTGTTTTTTTTGAAACTGCCTATACTTTCTAGTCAAAGCACTTTACGAGAAGTATTCCATGAGCCTAGCGCCAAACGCCCTCTCCCATTTTCCTGAAAACTTTGCGATAACATTAACTGACGTTAGTGCCATATCGCTGCATGGTCCAGAACAAGTAAAGTACCTCCAAGGTCAAGTGACCTGCGATGTTAGTTTACACAAAGAGAATGATTTAACGATTGGTGCCCACTGTGATGCAAAAGGTAAAGTGCTTAGTGTATTTAGACTCATTTCGCATCAAGAAAAACTGCTGTTATTACAGTCAAAAGCAAGTTTAGGTTCATCGCTACCAGAACTAAAAAAGTTTGGTGTATTTGCCAAAGTAGATATTGAAGAAGCTACAGAGCTCTCAGTATCGTTATTAGTAGGCACGCAAGTAACAGAAAAGTTATCTAATAGCTTCGTCACTATGCCCTCTAATGATGCTCCGGTTGCGCATTGTGATAACCTGACCCTTGTAAAACTGAGCGTTGAAAATACTTATCTGCTTGTTGGGGACAGTGAAACACACAAAGCACTGATAGCTTCTTTAAATCTAGATGCAGCAGACCAGAGTGCTTGGCCATTATTAGAGTTAGCAACGGGCTTTCCTCAACTTAGCGAAGCGAGTGTTCAAAAGTACGTCCCTCAAATGCTCAATGTTGATAAGCTGAATGGCATTAGCTTTACCAAAGGCTGTTATTTAGGACAAGAAACCGTTGCTAGAATGGAGTATTTAGGCAAAAACAAGAAAATGATGGCTTTATTAACAGGCAACGTTAATGGCGAACTTAGTGACTTAGCCATCGAAAAGCAACTTGGAGAAAACTGGCGAGGCGCTGGTGATGTGCTCGCCCACACTCAAACCAAAACGGGTGAGCTTTTTGTCCAAGCTGTGATTAGTAACGACCTTACAACAGACGATGTTATTCGTGTGAAAGATAATGATGACATTCGCTTAACTCTACAAACAGAATCTACGACCAACTAAATTGGGAATTTTATGAAGATCGCAAACAATTCAGTAGTGAAACTTCACTACGCCGTATCAGATAGTGAAGGCACAACCATTGATAGTTCATACGACCATGAGCCTTTAGAAATTATTCAAGGCACTGGTTACTTAATTCCTGGTTTAGAAAAAGCACTTGAGGGTCGTGAAGCGGGCGAGACATTTGAAGTAGATGTCTCTGCAGCAGATGCTTATGGTGAGCGTTTTGACGAATATGTGCAGACCGTTCCAAAAGAGTTAATGCAAGGTGTAGAAGACTTAGAAGTGGGCACACAGCTTCGCGCAACGACCGATGAAGGCGAGCAGACTGTTATCGTTATTGATGTTAACGACACAGAAATCACGGTAGATGGTAACCATCCGTTAGCAGGAATCGACCTGCACTTTGATGTAGAATTATTAGCTGTCCGAGAAGCCACAGCCGAAGAGCTAGAGCATGGCCATGTTCATAAAGAAAGCAGCTGTTGCGATGCCAACGGCAAAGGCGAAAGCTGCTGCGACTAAGTCGTCTAGCTAAAAACAAAAAGCGCCAAGATGGGCGCTTTTTTTGTCTCGAATAAACGATAACCTTACAAACTATCTATTTCTCTTTTTAGCTGCTCTTGAGGGTCTGTGACTATGCGCTCAAGTGTCGCCACTCGCTGCTTTAACGCTTCGACTTCTGCTGATTTTTCTTTAAGCGCTTTGTTCAATCTAGACTGCCCGCCAAATCCGTCAGAGCAATCCATCCAGCCTTGAGTAAACAAGCTAAGGTTGAATCGTTTATCAGCCCACGCTAACGCGAAAATACTGCTTGCGATTGCAAAAATGATCATGACTTTTTCCATGGTTTCCATATCAAGCTCCTAAAGGACACATTTTGTTTTCTAATACCTCTAGTCAATAAAAACCGGAATTTATTACAAAAAAATTTACGTTTTTGTTGAGTTAAATTCTACAAACTCAAAAGACACATCATTATCACCGTAAACAAGTACGCTGCAACCTTGTCACGACTTCGATAAAAAGAAAAAGCACCATTAGGTGCTTTTTCATATCGACAATTTAGCAAACTGACTATCTAAAAATAGAACGGAACCCTGAACCACTGCGACGGCTTGAACGGCGGTTACGCATGCGGCTGTGAAGCTCACGACGTTTGGCGTCTAGCCAATCTTCCTGTGTGATGACTTTGTCACCCATGCGGTCTTTTTCACGCTCGCGGTATGCGCAAAACTCTTCGAATGCTTCAATATCGTCTTTCAAGTCTTCCGCAACGAGTTCAATCATGATTGCATCATCTAAGTAACCCAGTGCTGGAATGTGATCAGGCACTAAGTCTTCTGGGTCAGCGAAATACGCCAAAGCGCTTAATACGTTAGTGCGCTCTTCGCCTTCCAAGTTCCACTCACTGTCTTCAATCATTGCAACCAATACTTCAAGTTTACGAATGCGGTCAATGACAAACTTAGGAACATCACCTTGAACGCTGATACTTAAATCTTTGGCGTGTTCTAAAATATCTGACTCACTTAAATTCGCTGCGCCATCAATCGCTTTGCGCATGACGTCTCTGAAATGTTCTAAATCAGAATCTTGTAATTCAAAGGTAACTTCAAATGCCACGGTACTCTCCTTGCCTTATTATTTTTTACATCAGTCGATGTTTTCTTTAGCCATACAATAGCAGAAGTAGGCGCTGATAAAAGCATCTGATGTAAAATTTTAGTAAACAAAGAATACAAGTCATGAATATTTCATCCACTAAAAACCTTAGCGATAAAAAAAGCACCATACGGTGCTTTTTAATATATGAATAGATGATTTGCTTATTCAGCTAGAGGACGCATATGCGGGAATAAGATAACATCTTTGATCGTTGGTGAATCGGTAAACAGCATGACTAAGCGATCGATACCAATACCTTCACCAGCTGTTGGTGGTAAACCATACTCAAGCGCCGTAATGTAATCATCATCGAAGTGCATGGCTTCGTCATCACCAGCATCTTTCTCCTCTACTTGCTTACGGAAACGTGCCGCTTGATCTTCTGCATCGTTAAGCTCAGAGAAGCCATTTGCTAATTCACGACCACCGACGAAGAACTCAAAACGATCTGTGATGAATGGGTTTTCGTCGTTACGGCGCGCTAATGGAGACACTTCCCACGGGTATTCTGTAATGAAAGTTGGTTGATCAAGTAAGTGCTCTGCAACTTCTTCAAAGATTTCACAGATGTACTTACCTGGGCCCCATACTTTCGCTGCATCACCTTCTTTCACGTGAACTTTCTTAGCAAGCGCTTTGATTTGATCAAAGTTGTTCTCTGGATCACGAAGTGCAGCTTCGTCGTCGCTAGTTACAACACCGTCTTCAGCGTATTTTAAAATCGCATCAACCATAGATAAACGTTGGAACGGCTTGCCGAAATCGTAGAACTTCTCTTCTACGACTTCACCATCTTCGTTTTTGACTGTGTTACGAATAACCGATGTACCCATTACATCTTCAGCTAACGTGCGAAGCATGTCTTCGGTCAGGTTCATTAAGTCATGGTAGTCAGCGTATGCTTGGTAGAATTCAATCATAGTGAATTCTGGGTTATGACGCGTTGATAAACCTTCGTTACGGAAATTACGGTTAATCTCGAATACTTTCTCAAAACCACCAACCACTAAGCGCTTAAGGTAAAGCTCCGGCGCTATACGCATAAACATTTCAACGTCTAACGCATTGTGATGTGTAACGAATGGCTTAGCCGTTGCGCCACCTGGAATCGTTTGAAGCATTGGCGTTTCAACTTCCATGAAGTCACGCTCTGTTAAGAACTTACGAATGCCATCAACAATTTTAGAACGCACTTTGAACGTGTTACGCGTATCTTCATTGATAATTAAATCAACGTAGCGTTGGCGATACTTAGTTTCTGTATCTTGTAAACCGTGGAACTTTTCCGGTAATGGACGAAGTGACTTTGTTAAAAGCTCATATTCGTTCATGTTGACGTATAAATCGCCCTTGCCTGATTTATGCAAAGTACCTGTCACACCTACAATGTCACCAATATCTAATACACCACCAAGGTTTGCTTTAATTTCTTTTTGAACGTTCTTGTCGGCATAGGCTTGAATGCGACCAGTCATATCTTGTAATACCAAGAAAGGACCACGTTTCGCCATAACACGACCAGCAATACTGTACGTTTCCGTTTCAGCTTCAAGCGTTTCTTTATCTTTATCACCGTGTGCAGCTTGTAAATCAGCTGCATAGTGTTTTCGTTCAAACTGGTTTGGGTGGCCGTTAGCCGAACAGTTTTCTCGAATTTGCGCTAATTTTCCACGACGCTCGGCAATTAATTTATTTTCGTCTTGATTTGCTTGGTCTGTCATTTTCAGTCTCAAACTTGGTTAATGTTTAAAATTGCTTATTGCAATTTTAGTTAAATAATATTTCTTTCAATTCTCTTGCTTTGCTATTTGTACGAATAGGCTAACTTATTCGTTTTAGAACAAAGAAAAAGCGCGGAGCTTACAAGTGTAAGTGAGCACTTTTGATGTCGTTATCAAATGAATAACGACGCATATTCTTATAAACCCGACTTTAAGGATGCCTCTATAAACCGGTCAAGATCGCCGTCTAATACGGCTTGCGTGTTGCGATTTTCAACACCCGTACGTAAGTCTTTAATACGACTATCATCTAGAACGTAAGAACGAATTTGGCTACCCCAGCCAATATCCGATTTACCGTCTTCTAGTTCTTGCTTACCTTCGTTTTGCTTTTGAATTTCCATTTCATATAGCTTGGCTTTCAAAAGCTTCATCGCAGTCGCACGGTTTTTGTGTTGTGAGCGATCTGCCTGACAAGCAACCACAGCACCTGTCGGAATATGCGTAATACGAATAGCAGAGTCGGTTTTGTTAACGTGCTGACCGCCAGCGCCGGATGCACGGAAGGTATCTACACGTAAATCTGCTGGATTGATATCAATCTCTATATTGTCGTCAATTTCAGGATAGATAAACGCTGACGCAAATGAGGTGTGGCGACGGCCACTTGAATCAAATGGCGATTTACGTACTAAACGGTGAACGCCGGTTTCAGTACGCAGCCAGCCATAAGCATATTCACCTGAATACTTAATGGTACAGCCTTTAATGCCAGCTACATCGCCATCCGTTACTTCAATGACTTCAGTTTTAAAGCCGTGCGCCTCGCCCCAACGCAAATACATGCGCATTAGCATTTCAGCCCAATCTTGTGCTTCAGTACCACCAGACCCTGATTGAATATCCAAGTAGCAATCACTTTCGTCTTGTTCGCCTGAGAACATGCGACGAAACTCAAGCTTGTCTAGTTGCTGCTCAAGCTCCTCGACCTCGCCTGCAGCATCGTTGAATGTATCTTCGTCTTCTTCTTCAACCGCCAGTTCAACTAAACCTTCAACGTCTTCACAGCCAGCATCAAGATTCTTGATCGTATCTACTACAGCTTCTAATGCCGAGCGCTCTTTGCCCAGCGCCTGTGCTCTTTCTGGCTCGTTCCAAACATCAGGTAACTCTAGTTCACGAGAAACTTCCACCAAGCGTTCAGCTTTGTGGTCGTAATCAAGATAACCACGCAACATATCTGTACGTTCACGGATTTCTTTGATTTTATTTAGAACAGGATTTACTTCAAACATTCGGCGCGAAAACTCTTACGAAATTGCTCTACAAAAAAGAGCGGCATTGTAGCTTTTATGGGCGTTCAAAACAATCGTCTTTGCAGGTCGAGAAAAGATATTTTTCAGACTTATTTTTTATGACTAAACTTATTTTAAATCGAATAGATACAAGTTTTACGGTCATAAAAATATGCATGTTAGACATTTGCTATTAACCGTTTGGGCATTTCTTGCGTCTCAGTCAGCGAATGCCCAGCAAATTATCATCGCTGATTACATAATATTCCCCCCCTATCAACAAGCAGACAATGGGCTTACTGCCGACTTTAGTGCGCTGTTAACGAAGAAATTAACGAGTGTCTCGTTTGAATACCAAAGAATGACTAAAAGCCGGCTCCGTGTATTAATCGAACAAGACGTCCCACTGCTTATTCCCTTCAGTCAAACCTACTGGTTTAACCCAACGACACCGTTTAATGTGTCACAAACAACATTACGCGAAGCCGTTCACGTCGTTTCTCACAAAAGCAGACCAATTACCGTTGAGGACGTGAAACAAAAAAACTTAATGTTTCTTGGGCGAGATGGGTATAACTACAAAGTCATTGATGATTTGGTCGAAACCGAGAGAATCAAACGATACTCATGTGACTCTAACGACCTGTGTTTAACTATGCTATTGGCCAAACGTGGCGACTTTCTGGTCATGGCCAAGGCAACGTATTATCAATATTTAGAACAGATACCAAACTTAAAAGGGAAACTTACCATTAGTAAACGTCCCCTTTATTTTGACCATAGGGCAATGCTTGGTTTGAACATTACTCATGCGGATTGGGTGAAAATAAATCAGTTTGCTAACGAGCTTTCGTTAAGTGCAGAGTGGCAAACAATTAAAAGCAAACACAATATTGATTAAGCAGTTAAATGGGCCACCATCAACTGAACTGACTGCTTACCACGAAATTCATTAATATCAAGGCTATAAGCTAAACGAATCGATCTGGCTTTATGATTTGGCCACTGCTTTAAATCGACATTAAACGCAATGGCATCAAACGCGACGCCACTCTTTTGGACAACTAACTTTAAGTGTTTTTCGCCCACGATCCGCTGTTGAAGCAACTCGAATTCATCGTCAAATATCGGCTCTGGAAATTGTTGTCCCCAAGGGCCAGATTCTCGGAGGTGATGAGCAAACTCTATCGTCATCAAATTGGCTGGTAAGTCACCATCTGTCCATATGGTGCCTGTTAATTGCTCCTTCGTCAGCCACGTTTGCGCATAGTTATTGAATAGCTGAGCAAATTCGTCAAACTGTTCTGTATAAACTGATAAACCAGCAGCCATGGCATGGCCGCCAAACTTAATAATAATTCCTGGATGTTGGCTATCGATATGTTCTAACAAGTCACGGATATGAAGGCCTGGAATGGATCGCGCTGAACCTTTTATTTCATTATCATTGCTATCACTTTTAGCAAATACGATACTTGGACGGTGATACTTTTCTTTAATACGGCCAGCAACAATACCAATAACTCCTTGATGCCAATCGGGTTGATACAGTGCGATAGCAAAAGGTAGCTTATCATCAGCTAGCGACAAAGAAGCGAGTACTCGCTCAGCTTCAGCTTGAATGCCTTGTTCAATTTCACGGCGCGCTTTGTTTAATGTATCCAGCTCGCTCGCCATGCTTCTTGCCATCATTAAATCTGGTGCAAGTAAGCATTGGATGCCATAGGTCATATCATCCAAACGCCCAGCGGCATTAATACGAGGCCCCAACGCAAAACCAAAATCATTTGCCACAAGTTGCTGCTGATTTTTTCCTGCGACTTCAATTAATGCTTGAATGCCCGGCCTAGTGTGCCCTGCTCTAATACGCTTAATGCCTTGCGACACCAAAATTCGATTATTTGCATCTAAAGGTACAACATCAGCTACCGTGCCTAAGGCGACTAGATCTAGCAGCTGACCTAAATTTGGTTCTTGAATTTGGCGTTTGGTAAACCAGTCGTTGTCTCGCAAATGTTTGCGAAGTGCCGACATAAAATAAAACGCTACCCCGACACCAGCTAATGCTTTAGATGGGAAATTACAATCTGGCTGGTTAGGGTTAATTATTGCATCGGCGGGCGGTAATTTTTCACCCGGCAAATGATGATCCGTGACAATAACAATAATGCCAAGCGACTTGGCTCTTTCAACACCAGCCATACAGCTAATGCCATTGTCTACCGTAATAATAACGTCAGCGCCTTGCTGATGCGCTATATCGACAATTTCTGGAGAAAGACCATAGCCGTAATCGAAACGGTTTGGCACCACAAAGTCATGGTTAATACTGCCAAGTAACCGAAGGGCGTCCATCATCAATGCCGTGCTAGTTGCGCCATCGGCATCAAAATCACCGACAATAGTAATTTTTTTATTCTCTAATAATGCTTGATAAACCAGATGACAACCAGCGTCGACGCCAGAAAGTGAGTTAATAGCGGCAATATTACTGAGAGTCAGCGCAAGTTCTTGCGCATTAGTAACACCACGATTCGCGTAAATTTGTTTGACGATAGGGTGAAGCTCTTGAGGCAAGTGACTTGCGTCCTGATTCACTCGTCGTTGAATATGTTTTTCCATGGCTGCAGTGTAACTGAATACCAGAGTAACCCGCAGTAATTTTTAGCAAAGTCTTTTCGAAGAGACATAAAAAAACCGCATATTTGCGGCTTTTTCTCAACATATTGTCAGCGAGGCTTAAAGGCTTTCTAATAACTGCTTCAAGTCGTTTGGTTCACGATAGCCAGGTACCATGTAACCGTTTGCCAGAATAATTGCCGGAGTGCCGCTCACGCCTACCTGACGGCCGAAGTTAAAGTTGTCTTCAATTGGCTTATCACAAATACGACGCGCGACAGTAGAGCCAGCTTTCGCTTTTGTCATCGCAGTATTTGGATCTTCGTTACACCAAATTGAACGTAAATCTTCAAAACCTTGCGTAAACTGACCAGGACCTTGGAAAACGCCAGCGCGAGGGTATGCTAAGTAACGCACGGTAATTCCTAAATCATTGTACTCGTCCATTTGGTTGTGCAATTTACGGCAATATCCACAAGTAATATCAGTGAAAATTGTCACAACGTGCTTTTCGTCTTTAGCAGGAAAAACAATCATATCTTTTTCATATTTAACCATGCCGTCAACACGCACTTTCGCCAGACTTTCTTCGGTTAAGTTACTGACTTCTGCACCTAGAGAAAATAACTTTCCTTGAATAAAGTACTTTCCGTCGTAGCTGGTGTAGAACAATCCTTGATTAGTCACAACCTCAGCTAAACCAGGCATTTCTGATTTACGGGCACTAGATACGTTTAATCCTAATTTTTGACTGATCGATTGCTTTAATTGTTCGGCATTAAATGCCGACGTTTCTGCTAGGGAAACTGAACTGAATAACAAAGTGCTTGCGCACGCGACTGCAGAAAACCATTTTTTCATGAATTATTTCCAACAAGTTAATTAAGGATGCAACCAGGAGACCCGATTTCCTGCGCTAAAATTACAGTTTTCAATAGTAAAAAGCAAACCAAATAGGGTTATTACTGGCGCATAACTAACCATTTCTGGTAAACTCGCGCCCGCTTTTAATCCACCAGGACATCATCACCAGTGAAAATAGGCTTATTTTACGGTTCGACCACCTGCTACACCGAAATGGCAGCAGAGAAAATTCAAGCTGAAATGGGCGCTGATATTGTGGTTATGCACAATATTAAAGACGTACCGCTGAGTGAATGTGTCGACTATGACTTTCTCATCTTCGGTATTTCCACATGGGATTACGGTGAGTTACAAGAAGACTGGGAGTCGCACTGGGAAGACCTAGCTAAGCTGAACCTTACGAATAAAGTTGTCGCGCTTTACGGCATGGGAGACCAAATTGGATATACCGAATGGTTTCAAGACGCTTTAGGAATGCTCCATGACGTCATTACCGAACAAGGTGCATACGCTATTGGCTATTGGCCAAATCAAGGTTATGAATTTGAAGCGTCTAAAGCGTTAACCGACGATAAAAGCCAATTTGTCGGGTTAGCCCTTGATGACGATAATCAATACATGTTGTCTGACGAGCGCATTGCTGCGTGGTGCCAACAAGTATTGACAGAAATATCCGAAATATTAGATCACGCTTAAGTACATAGAGATTACTTAGGCTTTTCATTCTATTACCACTATAATCAGCACTATATTGTGCGCAGGAAAAACGAAGACATCCATGTTTGAGCAGTTTGATTTAGACCAAGAGTTAATTGGCGGCATCCAAAAAGCAGGCTTTAAAAAGCCAACTTCTATTCAGCAACTTGTGCTACCTGAAGCAATGGATGGCAAAGATATTCTCGCTTCTGCACCGACAGGTACGGGGAAAACTGCATCGTTTTTATTACCAGCCGCTCAACACTTGCTAGATTACCCGCGCACCAAACCAGGTTTTCCACGCGTTTTAGTGCTGGCACCAACGCGTGAACTTGCTTTGCAAATTAGTGAACAAGCAGAATTGCTTACAAGCCACACGAACATTAAAACAGGTGTTATCACTGGTGGCGTGAATTACGGTAGCCACAAAGAAATTTTGACCGCAACGACCGATATGTTGATTGCCACGCCAGGTCGTTTACTAGAGTACATAGACAATGAACAGTTTGATGCGCGTGACATTGAAATCCTAATCATTGACGAAGCGGACCGTATGCTTGATATGGGATTTGCAGACACTATAAACCGCGTTGTTGGTGAATCACGCTGGCGTAAACAAACCATGCTGTTTTCTGCAACGCTCGAAGGTGCGGGCGTTATCAAGTTCTCCAAAGACATTCTTAACGAGCCTGTATTTTTAGAGTCAAACCCCTCGCGTAAAGAAAAAGCTAAGATTCACCAATGGATTCACTTGGCTGATAACAAGCAGCATAAATTTCAGTTACTAACGCATATCCTCAAGCAAGAGGAAGTCGAGCGTGCAGTAGTCTTTGCGAATAAACGTGAAACGGTACAATTCTTATCTGGCAAACTTTACGGTGAAGATATTCCAGTGGCGTGGCTTGAGGGCAACATGCCGCAAGACAAACGTAACAGCGCTGTAGATCGCGTCAAGAACGGCGATGTGAACGTACTTGTTGCAACAGACGTTGCAGCCCGTGGCCTCGATATTGACAATATTACCCATGTCATTAACTTTGATATGCCACGAAAAGCCGATATCTACCTTCACCGCATTGGTCGCACAGGCCGTGCAGGAAACAAAGGTACTGCTATCTCGCTAGTAGAAGCGCATGACATGTTATCAATCGGAAAAATTGAGCGTTACACCAAAGAGCGCCTTCAACGACGAGTTATTGAAGAATTACGACCAAAGAATAAAGAAGCTCGTATTCCGATGAAAAAGCCTAAGGTGAAAAAGACCACGGCTCAGAAAAAAGGTAAGGCAAAGAAAATAGCCAAGAAAAAAGCCAAGAAATCAGCATAACGTCCAATTAATCCGACAAAGAAGCCCGCTATAGCGGGCTTTTTATTATGTTAGTTCATTGAAAAATTTATACTTTTAGCTTGTTAAATCATAACATTCTGATGAATATGAAAAGCAACCTATGGTGTAGGGCTTGCTTTTCGTCCCACTCGAGAACCCAACGCTAACAACCCTACACCGAACAGCGCGTATGTATATGGCTCTGGTATTTGTGCCTGTCCCTGCGCAGCCTGAACTGCGTTGACGCTTAAAAAAGAGATAGTTGATCGCGTTTGGTCTATCAAGCGCACACTGTTGTATCCATTACAGCAATTCTCTAACCAAAATAATTCTATTTTATGTTTCCCTGTATTCAGCGAAATATCTTCTACACGTATAACGTCTTCGTGGTTCCAATTATACTTCCACCAAATGTTTGTTGGATCCTTTAATACAGAAACACCATCAACATACATTTGCGCACCAAAGCCAGCGTCTAAACCCGCTTCCAATGTCCATACACCAGCCTCCGCCATACTAACGTCAATGATTAAACGACTAAAGGTATAGTTGCCAGAATAGACTTGCTCAAAAGAAGTCAA
This sequence comes from Thalassotalea euphylliae, assembly GCF_042682785.1. GTDB lineage: Bacteria > Pseudomonadota > Gammaproteobacteria > Enterobacterales > Alteromonadaceae > Thalassotalea_F > Thalassotalea_F euphylliae. Next base: position 650,346 of record NZ_JBHUIB010000012.1, on the reverse strand, counting down.
CGCTTGCGACGTTTGTGCACCGCCTCGAGCGTACCACTCTGTCATCAAATCTGACATTGAAAAGTTACCTGTAAACGCTTGAGTCTCATAAGTAATTAACGTTGCATGGCTATAAGTAGAGGCTAGAAGCAATCCAGCCGCCAATAACTGCTTAACTATTTTCATAACTCCCCGTCCTTTACTTCATCGGCTTAAACACTGTGGATAAAAGCAAAGAAGCAAAACAGACACCAATATGAAATTTAGTAGAAAGGTCATAGAGTTAAAGAGAGGTGGCCAATGAATTGTCTATCCGTAGCCAATCAATTGTGGGTATTTTGCAACCTGATTTGCAATTTGCAAGTCAGGTTGCAAAAGCGTCATTCATCTTGACTAACCGAAGAGATCACTGAGTTTATCTTTCAATTTATCTTTTGCTTTATCTTCTAGCTTTTTCTTGTGTTGTTTTACAACATCATTGTCAGCTAGATCTTCAAACGCTTTATCGCTGTCATTGAGCAAGGCCTCTAGGTTAAGTAACTCATCTAACTGCCCTTCACCAAGAGACAACGAGCCTGCCATCTTTTCATTCAAGCCTGACTGTAAATCCTGCTTGAACCCTGACAGCTTGTTTGCCACCTGTTGTTTGAATGCGTTAGAAAGCATGTTGTCGAGGTCAGATTTAATACCCCAAGAAGGCGCCAACCAGTCACCGTTGGCGTTTAATGTTACCCCTAATGCTTGATTTGCTTTGAGCGTATCTACCACTATTTGAGCAAGCTTTGAGCCACCGCTTCCGTCAAATTGACTGTTCGCTAAATCAAAGTCGCTAACCAAATTAAGCTGGCCGTTTTCGACTGACATTTTTCCAGCCACAGACAGAAGCGCATAAACCAACTGTAGCTGCATGTTTTTGGTTTCCTGTAAGTCAACATCAACTAACGGTAAACGTTGAAGAGACCAATCCCCCATACTGGTTAGTTGCTTTGCATTGTCTAAAGAAAAATCGAGTGCAGCAGTCAACGCTCCTTCACCTTTAATGCCTTGTGCCGCTATTTTGATATCGCTGCGTTTATTAATAAGCCAATGCTGCATGGTAATGTCAGATAAGTTAGCTTGATAATGTGTATCAGCCATGATGACTTCGATTGCACCACGTTTTAACCAAAAGTCTGGTAGTGGATTGTCTTCATCAAAATGCACAAATCGACCTTGCTCCATTGCTAATGGTGATTGCTCAGGTTGCGCTTTATCGCTGCTTGCCAACAACGGTTTTACATGAGTAAACACAATGTCCGCCCACTGGTAATACTCCCGCGCTTTTTCACCAAACAATATATGCGCAAAATCTTCAGCTTCTAACGACTGCAATTGATACTTTTGTGAAATATCTTGCCAGTCCTCTGCGGGTGCATTTTTCAAGGCTGTCACTTGTGCAGCAACTTTGTCTTTTGCTGCTAACACTTCGTCTTTTGCTTGTTTTATTTTGACTTGTTCTTGCTTAAAGTCAGCTTTTAACTTGTCAAAATCTGCCTTGACCTTTTCTAAATCAGCTAGCGATTTAACTTTTACTTTTGTTAGCGCTTTAACGCGAGCTTCATATTCTTTGAGCGTTTCTTTAGTCGGAAGTTTCGCTTTGGTGCGCTCGACGATATCTTTCTCTTGTCGGTATGTTGCCTCCAACGCTTGTGCACGTTTTACCGTTTTTAAGTTACTTTGCGCCAAAAGTTCTTCAGGATCAGGCAACGCCGCTTGCACTTCATCCTGCCAAGGCGTTTTATTGGCTGTTTCTGCATCATCACTATCGGGTAGTCTGAAGACCGAGCCTTCGGATTTTCGCAACGTATTAAACGCTAAACCTTTCACCTCAACATTGTCTATGATGGTTTTACCAAACAAAAATGGCCAAAGCTCAACACTAGCATCGGCATGTTGAAAGGCAACCATGTTGTTTTTAGGCGACTTAGGATCAGTTGCTTGTAAGCCCCAAATTTCAACACCAAACGGCGCTAAATGCACATCTACCCTATCAACATTAACTTCCGCTCCTGTATAGTCTCGACCAAAGCGTTCAATAGCGGTTTTAGCTAACGGCCCAGCAAACAGCATCACTAAGCCAAAAAGCAAAGAAAGAATAGCGATAAAGGCAATAAGTCCCTGCCAACGAAGAAATTTACTCATGAACGATCTCCAACCGACAGTTGCTGGTACAGTGTAAATACGCGTGTCGCTTTCAACGTTTTCACAATAGCTAATTTCTCAAAGAATGCTTTGATATGGACTCGGTATTTTTCAATCAATATTTTAGCGACAAAGTACAAAGGAATCGCGACCAATACACCGACAACGAGCGCACCTAGATTAAAGGTATGATGCAGCTGAGCCAGCTTGAACCAATCAAATTGGTATAAGCTGCTGAAAAATCCGTGTAAGCCATCATTGGTCAGTAAAGACTCGCCTGTACTTATAATTGTTGTATTAAGTAAAACACGCACGCCTTCAAAAACGGTAATAGCGACGATGAAAGACGCCAAATGAACGCGGATGATCAGTACAATAAATAAGATAAAGATTGCTTGTGCTGATGCCAGAGGCGACAAAGCAAAAATGAAGGCTAGCGAGATCGCTAGCGCAATTTGACGCGTCGAATTTTCCGAGTGAAGCGCCTGAAATAACTTTGCTATTAATGTGAGCATATACTCTCCTGTTCACTCACCGAAAATATGATAGGGTCGGTAAAAAGGAAGCCTTAAGCTTCCTCTCGTCTTGTAAAGACAAAATCATCGCCTTTACTTAACTCTTCATTGTAACTATAGCCTGCTACATCAAATCCTTTCAGTTGCTCAGCTTCAGTCAACTGATGTTGGATAATGAAGCGAGCCATTAAACCACGTGCTTTTTTGGCAAAGAAGCTGATCATCTTGTATTGACTGTTTTTCCAATCTTTAAATTGCGGCGTAATGACGCGCTCAGCATCAAGTGACTTTTTCTTTACTGACTTGAAGTATTCATTTGATGCAAGATTAACGAGCACTTTGTCGCCTTGCTCAGCCAATGCTTTATTCATAGCATCAGTAATTAACTCCCCCCAAAATTGGTATAAGTTATTACCGCGCTCATTGGCTAGCTTCGTGCCCATTTCAAGGCGATATGCTTGCATTAAATCTAGTGGTTTTAACAGACCATAAAGACCCGACAGTATTCGCATATGTTGTTGTGCAAAATCAAAGTCTTTTTCGCTAAATGTTGCTGCATCTAATCCGGTATAGACATCGCCATTAAATGCTAACACTGCTTGGCGTGCATTATCTGGCGAGAACGGCGTATGCCACTCACCAAATCGCGCAGCATTTAGCCCTGCTATTTTATCACTTACGCTCATCAACGAACTGATATCTGCTGGCGTTAACGTTTTGCACACATCGATGAGCTCTTGGCTGTGTTCCAGCATTGTCGGTTGCGTAAACGTTTCTGTCGCAAGTGGTGATTCAAAATCTAAATTTTTGGCAGGAGAGACAACAAGTAACATAAATTTTAAGCTTCTTTAATACAATTGTAGCCAATATAGCACAGGCTAAATTTCGTAAAAATGACAATCTTGAGATAAAAATTGTCCACTTGGTCAATTTTTTATTAACAATAGCGATTTATTCTAGGTATGCTAGTAGGCACAGCAGATAAAATTTGGTAAAAGTAATACAACAAATTATTTGTTATCGGTTAAGCATTACGCAAGTTGCTCGCGCCTTGTGGTAATTTTCTAACATTTTGACCGATCACACCCGAGTTTCAGGACAGTTTTTCAGGATATAAAGATGAATCAACTAGAGCAATTAAAACAGATGACGACGGTTGTTGCAGACACTGGTGACATCGAAGCCATTGCAAAGTTTCAACCAGAAGACGCTACAACAAACCCTTCTTTGCTGCTCAAAGCTGCAGCAATTCCTGCATACCGACCATTACTTGAGCAGTCAGTAGCGTGGGCTAAAGCACAGTCAGATGACGCGAAACAGCAAGTAATTGATGCTGCCGATAAATTGTCAGTATTGATCGGTTTAGAAATCTTAAACGTTGTACCAGGTCGTATTTCAACGGAAGTTGATGCGCGCTTGTCTTTTGATACACAAGCAAGTGTTGCTAAAGCAGAAAAGCTGATTGCACTATACAACGAGGCAGGTATTAGCAACGATCGTATTTTGATTAAACTCGCTTCTACATGGGAAGGTATAAAGGCGGCTGAAATTCTAGAACAAAAAGGCATCAACTGTAACCTGACCTTATTGTTTAGTTTTGCTCAAGCACAAGCCTGTGCAGAAGCTGGTGTTTACCTTATTTCTCCATTTGTGGGACGTATCTTGGATTGGTACAAAGCAAATACTGATAAGCAGGAATATGCGCCACTTGAAGATCCTGGTGTTGTCTCGGTAACCGAGATATACAACTACTATAAGGCAAAAGGCTACAATACAGTTGTTATGGGTGCGAGCTTTAGAAATACAGGTGAAGTGTTAGCTCTTGCTGGTTGTGACCGTTTAACTATCAGTCCTGCGTTAATGGATGAGTTAGCGAATAATGATGCTCCGGTAACACAGCATTTGAATGCTGATCAACCGAGTTTGCCGGCAACAGATAAGCTGACAGAGCAAGGATTCCGTTGGGAAATGAACCAAGATGCGATGGCGACCGAGAAATTAGCAGAAGGTATTCGCAATTTTGCAGTTGACCAAGAAAAGTTAGAGAAGCAACTTATCGAACTTTTCTAACAGCGAAAAGAAGTAAAATTTTGAACGGCTTGCACGCGCGTGTAAGCCGTTTTTTTATGCGTAAAATTCTAAACTCGCAACAGTTTCTTATCGTTTATAACCACGGTAAAAACAAAAAGTTAATATTCTGATGACTTTTTAACCATCATTTTTCCAAGCTATTGATAGTAAATAAAGAATGTTTTTTTGTGTAACTGAGTCGTTAAAAAGGTTCATTTTTCTGTAAAAAAAAGATCACAAAAATTGTTTTAATATCCACAGTAGTGTGATATTAAAAAGATGCAGTTGTAGAAAAAAGGAGCATTCCATGGATAAACTTCAAGCGGTATTGGATTCTTTGGACAAGCAACCAAAATCCAAAGCAAGTACAAACAAAAAAAGAAAATGGCGTGAAATCGAACAACTGAAAGAAAAGTTCCAACTTGAAAAAGAACTGAGGATCTACGAAGACTCGTTGGAATACATGTTAGATGAGTTTTAAGCGCTAAAAACACTTCTAATCATACAAAAGCCCGGTACAATCCGGGTTTTTTATTGCCAGTCATTTCTATAAAGCGATAGCTTAATTTTATGTCACTTATCGGACTCGGTCAGCCAGCAGCTGATACGTATATTTATATCCAAAACACGCCACCACTTTCTCAATATCAATCACTCGATGACTTGCATGCGATGACAGATGGCGAGATATATCAAATAGGGCAGCAAACCGGCAATCACTGGCGTAAAATATTCAACGTGTTTGCCAAACTTGAGTTTGAGCGAAGGGAAACGACTTTCAATACGTGGCAAGAGCTACGAGACAAACAACTGTTGCAAGCAAATGGGCAACAGTGCTTGTTGTTTTCTCCATACGATTCAACTGCTCCCAAGGATAAGGTGCATATTATTATGGGGAAAACATACGCCACAGAGTTATGCGTTGCTAATAGGTGCACTTGGCTAAACGAGTTCTTTGCTTACAACGCGGAGCACAAACTGATTATTTGTCCTTATTTCGATTACAGGCAACTGTCGAATGTGAAGATAACGCAGCTAGTCAGCCTGATTAAGCATATAGAACAGGGCAAACTGACATAATACGCTGTACAACTTATAAGGCAATCGACAATGCTAAGAAGAGCGCAATTAGCGCTCTGTATTCCAACTAAATAAATAGGAACCTAAACCTAAGAAAAGCGCGGACATTAACGCCATAACTAATAAATGATCATTAACATCTGCCAGTGTTGCCCCTTCTGTCATTATCTCTCTCGCGGCACTAACTAAGTGTGTTAACGGTAAAAAGTCAGCAACAAGCTTTACAGCGTCCGGCGCGCCTTCTAGGCTAAACCATACACCAGATAAAATCATCATCGGCCATGATGTCAGATTTAGTAAACCGCCAATCAATTCTTCACTTTTGCTGCGAGCAGCAACAAGTAGTCCCAGAGAAATTAAACTTAATGCGCCCAACGCACCGACAATAATCAAGTCGACAAAACTACCTAACATATAGAAATCAAACAAGAAGTTGCAACCAACAAATACAACTGAAGACATAAACAACACAATGAAAAGCCTTGAAAGTAGCTGTGCAGAGACAAACTCAAAGGCTGACAATGGTGTGGCTTTCAAACGTTTTAATACATGGTTTTTACGATACCTAACAATCACATAGCCCACACCAAACAAACAGCTAAACATCATATTCATGCCCAGTATGCCAGGCAAAACCCAGTCAACATAACGAATAGCCTTGCCGCTTACGGTTTGCTCTTTGAATCCTTTATCCACCGAAAGAAACAATTGTTTTACTAAGTAACTATTTGGAGAGAGAGTGTTGTGCCAATATATTTGCTCATTATGATCAATGATCAAATCAATACTATGACGTTGTAACTTTTGTTGAGCTGTAGAAAGCTCGTCATACTGAATCTTGTCGATATAGTTTATACCATTGAATGGGTGCTCAATAGCTTCACCAATAACACCTACTTTGTAGATAGCTTTTTCATCATTGCCAAACACAAAAGCAAAACCGACAAGTAACAAGACAGGAAAGAATAAGTTCCAACCCAACGATGACTTATCGCGGAAAAATTCGAGGTTTCGGGCCTTAAAAACCGCCATAAAACGCTTGATACTAAACATGCTTACTCCCGCAAAGAATGACCAGTGAGCTTTAAAAACAAATCATCAAGATTTGCTGATTTGACATGTAGCTCTTGCAAGCTTACACCGGATTGGGTCAATAACATCAGCGTTCCTTCTACGTCTTGCGTCGCTATTTCCACTTGATTATTAGATACTTGCCAGCCCTGCTTTTGTACAAGTGATGTAGGGATATTATCGTATGGCAGGTAAATAAAGACATGTTCAAAATGCTTCTTAAGCAACTGACTTGGCTTTCCTTCCTCTATTAGCTGTCCCTTATCCATTACGACAATATGATCACATAGCTGCTCCGCCTCATCCATGTAATGTGTCGTTAGTACGATGGTTTTATTTTGTGCTTTGATATTTCGAATGAGCTTCCAAAAATTACGACGTGCTTGCGGATCTAACCCTGTTGTTGGCTCGTCCAGAAACACGATATCAGGATCATTAATCAAGGCCAGCGCCAACAGTAAGCGCTGCCGTTGGCCTCCTGAAAGCAGACGGTTATCGCGATTTAAAAAGTCCCCCAAATCACAAAGCTCTATTAACTTTTCTTGCGATAAACTTTCTTGATAAAACGAACCAAAGAGATCCATAGTCTCTTTTACCGTTAAAAAGTCTTGCAGTGCCGTATGCTGAAATTGGATGCCTATTTGATGTTTGGTGGCATTAGATACAGGTTTTCCATTAAACAGTACCTGCCCTTTTGATTGCTTAATAATCCCTTCCATAATTTCAATGGTGGTTGTTTTTCCGGCTCCGTTTGGCCCCAACAAACCAAAACATTGACCGCGGACTACATCAAAGCTGACATTGTTTACGGCTTTTAAGTCTCCGTACTGCTTTACTAATTGTTGAACTTGAATAATCGGTTGCATGATGTCTCGTTACACTAAAAAACACTTAATGAGAATAATTATCATTTACAAAACAAAAAGCGTGCGCTAAGGTTGGAATATGATTGCTTTTATGGAGAAAGACTATGCCACTAACCGCTATGCCATTACCAGCAAAAGTCAAAATTGAAATATCCACCGACATGCTGATGCAGCTGATTAATGAAGGCAATTTAAAAGGCGACGAATGTCGATGCCTTGATGCTGACAGTAAACAAGCCCTCTGGCTCTCACTACTTAATTCATCTTCATTTTCTGATGAGGGATAGATAATGGCACGAATAAAAACAACTGAACTGGACATTCTAGAGCAATGGGTAGAGGTGTTATTAACGAGTTACCAATGCCAACCACAAACACAAACAGCGCGATATATAGCATATTACATTCAGCGTATATTGGCCGATGACGACTGTCAGCTTGGCTCAACTAAATGCTGTACTTACTCGTCAATGCTGCGCTATTGGCAACTTGCCGCTAGCTGTTAACTAATAACGATTTAAGGAGCTGTTGGCACTTCAAATGGAGCGCTTTCTTACCTGTTATATCATAATGCTTACAGAGAGATTTATCGTCGGCCAACTTGAGCCACTTTGCATCCAATAAAGAAGGAATAGAGACGTTCTGTTGTTCACTTAACTTTTCCAACCAACGAGCAATTGCCACACGAGTTAAGCTGAACAACGTGGCGTTATTAATATACGCATTGACAAAAATCCTGTCACGTTCATCAACAACAAGTGGTTGCCACGCATCTGCTTCCTGCATAATTTGCTCTTTTAACTGGATAGGTAACATGAAAAACTCATGCTCAAGCCAATGAGGCATATATGAGAAAAATTGGACGGCGAGGTTTGTCAGTAATGTTTCGCTTTGTGTGTTTGTCGATTTGAGCATCAGCAGTGAATGTTCCCCACTCGAAGCATCAGCTTTAAACCCTAACTTAACACTGCTGTATCGATTCTTTTGCCAAAAACGAACAACCTCTGTACTTGCAGCGAAGCTTGTTGCAAAAAAATCTGTGTTGTTTTTTTCTGCAGCTTCAATGCACGCCAGTAATTGGCTGCCTATGCCTTGCCCTTGGAGAAGTGGATGAACGGCAATTCGCATTACTCGTAGGTAGTCAAAGTTAAGTGCTTCAGATGTTAGGGCCTGTTGCGCCAGTGATTGCGGCACCATATGCCCTTTGACACGTCTTTTTCCAGCGAGAATGTCGCTTTTCAGTGCTGGGGCAAATCCTCCCTCTTTCGACAGCAAAGCAACCGCATAAACTGACTGTTCACTAAACAAAACATGTATTTGGATACTAGCATCATCCAAAAGGCGCTTTAAATCGCTTGGTTTTGTCTGGTAATGCGCCGTCACTAAAATTGCAAAGACTTCTTTCAACAACTGCTCATTGACAGCCAATAATGCTTTATTCAGCTTCAAATACTTTAACGCAGACAATTTGCTTCGTTCTGCAACAACAGGCAAATCAGCATTCAACACGCAGGTATCGAAAATAAACGCTTCTTGCGGGTCATGCTCCGCCCAACGAATAGGTGAACTCAAAGTGAATTTGTTTACGCAGCTATATGCAGCGTCGATGTATGGCAGTAGTTTAGCGGTAAACCCTCGGCCAGCGCCCTCATATCCGTATATTGTTGTCGCTAACGCAACTTTTTGATGGTGTTGTAATAGCTGTTTTAACAAATAGACAGGAATACCCGCCGCCTCGTCTATCAACAGCAGATCAATCGTTGGATTTTTATCAAGTAATTCGTCTACTGATAGAAAAGATATGCAGCTATTGTTTACATTAAGCTTGTTTCCTTTGACTTCAACACCCAGCTCTTTTTCTAGATGGGAGAAGAACACATTACAGGCCATTCTGTGTGGCGCTGTAATGACAATATTTTGATGCGCGTAGTTAGCACGAACAATATTAATGACGCTCAATGCCAATGCAGACGATTTTCCCCTGCCACGATCAGCCGTGATAATACTGATATCCGCATTACCTTCGCTATTCTGCTGCGTTAGATGATGAATAATATTAAGTTGCTGTTGATTCGGAAGCTGTTGCGAATATTGCTGTCTTAGTTGCTGCTCGGTACAGTACAGTTCATCGATAACGACTTCTTGCTCGAACAACCAGACATCCTGGTTCATTTTACTCTTGGCAATCAATCGCTGACAAAATAATGAAGACGCTACTAGTTGTGGTGGTAACCACAAATACATCACACCACCCGCAATAATGACACCGCTGAGTGCTGCAAATGCGTCAACATTCAGGTTTTCATCAAAAATGCACACCACCGATTGCTCGGTACCTAGGTGATGACGGTAGGTTTTGCTGTTAACGGGACTACAAAGTCCGCCGTATTCCGAAAAAATGAGACTCTGTTGCGCCAGCTCTTCTAGCGTTAAGCTTTTAGCGCCTCGAGCTTCTAGACTCAGCACATTATCTAATGCCCAAGAAAACTCGCCAAGCAAAATCACAGTGCGCCTATGTCGACGTGTAAGGAAATACTTACTCGCTTTTTCAAACCAGTTTTTATCTGCGTGCGCTGAGTTCAAGAATTTAGCCATCTATTTGATATTCTCATCATTTTACGCGATCAAGAATACAAAAAGAAATTTACTGCTAATTAACATTTTGTTAATGCAAATCAAAAAATAGTTGTCTAAGATTAGGTCTAATAGGTTGATATTTAATCAACAGGGGGCACTTATGGAAAAACTTACTTCCGAACAACAAAAGAAGTATGAACGGAACTCATTTATCTTTCTTACGGTCTTCTTAGGGCCAATTCTTGCCGTCGCCATCGTAGGTGGTTATGGCTTTATTGTATGGATTACTCAGATCCTTACCGGTCCGCCAACCTCATAATAGACTGTTAAGCTGTGGAACAAGTTGCGAATCCTGCGCGGCGTCGCCTTTTTAAAGGTAGAGTAAACTCGTTAGCTTCAACACCGAAGCTTCGATTGCCCTGGGTTATCAGCGAACAAGTGTTTGTTGAACAATGCACCCAGTGCAACGCCTGTGTCGATAACTGCGAAACAAAAATCATCAAGAAAGATGATTTCGGATTCCCATACGTCGATTTTAGCCAAGATGAATGTACATTTTGCAATCAATGTCAGTCACATTGCGAACAACCGTTATTCATCGATAAAACAGAACAAAGCAACACGTTACCTTGGCATGCGTCTATCAGTATTAGTGATAAATGTTTGGCTGAAAACAACATTTATTGCCAAAGTTGTCGAGACGTCTGTGATTCACGCGCCATTAAATTTTCATACTCCAATGGCCCTATCCCAACGCCTGACATCACGCTTAGCGATTGTTCACAATGCGGCGCTTGTGTTTCTACTTGCCCTCAAAACGCCATCGCTATTCAGATCAAGGAAGTTATATGAGTGAAGTAAACGAAGAATACCATGTGGCTAGCTTTGTCGCCCAGGTGGCACCAGCAGAGTTAGACAGTAGAAGTAAGTTGCTAGATAAGTTTGATGGTACAGAAGTACACGCCAGCAGCCCACAAGGAAAAATTGTGTTTACCGTAGAAGGTGAAAGCCAAAAAGCGATAGCACTAGTTGTTGATGAAATTCGATTAACCGATGCATTTTTAAGTATTTCACCGGTTTATCACCAATTTTTAACCGAGCCCCAAGCGATAGAGGTGAACTAACATGACGATAAATCGCCGCGAATTTTTAAAAGCTAACGCTGTTGCAGCTGCAGCAGCGGTTGCAGGTGTATCCGTACCTGCACAAGCATCCAACCTGATCACTGCAAGTGATGTCACCAAGATTAAATGGGACAAAGCTGCGTGTCGTTTTTGTGGTACGGGTTGCAGCGTTAATGTTGGGGTAATGGATGGCAAAGTAGTTGCTACTCACGGTGACATTAAGTCGCCAGTAAACAAAGGTCTAAATTGCGTAAAAGGCTACTTTCTATCGAAAATAATGTACGGCAAAGACCGGTTAACGTCGCCGTTACTGAGAATGAAAAACGGTAAGTACGATAAGAATGGTGAATTCACTCCGGTATCATGGGACAAAGCATTCGACGTAATGGAAGAAAAGCTCAAGAAAACCATGAAAGAAAAAGGGCCAACTGCGGTAGGTATGTTTGGCTCAGGTCAGTGGACGGTGCATGAAGGTTACGCTGCTGCCAAACTGATGAAAGCAGGTTTTGGAACCAATAACATTGACCCTAATGCGCGCCACTGTATGGCCTCTGCCGTCGTAGGGTTTATGCGTACCTTTGGTATTGACGAACCTATGGGCTGTTACGACGATATCGAAGCAACAGATGCGATGGTATTGTGGGGCTCAAATATGGCAGAAATGCACCCTATTTTGTGGACACGCATTACCGACCGCCGCTTGAGCGCACCGCATGTTAAGGTTCATGTATTATCGACCTTTGAGCACCGTAGTTTTGATCTTGCCGACAATGGCATGATTTTCACTCCTCAAACCGATCTAGCGATTCTTAATTTCATCGCCAATTACATTATTCAAAACGACAAAGTGAATAAAGACTTTGTCAACAAGCACACCAACTTCAAAATGGGTGCTACAGACATCGGATATGGTTTACGCCCTGAGCATCCGCTTGAGAAACGAGCCAAAAATGCTGCAACTGCGGGTAGTGCCAAGAAAATTAGTTTTGATGAGTATGCAAAATTCGTCAGCACATATACCGCAGAATACGTATCAGAGTTGTCTGGTGTACCGGTAGATAACCTGAACGCACTTGCTGATTTGTATGCAGATCCAAAACGGAAAGTGTGTTCATTCTGGACAATGGGTTTTAACCAACATACACGTGGTGTGTGGGCAAATAACTTGGTTTACAACATTCACTTGCTTACCGGTAAGATTTCTACGCCAGGCAACAGTCCGTTCTCATTGACTGGCCAACCATCAGCCTGTGGTACAGCCCGTGAAGTGGGTACGTTTGCGCACCGCCTACCTGCAGACATGGTGGTCATGAATCCAGAACACCGTAAAAAAGCAGAGAAAATTTGGAAGATTCCATCAGGTGTTATCCCTCCAAAGCCTGGATATCACGCCGTATTACAAAACCGTATGTTGAAAGATGGCAAACTCAATTTCTACTGGGTGCAAGTCAACAACAACATGCAAGCGGCAGCTAATATGAACGAGGAAGGTTATCCCGGATACCGTAATCCGGATAATTTTATCGTTGTTTCAGAACCCTATCCTACGGTTACAGCACAGGCCGCAGATTTAATTCTACCTACCGCAATGTGGGTGGAAAAAGAGGGTATGTACGGTAATGCGGAGCGACGCACTCAGCATTGGTTCCAAATGGTTGAAGCACCTGAAGGCGCAAAATCTGATTTATGGCAACTTGTTGAGTTTTCCAAACGCTTCAAGACAGATGAGGTCTGGCCTAAAGATGTGTTGGCGAAAAATCCACAGTACAAAGGCAAAACCCTGTATGACGTGCTATACGCCAACGACCAAGTGAACAAGTTCTCTCTAAATGAGATCCCGACAGATCGCCTAAACGACGATTCTCGCCACTTCGGTTATTACATCCACAAAGGTCTATTCGAAGAGTATGCTGCTTTTGGTCGCGGTAAAGCGCACGACTTAGCCCCATATGACGTTTACCACAAAGAAAGAGGTCTACGTTGGCCGGTTGTCGATGGTAAAGAAACGTTATGGCGTTTCAAAGAAGGCTCTGATCCTTACGTTAAGCCAGGAAAAGATTTCGAATTTTATGGTCACAAAGACGGACGTGCGGTTATCTTCGCTTTACCGTATGAGCCTGCAGCGGAAGTACCTGATGCAGAATACGATATGTGGCTCTCAACCGGCCGTGTGCTAGAGCACTGGCATTCGGGCTCTATGACACAGCGAGTCGAAGAGCTCTACCAATCTATGCCCGACGCCTTGGTCTATATGCATCCAGATGACGCTAAGAACCGTAATTTAAGAAGAGGTGACTTGGTTAAAATCGTATCTCGTCGTGGTGAAGTGCAGACACGCGTAGAGACACGAGGACGAAACAAGCCACCGATTGGTTTAGTGTTCATGCCTTGGTTTGATGCCAGTCGTTTAGTTAATAAAGTAACACTAGATGCTACTGATCCACTTTCTAAAGAAACCGACTTTAAGAAGTGTGCAGTTAGAATTGAGAAGGTATAGGAGCAAGAACATGAAAAATTTTATTAGCACATGTTTATCACTACTGATTTGCTCTGCAAGTTTTGCCTATGCAGCTGATAATATCGCCACCTTGCGTGGTGAAGCCCTAGATAAGCAAAAGGCACCCTCTGCAATTCCAAAAGTCATCAATAGTGATATCAAGCAAGTTCGCAACTATCCTATGCAACCACCGGTTATTCCTCATACAACACGAGGTTATGAAGTTAATCTGAATAACAATAAGTGTATGGCATGCCATAGCCGTGAACGCACGGGTGAATCACAAGCACCGATGGTGAGTGTGACCCATTTTATGGATCGCGAAGGTAACTTCTTAGCGGAGCTATCACCACGTCGTTATTTTTGTAACCAATGTCATGTGAACCAGTTTGATGCTAAGCCAGAAGTTGAAAATACGTTTGTCGATATGCACACCCTGACAAAACGTAATTCTCAGGCAAAATAGGAGACAGTAAATGAAACGTATGCTGTTAATTGCCTGGCAGGTTATCCGTCAACCCAGTGTCCATTTTAGTCTTGGCGCACTGGTCATTGGCGGGTTTGTCGCCGGCATTATATTCTGGGGTGGTTTTAACACTGCCCTTGAAGCTACTAATACAGAAGAATTCTGTATTTCCTGTCATGAAATGAAAGACAACGTTTATGAAGAAATGAAAACCACTATTCATTTCACCAATCGTTCAGGCGTCAGAGCCACATGTCCTGACTGTCACGTACCGCACAACTGGACCGATAAAATCGCTCGAAAGATGCAAGCCTCCAAAGAAGTATGGGGCAAAATTTTTGGCACGATAAGTACCAGGGAAAAGTTCTTATCTGAACGAAAACGGTTGGCAGAGCACGAATGGGCACGACTAAAAGCAAACGATTCGCTTGAGTGCCGCAACTGTCACAACTTCGACTATATGGACTTCACTGTTCAAAGCGCACGTGCGGCTCAAATGCACTCAACGTCGTTAGCTGACGGGCAAAAAACGTGTATTGATTGTCATAAAGGCATTGCCCATCAACTACCTGACATGGCAAACGTCGAAGGTTGGTAATCAATAACATCCATCAACGATTAAATTTTCAGAAGTTTTTTATAAAATTTGAAAAATTAAAATTTGTTGCCTATGTTCAAAATATAACCGCCCGGACTAATCAGCGGGCGGTTATTTGAAGCTGGTCTTGCAGTACATAGGAGATGAATTAATGACCTATCGCTCTACCGACAATATCGTCAATGAAAAAGACTCACCTGACTATGAAAAAGACCTAGCAACAGGTGAAGAAGCCATTAAAAACACGAAAGTACGTAAGCGCATCGATGAACTGCTAGAGAAAAAACGTCTCAAAGAGTTATTAGACGATTCTGATGATTGGGATGTTTAATAAAATACCTACCGTTTAGATTAGAAAACCACCACATATTCCAGTAAGGTAGAGTTATTGTTGAATAACAAAAATAACACTACCATGAAGAAACTTTTCCTAGCTTTATCTATTTCATTTGCCTGTTCATCGGCTTCTATCGCTGCTGATTTAAAATCAGAGGTTGCCGATAAAGCAACACAAGTAGAACCTAAAGTGATTGAGTGGCGCCGCCATTTTCACCAAAATCCAGAGCTTTCAAACAGAGAGTTTGAGACCGCAAAATACATTGCTAAATACTTAAATGACTTAGGCTTAGATGTGCAAACTGGAGTCGCCAAAACAGGCGTTGTTGCCGTATTGGATTCTGGCAAGCCGGGGCCTGTCGTTGCGCTTCGCGCTGATATGGATGGTCTCCCCGTGACAGAAGCGACGGGCCTTCCATTTGAATCAAAAGTAAAAGCTGTTCATGAAGGTATGGACGTTGGGGTTATGCACGCATGTGGTCACGATACTCACATGGCGATGTTAATGGGCGCTGCAAAAATTTTAACCTCAATGAAAGATAAGCTAACCGGCAAAGTGAAGTTTATTTTCCAGCCAGCTGAAGAAGGTGCGCCGCGTGGTGAAGTTGGTGGCGCAGAAGTGATGGTGAAAGAAGGCGTACTGAAAAACCCTGATGTAGATGTTATTTTTGGTCTGCATATTAGCTCCGATCAAGACGTCGGCACCGTTGAGTACAAATCAGAAGGCATAATGGCAGCCGTTGACCCCTATCGAATAGTCGTCAAAGGTAAGCAATCTCACGGCGCGTATCCTTGGTTAAGCGCCGACCCTATCGTTTCATCAGCACAAATTATTATGGGTCTACAAACGATTGTTAGCCGAGAGGTGAAATTAGTAGACAGTGCGGCTGTGGTAACTGTTGGTATGATAAATGGTGGTAATCGCTCAAACATTATTCCTAACGAAGTGGAGTTTGTCGGTACTATTCGCACGTTAAATCCAGACATACGTAAACATATTCATGAAGCTGTTCACCGCAAAGCAACCCATATTGCGTCAAGTATGAACACATCAGCTGAAGTGACACTGCCACTTGATTATAGCTACCCTATCACATACAACGATCCAGCGTTGATGGATAAAATGCTGCCGACACTGGTAGCAACAGCAGGGGAAGGAAATGCTGTTCAGACAAAAGCGGTTACCGGCGCTGAAGACTTCTCGTTCTTCCAAGAAGAAGTGCCAGGACTGTACCTATTTGTTGGCGGTAAAAGTAAGGACATGGCGGCAAGTGAAGCTCCTGGTCACCATACACCAGAGTTCAAAATTGATGAAAGTGGCATGAAGTTAGGTGTTGAGTTACTGGCCAACTTAACTATCGATTATATCAAAATGAACTAATTTAGTGTTAAGCCAGTAGTAATTGCTACTGGCTAGCAACCTTTACTCGTTGCTAAACTATAACAATACTTCACTCTTTACTATCAATATGACTTTCTTAGAAAAAATTCGCTGTTTGTTCACTTTTGGTCAAGGCGTTGCGTTGCCTCTTCCTGAGTTTGATGATGCTACTGACCCATTCACCTTATTTGCTTCTTGGTTTGAAGATGCCAACAAATCAGGCATTTTGTTACCCGAAGCAGTGTCAGTGAGTACCTGCAGTAGCGACGGTCAGCCAAGCTCACGCATGGTATTAATGAAATCGTTTGATAATGACGGCTTTGTTTTTTATACCAATTACGGCAGCAGAAAAAGCCAAGAGTTAGAAGAGAATCAAAAAGTCGCATTATTGTTCCACTGGAACGTACTCCAACGTCAAATTCGCATTGAAGGTACCGTGGAAAAAACCACCTTGGAGCAGTCTTCAGGTTATTTTAATAGCCGAGACAGAGGCAGTAAAGTGGGAGCATGGGCATCAAAACAAAGTGAAAAGTTAGCTCATCCTGACGAACTGAAAGAACGCGTCGCTCAATTCGAACAAGAGTTTTCAGGCAAAGACGTACCGCACCCAGAGTTTTGGGGAGGCTGGCGTGTAAAACCACATTACATAGAGTTTTGGCAAGGAAGAGCCAGTCGACTACATGACAGGCTTTGCTTTGACAAGACAGAGCAAGGATGGGAAACCTTTAAACTACATCCGTAACATCTGTCGAATCAAAAAGGTAAACCAAGCTAGATTTAACAGTATAGGTAGTAATAAAAAAGCCTCTTTTCAGAGGCTTTTTTATTAGGTCTAATTCACCTAAGGCTAATTAAAAGCAGGGGGAACAGGCCATTGGTCGTCTAACAGTTGCAAGTTATTCGCTTGAAAGCTATTAATGCGTGTTAGTCCGTGATCAGTAAAGTCACTTACTTGTATTGGGCTTCGTAACTGCGTATTTTCAAAACCCGTTCGATTGGTAAAACTTCTCGTATGTCCAGCGTTCATAATATCGTCAGCAATGACAGGGTTATTGTGTCGATCGCCAGGAATATCGTCCCACAACAAAGCATGCCCTACTTCATGGCTCAACGTTTCCCCGATCAACCGACCAAAAATGATTGCGCCTAAATCAACCAAGGCAGAGTCTGCCCCCACGTCATTGCTAATGCGATCAGTAAGTGCTTGAGTTTCCGTATCTACATCCAAATTACTTGGTTCAAGGTAAGATGCTGGGTAGAGTTCAATTGACTCATTAAAGCGATCACCTGATACAGATCCTGTAGTGACACCTAATAAGGTTGGATGGCTATTTCTAACAACTGCACTGACAACCATATTGGCAGGCACATGTGCAGGTACCGCATCAGTTTCGCCATTTAACTGCCAGATAAGACGAACATTTGCGTTAGCCAGTAAATGACCTGCTGTTGCTTTCATCTCCCTGACAATTGCCGTTTTTTGCCCTGTCATTTGCATAGTGGTTAGCGCATCGTCAAATTCAGCTTCCTCTTCGTTTATCGTTACGCACTGTGGCACTGACATCATAATTTTTGTACTCGCAATGACATTACCTGCTGGGTCAAATAGCTCAAGATCCAAGCCATGTAAACCTGGTATAACGCCTCGAACTGTGGTGTTTTTTGCGGTGGGGTTGTCAATACTCAACGCGCCTGGCGTTGCGCTTGACCAACGTAAGCGAGACTTATTGGGCGCATTTTTGTAATCTGCAGACATATGCACAGCTAAAGACTTATCATTAGCAAATGGCTTGAATGCACGTGTTTCTGGCTCTGCGCTATCACCTCTCAAGATAATGATAGGCTTGGCTGAGTCATGCGCGCTAGCATCAGGTTTAGAGACCTTGATTGACTCTGTTTCACCCTCTGGTGTCGACTTGGTGTACTCTACTTCTTGGTCAGGTGAACTTAAGCCCGTTTTCACCACCTTTTCAGCAATTTGTTTAGCAACAGATCCTTTGTCTCCGTCTTTAGCCTTCGTAATATTTTTAGAAGCATCATTGTATGATGACAACACTTCTTTGATTTGCTCGCTCGCCTCCTTATCCGTTAAGTAGCCGTCTTTATTGAGTTTTTTGATCTGTTCGATTTGCTTAGCACCATCACGTTTTTGGTTACCCATTAATGCAAGGTTTGCAAAGTCTTTTGAAATTGATGCTAAATCAGTGACTTGTTTAGACGTGGTATTGAGGGCATC
Source organism: Thalassotalea euphylliae (assembly GCF_042682785.1). Lineage (GTDB taxonomy): Bacteria > Pseudomonadota > Gammaproteobacteria > Enterobacterales > Alteromonadaceae > Thalassotalea_F > Thalassotalea_F euphylliae. The sequence continues at coordinate 631,369 of NZ_JBHUIB010000012.1, read as the reverse complement.
GATAGCATTTTTCTGTGTGCCTGCGACGCCCGTAATGTCTCTAAATGCATCCCCCTGCCCTAACAATTTATATGCTTCAGCAAGACCTGTAGGATCAGGTGCCGCAGGTGCCGATTGCACGTTAACAATATTGGCTGGCAGGTCTTTTACTTGGAGGCTACCAGGCTCTTGTCGTCGGCTATTCATAGAGATAGCATCAATGCTTGGCGCTTCTCCACAGCATGGCACATCTTCAAAACGCCAGTGACGACTTTCATCGATAGGTTCACAACTATTACATTTGCCCATCACCGACTCCGCATATACACCTTTTGTCGGTACGCTGATTCGATAAGGATCTGGACGAGTGGTGGGTTGATAATAGGTTAACAAATCTTCAACACTTCTAAAGACAGGATCCAACCGCTCGCCTGGTATCACCTTAAGCACCAGGTTATTGCCAACAACACCCATCACTTTGTTTTCGACGACACTAGCGACGCTTCTACCATTACTGTTTGGCGCAATATAACCATCAAGCAAACTAAACAAGCGACTCGCATCGATGCTACTCCAGATAATTTTATGGCTAAGTTCCATATGCTCATTTAGAAACTGTACTAGCGCAGATGCCGCTTCTTGGTCCTCTTTGCGGGGATTTGCCAACTCTCTTTGATTCATGGGGGTGTAAAGCTGAGCAGCGTCTGACGTTGCGCCTAACAACTCTGCAATTTCTGGTGGGAAAAATACGCTAAGCAAGCCCCCATTGAAGATTATGTCATTGTTAATACGGCTATTACGAACAACATAATTGCGAATATATTGCGTGCGGTAACCCAGATTCATACTTCGCAGAATGATCTTTGAGGACGATTTGACCTCTGTCTTTGCTCGCACGACCAAATGCTGAATACGTCTACGAGTAATGGTTTGAATTGAGCCACTTGCAATACCAATCCTCAACGGCGCGCCCCGTCGGTAGGTAGACAACAGCGTCAGATCTAAGTCTAGCTCTTCTTGGGTACCATGTTCGTTGACGGCATATACCGCAAGTGTATCAACAAAACGACGTACGATATCTGGTGCGAATTTTTCTTCAAACAACGCATCTTTCTCTTCATCGCTCAGCGGTACGGGGATTTCTGTAGAAATTGTCCATTCGCCGCCAAACCAAGGGAAGTCCACACTTAAGTCATACCTTTCCATTTTCATGGCCGAATCAATCACAGGATTGAACGGCCTTGACAATTCGAACGACATGGTAAGATAGCCATCAAACGCCATGATTGGATCATCGGCATAGCTGCCTGTTGGCATATCCGCATTGACATAGTTGGTTTCGATGCGCTCAATTGCACCAAAACCACGCCTCAGAGTGCGTCCGTAAATAGTCCGTTCAAGCGTGTGTCGCCAACGCATCACCTTGTCGTGATCGAAATGACTCATCGGCATTGGTACAAACAAACATTCCTGTACATCCACCAAATTTTGTTCAACCGCGTAATGCTTCAATACCTCAAAGTATTCAACGGTCATCGCATGACAATGGTTATTGTTTTTGACGACTTCCGTTTGAGCCGTTACTGTTTCGTTTTGAGTCACCGTTTGCACCACAGTATTGCGTTGACTACGAACACTGGAAGCAGATTGCGACGTACTGTCTTGTAAGCGGCTCATTGCGCTTGATGCTAAGTTTCGTGACGATGACTGAGATGCTGTGGTGGTTGAAGAAGCACCAGAATGCGCGACGCCACCGGCAATACCAAACACGATAGGCTTGATAAAACCGCCCAACCCGCCACCAATGCCAGCTGACGTTGAACTGGTTTTATTGGTTGATTTTGCCTGCATATTCTCATTCAAATTCGCGCTCATTATTTCAGAGATATCACGCTCTCTCGATATATCAGCGGTCAAGTCTTCGGTCACAAGCTGTGCTTCATCACGTCTGGCTTGCTCTTGTCTATCCCAATCTAGAATAGAGATTTTCTTTTCTTGGCAAGGTGCTAATGGCAAGCTGTACAATAGATCACCAAGCGAGTAACCATCCGCTTTCCATTGTTGTTTAAAATGCAAAATATGACCGTGAGCAATAGTGGTGTTCTCATACACCGTTGGCGTTTCATCCCAATCAATACTGGTTTCCACGCTAAGCTCTCTACGGCCTGGATGGTTGCGAATATAGGCTTGCTCTAGTACTTCAACGTAACGCCTGCTGCGAGCAATTTCCCGTTGCAGTTGAATAAGCGTCGATTTAATTTCTTCATAGTTGTCATAGAAATAGCGATCTAACACTTCCATATTGAAGTTAATACCGCTGTTATAGAAGTTATAGTACTCATCAAGCAGTCTGATAAATGCTGTGATACTGTCGAGAAATATCTGATAGTAATCACGAATTTCGATAATTTCTTGCAACGAGAGTATGCGTGTATTTGAGAGCAAATTTTTAATCTGCTCGTATTTTTGCATTAAGCACATGATACCCATGGTTTCACGCACAGGCGCGATAGGACATGGCTCGAAGCCAAGAGCTTGGTGACTTAAATTGTTGGCCAGTTCAATGGCTACTCGACGCAGATTCCCGAGAAGCATCTCTTGACCTTGGGAATCAGGTCGCAAGCTATCGACCGCATGAATAAGCTTTTCTAGCTGTGTGGCCGTTGCTTTTATCTGCTTGGCATCAACTTGCTGACCATTAATCAGCTTTTCAATGTCGAATATTACGGCACGCGCTAACTTTGGTGCTTCTCCGTCTAAATCGACAAACGTGATATTTTTTTTGATATGGCCAAGAATGCTGCTGAGTTCCTCTTTATCCAATCCAGCTTGTTCAGCTAATTGTTCACAGAATGACTTCTCTTCTTGTACCCCATTTTTACCACAATATGCAGCCGCCAGCTTTTGATGAAGCTCTTTAAGTCTTTGTTTACGTTTATTTTGTGCAAGAATGAGTTGAATAATATCGCTGTAATTAAAACGCATACCAGGACTGGTGATCTCCAGTGAATTCAATGCAAATGGCTGATCTTGCCCAATATCTAGCTTGAACACATAATTCATTCTACTCGCCACTATTGGTTGCATTGGTTGAGCCATATTAGTGTCGTGTCCCGTTGCATTGTCGTTTTCTGAGTTTCGGTCAGCGTTTACCCTAAATGCTTTTAGCTTGGTATTACTCTCATCAGAAATTGGTTGGCCCTCATCCACAGAAAAGTTAAGCAGCGACATAGAACCTAACGATGATTTGAGCTTCGCCAAAACGCCGAACGCTAAATCTGATGTAGCGACCAACTTTTTTCTTATCTTTTGCGTTTCATCAGCTCTTATGGTTAACCCTCTTATTTCAGGTTCAGTCGTTCGCACCGTCTGATAAAAACTGAATTCTTCTAGCGTTCTGTTTGGCACTGTAAAATCGACACATGTGCCGCCGACATCTTGAGAAAACGCGGATGAATTGACGAGATCAGCGCCATCGGGCAAGCTTTCAGTGCCTTGTTCACAGCCACAGGATAGGTCGTCACTCAGCGACGATAAATCTGTCGCTAAAATAACGTTAGCAGGTAGCTTATTTTCATCTAACGGTATCGCAATTGGTGTGTTGTCCAGGCCTGCTACTAGACCAACTGCTTGAGTTATCGTGGCATTTGGCGCTCTACCATAAAAATAGCCATCCTTATCCGTTTTCGCTGTCATCACCGCTTTGAACGTATCACTGCTAAATTCAGTGTCATTGCCCTGATGGGTATAGATGATAATTTGTAAGCCAGCATTTTTATGCTCGCCGGATAAGTCAACAACACGCCCTTTGATCTTTCTTATTTGGTCAGTTACTTGCGCAATTTCGCCAAAGATGACTTGTTTAGGGTTGAGCTGAATTTCTAAGGCTTTTGAATTGTCCGTTTGGGTTCTGCCTGAACTGGCAGCTTTGAGGCTGCCATGACTGCAGTACTGTTTAGACAGCAACTCACCACTAGGCGCGTAAATTTCTAAATTTACCGCCTCATCAATGACGAGATTAGCGGGTGGAATAAAAAAACGAAATTTACCGTTTGGTTCTATATCAACGCGATCTTTGCTAAATACGGCATGACCGCTCATTTCTACACTGTAGGTCACTTTAATAAAGTGGCCTTGATATTCATTGGTGATGTCATCTGCTTGAACAGAAAAATCAGCCAAAGGCACTAGCATGCCATTTACACTTAAGGTTTCCATACGCTTATTCCATTATCTTTAACAAAAGTTAGCAAACGAGAATTAATGCGGACCGAAAAGCCAAAAGCTCAACAATAGCGGGGCTATTATTGGATAAGAAAAGAGAAACTAACTACAACACCTTGTGTCGACAACTTACACCCGTACACGCAAAACAGATAATCGGTTCCTTCCTCAACTGCTTTTGGTTTTGGGGTCAAAAAGAATGGGCCCAAGATACTGCTTTTTCCTTGTAAATCCTTACTGCAATACCATTCCTTGAACGCTTGGCTATTTTATAACCAGCAAGCAATTGGTTCAATAACAAAACCGTCCTGATATGGTTACTGGTTGTTTTTGCTATCAATAAAGTTTGTGCTTCTGCGTCATGAACGCTATAAACAAAAGGCCAGCATTGATGCTGGCCTTTTACTATTCGACAATGCTGTCTGTTATTTTAGTCTCCAGTTTGTTGCTTTTTCCGCAGTTGTAGGCAACGCATAACAAACAAAATCAATAACAACCATGCCATAGAACCACCACCGCTACTGCTAGCTGTTTCAGACTCATCTGATGGAGTATCTGACTGGTTAGTAACCATAACGCTAATAGATGCTGTTGATGAAAGCACACCATCACTTACCGTAACAGTAAACTCAAGTGTTGTATTCGCATCAACTTGTGGCAATGTCACCACCAATTCAGCGCTATTCTCCGCGTTGAATGCAGCGCTAGCACCACTTGTTTGTGTCCAAACATAGCTTAACGAGTCGCCGTCTGCATCAGCACTCTCAGCAGTCAAGGTCACGGTGGTTCCTTCAATCGCAGTCGCACTGTCAGACGTAACAGAAACCTGCGGTGCCTGATTGACTTGTTTTACCAAGACATCGATTTCTGTAGTACTTGTTAACTCACCATTGGACAAGGTCAAAACAAATGTAACGGTTTGGTCACTAGCGACTTCAGGTGCAGTAAATGTCAACTCAGCACTTTCATTGTCATCAATAACAACCGGTTCTCCTGCTGTTTGTGTCCAAGAAAACGTCAAGCTTCTTCCTTCAAGATCACGACTAGCGGATGCATCTATCGTGACTTCAGTGCGCTCATCAACTTCTAAGTAGTCAACGACTTCAATAACAGGTGCAGTTGTTCCACTTTGTACAACCACGAGACCTGGATCTTCTACTGACGCATTAACGATATAGTCAGCATCATTCGGACCACCATCTTCGATAATCAACTGAATACAGTTGTCACCTTCATTAAGGCCTACTCTGTATGAAGCGTCGCCAATTGCCGGGCAGTTGCCGTTATCGTCAGACAACGCAGAACTGACACTGTTATTGGCATCTACTACAAAGTTAAACCAGCCATCACGCGCTGTGTATTTGCGATACACCGCTGATGCAGGCAAGTAGAAGCCTTCTGACATCGGAATAACTACACCAACCGATTCACCAGCCTCAATACCGCCGTTGATAACAAAGTTGTACAACGGCGTTTGTGCCACGTAGTTAACGTCAACTGCATCTGCATCACCTTCACTAAGCAATTCTGATAACAGCTCTACTGGGAAGCTGGCAAAGGCAGTATCTGAACCATACAGTGCAGATACATACGACCCCACAGATAACTCGCTACCTACGTTAACTTGCATAGGCTCTGCATTCTCTGCACCCGGTAGCGTATTGTCTGAATCGTCACTATCTAGATAATCCGCAATTCCATCGCCATCAGAATCACCATAGCCTTCTTCTGCATCACTAATACCATCTTGGTCAGAATCATTATCACTGCTTAGTTCTGCCAACTGTTCAACGATAAATTGCAACGTTCGCGTGACAGACAATTGCGCTTCGGTATTGCTTTCAGTTGCGCTCACCTGCAACACATAAGTCCCGATAGCCAGTAAACTTGGGTCAAATTGATAAACAAATGTATCTGTGCCGTTGGCAAGTGCATCACTCTCAGCAACCCAATCAACAGTGTGCGTATCAGTACTGTTTACATCGTTAACGGTAGCGGTGATAGTTGCCACGCCACCGTTAACATCGATAACACTCACATTTTGATTATTCTGGCTGAGGCTTAATCTCAGACGCGGCGCTCTGTTCTCTACAACAACGTTTAATTGCGCGGTGCTTTCTTGACCAATAAAGGCATTAGAGGCACTCATTAGAGACAACGTTAGATCATCTGTGGCTTGCACCTCATCTGGGATTTGTAAGGAAATTGCACCACTTGTCGATGTGATAATTTCTGCATTGCCGCTATCAACAACGTTATTGTTTTGTCGCAACTCGAAACCAACAATGACAGGGTAGCTAGGTGCCTGACCGCTCAACTGAACTGGCAAATCAAGGGCTAAGCCTGCACTTACCCCGCGGCGCCCCACCGTCGTTACTTCTGGTAGAATTTCTACATTCAACGAAGCATTGGCGATGTTACCGCGTTGATCCTGCGCCGATAGTTGAACTTGGTGACTCCCAGATTCAAGACGATTCTCACTATCAATACTTGCATTGATGGCTCCGTCAACCAAATCATTGGCTGTAATATCAACGTAAGACGTAATGTTGGTCAAACGCCCTTCAGCATTTATAGTCAACGTGTCGAGCTCGTCAAAAACGGGTGCTGTTGTATCCACTATTGTGACTAGCTGCGTTGCGAATGATTGGTTGCCGGCTGCATCGGTCGCCGTCCAGGTAATCGAATGCTCACCAACTGGTAAATCTTCCGTTGAGCTAGACACGATTGTCGGTGCAACATCAATATTGTCAGAGACTTCTGGCGCTACCAACGTAACCGATGTGAACTCTCCCGTTGCTTCAAATTCAGCATTCTCTGGCGCTACGATAGTAGGCGCTAAAATATCATCTGGCGTTAGTGGGTTGGCATCTTCCTCATCAGGAATGCCATCACCATCATCGTCAGTATCAGCATTGTTACCGATGCCATCATTGTCAGTATCTACTGATTCATTTGGATCATTCGGGAAGGCATCAGCATTGTCGCCTACACCGTCAACGTCAGAGTCTGCAGACTCCGCAGGATCGTTTGGAAAGGCATCAGACTGGTCGCCAACGCCATCGTTATCAGAGTCTGCAGATTCATTTGGATCATTCGGGAAGACATCTGCATTGTCGCCGACGCCATCGTTATCAGAATCAGTGGTTTCTGATGCATCATTAGGGAAAGCATCTTCAAAGTCGAAGTAGCCATCTTCGTCTGAATCACGGTATAGGTTTCCGCCCAGGATAAGTGCAGGATATTGGTTAGACGTACCAAAGTCCCAATCGCTTGCTGACCACGTCAAATTGAATGGAGAAACACTGCAACTGCTATCACTATTGGATTGTGGACATTGCAATTCAGCGGTCGTATAGGCTAGACCTATGTTGTTATAGCTTGTCGCTTGCGCGGTAGCGTCACTATCCCAAAACGAATCAGTCACAAACAAGGTCGATGAGTCGGTATAACCCAGTAAGCCACCAGTATTAGTATCTAAACCATCATTGGTTGAAATCAGGCCGTAAGCAAACACATTGTCAAAGGACATGTCTGCATCCATTTGGCCAACAATACCACCTAAAATTGAATCACCGTTAAGGCTAACGTCCGAGTATGACTCTTCAACAAGGGTTGTTGTACCTTCCACTAAACCGACGAGTCCACCAAGGATAGTCGGTGCATTAATGCTACCCGCAGCAAACGTGCGGCGAAGTGTACTGACACCTTCTGACTTACCAATCAATCCGCCCGCTATTTCAAGGTCGGTTTCGATACCAGTTTCATCTTCTAAAACAATGTTAACAATCGCAAAGCTGTCATGAACTTCAACACTTTCGGCATCACCAATAAGGCCACCAGCAGAGCTTGTGCCTTGGATGTCTCCTCGGAAACTTACAAAGTCTAACGTTGATGCACCAGACAACTGGCCAAACAAACCACCTACATCGGAGCCCGCATCACCTGTAACTGAAATTGCAGTGATATCACCAGTAGCATGCACTCCATCGGCATCGAGGTCATATAGTCGGCCTGCAACTAGGCCACTATCGTCATTACCGACAATCGTTGCGCTAATATTGATATTACTTAATACAATAGAGTCGCTGCTGGTATTACGTGCCACAAGCACAGCAGAGTTATTCAAACCTGTGATGCTCGTTAGGTTACCGTCGACATTAATGTTTGTTACGCTAATGGTAGAAACATAACCAAGTAGGGCTTGATAGTCTTGATCTGGACGGTTGATATACAAGTTACTTATCGTAAAACCGTTACCGTCGAAATTAGCGCTAAAAGGAAGTTCATCTGTACCAATCGGCTGCCAGCCCTCACCACTATTGTAGTAGTCTTCATCAGCTAAACTGCCGTCACCATCGGTATCGAAATCCAAATCACCCGTTAGCTCATAACCGATACAACCAGTACCATCTGTCAAACCTGCACAACCTGCTGTGTTTCCACTTAAGCTTGTTCCCGCCAGATCATCACGCATAGCATTTAATTCAGCGAGTGTTGAAATTTCTATCAAGCCATCGTCATCAACATCTACGTCATGCTCAGCTGAAGAGCCTGATGCATCATAAGGGTACAAGTCTGAACCATTATCAACACCGTCACCGTCAATATCCGTGTCTGTGTTATCACCTATGTTGTCGCCATCTAAGTCAGACCACTCAGTTGGATCGTTAGGGAAGGCATCTGCATTGTCACCAACAGTATCGTTATCCGAGTCAACCCACTCTGTTGGGTCGTTAGGGAACTCATCGACACTATCGGGCACACCGTCGCTATCTGCATCAAGGTACGTAATACCATTGATAATGGGTGCAGGGTATTGAGATGAGGTACCGAAATCCCAATAGGTTGTACTCCAGTTTGCGTAGATACCAGAATTAGATGTAGGCGTTTGTAATTCTGACGTTGTATAGCCAGTACCTGAGCCACTTGTTGCGTTGCCGCTCGCCTCAGTATCCCAATAAGAATCGGTCACCATGCCAAGCGAAGAACCTGCTAAGCCACCATTGCTGAATGACTGTTTGGCTGAGCCCGTTGAAAAGCTATTGGTTATCGTAGAAGACGAAGAGGTCACACTACCAATTAAGCCACCTGCCGCATTATTCGCTTCCGCATCAACATGGGCAACTACGTTGAGGACATCTGAACCCGACAGCGAACCAATAAAACCACCACCTACAGTGCCAGTCGTTACAACAGAACCATTAGCCAAACAATTTTCAACAGAACCATTAGCAAGTTGTCCAGCCATAGCACCTGACTGGCCAAGCGCAGTAACTTCTACAGTAGCAACACATTGCGAAATCGTTGCGTCATCAATTAAACCTGCGATACCACCCGCATAAGCGCCTGATTTATTACTGTTAACGGAGCCTGTGAAAGACACATTAGTCATCACACTTGGGTTACTTCCGTATAAGTAGCCGACTATGCCAGCAACATAATAACCACTTGCGGTGACTTGGCCATTGATATGAAGGTTGTTGATTGTGGCATTTTGCGCATGTCCAAACAAACCAAGGCCGTCATCATCCCCTGTCAACGATGTGTTATTGATAGACAAATTCGAGATAATGAAGTCATTACCGTCAAATGTGGCAGTAAATGGCACTGTGAAATCGCCAATTGGGGTCCAACCCTCACCTGTGGTGTATGTGTCATTGTTTTCACCATCACCATTTTCATCAAAATTCAAGCTGGAAGTTAGCTCGTAGCCACTGCATACAAGTACTAAATTATTGTCACCACAACCATTTGCACTGTTAAAACTCCCGTCATTGTAAGAAGTACCCGTTAGGTTGTTACGGATGTTATTCAGTGCTTCTAGTGTTGAGATTTCGATTAGGCCATCACCATCAACATCAACATCTAAGTTGTCATCAACACCATCATTGTCAGTATCTGTACCAGACACTTCACTTCGGCCAGCATCATTTGGGTAAGCATCAGATGAATCTTCTACACCATCATTGTCATCGTCTGTATCAGCATTATCGCCGATGCCATCATTGTCAAAATCCGCCCACTCTGCAGGGTCATTAGGGAATACATCACTGTTATCACCAACATTGTCATTGTCTGAATCGAGGTGTTCGGTAGGGTCGTTATCAAGCGCATCTTCAAACGCCCAGTAGCCGTCATTGTCGGCATCACGATAAACGTTGCCGTTATTTACTATTGCTGGATATTGCGAGTCAGTACCAAAGTCCCAGTCCGTTGTTGACCAAGCGGCGTAAATACCAGAATTAGTGATTGGTGTTTGAAGTTCTGACGTTGTATAGCCCGTACCTTGGTTATTCGCGCTCGTAGACTGTCCTGTTGACTCTGTATCCCAGTAAACGTTGCTTTCAGTATAAGGCAGAGGATCTACATCAACTGTTATTCCACCCTCATCTGGCCCTGTCGCAGTCGTTACAGAGATTAATCCGGTCGCAAAGCTATTGGTTATTGATAATCCATATTCGCTATACGCGATGATTCCTGCCGCATAATCTCTGGCAGTGACAGAACCGGATGAAAAACTATCAGAAATACTGATTGTTGCACTATAACCGACTAAACCACCAGCATAGGTATCGGAGCTCAGGACACTGCCTGACACGAAAGAGTTTTCAATAACGTCGCTTTCAGACGCGCCGAAAATACCACCAATGTATGCATCAGCGCCCGATACAGAACCGTTAACGTAACTATAAGTGACTTCGACAAGTTCGGAATCGCCAACTAGTCCACCGACATAGCCATCACCACTGACCGTTCCCGTATAACTGCTGTTTGTGATAGGACTTAGGTTTGACGCATCTACGCCGCCAACCAGGCCACCGATGTAGTTACCACTGGCTGTTACCGATGATGAAACATGGACATTGTTGATGCTGATATCAGTAGAGTAGCCGCTTAGACCACCAACATAGTTCGTGCCATAAACCGCACCACTAAGGGTTAAGCTATCGTAGCTCACTTGGTCGTTTGACGCTTTGTCTCCCGACACAATACCCACTCTGCTTTTACCCGTTACCGAGAGCAAATCACCTGTAAAGACGGTTTCACGAATCTCTGCACCATCGAGTGCTGCAAATAGGCCGACATTATCGGTTGATGATCGGTTGATAAACAAATCAATAATGCTAAAGCCGTTACCATTAAACGTCCCTGAAAATGCGTCAGAATCTGAACCGATGGGTTCCCAACCTAGCCCGGCATTGTAGAAATCATCACTCCCATCAATAGCATTGTCGCCATTAGTGTCGAAATCTAAGTCGTTCGCTAGTTCATAGCCATGACATATCAACAACGTAGAGCCATTGCCACAACCTTGGCTATCGTCGCCGTTGCCATCGTTATAGGCCGTGCCTGCTAGGTTATTGCGAATATTGTTTAGCTCAGCTAATGAGGTGATTTCAATTAACCCATCACCATCATTGTCAACGTCACATGCATCACCAAAACCATCATTATCTGACGACGCTTGGTCAGCATTGCTCACATATTGACAGTTATCATCACCATCTAACACTAGATCGTTATCATCGTCGGTATCAGCATTGTCGCCTAAGCCATCGTTGTCATTGTCTGCCCATTCTGTTGGATCATTAGGGAATACATCGCTGTTGTCGCCAACATTGTCGCTATCTGAATCTAGATATTCTGTTGGATCGTCATCAAAGGCATCTTCAAACGCCCAGTAGCCGTCACTATCGGCATCACGATAGACATTGCCGTTATTTTTTAGTGCTGGGTATTGAGCATCAGTACCGAAATCCCAATCATTCGTTGACCAAGATGCGTATATGCCAGTATTGGAGATAGGTGTTTGAAGTTCAGACGTTGTATAGCCTGTACCTTTATTCTCTGCAGTTGATGATAGGCCTGTAGATTCAGTATCCCAATAACTGCCGCTCACAGTGAACGGATCTCCGCCAGAAGGAGCATCACTCACTAAACCACCAGCATCAGGGTCAGAAAGTGTGGTCGCAGAAATAATACCTGTTGCGTAGCTATTGGTGATGGATAAACCGTATTCACCATAAGCGATGATACCGGCTGCATGATCATTTGCTGTGATATTTCCTGATGAAAAGCTATTGGAAATAGTCGCTTCTGAACCATACCCGATCAAACCTCCAGCATAGCTTGCTGAAGACGTTACGGTTCCGGTAACAAACGAATTTTCTATCACTCCGTCGTATGAACCGCCTAAAAAACCACCTACATAGTCATCAGCGCCAACGGTTGAACCCGTGACATAACTGTAAGTGATCTTAACATTATCTGACTCACCGACCATGCCACCAACATAGCTGTTGCCGCTAACCGCACCGCTAAAACTACTACTGGTAATAAGGCTGACGTTACTAGCATCAGCTTCACCGATAAAGCCACCAACAAAATCAGCAGTCGCAGAAACTTGAGTAGACACGTGCGTATTGGTAACACTCATATCACCAGTCAAACCTTGCAGTGCACCTACTTTACGAACACCAGCAACAGTTCCGCTGATAGTTAAGCTAACAAAAGCTATTTCATCTTCCGAGGCGTGATTACCAGCGACAATACCTACATTAGCATTACCTGTGATAGACAGCAGTTCGCCTGAAATGTCGAGCTCGCGAATTTCGGCACCGTCTAACGCGGCAAACAAGCCAACGTTATTGGTAGAAGGACGATTAATAATAAGGTTAAAAATGCTATAGCCGTTACCGTTGAACGTGCCTGAGAATCCACTCGCTTCCGATCCGATAGGCTCCCAACCTTCGCCTGAATTGTAGTACGTATCTGAACCATCAAAGGCATTGTCACCATTGGTATCGAAATCAAGGTCATTAACTAATTCATAACCACTACAAGCAAGCACTGTAGAGCCATTGCCACAACCTGTACTGTCATCGCCACCACCATCATTGTAGGCAGTACCAGCTAAGTTATTTCGGATATTATAAAGTTCAGCGAGTGTACTAATTTCAATAAGCCCGTCACCGTCAATGTCGACATCAACAGTATCTAATACCGAGTCGTTGTCAGTGTCGGTTGCATATGCAAAAGGCGAAAAATAAGTGAAACAAACAAGCGCTATCGAGGTGGTAAAGCGTTTAAGCAACATGATTAATACCTAACATACAGAATCATCGCTGCTAGAATATCAATCAAATGTGCAAAGATTATGGAGCGCCCGTTCACATTGTGACCACAATGATTCTCAGCGCCTGTTTCGAATATACAACACATTGTTGATAATGTAATAGATTAATACTTTGAAACCCTTTGTTGCAGCTTGACACTAGCCTTAGCGGAAGAATCTTCCATACTCCACTATACTGTTAGCAAGGCAGGCGAATGAAGGAGATGTGGACATGGCAGCGACACCATTGCAGCAACCACAACAGGAACGCAGGCATTCATCCCCAGACAGGCAGTTACTACTTTCTCGTTTAAGCATATCGCAAAAGTATTCTGTAAACAGCTTGAGCCAGTACGGCTATAACTTTGCCTTTGTGCGTGGTGCAGATAGCACTAGCTTGGCAGTGTTGACCAGTGATGGTCATGTAGCAACGGTAAACAGCCAAGGCGAAATAGACACAGACCCAAGCATCATTATTAGGCGTTAGCTTGCGGCTTCATGCGATAGGTGAATTAAATTAACCTGTCAGATGATTTCTTCTCGTTTGTCAGTTTTAGTTAGAGTTACTATTCTAAAATTGTTTTCGAAATCTCCCCCGATTTCTAAACCAATTAGACACTTACTTTATTTGTCAGGGCGCCATTGAGCGCCCTTTTTTTATGCACTGTTGCGCACACAATTGGTGCGAACGTTCCATAATGGCGCATATCAATCTTCACCTTTATAACCAAACTGCTTTTATCCCCATGTTTTTATTATAAAAAACCTCTTGGTCTAAGGTTTGCTTTGTCATGGATTGATTCCAGCATTCTTTATATAATTCATGAGTATTCAAACACCTATACGCGGTTTGCGATCATTTTGTATTGCCGCTAAATGCTTAAGTTTCAAACATGCGGCTTCTCAATTATTTTTAACGCCATCTGCCGTCAGTCATCAGATTAAGCAACTTGAAGATCAGTTAGGCACACAGCTATTCAAACGCCAAACCCGTGCTATCGAGCTCACTAGCGCGGGGAAGCAGTTTTATAATTCTGTTCATCCTATAATCACCGATTTAGAACAAACCATAGCAGACTTCACCAATAGCCAACAAAACCGAACGATTCGTATCAGCCTGCCTGAGTTTTTTGCTAGTGAGCTATTCGTACCTAAGTTAAGTGAATGGGCAGAGCTAAATCCAGACATAAACTTGCAGCTAGAAACGGTAAAATCGGGTTCTCAAACGGCTCCGTTAACAGACCTCTCGATAGTACTTGCAAACGGTAAACCCAATGGAAGCGTGGTTCACGAACTATTCCCTATTCGTTATGTACCGGCCTGTAACAAGAAACTTTATAAAAAGTGGGCCGCACAAGGCTATGACGCATTGAGTTCTGTCCCCCTGATTTTGCACCAGGCTCGTCCTTGGTCATGGCACCAATGGGCTGATAGAAACGACATTGCCGATTTCGATCCAAAGCAAATCATCCAATTTGACAGCATGTTTGGTGTCGCCAGGGCTGCCCAGCAAGGAATGGGCATCGCACTAGTGCCAATGCCAATCAGTAAAGTGTGGTTTAGTGAACAATTACTGGTGAAATTATTTGATGCTGAGCTTGTGACTAACGACAAATACTTCCTGTTACAGCATGAAAATATTGAATCGGCACCTGAGCTCACCACATTTGCAAACTGGGTGAAAGACAACTTTGCGTCAGCCCATTTAAACGAGTAAAAAGCACAAAAAATGGCGTGATGATCAATAGATAAAATTTATTCACTCATCAGGTGTTTTTTTATCGTTTGTCACCATTGCCCCCCTTCCCTAAAGTTAACAGCGTCATCATTTGATGGCGTTTTTTAATTTTTGGAGAAATAAAATGAAGTCATTACTTAAAAAAGTACCAGTGCTAGCAGCGCTAATGGCCGTTAGCAGCCACGCGGTAATTGCTGACACGTCAGCACCTGCTCTAAACGGTATGAAAATAGCTGTGGTTAAAGATGCAATTGGCTCGCAAGATATTGTCGATGGCGATTACGCAGAGGGTCTAACTAAGCTAGCAAGCAGCGATGTTCAAGCATATGACAAAGCAATGGGCATTTGCGTTGCTAACATAAAGCTGAACAACTTAGATGCAGCTGACGTTGCTTGTACATCAGCCATCGAAGAAATTAGCAGCTTAAATGGCCGAGGCCGCCATGCAAAATTCTTAAAGTCCGTTGCCTATAGCAATCGCGCTATCGTTCGCTACCTATCAGAAGACAGTGAAGGTGCGCTTGAAGACTTTACCAGTGCAATGCTCATTAGTGACAACGATATTGTGAAAGACAACTTGCTTACACTAAAACGTATTCGTTTGTCGGCTGAAGAACGTATTGTTGATACTAGCTTGGCAGACTAAGCAAAGACATTAAGGAACGATTATGTTTAACAAATCCATTCAAAAGCTTTGCCAGGCGTTCGATTTTTACTGGCACCTAAAAGATATTAACTTTAGCCAGTGGGATGTTGAACAGCCAAAACAACAATTATTACAACGACAGCAAAGGTAACACTATGCATTCACAGCAGACTAATGCGATTACTGCCGATGTGGTAATCGCATTTTTTCATGCCTGTGAGCTGGAATTCCTAAGATTTGTACATTTTTACATCAGCCTAGCGCTTCGATACTAGAAAAATCCCATCAAGCACTGGTAGAATCTAGCCAGTTTACTAATCGACAACAGAAGAGAATTTTCAGATGGGTCGCGCTTTTCAAAACCGCAAAGAATCTATGGCCAAAACTGCTGGCCAAAAAACTAAAGTTTACTCTAAATACGGTAAAGCTATTTACGCTATTGCTAAAAGTGGCGGTACAGACCCTGATGGCAACTTGGCGCTTCGTAGCCTAATCGACAAAGCAAAAAAAGACCAAGTACCCACACACGTTATTGATAAAGCTATCGACAAGGCAAGCGGCGCTGGCGGTGAAGACTACGCAGAAGCGCGATATGAAGGATTTGGTCCGGGTAACTGTATGGTCATTATCGACTGTTTAACCGATAACGGTAATCGTACTATTAAAGATGTTCGCCAGTGTTTTACTAAAACTAATTCAAAAATTGGTTCTACTGGCACAGTGTCGCATATGTTCGACCATCAAGCTGTGTTTGCCTTTAAAGGTGACGATGATGAAGTAGTGCTTGAAAACCTGATGATGGCCGACATTGACGTAACTGACGTTGAATTAGAAGACGGGATCGTAACAGTATACGCACCACACACTGAATTCTTCAAAATCAAAACAGCATTTGCCGATACTATGCCAGAGTATGACTTAGAAGTAGAAGAAATTACTTGGGTACCACAAACCTATACTGAGGTTGCAGGCGAAGAAGACGTAGCTAACTTCGACAAATTTATTGCCATGCTTGAAGACTGTGATGATGTGCAAAACATTTATCACAATGCTGATGTTGTTCGATAATTACGATTATTGTTAGCATCGTTAAATTAAAAGGGAGCCTAGGCTCCCTTTTTAGTGACTAACTTCCAACTAAATATCGACTTTTTTTGCCAAACACTTTCTGAATCGCATTTATTATAAATACACAAAGCAATAGCACAAAAATAGCCATTACCGAGTAACTCAGTATATCGCCACTAACCTTCCCACCCGACAGTTTGTCATACCCCATTTTCATGCCTGTTAATACATAAGAATGAATAAAGAAAACACCAAAACTTGTGTCTGCGATATTGCTGACAAATTTTGATGTTAGTTTATCGTTTACTTTAAAAAGTAAGCCAATAAAGAAGAAGCACATTGATGTTTTTTGCAGATAATTCCAGTATGTCATCGTTGCATCAGTCGTTGAAAATTCGACAAAAGCAAATAAACAAACAAGTGCACCAAACAACAAAATAGTCTTAGTTTGCCCAAGTATAGGATTAAGTGCTTCCTTGTACCGACTTGCATACATACCCAAAATATACACAGAGAAAAAATGGATGAAACTTTGGTGAGGTAATCCTCTAGCAACAAAACATGAAGTCACAATAGCCAAAGGAATAAGCCAATACAGTTTGCCAGATTTATCACCTTTGACTAGTAGAGGGGCAACTAAATAAAACAAGGTAATCATAGGCACAAACCAGAGTGGTGCTAAATGAATGCCGGTTACATAGAAAAGAATGACCTGCAGCCATTCTGGGTTGTCATAAAAGCCCTGCCACGCAGTTTCACGCACCATAATGGCAACAAATATAACGATCGCAGGTATCGATATCAGCAGATATGGAACAATGACATTTTTAAGCTTAGAGAGGTAATATTTCTTGGTACTGTATTTTGTTGTTAAGTGCTGAAATAGGTAGCCCGCGATAAATACAAACAAGGTACTGCCATTGGATATAAGAATCCTAAGGACTCTTTCTATATCTGAGCCAGCAGGCCATGCAAACGCATCGATAGTATGACCCGCGACAATGAAAAATATCGCTATCGCTCTGAAGTAGTGAATATAACCTAAAAACAAATCTGTCTCCTGTAAATATTATTCCTTTAATTGGCCTTAGGAATAAACTCTCCCTCTAGTGGTCCCGGCCCGCGACCATATCTTTCTGTACCCAGCCAGGCAATGTACTCTGCATGAGGCATCGGCTTGGCGTAATAGAAGCCTTGGCCAATATCACACCCAAATCCTCGCAATGTATCTTCATCTTCTTGACTGTTTATCCCTTCTGCCACGACATCCAACCCAAGACCTTTGGCCATTCGAACAGTTGTTTCAGCAATCGTCATTCGTTTTTTGTCACTGTTGACACCTTCGACAAATTGCCTATCTACTTTAAGCTCTTGAAATGGCAGTTTTGTGATATAGGCTAACGAAGAATAACCGGTACCGAAGTCATCAATGCTAATGGTAAGCCCTAGATTGCTGAGCCTCTCAATGACCTCTAGAGCAAAATCATTATCGGTAATCGTAGCAGATTCGGTTAACTCGAGGGCAACTCGGTTAGCTGGCAATTCTGCAGCTTCCAGCGACTGCTCAATAAATTCATAAAAACCTTCCGACATAATATCTTTACCACTAACATTAATTGACACGACATGGTTTTTATAGCCGCTTTCCAGTATCGCTTTGTGCTGTGTAAAACTCCTTTTCACCACCCAACGAGTGAGTTTATTGATCAACCCCATATCTTCGGCTATGGGAATGAAGACAGCTGGAGAAATAGCTCCTTCCTTTTGATGCGTCCAACGCAATAAACATTCACTGCCACACACGCGCATAGTTTTCAGATCAATCTGAGGCTGATGAAACAACTCAAAATCATCCTTTTCTATCGCTGTGTTCATATCAGCAGCCAGTTGCAAACGGTAACCGGCTTGATCTGACTGATGCTCAGCGAACTCTGCCCAACGAGCATGGCTGAGTTCGGCATCAGTCATGGCAAGTTGCGCTCGATTCAACAATACGTAGGCCTCTGCACCATGCTCAGGATAATGTGACACACCAACTATCGACTTTAATGGAATATCGAGACCTTCAATGCTGTAAGCTTCTTCAACCAAAATATTGATAGAAGATATTAAGGTTTCTAACGGTTGTTGCGCCTTTCGGTGATCAATAAGGATACCCAATGATTTTCCGCCAATCAGTGCGATTTTTTCACCATTTCTGCCGATTTCAATGACCGCGTCGTTGTATACAAACAATGGCGCAAGTTTCTTATACATTCTTTTGAAGAGTGCACGATTCATTGCATCATTCACATAAAGAGAAATACGTTCGATGTGCTCTGGCTTAATGACTAAAACGCTGAGTTGCTTACACCCACTGTCAATTTTCTCATTTATGGCTTTTTCGAGCATAATTTTTCGAGGGATTGACGTTACCCTGTCGTAGCTTATTTCATTGACTCGATCAATTTCGTGGCGTCTCATACGCTCAGCCAGTGCAAATGCCATTAAGGCGATTTCAATAATCACCGCGATAAGAAAAGCATTGCGAGTCAAGAACGAATACTCAATATGATTCAGTAACACTAGCGGTTGAACTGCAGCTCCTATCAATAAAGGGATCCAGGAAAGGAAATAAAATTTTGCCCATGCAAACTGCTTTTTAATCCGTTTGATGACCAAGAACAAACTGAAAAGGTAAAAAACGGGCGGAATACTGAAAAATATTTTAGCTTGTAAGGCGTGAGAAAGTGGCTGAGTTGAAAAGCTCATTGCAATAAGTATCACAACAGTGGCCGTACTAATTTTGTATATTGTCCCTTTAGGCTCATCGTATTTTAAGAAAAATACCGTAAACAGGAGCAAGCTTGAAATCAGGTAATAGTGAAAAAACAGAGAATAACTATTAATCCAGTTTTGTACTGTTACGGGAAATAGCACATAACCGAAGCCATTGACACTGGACAATACCACAAACGAAGAAATGAGGTAGCTAAGGTAAGCTAAATAGACCTTGTCTTTGATAGCGATATAGATAACTAAGTTATAAAGCGCCATCACGACAAAAATACCAATAACGACACCGAACAACAAACGTGTTTGCGACTTTTTAGTGTCAAACTGTTTGTCACTATACCACGTCAGGGCTATATACGGTGGCCCTCCGGTCTCTAGATACAGCAAATATTCTGATGAGGCTAATTCGGCAATCTCAACATTGAGCACAGGAAAAGCGGAATGATAATCTACCGAATTTTTGACGTCATTAAACACGCCATTGGTTGCCTGGTAGACGTTTACTCGCGTTAACATTGTGTTATCAATATGCAAGGTTAGCTGCTGAGAGACGAACTCTTTATTCGTGATCGTAAACTTAACCCAATAACCTATCGTGTCGAGCGAGAACGGAATATCTTCAGGTTCAACCGCTTTGAATGCATTTAAGTTTCTTGTTACAACATCAGCACTAAATTGCCCCTGATCGTCCAATAAGTAAGATGTTGTTATTTTCACACTATCACTGATGTCCGACGCAAACAGCGCGTTTTTTTCTGTGGCATGAAGATAGACGACATAGCAAAACGCAATCATGATGGCACTCAATATAGAGAGCGCTGTCGTTCTCCGGGTATGTTGAAATAAACGCACATGGCTGGACATAAAACTTACAACGTCGCTATGTTAAGGAAAGGGAACAGTATCAGCGCTATTTTAGTGATTCGCAGAGCCGAAATAAAGCTGTGTTCAAATCGCTTGTTAATAATACATCCTCATGTGTAATTATTCGGTTTTTTATTACAATAAATATTAGTCATAATATGTACTTAATGCTGCCTTCACGGTAGTATTTTTTCATGCAAGCTAAATAGGTCGTATTTGTGAAGTCTAAACCTACTTCTTTTGACATCGCGTATCGTGCAGGTGTATCGCAATCAACGGTATCTAGGGCTTTACGTAACAGTTCTTTGGTGAATGAAGAAACTCGCTTGAAAGTGCAGGCGATTGCTAAAGAACTTAATTACAAAGTCGATAAAAATGCCAGTAACTTGCGTTCTCAGCAAAGCAGTACCATTGCATTACTGCTATTCGAAGACCCTACCAATGATGATTCTTCCATCAACCCTTTCTTTTTGTCCATGTTAGGCAGTATAACCAAGGCGTGTTCTGATAAAGGCTACGACTTATTGGTGTCATTCCAACAAATGAATGACGACTGGCATGCTGAGTTTGAAGACTCAAACAAAGCAGACGGTATTATTTTGCTTGGTTATGGTGACTTTGTTGATTATGAAGAAAAACTAGAACAATTAATTGAACAGAATACGCGGTTCGTTCGTTGGGGCGCAGATGTTAAGTCACTGCCTATTGTTTCTGTAGGTTGTGATAATTTTCACGGCGGTTATCAATTGACTGAACACGTGATTATGAATGGTCGAAAAAAGTTTGCCTTTATTGGTGAAGCTTCAAGTCATGCACCTGAATTTTTTGACCGTTACAAAGGACACTGTAAAGCGATAACTGACAACGAATTAACCATTAATAAGAAAGCACAATTCGATGCAATATCCACTGAAGAATCTGGATATAGTGCCGCGTTAAAGTTAATTGAAAGTGGAGAGAGTTTTGATGCATTGTTTGGCGCCAGCGACTTAATTGCTATCGGTGCGATGAGAGCCCTCCAAGACAACAATATTAAAGTGCCAGAGGAAGTTGCCGTAATCGGTTTTGACGACATACCGATGGCAAGTTTCACCTTTCCACCGCTTACCACAGCCAAACAAAACACGAAACTGGCGGGTGAGTTGCTCGTCGACAGTTTAATTAAACTTATTAGTGGCGAAGAAGCCAAAACGACGCTGATGCCGACAAGCTTGATCGTCAGGAAATCGTGCGGCAGCTAACTTGCCAATAATCAAAAAAGGAGGCATTTGCCTCCTTTTTTCTTGGCTTATTTTACTGTTCCGTTTGTTCGTTATCTTTCACAAACACAACAGAGAGTGCCGCTAAGAACATTGCACCACCGGCAAGCATGATTATATTGATGGCGTGATTGTCGAAAATATTGCTCAGTATCCAACCTGATGCAATACCAGAGACTATTTGAGGTGCTGCTATGGTGAAGTTAAATATTCCCATATAAACACCTGTCTTATCCGCCGGTAATGCCCCAGCCAGAATCGCATAAGGCATTGCTAAAATTGCTGCCCAAGCCATACCAATACCGACCATGGAGCATAACAGTCCAAGCGCTCCTTGTGGCACCTCAACTTGCGTAATCAATAAGTCCACGTGAGTTAATGTAGGATCTTGGAAAAGTACAAAACTCATATAGCCTAATCCACCTGCTGCTAGGCTCAACGCATAAGTCAGTCGACGACCAAACGTGTTTGCGAGCTTAGTCAGCAACATGGCAAAAATTACCGAGAACAATGCTTGCGCTGCATACAAAATACCTACCCAATCCCCTGCACTACCTTTTGCTTTCGCAATATCGGCAGGCAATCCGCCAGCTGCGCTAATGTAAGCGGGATCAAACCACTCAACAGCAACCCCCCAAGTATGTTGAGTAATGGCAGCTGGTGTATATGTCCACATGATGAATAAAGCAAACCACGAGAAAAACTGGACCACAGCCAATTGCTTCATAATTGTTGGCATATCTTTGAATAGCTGCCAAAAGCCAGACAAGCGCTCACCCAGTGACTTCTTCGCTTGCTGCTCTTTTGCAACCACTTCTGCATCCATGCCTTTAAATGCATAGTATTGCTCTGGTGGATATTCTTTCGTACGAAGCACGGTCCACAATACCGAGCCAAGTAATACAGTGGCACCAATATAAAACGACCATATGACAGAAGGCGCAACTTCACCTTGCGCAGATATGTTGTCTAAACCAATCACGTTAGTCAGGAAAAACGGCAATATGGACCCAATAACGGCACCAATGTTTATCAACAATGTTTGCACTGAGTAACCGAGGTTTCGTTGCTCAGCAGGCACCATATCAGATACTAAAGAACGGAAAGGCTGGAAGGTTACGTTAAACGCCGCATCTTTGATGGCAAAAATAAAGAGGCCAAAAATCATAGGTGGTATAAACGCGACCACCATAGAGGCATTGGGCAAAAGAGCCATCGCCATTGCTGCGACTATCGCGCCACCAAGAATAAACGGCAATCTACGCCCCATACCGTTCCAGGTTTTATCTGATGCCGCGCCAACAATTGGCTGAACGATGAGGCCCATAATTGGCGCCGCTAACCAAAAGAGTGAAAGCGAGGAAAGGTCTGCCCCCAAGTCTGACAAAATACGGCTAACGTTACCGTTTTGTAGTGCGAAGCCTATTTGCACCCCGAGAAAACCAAAACTGACATTCCAAATCTGCCAGAAACTAAGCTGTGGTTTCTTTGTATTCATTGCATTTCCCAGTTGATGTAATTGTTATAAGAGTTTGAGACTTGCTGTAAACGCGCTAAGCAGCGAGAACCGTTGCCTTTACGTTAGCATTAGATCGAAAAAAAGCACACTCGCTTTCGCTAGTGTGCCCAAAAACGTGTGAACTATACAAATACACTATTAACAAAAGTAACCAAGGGAACAGGTTACGATGTCAGCTTAACAGCATGTCTATATCATCACCTTCATAGTACAGTTTGCCACTAAGCAGTGGCAATTAACTGCATACGTATTCAGTTTGCTTACTCTTCTGACGCCTCTACATCTGCTGATTCTGTCGTAACATCCACATCGTCAGAAACTGGTACAGCAGACTCAATTTCAATACGATCAACCCGCTGCAGCCCTCTTGGCAGCTTATTACCCCGTCGGCCACGTTCACCACGGTAATGCTCAATATCATTTGCTTTTAACGTCAATTTTCTGCGACCAGCATGCAACGTTATCGAGTCCGTAGGCAAAATAACTTCAAGTAAAGTGACGTATTCTTCACGAGCTTTAGCACGAGCCGACGCAATATTGATGATTTTGTTACCTTTACCTTTGCTTAATTCCGGTAAATCAGCAACTGGGAACACCAGCATACGCCCTTCCGTCGTGATAGCTAAGCACAAGCTCTCTTCTTCAATAACCGGCTTAGGCATCATCACTTTAGCATTTGCAGGTAAACTCAATAACGCTTTACCGTTCTTATTTCGGCTTACCATATCGGCAAATTTACCAACAAAACCATACCCAGCATCCGAGCTAAGTAAATACTTACTTTCATCATCAGCCATAACAACTTGTGTAAAAGTTTCACCGGCAGAAAGATTGAAACGTCCGGTTAGTGGCTCTCCTTGGCTACGCGCTGTCGGCAAGCTATGCGCATCTGTGGTATATGCTCGGCCGGTAGAGTCAACGAACACAACAGGTCTATTGCTACGACCTTTGGCAGCGCATAGATACGTATCACCCGCTTTATAACTCATCTGTGCAGGCTCAATGTCATGACCTTTGGCACAGCGTGCCCAACCTTTTTCAGAAACAACAACCGTTACAGGTTCGCTTGGCACGAGATCTTTTTCTGATAACGCTTTTGATTCACCACGCTCAACCAGTTTACTGCGGCGGTCGTCACCATATAGCTCTGCCGCAGCAAGAATTTCTTTCTTAAGCAACGTATTCATACGCGCTTTTGAATTGAGCGTTTTTTCTAACTGTTCACGCTCTTTGTTTAACTCGTCTTGTTCACCACGAATCTTAATTTCTTCCAGCTTAGCTAACTGGCGAAGCTTTATTTCAAGAATTGCGTTCGCTTGAATCTCAGATAAGTTAAAGCGAGACATTAACTCTGCTTTCGCATCGTCATAGGTTCGAATAATCTCGATCACTTCATCAATGTTGAGATAAGCAACCAATAAACCATCTAAGATATGAAGACGAGCAAGTACTTTGTCTAATCGGTATTGCAATCGTCTGCGCGTTGTTTCGCGCCTGAACTCTAACCACTCTGCTAAAATATCTCGTAGGTTCTTTACTGCTGGCTTGTTGTCTAAGCCAATCATATTGAGGTTTACGCGATAATTCTTCTCTAGATCGGTTGTTGCAAATAAGTGCTGCATCAATTGTTCAACATCAACGCGATTTGAGCGAGGTACCACAACGAGGCGAATGGGGTTTTCATGGTCCGATTCATCACGTAAATCCACTACCATAGGCAGTTTTTTCGCCTGCATTTGCTGTGCTATTTGCTCTAAGACTTTCGCACCAGATGCTTGGTGAGGTAATGCTGTAATAACAATTTCACCATGTTCCATCTCATACACAGCTCGCATTTTGATTGACCCACGGCCAGTTTGATAGATTTTGGTGATTTCATCTTTCGGCGTGATGATTTCTGCGTCTGTCGGATAGTCAGGCCCTTGAACGTGTTCAAGTACCTCTTCTAAATCAGCCTTCGGTTTTTCAATGAGGGTAACGCAGGCATTAGCAACCTCTCGCACATTATGTGGCGGAATATCTGTTGCCATACCAACAGCGATACCAGTGATACCATTGAGCAGAATATGTGGTAAACGAGCTGGAAGCGTTTTCGGCTCTTTCATGGTCCCGTCGAAGTTAGGGATCCAATCAACAGTACCTTGCCCAAGTTCAGAAAGCAGCACTTCACTAAATTTAGACAGGCGTGCTTCCGTATATCGCATAGCAGCAAACGATTTAGGGTCGTCGGGCGCGCCCCAGTTCCCTTGGCCATCGACTAATGGATAGCGATAAGAGAATGGTTGAGCCATTAACACCATGGCTTCATAACAGGCAGAATCACCATGTGGGTGGAACTTACCTAGTACGTCACCCACGGTACGTGCTGATTTTTTGTATTTAGCAACCGCTGATAAACCAAGTTCAGACATTGCATAGACAATACGTCTTTGTACTGGTTTTAGCCCGTCACCTATGTGAGGTAGAGCACGATCCATGATGACATACATGGAGTAATTTAGATAAGCTTCTTCGGTAAAGCGTCTTAGCGGAACTTGTTCGACACCGTCAAGACTATACTCGAGCACATCAGACATGAAAATTCTTTCCTAATGTTACTGTTTGCTGCTGTGCTTAATCGCATTTAATGATGGTATCAATGCCATTAAGCCTATTGTTATTATTCACGAGAGTGGATCTGGAGATCCGATGTGATGATCACCCCTAGCTTAGCCGATCTCAGCGTGAGAAAAAATAGCTAGCTACTGTTTTTTAACTTTGCTCGGAGCCTTGATAAAGTTCTATGCAGTTACGGCCTGAGGCTTTAGCCTGATACATGGCTTGATCAGCAGCCTTTATCAAGCAATCAAAGCTCACTTCTCCTTGAGAAAGTGCGGCAACCCCAATACTCACCGTGACTGGGATTTGTTGATTATCGACGGATATGGGGGCTTGTGTGATCTTATCTTTAATGCGTGTGGCAATAGCAAATGCTTCATCTATCGTAGCCTGTGGTAAAACCGCAACAAACTCTTCACCACCTAATCGCGCAAAAATATCGCGAGAGCGCATGACTTCCTGACCCAGCGAAGCAACATGTTTGAGGACTTTATCACCGCTTTGGTGACCAAATTGATCATTGATTCGTTTGAAGTGATCGACGTCCATCACGAGCACGGTCATTTCCGTTTGCTCTATTAATGCTTTGTCGACCAGTTTGTTCGCTTCACTAAACAACGTCGTTCGATTCTTGAGGTGGGTCAGAGTATCTGTTTGACTGAGCCACTCAAGCTGGCGCTTGATACGTAACTGCCTAAAAATTAACAGCACAAAAACAAGGCAAATCCCCACTAAAATAATGACATTGCGCTCTTGAAGTTGCTTTTCCCGTTCAAATTTTTTAATTTCAGTTTGCTTGAGTTTGGTTTGCTGAGCAATGAGTTCATTCATTTGCTGCTTTTGGTCGATTTGATATTTCTCCTCCAAACTTTCAAGCATCACTTTCTCTTTTGCTTCTAAATCGCGTGCATACTTTTTCAAAAACAAGCGCTTGTGTTTGAACGCAAACTCATAATCATTCAGCGCTACATAAACATCAGATAGGCTTTCATGAAACTGATAAAAAAGTGGCTTTATTTGTTGCTCATCAGGAATTGTTTCAACGTATTCGGAGGCACGCGCTAACATTTTTTCAGCAGAGATATAATCCTGTCGGTAAAAAGCCGCAAAACCTCTGACTAAGTTAGCATAAAAGTGTTGTTCTTCACTGGCTAACACAAGCTTATCTAACTCTTCAAAAAGCTCTTTTTCATCAACAAAGGCATGATTTTGAGCCTGTTGTGCAAGCCGCTTAATAACAACCAAATCTTTATCAACTTCTGCAGCCAATGCCTCAAACAACATTGGCATCAAGAGGAGTAGAATTGACGTAAATAAAAATATTATGCGCATACTTGATTACGCCCTTTACTTTTCGCCTGGTAAAGCAGTTCATCAGCATGCTTAAATAACACCTCGAAATCATGGCTATTGATAGAGTTGGCTGTTACCACGCCAATACTTACACTCAACAGCGCCTGATATTCTTGGTTCCAAGATTGCGCTTCTACCGCTTTTCGGAAGGCCTCTGCTTTGCTAAGCGCAGAAGGTAAATCACAGTCAGGAATAATCACTGTAAATTCTTCACCACCAAATCGAGCAAAACATGACGGCGCATTGAACATCGCTTTACCCAGTCGAGCAATAAGCTTGAGCACTTCATCACCCATACTATGCCCGTATGTGTCATTAATGTTTTTGAAAAAGTCACAGTCAATAACGAGTAAAGCCGCATCTTGTTTAGAGTGCCTAGCATGAGTAAGTAAGTCTTCACTACGCTCAATAAAGCATAAACGATTGCTGACGCCTGTAAGCCCATCTGTTCGGGAAACTTTCAATAACTGTTTTTGATTTTTCAATAAGCTATTTAGTAATGCAGCAAAAAGCACCGTAACTAACGCGATACCATAAAGATAAAACTGTTTATTTTCTGCATCTTTTTTAGCTTGCTCTAGCGATAATGACTCAAGCTTATTCTTGCTTTCTAATATATCTTTTTCGATATCAGCGCGGCTACTTTCATACTGCAAGCGCAAATCCGCTACCGCTTCAGTTTGAAGACTTTGAAAGTACTGCATATTTAGATCATAGATACGCAAATAAGTGTCGTACGCCTCTTTGAAGCGTTTCATATCTATGAAAATTTCAGCGCGTTGAACCAGCAAACGGGCTTCGTTAAGTGGCACTAATTTATATCTTTGTTGATGGAAGGCATCCAGTGCTTCGGCAATCGTTTCCAAGGCTTGGTCATAATGTTTCATTTGCTTGAGAATTGCCGATTTTTCGATGAGAAACAGCATCGGCAGATAGTGATGCTCTACTTTAGCGACAAGCTGCTCTGTTTCTTTTAAATGAGACAGCGCCAATTCATACTGTTTGCTTTCATCCGACGCATAAATTTGAGCCAAGCCTATATGCGCACTAAACTGCATTTCAGTGTTATCAAGAGGTGCTAGTTCTTTGAGTAACGTGTTGTATGTGGCAATCGCTTTCTCTTTGTTACCCAACACCCAGTAGCTAATTGCACTATTCCTCAAATTATTAACAGCAGTTAGTTTTTTACCCGCATTCATATAGTGTTGATACGATGCTTCGTAATACTTAATCGCCTTTTCTGTTTCTCTCAAGCTCCCGTACAAAATACCCAGTTCACTGTTTACAAGGCCTTTAAGTTCCTCATCTGAGAGGTTATCAGCAATTGCAAGCGCATCGTTAAGCGATACCAATGCTTCTTGCATCCGATTGGTTTGGTAATATATCGCACCAATATTGGTTAGCCCAATAGCAACTTCTTTCTGGGACTCAAGTGATTCCGCAATTTCAAGCCCAGACAAGTATTGCTCAAGCGCGAGGTCTAAATCGCCTAGAGACTCCATTGAGTAGCCCAAATTATAGGAAAGCTTTGCGATGACAATAGGGGGCGATATAAGGTTTGTTGCCATCGCCAATGCTTTTTCTGCAACAAGCTGAGCTTGGCGATGTTCACCTTTTAACGTGTATGTTTCAGCAAGAACATGGTAGTACTCTAACTGCTCAATGACAGGTGCTCTATCTAGTTGAGGCTCTAGTGCAAGAAGGTCGTTAAGCGCTTTTTCATTATCTACGTGGGTGATTTTATTTATTTCGTCTAATGCGGTCAGTAAAGACGAATATTCAGTGACTGACTGCCACCCGAAAGCACTAGGGGATGCTAGTTGCGCACACCCTAATAAAACAATTATAACCCATTGCTTTATAGCGCTTTTTTCAACCACTTTTATTCTCTTTGTTCTCGGCTTGACCTAGCAGTATATAGAGAATTTTCGAGCAGTCAAAACTTGTCTAAAAAATAGGAAAAGAGTATCAAGTCTGCATAGGCTTCCAATTAAAATCCCAGAAGCTCGCCTCTATTTTATTGCCCTCTGGATCTATCACAAAGCAGCCATAATAAGGTTCGCCATATTCGGGTCGTGGCCCAGGAGCACCATTGCAAATGGCCCCGAGTGAGATCGCCTTGTGATAAAAGTCATTCACTTGCTGGTGTGACTTGGCAACAAAACCAAAATGAACACCGTTACCGGTCGACATTGGTTGCTTGTCGAATGGAATTTGTACCCAAAACTCAGGGTAACCTTTGCCGAACGCTAATGCGTGTTCATACTCACTGACTAAGTCGATATCTAGTATTGAGAGAAGCGGTTGATAAAACGCTTTTGCTTTAACTAAGTCATTCGTGCCTATCGACGCATGACATATTGCACGATTATGATTGTTATCCATCTGTATTCACTTTTACTTTCAAAACAAACACGGCTGCAAACGCCGCTAATATACTTGCTACAATTAAACACACTTCAATGCCATATTGCTGATAAACAAGACCAGAAAAAACAGTGCCTAATAATCGGCCCATCGCGTTTGCCATGTAATAAAAGCCGACATCCATTGAAACACCATCTTCTTTTGCAATGGCAACAACAGCATAACTATGAACTGCAGAATTAACAGCAAACACAGCACCAAAAATAAGTAACCCGGCTACCATAACAGTTGCTAAGTCAAATTCAGTATTGAGCGCGGCAAGCAAAAGCAAAGTCACCACAACGAGCGTCGCTCCCCAAAAGCTTGCTATTTTATTTAGCACTTCAGGCGCAAACTTAATAAGTTTAGGTGTCAGGGCTTGAATACCACCGTAACCAATCACCCATAGCGCCATAAAGGTGCCGACTTGGTGATGCTCCCAACCTAGCTGACTTACAAAAAATACAGGCACTGCGATGACGAACCAAACATCTCTCGCTGCAAATAAACACATTCTCGCTGCTGACAAATAGTTCAACGCTGCAGACTTTGAAAAGATATCTTTGAACTTAGGTTTGTTCTTCGCTTTACCTAAATCTTTTTTGAGCAAAAGCTGGCTTAAAATAACAACAACGAATAAACCCGTCGCCATTGTGAGCATCGCTTGCTGAAAGCCCACTATGGTTAACAGCGCACCGCCCATAAAAAAGCCTAAACCTTTAAGCGTATTTTTAGAGCCCGTAAGAATAGCAACCCACTTGTACAATGCACTTTGCTGATTTTTGGGTACAAGCGTTTTTATACTGCTTTTCGCGCTCATTTTATTGAGGTCTTTAGCAATACCAGATAAGGCCTGTGCAACCATTACCCAAGCTACCGCCAGGTATTTATCTGGCAACGCCAACATAAGTAGCGCCAATACTTGCAGTACCAGCCCCATTTGCATCGTGCGATTCAAACCGATACGCGCACCAAGCCAGCCACCTATAAGATTTGTGACAACCCCAAACAACTCATAAAACAAGAACAGCATGGCTATCGCCAAAGGCGCGTAACCAAGTTGATGAAAATACAACACCACCAACATGCGTAAAGCACCGTCAGTAAGCGTGAACGCCCAGTAGTTACCTGTAACCAATAAGTATTGTTTAACAGATTCAGGCAAGGCCCTCAGCTTAGCTAACACTCAAACCTACCATTTTCATTAATTCAGCAGTGCGATTGGCATAGCCCCATTCGTTGTCATACCAAAGGTACATTTTTAACTGCGTATCGTTAACAACCATGGTAGAGAGTGCATCCACAATTGACGATCGAGGATCGGTTTTATAATCAACGGATACAAGCGGTCTCTCTTCATAACCAAGAATCCCGTTTAACTCTTGCTCTGCTGCGTTTGACATTAACTGATTGATTTCTTCAACCGTTACATTGCGTTCCATTTCAAAAACACAATCAGTAATAGATGCATTTGCCAAAGGCACGCGAACCGCATGGCCATTTAATCGACCTTTCAACTCAGGAAAAATATGGGTAATGGCAGTAGCAGAGCCAGTAGTGGTGGGAATTAAGCTTTGTCCACATGCTCTAGCTCTTCGCAAGTCTTTATGCGGTGCATCTAAAATCGTCTGTGTATTTGTAATATCGTGAATCGTTGTCATGCTGCCGTGCTTAATGCCAATATTTTCTTGCAACACTTTGACAACTGGCGCTAAACAATTTGTGGTACAAGATGCAGCGGTAACAATAGGGTGCTCATCTTTGTTGTAAAGGTGATGATTAACACCCATCACAATGTTGAGAACGCCCTCTTCCTTTACTGGCGCTGTAACCACAACTTTTTTCACTCCTTGTGATAAATATTCTTCGAGCAAAACCTTAGATTTCATCTTGCCCGAAGCCTCAATAACCAAGTCGCACATCGACCAATCGGTCTCAGCGATGGTTTTATTGCGTGTTACCAACAACGATTTATCACCAATATTCATATTCCCATTCTCGTCATTCGCTTGATGTTGCCAAATACCGTGAACAGAATCGAAATTGATCAGATGTGCTAACGTTTTTGCATCACCCGCAGGGTCATTAATTTGAACAAATTCAATTTCAGGCCAATCCCAAGCGGCTCGCATTATTAACCGCCCCATTCGGCCGAAGCCATTAATACCAACTTTAATCGTCATCATAAATTCCCATTTGTTATTCAGGGTTTAACACATCGCTCAAACCGTATATATAAATTTTCATATATACACTTTAAAATTGCAAGAAAAACTCGATTTTTAAAAATGAATTAAAGACAATAAAAAGAAAAAGGACGTACTTATGACTAAATCATTGCTCACTGCCATACTATTGCTGATAAGCAGTTTTACACTCGCACAAAACCTGCAGAGCTATGAAGCACCTAAAAATAACAATAATATCAATGTTATTCCTCTTGGCAGTGATAAGCATGCGTCGGAGTTTTTGATCTTCATCAGAGAGAGTGTGCCGTTACATTATCACGCTGAACACACTGAGCTCGTATACATATTAAGTGGCATGGGCTCTATGCAATTGGGTGACCAAACCATGTCAGTAAAATCAGGTGACTTTATTCGTATCCCACAAGGTACGCATCACAGCGTCACAGTCACATCAAAAGAGCCGCTAAAAGTCCTCTCTGTTCAAACGCCAGAATTTACTGGCAAAGATAGAGTGATGGTCAACTTGCCTGAATAACTTTGGTTAGGTCAAAATACTGCCCCAACCCTAGTGTAAATATCCAAATTCCCCACAAACTATGCTCTAGCGCAACAAGTAACGTGGAGCGCGACATAACGTACGTTTGACAGAAGCAATAACCCGCTGCAGCTGAAAGCAGTACGGCAACCCAGTTACCGTAAATAATATGTGCGAAACCAAACAACACACTGCTCATTAACACACGATGCTCTTTGTTAGGAATAATGCGCTTGTAGCGATGAAATAGAAACGTCCTAAAAATTACCTCTTGTGGAAATGCGGAAAAAACAGGGTACAACAATAACAGCAGTAACCAGGAGTATGGCCAGTTTATTGGCATATAAAATAAGGTTTCAGGGGACAATACAGCATAAACAATGGCACTGAATAAGATAAGTAAAAGAAAGAGTAGTAACATTATCTTTATGCGACTCAAAAAACCCTGTTTATTAGTCAACCTAAAGCGTTTGAATTGCTTATCGGAGAGCAGCAACCACATACAAAACAAACCTAAAACACTAATAATAACAAGTAAGTACTGTGCAATGGATTCACGAAACACATACAACACGCAAGGTAAAATAAGAAATAAAAAGGTAAGTTCAGCCCATCGCATTCGCGACGAGGCAACACATTTACTAGATGTGTGCACTAGCAGCCCCCCTGTAGAATTAGATACACTACGTGCTTATCTTTTCAGTGTAGTCCAACATTTAGCGGTTACCTGTTACAGATTCATTATCAAGAAGGTGATATGAAGTTTTCGAGTTTAAATCGCAGTATTCATAAATGGGGCAGTATTATTATTGCGCTCCCTGTACTGCTCGTCTTAATCACAGGCATTCTTTTACTTGTTCGCAAAGAGTTTGATGTTTTACAACCACCCACGCAAAAAGGTATTTCAATTGAGCCATCAATTACCTTTGACCAAATACTGACTGCCACGTCAACGGTACCTGAAGCCATGGTCGCGAACTGGCAAGATATTGACCGATTGGATGTTCGTCCCGATAAAGGCGTCATCAAAGTGCGCACTAACAGCTCATGGGAAGTTCAATTAGATGCCAGTACGGGCGAAGTGCTGCAAGTGGCCTATCGCAACTCAGAGTTTATCGAAAGCCTGCATGATGGTACTTTTTTCGAAAAGTCAGCCAACTTATGGTTGATGCTACCCGTATCGATTGTGCTTACCTTTTTATGGCTAACTGGCATGTATTTGTTCTTTCTCCCTTACATAAAAAAGTGGCGCAGAAACATTGAAAAGTAAAAGTGTTCTCTTTGTATTGCTCTACTTGTGTAGTTTAATTACGGCGCAGGCAAGTGATATCAGAATAGTAACGGAGCACTTGCCGCCCTACCAATTCGTCAATGAAGGGAATGTTACAGGGCTGTCAGTCGACATTATTAAAGCGCTGCAAAAGATCACAAAAGAGAGTACGGAAATCGAAGCCTTTCCTTGGGCACGCGCTTACCAATTAGCTAAAACGCAACCTAATATACTGATCATGACCTTGTCTCGTTCTGTCAAGCGAGAGCAAGAGTTTCACTGGATAGGTCAAGTCGCATCGATAAGCATGCATGTTTGGCGGCTAAAACATAGAAAAGATGTCGCTCCCAAAAAGCTTGATGATTTACAAAATTACATCATAGGCGCGCAGCTCGGCGATCATCATCAGGAGTCATTGAACAAAATTTTTAATGGTAAGGGGAAAATGAGCCTTACCTCCTCCAAAGCGCAAGAAATAAAAATGCTTTATCGAGAAAGAGTTGATTTGATATTTGGCAACCCTAAGACACTATTACCTCGGGTTGAAAAAGAAGGTTTTGATCCTGACATGATAGAGCCCGTGTTAGAGGTCAGCGAAATATCCGCTCCGCTTTATTTAGCGTTTTCGAAACATACCAATCAAGGAAAAATTGAGGAATACATCGAAGCATTTGAAAAGTTAGAGCAAGAAGGCACTTTAGATGCTCTCCGAAAAAAATGGCTGAACAACAACTAGTGTAGTGTTTTTTAGTTGTTGGCATCAAACTTTAATATAAACTCCAAAATGATAATTTAAATATAAATTCGAACCTGAACTGTTTGAATATAAAAAGCCGGCTTAACGCCGGCTTTTCTTTATTGGAAAGAAGTATCCTACCTGCGAAATTGTCTTCTAATACCAAATAAAGCAAGAGACATCAGCATAATAGAGGCTGGCTCTGGAATTTGAGATGTTGGAGCAGGAGCGCCAGTATTCGCTGTAACCAAATTTTCGAACATTCTAGCATTATCGAATGTGCCTCCCCAACCAGGACTGTTATCCCATACATTTTGATCAGTAATCAGGAAAATGCTTCCCGCACCAATATTTTCAAAAGCCATCATGACACTAGTTTCACCATTGAACAATTCTTCGCCAACCATAAGCACCTCGGCTCCGACACCCACAGTAAGTGGAGCAAACGCTGCATATTCGTATGAATTAACGCCTTGAGTCAATTCATGCGATAATATTTGACCATCACCTACGCTTGCTGTTCGGAAAAAAGCGTCGACAATATCGTTGTTAATTGAAATGGAACTTCCAAGAAAACTTAGAGCGTCATTAATTCTAAGGTTTTGATCTGGAGCAAAGCTTCCATGTTCACCCATAAAAGCGATACGACCACCTAATGCAAGATAGCTTTGCATAGCTAAAAGCTCCGCATTAGAGTACGAGTCACTTGGTTGTGTTGCCCAAAGTAGATCTGTTGTCGATAGATCTATAGTATCTAAGCTACCTGTAGCTATACTAGACGAATGCCCCGCTAGACCATTATAGAAATCGTTAATAGTAGATTTGTTAAAGCCAGAGAGCTCTTCACCCCATACAGTGATTACACCTGCATTTGCAGCTAATGAGCTAAGAACAAGCGCAGAAGCGCCTAGAAGTTTAGAAATTTTGTTAAACATAAATTATCCTTAATATTGAGTTCAGGCTTTCAATGCAAAGTACAGACCATTACTTTAACCTACTGTTTTTCATGTTTTTTATAAACAAAACCACTTCTAAATGTTAAAATTATTGACATGTCGTTAATTTGTTTAATGTCTTTACTTTTTAACTACACAAAAAAGCCAGCATATTGCTGGCTGTTAAAACGTCGAGTTTAATATCAGAACTCTGCCATATCACCTTTCGATTGCAACCAGTCTTTACGGTCACCACTGCGCTTTTTAGAGAGCAACATGTCCATGGTTTCCATGGTTTCGTCATGTTCGTCTACAGTCAGCTGCACTAAGCGACGTGTATTGGGGTCCATCGTCGTTTCTCGAAGTTGCATTGGATTCATTTCCCCTAGCCCTTTGAAACGTTGCACGTTAACCTTACCGCGCTTTTTCTCTGCCTCAATACGGTCAAGCACCCCCTCTTTCTCTGCTTCGTCCAATGCATAAAAGACCTCTTTGCCAACATCAATACGATAAAGTGGCGGCATCGCTACATATACGTGACCCGCTTGAACGAGTGGCAGAAAGTGTTGCGTAAACAATGCACATAGTAATGTTGCGATGTGAAGCCCGTCAGAGTCGGCATCTGCGAGGATACATATTTTTCCGTAACGAAGCGCCGATAAGTCTTCACTATCAGGGTCTATACCGAGCGCAACAGAAATGTCATGCACTTCCTGTGAAGCAAGAATTTGACCTGACTCAACTTCCCACGTATTTAAAATTTTACCGCGCAGTGGCATTACCGCTTGGAACTCACGGTCACGTGCTTGTTTGGCACTACCACCAGCAGAGTCACCTTCCACTAAAAACAATTCTGTTTTATCAGGGTCTTGGCTACCACAGTCGGTTAACTTGCCGGGTAGCGCCGGACCTTGAGTCACTTTTTTGCGAACAACTTTCTTGCTGGCACGCAAACGACGCTGTGCATTCGAAATACAAAACTCCGCAAGTGCTTCAGCAATTTCGGTGTGTTCATTTAACCATAAACTAAATGCGTCTTTGACAACGCCAGTGACAAATGCTGCACATTGACGTGAGGATAAACGCTCTTTGGTTTGACCCGCAAACTGTGGATCTTGCATCTTCACTGAGAGAATGAAGCTACATTTATCCCAAATGTCATCAGGCGTTAGCTTTACTCCACGTGGCACTAAGTTGCGAAACTCGCAGAATTCTCGCATGGACTCAAGTAGACCTTGGCGAAGACCATTTACATGGGTACCACCTTGAATAGTTGGAATAAGGTTTACATAGCTTTCAGAGACTGACTCTCCACCTTCAGGCAACCAAGTCACTGCCCAATCTGCGGCCTCATGTTGAGATGAAAAAGTGCCAATAAAGGGTTCTTCGGGCAGGCTTATATTATCGCCAACCGACTCTTTAATGTAATCACGCAAACCGTCTTGATAACACCAAACGTGTTTTTCACCTTCGTTTTTATCTTGGAATTTTATCGTCAGTCCTGGACATAAAACGGCTTTGGCCTTAAGTAGTCGCTTTAATTTTGTTGTCGAAAATTTGTGTGAGTCAAAGTAGCTCGCATCTGGCCAGAACTTTACTCGAGAACCAGTATTGCGTCGGCCTACGGTACCTGTTTCTGTCAACTCTTGCACTTTTTCACCATGCTCGAATGCCATTTCAAACACTTTGCTATCGCGGCGAACAGTCACTTCAACACGACTTGATAACGCATTTACCACAGAAATACCTACGCCGTGCAAACCGCCCGAGAATTGATAGTTTTTATTTGAAAACTTACCACCAGCATGCAATTTACAGAAGATCAGCTCAACCCCCGACACGCCTTCTTCTGGGTGAATATCGGTTGGCATACCGCGACCGTCATCAATCACTTCTAACGACTGATCTTTATCGAGAATAACGGTAATGTTTTGGGCAAATCCTGCAAGTGCCTCGTCCACAGAGTTATCAATGACTTCTTGACCAAGATGATTTGGTCTGTCGGTATCTGTATACATCCCTGGACGGCGTCGAACCGGTTCAAGACCACTTAAAACTTCAATGGAATCAGAATTATATTGTTCACTCATGGGGTATATTTTCGTCGTTATTCTTGTTAATTCGGAGCTTTTTGGTCGAAAAATTCGCAAATACTAGGCAGCATTTCAGCAAATCCAATAAAACTGTGATCGCCGCCTTCTTGGACAATCAAATCGCTACCACTGAATTTTTCTTTCGCTAGGCGATAATCTAACACTTCATCCCCTGTTTGTACCATGACTTGATACAAGTTTGCAGAGATTTTTTCTTGTTCTACGCTTTTCAAATAATCCATATGTTCTGCTTTTACTTCGTAGCGCTCGTCAGTATATGGATTAACTTGCCAGCCAATATAGTCTGCCAACAGCAAATATGGCTTAATTGCAGGGTTCACAAGCACCGCAGGATATCGATATTTTTCAGCAAAATATTGTGAAAAATATCCTCCTAACGAAGAACCTATTACCCCCCACTTTACATTGGGCTCGGCCTGAATAATTTCTTCTAATTGCGCTATTGCCGCATCGGGTGATGATAGCAATTGCGGACAGCAAAACTGAACAGCGGGAAAGTGAGACGCCAAATATTGCTTAGTAAGTTCGGCTTTCATCGATAACGGAGAAGAATTAAAGCCATGGATATATAAAACTTTTTCAATCATGTGTATGCACTAACTGTATCTGGGCTGACAATGAATAATGTAGGTAAAAACTGCACCGTCGGCGGTAAGCTCAAAAATGCGATAAGCTGGTATTGTTGACTCAGCAACTAAATCGGTTGGATGCTTAGCAAATCTGATTGATGTTGCCGGACAACTGAACAGGGGAAGAGAGTGCTCGCTAGTTATCTCTAGTTGCAAATATATATCTCTATGCACATGTCCACAGCCAATACCCCTTATTTTCGGGTTCGTTGCCAAACTTTTCCCAAATTCAATATCGTTTTGCAGGCCATGACGGTCAATAAAATAACCAACATCAATGGGATGGTGGTGCATAAATACGAATTGATTTTCTTGCACGCAATCACTCGATGCTATGTTCAACAAATCATTGTCCCCGACAATTCCCGCTGGCGTGTCAGATTTACTGTCCAGCAACAATAGTTGCCAATGTGCAAAGTTTGCTCTAGAGGCTATTTGGATATTCTCCGCAGTAAGATATTGCTTCAAAAACATGCGGTCGTCATGATTACCTGGGACAACAAAAATGGGCACATGGCTCAGGTATTTGGACATGATGCTACTGAATAGTTGATATGATGCTGCACTATGATCTTGGGTAAGATCACCAGTAAATATCGCGGCACTCAAATCAGATATTTTGGCAATACTTTCACAGGTAGTGATTAAGTTTTGATAGACATTCGCCCCAAAATGCTCTCGATTTATATCAGCAAATAGATGACTGTCGCTAAACTGCGCGATCTTGAGAGTGGATGACATGTTATCTATCTAACTTGCTAAACTGACTTTAGTTTGACCATGAGCCAAACATACTTGCAGCCACTCTTTAAGAAACGCATTCACTTGCAGTTTTTCGTCAGGTAAAAGCATAACATCGTTAGGGTAATGGTACTTAGGTTTGATATTTCTTATCGCTTGGCTGCTCACTACCTCAGCCGCTTGTGCATCATGATAAAGCCGAATAATCATTTTGGGCGCTAACATCTCAGCGAGCTTTTCATCTACATTTAACTGCTTTTGTTCGATGGTAATTAACGACGTATAACGGGTTACTTCGTTAACGGATATAACGTAATGCAATTTATCTGCTATTGAAAACTCCCGTACCTCACCTACTTCCTCTCTATTTGCCAAAAGCTTAAGTGCAAGCATGTAATTAACGGCGCACAAGTCCATTAAATCAGGCAAATTAGGTCGATAAGCATTGTTATGACGGGTCATTCGTTCTCCATTTTTGTTGCAGCTTATGATGATTCAATGCTAGCCATTGAATCCCAATGATGGTCATACCGTTATTAATTGTACCATCGTTTACCATGCTCAGTGCATCATCGAGGGGTAATTCATGCACTTTAATGTCTTCCCCTTCTTCTTCAAGGCCATACACCCCGCCAACACTTGATGCATCAATAGGGCATACGTATAAATGCAGCTGTTCACTGGTGCCGCCCGGAGAAGATAAATAACTTATCACGTGTTCTAACGTATGTTCTTCTATGGTGAGATCAGCCTCTTCTTTCGCTTCACGCACGGCAACTTCTGTCGGCGACTCACTTTTCCCAAACATGCCCGCAATAAATTCAATTAACCAAGGGTTGCCGCCAGCACGCAATGCACCGCTTCGAAATTGCTCGACTACGACCATAGAGTTACGCACAGGATCATAAGGGATCAAGCAAACCGCATCACCACGCTCAAAAATTTCACGAGACAAAACCCTGCTCATATCGCCGTTAAAGCAGCGATGGCGCAGGGAATATTCATCAATTTTAAAGAAACCTTGATAACGTGTTTCTTTATTAATTAAATCGACATCTTGCTGGCCTAAAATGTGGAATTGGCTTTTGCTTTTCAAGAGAATGTCCTATTATTCAGGTAGTTTGATAATATCTTGTTACATAAGCATAACATTGGTATACACAAATTTAGTTTTGTTAACCAAGCAGCCAAGTTAGCATATCTGTTTAAAAATAAAATAAACGTAACATGTACACCAAAGGAATTACTTGCTCATGAAAAAAACGCTAGCCTCTCTATGTGTAGGGATGTCTTTTGCTATGGGTTCTTCTTCTGTAATGGCAGAAGACTTACTGCAAGCATATCAATATGCGACACAAAATGATCCTGTGATCTTAAAAGCAGCAGCACAATATGAAGCTGCTAAAGAAGGTATAGAGCAAGCGAGAGCCGTTTTACTACCGCAAATCAACGCTTCTGGTAGCTTTACCGATGGTGAATCTGAAGATGTAGCAGGTGCTGACAATAGCTTAGGTCTGCCAGCTGGCAGCATCTACACCATTGAAAGTGAAAATGTCAGTTACGGCGCTTCATTAAATATGGAACTTTACCACCACGACACATGGTTACGTTTAGACAACGCTAAAAAAAGCGCACATCAAGCTGACTTATTTTATCAAGTAGCGCAACAAGACCTCATTATCCGTGTGACTGAAGCTTACTTTAACATTCTTAGTGCCTACGATGATTTAGAGTTTGCTGAAGCACAAAAAGTAGCGATTGAGCGTCAACTTGAACAAACCAAGCAGCGCTTTTCAGTGGGCTTAACAGCGATTACTGATGTTCATGAAGCGCAAGCAGAATATGATGACTCAGTAACGCAAGTTATTCGTGCACAAAACAATATTTACAACACAGAAGAAGCATTACGTGTCCTGACAAATGTATACCCGCGTGATATTTCTATTTTAAACACTGACAGATTCTCTGCATCAAACCCAATGCCTGATAGTGCGAACCAGTGGCAACAAACTGCTGAAGCGAAAAGCATTGATTTAATTGCTCAGAAAGTGTCCGTTGATATCGCGAAAGAAAACATCAATATCGCACGTTCAGGTCACTATCCAACGCTTGACTTGTCTGGTCGTTACACAAACTCTGAGGACACAATTCAAGTTGAAAACTTCCCTGAATTTGAACAACCTGATTTAGATAGTCATTCTATCAGTGTGACATTAACCGTACCTATTTACTCAGGTGGTGCAGTATCTAGCTCAGTGCGTCAAGCACAACATAACTACGTAGCGGCAAGTGAAGATTTAGAGTTCACCTATCGCGATGTTGTTCGTAACACTCGAAATGCATATAACACGGTAATCGCTTCTGTTTCAGGCATCAAAGCGCTTGAACAGTCTGTTTTAAGTGCTGAAAAAGCGTTAGAAGCAACGGAAGCGGGTTTTGAAGTAGGTACTCGTACAATAGTTGATGTATTGGACAGCACACGTAACTTGTACAACGCAAAGCGCAATTTATCAACAACACGTTACGGCTACATCGTATCAGTGCTAGCACTTAAGCGCTCGGCAGGTACGCTGACGGCTAAAGATTTAGAAGACATCAATGCCGGCTTAATGCCTGCTCCAGCAAGCTAATAGGCTTGGAAACATCGACTAGATATGATGTTCACAAATACTAAAAAAGGCAGCCTAGGCTGCCTTTTTTAGTACTCATATATTGGTTCTATTGCCTTTCAGTGTTCGTTTTGAACAACATGTAATCCTGAAAGAGCAACAGACCTTAATCTTCCAAACGAATGGTGTTGATGATTTCCGTAGTTGAGATGCCTTGCTCAAAATTCAGTACTTGCACCTCACCACCAGCCTCAATAACTTCTTTGCCACCCGCAATATCCTCGACTTTGTAGTCACCACCTTTGACTAACACATTCGGTAGAATATTCGCGATGAGGCGCTGAGGCGTATCTTCATTGAACTCCACAACCCAATCGACTGCGCCTAACCCCGCCAATACCGCCATTCGTCTATCCGCTGTATTTACTGGGCGACCTGGGCCTTTTAATCGTGTTACAGAATCATCTGAATTAACAGCAACAATTAATCGAGTCCCCAATGTTTTTGCGTTGGTTAAATAGGAGACGTGTCCAGCATGAAGAATATCAAAACAACCATTTGTCATAATGATTTTTTCACCACGTTTCTTTGCGGCTTCAACTGCGATTTTAAGCTGATCTTCTTTCACAACACCGAAGCCACTTTCTTGCTGGCTATGTAATTCATTAATCAACTCGGCTTCGCTAACCGTGGACGTCCCTAACTTGCCAACAACAATACCCGCGGCAATATTCGCCAGCGCAGCAGCTTGAGTAAATTGGGCTTCAGCAGCAACAGCAAGTGCTAAGGTGGCGATTACAGTGTCACCTGCACCTGTTACATCGTAAACTTCACGTGCTTGAGTAGGCAGATGGAATTCGTCCTGATTCTTGCGAAGTAATGTCATCCCTTGTTCGCTGCGCGTCACTAAGAGCGCTTCTAAATCGAGTTCCACTAAAAGCTGCTGACCTTTTTCTACGATCTCTTGCTCATTGCCGCATGGACCAACAATCGCCTCAAATTCAGACATATTCGGTGTTAATAATGTTGCACCGCGATATTTCGAAAAATCGGTACCTTTAGGATCGACCAGTACGGGAACATTTTGCGCTTTAGCAGCTTTAATCAGCGCTTGCACATCAGACAGGGTTCCCTTGTCATAATCCGAGAGCAGTAACACGTCATGATGAGCCAGTTGCTGCTCTACTTTCATTGAAAATGCATCTTTGTCGACAGAAGCTAGTGACTCTTCAAAGTCCAAACGAATCAATTGTTGATTGCGGCTAACAACGCGTAATTTAGTGATTGTCGGCGCGCTCTCTTGCGCTGCGAAGGCACATGTTACATCGACAGCATTTAAGTGTGTTTCTAAGGTACGAGCTGCATCATCTTCACCGGTGATGCCAGCTAACGTTACCCCGCCCCCTAAAGAGGCGATATTTAATGCAACATTTGCCGCTCCACCCGGGCGGTCTTCATGTTGATTAATTTTTACAACAGGTACTGGTGCTTCAGGCGAAATGCGCTGAGTAGGGCCTTGCCAGTAGCGATCTAGCATGATGTCACCGGCCACTAAAACTCTTGCGCCAGTAAAGGCAGGAATATCTACTTTCATCCTAACTTCCAAAAACTATATAATGTCAACAGTTTATCATGAGTTAAAAAGTTCACGTGAGTAAAAATAAAGTTCTACAGCCAAATTTTAAGCTGTCTTTCCTTCTTCCGCAGTATTGGCTGACATGGTTAGGCGTTTTCATCTTATACAGTATTTCTTGGCTGCCATATAAGTTTCAGCTTTTTCTCGGGCGCCAGCTAGGCAAAGTGATGTACAAAATAGGTGGTAGCCGTAAAAAAGTAGCAGAAACTAATTTGCGACTTTGCTTTCCTGACATGAGCGACCAAGCATTAGAAAAGCTAGTAAAAAAGAATTTCGAAAACACGGGCATAGCCCTGCTGGAAACCGGCATGGGCTGGTGGTGGCCAAACTGGCGAGTCAAACGTAAGGTAGAAGTCAAAGGTGTAGAACACTTAG
The DNA here is from genome assembly GCF_042682785.1 of Thalassotalea euphylliae. GTDB lineage: Bacteria > Pseudomonadota > Gammaproteobacteria > Enterobacterales > Alteromonadaceae > Thalassotalea_F > Thalassotalea_F euphylliae. The sequence goes on along the minus strand of NZ_JBHUIB010000012.1, from coordinate 588,053 downwards.
AACAGGCTCGCAAAGAAGGCAAAGGTGTATTGTTGCTTGCAATGCATTACCTAAGTGTTGAAATTAACTGTCGTGGTGTAGGTTATGCCAACCCTATGGTGGTTTTTTACCGTCCGCACAACAATCCATTAATGGAATTTTTCCAGTATCGAGGTCGCGGAAAATCCAACAAGTACATGTTAGGTAAGCGTGATGTGCGAGGCTTAATTCAAGCGCTTGGTGAAGGCGAAACGTGTGTTTATTTGCCAGATCAAGATTATGGTCGCTCACGCAGTTTATTTGTCCCGTTCTTTGCAGTACCTGATGCAGCGACAACAACAGGGACACTCATATTTGCTCGCCAACCTAATGTTAAAACGCATATGGTTGTGCCAACCCGCAATGAAGATGGTTCAGGCTACACCATAGAAATTCTGCCAGAGCTTGAAAACTTCCCATCAAATGACGATGAAGCAGATGTTATTCGTGTTAATCAAGCACTAGAGCAAGCTATTTCGCGTAAGCCAGATCAATACATGTGGTTGCATCGTCGCTTTAAAACACGACCTAACAAAAGCGACCCATCGTTGTATAAATAGCCATTATTCAGTATGGTAAGCGGTAATTGACGACATAAGTATTACGTATCAAATGAATTTCTGGGTTCGCAACATCATTTTCGCAGCTGTACTCTCCGGGTTAGCCTATTTCCTTCTGGCTAACCATGAGTTATTGCTTGCGCTCGCAGAAGGCTCGGGGGAGCAGGAAGCCAGTCAACCTGTGCAGACTGGCGAAGCGGCTACAGCAGATACAAAAAAGGAAGTAATCGAACCACCTCAACGCTCGAAGAAAAAGCTTTCCTCGAACAAAGCTGCCGAAGGCTTATCCAAATTCTATGCTAACCTTCACGGCTATGGTGAAGAAGATGACGGTCCGAAAATTCGTGATGGTGTTGTTTATTTACCTGATGTAAAGGGTGATATGGAAAAGCTTTTAGAAGGGAAAGCTATGGTCACCCGCCCACTAAAACCGAACTGGCGAGGAACCAAAGAATCTCGTGCTTTTCGTACAGGCCAAACCCTTTTTCAAAAATTATCAGAATACGCAGAGCAAGATGGCTTAGAGGTTATGTGGCGTCTTAATCGTGACTTGCTTATCAAAGACCCTTTCCGTATCAATAAAGGCATTTTAGATACTGCGTATCAAATTGGTGTGGCAATCAGTGGCTATTTCCCTGAAGGGGTAAAAGTATACTTTTGCTACAAACAGCGCACTATTGTATTTGACGATGGGAATAGCGAATATTTAAGTGACCAATGCCGCTTGTTAACATCTAAACAGCAACAACAGCAGTCACGCTACTATTAACTGGAGGGTAGCGTGCAGTGTGGTGGTTTCACCCAGCTTTCACTAAAGCACTGTTTTAAACAATAGCGCCTACTATGTATGCAAATAACGATGATAAATGCTTACAACTGGCGCTGCAATTTCTTTGAACTCCGACGCAGGTAGTGTTGACGCCTCATTTTGCAGCACTGCCCGATGACCTTCATTTCTCAGCTGGCAATAACTATCAACGAGTTGAGAGGATTGCTCTAGCGTCAGAATTTTATGTTTGGCCAGCTGTTCGAAAATCCGAACATTGTCCGAATAGGTCGTTAACGCTGGAAATTCATGGCTAAAGTTGAGCACTAAATACTGTGCAAGAAACTCGATATCGACTAACCCACCTAAACCATGCTTTAAATCAATATCCGTTTCTGTTGATTTATCGATATGTCCACGCATTTTTTCACGCATCTCAACGACATCTTTTTTTAATCCTTCAGGCTCTCTTGCCATCGACAAAATGTTCCGACGAATTGTATTGAATCGCTCAGCAAGTAATTCATGACCATATATGATTCTTGACCGCACTAATGCTTGGTGTTCCCAAGTCCATGCTTCCGTCAGCTGATAATCGGCGAACGAGTCCACATGGATAACAAGAACACCAGAATTGCCCGACGGCCTCAGTCGCATATCAAGTTCGTATAAAATACCGCTGCTCATGCGTGCGTTAAAAATATGCATGATTTTTTGAGCAAGTTTCACATAAAACTGGCTTGATGATATTTGTTTGTCACCGTTGGTGTAATCGTTTGCATCACTGTCATGGATAAAAACTAAGTCCAGATCAGAACCATAACCCAGTTCGATTCCACCCATCTTTCCATAGCCTATGACAGCAAAACCTTTGTGATCGGTACCAGCGGTTGCATTGGGCTGCCCGAATCGCACGGTAAGTTGTTGCCATGCTTGCTGAATGACCTCCGTTAATATAGCTTCGGCCAATGCAGTTAGATGGTCACTTACTTTCATCAACGGTAATACTTCACTGATATCTGCCGCCGCAATACGCAATTGTTGCGCCTGCTTAAACTGACGTAAGCCCTCCATTTGCGATTCAACATCATCTTCGGGAATTCGCAGCATTGAGTGCTGCAAATCTTCGGTATATTGACTCAGCGCCGGCGGGTTATGAAGTAGCTTGGGGTCAATTAACTCATCTAATAGAATAGGAAATTTCGCAATGTACTCTGAAATCCAGTCACTTTTATCACATAGCTTTATAAGTTGAATTAGCGCACCTTCGTTCTCAAACAAAAGCTCTAGGTACGCGGTACGACTGACAATCTTTGCTAAAACCTGCAGCACGCGAGGCACGGCTTTTTCCTTCATCTGTTGATGGTGAAGTCGCCATAAAACCCGGGGCATTAGTTTATCGAAAATTTGCCTTCCACGCTGACCCATAGTGCGCTGATCAATCTCATGTTTAAAGTCATAGAGACGCTGCCAAGTCGATTGTTCTTGCCAGTGCTCAGCAATATCTTGCTGCCATTTGAACTCCTCTCGAGATTCCCATTGGCTCAACCATAAGGTTTCCCAGATACTTTCAATACTTTCTTGGTTAGGTGCTTCTTCGCCAATGAGCAATGAAAACTCTTTATGAACTCCTTCCATGTGAGCTTTGAGCTGCTCAATAAATACCGACCAGCTATCGATTTGCATGGCCGTGATGAGTCTTAATTGATCGAGCGGTAAATCGGGTAAGGTTTGCGTTTGCTTATCATCAAGTGCTTGAATAATGTTTTCTGCACGGCGTAAAAATCGATAGGCGTTCTCAAGTATTTCAGCACTTTTCTGCGGTAGAAGTGATTCATTGACCAACTCTGGTAATACCGTCAGCAAATTCTTCTGCTGCAGCGCTTTAACTCTGCCACCACGTATAAGCTGAAATACCTGAACAATAAATTCAATTTCTCTAATGCCACCAGCACCAAGCTTTATATTATTCGTAAGTTGTTTTCGCCGCACTTCCTGACTGATCATATTCTTCATTTTGCGTAAGCTTTCAATCACGCTGAAGTCGATGTAACGTCGGTAAACAAATGGGCGCAACAAAGTGGATAACTGCTGTGCCTGTTTGCCACCGCCAATCAGCCGAGCCTTAAGCATCGCGTAACGCTCCCAATCGCGCCCTTGCTCCTGATAATAGTCTTCCATTGCAGCAAAACTGAGCACAAGAGGACCACTCTCACCAAATGGTCTTAAGCGCATATCCACGCGGTAGACAAAACCGTCTGCCGTTTGTTGATTCAGAGCACTTATCAATTTTTGCCCAAGGCGCGTAAAGTACGTTTGGTTATCCAAAGTTTTACGAGCGCCTTGTGTCTCTCCCATTTCTGGATAGACAAAAATTAAATCGATATCCGACGAAAAATTAAGTTCTTCGCCACCTAATTTCCCCATCCCGTAAACCAATAACTCTTGCTCTTCTCCATTTGCATTATACGGTGTGCCCCAGCGTGCTTTACAGTGATTTTTTAACCACTTAAGTGCTGACAGTATTAACGCATCAGCAAGCGAGGATAGCCGTTGTAAAGAATTATCTAGAGAGACTTGCCCGACAACATCACTGATTGCGATATGTGCCATAGCCTCTGTTCGATACAACCTGAGAGCCCGGTGCAATGCCAATTCATCGTCACAGGTTGCCAACAATTCTTCTAACTCTTGATGATAATTTGGCAGGTACTCACGATCGAACTCAGCGCCTGAAAATACCTTATACATAACGTCTGGCGCGAGTTCACATGAGCGAAACAGAAAGTCACTCAATGCTAAGCTAGCAATCGCAATAGTTCGCTTGTTATTGTCTAAAGGAGAAAAAGTGGACCAATGTGCTGCTTCTAGTTGAGTAACTCGTTGCTGGCCAAGTAAATTTAACTGTTCATTGTTATTTACTCTGTCACAAATTATCACAATAATTTTCCTTTCATCCACAATGCAGGAGTGATTTAATCTTGGGGCGATAATGACACAACATGGACATATTATGTCATAAGTGTTATTAATGAATAATAACCATAGCATTTTTAAGGATGAGATGGCACACATGCACAAACTAACTATCGCACTGATCACGCTACTGTTTTTGATAACAGGCTGTGGTGATCCTGTGCAAGAGCAACTTGATGCTCAAATTCCATTAACAGAACAACGCGTTAAACAATTAGGTGACATGCTTGATAATAATCAAGTGCGTAACGCAAAATTGATTACTCAGTACGCTGAACATTTAGCTGGCCAAAAACCACAATTTTTGCCACTGATTGACGAGTTTAAGAAGGACGCTGGTACGCAAGGCCCGATGTATCTCGCTTTACTCGACAGGCTCAAAACAGTCAAAGAGCAGCCACAAATGTTCGCGAGCTCTCAGGCACGCTTTGAAGAGCTGTTGAATATTTATCAAGCAGCAGATCCAATCCTATTTTCAGATGCGCTAAGCGACCCACTCAACGTGTTGTCTGATATGTCTGATGGAGAGCTACCTCGTGTGAATGCCATGTCTAAAAGCCAAAGTTTAGCGGCAAATAATGCACAAGATTTTGGCGTGGGCGAACAACTCATCGGTAACCCATCATATGGCCAATGGCAAACTGATAGCAGTGGCACTTCGTTTTGGATGTGGTACGGCATGTATCGCATGTTAGACGATGTGCTTGATATTGATGGCTTTGGCAAGCGTAAACGCAGAGTTTACTACCATAATTGGGGCTCAAAGCGAAATTATAGCTATTACCATGACTATGGACGAACACGGTTTAGCTCACCAACACAGCTACAAAAGCAAAGCCAAATTGAAAATCGAACACGCAAGTCGTTCCAAGGCGGACAGCAGAAGTTTACCAGTGCTTACGGTAAAAACCGCAGCGGTGCTTCTGGTGTATCGAGTCAAAGCAAAACAGCGCAAGCTAGCGCCAACAAATTTAGAACAAACAATGCAAAGAAAAGCACTTATGCGAAAAGCTCAAACTCAAAATATGCAAAAAGTGCGAGTTTCAGAAACAGCAGCAGTAGCACGACGCGCGGATTTCGTCGCGGCAAATAAGCAGCCAGGAGAATTAACATGCTAAATACATTATTGGATATTACTGCACTAAATTCAGAGTTACTGCTGTTTTTAGCAGTTGACTTACTTATTGCCATAGCACTTCTAAGCGCAATGCGTTTCGTCTCAGGCGTCGCAGCTAAGGTAAACACCACCGACGAATTGGCAAAACAAGACAACTTTGCCTTCGGTATCAGTGTCGCCGGTTCAATCGCGGCATTAGGTATTGCGCTGAATGGAGCAATTACAGGCGATACCGCTGAAAGCTTGATGATGGAAGCTATCGGTATGTTGTCATATGGCTTGCTGGGGTTGATTTTAATTAAAGTTGGCCGCCTTGTTCACGACAAATTTGCCCTCAACCAAATCGACAAAACAGAACATATCAAGGCAGGCAATTTGACAATCGGTATCGTCGATGCCGCTGGTGCTATTGCCACCGCTATTGTTATTCGCGCGGTCTTGATTTGGGTTTACGGTGTCGATATCAACACCTTTATCGCCATTGTCAGTGGTTTCGTAGTTTCACAAGCTATGTTGGTCATTGCGACACGCATTAAAGAGCGCCAATACGCGAGCAACAATCAAGGCGATTCACTGCAAGAAGCGTTTGCAAAAGGTCAAGTTGCACTAGCCATTCGTTATGCTGGCCAAGTGATTAGTACTGCGCTAGCCGTTACTGCTGCAAGCTATTTCTTCAGCTACAGCCCTGAAACCTTAGTCGTCAACCTTGTGGGCTGGTTAGCCTTTGGCGTGTTTATGACACTACTGGTCGCTTTATTGACCTATATCGCCAAGAAGTTAATTTTATGGGGTATCAACTTGGTTGAAGAAGTAGACCAACAACATAATATTGGTGTTGCCAGTATTGAGATGGCAATCAGCATTTCAATCGCATTAATCCTTACGGGTTTAATGGCCTAGAAAAATAGGTAACCACACGCAATATGAATAACCAACGTCGTCTGCTAATAGACGATACCATATTAATCCTAACCATGGCCGTTCTGGCTGGCTGTGGTCTGGTTTATGAATATTTACTCTCTCATTACGCTGGCCGAGTACTCGGTGTAATGGAGAGTACCATCTACACCATGATTGGTTTGATGATAGTGTCGATGGGATTAGGGGCATTTGCGGCCCGAAAAATAAAATGCCCGTTTAACGGCTTTGTGTGGCTAGAGGTCATTATCGCCCTGCTTGGTTGCAGCGCCATTTTGTTTATTGGCGGGGCAATTGCTGTTACTCAACTTTTACCACAAGTGGTGGCGGAGACATTTAACCTTCCGCCAGATGCAATGCCAAGAGGAGGGCTTTTTCAAAGTTTGAGCTGGTTAGCTTTGAAATCTCCTTATTTATTTGGATTTTTGCTGGGTTTTTTCATTGGTATGGAAATTCCGCTCATCGCCAAAATCCGTGAAATATCACATCAAAAACACTTGCAGCACAACTTAGGCACCATCTATGGCGCAGATTATATTGGCGCAGGTATCGGTGCGGCAATTTGGGTGCTGTTTTTGCTTGCCATTGATATTAGCAAAGCAGGTGCATTGACCGCTGCACTTAATTTACTCGCTGGCACAGTATTTATCGCGCGTTTTTGGTCACAACTTCGCTGGCGAAAGGTATTAGTGGCGCTGCACCTTTGCCTAGGATTGATGATTCTGGTGGTATATCAGCACGGCAATAATTGGCTTAACCAAATGAATAATTTGTTGTATTTGGATAAGGTCGTTTATACCGATAAAACACGATACCAGCAGCTGACCTTTACTGAGCGTAATATGGGGTTAAATAACGATACCGTTATCAATTTCTATCTCAATGGTCGTTTGCAGTTCTCATCGATAGATGAAGAAATTTATCATGGCTACTTGGTATACCCTGTACTCGCTGGCTCTGCGCGACACGAAAGTGTTTTAATTATTGGTGGTGGAGACGGCCTAGCGTTGAGAGATGTGCTGAATTGGGGCGCACAAGACGTCACTTTAATCGACTTAGATAGCAAATTATTAGACATTTTTTCAAAGCCCGATAACTACCTGCCTGAAGACTTAGCGTTGAAAATAAGTGAACTTAACGAGCACAGTTTAACGGATCCTCGCGTTGACGTTATCGCTGCAGATGCGTTTTTAGCAATAGATGAACTTATTGCCCAAGGTAAGTTTTATGATGCTGTGTTAGTTGATTTACCCGATCCCAGTCACCCCGATCTCAACAAACTTTATTCTGTTAATTTTTATGCGCGATTAGGGCAGCTTTTATCGGCTGACGGCCTTATCGGTATTCAGTCAACTAGCCCATATCACGCCAAAGACAGCTTTATTGCTATCGCTAATACTCTAGCTGCAGCGGGCTTTAGCGATGTCGAGCAATACCATGACAATGTGCCTAGCTTTGGCGAATGGGGATGGACGATAGGCGCAAAGTCAGGGTTATCGCCTAGCCAACGTTTAGCACAGTTGAATGAAATGCCAGTACAACATTCATGGCTTACGCTGCCAATGATGCTGAACGCCTTTGAGTTTCCTAACGGGTTCTACCGAAACCGATCAGAAATTGGCATTAATTATTTGGGTAGCCATACTATCTATCAATTACATCAAAAAGCATGGCGAGATCAGCAGGGCATAACCCAGTAGCTGGCCTTTCTAGACGCATAAAAGTAACAAAACGTAAAAATTAACTTTCACCAGTTGACATATTATGTCGTAGTGCTAGAGTTAACTACATTGACATATTATGTCGATTAGCAACCAGTGACGTGATCGCCACTTTGCTACTTATTACAACATGAGGATACACATGAACATTCATAAGATAGCTGACCATTTAAATGCGCTAGCAGATAACTCTGAAACCGGGATGGTTTTTGACTGTCAGCCAATATCTGGCGAAGTAGACGTCTTACAAGTCACTATTGTGGGGCGTGAAGAGTTACCGGTATTTGTGTCGGTAACCGATGATCAAATTCTTGCTATCACCTACTTATGGGGTGCAGAAGAAGTTAAACCGGATGCAATCAATGAAATGCACACCAGCATGCTGGAAATGAGCATTCCAATGCCTTTATCTTCATTTTCAAAGATTGGCGACAAATATGTCATTTTTGGCGCTCTTTCGATTAGCTCGACGTTTGCAGATATCGAACATGAGCTCGCTGTTTTAAACAACAACGCTGTCGAAATTATTGACGACATGAGCGACTACTTAGTTTAACCATCATTAGGAGCATTTTATGAGTATTTTCAAAAAAATTATGACCGCTGTCCGTGGTGGCGCTACTGAAGTTGGCGAAGCGATTGTTGACGCAAACGGTACGCGTATTTTCGAACAGGAAATTCGCGATGCGGAAAATCACTTAACCAAGGCGAAACGTGACTTAACCAATGTCATGGCACAACAAATGGCAGCAAGCCGCGATGTTGAGCGTCTGCAACGTGAAATTACTGAGCACGAAGGCTACGCTGCCCAAGCATTAGAGAAAGGTGATGAAAGTCTGGCTCTAGCTGTTGCCGAGAAAATCGCGAGCTTAGAAACAGAATTGTCATCACAGCAAACCGCTTTAACTAGCTTCGAGACAAACGCTACGCGTTTGAAAGAATTAGTGCGTAAAAGTGAACGTCAAATCCAAGAACATAAGCGCCAACTTTCTATGGTAAAGACAACTGAAAGCGTGCAAAAAGCGACATCAGCGATTACTGACAATTTCTCGTCTAGCAATTCTAAATTGCTAAACGCTAAAGATTCGTTAGAACGAATCAAAGCGAAACAACAACGCTTTGACGACCAAATGAAAGCTGCTGAAGCACTAGAAGCGGAAACTGGCGACGGTTCTTTAGAAGCACAACTGAAAGCTGCTGGTATCGGCGCCGCTGATAACAATGCAAGTTCAGTATTGGACAGAATTAAAGCCAAGCAAAATAAAGGCTAACTTCCCAACCCGCTCAGCCTTCTCCCGCAGTAATGAGGGCTGAGCTTTTTTAGGGAGATTCAATGAGTTTCTTCAAAAAAATGTTTGGCTCTGAACAAAAGCAAAGGGCCGTTACACAAGTTAAAGATCTGCAAATAAACGATATTGTCGTTTTTACCGACAGCTTCGCCCTACCCAGCCTTCTGCGCGACCAGCAATTTCAAGTCAGCGCTGTTAATTGTTACGAATACGAGCATCGCACCCAAACAGAGTGGGTATTGATCGGTCAAAGTGACGTCGAACTATTTCTGTCGCTAGAGGTAGACGATAAAACATACCTCAAGTTATCACTCAAAGTAGAACATCACGATGTTGAAACACTGTTCAACTTAGATGCATTTTCTGAGGTGTTTGATGAACCAGGTCAGGCGTTTTTGACACGTCAATCAGACAACGACCATACCCAAGGTTGGAGTGGAGAAGAGTACAAGCAGCAAGCCTTTGCACAAGTGGGCTTTTTCCACCGCAAAGACAACCGTGTCACGCAGCTTTCTCAATTCGAAGGAAGTGAGGCTGGTGAACAATTCGAGCTTTACACGCTGTATGACCAGGATGAAACAAGAGGTATTGATATTGAGGTCTGGGAAGATGGCGATACAGATGTCTTCTTGACACTATTTAGACCGACCACAGATATCGTTGATATGTACCCAGGAAGTTAGCATGAGTAATCGCAAAGTACCTGAAAAGTGGCAGTCAAACGTCAAAGCAATGAAGGCAGTGCAAGTCGCTTTTGACATGGATGAACAGTTTCAATTGGCTATTCGACGAGAGGCATTAGAAGCGGGGTTGAGTCCTTCAGATCAGATTCGCACGATATTAGGCTTACCGACAAATAAGAGACCTAAGCGTCCACGATTAACGGTGAGTCTCTCGCCTGACGATTACGAAGTGCTTGCGGAAAAATATGGCTTAGATGCCGATCAGCAACTGGAAATTAAACGTAAACTGATGGATGATTTGATATTGCATGTAAAAACAAATATCGAATAACAACACATGAAAGATAAAATGCGAATGTATACCGTTGATAGTTACGGTATTCGAAATTATAACTCTTTTTACCTTCTGCTTATTACGCTTGTCGTACTTTACATTCTTATCGGTTTATTCTCGATCGCACTTGTGCAGGTAGAGTCTGTCGTCGAGCACAGCAATATTAAAACCTTTAAAGACGCATTTTGGACGCTGCAAATGAGTGCAAGCACCATAGGATTTGGTGATTTCTACCCTGTAACGTTCGCAGGAAGATTAATCGTTGCTGCTATGTTTTATATTGGGGTTGGTATGGTCAGCTTTGTTGGCGCTCAATTTATCAATAAATTTGTCGGCTTTTCCGATACCAACGTCAAGAACCGAGAACTGCGTAAGCAAAACGCTGAAATTCTTGAACACAACAAGCAGCTTGAAGCAAAAGTCGACCAGCTTGTTGCTAAAGTTGAGCAACTTATCGAAAAGTAAGCACTAACCGTATTGCGCTGAGTTTTCGCTATGTCATACTAACCTTGACGGTTAACACGTTGAAAGGGAAATAATTATGATAAAAATGACAGTAATTGCAGTCGCATCAGTAGTACTTTTCACCGGTTGTTCAAATACAGGTGAAATGGGTCATATGACTCGTAAGATTGATAACTTAACAGCCCGTGTTCAAGCACTTTCTGAACAGGTTAACGAACTGAAGGCTCAACAAAAGCAACAAGGTAAGGCTATAGAGACGCTGAACACACAAAGCCACGACGCTGCTATGGCAGTGGAAAAAGCAAATCAACGTTTAGACAATATGGTCGCTACTTACAAAAAGTAAACTAGTCTGAAATCACCTCAAGGACTAAACCAGAAGGTTGCATGTAGTCCTTAAGGTGCTTATCTATCAATTCTTCGCCGACAAACTTTTCCAATAAAACCTGATTTTCCGCTATTTGTTTTTCCTGCTCATCAGACGTTAACGGTTGATGCACTTCAAATAATTTTCTACCACTAGCTTCAAATGACATTTTAAGTGGCTGATCAATAATTTTTACACTCGTATTTAGCGGGACATTGTCGTAAAGCCATCGAATATCATCATCATACATGCGAATACAACCAGAGCTTGCTCGCGTGCCGACACCAAAACGCTGATTAGTGCCGTGAATCAAATATTCGCTGGTTGCCAAGCGAAGCGCATACTTACCGAAAGGGTTATTCGGGCCCGGTAGCACTTCATCTGCCAACTCAATGCCTTTTTCCTCGAGATAGCGTTGTTTCATTTCAGGCCCTGGACGCCAGATAGGATCTTTTCGCTTTTCACCAATGTAAGTTGTCGTTCTAGGCGTTTCTAAACCCAGCCTACCTATACCAACAGGAAAAACATGGACAAGTGGGTGTTCTGGGTCAAAGTAATAAAGCCGTAATTCCGGCAAGTTGACAATTATCCCCTTACGTTCACCAAAAGGAAGTAACATCTGTGCAGGAATAATTACTCGGCTTCCAACAGCGGGTAAATAAGGGTCAATGTTCGGATTGGCTGCCAACAGCGCTAAAAACCCAACATTATATTGTTCAGCTAATACCTGAAAAAAATCACCTTCACCAACAGGGTGGACAACAGGCTGACCGATTAGTCGTTGGTTTTCCGGCGGTAAAATATAAGTCGCCGCTGCAGCACTAATGCTTGCTAAAAAAAAGGGTAAAGACAAGCAAAAGGCGAGCATACTGCTCGCCTTTTTGTTGTAGGAACTGATATTTAACGCCAATATGGTTCCACCTGAATAGCTGATTGATACGACTGGTTAATTACCATAACCAAGTTTTCTATTTTATTAGCGAGCCAGCGAACAAGTTTGTCAGGAATAGCATCGATAGCATTTAACTGTTGCTGAAGCAAAGACAGGGTTGCTAACTCTTCGATACCATAAAATACATCAAGCCATTGGCGACGATATTCAGCTCTTAGTTCACCATTGAATAAACTGCCATACCAACTGCCCGTCAATAAACTCGAATACAAATGGTGCTGCATCACAATGAACTCGAGACTATCTAACTCGTGTTTATTGCCGCTAATCGACACTAAAGCCTTTAGGCTCTTCTCCAAATTTGAACGAGAGAAATCTTCTATTACTCTCGGCTTTTCTGACGGTTTAACCACAGGAGACAGAATAAATTTGAGTAACTTTAACTGCAGTAAGTTAATGACCTTACCAGACAACAGCTGCTTTATCTCTTGTTCATTGGGAAAGCGGCTCCGCTCTAGTTTTAAAGTACTGACAAGTTGATTGCTGTACTCAAGCTTCTTGCGATAATGGCCCGAGCGAAGTGTTAAATCATTGATGTGAATAGCGCTTTCTAGCCAGCTAAAGCTCTCCATCGATTCTTTAACAAGACTGGTAAAGCGATCAAATTTGTCTTGTTCAATAAGCTCTTGATGTAAGCTAAAGCCATGATCAATAAAGGTTAACGCTTGAAAAACGCATTTTAAATTAGGTAACGTCGGGGTTTGTATTGTACTAGCGATTGCTTGTTGCAAAGAGCGTAAGCCTTGTTCCAATCCAATAAGCATGGCTTTTTCAACAGATAATGATGCACTCAGTGATACCTGTTCAATGTCTCGGTTGTCTAGAGAATCAGAAAAAGTTTGGCTTTCTTGGGTACTTTCATCCTCTTCGACTAATCCTTGCTGCCAAAGTTTGTAGCCTCTTGCCGCTTTACTCTCTGTACCCGCAGTCACATTAAAGCGATCAATTAACAATTCTGCCAAGGTAAAAATAGCGTCACGCTCACCTTTTACCAGTTCAAGCTCTATTTCATTGATATCAAGAGTCTGACCTTGCGATTCAATTTTACCGTGGTCATATGCTACCTCTATTTCAGAGTCACCAATAATCACTTGCCAGCATTCGCGAGTGAAGTTGGTACTAAACACAGATACTAACTCTTTTTGTAAGTCCTCGACACTGGCATTTTCCGGCCAGATTTCACTGGGAAATAAAGACAATGTAGGAAATGTATCATCGATTTCTACATTGTACTCTGGACGTTGATGCAATCCACCAATCGTGGTGCCGGCTGTTTTTATGGTTTGTTCTGTGTAATCACCAACACGACGGACTCTAAGACCCATATCAAATGATCTCAACGAGCGTGCTTGCGTGTCGAAATAGGTATTAGATAAATGGCGAGTGGTATGGGTATGCAGTAACTGTTTGTCAGTTAATAACGCGGTAAATCTATCAGCGACGTCCAAGTCGGCAACTAGATATTTAAGCTCTATTTCAGTAGACATTTGATGTCGCAGGTTAACGATTACCCGGACCTAATTAGAAACCAGAAAAACAGATTACAAAAGCCAATTTTAACAAGCAAGTTATTTTACAATTTAAATAGTCATCAACCAGTTAATTTTCCTGATGTGCTATTGCACCTAACGCCACAAAGCCCTAATATCGGAAACATAAATTCTAATTATGTTTTCAATTGGTTATCTCATGAGGAAATTAGCGCACTTATTGGCGTTAGCGTTAGCAAGCATTTCTATTCAAGCTGGCGCGCAGGAAGCTGAAGCTAACTTCGACGACGGTTTTATCTCAGATGAATTATTCATATACATGCATGCGGGTGCTGGTACCAATTACCGAATTGTTGGCAGTATTACGGCAGGTACACAGGTAAAACTCACTGGCGAAGCACGCAACGAATACACACAAATAATTGACGACAAAGACCGCACAGCTTGGGTTGAAAGCAAATTTGTATCAACAAAGCCAGGTTTACGTCATGTCGTCGCTGAATTGAATGGTCAATTAGCGACAACGAATGAACGTGAATCTTCACTGCAAAGCCAAATCAGTACATCTAACAATGAGTTAGCAAATGCTAATGCAAACGTTGAGCGGTTAAGTAATGAACTTGCAACGCTGAAAAAAGATCTCGCTTCTGCAGAAGCTAAAGTGGCAAGTCATGACATGGATATCAAAAAAGAATGGTTCTTTAATGGTGCCATTGTAATGTGTATAGGTATTTTGTTAGGCATTTTATTACCTAAATTAGGTGGTCGTAAAAAGTCGTCAATGGACAGTTGGACCTAAACGTTATTACCCCAGAAAGCCCTGCTATTGCAGGGCTTTTTTATATCTATAGCGCATTAAAGCTGTGCTATCATTCAATTTTTCGAATTACCTGTTAATCACACTATGCATATTATTTTTGACGTTTTACACCTTTACTACTTGCCTCAATACTTGCCTGTTTATAAAGAATTAAAGCGCCAAAACGGTTCAGCGAGTTTCGTGTTTTATCATGACATTCATGATCAGGTCATTAAGGGAATTATTGAAGCAGAGAACTTGGATGCTATATGGGTAGACAATCAGCAGCAAGCAACTGAATATTATTTAGAGCAAAAAGCAGATTGGGTTTTCTTTGCCAATTCCTATCCACACCTAGACCAAGTGCATACTGTGAGCAAATCCGTACAGCTTGGTCATGGTATAGGCCCAAAGGCAAGTTACTACACTAAGTCTGATACACCAACCACTGTGCGGTTTGTTGAGGGCGCATATCGCACCGCAAGGTTCAATGACATGTATCCGAATGACACTTTTGTTGATGTGGGTTTTTGTAAGCTTGACCCGATTATCAACCAAGAAGGAGCAGGCTTCGACCTAAGTTCACTTGGTCTAGATCCCAGCAAGCCAACCATCGTATATGCGCCAACGTTTTATCCTAGTAGTATCGAGCGCTTTCCAAAACACTGGCCAACAGAGTTTGCTGAGTACAATATACTAATAAAACCTCATTACTTTTCTGTAGCTAAAGAAAAGTATCGCAAACAGCAGCAATTATTAACGCATTGGGCGAACTACGAAAACGTCTACCTAGCTAAAGTAGAAGACTATTCACTTGTTCCTTTTTTAGCATCAGCCGACTTGCTAATCAGTGATGCATCATCAGCGCTATTCGAATTTGCTGCACTGAATAAACCGGTTATATGGTGTGACTTTTTAAAGCTTAGATGGAGTTACCGAGGTCCTCTTAGCTATCGCTTTAAAAAGCGCATGGATCAAGATTATGGTGAATATGCCGATATTGCTGCCCACGCAAAATCATACAAACATTTAAAGCAGCTCGTTGATAGTCATTATCAAAATCCGGCACAGCTAGAGTCCGTTCGTTTAGCGTTTACTGAGAAATTGGCTGGCAAACTTGATGGCAAAGCAAGTAAGCGCATTGTTGAGTATCTACTCAGCCATTGATCGCTATGTTACACTTGCCGAAAAAGCGGTGCCTACCGTCAATCACGTCATTTTCAAAAGGTAAATCATGAAAAAAATTGGTTACACAACTGGTGTGTTCGATATGTTTCACATTGGTCATTTAAACGTTTTAAAACGCGCGAAACTTGAATGTGATTACTTAATCGTAGGCGTAACCAGCGACGAATTGTCGATGAAGGCAAAAAACAAGCAACCTATTATTCCATTTGCAGAACGTATGGAAATAGTCGAAGCAATCAAGTTTGTCGACGAAGTCGTTCCTCAAACAAGTTACGATAAAATGGAAGCTTGGAACAATCTCAAGTTTGACCGAATGTTTGTCGGTGACGATTGGAAAGGCACAGAAAAGTGGAACAAGATAGAAGAAGAGTTTGGTAAAGTTGGTGTCGAGATCCTCTACTTCCCATATACCACACATACTTCAAGCACAATATTACGTAAAGCCCTTGGCGATTTAGTGAAATAAACAAGGACAGTTATGACACGCGTATTGCATAGACTGAAGCCTGCAGTTTTTGCTACTTCTTTACTGGCTAGCACCTCTGCTTTAGGCGAACCTTGGGTAGATACCAGTGATATTTTCTTACGAGAGAGCATTCAGCATTTGGCTGATTTACATGTTATCACGACGCCCACCACAACATTTCCCTTAATGTGGAATGATATTGCTAGAGATCTTCGTAAGGCAAAAACGCATTTACTTGATGACGAGGCGCTAAGTGCATTTGCTTATGTAAATCAGCAATTGCGTATGGCTAAAAAAGGCTATAAACGTATAGAGTTAAACGTCGCTAACGAAGATGCGCGATTTACCAGTTTTGGCGATCCGTATCGTGACGCAAGCAATATACAAATGCACACGAGTTTTATGACCGAGCATTTTGCTGCTAAGTTTTCGCCTCGTTTTAACGCCTCACCTAGTGACGGCGACAAAGTCACTTATGATGGCAGTTATATTGCAGCTTACTTGGGTAATTGGGTTGCGTCATTTGGGATGCAAGATCGCTGGTGGGGGCCAGGTTGGGACACAAGTTTAAGCTTAACCAATAACGCCCGCCCTATGCCAGCACTCGCATTGTCGCGTAAATCAGCGGAACCTATGACTATTCCGTTTACCTCGCATGACATTCCATGGACAGTTACCACCTTTATGGGGGTAATGGATGATGACCGTGTTGTCGAAGATACACTGCTGTGGGGCTTTAGACTTAACTTTAAACCCGCACCAAACTGGGAAATAGGTCTCACACGTTTAGCACAGTGGGCAGGTGATGGCCGTCCAAAGGGGCTTGATACATTTTGGGATGTGCTAGCTGGTTTAGATAACTGTGGTGGTGTTGGCCCTTCAGAAGAAGAGTGTGCTGACGGTGAAGAACCCGGTAACCAAATGGCTGGCTATGATATTCGTTATTCGACGTCCCTTTTCAATCATCCTTTATCGCTATATTTTACGTCGTTTGCGGAAGATGGCGATAGCAAAGGTGGCTTAAGTATTCTCGGTGAGGAGCGCTACCAAGGTGGAATTGATACAAGGGCTAACTTCCTCGACCGCCATTGGCGCTTATTTGTTGAATGGACAGATACGTATGCAACCTGCAGAGATGGTGGCAATGGTGATGGTACCTCCTCAATCGGGGACTGCTATTACGAGCATCATATCTATAAAACGGGTATGCGATATAACGGCAGAACAATTGGCAGTTTGTATGAGAATGATGCGACTAGTGTAGTATTCGGCGCTATTTCGCAAGTGCAAAATAACCTAGCTTTCGAAACCAAGTTCCGCTGGTTACAACTTAATAAAGACAACAGTGACAAAGCACCAGAAGATCCACTGATTGGTAACACGTTGACGCCAATCGCGGAAAACATGCTAATGTTGTCAGGCAAAATACAATATAGTTATCAGCGTTGGCGCTATACGTTTGGCGGTAGTATTAGCGAATCAACTTTTGACAATGATATAGACGATGACACCGATATGACATTGTTTGTGAATATTGAGTACAACCTGTGATAACCGCGAGGTATCAAGCAGATTAAAAAACGAGGTTATAGCCTCGTTTTTTATGACCAGAATTTCCAATATCCTAAACTTTTCCTCATTTTCATTTCTCTAATGAAATTAAGCGGTTTAGATTTTACGGGGTTGTTCACCCCTGATAGCCTCTCATCAACCGCAGCAAGAACGCGATGCGCGGACTTTCCGTCTGTGTAAGGATGCGTTTGCTCACGGAAATATTCGATATTTTGCATCAATTCGTCTGGCTTAGATAATGCCGTTTCGATGTGTGCTTCAAGCTCACTAGGCACATCAAAATCAATCAAATAATTTTTGGAATTCGAGTTCTTAAAGGTAACAACCGGTTTAGATAGCAATAAGAACATCAACAGCACAGAAGAAGTGTCACATACCATCACGTCGGCTTTCTGAAGCAATGGCAATACATTATCTGTCTCGACAAACGTTAAGTGTTCGCTTTGAATACTTTTATATTGTTCAACAATAGCTTTTTCCATTTTGGGGTGAAACTGAACTAACCAATTCCATCTACCACTAGCGCTTAACTGCTTAACTTGCTCAAATAAGTGTGGAGCACAGGTCAATTGTTTCGAAAAAGTCGAACACAACAAAATAGTCGGTTTAGCCTGTTCCGTAGGGACGAAGTCATAGAGCGGATCAATGGCTGGCCAGCCAGTTTCTGCCACACTAAAAAATTTGTGTTCATCGGCAAGCGATTGAAAAGGCCCGGTCGTATTGGGTCCTTGAGTACAATACATATCAAAGCAGCCGCGAATATTAAAATGTCCTCGGCTATCTGAACGTTTTTCAACGTTAAATCCATGAAATACAGCGACTTTTAGGCCAGGGAGAAAACTGGGCACTAAGTTTCCTGGTACAAAAATGGCATCCGGCTGATAATTAAAAATGTCATCCACGGTTGCCAATCGCAGCTCATTCTCGTCAAAATAAGACATATTGACATCGTTGCCTTTGACGAACCATTTCACTTCATCACCGCGCGCTAATATAGCGGCCTGCAAAGGCCTCAGAATAGCGAAAGAATAGTTTTGGGATATGTATAAAAGAAACTTTTTAGCTGGCATATCAATATTTTGTCAGGATGAAGGTGTATTTACAAAGTGGTGATTGTAATCCATTTGACATATTTTCGTCACATAGCAAGAATGGGTATTACGTTTTATTGATTAACTTTTCGACAAATCAATGAAAAATATTGTGTTTATCTGTCTTCGCTGTTGTTAAGGATAATTATGCGATTACTCAATACATCATTCTCACGTTATTATGCGCCATTCGTATTCCTAAACTTTTTGTTTGCGTTACTCATTGCTAACCGTTATTACCAAGCTCACGATGGCAGCGATACTATTTTAGGGAAATCTTTTGCCTTTATCTATTCTCTAGGCCATTTAGGATTACTGGTCGCCGTTGTAGCCACAGTAGTATGGTGGCTAGCTAAAACAACCCATGATACGTCTAAAAAGTGGTGGATAAGTTTTACCCTATTTGGCCTAAGCAGCGCCCTTCTGCTAACAGATACCTTTGTCTATCAGCAATATAGATTTCATTTGAATGGCATGGTCGTCGAATTCTTTTTCGCTGGCGGAGATGAGGTTATCTCATTTCCGCTGATGATGTGGTTGAAAATAATAACTGTTATTGCAGCCCTCATCGCCATACAAGCGATATTCCTAAAATTAGCATCATTAAATCCCTTCAATGGGTTACGAAAAGCCAATCTCGCCAAAGCTATGATTGTTTCGTTGTTATCTGGGCATGCGTTATTTGCTTATGCTGACGCCACATTTGAAAGCGATGTAACACTGCAACGCAGCTATTTACCTTTGTCTTTCCCTACCACGGCAAAATCATTTTTCGCCAAAATTGGGGTGTTAGATATTGAAGCGGCAAAAATGCAACAAAAATTGGCGGGTAAGAAGCGCAGTAAGGGGGTGAATTACCCGTTATCTCCTCTTAATTTCCAAGAGGTTGCAGAAAGACCGGACATCATCATGATAGTGGTCGATTCCTGGCGTGCAGATATGATGACTCCTGAAGTAACACCAAACGTTTCACATTTTGCTGAGCACAGCAGTAACTTCACAAATCACTTTAGCGGCAGTAATAACACACGTCATGGGATGTTCTCTTTACTTTATGGCATACCGGGTAATTACTGGGATGTGATGCTTGAAAATCAAAAAGGCCCGGCATTAATTCAAGCGCTCAACCATAGAGGCTATCAATCGCAAATATTCTCCAGCGCAAAGCTGACAATGCCGGAGTTTGATCTGACCTTGTATCGGGATATCAAAAACCTGCGGTTAACATCAGACGGTGATACCCCCTGGCAACGCGATAAAGATGCTATCAATGACTTCAAAATCTGGTATCAAAGTACCAACAATAGACAGCCTAAATTTAGCCTTATCATGCTTGATGCTGCGCATGGATTCTCACTGCCAGATGATTATGAAAAGCCCTTTTCGCCGACTCTAGAAGAGCCAGACTTTATGGCTCTGGATGATGATTATGACGCGACTCCGTTCCTAAACTTGTATAAAAACGCCCTTCATTTCAATGACATGCTAATTGGTGAAGCATTAGCAGAAATTGAACCTTATTTGGACAACACTATCGTTATTATTACAGGTGATCATGGCAAAGAATTTAATGAAAATGGTCTGGGCTTTTGGGGGCATAATAGCAATTACTCTTGGCATCAAACCGCTGTTCCAATGGTTGTGTATTGGCCCGATAAAGCTCCCCAAAAAGCTCAGTATGTCACCTCGCATTTCGACGTTGTACCGACACTAATGACAAAGGTATTGGGCTGTGACAGCTCAATGCAAGAATACAGCATTGGCCATTCTATGTTTTCAAATGGTGTCGAAGATCGCCCTATTCTGCTTGGTCGCAACCATTACTATGCGATAAAAACCGGCGATACCCTGTATGAAATTGATCGTTGGGGGAACTTCCAAGTACGTGATGGTAACTACAAAGCCATCAGCGATGCAGAGTTAAATAAAAAACTACTCAATGGTGTGTTGTCTGATATGGTGAAATTTTCTAAGTAAGGTCAGTTAGTTATTAATTAACCAAAATTAACCGTTGACTTTGTTCCTAGCAATACGCTACTAATAGTGGCAGACAAATTAATCGGACTTTTTTCTGTGTTGAACGCAACAGTAACAATTATTATTAACCTCCTCCTCGCCTTAACTGCGCGCGGACGGTTTGTTGTTGCTTCTTGAATTAGTTAATAACAGAGAATAACCGAAGAACCCGCGCTAATTACGCGGGTTTTTTTATGCCTGCATTTTTAGCTTAGTGGATAACCATAGGACAAGAATGATGGACAACAAGGTAATCATTTTCGACACGACATTACGAGATGGCGAGCAAGCATTAACAGCAAGCTTATCGGTTCATGAGAAGCTACAAATTGCTTTAGCGATTGAACGTCTTGGTGTTGATATTATTGAAGCAGGCTTTCCTGTATCGTCGCCAGGCGATTTCAATTCAGTGCAAACGATAGCGCAACATGTCAAAAATTCAGTTGTTTGTGGTTTGTCTCGTGCCGTTGAAGCAGATATTAAAGCATGTGCTGATGCTCTTTCAGTTGCTAATCAATTTCGCATACACACGTTTATTTCTACCTCTGATGTCCACGTACAACAAAAACTTCGTAAAGACTTTAATGATGTAGAGGCAATGGCAATACATGCCGTTAAATACGCTCGACAATTTACGGATGATGTTGAGTTTTCTTGTGAAGATGCTGGCCGCACACCCATCGATAATTTATGTCGAATGGTAGAACAAGCCATCAAAGCGGGCGCTACCACCGTCAATATCCCAGATACCGTTGGATATACCTTGCCACATGAATTCGGCGGTATCATTGATACACTTTTTAATCGTGTACCGAATATAGACCAAGCTCGAATTTCAGTGCATTGTCACAACGACTTAGGGCTAGCCGTGGCAAATTCTATTGCAGCAGTGCAAGCTGGTGCTCGCCAAATAGAATGCACCGTCAATGGTATTGGTGAACGCGCTGGAAATGCGTCATTGGAAGAAGTGGCAATGATCATGAAAACGCGTGCTGATATTTTAGGTGTGCAAACAGGTATTCAACATCAAGAAATTGCCAAAACCTCTAAATTGGTTAGTCACTTATGCAACATGCCTGTACAACCCAATAAGGCAATCGTTGGTAGCAACGCGTTCAGCCATTCTTCAGGCATCCACCAAGATGGTATGTTGAAGGCCTCAAACACATACGAAATCATGACCCCCGAAAGCGTCGGCATCAGTAAAACCAAATTAAACCTTACCTCACGCAGTGGCAGGCACGTGATTAAACACCGTATGGAAAGCCTAGGTTATCAAGAAAGTGATTACGACTTAGACACCTTATACCAAGACTTCTTAAAGCTTGCCGATAAAAAAGGGCAAGTATTTGATGATGATTTAGAAGCCTTGTTATTCAACATTCAACAACAAGACACAAAAGACTATTACCGCATCGAAGAGTTGCACGTCCAATCTGGTAGCAGCGACTTTGCGACGGCGGGTGTAAAACTAGCCATCGGCGAGGAAGTTCAGGTGCAATCAGCAACAGGCAACGGCCCTGTCGACGCTTTGTATAGAGCGATTAAGGAATGTGTTGCTGTTGATATTGAAGTCGCTGACTATAAAATTTCAAATAAAGGTGAAGGTGAAGACGGTTTAGGCGTGGCTAACTTAGTGGTGAACTGGAAAGACCGAAAATTTCACGGTTACGGTATTGCCACCGACGTTATTGAAGCATCAGGCCAAGCATTGGTTTCAGCATTAAATGCCATCGAACGTGCGCAAAAAATTCAATCTATCCGCGAGCAGCGCTCAGCAAAACAAATTATAAATTCATAAGGAAAAACATGTCATCTATAGCAATATTGGCCGGCGACGGCATTGGCCCAGAAGTGATGCAGGAAGCAAAAAAAGTGCTTGCTGCCGTGGCCGATAAATTTAGCTTTACCATTGATATGCAAGATTACGACGTTGGTGGCTGTGCCATCGACAACCATGGTCATGCGCTGCCTAAATCAACTCTGGAAGGCTGTGAACAGAGTGACGCCATTCTATTTGGCTCTGTCGGTGGCCCTAAATGGGAGAATTTGCCACCAACAGAGCAACCAGAGCGATGCGCATTATTGGGTTTACGCGGGCATTTTGATTTGTTTTGTAATATGCGTCCGGCGACCCTACAACCTGCACTAGCCGAGTTGTCGACGCTTCGCAGCGATATCGCAGCACCAGGATTTGATGTCTTAGTCATTCGAGAATTAACCGGTGATATTTACTTTGGACAACCCAAAGGGCGAAAAGGCGACGGTGAGGAAGAAACAGGCTTTGACACCATGTTGTATTCTCGCCGGGAGATCCGCCGCATCTCACATTTAGCGTTTCAAGCGGCACGTAAAAGAAACAACAAAGTGACATCAGTGGACAAAGCAAATGTATTGGCGACGAGTATTTTGTGGCGAGAAGTCGTGAATGAAGTCGCTAAAGAGTACGCTGATGTAGAGCTAGAACATCTTTATGTCGACAATGCAGCGATGCAATTAGTGCGTGACCCAAATCAATTCGACGTTATGTTATGCCCAAACCTTTTTGGTGACATTTTGTCAGACATTTGCGCAATGATCACCGGCTCTATGGGTATGTTGCCGTCTGCGAGCCTAAATGAATCTGGCTTCGGTATGTATGAACCTGCTGGCGGTAGCGCCCCAGATATCGCAGGTAAAGGCATTGCTAACCCCATTGCACAAATCTTGTCAGCAGCCTTAATGCTTCGCTACAGCTTGAATCAAGACGGCGCTGCAAACGCTATTGAAAAAGCTGTGGCGCGGGCACTCGATGATAACATGCTAACTGCCGATTTAATGCCCGCAGATAAAAAAGCAGAAGCCAAAACCACTAGTGAAGTCGGCGATTATATCTGCCAGCAAATAAAGGAAGCATAACCCATGGCAACTACCTTATATGAGAAGTTATGGCAAAGCCATTTAGTTGAAAATACCCCAGGTGAAACGCCTTTGTTGTACGTCGATCGACACTTAATTCACGAAGTGACATCTCCGCAGGCATTCGCCAATTTAAAATTTCATAATCGCCCGGTACGCCGTCCAGACAAAACGATTGCCACCATGGATCATAATATTTCAACACGCTCGGTGGCTATTGATGCAGCAGGTGATGCGGCAGCGAATCAGTTGCGTACGCTTGAGAAAAACTGTGAAGAATTTGGTATCAAATTATTTGGTATGGGACATAAAAACCAAGGTATTGTCCATGTCATGGGGCCAGAGCTTGGCATCACACAACCGGGTCAGGTGATTGTGTGTGGTGATTCACATACTGCTACGCATGGTGCGTTTGGCGCACTAGCTTTCGGTATTGGTACTTCTGAAGTAGAGCACGTACTTGCTTCACAGACCTTACGCCAAACAAAAGCGAAAACGATGCGTATCGAAGTAAAAGGCAACGTTGGCGTGGGTATCAGCGCCAAAGATATTATCTTGGCTATTATTGGCAAAACCGGGAGCGCAGGTGCAACAGGTTATGTAGTCGAATATTGCGGTGATGCAATACAGGCACTGTCAATGGAAGAACGCATGACCATCTGTAATATGAGCATTGAATTTGGCGCTAAAGCGGGTTTAATCGCCCCCGATGAAACCACATTTGAGTATATTCAGCATAAAGAATACGCACCCAAATTGGATGAATGGGAAGCAGCTGTTGCTTACTGGAAAACATTAAAAACTGACGAAGGCGCTACGTTTGATACTGAACTTGTCCTTGAAGGAAAAGATATCAAAGCGCAAGTGACGTGGGGCACTACACCAGGACAAGTCACTTCAATTGACGCCACTGTACCCGCGCCAGAGGATTTTACAGATCCGGTAGAAAAAGACTCTTGTGTGAAAGCGTTAAATTATATGGGTCTAACTGCAGGGACGAAAATCACTGATATACCAGTAAACAAAGTGTTTATCGGCTCCTGCACCAACTCTCGCATAGAAGATTTGCGTGCCGCGGCTAAAGTCGTTAGTCAATTTGCAGAACAAGGTCAAAAAGTGTCTGCAAATGTTGACGCGATTGTGGTGCCGGGCTCTTACCGTGTGCGTGAGCAAGCTGAGCAAGAAGGCTTAGCCAAAGTATTCACTGAAGCAGGATTTGAGTGGCGCCTGCCAGGTTGTTCAATGTGTTTAGGTATGAATGACGATAGGTTGGAAGAAGGTGATCGCTGTGCCTCAACCTCGAATCGAAACTTTGAGGGTAGACAGGGCCGAGGTAGCCGAACCCACTTAGTCAGCCCTGAAATGGCAGCTGCGGCAGCAATTGCTGGTCACTTTGTAGATTTAAATGCGAATAACTAGGAGCAACGCATGGATAAATTCACCACACATACAGGTTTAGTTGCCCCATTAGACATCGCTAATGTAGACACCGACCAAATTATTCCTAAGCAATTTTTGCAAAAAACAGAACGTGTAGGTTTTGGGCAGCATGCCTTTCATGACTGGCGATATATAGATGCGGAAGGTAAGAATCCAAATCCAGACTTCATTTTAAATGCTCCCCAATATCAAGGTGCGAGTATACTATTAACGCGGGAGAACTTTGGCTGTGGTTCTAGTCGCGAACATGCACCGTGGGCATTACAAGAATATGGTTTTAAAGCGATTATAGCACCAAGCTTTGCTGACATATTTTACGCAAACTGCATCAACATTGGCATTGTACCGGTAAAACTCACCCACGACGAAATAAATGAACTGTTCGACCAATGCGGACAGACGACAAAGTCGTTGACGGTTGATTTACTTAATAATAAAGTCAGCGACGGCGACAGATGCTACACTTTTTCATTAGATGAATTTCATCAATATTGTTTAGAAAACGGTGTAGACAGCGTCGGCTGGACACTTAAAAAAATAGATGTCATCGAGGCATATGAGGCAAAACTAGCTAATTGGCAGTAAAGCCCTACTCGCTTGGCATCGGCTATGACAGGGCTAATGATGCCAAGCGAATTACAAGATAACGGTTACCAAGAAATTACCATCGATCTGTTACGTCCAGGCATGTACGTAAAATCGATTTCCTATCAAGACAAAGGATTTATCCTCAAATCCGAAGGTTACGTACTGAGCTTAGCTAAAGTAATGCAGCTAAAAGAGGCTGGTATAAAAAAAGTAATTGTCGATCCCTCTCGTCAAAAGGCCGTAGATAATATCGACAAAGTGATGCCAAATATTAGCTCTAGCCCGTTGTCTAAATTAAATCGTGTTGGCCGCCAAAAAGTTGTATCGCTAGATGACGAGCTAAACAAAGCAAAGTCACTGTACGGCAACGCTAAAGAATTACAAAGTAAGATTTTAACCAATATAAATGCTGATAGAAGCTTACACGCTGAAGAAGTGCGCGAGACTACAGACGCTATGGTGGATTCTATATTCAGAAACCAAGATGCGTTGACGTGTTTATCTCGGCTTCGCTCTAAAAGTAACTATTTAATGGAGCACTCGCTAAATTGCTCTATTTTGATGGCCGTTTTCGCTAAACACCTAAAGTTTGATCGCGATGTTATCGAACAACTGACACTAGGTGCATTTATGCACGACATTGGCAAAGTGTTTATTCCTGATGATATTCTAAATAAACCAGGTCCGCTCACCGACAAACAGCAAAGTATTGTCCGAACCCATGTGGCACTTGGCGCTAAAATTTTAGAAGACACGCCACATATCTCGCACATTACAATGAAAGTGATTTTAGAGCACCACGAACGTATCGACGGCAGTGGCTACCCAAGAGGTTTAAAGGGTAATGACATCAGTAAATACGGACGCATGATGGCAATTATCGATAGTTATGATGCGATGACATCTGATCGCTGTTATCAAGATGCTATCGACCCTGTTGCAGCCTTTAAAACCTTGGTTCAAGAATCTGCTACCGCTTACGACGAAGAATTAGTCGAAAAGTTTATCCAATGTTTAGGTGCATATCCGGTAGGTACTTTAGTCCAGCTTAACAGCGGCAAAATTGGCTTAGTAAGTGAACGCAACAAAACAAAACCAACCCACCCTATCGTTAAAGTTTTCTACAATGCCCGTCTCAATCAAGCTATACCGATTGAGGATATTGATTTGAGTAAGTCGAAATACCGTGACCAAGTAGACAAATGTATTCGCCCAGAAGAATTTAACATTAGTTTACTTAACTTTTTCAAAACGGCATTTGTCAGCTAATTTGCTTGCTGGCAAATAGTAGCTGGTATCACTTACCAGCTACTCAATGCGGGCAAAGAAAACTGCGCGCCATCCATTTCCAGGATCACAAGATCCGGCAATATTTGCGCAAGTGTAATACCGTTTGCAACGATATCTCCTTCGTAGCGCTCACGACCATTTACTCTCACCCACCCATTTCCATCGGTCGCATAAATGTGCACTTCAAACTGCATCGCTGGTACACGATTTTGAATATGCGAAGGCATATCAAGTAAAGAGGGCACTGGCTGCTCTGGCTCAGGCTCCACGTAATCACTATCGGCAATTTGATCGGTTTCTTCTATCGCATCCTGTAACCTATTCAATAAGTCATTCGAGTTACTTTCCAATTGTGACGCATCAAACGTCACCGAGTTTTGAGGTTGCGCCGTTGCTGCCTGTCGCTCGGTTGGCTGTTGAGCGGCTTCGTGACTTAAGATTTGTCTAGGTTTTTCTGCGTCATTTTTTCGCGCACCAGCAGACTGTTGGGGCCGCAATGAATGGGTTGTTGATTGCGGTAAATGACCAACCACCAGCTGTTCAGGCTGGCTATTATCTGCCGGAGAAGCGCTATCAATTTGTTGTTTAGGTTCTGCTGTAGGCTCAGCCTGCACACTAGCCTTTGTCAATTCACTATTGCTTGGAGGCAGCGCAGAGCCAACATATTGAGTTTCCTCATTTGCTTTGCCTTCTGCGCTTTGAGAGACGGAAACCACTGGCGATTGAACCTCTTCAGTAGCGTTGACCTTCGCAGTATTGACTAACACTTCTTGAGTATTCTGTTGGCTGCCGAACCAAAATGCTACCCCTGCGATGACCACTAGATTAGCTGCGACACTGGCGCCTATAAGTGCTCTGCTGCGCCACCAAGGTTGAAGGTGATATTCACTACCTAACGCTTGCTCTGAGGCTTCTATCACTGTTTTTCTTGTCACCAGTGCGTCATTCTTGCCGTAAGCATTGGCAAGTGCGCGATCACACAGCAAATTAATCAAACGTGGGATGCCTTTCGATATTTTATGAATCGTAGAAATAGCGTTAGGCTTGAATAGCGGACGATGACAATCCACAACAGCCAATCGGTGTTTTATGTACTCAGCTACCTCATTGCGGGTTAATGGCAACAAGTGGTAACGCGCAGTGATACGTTGCGCCAATTGACGCAAGTCACGTCGCTGCAGCAATTGCTGCAACTCAGGCTGCCCAATTAACACGACTTGCAATAACTTACGCGTATTCGTTTCAAGGTTTGTAAGTAACCGAAGTTGCTCCAACACTTCTGGCTGCAAGTGCTGAGCTTCATCAATAATCAACAGGGTATTGCGATCTTGCTCCTGGTTAGTTAACAGCTTTTGCTGAATTTTGTCGGTCAAATACTTTAACGTGACGCCCGCTTTTTTATAGCGAACGCCTAACTCATCGCAGATAGTCGCCAGCAGCTCTAAGCACGACAGCGTGGGGTTTAGAATGAATGCAACGTCGGTATTCTCTGGCAGTTGTTCAAGCAACCTGCGACTTAGCGTCGTTTTCCCGGTTCCTACTTCCCCTGTCAACAGAACAAATCCGCCTGTATCACCAAGTCCGTAGGTTAAGTGCGCGAGCGCCTCCTTATGACGATCACCTAAAAATAAAAAATCAGGGTTAGGCGCAATTGAAAAAGGTATATCCCCTAAACCAAAAAATCCTGTGTACATTATGTAAAATAGCTGCGCTGAATTATAAGTATCGACGCTCAAACTACTAGCTCTCAATTCATATGTCAAAGCACAAACTAAAAGAGTCCCACGCTCAGAGCACTGCAGTTTTGAACTGTGTTACACTGCCTCCATTAAGTTGAACAAACATCTTCATATAAAGCAGTAACCGCCACGCTATGAAAAACGACACCATGCCTATTGACCTAAGTTCGCTCTCTGTATTCCTTGTTGGCGGTGCAGTGCGCGACACCCTGCTCAATCACCCTGTTGTGGAAAGAGATTACTTAGTGGTTGGCTCAACACCCGAGCAAATGAAGCGCTTAGGTTTCACTCAAGTCGGTAAAGATTTCCCTGTATTTCTGCACCCACAAACGAAGGAAGAATATGCTCTGGCAAGAACAGAGCGAAAGAAAGGTAAAGGTTATACGGGTTTCGAATGTTACGCAGAACCTGACGTGACCATTGAACAAGACTTAATGCGTAGAGACTTAACCGTGAATGCGATGGCACAATCGCACCACGGCGATATTATTGATCCTTATGGTGGTAAAGAAGACCTAAAGGCCAAAGTATTACGCCACGTTTCTCCTGCGTTTGAAGAAGATCCTCTTCGCGTTTTACGCGTTGCGCGCTTTGCCGCTCGTTATACGCAATACGGGTTTACCGTAGCGAATGAAACTAAAGCATTGATGGAGAAAATTGCGCTAAGCGGTGAGCTCAGTGCTTTGTCAGCAGAAAGAATTTGGAAGGAATTTGAAAGAGCGATTAGCGAACCTAATCCAGAAGTGTTTATTACTTTACTACATGAAACCAAAGCACTCACCGCTATTATTTCGGCAATATCTACTTCCGTCATTAACATTCAAGAGGTAACCAGTGCATTGGTTCGTGTCGCTCAATTAACGAAAGATGCAGATATCCGATTTGCTGTATTTGTAAATCAGCTGATTGATAGTACTGCCCCAAATGATCAAGAGTCCGCACTGAATGCTATATTGTCGCAGCTAAAAGTGCCTAATGCGCCTAAATTGCTGACACAAAAAACGTGGCAACTCCACGAGCAAATAGTTAATTTACCATCACAATCGCCCCGAGAATCGCTGACTTTCTTTGAGCAAGCAGATATCTATCGAAAACCAGAGCTACTAGACAACATTATACTCGCAACCCGTGGCCTTAATGGTGACTGTCTACCATCCGAGTTAGTGAATTCCCTAAAAAATACGGCGCATTTATTAAGAGACGTCGTAGCGACTGAATATGTAAAACAAGGGGTAAAGGGTAAGGCAATTAAAGAAGCTATGGATCGTGAGCGCGTAAAGATTATCGCGTCTCAAATAAACGCTATGTAAGCGCTATAATTACTCTGACAAGGAGATAAAGATGGTAGCACATGGGGATTTCTCAGTGATAGTAGAGGGCAATATTGTCCACACCTACCCTGTTGGAGGCTTCAATAAAGAAGGCATTGAGTCAATTCGCGCAGCTATCGTTGATGCTATACCAAATACAAACAATTGGATTTTATTTGAACATCCCAAAGACCAAGCGGGTCTGACTCCTGATGCAGCTCAGGCGATTGGAGAATCCTATTTAGAATTTGAAAAGCAAGGTTGCCAAGAAATAAGGTTGGAAGTGTGCAGTACTTGGCGCGCTATTATTACCCGCCAACTTTCGTCAAAACTCGATATTCCTCTTACATTCATCTAATAGGAATTTATCTTCATAAAAAAGCCCAGCAATTGCTGGGCTTTTTCGGGAGTAATGACAGATTAGAAGTTGTACGTTAACTTCGCGTAGTAGAATCCGCCGTTATAGTCGAAAGGACCACTTTCGTAGTACTTAGCACCTAATACGCCGTAAGATTCTGATGGAAGTTTCTGAGCTTCTTCATCGAAGATGTTGTTAGCACCCACAGATAGCGTGAACATGTCGTTGATGAAGTAACTAACTTCAGCATCGATAGTTACCGCAGCATCCGCTGTTTCATTCCAACAACCGTCTAAACAATCATCATCAGCATGTACCGCAAAGTACTCACCGAAGTAGTTCATGCGAACAAAGCCACTAAACTCTTCCCAGCTTTGGTTAACAGTGAATGTTGCACGGTGGTCTGGCATACCATCTTCTAAGCGTTTAACTTTACCTTCTGATGTTGTTTCAGGATTGAACTTGTCTACTTCAGTGTCGTTAAAGTTATACGCTAGTGCGAACTGCGTATCACCGCCCATCAACTGCATCGAGTAGTTTGCAACAATATCAACACCAGTTGTCGTCGTGTCAAAGTCATTTGCGAAGTACGTCACTGCTGAGATTAACTCTGGGTTTTGTACACCTAAATCACGCAGCTCGTCATAGTCTTCTGGGTTAACAGAAATTTGGCTAGATTGTGCGATACGGTCTGTCACTTCAATGCTATATGCATCGATAGTTAAGAAGAAATCACCGCTGCTGTATACGATACCCGCTGCATATGATTCTGACTCTTCAGGCTCTAGCTCTTGACCGCCGTAGAACGCTGATAATGGATCAGTTGGTGGCGCAAGGAAACTTTGAATTAGCTCACCATTTACAAGCGATGTCGCTGTATTTACTACGTTTGCCTGACCAACAGTTGGCGCACGGAAACCTGTCGATGTTGAACCACGAACTGACCACTCATCATTAATTGAGTATTGCGCTGTTAGTTTGTAGTTAGTTGTATCACCGAATGTATTAAAGTCTTCCCAACGAAGCGCTGCACCTAACATGAAGTCTTCTGTTAGGTAAGCTTCAACGTCAACATAGGCAGCCCAGTTACGGCGGTCATTACGACCTTGTGTTTCAGGACCAAAGCCTTTGAAACCATGAGAACCAATGTTGAAACCTTGGTCAGCGTAATCGCCCGCTTTCCATGACGCTTCTTCACCTGCAATAATCTCGAAGCTCTCTTCACGGAATTCAACACCTGTTGCTACGTTAAGAGGTTCATCTAGACCATCTACTTCAACCGCTTTCACTAAATCAAAGTTGAAGGTTTTCTCTAACTGGATGTATTTACCCGTTTCGAAATCTGTCGGTGTATCTAAACCTAAAGACGGGTTAAGCGTGTTCTTTAAGAAGAATTCTGATTCGTTACGACCAACAGAGCCACTTAAATCAAAATACCAATCCGCTAAGATGCCCGACTTGATATCACCTTTAACACCCATTGTTAATGACGTATCAGTGATGTTACCACCAAATTGAGGTGTGTAACCGCCAGGGAAGATTTGGTTCATTGAGAAACAGTTTGGATCAGCTACCATATCTTGGTAAGCCTGAGTATCCAAAACGTTTGGTACGTTTGCCGGTACAACGGCACATGTGCGCTCCGCGCCTTCCGTTGCTTGTGCAACATCACCTACTAATAGTGTTTCACCACCATCAATTGAGTATACGTTACCGCGGTTATGAGGGTTACGATAGTAGAAACCACCCGTAACATCACGCTCTGAGTAGTTACCAAACGTATAGAATTCTTTATCATCGCCCAGATCTAACTTGATATTACCAAATAAAGTAATGTCATCATCAATTTCAGGGTTACCCCAAATTTGGGCAGGATCTTGGATAGAGGTATTGCCAGCTTCAAATAAAGCTTGCGCATCTGGACGCTGAACAGAGCGGCTAGTAGCGTCAGCTTGTTTGTATTGGAAGCTTAAGTTTAATGAACCGTCATCTGTAAACGGCATACCGATGTTGCCATCAACAGTGGTTGTTGTGCCGTCACCTTCATAGAACTCGCCATGCTTCACTGAAAGTGAGCCGCCGTCCGCTTCATCTTTCAATACAAAGTTCATTACACCAGCGATAGCATCTGAACCGTATTGTGCAGCAGCACCGTCACGTAACACTTCAACTTGTTTAAGTGCAACGCTTGGAATAACGGAGATATCTGGGCCTTGCGCACCATCATTCACACCACCACCTTGGAAGGCGATTACTGAAGCACGATGACGACGCTTGCCATTTAATAGAATCAACGTAGAGTCAGATGACAAACCACGTAAGTTTACTGGACGAATTAACGTTGCAGCATCAGAAATAGGCTGTGCACGCACATTAAATGATGGAACAGTGCTTACCAACTGATCAAGCATATCACTTGAACCAGACTTACCTAGTTCATCACCACCAACGATATCAACAGGAACCGCAGAGTCTGCGATTGAACGAGGTGCAGCACGCGAACCTACTACAACAATCTTTTCAACTTCTTCAAGTGAAGCATCTTCGAATGCAAAGGCAGGAGCTGTACCAAGTGCAGAACCCACAGCAAGGGCGAGTGCACCAGCACGGAATTTAGTAGACATGTTATTTCCTTCCCAATGTTTATAATTATATTTTTTTAATAATATTTATTGTTTTGCTTAGTTTACGTAGATGTCTGAGCGACAGCACAAAACGACTAAGGTCAATTATTTATAAAACAGCTACTGGGTGTTTACAAGACTGTGACAAGTGAATTTTTTCTATTTATCCACCAAAGTTCGTACTAAACACAACGAAATAGTGACAACCCATTTAGACAATTCAAACCCTGTCAATTGATGAAAAGCTAATCAATACGTGCATTTCAGCCGTATAGTCAAACTCAAATAATGCGAAAAACTTCGTATTAAATATGTTGTAAAAAAAAATGAATTTGACTGTAAAAAAATCGGTCATTTTGTAAACAATTTTGAACTTTCGTCGAGTCTGTATGTCTTGTTTGGCGCAGTTAACACAACGTTAACAATGTGAATAAACACTTACAATTCAATAGGTGTGACGTATTCCTCGTGTTAGCTTTGCGTTATTTCTCCATACCAATTTCTTGATTTTTTCTTATACTTATTAAAGATACATTGTGTCTATTTCAATCAATGTGCATTTTGTGCAGGGTAGCTAAGAATAAAAAATAGGACTCACATTACATTCGAAGTGTAAATGGGAGTTAATATGTGGAAAATATACATTTTATTGGCTATCGCAATGGCTGTGGTAAGCCTGCCTGCTCATTCAGATAAGCTAGCGCTGAGCACGTGCGAATACATTGCAGCTGACGATAAAAAACGACTGAGAAGCCTCTTAAAGCAGAATAGAATGAAGATAAAAACACTACATAAAATGGTGTTTTGCAACAATCAAACAATTCTATTATTTGCAGATACCCGCCAAGCAAAAGATGTTGGGGAGCTTATTATCAAAAAGCTCCCCAAGAAAGTTGTTGCTGAAGCGCTACCGTCACTTACCTCTGAGCAGTTAATTGCAGCAGCGAACAACAGAATAAACTGAACTTTAGTCGATTAAAGACGAACGAAAGTAAGCAGCTTGGAATGGTGCAAGCATAAGCTCACTGCCTGTTAGCTTCGCAACGTCGAAGCCAGGTACGTTAAGTGCCTCAAGTTTGAGGTTGTGCGCAATATGGTATTGCTGCGTCTCTGTTGAGAAGTTAAATGCAGCTAACGTCGCTTGACCTTCGTACGTTCGCACAAATACTAGCAGTTCATCACTCGCTTCTAAGAACTCAATATCACCGTAACGTAATGTAGGTTGCTCTTTTCGCCACGCTAAAAATGCACGATAGTGATTCAACATCGAGTCGCTATCATTTTCTTGCGTTGAAACTGCCTGGTTAATGTGTGGCTCTACGACAGGCAACCAAGTGCTATCTGCGGCAGAAAATCCGCCTTTCGCAGCTTCGTTTGTCCAAGGCATTGGTGTACGACAGCCATCACGGCCTTTAAAGTTTGGCCAGAACGTAATGCCATACGGATCTTGCAATAACTCAAATGGAATATCAGCTTCAACAAGGCCTAGCTCTTCACCTTGGTAACTGCAAACACTACCTCGCAGTGATGACAACATCGCATTGAACATCTTCACTTGCGCTGGATTAGCTTTAGTTTTGTCAACTTTGTTCCAACGCGTTGCAACACGCTGTACGTCATGGTTACCAATTGCCCAACATGGCCAGCCATCAGATAAGTTTGCTTCAAGCTCTTCTATGGTTTGGCGAATGTACTTAGGTGAACTGTCTTCTGTTAACAATTCGAAGCTGTATGCCATGTGTAAACGCTTATTGCCTTTCGTGTACTGCGCCATCGTCAGTAGTGAGTCTTCTGAAGAAATTTCACCAAGGGTAACAACACCCGGGTACTTGTCCATCAACGCGCGAATATCTTCCATAAAGCTAACGTTTTCTGGCTGGGTGTTGTTGAAGTAATGGTACTGGTAAGCGTAGGGGTTATCTTCGCTAAAGCCACGGCCTTTACGCTCATTCTCAGGTTTCGCCGGGTTGTCGCGTAACTGAGCATCATGGAAACAGAAGTTAATGGCATCTAAGCGGAACCCATCAACTCCCTTTTTCAGCCAGTACTCAACATTGTCTAACACATGTTGACGCACTTCTGGATTGTGGAAGTTAAGATCAGGTTGTTCTGTTAAAAAGTTGTGCAAATAGTACTGCTGACGACGTGGCTCCCACTGCCATGCAACACCACCAAAAATTGATAACCAATTATTCGGTGGCGAACCATCTGGCTTCGCATCGGCCCATACATACCAGTCAGCTTTTGGATTCGTTCTACTAGACTTGCTTTCAATAAACCACTCATGTTGGTCTGAGGTATGACTCAATACTTGGTCGATGACTACCTTGATATCTTTTTGCTTGGCTTCTGCCATTAGATCATCAAAATCATCCATGGTACCGAACATAGGATCAACATCACGATAGTCACTGATGTCGTACCCAAAATCTTTCATCGGTGACTTGAAGAATGGAGAAATCCAAATAGCGTCAACACCTAAGCTTTTTATGTAAGGTAATTTCTGGATGATACCGCGTAAATCACCAATGCCATCATTATTGGCATCCATAAAACTACGTGGATAAATTTGGTAAATGACGGCACCGCGCCACCAAGGTTGTTCTAGCATGTAAAATCCGAGTGCGCTTTACTCATTTTTCGAACTGCATTCCCCCCGAAAAATAGGCCGCGCTTTAGTTTAGTTATAGTTAGCGTCAGGATAAGTAGAGCGCCTATTTTCTGCAACCAACCTGCATACGTATGCATGCCTATCCTATTGATTTATCTGTCATGCATACGTATGTAGTTTATTGCTCTGCAATCAAGTTCAGCATAATTTTGTATAAATCCGACACTATACGTTTTAAAAAGATGTCAAATTTCTCTGTCATACTCAGGCTGAGAGATCATTAACAAGGCACCTACATTCAAAAAGAATCGACTATGGCTACATCAACAATTACTGCAAATGCATTGCGCGAACGCATTGAGCACCATCTACAATTCACGTTAGATGGCGCATCGCCAAAAGAAAACAAACAAGCCTATTGGCGAGCAACATGTTCAGCCATTAATGACTTGGTTGTTGCTAAGCTCAGTAGTACACAGCAGCGCCAACAAAAGGCGGCAAGTAGACAAGTAAACTACCTTTCTTTGGAATACTTGATGGGTCGCATGTTGTCGAACAATATGCATAACCTTGGCTTATACGACGTTACTGAAGAAGCCTTAAAAAGTTTTGATATTGAACTGAGTGATTTGTTTGAACAAGGTGCTGATTTGGCATTGGGTAATGGTGGTTTAGGTCGTCTCGCTGCATGTTTTCTCGATTCGCTTGCCACGCTCGACTACCCTGCAACGGGCTACGGTATTCATTATCAGCACGGTTTATTCAAACAAAGTTTTAAGCAAGGGCGCCAGGTTGAAGAGCCAGATTTGTGGCGTGAATTCGGCAGCCCTTGGGAGATCTGCCGTCCAGAGTCTAGCCAAATTATTCCGCTCTATGGTCATGTCGACCACCAAACGCAAGCAGACGGTACGGTTAAATCTGTTTGGCAGCCAGGTCTAGAGTTCAAAGGCGTGCCGTGGGATATTCCAATTGTTGGTTACAACTCTGATACCGTCAACGTATTGCGTTTGTGGGAAAGCCGCTCAGTGGGTGCATTTAATTGGGAGCTTTTCAATCGTGGTGATTACTTGTCATCTCATCAAGACAAAGTGTACGCTGAAACGGTGTCGAAAGTGCTTTACCCTAATGACGAACATGATGCTGGTAAAGAGTTGCGTTTCATCCAACAATACTTTTTCTGCGCATGTTCTATTAAAGATATTATCGCCCGCCATCAAGCAAGTAATGGCGTTGATTGGCAAGCCTTTGCAAAAGACACTGCCATCCAACTTAACGACACTCACCCAACAATTGCTATTTTGGAATTACAGCGCACGTTAATCGACGAATATCAAATGTCTTGGAGTGATGCGTGGACATTGTGCCGTCAAGTATTTTCTTACACTAATCACACGCTTCTTCCTGAAGCATTGGAGAAGTGGTCAGTCAAAATGTTTGAGCGTGTGCTGCCTCGCCACCTAGAGATTCTTTATCGTATCAATGAAGAATTCCTCAACAAAGAAGTGAATGCCAAATGGCCTCATGACTTCCAAATGCGTGCAAAACTATCTCTGATCGAAGAAGGTTCAGAGCGCATGGTACGCATGGCTCATCTTTGTGTCGTTGCGGCCCATAAAGTGAATGGTGTAGCGGAAATACATTCAAAACTAGTAAAACAAGATTTGTTCCCTGAATTTCACGCGCTTTGGCCTGAAAAGCTCACCAACGTTACAAACGGTATTACACCGCGCCGTTGGCTAAAAGCGTGTAACCCAGAACTGTCCTCGCTTATTTCTCAGCATGTAAAAGAAGACTGGGCTAAAGATTTAGACAGTTTAAGCCAACTTGCTAATTTAGCCGAAGATGCGGACTTCCAGAAAGCATTCATGGCAATTAAGCGCAACAACAAAGTCAAACTTGCTGACGAAATATTAAAACTAACAGGTGTCACCGTAAGCCCTGACGCTATCTTTGATATTCAAATAAAGCGACTTCACGAATACAAGCGCCAGCATTTAAATTTTTTACACATACTTGCCTTGTATAGCCGCCTGCTTGAAAACCCTGACTTAGAGATGCATCCACGTGTTTTCATTTTTGGCGCTAAGGCTGCACCGGGTTACCACTTAGCAAAAGAGATCATCTATGCAACGAATAAAGTGGCAGAGAAAATCAATAATGACCCGCGCATCAAAGACAAGCTTAAAGTAGTATTTTTACCAAACTATCGTGTCAGCCTTGCAGAGAAAATCATCCCCGCTGCTGATGTGTCAGAGCAAATTTCGACCGCTGGTAAAGAAGCATCAGGAACAGGCAACATGAAACTTGCCTTAAACGGCGCGGTAACTATTGGTACGTTAGACGGTGCCAATATTGAAATTGCCGAAGAAGTCGGTGACGACAACATCTTTATTTTTGGCAATACTGTTGAACAGGTTAAAGCGATAAAATCAAAAGGCTATAACCCATACGATTTTTATGAAACGAACAAGGAATTAACCAAAATTATTGATTGGTTAGATAGTGACTTCTTTACCCCGGGTCAACCATACGAGTTGTCAGCTATCAAACATAGCTTGCTTGATGGCGGTGACCCTTACCTCGTGCTGGCTGACTTCCAGTCATATTCGGATGCACATCAAGCATTAGATGTTGCCTATCGCCACCCTGAACGTTGGGCAAAAATGGCGATACTCAATACGGCACTCATGGGTAAGTTTAACTCTGACCGCTCAATAGAAGACTACGTCAACAACATTTGGCAATTAACGCCTTGTAAAGCGTAATCTCCCGACCCTCTAGCTACCGTGTACTAGAGGGTTTGCTGTTTTAATGAGGACAATAAATGACTGCACAGACATTAAGTAAAGGACATACAGAAGATATTCTTTCCGCTCAATTGAGTCAGCCTTATCACGTGTTGGGTCAACACCAATGCAACGAAACAGGGTTTATCACTTTTACCACCTTTGCACCTGATGCCGACAGTGTAGAAGTTATTGAAACAGCCTCAGGGAAGTCAATTGCTAGCCTCACGCGAAAAAATAAAGCTGGCATCTTTCATAAGAAATTGCGCCGTAAAAATGCTTTCGATTATCAATATAGAATAACACGTGGCAATGCGTCACAGGTGGTTGAAGATCCATACCGTTTCGCTCCTACGCTTAGCGATTTAGACATTCATCTGCTTGCAGAAGGAAACCACTTGCACCCTTATAACGTGATGGGTGCGCAGTTAACAGAGCAAAATGGTGTCAAAGGGGTATCATTTTCAGTGTGGGCGCCAAATGCCCGTTCAGTTTCTGTTATTGGTGACTTCAATCAATGGGATGGCCGCTGCCACCCCTTACAAAACATCAATTTCAGTGGGTACTGGAATGTGTTTTTACCGGGTATAAAAGCAGGCACTCTGTATAAATTTGAATTAAAAGATGCTCATGGGCATGTCTTACCGCACAAAGCAGATCCTTATGGTGCACAAGCGCAATTTCGTCCTGAAACAGCGTCCATCGTTACCGCTAGCAAAAGCTTTAAATGGCAAGATAAAGAATGGTTAGCAAAGCGTGAAGCAAGAAATGCGAGAAATGCTGCGATATCAATATATGAAGTGCATTTGGGATCATGGAGGCGCGATGAAAGTGGAGATTATCTCAATTACCGAGTAATTGCCGACCAACTTGTCCCATATGTTCTTGAAATGGGCTTCAGCCATGTGCAATTGATGCCTGTTAGCGAATTCCCATTTGACGGCTCTTGGGGCTATCAACCGGTTGGTTTGTTTGCACCGACATCACGTTTTGGCAATGCTGATGACTTTAAATACTTTGTTGACTTGTGTCATCAGCATGACATTGGTGTGCTAATCGACTGGGTACCTGGTCATTTTCCCGTTGACGGCCATGGTTTAAGTCAATTTGATGGCACTCATCTGTTTGAGCACGCAGATCCGCGTCAAGGTTATCACCCTGACTGGAATACCCTCATTTATAACTACGGCCGTACTGAAGTCGCTAACTTTCTGAGAGCCAGTGCATTGCATTGGCTAGACCGTTTCCATGTTGATGGCATTCGCGTTGACGCTGTTGCTTCGATGTTATATCTCGATTACAGCCGCAACGAAGGTGAATGGATCCCAAACAAACATGGCGGGCGAGAGAATTTAGAAGCGGTTGAGTTCTTACAACGGTTCAACCAAGAACTTTACCGTGAATATCCTGGCACCTTCTCAGTAGCCGAAGAGTCAACTTCATGGCCAGGCGTTTCAAAACCAACCGACATGGGTGGTTTAGGCTTTGGCTACAAATGGAATATGGGCTGG
Source organism: Thalassotalea euphylliae (assembly GCF_042682785.1). Classification (GTDB taxonomy): domain Bacteria; phylum Pseudomonadota; class Gammaproteobacteria; order Enterobacterales; family Alteromonadaceae; genus Thalassotalea_F; species Thalassotalea_F euphylliae. The sequence goes on along the minus strand of NZ_JBHUIB010000012.1, from coordinate 548,110 downwards.
ATGAATGACTCGCTCGAGTATATGAAGCGCGAACCTATCCATCGTAAATATCATCACAATGAATTGAGTTTTGGACTTGTCTACGCATTTGATGAGAACTTTATTCTTCCACTCAGCCATGACGAAGTTGTGCACGGGAAAGGCTCTATACTCGCACGCATGCCTGGTGACGCGTGGCAACAGTTCGCTAATTTACGCGCATACTATGGCTTTATGTGGACGCATCCGGGTAAAAAATTGTTGTTCATGGGCAGTGAATTTGCCCAAGGAAGAGAGTGGAATCATGACGCTGAGCTCGATTGGCATCAACTCGATATCAACTGGCATGCAGGCGTGCACCAGCTCGTCAAAGATTTGAATAAACTGTACAGCAACACACCATCGCTATATCAGAAAGATTGCGAACACGATGGTTTTACCTGGCTAGACCATGAGAATGCAGACCAATCTGTTTACTCCTATGTGCGTTCTGGCGACAACAGTGAACCGCCCGCGATCGTGATATGTAACTTCACGCCAGATACTCATACTAACTTTGTTATTGGCGCACCAGTGCCCGGAAAATACAACGAAGTATTAAATACCGACGCTGAAGTCTATGGAGGCTCTAATATCGGTAATCCTGACGGTGTTTATACATCAGATATGCCGTGGCAAGGGCAGCAACACAGTTTGTCAATTACCGTACCACCACTTAGTACGACCGTATTTATTTTGGAGCAATAACTCATGAACGCTCCCATGCAAACACATTATACAATACAGACAGGGCGCTCTTTTCCACTGGGCGCCACACCGCGCGACGACGGTGTAAATTTCGCGTTGTTTTCTGCGAATGCTGAAAAAGTTGAGCTGTGTATTTTTGACGCGAGTGGAGAACATGAAATACAGCGAATAGAGCTGCCAGAATTTTCCGATGAGGTATGGCATGGCTTTATTCCTGAGTTACCGGTAGGTACATTATACGGATATCGTGTTCATGGTCCGTTTGAACCACATAATGGCCACCGATTTAATCCTCATAAACTGCTTATTGACCCTTACGCTAAAAAGTTAGCCGGTAGCTTTAAGCACCATAAAAGCCATTACAGCTACGACAAGAAATCTCTTCAACAAGATTTAACGTTTGATATTCAAGATAATGCCAAACGCTTACCCAAAGGCGTTGTCGTCAAGCCACTAGCAAAGTGCGAGACACATCCCAGAGTCAAGCGTCGTAACACCCTTGTTTACGAAATGCATGTCAAAGGCTTTACCAAACTGAACAAAGCCATTGATAAAAAAATTCGAGGCACCTTCAGAGCACTGTCAGATAAAAACGTTATCAATTACCTCACCGAGCTTGGTATCACTTCTATAGAGCTTTTACCCGTGCATAGCTTCATCGACGAACCTTTTGTAGATGAAAAAGGATTAAGCAATTACTGGGGATACAACAGCTATAACTTTTTCGTCCCTCAACAGCGTTATCTAGCGTCAGGGGATGATGTTGAATTTAGAGATATGGTGGAAACGTTTCACCAAGCTGGTATCGAGGTTATTCTTGATGTGGTATACAACCATACGGCCGAAGGTAACGAACTTGGCCCAACAATTTGTTACCGCGGTATAGACAATGCCAGCTACTATCGCCTTAGAGAAGACGACAAACGTTTTTATGAAAACTATTCAGGTTGTGGCAATACTCTTAACATCGACCATCCGCGCGTTTTACAGCTAGTCACTGACAGCTTACGTTACTGGGTTGAACATATGGGTGTCGACGGTTTTAGATTCGATTTAGCCCCTATTCTAGGTCGTAACAAAAGCCACTTTTGTAAAGACAACCACTTTTTCTCAGCACTTCGCCAAGATCCAGTTTTATCAGGCGTAAAACTAATAGCAGAACCTTGGGATATTGGCCCTAACGGCTACCAATTGGGACGTTTCCCAAATCAATGGCTAGAATGGAATGATCGATTTCGTGACACCGTGCGTCGCTTCTGGCGAGGAGACAAAGGCATGTCTCCAGAATTTGCGAGACGCCTTCATGGCTCAGCTGACTTATTCGAGCAACGCAGCCGCCGCCCAAGTTCTAGTGTTAATTTGATTACCGCACATGACGGGTTCAACTTGCATGATCTAGTCACCTACGAAGAACGCCACAACGAGGCCAATGGTGAAGATAATCGTGACGGCCATGGCACTAACTTTAGCTGTAACTTTGGTGTCGAAGGTGAAACCGATAACTTGGCGGTCAACCAAAAACGTACTCAGCAAAAACGTAATTTATTAGCCACCTTGTTCATCTCTCAAGGCACTCCGATGTTGCTTGCTGGAGATGAGATTGGCCACAGCCAATCAGGTAACAACAACGCATACTGCCAAGACAATAAAATTACGTGGCTCGATTGGCAAAATCAAGACAGCGAATTGCTTGAATTCGTTCAGCAGTTATCGGCACTTCGTAAAGAACACCCATTGCTCAACCGAACCAATTATCAACACGGTAACGAGTTTTGCTCGACAACAGGACTGCCTGATATTAGTTGGCTAAATTGTCATGGCCAAGTCATGCAGGAGCACGATTGGCACAACCGAGATATCAAATGTTTTGCTATGCTGCTTGCTGATACGCAGCCTGACACGCCCAGTGAATGGATTCATGAACACGTTGATGATGCCTTGCTCGTTGTATTTAACGCGCATAGCCGCATTATCAATTACCACTTGCCTGAGCTTGATGGCTGTTGGCAAGTCCTCATCAATACTGCCGAACACAGGCAGGACAATACACCTATAAGAATAAATCAGCCCTCTGTTGAACTATCTGCTCACAGTTTATTGCTGCTGAGCTACACACATTCAACAACTGCGACAAATAAAGAGACTATCTAATGACCAATCTTATTGAACAACTTGCCGACTTGGTTGGTTTTCACCAAAGCTACACTGATGCGTTTGGTAACCAAGTATTCGCCAAGGACGAGGCGCGCAAATCGCTACTCCAAGCGATGGGATATGACACGGAAGATCAGCAAGCACTTACCAGCAGTATTACTGATTTACGTGAGCAGTCTTGGCGTAACATTCTTCCACATTCACATATCGTGAAATCAGAAGAAGCAACGCACTCACTGATCATTAGTATCAAGTCAGATATCGCCGACACGTTTAATTGGGTTATAACGACAGAAACTGGTACAACGTTAAATGGTAGCCAACACATCAATGAATTGGCGCATGTTGAGTACGCTAAATTTGAGACCAATGGCCACGTAGAACAATACAATAAATTTACGTTTGTACTGCCCACTATTGAAGAAGGCTATCATCAATTAAGCATTACACATGGCGATATTATCGACCAATGCCATTTAATTGTTGCACCAAAAACTTGCTACAGCCCACAAGAAGCGGCAAGTTTTAAAATGTGGGGTTATGCAGCACAACTTTATTCGCTAAAAAGTGAAAACAATTGGGGACTGGGCGACTTTGGCGATCTAACGTCATTGGTTAAATCTACAGCAGCTCAGGGAGCATCAGCCATAGGCCTGAATCCATTGCACCCTCTTTATCAAAACAACCCTGCACACTGCAGCCCATATTCTCCAACCAGCCGTTGTTATCTTAATACGCTATATATTGACGTTACCAAGGTTGAGAACTTTTCACGCTGTGAAGCTGCGCAGAAAATTGTTAACAGTAAAGCATTTCAAACGAAATTGGCTGCGGCAAAAGTGAGTGAAAAAATTGATTATGTTGCCGCTGCTGAACTCAAATTTGAAGTGTTAGACACCTTATTCAATGACTTCCAAGCGAATGGTCACCACAAAGCCTTTTCTGCATACAAAAAAGCACAAGGCGACGCATTGTTGCGTCATGCAACATTTGAAGCATTATATGAACATTTCCGTAAACAAGACTTTCACGCGTTTGGGTGGAGTAAATGGCCAATCGCATATCAACAACCAAACAGTGACGAAGTAAAACAGTTCCAGCAAGAGAATGCGGGTCGTATTGACTATTTTGCTTACCTTCAATGGATAGCACACGAACAGTTAATGCAAGCAAAGCAAACAGCTAAAGATAACGACATGCCTGTAGGGCTTTATCTAGATTTAGCGGTCGGCTGCGACGGCTCAGGCGTTGACGTCTGGTCAGATAAAGACGTTTATGTGGCTGGCGCTTCCGTGGGCGCACCACCTGATTTACTCAATACCTTGGGACAAGATTGGGGTCTTACGCCAATCAACCCTGTCGCCTTGCAAGCAAAAGGTTATCAACCATTAGTGCGTGCGCTACGCAGCAATATGCAATATGCAGGAGCCCTTCGAATTGATCATATTCTCGGGTTAATGCGCCAATATTGGGTAGCGCCTGGCATGAAAGCCAATGAAGGTATATTTATTACCTACCCACTTGAAGATATTTTGCGCATCATTGCACTTGAATCGCGACGTGCTCAATGTGTCGTTATCGGAGAAGACTTAGGCACGGTCCCTGAAGGCTTCGGCGATATTATGCAAGCTGCAGGTTTACTCAGCTATAAAGTACTTTACTTTGAAACATGGGAATCAGGGCTTTTCATGCGCCCCGAAATGTATCCCGAACTTTCAATGGTGACAGTATCCACTCATGACCTTCCAACCCTCACCGGTTGGTGGACAGGAAGAGATCTAGAGTGGCGCCAAAACTTAAACCTATACCCGAATGAAGAGATGGGCGTCAGCGATCGCGAGGGGAGAATACAAGATCGTACAAATTTAATTGCTGCGCTTGAGGACATGCAAGTCATGGATATGAGCAAGGCCCCAAGCCAATCGCCTGCAGAAATGAACCGTGAGCTCACACTGGCAGTACAAAAATACCTTGCTGCAGCGCCAAGCCGTATTCAACTGATCCCTATGGAAGATGCGCTAGAGATCCAAGAGCAAGTCAATATTCCCGGCACAGTTGATGAGCATCCAAACTGGCGCCAAAAACTGCCAGTTTCAATTGAAGCTTTTACAAAGCAAGCCTCTGTAGTTGAACTAGCAGAAGCGATGAAAATATTCCGTCCAAAAGGTTAATGAATAACGGTTAACGCCGTAATAGAGAAAAATAATGACAACAATTTCGAAAACACTTTTAGCAACCGCCGTAGCACTTGCCTTATCAGCTTGCGGCAATGATAAAGCGCCGATAGATACATCAAATGACACACAAGCTTCAACAGTCGCTGAAAAAGCAAAGCAAACAAGTGTCCAGTTAGCGCCTTATAACCAACGCCATATTCAAGACGAAGTGTTGTACTTTGTGCTACCAGATCGTTTCCACAATGGAGATGCTGACAATGACAATGGCTCTAAAGCTATCGCTATTTCACAAGGCGGCTTTGATCCAACGAAAGAAGGCCATTATCACGGTGGCGACGTTAAAGGTTTAACCGAAAAAATTCCTTACCTAAAAGAAATGGGAATAACCTCTATTTGGTTAACCCCTATTCTGCGTAACCAGGCTGTTCAAGGCGATATCACTGGCTATCATGGCTATTGGGTATTAGACTTCACGGAAATTGACCCACACTTGGGTACTAATGCTGACTTAAAAACCTTTATTGACACCGCCCACGCGCAAAACATGAAGGTGTTTTTCGACATTATCACCAATCATACGGCTGACGTTATTCGTTATAAGGAATGTCATGGCGAAGGCGAACTTACCTTCTCCGACGGTGAGCAAATGTGTGCATACAAATCACTCGCTCAAGTGGCTGCTGGTGACAAATATACTCCGTTTGTTCCGAAAGGCATGGAAAACGTAAAAGTGCCGGCATGGTTAAATGACCCGAAGTATTACCATAACCAAGGTGATTCAACCTTTGAGGGAGAAAACTCGGTATATGGTGACTTTTTTGGTTTAGACGATGTCAACACGGATGATCCAGAAGTTGTCGCAGGCATGACAGAAATCTTTAAAGACATCATTACGCAATTCAAACCAGACGGCTTTAGAATTGACACAGTGAAACACGTCAATATTGAGTTCTGGCAAGAATTCTCTCCTGCGTTAATAGAGCATGCTAAACAAGAAGGTATCGAGAATTTCTTTATGTTTGGTGAAGTTTACGACGGTAATCCTGACGTATTAAGCAAGTACACTACCGAGGGGAAGGTACCTTCAGTACTTGATTTCGGCTTTGCTTTTGCTGTGAAAAACGTCATTGCAGACCAAAAAGGTACACAAGAGCTTGCTAATTTATTTGCACAAGATGGCAAATATAAAGATGAAGACAGCGACGTAAATCAGCTACTCAACTTTGTCGGTAACCACGATGTTGGACGTTTAGCTTGGGCATTGCGTGAAAGCGAGCATAACTACAGCCAGGAAGAAATGCTAAGCCGCGTAACACTAGCTCATAGCATGATGTACTTCTTGCGAGGTGTGCCTGTCGTTTATTATGGTAGCGAACAAGGTTTCGTGGGTGATGGCGGTAACCATAACTCTCGTCAAGATATGATGCCGTCTAAAGTGGCAAGCTACAACGACGACGTTCTGCTTGGTACCGATAAAACCACAGCAGATGACAACTTCGATACGAGTCACCCAATTTACCAGTCACTTAAGCTTTTTGCTGAAATTTACCAATCAAATGAAGTGCTTCGCTACGGTCAGCAAGCAGTCGTTTTTGCAGAAGACAAGCCGGGCTTGTTAGTTGCTACACGCACACTCGAGTCAGGTGAACAATATCTTATTGCCTACAACACAAGTAGTGATATGGCACATGGCGAATTTGCACTACAAGGTAATGTTAACGAGGTGGTTTATGATTCAGGTCAGTCACTCATTGATAGTACTGATGGACAAGCGACATTGGCAATGTCACCACTAAGTGTTGCTATCTACAAAATCACAAACTAAGTAACACTGTTGACACTAAACAGCTGGATCAAAAAAGGGAGCAACTGCTCCCTTTTTTAATTTTATCCAATACTGTCAATGACTAGAAAGCGAAGTGGATGCTCGCTGTTAACACATCAGCATCGTCATACTGTTCAAATGAGAATTCCATTGTAGATGTGTCTGACACGTTGAAACCCGCACCTACACCGTAACCAAATTCCCAATCATCATCTGACTCTGAAAAACCACCATAAGATGCTTTAAGTTTTGCATTCGCGTAGCTAGGCATAGCGAACACAAAAAATTGTTCGTTTACGTCATACTGACCTTTAACCGAAAGAGAGATAAAGCGTTCAAGTTCTACATCCACGCCATAGACTTCATCATCGCTGATACCAGTACCTAAACGAAACTCAGGTACTACAGAGAATTTTGTGCCGTCAACGTTATGATGGTATGCCGCTGAACCATAAATTGCGCCAAGAGAAATATCTGCATCACCGTCATCAGAGAAGTTAGCGTATCCACCGCCAAGTGACCAATTTGCAGATGCCGTAAATGGGAGAGAAAGTGCTAAAAGAGCTGCTGCACTTTTTTTGAACATAGTAAATTTCCTTATAGTAAATAACCACCTATGTGATGGCGGCGCGCATTCTCACAGATTACATTGTCACTTACAAGGTTTGCTTTTGTTACAAATTCTTAACGCTTACCCTTTTAGCGTTATTTGCCATTTAATTGTTTGTTGAAATTCGCTAGGCTTTTAACACCCTATTTTCAAAGGCCACCTTATGAACCTTCCCCAACTATCAGACGCTACGCTTTCTTTTGAAAACCAAATCGCATGCCTGACATTCAATAGACATGACGTGCGTAACGCATTAACTGGCACAGCTTTGATCGACGATATTGTCGACACTGTTTCATGGGTAAATCGTACCAGTAATGTTGCAGTGTTAATTGTTACCGGTGCAGGCAGTGCTTTTTCTGCTGGCGGGAATATAAAAGATATGGCCGAGCAACGTAATGATTTTGCAGGAACCCCACAAGAACTGACTGAACGTTATAAACAAGGTATTCAACGTATCCCACTTGCTATGGAATCGCTTGAAGTTCCCGCGATTGCAGCCATCAATGGACCAGCTATTGGCGCGGGGTTTGATTTGGCCAATATGTGTGACTTTCGCATCGCTTCGACTGCCGCTACCTTTGGTGAAACCTTTATCAACTTAGGTTTAATACCTGGTGACGGTGGTGCTTGGTTTATGCAGAGACTTATCGGCTATCAAAAGGCTGCTGAGCTCACTTTTACCGGCAAAATAATTACCGCTCAGCAAGCACAAGAATATGGGCTTTTACATTCCTTGGCCGCCCCAGAAGAGCTCATGGATAATGCAGTGTCGTTGGCAAGTGAGATAGCAAGTAAACCAACGCAGACAATTCGCATGACAAAGCGCTTGATGAAGCTTGCTCAACGGACAGAACTCAAAGACTTTTTAGAGACATGTGCGACATATCAGGGGCTTTGCCACCATGATCCTGAGCACATCAATGCCGTGGAGGCAATGCTCTCTAAAATGCAGCGTTAAGATGCGTTGATTGAGAATAAACGCGCCTTTACGGGCGTTTATTCTCTTTGACTTGAGTCCATACCAGCGCGGAAATCGCTAAAGATATAGCGCTAATATGGAAAACCAATCCTTTGTCTTCCACTTTGCTAATGAATAAACCAACGCCTAGGCTAACCAACAATTGAGGCAATACCACAGAGAGATTAAACAACCCCATGTATAACCCCATGTGAGACTGGTCAACTTTTTCAGACATAATAGCAAACGGTAAGCTGATAATGGCTGACCAGCCAATGCCCAGCATAGCCATTAGTAAATATAGCGACATTTTGCTTTCGCCCCAAAACACCACAGCAAAATAACCTATCGCCATAGATGCCATGCAATAGGTATGTACTTTAACTCGCCCCACACGTTTAGCCATAGGTTCAAGAACAATGGCAGGTAACCCAGCAGCAACAGCACTCAGTATTAAGAAGCTCATTGCTATTATTTTACCTAGCTCGTCATCACTAATGTTTGGCATTTTGTCTTGCAAGAAGGCAAAGATAAAAACAAACATCGTCTGCACACCTATCCAACTAAAGGAATGAGCAGCTAGTACCTTAGAAAATCCGGTTTGATTGGTTGGCTCGCCCTCTTGTTCTTTTGCAAGCACTGTTTGTACGACTAATATCAATGTGATAATCGCAGCGAGTAATTCGGCCCAATAGTGATCGGTTTTAATACCCGACAACTGCAAACCTAACGCATAAACATCGTAAATCAAAAAGCCCCACAGTGGCTTTATATTGTTTAAGATATCAACTAAGCCGAACACAGAAGATTGTGATGTTTGCTCACTTAATTGACGCGGCTCAGTAACAAAAAATGGCGGGATAAGTGACAAGAGTAGCACTAAGCCTGCACCAAAATAAATCAGCACATAATTACCCCAAACGGCGCCTATTGCATAAGCCAGCACGCCAAAAGAACCAGATACCGTTTGCATCCAGGTGTAACCCTTTGTGCGTTCGTCGCCTTCCGGTGTAACGTCTGCAATAATCGCGCGGGTTGGGTTAAAGCTCACATTGATTGATAGATCGAGTGTTAATGCTACTGCAATAGCAACCCCCAACAGTCCAGTAATGCCTAAACTCGACGACACGATATCAATATTCGGCAGAGCCAATAACATCAAGCCAGCCAAAATGCCGCCAATGAGTATGAAAGGCCTACGCCTTCCTTGCCAAAACCAAACCTTATCACTTATCAAACCGACGATGACTTGACCTAAAATACCGGCTATTGGCCCTGCTGCCCAAACAAGTCCCACTTCATGAATATCAAGCCCGTACTGGGTGGTTAAAATCCAACTTAATGCAGATATTTGAACAGAGAGCGCAAACCCCATTGCCGTTGCAGGCAAGCTCAATAGAATGTAAAAACGCTTTGCCAAGCGCTCTTGCATAGCAAACATAGACACTCACTTAATTATTATTTTTTGTTGTAATGATGTGCTGCTGAGCAGCTATGTTTGACGTTACGTTGTTCAATGAATAGCCACAACGAAGTGCATACGTATTCAACAACTAGGTGCGCTAAAACGCAGTGACAGACGTATTTGCTTACAAAGTAAACACACTGAAACTGGAAAATTCAAGGTGTTTGCTCGAAAAAAAACACTTTTACACTATGCTTAGCGTGTGAGGGGGGAGCATGAGTTCATGAGCAGCGTAGGTAGCTCCTATGCATCCTATGAAAAACAGTTCAAACGAGAGCTGTACAAACTGGCATTTATTGTCAGCGCGCTGCTGTGCGCGATATATTTTTTTCGTAATATCGAACGTGGTGACACGTTAGATGCTGTCTCCAATGCAACTGTTGTTATCCTCTCAATTCTTGGCTTGGTATACATGCGCCATTCGGACAACATCGGTCGCATTCATTATGTCCCTGCGTTTAATTATATGGTGCTGTTTATTGGCTCGTTTGCGGGTTCGCCTTCCTCTCCCGACGCTGCCAGCCTGTTCTGGTGTCTATTATTTCTACCATGCTTGGTGCTTACGTTAGGACACATAAAGTCGCTACCCTATATTCTATTGATTCAAGCGTTTACCTATTTTAGCTTTTTTATGAGTGAGCCGACTTGGATGTATGTTGAGTACAGTAGCGACGAGAAACAAACCTATATGGTCACGTCGACCATTTTGCTCATACTGGTTTGGTTTTCAGAATACGTGAGGTTCAAACTATCTCGAGGTTTGTATTTTGAGAACATAGAAAAGAAAAGAATGAAATACCTATCAAGCCATGACGAATTAACAGGTCTGTTTAACCGTCGCGGCTTTAAAGAGCAAATTGAGAGCAAACGCTTTTTCAATAAACGCAATGTCGACCAAACCGCGATCATCTTGATAGATATCGATGATTTCAAGCATATTAATGACACACATGGGCATAGCTTTGGTGATATCGTGCTCAAGAATATAGCTCGCCTACAACTAGCCACTGTGCGCAGCACCGATACAGTTGTACGTTGGGGCGGAGAAGAATTTCTTATATTATTGTCAAATGTCGAAGCAGCTCAGGTAAAGCGTATCGCTGAAAATATCAGAAAGAATATCGAGAAAACCCCTGTCGCGAATGAAGAAATCGCGATAAACATTACAGTTAGTATCGGTATTGCATTTTCTCGCGAGGTTTCGAGTATTGAGGAGCTGGTAGAGCTAGCCGATAACAGACTATATGCCGCTAAGGGGCATGGAAAAAATTGTATTTTTGCTGAATGTTCCCCAGGTTAATAACCTCAAACATCTAAACAGCCGAGCGGCATAAATAGTAAACGTTCACTAACGTCTTATCATCGATAAGTTGTCTTCATGGCTACTAAAGTTCAAGCTACAGCCGTGTACAAACTGTTCAACGTTTTGTTCAAGATACAAATCTCCTTTTCCCGGCTGATTAGGATGTAACGGGGGAAATGCACCATATCCCGCTAATAAGCAATGCCAAGAAACCGCGTCGAAATGACTAGCAATATTTTGCCGGTTTATCTCTGCCTCTACATCTTCGCGGCTATACCAGGCATGTAAAATTTGCTTTAGCGAATCCGATAGCTGCACGTTATCTCGGTTAGCGCGCCAATACTCGCTGTCATTGCGTGTATTTAACTTATAATGCGCCACAATATAGTCGCGAACACGTTCAAAGCGCTCTACCATTTCTTGGTTGTAGCTGTCCCTTTGCTTTGCAGTGAAATTACCCTGTTCAAATTTGTGCATAAAGAGTTCGATACTTACCTGCACTAGATGAAGCGCCGTAGCTTCGAGTGGCTCAATAAACCCTTGTGAAAGACCGAGTGCCAGACAGTTATGAGCCCAGTGCTGCTCTAACGATCCTACCTTCATTTTCAGATGGCGTGCAAGCTCGTCACTATCCAGTGCGCCTAGATGTTTCCTAAACTCATGTTCGGCTTCATCCGGTGATATGAAATCACTGCTATACACATAGCCATTGCCAAAACGCTCCGTCAAGGGAATTTTCCAACACCAGCCAGCATTCATCGCTGTAGATGTAGTCTCTACGGGTAAGCGTCCATTTACGGGGGTTGGCATCACCACTGCCGAGTCATTAAATAAATTCTCTTTATAAGGTTTAAAACCTACACCCAAGGTTTTTTGGATGAGTAATGCAGCAAAACCTGTGCAATCGACAAAGATATCACCAGCAATGTGTTCCCCATCATCAGTCACTAACGATGCAATATCACCGTTGTCAGATTTTTTCACATCAGCAATGTGGGCTAGTCGATAGTTTACTCCTCGTTGTTGGGCGAGCTCCCCGAGAAACTCCCCCAACAAACCAGAGTTAAAATGATAGCCGTACTCGATTTTAAAGGGAAAGTTAGCAGGCGTCTTCGGCCCCATATTCTGATTGGCTAGTAGGCCATTTAAAAGAAAACGCTCAGGTGATACTTCGGTATCTAAGCCCATTCGTCTAGTGCGCGCATTAACCATAAACGCACGCTTGGTAAACGAATCAACTTGTGTAGGAAAAGGATGACTGTAGCTATCAATACCAGACGATGGTGACCAACCTTTAAAGCGTATATTAAGCTTATAAGTTGCGTGACAACGCGGCATCCATTCATGCTCTTCTACATCAATGATTTCGAAGAAGCGTTTGAGGCTAGGTGTAGAGCCTTCGCCTACCCCAATAATGCCAACATCAGGAGATTCAACCAGCGTAATTTCAACACCTTTATCTGCCCAACGTTTAACAAATAAATTGGCCGCCATCCAGCCAGCAGTGCCGCCACCTAAGATTACAATACGTAAGGGTTGCCTTGCCATCATCACTACATTTTACACATATTGGCTATAAACTCGTCGTGCGTAGGCAATTTAGCAACGGGCTCATCTTTGATTTGTTTAATTCTATTTAACGTATCTCTAATGTGTTGCTCTGTCATACTGTTTGCCAGCGGGTGGTAATCTTGAGGCACAATTCCCTGCCCAAGCATCACTTGCAACCATGAGCTTTCCAAGAATAGGTCATTTTGATCTCTAAACAAACGTCCATTACGTTTAAAAATATCTATTTTATGGCGCAAAGTTTCAGGAATATCCATATTACGCATATCACGCCAAAAACGGCTATCATCGCGCTCAGTGACATGATAATGCAGAATCAAAAAGTCACGTATTTGTTCAAATTCAACTTTTGATTGTTTGTTGTATTCGTTGACAATATCCTCAGTAATCCCCTGATGTGGGAACAGATGTGCCAAACGTACAACCGCTGATTGAATCAAATGAATACTGGTTGACTCTAGCGGCTCTAAAAAGCCACTTGAAAGTCCAACAGCAATAACATTTTTATTCCACTGTTTGTAGCGACGGCCTGTTTGGAATCGAATCAATTTAGGATCAGCCAAAGGTTTAGTATCAAGGTTCGACAGCAAAATGTTTGTTGCTTCATCTTCCGAATAGTGAGCGCTTGAATAAACTAATCCATTACCATTGCGATGTTGCAAAGGAATACGCCACTGCCACCCCGCAGAGTGCGCTATTGAGCGCGTGTAGGGAGCGGTATGCTCGTGTCGCTCTGAAGGTACTGCAATCGCACGATCGCATTGAAGCCATTGACTCCAATCCTCATACCCCGTGCGCAGTTTTTCCTGAATAAGCAGCCCTCTGAAGCCCGAACAATCCAGGAACAAGTCTCCCTGTACTGATTGGCCATCCTTGAGCTTTAAGCTAACAATATTCCCTGTGTCTGGACATTGTTCGACATGTTCAACCATACCTTCAGTTCGCACAACACCCATTTTCTCGCTGTATTTACGTAAAAACTTGGCGTATAAACCAGCATCAAAATGATACGCGTAAGGCATATCAATAATGGGGTCTTTGGCATTAATTTTGGCGAACTTTCCAGCTTCAGCACACAGGTAGTTTAAGTCGTACTCCCAAAGGCGACTATCATCTTCCAACTCACCAACGCGTTTAAGCAAATGGTGAAAATGGCAAAACGCCATACTTTTTCCGGCGGCACCAAAGGTATGGTAGTAATGATGGCCTTGTTGTTTCCAATTTTCGAACTTTATCGCTAACTTGATTGTAGCTTTGGTTTCTCTGAGGAACTCAGCTTCATTTAACCCTAAGACATTATTCAGCAATTGAATAGGCGGGATAGTGGCTTCGCCCACACCTACCGTGCCAATAGCTTCAGACTCAACAAGCTCTATGTCGATAGCTTCGCCTAATAACTTCTTTGTCAATGCGGCCGAAATCCAACCGGCAGTACCACCGCCCAGAATAACTACTTTTTTAATAGGGTTTTGCATGATAGATACATCTACTACTTATTTTACGGGAAGACTGACAACTTAATGAAAAGTCGCACAATGTATTCATTTTAAAATAGCCTAACTAAGGTTAGCACGCTAAGCCACTTTAAAATAAAAAGCCTGCTAAACATCACATTTAGCAGGCTTTGTAAGGACTAGACTAAACCATTAGAAACGGTAGTTTAAACCTAAAATGAAGTTACGACCGAATGACTGGTAACGGTTAACCAAACGAGGGTCCGTTAAATCAATTTCAATATCGTCTTCATCAGTTAAGTTTTGGCCTTGAAGCGTGATACGTAAGCCTTTTAATGACTCAATACCTGACTCATCAAAGTCATAACCAATCTGAGCATCCCAAAGCTCTAGGCCTTCACGACCAATTTCTTGAAGCGCTAAGCTTGTACCGCGAGTTTCTGTGACATATTCATCACGCTTAGTACCTGAAACACGGATTTCCCAACCGTTGTTTTCGTAGTATGCCGTAAGAGAGTATGATTCATCAGAAAGACCCGGAATTTCACCTTCAGCTACACCAGCCTCAACGTTTTCTTCAAGTTCACCGTCTAAGAACGTAGCACTTGCAACTAGACCGAAGCCATCTAACGCATCCGCAACGAAACGAAGAGGTAAGCTAGCTTGGAACTCATAACCACGAACAAACCCTTCGAAGCCATCTAAGTTAGAGTCAACGAAACCTTGCAGTGTTGCAGGTGCGTTACCTTCAGAGTCTTGGTGTAAGCTTGGAATGTACACTGGTGAGAAGTCAGTTAATACAGACGTGCTACGGTGCCAGTTTTTGATGTCTTTGTAGAAGAATGTAGCAGCGAAGTAACCGTCATCTGCGTAGTAATTCTCATAAGATAAGTCAAACTGGTTTGCTTCATATGGCTCTAGTTCAGGGTTACCTGCTGAACCACTCCAAGGACCGTTTTGCGGGTCAGGGTTTTGAATTTGGTTATCGTTGTATGCAAACGTAGCACGCGCATTTGGACGTAGGTCATCCATGCGAGGACGGCTAATTACTTTTGATAAACCAGTACGTACGAATTGATTCTCTGCCACTTCGAAGTTCAAGTTCAATGTTGGTAGAATATCGTCGTAGTCTGCGCCACCGCTTACAGGTGTAGCTTCAACAAAGCCGTCTGCGTTTTCAACAGTTGAGAAGCCTGAAGACTTTTGCTCAACGTCAACATATTGAAGGCCAATGTTACCTGTCATCATGATGTCGCCAAATTCAGCATCAAGATCAACTTTAACGAATAACGTTGTTTGCTCTTCTTCAACTTTGTATGTGTCACCTAAGCGGTCAGTTTGTACTAATGAAGCAGGCGTTGCCGTGTAGTAACCGTCACGGTACAAACCAATACTGTCGTACGCTAGAACGCCATCAATACCGATGAAGCCTAAATCAGCTACACCAAGAACGCCAGGGATAGGTCCATCACCAGGGTACGTAGGTGCAGTTAGGTAGTCACCTTCGTTAATTTTTTCTTTTTCACGGTCAGAGTAAGCAACACCAACAGTTAGACCGCTAACCATGCCGTACTCTAGTACACCGTTTACTTCGAAACGGAATGCATCTAATGTTTCTTCAAATTCTGGGCGGTTAATGAAACCATCTTGTGCGTCACCACCAATTACTGGAGCACCCCAAGCCTGTGGGCCAGCTAAGCGGATAAGGCTTTCGTCAGTGTAATCAACACCTGGCAGTGTCGGATGATCTGAGTAGAAAACGCCTGAAGACGTCGATTCCCATGAACGTGCCGCTGTAGGACGACCGTCAATACCTGCGCGGCCAACACCTGAGTAGCTCTCTACGTCAATGATGTCTTTTTCAACTTCACCTGTTGAAAGGTCTGCAACTAGCGTCCAATCATCATTTAATGCGTATTCAATGTTTAAACCAAACGTCGTTAATTCTGCTTCTTGGCTTAAGCCGTCGTTACGCACTACTGAATGGAAACCATCCCAGTAACCAGAAGTCACAAAACCATTGTCTACGTTTGTTTCTGTGTAGTTTACGCCACCCCAAACTGGGCCACCTTCTTCAAGACCACGTTTTACGTCATTCTCTTCGAAGTCGATGTATAAAGCGTCTAGCTGAATTTTTAAGTCATCCGTTGGAGCCCACTCTACAACAGCAGCAATTGAATCACGCTCTAACATTGCAGAACGAACAAATGAATCGTGACCACCTAGGATTTTGTTACCTTCTGGTGTATCAGCGTAACCCCAAGCACGGAACTGCTCTTCCTGGCGAGGTGTCTCTTGAGATGCCAACACGAGTGCAAAACCTAGCGTGTCGTCTAGGAATTTGTCTACATAGTTAAACGATAAACGGTGACCATCGTTATCGAAGTCAGGGTTAGCTGCTTCTTTGTCGTTTTCTTCGTAACTTGCATTGAACGTTAGCACGCGCTCGTTGGTATTAAGCGGGCTAATGGTTTGCATATCGATTGTACCACCAATACCTTGGTTCAAAAGACCTGCTTCAGGTGTTTTGTAAACAACGATATTTGAAACGATTTCTGTTGGGTATAAGTCAAACTCTACACCACGGTTGTCACCCATACCGAGAAGTTCACGACCGTTTAATGAAGTCGCTACGAAGTTTTCGTTAAAACCACGAACTGAAAGGCCACTGGTACGGCCGTTACGACGCTCACCTGTAACACCTGGTAAACGTGCTAAAGATTCAGCTACTGAAGTATCAGGTAATTTACCAATATCTTCTGCAGAGATAACTTCAACGATTGAGTTTTCACTCATTTTGATTGCTTGAGCACGTTGTAATGAACCACGAATACCACGTACTTCAATCACTTCAACTTCTTGCTCTGCTGCTTGTTCTTCAGCCGCCTGCGCGAGCATTGGCGCCCCAACCGTCATAAGACCGGTAGAAAGCATAGCAAGAGTCATTTTGCTTGGCTTAAAATTTAACATGTAGGTTTCTCCCCCGTTTCATCCCTGTTGTTTTAATTGTATTCAGCATCCTAGCTGATTCGATGACTTTGTTATCGATATTTATAGGTCCACCAAATTTGGCGGATAACCTAATATAAGTTGGTCAATTTTCTAAAAACATATATTGCATACGTATTCATGCATTGCTGAAAATCACACAGAAATTATGGCCTTAGTGTTTGTTGCTATTTTCAACAGCAAGAATTTTGGGAATAACTGACAGTAAAATTTGCCGTACTCAATCCCCCCCGTTTTTAACGTATAGTCCAAAAACCTTTAATTACATAAGGATAACGATTGATTACAAATCAATTTTAAAAGAAAGAAGTTTGTTTAACTGTCACTACTTTGTTACGCCACAAACTGATGAATGCTCAAGATTGAATCAGATTTTGAATACGTATGCATAATCACACCGTCGTCACATTCACTGCAGAGTCTACGATTGTTGGTGTAAATTACCGACAATAAAAAAGGCGCAATATTTGCGCCCTTCCTGGTCGTTTTCAACTCTATTCCAGCTCAACCATCAATCAAAAATAGTTTATTTAGAAACCAGCAGTTACTTGATTAACAAGCGCTTGCTACCAGCGGCATAGTCAAATTTAACATGCAACTGTTGATTTTCAGTGTCCCAAAATGCAGCTTGCGTTGCTAGGTCAAGTGCTTGTTCACTAGCAACAACCGGAATATCGCGAGCATCAAAAGAAACTAACGTCGGCATTAAAGGCCAATTGTGAATACTGAGCGTTATTTCTCGGGTTTTAGGCATACCTGCATAACCCTTACCTTGACTATTGAATGCTATTCCTAGCCCGTTATCACTATTTTCTGCGGTAAAGGTAACCTTTTGATAATGCTGTGAGGATAGAGATTGTGCGCTGATGCCGTCGTCATCATAGAACATACCCTGTGAGCCTTTTACGGTGGCATCGAAGTAATAATGAAGCGCCAGTTTCTCTGTGTTGTAGTGCTTCTCGTTAGTAGGCGTATTTACCATAGGTATAAAGCTGCCAGCTCTCACCAAAACAGGAATTGTTTCGAGCGAAACAGGGATATCTAACTGCTGACCCCCTTGAATTTTTTCGCCTGTCCAATAATCAAACCATACGCCATTTGGTACATTGACGTTGACCGCTCGCACGCCCGGTTCAATAACAGGAGTTACCAAAAACGCATCACCCCATAAGTAACTATTTTTTTCATCGATATACGAAATGTTGCTTTCATCTTCAAACATCAAGGGGCGCATCAACGGCATACCAGAAACCGCATTTTGATATGCCAAACTGTAGGTATATGGCATCAAACGATATCTTAGCTTGATAAACTCTCGAACAATATCTTTAGTTTTGCTGTCATGAAATACAGGCTCTGGTGCAATTTGTTCTTGTGCATGCGGGCGATAGACTGGTTGGAACACGCCATACTGCAACCAGCGGGTATACATTTCGGCATCGAATTGTTCACCACCGGCAAAACCACCTAAGTCAGAATGAGTATAAGCTAAACCAAATAAACTCATCTGAAGGCTAAGTTCTACTTGTGGCTCAAGCCCCCCCCAAGAGCGACTGACGTCACCGGTCCAAGGAATTAAGCCATAGCGCTGGCTACCCAAGAAGCCAGAACGCATCATGATCATTGGGCGCTTAGTTGGTTGAAGTGAAACACTCTCCTGGTAAACCATTTCTGCCCATTTGTGGCCGTAGACATTATGAATAGCATCACCACGAACCATAGTGCCATCATCCAAACGATGGAGAATGTCGTCAGGTTGTACTTCTGGTTCACCTAAATCACCCCACCAACCTGTTACACCTTGCTCATCCAATCGCTGGTATGCCTCAGCAAACCAAGAGCGACCATCTTCATTAAAGACATCGACCAAGCCAGTATTGCCAAAGTAGAAATCAAAACGATACGGCTCACCTGACTCATTTAAGGCAATTGCCTTGCTATCAACCGCTTCTTGCCAGCGTTTTGACGTAGACAGGATAAACGGCTCAGTGATCACCACGGTATTCACACCTTTACCCTGCAAATCAGCAATCATCTTCTCTGGCTCAGGGAATGCCTCTCTGTCCCAAGCAAGGTTACCCATATGTCCTTGGATGTCTTTACCAAACCAATACAGATCAAGGACAAGTGCATCAAGCGGCATGTCCTCTTGTTCGAAGCGTTCAACAACATCATACACTTCTTGTTGATTGCGATAACCGAAACGTGAAGCAAAGTTGCCTAATGCCCAACGCGGTGGCATAGATTGCTTCCCCGTCAAACCAACATAGTTTTCAATCAAATCTGGGTAACTATTGCCAGCTACAACAATATAGCTTGCTCGACCACTTACCGCGGAAAACGACAGCGTATTATTATTTTGGCTATCTAAGTCCATTTCACCCGTAGCAGAGTTGTCGAAAAGTAACATGTACTTTTTCGACGACATTATCGCCGGTAAGCCGTAATACATTTGTGTTGAGTCAGTGGTGTAGCCGTAATGCGCTTTGTTATATAACGGAAATTTATGCCCTCGGCGATCCATACCTTTAATACGCTGGCCACCACCGAGTAACTTCTCTTGTGGATCAATAGCAAAAGTAAAGCCGAGACCTGTTTCCGTGTCGTTAAAGCCACTTTGCAGAATAAGCAGCTCATTTGCTTTTTCAAAACGAACACTCAGACTTTGCTTGTCGACAACAGCTGTCAACTCACCCGAGCTGAAGCGAAGAGTTTTTTCAGAATCAGACACTGTTGCAACCGAGGAAGCAGCATCAGGGGCAATAGCATAGGAAGGTAATTGTTTGTGATACCGGCTGTCATAGACAACTTCGATTGCATCTCCTTTGTATGCTGACAACGTAAAGGTTTCTTCATCGCCAACAATGGTAAGAGTATTTGAGGTAGCACTATGGCTCACATAGCCAGCTACAGCATAAAAACAAAAACACCAAAGTAGTATGATGCCGACAACTTGATTACGCATGACGTTTCCTGCCTGTTTGATCGTTATTATTTGGGCGCCATTGTAGGAATATCACCTGCGGTTTGCGACAGCTTTAACCATTCTGTTACGCCTTGATGACCTGAATACGTATGCAGGCGCTGTCTTTGGATCGAAGAACTTTTACCATTATAAGCAACTACAATAACAACGGCTTTGCCAGTGCTTTCTTTCAAAAGTATGGCACAGACGACTGGGGAATTTTCGGAAAACATCATGCGACACAGAAAAAAAACCATAGCAAAAACGACGCTACTTTCTTTACCCTTAGTGCTTTTAGCTGCAGCCTGCCAACCTGTTACTGACAACCACGCTAGCAACAAAATTATTGCTGGCGCACCTATTGAAATCGCTGAACAACATTCCGATTTTAGTGCGCACTGGCTAACACAACAGACACTATTATTAGCTAACGCTGACAGTGACAAATCCTATCGGCTAGCGGTTAATGCTGGCGATGAACAGCAAAGTATTGCTCTTAACCCACAAGAGATGCCTAGCTGGATACTAAAAAAACATCCTCATTTAAAAGATTTTTCAGCATTTAGTGTAGATATAGGAAAAGACACCGCTAAAGCATGGCTAAAGCATGCACTATACGTATACGATTCGAGCAACCAGCAGCCAAAACCAGTGGCCTATGTGCAAACAGGTGAAGTGCTAGACGACCTATATACAAAAGGGGAAAACGACGCCGATGAAATCACTGAATTTGGCGCGGTAGTTAAGGCTAATCAAGTATCTATTAAGCTTTGGGCGCCAACTGCCCAATCAGTCTCTGTAAAGCTTTTTAATCAAGACAAAACACCTTATAAAATACCTGCCGTTGAAATGATATTTGACGAAAGTTCAGGTACTTGGGCGGCCGAACTTGAGAAAGATACGGAAGGGTTGTTTTATCAATACGATATAACCGTTTACCATCCAGCAACAGGCAAAGTGGAAAACATCGTTACTACCGATCCATATTCTTTGAGCCTGTCTACAAACAGCGTTCATACACAAATTATTGACCTTAATAGTGACTATGCAACGCCAGCTGGCTGGGCCGCGCAACAAGAACCAACATTGAACGCACCAGAAGATGCCATTCTATACGAAGTTCATGTTCGCGACTTCAGCGCTACAGATAAACAACTTTCTGATGAAGCTCATCGAGGCAAATACAAAGCGTTTACAGAAAAAAGCTCTGACGCCATGAATCACGTTGCCGATTTAAAAGCAGCTGGCTTGAACCACATTCATTTGTTGCCTGTATTTGATATCGGTACAGTTAACGAAGCGCCAGGCCAAGCATTCGATTTACAATCGACTGTCGGCGACATTTGCGCAAAAGTGCCTACCGTTAGCGTATGCACTCAAGAATTAGATAATAACCTAAAGTTATTGCAAGTATTAGAAAGCTTCGAACCGATGAGCGGTGATGCACAAGCATTGGTTACTGAATTAAAAACCTTCGATAAATATAATTGGGGTTACGATCCATTCCACTACACAGTGCCAGAAGGCAGCTACGCGATAAACCCTGACGGTACAGCACGCATTATTGAATTTAAAGAAATGGTGCAACACCTTCACAATTTAGGCTTTCGCGTCATCATGGACGTGGTGTACAACCACACTCACAAAGCACGATTGGAAGAAACAGCAGTACTCGATAAAATCGTACCCAATTACTACCAGCGCCTTCACCCACTTACTGGTGATATTGAGCAGTCTACATGTTGCGACAACACAGCAACGGAACGCGTAATGATGGAAAAACTGATGATAGATTCATTGGTGGTATGGGCGCGTGACTACAAAATTGATGGCTTCCGCTTTGACTTGATGGGCCACCAACCAAAAGCTGCCATGCTAAAAGCAAGAGAAGCAGTTCGTGCCGTTGATCCTGATACCTACTTTTATGGTGAGGGTTGGAACTTTGGTGAAGTTGCGAACAATCAACAATTTGTGCAAGCAACACAGCTAGAGCTTGGTGGTACTGAAATAGGTACATTTACTGACCGCTTGCGTGACGCTGTACGTGGTCCAGGCATCAGCGTTCAAGGTGATGATATTCGTCGTAATCAAGGTATTGGTAATGGCTTAAAAGTGCACCCGAATGAATTAAATGACGGCAATGAAGCAAATGCCCCCGACTATCGCCTATTAATGGATCAGCTTCGTGTAGGCTTGGCTGCAAACTTAGCGGATTTTCCATTACAAGATCGCAATGATAAACAAGTAACAGGTAAAGACGTGCCATACGGTGATCAACCTGCAGGCTACGCACAAGATCCAGCAGACACCGTTAATTATGTTTCTAAGCACGACAACCAAACGCTGTGGGATAACAATCAATACCGCAATGCGATAGATTTAACTAAAGCAGAGCGTATTCGTTTACACAACCAGAGTTTGTCTTACGCAATACTTGCGCAAGGTATTCCGTTCTTACATATGGGTTCTGAGTTGCTGCGCTCGAAATCATACCTGCGCGACAGCTATGACTACAGCGACTGGTTCAACCGTGTTGACTTTGCCAAGCAACAAAACTACTACCACGTGGGACTACCGCCAGCCGAAAAAGACAAAGCGAATTGGCCACTTGTTTCTTACTTAATTGATAAGAATGAAGGCAGAGACATGCCAAATAGTGCGGATATCAAGCAAGCGGCTAAAGTATTTGCTGATTTCTTAGCAGTGCGTACTAGCACCAAACTGCTACGCATGACTGAAGAGACACAAATAATTGATAAATTGCGTTTCTTGAACACCGGTTCATCGCAACAAGATGGCTTAATTGTGATGCACATTGATGACAGCAAAGGAAAAACTATTTCTGACGATTACCAGCAAGTCATTGTATTCTTTAACAGTGCACCTAACGAAAAATCATTCACGGTCAACGGCGCTAGTGGTTTTATATTGCACCCTAAACAGCGCGAGGGTGCTGATGATGTAGTCAAGCAAAGCCAGTTCCAAAGTGGTCGCTTTACTATTCCAGCGTTTACCACAGCGGTATTCGTAAAGTAGTCATATTTGAAAGGGCTAACTATGTTAAGCAATATTTTTAGAAAAACGGCTGTTATCTCGATTGGCGCACTCGCTATTCTGTGTGTAAGTACCAGTGCGAAAGCAGCCTCTACAAACTACAAAATTGAACATTTAGAGCCTACCTCATGGTGGGTTGACATGAATAATAAGTCGCTTCAATTGCTGGTTCACGGTAACAAGATAAGTGATTTAACCCCACGTATTCAATCGGACAAGGTGATTTTGAAAAAGTCGAACAAGGTCGACAATCCCAATTACCTTTTCCTCGATATTGTGATTCGAGACAACGTCCAGCCTCATCGACTCAATATTGAATTTTTACAGGGTGATGAGGTTGTCCTCACACACCCCTACCAACTCAAGGCAAGAAATAAAAACCCAGCGGCTGAAATCAGTTACAGCGCCAAAGACGTTATTTATCTGATTACTCCTGATCGTTTTGCCAATGGCAACCCAAAAAACGATCAGGTGCCGCAATTGCTTGAAGGTAAAAGCCGCCAAAAGCCTGGTGGACGTCATGGCGGTGACATACAAGGTATTATTGATCGCCTCAACTACATCGAAGATATGGGATACACCCAAATTTGGTTAAACCCTGTAGTGGAAAATAACCAGGAGACCTATTCATATCACGGCTATTCTGCGACAGATTTCTACAACATCGACGCACGTTTTGGTGACAACGCCCTGTATAAAAAGCTATCTGACGAGGCGCAAAAGCGTGGAATTGGGCTTATTATTGACGTGGTGTTAAACCACAGTGGCTCTGGGCATTGGTGGCACAACGATTTACCGACGAACGATTGGTACAACAATCAAGGCAACGACTATATTGGCACAAACCATAAGCGTGAAGCGCTTCATGATCCATATGCGGTCGATAGTGATAAGCAACAATTCAGCGATGGTTGGTTCGTACCAACAATGCCTGACTTGAATCAACGTAACCCCTACATGGCTAATTACCTGATTCAAAATACTCTTTGGTGGATAGAATACGCGAATTTATCAGGTATCCGTGTTGATACCTACTCTTACCCAGATAAAGCGTTTTTGACAAAGTGGACTCAGCGCGTAACCGATGAATACCCTAACATTAACATCGTGGGCGAAGAATGGTCGACCAACCCAGCCATTGTCGCTTATTGGCAAAAAGGTGCTAAAACCCATGATAATTATGTGTCTTACTTGCCTAGTGTCATGGATTTCCCTTTGCAAGACTTACTTGTGCAAAGCCTCAATAATGATGAGTCTTGGAATACGGGTCTTAACCAGCTATACCAAGTATTAGCTAACGACTTCTTGTACGCAGCGCCTGAAAACCTTGTCATTTTCCCAGATAATCATGACATGAGCCGTATCTTCACCCAGTTAAACGAAGACTATGATTTATTCAAAATGGCCATGACTTATCTCATGACAACTCGCGGTATTCCTCAGATTTTTTATGGCACGGAAATATTGATGAGTAATCCTAGCACAACAGACCATGGTGTTATTCGCACAGACTTTCCCGGTGGTTGGCCTGGTGATAAAGTCAGCGCATTTACAGGTAAAGGGTTGACGAATCAACAAAAAGCCGCTCAGCAGTTTATGCAGAAATTGCTTAATTGGCGGAAAAATGCGCCAACCATTCATACCGGAGAATTACGACATTATGCACCCGAAAACGGCGTTTACGTCTATTTCCGTTTTGACAAGTTCACTAAGTATATGGTGGTAATTAACAAAAATACCGAAGATACGGAGTTAGATATGTCTAAATATAATGCGATGCTGGGCAAAGCTAAGTCTCTTATTCCAGTACTAAATAAAAAACCTGTGAAACTTGAATCAACGATGGTAATGCCAGCTAAAACAGCAACCATTTTTCAGGTGCTTTAATGTATTAAGCTATAGGGCGTTAACATTATTGGCACTATCTGAGTCAATCTAAATAGAAACAAAAAAGGCCAGCTATGCTGGCCTTTTTCTTGAGAATTATTTGCTTATTTTTTTAAGAGGAAATAAATCAACTCTTTGTACTGCCCCATACTTGTTATACGGCTAGTCAACGGTTTATAACGGCCATTGACGACAAGTAAAGGCATTCCCTTTTCACCGGCGTTTCTGACTTGCTCCGTCAACTTTTGCATTTCTTCAAGTTGCATATCCATCGTAAAACTATTGAATGTGCTATCAAACATAAACTCACTGCCGCCCAATGAAATAAACAAGTTGCGAATATCATCAACGGACGTGAAATCTTGTTTTTTCTGCTGAATACGTTCAAAGATAGCTTTAATCACCTTATCTTTCATACGCATCTTTTCTGCGGTTAACACGGCCTTCGTTAGCAGGTTTTCAATTTCTGGGTTTGCTCCTGTCACGCCACTTACATGGTTCTTGATGAACTTGGCGCGTCGAGGCATGCCTTTTTCCAAATCTTGCATAAAGCTTTCTTGGCTGAGGCACTGCGCGCAATAAAACGAGAAGTACTCTCGAATTTCCTTTTGCTTTGCTTTTGGTGTATCGAGCACACGATAATGTTTACCCTCGATAAACTCCTGGGCATGGGTTGGGAAATGAAGAAAAGTTACTACAAGTGCAAGTAAAAACAGCTTTAACGGCATGTTTAAATCCTTTTATCCTAAAACTACAGGAACATCAGCATTTTTCGTGCCTACCTTTTTATATTTTATGTCAAAAAACTGATAGATCAAACGAAAAACGTGTATTTTTTACACACTTATGTGAAAAACAGGTTAACCAGTGACCGCTAAAAAGCCAAAATACTAGGCTTGAATAACACGATTTCTGCCTGCTGACTTTGCTTGATAAAGCGCGCTATCAGCCCTTGCTATTGCCTGATCTAAGTTTTCATCTAGCGCACATTCAACAACACCAGCACTCATCGACAAAGGCATTGAAATATTGCCCTGATTTAGCGTTAAGGTTGCGACATTTTTATTAATTCTATCGGCAATTTCCATCGCTTGTTGCTTGCTGGTATTCGGTAAAAGGACAAGAAACTCTTCCCCACCTATTCGGCCAAAAACATCAAATTTTCTTAGTGTTTGCTTCGTTTTTTCAACCACCATTTTAAGGGCGTTATCGCCAGCGTCATGCCCAAGAGTGTCATTTACTTTCTTAAAATGATCGATATCGAACAAAATCGCAGAAATTGGACTGTCTTGATTCCCCTGCTCAGCCATAAGCTGTTCACCAATCTCAAAGCAATAGCGGCGATTAGCAATACCAGTCAAATAATCCGTTTGAGCGCGATGTCGAAACGCTCGCCTTGTTTTTACAAGATAACTAATAAACAACAGTGCGCCGGCAAGCACAGCGATAACCAACGACAGCGTCAGATAAATGACTTGGTTTTGGCTTTTTTGCTCTGAGAGCATTAATCGATTAATTTCTAGAGCTTGTTGAAGGACTTGATTATCAAGCGCCAGTAAGTTCTGAGAATTTACTAGCATTGCCGCTTCGTTCGAGGTTCTAATAAAATAACGATAACGATTCTTTTGACTATCAAGCGTCGTCAGTAGTGTCACAAAGCTAGCATCAACACTGCCTGCATAAAACTGTTTTATCGCCAATGCTGATTTGTGAATAAAATCACTCTCAGGAAACGCCTCTTGATAGATTTCAAACCAAGATTTAGCTTGCTCATGCTGCCCTAAAATAAAAAATGCATGTACTAATCGCTCATAGGAATATCGCACAAAATACGTTTCACTCGTTGAGCCTTTTCTAGCGAGGGTCTCCAAATAGGCGGCCTGTGCTTCTTTATATTTACCTTGGTCAAAAGCCACTTTGGCACGATTAAAATAGGCAAAAAAAGCAAAATCTTTAAACTCAACATGCGCTTCTGCCATGTTGAACAAATTATCGACATGTTGCTGAGCACGCTCTACATCCATAAGCTGTAACGATATAGTGACCATGGTATGTTGCATGTTGAACATATCTGCATAGTCATCTATCGTGGCCCAATTATTGTAAGCTTTTTCAGCAAATTCATAAGCTTTATCAAACAACTGATTATTCAAATACAAGTCAGTTGAAGCATTATAAATCATCGAATAGAGGTTTTTATCGACATTGTCTCGTGTTGCTATATCGACCGCTTCATCAAGTAGCGCTAAACCACGTCTGAGCTGTTCCGGCTCACTTCTGAAACAAAAGGCATTTTGTACCAATATTTTTATTAACAGCTCGCTTTCGTGCGGTAACTGTCGAATCAGACGAAGCGCCTCCGTTCTGTCACCACAATAATCAACAGGATCAAAAGTTTTCAGGTACTGCATATATGATCGTTCAATGTATGCCAGAGGAAGCTCAACACTCAGTGGTAGCTTGTACTGATTGAAAAGCGCTATCGCGCGAGTGAATGAATCATATGCTGCATCAACTTTACTGGCTTGATCTTGCGTCATACCCAATAAATGCCAAAACTTAACTTGTTCAAGTGGCGAGAATTGTTGAATCTGGCTTTGTTGACTAAGTAAAAAACTGAGCTTTTCCGGCGCTTTTTCAATACCATTTGCTTGTCGCTCGAGCTCAACAAAGCCCGTTGCCTTGGCCGTTATCGACAACATTAACACACACACTAAGGCGACAACTCTGAACATCTTTCACCAACATAAACACAACAATACACAACAAGTATAACGCGTTGCTTATCACAATTCCTAAACGCATTGTCTGCTAATGCCCTTTTCCATCATCAACATCAATATATCAGTTGAATACGTATGCAGATTTAATGCTTTATTGCTGAGGCATTTGTAAGCTTGGTGTCAATAAAAAGAAAAAGGGATACATCATGCACAGGCAATTCACCTATCTCCTAACCGGGCTGGCGTTAACGTCGATTTCTTTTAGTCATCATGTCATCGCCAAATCTATTGAATTGAAATCTCCAGACGGCCACTTGGTACTTACGGTAAGCGATAACCAACACCCTAGTTACCAGCTATCTTTTATGGGAAACCCCGTAATTGCCACGTCATCGTTAGGGATGGCATTTAAGCAATCTGCGCCGTTTGATAGCAGTTTCACTATCTCCAAAGTGGAAAAAAATGCACACCAATCGACATGGCAACTACCTTGGGGTGAGCGACTCAATGTTGAAGATCATCACAATGAAGTTGCTATTGAGTTTTCCTCTGAGCGTGACCTAGCCAATACGTATACGGTACGATTTCGCCTGTTTGACGATGGCTTAGGATTCCGTTACGAAGTCCCTAAACAGCCAGGACTAACAAATGATATAGAGATCACTAGCGAAAATACTCAGTTCAATATTGCCCATGCTGAGCAGGCAACAGCTTGGTGGATTCCATCTCGCGGTTGGAATCGCTATGAATATGTATACAACACCACGACATTCAACGGCATTGACCGAGTGCATACACCTTTTACGTTTAAAAATAATAACGGTGTACATGTCAGTATTCATGAGGCCGCACTAGTCGACTATGCATCAATGACACTAAACCAAGGGCGCTTTGGTCAATTCGAAGCCGATCTGACGCCTTGGTCTGATGGCAGTAAAGTCAAAACCACCGGCGGTTTTAAAACACCATGGCGAACCATACAAGTCGCCGCTAACGCCGTTGGCTTACTTAATTCAGATTTGATTCTAAACTTAAATGAACCCAACAAACTTGGCGATGTATCCTGGGTAGAGCCAGGAAAGTACGTCGGCATTTGGTGGGGTATGCACATCAATGAAAACACTTGGGGAAGCGGCGAAAAGCATGGCGCAACAACAAGTGAAACAATGCGATATATGGATTTCGCAGCAAAATACGGCTTTTCAGGTGTGTTAGTCGAAGGCTGGAACACGGGTTGGGATGGCAGCTGGTTCCACAATGGTGATGTATTCAGTTTTACCAAAGCTTATGATGATTTTGATTTACCCAAAGTTGCAGCTTATGGTTTAGAAAAAGGTGTTCGCTTGGTAGGTCATCATGAAACTTCAGGCAGCGTTACTAATTATCGTAATCAAATGACGGACGCTTATGATTTGTATGAACAGCATGGTGTCCGGCAAATTAAAACCGGTTACGTTGCAGATGGTGGCGATATCAAGCGTATTGATGACCAAGGCATCGTACGCTTTGAGTGGCATGACGGACAGTTCATGGTAAATGAGTACTTACATTCAATTACTGAAGCAGCAAAACGTAAAATCAGCATCAATACGCATGAACCTATAAAGGCTACGGGGTTGCGTCGCACCTATCCTAACTGGATTTCTCGTGAAGGTGCTCGCGGCCAAGAGTTCAATGCTTGGGGCAACCCACCTAACCCGCCAGAGCATACTGCCATATTGCCGTATACACGCATGCTGGGCGGCCCAATGGACTTCACCCCTGGCATATTTGATATGAGCTTTAATGGTCTTGGCGATACAACAAACCGTCCACAAACCACCCTTGCAAAGCAACTCGCACTTTATGTTGTACTCTACAGCCCTATTCAAATGGCAGCAGATCTACCGCGTAACTATGAAGCAAACTTACCTGCTTTCCAGTTTATTCGTGATGTACCAACTGATTGGCAAGAGAGTATCGCTTTAGCGGGCGAAGTCGGAGACTTTGTCGTTTTCGCACGCAAGGAGCGTAACGGAGAAGATTGGTACTTAGGCGCGTTAACTGATGAGCAAGCGCGTAACATCGATATTGCACTGGATTTCTTATCGCCAGAAAAACGATATGAGGCACAAATTTATCGCGATGGCGAAAAAGCGGAATGGAAAAATAATCCCTATGACATTGCAATTGAGCAGAAAAATGTAACAGCTAAAGATACACTTACGCTCAGCTTAGCAACAAGCGGTGGCACCGCTATTCGCTTCAAAGCACTAGACTAGTATACCCTCACGCCAATAAGCTGCGTCACACCTTGTGACGCAGCACTGCGCTGACCAGTCATTACTTTGTAACACCTCCAAATTATTTGTAGTTATACTGGTCTCGAGCCGATAGACTCTCACCCATAAATGTAATTAAAGGTTAACGATATACAAAGGATTGTTACGCAGTAGAGGTAACAATATGCAAGTTCGCACCTATTCCAGTGGTAATCAGCAGGTCACGCTAGGCCTTTCAGGGTCACTTCTTTTTTCTGACTACGAAGCTTTCACCGACTGTTATAAATATATTGATAATGCTAAATCAGCACACGTAGATTTGAGTCAAATTGACGATATTGATGTGTCTGGCATTGCCATGTTATTGCTGTTAAAAGAGTTCGCTACAGAGCACAGATGCCAGATAACGTTTAACAATGCGCATTCGGAAGAAGTCAGGCGGCTTTTTGATATTGCGGGCCTTGGTAAGCAGCTTAATTTAAGCTACGGTTTGAAACACTAATCAAATTGCCAATCAAGCTTCAGTCCAATGGTGCGCCCCATGATAGGTGGCGCATCTTCATCAGCTGTACTGAACTCATCTGCATCAGCGAGGTTTTCGCCGTAAAGGCTTAAACGAATGCTGTCAGTTATCAGCTTGGAAATACTTGCCTGCCATAATAAGTAACCCTCGCGTTTTATCTCGCTTGCTCCAATGTCTGTTTGTTCGAAGCGATAATCAAGACGATTATTGACCGTAAAGTCTTGCCAATCATAATGTGTCGACCACCCTAATGTTGGTGGCATAAGGTCATCAAGCGTATCACCATTTTCGTTTTCACCTTGCTGATACTGGCCTGTAAATGTCATCGACAGGTTATTGTGAAGGTGCCAAAGTGCGCTAATTTCCACACCATAAATATCAGCCTTATCGAGGTTTCGATAACTTCGAGTATCTTCGTCAATACTATAACGCTCGATATAATCATCGACCCGATAACCGTATAAAGATGCATTTAGCGTGGCGACGGGCGATAGTGGCAGCTGCCAATTCACTTGCAAACCAATACTTCTTTCAGGTGTTAACTCTGGATTGCCAAGGGTTGTACCACGTGGTGTTTCACCATCGAAAAATAACTCTGACAACGTTGGAAACCTAAATCCAGACGCTAATTCTAGCTGCAAGGTTTGTTGATTTGAAAAACTGCCCAACGCACTGATACTGCCATTGATTTGGTTTTCACTTTGCGTTTGGTTATTGGTTAACTGCTTTTGTTTAATATAGTCATACCTGATACCTGCATTAAACTGCCAATTGTTTACATACCAGTATTTTTCAGAAAACAATGCAATATTATCTTGTTGACCATCAACCAGCGTTTTAGCAAAGTTTAACTCGCCAGCCAACGATAACTCTCGCTCCTTGATATCAACGCCGCGGCGTGAAAGGACATCGACGCCTATTCTCAAATCCTCTGTATAAGGTGAAACGTTGATGATAGCGTTGCCACCAATAGTGTGGCTTTGGTATTGAGTAATGTTTTGACGATTGTCGACGCGAATTGTGTCGGTATCCCAATTTTGATAGTGATGATAAAACTGTACTTGCCATGCATTAGGGTCAAGTAATGTCACCTGCATGACACTATGATTGTCTTCGGGATAGGTCACAATGCGGTCGTCAGGATATTGGCTAGAACTCTTGCCAACATTGTTGCCTAAGCTTGGTAACCAACTGAAATCGACGACAACATCAGGCGTTCTTTGTTGATATTTGACAAGCCCTGACAATTGCTCAAAAGCAGTATTTAATGGGGCATCATTTCCAGACTTTGCCTTGTCAGCATGTTGATACGCTAAACCTAGCTGAAAACCTCGTAACTCATCTTCTCCTCCATAAAAACCCGCTATTTGCGTGCGATTATCGTTATCCTGAGTCGAAACACCAATGGCTTTAGCGCCAATATCTTTTGATACAAGGTTGATAACACCGCCCATTGCCTCGGAACCATACAAGGTCGCGCTTGGGCCTGTTTGCACATCAATACGTTCGATAAAAAATGCATTAATAAATGACGCTGAATTTCCCGCTCGCCTATCGGTAATAATGGGGACACCATCAACCTCAGTTCGAATACGTGCGCGACTAAATCCGCGAATGGAGTAGCTTTGAAACAAGCCACCTTGACCATTTAAGCTGATACTTGGACTTTGGGATAACCAATCGGCTACAGTAGGTTTCACCGTAGAAGGCAGTGAAAGTTCAAGCGCACTGATATTACGATCAATAACTTGATTACTTAGTAGGGTACTGTGCTTTGCACGCACTTCGACGACTTCAATGTCCGCTTCGCCATAAACGATAGGAGTGAAAAAAAGACTAAAAACAAAGGCGAAAGACGTGCGAGAAATCATACCCTAGTGTGGCCAATTCTCATTTGAAATTGAATGTGGCGGCATTTTAGCGAAAAGACGATAAAGCCACCAGCAAGGTTGGCGCTTTTTAACGCAGTTACTATGCATTTAGTCGTGTTCTGTACGAACCATTGTAAGCTTATGCAGATAATTCCGAATGACTAAAGTTCAACAATGCATCTAACCCTTCGGCGAAACTTTGCTGTCCTAGACCTAATCGAAAGAAGTTTCCCTTTACTCCAAATAAAGATAGCGGCAATAACATCACGCCTGTTTGTCCGGTAAACCTTGGAGCCCATGTATCGATAGACTCTCGTGCCAGACATTCAACAACCGATAAAAAGCCAGCCGCCGGTTGCCACCACTGAAACAGGTCGTTGTTTTCTATAAATTCAGCAAACACCTGTTGATTCCGGTGACATATCCGGAGATTTTCAGCAACAATGGATTCACCGTTATCGAATGCAATAAGCGCTAGCGTTTCGTCAACTGCTGAAGTACAAATACTGCTTTGACACTTAAACGCGACTAAGCGTTCAATGAGCTGTAAATAGCGAGTTACAGCCCACCCAATTCTCACGCCCCCCAACCCGAATGCTTTAGACATCACTGATATTACGATAGACTTTTCATAGTCGAGATAGGCATGACTGGTTATCCGTTTATTATCTGTCACAGTTTGGGTCACATCATCACTCAATAAAAAGCAGTCAAACTGTTTTGCAATATCAACCAATTGCCGTTGTTGTTCGGGTGACAGGAGATGACCTGTCGGGTTATGTGGCGCGTTTACGACGATCAATTTGGTGTTGCAATTCACCAACGCACACAACTCTTTGATATTTACTTGCCAATCAGTTTCTGGCGTCAGTGTATATGGTTTTAACGTAGCACCACATTCTGAAACCATTGCGGTCAATGAAGGGTAATTAGGCGTACAAACCACCACTTCATCACCTGGTTGAAGTATTGAAGAATAAACGCCTTTTAATGCCTCTTGTGCACCAGAAAACGTCACCACATGCTCAGCACTCAACTGACTTTGGTGATGATTTGCTTGCTGATGAAAGTGAGATATATGCTCTCGTAATTTGGAATCCCCTTGCACAGACGCATAGTCAAGCGGTTGCTCTGAAAGTGCTTTGTAGTGATTATTATGGTCCATAGCTATCAAGTTGGACAGGCTAATTGCCTGTCCACATGAATGGCTGAGATTACACCAAATTTTAGTGTTGAATTGGCGAGTATATCGAATATGTGGTGGTATGTTATCAGCCACGATGGCGCCAAATACTGATGTGCTTGTTACTCACTTTGAAATTGCGCTTAGTGGTTGCAACGACTTGAGGCAATTCTGTTTCTTCGAGTAATTCAAAAGTATTGGCTAACAATAAGTTTACTCCATCAAAACCAAATACGTTTTCACCATTAACTTTAATCCCCCCCAGCCACTTTTCTTTCATTGCCACTTCATTGTTAAACTGATAATCCGAAGCAAGCACAAGTAGCCCTGATTTGTTGATGCGAGAGGTGGCCTCTTTCATAAATTCTTTGGGGTCGTAACATTTCTCCAGTACCTGCTGAGCGATAACCACATCATAACCGTTGAAAACCGCTTTTAGATTACTCGCATCGCCCTGACTAAAGGCAATGTTGTCAGCAGACGTTATGCCTAAATCTGACAACGAGACTTCATGGTAGTCAACAATATCGCCCTCATTGATGGTTTCAAAGCGCACTTTCTCACCCGTTTGCAATTGAACGCCGTGTTGAATATATCGTGCTGAAAAATCAACACCATCGACGTGCAAAAATAAAGGAGATAACTCAAAGCTGGTTCGGCCTACACAACAGCCTAAATCAAGCAACTTCGTCTTTTTCGCATCGTATTTTGACAACCAGTGTTTTACTTTTTCTGCTAACGCCACTTGATAGTTTTTAAAACCTAACGCCCCTTTCCCGTAATGAGAGGATAACTGCTGACAGACATCAGTGTTGTTCTCAAATTTGTTCACAGGAATGATCGGTAAGTCTTCGTTTTGCGCTTCAACATAACGAAAGCCAGCGTGCTGGAAAAAATGGCGTCGAAACGCATATCTTGAACTTTTGATCGCTTCATTACCCGTTGAAATCCAAGAACCACCTTTAATCAGGTTATGCTTGCCATCAAACGTAGGGGTAGAGAAATCATCGTACAGAGGATGTACTTCAAATCCTTCAAATGCATCGATAGGTGACTCAGTCCATTGCCAAACGTTACCCACAATGTCGAAAAAGCCATTGGTTTCAAAACGATCAACAGGACAACTCGACGCATAGTACTCAAGGTTCGTGTTGCCTGGTGCCTCACTCCAATTGACAAGATCAACGTCAATGAAGTCTCGCATCGCATACCATTCCGGTTCAGTTGGTAGTCGAACAACATTGCCCGTTTGCGCAGCTTTCCAATTGCAAAAAGCTTTAGCCTCTAAATAATTGACTTCAACCGGCCAGTTTAACGGCAATGGCATTTGGTCAAGCAAATTGCGTTGATAATATTGGCCGCCATCTTCAACCCAAAAGCGCGGCATTTTCGCCTGCTTATAACCGAGCCACTTTTGCCCTTCTTCTGTCCAATAACTCGGCGTTTGATAACCTCCAGCTTCAACAAAACTGAGGAATTCTTGGTTAGAGACTAAATATTGGCTTGCTTTAAATGCGGGTAACGAAATAGTCGCCTGGCCATATTCATTATCCCAGCCATAAGTGCGGTCAGTCGCTTGCTTACCAAGTGACATATCTCTCCCTTCAACAGCCAACACCTGGTTAATAGGTGCGGTGCCACTGTCACTACAACTTTTCCAATGCTCGTTTGGCGTTAAGTCGGATAAAGGCAACATGCGCATGATAACAGAGGATGTTTCTAGGTGAATGCGCTCATGCTCACTGCCCATTAATATGATCCAGGCCAGCGAATCTTGTTCTATCGGCAACGGCAAATACATGTCGTCGATAAGTTTGCAAATCAACGCTGACACTTGTTGACGATACTCTCGTACTTCATCAACACTCGGCCAATCATAATGCTCGCTATTGAGATCATCCCAGCTCATTTCATCCACGCCAACGGCACAAATCGCTTCCAGTTTTTCGTTGATACGGTGATTGATGAACTTTCCTAACATCAGTTTGTTGATGTAAAACGTTGCCGTGTGGCCATAATAAAAAATAAGCGGATGACGAAGCGGCTCTGGCCGTTTGTAAAACGCGTCATCGTTGTTAATCAGTGAAAATAAAGATTCGTAAGTGTTCCAGCTATTGAGGAAATACGCTTTTAACTCTGCGCGTTTTGCTGTGGCATCCTCGCCCGTCAGCAACGGCGTTTTTAGTTGGGGTTGGGTCATGTTCATCATTATGCTATCCCGCAGTTACCAGAGCAGCAGCGCTACTCGGTTGATAAGTCGTTAATATACTACGCTTTAGTTGGGTGCCTAGGTCACTCGGCGCCGATGTCGACGAGTATTGATTTAGCCAGGTGATTGTTTTCTCTATGCGTGCGCTAAACCATGTTTCACGTGCAAACAAGGAGTAGGCGCTTTCACCCATACTGTCGTGGTACATGTTTGTTGGAAGCGTTTCTACGCGCTCCGCTACAGATAAGATCTCTTCGCTTTTATCAGCACAAAATATTTCCAATGCATCAATAACATTCGCTAGAGTGAAAGCCACATTGATGAAAGGATCATACGCTAAACTTGCTGCGCCGAGCCGGTGCTCTACACGCGCAGTCTCCTGCCAATTTTGCTCACTCAATAATGCTTGTTGATTGATATCCTCAAGCAGCACTTTCACGCCCATAGGCTGATTATGTTTGCCCTGTTCCTTGTACAGCGCAATGCTTCCTTGATGTCCGCCTGATATATCAATAGGGGAACACAACTCCTGTGCTAAGCCATACTTGGTTTTAAGCGCCAGTCGCTCATACGCTTCTTCTTCAGGCAGATAAAGTAGGCAACACGATAAGCTAGTATTCATTAAGCAACGTTGAAGTAACTCACCAAACGCCTGCTGTGGTATTAGGTTTTTACCGTTTCTGAATACACTGACATTTACTTGAATAGCATTGGGGATATGCACAGCGCGTGAATGGTGAGTAAAGATACTTCGGCTGCCCATTGCCATTTGACCATCATCGCCAGACCAAACTACCGGTTTAATCAGGGTTTTACTCACCCCTTGTCGGGCGAATAAATTAGGCAAAAGTTTTAAGGCGAGTGATAAAAATTCTGCTTCTTGAAGAGGCGTTTGACCAGCAAATTCTGAGACATATTCCCACTGGTTATGCCAATATTCATCGACTAACTTGGCAGCAATTTTTCGTTGCTTGAATTGTCGGTTGATAAAATCGAAGTGTTTTGCTGATAAACGTTGGCCGTTCTCTAGCTGACAACAGCCTTCTAACTCAAAATGCACAGCAGGACAAAAACCAAGCGCGGCAATATGCTGTTGAAAGGCGACAATGGCTTGTCTAGCGAGTTCTGACGTCCGGTTCATGATGTAATTGTTGCATTCTCAAGATGGCATGTTTACGAGCAAACGGTGTATCTAGATTGCAAAGACCTTAAAAAAGGTAAACTAGTTTCAGGTTAACAACAACCTGTCACAAATAAAATAATCAAATCAATCCGTATTATGGATTATCATCAAACACTACAACTTTATTTTTGCCTTGTTGTTTAGCTAGGTAAAGCGCTTGATCAGATTGCAAATACATTGCCGACCTATCTACTGCGGCTTCACCATATGTGCTCACACCAACACTGATAGTAATCGTAACCTGCTCACCAAGCTCTGTAGTAAACAAACTGCTACTGACAGCCTCTTTTAGGCGCTCTGCGATCACTAACGCTTGTTCGACATCGGCTCTTGGCAAAATACACAAAAATTCCTCACCGCCAATACGACCAACCACATCACCGCCACGTAACGTTTGCTGCGCAACTTGCGACACTCGGCAAATAACCTCATCACCAAACGGGTGGCCGTATAAGTCATTAACACGTTTAAAGTCATCAATATCAAACAGAAGTATCGATAAATCACCCTGTTTTGACTCATTATTCGAGGTGATTCGATCTAAATAGTCAAAAATATAACGACGGTTGTATATGCCTGATAATGGGTCGGTAATTGATAGCGCCAATATTTTCTGTTTACTACGATATTGCATGAACGCGAATACCGTAATGATTGCTGATAGCAGCACAGCACCAACGGCAAAGTAAACTTGCAAGCGATTTGACGAGGCTTGCTCAGAAAGTTGAAGCTGCTGCACTTTGTTTCGCTGCTGCAGTAATGACATCTCTATATTTTGTCGCTCAATCTCCATTGCAGCACGAACGCGGATTAACTGTTGCGTAGAATTGTCTATTAAATGCTCCATATGAGCGGTGTAATATTGATTAATGGTATGAAACGCCACTTCATATTCGCCTCTTCCAGCATGAAGCAAACCGCGCAGCTTTAAGTTTTCTAATGTCCACTTTGTACCTGTGAGTTCAGGCATTGTCGCAAATATGCCTTCCGCCGCTTCAATATTCGCTTCAGCCTCTGCAAACTTACCTTCCTTGATTAAACAGTTTGCCTTTCTTTTATACAACTCCGCGTCATAATCTACCTGACCATTCAACGTCAGCGCTTTGTCTATCACCGGAATGGCCTTTTCGCAGTCTCCTTTTTCCGCATAAGTCATGCCTAAACCATAAGCACCAAAATAGCTAATTTCTTTGTTCGGCGTGTAGCTAATGCGGTTCAGGTATAAATTAAATTTTTCAGCGGCTAAGTCGTACTTTTTCCAATAGCGAAATGTCGAGGCTAGGCCATATATCGCTTCAGCAACATAAGGTTTGTAACCTAGTCGCTCATACGTGTCGAGAGCCTTAGTGTAATACTCTATCGACTTCTCATACTCCATCATATAGCCATAAACCGCGCCATAGGTTTCGTTAATCACCGCAATAAGAAAATTATCATTAAGCGCATAGGCTTCAACATAAGCTTCTTGAAGGTCTGCTAAAGACGTTTCATAAAGTTGCGTCAGCGAACGGGTGTAACCCAGTTCATGCTTGGCCTGCGTATACACAATATTAAGATTTGCTTCTTTAGCCTGCACCATCGCAAGTTCAGTCAGACTGACAGACTTGGAAAACTCACCTCTTCGCTGCGCGGCTATGCCCGCATACATGTTAAATGACGCTTGAATTTCAATATCGGTATCTGGCGTTATGAGCTTTTGGGCAAAGTCTACCGTTTGATCAAATTTTTTGTGAAAGTACAGAAGATTCTCAGCATGTGCTTTGCGGTATAAAAGCCAAAGATAGGCATCTTCAGACAGTTGTTCTTTATTTTTTTCAATTTGAAGAAGTTGCAGATAAACAGGGTGAGGGTTGCGGTTCACGTCATTGGCGATCGATTTAAAATGTTCAACCGTGTATGAATTGGACAACACTGCATGGCTGCAGATCAGCAAAACAAAACTAACAAAAATCCTCAACAACACAGAAGGTAACATCCTTGAACGCAATATACGCTGCTACTGTATCATAATTAAGCATGGATATTCAGCAGTCTAGTCGATTTAAATTCCTATATTATTTAATGTTATTGCGTCAAAACATAAAGCTTGCAAAGGTTTCTTAAATCGTAGTGTTTGAAAATACTGTCACACTTTATTGCCGTCGTTGATGGCACTTTTTTCTATAGTAAAAGTCACCATATCACCTACCAAAAACAAAAAAACGATGCCCAATCGCAAGAGGTGTTATTTCTGACTACACTTCAACTAGGCGCAAATTATGCAACGCATTAATTTGCTCGTATTTGTTGCTGTAACTTCTTCGTCATAATGGCGGTATTACGTTAATTCGACCAAATCTGGTGCACCAGCCAAACGCACAATGCACTTTTTTTGCGCAATTCATCGTTTTGTCATGTCTATCGCTTTGAATGACTTAGCTTTTACTTCTCTGTGTCGATAGGCAATTTGCCTCGTTGTTTCGAACACTGTGTTCATATACCCCATGGAGGACCTATGCCGACCTACGCCAATCGTTATATCAGTAATTTAACTCGTGATACTTATGCCTTAATTCTTGCTGGCGGAAGAGGCTCACGCTTGCACGAACTCACGGATTGGCGCGCAAAGCCCGCCACATTTTTTGGCGGAAAATTCCGAATTATCGACTTTCCTCTTTCAAACTGTATTAACTCTGGTATCCGACGTGTTGGTATCGCCACCCAGTACAAGTCACATTCACTCATTCGACACGTCAACCGTGCTTGGGGACATTTCAAAAAAGAGCTTGGTGAGTCTGTTGAAATTTTACCAGCATCACAGCGAAATGGTGATGGTTGGTAT
Source organism: Thalassotalea euphylliae (assembly GCF_042682785.1). Lineage (GTDB taxonomy): Bacteria > Pseudomonadota > Gammaproteobacteria > Enterobacterales > Alteromonadaceae > Thalassotalea_F > Thalassotalea_F euphylliae. Next base: position 508,177 of record NZ_JBHUIB010000012.1, on the reverse strand, counting down.
GCAGGTACAGCCGATGCGGTATACCAGAATATGGATATTATCCGCCATGAATTGCCCAAATACGTCATGATCTTATCGGGTGATCATGTATATCGTATGGATTATGGCGCATTGCTCGCTCAGCACGTTGAAAGTAATGCAGATATGACCGTTTGTTGTATTGAAGTGCCTTCCGAAGAAGCTGCGGGTCAGTTTGGTGTCATGACCGTCAATGATGAAAACAAAGTCGTCAGATTTGACGAAAAGCCTAAAAATCCGTCTTCGGTTCCTGGTAAGCCGGGGATGACGCTAGCGTCTATGGGTAACTATGTGTTTAATACCGAGTTCTTGTTTGAACAGCTCGAAATTGAAAACAAAGTTGAAGGCTCAAGCCAAGACTTCGGACACGATATCATTCCACGTATTATCGAAAAGCATAACGTGTATGCTTATCCGTTTGCCGATCCAGCAGAAAATCATCACCCCTACTGGCGCGATGTTGGTACGTTGGACTCTTTCTGGCAAGCAAACATCGAATTGATAGAGCCTGAGCCGAAACTGGATGTTTACGATGAAAACTGGCCAATTTGGACCTACCAAGAACAGACTGCACCTGCAAAATTTGTTTTTGACCAAGATATCCGACGGGGCATTGCCATTGACTCTTGTGTTGCTGGAGGTTGTATTGTGTCGGGTTCAACCGTCAAACGCTCTATGTTATTTTCTAAAGTACGCATTCACTCTTTTTGTCTTATAGACGAAGCCGTTATTTTACCTGGTGCTGTCATCAATCGCGGTGCTGTGATTAAAAAGGCAATTATTGACCGAAGCGTAGAAATTCCAGAAGGCCTCGAAGTCGGTGTAAATCACGAGCACGACAAACAAAATGGTTTTAGGGTAACGAAAAAAGGCGTGGTCCTAGTCACCCGCGAGATGATCGCGAACTATCTTGCTAAAACCATGGCTAAAAATGCAATTAAGGAAGTCAGCCTTGGCTAATATTTTATTTGTTGCCGCCGAAAACGATGCATTACCCAATGGCAAAGTTGGCGGCATCGCCGATGTCGTTCGCGATGTTCCCCAATTTTTAGCAACACAACAACAAGGCGTAGACGTTATTACGCCAAGTTATGGTTTCCACTCCACACAGCCTTATGCTGAACATGTAGGTAGTGTTTCAGTTTCATTTAGAGGAAAACCCGAACAATTAGACCTTTACCGATTGGCTATTAGCACGAGTAATGAACATGTCCAACAATGGGTATTGGAGCACCCTTACTTCGCAGCAAATGGCGCAGGAACTATCTATTATGATGACGGCCCTAATCGGCCATTCGCTTCAGACGCCAATAAATTCGCTTTGTTCTGTATTGGTGTGGCAGAGCTAGTAACTCACCACTGGTTTGAGCGCATCGATATTTTACATTTACACGATTGGCACGCTGCACTCGTGCCGGTGCTTGCTCACTTTGCTCCACAATACCATCCGCTTATACAGAAGCAGATTGTCTACACAATTCATAACCTAGCGCTTCAGGGGATCCGGCCACTACATGGCGACGAGTCCTCTTTAGGCGCATGGTTTCCCGAACTTCCGCTGGAGCAAGACACTGTTATAGATCCTCGATACCGGAACTGTATTAACCCAACACGCGCAGCCATCAACTTAGCAAATAAAGTGCATGCAGTATCGCCAACCTATGCAACAGAAATTGTTAAACCTTCTGACGCGGCCGCAGGCTTTATTGGCGGTGAAGGTTTAGAGCTTGACCTGCAGAAAGCTGAAGCCGAAGGACGACTCGTGGGTATTTTGAACGGCACTCAATATCAAGAGACCGTAAAATGGGGAGATTATGTGACTGCAGCACTTTCAGCGTTAAAGAAATGGCATAAAAGCGCCACGGCGTCCTCAGCTGAAGAGGTAGCACATCAACTTGCTACCGACAGACTATTGCAATGGAAGCAACAGTCAACCTCAATGGAGTCTAATAAACCGCCAAATGAAACACTCGTCACCAGTATCGGCCGTTTAACGTCTCAAAAAGTCGCTCTATTAGTGACAGAGGTCGATGGTGAAATAGCCATTAATAAACTTTTGGATGTGCTCGCTAACTACAATAGTAAGTTAGTCATTCTGGGCTCAGGCGATAAAACGCTGGCGCAAACAATGTCAGCAACTATGGCTGAAAAAGAGAATTTTCTTTTTTTGAATGGTTACGATACAGCACTTTCAGACGCCATTTACAGTGCCGGCGATTTGTTTTTAATGCCGAGCTCTTTTGAGCCCTGTGGCATTAGTCAGTTATTGGCATTGCAGGCAGGTCAGCCATGTTTTGTGCACGGAGTGGGCGGATTAAATGACACTATCGTCGACAATAAAACCGGTTTTATTTTTTACGGTAATTCGCCACAAGAGCAAGTCAGGAATATGCTCACACGATTTGAGGAGGCGCTTGCTTTCAAACGTCATTCACCCGAGCAATGGCTTAACATGGTTGAGAGCGCCAAATCAGCTCGATTTGAATGGCCAGAGGTTATAAAAGAGTACAGAGAAAAGCTCTACGGCTAGCCAAACGCAACGGCCAGTTCAAACATTGGGACTTGCAATTAAGACAACAAGCCAATAGCGTTTATTTGAATGAAAAATTTGCGGGGTAGCTATGGTATCCATCGAAGTCACCTTTTGATAACGGTACACTTTGAACTTTTCCTATCGCGTATACCATGGACAAATGAAAGTAAAAGTTTGGTAAGGCAAAACTCATCACATACTCACTTTGCGGTAGCGCTATATCTTCAAATCCTGCCCTATCTGAAATCGACAAAGAATCGTCGAATTGGTGCACGTTAGGTAGGGCCAAAAGTGCGTTGATTGTTACCTCTAATATCGCCTGAGTTTCAGCAATGGTATTTTGTTGCTCGACGAGTACTACAGGCCTATTCACCAATGGGTAATACATTCTTTTGGCAAAGTTGTTCACCACCGCCGCATGGGCGCCAAAAGGCAGCATATCATCCGCAAGTTTTGCAGCTAAAATGCTGTCATCACAAAGTCCCAGCATATGATTCAACTGCTTTAAATAGCGAATAAGCATAGGTTTTAGGTGACGGGCTAACATATCATTCATGCATGGCTCCTTGTTCAACATTTTCCATTAGTCATTACCCTATGTTTACGCAAAAAAGCAGGCAAACGCCTGCTTTACAATCAACAAGGGTATTGACGCGACATAGGGTTATTCTTCTGGCTCGCCTATCTTATCCTGTGTGCGCAATTCAAAGTCACTTGCATCATGACGTTCGTGCAATTGCTCATGCGGCTCACCCCAACCACGGTTAACCATTTTTCCGCGTTTTACTGCAGGCCTTGCTGCGATTTGATCAGCCCAACGAATAACATTTTTATACGACGCGACGTCTAAGAACTCTGCGGCTTCATATAAACCACCCTGCACCAAAACACCGTACCAGGGCCAGATAGCCATGTCTGCAATGGTGTAGTCGTCACCACACATAAACTCATTTTCAGCTAAATGTTTATCTAACAAGTCGAGTTGACGCTTAACTTCCATCGCAAAACGATTTATTGGGTACTCAAATTTTTCTGGTGCATAAGCATAAAAATGACCAAATCCACCGCCTAGGAAAGGGCCACTGCCCATTTGCCAAAACAACCAAGACATACATTGCGCTCGCGCACTTGGTTCTGTTGGTAAAAATTTGCCAAACTTTTCAGCCAGATAAACCAAGATAGCGCCAGATTCAAAAATCGGTGTGCCATTGTTAACGCTAGTGTCTAGCAACGCAGGAATTTTAGAGTTTGGGTTAACACCAACGAAACCAGAACTGAACTGCTCTCCTTCCATGATATTGACCATGTAAGCATCATATTCAGCGTCTGTAACACCCGTTTCGAGCAGTTCTTCTAGCATCACGGTAACCTTGACGCCATTGGGCGTTGCTAGCGAATACAGCTGCAGTGGATGCTTGCCTCGGGGTAGCTCTTTTTCATGTGTTGCACCTGAAATAGGACGATTGATGTTCGCGAATTTTCCTCCGCTTTCACTATCCCAAGTCCAAACTTTGGGTGGCTGATAACCTGAATCCGACATGTAATCACTCCTGCAAATAGCTCAATTAACGTGACAAATATGGAACTAGATTACGAACTTGGCAAAAAAATTTCATCTCCAGTTAATAAATTCGTTCAAAATTCACTGTTAAGCTGATTCCTGAGGTTCAGCGATAACAAGGTAACGTTGGTCGGCATCTTGACTGATAGCATCGAAAGGGTAGCAAGTAATCAACACTAGCAACTGCTGATGACCAATAAAACCAAGCGCATCATCGGCAGAAACGATTTTCGTATCAACAATCGTAAAATCTCGTTGATAGTTGTGATTACTCTCAACACCTATCGCTTGGCCAACCTCTAGACGCGAAATAAAGTTGAAGTGACTATCTCGGTGGCCAGACACAACAAACGGCTGCTCTTTCATTACTTGATTGAATGGCGCAATTGCACCTACCGAAAACGCAAGTGTTGTCGGATCGCCTCCATTGAGCACAATGATTTCTTTATCAATGTCGGCGAATGTTAACTTTGCAATGGCTTCAGTATCGGCCCAAGGCCATGGTTTAATGGATTCACCTGTTTCTCGAAGGTGGTGCCAGCTGGATAAAATGAGCTGTGCCGAAAGCCACGCTTTACTGGGCAGATACAGTGCCTGTAAGCAAATAACAGCAGCTACGATTATCCCACTCACCATGGCCAAGTTAGTGATACGGTTCATGACGGACTTATCCAACATTCTCATGTCGACTATCACCTTTTTTCGCTGCCCACTGGTAACAAGCCAACATCAAACAGAACAGCACTATTCCAATCAAAAACTGTTGCTGCCACCCCAATGCCGTTTTAGGCATTGCCGCTAACATCATCTCATTCACTTCTGACGCTTTACTGGCTTGCTGTTGCTGCAGCGTAGTTGGCGTTTGCTCGATAGCTAAAAAACGGGTGTAAGGCGATAAGATTTGATGGGCAATGGATGTGCGGATAACCGATTGTTTTACTTGCTCGCGCGGTGCTCCGACAATAAGGCTGTCCAGTAAACTGGCTATTTTACGTCGCGCCCAAATAGTTGAAACACCGTTTGCTTGCTGTGTGTTATCAACAGTCATTTGCTGATACCACGGCTCATTTTTTGTATCTCCCATCAACTGAATACTTGTAATAGGCAGATTTGATTTGATAGCTACATCCACCGCCTGTCCTTGATACAAATCAGGTAATATTGCCGGAAAAACCTCCGCTTGCTGATGGATTTTCTGATCCAGAACAATACGTAAATTCTTGACCGCTGGAGAAGCCATTTTTCGCATCAATGATGAGACTTGTTTGCTTATGTCTTGTTGCTGACGAATAAACACATACTGACCTCGCCCAAACTGCGCCGCCTTTTTCATAAAGTAGCCATTGGGCGCTGCACCAATGCCGACAGTGAAAATGCACTGCCCCGTATCACTTTGTTCAATAAGTTGCATCAGCTGGGTTTCATTGCCGACGGCACCATCCGTGATAAATACAATCTGTCGCAATAGTTCGCTGGTTTGCTCTGCAGCTACAGGCATAGCAAGAGCCTGGCTAAGTGGTTTTATCATTTCAGTACCACCATCCGCTCGCAGTTGCCGAATAAAAGCCCTAGCTTCTGTTAGGCTTGAAGCACTCACCACTTGCGACGCTTGAAACAGAACCTGCGTATCGCTTGCAAATGCAATAATGTTAAAGCTGTCTTGTTCAGTAAGCTCGGCAAGCGCATTTAACAAACTAGATTTTGCTTGTTTGATAGATGCGCCTTGCATGGAGCCGGACGTATCAATAATGAAGTTGATATCTCGTGCAAAAACAGTATTTTCATCTCTTCTCGGCGGCACAATAGTTAACGTTGTGAAATAACCATTGTCTAGATGCTCGCTCGCAGCACTTACTTGCGGCATATGGGAGTCAAACGGCTGCCAACTAATATGCACATCTCTTTTTTCTCTATTCTTTTTTTGCTTAACAGCAATAAGGTATTTGCTATCACCACCATTGTTGGCTACATCGATATGATGAGAGCGGCTACCTACCCGCTGAATTGGAATACCTGCATGCAAATGAACATTCACTTGTGGCGCAATACCAGCGTTATCGTCAGGAATGAATTCTGGTAAGTCGTTAATGGCCGAGCGTTCGCCTTGTGGTTGCTTAGGCTGGTAGCGTTTGGTGATGGCTTGCGGTAACACCAACTGAAACTCATTATCACGATAGGACACATCGAGTAAAAATCGAATAGTGACATTGACCTTTGCTTGCCCAGGGATGTTCGCAATGCGATTCGAAAATAGATTTGGCCGATGTTGCGTCACCATGCTGGCTTTCTTCCCCTGCTTTTTCGCTCGAACGTATGCACGTTCAGCTGCTTTAGCTTCCATAATTTGCCCTTTAATGACTCTGTCACCTATGGTGACTTCCATAAAATTTACAGCGGCATTTTCGGGTAAAGGAAATTGATATGTTCCTTCAAGCGCGGTTAAGTGTGGATTAGTAAATGCTTGCTTCACTTCAACATGCGCCAGTAAACCATGAATGCTCACACGAGTTTCTGTACTCAGTGGTAACACTGATTGAAGCGCCTTATTTGGATGGTTGAAACGCAGCATGGGTAATGCAATAAGTGGGTTGTCTGTAATTGCCAGTGAACCGGGCAAGCGCTGATTATTTCTTTCATTCACACCAACACTCGTCGATGCCTGCGCGACAATCGGAATGACTGCCGCAGCAATACCTACAAGTATGACAATAAATGCAATCGTGGCTCTTTTGCGCCAGCGCCGTTTTTTATCTCGGCGGTAGTAATATGACGATTGTGGGACAAATAAATCAGGTTTGGTTTTAAATAGGCTCACGCTGTGCTCCAGTTTCCTTGCGATGAGACTATTTCAGCAAAGGAAAAAGGAGTGTGACGGGCAAGATTAAGGCAATGTAGCGATCAAATGTGGCAATAAAATGGCACGCAGACAAAGTCCCCAGTTTATGCGCTGTAGCCTGCCTCTTTGACCCTATCCGCATATGTGCGAGAGACCGGCACAACCAGTGCATTTGATAAGACTAATTGCAATTTACGGCCATCTTTTTCGACCTTTACGATAGCGTCTTTTGCAACCCACCACGAACGATGTGTTTGTAATCCTGGAAAATTTGATAATGCAGACAATGCGTCTTTAAAGCGCATCAAAATCATATGATGCCCTTGGTCGGTATAAACCTTCAGGTAATGATCTGACATCTCTAAACACAGTAATTGACCACGTTTATCCAACGGGAGCTGGTGCATAAAATCTTGGAAGGCTTGGTCAACAAGTTGTTGCGTTGATTGCTGTGTCGTTTCTAACGCCTGCTTTGACTCTTCCAATGCTAAGGACTGCTGGTCGATATGATCACGCACCATAGTAATAATAGTGATCACGCCGCCAATCAAAAGTGTTTTGGGAAACACCTCACCAAATGATGCCATCAAATGGATATCAACCCGAAAAAACAACCAGGTAATTAGAGGAACTGCGAAACTCATAAGAGCGCTCGCGACAAAAGCACCAATAGCTACTCGGTGCCACTGCCGCTTAACATAAGGTGAAAGTGTTGATTCAATAATAGCGATTGTTGGCGCATAAATTCCATAGCCAACAAGGCAAGTCAGCACCCAATAACTCACCGACAGTAATGATGATATTTGGTCCATCCCAAATGGCGCTAGAAAACCTAAAACAACACCAACAATCGTCACTAAAACGACATTCTTAATCCGTTCTTTGACTTTCAGAATTTCGCTAATTGTTTGTTTTTTATTGTCAATTTCACGATTCGCCAATGGGCACGCATCCTTTTTTGTTTCATTTACGAAGTTTTGTGACAACTTCACGAAGTCTTAGTTGTCTGTCGTCAGATGCACATTCTATCTTGAGTTCAACACAAGGCAAACATGCCAATTAACAAATTAAACGAACATTGAGGAGAGACACTATGTCTATTACAAAACCTTCACTTATCACACTATTAACAGCTATCACTTTTGCAGGTCACGCTAATGCCAAGCAGATAGATTTTCATATTCAAGGCATACAAGTTTCGCAAGACAACAGTGTTAACGGAAAAATTTATATCCAACTATTCAAAGGTGAAGACGGTTATAAAAACAATAAGCCAGAAGCAGCAACAATTGTGGCGCCAAAAGAAAGTGAGGCAATAGTCAGTTTCAATAATTTGGAAGCTGGTGAATACGCTATTCGCTTCTTTCATGATCAAAACGACAACGGCGAACTGGAGACCAACCTGTTCGGTTTGCCGACCGAAGGATACGGTTTTTCCAATAATGCCCGTCCAAATTTTGGTCCAGTAATCTATGAGCAAATAAAGTTTACGTTAGATGAAAGCCAAACGTCAGTCACCAATCAAACAAACGTTATTTACTAAGCGGAGTTATTGTTATGCAACGTCGTGATTTTGTAAAAAGCCTAGCTGCTATGGGAATAACAAGTGCCTTACCTATGTCTGCGCTCGCACAATTAGGTAATTCCACTGCCGTTAATGTCAAAACGCTATTCAACCAAGCGCTCGCAAAGGACCCAGCATATATTGGTTTTGCTAATGTCGAGGGTGATTTTGCTCCTAAGAAACTCGCCATAGAAGGCAAGATACCGACCGACTTAAAAGGTATGTTCGTCAGAAATGGCCCTGCAAAACATGAGCGAGGCGATCAGCGTTATCGTCATCTGTTTGAAGGTGACGGCATGGTGCAGCAATTTCAGATTGCGGACGGCAACATTGTGCATCAAGGGAAGTTCTTACAAACCCCCAAATTTGTGCAAGAAGAAAAAGCAGGTCGTTTTTTATTTTCAGGACCCGATACAAGAATTAAGGGTAGCTTAGGGGTTTCTAATGCCGACCAAGTCAATGTAGCGAATACTAATATTATTCCTGTTAATGGTGATTTATGGGCGTTATGGGAAGGTGGTTCAGCGACAGAAATAGATGCTGAATCATTAGCGTATAAACGCCAAGTCAATTTAGGTGAAGGCACATCCTTTGGCAATCAGTTAAAAAATCTTCCTTTTTCAGCACACCCCAAAATTGATCCTAATGGCGATATTTGGAACTTCGGTGCAAATTCGAGCGGTCATATTATTGTTTACCACCTTTCTCCAAAAGGTCGATTGAAAAACATGCGACTCGTGCCAAGTAACTACAAAGGTGGGATGTTACATGACTTTTTAATCACAAAAGATTACGTGCTTATTGTGCTCCCTTCTCTCATTCGTCACCGTCACAAACAAGGACTGTTCAATAGCATAGGTATGGATAACAAACTGCCTATGCAAGTGCTTGTATTGGATAAAAATACGTTAGAAGTTGCGAAGCAATATGAGTTACCACCTGGCTTTGTTTTTCACTTCGGCAATGCGTGGCAGGATAAGCAAAAAAACATTCACTTTGATGCGAGCCTTTACAGCGATGTTGGTGTTTTGCACGAACTGTCTGATGTGATGTTAGGCAAGAAAGTCAAACACCGAACGAACGCTTATACAACGTGGTTTACCTTACATAATAACGGTCAAGTCTCACAACACACTTTCCCGGAAATTAGTGAGTTTCCGCGTGTGTGCAATCACTTGACGGGTATACAGAATCGTTTCTTGTTTCATTTGTCATGCAAAGAACATAGCCTTTGGAGCGATAGCGTCGTGGCAAGAGATTTACAGCGTGATACCACCAGCCAATTTGAATATGGGTCGGATTATCTCGTTGAAGAACATATTCCCATTTGTCCAACGGGAAAAGAAGGCAAAGGCTATTTGATTGGCACTGCACTGCATGTACCTACAAAACGTACGTGCTTGAATATTTTCAACATGACGAATGTTGCTGATGGCCCGATTGCCAGAGCTTGGTTGCCTTATCATTTGCCACTAGGTTTTCATGGCAATTTTATATCTGCCTGATACATCAGGTGCTGCTCACATCTGGATAAAATAATGTTCGGCCTGATGTGGCAGCGGCATAGAGCACACGAGAACCAGCGCTCAAAACAGGGCTTTGACCTGCTCCATTTGCTGTTGAAAGTTCAAACTTTGTTGGTGTGAGACAATTGGAGATTCCAGTTTGCCTGCAAGTATGTCCTCACCTGCTGCTTGTGCTTCAAAGTTAAGACCTATTGATTGCCGGTTATCTTCAAAGCGTTCAATCTCTTGCTCACCTTCGAACAGCGAGCAGCTATTGGCGCGCCAAAAGTCATGGATGGCGATATAACCCTTATCGCCAATAACATAGCCATAATTATTGAGCTTGCATTGAAATGAGGTCGCTAACGTTGCTTTGACATCATCACTCTTGCCTAGCATTAACACATCATTATCAACGCCATTAGGCGCAAGTTCTGCATTCACGTACTCAAATTGAATAGGCGCCTTGAGAAACAAGTTAGCAAAGGCGATGGGGTATATCCCCATATCGAGTAAACAACCACCCGCTAAACTTTTATTATAAACACGTGTATTGGGGTCATAGGCCATGGGGTAGCCAAAGTCCGCTTTGATATGCTTAATCTCTCCTATTCGCCCCTCATCAATCCATTGCTTTGCTTTTTGAATAGCGGGAAGAAAATACGTCCACATCGCTTCAAGTAAATAAACACCCTGCTCTTTCGCAAGTAAAGACAAAGCTTTCATCTCTGACGAGCCAACGGTAATAGGCTTCTCGCAGACCACATGCTTACCAGCTAACATTGCCGCTTTTGCTTGCTCGAAATGGAACGTATGAGGCGTGCCGATATAGACAATGTCGATACCTGAATCGTTAAAAAGCTGCTGATAACTGCCATATGCACGCTCAATGGAATATTTATCTGCAAATGCCTTAGCATCATCAAGGTTTCTCGCAGCCACCGCTTTTACTGTGCCATTGCTTACATATTCCATATCTGCAGCAAATTGCTGACAAATACGGCCAGCACTAATTATTCCCCAATTCAACATAATTTATTTCATGCCGCCAGTTGATAACTCATCGTTTGTCATACATATAAGATATTGATAATTAATGAAACCGACAAGGCAAATAATCTGCTATTGGCGGTTACTATTGATATCAGAGAAGGGAAACTTTCTACCACTTATTACATGGAGATAATATGGACATCGAATTACTAGAAAATCCTGATCAGTCATTAATCGACTTTTTGGATAAGAAAATTGCAGAATACAATTGGCAACACTGGGAAGTGAGCGAGCGCTTGCCTCTTGCTGTGCAAATAAAAAATGACCAAGGTGATGTTATCGCTGGCGCCGCCGCGCGCAGTTTCGGCGACTGGTTACTGCTCGATACCCTGTGGGTGTCTGATGAACTTAGAGGCCAAAACATTGGTTCTCAAATTCTAGAGAAAGTTGAGCAAGCAGGAAGAGAGCGAGGCTGTAAACGCTGCCTGCTAGATACACTTAATTTTCAAGCGATGCCTTTCTATCAAAAATATGGCTATGTGACTCAATGGGTGCAAGAAGGTTACCCAAAAAAAGGCTGCAAATATTTTATGGTCAAAGAGCTGTAACTGGCGCTGATATATACATCGTCATTCTCAATATAGTGCGGTATTAACAAACTTTGTATATCTGACTAATGTAAGTGAATATTTTTTGTTTGTGTACATTAATAAAAGCTGTCATTTAACTGATATACATTGACCACACCAGCAATTCACATGATTGGATGCATAGAATGAACATAGCTGAGCTGTTCACCTCATTAACACCAGTATTAGCCATTATGCTTTTCTTGGTGATTATGCGTCTGCCAGCAACTAAAGCCATGCCTTTATCACTGCTGTTAACAGTGATATCGAGCGCTTTTATCTGGAAAATATCATTCAGCCATATCGCTGCATCGGTATTGCAGGGACTAGTGATAGCTACAGGCATACTGATCATTGTCTTTGGCGCTATCACATTGCTCAATACTTTGAAGGCATCAGGTGCCATTAGCGTTATTCGCGCTGGTTTCACCAATATTAATGACGACCGACGCATTCAAGCCATTATTGTTGCGTGGTTGTTTGGCTCTTTTCTGGAGGGGGCGTCTGGGTTCGGTACGCCTGCTGCCATATGTGCCCCCTTGCTTGTCGCGCTAGGTTTTCCGCCACTCGCCGCGGTAGTTGTGGCACTCATTGCAGATAGTGCCGCCGTTTCATTTGGCGCTGTAGGTACGCCTGTTGTCGTGGGTTTAGGCCAAGGGCTCAACTCGATAACAGAGTCAGGTATTCAAGCAATCGCTGTAAAAGCTGTAACTATTGACCTCATCGCTGCTAGCTTTTTGCCCTTGGTTATTGTTTGTATCATGACTTCACAATTTGGTATTGGAGCTCAACGGTCGATAAAAGCAGGGCTTGCTATTTGGCCCTTTGCGCTGCTTGCTGGCTTTTCTTTTACCTTACCAGCGTACGCCGTAGCTGTACTACTTGGGCCTGAGTTTCCGTCTATTTTTGGCGGCCTCATTGGATTGGCTATTTGCATTGTTGCCGCGCAGAAAAAGTGGTTAACCCCAAAACAACGGTGGGATTTTCAGGAGGCAGATACCCCAGCTTTTCACCAACCGGCGGATGCTAGCACTCGCTTGCTGAATCTTTATTCTGCTTGGCTCCCGTATGTTTTGGTTGCCTTACTATTAGTGCTAACACGACTCGACTATTTACCGCTGAAAAACGCTTTGCTCTCTGTCAATTTTATTTGGCAAGATATTCTAGCTTCAGATCTATCTGCCAACCTACAGCCCTTGTATATTCCTGGTACTCTGTTTTTGCTCGTTGCCCTCATCACTGTATTTCTTCACCGTATCCCTAAAAATAAAGCCATCACCGTTTGGAAGAGCTCAGCCGCCTCATTGTTGCCAACGGTTATTGCTTTGGCAGCATCGGTACCCATGGTGCGAATTTTTCTCAACTCTGATGTTAATACAAGTGGCTTGCCAGCAATGCCTGTCGCACTGGCTGAACTTGCCGCCACCCATTTAGCCAACGCTTGGATATTTGTAGCCCCTTTTGTTGGCGCGCTAGGCTCTTTCATTGCAGGGTCAGCAACGTTTTCTAATATGATGTTCGCGCAGTTTCAGTGGAATACAGCAACACAAGCAGGACTTGATGCACAATCTATTCTTGCATTACAAATGATTGGCGCGAATGCTGGTAACATGATTTGTGTCGTTAACGTCGTAGCTGCCGCATCGGTTGTCGGTTTAGTGGGTAAAGAAGGGCAAATCATTCGCCTAACGCTACCAGCTATGCTCTACTACTGCATAAGTGCCGCGTTAGTTAGTTTACTGCTGTTAAGTTGAGTTACATGAAACCATCTTTTGTCGCATTACTCATCATTTCACTTACCGCCCTTATTTTTGGTTTCTATCGCACCACCGAGTGGTTATCACCCAAAGTCACCTTAAAAAACCAAGGGACAAGTGTCATAGAGAGCGCTAAAGTCTATTTGCCCAGTAATACTTTATCTTTTGATCGTATCGGTGCCGGTGAATCTATAACGATTTTACGCTCAAGCAATCAGGCTGACGGAAGTTACCGGTATATCATATCGTTGAGCAATGGCGAAACCTTGATAGGCAACTGCGGCTATGTGACAAACAGTGAATTTGCTATTACTCAACAAATAGTCGTGTTACCCGATAATAAAGTAGCGTGTTTTTATATTCCGTAATATTCGGACACTAAAATAAAGTTCAACGTTTACAATTCAGCCTTTTTATAGATATATTGATGGTTTACAGATTTAATCGTAAGTTATTAAAAAGTCGTCAATTCGCAGATAATGTGAGTTGTTAGGAAGACCATGTACATTGAAGTTTTTCGCCCTAAACAGTCTTATGACGTTGCCAAAGAGTACACGCTCTTTGCTGACGGTCAAAAAGTGGCTGTTATTAAAAGTGGGGAAAAACAGCTAATCCACATTCCAGAGAAAACGCAAACCCTACAAGCTCGATTAAATTGGCGAACCAGCGCAAAGCTTAACCCCGACGACTTATTGTTTAATCAGATCACCATTCGAAATTCATTCGCTGACCACTTCTTTAAATCTCTTTTTTTACCACTCTACTATGTCACGATTGGTCGAAGTCGTTATTTGAAAATAGAACAAGGTATTTAATCACGCTCGATTGTGGCAAGGATAATGATACATAGTTCAAGGATGAAAGATGATAGAAACAAGATATGTTGAATTAGACTGGCTAAGAGTTGTTTTAATTTTCGCTGTTTTTCTTCATCATTGTTTTATGCCCTTTAATGGAGATGGCTGGCATATCATGAATGCAGAGTCGAGTAAGTTGCTCGATGACATCATGGTTTACTTCGAGCAGGTTCGCTTACAAACTTTGTTTTTCATTGCTGGTGTCGGCAGTGCTTTGTTACTTCGAAAGCAATCATGGAAAGGTTTTTTATCCGCGAAATTAAAACGGCTTTTCATTCCTTTTGTTGTCGCAATGATGATCATCGTGCCACCGCAACATTATTTTGAGCACATTGCGCAATATACATCGCTTATTGATGCCTACTCTCAGCGACTATTGGCCTTTAGTCCTAACCATCTTTGGTTTATCGAGTTTTTACTGGTATTCATGCTACTAGCACCAGTGATAAACACATTGTTCAGTAGTAAATTGTGTAGTCAGTTACAATCATCACTGACTCGGCTGAGCAGCTATAAACACGGTTTGTTTTTATTGGTGGTTCTACTGGTTATTGTTCGATGCGTGACCAAGTGGATTAACGCCTCTTACGACAATAGTCTCGGTAACATTTCACAAGTCAGTTACTTTCTTTTTTTCTTTCTTGCAGGTATGTGGCTTATCCGAAACAAAGCTGCTTGGCTTGCTTTAGCAATGCATCGAAGAACAAATTTATATTGGTTATTGGTCGCAACCGTTATTTTTTATGGATTTTATATTCCTGATTACAGTCCTTACCTATCACTACCGATTAGACGACAAATATGGGTTGCTGTCGGCTGTTTAGTTTCATGGAGCGCGCTGCTCGTGATGTTGGGCTACGGACAAGCGTATTTATCGCATTCCCCCAAATGGTTAAGGAAAACTAACGAGCTAATTTACCCTTTCTACATTGTCCATCAAACCGTTATTGTTGCCTTTGCCTTTTACATCGTAAAGTGGCAAAGCTCTATTTTCCTCAAAGCGATGTGTTTAACGATAGCTTCAATGTTCGTATGTATGGCGCTTTGTCTTGCGATTGGCAAGGGTAATTGGGTGATACGAGTCATGTTTGGGTTAAAAACACAAAAAACAGTGGACGCTAAACCTAGTTTCACATAACCATTTTGTGATATTGTTACACTCCAATTTCGAAGTAAGAATTATTTGTAATTATGGAAAGAATTCAGGGGCTGATGGATAAATCGGCTATTTGTCTGTCTTTTGCTTGTGTTATTCATTGTTTGTTAGTGCCGTTTGCACTTGTTGTTCCTGCGCTAGCGTCTTTGCCAATCATGGGTGAAGAATTTCATTTAATGCTTCTGGCAGCAGTATTACCTGTTAGCATTATAGCGTTGAGTTTAGGCTTCAAAAAGCACAAGCAATGGCGAGTTATCACGCATAGCATCATCGGTTTTGTTATTTTGTTACTTGCAGCAACAATAGGCCACGATATTTTGGGTGAAACTGGTGAAAAGATTGCAACTATTATCGGTGCATTGTTTGTCTCATACAGCCACGTAAATAACTACAAGCTATGCTGTGTAAAAAAGACCTGTCAAACATCTACTAGCTAAACAACAATAAAGCTAAAGCTTGAACACATTGATTTAAAATAGCAAAACTAGTCAATGTGTTCACTCCCTCCATAAGTAGTCCTAGAATACTTTTCTGTTCCTTAAAGTTTGTTCATTACTCTAGCGTGCAAACTTGTCTTTATTATTATTTCCTTCAATACTTTATAAAATCTGATACTTGTCCATCAGCAAATGATTTAACACCTTGTTTCAAGAGTGTTTTTTAAACAATTCTAGTTGCATCAATAGTTCAGTTAGGTCATAGTGGAATTGTATAGTCATTCTCAATACACATTGAAAAATGAACACCAGAGGGATTTCCCCATGAACTTTAACGCGAGTTTATACGGCCCAACGTTGTTGTTATTTATGTTGTTTATGGGCGCCTTTAGCTATTATCTTGGACGTAAAAAGTCTGAAAACCCATTATTGACAATGGTGGTTGGTACCGCTCTCTCGATGATACCGCCTGTTGGGTTAATTTTTATCGCTATTTTAGCGAATCGTGACGACATCGATGTCGAAGAAAGTATACGTGAGTAAACAGTCTTAACGGAATAATAAGAATAAGGAAATCAATTGACTGCTCTGACACTGCTCATCATCATAAAAATCGTGGTCACCATCATTGCTGTGTCCATCCCCTTCTTGTTTGTTCCACACCATAAACTTGAGAAACTTAGCGGTTTTGAAACCAATAACCCTCTCATATTCAGGCTTTATGGCATTGCTATAACATCGTTATTACTTGGTTATGGTTCTGGGATCATATCAGCCGAACAAGGTATATTCCCGACGGGTATTGTCGTGATGGGGATATTGTCTAACTGTGGCGCAGCGTTTGTTATTTTTTTGTATGAAACGACTTTTCTTAATCGTGTGCTAGGTGGGATATTTCTGAGCATAGGTCTGGTGCTATCCGCGGCATTTGTAAAGCAAGTTTGGTGGATAACAACCGTCATCTAACTCATACAGTAAATATCCCATTAAAAAATACATCCATTGTTTACCGTTCACAGTAATGCATATTACTGCCTAGTCAAACGTCTCTATAGTGAAGACTCTAAAACGCGTATATCACAAGTACTGGTAAGTTAGGCTAATTTAGCTACAATAAGCCTGAGTTAATCTTGTTGTCACTCATTCTTTTCTTGAAACGTAAAGGATTGAAAGATGAATAAGGCAAAATTAGAGCGCGCTAAGTACAAAGTAGAAAACCCTGAGAATTTTATTACTCATAGCATGTTCATTGCGGGCGGTATCGCTATAGGTGTTACCTTTGGCTCAAGTATCAATAACCTCTCCATGGGCATTGCCCTCGGCTTGGCTGTCGGCGCAATCGCAGGTGGAATAGTCACTGCAATTCGACGGCTCTACGGTAAACGACTCTACAGTAAATAGTATCGATATTTCCCAATAAGTAAGTTAGTGTGTGGGCTTCCGTAGCCTATACATATAGCTTATGAATTTAAATCAAGTCACCTTGCCCGTTAATGATATGAGTGCCGCTTGCACCTTTTATTTAACGCTGGGCTTTACGCAAATTGTAGATACTTCCCATTACGCACGGTTTCACTGCCCAGAAGGTGATAGCACCTTTTCTTTGTCGTTAACAGATGATGCCAACGAACATGGTGTAGTTGTGTATTTTGAAACAGAGCATCTCGATGATTGGGTGAATACTTTAATAGCGAGAGGAATTGAAATCACACAAATGCCAAAGGACGAGAGCTACCTTTGGCGAGAGGCCATTGTTCATGACCCAAGCGGCAATAAGCTAAAGCTGTATTATGCAGGTGACAATAGAGTAAACCCACCATGGCGAGTAACCATTAACCATGATGACA
Source organism: Thalassotalea euphylliae (assembly GCF_042682785.1). Lineage (GTDB taxonomy): Bacteria > Pseudomonadota > Gammaproteobacteria > Enterobacterales > Alteromonadaceae > Thalassotalea_F > Thalassotalea_F euphylliae. The sequence continues at coordinate 490,484 of NZ_JBHUIB010000012.1, read as the reverse complement.
GCTGATGACGTTATTTCAAGCTTAGAGGCGCTGGGCGATTCTGATATCGCCAAGCATTCAATGCGTTTCTTTAAAACAGGTAAGGGAGAATATGGCGAAGGAGATCGCTTTATCGGTATTCGTGTTCCGGTTATTAGAAAACAGATAAAGCTATACAAAACCCTGCCGCTTGACCAAGTCTCACAGCTTTTAAAACATGATATTCATGAAATTCGGTTGTTCGCCTTGTTACTACTTGTTGCTCGATTCAAACCCAAAAGAAGTCTGGAGCGAGAGCAGATCTATGAAATTTACTTAACGCATTTAGGTTACATTAATAACTGGGACTTGGTTGACAGTTCTTGTCACGTTATCGTTGGCGAATACCTAGCAGATAAAGACAGAACACTACTTTATCAATGGGCAAAGCACGACAACCTTTGGTACCGGCGAATAGCAATCATCTCAACGTTGCACTTTATCAAATTAAATGACTTTAGTGATACCTTGGCAATATCGACTGAACTTCTGAAGGATAAGGAAGATTTAATACACAAAGCCACTGGCTGGATGTTAAGAGAGGTCGGTAATAGAAACCAAGAAACATTACTCGACTATTTGGATAAGCACTATACGATAATGCCCAGAACAATGTTGCGCTATGCCATCGAGAAGTTGACAGCACAGCAACGGCAACACTTCCTTCGAAGATAATCGTTAACCTCGAAGGCAGCGATCCTTAACACTAGTTTTCTAATTGTAATTTTTTCAACAGCTTATAGCTTATTCGCATACTAAAAGGCTCTTCAGGAGTGGTTAAGTAGAAGGGAAAGCTATCAACATTTGGACTATTTGGATAAAACTGTGGCTCCATACAAATACCACTTGAGCTTTCAAACTTACCCGACAAAAATTTACCTGTATAAATTTGGAGCCCTGGGTAACCGCTGGATACATGGAGTTGCAGCTTTTTATCAGGACTTATTAATATCGCCTGCGCATCACCATTTTTCTGACGCACAACAAAGTTATGATCTAAGTCTGTACTGCCGACCTCTCCTGATAATGTCATTGGCTGGCGAAAGTCCATTTTTGAACCCTCAACCGGTATGACTTCACCGGTAGGAATATTTGCTGTATCAACTTCGGTATAGTTATCGGCGAATACTTGCAACATATGACCTACAGCTGAATTATCTATACCAGCGAGATTAAAATACGGGTGGGTTGTTGGGCCAATTACCGTTGGTTTGTCTGTTGTCACTTTAATGTCGATATCAAGTGAGCTGTCGTTGTTCAAATGATATGTCACCCAAAAATGCATATTACCTGGATAGCCATTAAAGCCGTCTGGCAATTCACACTTTAACGTAAGTACTTGCTCTTCTTGAGCAACGATTTCCCAATACATATCACTGACACTGTCCGCACCGCCATGTAAGTGATGCTTTCCCTCATTGGCTTGCAACGAAAACTTTTGATCATCGATAGTAAAAGCAGCATCACCAATACGATTAGCATAAGGTCCAACAATAGCGCCATGATAGAATGGGTCATTCTGATAATCGCTTAGATTGGAATAACCTAAAATGATATTGCGTGTTTCGTTATCCAGTTCAGTATGCCACTGGAGTAACCTAGCACCATAATTAGAGATACAAACTTCGTCACCAGAGGCGTTACAAAGTACAAAGGATCGTAAATCCATACTAAATTCCAACAAATTCCTGTGGTTTATAAACCACTTATCGCAGAAGTAAATATACAATACTTCATCACTTTTGCATTAGACTCTCGCTCAATGCTATCAAAGTCAAGCTTATTTAATGGCTAGCTACGTCCGCATATACTGCTTTATTTCGTCATTGACACTTTCCTTCCTTTACGCTTTGCACTAAGTTCAAAAGAAGGTCTGGTTGAAACGTAAGTGAAAGAATATACATACGTATTCAATTTGGCAGTGCACCTAATATTAGCGGTAAGGTAAAGAAATATAGCGGTTTTTTGCGAACGCTACGTCTATATATTAATAAGCAATAATAATAACTATTTTCGGGGGAAGGTTTGACTCATCCAGATTCAAATTCAGCAGTGCAGGAAAACATGTTGTTTATCGTGCTCATCAGTTGTGTTGCCACCATTGGCGGCTTTTTGTTTGGCTTTGACAGCGGAGTTATTAATGGCACAGTAGATGGCCTGGTTACAGCATTTAATTCTGATGATATTGGTACAGGTTTCAATGTTGCCAGTATGTTATTGGGTTGCGCCGTCGGAGCTTTTTTTGCTGGACGTTTAGCTGATAAGTATGGACGAAAATCACTGCTGATCGTTACCGCAGTATTTTTCATTATCAGTGCATGGGGATCTGGCATTGCAAGTACGTCGACTAGCTTCGTCATGTTTCGCATCATTGGCGGTATCGCAGTGGGTGCAGCATCAGTTTTAGCCCCTGCCTACATCAGTGAAATAGCGCCTGCTCGACTGCGCGGCACACTGACCACCATTCAGCAAATAGCGATCATATCTGGGCTCTTCATCGCATTTGTCAGCAATTATTGGATAGCTAGTGTCGCAGGAGCGTCTACCGCAGAATTTTGGTTAGGATTCGAAGCATGGCGATGGATGTTCTGGATGGAACTCATTCCGGCGACCTTATTCTTTATTTTATTATTTTTTATTCCTGAAAGTCCTCGTTATCTGGTGATATCACAACAACAAGAAAAGGCAACGAATGTGTTGGCTAGATTGTACGGCAAAGAAGATGCTTCAAGACGATTTCAGGCAATAGATTCGTCACTTGCTAAAGATCATCACCAACCTAAATTAAGCGATCTGCTAGAGAGTGAATCAGGTAAAGTTAGACCTATTGTCTGGGTTGGTATAGGCCTCGCAACCTTTCAACAACTCGTAGGTATCAATGTCGTTTTCTATTACGGTGCAGTACTCTGGCAAGCGGTTGGCTTCTCAGAAGCAGATGCGCTGTTGATTAATATTATAAGTGGCGCAGTAAGTATAGCTGCTTGCGCTATTACTATGTATTTCATAGATAAAATAGGTCGAAAACCATTTTTAATGATTGGTTCGATTGGCATGGCGCTATCGCTATTAGGGTTAGTAAGCGCTTTTGCAAATGCTGGCACAGATACTGACGGCACCCTTACACTCGGAAGCATGGGAACATTTGCATTGATTGCAGCAAACGTTTATGTGTTCTTCTTTAACATGTCATGGGGCCCTGTGATGTGGGTCATGCTAGGAGAGATGTTCCCTAATCAGCTTAGAGGGTCTGGGTTAGCCATTGCAGGGCTCGCACAATGGCTATCTAACTTTGCCATTACCATGACCTTCCCAATGATGTTGGCTAGCGCAGGCTTGGCTGCAGCCTACGGCTTCTATACCTTATGCGCTTTTATATCTGTAGCGTTTGTCGCCAAAGCGGTATACGAAACCAAAGGCAAAGAATTAGAACAAATGGAAGGGTAAATAACAGTAAAATAATAAAAAGGCACCCTAGAGGTGCCTTTTTCTCAACATGATGTTAGGAACGTTTTCTTGTGAAGAACAACAAACTTGTTAACAGTAAAACAACCGTTGGGGGAGAAGGTATTTCGACGCCTCCAATGATACGCCCGTCTGGTAACCTAACCACAAAACCAATATCTGCAAAAGACGCTAGTGTCGTGTTAGTGATGTAATTTGGAATATCCAAAAAGCCAGTCATTAAGTCTCCTGCACCGCCTAGCCAATCTTCATCCCAGTGGCCATTAGCAGTACCTGGCCCTCCATCTAGCTCAACGGGAACAAAATTCGCAAAAGGGTCAAATTCTTCACGATACATTTCCAGACCGTATTGGCCGGTATACTGGCCAGAACCATTGTTATACACATCTTGATATCCTGGGAAAAATTCACCGATGGTCCAAAGCGTACCAAAGCCTATAACATGGGCCATTTCATGAAGAATAACATCATCAAATGCGCCAATATTTTCTAACGCCTGTGCATCGGCAGAATCAAATTCCATAATACCATCAGTGGCATAAAGATAATTAGTGCCAAGTACACCATTCGTTGGACCTGCTTGACCTAAAATACCGCCAGGGCCATCAATATTGGGTGCTGACGCATCAATAACCAAGTTAACGTCGATATCGTCTTGCGTGCCGATAAGAAAACTTTCCCAAGTAGCAATAGCTGAATCGAAAATGGCGACTTGACTAGCCGTTAAGCCAGCCCCATTAACGATTGATATGTTAAACATACCAGCAAACGCTGTAGAAGAGGTTGCAAGCGAAATAGCCGCTACTGCTGCAATTTTCCGTATTAATTTCATACTTACTCCGTCAATGTACTACTGTTAAATTTATGTAAAAATTAAAGCAAGTTTAGTACCGAGAAGTTTAAACAAACATTTACAACAAGTTAGATAAATTGAAATGACTCAACTAATGATCATTGTAAATACAATCGACACTAAAACGCTTTGATTTGACAATAACATTTGTCATATTCTGCTGCTATTTAACAGGCTGTAACCCTTTTTCCCTATTATCAAGAGCGTCTTCCAATTCAAAGCCACCATCGCGCCACGCCTTAGCGTCGGCTGGTGTGAACTTCTCAGCCGCCCAAGCCATTGCATCTTCCAAGTTGAAGTTAACATCACGCCAACTTGCGGCTTGCTCTGGCTTAAAATTAGCACCCGACCATGCCAAAATAGATTTTTGCTCAGTAAAGCCATTGGTAAGCCATTCCTGAACCTGTGGGTGCGATAAGCCAGCTTTAACATATGCCCCCACTTGTTCGACCGTCACGCCCATATCCTTCCAGGCGGCAATTTCTGACTCAGACATGCCTTTCCAGCTCGGTGCACTGGCACATGCTGCCAACATTACACTAAACGCAATAATTCCTAGTTTTTTCATACCCTTTCCTTATTTTTCTTACCTAAAAATAAGTGTAGTAAGCTTATGAAATATTGCGTAAATAATTAGCAAACTTATTACGTTTGAAAACTAAATTACATTACTCCCAAAACACGCTAACACTGAAAAAAGAAAGGCGCTTGAGCGCTTTCGAAAGAAAGTGAACTCAAGCGCCATAAAGCCATGTATATGGCTTACGTCACAACGTTTACGCAGCCTTTTTTATAGGCTCCTGTGCAGCTATCACAGGCGCTAGTCCTTTTGGCTTGCGCTCTGCCCACTGATGAATACCACCGGCTAAGAAAATAGCCAACAACCACCAGAATGCCGTGTAATCAGTTTCTACTGGATCGGTTTGCGCTTGCTCTTCCAACTTTTGGCCACTGACCTGTTGAGTTGCTTGTGCCGTCTGCGGGTTGGTCGGTTGTGCAAGTGCTTCAGCTAATGCTCGGGAAAGAGGTGCTAAACCAAAGCCTGCTGCCGTTGCATCCATGTACTCATTGAATTTTTCATTGTCTGTGGCAACGTCAAATTCAGCAGCAATTTCTGTGTAGGTTTCGACCATTTTTTTCAAGGTTTCTTGGTCAGCTTGCCAATACCCTTTGCGTACGGCTTCAATCATACGTTCTAGAATTTGCGCTAAGCTTTCCGGATTGGCCTGTTCGAAGAATTCACGCATGTCCATTTGGTACTTGTCTTCTACGTATACTTCAAAAAATTCTTGCCACTGGTCATCACGTATTGCTTCAGGCGTCATCACTTCCCAGCCCCACATGTTGTTCATGCGGTCTAAGATAGCAGTTGCACCTGCATAGCCAGAATCTTGCATCGCTTTTATCCATCGAGGATGGAAGTAACGGCTGCGCATTTCTTGGTTAACAAACTCATCTAATGTCTGTGTTTTCAGCTGATCTTTCTTACGTAAATTCGATACGTACATTTCAGGCGTTTCGCCATCCAAATGACGCACCGCTAAACCAATACCACCAAAATACTGAAACGGGTCATCATTGGTCATTAATGCGTAAAGATTGGTTGAACGAGAGAAAATAACGCCATCTGTGCCAGACAATACTTTGTTGTATAGCCCTTCTCCTTCACCAAAAACATCACCCACGTTTTCAGACCAACGTTTTTCGTCATGACCAAACGCATAACCCATACGATCTAGATAAAGATTTGCCAATTTATCATCGGTTTCCCATGTGTCAGACGCTAACGAACTAGCTGCTAAACCGGTACCGTAGTTCCCCGTTTCGTTAGAGAAAATACGAATAGAGGATAAGTAATCAGCGTCTTCTTCTGTTTTACCTTGCTCAAGTAATTCAGTACGAAGTGCATTAGCATGGCGATAAACAAAGTTATTTTCTTCCTTCATCTTCGCTACTTTATCAATCGCCTTCGCCATCCATAACATGACATTTGGGAAAGCATCACGATATAAACCCGTCGCTGAAATTACCACATCAATGCGTGGACGCTTCAATTCACTCATCGGAATGACTTCTGTATCCACCACATTTCCTTGACGATTCCACTTTGGCTTTAAGCCAAGCGCGTGAAGAATTTGTGCTTCAAGTGCCCCTTGATGACGCATCGTCTCAAGCGACCACAACGAGAACGCCAGTTTTTCAGGGTACTTGCCGTGCTTTTGAACGTACGCATCAATGGTTTGGTTCATCAAAGTAACACCCGCTTCATAGGCTTCCTTTGACGGTACTTTCGCTGGGTTAAAGCCAATTAAATTGCGACCTGTAGGCGCAGCTTGTGGATTACGGATAGGGTCACCACCATAACTCACAGGAATATAGTTACCTTCCAACGCAGACAATAAATTTGTGATCTCTGCAATGCCTTGGAAGTTATCCCAATACTCTTGTGCCAATGCTAAATCAGCCGTTAATTGTTCGTCTAACTCGCTCACTATTTCAGGTGTTTGTATAAATGCATCTAATAATTGGTAGCCTTCAAGCGCTTCCAAATTACGGACGTTACGCTCATCAAACTGCTCTGCTTCGTTAAGTGACATGCCATTTTCTTGCTCAAAAATAGCAGCTCGTTTAGTGAAATCATCACCCAGCATTTGCAACATCGTTGTATATAGGTGTGCATCTTTCGGCAACTGACCAAAAGTATGGATACCTAATGGCTGACTCATTTGTGCCAGCGCATTTAAGTGATCTTGTACTTTGGCAATTTGATTATCAAAATCTTGCTCAAATGTCGCTTTCTCCACTTTATTAGGACCAGAAGACAAGTCATTTAACATGTTTAATCTTTCTGACATGTTAATAATTTCAGCCTTGGTATTGGCTTTTGTTTGCCCTTCTTCAAGCATCATGTAGTTAGCTATTTTTTCATTGAGTTCAGCGACTTCGGTATAAAGACCTGCTTTCGCGAAACCTGGTGTTAAATGGCTAATCATCGTAGCGCGGCCGCGACGTTTTGCCTGCATTGCCTCGCCGACGTTATCGATAATGTAAGGATAGAAAACAGGTTTATTGCCAATCGCCAAGCTTGGCGCATCATAGACTGACAGCCCGCGTTCTTTACCCGTTAACCACTCTTGAGAACCATGCGTACCCAAATGAATGTAAGCGTCGGTGCCAAAGGTTTCACGGGCAAACAAGTATATTGCTAAGTAGCTGTGATTAATCACTGTTTTTGTTGAGTGATAAAGCGAAGAGTGCTCTTTAGCAGTTTCACCACGCACACCTTGCGGTAGAACAATCATATTGCCCAAATTCATGCGTGGAATAACAAATGCCTTAATCTGTTCACCGTTTACAGTCGTATCTCGTAACATCCCACTCTGTTCAGGTGTCCCCCAACGCTCAACAATAGGAGTTTTCACGCTATCAGGTAACGCGTTGAACCACGTAGTGTAAGTTTCAAGCGGCATGTATTCAGCCAAATCCTGCTCAATAAGCGCTTCCGCATCTTCGCCGCGATAGTATGGGCGCAATAGCTTACCCGCTGATTCAATTAAATACGCAGCGTCTTTAACATCGATGCTGTATCCCTGCGCTTTCATCGCTTGTGCGATTTGTTCGATGGATCTAGGTACATCTAAAAATGCCGCGCCAATATTCTTTTCACCTGGAGGATAATTCCAAATAAATGTCGCTATTTTTTTATCGCTATTTGCAATGTGTGCTAGATTCGCATGGTTATACGCACGTTCCACTAAAGCATTTAATTGATAGTCGATAACGACTTTAGCACCTTTGTCATTGGCAGCGATTATTGTTGGATCGGCGCTCCCCGTATCTTCAGGCATAACCAAGAAGAACGGTGTTAATGAAGGTGATATACCCGCGTTATCTGCTTCAAATTCCGCTTGAGTCCCTTCGGTGTAGTTCAGTGCATGAAGCACTGGTACACCTAGCTTCTCAAATTCTCCACGACGTTTTTCAACGTAGTGAAGTGAGCGGTAGTTGATCAGTAAGTCAACGCGGACGCGCTCTTGACCTGAAGCTCCATTTGGAGTTAAGTCGCTAGTCATCAACAGGTCAGTATAGTTGAGCGCTTCATCATTCCCTTCGAAAAAGAAACCAAACGCCTTAGCACCTTTTTGCTCTAGGCCTTTGATCATGGCATCTACTATTTGCTGTTGTTCGTAGTCAACAACACTTCGGTGAATACCAATGGCAATAACGGGTTGGTTAGCTTGTGGTGACAAGAAGGCGAAAAACGCTTCTTCATCACTGGTCACTTGTGTTTCAAACGCGTCACTCGACGCTAAGTCATAGTGATATAGGCCGACATTCGGTACTTCAACAGGGCTTTTAGCGATGTCATTGGTCAAGCCAAATACATCATTTGATAAATACACCATCAAATTTCGATAGTTAATACGACCCGCATTTTTGTAGTAGCTACCGACTGCTTGACGCTGCTTATCAGATAGTCCCTGATTCATTTTGTCATTCGACAAATCACCAAGAGACACAACCGGCACATTAGGAAATTCTGATAAATGACCTTGGTATTTAGCAAACATAAACTTAGATAACGCAGGGTTTATACCATCTAGCAGAATTAAATCAGCATTAGCCCAGTCGGCTTTTATGTCCTCTTCTGACTTTCCTTTTGTCGAATAGCTGACTAGATCAAATGGCTGATCTTTTGCCATTTCTAGTAATAAATCACCCTTAGGTTTTGATGCGTGCGACGACATCATCAATAACACTTGAGGCTTATCAGCTGCACTAGCAATGTTTGCAATGGTTAACATCATTAATAAGGCAACTACCATAAAGGCCAGCAAGATATATTTTGTAAATGACGCACTCAATACGAATTTATATTTGTAATCGCCGTACATTACTGTTGTTCCTTTCCGCTTTGAGAGGCATTAGCTTTCGCTTCATCACCTTCTGGCACATAGACAAAACTGCCATCTGCCATTTTATAAGCCACACCAGCGCGCATGCCTTCTCCGGAACCAATATCGCCGGTCGACTTATACTGTTTAATTTCTTTACCTTTCTTAACGATCATTTCCATATTCGGCTTGCCCGCATTTTTAATCACGGTTACATCATCGCTAGAGAATACGTTGAGTGGGTTTTGCGCCAGCGCGATAAGCAATGCCGCAATAATCACAAGAAATACATCAACTAAATTTACCGCACTAACAATTGGGTTTAGTTCTTCATCTTCATCAAGAAATCGCATTAGCCTTCGCCCTTGATTTTACGAATATTGATGAGTTCGTTAGCGCACCAACGCTTTTTCACAGATGCAGGCCAGAAAGTCAGTGAGGCTATAACAAGGCCCCAGATTACCGCGGCAAATGCGATGATTAAGTTTTCACTTATCCCTTGAATGTTACCGTCTGCTAACGCTTGCAGTGCAGGTCCCATAGGGATCATAGTGGCAATAAGACCCAACATCGGCGAAATACGCGTTACAATTCGCAGGTTTTCTAGTTGTTTGAGTGCAACCACTTCAAGTTCATCTTCACTTGCTGTTGGGTTTCTCACGAAATAGTTATGTATAGGGTATCCAGCTACCCAATCGCCTCGTTGTTCCTTAACTTGTTTTACGTAACTAACAGCGTTTTTCTTGCGCACAATCCACTGCGAAGCAAAGCGCCCTAATGCATAAACGGCATAGATAAGTAATGCCACGATAGTAAGAATGACAGGCGCCATAAGCAGTTCTGAGACTTGCGCCATTAACGATTCGATTGATTGAATATTCATTGTTATTAGATACCTCATAATTCCAAGCGAGCAGAATGTTATCTTACCGACCAAATTAATTCAAATAATAATTATTCTCATTTGTGTTTACTTTTAGTTTTTTACGTGTATTCTAAAAAGCGATTAGAAAATGCCAAGAGCAATCTTGGCGATTGAAGCCCGAGTGATACCGAAAAGGCAGTTGTATGTTTTAGGCGAACTATCCCCCTAGCTAGCCCAAAACATTTGCCTTGAGGTATCTTTTTTTAAGATGTAGGAAAAAGAATAATATGTTTAAGCCAACACCCAAGGTGCTAGCTTGTGCGGTAGCAACCGCGTTAACCTCACCACTTTCATTTGCAGACGACATAGCACCTGAAGCCACAGCGCAAGACATGGAGACAATTGTCGTGAGTGGTTCACGTAGTGAGAAAGCCCTTAAAGATGTTGCAGGAAGCATTTCAGTCATAGGTCAAGAAGAGATTGAAAAACAAGTGGTTACAGACATGAGCCAGTTGTTTAAATACGACCCTAGCGTACAAGTCACAGGTAAAGTTGGCCAAGCGCAAAACTTTAATGTACGTGGCATGGGTGGCGACCGAGTGCTTATCATTAAAGATGGTATGCGCATGAATGAAGGTTACGGTGCTGATGGTTTAAACGATATTGTAGGCCGTGGATTTATCGACACGGATACATTAAAACAAGTTGAAGTCGCCAAAGGAGCAGCTTCTTCTTTATACGGTTCAGACGCGTTAGGCGGCATTATTGTTTTCACAACTAAAGATGCGTCTGACTACTTAGCTGATGGTGATACCGTAGGTGGCCGTTTAAAAGCTGGCTATAGCGACATTGACAGCCAATACAACATTGGTGGCACATTAGCTGTCCAGCAAGGTGATTTTGAACATTTACTCAACGCAACGTTGCGTGATGGTGAAGAAGAACAAAACTACCAAGAGAGTGAAGAACCATTCACGATTGAGTCTTACTCAATCTTATACAAAGGTAAATACAACCTTTCTGATACCGATTACGTGAGCTTAACCGTTGACCTTTGGGAACAAGAAAACAAAGGTGACACCGCAAACGGCCTATTGGCTTACTTCCGTGGCTTAGAACCATTTGGCTATGTTGTTGATACGGAAAATTCAAAAACGGAAAAAACAACAGAGTCGTTTAAGTTGAGCTATCACGGCGAGAGTAACAATGGTTTTTATGACCGAATTAACTTGAACTTATACTCAAACACCAATGAGCAAATTGACAAAGAGTATGCGCTTTTAGATATCAATGCGCCGATGTTTGGTGTTATTGAAATGCGCGATATGTTCAAAAACTCAAGCTATGAACAAGAGACGATTGGTTTCTTGTCTAACGCGACACTTAAACTGAATAACATGCACACGCTTGGTTATGGTTTAGATATCGAAGAGTCAGAATCGAAGCGTCATGAATTTAAATTATATGAAGTAGAAGGCACACCTAAGCCTGGCTACCCTGAAGAAACGGACAAGTTCCCTAAAACTGAAACCTTTAGAGCAGGCTTGTTCATCAATGACGAAATTAGCATGATGGACGGTCAGTTACTAGTGACACCTGGTGTTCGCTTTGACATGTACGAAATGGATCCAAACGGCGCATTAAAGACGGATGGTACGGCGTTTAAAAAGTTTGATGAAAATCATACGTCTTTCAATCTTGGTGCACTTTATAAAGTGAATGATATGTTCAATGTATTTGCGCAATACGGTCAAGGCTTTAAAGTGCCTGCGTATGATTTAGCGTATATCGAACATTACAACCAAGCGACTTCTGAGTACATCTATGAAATCGTACCAAGTGACGACTTAGACCCAGAAGAAAGCGACACGTTTGAAATTGGTTTACGTGGTCATGTAGGCGATTTTGCTTTAAGTGCAGCTATTTACTACAGCGAGTACGAAAACTTCTTAACGACTGAGCTAATCAGCAGCGAAAGAGTGACCGATGAGAATGGTAACTTCTTATACCAGCACGATACATTCCAATACCAAAACTTGGAATCTGTGACGATTAAAGGTGCTGAGTTTGGCGCTACCTACTACCTCAATAATGAAATTTCATTATTTGCAAATGCATCATACCAAGACGGTGAAAACGATGAGACAGGTGACTACATCACCACAATTTCACCTTTATCAGGTATCGCGGGGATGAGTTACTCAGGCGAAATGTTTACGACTGAGCTTATTGTTAACTGGGCTGACAGAATGGATAAGGTCAACGAAGGCAACAAAGAAGTGGCAGGCTACGGTTCAGTTGACTGGTTATTGAACTATGACGTTACTAACGATATTACCGTGAACCTGTCTGTGACTAACTTGTTTGACAAAGAGTACGTAAGGTACTCAAGTGCTGCTGGTCATGCTGAAGATGATTCGTTTGAACATCTTGCAGAGTCTGGCCGCTCGTTTGCAGCGGGTGTGCAGGTAGCTTTCTAAAGGAATTTATACAGTTCCAAGCAGCTCACCATAGGGTGGCGACACGTGTGCCCTCATCGTCGTCGCCCTTTGGCTGAGCACCTTGCTTACTGTAAGTAATACCAATTGATATAAATATTTAACCAGCTCAGAGCTACTTCAGGAAAGTTAGAACAAAGCAAATTGATGCCGTTGTAGTTATTCTCCAACCAAGAAATTTGTGAAGTTATCACTTTCCTGACGAGCTCCCGAGGACGATTTTAAAAGACTCATATACAGCGTTATTGATTTTGACAAGGGAGTAACCCTTATCTGCAATTAATGCCTTGCCTATGAGTCTTTTAAATATCGCTGAGTGATAAAATATATAATTCAATTGGTATAAGAGTTTGTTTTCACAAATGCTCTCTGTGGAAACATACGGATACCCCAAGCTTGACCCAGTAAGGGGTATCACACTTTGACGGCGTGTAAATGGACTGGTGTTAGTTAAAATTTGCTCTCTTTTTTAAATGACATTGCTGTAGTCCCAGAACCTCGCAAAACCCTTTTGCCCACTCTTTTAGAGTGGGCTTTTTTATGCCTACTGGAAATTTCACCTCAGTGGTTTGAATGCAATCAAGCCTCTCTGACTTAATGTGTTTTTACGTATACCTGAATATCATCAATGCGCTGTGACTGCTCTGAAAACGCGACCAGATAAGAAAAACCATTACTTTCCACAGTTATTTGATTTTGCATGCGCGCTTTTACGTACTGATTAGGTATTTCTCTTTTAGGTTGACCCAAATATAGGCATTGGGTGCATTTAGGTTTACTGTGACGAGATTTACTCGACTCAAGCGTATATCGCAACATTCCATCCCGTAAGAAATCGACAATTAAATTGTCGCCATACACCCAGGTATCTTTGGTATCAGACTTTTGAATAGATAGCGTAGGCAATCCCAAAGCCGCAATCACATCAGCTTTGTGTAAGCCTGGCTTGCTTTCCAGTATACCTTGCTTCAGATCGAGGAAAGTTGCCTTATTTTTGGCTTTCGCAATCGTTGTCCAATCAAAATTCTTTTCACCTTTGATAAATACTGAAACACCGTCAAGCGTATAACTATTTACATTGTCGTGAAGGCCACTTTTGCGGATAAAGCTGAGCTGAGTGGTTTTCGTCTGGCTTTGCAGCGTCAGTTTATCGTTACGCAATTTCGGCGCCTTTAAGTTAAGTGATTCAGCGACTCGGGGTAGCGATTGCTCTAGCCGAATATCACCATTGATGGTTAATGACATTTCATCATATTCATCATGGTAAGGAATGCGGTTACTCAAATGAGGAGAAAGTAAGAATGTCGCTCGTTGAAAACCAACGACTTTATTGTTGTTGATAACAAACAACTGTTTACGACCATAAAAAAAGGCTTGTTTGGTTTTATCGATACTGACGATCGCAGATGGGTCACCTAACTGCTTCAATAGCTGCGCTTTAGAAATCCCTAATGGCATGCCCAAAACGTTGCCATTTACCTGGATATTTTCACTCAACAAACCTTCAGCTTTTGTTGTTTGCTGCGCCTGATCGACTTTTAGCATGTCGAACGCTATCTGGGTGCTAAATTTTTTGCCATGGTTTCTTGCACCATGCTGATTGTATTTAACGATACGATCATTAGGTTCGTTAATTTTTATGCCGTCGTCATCACACAATTTTATGGCTTCAGCACGCATGATATGCTTTTCTGCATCAACAGCGCGCCCTTTACCAAGTTTAAGTCGTTGCTTACTGCCTTTATATTCGACGATAGCAATGGCATCAGCACCTAACTTTTCCGCCCTTTGTTTTGCTTGTTCAGCCGCTTGTTCTGGCGTTCCTTTCGCTCCTTTAAAGCTGACATGACGCTTATATAGCATGGTTTCGTTATAGTTTTTGTCACCCTCGACAATACCGCTTCGGCCACTGACCATACCTAAGACTTTATATTCACAGTCGGGGTAGTATTTAAGAACAATTAAATCACTTTGTGGCGTAGCATCTTCTGTTGTAGAAGCGCAGCCAACAACAAGCAGTATGGATAATGTGGTAGCGAGTACTTTTAACGTCACAATAGTCCCTTATTATTATTTTGTTACATATTAAGCTACCCAAGAATCGGCGAGTATTCAACCACCACTAATCCTTCAATACCCGCCATTCATCATTCTTATAAAGTAATTCGCTGCATTTTATCGACAAATGCTTTAGCAAATCGTGCTGCCGACTTTTCATCCATATTGAAGTATAGAGAGGGCTCAATAAGCTCAGCTTCCATCAAAGCAAAGGAGTCTTGATACCTTACCAAGTCAACACGAGCGTAGAGTGGCATCGAGTCAATCGCTTCTAGCGACGCTTTAGCACAGCGCAATAATTCTGACTCAGGCTCGACGGATAGCAACTGACCACCATGCTCTTCTTGAACGCGAAAATCGTCTTTTTTAGGTGTTTTCAAAATAGCGTGGCTATAGTGTCCATCGAAATAGAACATAGAGAATTCCCCCTCCTCTATCACACTGTGCACAAACGGTTGCACCATGAAGTTACGTGTAGCGAACGCTTTCTCCATATCGGCTAATTTTGACTTATAGTTCGTTTTAGTGACCCAGAAGGTATTATCTGCATTCGCACTAATTCTCGGCTTGAATACAATTTGGTCAACACCTAAATCACTGAAGAACGTAGATATTTCATTCGCATCAAAAGACTCTCTCCAAATGGTGGGAACAATAGCGACTCCACTGTCTTCTAACTCTTTTAAATAAAGTTTATCGATATTCCAACGAACAATATCTATCGAATTTTCTAAATGGGCACTCGAGTTATCAATGTCTTCAAGCACCGTCATGAATGCGTCAGCATCATCTTGATAATCCCAAGGGGAGCGAATAACAACTGCATCATATTGATCCCAATTAACGTTAGGCTCCCGCCAAGACACCATTTCCATTTGCCAGCCCAGTTCTGCTAGCGGCTTTTCTAATAAGTCATCATATGCCTCAAAGTCGTCAAGGCTATCCATGGTTAATATTGCACAACGCTTCATGATTATTCCCAGATTATATTTTTTCTGAGTTTACGAGAATTTACGTAGCAACGGTAGCCACAAAATATATTTTATACACAGATTTATTCGTTTTTTGACAATACAGCGGATTTGTTATTTAGTAAGATAATTTCATTACTATGCTGTAGTTAATACGCTCTATTTATGCTCAAAGTAGACGAGTCTGTTCTTAAAGATATAGGCAGAGGATTTACTGTTCCTGCCCAACCCACCTTATTGCTAGCGTTGCAAGAAAAGGTTAGTGAGCCTGATCCTGATTTAGATGAGATTGCCGCTTTAATAGCGCAAGATGTTTCGGTCAGTGCGAAAATATTAAAGACGATTAATAGCCCAATGTACGGCTTAGCGCGCAGTATCGCTGATATTCCTAAGTCAGTGAAATACATTGGTATGAATGGCATTGTGACACTAGTAACAAGCAGTTTAATTCGCAGTAGCATCAGCCAAAAAGACTGCAGTATTGCACTAGAAGGTTTTTGGGATAATGCGACCAATATAGCGAATGCAGCCGTCTACATCGGCCAAAAGTTGAGACGTCGCGTCGCAAAAGAAAAGCTATTTACGTTAGGTTTATTTCATGACTGCGGCATACCTGTCATGGCAATGAAATACAAAGATTATCAAGAGACTCTTGACCATGCAGATAAAACGCCCAGTGAGCCATTACCTGATATTGAAGAAAGCGTTTATCAGGTTAATCACGCAACGATTGGGTATTATGTCGCAACCTCTTGGCGATTGCCGGTAGATATCTGCCAACTAATATTGCGTCACCACGATCGTGACTTTCTCGAGAAACTCGATGGTTCGGAAGAACAAACCTTATTTGCTATTTTGAAAATGGCCGAAAACATTGTACATGAGCACAAGTACTTTCGACCTTCATCGGACTGGGCATATGTCCAAGACAGCGTATTTACTGCACTAGACTGCGATGAGTATGACTTTCAAGATATTATGGAAGACCTTAACGAGAATATTGCATAAACCGCGCTAACGGCTTTTGCGATACACGCGCGGTTGCTGCTTGGCTTTTACCCGCAGATAAGCGATAGCAAACACAATAGATATACCAGCAAGTACCAAAATACCAATCAAATAAAGACGGTTTATTTCATGTTGATAGGTAAGTTGCTTTCTCGCTTTTTCAGCATTTAACCTAATCACTTCATTGTTTAACTTTGCTACACCAAGTACTTTAGCGGCTTGTTGCTGTTTTTGATATCGCTCATTAACAACGGCGATGTATCTATTCTGCACTTCGCTCGCTTTCTCCCAAGCTTTTTCGTTAACCAACCACATCGCAATAAATTCAAGCGTTACAGGGCGTGACATAGACGGTATATCAATATTCGCCAATGTCTCTTCATAGTGTCGCTTTGCACATTCAATTTTATTTAAGCGCAAACAAGCGATGCCTTGTAAAGAGGCTAACTTTTGCTGGAAAGAAGAAGAGTCTTGAGGAAACAAAGTGTTCGTCCGTTCACTCAACGCCATAACCTGCTCATAGTCACCTGCCTGAAAGGCATGGTGCATTTTTGCGTACGATAGTAAAAACGTTTCCCACACGCTGTTTTTGTCAGTCAACCGTTGTTCAAACTTTGCGATATGTTGATTCGCTATATTTAATTCGCCACTTTCTAGGTAGGCATCAATCATGTTGTAGAGGGTGACAAAGTAATCGTCAGCCTTCATTGCCTCACTAATTAATAGTGCCTGTTCCAATGCCTCTGCCGATAACTGATTTTGGTCTAACATGTAGTACACGTATGAAAGTTGGTTGTAGATGGTTAAGGCAATATAGTCATTTTCAAGTGCGGAAGCCTCTGCGCTTAACTCATACAAGCGCTCTAACGCATACGGCGTGTTGTCTGCATAGACATCACAAAACGAAAAATAGTTCAGCTCTGAGCGTATACGAAGTAAATCACTCGCGCTTTCATTTGCATGCACCATGGAGAGTTTAGCGATAGAACACGCATCAGGATGATCGGTGTTGTTCAGATTAATACTTTGCAAGATATAGGCATAAGACACGGTTTTCACTTCGAGACCTACCGGGTTTTGTAATAACGGTGCCATGATGCCGGCTGATTCTTGGTACTTGTCAGAACAGTGCAACTTAATGGCATTGACTAGCGCTTCATTGCTAGATTTGGGTGAAGAGAAAAGCGCTGGAAAATTCTTATCAGTCGTACTGCAAATGTGCGGATCTTCAACATCAACCTGTGCTGCGAATGCACGGATACTGAACAAAGATATCAACAGCATTAGGCATAGCGAATAAGTCGTTAAGGGCATATCAATTATTGTTTTATTTATTATGAAAAAAGCGGACTATTGTCCGCTTCAGGTTTACGCTTTCGGCTCTATGCGCTTTATGCCGCCGCCGTCTACGCCAACATAAAGGTAGCCATCTAGACCTTGCATAATACTGCGTACTCGACCAATGCCTTCAAACATTTTTGATTGACCCGTTACTTTGTCACCGTCAACATCCATTAAAACCAAGTAATGAAATTTAAGTGAACCTATCAGGAGTTTACCTTTCCATTCTGGGTACTTATCACTAGTCACAAACACCATACCAGATGGTGCAATAGACGGGTCCCAATACCAATCAGGCTGTTCCATCCCCGGCTTTTCGGTTAAATCAGTAATTGATGTGCCGCTGTAATTAACACCGTACGTGATAACAGGCCAACCATAGTTCACACCTTTCTTGATGATATTAATCTCATCACCACCACGAGGGCCATGTTCATGCGACCAAATTTTGCCTGTTTCAGGGTGCTTTGCCATTCCTTGCGGATTACGATGACCGTATGAATAAGTCGCAGGTCTCGTATTTTCTTGGCCCACAAACGGGTTATCTTTTGGCACACGACCATCATCGTGCAGACGATATACTTTACCACCATCAATAGATAAATCCTGCGGCTTCACATCACGTTCGCCACGATCGCCTATTGAAAAGAAGACATAGCCATTGTTATCAAAGGCGATACGGCTGCCGTAGTGGTGACGTTTTGTGGTGTTGTCGCTGCCTTTATAAAGCATCTCTGCATCTTTTAACGACACCTTTTCACCATCAAATTTGGCGCGATACAAAGCCGTGTTATTGCCTTCTCCTTCGCCTTCTGGGCTGCTCATTGTCATGTATAGCCAGCCATTTTTTCCGTAATCAGGGTGCAATACTATATCGAGCAAGCCACCCTGACCTCCCGCTACAACTGGTGGTAAACCTTGTACTGGTTGCTCAACCAACTTACCTTCGCGAATCAGACGTAATTCACCTTTTCTATCTGTCACCAAAATATCGCTATTAGGCAACTGAGTCATTCCCCATGGAACCTCAACACCTTTGACAATAGTACTGGCTGTGTATCGGTTACCACTCTCTGCCAAATCAATTTCTGGACCTTGAAAAGCAACACATGCTGATGAAAGCATCATAATGCTGGATGCTAAAGTGATGTGTTTTAGTTTACTTAACATACAAATATACCATTATTGTGTTTGTTCAACGTTGCTCTGCTTGAGCACGTCAAGTTGTTCGGATTCACGACGCTTAAACAAACTATGAATATCTTCCTTAATCATATAAAGCGCAGGAATTAAAAATAGTGTGATAACAGTCGCAAAGACAATACCAAAGCCCAAAGAAATGGCCATTGGAATGATAAATTGCGCTTGCAAACTGGTTTCGAAATACAACGGGAATATACCAAAAAATGTAGTCAGTGACGTCAGCAATATCGCCCTAAACCGTAATGTGCCCGCTTCAACAACGACATCTATCATTCGCTTACCACTGTCTTTTGCTTTGTTGATAAAGTCGACCAAAATCAAACTATCATTAACAACCACACCCGTCAGTGCAATAAAGCCGTAAATAGACATCATGTTGATGGTTTTACCCATGATGAAATGGCCAATAATGGCGCCGATAATACCGAATGGAATAACCGACATAATGACCAAAGGCTGTACATATGACTTAGTAGGTATCGCTATTAGCCCATAAATCAAAAATAAGGCGCCTAGTGCAGCGAAACCAAGTTGACGCATAAAGTCCGCTTGCTCTTTACTCGCTCCTTCAATACCGTATTCAACAGATGAAAAATCGGCCAAGATTTCTGGGATTGCTTTCTCATTCATTTCAGAAATAACCTTACGCGACTCTACTTTCTCACTATCGATGTCCGCCGAAATAGTGATGGACCGCTTTTGGTTAATGCGAGTGATGGTAGAGAAACCTTGTCCAATAGAAACATCAGCTACTTGATAGAATGGTACTTGCTCACCAGTGCGAGTGCGTATCCACATATCTTCTAGATCAGTTACAGATAATCTATCTTCCTTCGGGTAACGCACCATGACTTTTAGCTCATCACGCCCGCGTTGAATACGCTGCGCTTCTTCACCATAAAATGCTTGGCGTACTTGGCGCGCTAGGTCGCGTAGGGTCAAACCTAATACTTCAGCCTCAGGCTTAATGCTCAACTTAATTTCTTGCGAACCGCGGCTAAAGGAATTGCGGATGTCGTAAACGCCATCATACGCCTCTAGTTTCTCCATGATCTGCTCAGCGGCTGCTTCTAACTCAACATCATTTTTGCCTGTTAGCTGGAACTCCAATGCTGCACCGCCGCCAGCATTCGTACCAGCAAAGAATCGAAGCTCTTTAGTTCCTGGAATTTCGCCTATCTCATCACGCCACTGCTTTTCAATATCGTACGCATTGAGTTCTCGATGTTCAGGCTTAACAAGCTCCAATAAGAAACTCGCCTGAGTATTACCATTGGTGAATACCATCGAATGTTTGATGAATGATTTTCCGTCAATCTTATTCCGCTCAGCGACATCAAATGCGGCCTTTTGTATACGCTCAATCGCCTTGTTACGTTCGCTTACCGCACTGCCATCAACCAATTGCAAGTTACCTTGGATAAAATCACTCGGGACATTAGGGAAAACCTCAAGCTTTACAAAGGCACCGACGATCAGTCCAATTGATAGTAGGAAAATAGCAATAAAGGTGGCGATAGTGTTGTACCTTGCCACCAACGCTTTTTGAAGAAAGGGGCGATATACGTTTTGGATAACGTGCTCTAACCCATCTTTAAATCGCATTTGGAAGCGTTCAAAGGCATTAGCATTTTCTGCTGTTAGCGGCACGTATTTCATATGTGCTAAATGCGCAGGGAGGATCCATTTCGACTCGATTAGTGAAAAGATAAGACAGAAGATAACCACCAGCCCTATGGCTCTGAAAAATGCGGCAAAACTGACATCAATAAAAAGCAATGGAGCGAAGGCCGCCATCGTGGTCAACACCCCAAATGTTGCAGGCATCGCCACACGCATGGTGCCCTTAATGACATTATCAGTGGAATGCCCTGACTGTTGAATTTGTGTGTAGGCGCTCTCCCCTATCACTATGGCATCATCAACGACAATCCCAAGTACCATAATAAAGGCAAATAAACTCAATAGGTTAATAGATACTGACCATTCGCCCATTAGAGGCATGAGTAAGAAAGCCCCAAAGAAGCTAATAGGGATGCCCACCATCACCCAAAACGCGACTCGCAATCGCAAGAATAAAGTAAGCACTAAAAATACCAATGTCGCGCCCACAAGCATGTTGGAAATCATCATATCCAAACGTTCTTTTAGGTAATATGACGAGTCCCCCCAAGCAGTTAGTTTGGCTCCTTGCGGCAAGGTTTTATTTTTCTTTTCGACGTAGCTTTTTACCGCATCAGCAATCTCAATGTCATTTTGATCGCCTGTAGACTGCACCATGATGCTCGATGTATTCTCGCCATTAAATTTGGCAAAATCTTCTCGCTCTACAAAACCATCAACAATATTAGCCACATCAGACAGCACAAGACGTGTGCCATCTGGCGCTGTTCTCAGCACCAAATCACTATATTCTTTCCCCGTGTAGGCTTGACCCTCAACACGTAAAGCGATGTCACCACCAATGGTCTTAATGGTACCACCAGGCAAATCAATCGATGAATTACGTACAGCGGTCGTCACTTCATCAAAAGTAAGGCCATATTGCTGAAGCTTTTCTTCTGATATTTCGATACTAATTTCATAGTCTCGACTGCCCACCACCTCAGCACTATTGATACTAGGTAGCTGCATTAACTCATCGCGAATATCTTGCGCCATCACCTGTCTAGCGCGTCTATCCATATCACCACTGACAGACAACCAAATGACCTGACCTTTAAATTCTTGTTTGGTAACAATAGGCTTTTCAGCTTGCTCAGGAAATGTAGTAATGGCATCAACTTGTTGCTGCACTTCATCTAGCTTTTCAGGTAAAGAGTATCCCGATTGCAGTTCAACCGTGACTGTGCCCACACCCTCGCTTGCGCGTGAGACCATGCGCTTGATCCCTTCAATATTTTCCAGCGACTCTTCCACTTTCAGAATAACCGACTGTTCAACCTCTTCAGGAGCCGCCCCAAGGTGTGGCACCACTATTTGGATGCTGTTTGGGTTGAACTCAGGGAACATCTTTTTGTTCAATCCCTGGAAAGAGAAGAAACCTGCGATAAGTATGAACATCATCAACAGGTTGGCGGCGACACTATTGCGAGTAAACCACGCAATAATGCCGGTTAGCTCTTCTTTTGCCTGGTTCATTCGCCAGACTCCTCATTTTCTCCTGACGATTGGGTGTCAGCGGTTTGCTCATCTGAGACCTGTTCATCAACGTTTTGCTGTTCACCATTCACCCTAAGGCGCATACCAGCAACTGGCGTCGCTAAATTCGTCAAAACTAAACGTTTATCGTTATCCATATTTGACTGGGTGTAGACATACCCAACATCAGAGCGCAATACATCGATTTCTTCTATATGTAGTTTGTTGTCTGTATCTATTAAATACACTGTGTTAGCACCATGCACGGCACCTCTTGGAATGGCATATACGTCTGCTACTTTCTTGCCTGAAATCTTTGCATTAACGAAAGTTCCAATACGTATTTCGTCATGTTCATGCTCGGTAAGCACATTGTATGGGTCCACAACTTGTGCAACGACATAATGTACACGACTCGATGTATCAACCACGCCCTCATATCGAATAAGAGACGATGACCACTTTTTCAAACGTGAGTCTAATTGATAGTACAGCTCAACATTTGAGCCATTGTGGAGCTGATTAATACGCGGTAAATTTAGAAACGGCACATCACGTTGCTTGACCGGTAAACGCACTTCAGCATAATCAATGGCGAATGTTTGCGCCAATGAACTTCCAACAGTTACGTATTGGCCAATATCAACCATTTTTGCTTTCAACATTGCATCGTAAGGCGCAACAATACTGGTACGCGCTAACTTTCTCTGAGCTTCTGTCAAGTCCGCTTGCGCTGCGATTAAGTCAGCTTCCGCCTCACGTAGCTGTGGAATACGCAATGCTAATGTGGGGGCCTCTTCGATAGGCTGTCCCGTTAATAACCATTCTTCTTTGGCTTGATCAGATCGCGCTTTTTCTGAGATAAGCGCTGATTCAGCCGAGCCAAGTCTTGATTGGGCTTGTAACACCGCCACCTTGTACGTGTCATCGTCTATTTTGAGAAGCTCTTCGCCCTTCTTGAAAAAGCCACCCACGACAAACTTTTCAGATACGCTAGCCACCGACCCAGACACTTCGGTAATCAGTGTAGTTTCCGTCCGCGGCATCACCGAACCTTGGCTTGAAATCGAAAATTCGACATCTGTTGGCGTTAGATTTTGCACATCCACAAGTGGCGCGCGCGATGTTATTGGTTTCTTAGCAGGCTTTGGTGCCATCGCACCTAAGGCGCCCAAGACAACAATCGCTAAAAAGATAATAACTATCGGCGTAAGGACGTAACGCAAAGGTACCATGCGTCTGGCTTTTTTAGGAGTTGTTATTGCATCTGACATGTATCAATACCGAAGGAATAAAATAAAAGTTTTTCAAAATGTTATCTGTACGCGCCGCGCATTACAACGGTTCAATTGTTTGTAAATTTTGCCCAAGACAACAGTATCTGGCGAAAATCATCTAATCCACATGCACTAATGCAATTTTCATCTATGTGGAGCTCTTGTATAGCAAGCGCTTCAGGCAAATCGTCGGAACCGTTCAAGTGTGTATTCGGCTGAATATACGCATCGTTTTTGGTTAGCGTTACCGAGTATTCTTTGCCAGTGACCATGATTTCATGTTGATGCTCTGACTCTACTTTATCAATGGCCAATAACATCGCTGACAACATTTCAGAGTTGTGTCCCACTTCAACTTCTAGCCAAGGGCCAATCATTTGCTGTTCGAACGAAAATACAGCTTTTGCCTGTCCGGATGCGGGGTCGTGTCTAAATTCGTATTCCATATAAAACCTAAATACTTTTAAAAACAGTTGGCAGGTTCATTTACCTTCTTATTTCTCGATACAATAATGAGTAAGTATTTACTGCCATTACAGTTGATTAAGCACCTGCGATTGATAAGACTCAGTTTAGCAAAAAGTGACTATTTAACGAGTCAATCAGCCTATTTTGTTTCGCTTAATTGCTCGTTAATCCACGCTATTGCGCTCGCTGAGTCTAAGAAAAACTCATACTTAAGTCCTGCACCTCGATACACTTTCGCGAAGAGTGTTTCAGATATACTGGCGGACGTACATTCGCTCATATTAACAGCGACCGCTTTGGCTCTGCCTTGTTCAACAAACTTAGCATGCGCCTCGATGCTCGCTGGTGAAGCTATCGCGCTGCCGGACACATTAAGTACCACACCGTAGTTGTTAACGTCTACATGCTGCACAGCGAGTGCTAACTGCTGGTGTAACTCTGGGAAAAACTCATCGTTCCACGGACCGGCAGCATCAATCATAATCACATTGTCATCAACAATAATGTCAACGTTTCCATGTGCTTCATACGTGATGGTCAATCGAAAACTCCGTCTTTGTTTATGGCTGCAAGTCAGACTTGTGGTCCATAAAAGCCAGTACAAACTGCCTAAAAGCAATAACACGCTTTGGCGGTCGAATTAATTGAGGTTGTAGCAGGTATATGTCGAGTCCCTGCTGCCTATATTGAGTAAGGACTTCAACAAGCTTACCACGTTTAATATCTTCGCCAATAAAATAATCCGGTAGCTGTACCAGACCAAAGCCATCAATCGCATGCTGCTTCAGCGCATGGTTATCGTTCCCCTTTAGCCAACCGGTAATCTCAACCTGCTGCCCCGCCAATTGCCATGTGTGCTGCCCAAGCGTAGATAAACATTGATGCTCAGACAATTCACTTACGTTGGTTGGTATACCGTATTTAGATAAATACTGAGGAGCTGCGCAACACAAATACTCATAGCTGGTGATTTTTGTCGCTATCATATTTTCTGGTGGTTGCTTGGTTGCCCTAAACGCGAGGTCAAAATTATCTGCTGTAAGGTCATATCGGGTATAACTGCTATCGATATCAAAATGCACTTCGGGATATTCCTTCACAAAGGCTTGGCAAATAGCGGCAAGTATCGAAGAGGCAAACTGTTTAGGTGCGGTAATCCGCACTTTGCCAGAGACGTCTTCTTGCTCTGCTTGCGCATGTCGTTCAATAGCAAGCATTGCAGAATGAATATCTACCAGTTTGGTTGCGATATCTTCTCCGCTAGGGGTGAGCCTGACATGTC
This sequence comes from Thalassotalea euphylliae, assembly GCF_042682785.1. Taxonomy (GTDB): domain Bacteria; phylum Pseudomonadota; class Gammaproteobacteria; order Enterobacterales; family Alteromonadaceae; genus Thalassotalea_F; species Thalassotalea_F euphylliae. Next base: position 465,144 of record NZ_JBHUIB010000012.1, on the reverse strand, counting down.
GAGTTGTACGAATCAGTAGTGGCGTACCCAAGTCTTGCTCAAGCTGTTTAATTTGTGCCGATAAGTAGCCTTTAGATATTCCCAGTTGGGTTGCAGCAACGCTGAAGTTTAAATGCTTAGCCACTTCACCAAACAACACTAACCGTTCTAATTTTTTATGTGCGCGTTCCACCCTAACAATCCCTAACAATTGTTTTTTATATAATACAATGTGTTTCGACTTTGTGGCTATGGAAAAGGTACGCTAACTTTTACAATGCTCTGTACATTGCCCCTTTAACACAATTGAGTTGACACTATGATTAACCAAACAATAACGAAGCACTTCCCACATGCAAGCAAGTTAGCATATGGCTGCATGGGACTTGGTGGTGGCTGGAACGACAACCCAGTATCTAAAGAAGATATCGTTCAAACACAATCCATTGTCGACACTTTGTTGGAAAATGGTGTTAACTACATTGATCACGCTGACATTTACACGTTTTCTAAAGCGGAACAGGTGTTTGGTCACGTCCTTGCTGCCAATCCGTCTTTGCGAGAGCAACTCATTATCCAGTCAAAGTGTGGTATTCGCTTTAAAGACGAACACGGACCTAAACGTTACGACTTTTCTGCGAACTGGATTACCTCATCTGTTGAAGGCATATTGTCTCGCCTGCAAATAGAACAACTTGATGTGTTGCAACTGCATCGCCCAGATCCCTTGATGAATATCCATGAAGTCGCAGAAGCTCTGGGTACATTACAACAACAGGGCAAAATAAAGCATGTTGGCGTGTCAAACATGAACCACTTTCAAATAGCACTACTTCAATCGGCGTTAGACACACCTATCGTTGCCAACCAAGTTGAAGTGAGTTTGAAACAGTTAGGCTGGATAGAGCACGGAATTTTAGCTGGAAACCCAAATGGCGACCATGGTAATTTCTGTGCTGGAACGCTTGAATATTGCCAACTTAACAATATTCAAATTCAAGCGTGGGGCGCACTGGCCCAAGGGTTGTTCTCTGGCCGCGACATTACCAATGAGTCAGCGTCAACGAAAGCAACAGCTCTGCTCGTTAAGCAGTTAGCTGAGCAGTACGACACAAATGAAGACGCTATTGTTCTGGCTTGGCTGATGCGCCACCCGGCTAATATCCAACCTGTTTTAGGCTCTACAAATCTTGAGCGCATCAAACGTGCTATAGCAGCAACTACTGTGCAAATGAGTCGTGAGCATTGGTATCAATTGTTCGAAACCTCCCGTGGCAGCGAATTACCTTAATAAGGATTATGTAAATGGAAAAAATAAGTCGAGAGGGCCAAATAGCCCTAATCACGGGTGGAGGTACAGGTATTGGTTTAGCCATCGCTGAACGCTTACACCAACTAGGTATGACGGTAGTACTCGCATCACGCAGAAAAACACTGCTTGATTCAGTGGTCGCTACTTTTAATAAGCAACGTGAAAACAGTGCATTCGCTATCGAGATGGATGTTCGACATAAATCCTCCATTGAAAGTGCGCTTGATGGCTTACCAGATAACTTCAACGCTATTGATGTCGTTATTAACAATGCTGGGCTAGGAGTTACAGACTTGCTCGTTGATTGTTCAGAGGATGACTGGGATTTGGTCATAGACACCACGCTTAAAGGCCCATTCTTAGTATCACAAGCGGTATTACCGCAGATGATAGCGCGCAAACAAGGCTTTATACTCAATATTTCATCACAAGCAGCTAAGCACGGATACCCTAACGCTGGGCCTTATTGCGCTGCAAAGTTTGGCTTAATGGGGTTTGCTAAAGCGCTCCAAGAAGAAGTAAGAGAGCACAATATTCAAGTACACAATCTCATGCCTGCGTTAACTCAGGTGCCTGCACCGCAAAGTGCTGATGAGATGACTCCAGGTTGGCTTCAGACGTCTGATCTGGCCGACGCAGCTGAATATGTGCTGACTCGACCTAGTCGCGTATTTTTAGACGATATAGGATTGATGGGGAGGTAAGTGTCATCACTTTATCGGAATACGCGCCTTTACATAGGCGCATATTATTCAAATAACACTTCTAACTTTAATCCCACCGGATCGTTGAAAAACAACTGTATCTTTCGCGTACCCGGCACGTGTTTCTCTACATATTCAATACTGAGCAAATTCAGTTTGGTTTTAAAATCATCAACATTGTTCATGTTAAACGCTATATGATCGAAATAACTCGACTGATTGATGGCCCCACGATTATCGTCTGTGGTTAAATGCAGTACTGCTTGATTGTCGTGATACAACCAATACCCCGCTCGTTGAAAAGTTGGTCGCTTGCCCACTTTCAAAGAAAACAGCTGACAATAGAATTCCTTTACTTGCTCAAGCTTAGCCATCGGGGCGCTGATATTAACATGATTGAACCGCATGACTGCTCCTTTGCAGAAAAGTTAGGTAGGATATAAACATAACCGGCGAACTATTAATAACTTATGCCAACGCTACTCTCAAGGCTAACAACGCTCGCACAGAAACTAGAGCCATTACGAATACCAACGCGCTGGTTAGGACTGGGGGCTTTGTTGTGTTTTGTCGGGGTAATGATGACAGCTCCCGATAAGCAAGTATTATTGTTCGTCTGTGCCGGTATCATGATATGGAGTTTACTGATCAGCTTTTTGATTGCAGGCTTTCAAACGATTCTGTCACCACCGGATTCCACCGCCAGTTTTTGGGTGCGTTTTACCTATAAATTGCGGTATGGGGTTCAAATCGTATTGAGCGGTCTGTTTATCATAGCTGTCATTGCCACAGTGATAATGACCGTCAGGCTGTTTAATTTTAGCAGTGTGGCCTAAAGCGACTGCCAACGTTATAAAACATTAAGATTCACGATAACCTTGGTTTTTTTTAAGTGAGTCGTTTACTTCTAGCCATGGCACTTTGCTGTCTAGGTAAATATGCGCATCAGGCTCAACTGGCTCAAGTTCATCGAAAGCAGCTAAGGCAATTTCAATTGTTTTGTTGTCACGATTAAAGGTCGATTCAAACAATATGCTTGAACCGCAATGCTTGCAGAACGATCGTATCGACCCGTTATCCGCTTTGTAATGCTTCAGTTCAGACTTACCGCTGTCCCAAGCTAAGTTTTCTAATCTCACTTCACCAAATGTAGAAAAAGCCGCACCATGAAATTTCCTGCACATTTTGCAGTGACAATGTCCAAGTAGAGGCTCAAATTTAGCCACCGAAAATCTGACTTTCCCACACAAACAGCTGCCTTTGTTCATTGCGCTCTCCTACCGTCCATAATGTCCATAATCGTTACTTTACGCTATCTGCTTGGGTGCATCAGCATTTTTTGTGTTGAGTTTTCCTTACTTGGATAGCAAAAAGGCGAGCACAATGCTCGCCTTTTTAGCATGAAGAAATGAACGACTTTTAAATACTGGTTACATCACCCGTTAAGCTATCATACTCGAAACCAAACGTTGGCTCTGCAACTAATACAAAGCGACAATTTTCACTGCCCAAATAGCTCGCTTGAAAATCAGCTGACGTATCTGATGCAATCGTTTGTGAGTTAACTTCCATCAAGGCATTCCACGTCGATAAACAGTCATTCACATTATTTAGCGTCAATGCGTCTGGTCCGCCGGTCACATAGCTTTGTGCCGGCCAACCTGCACTATTAAAGTCAATAACAATACTACCGCTGATCTCAATATCATCGCGCTGCGCTGCCGCTGTGGGTGACCCAATGGCTAGCCATTTCGCATGTGATAAATCAACGCCAGCTTTAAATGCCGCTTTCGTCGCTAATGTCGTTTTCTCATACGCGTCATCTTGCAAGTCTATAAACTTAGGTAAGGCGACTGCTGCCAAAATCCCCAAAATGACAATCACGACGACAAGTTCTATAAGGGTAAAACCTTTATTTTTCATCATACAACACCCTAAAACCGCTTCATCTCTCTATTATATACAAATTACACTCAAGACTAACCAGAACTTTTTGACAGACTTTGCCTACCCGCCCAAGCAATCCCTAATGCGATAAAAAACGGTGCAACGCGCTCTAACACGTCCCCAGGTGTATTTTCCATCCAATTGAAAGCCACCGTTAGGAAAAACCCCATTAAAATTGCCGCCAGTCGAAAACTCCCTTTTATCTGATAACCTGACAGTAATACAATCAGCACAGGTCCAAACGCAGACCCCAAGGCAGCCCATGCGAAGAGTACGCGTGAGAAAATTGCTTCTGGTGCAAATAGCGCGATGACCAGCGAGATAACACACATTCCCGCGACCGTAAGCCGAGACACCAACAATTGACGTGTTTGAGATGAGTTGGTGCTTAAATCATGAGACAGAGAAGATGCTGAAACAAGTAATTGACTATCTGCTGTAGACATTATTGCGGATAATACGGCCGCAATGAAAATACCGGCAATAACAGGGGGAAACAGCATTGATGTTACCCCGAATAACACTTGTTCGTTGTCTGATACTTCTGACAACAATACACGACCACAAAGTCCTAGAATAAGCATGCCGCCAATAACAATAATTGGCCAAGCAATTCCTATATATTTGCCGACACGCACTGCGTTGTCATCTTTGAGTGCCATAAAACGATTCACCACGTGCGGCTGACCACAATTGCCCAGTCCCACACCCAATAAGCCGATAACAAACCCTATCGCCGCAATGCCAGTATGTTCACCCGCTACCGTCAATTGATTACTTGCCAGTGTCTCAGGCAGCTGTTCAATCAAACTGCTGACCCCGCCAACAGCAATTAACGCAGCTATGGGTAAAATCAGTGACGTTGCGGCCATCAGTAGCCCCTGCAACGTGTCTGTTAAGCTTACTGCCCAGAAACCACCAAGTAAGGTATAAATCAGAATAATCACAGTGCCGAGAATTATTGCTTGGCTAGCATCAATAGCAAATGTCGTTGCGAACGTTCCACCAGCAGCCTGAAACTGTGCAGCAATATAAAAGGCGAAAGAGAACACAACAATAAACGTACAGGCGTAAATGATCGGTTTACGATACTGTCCGTGCCCTGCAATTAACGACGGTAGTGTTATCGCACCAGTTTCATTGCCTAACTTTCTGATACGCGGCGCTATCCACAACCAATTAAAAGTGTAGCCCAGTACGACTGCCGGAAATAGCCAAAGTGCCGGTAGTCCCATCGTAAATGCTGCACCACTTACTCCCAACAAACTCCAAGCAGACGAAGCACTGGCAGATGAACTTGTGGCAGCTACCCATGGACCTAGGGTTTTACCGCCAATAAAAAAATCTTCGCTGGTATTGGTGCGTTTACTGGCCCAAAAGCCAATAGCAATCAACACAATTTTGTAGACAACTAATGTTGCCAAAACAACTGATTCTCTTTCCATCGTTACACTACTACGTAAAAACTTTTCACAGCCTATCTAAATTGCTAACTAATTGAAACTCATATTAAAGCCAATGTGCTTGTGCATTTGGTGCCAACGTGCATTACAAATCGCAACAATTACTCTCCCGCGTTGCTGCTAAACTGATAGGTAGCGCAAACTTATATGCTGTTATGACGCAACTGGGATTATCGCCATGCAAATCACCAATACATCAGTAAACCAACTATCGAACACGCAGCAAGTTAAACAAAGCACCTTTGATACAGTGAAACAATCGCGTGATTTAAATATTTTGCAAGCACAAGCAAATCAAGGCAGTAGTGTGAAAGACAATCCGCAGCAGCTATTATTTAAAACCGCAATCAATGAAATTAACAAATTACTAGAACCTGAGTTAGGCGCTAATGCCGTGCAGTCAGCGTATGACCAAGGTATTGATTTTTCGCCAGAAGCGACAGCAGACAGAATAGTCGGTGGCACCACGGCCTTCTTCGATGCTTTTAGAGAACAAAACCCTGACCTAGATGACCAACAAGCCATTGACGAGTTTAATCGCGTTATTGGTGGAGGAATAGACCAAGGGTTTACGGAAGCAAGAGATATTCTTGATAGCCTCAATGTACTTGAAGGCAAAATTGCAGAGGACATTGATGCAACCTATAGCCTTGTTCAAGATGGGTTAAACGCTTTTAAAGAGAACTTTTTAGCAAATTTACCCATTCAAGATGACCAAGCGAGCGAAGTAACGAACCAAGTCGCAGAATAACGGCCGCGTGCGAGCAACAACAGGCGAACTAGTGCTTCGCCAGCGCAAGAATTCGCTCTGACGCTACGATAATAGGCTTATCGACCATTTTACCTTTGACGACGACAACGCCTGCATCATGTCCGTCGACAGCAGCCATAACACACTCTGCATAAGCGACTTGTTCAGCACTGGGCGTAAACCCTAAATGAATGGTTGCTACTTGATTGGGGTGAATAGCTGCCTTACCGGTGAATCCTAACGACTTAACCGCTTTGGTTTCTTCAAATAGACCATCCAAGTCTTTGAAATCAACATATGGCACATCAATCACATCGACCCCAGCTTTGGCTGCGGCGAGCACCAATTGACTGCGAGCGAACAGTAGTGGCTGAAAGCTAAAATCACATCTCAATTCCGCCGCCATATCAGCACCGCCAAACATTAGCGCGACAACTTTGTCTGCGCAGCTAGCAATATTATATGCCTGGTCCAGTCCCTCAATGGTTTCAATCAAACCAATCAATTTAGTTTGTGGAGAACACGCATGACATGCTGTTGTCATCTGCTCCATTGATTCACACTTTGCCAGCATGATATAGGCAGGACTGGCTTTTACCAATGCAGAGAGATCTTGCTGTCCCAGCCATGAATCTATTGTGTTAATTCGTACACAGACATTACGATTCACTTGAGTGATGTACTCAACAGTGGCTTGTCTTGCCATATCTTTATCTTCTGGCAAAACCGCATCTTCAAGATCAATACAGACTAAGTCTGCCCCAGCACCCACGGCTTTTTCAAAACGATCTGGCGCAGAGCCTGGAACAAACAATACTGACCTGAATAATTGACTCATAAATCTACTCAAACGGCTAAAAATCGAATACTCTAAACTCTAGTAAGTTCGCAAAAAGATGCAACAAAAAACCAATAAGTTTTTGATCATAGGATACTTATTTCGCATCTTTCGTTAGGGAAACATCATGCTTCAAGGTATTCACCACGCAGCTATTATTTGTAGCAACTATCAACGCGCCAAACATTTTTATAGCGAAATCCTGGGGTTGACGATTATTGATGAAAATTATCGTGCTGAGCGTAAGTCATATAAACTTGACCTAGCCTTACCTGATGGCAGCCAAATTGAATTGTTTTCTTTTCCAAATCGCCCCAAAAGACCAAGTTACCCAGAGGCGCAAGGTTTAAGACATTTAGCGTTTCGCGTAAAGAATTTGGACGAAGCCGTCAGTCGGTTAACAAGCCATAACATTGACGTTGAAGATATTCGCGTAGATGAGTACACCGGTAAGCGATTTACCTTTTTCGCAGATCCTGACGACTTGCCACTAGAGCTTTATGAAATAAAGGAATAACCACAATGACCGATGCAAAAATTAACTATTTAGAATTTCCTGCCAAAGATCTTGCCGCGATAAAAATGTTCTACCAAAAGGTCTTTAATTGGCAATTTACGGATTACGGTCCAGAGTACACAGCATTTTCAGGTGACACATTAGAGGGGGGTTTTTATCTTGCTGACGCGAAATCAAAAACCAGCAATGGTAGTGTGTTAGTCGTATTTTATAGTGCTGATTTGGAAGACACCCAACAAGCGATCGCCAATGCTGGAGGCAGTATCAGCAAAGAAACGTTTGAATTTCCGGGTGGAAGGCGCTTTCACTTTAACGACCCCTGCGGCAACGAACTCGCCGTATGGTCAGACAAATAAGAGATATAGCGATGACCGCCGTTACTATCAAAAAAATTGAGGCTTTATCGCCTTATCGAGCAGATCTTGAAACACTGCTAACCGACAGCATCGACAGTGGCGCATCAATTGGCTTTGTTGCACCACTTCAAGAACATGAAGTCCCCGAATACTGGAATGAAGTAGAACGAAAATTATCAGAACACTTCGTGTGCTTCGTTGCCTTAAAAGATAATAAAGCTGTAGGGTGCGTCAAACTGGAAACACCGACTAAAACCAACGGCAACCATCGTGCAGAAATTCAAAAGCTGATGGTGCACCGCAACCATCAAGGGCAAGGCATCGCCAAAGCTTTAATGATGAATGCAGAGAAGTTTGCCAAAGACAATGGCCTCAAGTTATTGGTGTTAGATACGCGATTAGGCGACGTCGCTTCAACACTCTATAGGCGACTAGACTATATAGAAGCCGGACAAATACCTATGTTCGCACGCAGCAGCAATGGCGATCTCGAGGCAACGGTATATTTTTACAAAGCGTTATAAATCGCCAAATGATCAATCAGAAAGGAGCTGTTACCGCAGCTCCTTTTTATCAAAGAATTCCTAAGCAATGATACTAGAAAAAGGCCTGTAACCCCGTTTGTGCGCGGCCAAGTATCAAGCCATGAATATCGAATGTGCCTTCATACGTATTCACTGTTTCAAGGTTAATCATGTGCCTGATAACATGGAACTCGTCTGCAATGCCGTTGCCACCGTGCATGTCTCGAGCCATACGGGCTATATCTAGTGCCTTTCCACAGTTATTACGTTTAACTAATGAAATCATAGTTGGCTCCCAAGCACCTGAATCAATGATTTGCCCAACCCTCAAAGAGCCCTGAAGGCCAAGCGTGATATCAGTTTGCATGTTGGCAAGCTTGGTCTGAAATAACTGTGTTTGCGCGAGTGGTTTACCGAACTGCTTTCTATCTAAGCCGTATTGTCTTGCTGCATGCCAGCAGTACTCCGCCGCACCTAGTGCCCCCCAAGAAATGCCATAACGTGCCATATTCAAGCAACTGAATGGCCCTTTTAAACCTCGAACCTCGGGAAACATGTTCTCTTGTGGTACGAACACATTGTCCATAACAATCTCACCCGTAATCGATGCTCTAAGTGACAGCTTTCCTTCAATTTTAGGTGCACTGAGGCCTTGCATGCCTTTTTCCAATACAAAGCCACATATAGCGTCATCTTCTGCTTCGTTTTTTGCCCAAACAACAAAGACATCAGCGATAGGTGAATTAGTAATCCACATTTTGCTACCCGTTAAACGGTAACCACCGTCTACTTTTTTTGCCCGAGTGATCATACTTGCTGGATCAGAGCCTGAACCAGGTTCAGTCAACCCAAAGCAGCCGATGTATTCGCCTGTGGCCAGTTTAGGTAAATACTTCTCTTTCTGTGCCTGTGTACCAAAAGCATTGATTGGATGCATAACCAGTGACGACTGAACACTCATCGCGCTGCGATAACCAGAATCTACACGCTCAACTTCGCGTGCTACTAAGCCATAGCTCACGTAGTTCACGCCAGAACAGCCAAAGCCTTTGATAGTCGCGCCAAGCAGGCCGACTTCACCAAATTTGCGCATGATGTTGGCGTCGAAACGCTCTTCCCGATTAGCCAGCAAAATGCCAGGCATTAATTCTTCCTGACAGAAGCTCTCAGCCATATCGCGAATCATTCGCTCATCTTCGGTCAACTGATTATTGAGCAATAAAATATCGTCCCAATTACTTAACACTGCATTTGCCATGGCGTTGTCCTCACCTAAAACTTGTCATATACCCATTATATTCTGCTACAAAGTACCTCAATTACCTAAATTGAATGATACTGTTGACGTTAAGCTCGATAACAAACAGTACGGAAAAGTGTCCAATAACAATAATAAGGTGGAATAAAGAAAATGGATTGGTTTGCACCACACGATGAATATTGTGAAAGGCTTTCTGCTGCATTTTGGGCAGAACCGCTCAACGCTGTGTCAAACTTCAGCTTTATTATTGCTGCCTATTTTGCCTATCGACTGATTAAGCAACATAAACAAGGCGGTTGGGATACCTATTGGTTAGCTACTTTATTATTTAGCATTGGTATTGGTAGCTTTTTGTATCACACCTTTGCCAACCTATGGAGCATGCTTGCTGATGTTATTCCTATTCTCATTTTTCAAATCAGCATTATTGGGCTCTATGGCGCAGCAATTGCGAGGCAAAAAAGTATAAATCCTTGGTTTGGGAGTGTTAGCTTTATTAGCGCATTCATAGTGCTCACTTGGGTATTCGCACAACTTCCTCCTGACACATTAAACGGCTCGATAGGCTACATGTCATCAATTATTAGCCTATTGGTACTGGGTATTTATCAATACAAAAATGTAAACCGAGAACAAAAGTCGCTGCTATACGCTGCTGGATTGTTCGCAGTGTCGCTTGTGTTCAGAACGTTTGATCATGCCATTTGCCAGAGTTTACCTATTGGAACTCATTATTTGTGGCATATCACTAATGGCTGTGTGCTATTTTTAGCCGTGAAGGGATATTTAGAACTTATCCGTGAGAAAAAACAACGTAGTTTGCACAGACACTAAAAAAAGGCTAACTTACTGACTTTAATAATAAATACAAGGAAGTTTAATGCTACAAATAGCTTTAGCATCTTTTTTAGTTTGGTGCTTTTTTAGAGTTAAAGAAAAAGACAGCGATTTCGATGGATTTAGTTCACTAACACTAGTTCTTGCGCCAGCAATATTGGTATTCATATCAGGTATTGCAATAGAAATGTTCGAACTGAGTGACACAATAAAAGGACTAACTTCAGTCTTTTACATTGTAATTCCTTTCATTGTATTGAAATTAATGGATGTATTTTCCACCAAGAAAAGTCTTATCTACTCATTTGTAGTGTTTGGCTTAGTCATGCTGAGCACACTCCCCTTCGCGGTTTTAGGGCAAATTGAAGCGTAAAAAAGGGGCATAAAGCCCCTTTCATTTATTGTCTCTTTGGATTATTTGGCCGCCATCAAAATATCTTTGACGATATCGAGTGTTAAATCACCCGTTTCAGATAAATGCGTAAGCCCCATTTTCTCCATGTTAGTCACAACATTCTCAATGCCAGTCTCATCAATACCGTAGTGAGATAGCTTGGTGACGATATCAAGCGAGTTAAAGAAGCTTTCCGTTTTATCAATGGCAGCGTCAATTTTTTCATCGTCAGTGCCATCAGTTAAATCCCAAACGCGTTCAGCAAATTGAACGAGCTTTGCGTGTTTATGCGACTTACGTGCTCGCAATAGGCTCGGCAAAATAATAGCTAATGTGCGACCGTGAGCGATATCAAACATGGCCGTAAGTTCATGGCCTATCATATGAGTTGCCCAGTCTTGCGGTACACCAACACCAATAATACCGTTTAATGCAGAGGTTGCAGACCACATAAAGTTTTTGCGAGCTTCTACATTGTCATTGTCTTGATACGTGACAGGTCCTTCCTCAATTAACGTTTTTAACAGTCCCTCTGAGAAGCGGTCTTGTACTTTAGCGTTAACTGGCTGCGTTAAGTATTGCTCAATAACATGAACAAAGGCGTCAGCAACACCATTAGCAATTTGCTCCTTTGGCAAGGTGAACGTGAAGTTTGGATCAAGCACCGAGAATTTCGGATACACCAGTGGTGAAGTAAACGGGTACTTTTGTTCGTTAAACGTAACGACACCGAAAGCATTCATTTCTGACCCTGTTGCAGGTAGAGTCGCAATACAACCCAGCGGAACAGCAGTTGTTGCAGGCACCGGTTCAAAGCCATGGAATAAAATGCTGCTATGGTCACTTTCAACGTTTGCAGCTAACGCAACAAACTTTGTTCCGTCCATGACAGAACCACCACCAACAGCTAACAAGAAATCGACGTTCTCAGCTTTCACTACGTCAACAGCTTTCATCAAGGTTTCAAATTTAGGGTTTGCTTCGATGCCACCAAACTCGAGTACGGTGCGTGCGCCCAGATTTGCTTTCACTTTATCTAGTGTTCCGTAGCGCTTAACGCTGCCACCGCCATATAACACCAGCACCTTCGCGTCTGAAGGTATTAAATTATCAAGTTCAGCTAGTCGGTCTTGCCCAAAAACAATATGAGTTGGATTGTAGTAATCAAAATTTTGCATAATGCGCCCTCTCAGTTAAGTGAGCACAGAATATCAACCCAACATTATTTTAGAATGGGCTTTTTCGTCAATTTCATGCCTAAAACTCTCACTAGAGAAAATATTGATCACACAAACATCAAGAATAAGTATAATCGACGGCATCAGCGAATGTGGTACTTAGAAATGATGAATACTCTTGTAGAAAATCTAACAGCACTTGCCTCTAATGAAGGTGTAAACAGCACACCTATCGAAGGTGTGCATATCTATAAAGCATCAACTTCTACAGGGCGTGTCCCTCTTTGTTACAGCCAAGGCATTATCATTGTTGCCCAAGGACAAAAACAAATTTTCTTCGATCAACAAACCTATCGTTATAACCCTGATAACTACCTTGTGTTAACCGTACCTTTGCCAGCAGAGTGTGAAACAACAGTAGAAGATGGCAAACCTTTGCTATCATTGATGATTGATCTCAACATGTCGATATTGAATGAGCTGGTTCGTGTGTTCGACGAACATGGCCTGACGTCAAATACCACTAGCGTACAAACGAAAGGTCTGTTCGTAAGTGAATGCAATGCATCGCTGTCATGCACAGTAGAGCGCCTATCCGCCAGCTTACGATCACCACTAGAATGCGACATTATTGGCAAAGGGCTGATACGAGAAATTTTTTATCATGTGCTAAGTGGTCCGCAAGCAAAACCGCTTTATGAACTTGTGTCACACAACACACACCTGTCGAAAATGGAACGCGTATTAAAGCATCTTCACAATAACTTTGAAGGCCAGTTAGATATTGAGCACTTAGCCAACATGGCCAACATGAGTAGTTCAACCTTTCATCGCAACTTTAAACAGGTGACAGCAACCTCTCCTATTCAATACGTCAAAAAAATACGCCTAACCCGAGCAAAAGAGCTATTGCAAGACCACGGCCTAAAAGTGAAACAAGCAGCTGCACGTGTTGGTTACGAAAGCCCGACGCAATTTAGTCGTGAGTTCACGCGCTATTTTGGACAAAGCCCAAGTGAGTGTGGTCGCCTCAGCCTGAGTTAATTAGCGGCGCACATTTGAAAATAGTAAACCTTTCAACCATAACTTAAGAGAAACTTAAGTTTGGAGTGGTTTTCATGATTCGTTTTCCTTTGCATTTTTCATATGTGTCTTTAGCAGCAATCGTCAGCGTTATGGCAGTTATTCTAATGTCTTCTTCAAGCATCGCTGCCGACAAACAAGTCGCACAATCCTTTGATGGCCTAGAACTGCGTATTGATGAGAAAAATAAAAAGGCGTATATCGATCCCGATGCTGACTTTGGCAACTATTCAAAATACATGCTGATGGACGTGGAGGTGCGATTTAGAAAAAACTGGCAGCGTGATAAAAATCGCAACGCGTCAACCTTGTCTTCGCGCGTAAGCGATGAAGATGTCATGAATATTAAAGCTGAAATGGCCGAACTGTTTAATCAAATATTCCAAGAAGAATTTACCAAAAGTAACTATGAATTAGTCGATAAAGTCAGTTCTGGCGTGCTATTGATTCGGCCTGCTATTGTCGACTTAGATGTTTACAATCCGGATCTAGATACGCCGGGTCGCAATAAAGCCTATTCAAAATCGACAGGCAGCGCCACGATATATATAGAGCTTTACGACGGTGTTAGTGGCGATATCCTAGCAAGAGTTGCCGAAAGCAAGAAGTTAGGTGATCGCCATTATTACAGGTGGGCAAATCGGGTGACCAACAGAGCAGATGCTAGCCGAGTGATGCGGAATTGGGCATCAAGATTAATCGAAGCGTTTGATCGGGCAAGAGAGAAATAGAATCAATGTCACCGAGTCGACTAAATCAGTCGGCTCACAATACTTGGTGATTTATCATCGCCGCATTGTTAATTTTATGTTTCGTCAATGTTAACATGCATAAGAATTAAGCATAAATATAATAATTACTCTCTTAGATGCTGCAGTTTTCCTATAAATCATTAATGATAGTGTTCGTAACACTACTCGCCTTTTTTCCTTACACGTCCACCATTGAGACAACGGGCGAACATAGCGTGTATGCGCACAGTGCTCTGCTTATTGTGCAGTTAATAGCTGCCGCTTTTGCATTTATTTCTGGCTTTAGCGTCGGTGCTCGGTCACTTCGCGTATTTTGGCAGTTTATCGGCTTTGCCATACTTGCAAGCACACTAAATAACATTGTCGGTTTGGCTACAGACTTTAACCATAGCCTTATTCTCAACGACTTTTTCTCGTTACTCAGTTACTTTTTTCTCATCCTTGCTATTGAAACAAACCCGCATTTAAGTGAAGTACCACTCGATCGCTATATTAATGGCCGTATTCCAGCCATATTCTTTGTTGTCACTTGTTTTTGCTATTTTATTCTTATCCCATTTGAGTATTCGAATGACTACTATGAGAGCCGCCTACCCTCTTCAATATTCCACGCAATAACCGCAAGCTTAATTTGCATTAGGCTGTTGGCGCAGTCGGTGTATTGCAAAAGCCGCAGCTGGTTAAAAGTTTATTTATCGCTAACAGTAGGAGCAGGCTGTTTACTTGTCGACAATGTGAATGAAGTCATGGCGCTTACGGGCAATTCTGTGGTCACCACGTATGTGCGATCGTTAGTGCATTTCCTTCCATTCATCGCCGTAGTGTTCGCCGCAACATTTTCCTTGAATCACACCATGCATGCCAGTCGCCGACAATACGTGCCCGCTGTTGAAGCATACGTATTTGTGCTTGTACTGGTGTCATTTGTTATTCACCTCGGTGGCATAGAACTAGATGCTAACTATATAGCACCAACAATGGCGCAGTCATTCACTATTATATTGTGGAGTATCGCCGCACTCTCTTTTGCCGTTGTTATTGCCTATAAAAAACACCAGTTGCAAAGCCATTTGAAAAGCCAAGCTAAAGCACTAAACAATGACATTGATGCACTCAATAAACGTAATGAAACGCTTAACTCAGCGTTAATTAACAGTGAAGAAAAAGCGATAGTTACCGCATCAAACAACGCGATATTAACCACGACAATAGAGGGTAAAATCCTTTCAGCAAACCCTGCTGCTGTACAAATATTTCAGTGTTTAGAGCAAGATTTAATTGATAAAAATGTTAACGAACTCTTTGCAGAAGACGACAAAATGCACCATTTTTTCGACTTCAAAAGTAATGTCTACAGTTTGCAGCGCAAAGACAGCGGCTTGTCTGTTGAGGGAACGGCAAAACGCAATAATGGCGAACGCTTTCCAGTGCAAGCAGAATTGCAATGGGCCGACAGAAATGAGCACCCTCTAGTGGTGATAACACTTATCAACCTGACCGCTCGTAAACTTGCCGAAAAACAAGCGCTCGACCTAAAAGACAAATTCATTGCCAATATTTCACATGAGTTTAGAACACCACTCACTATTATTAACGGCATTCTCGAGCGCTACTTAACAACTACCAGCGACGCTAAGCAACTTGACGAGTTGTCCACCGCAAAACGCAATGGCTTGCGCTTAGTTCGCATGGTTGAACAACTCTTAGAATTATCACGACTTGCAGATAACCCCAAGCTGTCGGTAGCTAGCTATCGCCTAAGTTCACTCATGGCAATGCCAGCTGACTCTTTTAGCAAATTAGCGCAACAGCACAAGCTTAAATTTGAATGCAAAATAGATGATGACCTCTGGTTAGAGTGCGACGCACAAGCGTTCGAAAAAATTCTGTTTAACCTACTCGCAAACGCGGTTAAGTATACGCCAGCAGGCGGCACAATTAAGGTGAATGCGACGCTAGATGGCGACTCTATTATTTTAGATATCATCGACAATGGCATTGGCATAGCATCGGAGGCGCAAAGTAAGATATTTGATCGCTTCCAGCGCGCGGATGACGAAAAAAATAAATCCGTATTTGGTGTCGGCATTGGCTTATCGCTGGTAAATGAACTTGTGAAGGCGCATCATTGGCGTATTAATTTAGTCAGTGAATACAACCATGGCAGTAAGTTCACACTGATCATCCCGCAAGCCCAGCCAAGCAAAGACACGTTAGAGCTACCTTCAGGCGTTTCAGAACAAGAAGTTTCCAGCTTGCTGGTTGACCAACATAAACAAAAACAAATTCAGCAGCAGCACTCTCAAAAGGTTGTCCTTGTTATTGAAGACAACGTCGATATGCAAAGCCATATCAAGCAAGTAATAGAACAACGACACCATTGCTTACTTGCGCTAAGCGGCGAACTTGGCTTGCAGCTTGCGCAAGAGTACCTGCCCGACCTTATTGTATGTGACATTATGCTGACCGGCATTGATGGCTTTGAGGTGTTAAAGCAACTAAAAGATAACGACTTAACGGCACATATTCCCGTCATTTTACTGACAGCGCGCTCTGATCTAGACAGCCGTTTAAAAGGCCTGAACTTGCACGCCGATGAATACCTCAGCAAACCATTTAATCAACAAGAGTTGCTTGTTCGCATTGATAACCTCATCGATTCAAGAAGCCAATTACAAGCTGCTTATTACCAATCATTTGTACAACAGCAACAAAGTGAAGCCACTGAACAACAAGTTGAAAACACATTAGAGAAGGCCACAAAAGAAGAAGCTACCCCGACGCTAAATGATAAGTTCTTGGAAAAGCTGACCACTATAGTTGCTAAGTACTACACCGACCCAGAACTGGATATCAATGTGATCGCAAAAGAGTTAGCGGTAAGTGAGCGCCAACTTCAGCGAAAGATAAAAGTATTATTGGGCACGACGCCAAACAACTTTATCCGCGAATTCCGTTTAACGAAAGCGGCAGAGTTGCTTAAAAGTGGTAGTCAAATTGGCCGTGTGGCTCTTGATGCAGGTTTCTCTTCACAAACTTATTTTGGCCGATGCTTTAAAGAAAAATATCACTGCACACCAAAACAGTATCAACAGGCTATTGTAAATGAGACAAATAGTTAATGCCTGAATCGTAAAAAGGTCAACTAGTCTATATAAAACTATCCTTAAACTAGGGGGCAGCTCAGTAAACTTTGTTAACGTTCTTATCGATAAAGTTTCATGGTTTTGTTTATAAAAAAATGATGGCAACACCCAAAGAACTCGATTATTTATTGCCAAGGTCGGCTGACTACTCATATATCCCGAGCGTCAGAAATGCTCCTCTCTGTAACTTTGATTTATTACGAAACATACAACAACCTATGTTTACAAAATCTATTAATTATTATGAAGTTTCAAATCGAGTTTGCGTGACGTAACTATCCCGGCCCATCCAAATAGTGGAATCATATTTATCAAAAAACTCTAAAAATCGCTTTTCTATGTTGCCTATTACGCGCTTGGGAGTTAGTGGAATTGTAAAAAGTTTTACACCTTCCAATGAATAGAACTCAAGTACATACGGTTTTGAGTACGTTCTGATGAGCAAGTGCTGCTCATCGCTCGTAAATCGCCCAATTCCCTTAGATACTGAGGCAATGACATCTTCTCTTCCGTTTAATATCTCACAGAACTCAGAAATATGACTATCCAATCCAAATAATTCACACCTATGGAACAGTAGCCTGCCATTGGCATAGGTAGCATGACAATCAACTGCACTAATATGTGTTGTTCTTTTCATTGTATAAACAAAGGGCTCATAACACGCCCCCCACATGTTTTTTTTCAACGTACAAAAATATTTTGTTTTAAAATAATGCGAGTTATCTTGAAGTGTAACTAGATATTCCTTTTTACTAACCTGAACCGCAGCACGATATGGCCCAGTCTTGCGATCGGCTTCATCACGAGGAAGTGAATCTTTCACTCTGGTAGTTTTGAAAGTTCTTTTACGAAGGTCAAATTCAACAAGCTCATAGTCGAACACACAACCAAACCCAACATCCGTTTTAAATAATGCCCCGCGGTAGTTGAAGCCACATTTATCCATTGGAGGTACTTCATAATCAAGTACTTCCACAGAACCTGAATTTAACAGTATGAACTTACCCAATTCACCTGATTTTACACCAAGAATTACACACATATCATTCGATAATGCTAGGCAACCATGTACTCCAAAAGGCAAGGTATATTGATGAATTATTTTTGATTTTATCTTTAACTCTTTCTTTTCCATTTTTACTAACTGTGCTTTACCACAATATGTTCTTTCAGTTCGCTTAATGTCTTGGCTTTCATCACCTCAATGTAATCAAAACGTTCTGGTTTTGGTGCCATTAAGCCGATCCAATCAATGCCTTGCTCAGTGCGAATAACGCTTAAGCCAAGCTCGATAAGCACACTTATTTGATCCCAGCCTAGAGATAGCGGCTGCTCAATATCAAAAGGATAATTTGAAAAGGCAATTTTGACATCGACCCCTTCAGAGAATATGCCTTCAACACGTTGTGACAATCGTGCCGCTAGTTCCGCTGCATTATTATCTTTTTCATAGCCAATAATGGCAAAAGCATCATCCGACCAACGCACCACTAAATCATCAATATTTCGACTGTATAACATGAGATCTGTTAAATTCACCAATTGGCCATCATTTACTGTTTCCATGTTGTCAATTTGTACCATTAGCACGTAAAGCCTCGGCAGCAAGCTTCGCTGAACGGGCAATAGATTATGGTGAATCTGGTTCATCAACTGGCTGGTTTGCTCAATATAAATATCAAGATAACGGCGACTTTTGACCCCCGTCACTTTGTCTATTATCGCGGATTTCTCCAGTTCTTGGTTTGCTTGCTCTAGCTCTAAATTTTTCTGCACATATTTTTGTGTTTTCTCTACCACTTGCTCTTTAAGCAATAGACGTTGTTGTTGCTCAACAACCAGCTTTCTATTTAAGAAGCGAGAGTAACTTAGCAGCATTAAGGCGAGTGCAAACACGTACAGTAAATATGCCCACCAGGTTTGCCATGGTGCAGGGTTTACAACCACCGATAGCGAATAACCAGGTTCGCTCCACACGTTATCACTATTCGCCGCAATGATTTGCAGCGTATATTTGCCAGCAGGTAAATTGGTATAAGTAGCCCTACGCAACTTGCCAGCATCAATCCATTCATCGTCAAAACCGAGTAGTCGATACTTATATTTAGTGGCGTCAGGATCGCTGTAGTTTAGTCCTACATATTCAAATGAGATCAATGGATCTTGATGGCCAAATTCGACTTGCCTAACCTTTGATATGTCACTTTCAAACTGCAATGCTTCATTCTGTTTATAGATGGCATTCAATCGGACTATTGGCGCAGGCTGGTCTGATAAGGTTTGTTCAGGGTTAATACTCGTGAACCCCTTCGCACTACCAAAATACAAGGTATTGTCAGAGCCTTTAAACACAGCGCCATGATTGAACTCCAAATCAGTTAAACCATGGCGGTTATCAAAGTGTTTAAACGAGCGCTGTTCAGGTAAATAGCGTGAAATACCGTTGTTAGCACTAAACCAAATGTTACCTTCATCATCTTGCGTGATACCGTAGACTGTCTGGTCTTTCAAGCCGTCTGAGATGGTAAGATGTTCGAAAACGAAATTGTTTTTCAAACGCTCGGCAGTTGTTAGAATATTTAAACCCGCTGCTTGGGTACCTACCCATAAATTCCCTGCTTTATCAAAGTGCATTATCCAAGCTATATCACTACTTAGTCCGCTGGTATTGCTGGGATCATGCCTAATATGCGTGAACTGTCCTGTAGCTGGGTTAAATTTATTAATACCGCCGCCATAGGTGGCTAACCACAAGTTACCTGATTCATCCTCAGTAATTTGTAATAAATGCTTTGTACTTGGTCCTTTTTCAGGTGTGTTCTCGTCAGGTAAGTAACGCGTAAACGTGCCATCTTCGTTTAGTTTATTAAGGCCATTATGGTAGGTACTCACCCA
The DNA here is from genome assembly GCF_042682785.1 of Thalassotalea euphylliae. Classification (GTDB taxonomy): domain Bacteria; phylum Pseudomonadota; class Gammaproteobacteria; order Enterobacterales; family Alteromonadaceae; genus Thalassotalea_F; species Thalassotalea_F euphylliae. Next base: position 445,204 of record NZ_JBHUIB010000012.1, on the reverse strand, counting down.
GATATTGCCCCAACTATCCCTATAGGTATCAGTGATGCTGTTTGCTGATATACTCAATGGGTTATTAGGATCGTGAAGGTGGTGCTTCAACGTTTTAGTTTGAATATCGTATTGATATAACCCTGAGGATCTAGTGCCAATCCACAGGATATTGTCATTGGCATATAGGCTACTAAACCTAACATTCGCTAATTTATCGTCCACTTTCAACGTTGTAACTTGTTGATTTAGCTTGTTAACAATGTAAATTTCACCGTCGTATGCGCTTACCAGTACATTGCCGTTTTCAAGTTCAGTAAATGACGTAATGAGACTGCTTGTAATTTGGGCATGGCGTTGGTTGTCATACTTTTTGAAAGTAGCAATGTGAGGATCCCAACGACTTACCCCTGAAAATGTGCCGACCCACACCATTTTGTTCGCGTCTTCAAATACGGTAAGTACAAAGTCATTAGTTAAACTATAGGGGTTTGTAACCGTATGATTAATTCGCATAAAAGGCTTTGCTGGTAGTTTAACAACAAGTCCCTTATCTGTAGCAATCCACAGGCGCTTTGAGCTGTCTTGATGAATCCACTCGATGGTGTTGCTTGGCAATGACGTGGAATCACCTTCTTCATACTGAAAATGGGTAAATTTAGTTGTTTGTGTGTCATATTTGATCAGCCCATTTTCGATGGTGCCTATCCAAATATTACCACTGCCGTCTTCAAACAAATTATTGATTAAAAGTGCCAGCTCATTGTCACTGGATAAAGCATTGAAATTTATTGTACGTAGAAAATTACCATCGGCATTAAATACTGAAATACCGCCGCCGTTGGTACCCACCCAAATTTCTCCTGTCTGCGTTTGCATCAGAGAATGAACAGTATCGTGGCTAAGTCCGTTTTCTTCAGATGCCTTAATATGTAAAACTTGCCATTTATCATTAACTTGAGACAGTAAATTAAGGCCTTGCTCGGTACCTATCCAAATATTACCTTTATCGTCCTCTAAAAGCGCATTTACATTATCGTCAGTTAACGCATAAGGTTCTGTAGATGTTGTGAAGTGATGAAAACCGTTTCGAGCGGTATTCATTAAATTTAAGCCACCTCCCCAAGTCGCTATCCATAAGCGCTGCCTACTGTCTATCATTATCCGACTGATAACATCAGATGACAGCGAATCGGGCTGCTCAATATTGTGCAAGTATGATTTTATTTCGTAGCCGTCATAGCGATGCAGCCCTTCCTGTGAGCCAAACCACATATAACCGCTTTCATCCTGTGCAATTGTTCGCACAGACTTATAAGACAGAGGGTTTTCTATTGGGAAATGTTTAAACGTATCGAAGGTGTCTGCGAGAAGCTGCGCAGCAAAAAACATCGAAAACAAGCAAGAAATTATTATTTTTTTTATCACTATTTACTCTCTTCAACCTCCTTTTACACGTTCTACCTAGCTTCCGTGAATATAACCTCTAAAGCAAGTAAAGGCGCCAAATTGGCGCCTTTAGCTAAACATGACAGGTTGGATTTATTGTTGTTCTACCCAGTTGTTCACTCGGATAGTTTCTGACGTCGACACTGCCACACTGTTTTTCCAGATGAAGCGATTTACGTCCACGTTGTTTTTCCAGATAAACCGGTCTACTTCAACGTTATTTTTCCAAATAAAGCGGTCTATTTCTAAGTTGTTTTTCCAAATAAAACGATCAACCGCTACATCTGAGTACCATTGATATCCCGTTTCTGGATCAACCACATTAGCCACATTCCAAATATAAGCGTCGCTTAGACCTTCAACATAGAAGTTACCGTCTTCATTGATATTCGCTGAACCAGAGTAATGCTCTTCGCCCGCTAAATCTTTTGCGATGTTCAAGCCTTGATTAGCACAGCCTGTAACCTTATTCGCCAACGTGCTGAATGCGTTTACCATACCTGCACCTTGTTGGAATACGCTGTATGCTAATGCGCCTTGTGCAGTAAGCGCTGGTTCAGCACCGGCAATTAAACGACATTTTACTTCGTCTGGTGTCAGGTTCGGTTCCTTTGTCAATAGCAGTGCCGCAACACCTGAAACCACTGCAGCTGCTTGAGAGGTACCTGACATTTCAAAGTATCGACCTCCGTCATGATATTCAGGGTGCTCTTGCACTATCTGTGTATCGAATGACATTAAACCTGAAAGGTGCCCCCCTGGTGCTACAATTTCAGGCTTTACAAACCCTTCATAGGTTGGGCCAGCAGCACTGAACGTGGCTAAGCGGTCGTCATCACCTTTCGTTATGGTGTAGTTATCAGACATTGCACCGACTGTAATAATGTACGGCACATTGCCAGGTACACCAATAGTCATAGGATCTGGGCCAGTGTTACCCGCAGACGCAACAATAACGAGACCTTCTTGCCACGCTTTCATTACAGCTTGGTTTAGGGGGTCATCCCAGTAATGAGAGCGAATAGTCGCACTAAACGACATGTTTAAAACACGAAGATTTATTTGGTCTTTTACTTGAACTGCCCAATCGATACCACGAATAACGTCAGCATATGTAGCCTTGCCTTCCGCATCAAACGCTTTGATACCAACAAGCGCGGCATTTGGTGCAACGCCATAAACATTACCGTACATATCTGTGTCACTATTACCCGCCACACTTGCGACATGAGTACCGTGGCCGCTCGCTTCGTCGTCGTAATTGCTGACCGTATTAGCAACTGCGTCGTAGGTACCCCATGCTTTATCTCGGCCAGCCATATCACGGTCTAAACCGGGTAATTGATCTAATCCAGTGTCTAGGAAGCCGATGGTCACGCCATCACCTAAGTTATAAATAAAGTGCACCAAGTCGGCATCTATTACATAAGGTACTGATGCAATTGGTTGGAAGCGTTTTTTACCAGCGCCCCATGTAGATGCCTTAACTTGGTAATTCTCACTCACTTTTACAGTGACATGTTTTTTCAACTGCTCTAGTTGAGCATCGGTCAGTTCTACAGCAATGGCGTTGATGATAGGTAACTGATGTGTTGGCTTTAAACCCATGGTGTCCAGCTGTTTCATCACAGCAGGTAGGTTTTTACTTGATAAAATATAGGATGTAATTTGTTCAGGCACTTTATGCGCCGCTTGAACAACACTTGCGAAGCTCAACGTACCGATAACAGAGACGGTAGCGAGCGCCTTACAGATGCTTTTAACGATGTTTTTCATTGTTCTTCCCTACTGTTTACCGCGTCAAACTCAAACAATGGGACGTAAAATTTGAATGGTAACTAAATTGAGCGATTTGCCACCTTATTAGTTAACATTTTTGTTACATATAAGCAACAATGAATCGTTTCCCAGTGCTCAGTGTGTATTGTCGCTGTTGGAATTTGAACGGGATGTCGACATAAAGCGTCATGCTCCTGCCCAATCATTACCTCTATGTTTTTTATTGTTTTCATTGTAGAGGTTGCCCTAACTATTCTTCTTCCTTAACTAAGCACCACCTCGTTTTATTTTACCGTAAAACGAGGTGCCACTGTGACGTCCATGTCAGGGCATGAGCGGATAATACCAAGCCACTTAAAACCCCCTAGCATTAACCCGACATTTTTTATCAAAAAAACGACACCTTAATATTTTTAACAATAATTACAGCAAGTTATACATTTACACTTGATTAACAATTAGTCGCGTTTTGTCGATAGGACGTCTGAAATGTACTAGAGAAAAGAGCGCTCAAAACTCATGCTGAAGGAGTTGTTATTCAACACATAAAAATAAAAAACAGGGTGCCAACGAGTACCCCAATATAACCTTCAGAGAGAAACATGTTATGAACAAAAAACAGTTTATGCTTAGCGGATTAGCAATGTCGATCATTGCAGCTTCTGGCTACGCAAACGCGACGGAAATTAAGGAAGTACCTGCTGCACTTAAATCAGCACAGCAACAACTAAGCAATGGTCAAGAAGACTTTGCTAAGTGGATGAATGAACAAAAGCAAAAGCGATTAGACAAGACAGATCGTCTAATTATCAAATATGCAAACAGCAAAGTTGATTTCCAAACAATGAACCAAGAGATGTCAAAGTCTATTGGTATCGAATTAAAGCACGTTAAGTCATTGATCAGCGGTGAACAAATCGTATCAATGGGTAAGGAGCGTGATATTAAAGAGATTGAATCAATTATCGGCCTTTTAAAAGGCAACAAGTCTATTGCTTCAGTAGAGCCAGATTACAAACGTTTTTTTATGGCTCAGAACTCTCCGTGGGGGATTGCGAACACTCAGTCAAACCTAGTGGACGACAATGATGCAGCAAACATGACTGTATGTATCATCGATTCTGGTTACCAACGTAACAACCCAGATTTGAACGCAAACAACGCTACTGGTACAAACAACTCTGGTACAGGGAACTGGTATCAAGCAGGCGGCTCACACGGTACACACGTTGCGGGTACAATTGCTGCAGTAAACAACAGTGAAGGTGTTGTTGGTGTTATGCCAAACACTAACGTTAACCTACACATTGTTAAAGTATTCAACGCTGAAGGCTGGGGTTACTCAGGTGACCTAGTAGACGCTGTTAACGTATGTGTTAACAACGGTGCGAATGTTGTGAACATGAGCTTAGGTGGTTCTGGTTCTACAAACAGCGAGCGAAACGCACTACAATCAGCTGCTGATGGTGGCGTACTTCTTATCGCTGCATCAGGTAACGATGGTGATAGCTCACTTTCTTACCCTGCTTCTTATGACTCAGTAATGGCGGTTGGTGCTGTTGACCAAAATGGCCAACACGCAGAATTTTCTCAGTTTACTTCACAAGTTGAAATCGCAGCGCCAGGTGAAGCTGTATTATCAACGGTAGCGGGTGACGGCCGTTTAGGCTACATCGGTATTGGTGGTACAACTTACGGCAATGACGAAGTTGTTCCACAAAGCCGTTACGTGCAAAGTGGCTCTAGCTTCTCAATCAGTAACATCAACGGTGCAGCCAGCGGCACATTAGCAGCTTGTGATATTTCTGGTAACTCATACAGCTGTTCTGGTGTTTCAGGCAACATCTGTTTAGCTGAGCGTAACGACAACCAAAAAGGTAGTAACTACCCTGAAATCAACCCAGCTAAAGCGTGTGCTGACGCAGGTGCGGCAGGTATCATTGTATACAGTAACTCAGATCGTCCTGGCCTTCAGAACCCGTTCTTAGTAGACGCTAACAGCGATATTACTGTACCTACAGTGTCTGTTAACCGCAGCTTAGGTCAAACACTTCGTTCACAGCTAGGTAGCAACGTTAGCCTGACAATCAATGCTAACCAAGACTACGCATACTACAACGGTACATCTATGGCAACGCCACACGTTGCTGGTGTAGCAGCATTAGCTTGGAGCAAAAACCCGAACTGTAGCGCAACTGAAGTTCGTAATGCTCTTAAAGCAACAGCTGTTGATTTAGAAACGGCGGGGCGTGACGACAAAACAGGTTACGGTTTAGTACAAGCGAAAGCTGCTTCTGACGCGCTAGCTAGCAGCTGTTCAGGTACGACAAATCCGCCTACAGGTAACACAGTACTAGAAAACGGCGTTGCTAAAACAAGCCTTTCAGCAAGCCAATCACAAGTATTGTCATTCACTATGGATGTTCCAGCGGGTGCAACTGACCTTAAGTTTGAAATGTCAGGTGGCTCAGGTGATGGTGACCTTTACGTAAGATTTGGCGCTGAACCTACTACGTCAACTTACGATTGTCGTCCTTACCTTAACGGCAACAATGAAACGTGTAACATTGCGACAGCGCAAGCAGGTACATACTATGTAGAAATCTCTGCATACGCAGCGTTCTCTGGTGTTAGCCTGACAGGTAGCTACACTGAAGGTTCTACAGGTGGTGGTGCAACAGGTGGTTCTGCTTCAGTAACAGACATCTCAGTATCTCGTCGTGAGTGGAAATACTACACAATTGATGTGCCAGCAGGTATGTCAACGCTAGACTTCCAGTTAAGCGGTGGTACAGGTGATGCTGATATGTATATCAAGCGTGGCTCACAACCTTCTAGCAACAGCTACGATTGTCGTCCTTACGAAACAGGTAACAACGAAACTTGTACTTTCAACAACCCTGCGGCTGACACGTGGCACATTGGTATCTACGGCTACCGCGCAGCAAGCGGCATGGCATTGAACGTAACGTACAACCCATAATCTGCTTTGTTAATTAAATAAGATACATTGATGCAAAAGGAGGCCAAATGGCCTCCTTTTTTATGCTTCATAACGCATCAAAATAGTGCAAAACATATTAAAATATTCGTTATATGCAAAAAATATCGTATACCATATATTTGTTTGCCTTTGACGGTGCTAAAAATGCCGTCGACTTCCTTTACACCCACAATGAAAGCGCTCACACAGAAAACACTTAACCATTGAATTATATGACAATTATTATTTAGGCCTACTATTTGCAAATATTTCAGTGTAAAATTTACTCAACACTGCGTTTTTTAATGATTAATAAATCAAATTCAATGATGAAAAAGTTGTCCATCATACTTATCACTGCACTTATTGCAGTTACACATTCCGTTAATGCAACGTCATTCGCCCTTAATGACTACAACCTAGTCACAATCGGTGATGTAAACTCATCGTCTCTTCATGTGCATGGGAACGCCTTTGTGGGGGGGAATTTAAACGCAGGTAATGCTGAGTTTGGCAACGATATCAATAATACAACAGCATTAGAGCTGGCCGGCGAGCTTCAACAAAACGTACGTATTCATGGCGGTAACAGCGCAGAAGTTAATGGTTCAGCGGTACAAGAAATCGACATGAATGGCGTAGCAACCGGTCGATACCTTGTAAATGGCAATGCAATTAGCAACGCAAGTAGCGTTACTCAAAACGCCCAGCTTTCAGCACAACAAGCCGCTATAAAAGCGTCTCTAGAATCAGCGTCTGCTCAGTTTGCTGCGATGGCAGATGTTAACACGCAAGATATTTCAGGAAACAAGTTACACGTAAACTCACTAGATTCAAACGGCTATGCGGTATTCCAACTGGGCGAAAAGGTTAACTCTGGTGACGCTGCTGATATTGGCAAAAACTCTTTCTTATTATCAAATAGCAATCAAGACTTGGAAATTGTGTATAACCTAAGCGCCAGTACACTCAATGAGCTAGGTGGCATTATTATCAATGTTCCAGGTACCGAAATCGACTTTTCTGAAAACAATAACAAAGTATCAGGCAACGGTTTCTTGAGCTCTCTTCAAGGTCGCGCGAACGTGCTATGGAATTTCTTTGAAGCGACCAGCATTACATTAAACGCAAACTTTTACGGCAACATTTTAGCGCCATTAGCTCAACTAACATCAAGTAGTGATATTGATGGCTCAGTTGCCGTATATGGGTTGAGCGCTCAACACAGCGGTCAAATCCATTTACCTACCTCTACTATACCTACACCGCCATCAACGGTGAGCATTCCAGAGCCATCTGTAGTCGCATTAATGCTATTGAGCCTACTGTTGCTCGTTAGACGACACAACGCTCATTAAATAAAACAAATTGTTAATAAAAAACGGGGTTCTAATGAACTCCGTTTTTTGTTGCCCTTCCGCAGAAACGTTATAGTTAAATAATTATCGCCACTTGCTTATGTCTATGTTTTCGATACCTCACGTTCTCATTGCTGTTTTGCTCCTTAGCTCTGTCACTTTTAGCCATACAGCTTTTAGTGACGACAGCACAAGTAATTACGAAAAAGCGCTGCAAAGCTTCCATGAAAAAGACTACGAAACATCGATTATTTATGTTCGAAATGCGTTGCAGCAAGACAATGAGAATTTACCTGCAAGAATTCTTTACGCCGAAATATTGTTAGTTCAAGGTAACAATAAACTTGCGGAAAAAGCACTTATCGAAGCGCAGACTGCAAATGCTGATCTAAGACTAATACAACCGCTATTCGCACAACTGTATTTAAACGAAAAAGAGTTCGATAAAGTACTGGTAATAACGCCTCCTAGCAATTCAGGAAAGGCCTATTTAAGCGATATATATACGTTTAAAGGCCACGCAAACTTAGGCAAAAAAGATTTTCAAGCAGCGAAAAAGGCCTACCAGCTCGCAATAGCACAAGCACCGAAAAACCTAAATGCGTATGTTGGCTTAGCAAAAGTCGCTGTAGAGCGAAAAGACTTTGAGGCAGCAGAACAATGGATAAGTAAGGCTTCGAGTATCAATCCAAATGATATGGACGTGCTTTTCAGTGCAGCTTTGGTATACAAGCTACAAAAGAAGAACGAACAAGCGATTACGTATACTGATAAGATTTTAGAAAGGCACCCTGAGCACTTAAACGCATTGCTTGTCAGAGCGGTTGTATATTCGGAGATGGGAGAACATGAAAAAGCCATTGATGACGTAGATACCATTATTGAAATAGTGCCTTTTGAGCCAGTCACCAATTACGTTAAAAGTATGTCGGCGCTTGCCATGAATGATATGGCGATGTACAACGAGAGTAACGAACAATTGGGCAACATAATTAGTGGCATATCGACTGAAATTATTGAAAAGCAACCGATATATCTATTCTTGGCGGGCCTTTCTACTTTTCAACAGGGCGCATACGAGCAAGCGAAAAAGCACTTAACCCGCTATCACAAGTATGTTCCAAAAGATGTTAACGGTCTCAAATTATTAGCGAAAACGCATATAGCTCTTGGTTCTTACGGCGAAGCCAAAGGCATATTGATCCAAGAGCACTTATACGGTGAACCAGACCTCGACATCATTTCCCTACTCGGCCGTATAGAGCTACTTAGTAATAACTTTGAACGTGCTGAGTACTACTTCAATCAAGCATTAACACTAGCTCCTAACTCTCTCCATCATGTTATTTCATTAGCCAAAGTTTATATGCTTCGAGGTAATCATTTTGACGCTGCAAAATTAGCCATTAAATACCAAGATAGCATTCAAAATAATGAACAAGGTGTCGAATTACTCTTTATCTTGGCGAAGTCTTTTCAAGAAATCAGGGAATACCCACAAGGGTTGCTTGCAGCGCAACGACTCGTGGCTTACGCGCCCAAAAACAGTTCCGCTCAACAGCAATATGCTACATTACTCGCTTTAAACGGGAAACTTGCTGAGGCTAAACACACATTCTTATTGGCTCACTCTTTAGATCAAAGCAACTTCTTGCCTGTCATTTCATTAGCCAGAATCGACATTGAAGAAAATAAGCCAGGGGATGCTGTTAGGAGGCTCAAGTCTCAACTCAGCCTTGGTGACAATAGTGCCCTATTTATCGAACTCGCCAATATATATCAACGCTATGGCGATTCGAAAAATGCCATTCTATATTTCGAAAAAGCACTAGAACACAACGCAAACAGCGTATTAGCAATTAAAGGGTTAAGCTATTTGTACGCCCGCCAAAAAGAGCTTAAAAAAGCGCTTGCTCTAGCTACTGACTTTCTCGACAGAAATAAAAATAATGAAGAAATACATAGGCTTGCAGCAGAGCTTTACGCGATGCAAAATCAGCGCACGCATGCAGTAAAGCATATGGAAACTGTCGTTAAACTCAGTGCAAATAAAGCGCCTCAGTTGTTCGAACTCGCAAAATTGCACTTGTCTTATGGTGGCACGGATATGGCGACAATGGCGCTTCAACGTGCAATATCTTGGCAAGATAATTATGTGCCTGCATACGAATTACTTATTTCCCTTTATAACGAGAGCAAAGCAGAAAAAGATTCTCTTAAGTATATTGAAAAACTTGCAAAGTTTGATGAGCAAAAACACTTGGTATTGCGCTTAAAAGGTGATTTATTTTGGATGCAAGACAAGCAAACCGAAGCACGTCAATCATTTGAACAGTCTTACCGCAGTAAACCAACAAAAGAGGCGGTTATTGGCCTCTACCGATTGAATAGAAAACAGGGCAAGCATCAAGAAAACATTGCGCTGCTCAATACTTGGCTTGCCGATCAACCCAATGATGTAACTATGTCAGCTATGATCGCTGAATCATACTATTTATTAGGCGAGCCAGATAACGCAATAGCGCACTATCAGTTACTCTTAAACAAGCAGCCTAACAATATTGTATTGCTCAATAATATTGCGCAAATCTTGCTGTCGACACAAAAGGTTGACCAAGCTTTCACATACGCAGATAAAGCATATTCCATAGCGAAAGAAAGCGTACCTGTTATCGATACTCGTGCTTGGGTAGCTTATCATCAAGAAGACTATGATCTCGCTTTACAATTACTGCGAAAGGCAAACTCCTTAGACTTTGAAAATGCAGAAATCAATTATCACCTTGCCGCAACGCTTGATAAACAAGGCAAACGAGAAGAAGCGCAAAGCTATCTTGAAAGCGCAGTAAGCAGTGACATGGAGTTTACGGACAAAGACAAAGCGCGAGCGCTATTGACGTCTTGGCAAGAATAACCGTTAAGATTAAAGCGACATACATCTTTAATTTTTTAAAATTTTGGTAGTTTTGACACACCTATGAATAGACGCACATTTATCACATCGCTATCCGTATTGGGTATCTCAGGTATAACAGGATACGGGGTTTGGCAATCTATCGACACCTATCAAAAGCCGCTTTCTTTCGCAGAGCTTAGAAAGACCCTGATGGTACTTGCACAACATCAGATTAACACTACAGGTGCATGGAACTTGGCACAGATCCTTACGCATTGCGCACAAAGTATAGAGATGTCGATTACTGGCTTTCCTGAACATAAATCTGCCGTATTCAAAAATACGCTAGGTGTATTAGCGTTTTCGGCGTTCGACGCAAAAGGCAGAATGCACCATGGTCTATCGGAACCTATTCCTGGGGCAGCCCCACTAGAGGCTAACGCCCCGCTAGGTACTGCATATAAGCGTTTAGATAATGCTATAAAAGCATTTGATACTTACCAAGGAAAACTTGCACCACACTTCGCCTATGGAGAGTTAAGTAAACAACAATATGAGCGTGCTCACGTCATGCACTTCAATAATCACCTAAGCGAAATCGTCACTACCGCTGTTTAGCGGCTCAAGCTTGGTGAACAAAGCTTAGTTATTCGAAAACTCAAACGCTATTTTGTTGCCTTGGCTAGCTTGCCCCTCGGCATACCGCCATTGCCTTAACGCTTTTCTCGACGCAATGTTAAAGCGGTTGTGGACGTCGGATTCGACGACTTTTACGTTGAGCACATTGCCTTTTTCATCGATATCAAACTCTAACATGACTGTCCCATTCACTCGTTCATATTTGTCACGCTTGGCAATATTAGGCATCACTTTATAAGTGGGTTGGTAAGATACTCTCGGGGAAGCTAACGTATCAAATATTAACTGTTCTCCCGATGTAACATCCATCACTATGTCCACACTAGCTTTAGGCGCTTGACCATTTTCTGGTCTTTCTAAGTTTATCTCGGGCAAGGTTTCGCTGTTTGGAATAGGTGGCAAAGATGCACTTTTCAAAGCCACTTTTGTTTCTTGTGTATCAATTTGATTATCAATTACGACGACAGGCGTATGAGCCGTCTGGCTCACTTGTGGTGCAGGTTTTTGGGACGCAAAATGTGTAATTATGGCAAAGACGCCGAAGGAACTGGCTCCACCGATAATTGGAATTAACAGGTACCGCGCGGCTTTGCTCAAGGCTAACTTTCTTGTGTCACTCTCACTGAGCTCAACCTCTGGCGCAATAACCGAAGATTTTCTTTCTTGGTAGAGCTTTGTTAATTCTTGATCGAATTTATCTTCTTTCATAGTTAGCTCATTAACTGTTTAAGTGCAGATTTAGCATAACGTAATCGACTTTTAATGGTTTCAAAGCTTTCGCCTGTTATCGTAGAGATTTCAACAACTGAAAAACCTTCTTGTTGAAAAATAAAAGCTTCCCGCTGTACAAAGCTCAATTGCTGGAGAGCCCAGTCAAACTTCGCCAATCGAGAGTCGGGGTCAAATGTCTTTTGGCTCATCTGTGGTGCTAAATCTTCATTGAACTCCTCAGTCCGTTGACGAGCTTGTCTCCTCAGTTCATCAATCAACGCATTCCTTGCCACCGAAAACAACCAAGATTTGACGATGATATTGTCAGGGAGAACCTGCAATTTCATAACTTTAAGCCAAACAGTCTGCACGATGTCTTCTGCAGTTTCCCTAGCTGACTGAGATAATAAGTAGTGAAACAAGTCTCTATGGTGACGGTTAACAAGTGCTTCAATATGTTTTTTATCACGCGTTTCAATATATAAACAAAGCAGCTGCTCACAGCTACTTTGCATTGATAACCACCCTTTAATCCTTGACGGTAACTTCAATAGATAATCCTAACCATTTTGATTCAAATTAAAGTCAAGCAACACAGTTAACCCTTGCTGCAAAATAGCCTTTCCATCAACGTACTTTGCTTTGTACTTCCAGCGCCTAAGTGCTTGCCTAGCCGCTTTATTAAATATGCGTTTAGGCTCTGCATCCAGAATTTCAATGTTCACCACTTCGCCTATCTCATTGATATCAAATTGTAATTGTACCCAGCCTTCAATACCATCCCTTGCGGCAGTAACTGGATACTTCGGATTTACCCGCACTATTGGCCGGGCGTCACCATCAGAGACGAATGTTGCAGGTGCACTAGCCATGCTGTCGTTTTTAATCTCTATCTTTCCAAGATTGATACCTGGCGTTGTTAGTGCCGCGGCCTCATCTATCACCTCATTTTGTATTCGTTCGGGCATTTTAGGTGGTGGCGGTGTTAACTTGGGCCTTACCATTTGATTAGGCTTAAGTTCATCCGGTGTTTGCGTGATAAACACTTGTGGCGTTTCTTCAGGCGGCACCCATTTCAATTCATCATTTGAAACCAATGCAGCCATAAAAAGAAATAAACAAAATGTCGCTAATGCGCCCAGTCCCATGGAACCTAATATTTTACTCATAGATAACCTCTTTATTGATATGTTGAGGTGTGATCACACGACTATTCGAATGTGTTTAACGCGCAATACCTAGGATTTTCATCGCGCTTATCTATAAGACGATTTACAAACTTAAAAAGGGTTAATAAATTTCAAATTATTTTAGGCATAAAAAAACCGAGCCTTTGCTCGGTTTTTTATGAAAGAATAAATGCGTGTGTTTACGGCATCATTTCTTCGTGGTCTGCACCTTCTTTTTCAACAACTTCAGGAATCAAGTCTTCTTTCGAAATACCTAATGCCAGCGCGATAGAAGAAGCAACATAAACCGACGAATACGTACCAACGAATACACCTAATAACAACGCAGTTGCGAAACCATGAATAAGTGCACCACCTTTAAAGAATAAGGCAGCAAGTACAAGTAACGTTGTAATTGACGTAATGAATGTACGGCTTAATGTTTGAGTCAAAGAAATGTTGATAATTTCCTCTGGACCACCTTCACGAATCTTACGGAAGTTCTCACGGATACGGTCAGATACAACAATGGTATCGTTGAGTGAATAACCAATAACCGCAAGTATCGCCGCTAGAACCGTTAGATCAAACTCTAATTGAAGTACAGAGAATAAACCTAAGGTTAACAACACGTCATGAAACAAAGCGAATACAGAGCCTAACGCGAAGCGCCATTCAAAACGAAATGCGACATAAACGAGGATACAGATAAGTGCCGTTAACATCGCTAAACCGCCTTGCTCTGTTAGCTCGTCACCGACACTTGCACCTACGAACTCAATTCGACGCATTTCAACGTGAACACCCATACCCTCTTTTAAAATATCGAGAATCTGGTTACCTAGCATTTCGGCTTTCACGCCAGGGCGTTCACCCATACGAATAACAACATCGCGACTGGTGCCAAATAGCTGAACAACAGCGTCATCAAAACCATTGGCATCAAGCACTTGACGCATTTTGGTTAGATCTGCTGGTTGGTCAAAGCCTACTTCAACTTTTACACCGCCAGTGAAATCTAAACCGAAGTTTAGTTTGTTTGTTGCTAGCGACGCGATAGCCGCAATCATCATAATAATACTGAACACCATGGCTATCTTGCGATAGCGCATGAAAGGGACAGTTTCATTTAACTTTAAAATTTGCATGTCTCTTTCACCTATATGCTCAATTTATCAAGGCGCTTACCGCCCCAAACTGCATTTACAACGGTACGCGTACCAACAATTGCTGTGAACATCGAAGTGATAATACCAATCGATAACGTAACAGCGAAACCTTTGATAGGGCCAGTACCTACAGCAAACAGTATAAACGCTGCGATTAACGTGGTGATGTTCGCATCAAGAATAGTCGAGAATGCAGCGTCGTAGCCTTGATGAATCGATTGTTGAACTGACTTACCACTACGTAACTCTTCACGAATACGTTCGAAAATCAGTACGTTAGCATCAACCGCCATACCAACTGTCAATACAATACCCGCCATGCCCGGTAGGGTAAGTGTTGCGCCAGGAATCATCGACATGACACCAACAATCAAGATTAAGTTGGCGCCTAATGCTAGGTTAGCTACAACACCAAAGGCGCGGTAGTAAATCATCATGAAAACAAACACTAAGGCGAAGCCACCCATAATTGCTTGGAAACCAAGCTTAATGTTTTCAGCACCTAGCGATGGGCCAACCGTACGCTCTTCAACAATTTGAATTGGCGCAATCAACGCACCAGCGCGAAGTAAAAGCGAAAGGTTATGCGCTTCAGCTTGGCTATCAATACCGGTAATACGGAAAGATTTACCTAGACGCGCTTGAATAGTCGCAACAGAGATAACTTCTTCCACTTTCTCGAAAATCATGTTGCCTTCAGCGTCTTTTCTATCCGTACCTTTGTACTCAATAAAAACAGTCGCCATTGGTTTACCAATGTTTGCTTTAGTGGCACTTGAAATTTTAGTACCGCCCGGCGAATCAAGCGAAATATTCACTTGTGGACGACTGTATTCATCAAAACCAGAACTTGAGTCAACGATATGATCACCAGTTAGCATGACACGCTTTTTCAGCAATGTTGGCGTACCGTTACGATCGTAAAGTAACTCAGAGCTAGCTGGCACACGTCCATCTAATGCCGCAGAGATATCACCTTCAGTATCCACTAAGCGGAATTCAATAGTTGCCGTCGCATTCAGGATTTCTTTCGCTTTAGCCGTATCTTGAACACCTGGTAATTCAATAACAATGTGTTTCTGACCTTGGCGTTGAACTAATGGCTCAGCAACACCTAATTCATTAACACGGTTACGAATAATAGTGATGTTTTGCTGAAGCGCATATTCACGAATTTCTTTTAGCTTCTCTTCAGTCATTGTTGCCGTTAACGTCAATTTGCTCTCATCTTCAGCAAATAGCAAATCACGATTTTGACGGCTTAAATAGTCTTCAGCAGCGCTTAAGTCTTCTGCGTTGCGGAAAATCACTTTGATCGCATCACCGTCTGCTTTTACGCTACGGTAACGAATTTTCTCACCACGAAGTTCGCTTCGGAAATCACCAACAAGTCCAGTTTGCGCTTTGTTAATAGCTTCCTTCATGTTCACTTCCATTAAGAAGCTCACACCACCACTTAAGTCCAAGCCAAGCTTCATTGGTGAACCACCAATGCCCGCTAACCAATCTGGCGTGGCAGGTGTTAAGTTCAGAGCAACAGAGTAATCACGACCATAGGTATCGTCTAGAATATCTTTGGCTTGCAGCTGGTTTTCAGTGTCGCGAAAACGAACAAGCACCTGACCTTCTTCAAGGGCTATGCTCATCACATCAATTTGGTTTTCTTCTAACTGAGATTTTATTTGATCGAGTGTTGAAGCATCTACTTCAACACCTCTGAGTCCAGATACCTGAACTGCTGGGTCTTCACCATAGAGGTTAGGTGAAGCATAAAGAGCACCAATGGCAACGACGAACATTACCAGCAGTGTTTTCCATAGAGGCGTTTTATTTAACACAACGGTTCCTTAACGAAAAAAGCCTCGATTAGAGGCTTTTCATTGTTCCTTTTGGCAATACAGCGCTGATTGCTGCTTTTTGCACAGTCACTTCAGTGCTCTCAGCAATACTGATCACAACGAAGTCTTTTTCATCTGATACTTTTGTGATTTTGCCAACTAGGCCACCTTGCGTAAGCACTTCATCACCTTTTGACAATGCTGACATCAGGTTTTTGTGCTCTTTTACGCGCTTAGCTTGTGGGCGGTAAATCATAAAATAAAATACCAAACCAAACACCGCCAGCATGATCAACATTTCCATGCCACCACCTTGTTGTGGTGCAGCTTGCGCAAATACAGTCGCTAAAGATAGACTCATAATTTCCTCTACTTCTATTCGTTATTTTTAAATTCTTATACCTGTTCACTGCCTTCAGCCAATGGCGGTACAGGCAAGCCTCGACGAGCGTAAAAATCTTCTACAAAGTCGTCCAATGTACCTGCCTCAATGGCGTCACGCAAACCTTTCATCAAACGTTGGTAATAACGTAAGTTATGAATGGTATTTAATTGCGAGCCCAAAATCTCGTTGCACTTATCTAAGTGATGTAAATATGCACGAGAATAGTTCTTACACGTGTAGCAATCACATTCAGCATCTAATGGGCTTGTATCCGTTTTGTTCTTCGCGTTTCGAATTTTTACCACGCCGTTTGTCACAAACAGGTGTCCGTTACGCGCGTTTCGTGTCGGCATCACGCAGTCAAACATGTCAATGCCGCGACGAACCCCTTCAACCAAATCTTCAGGTTTCCCTACTCCCATCAGATATCGGGGTTTATTTTCAGGGATCAAGGGGGTGGTATGATCTAATATGCGTACCATGTCTTCTTTCGGTTCGCCAACAGATAAGCCACCGATAGCATAACCATCAAATTCAATCGCTTTTAAGCCCGCAACAGACACTTCGCGTAAGTCTTCATACATACCACCTTGAACGATACCAAATAGTGCATTTGGGTTGTCGCCATGAGCATCTTTACTGCGCTGCGCCCAACGAAGCGACAGCTCCATCGACTCTTTTGCTTCAGTGTGGGTGGCTGGGTAAGGCGTACATTCATCAAAAATCATGACCACGTCAGAGCCCAATTTGCGTTGCACTTCCATTGAGCGCTCTGGTGTTAACATGATTTTTTCACCGTTTACTGGCGAGCTGAACTTTACGCCTTCTTCAGTGATTTTGCGCATTTTGCCTAGGCTAAACACTTGGAAGCCACCTGAGTCAGTTAAGATAGGCTTATCCCAGTTGATAAAGTCGTGCAGGTCGCCATGCTGTTCGATAATGTCGGTCCCTGGACGCAACATTAAGTGGAAAGTATTGCCTAAGATGATTTCCGCACCAATCTCTTCGATTTCGTTGGTTTTCATACCCTTCACCGTGCCGTAAGTGCCGACAGGCATAAAGGCTGGCGTTTCAACCGTACCACGGTCAAAGGTTAAACGGCCACGACGAGCTTTGCCGTCTTTACCTAATAATTCATATTTCATTTAATTTCTCCGCCCACTAGCTAAACAGGCTAGCGGCTAATTAGACCTAAGAAAATGTCTTAAGCTTACTGCAAATTGGGTTAACTTTTAGCGCTTCGCGTTAAAAACATGGCATCACCGTACGAGAAAAAGCGATACTTTTCTTCGACAGCGACTTTATAAGCATTCATCATATGGTCGTAGCCAGTAAAAGCACTAACCAACATAAGTAGTGTGGATTCTGACAGGTGAAAATTTGTAACCAAACAGTCAACTACCTTGAACTCGAAACCTGGCGTAATAAAAATATCGGTATCTTGATAAAACGGCGCAATAAGTTCGCCTTTGTCATTGGCTGCCTTTGCTGCGCTTTCTAAAGAACGCATCGACGTTGTGCCAACCGCAACAACTCGGCCACCTGCCGCTTTCGTTTGCTTTATTTGTTCAGCAACCTCTTCAGGCACCTCAACATACTCTGCATGCATGACATGATCTTTAATGTCATCTACTTTAACGGGCTGAAAAGTTCCTGCGCCGACATGCAAGGTAACAAAAGCAAGTTCAACACCTTTTGCTTTAATTTTTTCTAGTAACGCTTCGTCAAAATGAAGACCCGCCGTAGGTGCTGCCACCGCACCAGGCTTTTCATTGTAAACAGTTTGGTAGCGCTCTTTGTCAGAGTCTTCATCAGGGCGATCAATATACGGTGGCAATGGCATATGCCCTACACGTTCTAAAACGGTAAGTACGTTTTCATCACCGTGAACTTCAATTTCAAACAAGGCATCATGACGCCCTACCATGGTCGCTTTTACTTCGTTCTCGAGAAGTAACTCATTACCAGGCTTAGGCGCCTTACTTGCTCTTACGTGTGCCAGGAATCGTTTGTCGTCCAGTAAACGTTCGACCAACACTTCAATTTTTCCGCCCGTCGCTTTTTGACCAAACATACGAGCAGGAATAACACGCGTGTTATTAAAAACGAGCAAGTCGCCTGCATTTAATTTGTCTAGCACATCGATAAAGGTGCCATGTTCAATATTACCAGTATCACCGTCTACCGCCATTAAGCGACTCGCGGTGCGATCACTTTTTGGGTAACGAGCAATTAATTCTTCAGGTAATTCAAAAGCAAAATCAGAAACGCGCATTTTTACCAAGTTCAGCCTACAAAAAAACCGCGTAATTCTAGTGCCGAGACGGCGGAAATTCAAGCAACATCGCTATTTGTGATAGCAGTTATTCATCAAAAAACTAAAGACGTATCTCGATTATTGAATTATGCTCAAGAGATAGACTTAAAAGGTCATACCAGTTCAATGCAAAATTGGGTAGCAATATGAGTAATTTAGCCATCGCGATCGCCAAAACTATCATCAACGGTTTTGAACGCCACATCTTCTTATTCAAAGAAACCACACGTGCTGCAAAAACGCGCTTCGAACAAGCAGACTGGCACGCGGTGCAGGAAGCCTCAAAACAGCGAACCGACTTCTATGATTTACGAATCAAAGAGACACTAGCGACGCTTCGCCAAGATTTTGCTATTGAGAAACTCGACAAAACATTATGGCTTGCCGTTAAGCAGGAATATGTGGAACAGCTGCTTTACCACGATAAATCTGACTTGGCGGAGAGTTTTTACAACTCAATCTTCTGCAACCTGTTTGAACGCAAGTATTATCACAACGGTTTTATTTTCGTTGAGTCTTCGGAAGAGTGTTTAGAAAACTTGCGAATTAAGCAAATATACACCCGCTATGAGCCTGACGAAAAAGGCTTGTATGACACGATTTCAACAATACTGCAAAAGCCAGGGTTCGCTATTCCTTTTCAAGATTTAAAACGTGATATCAACACATTGATAGATCGATTTCTAAGGCAAGCCGATAAAACCCGTTACCCAGTAGCTACCTTAAAATTCGATATTCTTGATCATGTGTTTTATCGCAATAAGGGCGCATACATTATAGGGCGTGTTGTATCACCAGGTGGAGAGACGCCCTTTATCGTTGCATTGCTTAACGATGAGCAAGGACATTTGTATATCGACACCTTGCTTACCGATAAAGAGCACATGGCGGTAGTTTTTGGTTTTGCACGTGCATACTTCTTTGTTGACTGTCCCTACCTGCTGCCATTAATCAACTTCTTACAAGAATTAATGCCAAGTAAAACCAAAGCTGAGCTGTATTCTGCTGTTGGCTATCACAAACAAGGTAAAACACAGTTCTATCGCGACTTTTTGCACCATTTGGATGGGTCAGATGACAAGCTAATTTTAGCGCCCGGTATTAAAGGGATGGTGATGTCCGTGTTTACACTACCGTCTTACCCTTATGTATTCAAAATCATTAAGGACAAATTTGCACCTAGTAAGAAAATGACAAAGAAGGATGTTAAATCCAAGTATCGATTAGTTAAGTTACATGACCGAGTCGGTCGAATGGCAGATACAATGGAATATCGTGAAGTTGCCTTTCCTAAAGATAGATTTTCTGACGAACTACTCGCAGAGCTAGAGCAGGTTGCCCCTTCAATCATGCGCTACGAAAACGACCTTGTCGTTATCGAGCATATGTACATCGAACGCCGCATGACACCACTCAATTTATACCTTGCAGATGCCAATGAACAAGAGATTGACGCAGCTATGATGGGCTATGGCGCCGCTATTAAACAGCTTATTGCAGCGGATATTTTCCCTGGCGACATGCTACTCAAGAATTTTGGTGTAACGCGTCACGGTAGAGTTATTTTTTATGATTATGATGAAATTACTTACATGGACGAAGTGAACTTCCGCGTAAAGCCCCAGCCAAAAACTGAAGAGCAAATCTATGCTTCTGAACCCTGGTATACGGTAGAGCCAGGCGATATGTTCCCAGAAGAACTCGCCACATTTGCGTTAGCAAACCACAAATATCGCGCTGCTTTTATGAAGCACCATGCGGAATTATTAGAAGCCTCATATTGGCAACAGGCACAGAAAAACGTCGCCAATGGCATTATTGAAGATGTATTTCCATACCCATCGGACGTTCGTTTTTCATCACACAAATCCAACCGTTAATCACAGTTACCTTTTCCCTTACGGCATATACTTCTACCTTTAATAATAGCGTTTGAAACAAGGTAGAAGTATGCATCCATTATTGAAAACCCTGCTTGTGGTATCGCTGGTGTTTTCTTTTCAAACTGTGGCACAAACACAACTTCGTGTTGAAGCTTGTGAGAGTCAACGTTGCAAAGACTATTTCACTCACTTTAAAAAGAATGCAAAGCGCGGCAATGCTGATTCCATCGCAACGCTGGCAGAGTTTTACTATCACGGCTTTGGTACGCCCAAAAATTTAAAACAGGCACATTTGCACTATCGTAAGGCTGCAAGACTTGGTGTGGTTAGAGCACAGTACAAGTTGGGCTTGATGTATCTCAATGTAGAGCAATATAAAGACCTAGAGCAAGGTATCAAATACCTCAAGCGGGCTGCGTATAATGACCACATCAATGCGCCCTACATACTAGGTGCCATTTATTACAGCGAGCGATTTGGCGATCATGACAAACTTGAGGCCGACAAATGGCTAGCCAAGGCTTATGAGCGTGGCCATAAAGATATGCCAGATTTTATTGCGCATATACTGAGTTTTGAAGAGATTACCAAAAACCAGTTTCCCTATTTATATTCTGCAATAAGCAAGTACCCACTTACTACCACTAGTGACAATCGCCTCGTATGGCCAGAAGATGATGGCACTGAAGTCATTACTGTTAGTCCACCCAATATTGATGACTTACTGAAAGAACAAATGATCGCTTCACGAAAGCAAACCAAACATTTAGGAAGCCGCTTAGGTGGTAAAGATTGTCAAAGCGCAGTGGCTTGCAAAGCGTTAACTCAGGACCAGATGAAAGACCATATGGATATAACATCTGGCCCGATTACGACGAATGAAGGTGGTCGATGATTTTCCCTTAGTGTGTTGTGAGGTTTGCTCTGCCTTGTGTGGCAACTTGGCAGAGCACTTTTTTACGCTAGACACGCTGAAATAGGAAGAAAGAAAAGGAGCCGATGAGACAGTTATATAGAATTAAGTGTCTAATGCTGCAGTATTATGTGCGTTTTCCGTACATCTTTGTTGAAAAAATACGCGCTTGGCGTAAAATTTTAAATTAAGGGGTTTACCTGAGCTTTTGCTTGGGTATAATGCACCACCTCTGCAGGGGTATAGTTCCAATTGGTAGAACAGCGGTCTCCAAAACCGACGGTTGGGAGTTCGAATCTCTCTACCCCTGCCACTTTCTTCTTCTTTTGCTATTCAATGCTTTTCAAATTTGTCATCATAACCAAGGTTATTTCTAGTAATTAGTCATTTTATGATCAGCAAACCGGCTTTTGACCGACTTGATGCGATGGGCATTGACTTATACAGCCTGCGCAACGACTCGATGGAAAATCAGTCTCCACAAAGCTTTTTACCTATTGATAAAACGTCGGTTACAAACGCCGCTTTTTATCGAGATGTGTTACATGCACTGAATTTGACGAGTGCAGACTTATCTTTCAAAGAGCACGCTATCGAGCTTCCAACAGTCACTTGGCACTTTCACGCTGAGGAAACAATTATTCTCGATAAAGGCTTACTTGTTACCCCTGAAATTTCATCAATTATTGATAACACAGTGTTAAAAAGCCAACTTTGGCAATCGCTTCAAAAGATTTAGTCATGTCTATTAACTTTCACCCTATAGACGACAGTGTTGTCAGCGCATTAATGCCAATAGAAAATGCTTGCCACAGCCATCCTTGGAGTGAGAAAACCTTTCGTTCATGCATTGGTAAACGCTACTTTGGTGAGTTCGCCAAAACATCATTAGATATCGTTGGTTTTTATGTTGGGGAGTACCTGCTTGGCGAGGCTACATTGATGGATATTTGTGTGTCGCCAGAGCATCAAGGCAAGGGCTTGGGGAATGCCATCCTCGAGCAATTTCATCAGCAAGCAAAGCGGTTAGGGGCGAGCAAACTATGGCTAGAAGTGCGAGCCAGTAATACGCCGGCATTGATGCTCTATATCAATCACGGTTACCAAGAGATCAGCCGCAGAGCTGGCTATTACCCGAAAGAAACAGGCTACGAAGACGCTATTGTTATGTGTAAACAGTGCTAAAAATTTGTTAATCAAACGTTGTTTACAATTTACAACACAAGTTTACCTCACTTCTCTACTTTTAAACCTTTACTCCCGTCATAATTGCCTTACTTTGAAAAAGGCAGCGCATATTATGTTTAACCGACGCGATATACCCTTAGACACACAGCTAAACAATGAACAGTTAGCCAATATGCTGGTCGCGGAAGCTATCGAGCAATTACAACAGTTGACGCAACTATCGCAGGCAGACTGTGAAACGCTTGTAGAAAAACAATTTGCAAACAACAAAACGCATGGTGCTATTAAGCAACCTATTATTGAGCAGCGTGAAACAGACTTTATTTGCGGTCTTTTTAATTAACCCTTCCCAACCACTGTAGGCATGAGAGCAAATGCTCTCTCGCCTATATGTGAATTAAAATGTTATCAATTGTAATCCCTAATAGGGCTTGTCAAAACAAGCTGATAATATAATGACCAGCTGTAGTGAACACTGGTCTTTTTTGTGTTGCCCTTTTTTTCAAACCTCTCTCGTATTGTTGTTTTCGCGATTCTTGTGGCGCTGCCATTTCAGGCAGTTATTGCCGAAGATGCGGCACTTATCGAAACTGAGTCTTGGCACTTTTCTGTCGCCATAGGTGGCGGTTTAGTCTCGAATCCGGTTGTTGACGGTGACAATTTGCCGCTTATCGTTATTCCTAACCTTAGTTATTACGGCGACCAGTTTTTCTTCGACAATGGGCTTGTGGGTTACTCATTCATTCAAGCGCCAACAATTGAGGTAAGCATTGCCAGCAAAATCAATTCAACAGCTGCGTATTTCAAAGATTGGAATACCGAAAGCTGGCTTATCACCTCACTTATTCCCGTATCAGACGGCAGCAGTGGCAGTAACGTTAAGACATTGGCAGGAGCCATTGAAGATACAGGTGTTGATAAAATTTCATCTGAAGATATCCGAGATAGACGCTGGTCGCTTGATACAGGCATTCAAGTCAATTGGTTTGCCAGCGACAGTATTGACGTAATAGCTAATTACTATCTCGATACAACAGGCGTCCATCACGGCGAAAACGCACTCGTGGAGGTGACCAAACGTTTTGTGCTATCGAAAGAGGCGAGGCTTCAACTTGGTTTAGGGCTACATTGGCAAAGCGCACAACTAAGCAACTACTACTTTGGTATTCACCCTGAAGATGGCCACCCCCCTTCTGCACTTTACTTGCCTGGTGATACGCTAAATCAATTTATACAAGTCCAGCTAGCTCGTAAAATTAACGAAAACTGGCGGTTTATATTCACCAGCAAACTGCAGCGGTTAGACGAAAAATTAAAACGCAGTCCAATCGTCGAAGAATCCAAGCAATACTCCGTGTTTATGGGCGCCGTGTATGATTTTTGATTCAGTGTGGTTTTCCCTAAAAACCATTCTGAACCCTCGCCAAATGTGGCGAGGTTTTTCTGTATTTATATGCTGGCAAATCAGCATGACGGTACATGCACAGCAACCCAGTATTAACGCAAAACACTTTGCGTTAGAGCCAAACACTTGCATGAGCCAAGAACAAGACGCACCATGCCCTTTCACACTATCAGCACGTTGGGAACTAAACCAAAAAGCGGATGTTTGTTTGGTGCTTGGCGATGAGCAGTTATCATGCTGGTCACAACAAAAATCAAACTATTTTCAACGTCAAACGTTACTCACTAAAACCAGTGAATTACGTTTAGTTAACCAAGCAACAGGGGAAGTGATACACCGAGAATTGGTGACTATATTGTATAGCAACCCCAAGCGATTTCGCCGCCGGCTACGATCTCAGTGGAGTCTATTTTAATGACTAAAGTATTGCTTGTTGAAGACGATGAGCGTCTTGCCAACTTAGTACATAACTTTCTTGAACAACAAGGGTATGACATGACAACGGTACACCGAGGCGATGATGCTCTGGTGTATTTAAACGTTCATCAGCCTGAGTTGATTATCCTTGATATCAACCTGCCAGATACCGACGGCTTTACATTATGTGAACGCATTCGAGCAGATTATCAATGCCCAATACTATTTCTCACCGCTAAAGATGGTGATGAAGACCATTTGCGAGGTTTAGAGCTTGGCGCTGACGACTACTTAATTAAGCCGGTAGAGCCGAAAATATTGGCGGCACGGATAAAGTTGGTTCTTAAGCGACACGCTAAATTAGAAGCAGTCATGGACAATCTTGTGTTTGGTCAACTCACCATTAAAAAGTCATTGCGCAAAGTTACTTGGCTAGATAAGCCCATAGACATGACCAACCATGAATACGAGCTACTATTACTGCTTGCTGAACATGCTGGAAAGCCTGTCACTCGAGAGTACATTCACCAACAAATGATTGCCCGCGAATATGATGGTCTAGACAGAACAGTAGATGTTCGTGTATCAAGATTAAGACGAAAGTTTGGTGATGACTCATCAACACCTGAAAAAATAACAACCGTATGGGGTAAGGGCTATATGCTGATTCCTCATGCATGGGATCATTGATGAGCCGACTGTTTCTTACCTTATATTTCGTTGTTGCTATAGCCATACTACTCATTGGTTATAGTACGGAATGGCTATGGCGGTCGACACAAGAAACAAACGATAACGACATTCAAGAGTTAGCACAGCTCGCAATGGTTGTAGCTATGCATGCAAATTCGCCAAAAGATATTGAACAGTCGAAACTCGCTACTGGCCTGCCAATAAATATCATGTCGATAAACGCAATAGCGTTTTTACCAGAGCAACAGCGGCAACTCAGAAATCAAAAAGCGGTCATCACTTACGATCAACAAGACAACTTGTTTATCTATGCAATCAATGCGGAATCAAATCAATTAGTGCAAATAGGCCCTGTTTCAACGCAAATAGAACAACAAGTAAAAAATGTGTACTTGATAGCCTCTTACCTGTTTCTTGGTGGCGTTATTTTACTTTGGAGCTGGCCATTGTGGCGAGATTTGCTCAAACTAAGCGCACAAGCGAAACGCTTAGGTGAAGGTAAGTTTGATCGTCAGCCTGATGTGTCTCCGCATTCTGTTGTCTACCCTGTCAGTCAAGCATTCAGTCAAATGTCTACACGCATTGCACGCATGATTGAAGAACAAAAGCTAATGTTCAATGCTGTCAGTCACGATATTCGCACACCGCTCAGCCGCCTGAAATTTACCGCAGAAATGCTTGATGAGTCGCAACAACACATTAAAAAAGGTATGAATCAGGATATTAGTGAAATTGAAAGCTTGCTTGAAGACATATTAGGTTACGGCCGACTTGAAGCGAATCAGCAAACACTCGACTTAGTAGAAGTCGATTTTCATCAACTTTTAACGAACCTAGTCGCTCGAACAAACTTCAACAATACACTCAACATTACACTGTCTGTAGACGCTAATACGGTTGCTTTTTGTGATGGCCACCTCATTGAGAGAGCGCTGCAAAATATTGTTGTAAATGCCGTACGCTATCACCAACAGCACATTGATATCTCCTGTTCGTTAAATAAAGGCAAGATAATGATTCACGTTGACGATGATGGCGAAGGAATAGCCCCCAAAAACTGGGAAAAAGTGTTTCAACCCTTTCAGCGTTTAGACACGTCTAGGAATAAGGAAAAAGGTGGTTTTGGCTTGGGCTTAGCGATTGTAAAACGAATTATTGAACTACACCAAGGCAGCATAGACGTTAGCCAAGCGCCGATCGGAGGTGCGAGATTTACCATTACGTTGCCAATGCGCATAAAATCTTCTTGAGCAATAATATGTTACTTAATAAAAAACGCCGCATTAAGCGGCGTTGATTCTACATCATCTTTAATTAATGATTCACAACAGCTATCTGTTCAACTTGCTTAAACTTGCCTTTCGAGGCTTTGCCCAACAAGAAGTCCAGTTGTACTAAATTATTGGTGCTACCAGCAGTTGAGGTTTCATATTTCCATTGACGAAGGGCAATTTTCGCGCTCTTATCAAACACTTTCTTAGGGGTCGCTTTAATGACAGACACATTGGTCACATCACCGCTAGCCGTCACATCAAATTTTAATACTACGCTTCCCTCTACACCATCATCAGCAGCTTGCTTAGGGTAAAGTGGCTCGATACGTTTAACAGGCACAACGGTATCCGCTTTTACTAATTTTTCAGCGCTCCCTGCATAGCTCATTGCCGATAGCAACGACACTGCGCCAGCGAACAGCACGGTAGAAATTACTTTAGAACCCGCAGGTTTATTCTTGATCAGGTTGATTCTTTCAAACATCACGTGTTTATCTCCATATTCTTTAAAGGACAATTGGGCAAACCCTAATGGTGGAGCAGTCTCTGCAGCCACCACTAAGGCTTTGCCGTAGTTGATCCTGCTAGTGGTGTGTTTGCGCGCCAACACAACTTGATCACAGGAAAGTTCTTGGTCACGGCGAAAACGCGAGAACGCTAACCATGCCAAAGGGTGGAACCACATTACCGCCAGTAACACTAGCGCTATTGCATTCCATACCAAGTCACCACGACGGTAGTGACAAAGTTCATGTTCAAGGATCAACACTTGCTGCTCCTCGGAAAACAACTCATCAAAGTCAGTTGGGATTATGAGCTTAGGCTTCACAATGCCCACCAGCATAGGGCTGAAAAGCTCATCACTTTGATAAACCTTTAAACCTTTATCTCCAAGCACACTGTTCAGCGCTTTTGAATACTGGTTAACAGACTGCCAAGTAGATTGCGCCCGAATAAGCGCAATGTGCCGAATACTCCAGTAACCAAGCAGCGTTATTGCACCAACAGCCCAAGCATATTGAAGAATAGGAAGTACCCAACTCTGACTTTGCGGCGTATCAGCAAATGCTAAATATCGCTGAAAAGACTGTCCTTCATTCATTGCCGCAAACCAGTTAGGCAGCTCAATGGCGGGAACAATTAAGCTAGCAGGAACTATCAACCAACTTAAATAGAGCACTTGAGGACCCAAAGAACTCAGCCCATACTTGCGAATAACGAGCATAAGCATCACGCAAACAGTAAATGGTCCTATGACCAACTGTAGCCAATCAATCATGATCTTTTTCCCAGTCTTGTATAAGTTGTTTAAGAGAGTCGATGTCTTCTTTTTGCAACTGATTATGCTTCGCAAAACCTGCCACTAGTGGCGATACACGACCGCTGAATAGACGTTGAATAAGTGACTCACTCGCTTGCTCTTGGTACTTAGCTTGTTCAATAAGCGGAAAATACAAGTAGCGTCGTTGTTCTTTTTCAAACCCTATCGCCCCCTTTTTCACGAGACGATTGAGCAGAGTTTTAACCGTTTTTTCGTGCCATTCTCGCTCTTGATTTAACTGTTCAATAATGTCGTTCGCAGAAATTGGGTTCTTCTGCCAAAGCACACCAAGCACCTCTAGTTCCGCATTACTTATATCTGCCATCTTCCTGCCTTTACCGTCTGTTTTTGCTACTCACTTTATGTCTATTCTATACTTAGGTGCGCTCGCCATACTCAAATGTACACCCTTCTATGCCAGCATAACCCTCTAGTGGCTTTAGCGTATAAAGTTTAGCTTCGCCAAGTTGGTCTTGGGATACAGACTGGGCTACTTCAAAATACAGCCATCGACCTTTGTTTAAGGGTTTTAACTCAACATATGGATATGAACGCATTCGCCAGTGTCCCTGAGTGCCATAACTATACTTGTCATTCTTCACCGCTTTGCTGAAACGATAACGACCATCACGTGCTAAAGATAAGTTTATGTCACTGGCACAATGCTGACTTTTATAGGTCAACGCCAGGTCTTCCATATTCTTACCTGAATGTGGTTGAACATTTTCAGGCACTAAAAATAACCCTATCGTATCTTTCTGAAACCAATGGTTGCCCTCCTTTAGCGCTGATACATAGCCGATAGTCCAGTGTTGACTATTCATAAACGCTTCAAGGGCATGCACAGTGTCTTTTTGCGACACGAATGGCGAATAAATAATTGACGATTGGTTTACCATTTCAGGATAATTCAAACGATTCACTTCAACATGAAATTCTTGCTCTTCTAATTGCTGAACAACCTGCTTCTCAGTTTCATCATCTAAGTACTTTGCGTAAAGGTGAACAGTAGGTGAGCTGCATGCCGAAACGCACAACAGCATCAGCATTCCTATTGATTTTTTTCCAGCTTGCTTAAGCATTTCCTCAATCATAAACCGTTACCTAAACGCAGTGATTACACTTGTAATTTAAAACAAAGATTACACATGTAATCATAATTCACAAGTGTTTATTTTCTCTTCCGTAAAAATAATTTCTTATTTAGGTCAAATTTACGATGAAATTGCACAATTTATACTGTTTAGCTACTGCCCATGGAGACGTTTTTCGCTATAATATTGCGCTTTAATTTTTCCACTCTATCAATCACAGGGTCTTTTATGTCTGTACAACAGCAGGAAGTCGCAAAACGCCGTACCTTTGCGATTATTTCCCACCCGGATGCTGGTAAAACAACCATCACCGAAAAGGTACTTTTATTCGGACAAGCGTTACAAACTGCTGGTACCGTAAAAGGTAAAAAGTCAGGACAGCATGCTAAGTCTGACTGGATGGAGATGGAAAAAGACCGTGGTATCTCAATTACTACCTCTGTAATGCAATTCCCTTACGCGGATTGCCTGGTAAACCTACTTGATACTCCTGGTCACGAAGACTTCTCGGAAGATACTTACCGCACATTAACAGCGGTAGATTCATGTTTGATGGTTATCGACACCGCCAAAGGTGTAGAGGACCGCACCATCAAACTGATGGAAGTAACGCGTTTACGTGATACACCCATTATCACATTTATGAACAAGATGGACCGTGATACCCGTGACCCAATGGAAGTGATGGATGAGGTAGAAGACGTACTGAAAATAAAATGTGCGCCTATCACTTGGCCAATTGGCATGGGTAAAGAATTCAAAGGTGTTTACAACATCTTAAAAGACGAGACGATTCTTTACTCGACAGGTCAAGGCCATACCATTCAAGAAAAGCGTATTATCAAAGGATTAGACAATCCAGAGCTTGATGCTGAGATTGGTCCATTTGCAGAAGACTTACGTGAAGAGTTGGAACTTGTTGTTGGCGCTTCACATGAGTTTAACCTAGAAGAGTTTTTACGTGGTGAGTTAACACCGGTTTACTTCGGTACAGCATTAGGTAACTTCGGTGTAGATCATATGTTAGACGGCCTAACAGAATGGGCACCAACACCACAGCCTCGTGCAACCGATACACGTGATGTTGAAGCAACGGAAGAAAAATTCTCGGGTTTCGTATTTAAAATTCAAGCAAATATGGACCCTAAACACCGTGACCGTATCGCCTTTATGCGTATTGTGTCGGGTAAATACAGCAAGGGCATGAAGATGCGCCAAGTACGTATCGGTAAAGACGTAAAAATTGCCGATGCAGTAACCTTTATGGCGGGCGACCGAGCCAACGTGGAGGAAGCTTTTGCTGGTGACATTATTGGCTTGCATAACCACGGTAGTATTCAAATTGGTGATACCTTCACACAAAACGAAGAAATGAAGTTCAGCGGTATTCCTAACTTCGCGCCGGAAATGTTCCGTCGTATTCGCCTGCGTGATCCACTAAAAGCCAAGCAATTACAAAAGGGCCTTATTCAGCTGTCTGAAGAAGGTGCGGTACAAGTATTCCGTCCGCTAAACAACAATGACATGATTGTAGGTGCGGTAGGTGTTCTTCAGTTTGAAGTGGTAGTACAGCGCTTGAAAACTGAATACAACGTTGATGCGATTTATGAGCCGATTAGTGTAGCGACAGCTCGCTGGTGTACAGCAGAAGATGAACGTACGTTAGATCAGTTCCGCAAGAAAGCGGCAGATAACTTAGCGTTAGATGGCGGTGATAACCTCACTTACATTGCACCGACTATGGTGAATTTAAGTTTAGCGGAAGAGCGTCATCCGGATATTGTGTTCCACAAAACACGTGAACACTAAAATTTCTTCATAGGGAACGTTTTATCAGCATTGTCTGCAATTTTTATTTGTCACTTAGGTTACTAAGCTCCTACATAAAAAATTTTGACCGCTTTGCTAAAACGTCCCCTATTATGAAATTAGAAAACAACGTTTATTTTACAAGTTGATACGAAATAGCAAGTTAATAACTTAACATTTGAAATAATTCCTAGCTGTGGGATTCTCATTTCTCGCAGTTAGTTCAAACAAGAACAATGAAAACGCGCTCAGCATATAGGTATATGTGAGCACGATTGAAGCCGTAATTGTTTGAAATAACAATGAGAAAGAGACTCCCTTAGATGAATATTAAACAACTACTTTCGGAAAAAGTACTCGCTGCAATGGTCGCAGCAGGATTACCAGAAGACACTAACCCAGCGGTTAGCCAATCTACCAAGCCGCAGTTTGGCGATTATCAAGCGAACGGCGTCATGGGCGCTGCAAAAAAGCTAAAAACAAATCCTCGAGAGCTAGCAACGAAAGTAGTTGAGCACTTAGACCTAGATGGCATCGCTTCAAACATAGAATTAGCTGGTCCTGGCTTTATTAATATTCATTTAGATAATGCTTGGTTAGCGTCTCAACTCTCAGACGCGTCTGCAGATACGCATTTAGGTGTTACACAACGTGCTGAGCCACAAACCGTTGTTGTAGATTACTCTGCACCGAATCTTGCCAAAGAAATGCACGTTGGTCACTTACGCTCTACCATCATCGGTGACGCCGTTGTACGCGCATTAGAGTTTCGCGGCGACACAGTTATTCGCCAAAACCACATGGGTGACTGGGGTACACAATTCGGTATGTTGCTCGCGCATTTGAGTGACAAATTAGCTTCAGATGAGGTAGCTGAAACCGCATTAGCAGATTTAGAAGCATTTTACCGTGAAGCGAAAGTGCGTTTTGATGATGAAGACGGTTTCGCCGACCGTGCACGTGATTACGTGGTCAAGCTGCAAAGCGGTGATGCTGATTGCGGCAAACTTTGGCAACAATTTATCGACATCTCTATCGCTCACAGTGAAGAAATTTACGAAAAATTAAACGTGACGTTATCGCGTGATGACATTATGGGCGAGAGCGCGTACAACCCAGATCTACCGAAAGTGATCGATGAGTTGATAGCGAAAGAGATCGCCGTTGAAGATCAAGGCGCTAAAGTCGTTTTCATTCAAGAAATGGCAAATAAAGACGGCGAACCATCTGTTTTCATCGTACAAAAATCTGGTGGTGGTTACTTGTATGCGACAACTGATTTATCTGCTTGTCGCTACCGTAGTGGTGAACTCAATGCTGATCGCATTGTTATTTTTACCGATGCTCGTCAATCACTTCACTTTAAGCAAGTTGAAATTGTAGCCCGAAAAGCAGGTTTCTTACCTGAGAACGTAGCCTACGATCATTGCCCATTTGGCATGATGATGGGTGATGATGGCAAGCCATTCAAGACACGTACAGGCGGTACCATTAAACTTGCTGAATTGCTTGATGAGGCGGTTAGCCGTGCAACTGATGTCATTAAGGAAAAGAATCCAGATATTTCTGCTGACCAGTTAGCAGAAGTTGCTCGCAAGGTTGGTATTGGCGCAGTTAAATTTGCTGATTTATCAAAAAATCGCACTAGCGACTATATTTTTAATTGGAAAACCATGTTGAGCTTTGAGGGTGCTACTGCCCCTTACTTACAGTATGCATATTCACGCATTCAAAGTATCTTCCGCAAAGCTGGTGTTGATGCAGCTGCAACAGGTGCTCAAGCAGTTATAGAAGCACCACAAGAGAAAGCATTAGCATTAAAACTGCTTCAATTAGAAGAAGTGTTGGACGCGGTCATCGGCGAATGTACACCGAATTTACTTTGTAACTATCTATATGAACTTGCTAGCTTATATATGAGT
Source organism: Thalassotalea euphylliae (assembly GCF_042682785.1). Classification (GTDB taxonomy): domain Bacteria; phylum Pseudomonadota; class Gammaproteobacteria; order Enterobacterales; family Alteromonadaceae; genus Thalassotalea_F; species Thalassotalea_F euphylliae. The sequence continues at coordinate 412,613 of NZ_JBHUIB010000012.1, read as the reverse complement.
TTTTACGAAGCTTGCCCTATTCTTAAAGAGGGTATTGAAGATAACGTTAAACAATCACGCTTAGCACTTTGTGCTGTTGTCGCGAAGTCCCTTAAACAAGGCTTAGACATCTTAGGCATCGAAGTGATGGAGCGTATGTAGTTTTTATTTGGATTTATGAAGCTATTTTACGTTGGTGAAAACACCAAAGAACAACAAACACTCACTAAAATGTTCGGCAATGGCAAGCATGAGCTTGCCTTTGCTAGCGACCATGATTCAGCTCTAGAGCAAATCAAGTCGTCAAAATGGAGTATTATCTTCATTAGCACGTCAGCTACAGGTATTGAACCTGAAGCGTTTGCAGAAGAAGTATCGACCTATTCTCCTACGTCCTTGAAAATACTATCAGTAGATGAGGATGATAAAGAGGAATACGGTAATGTTCATCACCAGCTCAAGCGCCCTATTCGCTCGCAAGAACTGGTTAACATTTTGGAAATGTATATCCCACAGCAACGTGCAATAACCAAAAAGCACATTGTTGATGCAGTACAAAATGTGAAAACGCTGCCTAGCCCACCTAAAGTTTACATGCAGTTAAATGCATTGCTGAAGCACGATACAACAGACTCAGACAAAATTGCAGAAATCGTAGGAAGAGATCCTGCACTTGTTGCCAAGGTAATGCAGTTTGTAAATAGCTCTGCCATGTCGAAAGGCCGTGAAGTAGAAACAATTTCTGATGCAATCACTAAGATGGGTGTAGATACTCTTTGTTGTATCGTCATGACGGCAGAAATGTTTTCTTATCAGCCTAGCATCGATGATTTTAATATCGAAAAAGAGCAACTTCACAGTTTATCAACGGCAAAGTTAGCCGCTTCTATGGTGAAACCAGAAATGAAGCAAAATGCGCTGCTTGCAGGCTTGCTTCACGATTTGGGTAAACTGGTACTTTATGAAATCAACCCAACTCAAACCAAGAAATTCTTCCAGAACCGTCTGGGGTCTGCAGACAATTCGAAACTAGAGCAGAAAATTTTTGCTACCGATCATTGCCACATTGGCGGCTATTTGCTTCACATGTGGGGCTTTCCTTATCCTGTTATTGAAGCGATTGTTTTACACCACAGTCCTGAAAAGTTGGTGAAAAAACCTTTCGATGTCGCGCATGCCGTGCATGTGGCAGATACGTTGATTCGAGAAAGAGAGTTAACACCAGCGTTTATTGAAGCGTTTAAATTAGAAGGTGTGCTCGATAAATTAGTGGCAAGAGCCGACAAGCTTAGACTCTAGTGATAGATGCGCTTCTTCACCGATACTCATTGCCATTTAGATTTTGAAGCGCTTTCACAAGACTTAAACGCTACGCTGAATCGAGCCGCAAAAAGCAATGTCACTACAATTGTAGTGCCTAGTATTGGCCCAACGAATTGGCAAGACGTATTAAATCTGCCTAGTAAGTATCAGGGTATTCAAATAATGCCTTGCTTGGGTTTACACCCTTGGTTTTTAGCAAATACATCACTGCAAACGTTAGAGCGTCTGCGAGCACTAATCATTGAAAATCTCAACAGACTGCCTGCGATAGGAGAAGCAGGAATAGACGGCAAAATTGCGGAAGAACAAGGTAACCTATCATGGCAAATAGAGGTATTTGAGTACCAACTCGCGCTTGCGAATGAGGTCAAAAAGCCCATTATTGTGCATCACCGAAAATCCCATCCGAAAATTGCCGAATCGTTTAAGCGTGTAAAGCCAGAATATGGAGGCGTCATTCACGCTTTCTCTGGTAGTTTTCAACAAGCAAAAACCTACTTGGACTTAGGCTTTAAAATCGGTATTGGTGGGACTATCACCTATGAACGAGCAGCGAAAACGATAAATACGGTAAAAAAATTGCCTCTAGAGTCGTTGGTGTTAGAAACCGATGCGCCAGCAATGCCTCTAAATGGCATGCAAGGCGCCCCAAATGAGCCACAATATATTAGCAAGGTGTTTGATGCCTTAGCTAATATAAGAGAAGAATCTAGGGCTGCGTTAGCTAACCAAATAGACGTAAATGCTAGGCAGCTTTTTTCGTCGCTACACGATAACCTTGACGGCTAAAACGACTTAACCCGCGCGTCAAAAAGAAGCCTGCACACCCCGCCATAATCAGCATGATACGCATTAATTCTTGCGTATTTGTATTCGCCGTTTGCAAGTCATTTTGCCAATACCCTTTATCAAGCGTCATGCGCAAATACCCGTAAAGTTTGTCGCCACGTAATTCTAAAACAAAGCTTTGCAATTCTTGACTTCGATCATCGGTATGTTCGTTAATGCCATACAAAGTATTCATTGAAAGACGCTCACCTGATTGATGAATAGTTTGTCCGGTTTCGTCATACAGAGTCACAGTATTGACAAACGCTGGCACTGATAGCTGAGCAACATGTTCACTGATCTGTGCTTTTTTACCATTTTCTAGCAACGCGAGTGTCGTAAGCGCAGCTTGCTCGATGTAGTTGTCACCTACTCGAGTTTGATGTTCTTCAATGAGCGAACTCTGTCTACCATGACTTTCAAGAATCAAATTCATGAGCACGACAATCAACACAATTGCGATAGCTAATTGCAGAATTTTATTATATATCGACGAAATTTTAGGGTATAACTGCACATCTGATTGTGTCATGACCAACCAAGCTTTTTAGATAACGACCTATTTCAATACAATATCGTAATTTCTATTCAGTTTGAATAATCAAAATATAGGAAATTCCGTGACTGCTAGTGCTTTACCTTTGACGTTCGACGTATCACTACAACAACCGCTTTCACAAGCGATTGAGGCTATTCAAGGCTCTCTGCCCGTTTCACTCTCTCTTGCCGATAATGTGTTTTCATTAGATGCAACATCTGCCAATAGTGCGAGTACGATTGAGCTCATCGTATTTTCAGATATCGAATTTCCTGTCCTAGCGAAAATTTTGAATCAATGTTTACTCACAGATGCGACAATCACAGCGGTTAACCATCGCAATGCGTTAACTAGCCTGCGTATGCTAGTGAATACGCCTGACTTAACACGTGCGCGCGAAAAGCTAGTTGAGATCACCCTCACCGAAGGCATCGAGGCCGCCCTAGTCCAGAATGCGCCTACACTCTCTACACCTGGCTTGCTCGTTATGGATATGGACTCAACCACAATTCAAATAGAATGTATTGATGAAATCGCCGCGCTAGCAGGCGTTGGTGAAAAAGTTGCCGAAGTTACTGAACTTGCCATGCAAGGAAAGCTAGATTTTTCTGAGAGCCTATATCAACGTGTGGGCACACTAGAAAATGCGCCAGAATCTATTCTGGCTGAAGTTGCTAAAGACATTCCTTTGATGCCGGGCCTGCAAGTGTTGATTGAAGAGCTGAAACAACATAACTGGAAAGTGGCTATCGCTTCTGGCGGCTTTACCTATTTTGCCGATCATCTGAAAGCACTGCTTGGTTTAGACGCAGCCGAAGCTAATGTGCTAGAGATTGTAGACGCAAAGCTAACAGGCAAGGTATTAGGTCGCGTTGTCGATGCGAATGTAAAAGCCGAGGTACTTCAGTCATTAGCCGAACAATACGCTATAGATAGCACTCAAACTGTTGCGATGGGAGATGGTGCGAATGACTTGGTTATGATGGCCGCTGCTCACATGGGCGTTGCTTACAAAGCCAAACCTTTAGTACTGGCAAAAGCTGACACCAGTATCAGTCACTCTGGCTTAGACCTTATGCTGCATTATTTGAAGTAAGAGACCGGTATTAAACCGACAATAATTGATGACGTAAGACCGTTTCTTGCGTCACATCAAAACACTGGATAACACCAGCTACACTCCATATATCTTGTTCGATTTGCTTACCCCGGTGAATCGCATAAGAACCTATGTAACTCAGTTCAGGGTTCAAATGGTCCATATCAGGCTCATCAGCACGGGACAGCTTCACTAATACACAATAAAAGCTTCCGCTTTTCAGTGCGTTAGATATAAACATCTTCTTTAGCTTGCTTGTTTGTAGCTCACTAGCAAGCTTGGTGGTCACCGCTTTATCGATAAGCTCAGAGTCATGCTTAATTGAGATATATAACGTATCGGTTATCGGTGCATCTGACGCCTGCAGTTTCTTCAGCGTAGAGCTCATTAAACTTGTTGCTTGCTGGTTATTCAGCAAAGGATACAAATTAAAATGATTGGGTCTATCACTTAGCGACCGCATTTGTGTCAACAACGGTAAATCAGGTGTGCTTCCACCTACCGACTCTATCTTGTAACGACTTCCGCTGGTTTGAACGAAAAGTGTTGGCACTTTCAGAACATGTGAATAAATCGAGCGCAATGCTTTCGCCAACCCTGGTGTCATATCTGCATATTCATCAGGCGTTAGCTTTTCTTTGTTTTTCTCTATCAACACTTTAAAGAATGCACGACCAATGTGTTGATGTTTTTCAACAAATACACGCAAATTTAGTACATTCTTTTTCTTGTTGATTCGCATCACTTCATACGGCAATGATTTTAAATCAAACGAAGACGTGATTTTTTGTAAATTAGGGAAGCTAATATTGACGATTTCCCCTTTACTTAACACAGCCGACTTATCCAGGTTTACTTTCAAACCAGACACAGAAAAATCTTGCGATACGCCTGTCCATTTCACACCTTCAGCTTCTACAACAACAGGCGTTTTATAAACAAAACGTGCTTCTTGACGGTGGTTGCGATAATTAATGCCTAAACTATCGACCACTATAGGTGTAGCTGAACGCTTGTGCCCTAGCGATTTCAGCTTTGCTTTATCAATATCTTTAAAGCTAAGTTGTGCATAGTCTGCATGCACTTTGTCATCGGTAATATCCAGTGCCGTGACGATATAAGGTAAGCGCGCAACGATAGCGTCGACTTCTTCGGAAGGTGGAAGATTCAAGTATTCATCTTTCTTCGGCAGTGTATTGGCCACCGTAAATGGGCTCAACGCATGTGCGCTATTGACTTCAAGAATTGATAACTCGGTCACGGCAAATGTATTCTTAGATGCAGCAAAACCAATGAACTGGCTCATAAATTCACGGTCTTGCGCTAGCTGTTTTTCATCCGCCGTGTAGAAAAAACTCTTCCCTTGGCTTTGATGGACAAAACTATAGACAGTTAATGGCTTGCCTAATTTCGCCGCTCTTATCAGGCGTTCGATTCGATCGGCATTGATCAAAAAGTGTAATGCTGAACGCTTTGTCTCATCCTGCCAATATTCGTATGTAGCTTGGTTGTTGTTCGACGTCAGCGCATATCGTGGTAACAATTCAGTACCTTGACGCTGGATAAAAACAGGCAACTCATTCGATTTAGGTAAAGTGAATTGTTCTAAACTGCGCGATTGAATCGCTTGAATGGTGTTATCCAAATTGATTTTATAGCGACGTTTATTGCCTTGGATATACCCTTGTAAAAAGGTTTTAAAGCCATCTTTTTCGACGGACATTAAGCGCTTAGCACCGATAAATTGACTATTTTCTTCAATGCTAATGTTGCATACTTCGTATTCAAAGCTGTTGTCTTTACCAAACTGAAACTCTTCGGTTAAACCTTTGAAAACAATTTTTAAAACATCGCCAACGGCTACTTTCTGTGTTTGATGGAAGCGAAACTTACAGCCACTAACACTGATATCTGAACTTGTCGCTTCTAGCGCTTCACCATTTGGCAACTCTACCTCGATAGCAATTGCGAAATTCATCCGCTCTTCACTACGGTTGTGGTAATGACCAAATGGGTAAAACTTTGCGGGATACTGCAATTTTTCTAGTATTTTAGGGCTATCAGAGGCACTTGGATTTGCCGCAGCTATCGTCGAAGACTTCTCTTTCTGGTAAATGACACGGAAATTATTTTCAGTATTATTAACGGCTTCATATACGCCAAAGGTATATCCACCGTATGCCGCCATATTTTCTTTAAATACTTTTTCTGCAATATCATCAATAAAGTGTACGCGATTATCATCTTCAAATGCCTTGCATTCGCCGTCAACATGACCACGTAAATCAATTAAACGCGTGCACGGTTGCGCCAACCGCTTCAATTCCATTTTGAGTAAGAAGCGATCAGTTTTAGCAATATTCTGCGTCGCGCTTTGAAAATTAGCTTCAAAGTCGCTTTGATTTACTTTCCCTCGGAAGCGTTCAATTATTTTTATATATTGAGAAAAATCTTTAGTCATTTACGCTCGGTTATCTATACAATGACGATATATTTAGGCCAAGTCAGCACAATACGCCGCGTCTAAACCACGTCGCCATTTCATCAAAAAGCGACCAGTTACGTGAATAAAAAGTTGATAACGCCAATTTTTAAACACTATCCACGTAAAAGCAATATCTATGCCCTTAAAGGACATTCATGGCTAAAAATAAAACCTCTTATGTATGCACTGAATGTGGTGCCGACTTTACCCGATGGCACGGACAATGCAGCGAATGTAAATCTTGGAACACGATTTCCGAATTCCGCCAAGCCAAACCATCTGCGGGCAGAGGCGGAGGGTTTTCTGGCTACGCTGGCGCTGTTAACGCCGAAGTGCAAACCTTAGACACCATTGATTTAACCGACCTCCCCCGTTTTTCATCGGGTTTTGCCGAGTTTGACCGCGTTCTTGGCGGCGGTATTGTTCCAGGAAGCGCAATATTAATTGGTGGTGAACCTGGTGCGGGTAAAAGTACATTGCTATTGCAAACCATGTGTCACCTCGCCAGCCAAATGCAAACCTTGTACATCACTGGTGAGGAATCTTTGCAGCAGGTTGCGATGAGAGCTAAACGACTTGGTCTGCAAACAGATCAGTTGAAGCTTTTATCAGAGACGAGTGTTGAAACTATCTGTCATATTGCCGAACGCGAAAAACCTAAAATCATGGTCATCGACTCTATCCAAGTCATGCACATGAGTGACGTGCAGTCTGCTCCGGGTAGTGTTTCTCAAGTGAGAGAAAGTGCAGCGTATTTAACGCGATTTGCCAAACAGCATCATGTCGCCATGATTTTGGTTGGTCATGTCACAAAAGACGGTAACTTAGCAGGGCCTAAAGTTTTAGAGCACTGTATCGACTGCTCTATCATGCTAGAAGGTTCTACTGATTCACGCTATCGCACATTGCGTGGCCATAAAAACCGATTTGGCGCCGTCAACGAGTTAGGCGTCTTCGGTATGACGGGAACTGGTTTGAAAGAAGTTAAAAACCCCTCTGCTATCTTTCTAAATCGTGGCGAAGAGCAAACGCCAGGCAGTGTCGTCATGGTGCTTTGGGAAGGCACTCGCCCACTTCTTGTTGAAATTCAAGCCCTAGTCGACCATTCAGCCCTTGGTAATCCTCGACGTGTAGCGGTGGGCGCAGAACAAAATAGATTAGCGATGTTGCTCGCGGTATTGCACCGTCACGGCGGTTTACAAATGAACGATCAAGACGTTTTCGTTAATGTCGTCGGTGGCGTTAAAGTTGCAGAAACCAGTATTGATTTGGCTTTGCTACTGGCGCTTGTATCTAGCTTTCGCGATAGAGCTTTACCGCAAGACCTTGTGGTATTTGGCGAAGTTGGTTTATCTGGAGAAATTCGTCCTGTACCAAGCGGCCAGGAACGTATTAATGAAGCAGCTAAACACGGTTTCAAACGTGCAATTGTGCCATACAACAATATGCCTAAGACGCCTATAGAGGGTATGGAAGTGATTGGTGTGAAAAAATTAAGCCAAGCACTAGATGCTATTTAGTAACAAATTTAGCGCTCTACCTGTATAAAAAATTTTGTTAGACTGCTGCGAGCTTTTACGCCACATAAAGGCGCAATATTCCCGCAGTTTAAGGGTTTTTAATGAACGTATTACTCAAGAAGTCAGCAACTTTGCTGGCTGTTGCATTAGCCACACTAAGTGTTAATGCCGAAAAACTTACCTTAGAGCGCATCAACAGCGCACCATCACTAACAGGTCAAGCGCCTAAGTCATTGTCTTTTTCTCCTGACGGTTCTCGTGTTACCTATTTGCAAGGTAAAACTGACGACATCTACCGTTACGATTTATGGGAATACAACATAGAGGCAGACGAGAATAGACTGCTAGTTGATTCAAACGATATTTTCGCAGGGCCAGAAACCTTATCGGATGAAGAAAAAGCACGCCGTGAACGCCAACGTGTCTATGGCACAGGTATTATGGAATATACCTTTTCAAATGATGGTACAGCACTACTCTTTCCCGTAAACGGTGATATCTACTATTACAACTTAGAAGATAAAACATCGAAACGCCTGACCGAAACGGAAGCCTTTGAAACTGATGTAAAGTTTTCTCCAAAAGGTAATTTCATTTCTTTTATCCGTAACCAGAATATTTACGTCATCGATATTAAGTCTGGTAAAGAACGCAGGCTGACTAAAGACGGAAAAGGCCCTATCAAAAACGGTATGTCTGAGTTTGTTGCTCAAGAAGAAATGGACCGAATGACGGGATATTGGTGGGCTCCGGACGAGAAAAACATCGCGTTTTTGCGTGTTGATGAATCGCCTGTGCAAATCGAAATTCGCAACGAAATCTATGCAGAAGATATTAAGCTAATTGAACAGCGTTATCCCGCCACAGGTACCAACAACGTAAACATTCAACTTGCCACGGTAGATGTTAAAGGAAAAAAGATACGCTTCATTGACACAGGTAAAGATACCGATATTTATATCCCACGAGTCAATTGGACCAATAATAGCCAAGTACTAACCTACCAATGGCAAAGTCGTGACCAGAAAAAACTAGAATTACGCAGTTATAACCTGCGTAACCGCCGTCAAAATGTACTGCTTACCGAAACATCTGATCACTGGATAAATTTGCATCACGATTTGTACTTCCTGAAAGACAATAGCTTTATCTGGGCATCAGAGCGTGATGGTTACAAACACCTGTATCATTTTAGCAGCAAAGGTAAATTAGAAGCTCAATTGACCAAAGGTCAATGGGTTGTTGACCAATTAGAAAGCGTTGATGAAGAAAATGGCTGGCTTTATTTTACGGGCCGTGCAGACACAGCGCTTGAACGTCATTTATATAAAGTGCCTCTAAAAGCGAAGTCACCGGAAAATGTAGCACGTGTGACTAAACGTAACGGTTTCCATAAAATAGTGTTTGCGGGTGACAACCAGTCCTATATTGATAACTACTCAAACATTTCGCAACCAAATCAAGTAAGCCTTCATAAAACTGACGGTGCTCGTATTACTTGGTTGTCAGAAAACGTGGTTAATGAAACACATCCACTAACGCCTTACATGGAAAATTGGTCGTTACCTCAATACGGCTCAATCCGTTCGGATGACGACACGACTAACCTGTACTATAAACTCTACAAACCGAAAGGAATGGAGCCAGGTAAACAGTACCCAGTTATTGTTAGCGTCTATGGTGGACCACACGCACAACGTGTGACTAACGCATGGAGCAAGAAAGAATACTTCACTCAGTATCTCGTGCAGCAAGGTTACATTGTTTTTCAATTGGATAATCGAGGCTCAAACTATCGAGGTACAGGCTTTGAATTTCCAATTTATGAAAAATTAGGTGATGTTGAAGTTACAGACCAAATCACAGGCGTGAAATACCTACACACGTTGCCATATGTGGACAAAGAACGTATTGGTGTATATGGGCACTCTTACGGTGGCTATATGGCGTTAATGTCTATGTTCAAAGCAGGTGATTACTTTAAAGCAGGTGTCTCTGGTGCGCCAGTAACCGATTGGATGCTATATGATACGCACTACACAGAGCGTTATTTAAATCACCCTAAAGCAAACGCGGAAGGCTATGAACAAAGCAGTGTATTCCCTTACATCGATGGTTTAAATGGTGCACTATTGGTATATCATGGAATGGCTGACGACAACGTATTGTTCACCAACACAACGAAGTTAATCAAAGCGATGCAAGATCAAAATAAAACGTTTGAATTGATGACTTACCCGGGCAGTAAGCACAGTATGCGCGGGAAGAAAGTTCAAGTTCACTTAGGTAATACTATCGTCAATTTCTTTGATCGCCACTTTAAATAAGGCGTTCATCACCTTCATCAAGAGCAAGCAATCGCTTGCTCTTTTTTTATCCCAAATAAAAATTGTATATTTTTTTGATTAGCGCATGACAAATGTAAAATTTTTCGTCAATATGAGTCGAAATCGGGGCGGTAATTAGAACCACAACAATAATAGTTGTATACCATCTCGTGTCTTCAATTGCAGTTAACCAGAGCAGGGAAAGCTTAGTTAATACAAATAGATACGGACACACCTCATGCAGTTGCAGACCGAAACTAAATTATAAATTCAGGGTGAAACATGAAAAATAGACCTTCCGTAGTGCGTAAGGTATTGCTCTATGTGTCCAGCATTATCTCTGCAATATCGATCATTGTTGCAGTCTCAGTAACCAGCGAACGTGCTGAAACCGTTGAAAGCTCAGTACTTCAAAATATCCGAATTTCTACGCAGCAAGCGTCAGACGGCATCCATGAGTTTTTCCGAGAACGCTCTCGTGTAGTAACGTCTTTGAAAGGCAATACATTTGTGAACGAGTGGTTCGAAGGATACACAGAACGTGGCTCCGATATTGATAGTGATCCCACGTATCAGCAACTTGTCCAATTCTTTAAAAATGAATCAGCGCATGATCCTTTGATCAAATCAGTTTTCTACGCGCCTAAAGCAACGCATGAATATTTCGATATCAATGGTCGCTACAACGATCCAAACTATTTCACAAGTAAACGTCCATGGTGGTATGAAGCTTTAGAGCGCGACCGCTTATTTATTACCAAGCCTGAAATCGACGCCAATGATGGTTCAATAGTGACGTCTATAAAAACCACTGTTTATGGTAAATCACAGCAGCTGCTTGGCGTCATGGGTATTGATATTTTGGCATCTGAAGTACGCAGTAAACTGATTGATACCATGAAGTTTCAGGGCTTAGGTTACGGTTTTTTGTATACCTCAGACGGTCAAATCATCTCATTTCCAGATAATCAAAACCGCATCGACATGAGCACGCTACCAAAGCTTACAGAAGTCGATAAGCAATTTTCTGATGCTGACGGTTTCACAGAGCTAATGGCTGCCACAGAAAAACAGAAAGAGACACTGACCCATGTTACATGGCAAGGTGAAGACTACCTTGTTTTTGTCACAAATATTGATGATGAGACGATGGAGTTGGATTGGCGTGTTGGCTTTATGGTGCCTCAACATGTTATTGATGATCCGGTGAACAGTGCTATCTGGGGCTCAACTATCATCGTCATATTAGTGATTCTGATCACAGCTGGCGTGACTGTTTATACTATCCAGAAGCTACTTACTAACCCTCTTAACCAAATCGTTGAAGCGATGAATGACATTGCGACAGGCGATGGTGATCTGACACAGCGTATTGACCTCGATCGAAATGATGAATTAGGCCAGCTAAGTGATGCCTTTAATCAATTCGTCTCGAACATTCAAGGTATCATCAAGCAAGCCAACCAAACTACAGAGAAAGTGCTAGGTGAATCAAACGATGTCAGTAAATTAGTGGGCGACTTTACCAACAATGTTTCAGAACAGAAAGGCTACATCGAGCAAATAGCAACGGCTGCAACAGAAATGACCCAAACCATTCACGGTATTTCTGACAACGCACAAACTGCCCTTGAATATGCCACGAAAGCGAACAATGAATCAGGAGAAGGCCAAGTACTTGCGCAAGAAGCAACAAGTTTGATGAACGAGTTAACGACTGATGTGTCAACGGCAGCCGACGTTGTTGAAGAGCTGCATCGGAACTCTCAATCAATTACCGCCATGTTGGAGGTCATCAAAGGTATTGCTGAGCAAACCAACTTGCTCGCACTTAATGCTGCGATTGAAGCGGCACGTGCCGGTGAACAGGGTCGCGGTTTCGCTGTTGTTGCTGACGAAGTAAGAACGTTAGCTAGTCGTACTCAAGACTCAACCGAAGAAATTGAAGAGATTATTGCTAAATTGCATACCTCTGCTTCACAAGCGGTAGAAGCAATGAATGTTGGCCGAGCTAAAACTGAGCAAGGGGTTGGCACTATTAACAAGGTGAGCGACAAATTAAACGAAATCACACAAGCTATTGCTTTAATTGAAGAGCAGTCCAATGAAACGGCATCGATGACACGCGAGCAGGCTTCTGCATCTGACGAGATTACCCGCCAAACCATTGCAGTCAATGAGTTGGCCGATATCACCGTAAACCAAACCGGTGAGATGGCAGCTAAGAGCAGTGAACAGCGTGAAATCACACAAGAGCTGAACGAGACGATCCGACAGTTTACTGTGTAATATTTAACGACTCTCAACATTACCTGGGGAGCAATAGCTCCCCCTGAAAGTAACAAAAAAACATGACAACATTGGAAAGTATCGCCGCTCTTTCAGGGATAATTGCTACAGTTTGGATTTCACTTGGGGTTTATGTTGCTGCAAAGTTCTATCCAAACTACAGCCATAGCCAGCAATTTTGTAGTGAGCTGGGGGCAACCGGTAGTCCCACTCAAAAACTGTCGCCGATGATCAATAACTATCCACTTGGGCTTATCTTCTGTCTATTTGGTTGGTTTTTAATGACATTGCAAGTGGCGGATGCGTGGATAGTACTATCGGGCATATTGATAATTATCCATGGTATTGGCACCTGGGTAGCTGGTTACTTTCCAATGGACCAAGATCCTTATACAAAGGTACCTAGCTTCAGTTGCAAGGTGCACTCTTGGGCAGGGTTTATCATGCTGCTCTCATTATTGACAGCACCACTATTGGTTGCCATGGGCAGCGATTCTATCGGCTTGCCCAGCTGGTTTGATTTAGTGTCAATATTTACGGTAGTCATAGCCGTGTATTATTTGTACAAAATGGCGAAATCTGTAAAACAAAAACGCCATGTTGGCACCTATCAGCGCATGTCATACTGGATAAAGCTGTTATGGTTAAGCACTCTATCTTTCTTGCTCTCCACACAGTATTTCAACGCCTAATACCCAGTCTGGTTGACCAGAAAACAACCACTTATATCCATTAGTCATACAATTTCATTATTTCTTTATATAACAATAGATTGAATCTTGTTATGCTGGTTCTGTTAACCATTAACGGAATAGTGAAGTGACGAGCGAACAACAAAAACAACAATTGCTCGAACAGGAACAAGCTTGGATCGCTAAGCGCCGTCCTGATCAATCTACAGAACAAGGCTTAACGGGTGTCGCGCTCTCCGGCGGTGGCATACGTTCGGCAACCTTCAATTTAGGTGTACTGCAGGCACTGGAAAAACATGATGTGCTTGAACACGTTGATATTACGTCATCTGTATCTGGTGGTGGTTATATGGCGTCTTGCCTCAGCTGGTTTAATCAAAAGCTAGACGGTCGATTCCCCTTTGGTACAGACCGCAAAGATCACGATAAGCTAGGTGGCGCAGTTTTAGCATGGCTGCGCTCGCATGCAAGTTTTCTGACGCCAGGCAACGGGATCACTAAACTATCATTAATGACCGCCATTCTGACCGGCACCTTCATAAATTTGGTTATCCTTATCCCAGCATTCGTGTGGTTATTTTTCCTTTCATCTATCCAGCTCGGTGAATGGTTATTGCCACTTCGCGAACAACCGATTTCAAACATTTTTGGTTTCGCCACCTTGTTTGGTTTTATCGGTTTCGGCCTTTGTATTCTCTTGATGTTTGCCACCGCCATATCTACTGGCGCTTGTGGTTTGAAAAAACGTACTACAGAATACCTCCGAAGTGCTGTAACGAAGACCGCAGGTATAACGTTAGGTTTCCTTATCGTTGGCCACTTGCCATGGCTACACGACGCCATCTACCAATTCACAGAAAAAGTGGTCCATAGCAGTATATCAGTCGCTATTGTTAGCGCCGTGCTTGCCTCAATGCTTATAAAACGAAGCAATCAGCAAGGAGAAGACGGCCCTTCACTGATCACAGGGCTTCTTGTTCGCGGGTTAATTTATGTCTTCTGCCTAAGCACCTTCACCATGACGTACCACCTTGCCACGCTTTGGCTAGAGCCTATGGTGTTATATGTGCCGGTTAGCTTTTACATTTGGACAGCACTGTCTGTCACGCTCGCTATTTGCTGCGATATCAACCTCATTTCCATGCATGGTTATTACCGCAACAGATTGCGCGATACCTTTATGCCAACCAGCATCCCAGATACTGAAAGTGATGACGAAATAATTATTGCGAAAGAGGGTTGGAAAGCATCTCAGCTGTGCTATTTGGCGGAATTTACTGCAGACAAAGGTCCCTATCACATTATCAACTGTAATTTGGAATTGATTGACTCGAAGCACCCTAGGTATAAAAGTCGATGTGGCGATAATTTCACATTTACACCAGTGATGGCGGGCTCATCAGCGACAGGTTATATTTCAACCGGTAACTACATGACCGGTAACACAGATCTTGCCAGCGTTACTGCAATCTCTGGCGCTGCGGTAGCAACAAATACCGCGTTGACACGAGGCCGTGGTTTAAACTTTGTCATGGCACTATTTAATTTGCGTCTAGGCTGTTGGTTGCCTAATCCTAAGACCGCACTTGCCCACACGGTAAAAAGGCCACTTTGGTACAACTGCATATTCAGAGATATGCTAGGTAAAGGCTTGGATGAAAACCAACCCTATATCCATTTGTCAGACGGCGGCCATTTCGAAAATTTAGGCGTATACGAACTGGTAAAACGCAAAGCAAAAGTGATCATTTCTATTGATGCCGGTGCTGATCCACTGTTTAAGTTTCATGACTTGGCGAAAATGACCGAGCTGATACGCGTCGACTTTGGTGCTAAATTAAAGCTCGATACATCGCCACTACTGCCTGGTAAAAATGGCATTAGTGCACAAGCTTATGTGGTCGGCGAACTTAGCTATGAAGACGGCACAACAGCTGAATTTCTCTATATTAAATCAGCCATGATTGCCGGTTTAAGCCCTGATGTGGTGGGCTATAAACATGAGAATCCAACATTCCCAGACCAAACGACGGCCGATCAATTTTTTGACGAATATCAGTTTGAAGCGTATCGCGAATTAGGTTTCCAAATTACGCACCAAATGCTGAAAGAACACCGAACAATAATAAAAAAACACTAGCAAAGGACTATTCATGCCATTAACTAAACAAGTTACCATTGCCGATTCACAGTTTTATCAAGGCGAATTCGAACTTATCACTGCCTCGCTCGAGTACCCTGAAGGTCCGGTATATCTGAAAGATGGCAGCATTTTACTTGTTGATATTAAAGCGCAAACATTGGTAAAAGTATCAGCCAGTGGCGAGTCAACCATTGTCGCGCATACTGGCGGTGGACCAAACGGTTTAGCCATTGGCCCAGACGGTCATGCCTATATCTGTAACTGCGGTGGCTTTACATGGATGCCAGTACCCATTCCCCCCAAAGAACAGGTCCTCAACATTGGCACAACCCAACCAGCGGATTACAAAGGCGGTTTAATTCAGAAAGTCGACTTAGCAACTGGCGACGTGACAACACTGTACACCGAAACCAGCAAAATTCGCCGTCTGGACATGGCGACAATGCAATGGACCGTTGAAGAGTCACCTACCCCGTTTGAACTCAAAGGCCCGGATGACATTGTATTTGATGAGCTAGGTAACTTCTGGTTTACCGATTGGGGCAAAAGCCGAGAGCTAGATAGAGATATTACCGGCATCTATTATGCCAAAGCAGATGGCAGCGAAATTACGCAAATGGTATTCCCATTGAATGCGCCAAACGGTATTGGCTTGTCGCCAGATGGCAAGCGATTGTACACGGTTGAAACCTACACGGGCCAAGTGCTTTACTGGGAGCTTTCTGCACCAGGAAAAATCAAGCCGAACCCTGCGTCAATTGACGGCACCTACCAACTTTACAAATTTGGCGGCCAAGCCATTTTTGATTCTATGGCCATCGATAGCGAAGGTAATTTACACATCGCAACTATGCTGCCATATGGCAATATGCCGATGTCAAATGGCGGTATCAGTGTCGTGTCGCCAGCAGGTGAATTACTCGAATATATTGAAGTACAGCGCCCAGATGGAAAATTTGCACCATTGCCTTCAAATATTTGCTTTGGTGGCGATGATTTAAAAACTGCATTTATCACACTGGGAGCTAGCGGAGCACTTGTGAAACTGCAAACCAAAGTCGCGGGCTTAAAGCTTGATTTCAACGCCTAATACAATTGGATAAGACTATGATTAGTTGGATTTTTACGAAAATAAAAGACGCCCTCTACTTCGTCTTTAGCGGCGAAATTATTCGTTGGTTCATCGACTTTCTGAAGAGCCTAACCGTTTTTAAAGTGCTCAAAGGATTGCTTATTGGTTTTATTGGCGTAGTGGTTATTGCCACTATTGGCTTATTTGCGCTCATCCATTACCCAGCGAGTCAAATTCCTCTTTATGAACCAACAGATAAAACGGTTTACCTAGACCAAGGTTGGGGACTCACTGAACAATCACCTGAACGCCAACTCTACTACTACACTGCGCAAGGGACCAGTTTAAAAGGTTTCGAATACGATTGGTTTAATCACTTAGAAATGCCTTGGGGTCGAGATCGTTTCGCAGATCCCAACCATATGAAAGCCTACGGTTTCATTGTTGATGATCAACCAACGAAAGCTAATCCACATCTATACCCGTTAGGCTTTACTAAGCATTACAGCACGATTAATGACGCACAATTACTCGACATTACTTGCTCAGCATGTCATAACGGCCAACTTAATTACAGCAAAGACGGTACACGATACGCTATTCGTATCGATGGCGGACAGGCAATGCATGCTTTCACCACCATGAAAGTTGGTCACTTTGTCCCCACACTCGTGGCGTCAATGGCAAGCACATATCTTAATCCGTTTAAATTCAACCGTTTTGCACGCAAGGTATTAGGCGACGAAGCGACCTCAGAAGCGAAAAGCGCCCTAAAAGAAAGCTTTGGCAACGTACTTTGGGCATTTGTAAAACAAGGGTACAACGACTCAAGTAAGCACCTTTATCCTGTAGAAGAAGGCTTTGGTCGCACAGATGCTCTCGCCCGTATCGGCAATACCGTATTCGGCGATAATTTAGCTGACGAAAACTACCACTTGGCGACAGGCCCTGTGAGTTATCCACCTGTGTGGAATATCTGGAAATTCGATTGGGTGCAGTACGGCGCCTCTGTTAAACAACCGATGGCACGCAACATGGGCGAAGCTTTAGGTGTCGGCGCGCACATTGCATTTGTTGATAACTACGGCCGTCCGCTTCCTATCGACCAGCGCTTTAATAGCTCTGTCCTTGCAGAGAATATTCACGATATTGAAACAACACTACAAGACCTAACGCCACCGCAATGGCCAGAAGAGTTGTTCGGCAAGGTTGATCAAGAAAAAGCCGCAAAAGGCAAAGTGTTGTTCCAGAAACACTGCCAGGGCTGTCATGGCCCACATCCCGCCAATGAGATGTTAAAAGCGATTGATATGCCGCTTAAAACCGCAGATGAACCAGTTTGGATAATGAAAACCCTTGGCATAGAAGAAATTGGTACTGACCCCAACACGGCATTTAACTTCGTCAACAATCGATTCAACCTGTCAAAAACAGGAATCACTAGTGATGAAATCATTGCTACGGTGCGTCCAATTCATGTACGCAACCTAAAACGCGTGACAGAACAAGCATTGAAAGATCCTGCTTTAGTTGCATTTTTGTCTCAGCCCAACCCACAAACCAGTCAATTGCACTATCAAACCGATTGGCTAGCGCAGAACCAAGACACATACAAAACACTGTCTAAAGTCTTCGGTAGCTGGGAAAGTCAGTACAGCGATATTACGAGCTTAGATGAAAAAATCGCTGAATATGGTGATGCTACAGTGCAGTCTGATATCAAAACAGCACTGGTCAGTGAGCAACTTAACAAGCTTGATAGTGTCATCAGCAGTTTAAACATTGAATCACTCACCGTTGGTGAAGCTCTTAACCTCGTCGGTATTATGATTCGTGAAAAACACTACAAAGACAAAAACTATACAGAAGCTCAACAAGCTTGTTTTGACGGTTTCGGTGCGCTTGATATGCCTCAACAGCCACTTGCTTATAAGGCTCGTCCTCTAGAAGGTATTTGGGCAACACCACCGTTTCTTCACAATGGGTCGGTGCCTAACATTTATCAATTGTTGTCACCTGTCAGTGAACGTGATGAAAAATTCTTTGTTGGTCGCCGTGAATACGACCCAGTAAGCTTAGGTTACGACACCACACCACTGTCAAAAAGTGGGTTCTGGTTCGACACCACTATAGACGGAAATTTAAATACAGGTCATGAATTCAGAGCAGGTTATGTTCCTTACAAGCCAGGTAACCCACCACAATATGGCGTTATTGGCCCTGAGCTTACCCCTGATGAACGTTGGCAATTAATTGAATATTTAAAGATTCACAAAGACAACGAAAAGCCATTGAAAAAACGCGATCCAGTTAATTGTTTAGCGCTAGCTAACACAGACTCATAAGGTAAGAAGTATATGAACACAACAGGAAAAGTCTTATTAGCTGGGGGCGCAGTCGTAGCGGTTGCCGTTTGTGCGAACTTTGTATCTGAGCAAGACGCCAGTAAATTCCATAATGGCATTTATGAGCCACCAGAAGAAAAAACCTACATAGCCGATATCATCTCTTCAGCGGTGACTATGGCTACCCGTAGCCATCAAAAAACTGCACCATCACCATATCGTCGCGATGTACACGCTAAGGCACATGGTTGCTTGAAAGCGACATTTACCGTGCCGGAGTTGGCAGACCCTAAGCTACGTTATGGCGTATTTAAGGAACCTCGTGAATATCAAGCATGGATTCGCTATTCAAGCGGAGACACTATGCCTCAGCCGGATTCAGTGCGCGATGCGCGAGGTATGGCAATAAAGTTAATGAACATTGACCAGCCAACATTGCTAACCGACCCGCAAGATGCTGGCAGCCAAGACTTCGTGATGATCAATAACGACGTATTCTTTATTCCTACGGTGAAAGAGTACAAAACCTTTATGCAAACACAGGCACAAGGCGACAAATTCGGTTATTTCTTCGATAACTTCAATTGGAACATCTTTAAGTGGCACTTCCGCCAGCTATATCTAGGCGCAGGTACATTAAAAGCAGCACCGGATAGTTTGTTAACCGAGCAGTATTTTAGTTTATCTGCTTATCGCCTAGGTCCTGAGCAGTTTATGAAATACTCGGCTAAGGCCTGTGATACAAACACCGCCGTTGAGGTCGATGACGATAACCCGAATTTCTTGCGCCAAGAGTTGGTCAAAAATGTGGGCAATAATGAAGCATGTTTTGATTTTATGGTGCAACTGCAAGACCCAACGAAGAACATGCCTGTGGAAGATACCACTGTGCGATGGAGCGAGTCTGACTCCCCCTTCATCAACGTTGCGCGAATCACTATTCCACAGCAAGAGTTCAGCACAGAAGTACAAAATAGCTTCTGTGAGAACTTGTCATTTACACCGTGGCACGGCACTCAAGACATTGAGCCTGTCGGTGGTATAAACCGTTTAAGAAAAGCGGTTTATGATGGTGTTTCTCGCTTCAGACACGGTAAGAACAAGGTCGAAAAACAAGAGCCTAAAGGTTGGTGTTTATCACTAAATGGTGAAGCTTGTCCTGCCGAGAGTAACGAAACAGTAACAACTTCCGCACTTTCAGAAGCAGCCGACTAGGCTGCTTTTCTGTAGAATATTGCGTATTCCTTTGATTAAGCAGTAAGGAACCCATTAGTGATTGAACACGGCAACTACACCGTAGAAATTGTTGACGACACCATGTTTGTCAATTTCGATGGTATGTTTAATTATCTAGCTTCTAAAAACTTGTGTGAACTCGCAGAAAAGAAAATCACAGATTTAAATGGCAACGGGTTTTATCTGCTAATAAACCTGACCAATTATGAGGGCAGTACGCCTGACGCCCACGAAGAGGGGAATAGACACGCCATATGGTTGGAAAAGCAAAACTGCCTAGGCAAAGCGATCGTCATTCAAGGAGAAGGCATGTTAGATATCATCAGGAGTCAGCAGGAATTTCTTAGCCAATCTAAAATACTCACCCAGGTATTTAAGTCGGAAGACGAAGCAAAATCTTGGTTATGTTCATTAAAACAATATGCGTAGTTCGAGAGAAACACCTGTGTTCACGGTTAATGCATTCACTGACCCATTCTGCTGATGTATTATCAAAGAAGATAAAAAATAGGCTTAGGTGGTCAATGTGACTTGTGAATATGACTCGAACAAGATAGTCAGGACGCCCATATTGATTGAGACTTGGGCAAGAAAAAATCACTTCAATTTCTATAAAAACTTTACCGATCCCAGCTTTAATATCTGTTTTTCAATGGAGATCACAAAAGCATACGAATATGCCAAAGACAACGAGATGTCGTTGTTTCTTGTATTAATGTTTCTCTCTAGCCAAGCTTGCAATAGTGTCGAAGCCTTTAAGACGCGCCTTGACACCGATAACCGACCTTACATTGTCAATCGCGTTGAACCCTCAGCTACTGTCGCGCAAGAAAATGGGCTTTTCAACTTCTGTAACATGGTGCACCATTGCCGCTTAAGCGATTTTATTGCAGCTAATAGTCAACTTGTAGATGCCGCAAAAGCAGAAGAGCCTTTAGCCAATGTTGACAATCGTGACTATCAAATTTTCTATTCCATAACCCCATGGTTAAGCTTTACGGGCTACAAACATGCCCATAGTGGATCAGGCTCAGATATTCCCAAAATCGTGTTTGGTAAAGTAGAAGAAGTAGATGGTAAAGTGACGATGCCAGTGTCAGTCGAATTGCATCATGCTATTGCTGATGCGATTGATATTGCGAAATACCAAGAAAGCTTTACAGAATACATGCAGTCATTAGCCTAGCCGCGGGCGTGAAATCAAAGCGCGCTAATTACCCTGCAATTTGCATGTTAACTGCATTGTAAAAGCTGCCATCGGCTTAACGTTTAGGCCGCTTTGACCTTGTTTCTACCGGCTTCTTTAGCCTCATAGAGCGCACCGTCTGCTCGTTTGATTAGCTCTGTCACTTCAATATCGTCAATGTGCTTCTCAGTGACGCCAAAACTCATGGTCACAGGTACCGTTGTACCTTGATATAGAAAGATATGTTTTTCGATGATTTTACGCAGGTTTTCGGCGGTTTCATTGGCCTGTGATGCGTTGCTCTCTGGTAATAACAACACAAATTCTTCACCGCCATAGCGCGCTAATTTATCACTTGCTCGACTATTCATATCAAGCAAGTTAGCTACTTGCTTGAGCACATAGTCACCACCTAGGTGCCCAACGTTATCATTAATTTTCTTAAAGTGATCGACGTCCATCAGCACCAAAGAAAGCTTGGTATTGTATCGATGGCTGTGGGTCATCATATCTTCCGCGACACTCATAAATGTGCGACGGTTGTCGATACCCGTCAAACCGTCCTTTGTTGCCATGGTGACTAATCGCGTTTGGTAACGGTGCATCAAACGGCTAAACCAAGACATCACGATAAAAATTTCAATCATGATGACAGTTACAGCGGAAATAAAGATTAGCTCTTCGGCTTTAGGTGAAATCTCAATGAGTGGCTCTACTTGATAATTCACGGTCGCAAAAAACAAACTGATAGCGACAAACATGATGGAATATTTTTCTCTCACATCTTCTTCGTCAAACAACACAAAAATGCCAGTAGGGATGATCAAATAGTAAAGGTGAAAATTAGAAGAAGGTGAGAATATTTGGGTGCTAAGTAGAAACACGTGCACCATTAAAGTCATAAAAAACCATAACTTCCCCAGCTTGAACAGCTGGAAATGAGACATTGCAAGCGTTGCCATGTACGCGCCAACAAACACAAAGTTCATTAGCATTAAGCCTGGCTGGTCTAATTCAAAATGGAAAAACAGCGCATAGCAGCATGCGATAATCGCAGTAAAGAAGCTAACCAGATTAGTAATTTTAATTTTTGAAACTTGGGTAGAGCTTTGGTTTTCTATCCCTAGATTGATGATAGCGCTGAACATGAATCGGTATTTGCTATTTTTTTAAGCTGATCATATAGCTACCGACGCCGAACAACAAGTAATCATTAGTTGTTGCCTTCTAAAACCTGTTAGCGAGTGTGTCGATGCTTGCTCTTTTAAGATCATTTTACCCTTCCCTGCGGATTCGTCTATAACGCTTTAATTCACTATAAACCATAAATGTGCAAAGAATATGCAATTAAGAAAATTGGGGAAAAGCCAATAAAAAGGAGGGAGCTTAATAGGTAAAACGTATTGTTTAACTGACAACCTCTTTAATAACTTTAGCAGGAACGCCACCGACAACGGTATTGGGCATCACGTCTTTGTTGACAACCGCGCCAGCAGCAACAACAGCGCCTTCACCAATAGTAACACCCTGAAGAACAATAACCCCTGCACCAATCCACGCGTTGTCTTGAATAATAATTTCTTTAGTAAATAGCCCTCGTCCCTTTCCTTTTTCAAAGGATAGATGGTGACTTGCCGATTCAAAGCACACCCTAGGCCCCACAAGCACATTGCTACCGATTCTGATCTCGCTGTCTTCACAGCCAAATCGAGTCTCACTATTAAAATAGGTATTGCTGCCAATGAATATTTTTTGTGTCGTATCAGCCCGAAGAGAAAGCGGCCCAGTGATGGTTGTCCCTTGCTCTATATTCAAACCCGCCGCTCTGTATAGTTTGGGCCTGATATGATTGAAATAGCCATAGCGAGGTAGAGCGTTCCCAATCATGATAAACAGGTGGTTATACAACACTTTAAATATCATTTGTGTTTTCCCCATCAACATTTATACAACAAGAGTAAAGCAACTTGATGAAGAGCTTTATCTCTAGATAAAGCTCTAACAATAGCGCTAAACTTTTCGGCTAATACGACGCTGAACAACTAGCGAAAATAAGCCCAGTAACATCAGTAAAAATACTGATGGGTTAGGCACCTCAACAGCATCAAACAACACGTTCCAAGTAAAAGAGTGTGACAAAGCTGTCGCCGGAGAATTTGCACTCGCGAAAAAAGGCGTAGAAATAAAGATAGAGCCTGATTCAGAGAACTCGATCGTCGGTGCATTGCTGCTAAAACGGCTGCTATTTAGTGAATCAAAGGTGACATCTAAAATAGACGTGTCAATGCCTGTGATTTCTAGTGCACTAAAAATGCCCGTAAAATTTCCCGCAGTAAAAGGTTTTGAGACAGTTAATGTAAACGCTGACTCGGTAAAATCTAAGCTGTATGTCATCCGTAAACTGTCAGTCCTAACAAACTCAACACCCTCGCCTACGACAGTTGTGCCACTGAGTAAATCAGACTGAAAAATGTTGTCGTAATGAACACTTATCTCGTCGTGAATAAATGTCGCCTTGGCTGTGCCTGTGCATGCAATCAGCAGCGCAATACCAAATAACTTCAGGGCTTTTAAGGTCATGCTTATCTTCCTTTTTCATGAAATATCAGGGATATCGTTCTATGATAAAAAAAGAATGTGCAAGAATTATGGAGTCTCTGACTGAAGATGACACCAGGCAGGCATTAGTGTCCCAAACGGAATAGCGAGGCGACAAGCGCTATTTAAACCACACCTTACCGCCAATAACTTTATAAGCCGGAGTGCCACGCACCAACGTATCTCGGGCAAAGACTTGCTCACACTTGGGGCACTGACATGGCACCGAGGTAAAGTCCTTAACAATACGTTCCTTAAAGCACTTTACTAGCGCGCCTTTACCGCCTTTTTTATATTGAAATAGCTGAGCATTGCATTTGCTGCAATAGATATCGACTGACTTTTCCGGAAGCTTTTTACGAGGTTTTGCCATGAGTTAGCTAGGTTTTAGTTTTTACCATTAATAACGGCAAGAATAATCAGCTCACCACTAATTAAGTAATTTGAGCCCGCCAAATCGGTGACTTTGATTAGCGCCCCGTCCTCAATGCTCTGTTCACCTTGTTCATCTTGAAGTATTAGCCCACTAGACAGGCTATAGACAAAGACAATATCTGCTTTTGGTAGAGCGAGTTTATTGCAGGATTTGGCAGTTATCACTTGCGTGTCGAACTTGTCAGCTCGCGTCATAATATTAAGGTCAATAATTTCACGCGTAGCGGGTTCATTGCCGTGCAGTTTGCCAAAGGTTTTATATCCACCGTCAAAGTTGGCGTAATCAAGTAATTGGGTAAGGTGGTCTTCTTGGCAATAGCCTTGGTTTAGTGCTGCATCTGCCATTTTATGAAGCAATGATATACCTTCACCTTTTATTAATACCAAATTGCGTTCAAGACCTGAGAAATCAGAGAATTCGCCGTCGTTGGCAACCGTTGCTTGGCTAATTCGCCAGTCAAAATTGTCAACCGTCCCCCCATCGCTAATTGCCATCTCGACCGTTTTTCCTAACCCATTTTTCCATGGAATGGTTTTAAATGAAGACGAAGAAATGATTTCTAACATAACAATAACGGCTCAGACAATATGGAAAACGGCGCCATTATAACCCAACGAACAGCTGAGGTTGCAGGTTATTCAAAAGAGGGGTTGTGTGATTGTTAATAGCGTTTTAGGCTCGGCAAAAGAATTCAGGAACCAACAAAACAGATAGCGACATTTAATCGGATTTTGCTAAGTATTTACCAATAAATTCAAGGAAAAGGTGCTCACATATACAGATATGTGAGCACCTTTGACAAAGAAGTTATCGAGTAAATAAGACGCAAAAAAAGTGATTAAAGGGTTAGTCTTCTAAATTTGGGGCCAACCATTTTTCTGCCGTATCTAAATCCCAACCTTTTCTATCTGCATAGTTCTGTACTTGGTCATGGTCAATTTTCGCCACGGCAAAATACTTAGAATCAGGATGGGCAAAATACCAACCACTTACCGCGGCACCTGGCCACATGGCATAACTTGAGGTTAGCTGCATACCTATATTTTCTTCAACATTGAGCAGCTTCCATAAGCTCCCTTTTTCGGTATGTTCAGGGCAAGCAGGGTAACCGGGTGCCGGTCGAATACCTTGGTATGACTCGCGTATTAGCGCTTCGTTATCAAAGTTCTCCTCTGGTGCATAACCCCAGTAATCTTTACGAATAAGCTCATGAAGATATTCCGCGCTCGCCTCTGCCAGCCTGTCGGCAACCGCCTTCATAAGAATACTGTTATACGTATCATTTTGTGCATCAAGCTCTGCGACTAATTCATCGCAACCAAACCCTGCAGATACCGCAAACGCGCCCATGTAATCATCGACACCACTATCAGCTGTTGCAATATAATCAGCTAGACATCTATTGAACTGCCCTTCCGGCTTCTTACCTTGCTGGCGCAGATGATGTGTCGTCATCAACAACTCTGATTTTGCTTCATCAGCGTATAAATGCACGTCATCCCCTTCACGCACAGCGGGGAATAAGCCGACAACGGCACTGGCCTTGAGCTTGCCGTTATTAATGACATCATCAAGCATAGCGTTGGCGTCATTAAACAATTTTGTCGCCTCTTCACCGATTAGCTCATGCTCAAGAATTTTCGGATACTTACCTGACAGCTGCCACGTCATGAAGAACGGTGTCCAGTCGATGTAGTTGCGCACCACATTCAAATCAATGTTTTCTAATACGGTTACGCCCAGTTTGTTTGGCTTGCTCGGCGTGTAGTTATCAAACGTTATCGGGCTTGGGTTAGCCTGCGCATCAGATAAGGATACTAAGGTCGAACGTGGGCCTTTTTTATTGTGGCGATCACGCACTTTCACGTATTCCGCTTTTTGTTTTGCGACAAAGTCATCTCGTAGCTCGTCCGATAACAGCGAACTCACAACAGATACACTGCGTGATGCATTCGGCACATACACTACGGGGTGCTCATACTGTGGCTCAATTTTCACTGCAGTGTGCGCTTTTGATGTTGTCGCACCACCTATAAGCAACGGTAAATCAAAACCTTGGCGTTGCATTTCTTTTGCCACGTGCACCATTTCATCAAGCGATGGTGTAATTAGCCCCGAAAGTCCAATCACATCAACATTTTCTGCTTTAGCGACACGCAAAATTTCTTCACACGACACCATAACCCCAAGGTCGATGATTTCATAGTTATTACACTGCAGCACAACACCAACAATATTCTTACCGATATCGTGGACGTCCCCTTTTACGGTAGCCAATAGCACCTTACCGTTTGAGGTCGCTTCTGTTTTTTCTTCTTCAATAAATGGCTGTAAATGGGCAACCGCTTGCTTCATTACACGTGCCGATTTCACCACTTGTGGCAAGAACATTTCGCCAGCACCAAACAGGTCTCCAACCACATTCATGCCGTCCATCAACGGCCCTTCAATAACATCGAGCGGTCTACTGGCTTCTAATCTCGCTTCTTCGGTGTCTTCAACAATAAATTCGTTAATACCTTTTACTAGCGCATGTTCTAATCGTTTTGTTACGGGTAACTCACGCCACGCTAAATCAGCTTTGTTTATGCCGCCACTGGCTTGTCCACGATATTCTTCGGCGATTTCTAGTAAACGCTCTGTCGCCCCGTCATCACTGTTCATGACCACGTCTTCAACGGCCACTTTTAGCTTTTCTGGTAAGTCAGAATAAATGGCTAATTGCCCTGCGTTAACAATACCCATGTCCATGCCATTTTTAATTGCATGGTAGAGAAATACTGCGTGGATGGCTTCGCGAACAGGATTATTGCCACGGAATGAGAATGACACGTTAGATACGCCACCAGACACCATTGCATAAGGTAGGTTGTCTTTGATGTCTTTTACCGCTTCAATAAAATCAACGCCGTAATTGTTGTGCTCATCAATACCAGTAGCAACAGCAAAAATGTTCGGGTCAAAAATAATGTCTTCAGCAGGGAAACCAATCTCATCAACAAGGATATGATAGGCGCGCTTACATATTTCGAACTTGCGCTCACGCGTATCCGCTTGGCCCACCTCGTCAAACGCCATCACGATAACAGCCGCACCGTAACGTCTCAGCAATTCAGCCTGCTCGCGGAAAATCGCTTCACCTTCTTTTAAGCTGATCGAGTTAACAATACCCTTACCTTGAATACACTGTAGGCCCGCTTCGAGAATGTCCCACTTACTTGAATCGAGCATAATCGGTACTTTGGCAATATCAGGTTCGCCAGCAATCAAATTCAAAAAGCGCACCATGGCTGCTTTTGATTCCAACATGCCTTCGTCCATGTTGATATCAATAATCTGTGCGCCATTTTCAACTTGCTGTAAGGCAACAGAAATCGCTTGGTCGTAGTTTTCTTCAGTAATGAGGCGGCGGAAAATAGCAGAGCCTGTGACATTAGTGCGCTCACCGACATTTACAAACAACGACTCTTTCTCGATAGTCAGCGGCTCTAAACCCGATAGACGACATGCAATTGGGCGCGCTTCTACTTTGCGTGGCGAAACATCTGCCACTGCCTCAGCCATAGCTTTGATATGCTCAGGCGTGGTACCACAACAGCCACCAATAATGTTTAAGAAGCCTGATGTTGCCCACTCACGCATATGAACCACCATATCGTCAGCGTTCAAGTCGTATTCACCAAATGCGTTTGGCAGACCGGCATTAGGGTGAGCAGATACAGCAAAGTCTGAAATGCGGCTTAGCTCTTCAACGTATTGACGTAATTCGTCTGGACCTAACGCACAGTTAAGACCCATAGAAATAGGCTTTGCATGACGAAGTGAGTTGTAGAAAGCTTCCGTTGTTTGACCTGACAGTGTGCGGCCTGACGCATCGGTAATGGTGCCAGAAATCATTATTGGCAGCTTTAATCCACGATCGGCAAATACGGTTTCTACTGCAAAAATCGCGGCTTTGGCATTTAACGTGTCGAAAATGGTTTCTATCAAAATGATGTCAGAGCCGCCATCAATCAACGCATTAGTTGATTCTTTATAGGCATCGACAAGTTCATTAAACGTAATGTTTCGAAACGCCGGATCATTCACATCAGGTGAAATAGAACATGTACGGTTAGTTGGCCCTAACACACCTGCAACAAAACGCCATTTGTCAGGTGTTTTCTGGTTGTACTCATCCGCCGCTTGACGCGCTAGCTTTGCCGCTTCTAAATTAATTTCCGCGCTTAACGCCTGCATGTCGTAATCAGCCATGGCAATCGTGGTGGCGTTAAATGTGTTGGTTTCCAGAATATCCGCGCCCGCTTCTAAATACTGGCGGTGTATATCTAAAATGGCGTCCGGCTGGGTCAATACCAATAAATCGTTATTTCCCTGAATATCACAGTGCCAATCTTTGAAGCGCTCACCACGGAAATCAGCTTCGCCAAATTTACGATCCTGAATCATGGTTCCCATCGCACCATCTAATACGAGAATGCGGTCATCAAGGGCTTGTTGAAGTTGTTGGAACGATGCTAACTGCTGCACGTTACTCTCCTGTGATTGATGTCTGAATGTGTTCAGCATCTAATTGATACGGGGTGATCTGGTACACATAATAGTTGATCCAATTATTGAACAACAAACTACCATGGCTGCGCCATTTACTGCTTGGCGCGTTATCGGGATTATTATCTCGGTAATAATTTACAGGGATGTCGGGCGCTAAATCAGCCGCCAAATCTCGCCGATACTCTTCATCGAGTGTACTTGGGTCGTATTCTGGATGACCAGTCACATAGACCTGACGCTTATCTTCACTGGCAACCAGATAAACACCCGCTTCCGCTGACTGACCTAAAATCTGCAAGTGCGGAATTGACTGATAGTCTTCTGGCGTGACTTCACCATATCTAGAGTGTGGTACCCAAAATTCGTCATCAAAGCCGCGCGTCAGCTTTTCATGGGCTTTAGTAACATCATGACGATACACACCAGAAAGCTTTTGGTCGCGCACCTGACGATTCAATCCGTAATGATGATACAGCGCAGCATGCGCCGCCCAGCAAAGAAACATCGTAGAAACTACGTTATTTTGCGCCCAGTCGAACACGTCTTGAATTTTGTCCCAGTAGCTGACGTCCTCATAGTCCATCAAGCCAAGCGGCGCACCAGTGATAATCAAGCCGTCATATTGTTTACCTTTCACATCGTCGAAAAGGCGATAGAAAGACTCCAAGTGTGAAGTCGGGGTATTCTTTGATGGGTTCGCGTGAATTCGCACCAAGTCGACATTAATTTGCAATGGTGTGTTCGACAGCATGCGCAAGATCTGCACTTCCGTTTCAATCTTGTTAGGCATCAGATTGAGAATTGCCATTTCCATTGGACGAATATCTTGATTTGCAGCGCGATGTTCAGACATCACGAAGATATTCTCATTGCCAAGAATAGATAAAGCAGGCAATTGATCAGGAATTTTAATTGGCATGATAAACCCAAGATACACTAGCGAACATTTTGTACGCTAAATGTGCCTTGGATTTCTAGATATGTCAACATCTAAACGTTTAGACGTCTAAATGTTTTGAAATAGTAAATGACTTAATTACGAATATTATTATGCTCAGCAATCTCCACAGGCACTATCATCGCTTGCTGGTTACGGTACAAGCTAAGCTGAATAGTGGTGCCTGGAAGCGTTTCAGCGACTATATCTAACGCTTGCTCTACACTGGTGATGGTGACGTCATTGATTTGATACACCAAATCACCAGGTCTTAATCCAGCTTTAAATGCAGGGCTGTTCGGCATAACAGTATCAATGATAAAGCCCTTATTATTGGATGGTAGCTGTGTGGTATTGACGCCAAGCCAGCCACGAATTACGCGACCATGTTCAATAATTTTGCGCATGACTTTGTGGGCCAGCTCGTAAGGAATGGCAAAGAAAATGCCTTGTACGTTGATTTGTGGCGAACGCTGAGTAAATTTACGAGAGTTTATGCCTACCAGTTCGCCGTTCGTATTTACCAGAGCACCGCCTGAATTACCTTCATTAATCGCCGCATCCATTTGTAAAAATTGTGAGTAGTTAGTACTACTTAACCCATTGCGGCCAACCGCAGAGATAATACCTTGAGTGACCGTTTGTCCTAAATTGAGTGGGTTACCGATAGCGAGTACCACATCACCTGAGAGCGATGCTAAATCATCCCGTTGCGGGATAACTGGCAAATTTGCCGCTTCCACTTTTAATACCGCCAAATCAGTATAGATATCGTAACCAATTAAAACAGCATCATATTGCTGTCCATTTTGCAGCCATACTGCGACGAAATCGGCGTTTTGTACCACGTGGTAGTTCGTCAGAATATAACCATTGGGGTCCATAATGACACCCGAGCCTAGGCGAGTTGTTTCCGCCCCATTTCTGCCGAATCGACGTGATTGTGTGATATCGGTCGAGTAAATATTAACAACCGCCGGTCCCGCTCTGCTCACCGCTTTCGCATATGAAAGTGGCGCAGTTTCTTCCTCTTCCCCTTGAATAAAGGTTGAGTTAGCTAACTGCGTGCGAAGTTCAGGCACAAGAAGTATTAAAATGACGGCCGCCAGCACCCCATAGCTCGCTGACTGAATGATGTATCTGATAAACGAAAAGACTTTCAAAGGTGGTACATGTAATTATTATTCCTTAATTAAATGTACCACACTTTAAAGATTGAGGTTAATTTAAGGTGTTGAATTAAATTAAGTAACCTCGAACGAACAAGGTATTGTTCGCCCTAATTGATGACTACTGATTGGCCTTCTTGCAAACGCTCTGCGCCCCGAATCGCGACAAGGTCGCCCGTATTTAGCTCACCAATAACGGAAACACGATCGGATGTGCCTTGACCTACTTGAACTTTTAAACGGGTTACTTTGCTTTCTTCATCAACACGCACCACATACGTACCGTCTTTACGCAGTATCAGTGCATCACGGTGAACCGTAAGCGTAGGCACCGCTTGCTGAATTGGCACTGTCACTTTGACTAACTGCCCTGCCGCCCATTGCTCATTTAAATGAGCCGGAATTTCGACACGTACTTCAAAGGTTTGTGAGCGTGGATCAGCACTTGGGATCACCGCAGTGATATTCGCTTTTAACTGTTGCTGCTCATTACTTAGCGACAGTTCGCGCCCTAAGCGCATAAATGCTAAATATTTAATAGGAATATAGACACGCGCTTCAAGATGTTCCGTATCTAAGAATTTACTTAATGTGTCGCTACGATTAACGTCTGTACCTGCTAATACTAACCGTTCAGTGACCACGCCATCATAAGGCGCTTTAACCGTCGCTCGATTAATTTCATCTTCGAGTTGCTCTAGCTTCAACTTAGCAATTTCCATATCCGCTTCTGCTAGCTCATATTCAGATTTGGTTTGATCCAATTGAAATTGTGATGTCGCGTTTGTTTTACGTAGCCTTTCTAAACGGTCAACCTCATTAGCAAGATAGTTCTTGTTGATGGTAGCACGCTTAATTTGTGCGATTTGTTCTGCTCGGCGCAGCGAGAGCGGCAACATATCCATTTTTACCAGCGGTTCGCCTTCTAGAACAAAACTCCCAGGTTCAGCTACCCACTCTACTCTGCCACTAATACCTGCCGTAATCGGCACGTGCATTTTACTGTGAACAGTTCCCATTAAGTCAGCTGTAGCGCCAAGAGGAACAGTTGTTACAGCATCGACTTTTACTGGGCTTGGTGGTGGCGTGTTCGCATGTACACTTACGCTAGCTACTAATGAAGCCGCAAAAAGAAGTGTCTTGCTTGAGAACGTATGTCGTGTCAGTGAAAAAATACTCATAGCAAGCTCCTAGCTATTGCTTATTTTTAATTGAGGCTCTGGGTGCAGCGGCTCAATATTGTCTGATTGGTGCGGTGTGTCTTTTTCGTTAAAGCGCAGTAATGCGGGGAACAAAATCAACGTGAACAATGCACTTACCATCATTCCCCCTACAATTACCGTGGCTAGACCGCGATATATTTCGCTGCCAACACCAGGCATTAACATTAACGGCAACATACCGAATAAACTGGTTAGGGTACTCATATATACTGGGCGAGCGCGCACGCGCACTGCCTGTGCAACTGCACGGCGCGTCGTCATACCTTCACGTTGAGCGCGACGAGTTTGGTCAACCAATAAAATGGCGTTATTCACAACTAGCCCTAATAAAATGATAAAGCCAATCATGGTCAGCAAATCGAGTGACTGGAAGGTAAACATATTCAATACGTTTAGCGCCAATACACCACCACCAACAGCTAATGGCATAACTAACAGCACTAACAAGCTATCTTTAGCTGACTTAAACAGTGCCGTCATCAGCAAGAATAAAATAATCAACGCCAGTACAAAGTTCTGAATCATGTCACTGATTGCTGCAGCCATTTTATTCACGTTTCCGCTCAGCAGAATAGAAGAATCGGCTGGCAACTGTTCTTGCATTTTCGGTACGACTTTTTCATTTAGAATCGTAAGCGCTTCTTCTAACGACATGTCTGCTGGCGGTGTCACTTGGATACTGATGGTTCGTTTGCCATCAACACGGCGAAGCTGTGTTGGACCCGCTGTGCGCACAATATCAGTCAGCTCACCAATGGTTTGAATACCTGCAAATGGCGAATATATTGGTAAAGAAGCCAACTCATCTGGTGTTTGCCAGCGATCACCACGTAGAATGACATTCACGCGGTCATTACCGTCAAAGTATTCGTTAATGAATAAGCCACTCGTGAATGCTCTCACCGCATTGGCGACATCTCGTCTGGTTAACCCAGCTTGAGTAATGCGTTGGTCATTCGGCACTAATTGTAATTCCGGCTCTGATAAGCTCAAACTCGGCATAGGGAACGCTGTGGTATTTTCCATTTCCTGACTAATAGTTGCCATACCCGTTTGTGCCACTTTGATTAACGCTTCAATGTCTGAACCATTAATATCAATATCTACGGTTCTACCGTTACCACTACCAGAGACATTAATCATCGACCCTCGAAACAAGAATGCTTGCGTATCCGGTAAGCCTTTGAAAATTTCATTACGGGTAATATCCATTAACTCTTCAACGCGCGTTGGGTCGTCAGAGTATATGAAGCCCCCTGTATTTGCCGTTCCATTAGTGTAAAAGTTATAGCTTTTAATCTTTGGCTGCTTTTCACCTGACAAGTATGGCGCTAATCGTTCTTTGATAAGGTTTGCCATTTCGTTTTCAACAAAATCGACATTGCCACCTGGAGGCATATTCAAGCTGTAGAAGAAGCCATCAGTTGGCGCTCGCGGCATGAAGTCCGTTTTGGGTAGCAATAAAAAGGTGACACACAGTGATCCACCAATTAACACACCAATCCAAGTAAAACGCTTAACACGCGTATTTGTGAGCCGCATGATAAGGTTGGTCAACTTTTGCCAATAGTGCGCCATCGGGTCGGTTTCTTTATCATTTTTCAACCAGTACTTACTGGCAATAGGCAGCACTGTAATGGCGGATATTAACGACGCAATAACCGCAATAGACAATGTCAACGCAAGGTCTGAAAACAGTTGCCCCTCCACGCCTTTCATAAACAATATTGGTAGGAAAATCGCGACACTGGTTGCCGTTGAAGCGAACAATGCACCTGTTACTTGCATTGCCCCTTTCATAACCGCCTTGTGATTGTCTAACCCTTGCGTGCGCATTCGGACAATGTTCTCTTGCACAATAATCGCAGCATCTAACACTAATCCAACGGAGAAGGCTAAACCCGCAAGTGAAATAACGTTTAAACTGCGATCAAAAATGCTGAGCGCGACAAACGAAACCATCAATGAGATTGGAATAGTGGTTGCGATGATCAACGTATTCTTCCAACCGCGCAGAAATAGCCACAAGATAATCAACGCGAGCAATACACCTAACCCTAAGTTTCCTTTCACTAGTTTCAATGCATTGCGGATATGAACTGAAGCGTCAAAGCTCAAATCTATGGTTAGACCGGCAGCCTTCATTGGACCTTCGTTGAGCTCTTTAATAGCAATATTGATTTCATCAAGAAGAGCAACCGTATTGGCGTCGTTTTGGCGCATCAATGTAAAATAGTACGCTGGCTGACCGCTACGTAAACTAAAACCAAAGCGGTCAACTAAGGTTTTCTCTACCGTGGCAATATCTTTCAAGTAAATTGGGCGTGTTCCACTATAGCCAACAATCATTTCCGTTAAGTTTTCAACACTGTATTTGCCCGCAAAACGGACTGTGTATTGACGTCGACCAACATCGGCTACACCAGCTGAGACATCATTCGCACGTGCAACAGTAGACGTAATATCGCCAATACTTAAGCCCAGCGAAGCTGCTCTGAGTGGGTCGAAAGTGATACGTAGTTCCTGGTCACGGTGACTATTTAAGTTGACTTGCGCAAGACCTGGAATTCTAGCAAAGCGAGGCCTAACAACGTCCTCTATCAGTTTTTGATACGTACCTAAGTCTTTCACAGGGTTGTCAGGTAGTGTTTTGATAAGTAGAGAAGCGGTCTGTGGGCCACCACGACCACCACCAGCAGAAACCACGGGTTCCATAGCATCTAACGGCAGCGGTGGTGCTTGGTTAAGGTTGTTTATGACATCAAGCATGGCTTGCTGCATGTCAGTGCCAACATCGAATGTCAGGCTAATAAATCCAAAGCCACGTTGAATATTCGTGGTAACTTTCGTGACGCCTTGGGTATTTTTCACCGCATTTTCGAGCGGCTCGATAATCACAGACTCCATTTCTTCAGGTGCTGCACTGCGCCAACCGGTCGAAATACTTATTTGTGGTTGTTCAATATCAGGCGTCAGTTGAATAGGAAGCTTAAACACACTCAGCAGGCCAAAGACCATCACCAAGGCGACAACAACGATAATAGCGGCGGGATTTTTGAGGGCGTTGCGGGTCAAATTCATGTTGTAGCTCGTCTATTCCATGCGATTGGTGGGGATAATAGCTAAGGAGCTTTAAGTAATGGTGAAAAATCCGTTTAACGCACGATAATTTGCGACAAATCTACGCTTTTTAACAGTTAGTTACATTCGTTAACAAAGCGACACTGTGAGACAAACAAATATAAAAAAAGCCAACGTATTACGTCGGCTTTCCGTTAAGTACATAAACTAAGGTTAGTTAGTACCACCTATCGTCATCTCATCGACTTTTAGTGTGGGCTGACCAACACCAACAGGCACGCTTTGACCGTCTTTACCACATACCCCTACGCCAGCATCCAGTTTGAGGTCGTTACCAACCATGCTCACTTTTTGCATAGATTCTGGCCCGCTGCCAATTAAGGTGGCGCCTTTTACTGGAGTTGTAATTTTTCCATCCTCAATCATGTAAGCTTCGGCACTGGTAAACACGAATTTTCCAGACGTGATATCAACTTGGCCACCCGCAAAGTTTGGCGCATAGATGCCTTTCTTGACCGATTTAATAATATCGTCTGGTGACGACTCACCAGCAAGCATATATGTATTGGTCATACGTGGCATAGGTAAGTGCGCGTATGACTCTCGACGACCATTACCTGTTGGTGCTACACCCATTAAGCTCGCGTTGTGCTTGTCTTGCATATAGCCTTTCAAAATACCGTCTTCAATCAAGACATTGTACGCCCCCGGCGTACCTTCATCATCGATATTGACTGAACCACGACGACCAACAATGGTGCCGTCATCAACAATAGTACACAGCTCTGAAGCGACACGTTGTCCAACTTTTCCTGAAAAAGCCGATGAGCCTTTGCGGTTAAAGTCACCCTCTAAGCCGTGACCTACCGCTTCATGCAACAACACTCCTGGCCAACCTGCGCCTAATACCACAGGTAGTGTACCAGCAGGTGCTTCAATAGCATCTAAATTAACGACAGCTTGGCGTACAGCTTCTTCGGCGTAATGTTTGTAGCGAGGTTTATCTCCTTCAGCTTCAAAGAAGAAGCTATAATCAGTTCGCGCACCGCCACCTGAGCTGCCACGTTCACGTTTACCGTTTGATTCAACCAACACCGAACAATTAAGGCGCACTAACGGACGAATATCTGTCGCAAATGTGCCGTCTGTAGCGGCAACCAGCACGTGCTCGTAAATACCAGATAAACTAACAATAACTTGGCTTACGCGCTTATCAGCTGCACGTGCATGCGCTTCAACTTCATGAAGTAACGCGATTTTCTTTTCCTGTGACAAGCTCGAAAGCGGGTCTACCGTGTGATAAATCTCATCCGCTGATACATCAGTAAAAACCTGTACTTTGCCTTGCTGGCCTTTCGTCGCAATACCACGAGCTGCACTAGCGGCTTTTTCCAACGCTTGCGCTGAGATATCGTCAGAATAAGCAAAACCTGTTTTCTCACCTGAAATAGCTCGAATGCCAACACCACGTTCTATGTTGTAAGAGCCTTCTTTGACGATACCGTCTTCTAACATCCATGATTCATGGCGAGACGACTGAAAATACAAGTCAGCGAAATCAACACTGTGCTGATGGATATGGGCTAATGTGTCTGACAATGCACTTCGGTCTAGTTGACTGTCGGTTAGCAAAGACTGCTCGACCTTATTCATAATTAAATTAACTCTGTCGTAAATCGGTTGTGTTGAGCAACAGGAATGTTGCGCCTTACTTCTTGCAAAAATTCAGGTTCAAAAGTCGCGGTTACCGCGCCTACCCCTTGGTCTATAGTTGTTAATACTTCGCCCCAAGGGTTTATGATCATACTATGACCCCAAGTTTCTCTGCCGTTGGCATGGATACCTTCTTGGCCAGCAGCCATTATGTATACTTGGTTCTCTATGGCTCTCGCCTGCAGTAAACTTTGCCAGTGGGCTTTACCTGTGACTCGCGTAAAAGCAGCAGGCACAGTAATGATGTCAGCCCCGTTTTCGGTTAACTGACGAAACAGTTCAGGAAAGCGTAAGTCGTAGCATATTGTCAGCCCTAGGTTGGCAAAAGGCAATGCACAATTCACCACTTTTCTGCCTGCTTGGGTATAACGAGATTCTCGGTAATTTTTCTCGCTATCCGCCACCTCGACATCAAAGAGATGAAGCTTTTGATAATCAGCAATAACCTGCCCTTGTGGATCAATAACCAGCGACGCATTGGTAAATTTATCTGCGACAGGGGATGCCATTGGTACACTACCAGCTGTTAAATAAACGCCAAAAGTCTGAGCTAGGTGTGCTAAACCTTCAATCATAGCTTCAAACATATGCGCATCGTGAGCTAGCGATAACTGATCTTTATCTTTTCCGCCAAAATAAAGACAACACTCTGGCAATAACACCAGATGTTGTTCAGTAATGTCGAGTTCAGATAATTGCTGCTCTATGTCCACTAGGTTTGCCATGACATCCGGCTTAGAGCGCATTTGAATCGCCGTTAAACTAACCGTCACTTTTACCACCTTCTGGTTTGGTATCAGGTAACGGCTGCTCTATCGTGCCTTCAGAGGGTTCTTTGTGTTCGACAAATTGTGGCGGGGTAGAGCGACCAACAGTGACATCTCGGGTCTTACGATCTACTTCTCTAAAGTTTGGCTCACTCATGGTTCCTGTCAGTTCAAAATTAAACTCAGAAACTACCCTTGAAGTAATCACCTCATCAATCGCAACACCTGCCAAAAAAGTCACCGGATTTAACGTTGCTATCCACGCGAGTACTGGCAAGTTTGACGTCAAATTAGGTTTTAATGACATCGAATAATCAAGTGCTTCGGTCGTTAGGTCAGTATTACCTTTTACGGTAACCGTTCCAGCAGGGCCTTTTAAGCTAACATTATCGGTATAGAGCACGCCGTTTTGCAGGGTTGCATCACCAGTAATGGAAGAATAGAACAGTCCATCTGAGAAGATGTCACGAAAGTCCAATGTTAACTTGCGAACTAAGGATTGCAGACTAAGCACAGAAAGTATTCGCGCTCCCTTGTCATTAACATCTGCTAAGTAGCCATCATCCAACGCCACTTTGATATCACCATTGAGTTTGGCAATTTCGAAATCTCTAGGAGAGCCACGCCAGTTAATGGAGAAATCGCTCTTCATTCCACTGTCTTTAACGGTTGATTGGTAATCAAACGCTTCCATTTCACGCTCAACACGACGAACATTTAGTTTGCCGCTAACCGTGGTTGTTGAATCTTGCTCTGTCAGTAACCAACCCGCTTCCAAATGCGCAAAGGTTTTACCGCGCTCCGCTTTAAAATTGTTTAATAAGATCATGTCGTCCGCGCGCTCTAAATCAAAGCTGACGTGCCCCATGTCTAATCTACCAAGCTTGCAACTATCGCAATCAAATTTAATGCGCGGAATACTGTCGAATAGCGCTTTGTTTTGCTCAAAGGTGTATACGGCTGTCTCTGCTTGCTGCGAATTCTCTAGGTTTGCAGTATCTGCATCATTGGCTTGTACCACAGGTGTAAAATGAATAAAGTCAGCATCAACGTCGACACCTTGTTCCAACCAATCCGGGTAAAACTTAATATCTGTGCGCGCTTCTTTTGCGTTTAACCTCAATAACCACCAATTTTCTTTGTCTAAGAGGTTGAACGATATGTTTGTCAGCTTCTGACCAAAAATACCCAATTCATCTACGTTGCCTCGAATACGTTCAGGGGCTGAAATAAGCGGCACATCACCTTCGCTCCCTTCAGGTAAACTATCCAATATGTCAAAAATAAAAGGGTTCCACTGAGAAAATTCGGCGTGGTGCAAAGCTGTTGTTATATGGAAGCCATCCATCGGCAACAACATACTTTCTTTACCTAAGACCAAATGGGCAATCTTAAACTGTGTATCTTCGTGACTCAGCACACCATAAAAGCTTAAATGGTCATCCAGCGCGACTTCAAGATTAGATTTATTACGTGTGCCCGTGACAGTAGCGTTTAACGCCACTTTATCCGTAGCTGCTTTACGATACGGCTCAGGAATAAGAAACTCAGCACCTTCCAGGCTGCTGTTCAGTGAAGCGTTATATGAAAAGCCACCATCATCATGAATGAATAAGGCCAACTCACCTTGCCATGAAGCAACACCATTAAGGTATTTTTGTAAGGTTGCAGGTACTTGTTGCTGCCAATCAGTTTGCTGCCAATCAGCATCTAAACCGATATCTACTTGGTAATAATCACTTTGGTAGGCGCCTGTAACGTCTATACCGAGCGGCATTCCCCGCCACATAACGGTTAGGTCTCTAGTGTTAATGTCTTCGTTACTATATGACAATCTACCATTAACATTGGCGAACACCATTTCGGGCGTTTCTAAATTGAGTTCGTTGTCATTAAAGTCGACATAACCGGAAGCTATTGTGTTGTTGCTATCGTTGAGTGGCAAATCTAACTGGAAGTAACCAGAAATAGGTTTGTTGATGACTAGCTGGGTCAAGGTTTCGCCGACACTGTCTTTCAACGGACTAGTGTTCATTAGTGCCGTGACATGCTTTGGCAATTGATTGTCTATGTCAGCCTTAACTAAAAGCAACTGCTCGTCTGATAAATCGGCAATCTCAGCAGTCACGCCCCGTACATTTAGGCCTTGTAGTTCGCCAGAACGAGCCGTAATTAGCATACCGTTGTTAGTAAAGTTTAGGTTCGCCGCCATGTTGTTAATAGCTGGCCAACTACTATCAAACTGAAACTCTGCGTCTTTCAGTTCGGCATCTACGACGAAGATGCCTTCATGTTGATTGAAAGGAAAATCGGTAAACTTACCGTTAAATAGCACTTTACCACTACTTACCTTACCCGACTTCAGACTCGCATTTAGATAATCGACTAAGTCGTCCCCCATGAGTAAATGTGGGTAATAAAGGTGTGCAAAATCTGCATTAGCGCGCTCAATATCAGCAAACAGTGCCATGCCAGCCTCACCTTCGGTGGGGATCGATACGTTTACTTGAGCTGTTAACGCGACATTATCTGCTTCTACCTGTGCATTGAGCACATCAATGTCAACACCTTCCTCACCTATAGTCACCAGCACTTCGGTGTTTAATTTATTATAGGCTATGGGTTGTTTAAAGTCTTTATCAAAGTTAAGTGCGCTGCGCTGTGACTCTATTTCTGCGTGTAGTTTGTTCTCGTTAAAGGCAATACTTCCGAAAACATTATCAATGCCTGGTGCGCCTTGAAAATATTGATTTTGATAGTTGTTCAGTTCAGCTGTCGCCGACCAAATCCCTGCTACCTGTCTAAAATGAATATCTTGAATTGCCCCTTTTGGCGCTAACGCTGTTAAGGTGTCATTAAGAGCTGGATCGTCAACAAATAATGGAATGACTTCGCTAACGCCAGCAATATCTATTTCGGAAACGACGCCATCAATATCGCCATTGTCAATCATGGTGTTAATGAAAAATGGTTGCCAACTCTGCTCATTAACTGACATTTTAATAGGAGAAGTTTTGATGTTTATCGCGTCATCTGCCATGGCAATATTGATATTTGCATCAGCGATGAAAAGCTCGTGGTCAATGCTGTCCACATTCCACTGAATTAAGCTGTCCTTAGACACCAATTGTAAATTCAACGGTTTGCCTTCACTGATGTTTAACCAAGCATCAAAATTAATTACGGAGAACGTTTGTTCGTTTTCTGGTGCTAAAAATCGATCAAGCCAAGACGTTACATTGAGCGCTTTTGCGCTGACATAAGCTTGCCCAGAAATATTACTAAACGAGGTACCATGCAAATCTAGTAACAGCTTTAAGGAATTGTTACTGATACCGGAAGCCACGACCTCACCACTGGCTTTATGGCGCTGACCACTGTTAACCCAATTTAACTCAGGGATGTCTAATTGCTTATCGCCTTTTATCGTTCCCACGATTAGCTGACTATCAGACAGCGAGAAGCGTTTTATTTGAACAAGAAACAGATCAGAGACTTGCTCGATAAGGCTCGTTTCTTGGGCAGTCGCGTCCCCCTGCTCGATTTCTTCAACGTCGATATACACTTTAGCGCCGCCAAGCGTCACATCTCGCGTAATAAGTGCTTGGTTTCGCAACGACTCCCAAAAATTGACTTCTATACCAAAGTCGCGAATGAATACGGCAACTTCATCGGTATCAACAAGGCTTACGTTCTTTGCAATTAAAATAGGCCCTGCGCGATGCCATTGCATCGACAGCGCACCTATTTGAACATTGGTTTGATAGGTCGTGTTTATGTAGTCTTGGAAGTCATCTTTGTAGTGAGTTGCATAAGGCAAGAACAAGCGAAATGCACTGATCAACACAGCAAAAAGTACCAAAAGTATTGCAATACTTTTGTACAGTCTGTTTAACCAGCGATTTGACACTGCCGCTATATTCAAAAAACACTACCTTCAATTCAGTTGGTGAACTACATCATCACCACGTCAAACTGCTCCTGGTTATACATAGGTTCAGTTTGCACTTTAATTAACTTACCAATAAACACTTCAAGTTCAGCAAGGTTATGATACTCGTCATTGAGTAAAGACTCACTAACTTGTGTTGATGCATAGACAATAAATTGGTCTGCATCATATGCTCGATTCACGCGAACAATTTCACGCAGTATCTCAAAACATACGGTTTCAACCGTCTTCATCTTCCCTTTGCCTGAACACGCAGGGCATTCCCCACATAAAATATGTTCTAGACTTTCTCGGGTGCGCTTGCGCGTCATTTCGACTAACCCAAGTGCAGAAAAGCCATGGATGTTGAACTTAACTTTATCTTTAGCCATCGCCATTTCTAAGCTATGGAGTACACGTCTGCGATGGTCTTCGCTTTCCATGTCGATAAAGTCAATAATGATTATACCACCTAGGTTCCTTAACCTAAGCTGACGGGCAATTGCTTGTGTTGCTTCAACATTGGTACTGAATATCGTTTCTTCTAAATTACGATGACCAACATACGCTCCCGTATTGATGTCAATTGTGGTCATCGCTTCTGTTTGATCGATAATCAGATAGCCACCAGACTTGAGGGTAATCTTGCGCTCGAGCGCACGTTGTATTTCTGTTTCTACGTCAAACAAATCAAAAATAGGTCGTTCACCTGGATAGTACTCAATCACAGGCGCTACATTGGGAACAAATTCTTGCGTGAATTCAACCAGCTGATCAAATGTGAGTTTTGAATCAATACGAATTCGTTCTAATTCTGTACCGAAGAAATCACGAATAACACGAAAGGCCAATGACAAATCTTGATAAATAGGTGCATTAGTTTGCTTGCGTTGCTTACGCTCTACCACTTTATTCCAAACACGGCGTAAAAACTCTGCATCATGCTTTAGTTCTTCATCGCCTGCGCCCTCAGCAGCAGTGCGCACAATAAAACCATGATTGTCATCACAGTAAGGCACAACAATATCTTTTAAGCGATTACGCTCTTTTATATCTTCAATTCGTTGCGAAATGCCTGCATGGCTTGCATTGGGCATCAACACCAAATAGCGCGAAGCAATGGTAATATCTGTGGTTAAACGGGCTCCTTTAGTACCAAGCGGATCTTTAACCACTTGCACC
Source organism: Thalassotalea euphylliae (assembly GCF_042682785.1). Lineage (GTDB taxonomy): Bacteria > Pseudomonadota > Gammaproteobacteria > Enterobacterales > Alteromonadaceae > Thalassotalea_F > Thalassotalea_F euphylliae. The sequence continues at coordinate 369,960 of NZ_JBHUIB010000012.1, read as the reverse complement.
ATAATATGCTGCCCTTCATGAACAAGAGTACGGATATCTGGGACTTGCTCTGCCTCGCGTTCATCTTCATTAATAATCAATTGGGAACGAATATCTGAAGCGTGTAAAAACGCCGCTTTTTCTAAATTAATGTCAACAAATGCCGCCTGCATGCCCGGCAACACACGGATGATTTTACCGAGATAAATATTACCCACCAGGCCACGCTTTGCTTCCCTTTCCACGTGTAACTCTTGTAAAACGCCGTTTTCTATCAACGCGACACGGGTTTCACTCGGGGTAACATTTACTAATAACTCACCACTCATTCCAACTCCCGCTTAACCGTTAATACTATTAGAAATGCCAAATTCACTGAGCAATTGTACCGTTTCATATACCGGTAACCCGACAACGCCGGAATAGCTTCCTTGAATATCCGCAACAAACTGGGCGGCAAGGCCCTGTATACCGTAACCACCCGCTTTATCTTGTGGCTCACCACTAAGCCAATAATTCTTGATCTCTTTTGATGATAGTTGCTTAAAAGTTACTTGGGTAGCAATAACTTGCGTATTGTGTAACGGACCTTGTACTACCGATATTGAAGTCAACACTTGATGTGTTCGCCCCGATAGCATGTTCATCATTCGTTCGAAATCGTCAAAATCTTCCGGCTTGCCTAAAATGCTCTCTTCATAAACCACGGTGGTATCGCTGCCAAGCACAGCCAAGTTGTCAGCTCTTACTTCTGAGACCGCGCTAGCTTTAGCTAAAGCTAGCCGAGCAACATAGTCTGCCGGACTCTCACCTACTAACACGGATTCATCGATATCAGCAGGTTGGCTTTCAAAAACATAGCCAAGCTCTTCAAGTAATGACTGTCGGCGAGGCGATTGAGAAGCGAGAATAAACATAAACGGCTTAACCCTGCGCTAAATTACGATATTTTGAAGTGACGACGCACTTTGCGGAGCAACAAAAACACCCAAGGCCAGAGCACAATAGTCGTGAGTACTGGGTATAAATAACTGGGTAAAAAGACAACATCTGATAAAAAGCGTTGTAACCAAAATACCAGCAAATGATAAAGTGCAGCCAAAACCCCCACTATTATCGCTTGTTGCCACAGCGAGAAATTACGTATTTTTTGAAAGTTCACTGTCGCAATATAAACAGATAGTGCCATCGCTGCCGCATGAACACCCAGTGTGGAGCCTAAAAGTACATCAAGCATAAAGCCCATCACCCATGCTGTAACCACGTTAACGCGGTTTGGCAAGGCAATACTCCAATAGATAACAACTACTAACACCCAATCTGGGCGAAAAGCATCTACCCCTAGCGGCATCGGCATAATGCTAGCAATGAGCGCGAGTAATAAACTGAAAACAATGATGATGCCGTTATTGGCTAACATGCTTCACCTCGTTTGGCGCTGTTTGGCCGTTATTGTCGTTCGTCACACTGCTTGTTTGTTTTGGCGCAAATATGCTGGCCGGCTTTTCAGGCCACAGCAACAGTAAATAACGCAGTTTATCTATTTCGGCGACAGGCTGGCTCAGTACTTGAGCAAACGGACGCGACTCATCTTTGCGCACCACCACCACTTTTGACACTGGGTACCCTTCAGGATATTTCCCACCTAAGCCAGAAGTCACCAATAAATCGCCAGTTCGAATATCAGCGCTATGCGGTACATGCGCATGAGACAAACGATCTATTCGGCCCGCACCAGTCGCCACTAGTCTAGTGCCATTGCGGCTCACTCGCACAGGCAGTGCGTGGGTAACGTCGGTAATCAGGATGACACGACTCGTCGTTGTACCGACCGTAAGAATCTGACCAACAATGCCCTGCTCGTCGATGACTGGTTGCCCCTCATAAACGCCGTCATTGGCACCGCGATTAATCACGATCTGATGCGTGTATGGGTCACTATCAACAGAAAGAATCTCGGCCACCATTTTCTTCGTTTCCGAACGAAGCGGAGACGCCAACAACATGCGCAAACGTTCATTTTCTTTTTTAACAATTTCTAACTCCATCAATTTTTCTTGATAAGTTAGTTCGTTAATCTTTAACGTTTGGTTCTCTTCTATCAGTTGTTTTCTGGTAACGAGGTTCTCCGCTGCCCACAACATCATTTGTTTAGGCGTATTTGCGAGATACTGAAGCGGGCTAACCACAGATTGCAGGTACCCTCGCGCCGTCTCAAAACTACCTAACTTATGATCAAAGAACACGAGCGCGGCCGACAATAGTAATACTATTGCCAATCGATGTTGAGGTGATGGGCCGTGTTTAAAAATCGGGTTCATAGAAATGAAAAAGCGCTAGCTTTGCTAGCGCCTTTTTTGTTACTCGTAAGAGAATAAATCGCCGCCGTGCATGTCAATCATCTCGATGGCTTTACCGCCACCTCTTGCCACACACGTTAATGGATCTTCCGCTACTACTACTGGAATTCCCGTTTCTTCCATCAGTAAACGGTCTAAGTCTTTAAGTAGTGCACCACCGCCGGTCAACACCATACCTCGTTCAGAAATGTCTGAAGCTAATTCAGGTGGTGATTGTTCAAGTGCAACCATGATGGCACTAACAATACCGGTTAACGGCTCTTGAAGTGCTTCTAAAATCTCATTGCTGTTAAGCGTAAAGCTGCGCGGTACACCTTCAGCAAGGTTACGGCCACGTACTTCAATTTCGACTAACTCTTCACCTGGATAAGCTGAGCCAATCTCATGCTTAATGCGTTCAGCTGTTGCTTCACCAATTAAGCTACCGAAGTTACGACGAACGTAGTTGATAATCGCTTCATCGAATTTGTCACCACCGATACGTACTGATGATGAATAAACCACACCGTTAAGCGAGATAATACCAACTTCCGTTGTACCACCACCAATATCAACAACCATTGAACCTGTCGCTTCTGATACTGGTAAGCCTGCACCAATCGCAGCAGCCATCGGTTCATCAATCAAATATACCTCACGAGCACCAGCACCTAGCGCTGATTCGCGAATGGCTCGACGTTCAACTTGTGTTGAACCACATGGTACACAGATAAGTACACGAGGACTTGGACGTAAAAAGTTATTGCTGTGCACTTGTTTAATAAAGTGCTGAAGCATTTTCTCTGTCACAAAGAAGTTAGCAATTACGCCATCTTTCATTGGGCGAATTGCTTCAATGTTGCCAGGCGTACGGCCTAGCATTTGTTTTGCTGCCAAACCTACCGCGGCAACACTTTTATTACCACCAGCTTTATCTTGACGAATAGCAACTACCGAGGGTTCGTTAAGTACAATCCCTTGTTCTTTTACATAAATAAGTGTGTTCGCGGTTCCTAAATCGATTGATAAATCGTTAGAGAACATCCCACGTAGTTTTTTAAACATATTAACGAATTACCCTATAACTGTTGCAGGTTCGCTTGAGGAACGTAATTATTCTTGTCTTTTTTCGACATTGATCTTTGTATCATACCCGAGTAAATCAAGGATGTGAGTAGTAAATCACAAAAAAATCGCGGATTTAGGTAGTTTTTTTTGTATCTAACTGCAATCGTTTAAATAACCACCATTTTGCAACTAATTATTAACTTCTCGCCAGTAGATAATGCGATCATTACCACGGAACCGACCAAAGGTTGCAATAGCATTAGCATTATCGTCGTGGACACCGTCGTTATCACCATTCCAGTCAAACTGTAACCAAGGCACTGTGTTAAAAGTAACACCAATACTGCCCGGTGCGTTACTTTGAATGAGCACTTCATTATAGGTACCACCATCCATAAACTCTGTTGCGCCAACATATGTCGTCGGAGGGCTAATATTGGTTTCAGTTAAGCCTCCACTAATGTCATTAAATTCCCATGGCGGTTCAGTCGACAATATCTCGGTACAAACATCGTCTTCATTAATGAGCCAGTTGTCATTATCAAAGTATTCAACACGCATAGGTTGCTCTAACTGCGCAGTTTCTGAACCATAGCTATTTTCTATCACAAGTCGCCCAAACCGAACTTCTAGTGTAGAACCATCAATTTCAGTGGTTGCAGGGTCATCCTCAAAAATGGTCAGGTCCTCATAGCGTGAAATGTTTGTGGTATCGACAAAAATACCATCTTGATCTTCAATACGGTCAATAGCCATTACGAACTGCGCAGTAAACGGTGACACTTTTGTCGCTTCGATGTGTTGGTATGTAAAATGATCATCGGGGCTCAATACGTAGTGCAATTCTCTAATGGTATTTTCATCATCATCTTCAAATCGAGCATTAGCGGTATCAAGCAGGCTGATCGCATCAATTAAATAGGTTGCATTAGTTAAGTCAGCGCTCGGCGGTGTTAACACAACATCACCCAACGCTAGGCGATTAAAGCTTGTACCTGCCGAATCTACCGCATCGGCCAGGTAGTTTAATAATTGATTACCATCAGCATCATGCGCGGAAATTTTCAATCGTGGGGCATTATTTTCTTCGTATCTTATCGCGCCGATATGCGGAATATCATCTGGATCATCATCATAATCTTCTTTGTTGAGCTGTCCAGAGTATACCCAGTCTCTGGGCCCACAAGTTGCCGCAGGATTCGTTTCATTATCACGGGCAACAAGGTTGCCAATACTGGCGACAGATTGCTCTAAGTAACTTGGAATAAACCGACCGACTGAGGCGCTCGAACCGTCAACAATAAAGTTAGGCTGATTACCGTAATCAAAATCCCTTATCTCAAGCGCTAACAAAGCGATTTCTGAGTAACTGACATTATTTGAAATAGATTGACCGGGCAAAGAACCACGCGGATCAAAATCGGCCAGCGTAACATCTTCAAAGGTACCTGGACTTGCGCCATTTACACTCGAAATTGTTGCGCCTGCATTATCGGTAAAAACGCCATCATAAAAAGTGGTAGGCGTTGCGCCAGAGATATCGAGTGGCGCTGCCCTGAGCACTTTCAGCTGCAAGTTCGTCTGCTCATAATTAGTTGTCAAATCGCCGTCTTTATTGAGGGCGCTTACGTGGAGCGTAAAATCATCTCCTGCAGGGTGAAAAGCCGTACTCGAGGTGACATCTTCAATTGTAGAAGCATTCAGCAACACACTAAGGTTGGATGACTTATAAGCGGTCATGACAAGCTCATAAGGCTTAACCCAGAAATTATTAGAATTACCGTCAATATTCACCGAAGGTAAGTTAGGTTGAGCTGGTGTGGTATACCTTGCGTGTAACGTAATTTCGCCTGCATCGTTGTATATATTGTCATCAAGGGTAGCAACCCCGTTGGCATCAAACGATAAATTCACCACTTCGTAACTCACCGGTGAACCGATGTTTTTTGGAATATTTTTAACAGCACCGTTAGTGTCTTTAATCGTGTATGTGTTAGCGGTAGCAACATCACTTGGCGTTTGATATTGAACGGCAAACTCTATATCAGCATTACCATTAATTAATGCTGTACATACGCCGTCTACATCTGCGACAGCCTCAAGAGTATGCCCTGAGAACGCCTCTCCCGCCGTTTGGTTACCAATTGTGCTGAAAACAAATGCTGTGCGGTCGAAGTCAACTTCACACGCTGTCCCAGACGTACCAAATTCGCCCGTTCCAGTGTTGCGACATGTGTAATCACTGCTCGATGACAAAACCGCATTATTGACCGTGTCGGTATAGTTAAATGTAGGCTGCGGTGTGCCGACACCATTGACAATAGACACCTGTTGACTAACGCCGTTAACAAGCAAGTCCATTGTGGTAGTGATCGACGTATCTGGCGTTGTGCAATTAGCATCACTGCACGCGAAAACAGTTACTGGCTCAGGCAAACACGTCAATCCGCTGCCGTCATGTTCAAGCACAAACAAAGGCGACGTCGAACAATCAAAACTCTCATCTCTGTCGGCAATAATTTGTGCTTCACTTCTCACCTCATCGTAAATACGCACTTCGTCAAAGTCACCGCGTGCCGAGTTAGGTGAAGGATAGCTTCCTGAGCCCGCCGCTAAACTGGCATTATCGCCAAAATGCAGAGGTGCAGAATTCGGGAAGAAGTCGACACTTTGTGTGTTGCTGACAACTTCGCTTCCGTCTACATAGATTTTATAGATATCAGCGTCATGCTCCCAAACCAACGAAATAAAATACCAAACACCTGCCTGTCTGCTTTGAAAAGGCTCTGTCAGAGTGTATTCATCAACAAAAATAGTGAAGAAGGTTGAGTTCATTTCAAATTGGAGGCGGCCGTCAGCAAGTAACTCTAGTGTGAAGTTATCGCTAAAGCGCGACCCAAAAAAGGACGTATACGTGGACGCATCAAATAGCACCCTGTCAGTACCATTTGCCCAATTTACTTCACTGCGAAACCAAAAATTAATGGTACCCGCTTGTGAGTTGGGTGATCCCTGTGAATTAAATGCATTGCCCGTTGTCGAGCTCAGATTAAATCCATTGGGAGAAAAGCCCTGACAGTATTTACCATCAGGAATGGGCACACCACCGATATTGATAGCATCAAAGCCACTGTATATATTTTCTATGCCGCCAGAAAAGTCGGCATCTTCAAAGCGATAAAAAGAACCCGCTGTCGCTTCACAATCTAAGCAGCGGACAAGGAAGTCATCAAACTCAATGCCGATATCATTATCGTAGGAATACAGACCCACGTTATTCAATACGGGTGTTTCAGCAGAATACAACTCTAGGACCATATTATTGCCCGCGGAATTACCGACACACACACCGGTGCCATCTTCGGTGACCACCACTTGCATTGAAAAGTTGTTACTGGCTGTTGTTTCACTCTCATCAATACTGTCTAGCGTAGTAGCAACCCCACCAAATACTTTTATCAACTCAAGTGCACGATGGGTGCCAGGGAACGAGCTACTGCCGCTATATGCAGTACCAATTGCAGTCCAACGCGCTAAGTAATAATTGCGGTCGTCAACAAAGCCAAACACAATACCTAAATCATTATTAGTGCTTTGGTTTACATTGGATTTAATCGACGAAAATACGGAGTAATTGGTGGAACTGGACGTGTCATAAATAGCCCCAAAGGGGAATTGCACCATGCCATATTCGTTATCGCCACCAGCAGACACACTACCAGCTACATTTAATCTATTGCTCGAAAAGTCAAAAACCACATTTTGCTCTTCACCGTTAGACTGAAAAATGCTTTCTCCAGGCCAGTTACTCACAGAGCGGTCAAAATTATTCGCTGACCAGCTATTCGGGTTACTAAAATCATCACGGCCAATAACGGTATAAGTGTCGGCTGCATCACAAGTTAACGGCGGCGGTGGCTCTGAGGTGTCGCAAAACCCATGCGGCTCTATTCCGTCAACATCATCAGAATCGAACGTAAAGTCAACGTTTTCAGCAACACTCACGCCGCCAACACTCGACAAGGAGCCATTAAATTCGACGTTTTTTTCAATAGACGTAGAACCCGCTACATAGACATGGGCATTAATATCAACGCCTTGACGTATGATCAAAGACCCATACACCACGATAAGAATATTCGATGGCGAGCCGTTATCATTTATTTTGGTATTTTTTGATATATCAACAGAGCCATTAAAATAAATAACAGCAGTGCCTGTTCCACCAAAATTGACGTTTTGACCATTACCCATTCCCCACGCAGTATGCTCATAAACGCCATCCACTAGGTTGTTGTTGTTAAAGACAGTCGTTGGGCTAATCGTAGGAAGCGGCGTTACTGCCTCAAAATTAGGTACAGGTAGGCAGCTACCGCCATCACAGGTTACCGAAGGATCTATAGTTGCGCCTGCATTGGATGCAAGGGATGTATCACCCGGAAATACAGCATCACATTGTGCAGCGTGCACACCTTGTTGAATAGCCACAAATAAAACAAGAACAACAACTAATATTCTTATCATAAACTTCTCGCCTCAAGCTCGATCGTTCGAGAGGTTGTCACGCCCTCTGCAGAGTCAATGACACATTGCCCAGTACTGGTCAGTTGGTAGTAGTAAACACCGTCAACTTCCTGCATATTGCAGGACACAGTTGCACTGCAATTATTGAGTCCATCAACATTGACGAAGCTATAGTTGTTAGTCGCACTGTCTGTTGGTGTTGTTGCATCACCGGCTGAACAGTTTTGCGGTGTCGCCGTATCCAAAGGAAAAACATCCAGTAATTTGAGCTGCGCACCAGAATTGGCCGCTTGAAATGCACGAGTCCCCAATACTTCGTATGCTGTGGCCTCAGCGCCGGAGGAAAGTAAGCGTGCCAGTGCCGCACCCAACAGAAACATCACCACAAGAATAAACAGGGCCAGTACTAAAATACTGCCACCTTGTCTTTGCAAACTATTGGCATTACGGCACATTTATCACCTGTACTTCATTACTAAAGCGCACTTCTTCAAAATTTTGTTTAAAGGCCAATTTCACCAATACTGCCCCATTTCGTTGTAAAGTGGGCTTGATGACTTCAAACGATGAATTGTTACTATCGATGTACTCTGCCATCAGTACAGCACTGCCACCACCAACAGACCGCGTTAACTGCTCTCCTACAATGCAATACGATATATCATTTGGCTCAACAATAAATACGCGATCAGTGGGAGAACCCTCTGCAAACTGTGAACCTGTTGGCAAGTCAAGCACGTATTCAAAACCAGCGACTCTTGAAAAGCCTTCAATGTTAGCTTGACGATCAGCCAATTGTTCCCAGTCTAATGGGTAAATCACCGCCACTAAACTAGCAGCATTCGCAATGGTACGCTCATCAAAGTTCACTACCGTAATGCTATCACCAACTTCTGGATCTATAGGGGCATCGGTATATACAAAACTGGTCACTATTGGGCGAAACTCAATACATTTGCTATTACCAATGCTCGTGTCTTTCAAACTATTGGGTAAGGCACTCCTGATTTCACGGTTCATTCGCTCAACCGCAAACCTTGCCCCACCAATCAGCTCATCTCGTGTTGTCACGTCAACATAAGTGCGAGATCCTAAATTTATGATGGCGCCAATGCCTACTGATACGACTCCCAGTAAAACAATAACTGTTACCATCTCAAGTAACGTAAACCCTTTGTTTAGCCTAGTCATCAGAAGTTTGTCCTGTAGGCTGCAAAGGTTATTGTCTCGCTTGCTGGCGTGACGACATCTATCTGCACGTACTTAATATTGCCAATGGGCAAGCTCTCATCGACGTCATTTACATCATTTAGATTGCTGTCGTAAAACACATTAATAGTGATATTAAAGCCCTGATATTCATTGGCGTACGAATTATCTAATGAGTCTGCAAAGGTAAAATCAATGTAATCATCGACGTCATCAAATGTGGTCCTATCTTCACCGGTATCACTGCCAAGGTTGTTATGGTCCGTGCACCCTACTAAGACACCACTGTTATTTTCTTCACCACAACGAATAACACCACCTGCGCGGTCAGAATTTTCATCAAACGATTTACCCAGAATTTCATTTAACAGGGATTGGCCAAGCTCTGCCGCTTTAATTTGCTGAAGCTGGGAAGCACTTTGTGTTGAAGCGGGTACGACAAACCTTACGACCATAGTCAATGAGATAGCAAACACCACAATACCAATAATCAATTCGATTAAGGTGAACCCTCGGTGTTTTGGTTTTTTTAAGGGATATAACAGGTTAGTTGCCCGCATGGATATACCCCTCAGCCTCAATAACGATGGTAAGCGAGTCAAGTCCAGAAAACGTAATTACACAGCCACCTACGCAGAAGGAGCCAGTAGCGCTCGGTCGACCTAACTTATCGAACGAAAAGCGAAACGCACCGCTGCCTTGATTATGTGAGATAGCCACGTCATGACCATCGTCAATCGCTAGTTCAAACGTTGCGTTTTGACCCGCGTCGCCATAATTGGCACTAAAGCTTGGTGCACTGGCACTGCAGGCATTTCCGTCTGGAATGCCGATATGTTTGCTATCAAGCGCTACTTCATTGCACACGGTGCTATCTTGCTGCATGGCTCTGAGTTGTATGTTTCGCAGCACACCAATGGCTCTGTCACGATAGGTGTATTCTTCATAGCCGTCTGAGCCCAAAAAACGCGGTAAAACATTCACCGACAGGATGCCGATGATAATAATTGTGACGATAAGCTCAAGCAGCGTAAAACCTGCTTGCTGTCGGAAGAAAAACAAAGGTTTGGATGATAACAACCGCGTTACCTAAACATCATGGCCCAGTAAACTTCAGTATACGTGATTTATAACAATATCCAAAATAATGAGCTTGGAGAGTGGGTTAGCAAATATTGTTTGCATTTTTAATGCAAAAAAAGAGGGCCTAAGCCCTCTTTCTTAATCCAACATGACGCTTAGCAATCTACGACTTCAATATCTGGCGTATCGCCTGCACTTCCACCATCGATATCGCTATAGGTTACAGAACAAGCATCTGTAATAGCTTGTCCTGACGATGGCTCTTTACCCTGAGGATAAACCGTAAAAGTACCTGTACCAACGTGATAAGTAAACTCTGTATCAGTGTCAGAATTAGACATATCCAAGTCTAAAAGTGCAACCCAGTTCGCTTCTGTTGCATCAGGGTAACCAAGTGAAATGTCAATATCACCTACATTCGTTGTTACATCTTCGCCTGCAGTGTCTGATTCATTGTTACCAGCTATTAGCGACTTACTATATACAAGAGTTGAAGAGCTTTGCATTGCGGCTTTAACCCCTTCAAGAACAGCTGTATTGGCGTCATCTTGTAGATCGATAAATTTAGGTGCTGCGGTTGCTGCTAAGATACCTAGAATAACTATAACAACCACAAGCTCGATAAGGGTAAAACCTTTCTGACTGTTTAATTTTTTCATAATACGACTCTCTTTACTTATTAATCATTGATTATTAGTTATTAACGTACACAACCACTGAACTATTTTTCGGGTCGTATGTGAATAAGTTACCTACCGTTGTTAAACCGCCCGGATCTTGAAAATCGCCATTAGCGTCTCTGGTTAGCGTTTCTTTCAAGTAGTATGCGCAAATCGTGTCACCGTTAACAATATCCACTAGGTATTGTGTAGAGGTGTCTGCGTTTAGTGCCCCCACAGTGATTGCTGTTTGAGGCGGTTGACTGAAAATGTTTTGCCACACTTCTTCACAACGTGTCGTATTCATCACTCCACCTACAGGATTACCAGTACCACCAACACTATAAGGATAGCCTGGGCGTACAGTAGCAGCTTCTTCTGTCAGGATAATTTCTTGTCCATCATAGATAACTGCGTTGTCACCGCCAGCGTTTTGAGGTCTGCCTTCCGCTTCCCATTGGGCGCGCACTAGAGATACCGCAGTGGCAAAACCACCTGCCATACCTTCAATATTTGCTTCTTGTGCTTGGTCAGTTAAATCTAAAAATTTTGGGATTGCGGTCACGGCAAGGAAACCTAAAATCACCACAACGATGACCAGTTCAATTAACGTAAAGCCTGTTTGCTTTTTCATGTGCACACCTTTTACTTAACTTGATAGCTCATTCTATCAGCGCCTGATGAGACAAGTCACTGATTTTAAGCCTAAGATTACAACGTTTTATATATAAATAACAAAGCAGTTACAAAGATATTTTTCCAGTTTTTGGTGAATATTCGAAAAATTGTGTTTTACTAATCGCATAGCGACACAAAAATTCTTGTTCACTGCCCTGCCTTAAAATTTCGATAACACTGACCGGTTTCTTCAGCAGTTCAGGCTGAGAACCAATCACCTGTATCCAAATATCATGACATCGCTGGTTATCTGAGGTGGAGTCCACCCAACCTTGTTTGTTTACCCTAATCTGAGTGAGCTGGCCTGCAGCATTCTTCTGCTTCACTAACGCAGGTTCTCCATCCATCAGCCATTGACCATGGATGACTTGCACCTCACTAACGAAACGCCCTTTCAGCGCTGAAAAGCCAGTGCCCGTTAGCGTTTCTTCTTGTCTGAAAAAGTACTCTAAAAACACTGCCATCATGATAGCAATTAGCGCAACAATCATCATGAGCTCTGCTTTTGACTTTTCTTTACTTGCAATGATTTCTTGTCGAGACATTAGCCACCTTGGAAAGCAGACGCCATATCCCACATTGGCGTAAATATGCCTAGTGCCAAAACAAGCACCATTGCCGCAACAATCACCAATAATATAGGTTCAATACGTGCGGTTAATGTACTTAAATCATAGTCAACTTCACGTTCATAGTAGTCACCTACTTCTTCAAGCAGTTCGTCCACACGTCCGGTTTCTTCACCAACCGCCACCATTTGGAGGACGAGCGGGGTAAAAAGTTGGCTAGAAATAGCGGTACGCAATAAGCTCTCACCACTTTCGATACCTTGACGCATTTTCAAAATTTTATCTTTCATAAAGTCGTTATCAACCGCATCAGACACTAGCGTCAATCCCGATGTCATCGGGACGCCTGCTTTTAGCACAATAGCAAAGCTATGCGTGAAACGAGATAAGATAGAGCGCTCTATAATACTGCCCACAATGGGGAGTTTGAGCTTTCGTTTATCCCATCGAAATTTACCAGTCTCAGTGCGTAAATACTGTCGTAAACCGAAAAACACGCCAATTGTGGCGACCAACATGTGTGGCCAATAGGTCAAGAAAAACTCTGAACTGTTGATCAATATTCGCGTTGCTAATGGTAAATCAGCCCCCAGTCGTGAAAACATGTCAGCAAAGGTCGGAATAACAAAAATATTAAGAATAACAATAGCGACAACGATTGCTGTGATAACAAAGCTTGGGTAACGCATAGCCGATTTGATGCGCTTACGCGTTTCTTGTTCACGCTCAAAGTAACTAGCAAGTTTTAAAAACGCACCATCTAGCTGGCCGGTGTTTTCTCCGACATGAACAATCGAGATAAACAACGAGGAAAATACATCTGGGTGTTGGTTCAGTGCCGATGACAACGCGTAACCACCTTCGAGTTGGCTAGCGACTTCTGTCAGCACTTTCTTAAGCTTTTTCGACGTTGTTGATTCTGCTAGACCATTGATAGAACGCAGAATAGGAACACCCGAGCGCATTAATGCATGCATTTGGCGACACAATACAATAATGTCATCAAGCGAGACTTTTTCTAGTCCTAGCAACTCGGCTATATCTACATCACCGCCGCTTTCTATCGCTTCCTTGCCTTGCTCAATGGTAATGGGAATGATGCTTTGTCGAGAAAGCTGTTCAGCTACAGCGCTGGTGCTGGTTGCTTCTATGCTTCCCTTGACTTGCTCGCCGCTTGCTTTTCGGCCTATGTAGGTAAAAACTGCCATGCTGCTTTAATTAACCCGCCACATCAACTGTCTCTACCAACCTTAGCACTTCTTCTACAGTGGTAACACCGGTTTTCGCATAGTCATACGCCGCGTGTGCCAACGGTTTAAAGGTTGGGTGCCTCTTGGCCTGTTCTGTAAACGCTTCAGTATCTTCTCGTTTCAATGCCGCCATCATAGGCTCGTTCATTTCAAGTAACTCAAATACACCAATACGGCCCTTGTAGCCGGTATATGAGCACGATTGGCAACCTTTGCCCTGCTTAAATGAAAGTTGAGATGCGTCCTCACCAGTAAGGTTATTCAGCCACATGGTTTCTTGGGCGTCAGGTGTGTAATCGACAGTACAGTTCTCGCACACTCGTCGCACAAGACGCTGCGCGATTACTGCTCGCAATGAGCTTCCGACCAAGAACCCAGCAGCGCCCATGTCGATAAGACGAAGCGCACTAGTAATCGCGTCATTTGTATGGAGTGTAGACAATACCAAGTGACCGGTTAATGCACCTCGCAAACCAATTTCAACGGTTTCGTGATCACGCATCTCACCTACCATGATGATATCAGGATCTTGACGAAGTGCTGTTCTTAATACGCTAGAAAAGGTTAGTTCTATTTTACTGTTTACCTGCACCTGATTGATACGAGGGAGGCGATATTCCACCGGGTCTTCCGCGGTAATGATTTTTTTAGAAGACTGATTGAGCTCACTGAGAGCAGCGTAAAGTGTTGTTGTTTTACCGCTACCTGTTGGCCCAGTAACCAATACCATGCCGTGAGGACGTGTTATTTGATGACGCAACCGCGAAACCAAATTTGGCGGCATACCGGTTTCGTCCAACGATAATAGGCCTGCAGACTGATCTAGCAAACGCATTACGACCGACTCACCGTATTGCACAGGCATCGTCGACATACGAACATCAACACTGTGCCCTTTAATTTGAAGATTAAAGCGGCCATCTTGCGGTAGACGTTTTTCCGAAATATCTAAGCCAGCCATGAGCTTTAAACGAAGCACTAATGCGGCGGCTATCTTATTTTCATTTAAAATGTTTTCTTGAAGAACACCGTCAATACGCTGACGAATGCGAAGTTGTTTTTCGTCGGGTTCAATATGTATATCTGAGGCGCGCATTTGTACCGCATCTTCAAAGACCGATTGCAATAATTTGCCAACGGTAGCATCACCGCCATCATCAAAGTTCGACGAAATATCAAAATCAGACGTTTCTTCGTATTCTTGCTCTAGCTGACTCGCGAATGATTCTATTTCAGCAGTACGACGATATAAACTATCGAAAGCTTCAAACAGCTGTGACTCCATCACAACGGCTATCTCGATACGTTTGGGGCTGAGCATCTGTTCAAGTTGATCAAGGCCGCTCAAATCAGCGGGATCACTCATGCCGATAAGCACACTATCGCCTCTGTCTTCCATAACTAAAGCGCGAAGTCGCCTTGCATGAACTTCAGGTAACAAGCTAGCAACTTCGCCTGGGACACGCAGCTGGCTGATATCCATGAACGGCACATCAAGTTGTTGCGCGAGAAACTCTAGAAGCTGTCGCTCACTGATATAACCTAACTCAATCAGCACGTCGCCTAGTTTTCGACCAGAGTTTTTCTGACTGCCAAGCGCCTGCATAAGCTGTTCTTCTGAGATGATGTGCTCATGAACGAGCAAATCACCTAGGCGCATTTTTAATTTAGGGGCTGGCATGACTAGTCTCCTAATTCGATCATTCGTTGCTCAGCAAACTTTCGACTCTCTGGTGAAAGTGTGCCGAGGTTAATAGCATTTTGATATGCATCAGCAGCCAGTTCGAATTGACTGCTGCTATCAAGTGCAATCGCTAGTCCTAAATACCAGCGCGCTTGTGTGGGCTGAAGTACCAGTAACTGTTCGTATGCTTTTGCTGCAACACTATGTTCTTTAATTTGTTGAGCGGCCGTTGCAAGTAATGTTTGGTAATCGATGCGCAACGTGTCCTTTAACGGAAGCAGCGTTTGATATGCCTGTGCAAATTGTCCTTGCTGTATCAATACATTGCCTTTAAACAATCTGAAATCTGGCTCTGCAGGAGATATCGCAATCCCTTGATTAATCAAGTTGATTGCAGGGCCTATTGCATCTTTTGCGAGCCAAATCGCTGCTAGCTGCTTACGCGCACTCTTATTGTCAGGCGTCAGAATGAGCACATCTTGAAGTAGTTCTTCCGCCTTTGTGCCTTTTTCATCTAACAATGCTTTTTCGGCTTCTCGCATTTTCTTTTCTGCAAGTTCGCTTGAGGTGAGTTGCTTTCTTGCAATGGCTAGCGATGAATTCTGCTTAGGAGTATCGAGAGCTGTCTGTGCCTGCTCAACAGATATACTCGCTTGCTTTGTTTCGACCGATATTTCCGGTTCAGCTTGCGCTTTTGGTTCCTGTAGCTCAATGCTAGAAGACATTAACTTTTTCGTCTCGTTTTCAATATTTCGCTTGGCCGGCGCTGCTAAGGTATTTTCCTCTACGTTTTGTTCGGCTTCTTTTGTTGGTTCTTCAGCTTGTGCTGCAGTCGCATCACCGTCTGACATGCTTACCTTGTTGGACTCTTCAACAGCAGGCGTTGACTTAGGAGCTTGAAGTTGCACTGCCTGTCGTTCTTCAACGGGCATTTTCTTAACCGATATTGTCGGCTCAACTTGTGTTGAAGCGACTTGATTCGTTAGTTCGGCAACCGGACGCTTTTGCTGCTTCAGTGATTGGTTTTCAGTATATAACCAAATCACAGCGACTATCGCTAACGTAATAGCAATAGACACTAGCGCGATAACCAACGGCGACTTTGCACTACTGTCGGTTGTTATCACAACATTGGGCATATGTCCGGAATCATTTGGATCCTGATTACGCTTATCTAAGTCTTTGAGCATTTGATTGATAACACTCACCATATACCTCCTAATATCGCGCCCGTGCCCAAACCTAAAAGCACGGTGCCGAGTGCTACAAATGCCCACTTAACGTTAAAACGAGAAAACTTCACGGTATCTTCAGTATCATTAACCGCCATTTTTAAGTGTTTTTCGGTCAACTGATATTGCCCTTCACCGTAACCTAGCATCAACATTTTGTGGCAAATCACGTTAACTAAACGAGGAATGCCTTTGCTCGCTTTCGTTAATTGTTTGCAAATCTGAGTAGGGAATAATGCTGCGCCCTTATAGCCCGCCACTGACAAACGATGGTTTATATAACTTTCCACCTCGCTGCTTGTCATGGGCCTCAATTGATAGGAAAACGTGATGCGTTGCCTCAGCTGCCTGAAGTTATCCTCTGCGAGTCGGTCATTGAGTTCAGGCTGAGCAAACATCACGACTTGCAACAGTTTACGACTCTCTGTTTCTAAGTTGGTAAATAATCGCAACGCCTCTAGGCTTTCTGCGGGTAATGCTTGCGCTTCGTCGACAATAAGCACCACTGAATGCCCTTGACTATGTAATTCCAACAGTCGCGTTTGAATTCGTTGTGTCAGTAATTGCGCCGACATTCGCTGTGCTTGTTTGACACCCAGCTCAACAGCAACCGACCTTCTGAGCTCATCAGGGTTCAGGTAAGGATTGGGAATATATGCCGTGACAAAGTGCTCGGGGATTTCATTCAATACCTTGCGACACAACAGGGTTTTACCGGTACCAACTTCACCAATAACTTTAAGAAATCCTTCTCCGGTTTTTAGCGCCGTTAATAAGACTGCTAAAGCCTCGTCATGAGGCTTTAGTCCCAGATAGAAGCTGGTGTTTGGCGTCAGAGTAAAAGGTAACTCTCTTAAACCAAAGTGGTATAAGTACATAACTTACTGATTTTCAGGAAACCACTTTTTCAATAACGCACGGGCTTCTTGAAGTTGGTCGTTCCAAGTATCTTGCCCGATAACGATTGGTTTCAATAATATCACCAACTCTTTCTTCTGCGTTGTCTGTGACTTGCTCTTAAACAATTCACCTACGATTGGGATATCACCTAAGAGTGGCGTTTTCGATTCTAGATCAACTTTTGTTGTCTCAATCAAGCCACCAATCACCACAATTTCGCCAGATTGGGCGCGAATAATGGTGTCAGACTCCCTAACACTGCTTTGCGCTAATGGCAGGATGATATCGTCCTGAGCAAGCGTCACTGTTTTCAACTGTTCATCGGTAGTCGTAACAGATGGATGGACGTGAAGTATCACTTCACCGCTTTCATCAATTTGCGGCGTCACGTCTAGCGCTATACCAGAAAAGAATGGTGTTAAATCTATTTCCGGAGTCACAGTAGTCGATGTACCTGTAGTCGTGGTACTCGAGACGTCGGTAACAAAGTATTCATCTTCACCAACTTTAATAACCGCTTTTTGGTTATTGGTAGCAGTGATACGCGGGCTAGACAAAGTTTGCACGTTACCCTGAGTTTGAAGTAACTCTATAACGCCAGCAAAGTCGTCATTTTTAAAGCCAATGGATGTAGTACCACCAAGCGCTGACGAAATCGTGTTACCAATGATGTTGCCTGTTGTAGAGAACGAAATATCAGTACTCTCAATATGGCCAAGTACATTATCCCAACGAATACCTTGCTGGTAATCATCATTCAATGTGACTTCTAAGATTTTTGCTTCAATAATTACCTGTCTGCGCAAATGGGCTTGGGTGTCATTGATAAATTTCTTGACCGACTTAATTTCATTCGGATACGCACGCAGGGTAACAAGACCTGCCTGTGGAGAGACAATTACAGAACGACCATCATCAGTGCCAACTAGTGATTCAAGCGTTTCTTTGAGCTCCTTCCAAAAATCTGATTCATTTTCGGTATACAAGTTAATGCCACTTGTCGAGTCGCTATTATTGTTATTATTGTTATTGCTATTGTTGTTACTGTTGTTATTGCTGAAATTATTGTTGTTATTATTGTTGTTATTGCTGCTATTCGGGTCGTTTTCAGATACGCCACCAGAATTTATACTGGTGCTTGACGTACCGTAGCGCTTAACAAACAGATAGTTAAGAGGAATTGTTTCAGTGCGCATTCCTGACGGGTATACCTGAAATACCTTGCCATGACGTTTAATATCAAAACCGTATAGATCCTCTAGCACACTCAGTGCTTCATCAACGGTAACATCTTTCAAATTAAGCGTGATACTGCCAGCAACATCTGGGTGCACGGCTGCACTGTACTCTGAGTCTTCAACAAGTGCAGAGAAAAATGCTTTTGCATCAACGTCGACTGCTGCAATATCTAGGCGCTTTTCTGATAGCATTGCTTCTTGAGCACCCACCATTGTTTGAGACATCAACTCTTGTTGAACGGAAGATGGCAGCTCTGTTAGCGGCTTCTTCGCCTTTTTAGGTTGTGAGGCATCGATAGCACTATCTAATTCTTCTGCAACAAACGTTGGCTGAGGAGGCTGACTTGCACAACCGGCTAAGACAACCATAACACTGGCAACAAAGAGACTTAACTGAGTTTTTTTCATATCGATTTCTTTTATTTGTATTTCACAACCGAATCAGCAAACAAGCTTAATTCTCTTGTATTTTCTGCTGATTGTAACGTCACCCGTTTCCCTTCAATATCAACGACGCGATAACCAAGAACAGTCATTCCCTTTTCAACAAGCTGCCCGCTGATAATTGCTTTAAGCGAACCCTCTCTGCTTGTTTTTAAAATAGACTGTAACACCAATTCATCTTGTGGCTGAACACTGCCTGCACTTTCCACCAACTGCCCACCTGTTAGCGGGCGCGTTGGATCAACAAACGCCAACGCATTTGTTGTCAAAACAAGGGCGAACAAACCAATTATCTGTTTGCTAAACACCAATAAACTCCCGTTTTGTACTTAAGCTATAAAGCGTAACTGTGACTTCGTTGTTTGGATATTCAACCACTTTTAATTCAAAGTTCTGCCAAAAGAATTTCCACTCTAGCGACTCTAAATTTTTTAAATAACGCTGGAGCGCGTCATAACGCCCTTTCAATGTGATGGTAATTCTGTGCTGATATAAGCCAATTTCAGGTGAACTTGCCGGCGTTACCGCAGCCATCTGCTCTTCGTTCACTTCTTCATCAGCTTCAGTATTTTTCGACGCTTGTCCTTGGAACAATGGCTTCGGCGGAAGCACTTCAAATGCCGTTAATGACACACCGCGGTCCAACGCCAACAACTCAACTAAGGCGTTACGCATTTGAATAGGCGTCATTAAGTCCGAGGTGAGTGTCAAAAGCTCTTGGTCTACCTTCTCTAGCTGCGACTTAACGCGACTGATATCACGTTCCACCTTCTGATTAGGATCTTCCTTTAACGTCTCTTTGAACAATGCTATCGAAGTTGTCGCGGTTTGATTAGATTGCTCTAGCGACACAACACGCCGCTTTTGCTCGCTAATTGTCGCCATATCAGGCTCAACAAACAGCGTGAATAGGAGGTATAAAATGACAAACAACCCAGCACCAAAAACAATGTACTGCTCTCTCGGTGTTAAGGCGTCAAACTTGGATGAATAAGTTTCAAACGTACTCATTCACTCGCCTCCTTTTCATTATTGTCGCCCAATGAGCTAACCGTAAATGAAATTAAGTTGTTATCACTTTCAGCTAACTTGAACTGCTCAAATAATCTGCCAGATAGGACGGTAGAACGTTCAAAGTTTGCTAGCCAGTTAGGCACAGCTTCAGGGTTACGCGCCATCCCAGAAAAGGTGTACTGGTCTTGATTTAACACAATGTGTTCAAGGCTAATGTCATTGCTATGTAAAGACGACAGCTCCCCCATTGCATCACCAAATCCAGCGATATAGGTATGGTCAGTATTGGTAAGGTGTTTATACAAGCCACGTTTGTTTTGAATGATAGACTTCAACGTGTCGAGTTCTAATAGTAAACCCGCATCAGGCTTATGGTTCTCTAATTTTTCTTTTAGCAGTGACAATTCATTTTCAAGCTCTTCGTTTTTGTCACTAAGCGCATCTACTTGCGCAACAACTGTGTCTTTGCGCATAGCTGTCACACCAGCAAGCACGCTCATCATCACCAGCGCAACAACCCAAACAGTCACAACATTTTTAAGTGTGACTATTTTTTTCTCGGGTAACAGCTCTGGCTGCAATAAATTGATAGAAGGTTTAATCATGAGTGGCAACCTCCAATTTATCGACTTGTGTTGCACCTATCGCCGCACCAAACATTGCTTTGTCCTGGTGTAAAACATCAAACGGATACACACCGACAGGTGTATTGGTATTTTCTGCTAACTTAGTCGCGATAAATTGCTCATTCTTTATTGGCAATATAAGTTGAATCTCTTTAATAGGCGCTTGTTTTAATTGACGTTCGAAATAGTCAGACGAGCGCTGAATTTCCAAGCTCAATGAATCGATTGCACCAAACGATAGTTCCTCAATGGTTTTAGTGGCAATTTGTGCATAGCCACGTAGGCGACGATGAAAGTAAATACGCCCCATTTTGACGATGAGAATAATGATTTCTTCGTTCGGTTGTTGGCACAGCAACAATACTGCATGCTCTTGGAAAGGCACTAAACTCGCAAAAGCAAATTCTTCTGTTGTGATTGTTTTTAGCGTGATGTCACTGTCTTCAAACAGCTGTACCATCGATTTCAGGTTATCCTTAGAGGCGCATACTACGTTAACTTTTTCCGCACCACCCGCTAATGTTGGGCCTGTAAAGTAGTCAAGCACCATATCTTCTGGCGGATAGGTCACTAATTCTTTAATTTGCCACTTCAACGCACCAAGTACTTCTTCCTCGGGTACGTTTGGTTTATCCACTTGCACGATTTGATATTGCGTGGGCGCCAATACAACATGGCCTTGAGATGACAGGTTATCTTGTGAAACTAACTGCTTAATTGCAGGTTCTTGTTCGTTGTCTGTGATAGGTATTTGCTGATGCTCAACCGAACCATCCGTTGATAACAGACAATAGGCTAGCGCATCTTGTCGAAAAGCAAGTCCAATATGGTGGCCTGATTCAGCTTTAGCAAATAATTGAGTTATTTTAGTTTTTATCGACATTCAATTTTTCTTTCAGTCTAACGAACTTACAACTGTATGCATTGTTCATTATCCCCTAATCACAAGCATAGGCAAGTTTTTCAGTAATAAAAACAAGCTTTAGCAACTATTTTGACGTTTCTGCGTGCATTGGATTATTTATTACAATGCACGGAAATTGTTATAGTAAAGACCAAAACACAAGCAACACTCCCTCATGCCTACCATTCCATCTCCTCTACAAGAAATAGAACATCCGCTATTTAGAAAGCACAACATTAATGTCTTAGTAAAACGAGATGATCTGATTCATCCCATTATTTCAGGCAATAAATGGCGAAAACTCAAAGCAAACATAATCGAGGCTAAAAAGGTTGGAAATAAAGGCGTCATGAGTTTTGGTGGCGCGTACTCAAATCATATTCATGCACTTGCCTACGCTTGTAAACAAGAAGGTTTGTCATCAAAAGCGATTATCAGAGGTGAACCTCACTATCAAAACAACTATACCTTGCGATGGGCTGCTCATTGGGGGATGGAATTGATTTTCGTCGACAGAAATACCTACAGAAGGCGGCAAGACAGCGACTACATCGATGAATTGCTAAAGCAACACCCTGGTTATCATATTGTACCTGAGGGAGGAAGTAACACGCTTGCATTAGTAGGTGTTGGCGATGTGATGACAGAACTTAACGCACAAGCCGACTTTGATGCCATGTATCTGCCTGTAGGGAGTGGCGGCACATTGGCAGGTATCATTAAAGCTGACAACGAACATCATCACATTCACGGCATAGCCGTGCTCAAACAGGCAGAATACTTAACCACAGAAATAATGAACTTGCTGGACAACAAGCTCTTCAACAATTGGCAATTGCACACACAGTATCATGGTGGAGGGTATGCAAAGTTCGACCAACTTTCTTTGCAAACGCTTACCGAATTTGTAAGAGATACCCGCATCCCTTTTGAACCGGTTTATTCTGGAAAAATGCTACTCGCGTTTTTAGACAGAGTGAAGCAAGGCTTTATAGAGGCTGGCAGTACCACTGTTTTGTTGCATACTGGTGGGCTTCAAGGTGTTGGAGGCTTACTGGAACGAAATCGGCTAAGTGACGCTTACATCACGGCGATACAATCGCATTTGCCATCTGCGCCACAGGTTCCGTAAAGAAGTGGCCTTGCCCCCCTGTCACTCCCAAATGTACCAGTGTTTTCCATTCCTCTTTACTTTCAACACCCAGCGCATAAATCTTGACATTGTGTTGGGCACATCGCGCTTTTAGGCTTTGAATAAACACTTGGTTTTCAATTTTGTCATGAACTTGATAAACAATACTGCGATGCAATTTTATATAACTCACGGGACACTCAGTAATGTAGTCGGTACTCACGATATACTGGCCAACCTTGTCGGCTAATACCTTAACGCCAAGTTCATCAAATAACTGCAAAACCGGTTTCAAGTGAGTTAACTGGGTTGCCAAATGGTATTCACTGATTTCTACAATCAATCGTTTTGCAATATCAGGCACTAATGCAAGGCGCGCAAACATGGCTTCAATAAAGCTTTCATCCAGTAAGGAGTCTATAGATAAATTAAGGCTGCATGCATCACTGGTTTTGTGTTCATATTTTAGCAACCGACATACTTGCTCAAGTACGAGCAAATCAATTTTGGCACTTAAGCCACACTTTTGCGCCATTGGCAAAAAGACACGGGCACTGATTAGTTTACCTTGGCCATCGCGCACTTTGGAAAGTACTTCATGATGCAGAATATAGTCACTTTGACTGGCGATAACTGGTTGAAAGAATATAACAAAGCTATTTTTCTGAATGGCATTTTCAAGGAAGGTGCGCCACTTAAGCGATCCCTTGGCAGTCTCTTGTGCCACCTCACCACTATCGTACATAAACCAACCACTTGGCCCCTGTAGCTGTGCATTACGAAGTGCCATATCAGCTTCCGCTAAAATTTTGTATGCTTGGCTTTCTCCCGCAAAGCACACTACCCCTGCATGTAAACATTCTTCTTGATTAAGCCCTACCGGCACTTGAACGGAGACCAAACTACTGAGTAGTTTGCGCGCTAGCTTTTCTGTCTCATCGACGTAGAGACCAGGCAAAAGAAGTGCTATTTCAGCCTCATTAGGGCGCGCAATGAAAAAATTACTATACCCTTGTAATCGTTTGTTGATGAGCTTAATTGCCGTATCAATCAACTCTACCGCAAACTGACCACCGTGAATGTGCTGTACTACATCGTAGTCTTTAAAACAGATAAGAAAAACAGCACCGCGAGCATCCTCTTCTTTTAGCAGTGCATCAAGGCGATTAGTGAAGAACTCTCGATTGCCCACCCCTGTTTCAGGGTCAAGTAATACGCGTTCGCGGATTTTTAACTCCTCTTCACCCTGATTAAGCTTTGTCTCTTGCAGCGACTGCATGAGTGAAGCGATGGATTCACTGATCGGCTCTTTAGCACTAATAGGCTGGTATTTTCCGTGAATTTTCGACAGCGACGCCCAGTTTTCAAGTACACGAATTGGCTGAAATGAGCTGTCTAGCGCCCTCATCAAACTAAAGCGAATAAACAAAATACACAACGCATAAATAAAGTTAAAGGCGATAAACACCCAAGAGGTCAGAAGCTGAGAGACGGGGTGTACAAAAATAAGGGAATACGTTTCGCCGGATACTTCTCTTAATATAACAAAACGGCTACTTTTTTCTTGGTAAAGTATGGCACCAGTGTGGCGATCACTGACACTGACGATATTAGGTGGATACCATTGAGAGTGTTGCTGATTGATTTGCGTTGCCGCATGATTTTGATTCAACCAAAAATTTCCAACCATTAAACACACACACGCGAGATACAGCGACAATGCGCCTATATCGAATCGCTTTATAACTGCTTTGAGCGTTTTCTTGAAAATTTGTGGCACATCACTTACCTGTGTCCGCCTTAGTTAATTATCTATTTATAGCTAGGAAATCAGTATTATTGCAATCACCAAAACACTTTTTCCATACATAAAAAAACACCATGAACCAAAGGCCCATGGTGTTTTTCACGCAGAAGTTATTAATTACGCTTCAGCGATAACAACAACTTTGATGTTTACATCAACATCAGTGTGTAAGTGTAAAGCGATGTCGAATTCGCCAGTTTCACGGATTGAACCGTGAGGCAAACGAACTTCAGCTTTAACTACTTCAACACCTGCTTCAGTGATTGCATCAGCAATGTCTTTAGTGCCGATTGAACCGAAAAGCTTACCTTCGTCACCAGCTTTTGAAGCGATAGTCACTTCAGCAAGCTCAGTTACTTTAGCAGCGCGAGCTTCAGCAGCAGCTAATGCTTCTGCTAATTGCTTTTCTAAGTCAGCACGACGAGCTTCAAAGTGCTCAACGTTAGCTTTTGATGCGAATACAGCTTTACCTTGTGGTAATAAGTAGTTACGTGCGTAACCAGACTTAACCGTTACCTTGTCACCAAGGCCGCCTAACTTGGCGATTTTATCTAGAAGGATAACTTCCATCTTAATGCCCCTTTAGGTTACTTGTGTAAATCTGTGTATGGTAATAATGCTAAGTAACGAGCACGCTTGATAGCTGTAGCTAATTGGCGTTGGTATTTAGCGCTTGTACCAGTGATACGGCTAGGTACGATTTTACCACTTTCAGTGATGTAGTTTTTAAGTGTTGCGATATCTTTGTAATCGATTTGCGCAGCACCTTCCGCTGAGAAGCGGCAGAACTTACGACGTCTAAAAAAACGTGACATTGGATTTCTCCTAATTAATCATTTCAATCTGTTGAGCATGCAAGACAAGTATCGGATTACCGTTTCTTGATTCGTGTCGGTTAATAAAACCGCTCACGCTTATTTGCACACCCTCAGTTAATTCACTTGCTAAGTTTCGTGACCAATCACCCGTTGCCACCACTTGCATTCTTACGAATGCTTGCCGATTTAATCCATCTTCAGTCTGTATCGAGCGATGCTCAATGGAAAACTGACAATGATGTAAACCCGCAGGTGTTGTTGATAGTTTGGGTGTTTTCACCACATGCCCTATCAACGTTAGGCAATTTTCTATCACAGATTACTTATTATTCAGCAGCAGCTTCTTCAGTTTTAGGAGCTGGAGCTTCAGTAACCTCTTTCTTAGCTTCGCGACGGTCATCTTTAGCAGCAGCCATAGGTGATGCTTCAGTTACCGCAGCTTTTGTGCGCATGATCATGTTACGTAGAACAACATCGTTGTAACGGAAAGAAGTTTCTAGTTCATCAATAACTGACTGAGGCGCTTCAACGTTCATAAGAACGTAGTGTGCTTTGTGCAGTTTGTTGATTGGGTAAGCTAGTTGACGACGACCCCAGTCTTCAAGACGGTGGATCTGACCGCTAGCTGCAGTGATCAAGTCAGTGTAACGCTGGATCATACCAGGTACTTGTTCACTCTGATCAGGGTGAACCATGAAAACGATTTCGTAATGACGCATTACGAGCTCCTTACGGTTGTAGCCTCGTATCTGGCTCAGCCAACACCAGTATTGAGGCAAGGAACAAAAACTTGCGGCTGATTTAAGGTCGCGTATTGTAGGGAAATTAACCGATAAAGGCAAGACAATTAACGAGGGCTTCGTAAAATCAAAAAATGTTCATTCAATTCAAACTTTTTCCATCGTGAGTTCTACCTAATGATTAGACAACGATGAAAAAGAAAGGAAGAGAATATGGCTTTAACGACAACCAAAAAATTCGTATTTAGCATTATTGCAACCGGCTTATTTGCTGGCGCTGTTTCAGCCCACAACACCGCTTTAACAACAATTGATACAAGCTCCGGCATCACCATCGAAAACACAAAAGATGCTGCTAAAACTCGCTACCATGTCAATGGTAAAACGTTTACAAAAGCAGATTTAACGCCAGCACAACAAAAAAAGCTGAGTGCTTTAGAAAAAAGCTTGAATGATATTGAACAATCTATGCACTACAACCAGCCGGCTTTTACTGACACGCTAGCCAAAATAGAAGTGCTATCAGATGAAATCGAAAGCCATGCTGAAGCTTTTTCCGCACATACTATCCCGATTGATAAAAAAAGTGTCAGTTTCGATGACATTGCCAAATGGAGCAGACAGTTGAAAGTTGCGGTTGCACAGGAGGAGGCTCAGCTAAAAGCAAAATCTGCACAGATTAAAGCGCTTCACGCTACATTACCCGTGATAGACGAAGAGAAAATGAAAGCCTTAAACCAGCAAGCCAAATTACTAGAGAAAACGGTGATTGAGTTTGCTAATACGCTATAAAGTGAAGAAAGCGCGAAGAAAAAAGGAGGCTACTATGCCTCCTTTTTATGCAGCTCAACATAAATATTAACAGCTAGCGCTGCGTTGAGGCTTTTACAACGGTAAAGGTTTACCGTTAACATTTAGCTGACCGTTGGTCATTTCCAAGTTAAAACTTAATTCGCCGTCGTTTCTTTGTATAAAACCTTGATTGACGTAACCATCAATCATTGGCGCTAACCCAAATTGTGCGAAGAAGCTCTCAGGAGCGCTGCCTTTAGCGTTGACTTTTGCAGCCGCTGCGATAGACATCGGGTTTCTTGGATCGAAAAGTTGCTTGTCGATACTAAATTTTGCATCGGTTGCCACCAAACCCGCATCGGTCATCACACTGATGTTCTCGAGTATAATTTCTGGGTTGTAATCTAATAACTTCATAGCTGTTGGCAAGGCTTGCATCATTGCTTGCCCAAAAGCAGGGTCATTCGGGTCGCTAGGTAATGTTCTATTTAGCTCATTAAGCGCCATCACCGTGTCGATATCTAAATTCCGAATAGCAATATCAAAGTTTGCGTCTGTTACTTGTTGTCCCATCGAGCCAATGCTATCGGCATGGTATTTCAGCGTAACACCCAACAAGTTATCATCTTCTGAAGTATGTCCTGATATTTGAACACCGGCGACATCCACTTGTGCACCACTTTCATTATCTAACAACGAAAACTCGTCAAAACGCATCATGAAATCCCCTGTCGCTAGCGCCGTACCTGAATACAAATCACCAGCTATCAAGGTTTGATCAAAAGTCATGTTAACGGGGGCCATTTTAACGTGGCCAGAATCACCCATTAACGACATACCTTGCCACGTAAAGTCACCTTCTAACTCATCGCCATTTAAAACAAAATGTCCGTGTGAAGGTTGAATGTCCAATTGCTTGCCAGCAATTTCAGTCTGGTAGGCTTGTGTTGCGATATTTGAACTGTGATTCCCCAACCAGGATAACGACGAAGACAGCGAGATATGTTCATTTAACACGTTGACCGTCTCTTCATCGGCAATAACTGGAATATCAAACGACGCTATCGATTTGGCTAGCGAAAAATGCGTACCTTCCGAAGAGATGTGGATAGGGCCAAAGGTTATATCTTCGTTGACGATAAACTGAAAAGGTTCTTGTTCAGGGATTTGAGTGTCAATTTCAAACGTTATCTTTGTTGTGGCGCTAAACCACTCACGTTTAAATTCATAGTCTTTGACAGAAATAGCTGGGTTTTGTCCCAATAATGCTATCGTTTCTTGGTGCTGGCTTTGATAAGCCGAACCTACAAAATTAGGTAGGATAAATGCTGATGCTACTGCAATAGCACTCGCAGACAACGCGATTACTTTTTTCATCTTGCTTTCCTTAGTTAACTTCCATCGTATAAAAGACACATACTTTGTCTTCGTTTAGCGACAGTTAACCATACTCGATAAAAATTTAAGCCGCAATTGAAAAGAGCGCTTACCACTTGCGTAAAATACCAACACCTTGCTTATATTTTGTGAAGCAAATAACCATTATGTCTAATTGATAAGAAATAAATGTCTTGGTCATCACATATTGCTAACTCGCTAATTTTTCTGAGTTATAAAGGAGAAACTGTACATCTTGAAACAAAACGAACAATGAAAACCAAGTAAGTTTTATTGCATTTTTGTTACAGTCGCTCTAGCTTTATCTGCGGATTAACAACAAAGCTAAGGACAGTTCCTTTATGCCCTCTCGCTCGCTTTCTTTACGCAAGAAACTTCTCATTTTACTTATGGCAGTTATTGCTGGCCTCTTGTTCTTATTAGTTTCGACTAACTACTTCAACCATAAAACCAAGCAATTAAAGCTTGCCAAAATTAACCTTCAGCAAGTAGGTATCACTGCACTGCAGCTTCGTCGGAATGAAAAAGATTTTATCCTCCGCAAAGACCCTAAATACATAGAGCGTCATCAAGCTAATTACGCATCGCTTGCATCTCAATTGACGCAACTAAAAGAGTTAAACACGAGAATTGGCGGCAAAATGCCGGTCAGCTCACTGATGGCTGATTTTGAAGAATATCAGTCCCAATTTAATGCACTTGCAAATGCAATGACTATACGTGGGCTAGATAAGAACTCTGGTAAATATGGGGCGCTAAGAGCGGCAACTCACCAATTGGAAGCTATTTTTGAAGCCAATAAAGACTTAACGAACCAAGTTAACCTCCTCACCCTAAGACGCCATGAAAAAGACTATATGCTGAGAGGCGAAGAAAAATACCTTTCTTTAGTCGACCAGGCCATAGAGACATTACGTCAAAGTAGCGCCCATATCATAGAAGCAGATAACCTGATTAACAATTACCAACAGGCCATGTCAGCCTATCAAGACATAGATATTCAAATAGGGTTAACGCCAAATACGGGTATTCAAGCCCAAATGCGCAATGCCATTCATAATGCAGAACAAAGCCTTGCAACTACATCGAATGAAGCAGTCGCGTTTATTGAACGTCAAGAATCCATTGCCTTCTGGGCCTCAAGTGCAATATTTCTCTTAATTTCAGGTGCTTTAGCAACTTTCATTTTCAAACTTATTGACATCATTATCAGCCCAATTCGAAGTGCGGTAGAAAACATAGATGCTATTGTTAAACAGCGCGACTTCTCAAAACAAGTACTCAAAGAAACTGATGATGAATTTGGTCAAGTCATTGACTCAATTAATAACTTCATTGAGTTCACACACAAAATAAACATTGCGGTTGAAGATTTAAGGGGAGTTAGCGCAGCGGTTGAAAGCAGTGCCCAGCAAACCCGAGCAAGTATTGAAAAACAATCATTAAAGTGTGAGCAAGTATCTGCTGCTACTATACAACTCGAAAGCTCGGCCGTTGAAATAGTACAGCACTCAAATAGTACTGAGGAAACAGCCAGAAATATTACAGAGCAAGCTACACAAAGCCAAAAACAGGTCACAGACCTTAATGAGTTCTTACATACCAATGCGCAAGACCTCGCCGTTTCATCAGAAAATATGGAATTACTCGCGACTAAATGTCAGGCAATAAATGGTTTTATTGACGAAATAAGCAGTATCGCTGAACAAACCAACTTGCTGGCTTTAAATGCAGCTATAGAAGCAGCTCGCGCGGGAGAGCAAGGTAGAGGATTCTCCGTTGTTGCAGACGAAGTCAGGAATTTAGCAAGTCGCACACAAACGTCTACTGAACATATCACGGACATTATTGCGGAACTTCAAACCTATTCATCGCTAGCCGTTGAAAAAGTGAATATTTGTAAAGCTGGTAGCAATGAAAATCTCGTACAAATTGGTGCTGCAACACAAGCCCTAGATGGCATTATTTCTGAAGCACAACTCATCCATAATATGACAGCCCAAATCTCTCAGTCAGTCAAAGAACAAGGCGCAGCAATTAAAGAAATTGCACAAAGTGTTGTCACCATCAAAGATGGTAATGACGTTCTTCTTGCGGAGTCAGAGAAGAGTTTAGAAAGTAGTGCGCTAGCAAACCAAAAAACGGTAGGTCTCCTGTCATATAAGATGACTGGAGCATAAAAACTTACACGCAATAAAAATGAGGTGTTAAACACCTCTTTTTATTTTTGCTAAGCGTCTAAAGAACGGATTATCGCAGCACTTACTTCGCTAGACGTTGCCTTACAATTTCAAATAAGCAGATCCCTGTTGCTACCGACACATTTAAACTGGAAACACTGCCCGCCATCGGCAATTTCACTAACTGATCACAATGTTCACGGGTAAGTCGGCGCATACCTTTACCTTCTGCCCCCATAACCAGTGCCATTGGCCCATCTAACTTCACATCATAAAGGGACGTATCAGTTTCGCCTGCCGTACCAATGATCCAAACTCCCATCTGTTGGAGTTGTTTCATGGTTCGTGCAAGGTTAGTTACCTGCACAAGTGGTACCGTTTCGGCAGCGCCTACAGCAACCTTTCGCACTGTTGCAGTAATACGCGCAGCTTTGTCTTTAGGTACGATAATTGCCTGAACTCCTGCGGCATCAGCATTACGTAAACATGCCCCCAAATTGTGTGGGTCAGTGACACCATCTAAAATAAGTAAAAACGGGTCTTGTCCTTTAGCTTCGGCTTGCGACAGAATATCTTCGATATCATTTTCGGTGTAAGTTTTGCCTGGTTTGACACGTGCCACGATACCTTGGTGTTGCTCACCATCACTTTTGTCGTCCAGCACTTTACGATTCACAAACTGTGTTGGAATTTTATATTTTCTAGCTAAATTAATAATTGGCATCAGTCGCTCGTCATCTCGACCTTTCAGTAGCCACATGTCAACGAAACGCTCTGGTGAACGTTTTATAAGTTCATTAACAGCGTGAATACCAATTACAATTTCTTCTTTCGCCATAGCTTTGTGTTTAACCTTTACCTATTAACTTTTAGTGCGTTTGCGCGCATTCTTTCCTGGTCTAGACTTTCTTGCTTTGCGCTTTTTAACTTTCGACTTTTCGTTTTTAGACGCCTTCTGTGAGCCTTTTTTGTTTGCCGACTTGCCTGGCGAGTAACTTACACCGCCGCGCCCTTTTCCCTTACCTTTTGCTTTTGATTTGCCTTTATCTACGCGCTCTTTACCACGTAATGGCTTAGCACGCTCAATAACAGCATCGTCGCCAGCAAGAACAAGATCGATTTTCTTCTCATCTAAATTTACGGAGGCGACTTGTACTTTTAACACGTCACCTATGTGATAACTGGCACCTGTTTTCTCTCCTTTAAGACACATGCGTACATCATCAAAATGATAGAAGTCTCGCCCTAATGAGGTGATGTGCACTAGCCCTTCAATATATAAGTCAGACAAACGCA
The DNA here is from genome assembly GCF_042682785.1 of Thalassotalea euphylliae. Taxonomy (GTDB): domain Bacteria; phylum Pseudomonadota; class Gammaproteobacteria; order Enterobacterales; family Alteromonadaceae; genus Thalassotalea_F; species Thalassotalea_F euphylliae. The sequence goes on along the minus strand of NZ_JBHUIB010000012.1, from coordinate 338,397 downwards.
CAAACAGACCGAAATTAGTTACTGTCGAAATAACACCGGTAAATTCGTCACCCACATGGTCTTGCATGTACTCACATTTGAGCCAGTCGGCAACATCCCTCGTTGCGTCATCTGCGCGGCGCTCAGTCATTGAGCAGTGTTCGCCCAGCGCAACAACTTGCTCTTCACTGTAACTAAAGCAACCATCATTGACGGGGTTATTCTCTTGCCCTTCCAATACCGCTTTAATCACCCGATGGATAACCAAATCAGGATACCTTCTTATTGGCGAGGTAAAGTGAGAATATTGCTGCAATGCCAAACCAAAGTGGCCGATGTTATCGCTTTGATATACCGCTTGCCTCATAGAGCGCAGCAACATAGTTTGAATTAATTCTTGATCAGGCCTTTCAGCGACTTTACCCAGTACATCACTGTAGTCTCTTGGTTCAACATCCTCAGAAATGGGCATTGATATACCCAATTCAGCTAAATAGCTGACAAAGTTTTTGTATTTCTCTTCGCTCGGTTTGTCATGAACACGGAAAAGCCCTGGCATAGTATGCTTTTCAACGAACTTTGCTGTCGCTACGTTAGCCAAAATCATACATTCTTCAATCATTTTGTGAGCATCATTGCGCACTAATGGAAGAATACTTTCTATTTTTTTGTCTTCGTTGAAGATGAAGCGAGACTCTTCAGTCTCGAAGGCGATAGCGCCACGTTGCAAGCGCGCATCGTTAAGCGCGGTATACAGTTTATGTAATTCTTCAAGTTCAGAAACACGTGCAGCGTATTGCTCGCGTAATGTCTCATCTCCATCCAAAATCGCGGCGACTTTTGTGTATGTGAAGCGCGCATGTGAACGCATTACTGCTGGGTAAAACTTGCTTCCCGATAGCTTCCCGTTTTCACTGATGGTCATTTCACAGACCATACACAAACGATCAACGTCGGGGTTTAATGAGCATAAGCCGTTTGACAGTTTTTCTGGCAGCATGGGAATGACTTGGCTCGGAAAGTATACAGAGTTACCGCGAGCAAACGCTTCATCATCGAGCGCACTACCTGGCCTAACGTAATAACTTACGTCAGCTATAGCGACCCATAGTCGCCAGCCACCCGACTTTTTGCGCTCACAATACACCGCATCATCAAAGTCTCGAGCGTCTTCACCATCAATGGTAACAAGCGGCAATTCTCTTAAATCTACACGCCCTTGTTTGGCACTTTCCTCTACTTCTTCCTCGAGCTTTGCCGTTTCCTCATCGACCGCTTCTGGCCATTGATGTGGAAGATCATGCTCACGAAGTGCGATTTGAATTTCCATGCCAGGCGCCATATGGTCACCTAATACTTCAATAACCTTGCCGACTGCATTCGAACGTTTCGACGGTCGCTGAACAATATCAACAACCACCATTTGGCCATGACGAGCACCCAACTTACCGTCAGGCACTATCATAATGTCTTGGTTAATACGGGCATCATCAGGCACAACAAAAGCAATGTGATTTTCAACGAAGAATCGACCAACGATCCCTGCTTTACGTGCTTCAATAACATCCAGTATTTTGATTTCTTTACGCCCCTGACGATCGGTTCTATCAAGTAAAATGGCCTCAACCACGTCACCATGAAAAACACGTTGCATTTCATGCGAAGAAATAAAGAAATCTTTACCACCAGCATCCGGTGCAAAAAAGCCGTATCCGTCACGATGGCCGATTACTTTACCCGTTAACTTAGTATTCGGGTCTGCTATGACGTATTGCTTGAATTTATTGAAAGAGATCTGCCCATCATTCTCCATTGCACGCAAACGTCTTTTGACACCAATTTTGCGATCTTCATCTTTGCCGTATTGAAGCTTTTTAATAATTGCACTGAAGGTCAGTGGAACATGCGATTGTTGGATTAAAGAAAGAAGGTGCTCGCGACTGGCAACAGGTTTTTCGTATTTGTCTGCTTCGCGTTGCTGATGGGGATCGTTTTGGCTCACACAAAATGCTCTGGATTTTTTTTGTATTATAAACCCAAATTTTCTTTTCTGGTGAGCCTTTTATCTAATATTTGAGCTGTTTTGCTTTTGCCACAATATGCTCAGGCATTTTATCTGCAAGGTCAGTGAGCGAATCACTAATACGTTTGTGGACTTTCTTGTCATCTGTGACTGCATGATGCAATTGAGAATAAAGCGCAGGAAAATCGAGCGGACTGCCATAACCTTCATTGTAAAGATCTGCCAAACGTAGTTGCGCCTTTAAGTTATTTGAAGATGCTGCCGCCTTTAAATAATAAATTGCCTTATCGATATCAATTTGCATGAACTTACCCACATGATAATAGCGGCCTACTTGCTCAAGTGCTTCTGGCAGTCCTTGATCTGCCGCTAAATGCATATAATGCAATCCAAGTTCGACGTCTTTTTTGATACAGACGCCATAAGCCAACATGTCTCCCCACAAAAACTGATAGGATGGAAGTGATGCTTTAATGGCTCTTGCTTCAATATCCTGCACTAGCTGACATTCATCAATGACTACTTGGCTCAAATGCTTATTTTCTCGGATAAGATCCAGAAGCTCATCGTCATCATAAATTTGAACGGCACGCAGGTTTTGCGCCTGTGCCGACGCACTCAATAAACAAACGAGCAAAGAAAGAAAAAGTAAACGCATATCACCAGACCATCACACAAGGTTAACTACTATTATATCGGCGAATCTGCACAAATGTTTAAAAAGCAAATGTAGCATTCACAGACAGTCGTATAAAAACAGCAAATTCAATACCAAGTTTTCGACAAAAAATAGACAAAATTGTCTTGCTTCACCGATCAATTTTCTGAACAATGAAACGTGCAGTGAATAGTTTGGAACGTTCAAGATGTCGCAATCACAGCTCGAACAATTAATCGAGAATTCGCGTGTTAATGAAGCCATTAGCCGTAAGCTTTTTGCTATTGAAACCAAAATTTTAAGTTGTACATCAAGCAAAGAATTGCTTCAAACCCTGCTAACACTGATTAAAGATCAATTTTCTTTGAACAGTATTCACTTACTACTTGCCCACCCTACGCCGCTAAATTACCTATTGAGTAATGCTTCACAATCGCAGTGGCACCAAGCCAATACGCGTCAAGTTGATGCAACTTTGTTGGCGCAAATACATCCAAACAGTAAGCCCTTGTTAACTGATGATCTGTGCTTTTTTGACGGCATATTGCCGCAACAGCTTTTCAATGGGGCAAGTTCTGCCGCGTTTATCCCGCTTCAGCTAGAAGGCAAGTTGCTGGGAAGCTTGCTGCTGACTGATGGCAATGTAGAAAGATTTTCTCCGCAACTTGGCACCTTCCATTTGGAGCAGTTAGCGGTAAAAGTAAGTTTATGTTTGTCTAATGTCCTGATACGTGAGCAACTCGAGTACATGGCCAATTACGACCGTTTAACTGGCGTTGCGAATCGTCGTTTAATGGAACTCACCATTGCTGAAGAGCTAAGTCGCCAAAAGCGCTATGGTGTGCCTTTCTCTCTCCTGTTTATCGATTGTAATAAGTTCAAGCAAGTTAACGACACCTACGGACATGATTGTGGTGATCAGGTGCTTGCCTACGTAGCTTCACAGCTACAAGAACTGATACGCGAAACCGATCGCTGTTTCCGTTATGCAGGGGATGAATTTGTTGTTACCTTGGCGAGTCAAACCCATGAGGACGCTTTAAAAGCGGCAAAACGTCTGACCAACTTTTTCATTGAAAACCCAATGCCATTTAATGGGCGTACGCTACCGATCACCATAAGCTGCGGTGTTGCAGAAAGCGATGGCAAGCAAACCATGGAAAGTTTGTTAAAAAAGGCAGACGAGCAACTTTACCGACACAAAAATCTTCAACTTAGCTACTAAGTTTTTCATCTGAACATGGGTTTAAAACAAATCATGTTACATCTCTAGTGATCTATTGATTGCAATCAAGCGTCTTACGACTATTCTTTAATACAAGCATTGTTAGTTTTCTTGCTACGTATGCAATCAAGGATGGTCTTTGCAGTTATGATTGTAGAAAAACCAATAAAAGAATTAGCCCCTGGCCACTACGTCGTAGATATTGTTGAACAAGATGGCACATACCAATTAAAAAAGCCTGGCCATATAAAAAACCAAGCCGTTATATCGCACCTTGCTAAGCGAGGCGTGCGCTCGATATTAATTGATACCAGTAAAACCTTAATCAGTATCCACAAAGGCGAAGACGGTAATCATATTTTCAGAAAAGATGATCAAGATGCCGCTTTTCCAGAGCCGCTAACGCTCGATTTCGCGAAAGCTAAAAGCTTATTTTCGCAGTCGAAGAAAATACAACGTCAATATCTGTATGACATCATTAATGGTAAAGACTTAGATATTGAGCCTGTTCAAGAGATTACTGACCAAACTGTTGACGCTATTTTCAAAAATCCTGATGCAATGGCTTGTGTGCTCAATATACGCAACAAAGATGAGTATTTATTAGAGCATTCGGTCTCTGTATCTATTTTAATGGCGATATTTGCACGACACTTAAATTTTGATCGGCAAATTGCCAGAGAATTAAGTATTGGCGCGTTTCTTCATGACGTTGGAAAAATCAGGATACCGGATGAAATACTCAATAAACCGACAAAGCTGACGCCTGAAGAGTTCAAAATCATGCAAACTCATGTCAATCACTCGATAGACATTATTCAGAACACGCCTGGTATATCTGAACTCAGCCAAGAAGTTGCGGCGCTTCATCATGAGAAATTAAACGGCAAAGGCTATCCATACCAATTAGCTAATGACGATATATCGCAGTACGGCCGTATGATCACTATTTGCGATATTTTTGATGCACTCACTGCTGATAGAGTATACAAAAGCGGTTATTGCCATGTTAAGGCATTTAATATTCTCAGAAAGCTTGGGGAAGCAGGCGAGCTAGACACAAGTTTAGTCAATCGCTTCATCAAGTGCATGGGGGTTTACCCCGTAGGCTCACTGGTAGAGCTTAATTCTCATAAGCTTGCTATTGTGGAAGCGCGAAATCCACGAGATCCCATCAACCCCAAAGTTCGATCGTTTTACAATATTGATTACCGACACTACACCATGGCCGAAGATATTGATTTATCAGAAGACGAAGATTTTATTGTCAAGAGTGTGCGCGCCAATGAATTCAATTTAGAGATGAATAAAATCGTCGAATTTCTCATGCTGCAGGGGTAAGCTGATTCTAGCTCCGGACATAAAAAAAGCGCCGAAAAGGCGCTTTTTTTTATGTCCGGTGTTCAACCTTGCTATGCTGCATCGCTGATGGTGTTTACCGGTGTTTCAGTCACACGTCTCATTTTCCCTTGCTTCTTCTCTTTTCGGCGATCTCTTAGCGCCAGAAGTGTCGGTGTCAACACAAGCGTCAGCACTGTCGCAAATGCCAAACCACCAGCGACCGCTGTTGCTAACTGTGCCCACCATTGTGTTGACGGTGCACCAAACACCGCTGTGCGATTAAAGAAGTCTAAGTTGACCTGCAATACCATCGGCATTAAGCCTAAAATAGTGGTAATCGTTGTTAGCATTACCGGGCGTAGGCGCTGTGCACCCGTTCTCAAAATAGCGTCAGTAATAGGGAAACCTTCTCGACGCAGCACGTTGTAGGTATCAATCAACACAATGTTGTTGTTCACAACGATACCAGCAAGTGAAATTACACCAATACCGCCCATAACAATACCGAATGGCTTCTGCACTATCATTAAAGCAAGGAAAACACCGACAGTTGAAAACACGACTGCGCTCAAAATCAGAAATGCTTGGTAAAAGCTATTGAACTGTGTCACCAAGATAATAGCCATCACAAATAGCGCCACACCAAAGGCATTGACTAAGAAGGTTTGCGATTCTTGCTGGTCTTCATTTTGGCCCTTGATAGCTAAATCAACCAAAGGATCTATACCTAATGAAGGAAGCTGTTCTTGTAACTTAGGTAATTCTTGCACTAGCTGAGCACCAGGCACTAAGTTGGCCTGAATAGTGACCACTCGCTTACCATCAACACGTCTAATCGTATCAACCTTCGGTGATGCTGTACGCTCGACAAAACTGCCAACAGGGACTAAGCCTGCTTGTGTTTTCACACGAATTTCATCTAAGCGGCCAATGCTACGTTTCTCTTCAGGAAAGCGCACTCGGATATCCAGTTCATCATCAACATCATCAGGACGATATTCCCCTAGCTTTAAGCCATTCGTGACCATTTGCACTGTCGAGCCAACCAGTGCCGCATCTGCTCCATAAGTTGCCGCCAGCGAGCGGTCGATTTTAAGTTGCCACTCAATACCCGGCTTAGAACCCGAGTCTTCGATATTTGTGAAATTGCCGTTGGCAACAAGCGCATCACGGATAATTTTCACGTTTTCATCCAACTTGTCCGGGAAACGAGAGCTCATTTCAATAATAAGGTCTTTACCACTTTGTGGACCCGGGCTGTTTTTACGCGCTTCAATCTCAACACCAGCAAGTGACGCGGTGCGTGATTCAATATCTTTGATCACTTGATCTGCTGGCCGTCTTTCCTGCCAATCTTCAAAGTTTACTTGGAACTGGCCAACAATGTCATTGCCACCCGTGCGGGTATAAAGTGTTTTAATGTCTGAGATTGGCAGCACACGTCGCTCAATTTCGCGCATAATTGCGTCTTTCTCATGAATAGACAAATCACCATGCGATCGCACAACAATAGTTGAGCTCGTCGGCTCCACATCAGGGAAGAAAATAGAGCCTAAACCAGATTGGCCGTAGCCCCACATTACAAGAAAGGCTATACCTATCGTACTGATAAGCACTTTTACTGGATTTCTGATGGCTGATGAAAGCGCACGTACATAAGTACCAGTAAAACCTTTTAGTTTCGTTAAGTCACCTTCTTCGGCTTCTAACATTTGCGCTTTTTCTTCTGCGCTAACAACACGAGATTTTCCGAATACAGCACCGATTGTGGGCACAAAAATAAGCGCCATGGCTAATGATGCCGTTAATACTGCAATCAGGGTGAATGGCAAATATTTCATGAACTCACCCATCATCCCAGGCCAGAACATAAGAGGAGCGAATGCAGCTAAAGTGGTTGCTGTAGAAGCAATGATTGGCCAAGCCATTCGACGCGCAGCTAAACCATACGCTTTTTTGCGCTCGACACCTTCACTCATCTGGCGATCAGCAAACTCAGTGACAACGATTGCGCCATCAACCAACATGCCTACAGCCATAATTAAGCCAAACAACACAACAATGTTTACGGTTAGGCCAGCCATCGCGATGACCAATATACCGGTTAAAAAGGCGCCTGGAATTGCAATGCCGACCAGCATTGCACTGCGTGTTCCTAACGCTGCAATTACAACAATGACCACCAACAACACTGCAGAAAAAACGTTATTTTGTAGGTCGTTTAACGTATCTTTTACTTCGATAGACTGGTCGCCAACATAATCCACTGAAACTTGATTCGGCCACTTTTCTTGGCTTTTACTGACTAAAGCTTTTACTTTTTCAATCGTTTCTATAATGTTTTCGCCTGCGCGCTTTTTCACTTCAAGCGAAACTGAGCGATTTCCATTTAGACGTGCAAATGATGTTGGATCTTTGTACGAGCGCCTGACGGTAGAGACATCTTGGAAGGTAATCACCTTATCGCCATCGACTTTTATCGGCAGCTCCAGTAAGTCTTGAATCGTTTCAAATACCGACGGCACTTTAACGGCAAAACGACCTTTACCTGTATCCATTGTACCTGCAGGTACTAGACGGTTATTCCGCTCAACAAGATTAAATATATCGTTTTGATCAAGTCCGTAGCTTTCCATCAGCAGGGGATCTACGATGATTTCCACCATGTCTTCACGGTCACCACCTATTTCTACTTCCAGAACTTCTTGAAGACCTTCTAGGCGGTCGCGTAAATCACGCGCTAATGTGACAAGGCCACGCTCAGTGACTGGACCGGAAATTATTACGGTTACAGCCGGTTGCTCATCAGACATTGTCACTTCATGTACTTCAGGCTCTTCAGTTTCTGATGGTAGTTTCGCTTTCGCTAAGGTGACTTTATCGCGCACATCAGCTAACGCTTCTTTGGGATCAAAACCTGCAACAAACTCAAGTGTGACCGAAGCATGCCCTTCGCCAGCATTCGACTTCATTTCCTTCACGCCTGCAATGGATTTAAGCTCATTCTCCATTGGGCGGACAAGCATCCGTTCTGCATCTTCAGGTGAAATACCGTCATGAACCATAGAGACGTAGATGACTGGAATAGTTACGTCAGGATTAGACTCTTTGGCAATATTGGCATACGTAATGGCGCCTGAAATCAATAACAGGAGGAAAACCATTAGCACCGAACGGGTGCGTGTTAATGCGGCATCTATCATTGATAACATGAATTAGCCCTTGTTTCCTTGGTTGGTGTCGAATACCGCTTCCACTTGATCACCCGCGCGAACGAAGCCCTGTCCAAGTGTAATTAAGTCAACTTTGTCACCCAAGCCCGACAGCCACACACCATCGCTTTCACTTTTGACGATGTTAATACCGGTAAATTTCACATGATTATCAACAACCGTTTTAACGCCAACATTTCCGTCTTCATCAAGCGCTAATAACGCAGGCGATACTTTAATGGCTGCAACCTCTTCCATCGCAATTTCAACTTCACCGCTCAACCCCGCAAGCATGCCATAGGCAGCGTTTTCAATAGCGACCTCTATTTTAAAAGTATTGGTCGCATCGTCAGCAACGCTTGCAATGTAACGGATAGTACCTTCGGCACGTTGGTCATTTAGCAGCTTAATTTTCGCATTTTGCCCAACGTTCAGATTAGATATTTGGTTTTCTGTGACATGCGCACGAACAACAAGCGGGTCTAAATCAGCAATCATCGCTATTTGATCGCCATCTTTCACATAGTCGCCTTGCTCGACATAACGAGTGTTCATCACGCCATCGAATGGCGCCTTGATAATGGTATTGGCAATATCAATTTCTAAGCGTTTAATTTCCGCTTTAACTGCCACTAAATCAGCTTCTGCTCGTGACAATTGAACAGCCCCCTGATAACCATCCTTATTCAAACGCAATGCGCCTTCGTATTCGAGCTCCCGTTGAGCGAGCAATGCTTTGCTGCGTAATAACCTAGACTCTAAATCTTTAATGTCGATACGAGCGATAATATCGCCTTTACTTACACGCGCTCCACGTTTTGCCAGCACCTCAACAATTTTACCCGGGACCTCAGCTTTGAGCGTGGTCACACGATCAGGTTCCGTACGGCCATATAACTCAACGGTGTTATGAACAGGCTGAGCAAGCATAGACTCTACGCGCACCTTAGGCACAGGAATTTCATAATTAACGTCTTCCGCCGATTTCGTTTGTTGCGGCGCTTTTTCACCACCTGATAGCATCCACGCAACTAATACAATCGCTATTGTTACAGCAATGATGTAAGGACGCTGTGCCAACCAGTTCTTATTGAACATTAATGTACTCATTATATTAATTTTTAAAAGTATACTACCTAGTTTACATGAACGACTGTTGTGGTTCAAAAAACAGGATGCTACAAAATGTTAACGTAAGGCCAAGAAATAACGTTTATTTAGTGCAAATATCTCATGAATACACGCATTTCATACAAACAAAGACCACGGTGCTAGAACGCTCCCGCAAGATTGCCACAAAAAAGCCCGCTAATTAGCGGGCTTTAAAAAATTCGTTATGATGATATGTCAGTTAAATAGAAAATGACGATCCACAACCACATGTTGTTGTTGCGTTCGGGTTGGTCACAATAAAGCGACTGCCTTCTAAACCTTCAAGATAGTCAACTTCACCACCAACGAGATACTGCAAACTCATCGGGTCGATAACCATCGACACCCCTTGCTTTTCAATCGTCATATCACCTTCATTCACTTTTTCGTCAAAGGTAAAACCGTATTGAAAACCAGAGCAGCCGCCACCTGTTACGTAAACGCGAAGCATAAGGCTTGGGTTTTCTTCCTCAGTCACTAAAGCAAGCACTTTAGATGCTGCGGCGTCTGTAAATTGAATCGGTAATTCAGGATTTGACATGATGCTCAACTACTCCAGAAAAAATTAGGTGCGAATTATCGTAAACCTGAGTGATTTGATCAAGTATTTGTCTAGCGCTTAGCGCGATTAATCATTACAAATTAGGCTAAGAAGAGGCTGACGGCAAAATATCACGCCACGCATACTCTTGATTAATCTCGTTAAACTTCTGCTTGCGATTTTTAACTTGGACAGCTTCCAACACTAAACGTTCAGGAACAAAATCTTCCGGTAACGTAAATTCGCCCTCTAAACGTTGAAAGTATTTTAGTTTGAACGCCAATTCTTTTTTAGTCAGTTCGCTGATGTCTGACAACTTTACGGTCATCGGTTTATTGTTTTTACTGCCAATAATAGAAAACGAAATATGTCCTTGAGTAAAACGACGCTTAGTCTCTTGCTGTATTAAGGTGACAAAAAAGCGATAATGGTTGGCACTCTCTGTCGCTTGTATAGCGACTTCCTCAACCACTAGACCATTGGCTTGTTTCTCTGGCGCCATTACTTTTTCGTAGAAGGCGAGTGCTTTTTCTACTTCATAGTGCTCAACTTCCATCTCTTTGATGGTCTTTTGTGCTTTCTGGTTGGCGAGCCGCTCAACCTCAATTTCAACCTCTAAAGTATGAATACGCTTAAGCTGTTCATTTTGCATCGCATAAAGGTTATCTAAACGAACTTTTTGCTGTTCAATCGTTTGCCTTTGCATCACCTCAAAATAGTTACCTAAACGGTAACCAACAAATAGACAAAGGCCTATGGTTGAAAACAACAGTAGTGCAGACTTAAAAGCACCTAGTCGTTTTACTACTACAACCAGATTTATTTTTGCTAACCAATTCATTTATAAAGTATTATTAAAAAATAACGACAACTAAAAAATATTTACCACGTTGATAAATAAAACGTTTTTCTCAGACATGGTCGCTAACTTTGATTTAGCTACCCGCATTAAACTCGCCATGCCTCGCACATCTTGGCAGCTTTGTTTACTTGCCATCATTGGCGGCGGCATCTCGTCTGTGCTTATTGTTTTATTTCTTTCTGCCATCAGCGCATTACAAACGCTCATATTGGGCAATGAGCAGCACTATACCAGTTTAAACGAGTTAAGTCGTTTTCTATTACCCATTTTAGGTGCATTGTGTATCCTCTCTATCGCCTGGATTACCGGGTATCAGTACACGCGCACTGGCATCCCTTTTGTATTGCACCGGCTTAAAGTCGCTTATGGCGTCATCCCATTTAGAAATACTATAAATCAATTTTTCGGTGGCGTAGTCGCCCTAGCAAGTGGCTTTTCAGTCGGGAAAGAGGGTCCTGCCGTGCACTTAGGTGCGGCATGTAGCGGACTTATTGCAAGCAAACTACAACTCCCATACAACGCTATCCGTACGCTATCTGCTTGCGGCGTAGCGGCGGGCATTGCTGCTTGTTTTAACACACCTATTGCAGCAGTTATCTTCGTCATGGAAGTTATTTTGCGGGAATACAAAGTCCATATGTTTATTCCGATAATGCTTGCCGCTATTGTTGGTTCCATGGTCACTAGTGCAGTGTTTGGTCCGGCTCATGATTTTGAGTTTACTACTGCTATTGCATTAGATTACACACAGTACGCTTGGGTGGTAGCACTTGGTGTAGCTCTTGGTGCTATCGCATCGTTATTTAACCGCTACTTAGTTGAAATCATTAAATACTTTCAGCATTTACATATCATCAAGCGTTTTGTCATCGCTGGTACTATTACAGGCGTTATCGGCACGTTGATTCCACATGCGATGGGCACTGATTTGGCTGCTATCAACTTCATTATGGGAAATAACTCTCATACAACGCTGCTGCTAGGGCTGTTGATAGCGAAATGTCTACTGACGATTACTGCAATTGGCCTGGGTGTTCCTGGCGGAATCATTGGGCCAATTTTAGGTATTGGTGCCGTCGCAGGTGCTGCCATGGCAGGTATGATTGGTGTGGAAGGTTTCAATATTCAAATGACCAGCGATTTTGCACTTATGGGGATGGCGGGCTTTATGGCAGCGACACTTAATGCACCGTTAGCTGCACTGCTAGCCGTGGTCGAGTTATCCGGGCAGCTAAATATCATTGTGCCAGCAATGCTCGTGATTTCTGCATCATGTTTAAGTTCAGGGCAGTTTTTCAAAAATCGTTCAGTGTTTATCATGCAGCTTAATATGCAAAAGCTGGCTTATCGCAAACCCCCTTTAGAAGATTCATTGCATCGAATTGGCGTTTTAGGCGCAATGCGCACCAATATCGCAGTATTTACTGCGGATAAATCAGAAGAATTTTTTGAAAATTTCGCCGGTAGTGATGATTTTCTCGTGATGGAGAAGGATGGTGATTATTACTGGAATGAAGCAATAGAAAGAGAAAGTGGCCCGAAAAAATACCGCCAACATAAGCTCATCGCGATTTCTAGTCGTGATACCCTAGCAGAGGCCTATTGGTCATTAAAAGAACAACGTTGCGGCGCCGTGTACGTTTTTGATAAATCACCTGATCAAATTCTAGGTATCATTTCGTTTGAACAGATTAGACATTACCTTTTAGAAGGAAAAATTCACTAATGGCTACAATTCTTTGGTTAAAAGCCTTTCATGTTATTTTTATGGTGGCTTGGTTTGCTGGCATTTTTTATCTCCCTCGCCTTTTCGTTAATCATGCTGAAACCGATGAGCCAGCGGTTATAGAACGTTTAAAAGGCATGGAACGACGCCTCCTTTATTTCGTTACGCCATTTGCTTTGTTGACGATTGCGTTTGGATTAGCGCTGATAATGGCATACGGCAAAGAATGGTTTGCAGCCGCTAAATGGCTGCATTACAAGCTAACCTTAGTGATTATTTTGGTTGGCTATCATATCTATTGTTTTAAGTTGTTGCGCGTGTTTCAACAGGATAAAAATACGAGAAGCCCGAAATTTTATCGCATATTTAATGAGGTTCCAGTGCTTATTTTATTTGCGGTGGTTATTTTAGCCTATGTAAAACCAATGTAAGTATTTTTGATTTGCGGTGCTAGCTACTGGTTGGCACCGTAGTACCCAATACGTGCCATTGCAGCATTTGCATTCTCGCTCAGTAACGGGTTTTCCAATTCAAACACTTGCCGTTTCTCGAGCTGGGCGCGCTCCATTATTTCACTGGTAATCGGGTGTGTTGCAAATAAGCGATCTATGTCGCCATTTTGATATGCACGCTCTAAACCGAGCGATAATCGTTGTTGGAGTTCAGTATTTTCTTTTTTCACAAAAAAGAACATTGGCGCTGGGTACTTCAACAATATGTGCTGCTCGACCCGAAATGCGTTACGTTGCGCTATTTCAGTCCACGGTTCATGAATTGCCCTCGGAAAATAATCCAGTCTTCGCTTTTCTAGCATATTGAGAATGGCCATGGCTGGGCTGGTAGTCACCCGATATCCATTATGCTCCATTATTTTCGCATCCGGCCAATCATTACCTTGTCCAGCAACGAGTTCTTTTAACTGCTCTTCACTCATGTCGGCAGGAAACTTGGGTTGATCACCTTTGTTAATGATAAAAATGCGATGGCCCATCATTCCTTTTAACAGCGGCCAATACACAGTGCCAAGCTTCTGCTCTAGTTGCCGAGACGTCATCTGCCAAGTGATATCAATCACATCTTGTTTTTCAACCATAATAGCCGTTCGTCCCAACGGCATTTCGACCACCACAGCTTCTAACCGATAGGGACCATATTCATCTACCGTATTTTTCATCGCAAGATCAAGCAAATCGATGTAGTACGACTGCTTATTGTCAGTAAAATTTAACGATATGTTGTATCGAACAACCTGTGTTGCTTTGATCTCGGCGGCAGAAAGGAAGAAGCCGAAGAAACTGATAAACAATAAGAATACGCGCATCATACTCTAACCATAGATGACGATGTATTTGATGTACAGCGCACTCGTCAAACACATTCATTTCACATCTTAATTATGCTATATTCGCGCGGATATTTTTGAACCGAACACCCTACAAATTCTGGTCGTCAATATGATTAAATTTCAAGGTAACCACATTCTTTCTGTGTCGCAATTTGACCGAGAATCAATTGCTAAAATATTGGATGTGGCTGCGCAAATGATGCCTTACGCATCACGCCAAAAGCGATGTCATGTGCTCGATGGCGCCATTCTAAACAATCTATTTTTTGAACCAAGCACGCGTACCCGCGTCAGTTTTGGTTGTGCCTTCAATTTATTAGGGGGCTTTGTACGCGAAACTGTTGGTGAAGAGAACTCTTCGTTAAGTAAAGGCGAATCACTGTACGATACGGCACAGGTAATAAGTGGCTACTCTGACATTATTGCTATGCGTCATCCACAAATGCATTCGGTCGCAAAGTTTGCAGAAGGTTCTACAGTACCTGTGATTAATGGTGGTGATGGTGCTAACGAACACCCTACCCAAGCATTATTAGATTTATTTACGATTCGTTCAGAGATGTCTCGCTTTGAAAAAGGCATCGACAACCTTGACGTTGTTCTAATGGGTGATCTTAAACATGGACGCACCGTACATTCCTTGTCTAAGCTACTTAGCCTCTATAACAACGTTAAGGTGACTATGGTGGCGCCGGATGCGCTTCAGATGCCTGACAATGTCATTAGTACGCTTGAAAACGCTGGTCACAAAGTCGTACTCACCGACAAAATCGCCGGTAACTTGGCATGCGATGTTATTTACCAAACACGCATTCAGCAAGAACGTTTTGCAAGCAAAGAAGAAGCTAATTTATACCGTGGGCACTTCAGCTTAAACAAGCAAGTGTATGAACAATACTGTAAAGATCACACGGTTATCATGCACCCACTACCACGCGACTCACGCCCAGAAGCCAATGAGCTAGATGTTGATTTAAATGACTTGGACAACCTAGCTATTTTCCGCCAAGCACAAAATGGCGTGCTAGTGCGTATGGCATTATTTGCTCTTGCACTAGGCGTAGAAGACAAATTAACCGATTACGAGAAGCCTATCACTTGGGCTACAAACAAATAATTAGAGAGCAATATGCACAATTCTGAACAGTTATTTGAACAGGCAAAATCAATTATTCCTGGTGGTGTTAACTCACCTGTTCGCGCATTTAATGGCGTTGGTGGCACACCATGTTTTATCGAACGTGCCGAAGGCGCATACATTTTCGATGCTGATGATAAGCAATACATTGACTACGTAGGCTCTTGGGGACCCATGATATTGGGTCACAACAACCCTGCGATAAAAAACGCTGTACTACAAGCGGTTGAAAATGGGTTAAGTTTTGGTGCTCCAACGGCACTAGAAATCACTATGGCAGAAAAAGTGCGTGAGCTTGTACCTTCAATGGAGTCACTGCGTATGGTGAGCTCTGGTACAGAAGCAACCATGAGCGCAATTCGCCTAGCGCGCGGTTACACTGGCCGAGATAAAATTCTTAAATTTGAAGGCTGTTATCACGGCCACGCAGACAGTTTACTGGTGAAAGCAGGTTCTGGTGCGCTGACTATGGGCGTTCCGAATTCTCCAGGTATTCCTGAGGATTTTGCACAACACACGTTAACCGTTAGCTTCAATAATATTGATGAAGTGAAGCAAGTATTCGCAGAAGTAGGCGACCAAATTGCCTGTATTATTGTTGAGCCTGTTGCCGGTAATATGAATTGCATTCCACCCGTTGAGGGATTCCTTGAAGGTTTGCGCGCGGTTTGTGACGAGTTTGGCAGCGTTTTAATTTTTGACGAAGTCATGACAGGCTTCCGCGTATCACTTGGTGGCGCACAAGCGCATTACAACATCACCCCAGACCTAACCACACTTGGTAAAGTGATTGGTGGCGGTATGCCAGTAGGCGCGTTTGGCGGTAAGAAAGCCATTATGGATTATATTGCGCCTGTTGGCCCTGTTTATCAGGCAGGCACACTGTCAGGCAATCCAATAGCAATGGCTGCTGGCTTAGCCGCGTTGAATGAACTGTCCAGCGAAGACAAACACACTGCCCTAGCAGCGAATACTGAAAAACTCGCAAAAGGGTTCAAAGCAGCGGCAGACAAATGTGGCGTTCCGCTCTCTATTAACTATGTTGGCGCTATGTTTGGCTTCTTCTTTACAGAAGAAGAACACATTACAAGTTATGCACAAGCAACAGCTTGTGATGGCGAGCGCTTCAAAAAGTTCTTCCACTTGATGTTGGATGAAGGTGTATATCTAGCACCATCAGCGTTTGAAGCGAGTTTCTTGTCTACAGCTCACTCTGACAAAGAAATTGAAGCAACTATTGCAGCGGCAGAGCGCTGCTTCGCAAAGTTATAGTGACCTTTACTAGCTCAAACTAGTCACCAAACAAGCGCTCAAGCCATGAGCGCTTGTCTTCTATTTTTTCCATACAATCTGATAATGTAAGATCTATAGTGACGGCTGGGTATTTAGCCATACTTTGACATGTCTGCCGAACTGCATTTCCTGTTTGGGTCTCAAACGATGTAATTGCTATTGCATCTGGTTGAGACCAGTCTAAGTTTTTAACCCCTAATGACTTCATTAAATTGGCGTAAAGCACTAATGCACCGCTGCTTCCCGTTAAGTTGGTCGGTTTATTGTCATCATTGCCAATCCAAGTGGTGACAAGCGTCTGTTGATCGTAACCGACAAACCAACTATCTCGTTCATCATTGGTGGTACCTGTTTTGCCAGCGACATTAGCACCTTTAAGTCGCCAACTGAGAGACTTAGCCGTGCCTCGCTGAGCGGCTTCGGTCAATGCATAATTCAGCAAAAATGCAGTTTGCTGCGATATACGAGGCTCAGGGTTACTGTCGAACTGCCATAATGTTTCGCCAGTATGAGAAGTAATTCGAGTAATCGCGTGTGTCGGCATGTAATAGCCATAGTTCGCAATAGGCACATAAAGCTGATTGATATCATATGGTGACATCGTTACCGCTCCCAACAACATCGAGGGGCGCAAGGTCACGTTCTCTTGATAACCAAGCATTTGCAATGCTTGGTTCACGTTGTCCAAACCAACAGTCATCCCCAGATTTACCGTAGGAATATTTAGCGACTCTACCAACCCGTCAATCAGAGGTACCTGTCCTTTAAATTTACCGCTGTAGTTTTTCGGTTGCCAGGTACTGCCATTGTCTGCCTGCATATTAATTGGCTTGTCTTCAATAACTGTTGCTAATGTGAATTGTTGATAGCGCTCTAAGGCTGGCAAATAGACTGCAGGTTTGATCAGAGACCCTATTTGACGCTTCGCATTTAATGCGCGGTTAAAACCATTGTTGCTATGGTTTCTATCACCAAGGAGGGCACTAACTTCACCGGTGTTCAAGTCAGTAACAATCACAGCGGCTTGTAACGCTGATTGCTTATACGTGACTTCAAGTTCCTTTAATGTCTTTTCAGCCGTTATTTGCAATTGCTGTTGGGTGAGTAATGAAAACCCGGTGTAAACTTTGAGCCCTTCACTTTGCGGCAACGTTTCAAGTAACGGCGAAAGCTCCTGTTTCACTAATTGCACGTAACTGTAAAACTGATGTTTAGCCAGCCGTCGCTTAGTTCTGACGCCCAAGGTGCTGTTGACAGCCAACTCATATTGATGACGACCGAGCAGTTGATGCTCGAACATCAATCGAAGCACTAGGTCTCTGCGCTTTTTGGCGTTTTCTGGTTTACGCCATGGGTCATAAAGACTGGGGCCTTTGATTACCCCAACAAGCAACGCCATTTGCGCAGGTGTTAGCTGATTAATATTTTGGCCAAAATAAAACTCAGCGGCCAAACCAAAGCCATAAACCCCATTGGCGTAGTGTTGGCCTAGATAAACTTCATTTATGTACGCTTCAAGCAGCTGATCTTTGCTGTACCTAAACTCTAGTAACAACGCCATAATCGCTTCGTTTAGTTTGCGCACGAGAGTTTTCTCGCGAGTTAGGTACATATTTTTGACTAACTGTTGAGTGAGCGTGCTTCCTCCTTGAACCGTTCTTCCCGCCGAGAGATTAGTATATAAAGCGCGCAAAATACCGTGTGGGGAAACACCTTTGTGAAAATAAAAGTCACGATCCTCAACCAGAAGCAAGGTGTCTAAAAGCGACTCAGGCACTGCTTCAAGGCCCACCAACAAGCGGTCTTCTTTATTTTCAGGGAGAATTCTGGCAATAGATTGTGGCTCTATCGTTACCTGTTGGACAGCAATATCATCTTGGTAAAGGCGAGTAACTTTTCCGTTTTGGACATCAATGGTGAGCGAGGCCGCGGGCATATTTTCTGTCGACGTATCAAATGCTCTTCTGAATAAAATGATGCGAGTAGCAGACAACGCAAATTGTTTCGGTCGCCATACTTTTTGTACTTTTTGATAACCAACACTTTTAAGTACATCAGCCAGTAAATTTAAGTTCAGCGAATCACCAACGCTGATATCGTGCTGCTTGCTGAAGACCTGCAACGGAATTTGCCAACGTTCACCTTCGAATTTATCTCGCACCTTGGCATCGAGATAAATGACATAAACAGTCAGAAAGGCTATGGCTGCTAACGACAGTTTTAAGAAGGTGATAGATAGCCAACGCCCCCATGACTTTTTCATCACAGGAGCTGATTCAGACTGTTTTTTTGTATTTTTTTTAGGTGTGCGCGACGCCATTTACTGCGACTTAGTCTGATTACGACCAAGCTTTGCTTTCAGACGGTGACGGTAATTCTCTTTCGCCAGCAATTGCATATCTTCTACTTGGTCACTCTCGTCGACAATCTCACGGCCAAGGAATGTTTCAATACAGTCTTCTAACGTCACGATACCTTCGGTTTGACCAAATTGATCTTCCACTAGAAAGATATGCTCATGGCGTTTGATAAATACATCCAATAGGTTGAGGACCGGTAAATTTTCCGATATCCGATAAATAGGACTTGCCACCTCTTTGACAGGTCTGTCGCCTAGTCCTTGTCGCTCATGCTCGTATAAGTGAGCCTTCAAAATAAAACCCGAAATGTGGTCAATGGAGTCTTTATATACCGGAATACGCGTGAAATTTGCAGTTTTTTCTTCACTTAACGCTTCTGTGACCGTCATGTCTTCTGGTAATGCGTGCACAACGCTGCGTGGTGTTAAAATGTCTTCAGCTCTTGCTTCTCGTAATTGCAAAATATTTTCAACAAGCTGGTTTTCTTGCCCAACAATGGCGCCGTCTTTGTGACTCATTGCAGCCATAGCCAATACTTCTTCACGGCTAATGACATCGTTTTTACCTTTGCTGAACAACTGAGTTAGCTGTGACGATAACCACACTAGCGGGTAAACCAGCTTCACTAAAAAGCTGATCATATAAGCCGATGGAATGGCTAATTGTCGCCAAAAGGTTGCACCTAATGTTTTTGGAATAATTTCTGAAAAATATAAAATTGCTAAGGTCAATAAAAACGCGATTAACGTTTCTTTTTGCTCGCCAAATACTCGAATAGCTTGTGCACCTACACCTGCCGCTCCCATGGTATGGGCAAAAGTATTCAGAATAAGGATGCTGGAAATTGATTGGTCCAGGTTGTCTTTGACTTTCGCAAGCACTTTGCCGCCACGAGGTTTTTCTTTATTTATGTTAGCCACATAGCTTGGTGTGACTGACAATAATACGGCTTCCAAAATTGAACACAGAAAAGATACGCCAATGGCAATTGCAAGGTAGACAAATAATAGAGTCATTTAGTGGTTTATAGTGTCTTGATTAAGTTAAACAATATAACGAATCAAACTGTTGATTAATAGCGTCAAAGTGTACGAATTATATCTTAAGTTTAATCCAGTAATTGTGTCATTTCCGCTGCAGGCAATGGTTTGGCGAAATAATAGCCTTGACCATACACACAGCCCATGTTTGCTAACAAGTTAGCTTCTTCTTTCGATTCAATACCTTCGCTGACCGTCGCCATCTGCAAATTAGTCGCGAGATCTACTACTGTTTTAATAATGGCGCGGTTGCTTGCTTTCAAGTGTGCGTCACTCACAAATGAACGATCTATTTTTAAAACATCAAGCGGTAGTCGGTGCAAGTAACTCAAGCTTGAATAACCCGTACCGAAATCATCGAGCAGGATTTTTATACCAAGCTGTCTCAACGCTTGCATATTTGCCAACACTAATGGGTTCTCTTCAAGCAGTACACGCTCGGTCAATTCTACCCGTAAGCATTTAGCATCAATACCTTCTTCATCTAAGATACGGGAAATTTCGTCTGGCAGCGTTGGGTTATAAAAATGATTTCCGAATAAATTACAGCTGACATAGTGATGCTGAGATTTGCCCATCTCTTGCCAACGTTTCAGTTGCCTGCAAGCACGTCTTAGTATTTGCATATCAATGTCTGTGACAAGACCAGTCTCTTCCGCTAGTGAGATGAACTCTCCTGGCATAACAAAACCGCGCATACTACTCTGCCACCTTGCTAACGCCTCAAAACCAACAATAGCTTGGTCATGAAGACGAATTATTGGCTGGAAAAATGGCACAAACTCTTGATTATTAATACC
This sequence comes from Thalassotalea euphylliae, assembly GCF_042682785.1. Taxonomy (GTDB): domain Bacteria; phylum Pseudomonadota; class Gammaproteobacteria; order Enterobacterales; family Alteromonadaceae; genus Thalassotalea_F; species Thalassotalea_F euphylliae. Next base: position 317,702 of record NZ_JBHUIB010000012.1, on the reverse strand, counting down.
AATTCGTAAGTCTGCTTCCATAGAAAGCTCATCTTGAATCTTTTGATGCATACTGGCATCAAATACTTCATAGCGACCTTTACCGCTGTCTTTCGCATGATACATCGCCGTATCTGCGTCTCGAAGCATAGTTTCAGCGTTATCATATCTGACATCACTAAATAGCAATCCGATACTCGTACCGATAAAAACGGGCTGATTCTCTATTGTAAACGGTTGCGCGAGCGATTCAGTAATGCGACTCGCAATGTCGTAAACTTCACTTCTTCCATCTAAATCTTCAATCAGAACAACAAACTCGTCCCCGCCCAAGCGCGCGACAGTGTCTTTCTCTCGAACAATCGCTTTAAGTTCCTTAGCAACTATTTTGAGGAGTACATCACCCGCATGGTGACCTAAACTATCGTTGACCACTTTAAATCGGTCTAGATCCAAGAACAGCACAGCGAATTCGCAACTTGGTTTACGTTTGACACAAGCGATAGCATGATCTAACAACTCCAAAAAGACACGTCTATTAGGTAGACCTGTCAATGAATCATGTGATGCACTGTGTTTTAGCATCTCTTCGACTTGTCGACGCTGACGAATCTCTTCTTCTAGCGCAATGGTTCGCTGCTTAACCTGTTGTTCAAGGAGTTCATGTGAGTGACGCTCATGATCAGCAAGTTCTCGACGTTTTATTGCCGTCGTTACATGATGAGAAACAAAATTTAGCAGCTCAGCATCTTGCTCGTTGAATTTAACGGACGAGGAATAACTCTGAACGACTAATACACCAATGACGTCTTGTTCATGAATAAGGGGCACACCAAGCCAGTAATTAGTTTTTTTCTGTGGCTTCTTGGTTTCACCTTGCCGATATAACTCATACATATCTTCATAACTGAGTAGGCAAGTTTCGGCTCTTCGAATCACTAAGGCGGTATATAAATCCGCTGATTTTTGCGGTACAAAATCTTTTGCCGAGTTATCTGAATTTTGGTCAACGTAGTAAACAAAATTTACCGTATCACTGTCTTTATCATATTTAGCAATAAAGAAGTTTTCGGCATTAATCAATTGCCCGATTATATTGTGAACTTGGCCGTAGAAGCGCTCAATATCAATATTGGTTTTGTTTGTTAACTCAGAAATACGAAACAATGATTCTTGCAACAACTCCGCTTTTTCACGCTCTCTAATTTGTTGCATTAGTTCAGACGTTCTAGAGGCCACTGCATTTTGCAGTCGTTCATGATCTTGTAAACGCAACAATGCAGACACGATATGTTGTGCAGCAAACTGCAATAATTCTTTATCTTGTTCTAAATAGCGAGTGTTTTCCGAGTAGCTCTGTACTGCCATGACGCCAATGACAAAACCTTCATGCATCAAAGGTACACCCAACCAATCCATGCCAGCCGCACCTACATAATCCAATATCCCCTCTTTAACTAAGGATTCTATTAGGGTAGGCGTTGCTAGTAATGCTTCTTTTGTCTTGATGACGTGGTGAGTTAAAGAACCTCGAAACTCTTGGTAGTCGATAGCCCCTTGCGGTGTTTCATCTTGCTCATCGACATGATAAACAAATTCCAGTGTAGACAACGTACGATCGTACATCACGATATAGAAGTTTTCAGCCACCATTAAGGACTTAATGATGTGATGGACTTGATAGAAAAAGACGTCTAATTCGGTACAGTCTTGAGACAGCTGATTAAGCTTAAAAAGAGCAGTGTATCTATCTTGTAATTTGTAATATGAATCGAGTAACGAGGCAAAGTCTTCTGCGGCAGACAGATCTAACGTCTTGTTATTGTCGTGCTTTGAAGCGTCATTCATTACTCGATCATCCCGTACTACCTGATATATCAGTAGGATTTAGGCTTATTACTTTTTCTTAGTTTCTTTTTCTAACGCTTCCTCAATCTGGTCAATCTTTTCTTTATTGCCACAAATCGCTGAGGTTTTGTCATCGCGATAGAAACGCACATTGATACAATCTTCTTCGTATCGACGCTCTAATTCTGTCCGTAAAATAGGATTATCCTTTTTCTGTGCAATTTGTTTTTGTAAGAGCTGACATTGCTGAACCTGTTCCGCCGCAAGCGTCACGTCTTCACATGCATTTTCATTAGATGCACACCCTACAAGCAGCGAAACCGCTGCAATTACACTCAATACTTCTGTCTTCATGCTAAGTAAAACTTTCGGAATATCTTCGGTCATTATAGCGAGAGAAATCATTAGGTGTTAGCATTATAAATAGCTGACCAATTGGTTAGGTTTATGCTAATATACTTTCTGTATTATTATTTGTATTTACTGCTACAGGGCTCGGGGGAGCAATATGAAAGTTCAGGTAGTTGATTATCGTGCGGACGACGCGCCAGAAAAATTCGTAAAGAGTTTACGTGAAACGGGCTTCGGTGTTTTGATTAACCACCCTATCAAGCAAGACATTGTCGAGTCAATTTACCAAAACTGGCAAGCTTTCTTTAATGGCGAAGAAAAGCATGAACTCGCTTATGACCCAAGTACGCAAGATGGTTATTTTGCGCCAGAGATATCTGAGACAGCAAAAGGTCACACGAAAAAAGACATTAAAGAGTACTACCATATTTATCCGTGGGGACGTATTCCAGCGTCACTCAAAGATGAAATTATGGCGTATTACAAGTTAGCGTCCGATTTGGCTGCAGAATTACTGGACTGGGTAGAGCAGCACAGCCCTGCAGATGTCGCTGCTAAGTACTATGAGCCCCTTTCAAATATGATAAAAGATACGCCAAATACGCTGCTACGTGTACTGCATTATCCGCCGCTGACTGGTGATGAAGAGCCAGGAGCAATCCGCGCTGCAGCGCATGAAGACATAAACTTGCTGACTATTTTACCCGCAGCGAATGAGCCGGGCCTTCAAGTTAAATTGAAAGATGGCACTTGGTCCGACGTACCATGTGACTTCGGTAGTTTAATCATTAATATTGGTGATATGCTGCAAGAAGCGAGTGGTGGTTACTTTCCGTCAACCAGCCACCGTGTCATCAACCCAACAGGTAAAGGCTCGACCAAGTCTCGTATTTCACTACCGCTTTTCTTACATCCTAGAGATGAAGTTCGCTTGTCTGAACGACACACTCAACGCACATACTTAGACGAGCGTTTGAAAGAATTGGGTGTAAAATAGTTCATCGCTAAAGCACTAAAATCAAAAAGCCAACTTTATGTTGGCTTTTTCTTTATCATTTTTCACATGACTGCTGAGTCGTCTTCCAAATAACGGGGCCGGTATATTTACCTAACTCAAGTGCTTTGCCACTGTCATCAACCCAGCTCTGATTTCGTGTATAAGCGATGTAGTAGTTGGTATTTGCTCTCACGTTAACCGTGTAATCCTTAAACTCTTTAGGTAAGTCATATTTATTACCAATTCTTAACTGGTGCTTACCAACACTTACACGTGTCCGGCTGCCGTCTTTTATCCAAGGTTGATCATTCAATGACTTAATAACCGTCGTCGTTTTTAAACCGCTGTATCTTGGTGGGGCTATTGAAACACTATTTACAACGATAATTTGTCCACAATCGTTATCGAAATTACTGCTTGATGCTAACCGCTCTTGAGCACTCGAAAATATCGGAGAGTTCAAGTCCTGATCCCAGTATGGTATGTGGGCAAATTGGATATTATCAGTGACATCATCAATCCACTCTGTGCTATTGAGTTGCCATTGTGGAATATAGCGCGCTTTAAGGGTAGCTGATAACGTGATGACATCTCCTAGTCTGTCGACTTTCATGACAACCGATGTATCCCGTTTAAGATACTGTAGTTCTTTAAAACCTGTTTTTGCCGCTTCAGAGAATGCTTTATCATTAATTTTTTTGATGATATCGCCACTTTGCAAACCCAATTCATAAGCCTGACTGCGCGGCGTGACACTCACCACTCGCCCTGTAACGTTTGCATCCAAAATGGCACCAAAACGCCCTGTATCAAACCTTTTTGCTTGTGAGAGGTTTATCTCGATATCTTTAATCGGCACCCCTTCCGCCAGCTCTAGAGCCGTAATTTCAGCAATTTTTTCATTAATGGTGCGTACTAATTGTTCCGCAATTTCTTTCGATTGTGATGACTTAAGCTCACCAGCGTACGCAGGCAAGCAACTCAGACACAATACATAAAGCCAATACTTCATTAACGGTCCTTAAATCTCGTAAAGATCTAGTGGCTGAGTATAAAACTCGACCATAATTTTTAATATGTTAGTTCTGCGTTGCCACAACTTCTCGTTATATAAGTTGCCTTTACCACGCTCTATCGTTTGATCGATAACTGACAATTCATGATACCAGTTCGCGACAATAGCTTGCTGTGCATCAGTCAGTTCAGTGCTTTTAAACTTCGCTAGCTCTCGCTCATATTCATGGCTGTTAGCAATGTAATCGGGCATAGCGAGTTCTGCATTGGGCGCAGTCCTCAACCAAAAGCTCATCCCTACTACAACTAATACGCACAACATCAACATTAATTTTGACACTTGTTTAAGTTGATACTTGTGCCAAATATCCTCGGCTAGATCTGGCGCGTCAAGTAGCCTCAGAGACTCCTCATTGGATAAGCGCCACGCTAATTGTTCGTTCAAATCAACGGCCATACCACCGCCTTAGCCAATCAAAGAAACCCTTGTTAGGCTTTCCTATTGGCGGGCTAATGGAAATTATATCGTCCAATGATTTGGTTTGCGCCTGTTGCTTTAAATTTTGCAGTGCATGACTGTAAACCATGGCACGTTGTCCTGAGGGTAAATCATTCAGAGGCGTCGCATTCTTATCGCCAGATGTTTGCAGTTCCGAACCAAGCGCTGTTACATAAGATTGACACGCTATTTTCGCCGCTTCTTCTAGCCAAGCGCCTAGGTGCTTTGGCGTTGAAAACTTATGACGAGAAAAAAGCATTTCCTCAAACAAACGCCGGACAATAAATTTGCCGGTTGATTCATCACAAATCAAATGGACACACAGTGAATAGACATGGCTGGCATATGCTCGATAAGCGGCATCAAAACCACTTTGCTTCCCCCTTTTAAAGGCATCAAAGTCGTCTGCACTTATGCGCTGTTGTGTAAAACTTGAAACTACCATGTACTACCTGAATTTGAGCGAGGTAAATCACCCTGCAATACCACTGTTTTACCACCAAAAGTTATCTCCACGCAAACAAAAAGGGGAATCATCGATTCCCCTTTTTTTTCAACTGCTTGTTTTCATATTTAGGTATTAGCTGGTGTTGCCTCAACACCTTTTGATACATCTTCACTTTTCTTACGCTTAAATAAGCCACGAATGTCTTCGATAACAAGGTAAAGAGAAGGGATCATTACAAGCGTTACCACTGTCGCAAACAACACACCAAACGCCAATGATACCGCCATAGGGATAACCATTTTCGCCTGCATACTGGTTTCTAACAAAATCGGTACTAAACCGATAAACGTGGTGATTGACGTTAGCATGATTGCACGGAAACGGCGACACCCTGAGTAAATTACGGCGTCTTTCAGTGCCATGCCTTCTTTACGCGAGTTATTTACATAATCCACCATGACGAGCGAGTCATTAATAACTACACCTGCCGCCGCGATAATACCAAACATGGATAAAGCGTTAAGGTCCATACCTAGCAACATATGCCCTACTGTCGCACCAACAATACCGAACGGGATAACGGTCATAATCATCAATGGTTGTGAATATGACTTCAACGGCACAGCTAACAGGGTGTATATCACCATCAGTGACAAAATAAAGTCTCTCATCTGTTTGCTCGCGCTTTCCATTTCTTCTTGGATACGTCCTGACACTTCACTTCGTACTTGTGGATACTTGCGCAGCAAGTCAGGGATATAGTTGTCTCGGATTTCCTTTGTTACCTCAAACGGCTCTACTTGCGCTGCATCAACACTCGCCCACACATTAATGGTACGGTTACCATTTTCTCGACGAATACTAGTAACACCGTCAACTAGGCTAATGTCTGCAAGTTCAGACAGTGGCAACTCAGCCCCATTTGGTGCCTGAATCATTACGTCTTCTACATGACCTACAGCACTGCGTTGTTCAAGTGGGTAACGAACCATGACTTTCACTTCTTCAGCATCGCGCAAAATACGCTGCGCTTCTAAGCCGTAGAAACTAAAACCAACTTGAGACGCTACATCAGATAGCGTTAATCCCATGCTATATGCCAAAGGTTTTAACGTGAACTGTACTTCCTTAGCACTGGTTTGACGGCTATCATTGACATCTCCTACACCTTTTAAGCTGTTAAGTTTTGCTTTCAGTTCTCGAGCCGCGGCAAGTAATTGTTCATCACTTTGGCTTTCCAATCTAAAGCTAATATCACCATCTTCACGGCCACCACCAAATAAGTTGTCGTCAATAGTGAATTGCTTAACCCCTGGTAATTGTGGAATAGCATTACGCCATCTATCCGCAAGTTCAAACGTATTCATTGCACGATTTTCTGGTTCAACAAGTTTAACCATAATACGGGCACTCGTGCGGCCACGAAGATCAACCTGCATATCAGCAATCATCGGCTGACCAAATTCATTTTCGATATCTTTATCGACTTGCTTCAGGATTCTCTCTACCGTTAACACTGTCGAAAGAGTCGCTTTCTCAGCTGCATCGGTATTCATATCAATAGTAATGCGTGGGAAATCATGCGGTACTTTCGGTTGGCCAATAAAACGGACTACGCCACCCGCATATAAACCTGCGCTTACCAATAAAATACTGATGAAGAACATCATTACGCCGTAACGATATTTCAATAGTTTAGTTAACGCTGGACGGTACACGTTATCAATGGTGCGCTTCATGCCGCGGTCAATTGCACCACGTATGCGATATAACGGATTTTTGGGGTTATCCGGCTTGACCTTCATGCTGATTAAATGCGCAGGTAGAATCAGCTTTGACTCGACGAGTGAGAACAGTAAACAGAAAATAACCACAAAACCGATAGATTTACCAAAAGCAGATTCTGGACCGTCGCCCAAGACTAAAGGCACAAAGGCTGCAATTGTCGTCAATACACCGAAAGTTGCAGGCATGGCGACACGCTTCACACCACGAATAACACTTTCTGCTGAATGTCCTTTGTCTTCAATTTCCGCGTGAGCACTTTCCCCCATCACGATGGCATCGTCCACCACAATACCAAGCACAAGAATAAAGGCGAATAAGCTCATGATGTTAATAGTGACATCCACAAACTCTATTGGCATGACAAGTAAAGTACCTAAGAAACATACCGGTAACCCCATCATTACCCAGAACGCTAGGCGTATACGCAAGAACATTGCTAGCATTAAGAACACCAAGATAGCGCCGCTTTTCATGTTGTCTAACATCATGTCCAAGCGACCTTCTAGGTAGTACGTTAAGTCTACCCATGTCTCTAATTGCACCCCCTGCGGTAATTCCTTTTGCTTTTTCTCAACAAAGTCATTCATTACTTTGGCAACACTAGTAATACTTTGATCACCAGCAGCACCCACGAAGAAAGTCACTGAGTTTTTGCCATTGAATTTTGAGTATTGAAGGCCTTCTTGAAAACCATCATCAATTGTCGCGATATCACCCAACAAAATTTTGGTGCCATCTTCTAACGTAATGACTGGAATTTGTTCAAATTCATGACCACGATACGCCTGATTTTCCACTCGTAGGTTGATATAGCCATTCTCTGCACGAATTTGTCCTGCTGACATATTGCGCGAGTAGTTACGCACGGCGTTAGCCACATCACGGAAGCTCAAGCCGTATTCACGTAAGCGATCTTTAGACACTTCAATTGAAATCTCGTAACCTAGCCCACCGTAGAATTCTGAGATATTGATCAGTGGTTGTTGCTGAATCTCATCGTGAATTTTCTTACCCAATGCTTTGAGCTCTTTGAACGATAGATCACCATATAGGCTGATATACATCACCTCTTGGCGATATTTGATACGTTCTACAACAGGTCGTTCCATACCTTCAGGAAAAGAAGAAATAGAATCTATTTGCGATTTAACTTCTTCAAGAACCACTTGTGGGTCATACCCCTCATTGACTCTAAACCAACCGCGAGAATTGTTTCTGTTCGAATAGGTGATAACACGATCTAATCCTTGAACGGTTTCTAGCGCTTCTTCAATTTTGATCGTAATGCCTTCCTCAACCTCCTGTGGAGCGGCACCAGGATAAGACGCATTGAATTCTAACCAGTTAATCTGAATTTGCGGGAACATCTGCTTACTGATGGTACTTGCAGTCAATAAACCACCAATTAAGATGAATGCCATTAGTAAGTTTGCAGCAACCGGATTGCGTGCAAACCATGCAATTAAGCCTTTATGGGTATCGTCTATTTGAGCTTGCGTATAGTTACTCATGAGCCGCTCCTTACTCGCTTACACTGGCGACTTGTGTATTAGTAACATCTTCATTTTCTTGCTGCTCAAGATTTGTGTCACTTTCAAGTGCTAACGCCATTCCGTCAATTGGGTAATCTAATGCAGACACAATAATGCGATCGCCCTGATGTAAACCACCAGAGATAATCACATTGGCACCATCCTGGCGGACAATATCAACGTCTACGTAACGCAACTTAGACTCTTCATCTAAAATAGCAACGCGTGAATTTTCAACTAAGTAACGCGGAACAGTTGTCGCTTGCGCTAACGTAACACCAAAAATTTCAGCATTTACATAAGAGCCAAAACGCAACGGTTCTTTATTTTTATCTGACAATGCATACGGATCTTCAATTTGAGCGACTAAATAACTCATGCGACTCTTGTTATCTACAACACCTTCGCTACGCACAATTTTTGCGTTCCAACGCATTTCCTTGCCAGCAAACACGCCGTTTAGTACAACATTTGATTGCTCACCGTGGTTTTCTAAAAATTCTAGTTGATTGTCAGCAACTGGCAGGCGAACTTCTGCAATGTCAGTTGCAAGTAACTTACCGACATTTCGACCGACGCCAACATATGAGCCCAAACCAATTTCACGAGACTCAATCATGGCATCATAAGGTGCGCGAATTTCGGTGCGTTCTAGGTTTCGCTTAGCACGCAATACCGAAGCTTCCGCCGCTTTCACTCTCGCTAGCTCTTGTGCAAGCTGAGGCTTACGTAGCGAAAGCTCAGTAGGTGAAGCATCATGAATGCGTTTCCACTCTCGTTCAGCCACTTTACCTTGTGCACGTTCAGTTTCTAATGACGCCAATGCAGACGCTAAATTAGCTTCCGCATCAATCAAGGCTGCTTCGTAATCATTAGGGTCGATACGCGCTAACAGTTGGCCCTGAGAAACAAAACCACCACGAACAAATGCGTCATTTAACTCAACAATTTGACCATTTACTTGTGCGATAAGCTCAGTTTCATATTTAGGTTTAACAATGCCGTATGAACCCACGGTTAGATGCATTGCATCAACGTTGACTGGTTCAACTGCTACGATGGGAGTGTTATCTACTGCAGGTTTTTCTTCTGGTGGTTTCTTCATGCTTGCCAGACCAACGAAGGTAAGAATGCCTAGTAGTAAAACTACAATGGGTACTATGATTTGCTTTTTCCGTGTCACCGCTCTGCCCTCACTTGCGATACTTGCAACAAAATACTTACATATGTAAATGTTAACGAAATATCTGTTATTAGCTTTGTATAAGTTGTAAACGTCTATTACAAATTGCGCGCCGATTCTGTGCAGATCATTGAAATAATAAGTAATAAAAAATTTTTTCTTACTTTACATAAACTTAAGAAAATAAAACGCTACCCTTAGGTAGCGTTTTATTGGTGAAAATGTGAACGTTCAAAGAATACGTTAGTTAAATAAACCAACATTTAAACTTTTATAAAAATATTTCGTTTATATAACCAATATAAAAATAGCCACTGTAAAAGTAGAGTCCCAGACACAATTAGTAACATTGCGCCACCTTCACCGAACAAAGTGGCGATGCCACCAAACAAACTTTTTGACAAAAACTGCCAATCAAAAATGCTGGTACTGATGTAAATAACAATTGAGTTCATGCCGATAACGGCAAACCAAGTTGCTAAACGTTTCCACTCAAGTACATCGATAAGCCAATAAAAAAGAGCAAGTATCAAGACACTTAGGCCAATGGTGACTAATGCAAAACTGGACGTCCACAAACTTTTGTTAATGGGAAATATCTGTCCCCACGCTACCCCTACAGCGAGACATAATGATCCTGCCACAACTAGCAGACCAATCAATTTGGTAGGAAACAGTTGAAGCTGTTTTATTAGTCGCCCAATAAATACGCCCGCCATCGCATTTACAATCGAAGGTATGTTAGACAAAATCCCCTCGGGATCCATCGGGGCATCGCGGTAGGTAATGCCAGGTAAAAGTGTTTGATCAAACCACACGTTTAATGCAAATTCTGCGCTATAGTCGCCGCCACCATATTGGCCTATTGTAATAAATCGAAGTACCAACCAATAACCCACAAGCAATGAGATAGACGTTAGCCACTGTGTTCGAACACTGCAGTGCCAAACCAACATAATGGCCACAAACCACGCTATACCAATTCTCCCTAAAACGCTCGCATAACGTATCTGTTCAGGGGCTGCTGGTATACCTGTTCCCCAACCATGGTTATAAACAATGCCTAGCAGTAAAAGCAGGCCAAGTCTTGTATACGCATGCTTATAAAGTGCTTTTCGTTTTGGAGGGTCATAAGTGTTTATTGATTTTGCTGCTAATCCAATACTGACACCAGATAGAAAGATAAATAGAGGAAAAATAAGGTCGTATGCAGTAAAGCCATGCCAAGAGGCGTGCTTCATCTGCCCATCAAGCGTGCTAAACATCGACCAACCGGTGATGAAAAACAATGCGATAAACAGCTTTTCAGCCCCCATAATCCAAAACATATCAAAGCCACGTAGAGCATCCACAGATAACAGGCGTTTCTTGGGCGTGGCGGGTTTTATTTCTTTATTGGTCATCAGATTTTACAAGCACCTGTTGTCGTAGCTTTCACACAGCATCGTATTTTTACGAAAAGTTGTTAGACACATGACAACGCTGTCATTTATTTATCCATAGTATATTACTTACAAAACAATTAACAACCATTGAGTGATAACATGCTGAAACAATGTTTCACTGAGTGACTATTGATCCTATTCGCCTCTCGGTTACTATTTTAATGTAATGTCATTAGTTCAATCTTTTATCTGCCAATAAGAAGTCGCATCATGATCAGTAAAATAAAAGCTTTTTTTCAACAATTTGAGCAAGCCGACCAAGTTCCAGAAGCTGAACTTACAATAGACATGGCTGTATCTGTATTGTTGGTCGAAGTGATGAAAGCGGATGGAATGATTACGGACGATGAACAACAAACCATGGCGACGTTATTAATGTCTGCGTTTTCTCTAACGCCATTAGAAGTCGACGACATTATGGAACATGCCATAGCATTGAGTGAAAACGCGACTGACTTTTATCGGTTCACGTCTATCTTAAATCAGCAATATTCACCCGAGCAAAAAATTGAAATGGTCAGTTTGCTATGGCAATTAGCGAAAGCAGATGGTGAAGTTGCCGCTATTGAACAACATGTGATCCGCAAAATTGGCGATCTACTACATTTGCGTCAGGCCGAATACATCAAAGCAAAAGACCTTGCCTTACAATAGCAGGTGTAATGACACGCTAGCTTAGGTAAAATAGCGGCACTTTACCTTTCAAAAGACCCGCTATGGCTGATATTGGCAAATTTAATACCCTTCCTGTAATTGCGTTAAGTGCAAATGGTGCATATTTGGACGGCGATGAATTAGGCGAAATTCTTTTGCCAAACCGCTACACATCTCCAGACCTTCAACCAGAAACGTTAGTCGATGTGTTTCTCTATGTAGATTCACTTGACCGCCTTGTTGCTACTACTGAAAAGCCCTATGGGCAAGCAGGCGAGTTTGTGTCATTAGAATGTGTGGCTACCAATAAACTCGGTGCTTTCCTTAATTGGGGACTTCCAAAAGACTTGTTGGTTCCACACAACAATCAGCATAAAGCCATGGAAGTGGGTAAGCGCTACCTTGTCTATATTTATGTTGATCAGCGGACAGAACGATTAGTCGCCTCGAGCAAGTTAGACAAGTATCTGGATGTCTGGCCAGCAGACTACAAAAATGGCGAAGAAGTTTCGCTCACCATAGGTAGCCGAACTGACTTAGGCTTTAAAGCCATAGTTAACAATAAGCATTGGGGATTAATATATAAAACTGAAGTCCACCAACAGTTGCGCACTGGCCAGAAAATGAAGGGCTACATCAAAAAGATGCGTGAAGATGGTCGTATTGATTTACAGTTGGCGCGCAGCGGTAAAGGTAAAGTTAACGACTTCAGCCAAATACTTTTGGACTATTTGGCAAACAATAAGGGCTATTGCCCGCTACACGATAAATCGTCACCAGACGAGATAAGCGAAGTCTTCGGTGTCAGTAAGAAAGCATTCAAGCAAACGATTGGACACCTAATGAAGCAAGGTAAAGTTGTGATTGAGCCAAACGGTGTTCGGCTCAAGTAAGCTTCGTTAGTTATCCGCTAAAGATTTCAAAAAGTTCAAACTCGGCGCGAAAAACGCAACGCCAGTTTGAGCTTCGGTATATTTCAACATGTGGTCAAAATGTCCTTCTCCGTCGCCTTGAATCATACTTTTCAGCATTAAGGTGAAAGGCTCTGGTGAATGGCAGTAAGACACAAAGAATAGCCCCTGCACCTTCATATCTCCATATGGCATACTTTGGCGAAGGATCTCGATACTTTTGCCATCATCGTCTTTTAAACTAGTGCGCTTGGTATGAGCGGTTAGCGGCTTGTCTTCACTGGCATACTCAACGTTATCAACCTTAGTACGACCGAAAATATCTTCTTGTGCCTTTTCTTTGAGCATGTTCCACAACTTCATGTTGTGACGATAACGCTGTATATGCAAGTAACTACCTGCAGCAAATTCAGGGTCATCTTCTTCATTAACCAAAGCTACCGTGCGGCGATTTTTACCTTGAGGATTTTCCGTACCGTCAACAAACCCCGTTAAATCACGGCCATCTAAATAGCGAAAGGCACGTGTTTGCTCAATAAGCTCCACGCTATCAGCCAAAAACTCCATGATTTTAGTACTAACAATGTGATTCACATCAGAACGGTCGCTACGTACTTCTACATAGATATCGCCGCTTGTTGCGGGTGCGATTCTGTCATCACTTTGCATCGTAGGAAAAGAAGTCAGGTGCTTGGGTCGACCTTCAGGGCAGAGTTCATCCCAGTAATTAGCACCAATTGCGATAACACCCGATAAATTCGCTTCTGAAAACTGGTCGGCGTAATGATCAAGCATAGCGGGTATTCGCGACAGTGCCTGTCGGATAAATGCATTTTTATCATCTAACGCATTAAACAGTAAGTAAGTACCATGTAAGTTCGGCTCGGCACATATGCCAAATTGCTCTCTCGCCATATTGTTCACATCACTTTGCTTAATAACTAACGGTTAATTCTACACAAATTTGAATTGCTTGAACTATATTCCAACAATTTTTATTTGTTTTAATACGAAAAAAAGCAGCCCTTAGGCTGCTTAAATATAAAGTTTTTTTATTTTTCTTATGGTTTGTTGCGATTAGCTATTAACCGAAACGAACTCTGGGTAAGCTTCAATACCACAGTCTGACTTATCAACACCGTTGTATTCGTCTTCATCGCTAACACGGATACCCATAGTTTTCTTCAAGATTGTCCAAACCACTAAGCTTGCTACAAATACGAAACCGAAGATAACTAATGCACCGTATAGCTGTGAACCAAAGCTTGCGTCTGCGTTGCTGAAAGGTACAACCATAACACCGAAGAAACCAACTACACCGTGAACAGAGATAGCACCTACCGGGTCATCAATTTTCACTTTGTCGAAGCCAACGATTGAGAATACAACTAACACACCTGCTAATGCACCGATTAGAGAAGCAAATAGTGGTGATGGCGAAAGTGGGTCAGCAGTGATAGCAACAAGGCCTGCTAATGCGCCGTTTAGAATCATCGTAAGGTCTGCTTTACCCCATACCGCTTTGTTAAGCAATAATGCCGCTACTGCACCTGCCGCTGCTGCTGCATTGGTATTAAGGAAGATTTGACCAACAGCCGTTGAGTTTTCAACGTCAGATACCATTAGCTGAGAGCCGCCATTGAAGCCAAACCAACCCATCCAAAGAATGAATGTACCTAAGGTTGCAAGTGGCATGTTTGAGCCTGGAATTGGGTAGATTTCTCCGTTTGCGCCGTATTTACCTTTACGTGCACCAAGAAGTAAAACACCTGCTAATGCTGCTGCAGCACCTGCCATGTGAACAATACCTGAGCCTGCGAAATCACTAAAGCCAGCTTCAGAAAGGAAACCACCGCCCCATGTCCAGTAACCTTCGATTGGGTAGATAATACCAGTCAGTACGACTGCAAACAGTAAGAAAGACCAAAGCTTCATGCGCTCAGCCACTGCACCAGATACGATAGACATAGCAGTTGCTACGAATACTACCTGGAAGAAGAAATCTGATTCTAAAGAGTGATCAGCGTCTGCTGCTTGAGTACCAATTAATGCGCCAAGGCTAGGAATAATACCACCTTCTGCGTTATCTACGTACATGATGTTGTAACCGATAAGTAGGTACATCACACAAGCAATCGCATACAAACAAACGTTTTTAGTAAGAATCTCTGTCGTGTTTTTAGAGCGTACAAGACCAGCTTCTAACATAGCGAAACCAGCCGCCATCCACATTACTAGTACACCCGAAATTAAGAAATAAAACGTATCCAACGCAAAACGTAACTCAGTTACGCTGGTAGATACTTTTGCTAACTCTTCCATTTCTATCCCCTTATAATTATTTTAGATGGCTTGAGTATCTAATTCGCCTGTGCGAATTCGTACTGCTTGCTGAAGGTCGTAAACGAAAATTTTACCGTCGCCGATTTTGCCGGTATAAGCCGCTTTGCTGATCGCCTCTACTAAACGCTCAACAACATCTGAATTCACAGCAATTTCTAATTTTACTTTTGGTAAAAAGTCGACTTGATATTCTGCGCCACGGTAAAGCTCAGTGTGGCCTTTTTGACGGCCAAAACCTTTCACTTCGCTGACTGTTAAACCTTCAACCCCGATCTCTGAGATAGCTTCTCGGACATCATCGAGCTTGAATGGCTTAATGATTGCGTTAACTAACTTCATAATGATTCCCCTATGTTATTTGTAACAAGGTAAAACAATCACTATGCCAATCATTTTTCATCTTTATAAAACAACAACTTAGCAAAATAGAGTGAGTACACTAAAATTCGTAGGCACCATTTTGGTGCGCACAATTTTTGATCACGCACCTATTTGATGCACCAATACTCCCGTCCAATCCGAGCTCATAGATTTAACTTTTGTTTTTTCAGGAATTTAGGTAGATTAGAAATTGAACGACCTCGAGCAATAATACGAACAACAAGGGTTTCAGGCGTTATGAAAAGCTACTTTAGACTTTTGACTAAACTCCATGCCATCTGCTTATTGTGCAAATCAACTCGACTGCATGTTCTTATGCACTTACCAAATATAACGGTATCGCTTGAGTATCAGATATTCACTTGTCGAAACCATACAGCTTTTTCAAATAAAAAGGGGCTACTATGACGGATAAAACGCTTACTTCAGAAGACAAAATTATCGTACGCCGTTATATCGACGCGGCCATTAAAGTGGGGGCAATAGCAATACTCGCCACTTGGTGTTACGACATATTAAAACCGTTTGTCACGCCCATCATTTGGGCCGCGATATTAGCTGTAGCACTGCACCCTTTATGTTTGAAACTGTCTAAATCTTTGGGCGGTAAAAAAAGCCTAGCTTCTGGCCTGATCGCCGTTATTGCAATTGCCATCATGGTAATACCTACATGGCAGTTCTCTTCCTCAGCAATAGAGCGAGGTACAAACCTAAGCCAGCAAATCAAAGAGGGAACTCTGGTCGTTCCCCCCCCCACAGAACAAGTAAAAGAGTGGCCACTTATAGGCGAAAAAACACATGTCTTATGGTCTGAAGCGTCGAATAACTTAACTGAGTTTCTCACCAAGCACTCTGAACAGATAAAAGAATACAGCGGCAAGGTGCTATCTGGGATTGCAGGCTTTGGCGCAACGATTGGTCAATTTATTATATCGTTTATTATTGCTGCAGTGTTTATGACCAAAAGCGAAAGTTGTCATCAGGGAGTGAAAGCGTTTTTCAGACGTTTGATGAATGAAAAAGGTGAAGAGGCCGTAACCAACTCTATTGCTACAATTCGCAGTGTGGCACAGGGGGTTTTAGGTATAGCGGCCATCCAGGCATTTTTAGCGGCAATTGGTTTAATTGTTGCGGATATTCCATTAACCGGTCTGTGGACGTTACTCGTTTTAATTGTTGCCATCATGCAACTACCACCTATCCTGATCTTAGGCCCAGTGTCGGCTTACTATTTCTCTGTCGCAGATCCAACTCCTGCGGTCATCTTTCTCGTGTATAGCTTGATTGTAAGCAGTGCAGATGCATTTCTGAAACCCTTGTTGCTTGGCAGAGGAACAGATGTTCCTATGCTCGTTATCCTACTAGGCGCAATTGGCGGGATGGTATCAGCAGGTATCATTGGTCTATTTATCGGTGCGGTTATTCTCGCATTGGCGTACCAATTAATGATGGATTGGTTAGCACAAACTCCAAATATAGCAGCGGAAAAGAGCACAGATGTCTGAAGAAAACACAACGACGATAGAAGACAGCAATAAGCTAGAAAAAACCCGTAAAATTACTATTCGTCTGCTTATTGCAGCCTTGCTCTATTTTGTCTGGTACGTAGTGGCTGACAGAGTCACACCAATGACAGAACAGGCGCGTGTTAGAGCGTTTACGATTCCTATTGCGCCAGAAGTCTCTGGTGTAGTGAAAAAGTTTCATGTTGCGGGTGATAGACCGGTCAAGCAAGGGGATATTCTGTTTGAAATTGATGACCAAGACTATCTACTTGCCGTTGAGCAAGCTCGTGCAGCACTTGAACTAGCCGGGCAAGAAGTTGGTGCTAATACCGCTGCAGTTGCTTCGGCTAAAGCACGCTTAGAAAAAGCAAAATCTGACTTAAACACCAAACAGATTGAAGCGGAGCGTATTTTTGCCATTGAAGATGAAGGCGTCGTTTCAAAATCTCAAGCCGATAGAACACGCGGCGCTGTTGAACAAGCCAAGCTCGAAGTAGTCAATGCCCAAGCAGCTTATGTACAAGCACAACAAACACTAGGACAAGTAGGCCAAGACAATGCAAAAGTGCAATCAGCGCTTGCTGATTTAGGCAAAGCCGAACTTGATTTAGCAAGAACTAAAGTGCGAGCACCGAGCGACGGTGTTGTATCTTACGCAAAAATAAATATTGGCCACTATGCTTCCAAAGGCCAGAAAATAATGACTTTTATTGCGACAGAGCATGTTTGGATTGAAGCCTCTTACAAAGAGAATAACCTCGGTAATATGCAAGTTGGTAATCCGGTTGATATTGCCTTAGATTCAGCACCTGGCACAGTATTCAAAGGCGAAGTACATAGTATTGGATACGGCGTTAGCTTTGATAACAGTAAACCAGGAGAACTATCCAAACCAGAAGAACCAGAAGGCTGGATGCGCGATCCACAACGGTTTACCGTGTTCATCAAATTTATTGACGATAACTCTCGTGGGTTTAGACGCGAAGGCGGTCAAGCTGACATTATTACCTATACAGGCGGAAATTTCGTGATGAACGCATTGGGGAAAGTGTGGATATGGCTGGTAACTCTTGTGTCTTATGTTCACTAATAAAGTAAGCTAGAGGCAACTTTGATAGCCGAGCGTAAGCCATTGAGCATATACGACGCCTGTGCAATTCGTTTTACTATCGGTACAGTGATAGCTGTTGCATTGGCGTTTACCGTTGCTTGGGATTTCTCATTTCTGCTTCCTATTTTAGTCACTAAATTCTTAGGCAATACCAAACCGTCGCTACCATTGAAGTTGGCTTTAGCTATTGTTGTGATAATTGTCATGGCATTTTTTACCGGTATTGTCGTCACCAAGCTTTTCTTGCCTTATCCGGTAGTGTTTATTTTGGTGATGACAGTCTTGATTTTCTGGTTATGTTACTGGAACCAATCAGGTGGCAATGAGTTAGCGGTGTTGATGACATTGATCGCGCTTATCGTTATACCAATGCTAACTATTGTTCATGACGAACTTGCAAAGTCTTTTATCAACGGCTTTTTGTTTTCGTGTGTAGGCAGTGTTTTTATTGCCTTTGTCATGTATCAGTTAATTCCGGATCCACAAAATCGAGAGCTTCCATTGAAAGCCAAAATTGCGCTTGCACCTAAGGTTGTACGCGCGCGAATGGCTGCTTTGAGCACCTTGATAGTGTTGCCTGCATTATGCTTTTTCTTCTTCTTCGACCTAAACAGTTCAATGATTATCTTGATGTTCATTGCCATTTTAGCACTGAGTCCAGATGTCACATCGGGCATTAAAGGCAGCGCAGGCATACTGCTGGGAAATACTTTAGGTGGTGTTATTGCGATATGCTTATACTTGCTGCTTATCGCTGTACCAAAAGTGGAGTTCTTAGTGTTAATGAGCGCACTTTTAACCATGTCTCTAGCACACTATATTTGCACCGAACATAAACTTGCTCCGCTAGCAGGAATGGCGCTGACCACGGTATTTATCTTAATCGCTACCGCAAGTTTGAGTGAAAGTGATGTAGATACAAAGTTCTACACTAGGATTATTCAATTAGCGATTGCCTGTGGATACATCGTCATCGCCACCATTATTTATCATCCGTTGCTGCAGAAAATTAAGTTTTCATAGCAAGGGATACATTGGCAACAGTAAAAAGCGACATTTACGTTACAACAGCCACAAAAAAGCCGACATCAATGTCGGCTTTCTACTCAATGCATCATCTGCTCTTAATAAATCATCAATGAGCTTGGTTTCAATACAGATAAAACGCCTAAGCGCTCCATGTCGGTGTAGTTAATTGCGCTTCGAATCACATCTTTATCTAAACCAATCGTCTCTATATCTTCTGCTGATAATATTTTGTCTAGTGCTTCACGGTCATAGCGGCTTGTATGCAGCATTATGCGTTTAGCAGCGTACAACAATTGCGTCTCAACCGACAGCTCACCTATATTTTGTTCGTCTTGATAACGGATAGGTTCGATTAACGAATACGGTAATTGCCAAAGTTTTAACAACTCAGCTGTACATTCACCAAATGTAAAATCTAGCGTTTCTCGTTGTAACTCCCACGGCGGCACATCGAGAGTTTTTCCATAACAGCCGTCGATAGAATCTGGCATAAACTGCTTAACGACTAGTTCACCCAAGTTATGTAACAAACCGAGAATAAATAAGCGTTCAGCATGTGGAACTTTTAACGCCTCACCGAGGTATTTAATCAGCAAAGCACAGTCAACACTGCACTCCCAATACTCTTCTAAAAATTTAGCGTCGGCATCTAACGACTTAAACGCATCTGTTGTGAAGTAAGCAATCACCAGGTTATAGACTTCAGTGATCCCTAGCACTAAAACAGCTTTTGAAATCGTGTCAATTTTGCCCGGATAATTAAAAAATGAACTGTTGGCTAATTTAAGGATGGTTGCCGATAGCGCAGGATCAATCAGGATAACTTCTGCAATGTCATCAATTGTTGATGTTTCATCATCAATTAATTCTTTAATGCGAATAAATGAATCTGACAAGACAAAAATTTCATTCGCTTTCTCTGCGTATTCCACCGCTTTCATACGAGTTTCCTAATAATAGTATTGACGTTAGCTGGTGCTGGCAGTGAAGATTCAAGCGTCCCGTTTGCCTCTCCACTCCTGCATTTGCTAATCACAACAGTCGTGTCTAGATGATGCTAACTAGTATAGTAGCAATCATTTTAAAACAGGAATTTTTTAATTAAATTCTGCACTTATATGGTACGAGGTAAACTTCCTCATATTAATAACACCTGTACTGAAAATTAAATACTGCCCTTTAATGCCAAGTAAGGTGTCCGTAATAATCGGTTGCTTGTCAAAATTAAAGGAGCTGATTTTATTCAAATACTGCTCAACAGGGTAACGCAAATCTACCACAGGCTCATCGAGTTGCTCAACCGCATCTTCACCGAACCTCAAGCGAATATCTTGTAACCGCGCACTAATCTGTGGGATCAGTTCTTGAGCCTTCTGTTTTAAATCAATAGGTTCGGCATCACCTTTAAGCATGGCGCGCCAGTTCGTTTTATCTGCAATAAAGTCAGCCAAAGCCGTTTCAACTAAGCCCGATTGCAAACGAGTGCTGACTTTAAAAATTGGCAATGCTTGTGTGGCTCCCTGATCAATCCAACGTGTTGGGATTTGTGTGTGACGTGTAATACCCACCTTCAAGCCAGAGGTATTAGCCAAATAAACGTAGTGAGGTATCATGCAGTTTGTCTCACCCCACTCAGGTTCGCGACAAGTGCCTTTGTCAAAATGACACGTCTCAGGCTTCATAATACACATGTCACATTGCGCTAACTTTTGCATACACGGAAAGCAGTAGCCTTGTGAATAGCTTTTTTTAGTTTTTCTATCACAATGCTTGCAGCGAATCTCTTGGTGATAAATTAACGTAAGCTCTTTACCCAAAAGTGGTGCCAGTGGAATACGTTGTTCGCCAATGGGCAGAATGTACTCTATGTCTCCAGTTTCCTTTCGCTCACCGATAAGTTTTTGTAGAGGGCCTATTTCAGTTATTGTCATACCTATTACCTAAAACTGTACTTTTTTTCGTGTTTCTTTCACTTGGCTGCGCGTTTTTTTACTCGTTAATCTGCGTTTTACTGAGGCTTTAGTCGGCCTAGTGGCAATGCGCCGTTTTTGTTTTTTAGTCGCTAACTTTATCAACTCAACAAGCTTATCAATTGCTTCTTGTTTATTTCTGTCTTGGCTGCGACTGCTCTGAGCCTTAATGACAATGATTCCGTCATCTGTTATTCGATGGTCAGCAAATTTAGCCAATTGCACTTTGTAGGCACCAGGCAAGGAGGACGCCCAAATGTTGAATCGCAAATGTATCGCTGTTGATACCTTATTAACATGTTGTCCGCCAGCGCCTTGGGCCCGAATTGCCGAGAACTCAATATCACGATAGTAAAGGTGACAATTGGCATTGATTACAATACTATTCTCTGCCATCACTTATCACCTTTATTGTTAAATATTGACTAGCCAAGATTGGTTTGTGTACCTACTGCGGTGTGCCGATAATAGCTTGTATTGCGGCGTGACAACAGAATTATCACGAAGAATTCACGAACATAACCAATGTAATAAACGTGGTGCTAAGTACACACGTGTAAGGCGACCTGTATCACTAGCATACGCGGAAAAGCACCCAGACCGATCTTCCGCTTGCCAACGAGAATACACACTCAAGCAATTACCGAAATACAAAAAAGAAAAACTTGTTGATAATTTCAACAGCAACATTCTCAAGTAAATTGCACAACTGTTCGCTAGAACCCTTGTTTTTACTGGTCTGCCCAGTTAATTGCTCTTAGCTTTAACGAGTAACACCTGATAGAATGCGCCGGTTTTTTAGTAGTAAATGTGACCAACCCATGTTTGTAGAAAAGTTCTTTAACCTTGCTGACGGCAAAATTTCATACACCCGCAAACAAGCGAGTGAATTTGCTAAGCAAGTCGCTGACGACTTCAACCCATTACATGACGAAGACGCTAAACGTTTTTGCGTACCGGGCGACCTCTTATTCGCTACCACACTAGCTACTGCAGGTATTAGCCAAAACATGCGTTTCACCTTCTCTGGCATGGTCACTGATGGTATTGCATTGCACTTTCCAGGCAATCTAGACGCTGATGCAGACATTTGCGACGACAAAGAAAAAACATACATGTCCGTTTCAGCATCAGGTGAACAAAGCACATCATCGACACTTATCGAATCATTAATTCGCGCTTACGTTGGCTTTTCTGGCCACACATTCCCGCACATTCTATGTGATTTAATGGCGAAGA
Source organism: Thalassotalea euphylliae (assembly GCF_042682785.1). GTDB lineage: Bacteria > Pseudomonadota > Gammaproteobacteria > Enterobacterales > Alteromonadaceae > Thalassotalea_F > Thalassotalea_F euphylliae. Next base: position 295,475 of record NZ_JBHUIB010000012.1, on the reverse strand, counting down.
ATGACGTGATGATCAACCCTGCACGACCAATGATCATGTACGAAAGCATGGCACTGACGTTAGACGATTTATCGGTAACTGATGTGTCACTAGAACTTGCAGAAACAACACTCAGCATTGACGGAAAACGAGGCAACGCCTGCCTTCGATTCAACCTATTCAGTAACGGCAAACAGATTGGTCAAGGTGAAAAACACATGGTATTGAGTGGCTTACGTCCATACTGTGGTGAAACCATAAGCAAGATATCAGAAGACTATATTGCGATGAAAGCTAGCTACCACAAAGCAGCATAATCTTTCCAAGTTTCCTTTCATGAAACTATAAAAAATGCCGCTTAATTGCGGCTTTTTTATGTTCAGGGTGAACGGTATGCTGCGGATGCATGGACGCATAAAAGCATTGATGTTCAAGGAAAACATCATACAGCCAGCACACGGATGCTCAAACTTGCTTTACTTTCGACACTTTGCCACAAATCTATCCATCTGCTCTGCACCTTGTCGCATCCATCGTTGGCACTTTTTCAACCACTGTTTCGCTAGCGGGTATTCTAGACTCAAAATAGCGAGCCCTACAGGCAAAAACAAAAACGCAGGTCCAGGTATAATGACGAATATTAGGCCAATAAACGCGAGACATCCCCCAACTACTGTAATCGCTACCTTCTTTGCTGATTCAGTCATCACACTATCCTTTTTTACTCAAATTTATCGTTAATTAGCTTTAACTAAGCAAAATAAAGACCAGTGATTTTTTCATTATTTTTCAATAAGATGAAATATAGCTCGTTCGTAGATTAGCCAGAAACACCAAGTATTCGTATTATTTTAATTTACCTTGTTGGCATTTTCGCCACTTTTTAAAGGCTTTTTGTTCTTGTTCTTTTAGCTTATTGCTGCGTTTAACAGAGTTACCTTGTCGCTGCTTGCTCTGAATTGTTTCTAGCTTTGTTTTGTAGCTCTTACATTTTGCAGAGTATGCTGTAGAGGGCAGTGAAAATGTTGACAGTACCAAGAGTATTGTGATCATCCTAATCATCGTTCTTCCTTATTTTTCAATGAACTATAACGAGTATAGACCAAGCTTGATAAAATGCATTTTTGTTCTAGGCTTCAAGAAAGGAACGGAATCCTATGAAGAGAGATGATCATGGAAGTATCAAAACACCTTTCGCGAATTGCTGCACTTTTTCTGCTCTTATACCTGCCAACTGCTTTTGCCCTCAATAGCAACCCACTATTTTTGCAACTCGCAAAGAAATATCAACCAGGAGTCGACGTAAGAGACTACTGGGTCAGCGAAAAACTAGACGGCGTACGCGGTTATTGGGATGGCACAACCATGTATACCAAACGAGGCAGGACGATCACTTTGCCAGCATTTTTTACTAAAGATTGGCCGAAATCCCCCTTGGAGGGTGAGTTATGGATCGACCGAGGAAAATTTGAGCAAGTGTCTGCCGTGGTTCGAAAAAAGTATGCGAAAGACTTTGAATGGCAGTCGATCAAGTTCATGTTATTCGACGTGCCTAGACACCCTGGAAACTTCACTGAACGCATTAACGTCATGAAAGCAACGGTACTTCAAGCGAATAATCGACACCTACAGATGATTGAGCAATACCGTGTCAAAGACAACGCACTCCTTGATTCTTGGTTATTAGCCACTGTAGAGGCAGGCGGTGAAGGTCTTATGCTTCACAAAGCAAATGCGCTTTACGAGGTCGGCCGCACAAACAATATTGTGAAGCTAAAGCCATTTTTTGATGCTGAAGCACAGGTCATTGCGCATCTACCAGGAAAGGGGAAATATACCGATAAGATGGGGGCTCTTGTGGTACAGAACAGTGATGGCTATACCTTTAAAATTGGCAGTGGTTTTAACGACAACGAACGCATAAATCCGCCTCCAATAGGTAGTATCATCACCTATAAATACAGTGGTAAAACATCCAAAGGTGTGCCAAGATTTGCCAGTTTTCTTCGTATCAGGCATTTAGCAAAGGTAGATTAATGGAACTGCATTTATGGCTCTCGCTTGTCGCCATTTGTATTATGGGCGCACTTTCTCCAGGCCCTAGTTTAGCACTCGTGGTAAAAAACACGTTAGCAGGTGGTGCGCCTGCTGGTTATGCCAGCGCAATAAGTCATGGTATTGGTGTTGCGCTATATGCGGCAATAACAACAACAGGTATAGGCATTATCCTCGTTCAGTCACCTACCCTATTTTCAGTGATTCAATATGCTGGTGCAGCCTTCTTGCTTTACTTAGGTATCAATGCCTTGATGAGCAAAAAACAACAGCTTAATTTGAGTGATGAGGAAGATAAGTCAGTTGAAGTAAAAAAGGTTAATGGCTGGCGAGATGGTTTTTTAATCGCGTTTTTAAACCCTAAGTTAGCTATATTCTTTTTAGCTTTATTCAGTCAGTTTGTTGATGCAAATGCAACCATGACGCAAAAAATGATTATGACCGCAACCGTTGGTGGGATAGATGCACTATGGTATTGCATGGTCACTTTTCTGCTCTCCCGAGGTCCTATCCTCAAAAAGCTAAAATCCAACAGTCATATTATTGATAAAGTGACGGGCGCCTTTTTAGTGGCGCTTGCTGCACGTGTCGTTTGGGTTTAAATGTCTTTAGGTAGAGGAATTTAGCGTAAGTAACTATTTACTTACGCTAACCTTAAAACCAATCAATCTGGCAGATAATCAAAAATCATTACTTTTAATCCCCGACCCTTTTGCGCTTCTTTGAACACTTCCGGTGGATAAATATGTTCACGGTAGGTCAGTGCAGGGCAATACTCTGTCACCATATCGGTAAGAAATTCATCCGTTAAATCAGGGTTATTCAGACACAGCATCACATGCCCACCTGGGCTTACAAATTCTGGGATACGACGAACAATTTTATGGTAGTCTTTTTCGATATTCACACTACCTTTTTGGAAAGAAGGTGGATCAATAATCACCAGTTGATATGGTCCATACTTTTTAATGCGACCGAATGATTTGAAGATGTCTAGCCCTTGAAATACAACCTTGTCTGTCGATTGTTTGTTTAAATGGTGATTATCACGTCCTCGCGATAACGAAGCCTTACTCAAATCTATATTCACAATTTGATTTGCACCGCCCGCATGAGCAGCAATGGAAAAGGCACATGTGTAGGAAAACAAATTTAGGACGTTCTTACCGCTACTGTTTGCCTGAACCCAATCACGCCCCTTTTTCATATCTAAAAACAGACCAGTGTTTTGTGCGTTGCCTAGCGAAATATTGTATTTCAACCCTGACTCCAACGCTTCCACCGACGTCACTTCGTCACCTAGCACAAGGGTAAATGGTGCTCTTGCTTGCCACCTGTGTTGAACCTGAACGCTTTTACATGCAGGGACTTTTTCCATTAACTGGTTTGCAAGGGTATTCACGACATCTACAGATTCTTCTTTGTACAGCGTTATCAGTATCAGTGGCTCATACCAATCAATGCAAATATGCTCAAAGCCAGGGTAAGCATGGCCACGCCCATGGAAAAGTCGCTGACTTTCAGACAATTTAGAAAAGTCGATATGCTCAATAAGCGAAGACATAGAGCTCCAATAGAAGTGCTTAGACAATCACAACTCTTGGCTCAGAAAAGCGAAGAGTTAGCGTAGACATCAGATATAAAAAAGCCGCATCATACACAGAATGCGGCTTTATCTCTAGTCAGCTTTAACGTTTGCTAAAGCGCTATCTAACCAAAAATATTATAACCAAAGAACTTCACAGCAACGGTATTTAGGAAAATACCTAATAAGATAACTGGGATAAAGGTGCTCAAAGAGAAGTTAATATACTTCTCAGACAATGACCCCTTATATCCTTCATTACCTGTCGCTAGTTCTTCCGATAAGTTGTGTTTCTTCCAACGGTAACTCACAAATAGACAAAGAAGTAATCCGTTCAGCGGCAGAATAGTGTCGTAGAACACATCGTAAACCACATCAAAGAATGAACGCGTACCGCCTGCATAGCTGGTAAATTCAGTGAAGAAATTCACCATGCCGAAAGATACCGTTGCAAACAACGTTAATAAGCCTGCGGTTAACATAAGCGAGAACAACGCCTTTTTACGCGTGTAGCATTTTTCAGTGACTAAGTAAGAAACAGGTACTTCAATGATTGATACCAGCGATGTAATCGCAGCAAAGAACACTAAAATGAAGAAGAACGCTGCAACACCGCTTGCTGCTACATACCCAATCGATGTTTGTAGCGCTAAGAAAATTTTAGGTAAGAAAGTAAATATTAGACTTACCGAGCTATCGCTAAGCTCTTGAGGGTTAACCTCAGGGTTAAACGAAAATACAGCCGGTAGGATCATCAAACCCGCGGTAAACGCTACAGCAGTATCAGTGATTGCAACTAGCTTAGCTGAACCAACGATGTCCGTTTTGTTGCTGATATACGAGCCATAGGTGATTAAGATACCCATACCCAGCGACAGAGAGAAGAACGCTTGTGACAACGCACCGTTGACAACCGATGGTGTGATTTTGTCAAAGTCAGGGATAATAAAGAAAGCAACACCAGCAAGTGCGTTATCACGTGTTAAAACGAAAATAACCATTAATACCAGCATTACAAACAAAGCAGGCATTAACGTTTTAGCCGCTTTCTCAATCCCCTCTTTTACACCTGCAACGAGAATAAAATTGACAATTGCAGCCACAATAATCATCGCACCAAATACCCATGGGGTATTGATAAATTCTCCAAACGCTTGTGGGGTTGCCAAGTAATCGAGGTTGCCAGATAAGGTCATCACGATATAACCAAAGATCCAAACGGTAAGCACCATGTAGAAAACGGCAATCATAAATGGTGTCAGCACACCCAACAAGCCAGCAATATTCCAACCATTGCCACCATTATTTAACGTTTTATAGGCGCCTACAGGTTCTTTCTGTGTTTTACGGCCGATAGCCATTTCCGCCATCATCACAGGTAAACAAATTAAGAAGACAAAAATGGCATAGACGAGTAAGAATGCACCACCACCATTTTTGGCAGCGTTAACTGGAAAACCAACAAGGTTACCAATACCTACGGCTGACCCTGCCGCAGCTAAAATAAATCCCAGGCGGGAGCTAAAATGTTCTCTTGGAGCGGTCATAAGTTTCCTTGAATTATAGTTATAGTCATCTAAGCTATTGTCTTGATTTTATTTATGCGGCTTAGATACTGCTTTTGTTGTAATTTTTAACCCGCCCGATGCTAGCAAGGATTTTTCCTCTTGTCTTCTCCTACCTCGTCCACTTTTTAAGCAAACTGTATAGTTATCTGAGCAGTTGTTTAGAAAAGCATTAAAAAAGTCAGTTGAAACAATCAACTAACTCTTTCGTAGTTTTTCATTAAATTGTAAAAATTAGCGTTTATTGCGGTTTTTCGAAGAATTTAGCGCCCATAATCTTCAAAATATTATCAACTTCATCGTAAGCAAACTCAGCGGCGGACGCGAGCTCGTCGATACTGATTTTGAGCATTGAACACATAGACTCGTCGACAATATCACCATAGCTAAACAATTCTGGGTGGTAATCAACAAGCGCTAGGCGAGAGGCCAAATACATCACTTTAACGTCTTTGTTGATTTGAATATCACGTGCTTCGTTAAAGTGCTTTACTGGCAAGATGATTTTTTCAGGGATTTGCCATAATTTTAGCAACTCAGCCGTTACATCGGTGTAGGTAAAACCCAGTATCTCTTGCTGTATTTCCCATGGTAACTGACCCGCACCGTATTGTTCACATTTTGCAGCAAGCTCTGGGCTCGCTTTGGCTACAATGAGCTCACCAAAGTTTTGTAACAAACCAGCGACAAATATTCGTTCAATGTCCCGAATACCAGCAGTGATGGCGAGATTTTTTGACGCTAGGCCACAATACACGCTCATCCGCCAAAAACGTTTTAAGTCAATAGCTTGGTTGCCAAACTCTTTAAATGCCGAGGCTGCAACATCAACCAGCATCATGTTGTAAATTGACTGTGTACCAATAATAGTAATTGCACGAGAAATCGTGCTGATTTGCCCTTCAAAACTATAAATAGCGCTATTGGCAATTTGTAACAAGCGAGAAGTCATTGACGGGTCAACGCTAATGACATTAGCAAAATCTTCCGCTGTAGAACTCTCATCTTCCATTAATTTTTGCACCTTAAACACTGCATCCGGCAGTGCAAAAGAACCTACGGCTTCTTTGGCATAGTCATATGCTTGCATAAATTAGCGTCCTGTTTAGCATTTCTTTTACTTTATACTAACTGAAATAAAAAAGCGCACGGAATCAATCGCATGCGCTTTTATCAGGATTTGGCGTGGTTAACTACTGGGCAAATGTCTTGCCAAAGAAGTCACCGTCATTCCATTTTGGACGCTCTGCTTGGTTCGCAATTTCTAAACCGATCATCATGTTAACCTCAGCAAAAGACGCCGCTGCGTCATAACGAATTGGCAAATCAATTTCATCACTATGATTGTGATAATGCGTCGTCAAAAATTCTCGGAACATTTTGCCACCGTCGATATTAGGATCTTTTGACTTAAAGCCAGTCATCAAAAATACTGATGGTACACCCGCTTTTACGAAACTGTAATGATCAGAGCGGGTAAATAATGCTTGCTCAGGCATCGGATCTTCACTCAACGAAATATCAATTTTTTGCGCTGCCGTTTCAACAATTGGACCCAGTGTTGAGTGCGTTGACCCAAAGGCAATAACATCTGCAAATGGGTATAAAATAAGCGGCATATCAAGATTTACATTAGCCACCATTTTGCTTGCCGGTACCGTTGGGTTTTGTGCGTAATAGCTAGACCCCAAAAGGCCTTTTTCTTCACCGGTCACTACAACGAATAGCACAGAACGCTTAGGCTTGTTTTCCATCCCAGATAGCATGCGGGCAGTTTCCAATAAAATAGACACACCTGATGCGTTATCTAATGCACCATTGTTAATTTTATCGTCATGTTCGCTATGCTCATGCACACCAATATGATCAAGATGGGCACTATAGACCACGTACTCGTCTTTTAAGGTAGGGTCGCTGCCTTCAATCGCGGCAACAATATTTGGGCTAGTTATTTCTTCGTGACGACTTTCATTAGTTAACGCTACCGTTGCTTTAAGTGGAAATCCCTTAATTGCTTTGTTGTCGGTATCTAGTGCGAAGATATCTTCAAGTGACATCTGTGCACCTTCAAACAATGGCGCTGCAACTTCATGGCTTACATACGCACCACCTTTAAGCTCTGGATATGAGCCGTACGGGTTACCGTCTTTATCTAACCAGCTGTAACGCGGACCTTCAGCATACTTGGCCGATACTTCAAACTTACGGACATTCTCGCGTTTTGGCGTATGCAATGTGATAACACCTGCCGCACCTTGCTCAGCAGCTATACGTGCTTTTTCACGTGAAGAGCCAATATGAGCACCTTCTTCAGATGGCAACGAGTCTGGGCGACCGGTAAGCATGACAACAACCTTGCCCTTTACATCTAGGCCGGCATAATCATCTAAACCAAATTCTTTATTTACCACACCATATCCGACAAACACTGCTTCAGACTCAATAGCAGACGACGTATTTAATGCTGAGCCACTGGCGATAAACTCACTCGGATAAGTAAGCTGGTGTTCGCCGCTATCAGATTTAATAGTCAGCCCCGCACCATTTTCTTGTAAAAACGCTTTGCGGAAAGTCACTACTTGTTCGAAGCTTCCATGCTCCCCCATAGGGGTCAACCCGTACTGTTTGAAATAAGACGTGACATAGTTTGCGGCAATTTGGTAACCGTCACTGCCTGTGTCGCGGCCTTCTAGCGTGTCGTCAGCTAAAAAAGCAATGTGCGCTTTGATATTTTCTTCTTTTACTTGCGGATAAGTGGGTGTTGCTGCCGTCTCAGTTGCTTGATTACAACCAAACAGACCTGCAGCCATCAACAATGCTGCTGATGCTTTGACAGGGAAATTCTTCATAGTAATTTTTCTCGTTGAATGACCATGGCACTATAAAGTGACTATTTTGAAATTACCAGAGCGAATGGGACGTAAGGCTTATACATAAAACTCAGTTGGCTATTTGATAGATATCGAACGCTTGTGATTAGCATTACTCTATTACTGGCACACCAGAATCTTTTTTCACGTGTTCCATCACCACGTAAGTATGCGTTTGCGACACCGCAGGAAGTTCAACAATAACACCCAGCACTTCCCGATAGGCATCCATGTTTTCGAAACGTAATTTCAGCAGATAGTCAAAACCACCAGCCACCATATGACATTCAGCAACTTCTTTGATTTTAACCACTTCGTCTCGAAAACGATTAAACACGTCCCCTGTAGTTCTATCAAGAGTTACCTGAATGAACGCTGACATACCGTATTTTAGTTTTGCTGCATTTAACGTCGCGCCATATTTTTCAATGTAACCTTCGGTTTCTAGGCGCTTTACGCGATCAAGACAGGGGCTTGCACTTAAGTTGACACGTTTGGCCAATTCAACGTTCGAAATACGTCCTTCTTTCTGCAAAGTGTCTAAAATAGTTAAATCAATACGATCTAATGTGCGGGTTTTGTTCGTCACCATCTAGCAGTACCTTTTAAGGTTATTTGGACTTTTTTCAGTAGATAATACGGTATTTTAGCAAAATACACCCCGTAATACTGAAAAGTTTTCAGTAAAATACCGCAGCAATTAACTTTATAATTACATCATTATTACAGGTGACAACATGCTATTTACTGGCTCACTTAAAGCTGAAAGTACCATTCGTCAAACCATTCGCGATCACTACCGCGCAGATGAAAACAAAGTATTAGAAAATTTATTACCTATTGCTGAGATTAGCGTTGATGCCAAATCTCGTGCTTGGGATTACGCTCGCCAATTAGTGGTCAATATCCGTAAAGACCAAGTAGGTAAAGGCGGTGTCGACGCACTACTTAACGAATTCTCGCTTTCTACTGAAGAAGGCGTGGTGTTGATGTGTTTAGCAGAAGCCTTATTACGTGTTCCAGATAAAGCAACGGCAGACAGCTTAATTCGTGACAAATTAGCAGAAGGTGATTGGTCTTCTCACATTGGTAACAGTGATTCAATGTTTGTTAACGCCTCATCTTGGGGTCTGTTATTAACGGGTAAGCTTGTTAACTATTCTGACCAAAAGAAAAAAGAACAGTTTGGTTTATTAAAGAAAACGGTTGGTCGATTAGGTGAACCTGTTATTCGTAAAGCTGTGCGTTATGCCATGAAAATCATGGGCACCCAGTTTGTCATGGGCCATACCATCACAGGCGCTATTGAGCGTGCTCGTGAAACAGAAGCAAAAGGCTACACTTACTCTTACGATATGCTCGGTGAAGGTGCGCGCACAATGGCTGATGCAGATCGTTACTTCGATGCCTACATGACAGCGATTGACGCGATTGGTTATGCGGCTAAAAACAAAGGGCCTCAACGTAGTCCTGGTATTTCTATTAAGCTTTCTGCAATTCACCCACGCTATGAATTTTCACATCGCGAGCGTGTAATTGAAGAGCTAATTCCACGTTTGAAAAAGCTAGCACTAGCTGCCAAAGCTTATGACATTGGCTTTACTGTCGATGCAGAAGAAGCTGACCGTTTAGATATTTCACTAGACATCATTGAAGCGGTCTTTGCCGATAAAGATTTAGACGGTTGGAACGGTTTTGGTATTGCCGTACAAGCTTATCAAAAGCGTGGTTTGTTCGTGATTGAATGGGTACGTGAGCTTACCCAGAAAGTTGGTCGTCAAATGATGGTGCGCCTAGTAAAAGGTGCATACTGGGATAGCGAAATTAAAATCTCACAAGCTGAAGGTTTTGAAGACTTCCCAGTATTCTCACGTAAACCATCTACAGATGTCTCTTACCAAGCATGTGCTAAAAAATTGCTAGAGTACCGCGATACCATTTACCCGCAGTTCGCGACACACAACGCCTACACAGTAGCGACCATTTTAGAAATGGCTGACAACCTTCAAGGTTTTGAATTCCAGCGACTGCACGGTATGGGTGAATCACTATACGACCAAGTGGTTACAGGCAAAAACGTACCATGTCGCGTTTACGCACCTGTCGGTGAACATTCAGACTTGTTGGCTTATTTAGTTCGCCGTTTATTAGAAAATGGCGCGAACAGTTCATTTGTAAACAACATCGTTGATGACAACATTCCGGTGGAGAGCTTATTAGCCGATCCAGTGGAAACGGTACAAAGCTGGGTAAACAAATATAACCCACAAATTCCTCAATCTATCGAGCTTTACGGCGCAGAACGTAATAACTCAAAAGGTATCGACTTAACCGATATCGACCAAGTCACTGACATGCGCACCAACATGGAAGCGTGGTTTGAAGGCACTAAAGCCATTGCGCCAGTAGAAGGTGCAGAGCCTGTCACCAACCCTGCCAATAATGCAGAAGTACTGGGTTACATCAAGCACGCTGATGAAGCAGAGATGTCAGCAATCGTTGAACGTGCGCACAAAGCATACGCGAGCTGGTCTTCTACATCGGTAGATGTACGTGCGGACGTTCTGTTGAAAACTGCTGATTTGCTAGAAGCACATCGTGATGAGCTGATGGCGTTATGTACCAAAGAAGCCGGTAAAACTATTCCTGACGGCGTTGCTGAAGTGCGCGAAGCCGTTGATTTTTGCCGTTACTACGCTGCACGTGCCAAAGACTTGTTAGCCGACGGAACGTTAGAGTCTCGCGGTGTTGTATTGTGTATTAGCCCGTGGAACTTCCCATTAGCAATTTTCTTAGGTCAAGTGTCAGCAGCCATTGTTGCAGGTAATACTGTAGTGGCAAAACCGGCCGAGCAAACGAGCTTAGTGGCATTGCGTACTATTGAATTAATGCGCGAAGCGGGTTTACCAGAATCGGTTGTAGAACCGGTTATCGCGCGCGGTAGCAAAGTCGGCCAAACAATAGTGCCAGACGAGCGTGTACAAGCCATCATGTTCACCGGCTCAACAGAAACAGGCACATGGATTTCACAAAAGCTCGCTGAACGATCAGGCGACCCAGTACCACTTATTGCTGAAACAGGTGGTCAAAACTGTATGGTTGTTGACTCTACCGCACTTCCAGAACAGGTAGTTGATGACGTTGTAGCGTCTGGCTTCCAAAGTGCTGGTCAACGTTGTTCAGCACTGCGTGTTTTATTCTTGCAAGAAGATGTAGCAGACAAAATCATCACTATGATCAAAGGCGCCATGCAGGAATTACACGTTGGTGATCCTTCATTGCTCACTACTGATGTGGGTCCTGTTATTGATAAGCGTGCACTAAATGCATTAAACGAGCATGTAGATTATTTGAAATCTCGTGGCACCCTTCACTTTGCATGTAAAGCGCCAGAGATGGCAGACATAGACCACAACTTCTTCGTGCCGCGTTTATACGAAATCAGTGATTTGTCTGTATTGAAGAAAGAAGTATTTGGTCCAGTTGTTCATGTCATCCGTTACAAAGCGTCTGAACTTGAAAACGTGATCGACCAAATTAATGGTACGGGCTTTGGCTTAACCATGGGCGTTCACACACGTATCGAAGAAAAAGCGAAATACCTAGCTGCACGTTCTCGTGCGGGTAACGTTTATGTCAATCGCAACATGATAGGTGCAGTTGTAGGCGTACAGCCATTTGGTGGCCGAGGCCTTTCAGGTACGGGTCCAAAAGCAGGTGGGCCAATGTACCTTACTCGTTTAGTCAAAGATAAAGCAGCAACTGTTGATGTTGCCATGTCTGCTGACCAGCAAGCTGAACTAGATACGCTGTTTGAAAAGCACAAAACATCGGTATCTGATGTCGCCAGTGCACTATCAAACATTAAACAAATCGAGTTACAGTGGAGCTTTACGTCACTTAACGATCGTTTGTCATACTTGCGTCAGTTGCTCGCTCAACTTGCCTCAAATCGCGTTGTGTTAAACCAAGAAGCCGACTTGGCTCAGTGTCTAACGGATGCTCGTGCACAACTTTTATTTGCAGAGAAAACACTTGCGAAGCCAACTGAGTTGCCTGGGCCAACGGGTGAGTCAAATATTCTTTACTTAGAATCGCGTGGAACTGTTGCTGCTCTTCGTTGCAACAACACCAGTTTCAACTTCTGGTTGGTGTCAGTCATTTCAGCAATGGCTGCCGGTAACTGTGTCGTAGCCGTTGTTGATGAACAATTCTTAGCAGAAGCACAAAGCATTGCAGGTCAATTAGAGTCGGTGGGTGTACCGAAAGGTGTATTCACGGTGGCTAAACTCGGTCATTTGCCAGCAGTACTTAACCACACTTACCTTGCTGGTGCCGTGGTAGACAACCAAAGTCCACTGAAGAAGTACGTTGGTGAAACCATTGCTGCTCGCTCTGGTGCAATTCTGCCATTAATAACCGCGTACACCAACCAAAGCTTGTTCCATCGTATGGTGACTGAAAAAACGATCACTATTGATACGACGGCCGCGGGTGGTAACGCGTCATTAATGACTATGGATTCGAACGTTGGTTAAATCGTTATCGACATGATTTTCCAATAAAAGCCAGCTTAACGCTGGCTTTTTTATTGTTTCATTGTGATTATTAGCGCCTAAAAACGCGACTCTAAGATATCAGGACGTAGACATGTACCAAGGAAAATGCCTGTGTGGTGAAGTGCACATCACCATTAAAGGGAATATTAGCGACATCATTCACTGTCATTGCTCGCTTTGCCGAAAAAACAGTGGCACTGCGTATGCCACTAATGGTTTTATCAACGCTGATGAGTTTGAAGTGACAAAAGGGAAAGACAGCTTGAGTACTTTTTCTTTTAAGCCGCGTCGTTACCGTCACTTTTGCAGTAAATGTGGCTCACCGGTTTATAGCGCTAGCGACGATGACCCCAAGCGCTTGCGGATACGCTTGGGTATCTTAGATTCCGATATCAAAGAGCGCCCAATGTCACACAATTTTGTGAGTTCTAAAGCGAACTGGGAAGACTTAGATGCAGAGCTTCCGCGTTATGACGCTTTTGAGCCTAGTCGCAGCTAACAACGCAAGCATTCTACCCCCCTTTAAGCACCAACGATTTTTCTCGCGTGCTTGCCTAAAAGGCGCTTGGCAACATAAGCAAGCGCCATACTACCTATAATACCTACGATAAAATTCACGCTACCGAAAAGTGCAACAAGCTCAACAGAACGAGACGCGTTCAGCACTTCACGGACATTTTGAATAACCAACCCAATAAATACGACATGCAAAAAGAAAATGGCAAATGCATAAGTGCCCAACGACATTAGCCATTGCGGTAAACGCATTTCACGCTCAAATAACCAATACAATACAAGCAAGCAAATCGCTACTTTTTGTATATAAACCAATGTTTGCCGAACAGAGTAAACACTGCCTGGTTGATAGTCGTTCACATAAAGGAGAAACAGTAAAATTGAGCTAACCAAGGCAACCACCGCGAGTGCTAATTTACGCGCTGCAATGAAAGCTTTGACGTTATCATAATGCGCCCCCATCGCCATACCTAACGCATATGCTCCGGTAAAATAGGCAAATGACTGAGGCTTTATAAAATCTGGAAACGGGCTACGAGATACAACAAGCGGCAGTAAAATCAAGGCGATGAACACAACATTTGATTTGTCTTGCAGCCATGCAAGCAAAGGAGTGATTAAAAACAGAAACGCCAAAACGGGGATATACCAAAAATGAATATCTACCTTCCCGAGTGGCAGGTTTTTGAGCACCACATTTACGTAGTCCTGGAAGGTATTGCTGATATCAGGCGATTGTATAATGTACTGCCAATAAAGCCCTGTAATGACAAACGAAAGTACTATGTAAGGCAGAATGACATTGCCAAGCTTACTTTGATAAAAAGAGGACCAAGCGCGGCTGTTTAACACAAGACGAAACAACAAACCTGAAATGATGGCGAAGTAAATCGTAGAGCCATGAAATAAGGTTTCTGTAAACCAAAATAGCCACTTTAAGCCGTCTACATTTAGACCTCCCGTCCAAAATATCATAAATGACCAGGCATGAGCCCCTACTACACTCAAAATGGCAAAACCTCTAAAAGCATGTAAATGGTCTATATATTGGGCAGAGGGCATTGTTAAAATTCCTTTTTCTTTCAATCCACTGTAACGAGAACTACTCGTTTAATGAAAGACCATGCATACGAATTCATGACTACTTTTTAACCACAGCTTATATCGGTGCTTTGGTTTACTTCACACGCCAATTCCTTTACAACTTAACAGGCGGTTAACAAACGGAATTTGAATTTACCGCGTAAAACGAAAAACAATTATTACCCAGTCATAGCACGATAAGAATAAAAGGGATCACTATGCAAAATTCCGCGGGCTTCCAACGAGTCCTTAACAAAATAGAAGTGTGGGGCAACAAGTTACCCGACCCTGCCGCACTGTTCATCATGCTCCTTGCTTTTGTCATGGTGCTTTCTTGGGCGCTTTCAGGCGTCGACTTCAATGTTATCGACCCAAGAAATGGTCAAGCACTCGAAATCAATAATCAGTTATCTGGTGCAGCTATTACGCAACTGTTTTCCAGCATGGTCACCAACTTTGCTCACTTCCACCCTGTTGGTGTTGTTCTTGTTGCAATGCTAGGTATTGGTATTGCTGAGTATTCCGGCTTTATTAACACCGGCTTGCGCGCATTGTTGTCAGTAACAGCTAAGTGGCTTTTAACACCGATGATTGTCATGGTGGGTATTGTCAGTCACACCGCAGTAGATGCAGGTTATGTATTGGTTATTCCACTAGGCGGCGTTATTTTCTATGCTGCTGGTAGACACCCACTCGCCGGTATTGCCGCTGCGTTTGCGGGTGTTTCAGGCGGCTTTTCTGCCAACTTTGTCCCATCTGCACTAGACCCAATGCTCCAAGGTATTTCACAAGCGGGCGCTCAACTGCTTGATAAATCAGTTGTATTGAACCCATTAAACAACTACTACTTCACCGCAATTTCATCGTTATTGATCATTGGTTTAGCATGGTTTATCACAGATAAAATTGTCGAGCCCAAGTTAAAAGGCAATGAGTTGGACGGCGATTTATCTGAATTGCCTACCATGGAGCCGTTAAAGCCTGAAGAAAAGTCAGCGCTGCGTTGGTCTTTATTATCAATCGTCGTCAGTATTGGCCTGTTGTTTGTTAGCACAATGAGCCCTGAATCGCCTTGGCGAGCAGAAGACGGCAGTTTAACGGCTTTTACCGCCCCGTTAATGCAATCGATCGTCTCGCTAATTTTCCTGTTTTTCCTGATACCTGGCCTTGTTTATGGTTTGCTGTCCGGAACAATTAGGTCATCTAAACAATTTGTTGAAGGCATGAGTAAAGCAATGTCTGGCATGGGCTATTACTTAGTTATCATGTTCTTTATCGCACAGTTCATTTATGCCTTTGGCCAATCAAACTTGGGTGTATTACTTGCGCTGAAAGGCGCAGAAGTACTAAAAGCACTGGCACTTCCTGGCGGGGTGACCATAGCAGGCATTATCGTACTAACAGGACTGATTAACCTATTTGTTGGCTCGGCTTCAGCCAAATGGGCACTACTAGCTCCTATATTTATTCCAATGTTGATGCAGTTGGGTTACTCACCTGACTTGGCACAAGCGGCTTATCGCATTGGTGATTCTAGTACCAACATCATTACGCCATTGATGCCTTACTTCCCGCTGGTTGTCGTCTTTTGTCAGCGTTATGTGACCTCTGCTGGCATTGGTACACTGACCGCGATGATGGTGCCGTATTCAGTTATCTTTATGATAGCGTGGACAATATTCTTAGTCGTGTACTGGTGGATAGGTATTCCACTTGGCCTGCAAGCGACGTATCAATATATTCCAGGCTAGCAAGCTTCAATATTCTGCGTATTAAAGCGCCTTCGGGCGCTTTTTTTTCTCTGTGCGATCGGCTCTACGTAAATGCCTTAAAACCACGAAAGAGCTACTAAAAAATTTTCCTAGCGCTTTGTAATAAATACTAGAACTTGAAGACTACTTTTATGTGCTTAACCTAAAAAGGCGCAATTACAAGGAGAGCAAAATGGAAGTAATTACATCGATTTGGCATAAACGCCTGCAGCCCAGGTTCAATGTATGGTGGGAGAGTAAAACGATAGACGAGCAAACAGATTGGAAATGTACGCTCGTGATTGCGGGTGATGCATTATTAGGTACTGCAATGACGCTGCTGCTGATATTTACGTTTATATAAAACCTAGATTGCTTATAGGTTTGGCCCTAACAATTATTAAAAATCCACATACAGAATATAAATAAAAAAGGCTGAAACAGTGTTTCAGCCTTTTACCTTACAACGCTATATATTATAAGCGCGCTGCTAGTTCTGCACCTTGGCGAATAGCACGTTTTGCATCTAGCTCAGCAGCAACATCTGCACCACCAATAAGATGACAGCTTTGGCCTAAATCAATCAAGCCTTGCTGCAAATCGCGATTTGGCTCCTGACCAGCACACACAATAACGTTGTCTACTTCTATTAGCTGCTCTTTGCCATTCAGTTCTACAACAATACCTTTGTCGTTGATTTCTTTGTAACTACAACCTGGCATCATGTTCACGCCTTTCTTTTGTAGTGACGCACGATGAATCCAGCCGGTTGTTTTACCTAAACCACCACCAACTTTTGTCGTTTTACGCTGCATCAAATACACTTCGCGCTCAGGTTTATGAGATTCCACTGGCGTTAATGCGCCGCCCTCTTTGTAATCGCGATCTACGCCCCACTCTTTAAGCCACTCGTCGATATTATCTACCAGGCCCGCTTTTTCCGTTAAGAACATGGAAACATCGAAGCCAATACCACCGGCACCAATCACCGCAACACGCTGGCCCACAGGCTTTTTATCACGCAGTACATCTAAGTACGTCATCACTTTGTCACTATCAATGCCCGGAATGTTCAACTCTCGAGGTTTGATGCCTGTAGCTAGAACGACTTCGTCAAAACCAGCTTCTGATAAAGACTGAGCCGATTGCCAGCTGTTTAGGTGCACTGGAATATTGTATTTTTCCAATTGCACGCGGAAGTATCGCAACGTTTCATAGAATTCTTCTTTACCAGGCACTTGTTTGGCAAAGTTAAATTGACCACCTATCTCTGACGAGGCGTCAAAAATTTCGACTAAATGTCCACGCTGTGACGCATATACACTAAACGCGAGACCAGCAGGTCCCGCACCAACCACAGCTATGCGTTTCTGATGTTTTGTTTGAGCAAATGTCAGCTCTGTTTCGTAACACGCCTCTGGGTTAACTAAACACGAAGCGCGCTGCCCCTTAAACACATGATCTAAACACGCTTGGTTACAGCCAATACAAGTATTTATTTCATCCGCTTTATTTTCTGCCGCTTTGTTAACAAAGTGGGCATCGGCCAAGAATGGGCGTGCCATAGACACCATATCTGCATGGCCATTTGCCAGTACTTCTTCAGCAATTTCAGGTGTATTGATACGGTTGGTAGTCACTAAAGGAATATTAACTTCCTTTTTCATACGCTCGGTAATCCACGTGAATGCAGCTCGTGGTACAGACGTAGCAATCGTCGGTACACGCGCTTCATGCCAACCGATACCAGTATTGATAATAGTCGCGCCAGCCTCTTCAATGGCTTTTGCCATAGTGACAACTTCATGCCACTCATTTCCACCCTCGACTAAATCAAGCATCGATAAACGGAAAATAATGATGAAGTTAGGCCCAACCTTTTCACGCGTAGCACGCACAGTCTCTACACCTAAACGCATGCGATTCTCTAACGAACCACCCCACTCATCGGTACGGTGGTTCGTGCGTTTACAGCTAAATTGGTTAATTAAGTAACCTTCTGAGCCCATGATCTCTACACCGTCGTACCCTGCCTTTTGCGCAAGATGTGACGCTTTCGCATAATCTTTAATCGTCGCTCGAATATGTCGCACTGACATTTCTTTTGGCTTAAATGGGTTAATTGGCGCTTTTATCGCGCTTGGAGCAACACTAAATGGATGGTATGCATATCGCCCTGTGTGAAGCAATTGAAGACAAATTTTACCGTCGTGTTTGTGCACCGCATCTGTCACTTCGCGATGTTTTTTGACATGCCAAAAGCGGCTCATTTCACTTCCGAACGGCGCAACTCGACCACGCGTATTCGGGCTTACGCCACCTGTCACGATAAGACCGCAGCCACCTTTTGCACGTTCTTCATAGAACGCCGCCAATTTGCTGAAGCCGCCTTTTTCTTCTTCAAGACCAGTATGCATAGAGCCCATTAACACGCGATTTTTAAGCGTGGTAAAGCCTAAATCTAAAGGCGCTAGCATATGCGGATAAGGGGTTTCTTTTGCCTGTGCTGTTGTCATAATTGCTTCACTTCAATTGATATGGTCGAACCAGTTTCTATATAAAATACGTGGCGATTTCACAAAACTCAAGTTAATTTTGACACCTGTCAGATCAAAAATAATAATCGAGACGGATGTCTACCATTTACGTTAGACTAAGCCTATGAATAAGCAAGAAATCCTCGAACAGATCATCAATGTGCAAAAGTCATTACTAGCGCAAGCCCAAGAGGCAGCAGAAAATGCACACAAGGCAGCCATTGATGAGCAATCAAAAGCAGAAACACAGTACGATACCCTTGCAATTGAAGCAGCCTATTTAGCAGAAGGTCAAAGCAACCGAATCAGTGAACTAAACGCTGCTATTGCAGACTTATCAACGTGCACGATACTTCCGTGTGAGAAAGTCATAGTTGGGGCGATTGTTGAAGTCGAATATGAAGATGGACAAACCTCTTTGTTTTTTATTTTGCCTGCAGGTGCGGGAACGAAAATAGAGATTGAAGATAAACAATTGATTGTCATTTCACCTTCAGCCCCCGTCAGCAAAGCCCTTTTAGGGAGTGGGCTTGACGATGATTTTAGCTATAAAGTTGGTAATGAAACTAAAACAGGTTGGATTACCCATATAGAGTGAGAAGTTGTGCCTTAGCGAATAGAGACATAGGAGAACACGTTATATACGAATAAGCTCAGCAAAACACCGAGCTCTTTGTACAAAGAACAAGTAAATCTATGGGTTCAGCAAGGCTTTAATTTGTGGAATGTCTGCTTGTTTGTCATCCAGTTTGAGATAAGCGACCGCTTCTGAATAGACAAGTGTAGCTTCGATAACACCAGGCATATTCACTAACTTATCCGCTACTTCACTGGCATGCTCCTCCGAAGCAAAAGAGGCATTGAAGCTAAAGCTTTTCGATTTAGCATGTCGTTTCATACCTAAAGCTACCACAAACCATAAGCCGACTAAGGCTGACATCGCAAAAAACACAGTTTCTTGATTGAATACTTCAGCTAGCCAACCGCCTACAGCACCTCCAGCGAAAGCACCTAAAAACTGACTGCTTGAGAAGATTCCCATTGCACTACCCTTGACGCCAGCTGGCGCTATGCGAGACAGCATTGATGGCATAGTGGCTTCTAGATAATTAAAGGCAACGAAAAATGCCAAAATAAGGAGCACCAGTAGCATAGTCTCGCTTGGAAGAATGGCCATTAAAACAAGCGTGACCGCAAGCAATACAATGGAGGCTAAGAACATTTCTTTTTCTTTCTGTTTTTTAAGCCCGTAAATCATAAAGGGCACCATCAGAAAGAAAGAGCCTAGTAGCGTTGGCAAATACAGCTGCCAATGTTGGCTTAATGCTAGGCCGCTGTCGACTAAACGTAGCGGTAAAAAAATAAAACAAGCAGTTAATGCCATATGTAACACAAAAACGCCGACATTTAGTGGTAATAAATGCTTGTTGCGCGCAAGCTCACTTAACTGACTAATCATCGCTACATTGTCGCCTTTTGGCGCTTTATGCACTGAATTTGGCACCATGAATTGGATCATCAGCATAGCGAATAAGGTTAGTATGCCAGTAAACCAGAACAAACCGCTTAGCCCATAGGCTTGTGTAACCACGGGTCCCAGTACTAATGCCAGCGTGAATGACAAACCAATAAACATACCAATGGTTGCCATAACCTTAGGTCGCTGTTCTTCACGCGTTAAATCTGCTGCCAGCGCAAGGACAGCACTGGCAATAGCGCCCATTCCTTGCAAGGCACGTCCAATGACAACGCCTTGAATAGAGTCAGACATTGCCGCCACGACACTACCCGCAGCAAACACTACCAAACCTCCCAAAATAACAGGCTTTCGACCAATTTTGTCGGACAAAATGCCCATCGGAATTTGTAGGAGCGCTTGTGTTAAACCATACGCACCTATTGCTAAGCCCAACCAGATAGGAGAATACCCCGATAATTCAGGGCCGTAGATAGCAAAAACGGGCAAGATCATGAACAAGCCAAGCATGCGCAAACCAAAAACAGTGGCAAGCGAAAACGCGGCTTTTTTTTCTACGGTATTTAGTCCAGAAGCACTCATAAAATTTTAAAACGAAAACGGGCTAGGTTTGGATTGTCTGAAAAACAAAGTCTTTAAGAGCGAGATTCTATCACGCTCTTAGTAACAACAGAAATAGGTGATACTGATCTTTATTCGATTCAGACCAGTAAAGCTTTGCATCTTTGGAAAAGTATCTCGCGCGGTGAATTTCAGGTGAAAATTCGCTCGCTTATATGCAATAATGGTGGATTACTTTGGTTGCTCGGAACGGTTATGCAAAACATTGAGGTCAGAGGCGCTCGAACTCATAATCTTAAGAATATTAATCTCGAAATTCCCCGCGATAAGCTCATCGTTATCACTGGCTTATCTGGCTCTGGTAAATCTTCTCTCGCTTTCGATACATTGTACGCTGAGGGTCAGCGTCGTTATGTTGAATCGTTATCTGCGTATGCTCGTCAATTTTTGTCGTTAATGGAAAAACCTGACGTTGATCATATCGAAGGATTGTCTCCAGCCATTTCAATCGAACAAAAATCGACATCGCATAACCCGCGTTCAACAGTTGGTACCATCACTGAAATATACGATTACTTGCGTTTGCTGTATGCACGCGTTGGTGAGCCACGCTGTCCGACACACAAAGAGCCTCTAGCAGCGCAAACCGTGTCACAAATGGTCGACAAAGTGCTTTCGCTTGAAGAAGGTACCAAGGTTATGATTTTGGCCCCTGTGCTTCAAAACCGTAAAGGTGAGCATGTTAAGTTACTAGATAATTTAGCGGCCCAAGGCTACATTCGAGCACGCATTGATGGCGAAGTCTGCGACCTATCCGATCCACCGACACTAGAGTTACACAAAAAACACACCATTGAGGTTGTTGTTGACCGATTAAAAGTGCGCGATGACATTCAACTGCGTCTTTCGGAATCGTTTGAAACTGCGCTAGCGTTGACATCAGGCACCGCAAAAGTCGCCTTTATGGACGAACCAGACAAAGAAGAGCTGCTCTTTTCTGCAAACTTTGCCTGTCCAGTGTGTGGCTACAGCATGCAAGAACTTGAGCCTCGTTTGTTCTCGTTCAACAACCCAGCTGGTGCTTGTCAAACTTGTGATGGATTGGGCATTCAACAGTTCTTTGACCCTAACCGTGTTATCACCAATCCTGAACTGAGCCTTTCTGGTGGTGCTATTCGTGGTTGGGATAAGCGAAACTTCTATTATTTCCAAATGCTGCAAGCATTATCGGACCACTACAGCTTTACCGTTGAAACGCCGTTCAATGAGCTACCTGAAAATATTCAGAAAGTGGTACTTTATGGTAGTGGTAAAGAGGCTATTGAATTTAAGTATATGAACGACCGCGGTGATATTGTTGTTCGAAACCACCCATTCGAAGGTATTTTGAACAATATGCAGCGCCGTTATAAAGAGACGGAGTCTAACGCTGTCCGCGAAGAGCTGTCGAAATACTTAAACAATCAACCATGTCCTGATTGCGGTGGTTCCCGCTTGCGCTTGGAAGCGCGTAATGTATTTGTGAATGAAAAGCCACTGCATCAAATTGCAGAGCTATCTATTGCAGAAGCACTAGAGTTCTTTTCTTCTCTTGAGCTCACAGGACAAAAAGGCAAGATCGCTGAAAAGATTTTAAAGGAAATTAACGACCGCCTAGGCTTCTTGGTCAATGTTGGCTTGAATTACCTTAATTTGTCACGAAGCGCCGACACCTTGTCTGGTGGTGAAGCGCAACGTATTCGACTAGCCAGCCAAATTGGTGCAGGTCTAGTGGGCGTTATGTATGTACTTGATGAACCGTCTATCGGTCTGCATCAACGCGATAACGAACGCTTACTTAGCACCCTCACCCATTTGCGTGACTTAGGTAATACCGTTATCGTTGTAGAACATGATGAAGATGCGATTCGTGAAGCCGATCACATTATTGATATCGGCCCAGGTGCTGGTGTTCATGGCGGTGACATCATTGCGTCAGGTACAATGGACGACATCTTAAAAAGTGAAGACTCACTTACCGGAAAATACCTTTCTGGAAGAGAGGCCATTGAAGTACCCGCTAAGCGCACCAAGTTTGACAAGAAGCAATTGGTCGAGCTAAAAGGCGCAAGTGGCAACAACCTTAAAGATGTTGACTTGACTATTCCTGTCGGACTGATGACCTGTATTACGGGTGTATCAGGCTCGGGCAAATCGACGCTGATTAACGATACCTTATTTAAGATTTCACACATCGAACTCAATGGCGCAACGACACAAGAGCCTGCACCATACAAATCAATTACGGGATTAGACCAACTCGATAAAGTGATTGATATTGATCAAAGCCCAATTGGCAGGACCCCTCGTTCTAACCCTGCGACTTATACCGGGATTTTTACTGCTGTTCGCGATATTTTCGCAGGCACACAAGAAGCACGTTCTCGAGGTTACAAGCCAGGTCGTTTTAGCTTTAACGTCAAAGGCGGTCGCTGTGAAGCTTGTCAGGGTGACGGTGTTATTAAAGTAGAAATGCATTTCTTGCCTGATGTTTATGTACCGTGTGACGAATGTAAAGGTAAGCGCTATAACCGCGAAACACTGGAAGTAAAATACAAAGGCAAAAACATCCATGAAGTGCTTGATATGACCATTGAAGATGCGCTCGAGTTCTTCCACGCCATTCCTGCCGTTAAACGTAAGCTGCAAACGCTGATGGATGTAGGCTTGAGTTACATCACGCTAGGTCAGTCAGCAACTACGCTTTCTGGTGGTGAAGCACAACGTGTTAAATTAGCGAAAGAGCTTTCTAAACGTGATACAGGCAAAACACTGTATATCCTAGATGAGCCAACGACAGGCTTACACTTCCATGACATTAAGCAACTACTGCAAGTGATTCATCGTCTGCGTGATCATGGCAACACCATTGTTGTCATTGAGCATAATTTAGATGTGATCAAGACCGCGGACTGGATTGTTGATTTAGGCCCAGAAGGTGGCTCTGGTGGTGGCGAAATATTAGTGACAGGTACACCTGAAAGTGTCGCTGAACACAAGCAATCGCACACTGCACGCTTCTTGAAGCCATTACTGGGAAAATAAGATAAATTTCTAGTAGTAAAACGCACTTACAAATTATTATTAAGAGGCTAGCGCTAACGCGCTAGCCTCTTTGTTTTATATCCAGTAGGATGGATTCCATAACGATAACAAAGAGATATCAACATGGCATCGCGCTGGCAAAACTACTTAATTTACCTACTTGCTTTTAGCAGTGGCTTTTCAATTATGGGCGTCGAATTACTCGGTGGCCGCATCTTAGCACCGTTTTTTGGCAGTAGCGTTCATATTTGGGGCAGTATCATCACTGTCTTTATGTTGAGCCTATCTATTGGGTATTTGTACGGTGGCAAGCTATCGACAAAAAACGCCAGCCTAAAACGATACGGCTCACTGTTTATCATTGCAGGTGTTCTAGTGATGCCTATTGCCTTTTTCGCTAACCCTATAATGGAAGCGATTTTTCTAGCGATTGAAGATACACGTTATGGCTCTCTGGTGGCAGCCAGTGCATTGTTTTTAATCCCTACCATTTTCCTTGGCATGATTTCGCCCTATTCGGTTCGACTACTTGTCACCACCAAAGAGGAAAGCGGCCAAGTCGCTGGCGTACTCTATTTCGTTAGTACGCTGGGATCAGCACTAGGTACCATCATCACCTCTTTCTATTTGGTACTTTACTTTGAAGTGAACAACATTATTACTACGTTCAGCCTATTGCTGGTTTGCCTCGGTATCGTCGCTATTGTTTGTGGACGAGAGCAAACCAGCGAAGAAACTAAAGCCATGAATACTTCAAATGCAAAGGAATGCACGAATGAGTAAACAAACTTCAGCCACTATTTTTTTGATTCTCATAACACTTCTAGTTAGCACTGCTAGCCAAGCTAAAGTTATCCATCAAGAACGTTCTTTATATCGCAATATTTTGGTCGAAGATTCAGGCAATTTACGCTGCTTAAAATTTAATGTTCGTAGCAAGAAGTCTAACCAAAGCTGCTTTTTAAAGTCGGAGCCAGAAAGGCTTGTATTCAACTACACCAAGTTGATGTTCTCAGGCATGATAGTCAACCCTAATCCTGAAAGAATACTCATCATTGGTTTGGGTGGTGGCACGATGTCTAACACCTTGCATCAGCTGCTACCCAATGCAACCATTGAAAATGTTGAAATTGACCCTGCGGTTATAGATGTTGCAAGAAAGTATTTTAGCTTTTTTGAAAATGATCATGTCACCAGTGTAGTGAAAGATGGCCGAATCTATATCAAGCGTGCGCTCTTGAAAAAGCAAACCTATGACTGGATTATTTTAGATGCATTCAACGGCGACTATATTCCCGAACATCTTCTTACTAAAGAATTTTTAACAGAAGCGAAAGGCTTATTATCAGACAATGGCGTACTAACAGCGAACACCTTTTCGATTAGTGATTTGTATAACTATGAGTCTGCCACTTATCACGATGTGTTTGGTGACTTTTATAGTGTTCATAATCGAAAAAACGAAAACCGCATCATATTAGTCACGCCAAATGGACTGCCTTCGTTAGACAGCTTAAAGCCTAATTTGGGGCCGCTTCATGACAGATTGAGGCAGTACGGGGTAAATATTTTGGACGTGTATGAGAGTTTTTCGTCAGAGCAAGACTGGCCAGCAGATACCAAGGTGCTAACCGATCAGTTTTCACCTGCGAATTTGCTTAACTTGTAAATACTGCGCCAACTAACCACGTAAATAGGTCATCATGAAAAACTACTTAAGATTAATGAACGTGCTCTGGTTAGCCATATTTTGCTTTTGGCCATACGCGTGGATTTCCAAACTTTTTACCGATGATATGGCTGCCACTAGCCAAGGTATAGAGTGGTTATTTTTTCAATACTTTGGCTGGTCAGGTGCGGCCTATCCCCTCTTTTTTGCCGCTACTATTTACCTGCAATATCGGTATAAAAAAAGCGAGGTAAGCAATGCTCGCCTCGCTTTGGTTAGTTTAATACCAATGTTAAGCTCAATGCCTTATTTAATTATTGGCGGCCTAATTGGCTATATCATCGCAATGACTTAAAAAGCCTTCGTAGATATTGCACCGGCTCAACCTTTAAATACCGGCGTTTTGTTTAACTTGGTTGAAGTGCTCAAGCACCTCTTCTAACTCGTGCGCTATCATTTCACGCGCTTTTTCATTACCCGCTTCCGTTTTCGCAATCACAGCCATAGTGGCCGGATGCACAAGCATGTCCTTTGCGTGGTAACAGACAGCCGCTTTAATTTTCGGTAATTTACCATCTGCATGATAGTCTTTCTCTATCACGTCAAGCGAACTGTTTAGCATGGTGTCTGTCGCTGCGATAGCCGCATTAATATATTCTGTGCAAACGGGTTGCTTAGCAACGAATGCTGGCAATAGCTTAGTTGACAGTTTAGTGAGCATAGCACTGTCCTTAGCTAATTCTGACATCGACGCTGACTGCACCGAAGCATTGATTTTTTGAGCTAAGTTCTGATATTTATCCCACATTGCAGACTCATTGTGGTCTTTGTGTGCATGCGCTGCAACTTGGCCTGATAATGCAATAAGCAAAGATGCCATCGTTAACTTAAATTTCATAAATTTTTCCTGCAAATGTAAAAATAGCGTCGTGACTAACGCAACACAATGAATGAATGTTAATGATAATTAATTGCATTTGCAAGTTAAGAATATAGCAATGACTTATTAGCTCACGCACTACTAATTTTTGAACGAAGTTATAACGCTATTTTTTAAGGCTTAACTTGTTTCCATCAGGTTTCGGTTTTTTTAACACTTTATTGTCAATGCGGTACGTATTTGAAGACGGCTGAGGCTTGCGGTTTTTACCGTCAACCTGCTCACTACGGCCGGTTGATTTGCGCGAACTAGAACCTTTAGATCGTGGCTCGCTCTCATTGTCCTTGCGAAAGCGAGAATCGCTTTTATCTATGTCACGTTTTTTATGCGTTTCGTTGGTTTGCTTATCTGACAGCTTGTTACCGCCTTTATTCGCGCTTGACGCTTTATTATTAACTGCACCGACTTTAGGCGAATTGGGTTTAATGTGACGTTGCTCGACTTCAGCTTTCGCTGATGTTTTGCGAGATCCTTTAACAGCAGTGTTGATTTCCGCAAGCTCTTGCTCCGTTAAATTACGCCACTGGCCAACTTTTAAGCCCGTAAGGTCGATATTCATAATACGAACACGTTTAAGCTTCTTCACCTCATAACCCAAGTATTCACACATTCGACGAATTTGGCGATTAAGCCCTTGAGTAAGAATAATTTTGAAAACAAATTTACTGATAATTTCAACGCGACAAGGTTCAGTAATAGTGCCTAATATAGGAACGCCACGCGTCATTCGTTGAACAAAGCGCTCGCTTAATGGCTTATCCACAGTAACGATATATTCTTTATCGTGTGCGTTTTCAGCACGAAGGATTTTGTTAACGATGTCGCCATCACTGGTAAGAAAAATCAAACCTTCAGAGGGTTTATCGAGGCGACCAATAGGGAAAATACGCTCTTTGTGGCCAATAGCGTCAATGATGTTACCTTTAACATGACGCTCTGTTGTACATGTGATACCAATAGGTTTGTGGTAAGCGATGTAGATACGATCAGATTTATTATCGGGACTAGCCGCTACAAATTTACCATCAACAGCCACTTTGTCACCTGGCATCACTTTAGTGCCCAGTTCTGGTACGTTGCCATTAATCGTGACGCGTTGTTGTTCTATAAGTTTGTCAGCCTCGCGGCGAGAACAAAAACCTGACTCACTAATAAATTTATTAAGGCGCTTGCCAGCCGACTCTGTCAAAGGAACACTCCGATAATTGCTACCTGCATATAATACCTTATTTCGATTTGTTTCTCGGCTTTTCACGAAAATTTAGACATTTAGCCAAAATGTCGGTATTTTTTGTAACCCAATGTGTAAAACGGAATTGCTATTGAATGATGTTGTTAGAGTCAGGTGTTCGCCGTACTGCTCTTTTTGTTGCGGCTATGAGTACGGTTGTAGCACCACAATTATCTGCTGAAGAGCGTGTTTATCGCTATCACTCAAAACAAGGTACATTGTCTTTTTCAGACATAGAGCCAATCGACACCTATTACGAAGAAGTAAAGTTCGGTTGCTATGCTTGTGGCGTTTATTCAGAAATTGATTGGCTGGAAACTAAGCTATATCCGGATACGTTTGCCGATGAAATAGAATTTGCCGCTGATTTATATGAGGTCGACTCAAGTCTTGTACGCGCCATTATTCATGCAGAAAGTCATTTCCGCGTTAAAGCCATTTCGAAACAAGGTGCCCAAGGCCTGATGCAATTAATGCCCGCTACAGCAAGAGAGTTGGGCGTTCACGACCCCTTTACCCCTCAGCAAAATATCCAAGGTGGTGTGAAGCATTTAGCCAAGCTCATGAAAAAATATAACGGCAATGTACGTATGGCATCGGCGGCTTATAATGCAGGCGAAGGTTCTGTCAGAAAGTACGGCGGTATCCCACCGTTCCCTGAAACCAAGGTCTATATAGAGCGCGTTGAAATTTTACATAAACGTTATAAAAAGCTGCTAAAGACTTAGCAGCTTTTTGCATTATCAGTGACACTCTAAAAATAGCCTAGATACTACCTTGCTTTATTGAACGCGTTAACCGCGGGCGGAATAGCCGCGATAAATGTAAACAAATACACCACACCCAAAATGGGCAGCATATCGGCTGATACAATAGTTGTATCTAGTGATACCCCATAGTGCGTCAAAATATAATCCTGTGCTAGCACCAAAGTTCCATACAAAGCAGACGCCCCCAATGCGGTGCTCACGATAGTTATCAGCATCGCTTCTAATTCAATAAACCAAAACAGAAATAAAGGTGATGCGCCAATAGCACGTAACAGATGAATTTCTTGATAACGCTCTCTTATTGAGGTGAGCAACATAGCACTTAGCCCTAGCAATGCGGAAATAAAGACAAGCACAGATATCAGACGCAACGCGTTTTCCATAACTGCCATAGACTGCCAAAGCTCTGATAGCGCAACCCCGGGTAAAATAGCCATCAACGGTTCAGATTTAGCGTTGTTGATACGGCGCTGAATTTGAAAAACCGCCATTTTAGACTTTAGCCCAACCATAAAAGCAGTAATGGACTTAGGCTGAATATTTGCCAGCTGTTCAAGTTGGATATGACGTTTCTTATCACCTTCAGGCGCAAGCTTTAAATTTGCATAATGAAGTGCTTCTAGCCCTTGTAAGCTGACATGTAGGCTTTGGTCAACCGGCGTACCTGTTGGC
Organism: Thalassotalea euphylliae; assembly: GCF_042682785.1. Classification (GTDB taxonomy): domain Bacteria; phylum Pseudomonadota; class Gammaproteobacteria; order Enterobacterales; family Alteromonadaceae; genus Thalassotalea_F; species Thalassotalea_F euphylliae. Next base: position 266,571 of record NZ_JBHUIB010000012.1, on the reverse strand, counting down.
TTTAGAATACCGACCACGGTAAACGGGTTTTCATCATGATGAGTAAAGCTTGTTGCACCAACCCCATGTGATAAAACCAATTTGTCGCCAAGTTGGTAATTCAGCGCTTTGGCTACTTCATAACCTAATACTACGTCGAAAACTTGCTTGAATGCTTGTCCGTGTTCGAAGCCTAATGGCTGCTTTTGGCCATAGTGATAATGGGTAAAGTAGTCACTATTAGTGCCAATAACGCGATAGCCTTTATGAGAATCTCCTAGAGAAATAGGTATCGTCCAAGCCACTTTTCTGTCGTTTTGAATATCTTGATATGACTGCCAACTGATGTTGTTAGTAGGAGCCCCCATACGAAAAATACTGTAAAGCAGTAGGTTAATGTTTCCCGTTCTAGCCCCTACAACTAAGTCAACGCCAGATACGGTATTGCTGAAGCTGTTCTTTGCTTGTTCTCGGACATGTTCAACGCCAAGCATCACAAAAATACTGACCGCCATCGCCAGCATAGTCAGTAGCACAGACCCCTTACGATTCATTAAACTTTTTCTAGCTACTCGAACAAACATTAGGCACGTTCTCCCACTAGATTAATGGCAGACAACTCAACCGTGCGATCAAAATATTGGCTCAACGACATATCGTGACTAACAAAAATAACGGTTGTTTTACTGTCTTCACACAGGGACAGCAATATGCTGATAAATCGTTCTCGATTGTTTGCATCAAGCGATGAAGTTGGCTCATCAGCTATTAACAACTTTGGACGATTGATAAGCGCGCGTGCAATGGCTATACGTTGTTGTTGTCCAATACTTAACGAAGAAACTGGCTTTACACGGTCGGCATCGGAAATATTTAACTTATCAAGCAATTCATGACTGCGTTTAATTACGTTCGAATCCGATGATTTTTTTGAAAAGTGGCTCGCTAATCGAATATTGTCTATTGCATCAAGATAGGCGATTAAGTTGAATTGTTGGAACACATAACCAATGTTTTCAGCGCGAAATTTATCTCGTTTTCGACCACTGAGCTTTTCTAAATGCTCGCCATCAATAATCACCTCACCGCTTGTTGGCACCCTCATCCCACTAAGTATGTTCAATAGCGTCGATTTCCCCGTCCCAGACGGTCCATGCAGAAACACGCGTTCGTTCGGCTCGACCTGCCACTCATCAATGGCTAACACGGGTGAATCATCACCCTTCGAATAAGAAAACTGTAAATGCTTTAACTGTACAAACATGTATAACCAAACCAAGAGCTGATATCAGATACTAGCGATATACGACTAGTAACATGATAAAAATCATAAATATCATGCACAAACTGCTCTCCCCACCTGAAATAAAATGGCGATGAGAAATAATTATTTGAGCTGACTATCAAAGTGATACAATATAACACAGCGTATTTGACAAAGAAGTAGGAAAAGCCGTGTTCACTAAATGGTGCAGTATTTTTCTCATTTCGTTCTTAGTGATCGGCTGTGAACAAGCCAAGCAAGTAAACGAAGACACAACACCAACACAGACTATTGAATCTGATAAGACTCAACTAGTAGAAAAGACTGAGGGTGATGTTCACACTCAGGTATTTACGATTCCTGAAGGTGTTACTTTCAAAACTGTCGATTGGCCAGAATTGATGCCAGAGAAAGACTTGGAAGCGCTGATGAATCCACCCGATTACCTTGGTGGCATTGAAGACGGCTCCTTTGAAGATCAAATCGCCAGCCAAATTCAAAATGCCATTAATCCTGAACCTCAAGAAATGGATGATTACCAAAGAGCGTTGATATCAACCGATATCATTGAGGCAATGGACGGCGAACATATTCGCATTCCAGGCTTTGTCGTACCGCTTGAATTTAATGACAAACAAGTCGCTACCAGCTTCTTTTTAGTGCCATTTTTTGGAGCGTGCATTCACGCGCCACCACCACCACCAAACCAGATTATCTACGTAGAATATGAACCAGGGGTGGCAATAGCGTCAATTTACGATCCAGTTTGGGTGTCTGGTAAGCTCTCAACCCTGATGATGGAAAATGAGCTGGCTACAGCCGCATACTCAATGGAGTTGATTAAACTAGAGCTATTTGAAGACTTCTAAGCCAACTAGTTTACCTGCAGTGCCGATAGCAATTGGCTCTCCCAATTGCTATCAACCTCATCACAAATAATCTCAACACGGCTTTCAGCACACTCGTCCAGTTCAATCTCCGTTAAGCCATCTGCTGTAGCATTGTATCCAAAGATGCCTTGTTCTGTGATGAATACCCCTTTAACTCGCTCAACAGCTAGATTTGCCAGCAAGTACACTAGCTTCTCTCTGTTGAAAATGCGATCTGGGGAAAAACGCCAACCGACACTTTTAAACCCTTCACCACTGTTTACTGCAGATAAAAATCCAGTTTCAGGGATGTTCATTTGGTTGATATCAGGTTTATCTTCGCCATGATGATGGTGGTGATGGTGATGCGCAGAACTTACCTTGCGACTGTTACCTAACAACCATTCAATAGACAGCGTCCCAAACTGCGCATAATGAAGCTGCTCAGGCGTAAAGCCTTTAGTTTCTATAAACGCAGACAGTGATTGTTTATCCTGCTCGGTGTACAAATCGACTTTATTCGCGACAATAATATCTGCTATCGCTAGCTGCTGATTAAAGGTTGCGTGCTCGGTGTAGCGACTGTCATTTAAGTTTCTGGCATCAACCAAAGTCACTGTTTTCTGAATATTGAGAACGTCTTTGTAGTAATCATTTGACAATAACTGCAACACTTCTATTGGATGCCCCAATCCAGTCGGTTCGATGAATAAACGATCGGGCCGAGCTTGTGTCAACAATTGGTTAAGCGCAATTTGCATGGGTAAGCCAGAGGCACAACACATGCAACCACCGGGCACTTCCTCGACAAATATTCCAGTACCTTGCTTGTGCTTACCTTCGACTAAGTTACCGTCAACACCAATTTCACCAAACTCATTAACCAATACAGCCCAACGCTCATTATCAGGTTTGCTCTTTAGTAAGTGTAAAATCGCTGACGTTTTGCCCGCACCTAAAAATCCGGTAATAATATTGGTGGGAACAGCCAATATTTTTTCTTTTTTATTCATCAAGTTGCCTTTTGGGTAGCTGATTTTTTTGGCAGGTTTATATGCACTTTACTCAAGTGACCAACTACCCTATTAATTAGAACGCCCCCTTTGCCACATCAATCCGTTTTTGTTTCAAGCAAAAAGGTATGTCGCTAGAGGTTTAGTGGTTAAAAAGCAATGGCTTGGCGACACCTGCCACTTCAATAATATTACTGCCGTCAAAGACTTGCTGACCGTTCACCCATGTACCAAGTACTTTCGATGAGAAACTGTGCCCATCAAATGGAGTCCAGCCGCAATGATAGCGGGTATTACTATGCGATGACGGTGTTTGCTGATTGGTGTCAACAAGCACTAGATCTGCGTAGTAACCTTCACGAATATAGCCACGCTCTTTGATCTTATAACGAATAGCAGGGTTATGAGAGACTTTCTCTACCACCTGTGGGAAGGTCATGCGTCCAAAAGACACATGGTCAAGTAGTGTCAATAGCGCACTCTCTACCAATGGAAGGCCCGCTGGTGCCTGCATGAAATCAACCTGTTTTTCTTCCCACGTGTGTGGCGCATGATCAGTCGCAATAATATCAATAACGTTGTTATGTAGTGCACGAATCAATGCATCTCTATCACTGCTCTTTTTGATAGCTGGATTACATTTGATCAAATTACCTTTCTGAGCATAATCTTGATCACTAAACCATAAATGATGAACACATGCTTCAGCAGTAATATGCTTATTTTCGATGGGTCCAGCAGTGAACAAGCTTAATTCTTTTTCGGTGGTAATGTGCAGTACATGCAATTGGCTGCCGTATTTCTTCGCTAGATTTACGGCGTACGATGAAGAGGCATAACAAGCATTATCATCACGCAATATAGGATGGTCATGAATCGTTGGTACCTGCCCTCGCTCAGTGTATTTAGCCAAGTTTTCAGCAATAACAGGGCTACTTTCACAATGCGTCACAATTAGCGTCGGCGACTCCTGGAAAATAGCGTCCAATGCTTGAGGATGTTCAACGAGCAGATCACCTGTTGAAGCACCCATAAATACTTTAACGCCGCAATGCTTGTTTGGGTCTAATTGCTTTATCTGGTCTAAGTTATCTTCGGTTGCACCGAGGTAAAACGCAAAGTTACCGATGGAGGACTGCTCGGCAATATCATATTTGCTTTGCAATGCTTCAATCGTTGTTGTCGAAGGGTTCACATTAGGCATTTCCATGAAGCTGGTAATTCCACCCGCTGCGGCTGCTCGTGATTCAGTGCGAATAGAGCCTTTGTGGGTTAAGCCAGGCTCGCGAAAGTGAACTTGGTCATCAATCATGCCCGGTAATAAATATTTACCACTGGCATCTATCACTTCATCACTGTCTGTTGCGGTAATCGCAGAAGCAATTTTTTCAATGCGCTCGCCAACAATGCGAACATCTACTTCAGAGACTTTACCCTCGTTGACAACTAAGGCGTTTTTAAATAGCACGTGTTTCATCTAATTTCCTGCTAAACCGTTAGGCGCTTGCTCAAGCGCAAAGTGGACAAATACAATTAAATTCGATTTGAGGGGACACAAGCCGAAAACCCGCTTGTGTGATATTTTTATTGAGTTCAACAAACTTTGCTTTTTTTAACGCGACTTCCTCAACGCGCTGACATTTCTGACAAACGAGAAATTGCGACAACTCATGCTCACTATCACAAGTAATGTGCGAACATGCGACAAATTTGTTGGCAATATTTAGACGATGTATTAAGTCCATACTCTCCAAAAAATCGAGAATACGGTATGCCGACATAGGACGTAATTGCTCATCAAAGCGCTTTTCGAAACGCTCTATCATTTCATATGCAGAAAGCGCTTTGTTACTCTCCAACATCACAGATAGAACAGCCTTACGTTTATTGGTCAAACGCGCATTTCGCTTTTCACATTTTTCAGCGGCCAACGCTAAGCGCCCTGATACATCATCCATGTTGTTACCTTAGGTTTAGCATTGAATTCGTAGGTGTCAGTGTGGCAGCACCTTGTTTTTGCTCCGTGACCCACATCGCTGATATTTTTTCTAGGCCTTTAAAGGTCTCAAAAAGTGTTAATGAAGCACCACTAACCTTTTCTATGGCATGACAATGAAAGTCATAGCTCACATTAATCTCTGCATGAGCACCATGATGCTCGTCATGCTCATGATGAACATGTTCTTGATGATGCTTTTCTTTTTCACCATGAGCATGGTGGTGATGTTCATGCGCATGGGCGTTACCATGGTCGTGCTTATGGGTCTGCTTCTCAGGTTTGGGAGCCAAGCCTTGTGCGTTAACAGTCACACTCTCCAGTTGGCAGTCTCCATCACTGAATTGAACCACATTTTCAGCAAAGCTTAGCTGCTCTTTAGCATGCATGTAAGCTGCAATTTCTTCGGGTGTTGATGCTTGATGTTCAAACCCAACGATACTTTCTGCCGGTGAAAGAATCTCTATTTGGATATGTTCACCTTCGATGGCGAGCATAAGCTCAGCTAAACCATGCACATGTGCGCTTTGTTCTTGCGCGGCAACGTCAGCAGAAACAGGTGTCGTTAACGTCAAGAGCAACAAGCTTCGCGTAAAAAAAGTATTCGATATCATTTAATTGATAAAATCCAAAGTAATCAATAATCGTTGTTCACCAGCTAATAACGTCGGCGAACGATGAACAAGGCCGGCACGTTCATTTTTATACCAACCTTCGCCTTTCAATAATGCCACATCCCCAGTATTAAGTTGTTGAACGATGGAGCCTGGCAACATAATGCCCGAATGGTCATCCGACAACCCTTTACTGCCTGCACCAAGCTTAGTCCGAACAACACTGTTATGTTGTAACCATTCTGTGGATGGTCCGTGCAATGTACTAACTAGCCGACAGGGTACATTATCAACATGGAATTTGGGGCACATGGGTTTATCCAGTGCAATAAATCGCAAACCTGCTCTTTTCAGGTCAAACAACGTACAAAACATATCAACTAAGGTCGTGACATGTTGTCCTAATGCATGAGATGAATCAGCTGCCTCGGTTGACTCAAGAACCTGCTCATAGACGTCGTCAGGCGTTACAGAAAGCACAGATTTGAATGCTGGCTTTTGACTCAGTAATTCAACAGCTGATCGCTTTACATCTTCAGCTAGATTCATTTCCCATATGGCAAGATTAATGTCTTCTTTGTATATATCGGTTAAGACGGTGGGTTGCTCTGAACTGCTGCTAGTACGATGTAGCATGGCGTCGACATCATGCTTATCAGCTAAAATATCAATACTCATTGGCATACTCTCTGGCATTCAACACATAACAAGTGTTATTTTATAGTGATGCCAATATGTTACATTATAACAATTTAATTTTAAATAGAGCGGCATCGTTCAACACTTTCTAATAATCGTCATATTGGTCGGATAATCTATCCATGCGCAGGCTAAACTTAATCAATTCATGATAAGTACTAAGCTATATAGTGACTTTCTGACAAAACCTTCAGGAATTAAAAGACAAATAACCTATCAAACCGTTAAACAGTAAATAATTTGCGGTTTTGGTAGGTAACGGAAATTAGTAGAGAGCAATTTACATGTTAACAAGAAGACAGTTTGTTATCGGTGCAGGCACATTAGCTTTTGCCGGCCTTTCAAACAGTGTACTCGGTAAAGTAGGCGGTAAACTCATAGCGAAAACAGCGCCGGGTTATGGGCCACTCATACCTGATGCCGATAAAATACTAGACTTACCCAAAGGTTTCTCTTATCGCATCATTTCACAGTTAGGTGACAAAATGTCAGATGGCATGCATGTGCCAGATAGGGCTGACGGAATGGGATGCCTTCCCTTACCAAACAATAAAGTCGCGTTAATTAGAAACCACGAACTTCATCCAAAGCACTTGGATAAACAACCAGATACGATTCAAGCACACAAAACACTAAAGACTTACGACACATACAAAAGCGGCGTTGCTCTGCCAGGTGGCACATCAACAATTGTTTATGACATGACAACACATACAGTTGATAAAGAGTTTTTAAGTTTAGTTGGCACGATAAGAAACTGTGCAGGCGGTGTCACGCCTTGGGGCAGTTGGTTAACTTGTGAAGAGTCCGTTGACAAACCTGATGGTGATATCAGTAAAGAGCATGGCTATATCTTCGAGATACCAGCAACAGCAACGACGTTAGTTGACCCCAAACCATTAAAAGCGATGGGCCGATTTAATCATGAAGCGGCAGCTGTAGACCCCAAAACAGGTATTGTTTATCTCACCGAAGATCGCGGTGATAGCTTATTCTATCGTTTCGTGCCCAAAGTTTATGGTGAGTTAGACAAAGGCGGCCAACTACAAGCGTTGGTGATAAAGGCGAAACAAGGCTTCGATTCAAGAAACTGGAACAACCAAGAAATGCCATTAAATGCATGGTTTGATGCTGTGTGGATTGATTTAGATAACCCGGAAAGCCCTGAAGACGATCTGCGCCTTCGTGGTTTTGAAAAAGGTGCCGCACTTTTTGCGCGTGGAGAGGGTATACATTGGGGTGACAACGAGCTCTACTTCTGTTGTACAAATGGTGGGAGAAAGCAATTGGGCCAAATCATGCGTTATCAGCCACAAGGTGATGGCGTCGAAGCAGGCCGAATTCAATTGTTCTTAGAGAGTGTTGACGAGAGCCTTTACAACTTTGGCGATAACTTGACCGTGACCCCTCAAAACCACTTATTGGTTTGTGAAGATCAATACACTGATGTCGTTAGCAATCATTTGCGTGGTGTAACACCTGATGGAAAGCTCTACGACTTTGCCAAATTGCATGTTCAGACAGAGCCGGCTGGCGCTTGCTTCTCACCAGATGGCAGTACACTGTTCGTCAACCTCTATTCGCCTACTAAAACGCTAGCAATTACAGGCCCTTGGGAAAAGATAAATGCTTAAAAGCGGTTTCTTATTGCAGCGAATAAATCGCTAATCAAGTGTAGCAGTTAATGAAAGGTTATCTGCTACATGTATTTTTTCGTTTTGTTCGTCGCTTTCGCATTCGCGGGATCATCAGGCCAATAATGCTTGGGATAACGGCCTTTCATATCTTTTTGCACGTCTTTGTAGCTACCTTGCCAAAAGCCCGCCAGATCTGCAGTCATTTGAATAGGGCGTCCGGCTGGCGATAACATTTCTACGGTTAAACGTATGCCATTCCCCGTGTCACAGTCTCCCACTTGTGGTGATTGTGCAAGACCATAGAATTCTTGCATAGGTGCCGATACCACAGGCGACACCCGATCATCATATCGAATTGGACATTTACGTCCCGTTGGCCCAACAAAGCTTGTTGGTGCAAAGCGCTTGATGTCCTGCTGGACATCATAACTAAATATCGACAACAACATGGTTTGATAATCCAAGTTAAGTAACTGTTTCTTAGACGTCACGTCGCCAATAAAGGGTGTAAACCACTTATCGAGATGAGCCAACAACCAAGCCTCGTCGATAATAGGCAGTGCCATTTGAGGTTGAAAGTGGGCCAGCCAAATCAATCGTCGCTGTAATGCCTCTATATTTCCAGGCCACTGCAGCCAGTTAAGTCCCTTTTTCTGCAATTGTCGCCGCCACATATCAACAACTAAATCAGGCGCTATAACCGCCCAGGAAGGCGCTGATTTAATAACAATTTCCCCAAGTAACAGCTGTTTTTCAGAGATAATTTTATCTTTGCTCTCGTCGTAAAAGAGTCTATCTTGCTCGTTAGTATGCACAATATCGAGTGCTTCAAGCTGCGCTAAGTCAACAGGTGCTGCTAGCGATATCAATTGTTTCCCTGCCAATTGAATAGTTTGCGCGGCGACAAGGAATTCAGTTTCATTTAACCGATCTTGTTCATCAAGCACTAACCCTTTACCGTTAAATGCAATAAAACTACTGTTAGCACCACGCGTTTTTGCAATGCGTTCCGGGTAAGCAAGTGCCAAAAGCACGCCTGCATCATCACGACTAAATTCAGGACGCCAGTGATGTTTTAGTTGCTTCGCCAGTTGCCCGGCCTGCTGAACAATGCGCTTCGCTTTATTTTGGTGACTGGCTTTAGGCGAAATAAGCCAATCTAGCCTAGCACCAATGTCCGCATTTCCTCTCGCTGCATGTCCAGCAAATACATCCCGCTCTTCCAACATAGCTGCAAGTAAACAGGCGAGATTTAAGCCACCTGCAAGACCTTTGCTTTGCTCAAACCATTGCGCTTGCACAATCATATGGCCATAGCGCGGATGACAACTCAATAGGGAAACCTGCTCGCCATGCGACGTTAAGCGACGATGCGAATTTACCAAGTTAAGCTCAATGAGCTCCTGCCACGCTTGCTTTTCCTTTGCTGAATCAGGTAGTTCTATCATTGGCAACTGAGCAAGATCACTAACACCCCAGCGCGCAGCTTCAATAAGCACAGGTATTAGATCCGTTTGTTGGATATCACTTACCGCTTGTTCAGGGCGGCGGTCAAAATCTTCTTGGCTATACAAACGCACGCAGGTGCCTGGTGCCACACGCCCCGCTCGGCCTGCACGTTGAATGGCTGAGGCTTTCGAAATAGGCTTTTCTACCAACTGATTGGTCAGTTTATGGGCATCAAAGATCGCGACCTTCTCAACTCCACTATCAATCACTTGCGTAATACCTTCTATTGTCAAACTGGTTTCTGCGACATTTGTCGCCAGCACAAGCTTTCTTCCGTTATCACTTGGCTGAATCGCCTTTTGCTGCTCGTTTAGAGACAGTTCACCGTATAACGGGGCAAGCACCATATCATCTGGCAATTGTTGTTCTAGGTGTTCTGCTAAATATTTAATGTCTGCTACACCCGACAAAAAAACTAAGGTTGAACCAGCGTGGTTAATCGCAATGCTCTTCACTGCTTTAAGAAGCTGTTCACGCCAGAGACCACGCTTATCAATCGCTTGATAAGTAATAGAGACGTCAAAGCTACGCCCCTCGCTACTTAATTGATAAGCATCAGGCAAAAGCGCATCCAACTGAGCACCTGCCAAGGTCGCAGACATAAGCACCAAGCGTAAATCATCTCGCAACCCCTGCTGACAATCTCGCGCCAATGCAAACGCAATATCCGCTTGTATTGAGCGCTCATGAAACTCATCAAACAAAATCAAAGCACTTTGCGCTAGCTCTGGGTCGTTTTGCAGAATTTGAATCAGAATACCTTCGGTAATGACTTCGAGGCGTGTGTGCTTAGAGACTTTGGTTTCATTGCGTAATCGATAACCGATAGTCTCGCCGACAGACTCGCCAAGTTGACGTGCGAGGTAACATGCAATGTTTTTAGCGGCAACACGACGAGGCTGAAGCAAGTATATTGTTTGCTCAGCAAACTCGGTATCCAATAGCCAAAGCGGTAATATGGTTGATTTTCCTGCACCAGGCGGAGCCGTTAATACTATTGTGGAATGACTGCCCAACGCGGATAGAAAAGAGGACTTTAGTTGTTCAATAGGAAACGCGCTCAATACCTTCACTCTCAGTTGATTTATTCTGCGATTAAAGCCGAATATGACATCTCGTTTTTTGGATAAAAAGTGAAAATTTTCAAAAACTTTACCCAATCAAAAGCACTGTTATACTGAACTAGTGCGCCGAGGTTTACGTTATTGTAACGAGTCCTATTTTGTTAAGGAAGAATATGAGCATACAGGCATCTGCAACGATTAAAAAAGTTCCAGCTTGGTTGAGCTTTTTTGCGATGTTCTGGCTATTTATTTTAGCCCTTACACCTATGTTCACCGCTCTTGCTGCTGACTCTTCATTTCCTGAGTTCTCAAGCCAAACTAAGGCGGCTTCTCCATTAAAAGCCGACGACCTTCAACAAATGGCAACCGAACTAAAGTACCTTGATGAGGTACTCACGTCATCAGTGCTCAGTTTTGCGTTTTCTGGCGATGAAAAATGGCTTGTCCGTTACAACGAGCATGAGCCATTGTTAAGTCAGTTGCTCGCGACACTCATGAAACAAGCTTCCCCGCAAGACAAAGAACGTATTTCTCTGATTAACACAGCCAATAACCAGCTGGTGACTATTGAATCGGACGCTATTGCCAAAGTTAAATCAGGCCAAAAACAAGCAGCTCTTGCGCTGATAAATGATGAACAATATAGACAGTTCAAACAAGCCTATATGGATGCCTGCCTTGCTTATATCGACGTTATTCAACAAAGAGAGGCAAAAGCGTCACTTGACCGAAAACTCGACTACAATGGCGATGCACTAGTGTTGACCGATGAAGAACAACAGTGGGTCAAAAATAATATTGTCAACGTTGGCGTAGAGCATTTTCCTCCGTTCCTTTTTCTTAAGCCTGATGGCGGCATTGGTGGTTTATCCGGCGCAATTTTAGCCGAAATTTCTACATTAACCGGCCTGCAATACGAGGTTACTTTTGGCCCTTGGAGCCAACTATTAGCACAATTTGAAGAGGGCAGTGTTGATCTGTTGCCGGATGTTTATTACCAAGAGGATAGACTTCAATATGGTAGTTTTTCTGTGCCCTACTATGTCATCCAAGAAATGATTTTCGTGCTTGGTGAAAACGTGCACCTTAACGAGCCCGACGATTTAGCAACAGGCACGATTGCCGTTCCTAAGGCATACAGCAGTATTGATTTGTTGAAAGGCATGTACCCTGACATTTCTATCATAGAAACGGAAAATACAGATGAATCAATTAATGCTGTACTGGAAGGTCGAGCAGACGCTTTAGTTGATGCACAACTTGTCGTTGAAGACAGATTAAGGTCATCGAATATCAACACACTTCGCGTCATTGAAAACAAGATCCTCCCCTCGTCTTCGATACACATCTTCACGACTAACAGGGAACCGATACTTCAATCCATTATCCAAAAAGCCTTGGAAAAAATTGAAATAAAAAAAGTTATCGATAGGGATAGAGAGCTCCTGGATGCAAGCGGTGTGTCTGATATCAATATCACACCCATTGCAACGGACACGCAAACCTATTACTGGGCTGCTGGTGCAGTCATTATTTTACTGATTGTTAGCGCTTCAATCAGTGCGTTAGTATTACGAAACGATGAGCAGGCACTTGTTGCTAAATTCTCCTCACCGCGATTCAAGCGAAGCGTTATTGGCTCGCTATTACTTATCGCCCTCATTATGTTTGTCATCGCAGCGTTAGTGCTGAAGAAAGCAGAGCAAACCATTAATGACAACCTGTCATACAACTTAAATACCTTGCTCAATTCGACACACAATCGGTTAAACAGCTGGATTCAGAATGAGTTTGTTGACCTGAATGTACTGAGTCAAAATACCGAACTAGTTAACTTGGTTGAGCAGCTGTTGGTCATTCCTCCTTCTAAAGAAGCATTATTAACGACCCCTGCTCAAGCACAAATCAGACAGTTTTTTGCCGCACGAGCCAATGAATTTGGCAGTGAGGGCTTTTTTATCATCAGCCCAGAGATGATAAGTCTGGCATCAAAACGTGATGAAAATGTCGGCACCATAAATTTTATCCATCAAGAGAAGCCTGAACTACTTGCTTCCGTGTTATCAGGAAAAAGCGCTTTTATTCCACCCATTCGTTCAGATGTCCAACTGACAGACCAAAGCAACAACAGCAAAAAGCTGCCACCAACCATGTTTATTGCTGCGCCCATTTTTAATGCTGGTGGCAAAGTCATCGCGGTTATAACACGAAGAATTGACCCAAGCGATGAGTTCTCCGCCATATTTTCCGCCGGCTTTATCGGTAAGAGTGGCGAAACTTATGCCTTCAGTAATGAAGGTCTATTACTCTCGAAAGTGAGGTTTGAAAATCAACTAAAGAGTGTCGGGCTTGTAGCAGAAGATGAGACTGCCCTACTGAATATTCGAATCGCAAATCCCGGAAAAAATATTCTTTCAGAGTCATTTACACCTGAGGAAGTGGCTTCTTGGCCATTGACAGAGATGGCGCAAAGCGCAACTGGTGGTTTTTCAAACGCTAACTTTGAAGGCTACAACGATTATCGTGGCCTTTCGGTCGTAGGTACTTGGCTATGGGACGATGCACTGCAGCTTGGTATTGCCGCAGAAATGGACCACAAAGAGTCATTTGAGTTATTGCAAATATTCAAATACACAATAATTGGCATGCTAGCTTTTTCACTTGTGGTCATTTTCGGTGGTACGTTATTTACGCTTTCAATGGGTACCAAAGCGACACGCTCACTAAGCCGATCACACAACGAATTAGAAAGTATTGTGGCTAGCCGCACAGCCGAACTTCAACATACCATGAAACGCATTAGTACAATTATTGACAATGCTTCTGACGGCATTGTTGTGATAAACGCCAGCGGCACTGTAGAAGAGTTCAGCCCATCGGCAGAAAATATGTTTGGTTATCAGCGCGATGAGATCTTAGGTAAAGACATCACGCTTATCATGGAAAAGCCATTCCATCATGCGGCTTCGCAAGAACTCAGTACTGGCACTCAGTTTGTTATCGAGCAAAAAGGCAAGCGTAAAGATGGCTCAGAATTTGATATTGGTATCGCTGTCGGTGACGCACGCTTAGACAATCTGCACATTTTTACAGGGATGGTAAGAGATATTACGCTCAAAAAAGAGCAAGAGTTAGCGTTGGAAAAAGCAAAAACATCCGCAGAGGAAGCAACGCAGGCTAAAAGTGATTTCTTAGCCAATATGAGCCATGAAATCAGAACACCGATGAACGCTATTATCGGTATGAGTTATTTGGCACTTCAAACGCGCTTGGACGAGAAGCAAATTGACTACGTTAATAAAATTCACAGCTCTGCCAACTCACTGCTCGGTATCATTAACGATATCCTCGATTTTTCAAAAATTGAAGCAGGTAAACTTACGCTTGAGCAAGCCCCCTTTAATCTGCAAGAAACGCTTGAACATCTTGTTCAAATTATCTCTTTCAAAAGCCAGCAAAAAGGCTTAGAGCTGCTGATTGACTTGGCCAATGACGTGCCGCTAGGACTTAAAGGCGACTCATTACGTCTGGCTCAGATCCTGATAAACCTCGCTAACAACGCAATAAAATTTACTGATGAAGGTTCAATCATCATAAAAATACGCGCAAACACGCAAAGCGACACTCATGCTCAACTCCAATTTTCTGTAACCGATACAGGTATTGGTATGAACGAAGAGCAACTTGGCCGACTCTTTCAATCTTTCAGTCAGGCTGATGCTTCCACCACACGAAAATATGGAGGCACAGGGCTTGGTTTAACAATCAGTAAATCGCTTGCAGAAATGATGGGCGGAGAAATTTGGGTTGAAAGTGAACCAAACAAAGGCAGCACCTTTAGTTTTACCGCTAACTTTACGATAGCGAAAGACGCTGTCATTACAGAGTCTTCCGCTCCTGATCTTAAGCACCTACGTATACTGATTGTCGATGACAGCGAAGCGGCTCGTGAGATTTTAGTCAATATAGCCAACAGTTTGGAGATCAGCACAACCTGCGTGAGCAATGCGAAAGCGGCAATTACAGAGCTCGAAGAGAGCAGTGCGCGCAATAAAACCATTGATGTGATGCTGTGTGATTGGCAAATGCCTGGCATTGATGGGCTGGATTTAGCAGGCATGATTCGCACTAGCAATAACCTAAGCATTCAACCCAAAATTATCATGATAACCGCCTACGACAAAGATGAAATGGTAGATGCTGCACAGGGTATCGATATTAACGGCTTCCTCACCAAACCATTGAACGCCTCTAGTCTCGTTGATGCCTTGATGAATGCACTTGGCACTGCACGAAAAAGTAAAAGCCTAAAAACTCTAGGAAAAATTAACGTTAGCCCCACAGAGAAAATTCAGGGCGCTCACGTATTACTGGTTGAAGACAATGAAATCAACCAGCAAATTGCGGTTGAACTGCTGCAGATGGCGAAACTTCACGTTGACGTTGCAGATAATGGCCAAATAGCCGTCGATAAGTTGAAAACCAAGAGTTACGATGCCGTGTTGATGGATATTCAGATGCCCGTCATGGACGGCTACCAAGCAACTCAAGCGATCAGAAATGAACTTGATATGCAGGACTTACCTATTCTTGCTATGACCGCCAATGCAATGGCAGGCGATAGAGAGAAGTGTTTAGCCGCTGGTATGAATGACCATTTGACGAAGCCTATTGACCCTAATGAAGTCTACGAACGACTTGCGCATTGGATAAAGCCCGACGTAAACAGAGTGGTGTTTAACGCCCAAAGTCAACCTTCTCAAGAAGTGAAACAGCCAATACCTGACATTGAAGGCTTAGATACAAAAAATGCACTGCTTAGGATGGGCGGCAATACTGAACTCTTTATCAAATTGCTTGATAAATTCACGAAAACACAGGCCAACGCTGTCGATGAAATCAAGCACGCTATTGACAAAAATCAATGTAAAGATGCAGAACGCATAGCGCATACTCTCAAAGGTGTTGCCGCTAATATTGGCGCCACCAAACTCGCCGCTGCGGCCAAAGAGGTAGAGCATGCATTAAGCTTGGAAAATACCGATATTGCCGCGTTGTTAAAGCAAACGTCGACAGAACTGGCGCAAACGATTACCAATATCAATGCGGCAAGTGTTGAGAACACAGCAGCAGAGACTTCCTGTCATCAGGCTTCTGCAGAAGAAATAGCGACCCAATTACAGCAATTATTCGAAGAAATAGAAGACTTTGATGCCAATGCTCAAGAAACATGGCGAACACTGTCTTCGGGCTTAGGCAGCTCAGTTGACGATAGTTTGAAAGCAAAGATTAAAGACGCTTTAGATAACTACGACTTCGACCAAGCAGAACAGCTACTACAAAACATTAGCGCGAACATTAGCTGACAGCTCTGATAAGTGAGACAAAAATCTGTCATATCAATGTAAAAAAATTGTCACCACAACGTCAGAATCCCCCCCTAGCGTATAGCCATTTTTCTAATAAGAACAAAGGCAAAAACGCATATGAAATCGTTAACATTAAGAGCATCATTACTTTCAACGGCAATCTTGTTGGGTTTAACCGCATGTGACGATGGTGATGACGGCGCTACAGGCGCACAAGGCGTCCAAGGAGCAGCAGGTCAAAATGGCCAGGACGGTAAAGACGCCACAACATCAATTACTGCTAAGCTGATTGCTCGCAGTGTATTAAATGCTGAATCGCCGGAAGGTGCTGCAGAAATCGTTCAATACCACAACGCCAGCGGCATGATTTACGCAATCAATAGCTCGGGCGATGAAGCGACCGTTGAGCTGCTACAACTAAGCGAAGCAAGTGCAAGCGCATTAACAGCTGACGGCGAAGGCGTTGTTACAAACACCAATATGCCTATCGCAATGACCTTATCACTCTCTGACAATACGCCAGGTGACGCGAATAGCATCAGTATTTCAGATGACTTAAACATGCTCGCTGTTGCTATGGCTTCAGATGATGTGGATGGCAATGGTTATATTGCTTTTTACGATATCAGCGGCGCTGCACCAGCCTTCATAAAAAATGTTGAAGTTGGTGTACTACCCGACATGGTAACTTTCACACCAGATAGCACGAAAGTAATTGTTGCCAATGAAGGCGAGCCTAGTGATGATTACGTTACAGATCCTGAAGGGTCTATCTCAATCATTAGTGTTACCGATGGTGTCGTTGCAGACACTGCCACCACGCTTAGCTTCACCGCGTTTAACGACCAAAAAGACGCATTGTCAGCACAAGGCGTGATGTTTCCTAACCCCTCTGGTCGCACAATTAGAGGTCAATTGATAAACACTACGGTTGCAATGGACTTAGAGCCTGAATATGTCACTGTAAACCATGACTCAACTGTGGCTTACGTAAGCTTACAAGAAAACAATGCGCTAGCTATCGTCGATCTTAACGCGATGGAAATTGTTGATGTTAAGGGCCTAGGCTTTAAAGATTGGGGCATGTACACACTTGATGCTTCAGATAAAGATTCAGGCTTAAATTTGCGTTCATACGACAATCTTTACGGTATGTACCAGCCAGACACGATTGCTTCTTTTACATGGAAAGACGCTACTTTCATCGTGACTGCAAACGAAGGTGATGGCCGTGAATACTTCTTTGATGTTGCTGACGAAGCTGAATGTACAGCCGCTGGCGGTATGGATTATGACGAAGATGATGGCTGTTTGTCCTACACGGATGAATCTCGTGCTGAAGACCTATCTCTAGATCCAACAGCCTTTGCAGGCGTTAACAATGACGATGATGATCTTGGCCGCTTAAAGGTCTCTGTTGAGCGCGGTGATACCGACAACGATGGCGATTACGATAAGCTATTTACATATGGCGCACGTTCTTTCTCTATCTGGGACGCAAATGGCAACTTAGTGTTTGATTCAGGCGACGAAATAGAGCGAATTACTGCTGCTATTTACGGTGAAGCTTTCAACAATGATGAAGACGTTAACGAAGGAGATACACGTTCTGACGCAAAAGGCCCGGAGCCAGAAGCACTGGCATTGGGCCAAGTTGGTGACAAGATGCTTGCTTTCGTCGGTTTAGAACGTATGGGCGGTATCATGGTATATGACATTACGAACCCATTTAACGTGAGCTTTGTTGATTACTTCAATAACCGCGGTGTTGTTGAAGATGCTGAGATAACGGGTGACCTTGCACCAGAGGGTATGAAGTTTATTCCAGCGACTGATACCGCTAATGCCATGTTAGTGGTTGGCAACGAAATTTCAGGTTCAGTTAGCGTTTGGGAAATTAGCGAAAACTAATCAAACCGAACCACCCTGTACTCGTAAAATCTGAGCGAGTACTTATAATCGAGTCATGTAGATATTTAGCATCACACCATGGCTCGATTTTTTTTCGCCTTAGATTTACCCAAAGAAACCAAGCAAGCACTTCAAACCGTGCAACTCGCTTGCGAACCTGCACTACCGAAGCCTACAAAGCTTACTAACCTTCACCTTACCCTTATTTTTTTAGGTAATGTAGAACCGAAGAAACTTTACAATCTCAGCGCTTACGCCAATCAATTACGCCAAGAAATCACGAGCACGGTACCGATTATCATTAATCATGCAGATGTGTTCAAGAAGCCTAAAGTCGTCTTTGCGGGTTTACATCAAGTGCCTCAGTGGTTGAATACTTGTCACCAACGATTGCTGAGGAAAGCTACAGGACTCGGTATAAACGTCGAAAATCAGCACTTTTATCCGCACATCACGCTCAGTAGAAAAGTAATAGAGCTTCCCGAATATCAGCGTTTCGATATCAAAAGTGCAATTGAATCATTCAGTTTGTACCGTTCTGACTCTACCCCTAATGGGGTCCATTATACGAGAGTTCAATTATTTAAATTCAACAACACCAACCAGATGTAATTAGTTGATTTTAAATATTTAATTAAACTTGCATGTTCTTGAAAATCTGCTTACTTGTTAATCAATGCGATGCTTGGTATCACTATACGCCCTGCAGCAACATGGACAAATATGTATGACGTCACGCCATCAACCGTATTATGACATTGTAAAAAAAGGCAATATTCTTTTTGTGGAGGTTAAGAGCCTATACGAGGGTGATATTGCAAAACAGTATCAGCAAGACATGGTTGATTTGACACATACAATGAACAAAGCGCCATGGGCATCACTTGTCACCTACCATGGAAGTGGAGTCTTTACGCCAGAAGCTGAAAAACATATTGTTGATATCACCAAGTTTCGCGTAAAGCATAACATGGTAGCAAACGCGACAGTATTCCTTGACAGTAAACAAGCAGATTTACAGCAGATGCAATTGAGGCGTATCTATGCAAGTTGCCGGTTGCCTTTCTATGTCTTTAGCGACACGCAAAGTGCCGAAAATTGGCTTAAGGACTTTTTAGAAAAACAACCGCAAGTGGTGTAGCTACATCAGACTTTCATTACTTCAAAATCATTTGGGCAATTGTATCAATCGATAAACCAGTTGCACCTGCTGCCCACATATCATTCGCTTTGCCGTGATAAGCCACTGGTGCTATATCAAAGTGCAACCAACCTTTGCCTTCATTCGGAACAAAACGGCTCAGGAAACCCGCTGCATTACTCGCGCCGCCAGGGCCACCGCCAGGAATAGGACGGCTATTCGCTGTGGTTGCGAATGCTGATGGGCACTTGTCTTGGTGCCATGTTTCAAGTGGCAACTGCCAAATCGGCTCATTGACACTTTTCGCTGTAGCGATGGCATTGTCTGCTGCCTCTTGATCAAGCGCGAATAAGGCAGTGTAGTCACCACCAGTTGCCCCAACAGCTGCGCCCGTCAATGTAGCTGCATCAATGATGAGTGGCGCTCCCGTTTCGCCAGCAGCCATTAAACCATCTGCTAGCACGATACGCCCCTCTGCATCGGTATTTGCCACTTCCATAGTCACACCATTTTTATAGGTAATGACATCGCCAAGCTTATAGGCAAAACTGCTCACCATATTTTCGGCGCAGCACAAGAACAATTTAACGCGTGTATTTAATCCTTGCTCTATAGCCAATGCCAGCGCGCCAGCAGCCACAGATGCACCGCCCATGTCACATTTCATATCGAACATACCTACGCTCGACTTCATAGAATACCCGCCGCTATCAAAGGTAATTCCTTTACCAACCAAGCAAGCCGTTACAGGTGCATTTTTATCACCAGTAGGGTTGTAATCGACTTCTAGTAAACAGGGGGGGTTTACACTGCCTTTGCCCACTTCATAGATACCCATCCAGCCTTGCTTAACCAACTCTTCCCCTAAAGTTACCGTTGTAGTGATTTTATCTTCAGCCAGTGAGCTCAAATAGTTAATCGTGTGTTCAGCAAGTTTACTCGGGTATAGCTCTGCCGGTGTCTGGTTAGTTAAATCACGGCTCCATGCAAATACAGCCAACTTTTTCGTTAACTGTTCATGATTGTCACCGGTAAACTCTACCCCTGTGAGGTTTCCCACTTTGGTAAACCCCAAAGCAAACGCCCATTGATTTTCGTCAGTCCAATTATCACCAGCCAACTTAACAGTTTTTACGCCCATACCATCAAGTTTACGACCAGCTTTTTGAATATCTCTCAGCGGAAATCGACTTTCAGGTTTGATAACGACATAAATATCGTCACCGGTAATCTGCACTAAGTTTTCTGATTGCCAATTTGACGTTGGCGCTTCAAACGTTAACTGAACTGTTGTTGCCATGTTTTGTACCTTTGATTGGAGCTATTATGTTGACCTTAGTATATCAGCGAAATATCACAATCTAAGTCCCGCCTTATAATTGGACCATTAACTATTGGCAACTCTGCCAAACACTTATCTCGATAATTTCCACACATTTTCTGCACATGATGGCCTGATTTACCAACGCAATTACTGTTATCATTGACCTTACACACTGTGATTAAGAAACCTGTTATGCCCATATTTGTTGATGCCGATGCCTGTCCTAATGTTATTAAAGACATACTCTGTAAAGCAGCGCACCAAAGAAAAGTAATGACGACTTTTGTCGCTAATCGCTATGTCAAAGTGGCCCCCTCACCTTTCATAAAATCAATTGTTGTAGAGGCAGGTTTTGATGTGGCCGACAACGAGATTGTCAGGCTTTCACAGGCAGGTGATTTAATTATCACCGCAGACATTCCACTAGCGTCTGAAGTGATTGATAAAGGCGCATTAGCGTTGAGTCCGCGCGGCGAATTATTTACCGCCAGCAATATAAAAGCGCGTTTAAACGTGCGCGACTTTATGGACACCATGCGCAGCAGTGGTATTCAAAGTGGCGGGCCTCCGCCACTGAATAACCAAGATAAACAACAGTTTGGCAATGAATTAGACAAGTGGATTACTAAGGCGCTAAGGACTTAACATTCAATTCCTGTTTGTCTAGTAAGTGCCTCATACCTGTACTATTGTCGATCATCCAAACTATGACTTAGCATCCACTCAAAGACACTTTGGTCATAAGGGTCATAGCGGGGGTCGTACTCGGCTTCCAAGCTACCGCCCGACATCAACGTTAAGTCGTAGACCGCATGGTGAATATGGTGTCTAGCTTTAGTCACAAGCGATAATTTAGGGATCACGCGCGGTTGACATGTATCAACAATCGCGTTGTAAGCTCTGATTGAATTAACAAATGGCGTAATTTCATCAGCGGTGCCGTGGAACAACCAAAATGGGACTTGTTCTACGTCACAAAAATCATCGGGTAGATTCTCGATTGGAGTCCCAAGTCCTGATGCGATCGGTACGACTGCAGCAATCTTCTCGGGGTAGTCGACCGCATAGGCCGAGCTAATAAAACCACCGCTGCTCCAGCCCGTCATGTACACACGTGAAGCGTCAATATCATACGAGTGAATAGCGTAGTCAACAAACGCATTTAAACGCTCGCGTAAAGTAACCCCTTCTACTTGCCCAACATGCGGAGCAATTACCACAAATGGTAATGAATTGTCCCACTGTCCGTCTTGAATCAGCTTGGGTATTCCATAGTTTTCTATAATGGCATCAAGGGATGTTATTGGATCCGTATCTTCGGTAAACTCCAAGTTTGCACCCGAACCATGAAAGTAGAATAGCAAAGGAGGTTTACTATCACCCGTCTCTCCGTAATTAGTTGGCAGATGTTCAAAGTAACCAAAATTTCCGTAGGTTGTGCCCAACGCACGCTTAGTTAAGCTGGTTGGCGAGCTACCAACTACTCTCACAATTCTTAATTGTTCAATAGCTGTATTACCATCGCTATCAGTTACACTATACCGAACGAGATAATCGCCAGTCATATCAGTGTCGACATTACCTGTGATAGTCACTTCACCAGAAATGTTGCCATCTTTATCATCAGAGGCAATTGCTCCTTCTTCTAAATAAAAATCACCAACAGGCAATACTATTGTGCGCTCACCTATTAACGAGATAGTCGGTCGTTCTGCATTTTCTGATAAGTCTGGAATTGGAGCGTCCCACCATACTGCAACAGGCTCAGGGCCTGTTACTAAACATGCATCTTCTGTTTTAAAACAAGGTGATGTATTGTCATCGTCACCACATCCCGACAAAACAATAGACACCAACCCTAACAATGAAAATTTGGCTGTTCGGGCCATACTCTGTTTTACATTTTTATAGGCCGTCTCAATATTGACCAATTTTAAATTAGTGCACTCAGTAAACATCTATACTCTCTTCTTACTTAATTGCTGCCAGCATTAACGTAGCAGGATCGCTATACCGACAGACAGCTAGCTGTGTTTAACGGAAGGTTATGTGTGACAAGCGGCAAACAAATCGTATTACCTTTAAACGCACAGGGTTCTAATTTATAGGTGAGTTCGTATAAAATCGCCTCAATTTATAGCAACTACTTCACTCAATGAAAACAACACTAAAAAAAGCGACATTGATTAAACGCTACAAGCGTTTTTTGGCAGATATCATTCTGGAAGACGGAAGTGAAACCACGTTGCATGTTGCTAATACGGGCGCTATGACAGGATGTGCTGAGCCAGGTGATTATGTGTGGTATAGCACCTCAAATAATCCAAAGCGTAAATATAAGTTCAGCTGGGAGCTGACCGAAACAAAAGAGAACGAACACTTTATTTGCGTCAACACAGCGCGAGCTAACCAGCTTGCAGAAGAAGCGATTCTCGCCGGAACTATAGCTGAGCTAACGGGTTATAAACATATTCAGCGAGAAGTAAAATACGGTGACGAAAACAGTAAGATTGACGTGTTCTTATCAGATGGTAAGCAGCCAAATGCTTTCGTCGAAGTGAAAAGTGTAACGCTGTTACAAGGCGGCCATGGCTATTTTCCTGATGCTGTCACGACTAGAGGACAAAAACACTTACGTGAGTTAACGACAATGGCTGAATCTGGCAATAGAGCTATTTTGCTCTTTGCAGTGCTGCACAGCGGTATCAACGAAGTCTCAGCTGCTGCGCATATAGATCCCAAATATGCTGATTTGCTCGACCAAGCGATTACATCGGGTGTTGAAGTACTCGCCTACAAAGCGGATATTTCGCCCGAAGGTATGCACTTGCGCCACCCTATTCCTTTTCTAGCTCCTTAGCTTACCGCCGGCCTTAAAAGCTCAGCCTACTTAAGCAAGTTGGCGGTATTCATCAGCAAAGACTTGCTCATACCAGGCAATAGCTTCAGTAATTTCGGATCTATATGTATGGTAAAGCCTGTTGTTCAGGGCATCTTGCGTCGACGTATCAAAGGAGATCCCTTTAGCTTTAGCATGTCTATTGTGAACACTATTGATTGCATTGCTGAGCGCAGGTTCGTCAAAAGCCAAATCAAAATGCCGTGTAACTTCACTCAGTGTGTCAAAGGTGTTATCAACTATTCCCTTATACGAAATGGTTAACACGTTGCTAACGCCAAGCATTGACTTAGCGCTGTCAAATAGCATTTTCTGCATGTGCAAAGTAAGCGCAATGGTTTTAGTGACTTGCAACATAATGCTTTGATGACTCTCATTGATGAGCATCGAAACCTCTTTAAAGTGCGGTAAGCAGCTAAGCAAATGTTCATTCAACCGATAAACAAATGCGATGCGCTCCCTACCACCTCTCAGTATTGCAATAAGAAAATCCTCCAGCGACATATCGATAAACACAGCGCTAAGTGAACCAGCCTGTGAGGCTAACTCAGGTAAAATGGTGTTTACCCAATTGCTGGGCTTGACGATTGCTTGTTGCTGCACTCTGAAAGATTTATTGGCTTGTCCCAATACCGTTTTAAAGACCCTTTCTTGTTTATACACATCTTTGAACACCAAACTTTGGTGCGCCTTTAGGTTTGCCAGTTCAGCCAGTATATGAGGCTCTTTATAGCAAATAATCTGTTGTTGATTGGACTCAAGTAACCGTGCAAGCAATGTTGAACCGCAAAATCCAACGTGAAAAATAAAGCGAGACCGAGCAGCCCATAAGTGATCGGTTACTTGCTGGTTGTGGAGGTACTGACCTGAGATTTGGAGTGACGATTTATGCTGATAAAAAGGCTCTCTGCCATCGAGAAATGCAGCTTCTCTGATTTTTCGTTCTGACGTTTCAATGAAATAATAACTATCAGTGCTTTCATCGAATTGATGTAAAAAAAGCGTTGGATTGGTAAAATCTACATGATCAATATTGTTGTTTTTATGTGGCGTTTCCATGCTCGTAATAATGTATTAGGAATATTCGATTCACATTAAACGAGATAAAAATGAGATTTTTCATGTGCATATGTAATCAGCTATGTCTAAATCACTAATTACTCATGAACGTTTACACTTAGCAGTGCTGTGACACAAAATGAAATGTTTTAATCTGATTGACATATTTTGCCGTTAAAAATCACTTTAAATAAATCAATAATCATTGACTAACCGTATTAAATCTTGCTAAAAGTGCTTGCTTGCAGACAAATGGTACAGGCTCAAGGTAAGTATCTAAATTGCTAACTTACTGATATTGTTACGTTACCCTTTTTTTTCTACGCTTTTCCTTGAAATTCATTTCCTGCATCACAATATAGCCCTTTTAAATATGGTTATGTATACGGTCTAAAGACCTCAAAAATTGGCAAAGAACTTAAATGGATATCCAAGTGAGTATATTGAGCTCCCCATTTAGGCAAGTAGCATTAGGAGATTCGCATGCCAGATAAACAAAAAGCATTGGGCATTCTAGCATTAGCTGGCGTAGAGCCTTATAAAGAAAAGCCTGGTGAAGAATACATGAACGCTGAGCAGCTTGATCATTTTAAAAAGATCTTGGAAGCTTGGCGCACACAACTTCGTGAAGAAGTTGATCGTACCGTAACACATATGCAAGACGAAGCAGCTAACTTCCCAGACCCGGTTGACCGTGCAGCGCAAGAAGAAGAATTCAGCTTAGAGCTTCGTACTCGCGACCGTGAGCGCAAACTAATCAAGAAAATCGAAAAAACACTTCAACTTATCGAAGAAGATGATTTCGGTTTCTGTAATTCTTGTGGGATCGAAATTGGCATTCGCCGTTTAGAGGCACGTCCAACAGCTGATCTTTGTATTGAATGTAAAACGTTGGCGGAAATCAAAGAACGTCAAATGGCTGGATAAGCACTCGCTTTCAGCAAAAATCAATGCAATTACCCTTTTCAGAGCGACCACATACTCAGTATCGTGGTCGCTTTGCTCCCTCCCCCTCTGGTTTACTTCATTTCGGTTCTTTAGTTACGGCGCTAGCCAGTTATCTCGATGCACGCGCGAATGATGGTGTGTGGTTAGTTCGGATAGAAGATATTGACCCTCCTCGCGAGCAAGCAGGCGCAGCGGATGAAATTCTGAGAACACTCGAAGACTATGGGATGTTCTGGGACGAAAAGGTCTTGTATCAAAGCGATCAGTCAGCACTTTACGAAGATGTTTTACAATACTTTGAACAACATCAGCTGAGCTATCGCTGCGAATGCACGCGAGCAATGATAAAAGCGAGTGGTGGCGTTTACGCAGGTACTTGTAAGCACAAACAATTAAAGAATACAGATACCAGCATTCGTCTTATTAATCAGTTTGGTTGTGCCCACTACAGCGACCTCATTCAAGGGGAAGTTACTTGTGACGTTAAACTTGCACAAGAAGACTTCATCATCAAGCGTAAAGATGGTCTGTATGCCTATCAACTCGCTGTTGTGATTGATGATATTTACCAAGGCATTACCCACATAGTCAGAGGCTGCGACTTGCTAGAACCTACAGCAAGACAGTTAACGCTATATAAAACTTATAATTGCCAGCCCCCGGTTTATGCGCACGTTCCGCTTGTAATAACACATGACGGTTTCAAGCTCAGTAAACAAAATAAGGCACCTGCAATTGACCGTTCTGCCCCTCAACAGAGTTTGTATGCAGCGCTTAGTTTTCTCGGACAGCAACCTCCTAAAATATTAGTAAAGCAAACGGTTGCAGAAATACTGTCATGGGCAATTAACCATTGGTCACTGGAAAAAATCCCTCAAACGGCTGAAATTGCATTGGATTTGAGTGGCAACCTGGACTAGAACTTTTATTCTAAAACCGCGGACTTTTCATTCTCTTTTCATGCCATCTAAGGTAAAATTGCCGCGATTTACTTAGCTCATTTAACGAACAGGGGTTGCCATTATCAAACGCGTTATCAAGCTGTGTAAGCAGCTATTGAAAAAAGACGCTGCTGAGCGCTCAAACACTTCAACAGATTTCCCAATTGTGATCCCTCGTGACCAACACTCGGTGTCACGCAAATACATCAGCGAAAATGCGCTTAAAGTGCTGTATAGATTACAGAAATCGGGATTTGATGCCTACCTTGTTGGTGGTGGTGTTCGCGATATGCTTTTAGGTATCAAGCCGAAAGATTTCGATATCGCAACCAATGCTACCCCTGAGCAAATTAAAAGCCTATTCCGCAATTGTCGTCTTATAGGTCGTCGCTTTAGACTGGCGCATATTGTTTTTGGTCGTGACATTATTGAAGTAGCGACGTTCCGAGGTCACCATGATAGTGCTTCTGACAAAGATAAATCATGCAAGAAAACCTCAAAGCAAAGCGAACACGGCATGCTTTTGCGTGACAATATTTACGGCTCAATTGATGAAGATGCTGAACGTCGAGACTTCACTATCAACGCGTTGTATTACAGTATTGCAGACTTCAATATTTATGATTTTGCCGATGGTGTGGAAGACATTAAACAACGCACAATTCGATTAATTGGCGACCCAGAAACACGTTACCGAGAAGACCCTGTGCGCATGCTTCGTGCTGTTAGGTTTGCCACAAAACTTGATATGACGATCAGTGAAGAAACAGCTTCACCGATATACGCGCTTTCTGACTTACTCGCAAACATTCCCCCTGCTCGTATGTTTGAAGAGTTCCTAAAATTGTTTATTTCGGGCAAAGCAGTTGCCAACTTCAATATGCTGCGCGAATTCAACTTATTTGAACATTTGTTCCCTATTGTTGAACAAGCATTGCAAGGTGAGCAGGCAGCCCAGCTTGAGCAATTTGTGGTACTTGCAATGAGTAACACAGACGAGCGTATTAACAATGACTTAAGGGTAACACCTGCATTTTTACTGGCGGCGTTTCTGTGGTATCCATTAAGCCAACGTATTGCTGCACTGCGCGATAGCACTCAACTGACACCGCAAGACGCATTCTTCGCCGCGCTAAACGAAGTGATGTCTGAGCAACAACGTAGTATTGCCGTGCCTAAACGTTTCCAAGCGCCAATGAAAGACATTTGGGTATTACAGGACAAACTTAATCGTCGCGAAGGTAAAAAAGCCTACAAAACACTTGAGCACCCTAAATTCCGTGCTGGATACGACTTCTTATTACTTCGTGGCGAGATTGAAGGTGGCGACACAGCACAATTAGCCAAGTGGTGGACAGAATTCCAAGAAGCATCACCTGAACTTCAACAAATGATGATAAAGGCGGTGCCTAATAGCAGAGGCAGTCGCCGTACCGTACGCAAGCGCCGTAAACCTAGAAAACCAAAAGCACCAGCGCAGTAATCATGACCATCGCATATATTGGCTTGGGCAGTAATCTTGAAGACCCTGCCCATCAAATTCAGCTAGCTGTTGATGCCATCGCTACAATCCCAGAGAGCAAAATAAACACAGTCTCATCGTTATTCTTCAGTCGCCCTATGGGACCGCAAGATCAACCTGATTATATGAATGCGGTAGTGGCATTGGAAACATCATTAGCACCACTTGCACTTTTAGACGCACTGCAAACTATCGAGAAAGACGCTGGCCGCGTGCGAAAAGGCGAGCGTTGGGGCCCAAGAATACTCGATCTCGATATCCTATTGTTCGGCGATGACATCATTAACAATGAACGCCTAATCGTGCCTCACTACGGCATGAAAGAACGTGAATTTGTATTGATCCCCCTGTTTGAAATAGCGCCCGATTTAACATTGCCAGACGACAGCAAGTTGTCGACACTTCGCAACAATATCAACGACAATGGCTTAAAAATTCATAGTAAGTTGCGCTACGCTTAGCATTATGACAAGCTAGCCCAGCAAAAATTATTGGACAATATCATGGCTAAAATCACCACAGCTAAACTACGAAAAATGAAAGAAAATGGCGAAAAAATCGCAACGATTACGGCCTATGACGCCAGTTTCGCCAAGTTATTCGATCAGGCCGGCATTCACGCTATTTTAATCGGTGATTCACTGGGAATGGTGTTACAAGGACAAGACGATACGCTACCTGTTTCGATCGATGATATGGCTTATCATACACGTTGTGTTAAGGCAGGCGTTGAAAACACGCTCATTATAAGTGATATGCCTTTCATGACCTATGCTACTACAGAGCAAACCTACGAAAACGCCACTAAGCTAATGCAAGCTGGTGCCAGTATGGTGAAAATGGAAGGCGGTCGCTGGTTAGCTGACACCATTAAAGGCCTTGTTGAACGTGGTATTCCTGTATGTGGGCACTTAGGCCTAACGCCACAATCAGTCAATGTTTTTGGTGGCTTTAAAGTCCAAGGCCGCGAAGCGGACCAAGCCAATGACATGATTGCGCAAGCAAAAGAATTAGAAGCAGCTGGTATCCAACTGCTGGTATTAGAGTGTGTGCCAGAATCACTAGGTAAAGCCATTACAGAAGCCGTCAATGTGCCAACGATTGGTATTGGCGCTGGTCGTGAAACTGACGGTCAAATCCTTGTTATGCATGACGCTTTAGGGATTTCTTGTAGCTACATGCCGAAGTTTTCACGTAACTTTCTAAAAGATACTGGTGATATCAAAAAGGCGGTAGAACTATACATTGATGAAGTTGCCAACGGGAATTTCCCCGGTGAAGACCATATTTTCCAGTAAGCGCGAGAGCAATAGGTAACGTTAAACATGCAAATTGTTAGTGATATTCACACGCTCAGAACACAAATTAAGGTATGGCAACAACAAGGGCTAACCATTGGCTTTGTACCTACGATGGGAAACCTGCACGACGGCCACCTTTCACTGGTTAAAGAAGCGAAACAGCGCGCAGATAAAGTTGTTGCCAGTATCTTTGTCAATCCAATGCAGTTTGGTGCAGGTGAAGACTTGGATGCTTATCCACGCACTATGGAAGCTGACCAACACAAGCTATCAACTGAAGGGACTGATCTGCTGTTTACACCAACACCGGATATTGTCTATCCGAAAGGTTTAGACAAACAAAGCTTCGTAGAAGTGCCGCAAGTTTCAGAAGGGTACTGTGGCGAGAGTCGCCCTGGGCATTTTCGTGGCGTCGCTACCGTCGTATGCAAGCTATTCAATATTGTTCAGCCAGATATCGCTTGTTTTGGATTAAAAGACTACCAACAAGTGCAGGTCATTCAAACCATGGTTGAAGACCTCAATATGCCAATCGAGATTGTCCCTGTTCCGACGATTCGTGAAGAAAGTGGTTTAGCCATGAGCTCGCGAAATGGCTATCTAACTAATGAAGAAAAGGCTATTGCGCCTGCTTTGTATCAAAATATGCAATGGTTAGCTGCACAAATACAGCACGATGATGACTTCATCGGCTTAACCAAACAGGCTGCAAATAAAATTAATGAAACAGGGATGACGGTTGACTATCTTCATGTCGTTCACGCACGGACACTGCAACCAGCCAGTGAAGACGATAAGAACCTGGTTATTCTCGCTGCTGCGCAGTGCGGAAAAGCAAGGTTAATAGATAATTTACAGGTCAGCATTAATCGCTAAATCACTGGATTCTTAATACTAAAAAGCCGCTAAATAAGCGGCTTTTTTATTGTCATTTGAACGAAGCGTTACGCCGAATTCAGCAAGACTTGCCCCATTAAGTCAGGTAAATATTGAATGCTCGTTTGTGCCAACTCTACTTGCTCTTCTAGAATATCAGCAAGAATCTCATGAGTTGTTAATGGGTTGGCAAGTACAACTCTAAATACCAACACCTTTTCACCGCCATATTTTTGCACTTCAATACGTGTACGCGAGACAAACGATTTACCTGATTCACGCTGTTTCTTCTGAATAAACTTGGTGAGTTTATCAATCAACTTATTAATTTTTTGATTGGTCGTGACATCAGCGCCTGCCATAAATTGCTGTACTTGCTTTGGCACGTATCGATAAGTTAACAGGCAAAGCTCAGGTTCTGTGACTAGTTCGAACTCTTCATGCGCACGAATTAAGTCAGCAAAATGCTTTGCTTTATCAATACCCTGATTGATGAGTAACTCATAACCGGGACGACTAATAATATGCAAGCTAGCGTAAACTAACATCGCCATACCTGGGCGCGAACCTTCTAGGGTATGACTACCTAAATCTTTTGACCCTTTACGCAGAATATATTCAGCGTGATGCTCAATAGCCGCAACAGAAGAAGGGTTCTTAAAAACAACTAAGCCAGCGCCCATAGGCACGTACATTTGCTTGTGTGCATCAATAGTCACTGAGTCAGCGCGCTCAATGCCTTTAAGTAAATCACGATATTTATTTGAAAGCAGTGTTGCGCCCCCCCATGCTGCATCTACATGGAAATGAGCATTATATTGCTGTGCAATATCCGCCATTTTATCAAGTGGGTCGACGTTACCTGTTTCTGTTGTACCAGCTACGCCAACAATACTGAGGATGCCTACGCCTTGCTGTTTTAACTCTTCGCATTTAGCAGCTAATGCATCGCAGTCAATGCGATTTTTATGATCTGTCGGGATAGCAATAACGCTTTCCTGTCCCAATCCAAGAACATCAGCGGACTTCTTCAGTGAGTAATGACCACGAGCCGACACCAAAATAGCCATACCTTTATAGCCATAATGGGTTAATGCGTTAAATAAACCTTCACGTGCTACGCCTTTGAAGTCACCATCTGCCTTAAGCATATTATTACGTGCAACCCAAAGTGCAGTAAGGTTCGCAATCGTGCCACCCGAGCAGAACGCACCAAGTGAGTGATTGGCGCTGTGCATCCATGACTGATAAAAGGAATCATCATCACCGTAGACAAGACGGTGCATCATACCGAGGACTTGACGCTCAAGCGGCGTAAAAGCTTTAGAAGTTTCGATTTTTACCAAGTTTTGGTTTAGGCCGACCATTAGCTTAGACAGCGGCAAAATAAAATAGGGAAGTGCCGATGTCATATGGCCAATGAAACTTGGGCTAGACGTATGTACTGAACGCGACACCAGCTTATCTAATAGGTGGTGCATATGGTCAGACACAAACGCAGGCTGCTCTGGAATAACAGCGCCAGCAAAATCCTTTTCTATGTCTGTAAGTGCTTGTTCCGTTGCAACGATATGGTTTCCTAAGAAGCCCGCTAAGTTTTCAGAGATCTCTTTCTCTATTAGACCTAGTGTAGAGTCTGGCGCTTCAGGAATGGTAAAAATACGGTGTAGAGTTTCTAAAGATGCCTCTGCCGCGCGTTTACTTGCCGTCATACGTTACCGTTATTTAAAGCTTTCAATGGTTAAAACGAATGCGGCAGTTTAATAAAATTCACAACAAATGTCTTGCTTCTTTATCGTTTTGTCATCTTTTACTGATACGAGCTTCTAAGTCATTAAAATAATGCTGGTTTGGCAAAGTGCAATCACAACAAATGCTTTCGTTAATACATTCTTTTTAATCGTCGTTGTCATAATGTTCTCCTTTTCAATGAACAACATTACAAGTATCAAACCAACTCTTTAACTCATTGTTTTTAAACAACTTAGAGGTATCGCCTCGTATGAACACATGGCACGATATAGCCAAAAAACACATATATTGGTGAAATTGGCTAGGTTATTCCTCTTCCCAGCCAAATACATCTTTAACTACCGACCATCGACGTGTTTTGGGTACTGCATTCTTACCCAGTATCCAATAATCGTATAACTGATCTACATATCCCGACGATAATTGTATCTCTAACCAGTTATTTAAAAACGTTAATAACGACAAATTACCTTGCGCAACGGCATACGCTGCAGGGAAAGACCTTATCTCATCGCGATTAAAAATCGCCGTGTAATCGGGATATAAAATAGTCCACGCTTTACCCGCTTCCAATGAAATAATTAAGCCATCCCATCGGTTGGTTCTATCTTCAAAAAACTCTTTATCAGACTTAATCACTTCCACTTCAATGTTGGGATACTTTTTCTTGATTTGCGGCACTATCGCATAAGTACCTACAGCAGCAAGTTTGATTGGCCCTGCCGCACGAATGTTTTCTTCTGACGAAAATTGCTCTGTACGGTGGTCTCTTACCACCAAGGAGTAATGCAGCTTTAAGACAGTTCGACTAAAACGGACTTGCTGGATCATATCCGTTGTCATCTGCAAGCCCGATATTGTGATGTCGAATTGACCATTATCGAGTGCAGCAACTGCGTTATCATCGGTATAAGGGACAAAGACTACATCCAAGCCCAGCTCACCGCCGAGCTTTTTCATCATATCAACATCAAAACCGACAAGTTTGTTATCAGCGTTAAAATAAGAAAACGGAACTTGTGTGGGTTTATAGCCAACTTTAATAACGCCGCTATGCTTGATTGTGGTGAATGAGCGAGGGGCAACTTTAGTGCCTAAATAAGCCTGATAGGTCACTTCAGCTTCTTCTGGTAACTCTACCGCTGTGCTCATCTCCTTGACCACTTCATCCATATGATATTCAGTGTTCACTATCGAATTTAAGAACCACGCTGAGAGCAGTAATACAACACCAAAAACGACCGGCGTAAACGCACTAAAGAGTACTAACTTACGCATATTTATTTTTGCGACACCGGCAAGCATTGCAGTGCCACCTACAGCAAGAATAAAGATATTCATTGCAGCAAGTAGTGAGGTGAAACGGCTGGTAAACAGGCTTGATACCATATACAGCTGGAATAAATCTGTCGGTAACTCCAACGAGTCAAGTAGCATAGGCACAGTGAGATAGACACTACCAAACAAACTGATTAAGCCATTTATCGCCATCGGAATGTAGGTTAAAAAGCTAGTCTCCGTACCTGCAAACCAGGCAGCAAAAAGTACAAAAACTATCGTCAATAACTTACCTAAATTGGGGAAGCTGAACACCACAGGAATAATAATATTAGGGTATTCTTTCGTTTTATCTTCACCAATATCGTATTTTTCAAATAGCTCTTTGGTGCGCTCAATCAATATCGGCAATACGATAAAAATATTACCGGCAGCAAACGCCGTTATCATCGCATCCTTCGCAATACCGGCGATATCTTTGTGCGAGAAAGGCGTCATCAACGCCAACATCCCCGGCAAAATCCAATACGTTAGCAATAACGTCATAATAATATGTGCAACAAAGTAAACTTGCAGCTTTTGGAACTCTTGTAAGTCCATCGTGCCAGCTGTTGCTGCTGTCATACAGAAAATACCAAGTGGCATCAGTTTCACAATGTATTGTGTCACTTTGTTAAACGCATCGCCGAGTAGTCGCATCGGCTGAAGTAAAACATCCTTATCCTTGATGGAAATTAACGATAAGCCCGTTGCAACACAAAACAGTACTATGGCTGGAATATAGCTGTTAGACATCGAGAAAAATGGATTGCTGGGAATATATAGGTCTAGCAGATTTACCGATTCAGGCGGTGTTAGTTCCGATAAGCTAAAGAACGCGCCGGCTTGCCAAGTAGGAAAGGTAAACTTGATAAAAAACATCGATAAAATACCAAGTACCCAGATAGCAAGCATTAACTTACCCACTTGAATACCGATAGATTTTGCTTGCTGTATAGTCAGGCCACCAAGGCTAGAGATCAGCGATACCATGATATAGGGAATAATGGTCATTTGCAGAAGCTTGATGAAGGCATCACCGATAAAGGACATCCATGCAAGCTTTTCACCGAAAAATAGCCCCGCCACTATACCGAAAGCAAACGACAGTAAAACCACCGTCGACATGCTTAGCTTTTTCTTCTCAGCCATAGAAAGCCTTTTATTTGTTGTTTTTATGAAGTTCGTAAGCGCGAATATAACACTCTTCGTATTCAGTCACTTGTCCGTATGTTGCAAAGTTATCAAGCGCACGTTCGCGTCCAGCGTTACCTAGTTTGGTTTGTAGCGCACTATCAGAAAAGATCTCATCAACACTGTCTGCCATGCCTTCAAGATCATCAAGCGGCCATAGGTAACCCGTTTCACCATGAGCGACTACCTCAGGAATGCCGTCAACATCACTGGCGACTACTGGCACCCCACAGCACATTGCTTCAAGTGACACCATACTAAACGACTCATTTGTGCTGGGTTGAATTACGCAGTCAGCAACACAAACATGACCCGCTACACTAACTATAGCACCAACAAAAATCACTTTATCGGCAATGCCTAGGTTAGCGGCTTGTTGCTGACGAGCTTCGCGTTCTGGGCCATCCCCAATCAACACCAACTTAGCTTTGTGTTTTTGACAGACCTTGGCAAACACTTCAAGTACCTTATCGGTATTCTTTAGCGGCCTGAAATTAGAGATGTGCATCAAAATCTTCTCATCAGGCTCGGCAAAAGATTTTCTTAACTCCGCGCATTTGTTGTCTGGCGTATAAACGTCTGAATCAATGAAGTTATAGAGCACTTGAATATCATGGCTCGTTGAGAAGTACTGTTCAACGTAGTGCTTTTGAAAGTTACTAACAGTCGTCACCAAGGTACTCTTTTCAATACTGAATTGATTGAGTGGGTAAAGCGGCTTATCTCGGCCCACAATGGTCACGTCAGTACCATGTATGGTGGTCACTATTGGAAAGTCGTGTTTTGCTATTTCTTGCGCTAAATAAGCGCTGAGCGAATGAGGAATTGAATAATGAGCATGAACCACATCCAGTTCATGTTTATCAGCCACTTCTACTATTTTTGCCGTGAGTGCAAACGTATAAAGCGTATCATCAAAAAGCGGGTACTCAATACCTTCCACCAAATGCATGGTGATATTGCCGAGCTCTTCCACCAATTTAAATGGCCTAGCTCGAGAGATAAAATGAACCTCATGCCCTTTCTTTGCTAGCCCTATGCCAAGTTCAGTTGCTACTAAACCTGAGCCCCCAACCGATGGATGACAAACAATTCCTATACGCATACTCTACTTCACAATAATCGAACAAAAATAATACGTTACGTTCGATTATTATACAGAGCTCATAAATATGCTAATGAATTTTTAACAGCCAGCACTTTTGACCGCTAGCGAAAAATTTTGCTTCAAATGGTGTTATAGGGGTTTGATCTTCAGTTAGCGAAATTTCAGTAATTTCACCATCTCGACCAGTCAGCTTTGCAGCAATGAGAAACTCTTCTAAATAAACTCGCCAATTACTGCGCAGCTCAATTTCATCACCAATACGAATGATCGAGGGGAACACTGCAGCGCCATGCCATCGCCGCTGTATGTGCTTGGCTTTAGGCCAAGGGTTTGGGTAAAGAATATTGTGCTTTGCAATTGGCCAATTCGCCTCGGCCACTAAGCGATAGAAATCGTTAAGATCAGCCCGCGCTAGAATAAAGTTGTCCACGCCTTGGATATCTTCAGGGAAGTGCTCTTCAACGTTTCGTTCAAGTCTATTGGCTGATTTATCAATACCAATAACCAAGGCCTCAGGGTTTTGCTTAGCGATAAGGCGAGTACTTTGCCCTACACCACAGCAGGCATCTAGAATAACTGGGCCTTGCCACGCGTTAACGCGCTCATTGATCGCGTCAAATACTGACTTTGTATGCGCTTGAATGGGCTTTTCAAAGGCGTGTGTTAAATGCTTTTGAACAATTTGTTCCAGCTTCTCATGCACACCATCTTGATTTGTGACAATAGCTTTCGAATCGCCCGTAATGTTTTGTTTCGTCATTAACTGCGTAGCCCAATACCTTTAGCGATGAGATACATTGCTGTTGCCCATAAGCCGACAATAAATACACCTAACACAGAGAACGCAACGGTTAAGCTCACGTCACTGACACCTAAAAAGCCATAACGGAAAGCATTAACCATGTAGACGATAGGGTTCAACTGCGACACCCCTTGCCAAAATCCAGGTAACAAGCTAATTGAATAGAACACACCGCCTAGGTAAGTCAGCGGTGTTAACACAAAAGTTGGAATAATCGAGATATCGTCAAAACTACCGGCAAACACTGCATTAATTAAGCCGCCCAGTGCAAAAACGGCCGAGGTCAGGATGACGGTGATAAGAATGATCGCTAAGTTATGAATCTGAATATCAGT
This sequence comes from Thalassotalea euphylliae, assembly GCF_042682785.1. Classification (GTDB taxonomy): domain Bacteria; phylum Pseudomonadota; class Gammaproteobacteria; order Enterobacterales; family Alteromonadaceae; genus Thalassotalea_F; species Thalassotalea_F euphylliae. The sequence continues at coordinate 230,128 of NZ_JBHUIB010000012.1, read as the reverse complement.
AAAAAATAGCGCGATAATAGTAACAATGGCGCCAACCAATATACCGCGAGCCATTCCGCCACCGACATAGCCAGCGACGATCACCCAATTGGGCACGGGTGCGACTAGCATCTCTTCAACATTTCGTTGCCATTTTGCGCTAAAAAACGATGACGCGACGTTTGAATATGAGTTAGTAATGACACTCATCATGATCAAGCCAGGCACGATAAACGACATGTAATCAAAGCCGCCCATGTCACCAATTCGCGAGCCGATTAACGAGCCAAAAATCACAAAGTAAAGACTAATGGTGATTGCTGGTGGTACAAGCGTTTGTACCCAAATACGCATAAAGCGATGCACTTCTTTGTGCATAATACTTTTTAGGGCAATGAAATTAACTGAATTCGACATTAGTGCGTGCCCCCTGCTTTTTGTTCTTGCTCTGCTTCATCTTTCTTAGCAACGAGACGGACAAATAACTCTTCTAGACGATTACTTTTATTTCGCATACTCAACACCTGTACGCCTTGCTCTGATAGTTGCGCAAACACACCGTTTAAACATTGTGTTTTTTGTACATCAACTTCTAAAGTATGATCATCAAGTAGTCGATACTCAAACCCTTCCAAGCTAGGTTTTACGCTATTTGTAGGCAAGTCTAAGATAAAGGTTTCAATATCTAGTTGGCTGAGCAACTGTTTCATGCTGGTGTTTTCGACAATTTCACCAGCATCAATGATGGCAATATTGCGACACAACATTTCAGCTTCTTCGAGGTAATGCGTCGTCAAGATGATGGTAATACCTTGTTCTTGATTTAACTTGCGCAAAAAGTCCCACATAGAACGCCTAAGCTCAATATCAACACCGGCTGTGGGCTCATCAAGAATTAACACCTTCGGTTCATGCATTAACGCACGAGCAATCATCAAACGGCGCTTCATACCGCCAGACAACATACGCGCTGCATTGTCGCGTTTTTCCCATAAATCTAGCTGCTTTAAGTATTTTTCAGCACGTTGATGCGCTAGGTTACGATCAACACCGTAATAGCCCGCTTGATTCACCAATATACGAATCAGAGACTCAAACTGGTTGAAGTTGAATTCTTGTGGCACTAAGCCAATGTGGCTTTTTGCGGCTTCTAATTCTTTATCAATATCATGACCAAAGACGCTTACCTGCCCTGCCGTTTTGTTGACTAATGAGGTAATGACACCAATGGTGGTCGATTTACCCGCGCCATTAGGGCCAAGTAGAGCAAAAAAATCGCCTTGTTGAACGGAAAGATCAATACCTTTTAATGCTTGAAAGCCGCCTTTGTAGACTTTCTCTAAACCTTTGATTTCTAGCGCTACGGTCATGCAGAGAACCTTGTATGAAGTTGAAGTTTAAATATGGTGCCAAACTGTCACTTTTCAAGTGAAGAAATCGATGACTTTACATTGATTAGCAAGAAAAATTTACACTTGAGTCAAAAGGGAATAAAACATGAAAACTTGAGCCCTTTACGTATTTCCATTCACTACCTAGTATAAATTTCAAACAACAACAAGGAATACATATGGCTCATTTATCTCCATTACCAACAGATACCACACCAGAACTCGCGGAAGACTTTGCAATTTTCGAACAAATACTTGGTTTTGTGCCCAATAGTTTATTAACCATGCAGCGCAAACCTGAGTTTGTTAAAGGTTTTGGTGTATTAACCAAAGCCGTAATGAGCAGCGACAGTGAAGTCGATTTAGGCTTTAAACGATTAATCGCACACTTTTGCAGCCGAGCTGCGGGTTGTCAGTACTGTGAAGCGCATTCACTTATTGCCGCAGAGATTCACGGTGTTAGCCATGAGAAAGTGCAAGCAATATGGGAATATAAAACAAGCGACCTATATACTGATGCTGAACGCGTTGCCCTTGACTACGCATTGGCCGCAGGCTCTGTACCTAATGGGGTGACAGCCGAAATTATGGAAGAGATGAAGAAGTATTGGAGCGAAAACCAAATCGTTGAAATTCTTGGCGCTGTTTGTCTGTATGGATTTCTGAACCGTTGGAATGACTCAATGGCAACCGATTTAGAGGACAGCCCTAAAGCGATGGGAGAAGAAGTACTCTCTTCAGGAGGCTGGACAGGCGGTAAACACGTGTAGCTTTTCCTATTTATTTCGCGAAAGGGGTGGCACCTCCCAACCGTCATCCTTTTTGCACCCTCACTTCGCCAATAGACCGTATATCCAATAAAAAAGCCCGCTAACGCGAGCTTTTAATCCATGAGTACTTCGAGTAATTAAAATAAATTTTGCTGCAGAACACCTAGTCGACTTTGATCGACTAATCGCATTTTATTCACTTTGTATGGCGGTAAAACACCTGCTTTCGCCAATAAGTTGCGATCAAATTTAAGCTCGACAGTTTGCTCACCCGGTTGCAGATAATAAGCCGAACGACTCAACATCACATGTTTATACTGCCCTTGGCTATCTTGACCTGATACAACACCGCTAACTTCATATCTTCCTTCGCTTGCAATGTCGACACTAACCATTGCAGACAGACCACTAATATTGACGTCGCCAGTCATTCTCGCGGTTGGTTGTGTCACTGCAAACGCTAGTTTCGCATTTCGTTTCACCACTAACCCGTTGTCATTGGCCTGAGATGCTAAATGCAGCTCAAATAACGCGCCTGCCGTTTGGTTTGCTTCTAGCGTAGGTAGCGTAAGTTTGTATCGTCCATCAACTTTGGCAACATCAGCAGGAAGCATATTGCCTTGTGGTGTTTTCAGCATGACTTGTTGGCGATGAGACGCTAAAGCTTCGCCAGCACTATCCATCGACATGTCAAAATAAACACTCTCATTGGCTAAATACCCTTGTTTTGGGATTGATGCTTTCAATAAGTGTGAGGATGCTTTTTCTTTAATATTGATGATGTATTTATCACTAGCGTTAAGCGGCTGCGCCACTTTCAGCTGAAAAGTACCATTACCAATGTCTTTATTTAGCTGGACTGCGCTGCTGTTAGGAAAGATATTCGCCGTCGCAAACTGCTCTTGAGTGACCAATTGGGTAAACGGCGACGCGAGCTTCTCTTTACCTTTACTTAACTCAATCGCCTCTGGCGCTATCGCGATACTCGCGGGAGCAAGTCCACCTTTAACATGTTTACCACTAATGCGAATAAGTGAGCCTGCTGATGTTGTGTGCACAGGAATACCAATTTGCAATTGCTTACCAGACACTTCCATCCAATATTCATTACTCTCTGCTTTGTATGGTTTGCTGATAAAATCTATTGCCGATTGTGATGTTAATAACTGACTAAAATGCACCGGCGCTTGCTCTATCTGTCTTGCAGGCGCATCAATGGATACCAAGTCATAACCCGCTAGTTTCGATGTGTCAGCGGATACCTGGCTAGCAACTAGGCTGGCTATCGCAGTTAAGGTGTAGCTCGTTTTTTTAATAATATTCATAGCGCACTCCTTAAATGTCGTTTCTTAAAATAGTGTCGAGATTAAAACACTTACGACGAGATTGTTGATGACTTAATGGTTCCTTGCCTTTTGTTCTTTGCTTGTCAGTAAACCACACCGTGCCAGCCGCACTTTGAGAACTGCATTCCAAAAAGCCATCTGAGCAAGAGTTTAACCAATTTTGTGTTGTCTCTAATGCCACTTGGTTGAAGTAACCGCCACAGTAGCTATCACCGTCCCAAATTGCAGAGTCGACATCAGAGCCAATCACTGATTTAAACGTAGATGGAAGACTTGGTCGTCCACTTGTACCGTACAACCACGTATCGTTGTAGTAAGCCATCCAAGCCACTTGCTGCTGTTTTACTGCGTCAGAATCAAAACCTAGAATCCAACCGAGTGATGTCTCAAATACATTGCCTTGTGTCACAGCATCGGCCAAAGGCGTGCCACCACTTGAAGGCGCAAGCGCTATCACTTTATTAGTTGTTGAGACGATTTGTGGGTAACGGCTGTCATATGTTGGATTAGACAAAATCCATCTCACCACATTGCCGCCATTAGAATGTGTAATTAACGTTAACTCGCTAATATTCTTGCTGCTAATAAAACTATTTAGTTGACTAGCCAAACAGCCTGCTGCGGCTTCAACCCACATAAACTGGTCAAAGTCACAGTTGATGACTGTGTAGTTATTACTGTTTGGAAGACCTTGTCTTACAGAGTTAACAAATTCTCCCGTCCAATAGTCATTGAAAGCATCAGTTTGACTGCCTGTACCGTGTACGAAAGCTACCCCCTGGTTTGCGGATGCGACACTGCACAAGGTCAAAAAGCTGAATACTATGCTTGCTATTTTTTTATTCATAGTAGTTCCTGTTGTAGTTATATTTGACTTGTTGCAACACGTGAAAGAGGTCTAACCTCCAACCTGTGTCATGAGCATATATAGATGCAATAGTGGTCTATCGAACAGTACAAAAACGACGAGAATTCACAATTTTCAGACACGAAAATTGCACTGTATTAAGTAGTTACTCTAACTATGTGGAGAGCCAATAATATCAGCTACTGCTTGTTGAAAACTTATGGATAATCGTGTTTTAAACGTAACAGATGTAAGCTGAAAAATTCTTGCAACTGTCGTTTATTTTGTGGATTTTGAGATAACAAAAAACAAAAAAGCCCGCCGAAGCGAGCTTTTCATTGATAATTCAATATGAATTATTTACCTGCGCGAGATACATATTCTCCGCTACGCGTATCACATTTAACAACTTCGCCAATTTGAACGAAAAGAGGAACGCGAACTACCGCGCCTGTGCTAAGCGTAGCTGGCTTACCACCTGTGCCCGCTGTATCACCTTTAAGACCAGGGTCAGTCTCAGTAACTTCAAGTTCAACAAAGTTAGGCGGCGCTACTGAAATAGGGTTACCATTCCAGAATGTGATTGTACAAACATCACCTTCTACTAACCATTTTGCATTGTCGCCAATCGCCTTTTCGTCGGCAGCAACTTGCTCAAAAGTTTCATTATTCATAAAATGCCAGAATTCACCGTCGGCATATAAGTAGCCTAGTTCAGAATCCATAACATCAGCGCCTTCTACAGACTCACCTGATTTGAAGGTTTTCTCTAAAACTTTACCAGAGATAAGTTTACGGATTTTAACGCGGTTAAACGCTTGGCCCTTACCTGGCTTAACGATTTCGTTTTCTAGGATGTTACAAGGTTCGCCGTCGATCATTAATTTCAAACCGGCTTTGAATTGGTTAGTGCTAAAAGAAGCCATACATACTCGCTTAACTTTCGAGAGAGTGATTTAACAAATGCCGCAGATAATAACTCAAATTGAACCTAATTTGCACACCTCTTGGCAAAAAGAGTTGTCGAATGTGGTTACCGATCCTGCAGTGCTGCTGTCTCGCATTGGTATTGAGCCAAATGACTACCAACAGCATTTTGCTGCACGTAAGCTGTTTCCTGTCCGAGTGCCCGTTCCCTACATAAATAGAATCAAGTTTGGCGATATTAATGATCCTTTGTTAAGACAAGTTATGCCACTAGATAGCGAATACAACTTGCTTGAAGGTTATAGCGACGACCCGCTTGAAGAACATGACACGGTCGCAGAAGGATTGTTACACAAATACAAACACCGCGTTTTGATGATTGTGAAAGCAGGATGCGCCGTAAACTGTCGTTACTGTTTTCGTCGCCACTTTCCATACCAAGATAACAGCCCTAATAAGTTTCGCTGGCAAGCGGCGTTAGACTACATAGCAACGCACAAAGAGATTCATGAAGTTATTTTTAGCGGTGGCGATCCTTTAATGGCCAATGATAACCATCTACAGTGGCTAATTGAAAAAGTAGAAGCAATAGCTCATGTAAGTCGCTTGCGAATTCATACGCGACTTCCAGTTGTAATTCCCAGCAGAGTAACTAACTCTCTCGTGGATATGTTAGCCACTAGCAGACTGAAAGCTACCATGGTCCTACATATTAATCATGCCAACGAGATTGACGATGCTGTTGAGTCAGCTGCCAAGCGTTTGAAACAAGCGGGTATTCCCCTGTTCAACCAAAGCGTTTTGCTAAAAGGCGTCAATGACAATGCCAATACCTTAGCAACACTTTGCGAAAAAGCATTTGATAGCGGCATCCAGCCATATTACTTGCATTTGCTAGACAAAGTGCAAGGAGCTTCTCATTTTGATATTTCAGAGCAAGAGGCGGTCAGCATCGTTAACGAGCTGATGGCAATACTTCCGGGCTTTTTAATGCCAAAGTTAGTCAGAGAGATTGCTGGAGAACCTAACAAAACCCCTATTAATTTGCGATAATGTCGCCATTGAAAATGATTTGTAGATTCTTATGTCTGAAGCAGTAAACCAAGAACTGATTAACAATATTTCTATCATCCTAAAAAAGTCGCTAAGTGCAGATGCCACATTAGCCGACTTACGAGAAAATAAGAAAGCGGGCTTTGCCGCTATTTTTAAAGAGGATGCTGGTTTTAAAAGTACGGCGAACACGTTTCAGCCGTATGTAGAAGAAGTCGCAGACGATTTATTACAGTGGCAGAAAAGCCAAGATAAAGAGCAACTACTGGCTTTGGTTAAAAAAATTGAGCAACTGTTACTCGTACTCAACAATTTTGAAAACGCTTATACCGAATAAAAAAAGCAGCACCTGAGTGCTGCTTTTTTTATTTAGCGAATTCAGCCTAGAATTTATTAAGATTTAGCAATAAGCGTTTCAAAGGTTTGGTTGAACCACTTTTCAATCATGTACTTCTCATACTTAAGTGATTCAGAATTCACCTTAGTATTGACGTGATGTAAAAAATTCATATCTTTCAAGTCCTCTTGACCTGCGGTAACCACCTCTTTATCAGCGTCGAGCAGTGAATACTCGAACTCGAAGCGTGGAAAATGAATTTGTCGTACGATGCGGATTTGCTGCGTTCGGCCAAACTCTACGTTACCAGCCAAATCAACATTGGTCACTTTTACATGTAATTTTTGGCCTTCTGGTAACTTAGCTGCAAGCTCAACAAAGAATTCTTCAAATTCCTTAAATGTACGCTCTTGGAAGCGCTTACGTGATTCATTAGCCGGGCGAACGTCACGATACTCATCAGGATTAATCCATTCTACTGACGCTTCTGCGGCTTGCGCTGAAGCCACGGTAAATAATGGTGATAGTGCTAATACTATTGCGGCTAATTTCAATTTCATTTCACTGCTCCTTAACCATTTATTTGTTGATGACGGTTGCGAATTCTTTCTCAAACCAGTCAGTTATCATATACTTTTCATGCTTAAAGGCATCATCATCAAGACGATTTGCTTGTCGCAAAAAGTTACGACCCTTCAGCTTACTTTCCTGTGACTGAATTACTTTACCTTCTGCATCTTTTAACCGATAGGTCAAAATCATGTTCGGGTAGTACATATCACGAACAATCCGAATTTGCTGACCATTAACCATATCAATGCGACCTGCTAAATCGACTTGTGTCACATCTATCGATAACGTGAACTTGTGTGGCAACGAGGTGCCAAGCTCGTTCAAATGGGCGTGTATTTCTTTGAAAAAACGTTTTTGAATTTTAGCTTTGGTTTCAGTTACTGACTTCAGATCTCGGTATTTATCGGCATTAGACCAACTGATATCAACAATACTGGCATAACTAATCGGTGATAAAAAAGCAGCAACCACAAAAGCGATAGTTAGTTGTTTACGCATTTTTACTCCTATTGCCTAAATGATATTACTATAGACCCACAAAAAAGCCGCTGGTTCAGCGGCTTTTTATTAACTTTCGTCTTCCTCTCGGGGACCAAAGGTGTATTTAAACCACTCATCAATCATCTGCTTTTCATAGCCTAGCGTTAACGCTTTATTTTCGTCAGATGTTGTTTCCATAAAATCAGGCTTTTTCAAGATAACGCCACCCGCTTTTATTACAGCACCATTCTCTGCTAACAACTTGTAATTAAACTTAATACGCGGGAAGTACTTTGAAGACACAAAACGCTTCCGGCGCGTTTTACTATCTACGTTAACATAGCCTGCTAAATCCAAATCACGTACAGTAATTTGCAGTATTTGGGCAGTTGGTAGCCTCTCAGTCGCCAATTTAGCAAAGTTTGCCTCTAACTCTGCGAACGTATCTTCTCTAAACTTTTCACGACTATTGCCACCTGGGTGAATATCACGAAAGCTATCTGGCTCCACCCATTCTAGCTCTACCGTTGCGGCAGAAGCAGATACGCTAGCCATTAATACAACTGCTACTGAAAAGCTTAACAATAAGCGCTTGCCTAACATTGCATTCATTTGTTGAATAAATTGAAACATAGAACTATCTAAAAAACTGATCAAAAATGTTAATTGGCGTTAAAGAATGAAGACATTACCGTTCTTACGACGTGCTCTGTTCTTTTTACCCGCTCACTCGCAGAAAAGTCTTCTTGAACAAAGCCTTGTACTGCACCGCGCCAAACTCTTTGCTTACTTTCACTATCTTCAATATAGATAAGAAAGCTGCCCTTTTCCAAGTCGTCGCTTACTTGAAGACCAGGCGATACGCCAAATCTTTCGTTGATTGTCTGGTCACTTAAGTCTTTTTCAAGGGCAACAGCGTAGACCACTTCAAAATCTGCGCTGTCATTTAAAGACATCTGGTAACCGGCTGATTGCAATAGCTGCGAGATGTTTTTTTCGTAAAGCTTGTACACTGACGCCAACTGTTCTCGAGAAACAGAAGCGCTTTCTAGGTAACGCGAGGAAATACGAAAAGTACTGCCCTTGGCGTATTCTATTGGAAGGTCTTTAACGCTAGAAATAGCAAGTTGAGTTTCTTTTCCAGGCTCCTCAATAGGCACTTGAACACACCCAACTAATACAGCAGCCGCCAACAAGGCCGCGCTTAGGTTAACTTTTATCATATGACCTTCCTGAATTAGATAACAATTACACCTTCGTTTGCGCGCTAATTGTACTCTCAACTACCGGATAATACACATAAAATTTGCAACATTATGTACAATATTTCGTGAAATAGGGTTACCACTAAATTAAATTATTTTTACGAGTGTACAGAATACAAGCGTTCACGCATTATTTGCCTATAAATCAAGCCATCTGATATGTATGACAAAAAGGCTGCACTCTATAAGTAGGTAGGTCTTAGGTTGGTATAGGTACCCTCTGGTTTCGCATAAGGCGCTAAAAATAGTGACAATTTTTCAAAGCGCATACATTCATGACTTTTCGTTTACTTGGCTTGGGTTGCTCCTAAGCCTAAAAACGCCACTGTACAAATGCACCGATATAGTCGCCATCGAACTTGTTTTTGGTATCTTTGGCTTCGAACTCTGTGTAGGCGTAGCGAACTGATAGCATATTATCTTCACTAAAGTGGTAGCCCCATTCGGCTAGAAAGCCGGTGTCGCTATCGAATTCGATGCTGGTATCTGGTGCATTTTCGATTTCAAGTAAAAACTCGGTATCAAACGCTTTGAATATACCAACACCCACGCTTTGTTTTTCATCTATTTGGTAGTAAGGGATTAGTTCGACCACTATGCGGTCAAAGGTAACTTCAATATCTTGAATTGAATCTTCTAAATCACCTTCGGTGTAATCAAAGTGATAAGCTAAATTAGCCTGAATACTCCAAGGTGATTCAGGTTGTTTAAAATTAACACCACCGCCAATGTAGAATAAATTGCCGGCCTTGATTTTCTCATCAGGGAAATCATCTAACTCAACGTCAGCTAATGTATCGCCACCATACGTTACCCCCAACACCACCACTGGCGAGATCTCAATTTCGTCAGCGTGAATGTTGGTAGCCAAAAGGGTTAGGCTAAATACTGTTGAGGTTAATAGCTTTTTCATCATTTCCTTATGTGAAAAGAAAACCAGCTCCCGCTGGCTTTCGTTTGCTTGGCTTAGGTTGCTCACAAAGAGGCTAAAGCTTCATTTAATTGGACTCTGCTCTTATTTACATACTTCGCATTTTTAGCCATTGCATAACTAACTGCTCAGTATCTTCCATCATTTTTGCTATTTCCAACGTAGGAGTAGAGCAAAACTTGCAATCTGTCGGCTGACAAAAGCTTTCTGTTTTTGCACCGCTTTCTATAAGGTATTTTGCCATATCTAAGTAATTTGAAATTAACGCTGTATTTAATGGCGTAGATTTGTTTCTAAACACAATGTTAATTTCTGCTCCATAGTTTATGGCCTTTTTGAGTAATTCCTTATCTCCATATGTTGTAGCAGCAACTAAAACAGCCAAATTCACTTCGGAGTTTTTTATGATTGACGGATTCTGATCTAAAATTTCTCCAACTAACTCAAACTTTTTCCAGCTAAGTGCATCTACAATTTGCTTTTCTGGCTGATCTTTAGAGTTTATTTTTCCCTCACTAAAGTCGATATCGTCAGGTAACGATTTTGTAAAAATAATGAGAGACTGGTCAGAAATAGTATAACTAGGTATCGACAAGTCTTTTTTGTTTAATGAATTGCCAATAACTCTCCCTGTTAAATCGTATAAAGATCCATCCATTGGGTTCATTATCGCATTTTTATCACTTTTGATTCTTAATTTGACTCCGATTTCTGGAGAAGCACCAATAGCTACAAACCACTTATCATAAGAAGAACGCAGTCTATATTGATTAAACTGTTCGCCTCGCAATAGTCCGTTTGCAACAGTATTACCATAGCGTCTAGCATAAAAATCGTTTGAGGCTAAATTAACTGCTTTGTCTGTAGAAGTATTAAGCAACTCGATTTGCTCTCGAGTCCTATGATATACAAGTACAGGCAAGTTCTGCCAATTTACAAATTGATACTCACCTTCCTTTATTCTCGACAAGTCAACAACAACATCCGCAAAACAGTCAAATGAGGTAGCTAGAAATATGACTAAATAAATTATTTTCATATGATTAACCCCCACCTCCACACTGAATAACTACATCAACATTATTTCCACAACTAACGGTAGTATAATATCTACCGCCAGCATTAATTGCTATCGACGGTACTGATTTTGAAAAATACCAGCCATTACCAACTAAATTTACTTTTAATTGGGAACTATTTGCATTGATATGCGGCTTGTTGTAATTCGACGGTGTAGGATTATTGTTTTTCAAATAATCTTCCGGTGGATTAGTACAGTCATTCATCGCTTGGCATTGCAATGTCACAGCAGAGTTATAGCCATACATCCCCATATCCACATGCGCTCCTTGAGGGAAAAACATTATTTTACCGTCAACTCCTAGTGCCCATTGACCATCTACCCACCTAGGTGTGTAGCCCTCCATATCGGCATATTCTAGTTCTTTGGTAATTGGGTTTGTATATCCTTTTCCTGTTCTTTTTTCTCTATTCACATGAGCATTCATAGCGAATTGAAATGCAGCAGTAATAGCACCATTAGCAAATTTACCTCCTGTTAGGTTTGATACAGTACCACCGACTACAGCAGATGAAATTACTCCTCCGATTAAGTCATTTGGCATGTTACCAGAAGATTGTATTCCTTTGGTCAACCCTGCACTCCAGAAGCCGTGCCCAAAATTACCGCCCCGCAAATCAGAAATGATACCACCAGTTAAAGCATGTGCACCTATGTGAGCCGCTCCACCATTCTGGAAAAAACCAGTTCCAGCCCCAAAACCTTGACCAACACCGAAGAAAGCTAAGCTAGAAAATGCACCAACAGTAGCGCCTTTAAGTGAACCAGTCGCAACATAACCAGCTAAAGCTCCTCCTGAAGCTGCAATTATTGCTGCACCTGAATAGGCCTCTAATCCTACGAACAAATTAACACCAACCCCTGTTACTGCTGCAATTCCTATGGCGAGTGCGGACCTCCAATGCTTTTTGACAAATTTCTTCAAAGATTTAAAGAAATACCCACTCGGATCGGTATAGCTAAGAGGGTTATTCAGCACGTAACTGTAACGGTTATAATTCTGGCTGTTCGTTGGAGCCTGAATATGGGGGTCAGCTTGAAGGAAACGACCTAAAGTTGGATCGTAGATTCGACCGTTCATATGGATAATGTCGGCATGGCTGACATGCTCATGTCCGGTAAAGCCTCTTCTTGTCACCAGTTCAAGTGACTCCAAACTCATGGTTGCAAATATGTTAATGTGGTCTTTTAAAACGTTCGCAGATAATATTTCTTGCTTACCCCATGGGTCATATTCAAGAACCTGTTTTACCTGCCAATTTTCGTCGACTAGAACATCTATATTACCGAGGTGATCTTTGAGTAAATAACTCGATTCCTGCGTGCCATTACTGCGGCGCAAAACAATAGTATTGGGTAGTTGTCGACGAATAGTGGTGACATTGCTGTCAGATTTGGTTTCTACTTCTACATTACCAATAAAGTAGGTTTTTGTCGTTACACCATCCTTTTCAGTCAGACGCTTGTATCTTTGCTGGTTTGCAGCATAGCTAAATTGAGTACGTCCACCCGCATTCGAAACAAGAGTTAGCTTGTTTTTTGCGCTGTAGACAAAGGTTCTTTCACCATCACTGAGTAAATTCCCATTGTCATCGTACTCAAAATCTTTATCGGTACAGCCGGCGCTACCAAACCCGCTAACCGCATGTGGGTTGTCAGAATGATAACAATAGCCCTTCCCCTGTTTAGACTTAATATTCCCGTTATCATAATAGGAGACAATTTCACTGCCATTTAAGTGCGTTAATCTGTTGCTTGTGTCATAGTCAAACGATTTTAGGCCACCAGTTTTAAAGGTTCTACGTTCTTTACTTCGCAGGTTATTCAAGTTATCAAACGTAAACTCAACACTTTGAATCTGTATACCATTTGATACCGTAGAAATTGTGTCTAAGCTGCCACGCTCTTGGTCATAAGCTTTTAATGTCCTAATTTTGTTTGTTGCACTTTCCGAGCCACCAAATTCTTGCTCGACCACATTACCGAATGCATCAATAGCAGTTACTTTTGCATAAATTTTTGCATCGGCAGATCCCCCATTTCTCGCTTCTTTCTGAACTGCTAAATAGCCATTTGGGTTGTAATTACGCTCAACCCCCCAACAGCTGCCAACTGCGATTCCATTATCTAAACAGCCATATATATTTGAATTGTCAGCCTCAAAAGTTTGGAAAAGTCGACCATATTTGTCATAGGTTGTCTGCTCAACGTAAATTTCACCATTATCAAGAATGGTTGAAACCGTATCCATTCGTCCATATTCATCGTAACTGAATTGTTTAGAGTGTTCGGTCCCCTTAGTTTCCGTTTGTAGTAAGTGAGATATAACGTGTTGGCCACCTTGTCCAATATAGGTAAAATCAAACACGTCAGACTCTACAACGGCGTTATTCTTATCTCGTGTTACCTTACTGCGAGTACGGCCGAAGTTATCAATATCTATGTGTGTGACGTTACCTGCATTATCTATTTGCTCATATAGGTTACCTAACCCGTCATATTTGTATTGATAAAACCCTGTGCTTGGATCGTCAGTATTTTTCTTACGGCCATAGTCATCGAACTCAATTGATGTCACAACATTATCAACATTCGTTACTTCGACTAAGTTCCCAACAGCATTGTATGCATACTGTATAGTGCCTATGTTATCGGTTACCGAAACTAGCTCCCCAATATAATTCTTGGCTTGCAGCTTTATTTGATCTGCTGCCTTGCCATCATTGGGGAGTAAGGTATCTGAATAAGTTACCTCATATTTGGTCTCGTCAAACGAGGTCGCCAAATGGCGTTCAGATCCATCAGGGTAGGTTGTTTTATATAACCTGTGGTAGGAGTCATAGTAATTGTATGTCCAGTGAGTTGGCGTAGCACTTTTCGAAGGGTTAGATACTTGCGTTAAGTTTCCGTCTTCATCATATCTGTTTACTTGGAAAATCCACTCTGATGCCTCAAATCCCTGTTTCGCTGTCCCTACCGAGTGACCATATTGGTCAAAATACTCGTATTGTATAGGTTGCCCTAATGTTTCGATTTTTTTCGCGAAGATAAATGGTTCGGAAATCGAGACTTCAGGAGATTTTGTGTATGAGATGTATTGATTGACCCCTGTACTCGTTTGCACAAAAAATTCACGACCGAATGCATCATACAATTTTACTGTTTGGACACCATTAATATCGGTGCTCAAACCTGGCTGGCCATAAATATTTAACTCACTGGTTGTATGTTCATACAATTTAAAAGACGCTTCAGCGGTGCGTTGGATTTCACTTATAAGGTATTTACCATCAGCATAGACATAACTCGTTTTCCGATACGAATTGTTATCAGCCGGATAATCTAGACACGTTCCATCGAAATCAATATCATCTGTTACCAGCTTCTCGGTTATATTACCAAAGCTATCTCGACAATATATTGTTTGGTTTAAATCACTTGCTTCCTTACTCAAAAGGCCACTAGTCGGAGAGTACTCAAATGACGCATGTCTAGTAACAATTTTTTGGTCTTTCGCATTACCGTTTGAGGTAGTAACAGTCGCCGTTTTTAGCCTATTTGGCCGCCATTGATTTGATGAATGGATAGTTGCGTCGCTGTATGTATTAACTGTCTCTACAGTTCGATATTCGGTACCAATAGAAATTCCATGATCGTAATCATAGACAGGTGTTCCATCTGTAACGGTAATTTTACTTGGCAGTAAATAGTCATTGTTTTTGATAACATATTCATAAGAAGTAACCGTTGCCCCAGTGCGATGTTCACGTCCCCCGCCAGAACCCAGCGTGGTAATTACGTTAAGTACCGCATTTTCTTTTAAATAAGGGGCAAAAGTTTTAAGACCATTCAGTTGATACAAGTCATATTTGTTTCTCGACTCACTCAGTTCTGTCTCAAAGCTCTCAGTATTTGCTGTACTACTCACTAGGCCTGTAAAAGGAAACTCTTGAAGAAAATTCGTATTAAGGTTTTTGTCAGTTCTACGGTCCGATACCGTCATAGATTGGAAGCCAAGTGAACCACGTCCACCGGACTGAATTCTCATCCCGAAGTAATCATAATACTTACCTGTGGTTGTATCGGTTTTATAAACACCAGATTCACCATCATAGCCCGAAGCTTTGTGATATATGCCATAAACTAAAAATGTTGGCGCAACTACATCAAAAACAGGTGAACACTTATCGGATAACGAGGGGTAAAGTGGATTATTACAAATTCCCCAGTTTAGCTCTTCAGTTCCGAATCCTTTGCGATATAAAGATGTATTGGTCATCAAATCATATTCAATGGTCGTCGTAACATCAAAACCATTGGTTACCGCTTTTATTTTATTACCTGCAACTCTCGAAGGAGAATTATCAACATTATATATAAACTTGCCTTGAGAGTTGTCTATATAACCTAAATCTAAAACTCCATTACCTGTCCAGTCGCCTGCAATAACAAAGTCGTTGTTTTTACTGAAGTTACTATTTTCACTATGCATTAAGACACTTTGTTCAAAACCTCCTCGAGACTTATCAAACATGATGTTGCGCCACTGTTTGTCGGTGGCGCTAAAATACACAACATCTAAAAAACCATCGCGGTTGAGATCGATAAACTGCATCCCTTGCATATCATCAATTTCTAATGGATTTCCACTTCTATCGGTCAATGTGATTGCGTTTACATCTAACCTGTCACCATAATCAACCGTAAATGTTGTTTCGTTGCTGTGCTGCATTACATAGACAACGTCACCTAGGCCATCACTATTAATGTCAGCAACTTGAATTTTTTCTTCATACAACTCATGCGAATTTTGATAGCTTGACGGGAGGGAGCGATATGCTTCGTAAGTATATGAGTCATCAGTGGCATCGTATACAAGTTTAAATTTGACCCAATAATAAATAGTTTCTAACGGGCTGCCCTCTCCACAGCTTCCGCCATCTTCAAAATATACATCAGCGACACGCATAAGGATGTCTGCTGCTCCGTCGCCATTGAAATCCGCGGCAGGAATAAAAGAAGGGAACGTATCGATATTTCTAGATGAAAGAAATGTACTGTTGCTTTGAGTTGAACCGCTGCTTCCCTCAATGGGGTCAGGGACACTGCAAGCTTCTATGACTTCATTAGCTAAAAACGTTTGCTTGTGGCTAGCTGATTCAATGCTGTTTATGACTGAATTGCTCAATACGCCCCTAATCATCTCTTTTTGGCCAAAATTGAGAGGCCCTAAAATAGGTTCAACGTCACCAAATTCTACACTTACGGGCTTAGGTGTATCGTACGATTTAGTCGCTCGCTTATATAACGCAATATAATTCTGCCCCTGTTCGTTCCTGTAGACTATATCAGGCAGAGCATCTCCATTAGCGTCATGAAGTAACATGTTATCAGTAGTGTCTTCAAAAAAGAGGCCGGTATTATTTCGATGATAAATTATGTCAGCTGTTACATCTCCGCTGAAACTACCATGAGAAAAGTCGAAATCATAAATACTCCACTCATTTTTACTAAGATAAGCTTTATAGTATACCAGTTCACCTTTGCTATCCCCGTCATAGTCAACAGCCTTTAAAATTGGAGGTTCATCATTGTTAATTTCAAACGTATCTAATTTAATTTGCCTATATGTACTGAACCCGCTATAGCTAGAATTTCTCGCCACATAAAGGGAATACTGACTGCCGTCTTTAGTGATGTATGCAATGTCATTGAAGCCATCACCATCGATATCCACTGACGTAACTGCTTTTACATTATCGTCTTCAAGACTGATCGAACCTTCATAGCTTTTAAATGCAGTGTATGGTTGATTGTGCCATTCAAACACCGTTGGATTTAAACAAATGTCAGCGTTTTCTCCAGCACACTCCTCTATACTCTTCACCCTTTCAATTTGAGTATAAGGGTCTTGCTCGTAACTGATGTTATAAGTACGAAAGTGAGCATTTGAATTTTGCGTGGTTAATGCGCTTATGGAAACAGAATCCAGTTGAGCCCTATTAGATACTTCGAATAAGGCATCTGGCTCGACAAGGGTATTTATTCTTCCAATACTCTTTCTATATCCCGTACTGCCATCAATTCGGGTTGGCTCTTGGCGATAGTTGAAAGTCACTTCGTTACCGGAATACTCAACCCTTGCTAACACGACTTCATAAAAGCCCAAATGACCAAGCCCATCTTCGGCTGGTGTTCGCCACTCAGTATGGTGACCGTCATAAAAGTAAAAAATAGAGTTACCTGAACTATCGGTTGAGCTTGTAATTAAATAACTCCAAACATCTCTTACCTCATAGTCAGGGCCAACCCACCCATCACTTCTTTCTCCATTGATGTCATGAAGACCATAATAGTTGATAGAGCCATCAGGTAATTCAACAACGAAATGTTCACCACTGGCGGAATTAGCTTCCTTGTGCGTAATCCGAGTTTGACTATTTATTTCAGTTCTATACTCGGTATTACTTGCTCCATACTCTCCTTCTACAGCGATTAACGGTTGACCATTGTAACAAAACCCATATTCGGCATCTGATGCTGGGTGAATACCGAATGACTCATAAGTTTTTCTACAGCGAGAGATAGCTGATACACCTGTAATACTCCAGCCTATACCTAAAGGACCATTTGGTGATGATGAGTTATATTGAAAACCTAATTCTGGGCTGATCCCCCCCCTACCTACGGGTAGTGAAAAAGGAATGCTATAGGTAGCTGAGCCTGAGTTGTCTACACTTAGTTCGCCAGGTGTCAGACCAATCACGGTTGAAGACGTATCTTCAATTGGTGCAGACGCCGCAAATGGCGTCTGCTGAGCGCTTAACTCTATATCAACAAAGTTATCACTTGGTAAGCCTGTTAATACGGTGACGTCAACGCTAGCGCGCTCCCCACAACTACCGTCTTTACAGGCCTCAATATAAAAAACATATTCTCCAGCAGACAATGGTTGATAATTGAATGAAAAACTTTCAAAGGTAAGGTCTCTAGCCAAGCTGTGCAAGGTCCCACCATTCACAGTAAAATAGAGATTAAATACAGCGTCAACCGTATCTAAAGGTTCGTCCCAAGAGAGTGTTAATGACTCCCCAAGGCTTATTTCAGATTTATCGGTTCGTAATTCATCGAACCAACCAACCCATTCTGAGTTATCCTCAATAAAAAATGCAACCTCTTCAATATCTGATTCTTTGCCTTCATTGTCATACGCTTTTACGTAGATAATATGGTCACCTGACTGAAGTGAATCAAATACGTGAATAAAAGGAGCAAAAGAATCTGTGATCCATTCTCCATTATTTGCCCTGAACTCTACTCGATCTATACTTCCGTCAACATCTTCTGCGCTTGCCTCAGCAATTACGGTACCTGTACTGCCAAAAATTTCATTTTGAGCAGGCGATATGATTGATAACGTAGGCTTAGAAACATTTGTATCTGCTACCACGTTAATACTGATAGACTTAGTTTCAGAATATTCACCAACATTATCCAATGCCCTTACGTAGATAACGTGGCTTCCAACGGGTAAAGCACCAAAAGAGTGATTATAGGGCCCCTCGCTATCAATGACCCAAGCATCGGTATTAACTCTAAATTCAACCTGTGAAACAGTGCCTTGAGCATCCGGATCTGATGCTATTGCATCAACAATGATTTCATCACCTTCAGTAAATTGCTGATTATCTGCTGGGGAGCTGATTGAAACAGTCGGAATTGAATTCGCCTCGCTAACATCTAAGTTAATATCTGCAGATGAACTACAAGAGCTTAGCGTCGAATCAGCGCACGCTATTACCCTGTATGTATAGGTACCTGTAAACTTCTCGTTTGGATTTACCGTAATTGACTGCTTAACGCTATTCGCGTCATGCGCTAATGACTCCCATATTACTCTAGATATAGGAAAAATGTCCGGTTGTACTTCAATAACCTGGTAGACACCTTTAGATATGTCGAAATTGTCTGGTGCTAGCCACTCTATTGTCGCAGACTCACGCACTGTGATCTGATGTGGCATTATCTGAATAGACTTAGGTACACCTGGTGGTAGTACACCAGGATCAGCAATAACTTCGACAAAGGACTCTGGGCTATAGCCCGAACATGCAGAAAAGTTGCATGCGGAAACCTTATAAAGATATGTCCCCAACTTTGTTTTACTTAAGGTTACTGGATTGTTTGGGGTACCTGTATACTCTTTATATCCATCAGGACCAACTTCGACTAAAGAAAAGTACATAGCACCTATACTTTTAGGAAAAGTTATTTGAAATTCTTTTCCAATAGTTACCGTGTTTGGCGATATCTCGGGGCTATCATCAGGTGTTGGTGGCGGTGTTGGTTTGGGGCCACAAGGATTGCCACCAAATTTGGGAGTATGGAAACCTTTACTAAACGGACTAGGGGGTGGTTCACAATCATTAACGTCAGTAGCTATCTTATTTCGCTTGTACGCTGTGGAAAAACTTGTTTTCAAAGAACCAACAATCGACGCCTCTGTATAAGGCATTGGTGCGCAAGTGCGACCGAATAAACCTAGGTATGGACTAAAAAACAAGTTATTACACTGTCCAACTTCGTTAGCAGTACTTTGATTACGCAAACGAACTAACTCGTAACCTGAGCGAGTTTCGTTATAGTTAGCAATAACATTGTAATCATTTGAATTCCATCGCTCACCATTAATTAAAGGTGATATTTGCTCTAAGAGCTTTGATTTAAATTTGCCGTGTTTATTTGAATAGGCAATAAAATGAGGGGTGTTCGAATTTTTAGCTTGTGCAAAGATGTCATCTAAGCCATCACCGTTAAAGTCTTCAATAATTAATTTTCGCCTGTTACTAAAAACTTTTTTTACGTCACCTTTTATTTTTTGTGCGATTTTGAAAGTGTTATTGGATGATGCGTGATAAACAGCTATATTTTTCGTATCACTAACTACCACGTCCGACAAACTGTCTCCATTAAAGTCACCAATAAAAAACTTCAATTTTTTGTTAGACGTAAGCCATGGAAAGTCATTTTCATTAAAAATCTTTGAAGGGGTAAAAGACGATTTAGCAATCTCTCCCACTGACTCGTAAAAGTATACTTTTTGCTTTGCATGAAATATTAGTAGCAGATCTGTATCTTGATCACCGTTAAAATCGGCAAATAACGGAGTGGCGTTTTTTTTGTGCCAGCTTGTACCATCGATTACTTCAGGTAACTTAATAAGTTGTTGCTTTGACCAAACAAAGTTGCCGTCATGATAGCGCGTGTAAACTAATTTAGACTTTTTATTAGGTTTTTTGGAGTGCAAGAATAGATCTTGGAGGCCGTCGCCATCGAAGTCAGCAAGATGTTTTTTATATTTTTCATCTTTCCAAGCTACACTCTCTATTTCGGAGTATGCATGTGAGTATCCAACAAAAAATAGGCATAGAGACGCTATCACGCCCACAAATTTTGACATGTGAATTCCCTTTCTTTTTATTTTTAGGCGACTCTATTTTTATCCATACACTGCAGAGTCTTTGTTCATATTAATAACAAGTGTTTAAAAATGTGTCAATATTTGTATATTTATCGAATTACTACATTCAAAACTAACCTGTATACTCAAAATATCTAGTTTAAACACGAAATAATTAACAAAGAAAGCCAGTGATCGGTCACCGGCTTTGAGACTTGAAATTTATTTTAGAGTAGTACGTTAAGTTGCAATTACATATCTTCTCAGACAACCTTACAATTCATAAAATCGGCTAGATAGCTTAAAAGTGCTGATAATTTAACGTTAGATCAAACTTAGCGCATTCTCTAAATCGGCGATCAAATCCTCTGCATCTTCAATACCTACAGATAAGCGAATTAAACCATCAGTAATACCAATTTCTTCTCTGCGAGCTTTTGGCACGCCAGAATGTGTCATCGCTGCTGGATGTTGAGCTAAGCTTTCTGTTCCACCTAAACTGACTGCAAGTTTTACTAGCTGTAAATTGTCTAACACTTTAAATGCAGCCTCTTCACCGCCTGCTACTTCAAACGAAAATGTTGAGCCAGCGCCAGCGCATTGTTTTTGGTAAACATCAAATTGCGGATCACCCGCTTGTAAAAGGCCAGGGTAATCTATACGCAAGACTTTGTCGTGGTTATTTAAGAACTCAACCACCTTTGCCGCACCGTCATTAGAGGCTTGCATACGAATTTTTAATGTTTCTAGAGAGCGTAAAATAAGCCACGCAGTGTTAGAGTCCATCGTCGTTCCAACACCATTTCTTACTTTTCTAATTTTGCTGATCAGTGCCTTGCTGCCGGAACAGCTGCCACCGATTAAATCAGAATGTCCGCCAACGTACTTGGTTAACGAGTAAAGACATAAATCAGCACCATGAGCGAGTGGCTTCTGCCACAGTGGACCTAACATCGTATTATCAACCGCCAAAACAGGCGCATTGTCTTGCTTTGGCAATGCATCGATAAGCGCTCGACATTTAGCGAGATCAACCAAGTTGTTAGTTGGGTTATCCGGTGTTTCAACAAGTACAACGGAAATATCCCCCAGTGCTTTGGCTTTGTTTAGTGCGTCTTCAATACCAGCAGTACCGTCACTCGACATAAAGCCAACTGCTTTAATACCGTACTGTTTCAAAATGCCATTAATGAGGGTGTCTGTACCGCCATAGATAGGCTCAGAATAGACAATCACATCACCCGGTTTTGATAGTGCCAGTAACACTGTAGAAATGGCTGACATGCCACTGCCTGTAATTAAGCAGTCTTCAGCGCCATCCCATACGGCAATTCTATTTTCAGCAATTTCAATCGTCGGGTTATTGAAACGCGAGTATACTAGACCAGCTTCTTCACCTTCCTTTAGTTGGCGGCGACCTGACACAACATTGAAAAAGTCTTTCCCTTCTTCACTAGAATTAAATACAAAGGTCGATGTTTGGAAATTTGGGCACTTAATTGAGCCCTCTGAAAGCTTGGGATCATAGCCATAACCCATCATGAGAGATTCGGGTTTGAGATCGTGAGCGCCTATGGCTTTTTTCTTATAGTTTGACGGCATAACGCCTCCAATAAATTTGTCCGGTTACACGTGAACGAGCGACTATTTGGCTACTTGAATGACATTGCCGCTTCTTATAACCGCTAATTTTACATGCTTTTCAATTTTTAAGGTGAGTTATTTCAAAAAGCTACACACAAAAAAACCTGCCGAAGCAGGTTTTTAAAACAAATAAGCGATTAGGCTTTTTGCTCAGATAAAGCGGTTTAGTTCAAGGCGCTTTAGTACGAAGTTTATCCGCAATAAACGAGTACCAAAGCAACGTAGAAATTAGCCGCTTAATCAAGCAAAAATTACATCATGCCTGGCATACCGCCCATACCACCCATGCCGCCCATATCAGGCATTGCAGGTGCGCCACCAGCATCTTTAACTGGTGCGTCAGTTACCATTGCTTCAGTCGTTAGCATTAAGCCAGCTACTGATGCTGCGAATTGTAATGCAGAGCGTGTAACTTTCGCAGGGTCTAAGATACCCATTTCTAGCATGTCGCCGTATGAACCGTTACCCGCGTTGTAACCGAAGTTACCTTCGCCGTTGCGTACTTCGTTAAGCACTACTGAAGCTTCGTCACCACAGTTAGCAACGATTTGACGAAGTGGAGCTTCCATCGCGCGGATAGCAACGTTGATACCGTGGTTTTGATCTTCGTTGTCGCCTTTAAGGTCTTTGATCTTGTCAGCTACGCGAACTAGAGCAACACCACCACCAGCTACAACACCTTCTTCAACCGCTGCGCGCGTTGCGTGAAGTGCATCGTCTACACGGTCTTTCTTCTCTTTCATTTCAACTTCAGTTGCAGCACCTACTTTAATTACCGCTACACCGCCAGCCAACTTAGCTAAACGCTCTTGAAGTTTTTCTTTGTCATAATCAGAAGAAGTTTCTTCGATTTGACCACGGATTTGCGCAACACGTGCTTGGATATCAGCTTCTTCACCGATACCGTCGATGATTGTTGTGTTGTCTTTAGAGATAACAACTTTCTTCGCTTGGCCTAAATCTTCTAATGTTGCTTTCTCAAGCTCCATGCCGATTTCTTCAGAAATCACAGTACCTGCCGTTAGGATAGCGATGTCTTGAAGCATTGCTTTACGACGGTCACCAAAACCTGGTGCTTTAACAGCAGCAACTTTTACGATGCCACGCATGTTGTTAACAACTAATGTTGCTAATGCTTCACCTTCAACATCTTCAGCGATGATAAGAAGTGGCTTGCCTGCTTTAGCAACGCCTTCTAACGTTGTAAGAAGTTCACGGATGTTTGATACTTTCTTGTCAACTAAAAGGATGAAAGGGTTTTCTAACTCAACTGCACCGCTTTCTTGGTTGTTGATGAAGTATGGAGAAAGGTAACCGCGGTCGAACTGCATACCTTCAACAACGTCTAATTCGTTTTCTAACGATTGACCTTCTTCTACAGTGATAACACCTTCAGTGCCTACTTTGTCCATTGCCGTCGCAATGATTTCACCAACAGTTTTGTCAGCGTTAGCAGAGATAGTACCTACTTGCTCAATTGCTTTGTTGTCCGCACATGGAGTAGAAATTGCTTTTAACTCTTCAACTGCAGCAACAACTGCTTTGTCGATACCGCGCTTAAGATCCATTGGGTTCATGCCCGCAGCGATTGATTTTAAGCCTTCGTTAACGATTGATTGTGCAAGTACAGTTGCCGTTGTTGTACCGTCACCTGCTTCGTCGTTTGCTTTAGACGCTACTTCTTTAACCATTTGCGCGCCCATGTTTTCGAACTTGTCTTCTAGTTCGATTTCTTTCGCAACTGATACACCGTCTTTAGTGATAGTTGGACCGCCAAATGACTTGTCTAAAACTACGTTACGACCTTTAGGGCCTAAAGTTACTTTTACTGCGTCTGCTAAAACGTTTACACCGTTAAGCATTTTAGCGCGAGCGTCATTACCGAATAATACGTCTTTTGCCATTGTTTTGAATTCCTATATATTTGCGCCGCAATTGTTTGCCACGCATTTAAATGTTGTCTAATGAATAATCGCTATTATTCTACGATTGCTAAGATGTCTGATTCAGAAAGAATCAATACTTCTTCGCCGTCAATTTTTTCAGTTTTAACGCCGTAACCTTCGTTAAAGATAACTTGGTCACCCACTTTTACGTCTAACGCGCGTACTTCACCGTTTTCTAAAATACGGCCGTTGCCAACAGCAACTACTTCACCACGTGTTGATTTCTCAGCAGCGCTACCCGTTAATACGATACCGCCAGCAGACTTTGATTCTACCTCTTTACGCTTGATGATTACGCGATCGTGTAATGGACGAATGCTCATTGATTTTCTCTCCTGAGAATAATGTTTAACAAAATGTTTGATGAAATAAATAGGGCCGTATTTTGGCAATACAACCCTATTAATAAATTTTTTTATTCTGTACGTTCGAACTCACCTTCAATGGTGTTTCCATCATGTTTGCGATCTTGCTGGAACTGACGCTGTGACTCAAATTGTTGTTGAAACGGAGAGTTGCCAAAATCCTGGCTACCACGCTGATGCATTGTGCTCTGGTGCATGGTTGTCACACTTAAATGCTGCTGGACACTTGCTACCAAGCCACGTCGTACAGACGGCACTAACAATGACAATCCAAACGCATCAGTCACGAAGCCAGGCGTTACCAACAAAACACCCGCAACCAATAACAACAAACCAGCCACAATTTCTTCCGATGGCATTTCACCTACAGCCATTTTGTTCTGTAAGTTCTGGATAGTCGCCAAGCCTTGCTGACGCACATTTTTAGCGCCTAACCAGGCAGTGATAATGACGATAGCCACTGTAGGCCAAGCACCAATCACCGCGCCTACTTGCATGAGCACAGCAATTTCAATAATGGGAACAATTACAAATAAGATAAAAAGGACTTTAAACATAGTAAGACTCTACATGGGCGTAACTTTCATATGGTGGCTATTCAAACGATTTCAACCACTGAGTAGCGCTCAAATCGTGCAAAAGTGTAATCAACATGGTAAAAAGTAGCCCAAATATGATCTGTTTACCTGTGCTTGCATGTATCAAATTGTTCTTTGCACGTGCCCTACAATTGATGTTGCTGAATCGCTCGCTGGTTCACTAGTGACCGCGAAGTTGGCAGCTTGCGTGAATATTCAACCTGGAGTGACATCCATCTATCAATGGCAAGGGAAAATAGAGAAAGCGCAAGAATATTTATTAATGATTAAAACAAAGGCTGAATACTTTGAGCAAGTTAGTCGGTCTATAAGCGAACAACATCCTTACGATGTCCCTGAGATTGTTGCTTTAGATATTTCCCAAGGTAACAGTGACTATTTAAATTGGATTTCAGATTCTTTGAAGTAAACACATGAAACAACTTTTAACTCTGCTATTTACGCTGTTAGCACTTTCTACCATTAACCTTGGTTATGCGCAGCAACAAAAATCAATTTTCGACACATCGGCGTCTAGCTTATTTAGCAATGACAACGAGTTTTTGAAAGTAGACGAAGCCTTTATATTTGACTTTCACCAAAACAAAGACAAATTGCTGATTAGCTTTAACGTCAAAGATGGCTACTACCTATATCGCCATCAATTTAAAGTCACACCAGAAAACACTACTATCGGCGATGTTGTTATTCCACAGGGTAAAGAGCACGAAGATGAATTTTTTGGTGTTCAACAGATATTCGAGGAAGATGTAGAGTTCACTGTTCCTATTTTGGAGGCAGGCGAAAATGCTAGTGTGACTATTCGCTTCCAAGGATGCGCCAAGAAAGGACTGTGTTACCCACCAACGACCAAGACAGTAGATTTGTCGAAAGTAGAAGCATCAGCGCCAGCAGACGTGCTGTCTGCACTAAGCGACAACAGCGCGTCTGACACACAAGATAATACAAGCGAGGTGAATACTAGTAGTAGTGAACAGTTTGAATTATTAGACCTGCTTCAAAATGAAAGTTTAGTAGTTACCTTGCTAGCCTTTTTTACAGGTGGATTGCTACTGTCATTCACACCATGTGTATTCCCTATGTATCCGATTTTAACAGGGATTATCGTTGGCCAAGGGGACAATCTTTCGACCAAACGAGCGTTTAGCTTATCGTTTTTTTATGTGCAAGGTATGGCAATTACGTACACGATTTTGGGTATTGTTGTAGCACTAGCTGGCGCGCAATTCCAAGCGATGTTCCAGCACCCAGTCGTATTAATTTTCTTAAGTGTGTTATTCATATTCTTAGCACTTTCTATGTTCGGTATGTTCAACCTAGCCTTGCCATCAAGCTGGCAGAATAAGCTCAATGAAATGAGTAATAAACAGGAAGGCGGCTCCTATACGGGTGTACTGTCGATGGGGGCAATTTCGGGCCTAGTTGCATCTCCATGCACTACAGCACCATTAACAGGTGCACTGATTTACATCTCACAAACAGGTGATATTGCACTTGGCGCTGCAGCATTATATGCATTAAGCATGGGTATGGGCTTACCATTACTATTGTTAGGTAGCTCAGGTGGTAAAATCCTTCCTAAAGCTGGTAACTGGATGACCATTATTAAGAATATCTTCGGTATTTTGCTGCTAGCTGTACCTATATTCTTACTTGAACGTTTTATCCCTGCTGAAGCCTCACAAGTACTTTGGGCATTATTAGTATTGGGTGCAGCGACATACTTTTATGTTGCTAACCAAGATACGAGTAAAAACTTCTGGTTTGGTGTTCGTAGCTTAGTCATATTTATCGCCCTATTCTTTGGTGCCAATAAGCTTTACGAAACAGTTTTCCCAGCTCCGCAAGTCGCAGTGCACTCGGAAAACAATGCAGAGCAGAAGCATTTTGTATTCGTTAAAAACCTCAGTGAGTTAGAGCAAACCATTGCTGACGCTAATGCGAAAGGTGAAACAGTGATGCTTGATTTGTATGCTGATTGGTGTATCGCATGTAAAGAATTTGAAGAGTACACCTTCCCAGCGAGTAACGTGCAAGCTGCGCTAGCGAACACATTATTGGTTCAAATTGATTTAACAGATACAGGATCACCAGAGAGCGTTGAGTTAATGGAACATTTCGACGTGTTTGGCCTACCTTCGATTTTGTTTTTCGATAAGTCAGGTGAAGAAGTCAGTAACAAGCGAGTGACTGGCTTTATGGGCGCGGATGAGTTTGCTGCACACGTTAATACCACCTTTAATTAAACAAAATACCGCTTAAACAACGCCGCTACACAGCGGCGTTTTTGTTGCTATATCACTTCATATTTAGTGAAATAAAATGTGGGCACTTTAGCCCTATGATAGTCATGATAAATACTATATATTGACAGTAATGAAAACGTTGAAACAACTGTTGCTATCGTATTTTCGCGCTGGATTAGGTGAAAACAAACACGACGAACGCTATCGTCGTATGTATGTGGTCAACCTTTTTTCTTTCGTAGGTATGTCGATTACCGGCATGATGGCCATTAATGGGTTGTTTTCACAAGATTGGTTACTTGCAGCTATCCTGTTTATCGCAAGTGGCACCTACCTTTTGGGTTTTTACCTTCAAAAGCGCACAGGCAATATTGACCTTGCCTCGAATATCGTCCTGTATTCTTTAATGATATTAATGATTTACCTAGTCTATTCTGGAGGGGTAAACAATACAGGCCCTTTATGGATATTTATGGTAGCGCCTGTTGCATTGTTCTTACACGGCTTTAAAAAAGGGCTGTTCGATTTAGGCGTATTTCTGATCATTATCTCAATTATTATGTTCTATCCAGACGAGAGATTACTGGCGACAACGTATGATATTGACCATAAAACAAGACTCATCTTATCGTTCCTAACCGTCACTTTTTTATCGGCATTTTATGAACACTCGCGCGAAGAGTCGTACCGGATCACTCTCGAGATCAGCCAAGAATTTGAACGGTTAGCTAAGTTTGATCCCTTGACAAAACTGTCAAATAGACGGGATGCGCTTGAGAAACTAGAGTACGAATTCCACCGCATGAAGCGCACGCAACAGCCCTTTTCCGTGCTACTTTGCGATGTAGACCACTTCAAGTCCATTAATGATCAGTTTGGTCATGAAGGTGGCGATGTCATGCTGAAAGCATTGGCAGACTTGTTTAAACATGAAATTCGAGCGCAAGATACTGTTGCTCGTTGGGGTGGAGAAGAATTTCTATTTATTTTACCTCAAACAGATATAAACCATGCTGCTGCGCTTTGCGAAAAACTACACCAAGCAGTAAGAGACTTTTCCTTAGCCCACAAGAGTGACGTTATTCGCTGTACCGTCAGCTTTGGCATGCAGGAAATCTCGGAGTCTCAATCGATTGTTGAGGCACTACATCACGCTGACCTTGCCCTTTATCAAGCAAAAGAGGCTGGACGCGACCGAACTATGCCTTTAGTCAAAAAGCCACATATTGGAGATTCTGTCTCTACACCTGCCAATTAATCGGTGATTTACCTTGTTGAACAAGTATGTCGTTAGTTTGTGAAAAATGACGACAACCAAAGAAGCCTCTGTGTGCTGATAAAGGAGAAGGATGAGGTGCCGTTAACACAGCATGTTTTTGCGTATCTATCGACTTACCTTTTTTCTGTGCGTGTGAACCCCATAATAAGAAAACCACGCCTGAACTATGTTCACTGATTTTCTCAATAACGCGATCAGTAAATTGTTCCCACCCTAGGTGTTTATGCGAATGCGCTTGTCCAGCCTCAACCGTTAATACGGTATTAAGCAGCAACACACCTTGCTCTGCCCACCCTTGCAAATAACCGTGCTCTGGAATGTGAAACCCGTCAATATCCTTCGCAAGCTCTTTGTACATATTGGCAAGCGATGGAGGAGGCTTAATACCGGGTTTGACAGAAAAGCACAGCCCGTGAGCTTGGTCAGGGCCGTGATAGGGATCTTGGCCAATAATCACGACTTTTATCTGATCAAAAGCTGGTACACGAAAAGCGTTAAAGACCTCTTCTTTCGGCGGGTAGACAGTAATACCCTCGCTCCGGCGTTGCTCTACGTATTCGAGTGTATCAATGAAGTAAGGCTGCTGTTTTTCAACAGCGAGTAAATCAGTCCACGAGGTCATAATCAGCTTAATTATCGGCAGGTTTTTTTACTTGTGTTTTCCAGTAACCGTCATCAATTTTCTCATCAACAAAATCAATAACATCTTTTTCTGGGATCGGTTTAGAGAAATAGTAACCTTGAACGATATCACAGTCGTTGATGGTTAAACTGCGCAGTTGTGCACTACTCTCGACGCCTTCGGCCACCACTTTCAAGCGCAGGTTTTTCACCATGGCGATGGTCGACATGATAATTTGGTAATCAGAGTCATTCTCCAACATACCAAACACAAAACTCTTGTCGATCTTAATGACGTCTACTGGCATTTTTTTCAAATAGGCGAGCGATGAGTAACCTGTGCCAAAGTCATCGATGGCAAAGGTAAAGCCAATATCTTTCAAGCGTTTCATGACATCAATTGCGCGATCAATATCTGAAACGAGTGTTTGCTCTGTTAACTCTAATTCAAAGTATTTCGCTGGCATGTTGAAGCGACGCATCAATTGACGTAAATAATCATTCAAATTGGGGTCAAGAAACTGCATTGCTGATAAATTGATAGCAATAGTAAAGTCTTTTAATCCATGCTCTTTGTACTCAACCGCAAGTTCAAAACAACGACGCATCACCCAGTAGCCCAGCTCTATCATATACTCTGAATTTTCTAAAATCGGAATAAATTCATCTGGCGGGATCATTCCCCGCTCTGGGTGATACCAGCGTAAAAGGGCTTCAAAACCAACTAGCCGTTTGGTTTTTGCCTCTAACTGTGGCTGCATGGCTAAGCTGAACTGTTTCTTCAGTAGTGCCTGTCTTACTTCCCCTTCAATCGCCACACGCTGTGCAACACGAGTGAATAATTCTGGGCGGTAAATGTGGTATTGCGCGCCACCGCTTTTCTTAGCCTCATACATAGCAATGTCTGCAAAACTAACAAGATCATCTGCGCGAATACTCTCATTATCACTGTAAACAATACCAATACTGGTGGAAACGTAGAAAATACTTGAATCTATTTTTATTGGTGCTTTGAAGCGATTAAGGATATCTTCCGCCACGATAATCGCGTCTTCAACCGACTTTATTTGGTTTAGAATGACGACGAACTCGTCACCACCAAAACGACACGCCATATCCACTTTGCGAATACTGGTTCTTACACGATTTGCAGCTTCTTCGAGTAAGCGATCACCTTCGCCATGTCCATGACTATCATTTACCTTTTTAAAGTCATCTAAATCGAGAAAGAGAATACCCAATCCACCTGGGGAGCGATGTAAATTAGCAACTAATTTTTTTAGCTGTAAATTGAGCATATTGCGATTTGGCAGACCTGTTAATAAATCGTACATCGCAATATTTTCGAGCTCTTTCGTTTTCTGCTCTACTTCAATATTCAATTGCTCTAGTTCAAAGCTAAGCTCTTGTGCTGAATTCGCCAAAATATCGAGCTCGTCTACAAACAAACTACGTCTCGTCAATGGCACCTTACGGAATTCGATAAATTCTTTCTGCGCGAGCATCGGTAATGCGTTTGACAAGTTAATGAGACGGCGTGTAAATGGATTAGTGATAAAGAATACGAGGATAGCAAACGCTAAAAATATTAATAACTCTGTGATTAAAAAGTACTTTCTATAGTCTTCGTTACTCTTTTTTACATCACTTAAATCGTCAAATATCACTAAGAAGTAACTCAGCTTTTCGTAGCGAGCCAAACGCATGATATTCATCAGGTAATGCTTATCGTCAATAGAAAATTCTAAACCGTTGTTGAGTATGTTCAGCGTATCCGATGGTGGATAACCTTGATTAAATAGCGATTCAGCAAGCGATTTATCTGATGCCGAAATAATATTAGCTGCGCCTAATTGCAACTCACGCGTACTGGGCATACTGATCACAGCGACATCACTGCTCAAACTTTTGTTTAACGAAAAAATGACGTCTATGAGCGAGGCTGACATAGTAATAACCGCTATCTGCCCATTCGCATTTATAACAGGTACGCTGGTGTATAACTGACAATCATTTTCACAATGGATAGAACTGAAAGGCTCTTGAAGTTTTAACACTTCCCCTACATGCTCCCTCACCAGGCGAGGCGTAAAATCAGGCGATAACCATAGTGTTTGAAAGTTCTCATCGACAAGCCAAAGCTTTTCTACATTCAAATGCAACTGCAAGGCGTAAAATTGTTCCGCAACCGCTCCCATTAATGTATCGAAACTTTCTTGTTCAGCAACGCCAACAATGTCTGAGAAAGACTCCACCCAAATGCGAAGTTGGTTGTCCAGCCCTTCCTTTTCCAAATTGAACTGGCTAACACTTAGTGCGTGTTTATCATCTTGAAACTGGTCAAATTCGTCTTGTAAGCGCCAAAGAGATAACGTCGAAAAGCCTGCACTCATCAACAGCAATGTGCCTACGATAAGGCTCAGTAGTTTGACGGGTACACTTACAAACGTTTTTGCCATGTGATTAGAACCAATAAATCAGCTGAGCTGCCCATAACTGCCAATGTGCTTCATCATTAAGTTGCACGTTAGGCACCACTACAGGTGTTAAACGCGCCGTACCTTCATACCAATGATGTTCAATCTGCAAACGTAAATTTGATGCTAAATCTATTTCCGCGCCTAACACGAAGTCATGTTGATAGCCGAAATAATGAGGCAATAAACCGCCAGATATTTCTTCTAGCTCACTGCCGTTTCTATCATCTTTGTTAGACCAAAATTTCTCAAACCGTGCCAGTAGACGCGTATTATCTTGCCACTTATACCGAGATTGAAGAAAAAATCCTTGCCCAATATTGTCTTGTTTAAAGTCAGGAAAATAAAAACCTTTGAGCAAAAAACGCTCTTGAAGTAATTCAGTTGAGAACTCCCAACGCTCGCCCTCATAAATAGCGTTAAACGTGTAACGCTGGAGCACGATATCATTATCAAAAAAGGTGTCATTTTCGCCTTGGTCGTAACTAAAGTCGCTATCTAGTAACGATGCGCCAAATCGCCATTGCGTATCATTAGGACGCCAGAATAAGCTTGTTTGAATGTCACGATCATGGCTCATATCGCCTGTGGCAAACTCACCCAATATAATTTTTGTTTGTTTATCCGAAATATCAGATGTGCCGTAGCTTAAATTAAAGTCAAACTCGCCAAACTGTTCCGTAGCAAAAGAGTACGTTAATGCGACACCGTCACCGCCGACAGCAATATCTCTAAACCCATCAAAATAAATTGATTGCGGCAATACAATAGACGGACGCGTCATTGGCACATCACGGGTACTTGAATAAAGCCAGTTGTAGTTTTTGTACCGGCCTAAATAAATATGAAGTTCTTCATCAAGATTTTGAAACACAGCCCAATCGATAAGAGCATAATCAATGCGCGCGCCTTCAGCGTATCGGTTACCACCGTTCAGGTATACCGCTTGTCCTGCAAAACGAAGGTTTTCACTGAATTGATAAGAAGTATTAATACCGATTTCCGTCAGTTCACCTGAAATATCGCCATCGTCATTAACAAAGTCGCTGCCACTAGACTGAGCAACACCTTGCGCGACAAATCCATGGACTTGAAGATTTCGGCTTTCTTCAGCTGCCCAGGTTGCTCCAGCAAAAGTGGTCACTGTAATCGCTGCGATCATTCGCACAACAAGAAAGAAGTTATTCTTTAATTTCAACAACATGCAGGCCTCCTTCTTGCGTGATGTTTTCTCCATACCCAATCGCACCAGGGGTTTCTCTAACTTCCTTGAGCAAGGTTTCATAGTCTTTGACAACGATAGGAGCAGTGCCGACGCCCGAAAACGTCATTTTGTTCCAGATACGGTCCAACTGATAAGGGAAAATTTTTAACACTTCTTTTGAAAAGCGTTTATGGAGAGGATGAGAGCTTTCTAAAACGAAAACGACGATGGGTTGACCATTTGGCCACTTGGTCACTCGTTTCGAGAAAATACGTCTTAGCTCTAATTTGGTATAGGCAGATTTTTCAACAGAGGGATGAGTGATGGCACTAACTTCGCTGCCAAGCGCTTTGAGCGACAGCAAAAGACATACTGTAAAAATGGCTAACTTGTTAATAACAACGTCCTTGTATACTTCGTCATTGATATAATGCTTACTGCAATCAACACTACAAAAAACTGAATTTAGTAACCGGTCCCCAACCACAATCTTATGTATTTCATACATATAACGTGATCCGTTCCCGTTAATTGTAGACAAATACCCGCCCACATCAAAGAAATTTTCATGAACAAATTGCACCAATAAGTGATTAGACCAGTATTTTGCTGCGAATTTCGTCGATATAGCTATAATATTCTTCAATTTGATATTAAATGTAGTTTTTTGTTAATTGCTGTTTGTTTTTTAACTAGTGTATGCCACTATCAATGAACAACTACAAAATTAACAACACGATTAAAGAATATGTCTGCAAAGTTTAACGTTTTAGTACTTAATGGCCCAAACTTAAATATGTTAGGGAAGCGTGAGCCTGAGATTTATGGCGCTAAGACGCTGGACGCCATTCACACAGAACTCGTAGAACATGCAGCAAAGCGTGGTATTGCACTTGAATGTTACCAGTCAAACGCTGAAGCTGATTTGATAAATAAAATTCACCAATCTTTTGAACAAGTTGACTACATCATTATCAACCCTGCTGCTTTCACCCACACCAGCATCGCACTCAGAGACGCATTACTTTCAGTGAATATTCCATTTATTGAAGTACATCTATCAAACGTACATGCGAGGGAGCCTTTTAGGCATCACTCATACCTGTCTGATATAGCCAAGGGCGTGATTTGTGGTTTAGGGACTCAGGGATACTTTTTCGCGCTTGATGCTGCTATTTCAGCATTAAGTTCTCACAACGAATAATTAAACGACACAAAGGTGTTCACATGGATATTAGAAAAATTAAAAAACTGATCGAGTTAGTAGAAGAATCAGGTATCAACGAAATTGAAATTTCTGAAGGCGAAGAGTCAATCCGCATCAACAAAGGCGGTACTATGGTACAAGCGCCTATGATGCAAGCAGCACCGATGGCAGCAGCGCCTGCAGTAGCACCTGCAGCGCCAGTGGCTGCGGCACCAGCAGAAGCGTCAGCAGCACCTGCACTTTCTGGCCACGTTGTACGTTCACCAATGGTAGGTACATTCTACGCATCGCCATCGCCAGAAGCACCAGCGTTTGTTGAAGTGGGTCAACATGTGAATGCTGGTGATACACTGTGTATCGTTGAAGCTATGAAAATGATGAACCAAATTGAAGCTGACAAGTCAGGTGTTATCAAAGAAATCTTAGCGCAAAACGAAGACGCTATTGAATTTGACCAACCGCTATTCATCATTGAATAAGCCCAACCAATAAGGCTAGTTTCATGTTAGATAAAGTTGTTATCGCAAACCGAGGAGAAATTGCATTACGTATTTTACGTGCATGTAAAGAACTCGGTATTAAAACGGTAGCGGTGCATTCAACAGCAGACAAAAACTTAAAACACGTTTTGCTTGCTGACGAAACCATTTGTATCGGTAAGCCACCAGCTACAGAAAGTTACTTGGACATTCCAAGTATAATTACAGCGGCAGAAGTGACTAATGCTGTTGCTATTCACCCGGGTTACGGTTTCCTTGCTGAAAATGCTGACTTTGCTGAGCAAGTGGAACAATCAGGTTTCACATTTATCGGCCCTAAAGCAGAAAGTATCCGCATCATGGGTGACAAGGTAGCTGCTATCAAAGCAATGAAGGCTGCTGGTGTTCCGTGTGTACCTGGTTCTGATGGTCCACTTACAGACGACGCAGATGCTAACCTTGCACATGGTAAACGTATCGGCTATCCAGTAATCATCAAAGCATCTGGTGGTGGTGGTGGCCGTGGTATGCGTGTCGTTCGCGAAGAATCAGAGCTACTTGAAGCCATTCAGTTAACTAAAACTGAGGCACGTCAAGCGTTCAATAACGACATGGTTTACATGGAGAAATTCCTAGAAAACCCTCGTCACGTTGAAATACAAGTCATTGCAGACGGCCAAGGCAATGCTATCCACCTAGGTGAGCGTGACTGTTCAATGCAGCGTCGCCACCAAAAAGTAGTGGAAGAGGCGCCTGCACCGGGTATAACACCAGAAATGCGTAAGCAAATTGGAGAGCGTTGTTGCCGTGCATGTATCGAAATAGACTACCGTGGTGCTGGCACGTTTGAGTTCTTATACGAGAACGGTGAATTCTATTTCATTGAAATGAACACGCGTATTCAGGTAGAGCACCCTGTAACTGAAATGATCACAGGTGTTGATTTGATCAAGGAGCAACTGCGCGTTGCTGCTGGACAACCTTTGTCTTACACACAAGACGATATCAAGATTGCTGGTCACGCTATTGAGTGTCGTATCAATGCTGAAGACCCTCGTACGTTTATCCCTTCACCAGGTAAAATTACCCGCTTCCATCCTCCAGGTGGTATGGGCGTACGCTGGGATTCTCATATTTATGCAGACTACTCTGTGCCGCCACACTATGACTCGATGGTAGGTAAATTGGTCACTTATGGTGACAACCGTGCTGTCGCAATCGCTCGTATGCGTAATGCACTAAATGAATTAGTTGTAGATGGCATCAAAACAAACATCGCACTTCACCAAGATATTTTGAATGATGAAGGCTTTGTTAATGGCGGTGCGAACATCCATTACTTAGAAAAGAAATTAGCGGAACAAGAATAAACTGTTTCATCGCTATCAAAAACGCTAGCTTTATGCTGGCGTTTTTTATGCCTAATGAAAAATCAATCCAGCCTCATGTATAATTCGTACGTAGTGAAAAAACAGGTAATACAAATGAGTGAAGAAATTATAGAAAAACCCACCCCACCAGGCGAAAACGAGTGTTGTGATAGCGCCTGCACGCCGTGTGTTTGGGATATTTTCTATGAAAAGCGACGCAAGTGGCGCATTCAAGAAGCAGAACGTCGAGAAAAAGAAAAGCAAAGTTCAGACTAAAAGGCCGTTTATTCCAATAAGCTCTCCCAATAAGCTTTTGTTGCCACAAGAAATATGGCATAACAAAGTGTCAATAGTTTACGAGAGATTGGTATGGCATTAAGGGAATACATATACGAAGCTTGGCACATCAACGGTAAGCAATCTAAAGCGATATCTGACCTCGACGAACTAAACCTGCCAAATACCTGGTTACACTGCAATCGCACCGATGACAACTTCCACCAATGGCTAGTACAAGAAAACATTGATGAAAGTATTATTGAGTCACTACTTGCCTCCGACACCAGACCTCGATTTCAACGTTTAGAAGGCGATGCGTTTTTACTAATTGTGCGTGGCGTAAACCTGAACAAAGGTAAGCAACCAGACGATATGCTTACCGTGAGAATGCTGTATACGGGCGACCGCTTGATCACTTGCAACAGCCAAACGTCACGCGCTATTGAAGCAACCAGTGCTAGCCTGGCGAGAGGCAAAGGGCCTTGTGATCTTCCGCAACTGGTGATCGAGCTGCTTACTCAATTGCATTTGCGCATCGACTCATTTTTGGATCCGATAGAAGAATTTATTGATGCTCAAGACAAAGATAAATTCGATCCGGCTGACGCACTAGAGCTCAACGATATGCTGAGAAAACTGTTGAAGCTTAATCGATTTTTGAAGCCGCAAGCACATGCGCTAAATGCTGTAGTGCGCGCGAACATGCCGATATTTGAATCGCTCTCATTGGCCTTAGCAAATCAGCAAGATGTACTCAGCCGAATAGTTGAGTCCATCGATTTTTACATCGCCCAAGTAGATGTCATTAATGCTAAAATTGCACAACAAAATGCCGAACTTATGAATCGGAACACCTATATATTGTCGATAATTGCAGGCATTTTCTTACCACTGGGTTTTCTCACTGGATTGTTCGGCATCAATATCGGCGGGATGCCGGGCGTAGAGAACGAACAGTCGTTCTATCTTTTCTGCGGCATTTTATTGGTGATTGGCGTTTTAGAATACTTGGTATTTAGACGGCTGAAATTTTTATAATCTCAGCCTTTAGGTTGGTTTTCATGTTTCAATGCCAATGTTCCGTCGATATGAATATCCCGTTGAGGGAACGCCACAACAATTCCTTGCTCCTCAAAGGCCTTATTTAAAGCAAAGCGAATGTTACTAGAAACGAGGCGAAGACCCCCTTCTACTTGCGAATTAATCCAAAAGTACACTTCAAAAATCAATGCGTTATCGCCAAAATCTTGAAAAAATACGGCGGCTTTGGGTGTATCCAACACTTCAGGCTGCTGGGAAGTTGTTGCTAACATAATAGAGGCAACTTT
The DNA here is from genome assembly GCF_042682785.1 of Thalassotalea euphylliae. Lineage (GTDB taxonomy): Bacteria > Pseudomonadota > Gammaproteobacteria > Enterobacterales > Alteromonadaceae > Thalassotalea_F > Thalassotalea_F euphylliae. Next base: position 192,644 of record NZ_JBHUIB010000012.1, on the reverse strand, counting down.
TTCACTGTCGCTGCCATAGGCAACACCTACTCGCACAGTGCCTCGGACCAACTTGTCACGTAATGTCCAATTGATCACTGTATTTTCCAACAGTTTACTGTTTGGAATTAACATATGGACACCATCAACACGGCGTATACGGGTCGAACGCGTATTTATTTCTTCTACTGTGCCTTTAACGCCTTCTACTTCTAAAAAGTCACCGATACGAATAGGCTTTTCGCCCATCAATATCCAGCCACTGATAAAGTTATTAATGATGTTTTGCGCGCCAAAACCAAAGCCAATCGCAATAGCACCTGATAAAAAGGCAAAGGCAGTAATCGGTACATTCAGCATCGACAGCGTCGTGATAAAAATAATGGCTAAAGCGATGACATAAAGTACCCGCTCAATCAGGTGTACGATATTGGGGTCTTTATTTTTGTTTTTTAATCGGGTTGCTAATTTGCCAATAAAAACACGCGACAACCAAATACTGATAATGAGCCAAAGAGGTACCATTAGTACCTCCAACAAAGTAATCACACGTTCGTTAAACGTAAATAATGGATAACTTAAATAATGCTTTATTTCCGCCAGCATAAAAGTGCCTTAATTTTGCTCAGATGCAACAAACGCATTCGCCGCGTCAACGTAGAATCGCTCGCCCAAAGCCTGACGACCAATTAACATTAAATAAGTCATGTCAGAACGGTCACTTAGCGTAATCTCAATATCCCATTCACTAGCTCCCATGACGGCAGGAGTTTTGATCACATAACGCTGTTCACTCATACCATTAGACGATTTTACCTTGCGTACATCATGCAGCAGAGCTTTGCATCGAACAGCTTTATCAACATTGTGAATCTCTGGATGAATATCAAATGCTACGCCGGGTTTACCACCGATAGAGATGCGCTCAATATTGTCCACGTGCAAAGAAGAGGTTTGTGCTCCCGTATCTACGCGCGCCGTGAGCTGGCTAATCGCCAGCTCAGGTAAGTCTACATTTTCTAGCCGCCCAATAATTATTCTGTCGTTCATAATAATGCTTCACTATTTTTGGTAATTGCCACTAACTCTTCTTCAACGTTTTCAATCTGCTCGGCAACCTCTTCATCATCTTCTTTGAAGTAGGCAATGTGATACATGGCTTCACCTTCTTGGACAAGAGGAATATTCTGTTTACCGATAATAACGCCACTTTTTGTCGCAACAACCTCACCTAACGCTTCACCATAAGGGCCACCAATATCGGCAAGCACTTCGCCTTTTTTCACCTGGTCCCCTAGCTGAAAATGATGGCTTACAATACCACTAGCGTTTGCCCTCACCCAACTACTGTTGTTGGCGACAAAGTAATTGATTTGTTTCTTACTTGAGCGCCCTTTTCGCATCATTTTAAGATGGCGTAAGACATTAACAATGCCTTTAATTCCCGCTCTGATTGAAAACTCATCAAACCTCAGCGCTTCACCGGCTTCATAGAGCAACACTTTAGTTTTGCTATCAACGGCAGCGTCACGCAAAGAGCCATCTATAATCTCAGAGTTTAGTATCACTGGAACGCCAAAGGCTTTTGCCAGCTCAAGTGTTTCCTCATCTTGCAACTGCGCACGAATTTGCGGCAGGTTAGAGCGGTGGATAGCGCCTGTATGCAAATCAATGCCGTAGTCACAATGACTAACAATCTCTTTTAAGAATATGTTTGCCACGCGCGCTGCTAATGAACCTTTAGCTGAGCCAGGAAAACTGCGATTTAAATCGCGCCTGTCAGGCATATAGCGACTTTGGTTCACAACGCCATATACATTAACCATGGGAACAGCAATCAATGTCCCTGCCGTAATCTTAAATCCCTTTAAATTGATCAGCCGTCTAATGATTTCAATGCCATTAAGTTCGTCACCATGCACGGCGGCACTAATAAACATTGTTGGTCCTGGTCTCTTCCCGCGAATAATATAAACCGGTAAATGCACATCGGCATCTGTGTATAGCTTAGCCACGGGCAAATCTATTTTCTTAGTTTCACCCGGCAATATAACGTGTTCACCAATTTTTAATTCTTGCATATCTGTTTCCTTGCTCAGCACGTAGCATGCAGCAATTATCCTTTCCCTTTCGTACGCGTAGCGCCAAACTTGGCATTTTTCTCAATAAATTGAATTAAACTACCCGCAACATCTAACCCTGTTGCCTTTTCAATCCCCTCTAGCCCAGGTGAAGAATTCACTTCCATCACCATTGGCCCATTGTGCGAGCGCAACAGGTCAACACCACAACAATTAAGCCCCATCGCTTTCGCTGCGGCTACGGCTGTAGCACGCTCTTCTTTCGATAACTTCACCACTTCCGCGGAGCCACCACGGTGGAGGTTAGAACGAAACTCTCCCTCTGCCCCTTGACGTTTCATGGCTGCAACAACTTTATCACCAATGACGAAGCAGCGAATATCTGCGCCACCTGCTTCTTTGATAAACTCTTGCACCAAGATGTTCGCTTTAAGGCCCATAAATGCTTCGATAATACTCTCTGCAGCTTTTGCCGTCTCAGCAAGTACAACACCAATCCCCTGTGTTCCTTCAAGCAACTTAATCACTAACGGTGCACCACCCACATTTTTAATTAGATCTTTAATATTATCAGGCTTACAAGCAAAGCCGGTGCGCGGCAAACCTATGCCCTTGCGCGATAACAATTGTAAAGAGCGCAATTTGTCTCGAGATCGACTGATCGCTACTGACTCATTGACATTAAAGGTACCCATCATTTCAAATTGCCGGGCCACCGCAGTACCGTAAAATGTGATAGAGGCACCAATGCGCGGAATAATCGCATCGTATGTTGGTAACTCTTCACCGTGATACCGGACAGCAGGCCGACTGCGTGTGATATCCATATAACAATGGAGCGTATCAATCACATCTATCTCATGACCTCTCTCGCGAGCCGCTTCTACAATACGACGAGTCGAGTACAAATTCTCATTACGCGATAAAATAGCAATTTTCATTTTTAATTCCTTAAGTTTGATGGCGGCAAGATAGTCGAAAAAAAGTGAAAACAAAATCAAAATAAACTAGGCTATTTAATAAATATTTTTTATCAAAAATAACGAATGAAGCTCGAATTACTCACCACATTCTTAGAAGTTAGCCACACGTTGCACCTAAGGATAGCCGCAGAAAACCTTTTTATCACACAGGCCGCTGTCAGCAGTCGAATCAAGCAGCTTGAAGAAGAGCTAGGCATCCAGCTGTTTGACCGCTCACAAAAGCGTGTCAAGTTGACCGCAGAAGGCCATCGTCTAATACGTCATGCCAATGAAATGTTGGTCATGTGGCAAAAGCTTAAGCAGGATGTTGGTATAGCACCCGGTAGCTCATCGCAACTATTCGTTGGTTCAATGATGTCTATTTGGGATATTGTTCTGCAAGATTGGTTGCAGAAAATTCACCGTAATCTCGACGACGTACATTTACATACACAAACATACTCTCCTATTGAGTTACGTAAGCAAATCCTTAGTCGTTTGCTCGATATCGCCTTTATTTTTGAGCCTCCTTTTGTTGAAAACATTGTTACAGAGAAAGTTAGCTCGGTGCCATTGCAGCTTGTCAGCACCAGCAGTTCGGCAACGATAAACCAATTAGAGAATATGGTAATGGTGGATTATGGTGAATCGGTAAACTCACAATATTTGAGAGATTTTGTAGAATGTACTGAGGTACGCCATAACATGAGCCAACCTCGTATAGCCCTTAATTTTATTTTAGAAGCAGGTGGGTCTGCCTATTTGCCAAAACAGATGTGTTTTGAGGCTATTCGTAAAGGCAAACTGCATTTGGTCGAAGGTGCCCCGCAATATAGCCGAGACATTTACGCCATGTACCTTGCCAAAAGCTATAAAACGGCACTTATCAAAGATGCTCTGCAGCTGTTTCCTTACCTAAGAAACTAACAGATACCACTATTTCTTAGATAAATTTTTATTTACAGTCTGATAGAAAAAAGTTATCAAACAAGACTTTTATTTCAAACTTGTTAAATATTTTTTCACAAGAAATTAAAAAGCCACGGTCGTATGCGTAGCTTTGTTCATAAACGCAAGTATTAAGCTAGGCTAGCGCTAACACTTTGGTGACTAACTTGCCGATGCCAGCATCTGCTTCAACAAGACTCTGCGCTAACATATAAGCAGGCGTACTGACGACTTTATTAGTTTCATCGACCACAATGTCATCCACAGCACAATCAATATGCACGCCGCCCAATGCTGTGATACCGGCAGCGGTATCAGCATCATTACCAATCGTCGCTTTCGCACCTTGTCCGTATACCATTGGGATCATCGCTGGTGCTATGCACATAAAACCGGCTGCTTTGCCAGCGTCAGCAAAATGTTTGCACGCTGCAAGCACATCAGACTGCATGACTGCTTCAGGACCTTTTACCGCAAAATCACAAAGGTTTTTTGCTGCACCAAAACCACCAGGTAAAATCAACGCATCAAAGTCTTCAGCGTTAAGCTCAGTCACAGGTTTTATATCGCCTCGTGCAATTCGAGCAGCTTCCTCTAACACATTGCGATTCGCAGCCATTTCGTCTCCAGTGATATGGTTAACGGTATGCATTTGCATCATATCTGGTGCGAAGCATTGGTAACTGGCACCTGCTTTAGCAATATGTAAAAGGGTAAGCACGGCTTCATTAATTTCCGCACCATCAAAAACACCACAGCCTGCTAATATAACGGCTACTTTCTTCATGAAACATCTCCATGTGTATCTGTTAGTTGTTTATTATTATGTTTATGTTTCGCGCCAATAAAATGGGGTAGCTGACAAATCACCACCACTATCACTGAACACCACATTAGCGCACTAAACGGCAGTGCCGTGCCATCGTATGCCAGCGCTAAAATAGGGCCAGCCAAACCACCGACACCAAATCGTAAAACACCTATAACAGCGGTTGCTGTACCGGACTGCTTGGCAAATTCCTGCAAAATCAACGCATCTGCATTGACCGCCACCATAGAAATGCTGCCCATTAACGGCAAAACGGCTGCTACTGTATAAGCCAGAGGCAACGCTAGCATATTAACCAATAATAGTGCGCTTGAGCTAACAATCGACACCATCAAACCAAACTGCAACATACGTCTAGAGCCTTTGCGTACCACGAGTCTAGAATTAATAAAATGGGCGGTCATTAGTGCCAATACGTTGATGGCAAACAATACAGAGAACCAAAATTCATTGACCTTAAACACCGTTAAGTAGACAAATGGAATAGCGGTAATATAGGCAAAGAACGCCAATGAAATCATCATTGAGGAAATCAGATCCAATCTTGCCCCTTTGTGCCCAAGGACGATTTTATAACGCCCTAAAAAGCTGACTTGCTGACGCGAGAGTTGTGTTGAGTTGGGCAAAACCTTCGCTACCATCGCCACTACGATGCAGGTGTAGGCTGCCAATCCGATAAAAATAGCCTGCCAGCTATGTATGGTTAAAAATACACTGCCAATTGCCGGAGCAATCATAGGTGCCACCATCATGATCATACTGACATAAGACAGCCCTTTGGCTGTGTCTTTGCCGTAATATTCTCGAATAGTACCAGGCACCACGACTGTTGCTGCACTGCTGACAAATGCTTGTGCCATACGAACCGCTAAAAACGATTCGATACTCTTACAAAGCAAGAGTAAAAAGGTAAAGCCGATAAAACCTATCAGCCCAGTAAGCACTAGGTAACGTCTAGGGTACTTGTCAGCAAGAGGCCCGAAAAACAAAAGACCTAAGGCATATCCCACCAAGTAGATACTTAGTGAATTTTGCACCATCGACATATCGGTCGAGAGTTCAGCAGCAATGACAGGCATCGCTGGCAAATATAAATCAATCGCGAGCGGAGACACCGCCATAATAGAAGCTAAAACGGGTAATAAAATAGCTAACGAAACTGGGGCCGCTGTTTTTGTCACTAAAGTTCCTGTATTGCCGTGTGGCGTTTATACACTAAATTTATGCACTAAGTGCTTGTTCTTGATATTTGAAGGCGAGCTGCCCTAACGTTTTAATGGCTTCTTCCACTCTTTCACACCACTGCACGCCAAAGCTGATACGCATATAATTTTTGTACTTACCTGATGGCGAGAACGTTCGGCCCGGTGCAAAACTAACACCTTGCGCAATCGCTTCTTGAAAAAAGTCGCCCGTATCTACATGCGAACGGCACCTTACCCAAAGCACGCTGCCACCTTTCGGTTTTGAAATACACACTTCACTGGGGAAATGCTCCGCTATCAGCGCGCGCATACGTTCACTGTTGTATATCAGCTTTTTGCGCAGCACCGTAAGGTGACGGTCATATTCACCTGTCAGCAAATATTCAGTGAGTGTCCATTGCTGCAACATAGGTGTAGAGCATGATTGCGCACGTTTAATTCGTTTCGCTTGCTCTTCATATTTTCCAGGGATTAACCAGCCAATACGATAGCCAGGCGCTGCGGTTTTAGAAAACGAAGAACACGTTAATACTAAACCTTTTTCAGAATAAAGTTGCGCTGGCTTCGGTCTTACCCCTTCAAAATACAAATCACCGTATGCATCATCTTCAATCAAGGGAATATTATGTTTCTCAAGCATAGCAACTAAGCTCTGACGCTTTTCTTCCGTCATCAATGAGCCTAACGGGTTATTGATAGCCGTAGAAAACATACACGCTTTTACATTGTATTGTTGCAGCGTTTTTTCGAGCTCCGACAGACTGACACCGTCTTCTGTGCAGGTATACACCTCTAACGCTTTCATACCCAAACTTTCTATCAGTTCTATTAAACCAAAGAAACATGGCGATTCTATGGCAATAACATCACCTTTTTCCGCTACACATTGCAGCGCTATCGACAATGCTTCTTGAGCGCCGTTAGTTATCACCATGTCTTGATAATTTACCGCAACACCTTGTTCTTGATAACGAAACGCTAATTGCATCCGTAACTTAGGACAGCCATTGGACGGTCCATAACTTACCGCTTTCTCGGCAACTCGACTGATTACCGAACGCATCAAACGCGCTAATGCTTTATCTGGTGGATGCGTGTGTACAGGGTTTGAAATACCCAAAGCGACTGTGTCTGGTAAATGGACTGCATCATAGACTTGTTCGATCAAACTGCGGCATTTTACTTCCACAGGTTTTGCACCTGCCCACTTGTTGGGTCTTGGTTGCAACGTTCGTGCTTGCTGCGCTTTCAAATAGTAGCCTGATTGTGGCCGAGCACAGACACGACCTTGTCGCTCTAGCTCAACATAAGCTTGCTTAACAGTTGGTACACTGATCTCTAATTGTTTGCTTAATTTCCGCAAACTTGGGAGTTTATCTCCTGGTTTCAACAAGCCATCTCTTTGCTGTTTTTCAATGAAATCAACAATTTGTTGATACAAAAAATCAGGTGCTTTGCGATCAAGTACTTTCATAAAACTGTATAGGTTTCATTTTCGTTTTTCTGTATATGTTATTAAAACAAATAGTCGATAGACTGTCCATTATCAACGAATACCGAGGTAACTAACGCAGTATTACTACTGGAATTTTTTATTTGGAATAGAAAAGAAGGAGCACGTCATGTTATTTATGCCACTAATTAACCGTTTTCTTATCGCGTGGATTAACGCCGTTACTAAGCGCGAGCTTGGTAAACGACTTGTTCAGCAAGAAACACAAAACGTGCGAATGTCCAAATCAGTGAAATGCTGCGCTAACGCGTCGGGAGAACATCATGAATAATGCCGTTTTATATTTACTAACGGTACTCATATGGGGAAGCACTTGGATTGCGATAAATTACCAGTTAGGTGATGTCGCACCAGAAGCTTCTGTCACCTACCGATTCTTATTAGCGTCAGGCGTTTTGTTTGTTTACTGCCTGATTCGCAAGCTACCGATGAAAATGACGGGTATTCAACATATCCGTCTTGCACTCTTTGGCATGACGCTGTTTGGTTTAAATTACTTCTTGTTATATCAAGCACAGCAACATATAAATTCGGCGCTCGCATGCATTGGCTTTTCAACCTTGTTGTTGTTCAACATTATCAATGCCCGTATTTGGTATAAAACGCCAATAACAGGCCAAGTAGTCTTGGGCGGCGGCATAGGACTAATCGGTATTATTGTGCTGTTCTGGCCACAAATTGATTCATTAAGCATGAGTGATATGACGCTGTATGGCTTAGTGCTTTGTCTAATTGGCACTGCGTCAGCCAGTACCGGAAATATGCTGTCAATCCGCAATCAAAATGACAATATGCCCGTTGTTCAATCAAACGCCTGGGGCATGCTGTATGGCACCATCTTCATGGCGTTTATGACTATCGTTCAGGGCAAAACGTTCACCTTTGACTGGTCTGTGCCATATGTCAGCTCGCTGGTATTCTTGTCAATCTTTGGTTCTGTGATCGCCTTTGGTTGTTACTTGTCACTGATGACAAAAATTGGCCCACACAAAACGTCTTACGCGAATATTTTATTTCCTGCAGTAGCTGTTGCCATCTCAACAGTTGTTGAAGGATTTGAATGGAACGCATATACCGTTGCAGGCTTCGTCGCCATTATGGCAGGAAACTTCGTTGTCTTAGCTAAGCCTAAAAAGAAAAAATCCGAAGAAGACGAAAAACTTGTGACAAATCAACTCGCTACTGATTAGTATTTGATACCTTTTAACCTCAACTGGTTTTGTTTTCGCTTGACTATTGATGACGACTATCCATCGGCTTAACAATCAGTTGAGTATTATTGGCAGCGCACAACGACTAAGCGCGTTATGCCGTGGGCATGGCACTTCCTTCCCGCCATGCCCCTTTTCTTTTTTATTGCTCCAAGCAAAAAAACTGGGTCGACATAACATATCGACACTCTCAGCCTATCGAAATTCTGTGACTGAGATTACTTTTTAAACATTCATTTGCAATAAAAGAAACAACAATGCTATAAAATACGAAAGGAATCGTAAAAACAAAAACAATTAAAAAAAGAGGGATAAACCTATGCGCTTCATCACGTTAGCAATACTGAGTGTCGCACTGTTGCTCAATCCCGTAAAAGCGGTGGAAGTAACAGAGCTTAACCCTATTGAGGTGCTAAAAGTTTCGTCAACATTGACCAAGGACCCTGTCGCCTACAACGTTACCTTGCCTGTTAACTATCACGACAAAAAAGATAAGCAATACGTACTATTAGTCGACTTCCACAAGCGCAGCCAACCTCTACATGCAGGCATGCATGACTGGATGAGTCATAACGGTGCATGGCCATGGATAGAAACCATTATTGTGACGCCGACCGACTATAACCCTCAATTTCGTGAGATATATAGCGATTACTGGGAGGGTAAAAATCAACACCTTATTGACTACATTGAAAAGGATTTACTCGCAGCAATAACGAACAAATATCGAACCAACGGCTTTAAAATCTATAGCGGCTTTACAGGAAATGCAGCGGTGGGCCTTGGGTTAATGCTTGATAAGCCTGACTTATTTAACGCGTATATTTTAGCAAGCCCTGTATTGAAAGAGCACCCACTCAACTTCCCTGAAAAGATTGAAAAGCAAATGACCGCTTTTGGAGAAAAGCCTCGCTACGTTATGTTATCGACCAGTGATAGTGGTTATGAACAAGCGCAACTAGAAGCATTTTCAGCTATTACAGATAAACTTGTTAACGCTGCTCCTAAAAGCCTTACTGTGAGTATTAAGCGCTTTGATGGTACGTATTACATGACACAACCGGTACTCGCCACAAGTCATGCCATTGAAGAAATTTTTGATGATGCACATAAACGTTTAGCGCCAGACTCTGACATTGCAAAACAAGGCGCTGATGCGATTATCAAGCACTATAAATATCTTTCTGACGAGAAATATGGATTTGAGGTTTCTGCACAACCTTCTCTAAAAGCACTAGGCAATGCTTTACTCGAAGCAGAACCCAAGGCGGCAATCGCCATCTTGCAAAAAGCCATTGAACAATACCCGGATTCAGCTTTTGCTTACGACGCTTTAGCAGCGGCTTACTTTACTTTAGAGCAAACAGACAAAGCGATATCGACACAGAAACTGGCGGTTAAGCATTCCGACAAGCTTGTTGAATTTTGGCAAAGAAAGCATCAAGAAACCTTAACCAAATATCAAGTATCTTCAACTGCTGAAGCAAACGCGCCTGAATAACTTTTCTTGCATTGTTTTCATCGAAAGTAGCTATTTAAGACAGGCTACTTTCGATGATTTTCCCTGCTAACTCTTTGGTTAGCTTTGCGGCAACTTGCGCTGTTACACCGTCGATATCACGATTGGGGTTAAACTCCACGACATCAGCTCCCACTAGCGGCGCATCGATTTGGTGAATCAAATTGATCACTTCTCGCGTCGTTAACCCGCCGGGTTCTCTATGAGATACCCCCGGAGCAAAAGCCGGATCAATGCCATCAATATCCAGCGACAGATAAACCGGACCGTCAAACGTAAGTGGTTGTTCAAGCGGCCAATGGCGCATTTCTACCATTTCCACCTCAAATTTTTGTGCTTGCTCGACTTGATGTTGATTCAAAGTACGAATACCGATTTGCACCAATCGCTGACAAAGATTGTCTTCCATCACACGAGCGAAGGGACAGGCGTTAGCAAAGCGATTGCCTTTAAAGCTGTCATATAAATCCGAATGCGCATCAATATGAAGAATGTTCAATGTTGGAAAATGCTTCGCATAAGCCTTCAAGATAGGGTAAGAAACACTGTGATCTCCACCCAGTGACAACACCAGTTGCCCACTATCAAGCTGTGCAGCTACCGCTTGCTCAATCGCATCATTGAAATGCATGTCTTGAGCAAATTGCACATTGTCAGCAAAAAACCATTTAGGATTATCTGCTAAGTTCACACCAAGTTCAGTGCCTTTATTTAATGAACCTGAAGTAAGTACTTGCTTAACAGCATCAGGCGCTAGAGCTGGCCCCCGTTCAAACGATGAATTATCGTCGAACGGAATCCCCAGCAATGAAACGGCACGATAAGTTCTCACCATTAAAAGTGTCCATCGTCTTGGCCAATAGGTGAACCTGGTGGCAAGGTGATAGTTGATGCCGGCGTGACAAGTTTTCCATTTTCTAAACTGAATTCGATTTGCTCGGCCAGTAAAGCGAATTGTGCGCCCATGCCTTGGTATTTACGTGATTTGCGATTGTCATCTAACCAGTCAGCTAGGTCTTTTAGCGTCACATAAAGTTGCGCCCGTACCTCAGTCACTAGACTTTTGTTGTGCCACAGCGCAAGCATATGCTCGACGACTTGTTGGTTAACACGCTGTTGCACCAACATTGCCAGACCCTTTTGATTCGTAGTACGTACCGTTGCGTCTAGCATCATGTCAAAAAGCTTTTCAACTGACGGTATATCTTTGCCCATTACCGACTGCTGCTCTAAACGTGCTAAACGCTGGGCGTTTAACATCAAGCTAACCGTATGCTTGGCGGAGGCTTCAGCAGCACTAACCGGATCAAACGTAATTCCGGTATTTGCCTTAAAGCTCTCACGATCACGACGATATCCGTAAGCCTTAGGTGGAATTAGCGAAATAAGCTCATCATTAAGCGTAAGCGTTTGCGCAGATAGCGTGCTCAGTAGTGCTTCGATAGCTTGATACTGCATCTCTCCTTCAACAGGTGAAACACCATCAGCACTATCGCTTTTTTTCACCTCATAAGAATAATTAACGCCAGCGACCAATTTAGCTGCCGCTTCAACTTGGTAACGGTGAAAGTTATAAATAGGCACAAGTACCTGCTCAATCTCAGAAAGTGGCGTGCCAACAGCAATTGAATTCAAACCAAAATCGCTAAGCGCTTTTTCACGAACTTGCAGTACTCGTGACAATTCTGTGGCTGCATTCTCGCCGTTATCCCACAAGTGTCCAGTTGCATGACCGCCTGATTTAGGTCGCGCATCAGGGTCAGACATATACTGCAAACCGTCATTCTGTGCTTTTGCGATTAAACCTGCCAAGGCTTCACTTTCTATCTCAGGTGCTAAGTCGCTGTAGCCGTAAGCAACAACATACTTATCCCACACGCCAATGCCTGTATCATAAGCCTCTGATAAATCGATATTGCCACCTTTTAGCTGAACATAAGGGTGTGGGTAATCCATTACCGATGCACGACTGTTTACACTTGCGGCAAAGTTATGGGCAATGCCCAATGTGTGCCCTACTTCATGGGCCGAAAGCTGTCGAATACGCGCTAGTGCCATTTCTTTTTGCTTGCTGGTGTCGACATTCTCAGCGCTGAATGGGGAAGTTAAGCCAAGCGCAATTAAATAATCTTGGCGCACACGCAGCGAACCTAAGGTCACATGACCTTTAATGATTTCACCCGTACGAGGATCGATAATCGACGAACCGTAAGACCATCCGCGCGTAGCTCTATGCACCCATTGAATCACGTTATAACGGGCGTCCATAGGATCTGCGTCTGCGGGAAGAATTTTAACTTGAAAGGCGTTTTCATAACCAATGGCTTCAAACGCCTGGTTCCACCACATAGCGCCATCGATAAGCGCAGATTTAACCGGTTCAGGGACTCCGGCATCAAGGTAGTAAACAATAGGCTCAACCGCTTCTGAACTTGCCGCATCTCTGTCTTTCTTTGCTAAACGGTGACGAGGAATAACGCGTTGCACTAGCGACTCATCAATCGCTGTCGCATAATCTGCATGGCTAATTGACCAGTAACCACTGTATGGGTGAAATTGGCGTGGTTGATAGTTATCGTCAGGTAACTCAATCAATGAGTGATGAAAATTAACGGTAACAGCCGAGTTGTCTGGCGTAACTGATTTTAAGTAGTCGCCAGCACCACTGCCTTTAAACGTAATAGTTGCTTCAAATTCGGTATTTTTAGGAAAGGTTTTCGTGCGTTTCTTGTATAAGCCACTGCGCGTCGCATCTACTTTGAAGTTACCTTGTTTGGTGTTTTTTAAACGCTCGCCAACACCATGAATGTCAGACAATAAAAAAGGCGTATAATCGACAACGACTTTATCTTTATCACTTTCAGCAACCTTGAAGCCCCAAATTATCGAACTTGCGAAGGCCTCGTCGATGGCCTGGCGTTCTAACGTGTTGTCACTGTTCGCACGATAGTACGTATTTAATTGGCGTAAAAAGACCTTGTCACCCACGCGCTCAAACTGGACGATTCGCGTATCGCCAAGCTGACCACGATCTAAACCAATATCATTCGAGCCTATACCGTGCGGCATACTACTCTGGAATAAGAATGGTTGATCAAACGCATCAATTTCTAGGTAAACTTTACCTGTTTGATCATCTATGTAATACGAGAAAAAACCCTGATGAAGGTCTTTCCCCTTAGCGAAGCTTGCAATATCTGCCCAAGAAATTGGACTGACAATGATGACCAAGAGCAAGGCTGACAACAGACGAAAATTTTTCATCCTAATTCCTTATTATTTTTACTAAAAACGGTCACAAATTTGGGATATAATCCCCAGAAAGTTTTTTTGAAAACTTTCAGTGAATTTGATCAAAATGCTGGCGAATAAAAAATCAAACGCAAGTAATTTTGTATAAGTTATACAATCATCTGTTCAGATTCAATGTGTATTCTAGCCACCCATTAACCATAGCCATTTTTGGCGTTTGAGCAATTAGGTAAAAAAATGCAACGACTAGCTCCAGCGTTACGTGACGACCATGTTCCTTTAGATTTAATCTCTCTTATCAAAACCATTTTAGCTGCAACAAAAGAAATTTCTTTCCGTGTTAGCCAAGCGCAACTGGGTGGTTTGATGGGTTCAACGCTTGATGAAAACATTCAAGGTGAAATTCAGAAAAAACTCGACGTTGTTGCCAACGAATTGTTCAAGGATATCGTATTAGAATCAGGCTTTGTTAAAGCGATTTCATCAGAAGAAGAAGATACATCCGTTCCTGGTGATCCAACTGGTAAATACATTGTCTCGTTTGACCCGCTTGATGGTAGTTCAAACATCGATATCAACTCGCTGATTGGTACAATCTTCTCTATTCACCTAGCGAATCCAGATTTAGCAGCTGACGATCCTGCGCAATTCAAACAAGCAGGTAACAAACAAGTATGTGCTGGCTATGTGCTTTATGGCCCATCAACCATGCTAGTGATGACTACGGGTAAAGGTACTCATTTCTACGTGCTTGACCGCACGCACGGTGGTTACTTATTGGTTGAGCGCAATGTAAAAGTGCCTGTCGATACCAGAGAATTTGCGATTAACATGTCGAACCAACGTTTCTGGGAAGAGCCAATGCAAAACTACATCAGCGACTTAGTTGCTGGTGAGTCAGGTCCTCGTGGCGAGTACTTCAATATGCGTTGGATTGCTGCCATGGTGGGTGACATTCACCGTGTGTTATGTCGTGGTGGTATTTTTACCTACCCTGCTGACAACAAAAATCCTGAAAAACCATACAAACTACGTTTGATGTATGAAGCAAACCCGATGAGCTACTTAATTGAACAAGCTGGCGGCTTAGCAATGACAAGCCAAGGTCGCATTATGGATATTGAGCCTACCGATATTCACCAACGCGTTGAAGTCATCATGGGTTCGAAAAACGAAGTAGAGAAATGTTTGAGCTACTATAAATAAGCTTCCTACAACGCATTCCTACCTAAAATCGCACCTCTAGAGGTGCGGTTTTTTTATGTCTTCAAACAAATAAAATTTCGCATAAAAATTAAATATATAGCGATCCACAGACTACACTTATCAGTACATTAATTGATAACTCAAGGCAAAATACCTTGAGCGAAGATTTATAGGAGATTTATGCAATCAACGTTCAATAAGTTACTGACTGTCATTCATTTTATCGCTGCTTTTGTTTTAATTTTAATCGCCCTAATTACGATGGGGTGGTCAGTCTATGAAATATTCGCCAGTCTGTTCACAGACGATAAGGACGGCTTCATTCCGCTTATCCTCCAGTCTGTAGGCGCCATCATCATAGCCGCAGCACTCGTTGATGTTGCGCAATACATGATAGAAGAAGAAGTCTTTAGTGAAAAAGAACTGCGCAACCCAGAGGAAGCCAGAAAAACAATCACCAAAATAATGGCGATTATTTCTATTGCGGTAAGCATTGAAGGACTCGTTTATATTTTCAAAGCAGGCACAGAAAATTTAAGTTTGTTAATCTACCCAGCATCGCTAATATTCGTTTCTTCATTGTCTATAGTTGCCCTTGGTATTTACCAAAAGTTGAGTATAAGTGTTGAAACAAAAACACGTGAAGTCATCGACTCCGATAACCATAACTAGTGCGCAACAAGATATAATCAAACAGTCTACTGAAATGTCGCATTGCTGCTAACAATGCGGCTTTTTTTTATGCAATAAAAACTGCTAGAATACGCGCCCATTAACGAATACAAATTTTTTGCTTGGAGAAATCTCAATGCCAGCTTACGCGGTAGGACATAAGGTTCCAGATTCAGACTCTATTTGTTCAGCAATTGCGCTGTCATACCTTAAGAACCAAATCGGTGAAGACGTAAAACCTGCACGTTTAGGTGAATTATCGCCTGAAACGTTATTCATCTTAGATAAGTTTGGTTTCGAACAACCTGAATTGAAAATGACCTTTGCTGACACCGACGGCATTTACGTTGTTGACCATTCTGATCGCATTCAAGGTCCAGATGATATCGACGATACAACAGTTTTGGGCATTATCGACCACCACAAACTAGGTGATATCACGACATCTACGCCGCTAGAATGTTGGATTCGTCCTGTCGGCTGTACTAACACTATCATCAAGATGATGTACGACTTCCACAGTGTTGAGATTCCAAAAGATATCGCAGGTGCGATGATGTGTGCGATTTTATCTGACACCGTTATCTTCAAATCACCGACGTGTACAACCGCTGATATCAAGTGTGTTGAAGCGCTTGCTGAAATTGCTGGTATCGAAGATTACAAAGCACTTGGCATGGAAATGTTTGAAGTAAAATCTGCTGTTGCAGGCACGCCTATTCGCGACTTAGTAAAACGCGACTACAAAGACTTCGACATGCACGGTAACAAAGTTGGTATTGGCCAGTTAGAACTTATCAACTTAAACCTTGTTGATGACATGAAAGCTGACCTTCAAGCAGATATCGCTACGATTAAAGCAGAAGGCGACTACCACAGTGTATTGTTAGTGTTAACTGATATCATGAAAGAAGGCTCTGAAATTCTCGTTGTCAGTAACAACGACGATTTAACAGAGAAAGCCTACGGTAAGGCGTCTGTAGACGGTAAAGTGTGGATTGATGGCATTATGAGCCGCAAGAAACAAGTTGTTCCGCCACTGCAAGATTCATTAGCATAATCGCTAAATACGTATTACTGAAAAAGCCCGTCAATTGACGGGCTTTTTTGATTCCCAAACGAGCTCAAAAGGCTCTTCTTCCCGTTCTATTTTTTCTGTATTTATACTCCAGAATTGCCGCTCGAAAACTTCATAGCCCAATTTATTAAACAATGTTTCCGCACTGTCACTAGTGTACAAATATTCGAGTAAAGCTGCTGAATCATTCGGGTAATACTCAGCATTAACACCGTAATTCAGGCCCATATGGATAGACCAAGCAGTTTCCTCGACAACAAACTGCCTAATGATTGAAGCTTCGGTATCTTTGGGGGCATCAAATTCTTTAACACGGCTGGACTGAAACCAAGCGACTTTTTCGTTAACGAGATCAGAAATACCAGCATCCAGCAATGAAAGCTGCCAAAAGCGTCGAAAAATAGAGGAAAAAGCGGGGTCACAAAACTCGTTATATGGCTTAACTTGCACATTGGCTAAAGAAAAATGATTCACGACTTTTGCAATACTGTTGTATCTTTCCTGCCAATACCCTGCCATCAGAGACTGCCATTTTTCCACAGTCAATTCTGGTGTAAGGCGGTTATAGACCATCAATTCGTCTGCCACAACAATGAAGACATTGTCGTGTCGCTCTGACAGTTGAGGTAGAACGGAGCGCAAAAACGCACTTTTAAAGTTTTTACTATCAACACTTACAACCAACATACCGGTGTTGTTTTTATTGTTACTCAAGTTAAGTGCCACCCTGTGAATTGATATTTATAATGTAGGTCAAAAATTCTTCGTCGTATCCCGCCAAATATTCTTCATAATCTTCAGAAATCGCTCGGTGATAAGCACCTGCTACGGCAGAAAAAAATGCAACTTCACCGTTGTATCCATTATCTAGCCGACTAACCAAAGAAGACTTTTCGGCTAAGAGAGTCTGCGCATATCGGCTAAATGCCCGATTCTTTTCAACGGCAGACGTCACCGTTTGTTTAAAGTCAACCTCCTCTTTATTGCCCCCATTGAACGCTTTGTACTTATTTTGCCAGTACCGAATAATTAAGCCATGCATGTAGGTGCTGAATTTTTGGCTGAAGCCGGTATAGGTTAACGGGTTGTATAAGCTTGTACGTAAAAATTCACTGCCGTTAATAGTGGCTTTAATAATATTTTCTATTTCACGCCAATGGACTTTATCTATCCCCCCCAGATGCTTAATTTTGTGCATTTTTTGCCATTCTTGGAGGAAAATAAACATAGCCGCTCTAGCCATTTGAGCTTCTTCACTCGTCTCATCCTTGATTGGAACAAATAGGGCATTCCGAAACCCAGCATTGTCGACCATCAATTTATTGATAAAGCGCTCACTGTCTTCAATACTGATAGTAGTTTGCAGCTTGGTTTGCCACTTCAAATCTATAGTTTGATAGATGATGACTGCGATGCCTAGAAATGCGATTAACACCTCAAACATTTTGACGATGTCATTTTTAAAGAAACTGATTAGGTTTTCTTTGAATTTTATAAGCCTTGTTTTGACGACTGGCTGAACGGTTAAAAGGTTACCTGCTTGCTCATTTCGCGTGAATGATAACCCTGCAAATGGACCGTCACTCCACATCACTTCTACTTCCATGGGAGCAGAATCTTCATCTAGCTTTAATTTTAACTTTTGTCCAACCTCGCTATTGTTGGTCTTAACCATCGCTTTGCAGCCGCTTTGACTAAGGTCCATTATTCGACAGCGTTGCTTTTTTTTCCCTTGAAACATACCATCGAAATTAACCAAATACCGTCTATGATTTCGCGGATCAGGATTAGGAATATCCATATTACCCTCCAAAGAATATCTTCATAGAAAATTGTAGTTTAAAAAACGAAACCCAACATTATTTTGACAAACCCTATTGCAGATTCATGTCATTGTATAAACAAAGTTTTGTTGCCATTATTTGCCGACACTGACAAGTCGAATTAGCATATTTCCTATACACAAAGCAGATAACCAAAGGTTCAACATGCAAATTAGAGAAGCTACGTCATCCGACTGGGACGCCATCTGGCCCATTTTCAAGGAAGTTGTTGTTGCAGGTGAAACATACGCCTTTGATACCGACTTAACTAAAGCACAAGGGGAAACAATATGGCTAGATACACCAAGAAAAACCTTTGTCTTTGAAGAAAACGGTCAAATACTGGGTACTTATTACATCAAAACCAATCAAGCCGGTAACGGTAACCATGTCTGCAACTGTGGCTATATGGTATCGTCGATTGCGCGCGGCAGAGGGTTAGCAACTCAACTATGCGAGCACTCGCAACATGTTGCCGTTTCACTTGGCTACAAGGCCATGCAATTTAACTTTGTTGCATCAACCAATAAAGGCGCGGTAAAACTTTGGACCAAACTTGGCTTTAACACAGTAGGGACATTGCCTAATG
Organism: Thalassotalea euphylliae; assembly: GCF_042682785.1. Classification (GTDB taxonomy): domain Bacteria; phylum Pseudomonadota; class Gammaproteobacteria; order Enterobacterales; family Alteromonadaceae; genus Thalassotalea_F; species Thalassotalea_F euphylliae. The sequence continues at coordinate 173,777 of NZ_JBHUIB010000012.1, read as the reverse complement.
CCTTTAACCATCCTGAGCATGGCTATGTTGATGCCTTTGTTATGTATAAATGGCTAGCGGACTAACGTAGGCAAAGATAAAATACAGCGGATTTAGAAAACAGAGTAGTCATTATGGAAAAAAGCAGCGAGAAAAGAGCATTCAGTCAGTGGTTTTTTGGTGAGTATTCATGGGGTTTAAAAGTCAGTTGGATATTGGCAACAATCGTTGCGTTTTATATCACTGTTATCAACGATGTGAATCCATTTGCATTGCTCGTCAACGGCGACTATAACTCAGCACTCTTGCTTCTTATTCTTGGCTACTTATCAGACTTCCGCTACCGCTTTGTGAGAGAAGTTCGAAACGATTAAACCATGCAAAAAGGGCTCATCGTTAATTGAGCCCTTACTATAGTGATATTTAGTTACGCCCTGCCATCACACCGCCATCGACATCCCACACAGCACCTGTTACCCAGCTTGATTTGTTGGTCAGTAAGAAATGAATAGTGTTGGCAACATCGTCAGCACTACCAATTCGACCTATTGGATGGAAACCATCAAATCCGGCTAAAGCGTCATCTACTTCTTTAGGGTCAATAAAGGTTTCATAAATTGGCGTTTTAACTACTGCTGGTGATACCGCATTAACCCGAATATTGCTGTCTGCTAGTTCCATTGCCATATGCTGTGTCAATGCATGTAAGCCTGCTTTTGCCATCGAATAAGCTGATGATGGTGTCGCCTTAACCGCTTGTTTCGCCCACATTGAACCAATATTCACGATCGAACCCTCGCCATTATCTGCCATATTCTGAGCCACGGCTTGAGTGATAAAGAAGGTCGCTTTATTTAAATCATGGTAAACATCATAATCATGTTCGGTATGGTTCAAAAACGGTGTTGGATTAAAGTACCCTGCTGCGTTAACAAGATACTTAATATGCTGCTCAGATTCATTGATATAATTAACAAGGCGCTTAACGTCGTCACTGTTGTACAAATCGACCTGAAGCACATCAGCACTGCCCAATGTGGATAGCATTGATTTTGCGCGTTCAAGTTTATCTTGGTTTCGTCCAACAATAATGGTGTGTATGCCTTGTTCAACCAGTTGTTTTGCCGTTGCCAGTCCCATACCACTTGAACCACCTATAACTAAAGCGAAAGGTTTTGATACGTTATTCATTAGATTATCTCTCCAAATATGATTTACACTACGAGATAAAGCTTAAGCACCAGCTACCCCATTGAAAAGTAAGTACAAAATGGTGAGGTAGGTACTTTTTGGTACATCTTGATGAAAAATGAAGAAAAATTAATTTCTAGAAAATCGCCGCCCGCGAAAAGTGCGCGTATGGTAGAGACCATTTATGGGTGTAAATGGTCATTAACCGTCTATCAATTATTGGCTGACGGCATCAATCGGCCCGGTGAAATGGTCAGAACTGTAGATGGCCTTACCACAAAAGTGCTCAACGAGTGTCTACGTAAAAACACGCAGTTTGGTATTCTTGAACGTATCGCCTACAACGAAGTCCCGCCCAAAGTGGAGTACGAAGTGACGGATTTTGGTCAGAAATTTATTCGCATTTTGGATGAATTAGAAAAGCTACAGCAAGAAATCAGCGAAGATTTCTAGTCAATGAACAAGGAACGTAATATGCGACATATAGTCTCTTTCTTCACTTTTTTAACGATAGCCTTTATCTCTTTTCATTCTACTGCTGACATACAGGTAAGCGATTGTGAGCTATCAGGGCTATGGAAACATTTAGATAAAGAAGCCGTGCTAAATATCGACACCACATCAGGTGAAGTAACGGTCCACTCTCACAAAACCAATCCTAGTGCGGAGGGTCTGGTCATTATTAAAGGGTTGCAGGCACGCAATAACGAGCCTGAACATTGGCTTGGAAATATATATGACGCTGCCTCAAATAGTTTCGTACCAGTCACGTTAAACGTTTCGTCTTGTCAGCATATTGAGGTGTTTAAAAAAGGCAAACGTATCCTAACGCTCAACAAAAAAAGCAGCTGATGATATCTGGCGTTAATCACATCACCATTGCGGTGAATGACTTAGCAGAGTCATTTCACTTTTATACACATTACTTATCAATGAAACCGCAGGCAAAATGGCGTACCGGCGCTTACCTGACGCTGGGCGATTTGTGGTTTTGCCTTTCGGTAGACAACGCCAAGCCAAGTGAAGACTATAGCCATATTGCCCTAACCGTTGCCAGCGAGCATTTTCCTCTGGTGAAAAAGAGGCTTGAGAGCGTAAATGTCGTTCAGTGGAAACAAAATACCAGTGAAGGACATTCCTTTTATTTCCTTGATCCAAAGGGTCACAAGCTAGAACTTCATGTTGGTTCGCTTGCTAGCCGCTTAGCATCACTCAAACAAGCCCCTTATGAGGGTCTAGAGCTATTTGAATAGTCATCTTCTTGTTTCGAATACCCGATTGCCGTGAAAATTGTTATATGCGAACAGGGAAAATAGCTGACTCATCCATAATTTTCGGTGTGGTGAAATCGGAAAAGTATGGAAACGATAGCACCAATCAGTAACTAGCGACAAAGTTAAGAAGCAAAATAGCTAAACAACACAATCGACACATTTATCGACATTTTTACGCTTTTTCTTGTTTAAAAGATGCGCAAAAAGGTTTATAACTAAATAGCGCTACTACTAAAAATATTGTATTGAAATAACGTCACAAAGGATGTGAATATGAAAATTTCAGACAGACAATTACAACAAGTCTGTAAAGCACTGTTTGTTGTGTTTATCAGTTATTTTATATTTTTGATCATGACAGACAACTCTGTCAGTAAAATTACCCTTGTCTCTGGCCTGGCCCTGGCACTGCTTTTACTCGCTCAGGTGTATCACCTATCACCCAAGTTCAAATCATTAAGTGAAATTGGCCAACTGATTAATCGCAGCGATCACCATTTGCTTATCAAGTCACATCTTCTCAGTAATGAGAGTGAGATAGACATTATTCGTATTTCTCAAATTAGCATCCAAGACAACTACTTGGGTATCATTCTCGACGGTAACGGGCAAGGCTTTGATTTTCATCCTGAAGGAACTAAAGAAGACATTAAAAAGCATCTGTATGAATTATTAACCGAGCATGAAGCCAAGCACATCAAACTCAACGCGGTGTAGTACCAACATTGGCTAGTATAAGAGCGCCTCTGCGTTTTAAGCGCACTATTTTGTTTGGCGATTGTGATCCAGCAGGGATTGTTTACACGCCGAGATTTACCGACTATGCGTTAGAGGCTACTCACCAAGCACTAAACAATGTGTTTGGTGAACCTGCCATACGCGCCATGCATGCATTGAACATTCTTACACCTGTGCGCGCTACCAACATAGAGTATCTTTCGCCTATAACCTGGGATGATGAAATAGAACTATTAGTTTGCGTTAACCATGTAGGTTCGCGCTCTTATACGTTTTCAGTCGCAGCCACAAAATCAGACAAGACAGTTTTTGACGCAACAATTACCTTTGTTTGCGTCTGTGCCAAACAAAAACAAACCATACCCATTCCTCAACAGGTACGTGATAAGTTAAATTTGCTTACGATTAAGGGCAGTTAGCTTTGATTAAAACCAGCTATAGTGAGGCTACTTTTTAAGCATTTTCCATAATATTTGATAGGACATCATATGCGCTCACTGCCTCTAATCATCGGCTTACTTGTTTTGACTCACTTTACAGTACTTGCCAACGACTCGAGCAACAGCCAGCAAGCAATAGAACGCGCTGTACTCGACTACATAGAATCTCAACAACATGTTAAACCCCAGCTTATGGCAAGGGGTCTAGATGACAAGTTAGCCAAGCGCACCTACTGGCTAGATAAAGAAGGCAATGAGTTCATTATGGAAACGAGCCGCGACTTCATGGTGGAACTTGCCGGCAACTACAACGTTAAAGGTGACAAGTTTCCAAAAGAGCCTCGTATTGAAATACAAATATTAGATATTGATCAACGAGTTGCGTCTGTGAAGTTAACAGTGGATGATTGGATAGATTACATGCATTTGTATCAGAATCAGTCAGGGCAATGGAAAATCATCAATGTCTTATGGCAGTATCACGACACCAAATTACAACAAAGTAAATAGCGCAGCCGTCTAGCCCTTTAAACACAGGCCTTATAACTTTTCTCCCTGTAAAACGTTAAAAATATGTAAACGTTTGTTACATAAACCCTTGATCATTGTAACAATTCATGTAGTCTGACCAGTAAATACCAATGATTTGCTACGGATAGCCTCGCTTAGGATGGTTTCTAAGTTTGTATAAGCAGGTTAATAAATGAATCGTTTTTTGGTTTCGCTGGCAGCAATACTGTTTTCGAGTTCTTCTGCCGCCAAGCTCATTGAAATAGACTACGCAGTAGATTTAGAACAAGGGGTTGTGTACGACTGTATCGACGCCTCTCGCTCGTCAACCGGCCAGTCACAAAAGTGCTGGACCAACTTATGGGAAAATGCAACTTTCCCTGGTGTTACTATCTCTGGTGGTAGCACATTGAGACTCGACATATCCTTCCTTCCTGGGCAGAAATTTCGCTGGTGGGATGATGGTGCGACGTTTAACTCTGGTACAGACGAAGCATTTCAAATTGGCTTAACCTCGTCTGTTGAAGACTTTACAGTAAAAGCACTTGATTACCGTTTCTCATTTAATGGCGTTACCGGCAATGATTTGTCTCCAGGTTCGTGGGCTGTGAGCCCATACTTTAACCGTAGCTCTGGCGCTATCGTTCGCAGTGAAATGTCAGGTGCCATGAACCTAACAGATAGTTACTTTGACTTTACTGGCCTTACCGTGGAAATTGATTTGGTTGATGTTGCAACAAAGATCACCCAGCAAGATACTGCGTTCATCGACGGAATCTATATGTTCTTCTTTTCAGGTGAGTTTGAGTCATTTATACCGCCGCCAATGCCGCCAATAGCGCGCAATCTAATGCTTCCAGCACCAGCTATCAGCGTTTCAGAAGCGCCGGCTTATTTGCTAACGCCATTGGCATTACTAGTGCTCGCAGGTCGACGACGACATCAGAAATAATCCAACATATAAAAAAAGCCCAGTATCTGCTGGGCTTTTTTATGTCCGTCAAAGCAGGTGCGTTCAAAAAACAATACACCCAGTTTTAGAGCATAAAACAATTTTGAAAACACTTTATTGACACAAATCAACAAACCGTTCACAATTTTCAGTAATTTCTGAAAATTCAAAAACAGGTGAACTATGAAAGTCTCTCCGATGACACAATCACTGATCCTTCACTTCGGCGAAATGGGTTCAAAATGGGGGCTAAACAGAACGCTCGGTCAAATGTATGCGTTAATTGTATTAACTGAAGCGCCTCTTAATGCCGACCAAATTATTGAAGCACTACAGATTTCCCGTTCTAATGTGTCGATGGGCTTAAAAGAGCTTAAGTCGTGGAACCTGATCAAACTGCAGCATATCCCTGGCGATCGCAAAGAGTACTTCACCGCACCAAGTGATGTATGGGAAATTGCACGCACCTTAGTAGTGGAGCGCCGAAAACGAGAGCTCGACCCTACCCTTTCAATGATGCGAGACGTGCTTTTACAAGAGCCAAGTAGCGACAACGAACGCTATGTTCAGCAGCGCGTGCAAGAAATGCATGATTTGATGGAGATGGTGACCTTGTGGTCAAACGAACTGCAAAACATGTCATCAGAAAAACTTTCCGCCTTGCTCAAACTTGGCGAAGGGATCAGCAAAATTTTAGATGTTAAAGACAAATTGCTGACCAGCAAATAACACGAGGAACTTATTCTTTTTACCACCGCACCTAAGGAGGTGCCTTATGCTCGCTTTTGCGGAATTAGCTAGCGAAACCAGCTTTATGCTGTCACGCATTCAATTCGCGACTAATATCAGTTTTCACATACTGTTCCCAACAATAAACATTGCGCTTTGTTGGTTCTTGGTATTTTTTAAGTTTAAGTACAATCGCACCGGCGATGAGAGCTGGTTGCGCGTTTACCGCTTCTGGACACGTATTTTTGCGCTTACTTTTGCCCTTGGCGTAGTCAGCGGTATCACCATGTCGTTCCAGTTTGGCACTAACTGGCCTGGCTACATGGAAACCGTTGGTAATATCGCTGGGCCTCTTCTTGGCTATGAAGTCATGACCGCGTTCTTTTTAGAAGCATCTTTCTTATCCATCATGCTATTTGGTATGAACAAAGTATCAAATCGCGTGCATACCATTGCTACGTTACTCGTGGCGTTTGGCACAACCTTATCAGCGTTTTGGATTCTCGCTTTAGACTCTTGGATGCAAACCCCGGCAGGTTTTGAAATGCGTGACGGCGTTGCTTATGTCACTAGCTGGTATGAGGTTATTTTCAACCCATCAATGCCTTATCGTTTAGGCCATAAACTGCTTGCCTCAGGCTTAACGGCCGCTTTCTTGATTGCTGGTATTTCTGCATATCGTTTGCTTAAAGGGGATGAAAAGCGCTCCGTTAAACAAGCACTTAAGGTGTCGACATTAGTGGCTGCAGTATTAATTCCAGTACAAATTTTTGTTGGCGACTTGCACGGTTTAAATACCTTTAAACATCAGCCAGCAAAAGTTGCTGCAATGGAGGGTGTGTGGGATACATCGACGAACGTGCCACTGCTGCTCTTTGCCTTACCCGATGAAGAAAACCGAACTAATCACTTTGAAATTAAAGTGCCGAATTTGGCGAGTCTCATTTTGACACATGACACCGACGGTGAAATTCGTGGCCTAAATGAATTTAAAAACGAGCACCCGCCCGTCGCTCCAGTGTTTTTCAGCTTCCGCATTATGATCGGCGTTGGCTTGATGATGTTATTTATTGCCTTTGTAGGGTGTTTCTATTTCATGCGAAAACAACAATACCCAAGCTGGCTGCTTAAGGGCTTTGTTGGTATGACATTTTCCGGTTGGGTAGCCACGCTTGCGGGGTGGTACGTCACAGAGATTGGCCGTCAGCCTTACCTTGTAACCGGGGTACTTCGCACTCACGATGCAGCAACGACATTGCCCGCTGACAACATTGCAATGTCGCTCACCATGTATGTTGTGCTTTATTTATTCTTGCTTGCGGCGTACATCCGAACTTTATTTGTCATGGCAAATCGTGCCGTGAAACTTGAAGCGCAAGACCTATCAATCACTGACATGCAGAACGATTCATTTGATGCTGAGCCTATCAAAGGAGGTGCATAATGACGGATATTCAATGGCTACCTATTATCTTCATTGGCTTAATGGGGCTCTCATTTTTGGTCTATGCCATTCTCGATGGCTACGACTTGGGCGTTGGTGTTTTATTGCCGCAGGACAATCAAGCGCAGCGAGACAAGATGATTTACTCCATTGGCCCTTTTTGGGACGCCAATGAAACCTGGCTAGTGCTCGCTGTGGGTATTTTGCTGATTGCATTTCCGGTTGCCCACAGCATTATTCTGCAGGCTCTGTATATGCCAACGGCTATTATGCTAGCAGGCTTAATTCTCCGCGGGGTATCTTTCGATTTTCGCACTAAAGCACCCAGTAAAGATAAAGCGCGATGGGACTTAGCATTTAAAATAGGGTCACTCATTGCGACGTTAAGCCAAGGCTATATGCTTGGCCGCTATGTAACAGGATTTGAAGATTCACTGTTAGCGACCGGATTTTCAATATTATCCGCCGTATGCGTAACCGCTGGGTATTGTTTTATTGGTGCTTGTTGGTTGGTCATGAAAACGGAAGGTGAACTACAAAAACGAGCTGCTAGATGGGCAATGGTAACCAATGTACTGATGGCAATAGGCATTCTAGCAGTAAGTATTGCTAACCTTACCATAGATCAAAACATTGCTGATAAATGGTTAAGTTTCCCACAAGTGATTATGTTAATTCCACTTTCTGTATTACTGACTTTTGTATTCGCTACGGTACATATCTATTTAAAAAAGGTGCCAATGGAAGACGATGCTGGTTGTTGGTATCCCTTTATGGCGGCCATCATTGTATTCATTATCTGCTTTGCAGGTCTCGCGTATAGCTTCTTCCCATACGTTGTACCCGAGCAACTCACCATATTTGAAGCTGCCAGTGCTCCAGAAACATTGCAAATCATTCTATGGGGAGCGGCGATAGTCTTGCCAATGATAGTGGGTTATACCATTTTTGCGTATCGCGTATTCTGGGGTAAAACGTCTCAGCTGACGTATTAACCATTAGACCCTTAGAGCACAGTAAATCGCAGCACTTTAATGTGCTGCGATTTCTTTATTAGATTAGGGCTTCATTTTTCCACTAATACACTAATTTTTATTGTATTTTAGTCTTATTTACCGATACTCTTTGGTCTTTCAAAATGTACAGGGACGAGACATTGGACTCTAAAATCACCCGAATAGGCAGTGAAAAGCCTATCCCTTCCCATTCAAACGGCACTACTGAAGCCACTGATAATAACGACTTAACCTTAACAACCGAACTAACATTTGACTTGCTTAAGCAATTTTCTTGGTTCGGTTCAGCTTGTATAGGCGCTGTCGCTTTGTTAGTGCAGTTAAATGCAATTGCGTTAAACGGTTTTATTTTTGCCGCCCTGGGTTGTTTTGGCTTAGCAGTACTTATCGCCTTTATGGGAAAAAACACAATAATAGAGGCCCTGTTACAAGGCAAAACGATAAAAGACATTAAGCTTACTGTCACACTTCACCGAGTGCTTTCTATGTTTCTGATAGGTCTTGGCGCCGGCATGTTAGGTGGCGAAATATATTTTAGTCTGTAAAGGATTTAAAAAAATGAAAAGAACTATCGCTTTATTTCCCATATTAATGGCACTTTCTAGTTTAGCTTTCAGTGCGAACAGCAAAGCCGGTGTGTACACAGATCAGCTTTCAATGTGTTTAGTCAATTCAACATCAGTGGAAGACAGAAACCAACTGGTTCGCTGGATGTTTGCAGCCGCGTCTAACCACCCTGCTGTGTCCAGTATTGCTAACGTAACACCAGAAGCACTTGACCAAGCCAATCAAAAAATGGGCGAACTCATGATGCGCTTACTTACGGTGTCCTGTAAAAAAGAAGCCAGTGAAGCACTAAAATACGAAGGCGCTCAAACCATGGAAGCGAGTTTTGAAGTACTCGGTAATGTTGCTGGTAGAGAGATGTTCTCGAGCCCTCTCGTTGCAGAAAGCTTAGCAGGTCTTGATAAGTACATTGACAGTGAAGCCATTCAGGCACTTGTCGAATAGCCAACGCTATAACGCTAATTAGCCAGTCGTTAATTTCAGGAAATCTAAATTGGACGTTAATTTACAAGACATCACGAAAGATAACTGGCTCGACATGATCGACTTGGACATTACCAAGGAGCAGGAGGCGTTTGTTGCGCTTCCTGCTGAAGCCATAGCCGCGTCAAAATTTTACGACTATTACGTTAATCGTGGTATCTATCTGGGTAATAATCCCATCGGCTTTATTCAATATTACCCCAATTTTGATGATGGCAAACCAAACGAAATATTTATCGACCAATTAATTATAGATAAAAGTATCCAAGGTCAGGGCTATGGCACCAAGGCTGTCGCGCTTGTCATCGATGAGATAAAGCAATTAAAGGGCTTTAATGCAATTTCAATTTGTTATGTTGAAGGCCATGACGTGATGAAGGCCTTCTTTGAACGCTTTAACTTTAAAGTGGTGGAGCAAGATGAGTTTGATGAAACCATTATGGAATTGCATTACAACTAAGCGCGTAATAGCACTCAATATAAAAACGCCTAATGTAAATAACGTTAGGCGTTTTTGTTTTCAAGAACAGGTAATATCTGCCGGAAATTAGAGAAGATGAGGTTGCCGATTAAGAATCGACATCAACGTCGCCTTTAATGTCTGAAAATGACAAGCCACCAGAGCCCGATTCAATAATTTTTAACGCGCCAGCTCGGTTAACATCAATACTTCCAGAACCATCATCAATCGTCACCTGACCAGTAACGTCCATAACGGTTAAGCTGCCAGAACCGTCATCAATGTCTAAATCACCAGAAATGTTTGATACGCGTAAGCCGCCTGAGCCATCTTTTAAGTCAACATCGCCTTGAACACTCTTGACCACAAGCTCCCCTGAACCGTCATCAATTCTGACGTTCCCCTTCACGTTTTCGATTTTTGCAGAGCCTGAGCCATCTTCCAAACGCAGACCATTATTGATGTTGGATATTTTGATTTCGCCTGAGCCATCATCAATATCCAACTTAAGATTTGCTGGCATGGTAATGGTCAAATCAATTTTTGGCGACGAGCCATTCCAATAGCCCATATGAGAATGGTGCTTCGCTACTAAAGTTGCCGTGCTACCTGAGCGAGTCAGCACCAGCGTGTAATCCTTAGCATCCGTAGTACGAATATCGGCTTTCACTTGAATTCCTGATGCTGTTTCATCGCCCTTAATGATGAGTGAACCAGCGCCTGCTTCAATATCAAAGCGTTCAAGAGCATTCGCTTCAAGCGATAATTCTTCTTCCAAGCTGACATCTGCACTTTGTGCATTCACATGAATTACACAACCATTTAGAGCCAAAGTAAGCGCCGATAACGAGAGTAGTTTTGCCATTTTCATTGTCATTATTCCGTGTTTTTCTTGTCGAGTTATTCAGTAATAAACAAATATAAGGCCAACCTTTAAATAATTGATTAGCATAATATTTATTTGCAACTCATTTTTCCTAGTAGTGAACTTTACCAATATTTAGTCGCAGACTTAATTGAAATGGTTTAAATGCAAAACCATTTTTTTCAAAAATCTTATCCAAAAAACGAATATGCGCGCTGTGCATATCTTAAATGACATTATTTCATTAACACTTTCGTATGCTTCCCGATATAGTAATAACTGTTGAATTAATAAACAGCTGAAATACGAGGTAATATCATGGAATTGAAAAAATCGTTCATCGCTATCGCATTAATGAGCGCGTTTGTTTCTGGTGTGCATGCTGGTCAGCCAGGTTCAAACAAGGAAACTATTACGGTAACGGAAGAAAACTTCACGCACGCAGAAACAGCACGTAACTTCCGCAATTGGTCAAAGCTCGGCGCCAACAAGCAATTTGCAAAAATGAAAGGTTTGCCACCGCGAGGTAAAAAGGCACCTACTGTGCAAATGAACGATGATACCTTGTATGGTATTGCCATTGTCAAAGCAGTTGATGGCAAAGTTACCTTTAATATCCCTAAAACAAACAATTACATGGCAGTTCAGGTGGTTACTGAGCGCGGTCATGGTCAACACTATGTTGTAGAAGACGGCAACTATAACTTACCGATAGAGTCTGACTATGCCATGTTTATTTACCGTTCTGGTACAGAAAAAGGTATTGAAAACGCTAAAGCGGAATTGGACAAAGTCGATGTTACCCAACTTAATTTTGCTGTTGACTATGAAGTTCAACCTTACAACTACGATGAAGTAGAAAAGTGGGTGAAAAAGTATACCCAAGAAGTAAACAGCATGACCAAGTTCACGTATACCTTCCCTCGCACATCTGACAAAGTCACTGACTTACACCAGTGGAATTTAGAAAACGCAGCGGGCTGGGGTGGCGCAAGCCCTGAAGCCATGGTAGGTAACAAGTACTCAAACAGTCCTAAAATGAAAGCGAGTGTTTGTTACACCACCACATTTGAAGATCCAGAAAATGCGTTCTTCACATCCATTACCGCTTATGACAAAGATAAGTACTTGATGGAAGGTGTTAATAACATTAATTCGCATCGATGGGACAAGAATAGTGATGGCACTATCACGGTTTCTTTTAACTGTGGCGCTGACGCGAAAAACAATATCGATACCAAAGGAGCTGATTTTACATTCACCACTCGTCATTACGGCGTAAATCAAAAGATTATTGATGCGGTTGAAGATCCTATCATTGCGAACGTGAAAGCAAGTTCTTAGTCACTTCCTTTTATTCTAATAGATAGCTGACACAAAAAAGCCGCGATTGTTCGCGGCTTTTTCATTAAATAAACGGTATCAATTACATACTGTAATTAATGCCTATGTACCCAGCGCGTTCTTGCGTGTTGTAGCCAATTGACGTGTTGTAATCTTCGTCAAAGGCATTAGTAATGCGCGTTTCTAGCTTTAACTGCGGCGTTAATGGGTAACTAGCTGCCAAATTCACTAAGTGATAACTGTCGAGTTCAAGATCACCGGTCGCGAAGCTGGTATCGTCACGTTCACCGTTAAATTGGTACTCAATATATAAACCTAGGTCACCAATTTTAGTGTCAAACTGATAAACAAACTTTTCTTTCGCGCGGCGAATAAGTTGTTCACCTGTTGCCTTGTCTTCCGTGTCAGTGTAACTCGCATTGATTTGGTGTGTGCCGCCAAGCCCAATGTAATAAGCGGTCAGTTCAGCACCTTTAATTTCCACTTCATTAACGTTCTCTGGTTTGTAGAAGAAGTTTTCGTCTGGCATCCAAGCAATTAAGTCTTCAACATCAGTTTGGAAAACGCTAAAACCAAAGTCAACACCTGCCGCTGAGGTTTCAAGCACTAACTCAACCGTTTCTGACGTTTCAGACGTCAAGTCTGGATTACCTGATGAATAAGGACTTGCAGGGTAATATAAGTCGTTGAAGGTTGGCGCTTTAAAGCCAGTACCGACGTTTAACGCAATACGCGTATCTTCAGACAGCTGATAGCCAGCACCAGCGTTGTAGCTAGTTTCAGAATCGATAGACTCAACATCATCATAACGAATAGCTGCTTCAAATGTGACAGCGTTTAAGTTGTAAAGTGTGTGTGCAAAAATCGCTTTTACATCGCGCTCATCATTTGCATAAACCGTTGTCGATGACAGCTCTTCTTTATACAAATCAGCACCTAAACTCACTTGAAAATGTGGGAATACTTGGCTGTGATTTAGCAATGAGAACTGATCACGGCGCGTTTCAAAACGCGTTGGGAAATCTGTTCCACCGTCTTTGCTAAAGTCGCGGTTTTGACCCATAGAAACACTGGTAGTATTAGCAACATGACCAATTTGCGCTTTGTATTGACCTCGCACTAACCATGCATGATGGGTAACGTCACGTTCATCATTACCGCCGAAGGCGTTGTCATATTCAGTGTCACCATCGTCAGCGTTCAGCATCCAGTCTAGGTTAAACTGTCCTGTGACCTTTTGCTGACCACGAATAGCGATTGAGGTGTAGTCATAGCCATCGTCGTCATTATCAGCACCTTCGAGTACGTCAAAGCCATCACTCTTTTCTTTATTGATAACAACACTTGTTGCGCCGTCACCGTGACTAAAACCCAAGCCCGCTTTTAGCTGTTGGTAATTGTCAGTGCCATAGGTTGCGCCAGCAACAAACTCACCACCTTCTAACTTGCGCGTCAGAATATTAATCACACCACCAATGGCGTCTGAGCCCCAAATAGCAGCGCGAGGGCCTTTAACAATTTCAATACGCTCAATCATTTCAGGCGCAATGGTTTGCAAACTTGTCGCACCTAAACTTGCCGAACTGACACGAATGCCATCAACCAATACCAAGGTTTGATTAGAGTTAGCGCCTCGAATAAAGATAGATGCATTTTGACCACGACCACCTTGTACTGTGACGTCAAAACCAGCGACAGTGCCTAATACGTCAAGTACGCTTTTAGGTTGAATAAGCTCAATATCAGCACGGGTAATGACCACTTGCTGCGCCAATGCCGTTTCAATACTTAACGGTGAGCGAGTAGCCGTTACGGTTATAATTTCCTCTTCTGCAGCATGAGCAACGGGGCCAGTTGCGAGCGAAGCGCCGACAGCCAATGCGAGAAGTGAAAGTTGAGATGACTTTTTGTTTAATAGACTTTGTTTCATAGTTCCTTAGCGTGATGCCCACCGCATCTGCTCTCTTATTAGGTGTTATTTATAAGCACGCTAGGTAATCGGACTGTTGCAGTATCAATTGCAATTCACCGTTGCGGGGGCAGTGCTGAACTTTCATCAGCTTCCCCTAACCTGCTCTGTTAATCCCTGCCTTATGATGCAGGTGTACTACAGTCAATTACGCTGACAAGGCGTGTGTCAGAAACTATCTAAATTGATCGATTTGCTGACACATATCAGCTAAGCCCACTAACATGTTGGGGCTGAACCTATGCATTACATCGCCATTGACGTGAATAATGCGTTTTTCTTTTACCGCAGGAATATCCTGCCACTTTTGCCAACCAGGATCTGGCTGAGGGTGGGCAGATGCTGCGTCTGGAATAATAATAATGTCGGGTTTTGCGACCATGACATTTTCAATACTGACTTGCGGTGTTTTAGTTGGGCTAGTAGCAAATGCATTGGTAGCATTGCAGCTTGTCACTAACTGGTTTATCCAACTTTCACCACTGACTGTCATTAGCGGCTCCGACCAAAGCTGATAAAAGACATTAAATGATTGTTTCTGTTGGTATTGTGACGTTATACCGCCCAAGGTTTCTAAAAACGAATCTGCCAGCGCATGACCTTGTTTTGTATTGCCCGTGAGCTCGCCTAACATCCGCAACTCTTTGGCAACATCTTCTAGCGTTTGGGGTTCACTAAGTACAACCTTAAGCCCCAAACTGCGCATATGCGCTAAATCTTGCGCTTGATTGCCGCCTTGCCAAAACAACACCACGTCCGGCTTTAGCGCCAACAACTTTTCGATTTGAATACCTTGATGATTACCGATACGCGGGAGCTGCTTAGCCGCTTCAGGGTGATTTGCATACTCTACGGTCGCGACAATATTATCTCCTGCCCCCACCGCATAAAGCATTTCTACAATATGTGGCGCTAATGCAACAATGCGCTCGGCAGGCTTTTCAGCCGCCTGTATTGACAGCGACAATAAACCGCCAAAAACCGCGACAAAAACAAAGCCCAAACCAATAATCATGCTACGCATTAGTAATCAAACCCAACTTGCGCTTTCACACCGGCATCAAAAGCGTGTTTGATGTTTTTAACTTCACTAACGGTATCAGCAAGGTCGGTGAGTTTGCGATGTGCAGCGCGACCTGTAGCAATAACAAATTGATGTGCAGGGCGATTGGCCAAACACTCTATCACCTCATCAACGTTTAAATAGTCATAGCTCAGCATATAGGTAATTTCGTCTAGCAGAACAATGTCGATGCTTTCGTCGGCCAGAAACTTTTTAGCTTGTTGCCATGTTTCCTCTGCCGCTTTGATATCTGCCTCTCGGTTTTGTGTTTCCCAGGTAAAACCTGTCGCCATTACCGCAAAAGGGACATCAAACTTCTCAAGCAAATTGCGCTCACCACAATCCCAACTGCCTTTAATAAATTGCACTACTGCGGCTTTTTTACCGTGACCAACAGCTCTTGCTACCGTACCAAAGCCCGCGGTGGTTTTGCCTTTGCCGTTACCCGTTATCACTTGTAGAACGCCTCTTTCATCCTGCGCGGCTTCTACACGCGCATCAACGGTTTCTTTCAAGCGTTGTTGGCGTTTTTTGTGGTTGTTCTCTTTATCCACTGACACGTTTGGACTCCCGTAAAATCGAATAAATTTGGTTCATATCAAGGTGCTTTTCACAGATCTTTGCCAGTCGTGAAAGCTGCACTTCTCGGTGCTCATCAACGTCAATGGCTTCGACGGCCAGTGACGGGTTAACCCAGTGTAAAATGGTGTTGGCTGCTTCTGGTGTATCAAACAAACCATGTAAATAGGTACCGATGATTTGGCCGTCTTCAGAAACGAAACCATCATGCCGCTGAACACCTAATTCAGTTTCCACTGTGGCAAAAGGCGTGCTGAGCGCAGGCCCATTACTTTCACCGCAATGTATTTCATAACCCTGAATTTCAACATCAAGCACGGAATGAAGCAGTCTTTCATCAACCACTTTTGCGCTCACTTGTGCCAAGACTTTTTCAAGCTGCAATTCTGTATCAAAGTCAGCCAGACCAAGACCTTTCGCTAGCTGACTTGACGATTCAACACCATGCATATCGTAAATATGATTGCCCAACATTTGAAAGCCGCCGCAAATCCCTAACAACTTGCCACCGTAGCGCAAGTGCTGGTTGACTTGCCCAGCCCAGCCCTGTTCCTTTAGAAAGGCTAAATCACCGAGTACATTTTTAGAGCCTGGAATGATGATCAAATCTGACGGTGGGATATCTTGCTCTACTCTGACATAACGCAAGTTGACGTGTGGATTCAGCCGCAAGCTATCAAAATCAGTATGATTGGAGATATGAGGAAGTAACAATACACTGATATTGATCTCTGCCTGCTCAACTACATTTGCTGTAGCGAGCGCATCTTCGGCATCTAAAGCAAGGTCATGTAAGTAAGGCAATACGCCTAGCACAGGTTTTCCCGTTCGGTCTTCTAACCAATCTAAACCGGATTGAAGCAAGCTGATATCACCACGAAAGCGGTTAATGACAAACCCTTTCACTCTTGCTTGTTCAGATTCTGATAACAATGCCAACGTACCCACCAAATGGGCAAAAACGCCGCCTTTATCAATATCGGCAATGATGATCACTGGGCAGTCAACTGCCTCAGCAAACCCCATGTTGGCGATATCATTGTCACGCAAATTAATTTCTGCTGGGCTTCCTGCCCCCTCTACCAACAAGTAGTCAAAGCGTTCACTTAACCGTGAGTAGGAAGTAAGCACAGCATCTAAAGCAACTTTCTTGTAATCATGATAACTGGCCGCTTCCATATTACTGACCGCCTTACCATGAACAATAACTTGTGCGCCCGTATCTGTATTAGGTTTTAGCAGAATAGGGTTAAAGTCAGTATGAGATGGCACTCTGGCAGCGACAGCTTGTAGCGCCTGCGCCCTACCTATCTCTCCACCATCTTCAGTGACGGCACTATTGAGCGCCATATTTTGCGGTTTAAAAGGAGCAACTTTGTGTTTTGCATTAGCGAGTACGCGGCACAAACCTGCGACAAGTGTGCTTTTACCCGCATCCGATGTGGTGCCCTGAACCATCAACGCTTTCATGGTTATACCCTTACTTGGCGCCTGCGCCAATACATCAAAGATAAGAAAAATAAGCTCCCCAGTAGGCCAGTAATGACACCAATGGGAAGTTCTTGATTTGTCAGTAAACTGCGCGCAAGTACATCTACCCACAACATGAATATACCGCCAAGCAAGGCAACTAAAATGGGGTTAACTGCACTCGCCTGTGATACAAGAAAACGGACGATATGGGGGATCATCAAGCCAACAAAACCAATACCGCCACAAACGGATACTAGGCTAGCAGTCAGCAAAGAGCTCAATGCTAACATCATAAAACGGAACTTACGTACATTGACGCCCAGCGTTATCGCACTCTCGTCACCCAACAGCAGTGCCGTTAGTTGACGGCGCCAAATAACCACAACTGACAACACAATCACTAAAAAGAATGCTGGCATAAGTAGGCTATGCCACTGCGCTCGTGCAAAGCTGCCCATGGTCCAAAAAATTACCGCGCTGATGGCTTGTGGATCGCTATAGTAAAGGCTGACACTGGTCATTGCGCTAAACAAGAACGAAAGCGCTACGCCCGCAAGTAACATCGACTCAACCTGCCGAGCTAACGCAGAGCCCGACACAATCAACAGTAGTGACATGGCCACCAAACTGCCGACAAAAGCTGCAATGGATAGGGAAATATTTGCACCATAGAAATAGCTGGTGCCAGACAAACTGACGGTAAGTACCACACCAAGTGCGGCGCCAGAGGAAATGCCAAACAGATACGGGTCAGCTAACGGGTTGCGTGTCACTGTCTGCAACATGAGTCCAGCTAGCGATAAACCAGCTCCTGCAAACAAGGCTAGCAACATGCGAGGCATTCGCAGATCCCAAATAATTTGCTGATCAAAACTATCGGTATTGCTTCCTATTAAGGCACCCAACACCTGGTTAAACGACAATTCAACCGCACCGATAGATAGCGAGCTAATTGCTGACAGAGGCAATGCAAGCAGCAAAACAGCTAAGACAACAGCAGGTTGCCTAAACATCACCATCTCCTTTTTCCAGGTCATTTAGGTTATCAGCATCAAAGTTGTA
Source organism: Thalassotalea euphylliae (assembly GCF_042682785.1). GTDB lineage: Bacteria > Pseudomonadota > Gammaproteobacteria > Enterobacterales > Alteromonadaceae > Thalassotalea_F > Thalassotalea_F euphylliae. Next base: position 155,639 of record NZ_JBHUIB010000012.1, on the reverse strand, counting down.
GCCATAAAAATACGTGATATGGGGAGCACCGTGCTGAGGATGACGATTCACCTGAGTGCAAACACCAAATACTTCTGCGAGCTGCTCTGAAGTAATGACATTTTGTGGTGTACCATCGGCAACTAAAAACCCATTGTTAAGTAATAACAAGCGATCACACATCGCACTGGCAAGATTAAGGTCGTGAAACGAAGCTAACACCGTGATGCCGAGCGACTTCGCCAATTCAATAATCTGGATTTGATACTTGGCATCTAAATGACTTGTTGGCTCATCCATAATGAGTAGTTTGGGCTGTTGCACAATTGCCCTCGCGATAAGCGTGCGCTGTTTTTCTCCCCCTGATAGGTGCTCGAAACATTCCGTCGCTTTGTCAGTCAGGCCAACTTGCGCTAGTGCATCGCTAATCAGTTGCTTGTCACTGTCATTCGTACGATGCCAAACCGATGTTTGCGTTAGTAACCCCAGAGAAACAACATCAGTCACCGTTAAATTGAAATCACTTGGCGACTCTTGCAGCACCACAGCAACTTGCTTTGCGTAAGCCTGCTGTGAATATTGCCAAATATCTTTGCCAGCAAACAAAACATGTCCACGAGATGGCTTGATGTAGCGATACAAGCAGCGCAATAAACTCGACTTGCCAGCGCCATTAGGCCCTATCAAGCCAATAAATTCACCCTCATGAATATCAAGCGAAATAGAATCCAGAATCGTTTTTTGGTCAATCAGCCACCACAAGTTACTTACTGAAAGTAAGGGGCTTAGTTGTTGATGCTGACCTACTGCTTGTTCCAATTTTATTACCGCCCTACCTACAGCGAGACAGTCAGCAGTTACACATAGCAGAGCCAATTAGCTGCAATCAAATTTGCACTAATGTGGGGACAATGCTCGAGTAACCCGCTCGACTTGTTAAATTCGTGTGATAATGACCGGTATCCTGACTTACAGCATCTCGGCGTGCGCCTTCCCAGATATTACTATCCAGTGGCTAAGCATAGTTGCTTGAACACGTTGCTCTGTTAACAGTTGCGGGTACAGTTGAGGTATTTCACCCCATTCCCAAGCCATCACCTTGTGACGGCAAATTATCGGGAATGGTGAGAAAAAAGCAAGTGAAACTGGCTATAAGTTATGCGAGCTAGGTTTACGATTACCGCATAGTCGACGAGTAAGTACACCGATAAGGGTAACTGATAACCAGGCGAAGCTACCACCACCTGAGCCACTGCTTGAAGGTTCTACCGGCGCAGGATCAGGTGTTGTTGGCGTACCTCCGCCATCGGTTGTTTGATACAAATCACTGCCATCATCAATAATGCGCATCGATTTATCGATACCACCAAAGTCAGTGCTGTCATCGCCGGTTGTATTCTCATACCGTTGCCAATGCCCTCCCTGCCAATCGACTACCGTTGCAGGATTGGTATCGAGCGCTTGACCAACCATATCAACCGTATTAACAACCAAACTAAGTAACGTTGTATTAGCGGCATCATAGTCATCAGGTAAGGTGAATGTCACTTGGTAGGTATCTGTTTTATAACGACTAAAACCATCAAGCAGCCATTGCCCTTCACTCGTGTCTAGTGGCGTTTCCGACAGCTCGCCACTAACACTTCGCTGCCATGCTAGTGAAATATTTTGCGCATCAGATAACACATTAAAGTCTGCAACAACGCCGTCTTCTATATGGCGCATAGGCTTGTTGAACACTAATTTTAATTGATATTCAGTGCCTGCTTCGATGCCGTTGTTGACCGAGGTTTGAAGAGTTCGCTGTTCATTCGAATCCATTTCCCATTGCTGAGATATCGCAAGACCATCTCCGTTGCTGATTTCTATGCGTTTCAGAAAGGGAATTTCGGTAATCATGTACAACCCTGATAACGCAGCATTTTTGGTTTCTTCACGCATACGTGACACTTCAGAGTTAGGCAAGATAAAACCGTCATGTGACACGCCATTACCGCCATAATCAGCAGCAGAGTTTGCCGGTTCGATTTCTAACGTATATGAGGGGATTTGGTAAGTGTTCGCAAAATATTCATCTGTCGCGCCAATCCCCCCACCAGCGGCTGATGGTCCATAGCGATAAGTAAAGTTATTCACGGCACGCATTGCAGTTGCAACCCGCTGAGTCAACGCGTTTCGACGACCATTGTTTGTACCTGGCGCAAAGTACACTTGCGTGAAGGAGTGGGTATCAATATAAAAACGCAGCCTATCCTCACCCGCTACCACTGCGCCTTGCTGCAACGCTTGGGTTTCAGGTTCAGATGCTGCTGAACTTCCATGATGGACAATAGAGCGAACATCATCCGAGCTCCGGTCTGGCGCGCTTGTTGACCAATATGGATTGTTATTGCGATTAAGGTCGATACCTTGCAAATTGTCACCCGTAGTCGCAAGCGTCTCATCAACATCACGCATATTTTTGCGGCGCATTCGGCCATCTCGTGGTTGTGCCTCTGAATTCACGACTGTCGTTGGGAAGCGCTGTGTTTGCAGGAAACCATCAACATTCAGTACAGGAATAAGTACCAAATTAAGGTTTTCTAACAAGTATTGGCCAACATGGAGATCATCTTTGATTTCAAACATCGACTCCATAATGCCAGTGAGTGACTCAGGTGACTGCCATTCCCGTGCGTGAATCCCGCCGTTAATCAGCGCACTTGCTTCAACTTGACCGGATGTCGTGAGGTTATCACCATCTGAAAGTTGATATGCCCAAATGGGTCGCCCATTAAAGGTCGTGCCTACTTGCACAGGGGTAAATAGTTCCGATTGTGCAGCCAATTGCTGGTGTTGCATGTGTAAGCCATTATAGGTACGAAAGCCATCGACTGGTGTCATCGACTCAACGGGCAGTGGCACAGGATAACCAAGCGCGATATTGTCGCCCGTATTATCAGATTCGGTATAGGTAAACTCCTGGCTTATGGCTACCGACGTCACGCAGAGAGAGAACCCAGCTGCACTAATAAACTGTAGAACTTGTTTCATTGTTCAGCCTCCTGCCAACCCGATACGGCAAATTTAGCTGCTGCATTGTTCTTACTCGCCAAGGCATGTATTTTTGATTTGAGCGTATCATTGTTAATAGTGCGCATTGCAGACGCTGCCATAAACGCAGATTTTGGATTTTGTAGTGCCAACAATAGTGTTTTCTGCGCTATGTCGTTGTTCGCGTAACGTTTAGTGAGCGACAACAAAGACATCGACGCCAATTCAGCGACATTCGAGGATTTTGCGAGTAATGTCACGGCATCATCTTCATTGAACAAAGCTGGAATAGATTGCACAAATTGGTAGGAAAACTCATCTTTAGGGTTTACCAATAATTGATTCGCTAGCACGAGATTCTCTTGTTTAGATAGTAATAGCAAGAGTGTTCGGTTAGTCACTTTGCCCACGTAATCTTGCGCTACGAGACTGGATTGAAGCGACGATAAGGACGATGCATTAAGGGAAGAAAGTAGCTGTGATAGAGCCTGTTGACCATACTTATCGTCTTTGTATTCATGCCATTGCCATTGGTTACTCAACAGCTTGTCTTTATAAACATCAGCCAGTTGATTAATCTGCCATTGCTGTTCAACTGCGCTGGCCAACCCGCCAATGTTCACGGTTACCATTACTTGTTCAGGATGATCAGGATTACCGGCGAATAGCTTTAAATCTGATTGTTGTTGTAACTCCACCCACTGTCTTTGCTGGTCACTGGGGGTTAGCCCTGCTAATAACTTTAATACTGCTGCACGTTGGTTGACTTGATCGTCAAATTCAAGCGCTTTTAGCTTCGCCTCTAGTTGCACTGGTGTCTTCGATAGCGCAATCCAATCAATATTGTTTTGCGCTGCAGTGGCTATGGGCGTCAGTGCTAGCGAAGCCAGCACAGAGAAAATATGTCGGTTTTTCATAATGCACCAAATACTCAATGGCCATGTTTAACTCAATCAAAGTTAAACGATATATACGTTTAACTGTACATTATTTTGCCAAACGTTCGATATACCGACATTATTTGTTACATTCTAGCTCGCCTCAGCAAGCTCAGTTCGAGCAATATCACTGTTTTCTCTTAGCGAGGATAGTGCGACAGGATTGTCTAGACATAACCAAACTTTATCGACACTTTCATTAAACTGACCAAGCATCCCGAGGTATTGTTGAGTCGCTGAGAAGCTGATCTCAACATTCGCTACCTCTCCTCTGCCCAAGCAAATCTGTTCTTTATTGTCAGCGCGGACAAATTCCCCCACTTGAATGCTGTCAATTGCATCTAGATCAATCACCATCAGATTCAGAAAACTGTTGTTGATTACCAGTTTATTGTCGATGACATAACATGAAAAATGGCGTGCTATTCGATAGTTAGCCGTGACAAAAAATACCGTATAAAAGCACATACTCGCGACAAAAAGTGCCGCCAATTCACTCCAATCGACAAGTAACCAATAAAACCCGCTACCACTGGCTAAACAAGCAAGTAGCATAAAAGCAAAATGCATTGGTTTGGCAGACCTAAGTACAAGGTTCGCCATGGCTTTAGGGTGGTCTCGGGTAAATTTTGGAATGACATAAAACCATGTTGCAGGCTCGCTTGCGACAGGCATACTCGCCGTTAGCTTTTTGTCATCATTTTTGTATTTTTCATAGGTATGAATTCTAGGGTCACCCTTTAAACGCCTTGCTTGCCATAGCCCTTTGACAATGGTGAATATTAAGTAGCACTCAATAATCAATACAATGGCGATGATCGGGTAGCGCAAATAAGTAATGAACTCAAAATAAGCCGCTACATCCTCAGGAAAAGTATAGCGAGCAACAAGAAAACTAAGGCTTAGCCCTATAAGCATTTTCCATGGTTTTTGCTCCCCCGCTTTGATCACCCATAACCAGTAGAGCACTGGTAGCAAGAAGAAAAAGCTGAACGACGCTGTGATGACAGGCAGCAATTCAAGCCAATCGCCCGCTAAATCAACCTGTTCAGGTAACAAATAATGAGCAAGTAAGTAGCAACTAATTGCTGTTAAGAAATAATGGAGGCGTTTTTTGACTGGTGTACGCATTGTCATCCCTAACTGAATGGTAAGTGACTACACTAGTCCGTGATGAACTGAATTTATTACAGTTTTTATAAAATTTATTGTTTAAATAGTTTGGTGTGACATTTTTTATGGTAGAAAACCCCCACATCAAATGTTTGAAGCGCCGGAATGGAAGACTGAATACTGGCTCGGTTGTTATCCTCTGCCGTTAAACTGTCGACTGCAATGTCAGCAGCGGCCCAATAATCTACCCGCCCTTTTACCATCATCTCCAAGCCTTGTTTAATACTCTCAACGGGCACAACGTCCAAATTCGCTTGGTGATATTTCATAGCTAACGGCCCTTCTTTTTGGGCTCGTAATACCGCAACACTTTTACCACTCAACTCTGACAGCGTTTGCCAAGTAAACGGCGTATCTTGTTTGAGTCGATGAAGCTTAATAGCAACCTTTTTCTCTAACAGAGGAATGAATTCGGCGTCTTGTTCTCTGCCTATTGGCGGGTAAAAAGACAGGCACCAATCGCCGGCATTAATCATTGCTTGTGCCCTGCCAGGCGGGACAAACAAGGGTTTTATGGACACTTGAAAGTGTTGTTTGGCATGTTCTTCAAGCAAAGCATAGGTAAAACCATAATTGGGCGAACTCTCACTCACGAAAGGTGGGTAGTCAATTGCCATGACATATATAGTGTCAGCGCTCGCTGCTGACTCACGCAATAAGCTGGCGGAGACAATAAATATCACCATAGCCTTTTTTATCAAATTAAGCGCGAATTCCAAATTAAAACGCCACCATAATCCTTGAGGAATTGATGTCAGTTTATACACAAGACGATGAAAAATGAATCAACACAGGAAATCTGATGGGCTGAACACATCAAATACTGGATATTTAAACAGTTAATAGCTAGACTGCTGAACAGTAATAAGAAACGTGTTCCCTATGAAGCTCTATATTGCCGAAAAGCCCAGCCTTGCGCGTGCTATTGTTGATGTTCTACCTAAGCCACACAAGAAACTGCAGGGATATTTTCAATGTGGCGACGGTAGCATGGTTACATGGTGTGTCGGGCATATCCTAGAGCAGGTAGATCCCGAAGCCTATGACGAGCGCTTCAAGAAGTGGCAGCTAGAACACCTACCGATTATCCCAGAACAATGGCAACTTAAGCCTAAATTTAAGACAAAAGGCCAACTTGCCGCTATCCGAAAACTCGTCAAGCAAGCCGATACCATCATTCACGCAGGCGACCCCGACAGAGAGGGGCAACTGCTAGTTGATGAAGTACTCGACTACCTAAAGCTTTCAAAAACCAAAAGAGAATGTGTTCAACGGCTACTAATTGGCGATCTCAATGCCAATGCAGTTAAACAAGCACTTAAATCGCTCAAACCCAATAAAGATTTTATGCCGTTGTCAGTGTCTGCTTTGGCACGCAGTCGAGCAGATTGGCTTTATGGCATTAACTTAACACGCGCCTATACCATTCAAGGTGGCAAGGTCGGTTATCAAGGCGTATTGTCAGTCGGTCGTGTGCAAACTCCCGTACTAGGGCTAGTCGTTAATCGTGATAAAGAAATCGCTGAGTTTCAACCAAAGCCGTTTTATCAAGTCGACGCGGAATTAAGCACACAAAACAGCCAACGCTTTACTGCACGTTGGCAGCCCAGCGACGCCTGTCAACCTTACATGGACCAAGACGGACGCGTTGTTGTTAAAAAGCTTGCTGAAAATGTAGTTAGTCGGATTTCAAACCAACCTGCGTTGGTAACTGATGTAAAGCAAACACCAAAGAAAGAGGCACCACCTCTGCCATATAACCTTTCAAGTTTACAAATTGACGCTGCCAAGCAATTTTCAATGAACGCAAAATTAGTGCTGGATGTCTGTCAAAGCTTGTACGAGAAGCATAAGTTAATTACCTACCCTCGTTCCGATTGTCGCTATTTACCCAAGGAACATTGGCAACAAAGTAAAGCGATTTTAAACCATCTAGCAAGGAGTAATTTGCACGTCGCAAACGGTGCTAAAAACGCAGATAGCCAGATAAAAAGCGCTGCATGGAACGATAAAAAAGTCGGTGCGCATCATGCGATTATTCCAACGGAAAAGCCTTGCCAGAACATTGCACTCAATAACTTTGAGAAAAATGTGTATCAATTGATCGCACGTCAATATGTTGCCCAGTTTTATCCCCACCACCAATATAAGGCTGGTAAAGTCACTGTTGAGATTGCCGGTGGAACCTTCGCATCGACAGACAAACAGGTAGACGTTGTTGGCTGGAAAGCACTGTTTAAACGCAATGATAATGACGACAAGCCGACATTACCAATGCTCAAAAAAGGTGACGCATTACATTGTATTGCTGGTCATTTGCTTGAAAAAATGACAGAGCCTCCCAAAGTATTTACTGATGCAACCTTACTGGCGGCGATGACGGGTATTGCACGCTTTGTTCAAGACAAGTCACTCAAATCTATTCTCAAAGAAACAGATGGCTTAGGCACAGAAGCAACACGCGCAAGTATTATCGAGCTGCTGTTTAAACGTGGTTTCTTACAACGAAATGGCAAGGCAATTAATGCAACTGACGCTGGCAAAGGCTTAATTAATGCCTTGCCCCTTGAGTGTTCTTTACCGGATATGACCGCACACTGGGAAGCAGAGCTCAATAACATTGCCGATAAGCAAAGTAGCTACAATCACTTTATGCATCCGCTTGAGCAAACCTTACATCACCTTATTGGGCAAGCATCTCAACAATTACCCGAGTCACTACGTGGCGTAAAGTCTTCGGTAAAGCCAGCATTTAAAAAGCGAAGGCGAAAGAAGAAAGCTGCCTGATATGGTGTTCAAATAAAAAACACCGCCGGAGCGGTGTTTTTAGTTAGGACAGATCAAGTCCCGTTATCTTTGTTTAGACATTCATTCTAAACTGAGCGCCTAAAACACATGAAATGTCTTTAGCACCCGATAACGGAAGTTATCACCTCTATATTTAGTGAAGATATTGTATACAGTCAAGTGCTATTACATGATTTTACATTGAAAAAAATTCATGTACTGAAAAACAAGCAAGTCCGCGTAATCTTCAACTAATCGAGATATTGCCAAATAAAGCACGAGCATACGGGCGTTAAAGCGAACTTTCTCCCGATAAAAGGCAGGCCCAAGCAGACTATCATTTAATTAACAGCGAACGCTTTACAGAGTTTCGTTTTATATATTTATTTCTAATTTCTTTCATTCTAGTGCGTTGGCACTTTACTGGTCATACCAGAATGTTTTATAACTATCTAAAATAGTTTACTTAGGCTTTCACCGTGAATGCTTTAAATTTATCTGCCGAGTTAGCAGCGCATATCGACACTGAAATAACAGACAGTGTGCTTATCATCAAAATGACTCAACCTAATCGATTAAATGGCTGGACAATGCCAATGATGGAAGCATTCAAAAAAGCCCTTTCATTAGCCAATAGCCTAGATGATATCAAGGCGATAGTATTTACCGGTGAAGGTCGTTATTACTCGGCCGGTGTGAACTTAAGCTCTGCTATTCAATTGATGCACCCTAAAAAGCTACATGGATTGATTGTTGAGCATAACCAGAGCTTGTTTGAAGCGTTTCTCAACGTCCGCAAACCTATTCTTGCTGCTATCAACGGTCCAGCCATTGGTGCCAGTGTGACCTCTGCAACATTATGTAATGGTGTTATTGCTGCGAAAGAAGCGACTTTCTCAACCCCATTTGCCGCACTTGGTGTGACACCAGAAGGCTGTTCTAGTATTCATTTTCCTCGTTTAATGGGTGAAGAAAATGCACAGCGAATGCTCGGCAGCGAAGGTTGGAAACCAACTGCTGAAGAAGCATTAGCCATCGGCATAGTTCAGCATGTAGTACCGCAAGAAGAACTTCTCCCCAAAGCGATAGAGATAGCGAAAGGATGGATAAACAGCAACCAAGAAAGGGCGTTTTTGGCGGGTTCCACACTGCCAGAGTTGATCAAAGCTAATATAGAAGAGTCTGAAGCACTCGCTACGGCTTTCTTATCACGTAAATTTTTGATGAACCAAGCCAAGTTCCTTTGGAGTAAAAAGAAGCGTGGTATCGCTGTCATGTTTTTTGTATTAGCAACAACACAGCCAATTTGGGCGCGTATGAAATAGTTTAAATAACGGAAAACAAGCAGCAAGTATTCATTATTTGATAAAGAAAAACACCGCCGAGGCGGTGTTTTTTTATCTGACAGTTCAGGTGGTTTCAGTCTTTTTAGAAGTTAGCTCTAAATTGAACACCGAACACACGATCAGCATCTCTTGGCACTTGGTAACGGAAGTTATCACCACTGTAAGTTGTGAAGAAGCTTTCGTCTGTTAAGTTTTTACCGATTAATGTCACGCGATATGCATCGTCATCGAATGAGAACGCGACACTGGCATTAAGCAGCTCATAATCGGGCAACAAGTGCGCAGGATTGAACTCACCATTGTTATTCGGCAATGTACCGTATTGCTCGTCAGTATAGACATATGAGGCATTGAACAAGATATCCATATTGTCCATTTCCATCACATAATCGGCAGTCAAGTTGTACTTAAGATCAGGTGAGAAAGGTACATCTAAACCTGAACGGTCCGTACAGGCTGCACCATCTGGACAAAAGAACTCATCAATTTCAGCTTCAACGCTTGCCACACCACCAGAAAGGGTTAAGTTCTCTGTTGCTTGCCACAAGAAATCTAACTCAATACCTTGAGTACTTACGTCACCAGCATTAGTCAAACGCGTAATCGTGACACCCGACGAGTTATCAAAGTTATTCGCTTGGAACCCTTCAATTTCTGTTTTAAAGATAGCCGCATTAATCATTAAGTTACCGACTGCGTATTTGTAGCCAAGCTCGTATGCGTCAGAGGTTTCCTCACCAATTGGCAATGTGTCTTTCTCTGCCATGTTGTAGAAGACGTTAAAACCAGGTCCTTTATAACCTTGAGCATAAGTGGCGTAAACCATACCCATGTCGTCTAAGTCATATTGTGCGCCTAGCTTTATTGAGGTATTGGTTTCAGACGTTTTGCCATCAAAGTTAGTGTTTTCGCTTGCAGGACGAACACCAACACCACGGCGACCATACTGGTCGTTACTGTAACGATTGTGGTCAAACTCTACTTCATCATCGGTATAACGAACGCCGAACAACAAGCGGAAGTCTTCGGTTAAGTGGTAACGGCCGTCGCCAAATACCGCCCAGTTATGAAATTCAGTACGCATGTAGGCAGTTGCGCTAACAATGTCATTGGCTCCACAGGTTATGCCTTCTTGGCTAATGAAGTTTTCAACATCAGATTCACTTGGGTCAACAACACCTAGTTCATTTTCCATGTAGTAGGCAATTTCACTGTTTAGCTGGCCATTGTTATTTTGACAGCTCGCATCACGGGTAAAGTTACGCTCTGAATCTTGTGACCAGAAGAATGCGCCAACTTGCCATTCTAGCGCTTGGCCTACAGGTGATGTCAGTCGCACTTCTTGTGAGAATTGATCCCAGCTTTGTGGGCCTACATCATGTAATTGGAACGGCACACCAAACACAGGCTCAGTCGAATCGCCCGCAATTGACGTAAAGTCACCCTCACGGTATTCGGTATTGTCCCATTCGCGGTAAGCGGTAATTGAGGTAAAGGTATAGTCACCAAAGTCGTGATCAATTTGAAGCGACAACGCTGTTTGCTCATCAATTGTGCGCGATTCAAAGTCGTGATCAACCTTGCGTTGGTCTAAATCCAAATCAGCTTTACCGTTGACGATACCATTACTGTCTGGCGCCGCCTCAGAATCCGGGTTGCGACCGCTAGGTAAACCCTCGATATCTGCACAACAATCGTCATCAGATTTCATACTTTCGAAGATAAACAACATGTTGGTGTTAGGGCTTAATTCAGCGTCCACCATGGCGCGGAAACCTTCTTTGTCGTAGCCATTTACCCATTCATTGTTGTACACGTTATAGATGTTGCCATCGAAGCCTGACTTTGTCGCAACTAAGCTCGCGTTGACGTTGTCAGTAATTGCACCTTGAACTTTTGCTTTTACGCGATATTCATTGTCTTGCAATAGCGTCGCTTCAACCATACCTTCGGTTTCACCAGTTGGACGCTTGGTTGTAATATTCACTACACCAGCAGAGGCATTTTTACCGAATAATGTACCTTGCGGACCACGCAGCACTTCGACACGTTCTAAATCATATAAGTCGGTAAACGCCTGACCTGAACGGCCTAGTACAACACCATCGACCACAGTAGAAACACTTGGCTCGGCAGCTACACTGAATGAAATAGTACCAATACCACGTACGGTAATCGCTGAATTACGTGTAGTTGTACCTTTTCTGAAGCTTACCGATGGCACCATGGTTTGCAGACCTTCAAAGCCTCCTGCAAAGGTGTTATCAATTTGGTCACTGCGCAATACAGATACGGCTACCGGAATTTCCGACAATCGTTCTTGACGCTTTTGTGAAGTCACCGTGATTTTTTCGATGTCGCTTTCATCTGCACCGGTGTCAGCGGCAAGCGCTGGAATGGATGTGCCTGCAAATGACAACGCGGCAGTGACCGCGAGCCATAGCTTGCTCTTTGATGCGTTCATTTCCTTCTCCCTCAATACACTTTTTATTTTTTTAAGTTCGCTCTTTGGCGATTTGTTGCGTGTGAATTACGGCGAAGTTTGCCGCGTACTGCATCCATGACGCTTGTTGTTTGCTCTTATTTGGTGAGCATTATTTATACAACACTGTACTAAGTATATATTTATATTACAACATATATCTTATATAAGACCTAAATCAGTGTTGTGCAAATTTGTATCAAATTATTCTGGTAACACTCTGCTAATACGTCTGTACAAATAAGTTAAAAGCCACTACTCAAAGCTATTGTTATTCATACCATTAAGACCAGATTCATTCATAAACTGGCACATCAAATTGCCCCACTAAAGACGCTATCCAGCATTAACCACCTGCACTTTTACTGGGTTTTGATAACGTGCTTGCCAGCGTTTAATCGTTAGCTTGCATAAAATGACATTGACAATCATGACCACAGTCGCGCTAACACCAAATATTTGCCAGCTTGCCGAAACCACACCTAGTGGCGAGAAGAATAAATAACTAATGATGATGAAAGACACTAACGTTAACGCCACCGGATGCGCGTAGCGCCAAGGCACTAAATCGACTTTTTTCTGATGATGGTAGAGTTGTAATTCTTCAGTCGGCCACCAATGTCCTACGGCAAGCATAATACCCACCTCTACAACGAATAGAATGGCGTAGATGTGGATAAAGTTAATATCAACATCAAGAATGAATTTAAGCAGTGCATAGGCAAGTACGTGGAAAACAATCACGATTTTTGCCGCTATTGCTGGGACACGTTTAGTGAACAAGCCAATAACCACAATGGCAATAACAGGAATGTTATAGAAACCTGTGAATACACGAATAATTTGCCACAACCCTTCTGGTGCAAACATCAATAACGGTGCAACAATGAAAGAGAACAAAGCAATAATCACACTGGCTATTTTCGCCACTTTAATCAGCTGAGCGTCACTCACCTTTTCTTTTTTTAGCGGCGCATAAACGTCTAGACAAAACAGCGTGGCGGCACTGTTCAAAAGCGAATTAAAAGAACTAAACACAGTGCCCAGTAATACCGCTAAAAAGAAACCCGCCAATGAAATAGGTAACACGTCTTTCACTAGTCGAGGATATGCCATATCAATCGTTTCTAGCTCAGCGGTTTGATACAAATGGAAGGCAATAACACCAGGAATCATCATTAAGAATGGAACAAGAAGCTTGAAGTAACCTGACAGCAACACACCTTTTTGCCCTTCAGCTAAATTTTTAGCACCCAGTGTGCGCTGAATCACGTACTGGTTAGTACACCAATAAAATAGATTGGCGAAAATCATACCGGTGAATATGGTACCAAACGGCACAGGATCTGATGGTTTACCAATGGCATTTAGCTTGTCAGTATGCGTTGTTAATACTTGCTCGACACCGGTCAAAAAGCTGCCATTACCTAGCATGATAAAACCCAGTACCGGTACTAGAATACCTATAATCAACAAACCTACACCATTGATGGTGTCCGACACAGCTACCGCCTTAAGGCCGCCAAAAATAGCATATACCGCACCAATACTGCCAACCATAACAATGGTGATAATGAGCGACATTTCATAACTGAGGTTAAGTAGTGTCGGGATATCGAATAGCTTTAATACCGCGACAGAACCGGAGTAGAGCACCGACGGAATGGTGATTAAGCCATAACCCACCATAAAAAGAACAACGGTCATCCGACGAACGTCATCATCAAACCGTTGCTTTAAAAACTCAGGCAATGTGGTAAATGCACCCGATAAATAGCGAGGTAAAAAAACCAAAGCCATCAAAATGGTTGCAATGCCAGCGGTAACTTCCCACGCCATAGCGCTTAAGTTATAGCCAAATGCAGAGCCGTTTAAACCAATAAGCTGCTCCGCAGACAAGTTAGTCAACAGCATAGAGCCCGCGATAAATGTACCTGTTAGGCCTCGGCCTGCTAGAAAATAGCCGTCTTTTGATTCAACAACGCCCTTGGTTTTCTGGTAAGAAATCCAAGCCACCACGCCCATAAAGAATATACAGGTAAGTAAGGTGATAAAGATATCGCCGCCAGCCATCTGAATTAATCCTGCGGCCAGAAATGGTCAATGGATTGTACGGTTTTTCCTTGCTCGGCGAGTGCTTCTGTATGCTCTACCGGAGCCGCCATTGGGATCTTTACACCAGCACGAATAAACACTGCAAACTCATCAAGTGCCAGTGACAAGGTCAAATACTGATTACCGTGATAAATTTGTCCACTTGCTTTTTCAGGTTCAAACCGTTGCCACTCACCTTCTGGTAAATAAACAGAAACATGACCACCAGGCTCAATACAAGGTGCTACTAACATGTCTTCGCCAAACATAAATTGCATTTCAAACGCCCATAATTGAGGCTGGTCTGGAAACGCTAGCACCATGGCGCGCTGCATTGGCAAGCCCGTTAGAGTAGCTTGTTCCATGGTTTGATGAATATATGGCATCAGCTGGTAACGTAGCTTAAGCGCCTTGTTGGCAGCGGCTTCAGCCTCCTCTCCATAGCTCCACGGTTCACGCGGGCCGATACCATGTAAGCGCATATGCGCACTAAACACCGCCACTTGGTTCCAGCGAGCAAACAACTCAGCGTCACGCGTATCTTTGTAGAAGCCGCCAACATCAGTGGCATAGAAAGGAGCGCCAGACAGCCCCCAACTCACGCCACCACGAATACTACCAGCTAAGCCTCCCCAATCGGCTTGAGGGTCGCCGCCCCACTGCGATGGATAGCATTGGGAACCTATCCATGCGGAGCGGCTAAATAGAAATGGGCCTGTCTTGCAGTAACGTTTCGCTGCTTCATAGACACAGCGGTTGTATAGCAAGGTGTAAACATTATGCAGCGCACTGCCCTTCTCACCGTTGCTTGCCTGCATGTTTTCGTCTTCGATTTGCTCGCCAAAATCAGCCTTGATCATGTCAACGCCCATCTCGAACAAGGGTTTGTGGCTGTCGCGCCAAAACGCATACGCTTCTGGGTGAGTAAAGTCGAGAATGCCCGATTTGGGCAGGGGCGTTAACACTTCACCAAAAGCGCTCATATCCCATTCATATTCAAACGCTTGTCCGGTTCGCTTGTCTTTAATCAGCCAGCCTTTTTCAGCCAACTCATGAAACAAAGGGTTCTTCACTGAGATAAGTGGATATTCCCAAACACAGACTTTAAATTGCATCGCTTTTAGCTCAGCAATCACAGCAGCAGGGTCATGATAACGTTTACTGTCCCACTCAAATGCAAACCGTGTTTCTGTGTCCTGCCATGCCCTGCCATCTAAGGTGATGACATCACAAGGCATATTGTTTTCGCGCACTGCTTTAGCCGTAGACAGTAGTTCTTCAACATCTTTGTAGTAAGCTTTCGACAAGATTACGCCCAAGCTCCACTCAGGTGGCATAGGTGCTTTGCCTGTCAACTTGGTATAGCTATTAATAATATCAGCACCGCTTTCTTGAGTAAGAATGAACACATCAAGCGCTGAATCTTCAATAAGAACACCGTAGCCCCGCTGCGACCAAGGCGCATAACCAACGCCATGAGTTACAGGTGCAGGTGTGTGAATAAAAAGACCCCAGCCATTGGGGCTCCAACAAAACGGGGTGTTCTTGTAGGAAATCTCTGCGTTTACACCCAGTGCGTCATGATTAAATGATCGCACTAGCTGACCGCGTTTATCTAATTTGCTCCACTTTTCGCCCAGACCATAAACAGGCTCATCAGCACCTAATTCAAAACTCATAAACCAGCCATCGTCGACTTTAGCTAAAGGAGGCATGCGATAACGTCGAACAAAATGTCCATCCGTTGCACTTTGCTGTACGACGCGCTGCTCGCTTTCACGTTGCTGAACAACTTCAAAACTAAACGGGCTATGGTGGACAACGACCGAGAGATTATTTGCTGATGCAATGGTAACGTTGGCTTTTTGTGAGACTGACAAGGGGTAGTTTTCGGGCATACATTTGAGCATGCCGTAATCAAATTCTATACGCTTGCCCGCTCTCAAACGCACGCCATGATCACTTATCGTCACGGATAGTTCACCGCAAGACGTAGGCACGACAAGGCAGTTGTCTGCAACCACCTTAGGTGCAGCGACAACTTCCGCTGCGGAAATATCATTCCACGCAGGTGCCTGTACAGAAAAATTCGACATAGCTTCCCCAACCCTCTTGTTGTATTCACATTCATGTGATGGCTTGTTTTATCTTGCGTGAGTTATGCCCTGTACGTTGCTTATTAAAAGCGGCTATTGGGCCAATTATTATTTTTTACGCAATACAAGTCTTAGGTCTTATATAAGAATATAAACTACCTAACTATCAACGATTGTCAAATCTAATTTGGTAAATATGTATGATTAATACTACCTATAATGGCTGAAGCCCTCAGATTATCTGGGCTTAGTTTATTCAATAAGAGTGCGAATTATCGAAAAAGCTGCTTCCGTTTTAGCATTTGTATGGTAGGATTTGTCTTATATAAGACTAACAACAACTACAGGCTCGCGGTATCGTTATGGCTGGTACAGATTTCGGCAACAAATTAGGCACTTCTGGTTTAGCATTTCTCCCGCTATACAAACAAGTTGAAAAGCACGTAACCCAGTTGATTGTTGAACAACGCTGGAAACCTGGCGAAATGCTGCCAAGTGAGTTTCAACTCGCCAGCGAGTTTGGTGTTAGCCAAGGTACGGTGAGAAAAGCGCTGAATACACTGACCGATGCCAAAGTACTTAATCGCAAACAAGGGCTTGGTACTTTCGTAGCAGAACATACCGGTACCCCTGCTTTGTACCGTTTCTTTCCTCTTGTTGCGGATGATCACAACCCAGAATTACCTGTCTCAGAAGTTCTGTCGCTGACGATAGAGCAAGCCAGCAAAGACGTCGCGCAGCAACTAGGCATTAAAACGCGCACTAAAGTGGTTTTATTAAAGCGCCGCCGAACATTAAATGGCGAGCACTGCCTACTAGAGGATATTTACCTGCCTTACAAAGAGTTTGCGGGTATCGAGAAAGAGCCCGAAATTCCACATACTTTGTACCACTTCTATCAAACGAACTTTAATCAAACCGTTCACAAAACGGAAGATAAAATAAAAGCGGTGATCGCCAGCAAAGAAGATGCGAAGTTGCTAAGCATCAAGGCAGGTGAACCTTTAATTTGGTTTAGCAGACTCACCAAATCACTTAATGATCAAAACATTGAATACCGCGTAACACGCTGTCGCAGCGATAACTATCACTATCTCGTCAACTTTGATTAAACTAACAATACGCCAGCGCTTGATACATGTGCTGGTGTATATCGTCGCTATCGTCATATGCTCATTATTGTCGATAGAAGTAGGCAGCGAGCTTGTCACTCAATACACCCTTCATGTTCATTATGATGGTACTAGCCATGCTGAACTTGGCGAGGATTTAGGTTTCGGACTGTTACTCGTAATGTGGCTTATTCCTGAACTTATCATAGGCGTAGCTGCGGGAGTCTTTGTCGCAAAACGTCTACTTAACACCTACTACAGTCGCGCAACATAACGTTTCAAAAGCCAAATATAATCAGCCCTCTACTGTCAATACAGGCACAAAAAGCTGCTCCGCAAATCAACTTAACTAAACTTTATAACAACACCAATTGACAAATTTTAACCACAGCTATAACTTATAGTCTTATATAAGATATAAAATGCAAATTTAATAGAGGACGCTATGGCTTTGCAAGAAATGCCTAAAGTAGGCCTTGGCCTATGGAAAATTGCCAAAGAAGATTGTGCACAAACGGTTTATGACGCTATTGTTGCTGGCTACCGCCACTTAGATGGCGCCTGCGACTATGGCAACGAAAAAGAAGTCGGAGAAGGCATTGCCAAAGCCATCAATGACGGTGTTGTTAGTCGTGAAGAGTTATGGGTAACCTCAAAATTGTGGAATACCTTTCATGCGCCTGAGCATGTGCAGCTTGCTGTTGAGAAGTCACTAGAAGATCTTGGGTTGGATTACCTTGATCTCTATCTTATTCACTTCCCAATCGCACAAAAGTTTGTACCGATTGAAACGCGTTATCCACCAGAGTGGTTTTTCGATCCTACTGCTGACGAGCCAAAAATGGAACTTGCCAAAGTGCCGCTTTACCAGACATGGCATGCAATGGAAGCACTAGTTGAAAAGGGCTTGGTTAAGCACATTGGCGTATGTAATTACAACTCTGCCTTGCTTCATGACCTAATGACATACGCCAATGTAAAACCATTTGCATTACAGATTGAATCTCACCCTTACAATACACAAGAAAAGCTGATCGCCACGGCTAAAAATTATGGGCTGAGCGTTACCGCTTTCTCGCCGCTTGGCGCCCTTTCATATTTAGAGCTCGATATGGCCAGTGCAAATGAGTCAGTGCTTGAACAAGCAGTTGTGAAAGCGGCAGCAGAACGCGTAAACAAAACACCTGCACAAGTGGTTTTACGCTGGAACATTCAGCGCGGTTGCTCAATTATTCCAAAGAGTACCAAGCTATCTCGATTAAAAGAAAATCTTGCATTGTTTGACTTCGCGTTGAATGACAGCGAGATGGACGCCATTGCAGCATTAAATGCAGACAAGCGCTTCAACGACCCTGGTGATTTTTGTCAGGCCGCATTTAATACGCTTCACCCCATTTACGACTAGGAGTCACTATGTTGTCACTTACGGACGTTCCACAGCAGTTTAACGCTGGACAATCTGACGTTTTTCCTGCCGTTGTTTTAAATGAGCAAGGGCTCACTGACGTTGAACAATGCCAGCAATGGATTAAAGAAAACCAAACAGCATTAGAAGCTCAACTGAAGGCCTCTGGTGCCATATTGTTCCGCGGTTTTCCTGTTGACTCAGCACAAGCTTTTGATGAGTTTACGGCAAGCTTTGGCTACCCGAACTTTTTGTACAAAGACTCATTGTCGAACGCCGTACGTATCAACTTTACAGAGCGCGTATTCACGGCGAACGAAGCACCAAAAGAAGTTGAAATAAATCTGCACAATGAAATGGCGCAAACGCCTATCTACCCCGATCAGATTTTTTTCTTCTGTTTACACCCTGCTGATGAAGGCGGTGCTAGCCCAATTTTGCGTTGCGACATGTTGTTCGAGGCATTAAGCAAAGCCAATAGTGACGCTGCAAATGCCTTTGCTGATAAAGGCGTAAAGTACACTACGTTGATGCCAGGTGAAGACGATCCTGAATCAGGTCAAGGAAGAAGCTGGAAAAGCACATTGAGCGTAGAAAATGTTGCGCAAGCAGAAGAAAAGTTGCAGCGTTTGGGCTACAGCTGGGTATGGCAAGATGATGGTAGCTTAAAAGCAACCACGGGTGCTTTGCCTGCTGTGCGGACCTTGAGTGATGGTAGAAAAGTGTTTTTTAATCAACTTATTGCAGCGTATTTAGGTTGGAAAGGCGTTAGAGAAAATCACCATAATACATTATGCTTTGGCGATGATACTCAAATTCCCAAAGCGTGGCTTGAGCAGGTCGTTGATCTATCAAACGAGCTAATCTTTGATGTACCTTGGCAAGCGGGCGATGTCGCCATGGTGGATAACAACTTGGCGATGCATGGACGACGTCCCTATGGCGGTACCAGCAAAAGACAAGTGTTAGTCGCGTTGGGAGCAGCAAAAGCAAATAGGACATAGTCGCTATGGCGCAGCTAATTACAACAATAAAAACACTCTTTCCAGGCGCCGTAATCGCTGTCATCACAGGCATGGCAGCTTTGTTTCTGTCCGAACATTATGGCGCACCAGCCATGCTTTTCGCGTTATTGCTCGGTATTGCTATGTCTTTCTTGCATCAAGAAACCACATGTAAGGCCGGCATAGAATTTACCGCGAGTCACATTCTTCGTATTGGCGTTGCGCTACTAGGTTTTCGCATTGCTTTCGACGATTTGTTATCACTTGGCTGGCAGACAGCGCTTCTCCTTATTGTTGCTATTTTTTCCACAATTCTTGTAGGCATCGGGTTAAGCAAA
Organism: Thalassotalea euphylliae; assembly: GCF_042682785.1. Taxonomy (GTDB): domain Bacteria; phylum Pseudomonadota; class Gammaproteobacteria; order Enterobacterales; family Alteromonadaceae; genus Thalassotalea_F; species Thalassotalea_F euphylliae. Next base: position 135,852 of record NZ_JBHUIB010000012.1, on the reverse strand, counting down.
GCCATGGGGTTAACGAAGCGTTTCGGCGCATTAACCGGTGGCTCAGTCGCTATTTGTGGGGCATCCGCTGCAATGGCAATCTCTGCCGTTATGCCAAATTCAGAACACAAAGAACGCGATACCTTACTCACCATTATTGGTGTCACGTCATTGTCGACGATTGCTATGGTGGCATACCCAATTATTGCCAACCTATTTGGCCTCAGTGAATACGATACGAGTATTTTCCTCGGCGGTACAATTCACGATGTCGCACAAGTGGTAGGTGCTGGTTACTCGGTATCAGAACAAACGGGTGATCTGTCCACTTTAGTGAAGTTGGTTCGCGTGAGCTTCTTAATGCCGGTGGTAATGATTATGCTCTTGGTGATCAACGCCAAGTGTAAAACAGACAAAAGCGTGTCAGAGTCACCTGGCTTCCCGCCATTTTTACTGGCATTTATCGCTTTTATGGTGCTCAACTCCGTCATTGACCTGCCCACAATCGTCACAGAAGGTGCTGCGACGTTTAGCCGCTTTGCTTTGATCATCTCTATTGCGGCAATCGGCATGAAATCCAATTTGAGCCAATTAGTGGGTGTCGGCGTAAAACCTATCATCTTAATGGTATTGCAAACGGTATGGATAGCAGGGCTTATCCTCATAGCATTGCTGTGTATGTAACTGCCCTCAATTTGATATGACAACGGAAAATGTAGAACAGTACGACGTAATAATTATTGGCGGTGGCGTCAACGGTACAGGCATAGCTGCCGATGCCGCAAGCCGTGGGTTAAGCGTTTATCTTTGTGAACAAAACGACTTAGCGTCTGCAACAAGTTCAAACAGCAGCAAGCTTATACATGGCGGCCTGCGCTATCTAGAGCATTACGAATTTAAGCTAGTGCAACAAGCGTTAAAAGAGCGCGAAGTGCTGCTTAAAAATGCGCCCCACATTATGCACCCGTTGCGCTTTATATTACCGCATCAAAAACACTTACGGCCCGCATGGATGATACGTTCGGGTCTTTTTCTATACGACAATTTGAGTAAGCGAAAAACCTTATCTCGCTCGCAAGCCGTGCGTTTTACTGAGTATTCACCACTGGTCAGTTCTATTAAAAAAGGGTTTGAATATTCTGATGGTTGGGTCGATGACGCTAGGCTGGTTGTGCTTAATGCCATGTTAGCCAAAGAGCATAATGCAGTTATTGAGAACTATACAAAATGCACTCATGCACAGCGTGAAGATGAAGGCTGGCGTGTTGAAGTCACGAATACTAGAGACATTGACACTAGCGGAACTAGAACTATTCAAGGCAAAGCCTTAATCAATGCAGCTGGTCCCTGGGTATCATCTTTGTTTGACAACATTGATAACTTAAAAGCGCCACAGCAAATTAGGCTAGTAAAAGGCAGCCACATTGTTGTACCACGTATTCATGACCAATCTGACGCCTATATACTTCAAAATGCCGATGGTCGTATTGTATTTGTTTTACCCTATGAAACGGATTTTTCTCTTGTCGGTACAACCGATGTAGAGCATACGGGTAAACCTGAAACAGTCGCCATTGATGACCAAGAAATAGAATACCTACTACAAACCAGCAACGACTACTTTAAACACAAAATCCGTCGAGAAGATATTGTACATAGTTATTCAGGCGTTCGTCCGTTATTGGACGATGAGTCAGTTGATGCGCAGAAAGTCACGCGTGACTACACTATTGAGATAAATTGGGATAACGATAAAGCACCATTACTCTCAGTCTTCGGAGGGAAAATTACCACCTATCGCAAACTTAGCGAAAAACTGGTGGACGAACTCGCGCCACGCTTCCCAACCATGAACCCTTGTCAAACCAGCACTTTGCCACTGCCAGGTGGCGATTTTGGCGAGCGAGAAACATTGTCAAAAAGCATAGCTACGCTTTACCCTTATCTACCGCATAGTTTGATAGCGCGTTACGTTCGCAGCTATGGTACAAAAACACTGGCGTTGTTGGGTGATGTTTGCAGCCTTGAAGGTATGGGGACAACATTTGGTGCAGACCTTTACCAGCGTGAAGTTGACTACCTAATCGATAATGAATGGGCTAAAACTGATAGTGATATATTGTGGCGTCGCAGTAAGTTAGGGCTTCGGTTATCTGGGTCGCAACAAGACACATTAAAAGCCTATTTAGCGACTAAGGTTCACTCGGAATAACCTTTGGATAAAAAGCTTACTAGGCAAAATCCGACTTAATAAGTCCGAAGCATTTCAAATCATGAAATGCGTCTTTCCAATAACCCGCTTGTCGACGAAGCCCCTCTTCTTTAAAACCAAGCTTTAACAACACCTTCTCAGAGCCTACATTGCCGGGAATAGTATCTGCTTGAATTCGGTTAAGCTCCCCACAAGGAAGCGCCCCTTCAAATGCTAGCGCTAAAATCGGATGAAGTACTTCAGTCACCAATCCTTTGCCCCAGTATTGCGACATTAAGTCATAGCCAATTGGGCTACTTTTCATTGCAGTATTCCAGCCATTAAAACCACAGGTACCAATAAGCTCACCAGTGTCTTTGAATCGTATCGCCCAACGAATACCGATATTGTCTTCATAACGCTTTACAAAGAAGTTAATCAATTTTTCTGCTTGCGCTAACTCAGTAAAGGCAGCTAAGTCATAATACTCAACTACTTTAGGGTCAGAGAATAAAGTGAAAATAGCGGGTGCATCCTCCTTTGTTAATGCATTTAACATTAATCGAGGCGTATCTATTTCAGGAAATTCCATTTCAATTCCGATCGAAGTATAACCTCGCTAATGTCGCATAAAATCCATAAATTTCAAACACAAAAAAAGGACTACAAATGTAGTCCTTTCAAATACCTTAACGCGACTTAATTGCGCAGGGTAATCATGCTAATTCTAGGCGGAAGCGCTGAGCATACAAGTGTATGTGAGCACTTCCAACAACGAAATAGCACGATTAAACAAGCAATTAACAGCGTTCGAATACTGTTGCGATACCTTGTCCTAACCCAATACACATGGTTGCTAGACCTAGGTTCACATCTTGACCTTCCATCAAGTTGATTAGCGTTGTCGAGATACGTGAACCTGAACAACCTAATGGGTGACCTAATGCAATGGCACCACCGTTAAGGTTGATCATGTCATCCATCTTGTCTTCTAAGCCAAGTGCACGCACACATGAAAGTGCTTGTGCTGCGAACGCTTCGTTAAACTCAGCTAGTTCGATATCTTCTAGTGACAAGCCTGCACGCTTTAATGCTTTCTTGGTCGCTGGTACTGGACCGTAGCCCATTGTTGATGGATCGCAACCAGCGACACCAATACCACGGATTTTAGCGCGTGGCGTTAAGCCAAGCTCTTTCGCTTTGTCCGCTGACATAACAAGCATTGCTGATGCACCATCTGATAATGCAGATGATGTACCCGCTGTTACAGTACCGTTTACAGGGTCAAACACAGGGCGAAGACCAGCTAATGATTCTGCTGTTGTTTCTGGACGAATTACTTCATCATGCTCAATCATGGTCAATGCGCCAGTTGCATCGTGACCTGCTGTTGCAACGATTTCATTTGCCCAGCGGCCTTCAAGCGTTGCTGCATGTGCGCGTTGATGCGAGCGTGCACCGAATGCATCTTGTTGCTCACGAGTAACACCGTGTTGCATACCAAGTAACTCAGCAGTTAAGCCCATGTTACCTGCTGCACGAGAAATGTATTTGCTAAGTGCAGGGTCAAAATCTACATCGTACATCATAGGTACATGACCCATGTGCTCAACACCACCAATCATAAACACGTCACCTTGACCTGCCATGATGTTAGTTGTTGCGTCATGCAATGCTTGCATTGATGAACCACATAGACGGTTTACCGTCACAGCACCTGTAGACTTTGGAATGTCCGTTAACAATTGCGCGTTGCGAGCAATGTTAAAGCCTTGTTCTTTAGTTTGCTTAACGTTACCCCAGATAATGTCTTCAATGAGCGCAGGATCTAAGTTTGGGTTACGTACAAGTAGTTGTTGCATCAAATGTGCAGATAAGGCTTCGGCACGTACATTACGGAAAACACCAGCCTTAGAGCGACCCATTGGGGTACGAATACAATCGACAATTACGACTTCTTTCATTTTTCTTTCCTCGGCTTAAGCAGTTTTCACGTCGGTAGTGTAGTAAGACTTGCCTGAAGCAGCCATCTCACGCATACCGTCTGTTACTTGGTAAATTTCACCTAAATGCGCAAATTTGTCTGCCATTTCGATGAAGTTAGCGATACCCACAGTTTCTAGGTAGCGAATTGGACCACCACGGAACGGAGGGAAACCTAAGCCATAAATTAAGCCCATATCTGCTTCAGCAGCCGTATCAACAATGCCTTCTTCTAAACAGCGAACCACTTCGTTCACCATTGGAATCATCAGACGAGCGATAATTTCATCTTTATCGAAATCTTTGTGCTCAGCATTACCGATTAGCTCGTAAGCAGTCTCGCTTGGCGCTTTCGTTGGACGACCACGCTTGTCTTTGCCGTAGTCATAGAAGCCTTTGCCATTCTTCTGACCAAAACGTTCATTGCCGTATAAAGCACTTACCGGATCGTTTTCAATCTTCTGCATGCGCGTTGGGAAGCCAGCAGACATAACACCTGTACAGTGATCGGCAGTGTCGATACCAACAACGTCAAGTAAGTAGGCAGGACCCATAGGCCAGCCAAATACTTTTTCCATCACTTTATCAACAGCGGTGAAGTCAGCACCTTCTTTAACTAAGTGACTGAAGCCTGCAAAGTAAGGAAACAATACGCGGTTAACGTAGAAACCTGGGCAATCGTTAACAACGATAGGTGATTTACCCATTTTCGCTGCGTATGCAACAACCGCTGCGACCGTTTCGTCAGACGTTTCTTTACCACGAATTACTTCCACTAATGGCATTTTGTGCACAGGGTTAAAGAAGTGCATGCCACAGAACTTGTCTTTGCGCTTAACGCTTTCAGCAAGTAGGTCGATTGAAATCGTTGACGTGTTAGAGGTGATAATTGCATTTTCGCCTGCAATTTCTTCTACTTCCGCTAGCACCATGCCTTTCACTTTAGGGTTCTCAACAACCGCTTCAACCACTACATCAACGCCTTTAACGTTGTCGTAGCTTAATGTTGGTGTGATGTTGTTTAACACGCCCGCCATTTTCTTCGCGTTCATGCGACCGCGTTCAACTTGCTTAGTCAACAAACCAGCTGCCGTCGTTAAACCTAAGTCTAACGCTGCATCAGCAATGTCTTTCATGACAATTGGTGTGCCTTTGTATGCTGATTGGTAAGCGATACCGCCACCCATGATACCAGCACCCAAAACTGCTGCTTTGTTCACTGGGCTTGCAAGTTTACCGGCTTTCTTCGCTTTGCCTTTGATCACTTGATCAGACATGAAGATACCGATTTGTGCAATCGCTGCATCAGTTTTTGCTAGCTTAGCAAAACCTTGGTTTTCTAATGCCATCGCACCAGCACGATCTAAACCTGCTGCCGCTTCAATGGTATTCACTGTCACCATTGGTGCTGGGTAATGTTTACCCGCTTTAGCAGCAATCATGCCCTTACATGTGTTGAAGGTCATAATGGTTTCAGTTGGCGAAAGTTTTAATGCTTCTAGTTTAGGCTGACGTTTTGCTTTCCAATCTAACTTGCCTTCAATCGCTTGTTTAAGCATTGAAAGTGCTGCGTCGCGTAAGTTTTCTGGTGCAACCACGGCATCAACAACACCAACCGCCATCGCCGCTTCTGCTTTGTGAGGCTTGCCCGTAGACATCCACTCAATAGCGTTGTCAGCACCAATAATACGTGGCAAACGCACTGTGCCACCAAAACCTGGCATTAAACCAAGCTTCACTTCAGGTAGACCAATCGATGCTGTAGTGTCAGCAACACGGTAGTCACATGCTAGTGTCATTTCACAACCGCCACCTAATGCAAAACCATTAATAGCTGCGATAGTTGGTAGTTCTAAATCTTCAAATGAGTCAAACACATCAGACGCAGATTTCACCCAAGGGACTAAGGCTTCTTCTGGTTGCTTGAATGTTTCTAGGAATTCTGTGATGTCGGCACCAACGATGAATGCTGGTTTGCCAGAAGTAACGATAACGCCTTTTGCGTCGCTACAATTTTTAATCGCGTCTACGACTGCGCGATATTCTTCAAACGTTGCCTGATCGAACTTGTTTACTGAACCTTCGGCATCGAATTTAAACTCGACAATACCGTCAGCAAGTAACTCGGCAGAAAGGCTTTTGCCTTGAAATAACATGCCTGATCTCCTTCACCTCAACGGGGTGCTTGTTGAACTAATTTTTATAACGAAGTTGTTATGTATAGTAATAGTAGTCGACTGAGTTTGCCTTGAAAGAATTGTAAAATCAAATTTTTTAAACAGGCGTTTAAATTGAGCGTTTACCTGTACGCTGAAATCGTAAAGCTTGGCTTTAAAGGTTTTGAAAAGAAGGGAAAGACCACCCAAAAACAGATGTGAATGGCCTGTTGTGTTAGCGGTATTAGTTGTTAGCAATAAATTTTGCTATTTCCACGTAGACTTGGTCGCATTCATCTTTAACCAAGTCATGCAACAACATAAAGGCATGAATCATATCATCCAGCTGGTGATGACAGACAGAGACCTGATTATCTCTCAGCTGTTGAACGTATAACCTGCCTTCGTCTCTTAACGGGTCGCAGCCCGCCGTAAATACCAAAGATTGTGGCAATTGTTGGCTAAATCGCCCAAACATTGGAGAAGCTAATCTTCGGATACTATCGTCAGGTTGGTTTTGGAAGTATTGGTCAAAGTACCAATCAACTTTTTCTTTTTCTAATAAAAAGCCGTTGCCATTTTCCAGCACTGACGGACAGCTCATCGTGTAATCGACACTCGGGTAAATCAGCACTTGCTTGTCTATCTTCACCCCATCTGACGCTTGGTTGTTCATCGCAAGCGTTGTACAAATTGCGCCGCCAGCACTATCGCCAACAATGATTAATTCGCCATTGCTTTTCATATCTTCAATAACGGATTGATAATGCTCGAGCGCATACTGACAATCATCAATACCTGCCGGGTACGGGTGCTCAGGCGCTAGTCGATAATCTACCGCAATGACAATCGCACCACTTTGCATAGCTAGCCGACGACAGATAGGGTCATATAAATCTATACTGCCGCACATATGGCCGCCACCGTGGTAATGGAGGATAACCGGTAAGGAATTTTCTGGTGTAGGATTATAAACTCGAACAGAAATAGGATTTTCCGCGCGGTGTAATACCCTATCTTCAACCAACGCAACAGCAACGCTCTCTGACATAAACTGCGACAGCTTTTCTAGATTTTCACGCGTAGTGTCTACTTCGTAAGGCAAATTAAGCCGCTTCATTTCGGCAATTGCATTGTTTACCGGTTCTAAAAAAGGAACTAGTTTTTCCGATACCGTACCACGCATAATTAGCCCTCCTTGGCAGGTTGCGTTTCAGGCAACAAAAAGCTGCCAATGAAAAACGTTAAACTCAAAATGCTGATCATCAGCAATGACGTAGTGTAATCACCTTGATTGTTATCAACTAGCCAGCCAAATACCCACAAGATAATGGTCGACGCTAAGTAACTTATTGACCAGAAAAGACTAAAAACAACAGTAACTCGCTCGCCTGTCATATTGGGTAATTCGTGCGGAATGGAAACCAGCGCCGTAATGGGAAAAAAGATAAAAAAACCGAGTACGATTGCGGATAGTGTCTGCAACCAAACAGACGATGCGAAAGAGAGCCCCAACAAGCTAATTGTCATCGTCAAGCCTGACCAACGAATGACCGGAATGCGTTGCAGTATTTTTTTGCTATACACAATGCCAGCCAAGGTGCCGACGATACCAAAACCTATCACCCACTTACTTTGGCTGATCCCGGCTTTCGGGTAAAAGGTAAATAAGCAAATATAAAAAGCGAGTAAGCCAGAATACGTAAAGGCATAAACCCAATTGAATTTGTCTTTAAGCCCCTCGGCGTAGCTATAACTGGTTTGAGATGAGTCAGCGACAGTCTTTTGTTCAAATCCGTCAAATTTAACCAGCAACCATGCTAAAGCCAGTAAAATGCTAGACAAAGAAAATACTGTCAAACTCATTTGCCAACCGCCGGTGAGCGCGTTGATATCAGCCATTAACCACAAGACAATGGCGGTACCCACATTAAATGCGACTGCATTTAAGCCATTAATGACAGGTCGTTCATGTGGTTCGAACCAGTGCATAACAATAGGGTTGAAGTAGACAATCATAAACGCCCCCCCTAACCCCATTAAAAATCGGGTTAGTAGCAACACTTCATAATTTGGTGAATAAGGTGTAAATAGCCCTAAAGCAATAAGCAAACTGGCAATAAAAAACGCCATTTTCACGCCAAATTTAACCGCTAACCAAGCGGCGCTGAATGTGCCTACAATTTTAGCGAATGTCACCGCGCCACTAATAAAGCTTGCCGATGCTAAGCTGTCTATGTTCATCGACTCCATGATTTGGGTCATGCTAGCCGTACCGCCCACCCATGCCATGGCGAAAAGTACATAACTAAGAAAAACAAGAACTTCCACTAAGTATTTGTTAGTTATTTTCATAGATGGTAGTTTAAAACTCATGCAAATTTAACGATAAGGTTATCGCAAGGTAATCGAAAAATAAGTACTACCTTAGTGCACTACCACAACCGCATTGACGTGGTAAGCTCAGGAAGAAAATGCGACATCATCAAATAAATAAGGAAGCGAGTTGTTACTCTGGCAGTCATTAGATACATGGCTAATCACCTTTATTTCCATCGCCTATCTATCATTACTTTTCGTCATTGCCTATTGGGGACAAAAGCATAGTCACTGGGCACAAAAACCTTGGGTATTCAGTTTAGCGTTAGGTGTTAGCTGCACGTCTTGGGCATTCTACGGCACGGTAGGTCAAGCAGCTCATACAGGCGAATGGCTCGCCCCTATCTACATTGGTTCTATTCTCTGCCTTGTCGTTGCATGGCCAATGCTGATGCGCATCTTGTCCATCATCAAACAGCAAAACTTAACCTCTATTGCCGACTTTATTGCCTGTCGCTATGACAGATCGCCGCAGATCGCTGCCATGGTGACCTTAGTGGCGCTAATCGGCACTATTCCTTATATCGCGCTACAATTAAGGGCGATTAGTACCAGCTTCGACTTACTCACGGGTACCTTTGAAATTGGCATCAGTACAGCTTTTATTGTCACCCTCGTCCTTATTGCATTTAGTATCCTGTTTGGAACGCGCCATATCTCGGTCAGTAAGCAAAACCCTGGGCTAGTGTTAGCCATAGCCTTTAGTTCAGTGATTAAAATTGTCGCGTTAAGTGCGGTGGGTATTTTCGCGACTTTCTTTATCTTTGATGGCTTTGGCGACCTGGCAGAGCAACAAGCAAATTTACCTGAACTGCCTGTTGGCAATACGATTTATCTGTCGGTGGCACAAGCGGTACTTGGGGCAATTACCATTTTCATTCTGCCGCAACAGTTCCATATGATGATGATTGAGAATCATCAAACCAAAGGGCCAAGTGCCGTAAGGTGGCAATTCCCTCTGTATTTAATTGCCATCAATATCTTTGTGTTACCTATCGCTATCGCTGGGCAAGTAACGTTTCCTGGTGGCAGTATAAACCCAGACACATTCGTGCTGAGCCTGCCTTTGTTTCATCAACAAGCATGGTTAGGTGTTTTCGCTTACGTCGGCGGATTAGCGGCAGCAACAAGCATGGTGGTGGTGGCTGCCATCGTGCTCAGCACTATGATTTCAACCGAAATATTAACGCCCACCATCCTCAAGTTCCGGCTATTTAAAACAAAAGAAGCACCGCAATTATCAGGCTTTTTCATTTTACTCAGACGTATCGCAATCGCCGTTATTCTCTTTCTTGCTTTCGCGTTTGAACGCTTGATTGATCAGCAAAATCACCTTGCCAGTATCGGCTTAATGTCGTTTGTACTTCTCTCTCAATTTGCACCTGCCATTATCGGCGCGCTTTATTGGCGAAGAGCAACAACAAAAGCTGCGGTTATTGGTTTAACGGTTGGCGGTCTTGTGTGGCTATACACCTTGATGTTGCCATTACTATTCTCAACCGCAGACTGGGTGAATCATGGCCCTTGGCACATTAGCTGGCTAACACCAACGGCGCTATTCGGTATCACTGAACTGGATAAAATTAGTCATGGAGTGTTTTTCAGCTTAACGGCTAACCTACTGTGTTATATCGCTTTCACCCTACTTTCCAATCAAACTATTGGCGAGAAGCTGCAAGCAGAGCTTTTCGTGGGGAAAAAACAAAGCCAGCTAGAACGTCACCTTTCTACAAAAGATTTATACAACCTGCTGCAGCGTTTCATTAACACCCAAGCTGCAGACGAACTGCTTGATTACGCGCAAAAACACAATATTAACCGTCAACAAAATAGTGAAGCACTGGTTGAATACACACGCCTGCAACTTTCTGGTGTCCTTGGCTCTGCATCGACACGCATGGTGATGCGCGCAGCCACCACACCGCAAGATGTCAAACTAGAAGACGTTGCCAGCATTGTCGATGAAGCCAGCCAAATGTTTGAGTTCAACCGTGAACTGCTGCAATCCGGTGTAGAGAATATTGAACAAGGCATCAGCGTTGTCGATGCTGATATGCGACTTGTCGCTTGGAACCAGCGCTATATAGAGCTTTTGGGTTATCCCGAAGACATGGTTATCGCAGGCATCCCCATTAAGGCGCTGATAAGTTACAACATCGAACGCGGTATCATTACTGGTGAGGATAAAGAAAAGCTTCTATCTAAACGCATAGCACACATGCGCGCAGGGCGAAGCCACTATGCTAAACGAACAATGCCAAATGGCGTGGTGTTAGAAATTAGAGGACAAGCCATGCCAGGCGGCGGCTTTGTTAGTACCTATTCAGACATTACTGATCACATCAAAGCAGAACAAGCGCTGCAACTTGCCAACGAAACATTAGAAAAGCGCGTCCAACAACGCACACAAGAACTGCAAACTGCAACCGCAGCAGCAGAATCGGCAAACTCCAGTAAGACACGCTTTCTCGCAGCGGCAAGTCACGATTTAATGCAGCCATTTAATGCCTTGTCTTTATTTACCGACATGCTGAAAAAGAAGGTACAAGATGATGAGCTTCAAACTATCGCTAATCATATCGACGACTCGCTTAACGTGGTTGAGGCCTTACTGTCAGATTTAGTAGAAATATCCCGCTTAGATGGGTGTTCAGAGCAGCCAGAAGTCACAGTATTTCCTATCGCTGAGCTACTATCGCCGCTGAGTAACGAATTCATTGCGTTGGCTGAACAAGAAGACATTAAGTTGTCTATGGTACCTAGCCAGTGCTATGTAAACACCAGCAAAAGACACTTACGACGAATCCTGCAAAACTTCTTATCCAATGCCGTGCATTATTGCAACGACAGTAAAAATAGAGCCAGCCATTCTGCTAAAATTGTCTGTGGCGTTAGACGACTAAAGCATACTATCCGTCTTGAGGTCTGGGACAACGGTCCCGGCATTCCAGAAAATAAACAGCAGCAAATATTTCATGAATTCGAGCGTTTAGAACAAACACGCGAAGTACCTGGGTTAGGCTTAGGGCTTGCCATTTCCGACCGCATTGCAAAACTCCTTGGACTGACCATTTCAGTGCGCTCAACAGTGGGTAAAGGCACGTGTTTTAGTGTGGAAGTGCCAATAGCGGCTAAACCGGCTCAACCATCAAAAGAATTGCCAACGCCAGAATCAAAAGGTCAGGAAGGCTTTAATATCAACGTACTTGTTATTGATAACGAGCCGCTGATGCTAACAGCGATCAAAACTCAGTTGGAAGAATGGGGTTGTCACGTTATTGCGGCGACAGACGCGAGTGAAGTCAATAATGAATTGGCAAATACACCTGTTCAACCTGACCTCATTATTGCCGACTACCATTTAGATGAAGGGCAAAACGGTGTCGATTTAGTACAAGCGTTATTGCACGAAAAGCAGTGGCATATTCCCTGTGTTATTTGCTCCGCGGATCCATCAGAACAAGTTAGGCAACACACCAGCAACGCAAACTTTCAGTTCCTTAGAAAGCCAGTAAAATCCTTGGCATTGCGCCGATTGATTAAGCAAATGATTGATTAAACACATGACCGGCCGTTAAGAGGCTAAGTCTTGACTGGCAGGGGTCAGCATCAATTGCTGATATTTCAGTCCTGCAAGCGTACGGTTATTCACTTGAAGCTTCTGCAAAATAGCAGAGACATGCTTTTTCACGGTTGTTTCTTTAATGTCCAAATCATAGGCGATTTGCTTATTAAGCTGGCCGTCTGCAATAAGTTGCAGCACCACATATTGCTGCGGCGTCAGCTGCGATAATTGCTCAGACAGCTGCATATGCTCAGACATAACCTCTTGGCTTTGTGCCATTCCATCATGCTCAGGCAACCACACTTCCCCTTGCAAAACGGTATTGATAGCTTCAGCAATCACGGATAAATCAGCTGATTTGGGGATAAACGCGGCTGCGCCAAAGCTAATCGCTTTTTGCATGGTCATCGCGTGATCATCAGATGACACCATAATCACCACAATATCTGGGTAATGGTTTCGTAGCTGGGCAAGCCCTGAAAAACCATCGTTGCCGGGCATATGCAAATCTAAAAAGACCACTTCAATACTGGGTGTTTGCTCAACAATCGTTAACAGCTCACCGAAGCTCTCCGCCTCTACAGTAGTCTCGCCTGCCAAACACTCGGCAATCGCATGTTTAAGGGCTGTGCGAAATAAAGGATGGTCATCCGCAATAGCGACTTTAGCTGCTGTCATACGTACTCCGTTTTATTTTCATTATGAAAAAAAGAGCCAGCGAAAGCCAGCTCAAACGTCATGCCTACAGAAAGGAACCGACATTAAAATTGGTAAGTCACCGTAAAACTAATGGTTCTCGGGTCACCAAAATAACCAATAAGCGTGTTATCACCACCCAGCCCCGGTAGGTAGCTACCATCATCTTGAGGTGCGACAAACTGGTAACCACCAATCATGTACTCTTCATCAGTAACATTCTTAGCGTGTAAGCCTGCGCTCCAGTTACCGTCGACGCCATACCAATTGATACCAAGGTTAAGCAAGCCGTAACCATCTTGTGTTAACAAACTATCTTCTTCGAACAGTACATAGTCATCACGGTAGTAGTAGCTAGCATTAAAGACAAAGTCACCATAACTGGATTCAACGGTGTAATCCGCACCTAGGTTAAAGGTGTAGTCTGGCGTGTTCGAGATAGTAAAGCTGTCTGACTTATCAAATGGCTCGCCATTTTCATCGTAATCAATCACCTCTTTAAACTCTGAGTCAATCGTGCCTATTGCCGCTGAAAGCAATAAGTTGTCTGTGGCTAAATAGGTCATTTCTATTTCGACACCAGTCGCGTCTGACTCACCAATATTGCCCAAACGTTGATTTAAGTCTGCTGCCGTTTCACCAGGTAGTACAGAGATGTATTGACGATCTTTGTGGTCTAAGGCAAATAACGTGACATTCGCACGCAATCGATTGTCTAACCATTCGCTTTTCATACCAATTTCAAACGAATCAACTTCTTCCGGATCTGCTGCTGGCTCTGCGGTAGTTGCACGCGGGTTAAAGGTACCTGACTTAAAGCCTTGAGCGAAACTTGCAAAGAACATCAAATCATCGTTAGCTTGGTATTCAACACCAAGACGCGGCGTGAATTTCGACCATTCTTCATCGTCATTAAGCACTTCAGGCACTAAGTCGCCTTCAGGCCTTACATAACCCGGTATCCAACCAGATTCTGGGTATACAGTATCGAAAATTAAGCCGTTATTTACGTAGGCATCTTTTTCATCTTTGGTGTATCGCGCACCAGCAGTGACTGACCACTTGTCGGTAAAGTCATAACTTAACTGTGCATAAACCGCCGTACTTTTTGAGTTGTTACAACCGCTGACTTCTCGGGTAAGGCCAGGTGCTCCCAGTGCATTGCCCAGTACTTCTAATATTGCTTCAAACTGACCACATGACTCACCGTCGTAGTAGTACAAACCAGACACGAACTTGTAGTTGTCACCGTAATTATTCAGCTGTAATTCGTGCGAGGTTTGCTCATCATCATAAATGGCTGGTACATCGAAAATACGTAGCGGCGTATTGTCAAAGTCGATATTGGTTGGCGAGTAGCTCTCTCTTGATGACGCCACATATTTCAAGCTGGTGTAATCTGAAATATCCCAACGCGCGGTGAAGCTTATACCTTCAAGCTCAACTTCGTTCCATGTTGGCAAACTGGTGTACGAGTCATAAACACTGTCAGGTACTGGCGCATCAGTAAGAATACTCGGCAATAAGCGATAGCCGCCTTTCGCATTCGAGTCATCTTCCGTTTTGTCATAATTTAAACGGAAAAATAGTTCGTCGGTCGGACGATATTCCAGTGTTGCACGATAGGCCATGACATCCTTGTTGTAGTTTTCCTTGTCTTGGCCAGGGAGGTCTGATTCAAGAAATTCACCAAAGCCATCGCGTTCAAGGCTAGCCACACCAAAGCCAAAGTAAAGTTGGTCTTCAATAATTGGCAGCTGTCCTGTCACTTTTAGGTCGGTTTGGCTGTAGTCACCCACGGTGCCTTGAATCTTAAATTCGGTGTCACCTGACATTTCTTTGGTGACGTATTTGATGGCACCACCTATGGTATTTTTACCGTATAAGGTACCTTGTGGACCGCGCAGTACTTCAACACGCTCAACATCAAGCAAGTCAAGCACAGCACCTTGTGGACGCGCCATGTAAACATCATCAATGTAGATACCCACACCCGCTTCATAGCCCCAAAGTGGATCTTGCTGACCAACACCACGGATAAACGCAGTAATTGTTGAGTTGGTGCCACGACTGCGCTGTAGTGTTGTGTTCGGAGAGAATTGCTGCACTTCAGTAATCACTTCAATACCGCGTTCAGAAAGTTCATCAGCACTAATGGAGGTTACCGCCACTGGCACTTCTTGAAGACTTTCGACTGACTTACGCGCCGTGACTTCAATTCTTTCTAGACCGGCATCAGCCTCTTGTTCAGCGTTAGCGTCTTGTGCGTTTACAGACTGGCTTGCAATAGCCGCTGTAATAGCAAAAGCAAGATAACTTTTTTTACTTATGCCTTGTTTCATACTCTTCCCCGATACTCTACTTTTATTTATTTAATTTTGTTTTTTGAGTGCAAGCTTGTTCACTGTTTTAAACTCTATATGATGAGTTCGAAAAAAGAATTTGTACTATAGTAGTATGCCACTCAAAAAACTTATAAATCATTGTTTACTAATATTTATTTTTATTATTTTCGATGTAAGACTGGCTATTTAGCTGTTGAAATTTGCCAAAAATCGATAATTTCTTTTGCGCTTGGCAACGGTGAATTCAGTAAAAATGGCGCTGCTTTGCCACCGTCTTCAACACCTTCCTTTACTGGCATGCCGTGACCCATGTTTTCAATCTCGACAAGCTCCACTTGTATACCGTTTTCATCTCCCCACACGGTCTTCGTCACACCGTCAGTTTTCACTTGCTTTGATGTTGATGACAGCTTGGCGAGGCGTCGCCATTGTTTTGCTAAATAGGTGGCGTTAGTAGGATTAACAACCTTGTCTTGATCGCCAGTCCACACCGATAAAGACGGCCAAGTGATGTTTTCATTGGGATGAAGCGCCGACACGGCCGATACCAGCTCTTCCACGGAATCAGATGGACCATTTCGCATACACGAAATCGCCTTGGTGAGATTATCTGCACAAGGGTACGGCAACCCAGCAACAACCGCGCCTGCCGCAAATTTTTCAGGATATTGTGACAACAAAGTGGCAGCCATTGCGCCGCCTGCAGACAAGCCAACCACGTATACGTTTGGCGTTTCAATGTTTTGTACCGCATGCTCAATCATATTGACCAAAGATTGCAGTTCACCGCTGCCTCGCGAAGTGTCTTTTGGAGAGAACCAGTTGAAGCAGTTTTTGATATTGTTTTGCTGGTGTTGCTGCGGTACCAACAAATTAAATGAGTGCTTGGCCGCCAGCCCTAAAAGGCCACTTTGTGTTGCTAGTTGTTCGCCATTTTGCACACAGCCATGCAGCAACACCACTAACGTGTTTGTCTTCAAAGGTGCTTGAAAGTAACTTGCCGTTAAATCGCCTGGGTTATCGCCAAAGTCGCTCATGGGTGAAAAGCCCGCCATGCTTTTTCCTGCCATGCAAAGCAAGCACAACGCGCCTAATATCTTTATGCTTTTGCGATATGTTTTACCTAATGTCATCTATCAGGGTGCTCCCTTTGTTGTACTACGAACTAAATGCTAAGAATTAAATGCTAAGAGTTTGCTTGTCTGTGTTTAAACGGGTGGTGAACGGTTTAAACGCCTACACGTTTATAATGGAAGGATTTCGACCGTTTAGACATGGCACTTTAGTGCTATACCCAAGCCTATTTCTAGCTAGATTTAGTCACGGCTAGTCTTGCTGGAACTGCGCACGCATCAGCGTCATAAAACGCTGCGCGGCCTGTGATAGCCCTTTGCGGTTTTTGGTAACAATACCGATATTGCGGCTAATTGCCGGTTCAACCACTTCGCAAAGCACCACGTTTTCTTGTTGAAGTTCATGAGCGAATAGCTTGGGTAAAACACTCACCCCCAAACCACTTGCCACTAATTTAGCGATGGTTAACAGCTGATTTGCTTCAATTTCTACGTTCAATGCTACGTCATGTACTTTAAGTGATTGCTCCACGACGTGGCGAATACTCGACGGCTTTTGCAAGGCGATAAATGGCTGCTGCGCAAGCGCCTGCCAAGACACCTCAGCTTGATTGGTTAATACATGGTCATGTGGAACAGCGGCAATAAAGTGGTCGGTAAACAAGGGCGTGAATACTAAATCGTCATGTTCTCCGGGATCGAACGTAATGGCCAGTTCCGCCCGTTCGGCTCTCACCATCTCTATCGCTTCCTCAGCGACAACATCGGATATTTTGATATTAAGCGTGGGATACTGATGTTTGAATTCAGTGAGATAAGACGACAAGTTCGCACTCGCAAAAGACGGCATTACGGCAACGTGCAGCACCCCTTTGTTGAGAAGAAATCGATTTCTCACTTCATCAAACGCATTTTCACTGTCCAGAAGAATACGCTCTGCGTCCGCTAAAAACTGTCGTCCTTCTGGGCTAAGCTCAATGGCTCGCGTTGTGCGGTGGAACAATTTCCCACCTATTTGCTCTTCCAAGTTCTTAATACTGATGCTGAGTGCAGGCTGTGAAATATGAAGTTGCTCGCAGGCTTTAGCAAAGCTACCTGCTTTTGCGACCACGACAAATGCCTCTAATTGTTTGTAGGTGATGTGATACTTCATGTGATTCTCTCGCTGTCAGCCCTATCACTTTTTATATTTAAAATATTTATCAATAACAATATTTTTTATATTTGATAAAAGAATCATCCTCCAACATCCTAAAAAATATCAAGACAACCAATAGGGTGTGACATGTCCGGAATTAAAGCAGAAACGAGTAAAGGGCTTAGCCAAGGATTTAATAAAGTCGTTAACAGCTACGAAGAGGCCATGGCTGGCCTTACAGATAATATGACCGTAATTGCTGGCGGCTTTGGTCTATGTGGCATTCCCGAAGGGCTGATAAAAGAAATTCAGCGTAAGAAAACCACTGGGCTCACTGTCGTTTCAAACAACTGTGGTGTTGATGATTTTGGCTTGGGTTTACTGCTTATCGACAAGCAAATCAAAAAAATGGTGTCGTCTTATGTTGGTGAAAATGCCTTATTCGAGCAGCAGTTACTTTCCGGAGAGCTTGAAGTAGAGCTGACACCGCAAGGTACACTCGCGGAAAAAATGCGAGCAGGCGGCGCTGGCATTCCGGCGTTTTATACCGCGACAGGCTACGGCACCTTGGTGGGTGAAGGTAAAGACACGAAAGCATTCGACGGTCGAATGTACATTTTAGAAGAAAGCATCACTGGTGATTTTGCCATCGTCAAAGCATGGAAAGCCGACAAATACGGCAACTTAGTATTTAGAAAAACCGCCAGAAACTTTAACCCGATGGCAGCAACTGCGGGCAAAATTACCGTAGTGGAAGTGGAAGAACTCGTTGAACCTGGCGAGCTAGACCCAGACGAAATTCACACACCGGGCATATATGTTAACCGTGTCATTAAAGGCACATTCGAAAAAAGAATTGAACAGCGTACCGTGCGCGCCGCATCGTAGAAGGAACACAAACATGGCTTTATCAAGAGAACAACTGGCAGTGCGTGTTGCGCAAGAACTTCAAGACGGTTACTACGTGAATTTAGGCATAGGTATTCCCACCTTAGTTGCCAACTACATTCCAGATGGCATGTCTGTCATGTTGCAGTCTGAAAACGGTTTATTAGGCATGGACGCCTTCCCTACTGAAGAGGAAGTTGATGCCGACCTCATTAATGCGGGAAAACAAACCGTAACCATGGCAACAGGTGCTTCACTATTCGACAGTGCTGAGTCTTTTGCGATGATTCGCGGTGGCCATGTCGACTTAACCGTACTAGGCGCCTTTGAAGTAGACGTTCAAGGTAATATCGCGTCATACATGATTCCCGGCAAACTGATTAAAGGTATGGGCGGCGCAATGGACTTAGTCGCAGGCGCTGAAAACATTATTGTCACCATGACCCACGCATCAAAACACGGGGAGTCTAAATTGCTCAATCAATGCAGCCTGCCATTAACGGGCAAAGGGTGTATTAAACGCGTACTCACCGACTTAGCACTTATCGATATCAAAGACGGCAAGTTTCATCTGGTAGAGCGCGCTCCCGGTGTATCGGTAGAAGAGATTATAAAACTTACTGCTGGTGAGCTAGTTGTGCCTGAGCACGTGCCTGAAATGCAGTTTTGATAAATGGTGTAGAGCTAATAGCTGCTCAAAGCATCAGCTATGAGCGAAAATCCGACATTGACCCGACATTACTGAGAATTATCAGTAAATCCCCAAGCTACACAAAATATTCCCTTAACATCATGAAATACTTAAATAAAAGCTGATTGATACAACGGGATATTACTATGAGGTCTCAGTAATATCTCCAAAAACGTAAATAATTGATTGTGTTTTGTTGTTAACGGATTGAATTACATTAGATTTCTGGTAGTTTAACTGGCTAATCGTGGACGGATATTACTGAGACGTCTACATAATATACTGTTATATTTATTCATAATACGGAGTTAAGATGATAAAAATACTTTCAATTGCAGTTATTGCATTTACTACTTTCAGCGCACCTGCAAATGCTGCAAAAAACCAACAGCCTGCAGGTGTTATAACTGAAAATATCGAGTGCGCCACAGCTAAGTCTTGCATGTTGCAATGTCGAGAAAGTTCTGCCAGAAATTGGGATAATATTAGCTCTGCCAACGACGGTATGAGTGTTAAACACTTTCCAAATGGCACAACAAAATATTACTTCAATAATCACGCTAAATCTAACTCAAGTGTATACGTAAATAAAAACACACTTATTTGTCGAATTATAAATCAAAAATAAATATAACAAGTTGCTCAAGCGGACAATCAACAGCTGGCTTTTGCTCGTCCCTCGCTAATCTTAGCCAGCTATTTTATTGCCGCTTAGCAAAGCGTTAGCAGTACTTTAAATTAGGTGTAAATTTCGACATGGAAGTTAAAAATATAATAGCAGAAGCCTTCTTCACTTTTAACAAGGATAAGATCTTGTTTATTAGGAATTTTTTACCCGCTTTGGTTACATTAATTGTTATAGGAATTGGGCTGTATTCAATCGATATTGAAAGCAAATTTTCTCCTGAATCGCAAGAGTTCGGCTATATACCTTTGTTATTTTTATGTATATTCGCCTTTTTAATAATATTAGCTAAATCTATCGTTCATACTCACAGATCATTCATTTTAAATGAACATGCCTCGATAAAAGAACTATTCAAATTAACAAGAAGAGATTTTCGTTTCATCAAAAAATTCATCGCACTGAATATAGTTATGATGTTGGTTGGTATTGTCATTATGGCTATGTTTGGTAAGTACTTAATTGAGTTGGCTCAGAGTACAGAAAATCAAGCAATTCTCTTTATTATTGGTTTAATTACAACCTTAATGACAGCGTATATTTGGTCGAGACTTGCGATTGTCTTGCCATCAGCAGCTCTAGATCATAGTTTATCTATTCAATCCGCTTGGAATATCTCTGACGACTACTCTGCAAAGCTATTTATAGGTGTGGGTTTATTACCAGTTATTACGGATTTAATTATTTCTTACTTGCCAAGCTTTGACTCTCACATTTACACGGCATCAATAGCTTTTGTCTGGGGTATTGTGGCAATTATTGAAATCGGCATATTGTCATTAATATACAAAGATATAACTGAAGACCAAGAAAGTACGGTGTAGGTACTGCTAACAAGTTACTCAAAAGGACGAAAAACGCTTGGCTTGCGCTCCTTCGTTGCTTATTTTAGCCAAACTATTTTTTACCGCTCAGCAAAGCGTTAAACTCAAAGGAATTCAATAAATGGATAATGAAATTAAGCCCTCTTTCAAAATTGCTTAGCGTATTTGGTGGAACATAACATGGAAAACCATAGTATTTGCAATCCCATTCTCTTTAGTAGGTGGTATGGTGGGAGCTATGGTTGGATTAGTTGTTACAGGAGGCAATGACCCTTTAGCAAACCAAATCGGTTCCATTACGTCTTATTTAGCAGCCATACCTGTCGCGATCTTAGTTATTAGCTCAAGTCTGAACGAGTCTTACGGAAAGTATCGAGTTTCTCTTTCGGAAGTTGAGGAACAAACAGAAGACATTACAAATAAAGAAACAACTGTTTCATAACAAGCCAACTAAGTGCGGGACTGCTACGGCTTGGTCCATTTTCTTCCACGTTTGGCACCAAGCAGATAGTTACTATTCTGCAATATCACCAAGCACTTCAGCCGCTGCTCTAAACGCTTCTTGTGCTGCGGGTGCACCTGCATAAACAGCGGAATGTAGCAGTACTTCTTGGATTTCTTCTTTGCTCGCACCAAGGTTTAGCGCGCCACGAACATGGCCTTTTAGCTCATTGGGCGCGCGCAATGCCGCAAGCATAGCAACAGTAACTAAGCTGCGCGTTTTTAGGTCAAGCCCATCCCTTTGCCACGTAGAGCCCCAACCATGCGCATTGATATAGTCTTGAAGCGGCTGTGTCAGTTCCGTGGCATTGGCTAACGCAGTATCGACAAACATATCGCCCATGACCTTACGGCGGGTTTTCTCACCATCACATATATCTGCAATATCGTTTGTATTGGTGATGTCAGTCATATTGGCTCCTCGAAACTATCAGCTATTTACGTATGGCACTACTGGGCCGTCCAAGCGCCATCCATAGGTAATGAAGCGCCGGTCATTGAGCGGGCGGCATCAGAGCAAAGAAACAAGATAAATTCGCCAATTTGTCTGGGGTCCATCATCTCAGGAAGTGGCTGCTTGGCCGTGACTAAATCATAACTGGCTTGCTCAAAGCTCACCCCATTTTTATCGGAAATATCTTGTATTTGCTGGTTGATTAATGGGGTGTCGACCCAGCCTGGGCAAATTGAATTGGCGGTAATGCCTTGTTCTGCACATTCCAGCGCGACCACTTTAGTTAACCCCACAATGCCATGCTTTGCCGCGCAGTATGCTGCCTTGTTGACTGATGCAACTAAGCCATGAACCGAGGCAATATTAATGATTCTGCCCCAACCGCTTGCTTTCATACTGGGTAAGCTTTGTTGAATAAGATAGAATGCCGCCGATAGGTTTACGGCGATAATGTCATTCCATTTTGACTCAGGAAACGTATCAACCGCTTCAGTGTGTTGAATACCGGCATTGTTGACTAGAATGTCGATACTACCTAGGCTGTCTTTGGCACGTTGACAGAAGGTTTTTATCGCCTCGGGGTTTCGCAAATCGGCGTTATCAAACAAAGCAGAAATACCGTATGACTGCTCAAATTTCTGCGCCAGCGCTTGGCCTTCTTCATCACTAAGCAAGCCGTGTAAGACCAAGTTCATGCCACTTTCTGCTAGCACGTGAGCTGTCGCTAAACCAATGCCACTGGTTGACCCAGTAATTAACGCGACCTTATTTTTTAACATAATGATTCCCCAATTTACGTGAATCATCAGTCTAAAAAATAATGGTGTAGTTTTAACTTGTACCTTAGTACCAGTTTATTGTTTCGGGCTAAAACTCGTGGTCATCAGTTGTTGATCATCAAAAACAAGCTGGTCGTAAACAGCAAATACTTGCTGGTCGTAACCGAGTTGCGTCACAAAGGCATTACTCGGCAAAGTTAAAGCAGTTGATTCCGACATATCCTGCAGATTGACTGATGAAATTGTTCTCGCTTGTTGCGTGCGATTAGCAAAATAGAGGCGTTGCCCGTTAACCATGGCTTGATGCGCTAGAATAGGCAATGCACTTCTCGGTAAACCGAATACTGAACTGACTTCTCCGGCTTGTGACTGCTTCATTAAATGGGCCGTAGCCATGTTGCCAAAGTAATGGTTCCCGGCGTCATCTTCTTGATAGAGCACACCAGCATTCAACGCTACGGTGGTCGCGGATTTATCCTCAAGTGATAGGAAATAGATGGCGTAACTGTCTTTCGTTGGCGAGCTGTAATAAATGCCGGACTTATCTTTTTTCCAGCTAAGCAGATGCGCTTTTTCAGGCAATTCAGCCGCTTGTATAATTTCTCTTTTTTCGATATCAAAAATACGAATGGCCGTTTTATTTAACGCAGAGAAGGCAAACGCAAGCAGCGATTCATCAGTTGAAACGATGGGGCGTTCTATCACATTGGCACTAACGTCTGTCAGCTTTTCCACTTTGCCTTGTGTCGCCTTCCAAAGCTCGTAGAAACCTGAACGGTTAGAGGCAAAAACTAGCGCTTTTTGCTGCGGCAGATATACAGCGTTCATATCAATAAGGTCGCTGTTCAGGTGTTTGGGTTCAATTGGCAAGCCCTCAATGCCAATATCAATGTTTCGCTTATTGCTTTGATAGACAAGTCGGTCTGTTGCTACATGATATTCCAGCGCTGAGACAACGTCTCCAGGAGTAGCGGCCACCGCATGCATTAATGACGATGTTGATAAATCTAATAGCCAAATACCCGATTTTCCTTGTCGTCGTGCCGACACCCACAACTGCCCTGTTGCTCCATTCGCAATAGAGAATACTTGGTCAAATTCGACATTCACGGGCTTAATACGTTGCTCAAAGATATCAAAGCGCTTCAACTGGGTATGCCCGTTTTCAGCAATGACTAAATAAAACACGTGATTCGTTTCTGCATCGAATACGGGTTGTCGAACATCTTTTAGGTCAGGCATATCGAGAAAACGCTGCTCTGCAATGTTAAAAATGGCAAAGCTTCGTTGCCTTCTGCCACCTTTATCCAACAACAGGAGCGTTGCATCGCTATTCAGTGCTAGCTTTCGTAAGAACGGGATAGAAAGCCCAAATGCTGTAGAGCTGCCATTTGCCTGCTCAAAACGTTGAATGTCACAGCTATTGGTTTCGCACATGCCATAAATAAAGTCGTTATTGTTTAGTAACACAGGCGAGACGATTCGGTTGTCAGATGTAAGCACAACCTGTTGCTGCTGAGTGGCGAGAGTTTTGATAACAACAACGTATTGGTCATCTTGCTGAGCAGCGAAAATAAGTTGTTCGCCATTAGCGGAAAAGCTCGCTTGCCCAACACGTTGATAATTATGGCTAAGTAGCGTTGTTTCAGCGCTCACATTTTGCTGAGTGTGTTGCCCCTCGAATTCTTTGTTCAACAGCATCCACGCAAATGCAAAAACAACTAACGTTAGGCCAAACAACATCACGTTAGTATTTATTTTGCGTTTTACTTCAGGAGCAGATTGCTGGTCGCTTGGTTCTATTTTTTGGATGTTTTCCGGCAAGGAAACAGGGTGAATAAAGCAATACCCTTTGCGAGTTACTGTACTGATATATTGAGGTGATTTGGCGCTATCGTTGAATATTTTGCGCAGTTCAAAAATAGCTCGGGTGATAACTTCTTGCCCTAGAGTTTGTCCGGGCCAAAGGGCATCCAAAAATTCTTGCTTACTGACCACCTTGTCGGGATGTTCACACAGGTAGCAAAGCACTTCCATGATCTTAGGTTCAATGGAAAATTCTTTATCTTTCAACGTGATTCTGTTGTGTGATGGTTCAACAATATAGTCACCAACCAAGAACTTACTCTTTCCCTGCATGTGTTCTAACCGCTTGTTTTTATTTGTTAAATAATTCCATCAGATTTCCATTATCCTTGCATCATTGCAGATATTCAATGTTCGCTTTAGAAAAGTGCCTAACTTTCATCAAAAGAGTACCAACCATGAAGAAACTGGGACTAGGCCTTTTTACACTGAGTACAATGACAGCAGCATTGGCTGCCGATATCGACATTACGATAGCAGGCAGCGGAACAGTAAACGCCAAAGAAGCTGAGATCACTTGCCAAGAAAACTGCAGCATTGCCAATGAACTTGCGGTTAATACGTTAATACCAACCAGTACCTCAAATAGCGAATTTGAGGGTTGGAGTGGCCAACGATGTGACGCTGGTAATGGTATGTTGTTCAATACTGAGTTTAATACCTTTAGCGGTGTAACAAATGGCGCTAAAACACTAGCCAAAGCTGATATTGATTCTGATGGTCATCATGACTTGGCGTACATCAGCCTGTTTGATGGGCAAATAGGCACACTCACTAATAATGGTAATGGCAGTTTTGACAAAACCATTTTAGACACCAATTTGAACTACCCGGCAGCACTGGCGTTTTATGATTGGAACAATAATGGCCATCAAGATCTGTTGGTGACTGAATATGGTGCCAATGTGATCAAGTTGTACAGCAACAGTGGAAGTGGCCAATTTACTTTTACGAAAGATATTGTTGTATCCGGCACACGCGCTTATGGCTTGGCGGTTGCAGACATTAACCAAGATAATTCGCCTGACTTAGCTATTTCTTCATTCACAGCAAATACAGGTGGCAACTTGGCTGACCTTGTTAGCAGTATTAGAAATGAGAAAACAGGCTGGTTCGTCAACAATGGGCAAGACGAGTTTTCAGCCAGTGTTGAAGTATCTAGCCTTGCTGCCATAACGCTGGATGCATATGTTGATGAGGCGACGAATAGTGTCGAATTGGCCACTGCAGAAATTACTACCGGTGACGTGTCGCTTTATGCACTAAGCAGAGAATCCATGGAGGTAACCAAAACTGCAGTCGCTAGCGGTTCGAACGCTTACGGTGTTGCCCTCAGTGATATAGACGACAATGGTACTATTGATGTGCTCTCTAGCCACTACCGCCCCTCTGTTTTAAAACTTGCAACTCGCACTGAGAGTGGCTTTGGCGAGGCTGAAGTATTTAGCGGCTTCGGTGACGGCGTTACAGCAACGGCTATGTTAGATATGAATAATGATGGATATCAAGACATAGCAACCGGTATTTTTAATACCAATGTGTTCACCTTTGCGACGAGTAAGGGGTACAACGAATGCATCATTACTGGCGATGCTAAAACCTCGGTTACCGCAAATTTCACATCAAGCCAAACAAGCGGTGGAAATACCAGTGGTCAGTCTGCATCTAGCAGTTCGTCAGGAGGCGGTTCTGGTGGTGGCAGCATGCCATTTGCTCTATTGGCTGCCCTATCTCTTGTTATGTTAGTGCGCAAGCTAAAATAGCGGTAGGTTCTTGTTAAGATGGGCTCTGCTAAAAACTATTATCTCCCCGTTTTAGCAGAGCTTCTGATGATTATAAGTGATACTAGGTCAATTTAAATTGGGCTAACTGCTTAGCTAAGTCATCAGCCAATTCAGACAAACTGCTTGCCGCCTGCGCCGCTTGATGCGCTGAATGTAGAATAGTATCCGCACCTTTTGAGATGTTCTCGGTATTTTCATCTATATGGCCAAGCATACTGTTTTGCTGAGTAACTGCTGCTGAGATTTGGTCGGTACCTTCAACAATGTTATTCACAGATTGTGTAATTTCGTGGAACGAGGCTGACACTAGCTCGGTTTGTTTAACACCTTTATCTGCCTGCTCTACGCCCTGCGTCATCGCCTGAACAGATTCTTGTGTACCTTGTTGCAACTTCTCAATAATGGCTTGAATTTCTCCGGTAGCATCTTGTGTTTTACCAGCTAGGTTGCGTACTTCATCTGCAACCACGGCAAAACCTCTGCCCTGCTCACCAGCCCGCGCCGCTTCGATTGCCGCATTCAGTGCAAGAAGGTTCGTTTGATCGGCAATTTCACGTATAACGCTAACAAACTGTGCAATTTCTGTGGTGTTGCCGGCCAGGGTATCAATGACCTGAGCCGTTGAATTTACTTCTTTCGAGATATCTGTAATGACGGCCGCTGTATCCGAGATAATTTGCTGACCGCCGTTAACATGTTCGCTAGCTTCGTGAGTCACTTCACGGGCATTGTCTGTATTTGTGGCAATCAATTGTACTGACTGAGAAAGCTCGGTAATTGCCGCAATAACCCCATGCGTGTTCTCTTGCTGGTCAGCAACCTGATGTTCCATGTTATCGGTCATTTGGCGAATATTAGTGGTGTCGTGATCAAGCTTTTCAATATCTGTTTGTACAAGCTGTAGCAACGCTTTTACTTTACCCTGCATTTGAACAAAGCTATTGGTGATATCACCAAATTCATCCTTGCTATCTGTCGATAATGCTTGAGAAAAATCACCATCGCCCATTGTTGTTGCAGCGCGCTGCAATTCAGCAGCATTTGATTTAATTGACCAATAAATCACAAACAACAGTGCTGCAATCAGCAGAACACCAAAGGTAAGTAATACGCCTAAAATCCAAAGTGAACTGACTTGACTAGACTTAGCTGCTTGCAGTCTTTCCGTTAGCATTTTATTAATGGTCGCTTCTACATCTACAATTGCAGACAATGCAGGCTCGACAGCACGTTTACTATCGTTCACTGACCATTGAATGCTGTCAGGGTTAATAACGTCACTTGTTAACGAACGTTGGAAGCTATCAATATTGGTAATAACACTGTCGAGTTGATTAGCAAGTTTCTGCGCAGTAGCTTTATCTACACGCTCTAATTGCATTTCAGACTTATCAAATTGATTTTGAATTTCATCAATACGGTTGTTTAACGATACAAGTAAGGTATAAGAGGCTGCATTAAAGCCGTCGCTGTTAATGATGTTGGTGGCAAGGTAACCTGTTCGAGCGACGTACTCCTGCAATGCTGGTAAACGCAAACGGCCTAATTCTGATAAATAGAAAATACTCGCATCACCCTCTCGGCTCAATCCTGTAATTGCCGCGATATTTTCACGCAACGACAAGGTTAATTCATAAATATCGGCAACGTTAGTCAATGAAATATCAGTTGAACTGAGCTGGTGCT
Organism: Thalassotalea euphylliae; assembly: GCF_042682785.1. GTDB lineage: Bacteria > Pseudomonadota > Gammaproteobacteria > Enterobacterales > Alteromonadaceae > Thalassotalea_F > Thalassotalea_F euphylliae. The sequence goes on along the minus strand of NZ_JBHUIB010000012.1, from coordinate 108,189 downwards.
CGCTTAATAGTTGTTGAAGTTGGCCAACCTTTGCTTTCACCGGCGATAAAAGCGCTTGTTGTTTAATGGCTTTAGCTAACGCAGTTGCGGTACTGCGCGCCTGTCCAATGTTGTCGGCTGAATAAATCGATTGCTCAATAGCAATTAATTGCTCTATTAACTGGTGCCCAACAAGTTCTTGGCTTAGTAATTCAATCTTGCTTCGTTGCCCTTCCACAATCCACAAAAACGCGGCAATCAAGGGGATAAAGAATACAATGGCAAGCAAAGTAAACTTGGTTTTAAACCGAAACTGATTTGTCGCAGCGCTCAGCGCACTAATTAATGAATTCATAGACTTCCCAACAAGTTAGCTAACAACAGTAATGTGACCTTACCCGTTGTAATATACTTTCACGCACATTGGAATGATTTTATATCGAATATAACTTTCGGGTACTTTGGAAAAGGCTTAAAGTGGCGTAAAATATGCCAAGGTAAATGGTGCAGTTTGCTGTCGCACACTCTCTCCCCCTATTAATAAGGACCCTTAATGCCCGTTTTACCTGCTCGCTTTAATACCCCTCAACATCTGTTACTTGCCATGGCGTTTATTATGCCACTGGTCTTCTCAATCTGGATGGTATTGCTCAATAACTTTGTCGTCGAGAAAGCCGCCTTTACCGGTAAAGAGATCGGTATATTACAAAGTTTACGTGAAGTACCCGGCTTTTTAGCCTTTACCGCAGTGTACGTTCTACTGTTCATAAAAGAACAAAAGTTTGCGCTATTATCACTTGCCATTACCGCCATCGGCGTAGCTATTACCGGCTTTTTCCCCAGCGCTTTTGGCTTGTACATTACTACCGTCATTATGAGTATAGGTTTTCATTATTTCGAGACAGTGAATCAATCACTGACACTTCAATGGATTAAAAAAGACGAAACCGCGCACTTTATGGGCAAAATGCTGTCAGCCAAGTCGATCGCATCGCTACTGGCTTTTTCTAGTGTGTGGTTGTTAATGGACCAGTTTGCGTGGTCTTATCAAGCAACATATGCCTTGTTTGGCGGCTTGGCCTTAATACTGGTTGTTTTACTTGCGTTAACCTTTAAGCAATTTCCATCGCCAACCGAACAGCACAAGAAGCTCATACTTAGAAAGAAGTATTGGTTATTTTATTTACTCACGTTTTTCTCAGGCGCGCGCCGACAAATATTTGTTGTGTTTGCAGGCTTCTTGATGGTTGAAAAGTTTGGTTATAGCGTGGCAGAAATTAGCGCGCTATTCCTTATCAACTATGTGTTTAATTGGCTATTTGCCCCAACCATCGGCAAGTTCATAGGCAGAGTTGGTGAGCGTAAAACGTTGATATTTGAATATACCGGCTTGGTGCTATTGTTTATCGCCTACGGACTGGTTGAAACGGGCTACATTGCCGCCATTTTATATGTGGTTGACCACCTACTTTTCGCACTGGCTATTGCCATTAAGACCTACTTCCAGAAAATTGCAGAGCCGGAGGATATTGCCGCGAGTGCAGGAGTTAGTTTCTCGATAAACCATATTGCCGCTGTGGTAATTCCAGCATTGCTTGGTGTTGTTTGGTTAACAAATCCTAGCTGGGTGTTTTTCGTTGGCGCCGCTTTCGCGGCATGTTCATTAGTACTGTCGTTTTTAGTGCCAAGTTCGCCTCAACAGGGTGTTGAATGGCGCTTTAAGTCTCTGGCGAGCGAACCGTCTCATTAAGAATTAGCTTGATCGTCTGCTCCATCCATTGGTGGGCAGGCGAATTCGCCACCCGTTCATGACTGATTAAAAACAGTGCCACTTGTTGTTCTTCCGGCAAACTGAACTGATAAATAGGGACTAGTTTGGCTCGCTGCTCAGACGCAACGGTCAATGCGTCAAAACCAACATATAAAGAATCAGTGTTGGCAACCACACCCAGCAATGAGTTTAGTTGGTAGCTTTGAAAAATAACCTTTTTGCGGCTGTCACCGCTAAATAATCGTTCATTCAACGGGTGCTTAATGTGCATATCAACACTGGCATCAACCTTCAGTTCAACAAAGTTGAATGACAAACAGTCATCCAGTGTCACATGAGACCGCAGTGTCAGTGGGTGACCAATTCGACCATATATTGCTGGTGAAAACTCTCCTAAACTATGTACTGCATACTGGCCTCCCTCAGGCGCTATAATATGCAATGCAAAATCAACGGTGCCATCTTCAAGCCATTTCGTTGGTACAATCGGTAAAGGATGTTCTTCAATGGCAATATTAGGCGCATGCTGTTGCAAATACGTAATTAACGGCACACTTGCTAACTGACTGATAATTGGCGGCATTGATATCGAAAACGTCCTCTCTGCAGTTTCCGGATGAAAATCAGGGGGCTCAATAATGCTAGACAAATTCGCTAACACTTTCGGCAACATTAGCTCTAGTTCAAGCGCTCTGGCGGTAGGTGTTATTCCCCTGCTTGTTCGATGAAACAGCGGATCATCAAATAAGTCGCGTAATCGCTGTAGCGTTCGGCTCATTGCTGATTGCGATAAGTAGAGCATTTCAGCTGCTTTGCTTACGTTACGCTCTCTCAACAACACACTTAAAGACACCAACAAATTCAAATCAATGCGCGACAAGCGCTGCTCGATATCGGCCACTTTTTCTTCCTTACGGTTTTACACATTGCCATGCTCTCAGTATAGGGTGATATGCACACAATGCATAAGTTCAATGCGAAAGAGTCATTGGCCTGCATAAAAAACGGCGACTACTATACGAATACAACGATTTATTAACGTACTTCTTAGGAGTAATGAATATGAAAAAATCTGTATTTGTCGCTTTACCACTAGCGTTGATAGTAAGTGCATGTTCGACTACCTATGCCCCAAAAACAGACTACAGCAACAGTTACAACTTCGCCGAAGTCGACAGTTTTGCCGTGATTGGCGACGAGCATATTAAAAACCCGTTATTAAGTGATATTGACCGCAGCCGTTTGAATAACGCTATTGAAGACTCGCTTGAACAAGCGGGTATTGAAGAAGCCTCTGAAAACGAAGCCGATGTGCTGGTTAGCTACTTTGTCGTGACCAAAGATAAGACCAAGGTCTACAGTACGCATACGGGTGGTTACTATGGTCGTTACGGCTATAGTGCTGCAGACAGTCAGCAAATTCACACCCGAAATTATGTTGAGGGAACACTCATTGTGGATGTTATCGACCGAGAATCTATGCAATCGGTGTGGCGCAGCACGCTGCAAAAACCAATCAAGCATTACGATAATACAGCCGAACGTGAAGCAGCCATTAACCAAGCCATTTCAAGCATGATGTCGACCATGCCTGCAGCATAATTAAAGAGAAATGATGATGAAAAAACTAATAACACTAGGCTTAATGTTGCTGTCTGCTAGTGTGACAGCTAACGCTACCGCCAATATAGAGTTAAACCAGCAACAGCGCTACGACGTAGAGCAATTGTTGGCCGACTCTGGAGCAAAGTCTTTATACTTGACACGAGAATGTGGTGTCGCTATCGATGCAAACAAATTCAAAGAGCTTGCCGATATCAAGGCGATGTCTGAGGGTTACCCTAGTGCGCAAGGGGTGAACTGGAAAAAGATAAAACGCAATGCACATGCAGGCTATAAAGCTATGCAATTAGATGCCCCAAAAGGCGAGCTATGCACCACCCTAACTCGAGGAAATGAAAACAAATACCAATGGGTAAAAGATATTGCCCCTGAAACACATCAAGCCGCTGAATAGCGGCTTGATGCTCATCGATTGATATCAGAGTCGTTCTAGTCAAACAGGTAGGTTATGCCTATCCCTGGGCCAGACACTTCCATGTCATAGATAAAACCATTATCAGCATAATCAATCGTCATGTATCGGTAGAAGTATTTCATTGACCATTGCCTAGACAATTGATGATGCAGAGTAATATTCACCATTTGATTTTCACTAGGCTCGTCGTCAAAGCCACCGACTTCTGCTCTACCCTGCAAGCGTAACCCATTGTTAAAGTTATACTGCATGTGGACGCCGACAAACATATCCACAAAGTCGTCACCGACAGTTGTTTGAGTAATGGTACCGCCTAAATCCGACACAAGCGCTAAGTCTGCCTCTAGATCTAAGTAACGCGCACCTACATAGCCAAACCCGATGACATTTTGCGTTTCAAATAATCGGTAACCAACGCCAGCATCCCAAAGCGAACCTTTGATTTCAAGCTCACCATCAACATCCACATTACCTGTAGGACCTGATGCCACACTTTGATCGTCGGTTACTTTCAGGTAAGTAAACTCTGTAAACAACAACCAGTCGCCATTGTGCGCTGACAAATTAAACATGGTACCGACTTCAAGATGATCCGCTAAATCTTGGAAGGAAATATCAACATCCGTAACAGACTCGAAACGCTCACCGCTGTCAGTTTCAATAAAAGCCCCTGTAGAACCTTTGTTCGCAGCAGCCCATATATAAGGCGTAAGCTCGACGGTCCAAGGGGAGTTTGCATTGGCGGCACAAGCCGAAAACAAACAAACGGCTGCAAGCGTAGTGGTCATAAACTTCATACGTCATTCCTTCGTAAAATCAGTGCAGTAACGTCTATATTACTGAAGTTGATTAAATTTTGACTAATTTCTTGCCTTTACCCAAGGTTTTTTCGTAATTTGGATAATAAGCATACAACAAGCATAGTAAGTTATTGCAATTACGACATAATTTTATAAATACATAATCTTATTTTTCATACAACGAGCATAAATTTTGAGATATGTGTCACACTCATAACTCAGATGCGTATATGTAATTGGATGTAATATAAAGCTGTTATTACACTAGATGTACAAGGTCTGACCAGTGGTTAGGCAATACAAAGTAATGTGAGTCCCAAGTGGGATGTGGAGCGTGAAATGAGTACACATTTAGTCGACAAACCACCACGTAGCATTGCCACCAAAATAGCTAAAGCCATTGGTGTCATTGCAGCCATCGTGATTATTTCAAAAGCGTTTTCATTTTTGGGCGCTATTCACGGAAAAACACTTCCAGAATCTTATTTTTCTAACGGTTACCCAACCATTATCGGATTACTCAACTCAGAAGTGTTTATGGGGTTAATTTTCCTCGTCACCTTATCTATTTTTGCCTACGTGGCCTATCTGTTATGGCAATTGCACGAAGTAGCCGTTCATAAAGCGGAAGGTGCCGGTTCCCCTCATATCCAATTAGTATTTGCACTGTCGCTGTGTGGTCTATTTATTGATAAAACCTGGTGGGTACTGGCGATTATCATTGCGTTCACCAGTTGGGGACATATTGCGCACTCACTCTCTCGGATTGTTCGTGGTGAAGTAAGCGCACCGCAAACAACGGATACCAAAAAAGAAGGGGAGCACTAGTCATGAAAGAGATAATGCTTCCTTATATCTTCATCATGTGGATTCTAGTCAAAATAGGCGTAATCAAATGGACGCTGCGTAATGCCGCATACATCGTCGGGTTTGGTTTTTTCATATCTTTCATGCTGTTTACTGCGCACCGTTTTTGGTCACCCGCTGATTTTACTGATAGTTCAACCATCAAAGCACCGCATGCGATTTTGAGTCCCTTAGTTGGTGAGCAAATTGCGCAAGTTAACGTTACCCACAATCAAAAGTTGAAGAAAGGCGATATTGTTTATTCACTCGTTGATAACGAATCTGAAGCGATTTTAGAAGCCATTGAGGCAGATATTGAGCAGCAAGACGCGCTGATTATTCAATTGCAAAATGACATTCAGCGCAGTGTTGAAGCACCAGGCATTTTCGCTGAGCGCACGGTAGAAAAAATGAAAACTGACCTCGCTGCTGCCCGCTCAAACAAAGAATCACTGCAAGCAGATTTGGACAAAGCAATTTTTGACCAAGCGCGTAAAACAGTACGAGCACCTTTTGACGGGCAAGTGTCGATTACCAACATTGCAAGCGGTTCGCGTATCGGCAACATGCATATATACGACACAAGCAAAAAATTTTTAGAAATGCGAATTCCTGACCAAGCATACCGCTACATTGAAAAAGGCCAATTTGCGGAATTTTACGTGAATGCATACCCAGGCGAGATCTTCCGTGGGCGAGTTCATAGCGTCACCACGGGTACTGGCGAAGCCATGATGTCGGTGAGAGGTGGAGACCAATCAGTCAAACAGCATGTGGGTAAAAATACCGGTGGACACGGCCGAACCGTAGTCATCGAATTTGAAGAACCAGAAGGCTACAACATCCCGATTGGTGCAACAGGTTCCGGCTGGATATCAGCGAAAAAGCCAGCTGCAATCTTAGGGTTCATGGACATTATTGGTGGTGCAACTGTGCGCTTAAAAGCATACAAAGCGTATCTAAACGCACTGTAATTCAAGTTTTATGAGGAATATAGAATGAAAAAGTTATTGTTATCTGCAGTTATCAGTTCATTGGTATTCTCAGTCGCCGCGGAGCCGACTTACAAAGCCAAAGTCCCTCCCGAAGTTGTGACCCCCAATAAAGTGACTTCTACTTATTTGGGTGAGATGAATTACACCGATGGCGCACCATCGAAAGACACTTATGTAAAAGCTCGAGATTTTGTCGACACTGCAACCGCTGTACGAGTGTTCTTGAGTGGTATTCCAGCAGCGTCTATGCAAGGTATGTTCGCTGGACATGAAAGCATCGGTATGAAGCCGAACCAAACGATTGGTATTTCTGAAGGAATGCTAAATGCGCGAGGCGTATGGTTAACACCAAATACAACAACCCCCTATGTGACCAGTGAAGTCGATGTAAAAAATGGCCCTGTAGTGCTAGAAGTCGGTACGCCAGTTTTAGGCTTGCTCGACAATGCGGCGTTTATGTTTACTGATAGAGTCGGTGTTACGCACCCTCAAGACAAAGGGAAAGGTGGCAAGTACTTCATCTACCACAAAAGCTATACCGGCGAAGTACCTGCAGGTTATATCCCGATAAAATCTGATGGCTATCAACATTGGTTGTTATTGCGTATTGCAGGTCAAAAAGCAGATGCTGCGAAAAACATCCAAGCGCTGAAAAACACCATGAAACTCTACCCTTATGGTGAAACACCAAAAACAGAATTCATTAATCTTACTGATGTACAGTACAACACCGTACATGCCATGAACGAAAAGTTCTACGACGAGATCAACGCGCTAATTCAGTATGAACCAAGCAATATTTGGAATGAAGAATGGATAGCGCTAGCAAAAGATCTTGGTATCGAAAAGGGCAAACCATTTAAGCCTGATGCGCGCATGAAGGCTATTTTTATTGAAGCCGCAAAAATCGCTACTGCTGAAGCACGTGCAACCTACTTCTTCCCAGAAGATGAGGTTATGGTATATGACAACCGTCAATGGTTTACACCACTGATAAGTGGCCATGAGTTTAAGGATGACAACGGTATCATCTCTGCGGATGAGCGCACCATGTTCCACTTTATGGCAACAGGCATTACGCCAGACATGGTAACAAAAACCGAAGGCCAAGGTTCTGCCTACTTGCTTGCGACGCGTGACGCTGATGGCAAGATATTTGACGGCAGTAAGCACTACACAGTGACCTTACCTAAAAATGTACCTGTGAAAGCGTTTTGGTCGTTTATGATTTACGATAACCAAACACGCTCGATGCTTGAAACCGATCAACGAGATGCGGGTGTCGACGGCTTGAAAAAAGGCTTAGTGGTCAACAAAGACGGGACAATTACTGTTCACTTCTCACCGACTGCGCCAAAAGGCATGGAAAATAATTGGGTACAAACCATGCCCGGTAAAGGCTTTAATATCATTTTCCGCGCTTACGGCCCGACTAAGGCTTGGTTTGATAAATCATGGCGCCCTTCTGACTTAACCTTACAGAAGTAATAACAGTCTCGTTATATAACTCCCAAAATCACGGTGATAGGTTTAGCGCGTTTCACCGTATGAATAGAAATACCAAAGCAGTAACACATCAACACTTATGAAAGCATTGCTGGCCGAAAATATTCAACGCTTTTCTTGCACGCAAGTACCACTCGAAGACTATGATCGCGCTTTTGCCGAATTTGACTTAGCCAATATTGCTGACAACGGCGGTGCGACGCTAGATGTCAACTGGCTGTATCATCAAGGCATTGCCGTAGTCGAACGCTTTAGCGACTCGATAGTCTCACAACACGGAAAAAGCGTAGAGTCGGCATTCTCTTTTGTGTTGCCTTCACCCAATAGACATTCATTCAATGCCTTTTATCAACATAACGATGACGACTATCAAAGCTTCTTAGTGACGCCGGGCGACTATGCACACTGGCAATTTGCTGGTGGCACACCGTCTCTCACGTTAGCTATTGATGCCGATATGGCGCAACACTTATTGAGCGAAAGCGAACTTATGATACTGCTTGAGCGAGGCCGCAGTATTAGGCGGAATGCCATTGAACAGTCGGCGCTGCAAGAGACTAGTCAGAGATTCACACAACTGATAAATCAGCCTTTTCAGCAACCCGCAAACACGGCACTACTGAGCAATCAAATCACGCAAGCTGCGAGTGAGCTACTCAACATGGTATGTGAGCAAATGACCTCAAACGTAAAAATAGATTCAAGATCAAGGGTATTAGCGAGGGCCGTTGAGTACATCAAAGCCTACTATCATCAACCCTTCATGATTGGTGACGTAGCGAACCACGCGCACACCACAGTGCGCAACTTACAGTACATATTCAAAGCACAATTGAACCTGACGCCATTGCAGTTTCTAAAGCAATATCGCTTATATAAATTCCATTGCTTTTTACCACGCCATAGAACGGTCGAGTCAGCGGCCCATGCCGCCGGGTTTAAACATATGGGGAGAGCTTCTGCAGCATACAAACACTGGTTTGGCTTTTCTCCGTCAAAGCGACAAGCAGATAATACGGATGCTAAATTTTTTAGTTGGTTAAGCCGCAGTGAAAGCCGACTATTTATAACCTAGTGAACGGCTTCACCTGGTGGGAGAACTAACGAGGAAACAATAAGTATAAATTGATATTCAACGACCAATCCTCTGGGTCGCTGTCAGCCGACTTAAGCCAATATTTTACACCACCACCTAGCAGCAGAGCTTGTCCACCCACTTCAAAATACTGAGATGCAGTTAATGTGATAGGAATAGACCATTGGTCGTCATTCCAATTGTAGGCTGATTCGGAGGTTAGCTCGAAGGTCATTGCACCTTCAGTTGTATAATCAAAGAAAGGCTGAATAAAGGTGTTGCTATAGGTGTCACCTAAGCTGCCCTCCGCAGAATAAATGTGGTTTGTTAAAAAGCCATAAGTTTTAGGGCCATCAACAGTTAACCCAACATAACTTAAGCCAATGCCGTTTTCTTCGAATCCAAGATAATCATCTGAGGCAGTATCAAGCTGAAACACAGGTCCCCAGCCATGAATCCAATACCCTCCTGCAGGCTCGACAGGCGAAAGAAAAAAACTTGCAGTGATATCACCAACACCTGATTGATCGCCAGCACCAGGAAAAATATCTTGCTGGTCAATAAAAGGAACTATCGTACGCGTGATCAAGTTCCACTCATCATTTACTTCGAATGGAATAATCGGTTGGACAAATAAATTATGTCGGCTACCTTCATCTTCAGGGCCTATGTTGTCATTGTACTCATACTGTATAGGCACAATGACCATAGTGGTTAGAGGGTTGGCAATTTCTTGCGCAAGTGACTTTGAGTCTTTAGGCTCTGCCAACACCGTTGAAGAAGAGAGTAATACTGTCAACGAAAGTAAAAAAACAGACGTAGAGATGATATGAGTGTGCGTCATCAGAAGCGTATCCCTGTAGCAAAAATTTATTATTTTTGTATAGGTTAAGTGTTGGCGTTCTCTGTGAATTGTCAAATTTCAGACAAAAATAAAGCCTCTTTATCGAGGCTTTATTTTTAGCTACTTTGTTGCTTTGGCTTGGTCAAAAAACTCTCTTAGTTTTCTTGCCCAACCAGAAATGGTGTATTTCGCATCGGCCCTGTTTTGGGTTTTACTGGCGCGGCTGTAATTTGTGCCTTCACCTAAAAAGCGATTTTCAGCTACCCTCGCTAAGATATCGCCACTCACACCATCATATAGCTCTAAATACAAGGTTGCGGAGCCCGAATGTTTGGTGGCCTTTTGGCTCATAAAACTCGACTTTACATCTGGTACGCTAACATCCAAATCAATAAGTGCAGGACGAATTACAATAGTATTTGCTGCAGGTTGAGAGACGATAGGGTAATCATGACGAGTGAATTCTTCTGTAAACGCTTCAGTGAAGACCGTCTTCATATCTTGCTTCATCTGTAACATTTTCTCATCACTAACACGCGCATTCACCGTTGATGCTTTGCGGTTGTAATCACGCTGCCAGTTTTTTTTGAAACGAACGTCCGGTTCCATCAGTAGTATCGAACCATATTGCGAAAAATCAGCATCTGGCGCCATATACACCATTTTTGAGTTATCTTTCGATTTAAGCTCTAAACCATCAAAACTCGTTTTCGATTCGGCATTTGCTGTAAATGCAGTACCGCAAATCAAGAACGTTAATGCGACAGATATCAACGCTATTTTTTTATTCATAACTCGACCTCTTTTGTTGTTTCATTTTTAGCCTAGCACAGCTTTTCTGAATTAATCAGTAATAAAATGTAAAGCTTAAGCGACTAATAAAAAGAGAGTTAATAGGTTTTGAACAGGTAGATATGCTTAATGTTGGGTGTATGCAACAGGTAATAAAAAAGCCTCTAATTGAGGCTTTTTTGTTGTTTTGAATACTAGGAGCTTTGCTTTGTTTCTTTCAAAAACGACGTAAGCGTTTCCGCCCAGCTCTTTAACGTGTACTTTGCATCGGCTCTATTCTGTGTAGCGCTAGCCCGGTTAAAGCTTGCACCTTCACCCAAGAAGCGATTTTCAGCGACGCGAGCGATAGGCTTTTTAGTCATGCCATCAAATATTTCAAGATAGATAGTTGCAGAACCAGCGTACCGAATTTTCTGCTCACTCATAAAACTAGATTTAACGATTGGCACTGCAATATCTAAATCGGCAATTGCAGGACGAATAACAAGCGTCGTCGGTGATAACTGGTTAACTACGTTATATCCTTTATTGGCAAACTCTTCTTTGAACGTCTCTTCGAATAAAGCCGCCATATCTTTTTTCATAATATCCATTTTTTCATCGGTTACCCGAGAGTTAATGGAGCTGGCATTACGGTTAATACTGCGTTGCCAGTTTTTCTTAAAGCTAATTTCAGACGGTAAAAAAACCACTGAGTCGTATTTGGAAAAATTGGTTTCTGGGACGGCATAAATCATCTCAGAGCCACTTTTCTTTTGCTGAACCATACCGCTAGCGTCTTTCGCGAGCGCCGTGGTTGAAGCGATCACCAAGCTACCTAGTAGCATTGGTAACACTAATAATTTTGCAGCATTTTTCATTTCAACGTGTTCCTTTTGTTCATTTCGGGATAACACTACCAAAGATGTGTTGCAGAACTATGAGTAATACGTAACAAGTTATAACAGCGCTTACAATTTCACTGTCAGGTAATAAAAATCGAAATGTATTTTTAAATAGAAGCATTAAAAGCACTTAACAAAGTGCCTTTAATGCATTGATTTGGTTATTGCTTTGCTTTGAGGTACGTTAAAAATTCATCGGCGGGCATTGGTTTAGCGTAGTAAAACCCTTGCACTTCGTCACACTGCTGTGCCTTTAAATGTGATTCTTGCTCCACATCTTCAATGCCTTCAGCAATCACCTTTAAGTTCAACTGCTTACCTAAATTGATAATAGTGTCTGCTAATATTGAACCACCTGGCTTTGCGATGTCATTTATAAATGAACGGTCCACTTTCAAACGGTCGATTGGCAATTTCTGAAGATAACCCAAGGATGAGTACCCCGTACCAAAATCATCTAACGCTATCGAAATACCTTGTTCTTTTAGTTTGGTCAGTGCATCGATAACCATTTGAGGATCATCCATCAAAATGTTTTCGGTGATTTCCAACTCAAGCTTATGCGTCTCAATATTGTGCTCTTTCGCGGCATCAATAACAGTATCGACAAAGTTATCACGTCTAAATTGAGGGATAGATACGTTTACCGACACCCCAACATCGTCAAATCCTTCAGCTTCAAGGTGTTTAAGATGTTTACATGCTTGATGAACAACCCAATTACCAATATCAATAATCAGACCTGAATATTCAGCTAACGGAATAAATACGCCTGGCGAGACAAAGTTGCCATCCGCCGTACGCCAGCGCAATAGCGCTTCAGCACCAATGACTTTACCGTTCGCCAAGTTCAACTGAGGCTGATACCAAAGCTCTAAACGGTCATCAGCAAAGTCTGTACGCAGCTGACGAATCATGCCTAAACGCCACAGCGTTTGGTCTTCCATTTCTTGCTTATAGTATTTGAAATGTTCGTCGCGGTTCTTTTTCGCCAAATTCAACGCTATGTTGATTTGATTAAGTACCTTGACGCCTCCTTGCCCAGCTTCGGACTTGCGACAGAAGCCGGTACATATATTAATTGGAAGACTTTGCTCGCCTGCTTCGAAAGGAAGGCTGAATAAGTCGGCTAATTTTTCATGGCAGACGCTTTCAGCAGGACCGATAAGACCAAACACGTCAGCCCCGACACGAGCAACCGTTAATGACTTATCTAAGGTTGTGAGACGTTTTGCAACGGCAGCTAACAATAGATTACCAACTTCTTGCCCTAAACCATCGTTTATGTCACTGAAATGATTTATGTCAATTAACGCAGCGACTCTGTCGTCACTGCCAGATGTGGAGAAATCGTCTAATAAATTCAGAAATTGCAATCTATTCGGTAAGTCAGTCAACCAATCTTTATATGCCGCATTCCTGAGTTTCTGGAAAAGGTGGACATTTTCATAGCCGATAGACATGTTCGATAAAAACACATCCATCAACTGCTTATCTAATTCACACATTGGCGCATCAAGTTCAATGTGTATAACCGCGCGATAGCCACCGCGATTTAAATACAATGTCAGGCTATTCTCGGTCGCTAAGTGCTCTTTTTGCTGAAAGCATGCTGTCACTTGCTCGTTAACTTGAGCGGATTGCATGTTTTCAAGCTTTCGATTGATGACACTCTCGTTCCAGCCATCCTGCGCTAAGACATAAAGGCTCAAGTCGTCGGCGCCTTCGACGATGCCGTGCCCTCGAGCACAGAAAACACCACGGTCATAACCACTTAACAAGGTATTCACTTGGTCTAAAACACCTTGACCAAACTCTTGCACTGAGTGAATTTCAAGAAGGTTAGATGAGCCTTCAATGATTTTTTCAAGACCTTCGCGGTTTTTAGTAACGGTGGTAATTTGTTGGTAAGAGCGAATTGCAGCATAAACCGTGGTTACGAGCTTTCTGCGAGTTAATTCAGTCTTTGTCTTGTAATCGTTAATGTCATAATCTTTGATGACACTTTCTTCGGGAGCATAGCCTGGTTGGCCTGTGCGGAGAACAATTCGAATATCGTCTCGGGATAAGTCTTCACGAATGTATTTAACCACATTCAGACCTGCATCATCAGTCTCCATCACTACATCGAGCAGTACAAGCACAATATCATTGTCTTGCGCAATAATGGTATTGGCCTCTTCGCCAGAGTAGGCGTGAAGATATTCTAGACGTCGCCCTAATACCACTAAATCTGACAGGGCTAATTGCGTTACAGAGTGTATTTCCGGGTCATCATCAACGATGAGTACCTTCCATGTTTCACCACTCGCATCATCTAAGATTTCATCTTCATCACTGTCATCAATAAACAAAAAATCGTCATTGGTATTTTCTGAAGCCTGCATACTGCCCTCATCTAATCAGCACACCTTTTGCTGATTAGGTTATTGTTTTCGAACACGATTGTTGACAATAACTTGAATCAAATTATTTGTATCCTAGTACATAATAAAAGTGCGACTCGGATTATTCAACAAAACAATTAATAATCTGCTATCTATCAAGGTTTTAGTTACATATTTATAACAACATAGACCAGTTATTTGTCTTTGTTATCGTTATTAACTCTATGAATTAACACCTAATCTTGTATACAGTATAGTAAGTTTTATTCACTACGCTTTCGCTCAAGCTTATGAAAATTGACAAAACTACCCCACCTCAACCAATCGTGGTTTCTCATGTAGAAAATGACAATGAGGTTATGGAAGATTCAAATACAGGTCAGAAGTCACAAGAAGAGAAACACAAAAGCTCTCAGGCGTCTTCGCAAATGCAGCTTCTACAATTGGCCAAACACTTTTGCTTAGACGGAAGTTTGAAACCGATAGACAAACAAATGCCTATCGAAGATCGTATGGAAAGGCGCGAGCGTTTATCACACTTGCGACGTCAACAGAACATGGAAAAGGTGATTGAAAAGGCACTGCACTATTGTTCAAATGAGTCGATTAGCGATCGCGCTGACCCTGACTGGTTTGATAGCTTCGTTGAATTAGCCGAACGTGTCAGTAACCCAACCATGCAGGAGTTATGGGCAAAAATTTTAGCCGGTGAAGTCAATCAACCTGGAAGCTTTTCGCTCAAAGCATTACAAGCATTTAAAAATTTGAGTTTGCACGATGCTAAACTCTTTGGTCGCGCATGTAGCCTTGCCGTTAAAGACAGCTCAAAGAAAAACATTCGTATCATTTCAGGCTGTTATCAGCAACCGGGCCTGCTAAACATGTTGGATAAAGGCCGCGAACAACATGTTCACTTGAGCCAATTTGGCTTTAGCTATGGTGAAGTACTCACACTGGCCGACCATCACCTGTTGTTTTCACAGGAAACAGAGCTTTATCCGATGAATAAAGGCGATGAGTTGGGGTTAAAGTACAACGGTTTGCCGTTAGTATTGTCAGCCAACAAAAGCCGCTGCATTATTCAATTTTATAAGTTTACGCCTGTTGGTGCTGAGCTGGCTAAACTCATCGCAGATAAGCCCGATGAAAAGTTTTTTAATCATCTCAAAAGTAGTTTGTCGTACCACTTTTTCTGCTCTTCATGAGTAAAGTGCTGCGCTATTTTCCTGAGTGCTTGGCGAATATCTCGTTCGATTGCCCATTGAACTATAATCTTAGGCAAGTAAGAAACGGGTACACCTTCAACGTAGTAGTTAATTAACGTTTGCTGTTCAAGTACCGTGAAATCAATTTGCCCAAAGTGATGTTTGAGTGGTTGGCTACCGACAATACGATACTCTATGCCCGATATATCGGCCTTAGTTATTTCCTCGACGAAAGACTGCCCAAGCGTGTCGACTAATCGACGACAACCTTTTCCACCTGGGATTTCTCCTTCAAAACTCGACTTTGCAATCGCAAACTCTGCATTGAAAAAGCGTGACAAATTGACGTGATCGGTTAACAACGCGAGCAATTCTGCTGGTGAAGCATTTACCTGTTGTTCTAAGTCGATTTTAATCACGTGTTTCCTCTTCCTTGAAACTAAAAAGCCAATACATTAAGTGTATTGGCTTTAATCTTAGCGAGTTTTTCTTGGTTTTGTCTAGATACCGCCACCGTCAGTGTGCAAACCACACTCACGCTGCATACCGTTAAAACGGGTATCTGATTCGTCCATATCAGCGGTTAATGGCCTAGTCGAATGGGTGTCACCAACCGACACATAACCTTGATCCCATAGCGGATGATAAGGTAAGCCATGTTTGGTTAAATACTGGTGAACGTCACGATTAGTCCAATCAATAATCGGATGAACCTTGAAGCGCCCACGCAGAATACTGACAACCGATAAGCCAGCTCTATGTTCTGATTGCTGACGACGGATTCCTGAGAACCATGTGCCTGCTTGTAACTCAGTTAAACCACGCTCAAGCGGTTCAACTTTGTTTAATTGGTTATAACGTTTAAGCTCGTCTTCACCTTGGTTCCACTGTTCACCGTAGCGTGCAAGCTGCCAGGAAGCACTTTGCTTGGCGCTATACACTTGAAGATTTAGATTCAGCTTGTCAGTCAATTCATCAATAAACTGATAAGTTTCAGGAAACAAATGGCCAGTATCAGTAACTATCACAGGAATGTTTGGGTCAACCTGCGTCATCATGTGCAACATCACTGCAGACTGAATACCGAAACTTGAAGACAACACGAAGTTGCCCGGCAAGTTTTCCATTGCCCAAGCAACACGCTCTACAGGCGTTTGTTTCTCAAGCAGCTCATTCCACTGATTTAACCAAGGCTCAGGCAGAGATGCTGGAAAGCGACTCTGGATTGGTTGACTTGGTTGCACCTGTTCAAGATTAGTCATGAAAGTCTCTTACGCTAATAATCACTTCATCGACAACACCAGCACGAATCACATAATCACCAAAGGCTTCGTTGTTACCTTCGGCATCTACTGTACGCTCTGCAACCCAACGGCCAATCAAGGTATCTAGTTCCGCGATAATTGATTGTTCGTCAACGTTTTCTTTGTAGAGCTTAGGAATTCGTGTACCACCTAAGTTGCCACCTAAATACATGTTGTATTTACCTGGGCCTTTACCTACCAGACCAACTTCTGCAAGCATTGCTCGACCACAACCATTTGGACAGCCTGTGACACGTAATACAATGCTGTCTTCTGCTGCATTATGCTTGCTTAGTAAACCTTCAACATCGTCTACCAAACCTGGCAAGTAGCGCTCTGCTTCTGCCATCGCCAATGGACAGGTCGGAAAAGCCACACACGCCATTGAGTTCTTACGCTGATTTGACGTACTGTCATTAAGCAAACCATGGTCGCGTGCGATTTTTTCAATCGCCGCTTTATCCGCTTCAGCCACGCCTGCAACAATTAAGTTTTGGTTCGCGGTCATGCGGAAGTCACCTTTATGAACAAGGGCTATTTCACGCACACCCGTTTTCAACGGTTTGTTCGGGTAATCAAGTAAACGACCATTTTCAATAAACAGCGTTAAGTGATGTTTACCATCAATACCAGCCACCCAGCCAAAGCTGTCGCCACGTTCAGTAAACTTGTACGGTTTACTTGCTTCGAACGCTATACCAGCGCGATTTTCAACTTCCGCTTTAAATACATCAACTCCAACACGATCGAGAGTGTATTTGGTTTTCGCATTCTTACGATTTACACGGTTACCCCAATCACGTTGCGTCGTCACAACAGCTGCTGCAACATCGAGTGTTTTCTCAAGCGGGATAAAGCCAAAGTCATCTGCACGACGAGGGTACGTTGCTTTGTCACCCCAAGTCATCGCTAAACCACCGCCCACTAACACGTTAAAGCCAATAAGCTCACCGTTTTGTGCAATAGCAACAAAGTTCAAGTCATTTGCGTGAACGTCAACATCATTCTGCGGAGGAATAACAACCGTTGTTTTGAACTTACGAGGTAAGTAAGTACTTCCTAAAATAGGTTCTTCGGTTGTTTCAATTTTCTCGCCATCTAGCCAAATTTCAGCATATGCTTTGGTTTTTGGCAGCAAGTGTTCACTGATTTTTTTCGCCCATTCGTAAGCGTCTTGGTGTAGCTTTGACTCAACCGGATTAGAAGTACAAAGCACGTTACGGTTTACATCACCTGCCGTAGCAATTGAGTCAATGCCAATGCTATTCAAGGTTTGATGCATCAACTTGATGTTTGGCTTTAATACACCGTGGAATTGGAACGTTTGGCGCGTCGTTAAACGAATGCTGCCGTATTCCGTACTTTCTTCAGCAAATTTATCAATCGCTAACCACTGGTCAGGCTTAATGATACCGCCAGGCATACGAGCACGAAGCATTACATTGTGCATTGGTTCAAGTTTTTGCTTCTGACGCTCAGCACGAATATCACGATCGTCTTGCTGATACATACCGTGAAAGCGGATCAGCTGGAAGTTATCCGCGCTAAAGCCGCCGGTGATTCTGTCTTGTAGATCGTTGGCAATAGTGCCACGCAAAAAATTACTTTCGCGCTTTAGGCGTTCGTTATCAGCTAGGTTACCTTCAACCACAATTGGGCCTTCACCTTGCACAGGACCTTGTGCTGGCAATGGGCCTGTTACCGTGTCTAAAGGCATAGGTGTTTTTACATCAGTCATTAATAAACATCCTTCTGATAACGCTTCGCGCTACGTAATGATTTCAAGTAGTCTTCTGCTTGCTCTTCTGATTTATTGCCTTGTTCAGCAATGATGTCGACAAGCGCTTGGTGAACGTCTTTCGCCATGCGATTAGCATCACCACAAATATATAGATGGGCACCACGTTCTAGCCACGCGTATACTTCTTCAGCTTGTTCTTTTAGGCGATGTTGAACATAAACTTTTTGTTCTTGATCGCGCGAGAATGCTACGTCCATGCGCGTTAACAAACCTGATTTCAGGTAGTTTTGCCACTCTACTTGGTAAAGGAAGTCTTGCGTGAAGGTTTGGTCACCAAAGAACATCCAGTTATCACCTGACGCATCAGTCGCTTCACGTTCTTGCATGAACGCTCTAAATGGCGCAACACCGGTGCCTGGGCCAATCATAATCACTGGCGTTTCCGGGTTTGTAGGTAAACGGAAGTTGTCATTGTGTTCAACGAAAACGCGCACGTTTTCACCTTCTTCTAAACGACGACCCAAGAAACCTGAAGCACCACCTAAACGCTCGTTTTCATCGAATTGGTAACTCACTACACCTACGGTTAAGTGTACTTCTTCTTCCACTTCAGCTTGGCTAGACGCAATTGAATACAATCGCGGCGTGATTTTACGTAGGTTGTCGACAAGCGCTTGCGCATCAAGTGCTTGAGGCGCACTTTTCACAACATCGACCACTTGATGGTTTGCTGCGTATTCGCGTAACGTTGCTTTGTCTGCCACGACAGACTGTAACGCTTCTGAACCAGAAAATTCTGCCCAATACTCAACGAAGGCTAGTGACGTTTGTGTAATTTCTAGCTCTTCCACTAAGGCTTGCTTAATCGAAAGTTCTAACGTGCTATCGCCCTTCTTCAGTGTTACTGACTCTTCACCAGATAACGACAATGCTGTTAATAGCTCTTCCACTAACGCTTTGTCGTTATCGAAATACACGCCCAGTGCATCACCTACTTGGTAAGTTAAGCCAGACTCACCTAAATCAATTTCAATATGACGAACATCTTTTGCCGAATCACGACCTGTAATTTTCTGACTGGATAACAGCTCAGCCACATATGGGTTTTGCTTGGTATAAACGCTCGCCGCAGCGGTAGTACCTGGCAACTGAACCACAGGTGCCAACGCAGTGTTGTCAGCAGTCAATTCATCTTTCAGCGTTTCTACGATAGATAGCTGCCACGCTTTGGCTTCTTCATCGTAATCTACATCACAATCTACACGGTCAGTAACGCGAGTCGCGCCTAATTCTGCTAAGCGAGTATCAAAATCTTTACCTGTTTGGCAGAAGAACTCATAACTTGAATCACCTAACGATAGAACACTGAATTTCAGGCCATCTAATTTTGGTGCTTTCTTGCTGTATAAGAACTCGTGAAACTCAATCGCATCATCAGGCGGCTCACCCTCACCATTCGTACTTGCAACTATAAGCACATGTGTTTCTGACTTAAGTGATTTCGCTTTAAAGTCAGCAACATTTTTAAGGTTTACGGTAATACCTGCAGCTTTCGCTTGATCAGCAAGTTGAGTAGCCACGCCTTTCGCGTTACCCGTTTGTGATGCAAATAAAATCGTTAATGTGCTTGCCGGTGCAGCTTGTGTTGCTGCAGCTACAGCATTAGCCACTGGCGACATTTCACTTTTTGCCGCTAAATAACCACTTGCCCACGCAAGTTGTAACGGCGAGTAGCTTTGAGTTGCTTGCTGCAATTGTGCAAGCTGATTCGCGTCTAACGCACTGCCACCCGCTGACTGATTCGATTGTTGTTCTGACAACATGAGATACTTCGCCCATTTCAAATAATGGAGCAAGGATAGACAAGGTAAGACCAAAAGAAAAAGAATAGAAAACGCTTTTTTATTCCAAAAGTGAATAGTGAAAGTTTGAAATTTTTAACTTCTTGTAATCTAGAAGAAACTATCTTGCGCTTGTTGCATTGCACTCACAGAAACTTTCTACGGAAAAAACCTACCAAATAAAAACAACTGTCATGACTGCTCTGAAAAGCTCATACCATCAAAAAGTGCAAAAACTTGGCTACCTTATAGTTTTTTAGTGTTTCAAATGTTGGCGAAAGGCTTTGAAAAGATTAGAATTTGAACGCTTTATTAAAAAGTCACTCACCCACTCATGTTTCACCCCATGGAGCAACAATGAAATTTTTGAAGAATGCCACACTAAGTGCATTGTTATGTGTATTCAGTATGCCACTATTGGCGCAAGAGTCGCCTATCACAGCCCAACAAAAAGAAACGGCTCAACAGTTAATGGACACTGCGCTTAAAAGTGACCTTGCTTGGGGCATTGTCGAATCGTTAACCACTGAAATTGGTCCTCGCCTAGGTGGTTCAGAAGCAGAAAAGCGCGCACGCGATTGGGGCGTAAAATTAGGTAACGAGTTAGGCTTTGATAAAACATGGATTGAAGAATTCACTATGCCATTTTGGGATAGAGGCCACTTACACATTGCGCTAACATCGCCTTATGAGCAAGAGCTATATGGTTCAGCACTAGGTGGCGCTGCGCCAAGTAAAAAAGAAATTAATGCACCTATCGTTTATTTCAGAGATATTCATGCACTCACTGCAATTAAAGACGGCTCATTAAAAGGTAAAGTAGCCTTTGTTGATGGCGAGCCTATGGTGAAAAGCCAAACCGGTGCGGGTTACGGCCCATCAAACCAAAAACGTAGAATTGGCTGGCAGCATGCCGAACGTGGTGGTGCTAGTGCCTTGGTTATCCGCTCTGTAGGTTCTGATTCCCACCGTTTTCCACATACAGGGATGATGAGTAAAAAAGACGACCAATGGACCAAAATCCCAGTGATTGCGATCTCTAACCCAGATGCAGATCACCTACGTCGCCTGCATAACTTAAACAAACCGCTATCTATTTCGCTGCACTCTGGTTCAGATTGGAAAGGCGATGTCACCAGTGGTAACGTGATATTAGATATCATCGGTAGCGAAAAGCCTGAAGAAATCGTACTTATTGGCGGTCACTTAGACAGTTGGGATTTAGGTACAGGGGCTGTTGATGATGGTGCAGGCATTGCTATTACCACTGCCGCAGCTAAGTTAATCGCTAACTTACCTAAGCGTCCAAAACGCACTATTCGTGTAGTAATGTTTGGTGCTGAAGAAGTTGGACTATTGGGTGCATTTGCTTATGCCAAAAAACACGCTGGCAACCTAGACAACCACGTACTAGCGACAGAGTCTGATTTTGGCGCGAGAAATATTTGGCAACTTGTCTCTAACCTAAACCCTGAAGCCACAGTGCTGACCGATGAAATTACAAAAATTATTGCACCATTAGGTATTGTCCGCGGTGGTTCGGATGTTCAAGGCGGCGGCCCAGACATTATCCCAATGGCAATTAATGGAGTGCCAACAATTCGCCTAAATCAGGAAGGTACAGATTACTTTGACCTGCACCACACGCCTGATGATACGCTGGATAAAATTAACCCGCAGGAACTGGCGCAAAATGTAGCTGCCTATGCCGCAACCATTTATTTATTTGCCGACGCTGATGTGGATTTAAAGACAAGACGTCAGAAAGAATCTAAATAAATCACTCATCGAATAAAAGGAGGCCTATTAGCCTCCTTTTATTTTTATAGTTAATTTCGCGATCACATGTGCCGTCATAACGCACTTCAAAACACGCTTTGACGAACGGTACCCAAATACAAAATTCATTTTTCTCTTTGTTGCACTTGCCTATTCATCACAATTCGCCTTTGATATACATTATCAACATCTGAGGCTTATTCACCACCTTATCAATAATCAATAACCAAGGATTACACGTGATTGATTTTCGTTCCGATACCGTCACCCAGCCCAGTGAAAAAATGCGCCACGCTATGGCATCAGCCCCTGTTGGTGATGATGTGTATGGTGATGACCCAACCGTTAACGAATTGGAAGCATGGTCTGCTGAGCGACACGGTTTTGAAGCAGCCTTGTTTTGCTCCTCAGGTACGCAAGCCAACCTACTTGCGATAATGTCGCACTGCCAACGTGGCGATGAATATTTGTGTGGTCAGCAGGCTCATAATTACCTATACGAAGGTGGCGGAGCTGCAGTACTTGGTTCTGTTCAGCCACAGCCAATTGAGAATGAAAAAGACGGCACACTCTGCTTCGACAAGCTTGCCAAAGCCATCAAGCCCGATGATTTTCATTTTGCCCGAACCGCCTTGCTGAGTATCGAAAACACGATCAATGGCAAAGTGATATCGCTTGAATACATGGCAAAAGCCAAAGACTTTGCTCATCAGCACGGCCTCAAACTTCACCTTGATGGTGCGCGCGTATACAACGCAGCCACGGCACTTAATGTGGATATTAAAGAAGTACTGCAATATGTAGACAGTGTGTCGATTTGCCTATCAAAAGGACTTGGCGCACCAATCGGGTCATTACTTTTAGGCAATAAAGCCTTTATCGCTCAAGCAAGACGTATTCGAAAAATGCTGGGCGGAGGCATGCGACAAGTAGGACTTCTCGCTGCGGCTGCACACATTGCGCTAACAGAAAATACATTACGTCTTGGGGTTGACCATGAAAACGCTCGCTATTTGGGTGAGCAGATCAATCAAATAAATGGTTTTTCTGTCACGATAGAAAACATTGAAACGAATATGGTTTTCGTAAAAGTTGATCAGAGTATCGATATCCAGGCAGTCGCCGCAAAATTAAGTGACTGTGGTATCAATATTACGCCTAGTCAAAATATGCGTTTAGTCACGCATTTAGACATCAGCAAGGCAGATATAGATACCTTTATTACCCGTCTGAAAGGCATTCTTGATTAACCACAGCGAATCTGCTTTTCTCCGAGAAAATAGACATTATTGACCGCAACATAGGTACCAGAAATAACAGCAGATAGCGGCAGCGTTAAGGGAGAAATCATTTCTCCCTGCCAATCGTAAAAACTGGCATCGCCATCCATTAAATTGACGACTTTTAGCGTTTTAAGCTCGGTAGATAAACCGCAAGCGTTCTTTGGTTGCGCTGCCCTTTCCGGCACAAATACGCAGGCTTGCAGCAATAAGCTGGCAACAAGGACCATCAAAAATTTGTGCATTGGGCAACTCCGTTTTAACCCTTTTCACAGTTATCTTGGCATTTCATATTAATTAGTTCAAAAGCTTCGAGTACACTAGCCCTACTTTTTCCTATTTGAAGTAATACCCAACGCATGCTTTTTCTGGTGACCATTTTCCTTAGCGCATTTTTGCTGTTTCAAGTACAACCATTTATCGCCAACGTTATTCTGCCCTATTACGGCGGCAGCGCATCGGTATGGACAACCTGCATGCTTTTCTTCCAAGGTGTTTTGCTTCTCGGTTATGGCTATGCACATGTGCTTAATCGCTTACCCATCTCGAAACAACAATCCATTCACTTAGTACTGGTGGTAATTGCCTGCGCGGTTTTACCGTTTTCACCGCCCATTCCTGAATTAGCTGAAATTAGTCAGAATCCATCGGCGAGTATACTGCTTACTCTGGCCACCGCGATTGGTTTGCCCTACGCTCTATTGGCAAGTACAGGTCCCCTTGTTCAGAGTTGGTATGCCCATACTCATCAAGACAAAGTGCCCTATAAGCTGTACGCACTTTCAAATGCCGGCAGCTTACTCGCACTGTTAAGTTATCCTTTTGTTGTGGAACCCGCCCTAGCGTTATCAACACAAACCGTATTGTGGTCGAGCTTGTTTATTGTGTTTGCCTTGGCTATTGCACTGCTTAGTCAATTAGCCAAACGTTATTGGCATACTATAGAAAGTGATTTAGTCACCGCCACATTAGAAAAAGTGCCTTCGACACACAAATCGCTGTGGCTCGCTTTATCAGCACTAGGTGTTATGTTGTTGGTGTCGACCACAAATGCGATGACGCAAAATATTACGCCTGTTCCTTTCTTATGGGTGTTGCCACTTATTCTCTACTTAGTGACCTTTATTATTGCGTTTAACAACCCTAATTTTTACAAACGTTGGTATTGGTTAGCGTTTTACACTCTGGCTGCCTTTATGGGCATAATGTTGACCTTTGTCGGCTCGCAATTTGACTTGGTTTCGCAAGTAGTCATGTACAGCTTTATTTTGTTTGCTGGCTGTATGATTTGCCATGGCGAATTAATAAAGCTTGCACCTGCGAAGCAACACTTAACCTTGTTCTATTTGATGATTTCCCTTGGTGGCTTCCTTGGTAGCTTGATGGTTTCTATTTTGGCCCCCATGGTGTTCGTTCAATTTACAGAATACCCACTGAGCATTATCGCCATTTTAATCGCCGCAATGATTTGTTTTCAGCTGGATACTCAAGTCAAGCAAATGGCAAAGTGGGCGCTACCGTTGATTGGCGTTATCACCCTTGGTTTAGCCGCATTGCAATTGACGCTAGACAGCCAATATCGTGCTCAGCATGTGGCTAATGAGCGCAATTTTTACGGCCTCCTGTCAGTTGTTGATACATCCGTAGCTGATGAGCCAGAGCGCAGACTTATAGACGGTACGACATCTCACGGTACGCAATCATTAGCACCTTTAAAGGCCCACATCGCAAAAAGTTATTACCGTGAAAACACGGGTGGTGCATTAGCATTAAGTAAGTTTATTCGAGAGCAGTTTTCAACAGCGCCGCTCAAAGCAGGCTTTGTTGGCTTGGGTGCAGGAGCAATGGCTGCTTACGGACAAGTTAATCAAGAGTATACGTTTTATGAATTAAACCCTGCTGTTGTCGATTTTGCTGATCGGTACTTTAGCTATTTGCGTGACAGCAAAGCAGACATCAATGTGCAAACAGGTGATGGCAGGCTGTTATTACAACAAGCGTTAAATCAACAAGGCAGCATGGAATTTGACGTGTTAGTTATCGATGCATTTTCGGGTGATGCTATCCCTCGCCACCTTCTCACCGTTGAAGCATTCGAACTCTACAATGCTCATTTAGCCAGCGATGGTATATTGGCGCTTCATATTTCCAACACGCATCTAGACTTAAGTGCATTGACACATAACTTGGCGAAAACGATAAACAAGCCCGCGTATTACTTTAATACCAAGCCAACCGAACAAGAACCTAACGAAGCACAATGGGTACTAGTGACAGCAAACCAAAAGTTTATTGAAAGCTACAGTGTCAGGCGTTTTATCAGCGAATGGCCTGCCAGCAAACATTTAGACGTTATGTGGCATGACAACTACAGCAACTTGCTGTCAGTTTTAAAATAGATGTGAAGGCAGTATCATTATTGGGTTGAAACCGCTGGGAGGCAAAAGTCCTATAAAACACTCGCGAACGCTATGAGTAGCCCCCATTGCTACAAAGCATTTGCAATGCATAGGTAGATTTTACCCCGACCAGCGCGCGCAGTGTAATCAGCGTTTATGACAAGACAATGATGATCTTTACTTGGGCTGACTAGAAGGTGATTTTCACAGTGTCAGATTGTGCTACCGCCTGACACGCCAAAATCAGCCCTTTTTCTTGCTCTTCGTCGGTCAGGAATAAGTTTTCTTTCATACTGACTTTGCCTTCTTCAAGTGTGCATTGGCAGCTGCCACAAACACCAGATTCACAGCTGTAAGGGGCATCAATATTGTGACGAAGCATCGCGTCTAGTAGCGTTTCATCAGCGCCTACATCGATGCCACCAGCGCTCATTGGCAATACAAGCGAAGCCGCTTGACCGTTCACCACTTCAGCTTTTTTCTCAGCACCAAAGCTCTCTAAAAATATAGCGTCGTTAGCTACACCTAGCTCTGTCAACGTTGCTTTAGCCTCAGACATAAAGGCAGTAGGCCCACACATAAAGTGATAATGTGCTGGAGCATTTAATGGTTGCTGTTCAAAGAACGACTTTATCGCCCCTTGATTGACACGACTTTTTCGCCACGCTTTCGCTTTACTAAACCAGCCCGGTTTAGTCCAACAATGCGCAATCGTGACACGACCGTTGAACTGACTAGCTAATGCTGCAATAGCGTCAAGGAATATAGCGGTTTTGCCGTTGGTATTGCCATAAAGTAAGGATACTTTGGCCTGACTGTCTTTCGATAACACGTCTGACATCATGCTATACAATGGTGTAATTCCACTACCAGCTGCATAAAAGTAATAATGTGCGCCAGCTTTAGGCTCGTCAGGCAATACGAAGTCCCCTTGTGGGCGGCTCACGTCTAGCATTTGACCTGCTTTTACACGCGAAGCAATAAAGTTTGACGCTTTACCAAAAGGCAGCGCTTTAACGGTAATTCGCAACCCTTCTGTCGCTACGTCATTAGAAATAGAGTAGCTACGCACTATCGACTTTTCGCCAAATGGCAGCTTTACCTGAATATGCTGACCCGGTTGCCATGCAAAGGTCGGTTGCAGGTTTTCCGGCACAGATAAGTAAACAGACACCGCATGCTTGGTTTCTTTCACAACTTTGGCGACTTTTAATTTGAAAAATTCGATACTCACGAGATACTACAACCCTTTGTTTTGCGCTGATGCGTTACTGCGCGGAAATACTACATAAACCATGCTGCGATACGTTGCCAAATGCTTGGTGGTTCAACGGGGTAAATAATAACACTTGTTAGCACTTTTCGTTGTGGTTTGTCGCCAATAGTCGTCAACGTATCGGATATTTCCTGCAAAATAGACGGACTTAGCGGTAATGGGTGTTCTTGAGGTTGAAACTGGCTTCCCATCGGATAATCAACGCCCGGTGTCGCCGACATTTCTATATGAGTGCCCATAACCGCAGATACGGTTTTGTCGCGAGTAAAGTCAACTAAGCGCTGAATGCTCTTCGAAAACTGCTGCCAGTCACGCACATAAAGTCGCCCAGGATAAACGGTATCTCCCGTTAATAACCACTGTGTCTTGGGATCATAAATAGCGATGCTTTCGTCTTGATGCCCAGGAATATGCACGATCGATAGCATACGCTTTCCGAGATCTAACGCGCTGTTTCCTTGTTCGTCAAACGCAAAGAAATTTGCAACGGCTTCCGCATTGGGTGCCACCACCTCAACATGCGGTTTACCTTCGAATTGCTCATCGGCGGCACGATGATCACTATGCGAATGAGAATGCACAACAACCAAGCCATATGTCGTTTTGTTGCGTTGCTTGGCATAGTCATCAACTAAAGCTCGCACAGTCTCATACAACGGAAATTCAGAGGCATCATCAACAGCCCCGGTATCAAGTAATAGCGCTTTGTATTTCCCCATGAGCAAATACATAAATGGCGCTTCAAAATGCTGGCATTTGTTTTGTCTTAGAATGTAGGTGCTCTCGTTGACCTTTAGGATTTCAATGGGCTCGATAACGGGCTTGCCACACTTTTTTGCCCCCGAATACCATTGGTGCTGAGTCACTTTTTCTAACCAAGCTTGAGGTTCGGCATTCGCTGAAAGCGAGGCTAAAGTGATAAAAATCATTAAGCCAACGCGGGTAAATACATTCATTAGGTTTTCTCGTTTAAGACAGCGCAGCGAACTACGTAATGTCATTAGTATGTTCAAACTGCACCACTTTGCCTTCTGGCGTTAAAATAGTGGCTTCTACATTGCTGTAATCGTCACTGAGTTGCAGTACGCCAATGCCACATCCATTGTATATGGTGCGATGTTTTTGCTCGCTTGGACGCCTCACTTTAATTTTCATACGGCGCCGTTTAGTAAACCAATTCAACGGTGAATACGTGCCGTACAAGTAGTAATTACAACGCTCAAGAATATGAATCAAACGCTCTGGAAATTTGTTTTTGATGCCACTACAGGTAATTTGCACTATGCGAGAACTTGAGCGAATAAAACGATGCGATACGTCGTAGACAAACGAGTAATGAACATCACCGGATAAGATAATAAACTGCGGTGGCGTTTTGCGATTACGAAATATATTGAGCATCACATTCGCCGTGCCTTTGTGGGCCATCCAGTTTTCGGCATCTACTGCTAATGGGTTACCAAAGAAGGTAAACACCCGTTGTACCGCTTCAATCAGCTTCACACCATATATCGGCGCTGCAGAAACCATAATAACGCAAGGTTCATTGATGAGTTCTTGTTGCAGCTCAGTCAGTGCTTCCCAATCCATTAAACCAGAGGGTTTACCTGCATTACTTTCACTACGCCAGCGCTGTGTACGGGTATCGAGTACCACTATTTTTGGAGAGGTATTTAAGTGATAGTGCCATTCATCCCAGTCCAATAGTTCCTGAACAAATTCGTCATGGTTGGCAATACCATTATTCGTAAATATCTCTGCATGACGTTTAACTATAGCGTCGAATTTTTCGGGCGCATTACCCCATCCTTGACACAAGTAGTAGCCGACTAATGCATTACCAATAATACGGGTGGCAAACGTATCGTTATAAGCTGCCTCTTCCCAGCCTCGGGTTAAGTTCCAATCATCGGTAATGTCATGATCGTCAAAAATCATATATACCGGCAAGTGGGCAAGTGCCCGTTGAACATAAGGTAAACCATTTGCGAACTTTTCTAGCTCATTAAGCTCATGCTGATAGCTATTTTGCAGAGCTGGCTCTGGCAAGCCGTAGTCACGCATTTTCGGTAGTACAAGTTGCCACAGTTGTGGTGCCCATACTAAAAAGTACATTGCCAACACCTCTGATGCTGTTACTAAATGGTTTTTAGCATGCACAGAAGTGAAAATAGGCTGCCGGCCTGCAATAAACAACTTTTGCATAATACCGCGCTTTGCTGTTGCATGCGGCAACACCGCTTCACGGCCATACATGAGTGTATTAGCAAACAGCGCTTGGCTATCGCTTGGTTGTTCAAGTTCGGAAGTTTGCCATGTTTCGTCAAACAAGCCTAAAAGGCGAATAGTTTCGTGAATGCCGACAAGCATTGGCCCAGCCACATCATCCACATACACTTGGTCGCCCGACATTATCACCATGGCAGGCCGATCGGATATATTAGATTGTGTCTGTTGTAACGTGCTGTCGATTTCTATTAATGCGTCATCACCATGAAAATGTGGCTTGCGACACGAGCCGTGTAACACATGTTTTGCTGAAGACTTTATCGCTAACTGAGGGCAAGCCTGCTCATCGTAAACAAGTGAGGGAATTGCCGACGCTAAACTATCAACGACAGAAGCGTTGTTTAGGCGAAGCGACAAATCATAAAAAATCGCCGTATCCACCGGAAAAGCTTCGTCTGCATTAAGCTGAATAAGCGTGACAAAAGCATGAGTGCCTACTTGTGCACTTTCAACGTTAACATCGCTAAAAGCCAAGCTTTGTTGTTTTTTACTGTCGAGCCAAAGACCTGCTTGAATATCAAACGCATCTGTCGTCACCAACCACAGCGTTATTTGCTTAATGTCACAATGTCTAACAATAGGTCCCGCAACAATAGGCGGTAAAGTGGAGCTCAATGGCAACTCATTGGATTTTCGCATAATTATTGGTTATCAATGTACTTTTCTTCGAAGCCTACTGTCTAGCGATTTCATCGCTAATTTGTGACATTTCTTAACGTCCTGTTTGACAGCAAAGGGGTCTATGTTTCATGCTAGCAATTAACCATGCATAAACCCAGATGACTGCTTATGAAAGTCTTTGTAATGGGATTATTGCTGCTTTGCGGCATGGCACATGGAAAGAGCACCAACATCACGATATACAGTGACAGTTACAACAATAACATGATCAGTCCACAAGATTTAGCTGGCGTGTTGTTTGAAGACGTTGTTAAAAACGTTCAAGACGAATTCAACGTTACCTTCCAAAACTCTAGCATGAAACGCGAATGGGTTGCCTTGTCTCAATCTGACAATGTGTGCCTGTATAACAAACGTCGAACAGCCGAACGAGAGCAGATGGGTAGTTTTGGTAAATACCCTTTACTCGCCTTCCCACCTAATCGACTCATCACACATGCTGATGCGCAAATTCCAGAATCTGTATCGTTAGTAGCAACTGTTGATAAATGGAATCTCACAATTGGTATCGCCAGCGGTCGCAGTTATGGCAAACGTTTAGATCAAGCCATAAATAAACTACCCGAACATAACGTTGTCATGGTCGAGGGCTCGTCAGCAAGTATCAGACTGAGAGAAATGATGAAAACTAAACGTATCGACGCATTCATCGAGTTCTGGCCAACTATTGTCTCTGTTTACCCAGAAGAAGAGGCTCGTCAGCTGTATAACTTACATGAGCTCATTGAAGCGACGGACTTTATTTTTGGTCATGTTGTATGCTCAGATTCACCACTTGGCGACAGATTCATCACACGTATAAATGAAGAGATGGGTAAACCAAGCTTTTTCGAAAAAGTCCTACGCGGACATCGCAATGAAATGCCGCGAGAAGAGTACGCTAGAATTCGTGAAGCGCTACGAACAGCGTATTTGCAATAAAAAAGCCCGGCTGATACCGGGCTTTTATTACTCACAATCCAGCCTAAGCGCTACTTTTCAAAGTAGAATTTTTCACGCTTATTGTTGTAATTACCCACTTCATTCATGGTTTCGGCGTTGTATAAACGGCCGTTCACCATGGTGTAGTCTATCTTGTCACTGATTAAGATGTTTTCAGTCACATCACCGTCAATCACAATAATATCAGCAAGCTTACCTTTCTTAAGCGAGCCAATTTGGTGATCTAAACCATAGGTGATAGCTGGTGCTATGGTTGCTGTACGCAACGCTTCCAGTGGCGACATACCACCTTGCGACATCATCCAAATTTCCCAGTGCATCGCTAAACCTTCGCGCTGACCATGACCACCAGAGTTAACTAGTACACCTAGGTCTTGCATCTCTTTCGACACTTTTGCCACATTAATATGGTTATAGTGGTGATGAGGCGCTTTTGTTCGACGCATTGAACGCGGGTCTAATACATCGCTCGGTACGTATTTGCTTAGGCGCGGATGCTCCCAAACATTGGTTGTGTCATACCAGAAGTGCTCACCCGAGATACCACCGTAAGCAACACCCATGGTTGGCGTATAAGCCATTTCAGATGCTGACCAAAGCTGACGGATATCGTCGTAGATCTTTGCTGTTGAGATGGAATGCTCAAGGGTCGTATGGCCATCAACCACCATTGACAGGTTGTGTTGCAGCAATGAGCCACCTTCCGGCACTACCATCATGCCAGCTTCACGAGACGCCTGGATGAACTGCTGACGTTGGTTACGGCGAGGCTGGTTATAGCTTTTAACCGAGAAAGCACCCGCTTTTTGTAAACGTTCAACATGGAATTTAGCATCATCTAAGCTATCAACATGTGATGTGTAACCCGGTAAAGTCGCACCGTATAGAATACGACCCGTTGAGAACAAACGAGCTGCAGTGATCTTACCGGCTTTTTGCATTTCACTTGCCGCAAAGAACTCATGCGTGTCATTCGACGGATCGTGAATGGTTGTCACACCTAATGCTAAGCCTGCGTAGTTTTTCCAGTTTTGTTGAGGAATCAGCTGGCTTTCACCTTGCGCGCCATGCGCGTGCGCATCAATTAAACCCGGTACAATTGACTTGCCTGTGGTATCAATAACTTCAGCGCCACTTGGAATTTCTACTTCACCTTGCTTACCAACAGCGATGATTTTGTTACCTTCAACAACCACCACGCCGTTTTCAATCACTTCATTGTGATTCTCGCCTTCCATCGTGATAACTTTACCACCAGAGAAAGCAACAACGCCTGATGGCTTATCCGCTTTGTATTTAAAGCCGATTGGTGTCACCTTCACCTTGCTATCTTCAGCTTTTTCCTCGTCAGGCGCATCTGATTTAATATCAAATAACCCCGCAACTGAAGCTTGGTATAGGTCTGAACCTAAGCTCCAGTTAAGACCATTTGATTTCGCATTCCAACTAATATACTCACCTGCACGCACTTCTGATAACTGCTTAACCGGTAAGTTTTTCGCTGTAGGACCAATATCAATTGCATCACCACGCTCAGTTAACGGCGTAACGAATACTTTGAAGCGCTCTGTAAAGGCTAAGTATTCACCATCTGGCGAGACTTTGTATTCCGTTGCGAATTTGTTTTTGTAGAGCACTTTTTCGTTCTGACCATCAATATCAACACGTGCTAATGCAGGCTTTAAGCCGCTGCGCGTGACATAGATACGGTCATTTTGGCTACCAAAGTGTGGAAGCGTACCCGTTTCAGTTGCAAGCGTTGGCTCGCCACCTTTACTTGAAACGGTGTAAATACCTGGGTTTAAGCCCCACTTTGGATCAGTTATCCAGCCGCCTGATACCTTGCGGTAAACGACTGTTTTACCGTCTGGAGAGAAGCTAGGCTCAATGTACTTACCTGGCTCTTTAGTAATCTTCTTGCCTTTACCGCCGCGGCTTGAAACCACTCGTAAGTCACCAAGTTTTTCATCATCCCACGTTGCATAAACAATCTTCTTACCGTCGCGTGAGAAGCTTGGGTAGAACTCGAAATGATCTTTTTGTTTAGTTAAACGCTTCGGCTTTCCATCAGGTAATGAACGGGTGTAAATGTTACCCATGGCTTCAAATATCACACGCTTACCGTCTGGTGAAACCTGAACATTACGGAGCATTTTTACGTCAAATTCAGCTTGGTCGATATCTTGTTTAAAACGTAATGCCGTTTGAATTTTCTTCGTAGTGTTAACCTTGAATTCGATGTTTTTCGCTTTACCTGAGTCAACATCTAAGTGTTTAATTTTGCCGTCATCCCAGAAAATTAAACCTTCACCATCCGGTGTCCACGCCATTGTGGTGTATACACCGTGAATCGCCCATGTCTCTTGCATGTCACGTTCAAGGTCTTTGTAGATAAGCTTCTGCTCACCTGACGTTAAGTCGTAAAGGTATAAGTTTGACGCAAAGTCATCACGCGCAATGTACGCTAGTGTTTTGCCATCCGGTGAGGGCGTTGGGCGAATTGCACCACCACGACCACTAATCACGACTTCAATGTCACCGGTTTCTAGCTCAAGGCGCTTAATTTTATAAATGCCTTTTTCAGAGTCTTTACTGTAGTGAAAGGTTTTACCTGGTGTGGCATCTTGTGAGAAGTACACGTATTTGCCGTCAGGTGAAAATGCTGGCTCACCTAAATCTTTCTGTTCATTTGGACGCTTTGTTAGCATCACACCACTACCACCGGTTTTGTGGTAAAGCCATACTTCACCTGCACCTAATGAGCGCGAGCCGGTAAAGTGTTTACGGCCAACTAAATAGTTACCATCTGGCGACCATGCAGGGCTGTTTAATAAGCGGAAAGTTTCATTGGTAACCGCTTTAGCATCTGTGCCATCAGCATTCATGATCCAAAGATTGTCACCACCACCTTGGTCAGAGGTAAACGCTATGTATTTTCCGTCAGGGCTGAATCGAGGCTGCATTTGCCAAGCGATATCGGTCATCAACGGCTTAGCTTCACCGCCCGAAACTGGCATGGTGTAAATATCACCCAGTAAGTCGAAAACGACTGTCTTGCCATCTGGAGAAATATCAACGTTCATCCAAGTACCTTGGTCAACGTTAATGTTTACGTCTTTAAATTCGCCCTGTGGTTCATTAACGGACCACGCTTTTTTCTCTTCTTTTGCTGCTTCCGCCATAACCGGAGCAGACAAAGCGATACCAAGCGCTAATGCAACGCTTGAAAGTTTTGAAAGTCTCTTCGACATGTTGAATAAACCTATTTCTAGTGAACGTGCCAGCTCGTCTATGCGAGCTTAGTAATAATTGATCTCACCAATAAACCATATCGCGGTGAGAAAGGTAAAGGTATTTACGATAAACGGGGAAGTTTTGTCGACAACATCGACATCCCACTTCGGGAACAATGTGTCTAAAGCTATTGCTTCACATGAAAAGTCGAGCGCCTAGGCGCCCGCTTTTATTTCTGGTAACCCCAACGCGGCATCAATGACTGGTCGATACCTAAGTGGTCGAGAATACGACCGACCATAAAGTTGACTAAATCGCCTATCGATTTCGGTTCATGATAAAAACCAGGAGCGGCTGGCATAATAGTCGCACCTAATTCAGACAGCGCCAGCATATTGCGTAAATGAATAGTCGAAAAAGGCGTTTCTCTTGGTACTAAAATCAACTGACCTTTTTCTTTGATCACTACATCAGCAGCGCGCTCGATTAAGTTATCGCTCATGCCCTGGCTAATCGCTGCTAATGTCCCTGTTGAACAAGGACACACCACCATTTTTTTAGGTGCCGCAGAACCTGAAGCGACAGGCGAAAACCATTGCTCTTTGCCGAATGCAATAATTTGCTCTGGTTTTGCATCAAAGTAATCGATAAAAAACTGACTGGCCGCTTCTGGCGAGCCCGGCACCTTAATGCCTACTTCGGTATCAAAGACAACGCGTGCCGCGCTAGACATCAACACATACACTTGATGATTTGCCTGAACCAAGGCGCGAATTAACGTTAATGCATACGGCGCACCAGAGGCGCCAGTAATCGCGACAGTAATGGGCGATTGAAAGCCGTGAACGGTTGCTTGTTCAATTGTTTGAGTCATTGACTACCCTATAGATGACGTGCTGTTAATGATGCTAGCAGCTTATCGTGGAAACCACCAAAGCCGCCGTTGCTCATTACTACGATATGATCACCCGGTTTAGCTTCATCAGCGACCAGTTCTACTAACTTTTCTACATCATCATTGGCAATAAACGGCTGCGAGCATTGCGCTGCCATGTCAGCCACCGACCATTGCACTTTGTCGCCTTGCAGCACAAATACCTGATCTGATTTTGCTAAAGACGCCGCCAACGTATTTTTATGAACACCACTTTTCATGGTATTCGAGCGAGGTTCCAGCACCGCAATAACGCGTGAATCACCAACATGATCGCGCATCGCGGTTAGCGTTTTTTCTATCGCAGTTGGGTGATGGGCAAAGTCGTCATACACTTTGATATTGGCAACATCGCCGCGCAGCTCTAATCTACGCTTAGTGTTGATGTACTCACCCAAAGCGTCAATGGCAACACCCGCTGGCACACCTGCATGGCGAGCAGCACCAATCGCCATCAAGGCATTATCAATATTAAAGTCACCAATTAACGACCAGTTCACGGTACCTTGTTTAACACCGTCAATGTAGACGTCGAAAACGCTGCCGTCTTCTTTTACTTTGTCAGCATACCAACCTTTGTCTGTTTGCTGTGTGCCTGATGCTTTTTCTTGAGGTGTCCAACAACCTTGTTCTAAGGTTTGCTCAACATAGGTTTCATCGCTCGGCGACAAAATCAAACCATTGCTCGGCACCATGCGCACCAAGTGATGGAACTGACGCTGAATATCACTGATGTCATTGAAGATATCAGCATGGTCAAATTCCATGTTGTTGATCACCAATGTACGTGGACGATAGTGCACAAACTTAGAACGTTTATCGAAAAAAGCAGTGTCGTATTCGTCTGCTTCAATCACAAAGAACGGTGCGTTACCCAAACGAGCAGATACATCAAAGTTTTGTGGCACACCGCCTATAAGGTAACCCGGCGCTAACTTCGCGTATTCCAAAATCCAGGTCAGCATACTGCTTGTGGTGGTTTTGCCATGCGTGCCCGATACCGCCAATACCCAGCGATCTTTTAGCACATGCTCCAATAACCACTGCGGGCCAGACGTATAAGGGATATTGCGGTCGAGTACGTATTCCACCATAGGATTACCGCGCGCCATAGCATTACCCACAATGACCATGTCGGGTTCATCGTCTAAGTGCTCAGTTAGATAACCTTGTTTAAGCTCAATGCCTAACGCTTCCAGTTGGGTACTCATTGGCGGGTAAACATTAGCATCGCAGCCTGAAACGCGATGACCAAGTTGTTTAGCAATTGCAGCAATACCGCCCATAAAGGTGCCGCAAATGCCGAGAATATGAACGTGCATAAATCCCAAAACATCAATCGATTCAATTGCTCGACAATATACCTGACTCAATACGCCCTGCCTACACGCACCCTAATTTTTATGGCACTTTGATGACAAATTTCATAGTTTTGTCATTGCATTATCGCGATAGATTGCCCAAGATTTAGAGAGACTTTTCTCTTCATTATTCGATCTTCGTCAACAAGTTGTTGTTACGAAAAACAAGGAGTTATCTGTGGCATTTGTCCAGCTAGAGCAAATCAGTGTTTACCCTATTAAGTCATCCGCCGGCATCGATTTATCGTCAAGCTGGGTCGACAATATTGGTTTGCCGTTCGATCGACGATTTGTGGTGTGTGATAGCAAAGGACAGTTCATCACTGCACGTACACTACCAAAAATGTGCTTGATACAAGCGAACCTGACCCACGACGGCTTAGTATTAACCGCGCCTGACATGCCATTACTGCATGTGCAATATCAGCAATGTTTAGACGAGTATCAGCACGTTACGGTATGGAATGACACTATCTTGGGGCAGCGTTGCCACGAGGCTGTCGACCATTGGTTTAGTCAATATATTGGTCAGCCTGTA
The DNA here is from genome assembly GCF_042682785.1 of Thalassotalea euphylliae. Lineage (GTDB taxonomy): Bacteria > Pseudomonadota > Gammaproteobacteria > Enterobacterales > Alteromonadaceae > Thalassotalea_F > Thalassotalea_F euphylliae. Next base: position 71,468 of record NZ_JBHUIB010000012.1, on the reverse strand, counting down.
CGGTTATTATATTTTGGCGAGCAATCGACAAGACACGTAAAGAATTCTAGCAACCCAGTCGCCTTTGCTGATGGCTACCCTTTGCTATTAATTTCACAAGGCTCGCTTGATGAACTTAACCGCCGCCTGAAACACAACGTCACGATGAAGCACTTCAGGCCAAATCTTGTTGTTAGCGGTTGCGAGCCTTTTGCTGAAGATGGTTGGAAGCACATCCGTATCGGCGAAGTAGAATTTGAACTAACCAAACCATGCTCGCGTTGTATTTTTACTACGGTTGAACCAACCACCGCCGAGAAACATCCACAAATGGAACCACTTTCAACACTGAAATCATTCAGGCAAGTTGAATCGGGCGATGTCATGTTTGGCCAGAACATTATTCCGCTCAACAAAGGCCAAGTGAAACAAGGTGACCAAGTCAGTGTGCTCAGCACGCAAGCGCCACCTGCTTTTGTGTTATCTAAAAAGAAAACATCGTCTACCAATAATGAACAGTTCTCTATGGTGTGCAGTCATATCTATGACGAAACGCATGATGTGAAAACCTTTGTGTTCAAACCGAAAAAAGGTGATATGCCAAGTTTTATCGCAGGCCAACACTTGCCTTTTAAGCTCAATATCAATGGCAAGAAAACAAACGCGGTTTATACCATTAGCTCATGCCCTTCGCGGCCAGAAACCTTATCGATTACGGTAAAAAGAGTACCAGACGGCAAAGTATCAAACTTCTTGCATGACCACTTTGCTGTTGGTGATGAAATTACCGCGAAAAGCCCTGCAGGTAAGTTTACCGTTGAGACCATATCGCAAGACAAAATTCTACTGCTTAGCGCCGGCAGCGGTATCACGCCAATGCTGTCTATGCTTAAGTCTTTAGTGGATAAAAACGACCACCGAGATGTTGTGTTCTTCCACTCTGCACGCAGCGAGAAAGACCTTATCGCGCTTGATGAAGTCGCAGCACTTGCAAAACAACACGGTAACTGCCGCGTCAGTTACACGCTTACGCAAAATGCGAAACCTGATTGGCAAGATTACCAAGGCCATTTATCGACACAAATGCTCGGTAATATTCCAGCACTTACCGAACGAGATGTTATGGTGTGCGGCCCTGAAGGCTTTAGGGAAAGTGCTAAAGCAATGTTGCTGGAATTGGGCCTGCCAGAAAAACAATTCCATTTTGAAAGCTTTGGAAAACGCTTCAACAAAACGCCAGAAGCCAAACCGGCCCCTGCTAACGTGAATATTTTATTCGATAGCTGGAACAAATCAGTGGCAGGCAACAGCAAAATGCCAATTCTCGACCAAGGTGAAGACGCAGGGCTTATTCTGCCTTACTCATGCCGTGGTGGCATGTGTGGCCGCTGCAAAGTTAAGCTGGAAAGCGGCGAAGTGCGCCAACTCGCCACTGACGGCTTAATGCCTGGCGAACAAGAACAGGGCTATATTCTGGCGTGTAGCTCTATTCCGCAATCTGACATTGTAGTGAGCAAAGGCTAATGAATACGTGCTCGCTGCCATCCGGTGCCGAGCACGGCATTATTGTACTGTACGACGGCGCATGCCCAACGTGCGTAGAAGACAGGCAAAAATACGAACGGTTCAAACGTATTGAACACAGCAACATTATCTGGCTAGACTTAAACACTGCGCCTGATGTCCTCAACACTTTCAATATTGAAGAACAGGACGCCATTTCAGAGCTGCACCTTATCGTCAACGGCAAACAAGTCGTTAAAGAGCTAGATGCCTATATTCTGCTATTTGCACAAATTCCGCGTTTCAAATGGCTGGCGGTATTGATTGGCCTTCCCTTGATTAAACCGCTACTCAGCCGCTACTATCGCTACCGTGTTCAGAAACGACTACAACGGACGAATCGCCTGTGACGCCGGCAGTAAATATCGCTAAAAAGCTAAAACTAGACTTCAACTTGCACCAATATCAGCATGATCCCAATGCGGAATCTTATGGGCAAGAAGCCGCCGAAAAACTTGGTATTAATAGTGAGCAAGTTTTTAAAACGCTCGTCGCAGAAAAAGACACTGGCGAATTGATTGTTGCTATTGTCCCTGTCGATAAACAACTCAGCTTTAAGCTGCTTGCCAAGGCTGCCAAATGCAAAAAAGTACAGATGGCAAAACCAGAGCATGTGCAAAAATCAACGGGTTATGTATTAGGCGGCGTTAGCCCGCTTGGGCAAAAGAAAAGGCTACCCACCTTTATTGATGAATCAGCGAATAGTTTTGATACTGTGTTTGTCAGTGGTGGTAAACGAGGGCTAGAAATAGAACTTAGCCCGCAAGAATTGTGTCAATCGCTGAATGGAACGTTTGCGCCGCTGGCGAGTTGAGGTTGGCGCTCGCCACCTTCCAGACTGAAAGTCTGTTTTGTGCCAAAAGCGGACAGTGGTAACGCCCCAAGTAAGGCTAAATCGCGCTTACAGAATGAAAAATCCAACCGCACGTTTTAAGACGCTCTGGTTTTGCTAATTAGAGCAGTTCTGCCATATATATTGGGTAACCCAATAAGTCATTTACCCGATGCTCAACTCCTAAATGAGTATAACATTGCTCATTAGTGAGGTATCGCATTCGGTACAAGGTTTCAATTTTCCTTTCCCCTATTTCAATCGCTCCGTGATCAACCAGCTTCTCTACAGGGTGCCTGAATGACCCTCTCCCCAAAGGTTCCCCTGAAGCACCTCGCCAAAGAGGTTCGCTCACTTCACCTTTAATCCCATTCAAAAGCATCTGCAATGCTGAGCAGCCAGACATTACTGTTCGATAAACTCCATCATCGAAATGGATTTGTGGCAACAACAAAAAAGTGCCATGCCAAGTCCATTCCTCATCAGTGAGTTGGTTTGAATCTGGGTCAGCAATCCATACCGCAAGCTCTTTAATACTTGGAATTCGGGATAGGTGCTCTTGAGTAAATATGAGTTTTGTTGCTTTTATTTGCTCAAATACGAATGGGATTTCGGTTTCGGAAGAAAGGAGAGACTCCATTACAAAAGGTCTAGATTGACTTACGAGGCCTCTTTTCACCAAAGCTTGATGCAAATTATCTACAAGCTTAGTAGAAGATAATATTTGACTGCTGAACTCCTTTTTTCGTTCGTATTTTGGATTTAGTGAGACACTAACACGGGACTCCTTTTTCGATGGCTTTGACTCATGGGTTGAAAGGTTAAGCTGCTGAGAATAATCCTGCACCAATCTATCATTTATGTAGAAATAGTCTTTCACACTGCGGTCCTTTTATGCGACAGTTTTTAGCTCTAACACACTGTTAAGTAGCTGGTAAAGTTTGGCTAATATGTGTATCGAAGCGAAGCCGAGCCAAACGGTAGCAGTCTCGTGCTTAAACAGCTTGCTATATGCTAACTACAAATTTGTTCCCAATTTCCATTTATGCAACGTCCAATTGTACAACCAAGCTTTGGTAGTGGCTTTAAACCGCAAGACATAGAAGGAGAAGAGTTACAAACTTGCTCCCATGAACCGTTAATACACCGACCTATTTTACACCCTTGTTTAGGTAAAGGTTTTAGACCGCAGGACATTGAAGGAGTTGAATTACAGACTTGCTCCCACTTTCCATTAATACAACGTCCGATTGTACAACCAAGGTTAGGTAAAGGTTTCAAACCACAGCTAAACGAATTTCCTATTACCTGACTTGGCCATAAGTAAACACTAAATAGAAAAACGAAAAAAAATTTATGCATTGACCTCTCCTTAGCATTTAACAATTTAATAGTCTGTATATCGCGCATTTCTCTACCAAGCAACTGCTCACTTTTCTGATTTTGACGTCTTTATCAAATTACCTAACCTTAATGATAGCTAAGAAAAAACTTGAACATTAGCAAAGAAGTCTAAAGAAAAAAGTGCGCAATTTATCAGAGTTGCCGTTCAGATTCGCGCTATCACCCCGCAAAGAGTTAACTACTCACCGGCCTTTTTGAAAGCTTTCTTTGTAAGGTACGGCGATGCATATTTAACTGTCTTGCAGTGGCTGAGATATTGCCTTTGTTGTCATTCAACACCCGCTGAATATATTCCCATTCCATACGCTCTGGTGACGATAAGGTATCGCTAGTCGCCTCAATCTCGCTAGATGAGCTGTCTCCGCTGTTTAGAATATTGAGTAGTGCTTGAATATCGATAGGTTTGGGAAGGTAGTCATCTGCGCCAGCTTTTATCGCGGCTACCGTGGTGGCAATACTGGCATATCCGGTAACCAGAATGATTTTACTGGCAGGCAGCAGTGCGCGTAGTTCACCGATCATCGGGATAGACGAATCGCCGTCGATATTCATATCAAGCAAAACAACATCTGGAGTCAACGTTTTCGCGGTTGGCAGTAATTGTTGCACTTGCTCGATATGCGTTACGTCATATTGTTGTTTAGCAAGCTGTCTAGACAGTACACGTGCAAAGGCGTTGTCGTCTTCTAGCAGGAGTAAAGGCGTCATCAATAACTCATCATAATTAAGCAAGCGGCAATGAAACTTGGCTGCGAGAGCCTTGTGTTAAGTTAAACAATCGCAACTCGCCGTTAAAACGCTCTATGGTGGCGTTTGCCAGCGCCAGCCCCATGCCCATGCCTTTTGTTTTTGAGCTCACCGCGCGGTGACCGAGTTGGTCGAGTAATTCAGGTGCAATGCCCTGCCCTTTATCGTCAATATTGATAACAAGCTGTGGGCTGGTGTCTATATTTGCGATATCCACAGAAATATCGATGTCACTGTGATTATTAGCAAGACTGGCAAATGCAGCATTTTCTAGCAAATTAGTGAGCGACATTTGCAAATTAAAGTCAGTCATCAAGGTTTTGTTTTCCAGTGCTTTGGAAATCGACAGCTGGTATTGCACATCGTTTCTACTTACCCACCAGTATTGCAGTGTTTGTTCAATAAATTCTTTCGCGGGTTGGGTTTTAAGCTCGGTGGTCTGATGTTCTCGCGACTGCTTGGCAATGGTGTGCACTGTGGCATGGCAAGTATCAATTTGCGCAGAGAGGTCATCAACAATGGTTTGGTCAAATTGCTTGTCTTGATTAAGCTCATCAACCAATAATTTCGCTGTCGACAGCGGCGTGGCTAAACGATGCGTTGTATTAGCACTAACGGTTGCTAAGGTAAGTATTTGTTCGTCTCGCAGCTGGCGTTCTCTTAATTGATGAATTTGCTGCTCTTGAGTCACAATGGCTTGGCGCTGCTGCGTAACAAACCAGGTAATCAACACGGTTGACACACTAAAAGTCAGCCACATACCAGATAAATGACTAGCGAATGACGCGGAGAGATGTTCAAAATGCGCCGCATGTCCTTGCATCATCAAACCACTGTATATGGCGATTGCCAAGCCGGTGACTAACCAAGCCACTCGACGTCTTACCTGCATAGCAGCAACAATAACGGGCAAATACAAAACGGAGACACCGCCATTGCTGGCACCGTCATGAAACAAGAGAATAACGCCGTAGAAGCACAGGTCGATAATAAAGGGCGTTGCACTTAACGCAATTTGGCCTGCAGAGTCCGCAGAGTTCAGGTACAACTTTTCGCGATTAATCAGCAGTAACGATAACGCATAACCGGCACATACCGCCCACACCCACGGTTGTTCTTTTTCACCAGCAAAAAAAATGGCTACAAGGGTGAGGACCCAAAGTAGCCAGGGTAGAAAAAACCAAGCGGTTTTCTGCGGAAATTGTGTCACGCGAATGTTCCCTGAGCCTTTATTCGTCATTCAGGCTAAAAACCTTCGCCGTTAAAATCAAGTGCCGTCGTCACACTAAAATGCGTATTGCCAACCAGCAACTAAGGTGCTGTCTGTCTCCATTTGAATACCATCAACGTCTTGGTCGATTGGCGTAATATATTCAAGCGCTATTCGGTGCCCTTTCAAGGCGCCTTGTGTAAACACATAATTAACGCCAATTGCCCCGTCGAGTTGGTTGTATCCGGTCATCATAGGGTCGGCTGTTGGCATCATCATAGGGTTAAGTCGTGGGTCAGCACCGTCTGTTTCTTCTTGGTTGGTAAGAGCAAGTCGTGCTGAAACACTGACATTGTGCGTAACGCTGTACGCTAGCCAGTTTTGCCAAAGTATTTTGTCGCCCTTGCGGTAATCTTCGTCGTTATACTCTAGCGCGGTTTCATAGTTAAACTGGGTGCCGAACTGCCAGTCATGTTTGTCATAAACAAAGGTAAACGCGCCGAATAAATGGTAGCTGCCAGACCCTAATTGCATGCGATAGCCAAGCACGGCATTTGGGTTCATTGGCGTTGAATCTTTTTGGTCGATATCACCAGTAGGGATGGATACGCCGACTGTGAAATGTGAACGATAGTGTTCTTCATTGAAGGCGTTAATCAATGCCGATACGCGTGTATCGCCTAGCCCTGAAGAGGACGTGCTAAAAGCGGTGTCCATGGTCATCATATGGTTCATGCTTTCGTCCATATGATCGTGCATGTCGCCATGCATATCGCTCATACCATCAGACATGCCGTCTCCTGCACCATGTTCTATTCCACCGTCCATAGCTGGCATATGCATACGCATGACACTATCCATCTCGTTATCAAGATAGTTAACCATCAACATCAAGGTGACATCGTCAGTTGGCGCATACATCATGCCTAGCATGTGCATTTTCATATCCATTTTCTTCGGTGCCATCATGTAATCGTTAAGCACGTCATCAAGCGGGATACTGTCATCACCACTTAATAAGCCTTCCATTTTCATATCCATGTAGCGATATGAAACCATCCACTCACCTGCTTTATGAAGATGATCGCCCATGACCGAAATGGGTGCATGCGAAATAGCAGGCGACGGTATGCCCGATTGGTGATTTTGATCGGCAAATACTTGAAGAGAAAGAAGCGACAACGCAGAAAATACAACAGATTTGTTCATTACATTATTATTGTGTGCAGCGAATTAACGAGTGAAAGTCTAACGACCTCGGACACAAATTCACATGCGACAAATTGTCGCACCCTGTAAATTTCACTGTAATTACGCTACCTTATCGCTACACAAAAGTTCTGCTGGCGGCGACTGTATTTTCGATGAAGTTAAATTGTGATTTAGGTGAAAGTTTTGGTGCGTGGCAAATGGGTAATGATGCCGACATTATGCCGCTGATTGATCAAGCAAACATTGCATGTGGCATGCATGCGGGTGATCCGTTAATTATGCATCACACAGTGAAACTTGCCGCGCAGTACGACACAGAAATTGGTGCGCACCCAAGCTATCCGGATTTACAAGGGTTTGGACGCCGCAGCATGGTGATGAGTGACGAAGAGCTGACCGCCTATTTGCATTACCAAATTGGGGCCTTGAATGCGATAGCGAGTACTTACAATCAGAAAGTAACCTACGTAAAGCCCCATGGTGCGCTTTATAACGACATGATGGCTAAGCAATCGTTATTCGCCACGGTTTGCCGCGCTATTGCCGCAGTTGATGATAAGCTTGCCTTGGTTATTCAAGCTATTCCTAATACGACACCGTTTACACAAATTGCCGCACAATTTGGCATTACATTGCGCTTTGAAGCGTTCGCTGATCGCAATTACCTCGATTCGGGTTTGCTAGTGCCGAGAAGCCACCCAAGTGCTGTTATTCATGATACGGATACAGTGGTTAATCGCATCAAAGCGCTTATCAACACAGGACAAATGACGTCAATAAGCGGTGTGCCGCTTTCATTGAAGGTCGATACCTTGTGTGTTCATGGTGATACGCCTTCCGCATTGGCGCTAGTAAAAGCGATTCGACAAGAAATCGGCTAATGCGTGCAAACACTTTCAGTCTTCCCAGTATTCATATCTGCGCAGAAGATGCCGTAACTATTGGCTGGCCAGCGACGCTAGACCAAGTGATGCACCAGCACATTTTGCAGTATCAACATACGCTGCGAGCACATTTAGCGTCGGTGTATATTGATAGCGTAGTCGGTTTTCATACCTTAACGGTGTACTTTGATTTTACCCAAATTACCAACCAACAACTTATCACCAAGCTTGAACAGCTGCTGAATGATGTTCATGAGGATATAGCCGACACGGCAAGCAGCAAGCTAATTGAGATACCCACATACTATGGCGCGGAAGCAGGCATTGATATTGATGATATTTCACAGGCAACGGGGCTTAGTGCAGAAGAGATAGTCACATTACATAGCCAGCGCTCTTATCACGCCTATGCATTAGGTTTTACCCCCGGTTTTTGTTATCTCGCTGATATTGATAGCAAGCTAAAGCTACCAAGACGCGCTAGTCCTAGAGTGCGCATGCCTGCTGGCTGTGTGGCTATTGCTGAAGAGCAAACCGCGGTTTACCCAACCGATTCGCCCGGCGGTTGGCATATTATCGGTCGTACGCCATTAAACATGTTTAGCTACACCGAACAGAGCATTGAGACGACAATATCTGTCGGTGATGAAGTGAGATTTGTGCCTATTTCAAAAGCGGAATACCTGTCGCTTGGAGGGTGCCTTGACTAACACACCGATTAACACACTGGCTAACGTACTTTCGGTAACCAAAGGTGCGGAACGTGTCTCGCTTCAAGATATTGGTAGACCCGCAAGTCAAAGCTTGGGGGTACCTGCTTCTGGTGCTGCCGATGAATATGGCTTCTTACTCGCCAACAACCTGCTAGGAAACAACGCAAATTCACCCGCGTTAGAAGTGGTTTTTGGGCAAATAAGTTTCACCGTTTCAAGCAGTACGCGTATCGCCATAACAGGCGCTAACTGCACCGTTAAACGTAATGGCGAACCTGAAAAGCAAGGCACATGTATTCATCTTCACGCCAATGACACAATCGAGCTTGGCGCGTTTGAGAAGGGAAATTATGCTTACATAGCGATTAAAGACGGGTTTAATGCGACACCTTGGCTAGAAAGCGCTGTTTCGAAGCATGAATCCAGTACCAATACCTTAGTTGCTGAGTGTGAATTTGGGTACGAAGGTAATATCACCGAACTGCCTAAGCCTTTATGTAAACCCTGGCCTTTTTATGTTGACAGTGAAACGGCGGTACTGCGCTTTATTCCTTCGCCTGCGTGGTTAAATTTACCTAAGGTTTTAAAAGAAAAAGTAGTAGCTACGTCTTTTACGATAGACGCAAACAGCAACAAAATGGGGTTTCGACTCAACGCTGATGGATTAGACGCTGTGGCTGAGCGTATTAAAGACGAAACCAGCCCTTTTTCATCGCCTGTCAGTTTTGGTCAGATACAATTACCCGCTGCAGCGCAATGGATAGTACTGATGAAAGACAGGCAAACCATGGGCGGTTATCCAAGTATTGGCACCGTGATGAAAACCGACTTATTCCGCCTATCACAGCTACGTGCAGGCACAACTGTGCGGTTTATCCCAATTGCATTTGAACAGGCACAATTGCAGTTGTCGGCTTTCTATCAACGATTGAATCTTATCCCTTAAAACTCGTAGCCCAGACTGACGACAAAACGGTAATCGTCTTTATCAGGTACGCGGCCATCCTCTTCTGGACGTGGTTTGTCGACACGGTCAACATACAAGGTTAGGTCTAGATCAAAGTCATTAATCAACTCAATTTCAACACCTGTTTGTAAATGATGAATAAGCTCACCCGCTTCTTCACTAACGATTTGTACCTGATACTTCGTTTCAAAATCGATGTCTTTAGTTAACTCCCACTCAAAATAGGTACCTAGCATGAGTACAGAGGAGTTTTCCGTATCGTCTTCTCCCGGCTCTACTTCAATATAACGGGTTTGTTGATAGCTAGGTCCTGCCGTGACATCCCACTGAATATCGTCCGTTTCTACCACGTGATAACCCAAACCAACCCCCAACGTAGCACGGTAATCAATATTACCTAGTTCATCTGCGAAATATTCAAAGTCTGCAGCCCTGAAAAAGATTCGTTGTGAGAAGAACCAGTCGTAAAACGCGGTCAAACGCCTACTGTTAGCGGTTTCAGTCGTCTCACCCGTGTCTTTATCTTCACTCTCAGAGAAATTGGCAACAAAATCTGCTTTCAGTCTACTGGTAGAGGTACGGCGCTGTGCTTCTGCGCTGAAGGTATAGTCGAGCGTTTCAGTGTTACCTTTACGAAAATTCGCACCAAAGTTTACTTCGCCGTCCCATAAGTCGAGCTCATTATCTTCAGCTGACGCGATAGACAGTAATTCCTTGAGTGGTAACTCGTAGGTTCTATCGGTATCAATTACTTTCAGTTTCCCGTCCAGAATAACCACTTGCCCTTCAACGATGGTGCCGTCGTCCATACGAATGCTTTGCACACCTTTACTGCGAAGTTCAGCAATGTCTTCAATATCGATGGTTTGAATACCAAACTCATCGCTATCAAACTCCAATTCTTCGTCGTACATGGCAATGATATCGCCCTTTAACCACTCGCCCGATGTGGTTTGGATCCAATCAAAATCTTGTGAAATTTTAGGACGTGGTGGTTTCCACTTTTCATTCGTTTCGGCAAATACAGCCCCCGAATAAAAAGGTAGTGTTGCGCAACCCAAAGATAAAACCAAAAGTGAACTTGTCAGCCTTGGCATATGAAATCCTTACCATTTTTTGTTTTTATATCTCTAACACTAGCAGGTTACGGTGATTTGTCAGCTTGGTTACCGAATGCTTTCCATAGCATTTCATCAATACTGGATATAGAATAGCGCGGTTTTAGCTTACTCTCGGTGATTTTGTGCTGTTAATGATCGACAATTACGACTCGTTTACCTTCAACTTAGTGCATTACTTTGAAGCACTGGGCGAAACGGTAAAAGTGGTTCGTAACGACGAAGTCAGCATTGACGATATCGAGCAACTTGCGCCCAACTACTTGGTTATATCTCCTGGTCCGTGCGATCCAGATAGCGCCGGTATTTCGCTTGCCGCTATTGAAGCATTTGCTGGAAAAATTCCATTGCTTGGCGTGTGTTTAGGCCACCAGAGTATTGCACAACATTATGGTGCGACTGTTGAGCGTGCCAGAGAAGTGATGCACGGCAAAACAAGTTTAATTAGCCATGTTCAAGGTGGATTATTCGAGGAGTTACCAAACCCTTTAGAGGTCACTCGCTATCATTCACTGATTGTCAATAAAGAGAGTTTGCCTGAAGAATTAGCGATTACTGCGTGGACAACACGAGAAGACGGCTCATTTGATGAAATAATGGCGTTGCAGCATAAAACACTGCCTATCGCGAGTGTTCAGTTCCACCCTGAGTCGATTATGACAGAAAGTGGCCACGCTCTACTCAAAAACTTTTTATCGGCATATAATAACTGGTCGGTGTGACAAACTAATGATTTATAAGCATTAGCCGATATATAATCATCTCTAACTAAAAATATAATAATTACTATAATTCATGCGATTTTTTGAACAACACGACATAACGTTCGAGCTTTACCAACGCTACGTCAGTCTTACCATCAATAAAGACTTTGCTCACCAACTGTCGGGCTCTGTGTTTATTGCTGGGGAGCAAGACAGCGAGCAGTCGTTCCGTCGCCGTGAATTATTAGCTGTAGAAGAACAAGCCAAGCAAAACCAAATCATCAAAGAACATGGCGAGCAGCACTTTCGCAACCAAGTAAAAACCAAATTTTTTACGCGTGTAGGCTCAGAGTTCAACAGTGAAATTGAAGACAAGGCACATTTTTTTCAACAGTTTTTAAAAATTGAAGGCGCTGTTGCAGACATTCTAGAAATTCTGTCATTACGTGCTGCGTCGATTAATCGTATATCGCCGCTTGTGCGCAGTCTTGATTGGTTATCCAATGACGTAGTGAACTTGGTCAACAAGCCGCAATACCGTAAAAACTCCGATGTGACAGTATCAGATTCTAACTTAGCTATCAGTTACATTGGTTTAGAAAACCTTAAGCTAGTCATGCCAACGTTTATTCTGAAACATTGGCTTCCAACCAGCACTGCACCGCACCCATTAATGAAAAGAAAGCTATGGAACGATAGCTTATCGGTGGCGTTAGGATCGCGCGTACTAGCCGAGTCACATGGTATTGATTGGTACCACGCGTTTGCTGCGGGCATGATGTCAAATTTAGGTGTATTAGCGACTACTCGCTGCTTTATGGCGAAGTTCAACGAAATATACAATCAAGAGGTCAAAGAAGCCTACGATAATCGCGACAAGCGTTTGCATGATGCGTTAGTTAGCTTGGAAGGTTCGCCAGAGCTATTACTCGAGCATATTCTTAATCGAGGCTACACCGTTGGCGCTGATTTAGTTGAACAAATGCGATTTGATCGCCTACCTATTACTGAGCCTTTGTTTGATTTGGGCTTTGGCACAAACTGTAAGCAAATGTCAGATATCGCTAAAATCGTGGTGAAAGCCAAAGCGTACGTGATGTTCAGAAGCTTAGCAAAAGACGACCTAATCGATAATGATGAAGCCAAATTGTTGTTGTCGTCAGCCAACCTTACTGCTGCTGATGTTTCATTGCTGAAGAAAAGCGATATTGATCACATCAAGTTAAACTTCAAGTAACCCCAAAATAGCTTTCTTTTTCATCTTTGGTGAAAAAATCGCCCAGAAGCGCAATTATTTGCCATAATTTTTTTTGATTAGTTATGAAAAGTAATCATAACGTCAAAGTCTGTTGCATCCCCTACAGTCCGTTAGACCGCATAATATCGTTCACTACAAGACTAAAATATAGTTATGCACACGAAGTGAATAAAACGGTACAGGCCTTGAATATACTGGCTTTCAGAGTCCATTTAAGGAGACATTGACTAAAAATTCTGCCATACTGGCTGTCTATTTTTTGTAGGTATTTTGTCCCTAAAAATTACCACAAGCACAACAAGAGGATTTACAAATGTCGAACCATTTTCCAGTGAACCGCGAGTTATTTGATGATGTTATGGTGCCAAACTACGCACCTTCGAAAGTCATTCCAGTACGTGGTGAAGGTTCTCGCGTTTGGGATCAGAACGACAAAGAGTTCATCGATTTCGCAGGCGGCATCGCAGTAAACTGTTTAGGTCACTGTCACCCAGCATTAGTTGCTGCATTAAAAGAGCAAGGCGAAAAAATCTGGCACTTATCAAACGTTATGACTAACGAGCCAGCATTGCGTTTAGCAAAGAAATTAGTAGACAACACGTTTGCAGACAAAGTGTACTTCGCAAACTCAGGTGCAGAATCAAACGAAGCAGCATTAAAACTTGCGCGTCGTTGGGCGCTTGATAACTACGGTGAAGAGAAATCACAAATTATCTCTTTCAAGCAAGGCTTCCACGGTCGTACATTCTTCACAGTAACAGTAGGCGGTCAAGCGGCATACTCTGACGGTTTTGGTCCTAAGCCAGGTGACGTTGTACATGCTGAATATAACAACCTAGAATCATTAAAAGAGCTTATCTCTGACAAAACATGTGCAGTGATGATGGAACCACTTCAAGGTGAAGGCGGTATCGTATCTCCTACACAAGAGTTTGCGGAAGGTGTTCGTGAACTTTGTGACCAACACAATGCACTTCTTATTTTCGATGAAGTACAAACAGGTGTTGGCCGTACTGGTGAACTATACGCATACATGGGCTTAAACGTCACTCCAGACATCTTAACAACTGCGAAAGCACTAGGTGGTGGTTTCCCAATTGGCGCGATGATCACAACAACTGAAATCGCTAAGCACTTAAAAATCGGTACACACGGTTCTACATACGGTGGTAACCCATTAGCGTGTGCTGTAGCAGAAGCTGCATTCGATACAGTTAATGACAGAGCCCTTTTAGACGGTGTGAAAGCAAAAGAGAAGCTATACTTCGATGGCTTAAAAGCGATTAACGAAAAGTACAACGTATTCTCTGAAGTACGTGGTAAAGGTCTATTAGTTGGTGCTGTGCTTAACGAACAATACCAAGGTCGCGCAAAAGACTTCTTAATGGCTGCGATGGAAGAAGGTGTAATGACGCTAGTTGCTGGCGCAAACATCGTTCGTTTCGCTCCATCTCTTGTAATCCCTGACGCAGACATTGCTGAAGGTCTAGCACGCTTTGAAAAAGCGGTAGCTAAATTAGCTCAATAAGCATTCGCTAAGCTTATAAAGCCCGCAGTATTAGTACTGCGGGCATCTTATAAACCCACAGAGTAAGTAATATGGTTATTATACGCCCTATTCAAGCAAGTGATTACGATGCATTGCACCGTATCGCTATCGAATCAGGACACGGTTTTACATCACTTCCTGTTAATGAAGAGTTGCTTAAAAAGCGCATCACGCATTCAGAGGAATCGTTTGCTAAGCAAGTGACACAACCGGGCCAAGAAGGCTACCTGTTTGTAATGGAAGATTTAGAAACAGGCGAAGTTGTTGGTACCAGTGGCATAGAAGCAGCCGTTGGTTTAGAAGATGCTTTCTACCACTACCATTTAGGTAAGGTAGTGCACAATTCACGTGAATTAGGTATTTACAATACTGTAGAAACCCTATCTCTTTGTAATGATTACACGGGTGCAAGCGAGATTTGTACTTTGTTCTTAAGTGAAGGCCACCGTAAAAACAATAATGGACGCTTTTTATCACGCTTCCGTTTCTTGTTTATGGCTGAACATACAGAGAGATTTGCTGATACGGTTATTGCCGAAATGCGCGGCGTTTCTGACGAGAATGGTGAGTCACCATTCTGGCAATGGCTCGAAGAACACTTTTTCTCAATGGACTTCCCTACAGCTGATTACCTAACAGGTATTGGCAAGAAAGTGTTCATTGCAGAGCTTATGCCGAAGTACCCAATTTACGTGAATTTACTGAGTGAAAAAGCACAACAAGTGATCAACAAAGTTCACGACAAAACGGTACCGGCACTTCGTTTATTAGAAGCTGAAGGTTTTGCACGTCGTGGCTATGTAGACATTTTTGATGCTGGCCCCACGGTTGAAGCTCAGAAAGATTCTATCCGCACCGTTTCACAAAGCCAGAAATGTCAGGTCATTATTGGTGATGTGAATAACGACGAAAACTACATGATCTGTAACACCAAAGTGAACGGTTTCCGCGCGACGCAGGCACAGGTTGCGCTTCGCGAAACAGCAAACCAAGTAGTTATTAGCCCAGCAACGGCTGAAGCACTTATGGTGACAGAGGGTGATTGGGTTCGCCTAATTACCAACTAATTATTGGCAAAGAGGATTATTCATGTCTCAAGCTATTCAATTTATTAATGGTCAATGGCAAGCAGGCCTTGGTCATGAAGTGACATCTTTAAACCCAGCAAAAAACGAAGTGATTTGGCAGGGTAACACAGCAACAGCTGACCAAGTTGACGAAGCGATCAAAGCTGCTCGCGCAGCTTTTGCTAGCTGGTCAATGCAAAGCTTAGAAGCGCGTATCGCAGTTATCGAAGCATACGGTAAGCAGCTGGAAGAGAACAAAGAAGAAATGGCGCGCACCATCGCAGAAGAAACGGGCAAGCCATTGTGGGAAACACGCACTGAAGCTGGCGCAATGATGGGCAAAATTGGCCTTTCATTAAAATCGTATCACGAACGCACGGGTACAGTTGAAAACCCTATGCCTGGCGCAAAAGCGTTTATTCGTCACAAGCCACATGGTGTTGTTGCGGTATTTGGCCCATACAACTTCCCTGGTCATTTACCAAATGGCCACATTGTGCCAGCATTAATTGCGGGTAACACGGTAGTATTTAAGCCAAGTGAATTGACGCCTAAAGTGGCTGAATTCATGTTAAAGCTATGGGAAAAAGCAGGTCTACCAGCAGGTGTAATCAACCTGATTCAAGGTGAATTAGAGACAGGTAAAGCGCTTGCTAGCCACCCGCAAATTGACGGTTTATTCTTCACGGGCTCTTCAACAACTGGCAAGTTGTTACATGAACAGTTTGGTGGTCAACCGGGCAAGATTTTGGCACTAGAAATGGGTGGTAATAACCCACTTATCGTAAAAGACGTTGAAGACGTTGATGGCGCAGTGCATGAAATCATCCAATCAGCGTTTATTACGACAGGTCAACGTTGTACTTGTGCACGTCGCCTATTCATTAAGAATGACGCTAAAGGTGATGCGATCATCGCAAAGCTTATCGAGGTGACAAAGAACATCAAAATTGGTCACTTCGACGCTGAAGACCAACCATTTATTGGTTCAATGATCTCAGAGCGAGCAGCATTGGGCCTAGTTGCAGCGCAAGCACAATTGGTTGAAATGGGCGGTAAGAGCTTAGTTGAGTTGAAGCACCTTGAAGCAAGCACTGGCTTTGTATCGCCAGGTATCATTGACGTAACAGCGATTGATGCATTACCTGATGAAGAGCACTTTGGTCCTCTACTAAAAGTGTTCCGCTACGATGACTTCGATGCAGCAATTGTAGAAGCAAATAACACAAGCTTCGGTTTATCAGCTGGTCTACTAGCGGATAGCAAGGAAGATTACGACTACTTCTTTGCACGTATCCGTGCTGGTATCGTTAACTGGAATAAGCAAATCACAGGTGCAAGTGGCGCTGCGCCATTTGGCGGTATTGGTGATAGCGGTAACCACAGAGCAAGCGCTTACTACGCAGCTGACTACTGTGCATACCCGGTTGCTTCAGTTGAAGCGGAACAGGTTGCAATGCCAGCAACATTAAGCCCAGGTTTAACGATTTAGTTGATCTACATTAATTTTTCGTGGCGGTAGTTACTGTATAGTAATTACCGCCTTGATTGGTTAAAATATCAACATGACTATGACATACAATTTACGAACTGCGGGCCGTCGCCCAGCATTCTTCAAAAGTATCGATCAAATCTAATTTCTGACGCTATTAGTTAGCGTCGGCTCACGTCTGTATATCTCATTATCACGCTTAGTTTGTCGCTAACTGTTTACCTTTTTTTATTCGTTTTATTAGGAAGACAACTATGACAGCGCAAGTCTCAGCACTATTTGACAACATTTGGGAAAACTACCTAGAAGTTACCCCTTCAGCAAAAAAAGTTCATGCCCTATTGGGTTCTGGTAACGACGTGATCAACGACCATGTTGCTTACCGTACGTTCAACATTGAGAAAGTAGGTCTAGAAAAGCTTGCTGCTCACTTAATTAACTTAGGCTATAAAGAATGTGGTGAGTACCACTTCGAAGCTAAGAAGCTTTATGCAAAGCATTTTGAACATGCCGATGCAACAATGCCTAAAGTATTTATCAGTGAACTACTTGTAGAAAAGTTCTCTGAAGAAGTACAAAGCATTATCCATAAGTTAGTTGATCAGTTACCTGCAGAAGCTGTGCTTGCCGATGATTTTCTTTTCTCAGGAAAGAATTGGGACGTGAGCTATGAAGACTACCAAACGCTTCTAGCGGAGAGTGAGTATGCTGCTTGGATGGCGGCTTGGGGCTACCGTGCAAACCATTTCACAGTAAGCATTAACCACCTAGAAAACTATAGCTCGATAGAAGCAGTGAATGATGCGGTAAAAGCAGGTGGCTTTACCCTAAATAGCTCTGGCGGTGAAATCAAAGGTGATGAGTCAGTAAAACTAGAGCAGTCATCAACAATGGCTGATGTTGCTCCCGTTTCATTCAGCGACCAAACCGTAGAAATCCCAAGCTGCTTCTACGAATTTGCTAAGCGTTACCCATTGGAAAATGGTGAACTTTACACAGGTTTTGTTGCTGCATCAGCTGATAAAATCTTTGAAAGCACCAACGCTGCAGCATAGATTAGCGTATTGTTTTAAAAAAGCCCGCTATAGCGGGCTTTTTTGTGCGTTTCGTAAAGACAATTATGGTCAAGTAATCGCCACTTGCTATAAACAGGGCAAACAGAGTAAAGTAAAGCCTCTTCGAGAAGGTTTAGTTTTATCGACATATGGTTACAGATACTGACGGCTACGTACATATAATCGAGTACCTAACCGAACATTTAAGTTTGTTTGAAAGTGCTGAGCAAAGCAGCTCTAGTGATACCGTAATGGCTGTCATTGAGCAAGAACTGAGTGAGCAAATCATTCTAGTTTGTAGTCAAAACGAAGCATTGACCTTCAACCAACGCAATATGATTATTCGTGAAGTAGACTCCATTGTGTACGATCTCGAAGAAATCCTATCCGGCGTAGTAAACAACCCAGTATCGACCCAACAGAAAACGTTTATCGTTGAGTTTGCCACGCTAATCAAAAATCTATTTGATACCGAAATCCATAACTTGCCACATTAGTGCGACGACAAGAGTCGCAATCAATTTATCGTATCGCTACAATAGCTTTGTCTCCCTTTTTTGGTTATGAGGAAAGTATGAAAGCTAAAGTAGAATGGATGAGCGATGAGCGTTTTGTTGCCACCACAGAAAGTGGTCACGCCATAGTATTAGATGCAAATGGTGGTAAAACAGCGCCAAGCCCTATGGAAAACGTTTTACTGTCTCTAGGTGGTTGCTCTTCCGTTGATGTTGTTAGCATTCTAGAGAAAGCTCGCCAAAACGTAACAGCAGTACGTGTCGAGTTAGACGGTACCCGCGCGGATGCCGTTCCTGCGTTATTCACTAAAATCCATTTACATTTTGTTGTCACGGGGAAAGGCGTTGCAGAGAAGCATGTTGAACGCGCTGTGGCATTATCTGCAGATAAGTATTGTTCAGTGGCATTAATGCTAAATAAGGCAGTAGAAATCACTCATGATTTCGAGGTTATTGAAGGCTAATAGCAGCTTAGCTTGTTTGGAGCCTGATAAAGGGCTCCAAACTATTTGAGAATCAAAACGTCCAACTCATTGAGTCCTGCCTCGTCCAGATAAAGTGACGCTGCCGAGCGAAATTGATCAACACCTATCTCTTGGCTAGATTTTTTGTTGTGTAGCAATGCCAACCAAAAATCAAAGGCTATTTTTTCTGGATTACCATTACTCTTGGCCATTTTTTGATAAATCGCATGTCCACACGAGTATAAGTCACTATATTGTCCTTGGTCAGCGAAGTTATCCAGTGCGGTTTTATTTAACGCGCTTTTACACGCTTCTCGCGCTTGTTGTCGTTTACTCGCCACAAAGCCCTTACTTTCAGGTTTAAGCATCAGTAGGAGCTGCCCTGCAACGAATTCGGCATGCCCTTCATGTATCCACGCGTCTTTGTTCGATATAGATAATGAATCATTGCCTTGATACAAATGAGCAACTTCATGTGCAAAGAACCATAGCAGTTCTTCCATAGGCTCATCGCTTATCTTGCCATACCAATGCATAAAGATTTGATGGGGTAATACACCACCCTGCCGTCCATATCGGTCACCTTCCGTTTGTCCAAAGGAGGCAAACAACATGGGTTTAGTCTGGATTGGTGGGAATCGTGTACCAAGTGTCCTTATTGCAATAGGAATGAATGAAGAAAATGCGTCAACTACTGACTTAGGGAGACCTGGGTCGACTACTGCAAAATAAGCCGTATCATTAGTCTGATTCACCTTTCCAACATACACTTTCCGGCCATCGTTATGATCATACCAACTGACTTTTTCATACGCCGTCATGCCGTTGATAATAATAGCGTCAGAAATAGGGGCTGAAAACGTTAAATACCACGTGTTTTCTGTTCCGGAGCAAAAGTTTGCACAAGCAAAAAAACGACCGCTATGAAACAAGTTACTACCATCAGAATAAGGCGAAAATGGCGCATAGGATTTGGGCAAATTGGTATAAGTAGGGGTCAATTCAAACGTAACTTCTGTGAATGTTTTTCCACTATTGGCAAACACTGTATCTCTACCACTAAGAGATTGAAAAGTTAAACCGGTAGTTTTTAAGCGCCACCTGTCATGGCGAGAATGATCAGGGGTATGATGAAACTGAATGCTCGAAATCGGTGTTTTACTTCGGTAGGTAACTGACCAATTATTATCCGCTGTTTTAACAATATCGGTAATTAAGATATTGTTTGCAAACGTAGATAGGCTACAACTGAATATACAACCAATTACTAGCCTAAGAATAACGCACATTTACAAGTCTGACATCCAATCAAGCTGCTTATTCGCTTCCGCTTTTTTGTCCATTAGATCACGTATTAAGGGCGTCAAAATCAGCTCCATCGCTAAGCCCATTTTCCCACCAGGTACAACTAACGTATTTACACGAGACATAAAGGCACCATCAATCATTGATAAGTAGAACGGAAAATCTACGTTGGATGAATCTCTAAAACGAATAACTACAAAGCTTTCGTCTAGCGTTGGAATTGCTTTAGCACTGAATGGGTTAGAGGTATCAACAGTTGGTACGCGTTGGAAGTTTACATGTGTACGTGAAAATTGCGGCGTAATAAAGTTGATGTAGTCATCCATTGATCGCACAATGCTATGCGTAACCGCTTCACGACTATGGCCGCGTTGATTGGTATCTCGGATGATCTTTTGAATCCACTCCAAGTTAACAATAGGGACCATTCCAATAAGCAAATCAACGTGTTCTGCGACATTATTTTTGTCAGTCACTACGCCACCGTGAAGCCCTTCATAGAAGAGTAAATCAGTCCCTTCCCCAAGATCTTCCCAAGGCGTAAAAGTACCTGGCATTTGATTATATGGTACGGCTTCGTCAAACGTATGCAGGTAACGACGCATTTTGCCTTTGCCTGTTTCAGAATAGTCCTTAAATAACCGCTCAAGCGCGTCAAAGTCATTCGCCTGATCACCAAAATAACTAATAGTTCGACCTTCTTCGCGTGCTTTGCGCTTTTCAAGATCCATTTCTTGGCGGGAAAATCGATGGAAACTATCTCCTTCAACATTTGCCGAGACAATACCTAGAGTACGGAAGATGTGCTCAAAGGATTCCGTAGTTGTCGATGTGCCAGCACCAGATGAACCAGTGACAGCGATAATTGGGTTGCGTGAAGACATGAAATGCCGTTAGTTAACAATTAAGCAACAGATGTTATACGGGTTATTAGTGTTTATATCAAGACATGATAAGAAAGGAGTGTATTCGCAGCATATATTTCGGACATAAAAAAACGGAGCATAAATGCTCCGTTTTTATTTAGATAATCTTTCGATTATGCGTCTGCGTTAGCTTCTTCCGCTACTTCAACTGCTTCTTCAACAGCTGGACGGTCTACTAACTCAACGTAAGCCATAGGTGCTTTATCACCAGTACGGTAACCACACTTAAGAATACGTGTGTAACCACCTGGGCGTTCTTGGTAACGAGGACCAAGTTCGCTGAATAAAAGACCAACAACTTCTTGATCGCGAGTACGAGCGAAAGCTAAACGACGGTTAGCAACGCTGTCAGTTTTAGCCAAAGTAATTAGTGGCTCTACTACGCGACGTAATTCTTTAGCTTTAGCAACAGTAGTTTTGATAACACCGTGCTTAACTAAAGAGCTTGCCATATTGCGGAACATCGCTTGACGATGACTGCTATTACGGTTTAACTGGCGACCGCTTTTACGATGGCGCATAAGTTAATCCTTCTCTACAAATTAGTTAACGATATCGATTTAGTCGTTATCAGCGATGCTTTCTGGTGGCCAGTTTTCTAGGCGCATACCTAGAGACAAACCACGAGACGCTAATACGTCTTTAATTTCAGTAAGTGACTTCTTACCCAAGTTAGGTGTTTTAAGAAGTTCAACTTCTGCACGCTGTACTAAATCACCGATATACTGAATTGCTTCTGCTTTCAGACAGTTCGCTGAACGAACAGTTAACTCTAAGTCATCAACAGGACGAAGCAAGATTGGATCAAATAGAGGTTTCTCTTCTTTTTGCTCCACTTCAGTCACATCACGTAATTCAACAAACGCATCTAACTGTTCAGCTAGGATTGTTGAAGCGCGACGGATAGCTTCTTCCGGATCTAACGTACCGTTAGTCTCCATGTCGATAATT
Organism: Thalassotalea euphylliae; assembly: GCF_042682785.1. Taxonomy (GTDB): domain Bacteria; phylum Pseudomonadota; class Gammaproteobacteria; order Enterobacterales; family Alteromonadaceae; genus Thalassotalea_F; species Thalassotalea_F euphylliae. The sequence goes on along the minus strand of NZ_JBHUIB010000012.1, from coordinate 49,553 downwards.
AGCTTATCTAAGTCTGTGCGTTGTTCAACACGCGCAGAGTCTACGTCATAAGCAATTCTTTCTACAGGACTGAACGATGCATCAACCAATAAACGGCCGATTGCACGATCTTCTTCTTCGGCATCACGACGAGTAGATGCTGGTACGTAGCCACGACCAATTTCTACTTTAATGCGCATGCTGATTGAACCGTCACCAGTTAGGTGACAAATCACATGCTCAGGGTTAGCGATAGTTACATCGCCATCGTGTTGGATATCAGCTGCCGTAACAGGGCCTTCACCAGACTTAGTGATAGTTAGAACAGCTTCATTTTTGCCTTCTAAGCTAACTGCAAGTCCTTTAAGGTTTAACAGTATTTCGATGATGTCTTCTTGAACACCTTCTTTACTACTGTACTCGTGTAATACACCATCAATTTCAACTTCAGTTACAGCACATCCTGGCATTGAAGATAAAAGAATGCGGCGTAACGCATTACCTAATGTGTGACCAAAACCACGCTCTAATGGCTCTAAAGTAACTTTAGAACGTGTAGGGCTGACAGTTTCAACATCAACTAAACGTGGTCTTAAGAATTCGGTTACAGAACCCTGCATTATAGTCCTCTCTTAAAGTTCAGCTTTACTTAGAGTAAAGCTCGACAATCAACTGTTCATTAATTTCAGCAGACAAGTCTGAACGCTCAGGAACGCGTTTGAAAACGCCTTCCATTTTCTTGCTGTCTACTTCAACCCAGACTGGCTTCTCACGTTGCTCAGCTAATTCTAAAGCTGCGACGATACGCGCTTGAGTCTTAGACTTTTCACGAACTGAAACCACATCTTCTGCTTTAACAGTGAAAGATGGAATGTTTACAACTACACCGTTAACTACGATAGCTTTGTGGCTAACTAGTTGACGTGCTTCTGCACGAGTACTTGCGTAACCCATACGGTAAACAACGTTATCTAAACGTGTTTCTAGAAGCTGTAGCAAGTTCTCACCAGTGTTACCTTTAAGACGAGCTGCTTCTTTGTAGTAGTTGCGGAATTGCTTCTCTAATACACCGTAAATACGACGTACTTTTTGTTTTTCACGAAGCTGTACACCATAGTCAGATAAACGACCGCGACGCGCGCCGTGCTGACCAGGGATAGTTTCGATTTTACATTTAGTATCGATCGCGCGAACACCAGACTTAAGGAATAAGTCAGTACCTTCACGACGGCTAAGTTTTAGCTTAGGACCTAAATATCTTGCCATTTTCTTTCTCCAACTATCCTATTAAACGCGACGTTTCTTAGGAGGACGACAACCATTATGAGGAATAGGAGTAACGTCAGTAATGTTGGTGATTTTGAAACCAGCAGCATTTAAAGCACGGATCGCAGATTCACGACCTGGACCTGGACCTTTAACGAATACTTCAATATTCTTCAAACCAAACTCTTGCGCAGCTTTACCAGCGCGATCTGCAGCTACCTGAGCAGCAAATGGAGTAGATTTACGTGAACCACGGAAACCTGAACCACCAGCAGTCGCCCAAGATAATGCATTACCTTGACGGTCTGTAAGAGTTACGATTGTGTTGTTGAAAGAAGCATGGATATGAGCCATGCCATCAGCAACTTGTTTTTTTACGCGTTTACGCGTACGAACTGGAGTTTTAGCCATGTCTAATTACCTCGCTACTTCTTAATAGGCTTACGAGGACCTTTACGGGTGCGCGCATTTGTTTTAGTGCGTTGACCACGTAGAGGTAGACTGCGACGATGGCGAATACCACGGAAACAGCCAAGGTCCATCAGACGCTTGATGTTCATAGAAACTTCACGGCGTAAGTCACCTTCTACAGTGTACTTATCCACTTCTGCACGAAGCAAATCAATTTGAGCTTCGTCTAATTCGCTGATCTTTGTAGATTCTGCGATACCAGTTGCCGCCAAAATTGCTTTTGAGCGAGTCAAACCGATACCGTAAATCGCAGTAAGGGCAATTACTGCATGTTTACGATCAGGGATGTTAATGCCAGCGATACGGGCCACTAACACATCTCCTATATTAAAAATTAATAACCACAGGTTGAAAAGCCCGTTAGGATACTCAACCTGACTCTTTTTTGCAAATTTAAGTGTCACCACCTAAGTGATGACACTCGCATTTAAAGATTAACCTTGGCGTTGCTTGTGCTTAGGATCGGTCTTACAAATAACACGAACCACACCTGCACGCTTTACAACTTTACAGTTACGGCAAATCTTTTTTACGGATGCACGAACTTTCATCTTACTACTCCGTCAAATCTTATCGGCCGTAGCCTTTAAGATTAGCTTTCTTAAGCACGCTGTCATATTGATGAGACATCAAATGAGTTTGTACTTGTGCCATAAAGTCCATGATAACAACAACAATGATAAGTAACGAAGTACCACCAAAGTAGAACTGTACGTCCCACGCGATCATCATAAACTCAGGAACCAAACAAACAAAAGTAATGTATAACGCACCCGCTAGGGTTAAACGCGTCATTACTTTATCGATATATTTCGAAGTCTGTTCACCCGGACGAATACCCGGAATAAACGCACCAGACTTTTTCAGGTTATCTGCTGTTTCACGCGGGTTGAAAACCAACGCCGTGTAGAAGAAGCAGAAAAAGATTATCGCTGCAGCGAGTAACATTACGTATAGCGGCTGACCCGGAGAAATTGTCATAGACAAGTTCTGGAAGAAATCAGCTACTGCACCTTCACCTTGACCAAACCAGTTCGCCAGTGTACCTGGGAAAAGGATGATACTTGAAGCGAAAATAGGTGGAATAACACCAGCCATATTTACTTTCAATGGTAAATGAGTGCTTTGCGCAGCAAATACTTTACGACCTTGTTGGCGTTTTGCGTAGTTAACAACGATTCGACGCTGACCACGTTCAACAAAAACAACGAAGAAAGTCACTGCAAATACAATCACTGCAATTAGCAATAATACTAATAAGTGCAATTCACCTTGACGCGCCATCTCTGCAGTTTGACCTACAGCTGATGGCATACCAGCAACAATACCAGCAAAAATAAGAATCGAGATGCCGTTACCGATACCACGCTCAGTAATTTGTTCACCTAACCACATTAAGAACATGGTACCAGTAACCAAAGATACTACCGCAGCAAAATAAAAACCAAAGCCTTCGTTAATAACGAGACCTGGCATCATAGCCGGTAAACCGCGAGCAATCGCGATCGATTGGACTGTTGCTAATATTAAAGTACCGTAGCGAGTGTACTGACTGATCTTACGACGTCCAGCTTCACCTTCTTTCTTTAGCTCTTGCAGGCTAGGTACCATATGAGTACCTAACTGCATGATAATCGAAGCTGAAATGTACGGCATAATACCTAGAGCCAGTACAGAGGCACGCTCAAGTGCACCACCAGAGAACATGTTAAACATTTCTACGATGGTGCCCTTTTGTTGTTCAAACAACTGAGCTAATACAGCGGCGTCAATACCAGGGATTGGCACAAATGATCCTAGTCTAAACACGATTAGTGCTAAGAACACGAACCATAATCTTTGTTTCAGCTCGGTTAAACCACCTTGAGCTTTATCCATACCTGGTGTAGCCATACTCTGTATTATTCCTCGATTTTACCGCCAGCAGCTTCAATGGCTGCACGTGCGCCTTTAGTAACACCAATACCACGAATTGTAACAGGCTTAGTGATCTCGCCAGAAAGCATGATCTTAACTGTTTCAATGTTACGCGTGATAAGGTTAGCGTCTTTTAGCGTGTGAATGTCAACAACATCGCCTTCGATTTTGTTCAACTCGTGTAAACGAACTTCAGCGTGAACTAAAGACTTACGAGAAGTAAAACCGAATTTAGGTAAACGTTGTTTTAAAGGCATTTGACCGCCTTCGAAACCTGCACGTACGCCACCGCCAGAACGAGACTTCTGACCTTTGTGACCACGACCACCTGTTTTACCTAAACCAGAACCGATACCGCGACCTACACGTTTCTTGGCTGATTTACTGCCTGGTGCAGGAGATAATGTATTTAAACGCATAATTAGTCCTCCACCTTAATCATGTAATGTACTTGATTAATCATACCACGTACAGAAGGAGTATCTTCTAACTCAACTGTGTGATTGATACGACGTAAACCAAGACCACGTAATGTAGCTCTATGCTTCGGTAAACGACCGATTGAGCTTTTTACTTGAGTTACTTTAACTGTTTTAGCCATGCTTAATTACCCCAAGATGTCAGCAACGTCTTTGCCACGCTTAGCTGCTACAGACTCAGGCGATTTCATGTTCGCAAGAGCGCCGATAGTAGCGCGTACAACGTTGATTGGGTTAGTAGAACCGTATGCTTTTGACAATACGTTCTGTACGCCAGCAACTTCTAGTACTGCACGCATCGCACCACCGGCGATGATACCTGTACCTTCAGAAGCAGGTTGCATGTAAACTTTAGAACCTGAGTGACGACCCTTGATAGGGTGCTGAAGAGTAGTACCCTTCAAGTCAACAGTTACTAAGTTACGACGAGCCTTTTCCATTGCTTTTTGGATTGCAGCAGGAACTTCACGTGCCTTACCGTAACCAAAACCAACACGGCCATTACCGTCACCAACTACAGTTAATGCTGTGAAACTGAAAATACGACCACCTTTAACCACTTTTGATACGCGGTTAACAGCGATTAGCTTTTCAGCCATATCTGTTTGCTGTTGTGTGTTTTCTACATTAGCCATGACCAACTCCTAGAACTGAAGACCAGCTTCACGAGCTGCTTCTGCTAACGCTTTAACGCGACCGTGGTAACGGAAACCCGAACGGTCAAATGCTACAGACTCAATGCCTTTCGCTTTTGCGCGTTCTGCGATTGCTTTACCTACAGCTTCTGCTGCAGCTTTGTTACCAGTTTTTTCAACTTGTGCTTTCACTTCTTTATCTAAAGTAGATGCAGTTGCAATTACTTCAGAACCAGTTGGAGCGATAAGTTGCGCGTAAATGTGACGAGGAGTACGGAATACAACTAAACGATTCGCACCCAACTCGCTGATTTTTGCACGTGCACGTTTTGCACGGCGTAAACGAGATGTTTTCTTATCCATCGTATTACCCTACTTCTTCTTAGCTTCTTTACGACGAACGTATTCGTCTTCGTAACGGATACCTTTACCTTTGTAAGGCTCTGGCTCACGGTACGAACGAATGTTCGCAGCAACTTGACCAACCAACTGCTTGTCAGCGCCTGTAAGCACAACTTCAGTTTGGCTTGGAGTTTCACACTTAACCCCTTCAGGGATAGCGTGGTCAACTGGGTGAGAGAAACCTAAAGAAAGGTTTAACACTTTACCAGCAGCTTTTGCACGGTAACCAACACCGTTAAGAATTAATTTCTTAGTGAAGCCTTTAGCTACGCCTTCAACCATGTTGTTGATGTTAGCGCGAGCTGTACCAGCTTGCATCCACGCAGCTTTTGACTCTTCAGCGACAGTAGTAGTAATAGTTTCGCCCTCTTGAGCAACGTTTACTAAACCGTTAATAGTGCGAGTCAACTCACCTTGTGGACCTTTAACAGTAATGTCTTGACCTGATAACGTAACAGTAACGCCTGCAGGAATTGACACAGGTGCTTTTGCAACACGAGACATATTCTTGCTCCTTACGCTACGAAACCGATGATCTCGCCACCAAGGCCCGCAGTGCGAGCAGCGCGATCAGTCATTAAACCTTTAGAAGTAGAAACAATAGCAATACCTAGACCTGCTAATACTTGAGGAAGCTCGTTGCTGCCTTTGTATACACGTAGACCAGGACGTGAAACACGTTTGATTGTTTCGATTACTTCTTTACCTTCGAAGTATTTCAGCTCAACAGTAAGAGCAGGCTTAACACCAGCTTCTACAGAGTAATCTGAAATGTAACCTTCTTCTTTAAGCAAGTTAGCAATAGCTACTTTTAGCTTTGAAGAAGGCATAGTTACTGCACCTTTAGATGCAGATTGACCGTTGCGGATGCGTGTAAACATGTCCGCGATAGGATCAGTCATCATAATTGCTTTCTCCTTATTACCAACTAGCTTTCTTAAGACCAGGTACTTCACCGCGCATCATCGCTTCACGAAGCTTGATACGGCTCATGCCGAACTTACGTAAGTAGCCGTGTGGACGACCTGTTACGTTACAACGGTTACGTTGACGTGAAGAACTTGAGTCACGTGGTAAAGATTGAAGTTTTAATACTGCATCCCAACGCTCTTCTTCAGAAGAATTTACGTTAGAGATAATTTCTTTAAGTGCACGGCGCTTTTCTGCGTACTGAGCGACTAATTTAGTGCGCTTAGCTTCGCGTGCTTTCATAGATGATTTAGCCATAACTCTACACCTTATTTCTTGAACGGGAAGTTAAAGGCAGTCAGCAAAGCACGACCTTCCTCGTCAGATGCCGCAGTAGTAGTGATAGTAATATCCATACCACGGATCTTATCGACTTTATCGTAGTCGATTTCAGGGAAAATGATTTGCTCACGCACGCCCATGCTGTAATTACCACGGCCATCGAACGACTTAGGGTTCAAGCCACGGAAATCACGGATACGAGGAACTGAGATAGAGATTAAACGCTCTAAGAATTCCCACATGCGCTCGCCGCGTAAAGTTACTTTTGCGCCAATAGGGTAGCCTTCACGAATTTTGAAGCCAGCAACTGATTTGCGTGCTTTCGTGATTAAAGGCTTTTGACCTGAGATTGCAGTAAGATCATTTGTGGCGTTTTCTAATACTTTTTTATCAGTAATAGCTTCACCAACACCCATGTTTAGGGTGATCTTTTCAATCCGAGGGACTTGCATGACACTTTTGTACTCGAACTTCTTTTGAAGTTCAGCTACAACTGTATCTTTGTAAAAATCATGCAGTTTCGCCATCGTTTACTCCAATATTAAACTAATTCGTTATCAGACTTGAAGAAACGAACTTTTTTGCCGTCTTCAGTTCTGAAACCTACGCGATCTGCTTTACCCGTTTTAGGGTTAACAATCGCTACGTTTGAAACGTGGATAGGTGCTTCTTTTTCAATGATGCCGCCAGCTTGCTGTAACTGAGGTACAGGCTTCTGGTGCTTCTTAACTAGGTTAACGCCTTCCACAAATACTTTGCTTTCTTCAACAAGAACTTTAGTAACTTTACCAGTTTTGCCCTTGTCTTTACCTGCAAGTACGATTACTTCATCATCACGACGAATCTTAGATGCCATTATCGTGACTCCTTATAGTACTTCTGGCGCTAGTGACACGATTTTCATGAACTTCTCGTTACGAAGTTCGCGTGTTACTGGGCCGAAAATACGAGTACCAATTGGCTGTAAGTTTGCATTAAGCATTACAGCCGCGTTGCCGTCAAAGCGAATGGCTGAGCCATCCTGGCGACGAACGCCCTTTTTAGTGCGCACCACTACCGCGTTCAGTACATCACCTTTTTTAACTTTACCGCGAGGAATAGCTTCCTTCACTGCAACTTTGATGATGTCACCTATGCGTGCATAGCGACGGTGCGAGCCACCAAGGACCTTAATACATTGCACGCGTCGAGCGCCACTGTTATCAGCAACGTCTAGCTGTGTTTGCATTTGGATCATTTTATGTGCTCCGCTGTTATTAAATTCAAGGCCAGAAATTTGACCCGTCACTGCCTTTAAAACCCGACCGGATTTCGGCGGGCGCGAGATTATAACACCACACTAAAAAAAATGGTACTTTATTTAATCAATTAATTAGTGTGCAGAAAAACTCGCCGAAAGGCAGTGAGTAAAAGAAGAACAAGTACCGCTCAAAATAAAGCCAAGCCAATGTTTTCTATCATGTCTACGATAGTCTTGTGTGTCTTCTTTTACGACGTGAACTAGGTTTTGATCATATTAAGAAGAAACTTTTTCGCGGCAGAACCTTCAATTTCTAGTTCAGGTTCAATAGCGTCTTCTCGAAGTTGCTGCTCCACAGCTATCGCATTTAATCTATTTTTAACCGCAAGAATACGGTCGTTCTCAGTCTGCACTTTGGGGAACTCTTTAATATTGTTGACTGGTGCATTCTCTTGACCACCTAGCGCTTTGGACAATTTATCTTTTACAGCAAGCACTTTCTCACTTGCTTGGGAATCACTACATGCCGAAGTCGCTTTCTTTGCGGCGTTTGGCATAGCGATACCTTCTGCCGCCATGCGCTCCATTAACGCAGGAGACGGTAACTTAAGGTAGTGTTCAAGCGTATCGAGCATTTCCCGCACTTCAATACGTTCTGAGTATGCTAGCCCTTCCATTGCAACAAGGAGCTCTTGATGATTAAGGAACATGCGGTACAAGTTAGAGCGAATAACACTCGCTGGTATATCAACTGCTGCGCGTGAATTTTTCGATACCTGGGTGTCTAAATCAGACAGTGATAAACCTTCCGCTTCCATTTGCGCAATCAGTTCTGCTGATGGAATTTTAAGTTGAGTAAATACCGCATCGAAGTTTTGCTTTACCTGAAGTGCCTGCGGTACAGAATATTTTTCAAAGACCTGCGCGATATTTTCTCTGTCAGTTAATATTGCAAACATATCCATTCCTAAATTGATGTTCGTAAACTAGATCACCCATACTTCAACACGACGATTGCGTTCACGTCCTGCTTCCGTATTGTTGTTAGCAACTGGCAAAAGCTCACCATAAGCTTCAACCGCCATGACTGGAATACCGCGAGAGACCAGTTCTTTTTCTACCGCTTTTGCTCTGCGATAGGAAAGCTGTCTATTACTTGTTTGTGCACCAGAACTATCTGAGAAGCCCATCAATACAACGCGACGACCTGGATTCTTCTCAACAAACTCGATTAGGCGAAGTAAATCACGCTGCCCTTTATTATCGAGGTCTCCGTTACCGTGATTGAAGCGAAAGTTAAGTGACAAGCGTTGGCCCTGGCGTGTGTAGTTATTGTATGAACGCGGGGCTCCTTCTGACGCGTAGACTTGTTGCAAGCGAATATTTTGCGAAATTAGGCCAACTTCATCGACCAATTCTTGGCCTTCACGACCAATAGCGAATTGGGCAAAGTCTTTTACTAGTGCTGATGCTGCTGTTGGAGTGTATAAGTACAAACGACGCGATAACGCATAGTCTTCGGTACTTACGGTGAATTTAGTTGGGAAAATAGGGGTTGCGCCGCGCCCTTCGGTAATAGCCAGCGCTTTATTGTGGCCAATGTAATTTAAGCCAATAAAACCGATAGCAAATTCATTTTGAGATACCTGCTCGGAAAGTTGTGAGCTTGATTCAAACCTTGAGGCCGTCGAAGAGAGTTTCTTGCCCGTTTTTTTAAGCACCAGCTTATTAAACGTATCCCAAGTACCTGAATTCGCATCACGTGCGAACAGCTTTATTTCACCCTCAGCCTGTCCTATTTGTCCCCAATTAGTGACTTCACCCGAGTATATTTTCGCCAGCGTATCAATTGACATTGCTTTTATAGGGCTGTTTTGGTTCACAATAACGGCTAAGCCATCTAGGCCAATGATATGCTCATTACCAACACGGCTTAAATCTCCTAGCGCCGCTTTGGTTTGGGTAAGTTCCTTTACCTTAACTGGCCGAGAAGCCATTCCAATATCAGCGCTGCCACTAAGCATATCTTTAAAAGCCGTGCCCGAGCCATGTGCATGTAGCTCAACCGCCTTAACACTGCCTTTTTCGATGAATTGTACGGTGCGCTCTACGTCGCTTTCACCTTGAACCCACTCAAACTCCTTAACACCACGTTGCTCAAAGAAAGCTTCAATGAGTGCCGGAGCAAGTTTTTCGCCAATAGTATTCGAGCCATGTAAACGAAAGACCATATCAGGATTTGCGACAGGTAAGACAGGCAGGCCATTTTCTAACAATGAATCTGTCTGAGCGGGTTGTGCCGTTGCTTGAACAGGCTGAGAAGCTGCAGATTGGGCAACGACTTTAGGTAACACTTGAGGCTGAACATCTTGACGCGGTGATGCAGAGTCACTCATAGCAAACATATACAAAAAACTAAGCGTGACTATAGTGAGCGCTGCCCCTAGCAGAATAATGACGTTTTGATGACGAGATGGCTGAGTATCAGCCGCCGCTTTTCCTTGATTGGAGTCAATAGACGACAGCTGTGTAATGCTATCCAATAATTCATTAATTTGCGCATCACCTAACGTTCTTAGCTCATGCAGTACGGTTAAGCGATAGCTTGCATCATCAAGCATTTGTGATACTGAGACTGTGATGTCGAATTTTTGTTTGACGTGCCCGGCAAGGCTCCCAATTTGTTCTTCTAAACTAGGCTTACTTTCAGCCTTATTCCCTTTAAACGAGTTAAACATCTTACTTCCACTTCAAACTCAATGATGCCAAATGGGCTGTAGAGAATAACGGGAATCTATGTCATTTTTGTGAAAGGTTTTTTAAGTCATTTAAATACTTAAACGCCTAAAAACGCAAAAAGCCAACCTGCTGGTTGGCTTTGACTGGCTAAAACTTTTGTCTCTTTAAAAGACGTATTTAACACCTACAGCAAGTGTATCCTCTCGGCCTAGGTCAGAGCCATCTGCTGCTGTAGAGTTATCATCCTGTTGAAATTCAACAAAGATATCAAACAATGGATCGAAGAAATATGCAGCCCCTACCATTTGCGAATTACGCTCATAACTGTTGTTTAATCCGCTAGAGTCATCTTCAAGTGAGTTGTAACCTGCGTAGACCATCGCTTTATCGTCAGCAAATCGATAACTCGCCCAAAGCTCAAGACCAATAGTATCTTCCATCAATGCGTTTCTGTCATTAAGCTCATGGAACTCACCTTCCACCATAATGGCAACTATATAGAAAGGATCATTTTTGCTTGTACCATATGAAATTGAAAAGGCTGTAAGCGTATCATCAATATCTATAGCCCCTACTGCATCAGAGCGGAACTTTAAGTTTGCTTCGTTGTAACCTGCACCGAGGTGCACATTAAATGGCAACGAATATTTCAAACCAAAGCCGTAACTGTTGTCGAACTCAGCAGTAACACCCGGAATTTCCTCGCCGAACTCATCATAGACGTCAATTTCTTCTTGCGTTGACTGGAATTGCACACTGACAGATAAATCACCGAATTGATTATTGTATTGCAATGCTTGTTCAGCACGACCAGTACCAGAGAAGCCACCATCACTACCTAAATTGTAAATACCCGCTGCATCACCACCAAAGTAGTGCCATATATCAGCCTGTCCTGACACCGTATAAATACTGGCCCATTGTTTACCCAGAGTAATTTTTCCGTATTTTTCATGTTCTACACCAACGAAGCCTTGGCGCAACCAAACGCTATCGTCTTTTGACGATGAACCTTTGATACCGTCACCGGAAATAACAAGTCCACCATTGTTTTCAGCAAGTTCAACACCTAGCTCCAAATAGCCAAGTGCTTGCCAGCCTTGCTGAAGCTGTCGGTCAAAACCAAAAGCAATACGTGAATTACTATCAACAAATTCGTCGGTACCATCACTTGATACATGTTGAATCTGGTAATGACCGGTTAATGACGCGCTATGTTTACTGTCTTTGTAAATCTCTACTGCACTCACAGGCGCAGTAACTGTTGCTACTGCAAGACTTAAAGCACTCAGTTGTTTACTTGCCTTTGTCATAAGGTTCATCCTTAGTGTTTTCATAGTTATTCTTCTAGTGTTGTCATTTATAAATCCAGCAAATGACAAAGCTTTAGCGATTTTGGAGTCACTAAAACATGGTTATCTTTTAACTTCTTCTTCCAAGTAATCCACTAACATCACCAACAACGCGGTATAAAAAGGGGAGGCTGTACGTTTACTTTTTACCTTTTTTATCAATAGTGGTAACCAATTCAACAGGTGCGCATTGATAAACGCCTCTTTTTCAGCCTCAATCGAGTTGCTAGCGCCACTACTTAATCCTCTCAAAATAAGGTTACCCAAATAATCTAGCTGAATTGCAATATGGTCAGCCGGCTCGTTGAAATTTTTGTCAACGACTATGCCTTTGTCTGCAAGCAGCTTAACCATAGCTTGATGTTGTTCTTGAAACATTAAACCGCTTTTTGAGAGGTAAACTGACGCGTAAGGCGGCGCTCCCGCTTTAGCGTCTGTTAAAAACAATTCGGTGAACTGCGCAGCCAATTCAAGGTGAGGTATTTTATGTGTGTTCAATGCTTCAAGCGCTGAACGCAGCGTTGAAATGTGGTCTTCAAATAGTTCAATACTTTCGAGCTGTTTAAGATACTTGGCGCCATCTCCTTTCAAGTAACTCGACAGCTGCACTTCGGAGAGCTCATGTGCAAATAAGGTTGAGAACCACCAACAAATATTGGCGCGAGCTTCAACTAACTCTTTTTCAACTACGTCCATTTAACTTCTCTATTTACACGACAGAACTTGGGAATGTAAAAGAGGTCACCTCTGGGGCTTTCTCTTTAAACTTCTCTATCTGCACTAAACAGGTATTTGCACTGGTCGCCTGCGATAGTTTCGACGCCCCCCAATCCATGGTGACTGTATTCGGATCACCATAAGTATCCAGAGAGCCTATTGTTTCATCAATCGGTCCATACCAAGCACCTTCATGTATGCGTGCTACGCCCGGCGGGAAGTCATCTGTTACCACTGCGCCAGCGAGTAGCTGTCCGCGTTCATTGAACACTCGTACAATATCACCATGGTCAATACCTCTGACTTTCGCATCTTGTGGGCTCATATAAATAGGTTCGCGCCCTTTGACCGCATATGTGTTTCTGTACTCTGTAGAGTCACACATTTGTGAATGTAGGCGTTTGTCAGGATGACAAGACTGCAGCCAAACCGGGAATTTATCTGACATTGGACCGCCATGCGAACGCTCAAACTTCTCAAACCACATCGGATGTCCTTTACAATCGTCATAGCCAAAGCGATCTATCTTGCGACTAAATATCTCGATAAAACCTGATGGTGTCCCAAGCGAATTAAGTTCAGGATCTTTTCTGAAATCGGCATGACGTGTCCAACTGTTGCCCGCTTTAAAGGTGACTAAGCCTTCTTTCCAGAACGTATCAAAGTCTGGCATTGGGTGACCAGCATCTGAATTCACGGTTCGGCAGTCATTGTACAACTGACGCACCCATTCCATTTCAGACATATTGCGAGTGTATTCTTTATGCTTTCCAAAGCGCTTTGTTAGTTCTGTAAAAATATGGAAGTCGGTGCGCGACTGATAAAGTGGATCTACCAATTTTTGCATGGCGATAATACCTGTGACACTGTAGCTACCATAGGCATCAATGTCATTGCGTTCCCATTGGGTGCATGCCGGTAACACAATATCTGAAAAACGACAGGTTGCTGTCCACGTAAAATCTACAGCAACTACCGTTTCCAATTTTTGCCAAACACGTTTCATACGGTTTCGGTCTTGGTGGTGATGCCATGGATTGTTACCACTAAACACCATCATTTTAATATCAGGCAAGGTAATTTTTGCACCTGCGGCATCTATCACGTCGCCTGGCCGATCAATCGCATCAATCCAACGTGCAACAGGTATAGTGCTGCTAGCACCTTTGAAATCTTGGTTCTTATGAATTCGATCATCATTATTATCTGGGTTTAATGGAAAGGCGCCCGGCGCTGCAGCGCCTGTAGAAGATACGCCAATACCACTGTAATGATGCGCGTAACTGATGCCGCCACCCGGCAAACCAATTTCTCCTAACATCGATGCCAGTACCGCTCCCATCCAATAGGGTTGCTCACCGTGCTGTTGACGCTGGATACACCAACCAAATAAGAATTGTGTTCTTTTCGCTGCTAAATCTCTGGCAAGTTGTTTAATATTTTCAGCCGACACACCACAAATGCCGCTTGCCCACTCAGCAGTTTTCTCTGTTTTATCTTCCCCTTTACCAAGCAAATAAGGGACAAAATCTTCAAAACCTAGCGTATACGTTTTTATAAACTCTTTGTTATACAGATCTTCTGTATATAGGGTATGCGCCATTGCCAACATCATCGCGACGTCAGTTTGAGGGTTGACGTACATATGTTCGCAATCTAAGTATTTCTGCGTCTTACTTTTTACTGGGTCAATACTGATAACACGTATATCACCATTAGCGACTTTCGCCTTCAATTGTTCGAGATAGTCATATGATTCATGTGTTTCACAGTTCCATCCAACTTGCAGGTTTTTATGTAAATCACTGGCCCACAAGACAATATTTTTACTGTTCTGAAGAATCAGTTCCCATGACGTACCTTGGGCATATACTTCTGTCGATCCAACGACGTAAGGTAAAATTGTTTGGCCAGCGCCCGTAGAGTAATCACCTACTTTTTTTACTGAGTAGCCATGCATACCAACTGCACGTTGCATATGTGAATTGCACGAATGAAATTGACCTGTTTGCCGCCAGCCTGTTTGCCCAGCATGCAACCCTTGCGGACCATAGGTTTTTTGCACACGCTCCAATTCTTCATAGAACATGTCGAGCGCTTCATCCCACGTAACTCGTATAAAACGGTTGTCGCCACGTTGGCTGGTGTCGCTTTTATGACGTTTCAGATACCAGTCATAACGCACCATGGGATAGCGGATACGCGACGGGCTATAAATAATCCCTTTTATACCATTGATCATGTCCGTTGGATGGCGGTCAGATTCTAGCGGTTGGATTTCTTGAACAATACCACCGAGCACTCTTGCCCGAAAAGCGCCCCAATGCGAACCGGTTATTTTCCATGTTCCATCAGGCCCGTTAGCCGCGATAGCTTTCGTTAATAAACTTGGGCCAATTAGACTCGCCCCTGCACCAACAGCGAGACCTTTTAAAAAACTACGTCTTGAAATTGCCATTGTGATCTTCCTTATTAATGGTGCGCATTAAAGTCTGAAGAATGCTTTTGCAGATATTTAAGAATCAGCGCTTGGCTGTCGCCATCGAGGTTTACGAAAGACAACATGCCGTTGAACATGCCTGGCCAAGTATTCGTGTCAAAGTGGTTTTCCGCTGGTTGTGCATGACAAACACTACAAGATGTTGTGTATTTATCTTTCGCATACGCCCAAAGGTCTTCGTTACTTGTGGCTAATGAACTGGCACGCATCCAGACATTCACTTTAATAGGTTGCCAAGGCAGTCCGGTTAATTCATCGATTTTCTCTTCGCCTGCGGTTGAGACAAAGTTGTCGTCTTGCGCTACTTCTGGCGTTAAATAGCCATCATTGATATTCATAGCGAAGTCTTCAAACATAACGCGGCCAAAACCTTTGTTCTTGCGCCACACGCTCAACTCTACTTGAATAGCATTTCCCTCTTGCTTGAGAATTTTCACTCGCGTTGCTGCGTTAAGTTGGCCAGCTTCCGTTTTCAATGCTTGATCTTGGAACAAGGCTAGCTGACGGACGCTGTAGTATTCTTCGCTAGGATTTAGTGATGAGGTAGAGAAAGCTTCTAACTCCGCCACCACACCAGAGCCTGCGTTCATATCTTGCGGTAGTTTGTGTGCTATACCCTTATGGCAATCAATACAACTTTGATCACGCTCAGCGGCAACTTTCATTTGCACAGCTGCTCGCTCGCTCATACGCTCCCAATCCATGCTTTTGTAGTCGTGACAGTTTTTGCATTCCAATGAATTATTGGCCGTTAGTCGTGCCCACTCGTGCTGTGCTAGTACGCCACGTTTTGCTTCGAATTTTTCAGGTGTATTAATTGTGCCAAATACAGCTCCCCATACTTCTTTGGACGCTTGCATTTTTCGCGCTATTTTATCTGTCCAATTGTGAGGGACGTGGCAATCAGGACAGGTAGCGCGAACACCCGATGGATTCTTCCAGTGAGGGGTGCTTTGCAGCTCTACATACACATTGTCCTTCATTTCATGGCAACTGATACAGAATTCCTCTGTATTGGTGACTTCTAGAGCTGTGTTAAAACCACCCCAAAATATAATACCTGCGATGAAACCACTAAACGCTATGGTGCCAAGGCTAAAGTAGACGCTTGGTTTGGCAATGACCTGCCAAAACTTTTTCAAACTGGTGAGCATGTTTCGTCCTTGAGTTTAGCCGTGGCCTGGAGGACCAAAAATGAGTTGTGAAAACCACACAATGAAACCGTAACTGCCAACGAGTGCTGTGGTAACAATGGGAAAGAAGAATACCAATATGACAATTAGTGCCTTAGTTTCTCTTCTTTTAACTACTGCACCTTCATTATCGTGTTCCGACATAGCTCCCCCTGCTTTGAAGATACTTCTTTCGCGGTTACACCAGTAACCAATTAGCTGCATACTTCAAGCCTAGTATAGCTTGTTGAAAGCGCAAGGAATTTTGAGTGAATTAACTTAAGGGCTACTTAACTTTCTAGAGTGCGCCTCTAGTCGAGGTAAGTGATTACTTGAGGCAAAGCACCTTTATAGAAATAGAGCTTTGTATCGGCTTATCAAACTCGTCTAATTGACGTTATTGCTCATGATTTTGTTTTCGCGCGATTAGACATATGCGCACCAACCAAGCTTGCTACCAAAATGGTTAAATAAAACTGCCCAACTACCGCTTCTAAATACACCAACATGCGCGCTATCGCAATAACGGGCGAAATATCGCCAAATCCCAAGGTTGTTAATGTCACAAATGAGAAGTAAACAAAGGTAGGTAATAAATCGAACCAGTTATGTGTTTCGCCAACACCATTAAACGAGTTAGTAAACATCATTGCCACTAACGTATAACCCAACGCCCAAATAAGCCCCATCAGGATGTATAAGCAAATAGCACCGAGTATATTATTGCCTGTCACCTCACCGCTGAATAATACTTGTTTGGCAACTCGCAAGGCAGTCAATATAAAAAACACGAGCAATATTAATACGTGGGTATATTGCAAGTTGCTGCTATCAAGCCAATAACCAGCGACCGCATTAAAAAAAATGACGACCAAGAAAATATAATTTTTGCGTGTAACAAATTCACTTACATCGGCGCGCCACACAACGGTAATTAATGTGACAACCGTTGCTGACTGAACTAAACGTTGTACTGAGGTATCAAAGAACTGCTGCGCAAATGCCATAGCAACCAGTAAAGTCGTTAGTGCCACCGTTAAATAAATAAAGTTGTCGTCAGACGACATTGATTGATGTTTATTTTGCAAATTAGACATAACGGATGGATTACATTAGTGCATAGTTAAGAAATGAAACGGCGACTTAGTGTCGCCGTTTTTTGAGGACTATCGTTCAATTTGTAGTTCACGATACTTCATATACAAGGTTCTCATGCGTTCATATTCAAACGCAGAACCTGATGCATAATACCTGAATGGAACATTTGCTCGCGCATCGATACTTCTTAGGAAATTAAGAAACAACTCTTCTTCGTCTTTCATCCCAAATTCATCGATTGTCGCTTGATATGCAGCCATATCAACTAACGAGCCAGTTGCGTCCCGCACTGATGATGGCCCCAAGAATGGCAGCACTAGATAAGGACCAGGACCAACACCCCAGTGACCTAGTGTCTGGCCAAAGTCTTCATTTTGTTTATCGAGTCCAATTGGTGTCGCAACATCAATAAACCCTGCCAAACCTATTGTTGAGTTTGTAGCAAAACGCGCTAATGTTTCACCTGCAACGCCCAACTTAAACTGCAAGACAGCATTAATAAACGTCGGTATTTCACCAAGGTTAGAGAAGAAGTTACTAACCCCAGTTTCTGCAAAATCAGGCATGACGGCTTTGTAACCACTCACTACTGGCAGTATCACGTACTCATCAGCTTTCGCATTGAAGTAGTACATACGACGGTTAAAACCTTCAAATGGGTCATCATATACTTGGCGATTAACGGCTTCACCAGGTTGTTCAACGCGCGGCGGTATCGCGTCACTTTCCAACTTGGGCTTTGAAGAACAAGCACTCAGACTTAACACGAAGGCAATGCACAATAGCGAATTTAATTTTTTTGTTAACGCGTTCATTATAATTGTGCTCCTGCAAACTGAGTTTTCATGTAGTTGACAAAGCTTACGCGATCCATATTTCCGCAGTGACCACCACGCTCAAAAATCTTTGCTCGGTTACCAAAAAGCGATTGAAGATATTCCACTTCACCTTCTGCCAAAATGATATCGTCAGCATTAGTCACAACACTGATTTTCTCAGAACCTTTTAGATAATCTTCGATGTTACGCAAACTTAACTTATGAATGAGGGACTCTCTGGTCACACTTGGATCATCTTCCTGCGACCATGGCACCATGGCTTTTTCAAAGTAGTCTTGAAAGGTAATAGCAGCAGCGCGATCCATTGAATGAGTCACCGATTCAAATTTTGATACTTCATGATTTTTGTAGGTTAGCGCACCCAAATCATACGTTAGGTCAATTGCGTAAAGCATATCACTCAATGACATTCTAAATGCGACACCTATAAGCAACTGAAGCTCTTCTTCCGTTAAGTCTGCTTCACCAAACATTGCATAAATAGTGTCGGTATTAAATTTCGAGGTTTCGCTCTCAGCGTACCCTTCGGCAAACTTATCAATGATGCGTTCGAACATTTGATAAGACTGCTCACGTTTGGTTTTTAAATCTAGGTAGCCATCTAAAATAGAGACAGAGTTATATAAGCTGACTGGCGGGTTCACCATGACCACTTTTTCAAAGTTGAACGCTTTTTCAGTCTCGTCTAAATGAGAAATAAACGCAGAGTGAGCACCTCCCAGGCTATAGCCGGTTAGCACATACCCGTCGACATCGACGCCGTCTTCTTGCTTCGCTAACTTGTCTACTATCTTCATAATGCGATACAGCGTTTTGGCGTCTTTTTCTAAGTCACCGATCATGTCGCTGCGCGTTGTTGCATTGATGATGTGATTAGAAAAGGTTGGCGATGCTAGTGAAATGACATGATACCCCTGCTCAAACAGTACCTGCTGCAAGTTAACCATTTTGGCCGTATCATGTGATGCACCTGTACCTGCGATAACAAAGGCCATTGGTGCTTTGTTTTCTTGTTTAATCAGGGAGTAGCGAAGCTTCTCGTTGTACCAGAAAAACTCAGGAATATCCTCCGTTGACCTCATTTCGAGCTCTTTTTCTTCTATCGGGAGGTCTTCGATGAGGTTTGCCCTCTCCTCCTGACAATACCCTGTTACTGTGGCTTGGTACTTGGTGTAGGCTAAATTACACGTTGGAGATTCAACCTCCGCAACCTCGTCTGTTTGCTTTGTACTGCTGCACGCCTGCAGCAGAAAAACAAGTAGGATTGATATAAACCGCACTACTTTCCCCTTCTTTTTTAAATGTAATTCGCCATTAAATATGGCCAATGTTTAATTTCTATTAAGCACTTCATGTTACGAACCACACTACGATCACAAAACTCACATAACATGCACTGCTATCAGAAACATTTTGTAACGCACTTATCTACTTATACCGTAAATACCATGCAGATCAAACAGTTTGTCGTGCAAAGTAGCCCCGATATTAAAAGCACCTTACTGTAGAATCTTTTTCAGAGACATTAGGAAATTTACCAAGACTATTGAAGTAAAAACGCCGATAATTAGCACATAGTTTTTCAGTACAATATGCCGTTATAAACAAACTACTGCTAAGTTTGATAAACAGCGCGCTAAACCTAGGTCCACTATGGAAATTAAAGTTAACTTTCTCGACAACCTTCGTGTCGAGGCAAAATTTGACGACTTTACGGTCGTTGCTGACCAACCTATTCGCTATAAAGGTGATGGTTCTGCACCTAGCCCGTTCGACTACTTTTTAGCGTCATCTGCCTTGTGTGCGGCGTACTTCGTTAAGGTGTACTGTAAATCTCGCGATATCCCAACCGATAACATCCGTATTTCGCAGAACAATATTGTTGACCCTGAGAACCGTTATAACCAAGTTTTCCAAATCAATGTAGAGTTGCCAGAAAGCATTTCGGAAAAAGACCGCCAAGGTATTTTGCGTTCAATTGATCGTTGCACGGTGAAAAAAGTTATTCAGACGGGCCCTGAATTTAAGGTTGAAGCTGTCGACAGTATTGATGCAGATTCGCAAGCAATGATCATGGTATCGCCAGACGAAGATGCAAGTACCTTCATTCTGGGTAAAGACTTACCACTTGAGAAAACCATAGAGAACATGACGGGCATCCTAGAAAGCTTGGGCATGAAAATCGAAGTCACTTCTTGGCGTAACATTGTACCTAATGTTTGGTCGCTCAATATTCGTGATGCAGCTTCGCCAATGTGTTTCACTAACGGCAAAGGTGCCACTAAAGAAAGCGCTCTGTGTTCAGCATTAGGCGAATTTATCGAGCGCTTAAACTGCAACTTCTTCTATAACGATCAGTTCTTTGGTGAAGACATCGCAAATGCGGAGTTTGTTCACTACCCCAACGAAAAGTGGTTTCCATTAGAAGGCGACGATGCGTTACCCGCAGGCCTTTTAGACGACTACACGCTTGGCATCTACAACCCTGACGATGAACTGTGCGGGTCACATCTGATTGATACAAACTCGGGCAATATTGAGCGCGGTATTGTGTCAATCCCCTACACTCGTCACTCAGACGGTGAAACGGTTTACTTCCCATCAAACCTAATTGAGAACTTGTTCTTGAGTAATGGTATGAGTGCGGGCAACAACACATATGAAGCGCAAGTTCAGTGTTTGTCGGAAATATTTGAACGTGCAGTGAAACGCCAAATTATTGAGCAAGAAATTGTGCTGCCAGATGTACCTCAAACTGTTCTCGAAAAGTACCCAAGTATCCTTGCCGGTATTCAAGGGCTTGAAGAGCAAGGCTTCCCTGTTGTTGTTAAAGACGCGTCACTAGGCGGTCAATTCCCAGTGATGTGTGTCACGTTAATGAACCCCAGAACCGGCGGTGTTTTTGCTTCATTTGGCGCTCACCCAAGTTTTGAAGTAGCACTTGAGCGAAGCTTAACTGAGCTATTACAAGGTCGCAGCTTCGAAGGGTTAAATGATGTACCTAAACCCACATTCAATAGTAAAGCGGTTCAAGAGCCTGAGAATTTTGTCGAGCACTTTATCGATTCAACGGGTGTTATTTCATGGCGATTCTTTAGTAGCGCTAACGAATATGATTTTGTCGAATGGGATTTTTCTGGCACCAATGAAGAAGAAAATGCTGCACTATTAAGTATTTTAGAAGCCATGGGCAAAGAAGTTTACATTGCTAATTTTGATGGATTAACACCGGATGGCGGCGCAAGCGCATGCCGTATTCTTGTGCCAGATTATTCAGAAGTATATCCCGTTGAAGACTTAATCTGGGATAACACCAACAAAGCATTAGAGTATCGTGAAGACATTCTTAACCTTCACCGTCTAGATGAAGACGCGCTTATCGACCTAGTAGAGCGACTAGAAGACAGTCAGCTCGACAACTATATCGATATCCGCACGCTGATTGGCATTGAGTTTGATGAGAATACGGTTTGGGGTCAACTGACGATTATCGAACTTAAAATTCTTATTTATCTTGCTGTTGGTGGCTTAGAACAAGCACATGAGTTGATTGGCGATTTCTTGCAGTACAACGACAATACGGTTGAACGTACTATGTTCTTCCATGCGGTCAACACCACGCTTGAGATTGCGCTGAATGACGAACTAGATTTTGAACATTATCAACATAACCTAACACGTATGTTCGGTGAGGAAAGAATGGCAGAGGTCATTGGTTTGATTAACGGCGAAAACAATTTCCACGGACTCACCGAAACGAGTATGGCACTTGAAGGTATCGAGCCACATCTGCGCCTTATCGAGAGTTACAAGAAGCTTCATAGCGCGAGAGCGAAGTTAGCTAAACAGTAATTTAAGCAGCGTCATTGAAGGAATAAAAAGGGAAGTCGTGACTTCCCTTTTTTAATGGCAAATTTATGTTTTACCAGGAGCCGTACATTGCATTTGGCAACAACACTAGACTGCCATCAGACGATGACAATAGTGCTTCTGCGTCGGCATCTTCTTGCGTTACTTTAGCGAAGTCTTCAATGTTGTCACCTACTTGCATCACTATTTTGTGCGCTGAAAAGTTTGAGTGACGCTTATTCGCAGATGCATAACAACTCGCAGTACCCGCTTCAATTTGCTGACGTCTCAGGTCTTTATCATTCACAATCATAGAATGATCGATTTTGCTTTTATCTTCTGCTGTACGTCCCATCAAACACGTATTTTCAGGTGATACTGGTAAACCAAGCGCTTGTAAGTTTCGCCACGTGTGATGATCAAGCGTTCTGTCACGGTTAGTCACTAGTGCTAATTTCCCGCCTTTGTTAAGCACCGTTTCAATAAAGCCTTTTACACCTGGCACCAAAGTCGCTTTTTCAGATTTTACCCAAGCAGCCCATGTATCGGGGTGGTAAGTTTGACCGGCTTGTTCAATACCGACTTGATAAGCAACATTGTTTAATACGGTTTCATCAATATCCATCATCACAACCCAAGGCGTGTTAGGCAGAGGTTTACGATTAATGGTATTGGTCGCTCCTTGGTAAATGGAACGTGTTAGGTAGCCATATTCTTTGCTTTCAACTTGCCATTTAACCGCTGTCGATAATGGATGTTGAGGTATTGTCAGCTCAAAAGACACAGCACAGTGGTCACTCAACATGGCTTTAGGGTCCATGTCGTCAAAAAGAATAGCTGTTGACGACTTGCTCAAATCACCTTTGAAGCCACCCACTAAAATATGGTCGATAGGGGCAGGATAATAAGGGTGACAACCTATCATGTCAGCACTGGTATTCACTAAAGACGATACTGTGTTATCCGAATTTTTCATTAGCTCCATGGTTAAGCGATTGTATGGAGCAGATAAACGGTGGTTAAAATCACCCAGCACGACGTAAGTGCTATCTTGCTTTTCTTTAGCCTCTACCCAACTGTCAAGAATTGGGGCTTGCTTTGCAAAGATCTCACAGGCCTCTTTCTCTTCTCGGCTGTAGTTATCAACAAAACAACCACTCTTCATATGAACATTCAACAAGCTGATGGTGCCGAGCTCAGAATCAACATCAAGCTCTAACCCATGACGTAGACCCACCATGTCCAAACCTAATGGGCTGAACGTGTTAACGTCATTCACTTTAATACCCTTACGGACGGCGAAGGCAACTTTTTGCTGGGTAGATTCTCGACCTGATTTACGACAAATGTATGCTGGGCTATCTTCACGCTCAGAGATAAACAGCTGCCAGTCACTTTCAGGGAACAACTGTGCTGCAGCTTTCAACGAAGCAACTTCTTGTAACGCAACGATGTCTGACTCTAGAGAGCTCGCGTACGCTTTAAGTTTTTCCATTTCAGCGTCGGTTCGAGGAGTACAGCCGTCAGTGGCTGGATATGCTAAATGCTCAACATTCCATGTCGTCACAACTAAGCCATTGTGGTGCAATGAAGCCGCAGCTTCATTACCATCAGCTGCTTGGCAAACGCTTAACAGAGCACTAGCTCCTGCTAACGCTATACCTTTCATAACTTGGCTAATATTCATAAAGTTGTCCAATTGGTTAATTTTATCCAAGAGAAATTATCACACCCTTGCCTATTTTTCAGTACCAATTACCCATGAAATATTTATTACGGCCTAAATAAGCTGATGGTCTGTATCTTCCGTCTCAATATAAGGACGGATTTTGCTCAGGCATAAAAAAGGCGCTAACTGTAGCGCCTTAATATTCTAGATGATTATCTTTTTACTATATAACGGGTATTGCCTGTTTCAGCATACCTTCAATCTGGTCAACAATGCCTTTCACTTCAGCTTTCTTCCATTCTTTAATTCTAGGTGTATGAATGTGCCCAACGGGCAAATTAGGCTTCAGAGCATTTCGCAGCAAAATACTACGATATGATATTTCATTAGATAAATAACCACCGCCAGAACCATTCACTGATGTACTGTTAGCAAGTTCATCTAACGACTTTGCTTCAAACTTGCCTTTTTGGAGGGTTTCCACCTTATGGTTATCAATCACTTTATAGGGGCCCGTCGCTTTTTGCATCGCTTCTACAGGTAACGAGAATTCAACAAATTCTGGCCCTGACAATATTTCGCCTCGCAAGAATGGTACTAAAGGTTGCTCAGAACTTGCGCCAGTATAAACGTTTAAGTTACCTGGTGCTTTGGCACTGCGACGTAAACCAGGAAAGCGCTCTAAATCGAAATCCTCTCGCCCCATACTGATAGTGGCAATCATATCGACATGAGCAAAGTGCTCAGTCAGCATAGTTTCAATAATGCCTTGGTCAAAGTCTACAAATCGTACTGGCACCATCAAAGACTGTATTTCTGCCGTCTTACCTTGATGAGAAATCACTTTATTATCCAACATCATGGCAGCGATGCCAGACGGGTTAGATTGCTCAATATTTCTATCAAGGAAAAACGGATCGAAGCCAGTGATGAGGATTTTTTTATCTGTTTTTGTGCCAAACCCCGTTTGGCCAACACCGCGGCTTGCTAACTCAAAAGCAAACATTAATGCATTTTGTGCAGTGTCATCTAACTTGCGATAAGTTTCATTGGCGCGAATCAGTTTAGTCATTTGCAATCGAGTCCAGTAGAGCGCTCGATCGTCATAGCTTTGAGAGGACTGAATATTTTCAACAGCTTGTTTAAATAAGCGTTTACCGTGCTCAACTACAATGCTTTCTAATTGAGGAAGTGTCTCTATAGTCTTCAACGACTGTTCAAATGCTTGAACACGATCGTTATGCACACTAAACATAACCGGATTCGCTTCATTTGCTTTTTCGATACGAGCTTCTTCAACAGTGAAATAGGTAGCACTTTTGCCCAGAGCAAAGAATGGCATTAACAATGCGCAAGTCACGCTCGCTATTAGTCGTTTTTTCATCATAGGTAAATTGACAGAAGGAAAAACAACAACATAAGAGGGAACCGATTTAATAGCAAGTTTCGCGTATGAGAATTGCAAAACGGCATAGCTTCAGCATCAAGTTATTAACCCGATGCTGCCATAGTTTTTATCCATCAAATACCAAAGTTAATTAATAAATTGGAATTGGTTATCAGAGCGGATGTATAACGTTGTTTCCGAAGCCGCAGTCAACTCATGGGTAAAGGGGCTCGACGAACTAAAATAGCTTCCAGCTTGTAAAGATGTCGACGATGTAATTTCTTCACTTTGATAAGACAGCTCACCGGAAATTACAACCGCCTTAAGTTCGTTACCATTCACCTTTAATTGACCTTTATAGCCTTTGGGTAGCTTAACTAATACGCCACCAGTTTGCCCAGGCTCTGCGCTTCCCCAAAGAAACGATGTTGCGAGATCATCCTGTTTTGAGCTCACCCAAACCATGTTTGATGCCGCAAGATTAATTGGCAACTCGCCATTGTTAAATGCTTCTTTCGAGGGCTTGACTAAATAAGGGCCACTATCAATTTCCAAATAGATTAAATTCGTTTGACCGTCAGCAGCAGTTATATGATTTTCACCTGCAGGCTGTGTCCAAAAAGATCCTGTCGGCATCCACATTTTACCTGCTGTTGGATCGTCATTATGCATAGCGCCCTGAATGACAACACCTCGATACGAAATATTATGGATATGCGGTGGAGATGAGAAACCTTTGTTGAAGCGCACTAACATACCAGTTGCCGTATCTTTTGTTCTATCGCCCCACAAGTCAGCTGCGCCTGGGCTTTTGTCACCTCGAAGTGGGTTAAGGTAACCCCATTGAACTTGTTCAGCAGATATTACCACTGACACTTTTGCAGGAGTGGCATATGAGAAGCTACTAATAAATAATGGGAATATCGACGTGATGATGAGCGAATTAAGCAATTTTTTCATAGCGAGTAAATCCGAATAGAAATAAGGCAAAAGACCTTACTTCAATTTACTTTAGCTGATAACTGCACGAATGATAGAAATAGTTTCTACCATTCGTTGATAATAGTCGTACGCAAGCGTTATTTATCCCTGCGACTGGAATATCTCTATTTCGCTCGTAAGTTCATATTTCTCTAAATATCGGCCAATAGAGCTAAACGACGTTGTTTTCACTTTGCCACTGTGGTCTTTCGTCGTAATACCTTCGGCAAACAGGCCACCTAAAGCAAGTTTGAATCGATTAACCTTTACACGTTGTGGCTCAAAGTAGGCTTCTGCATTAGCCTTTAGCTGCTGCTTATCTGTGGTTTGGTATATTGCTGCATTAATAATGTCGAGTGTATGCTCAGTACAGTTTTGGTATTGACTGTTAAATGGGTTAGCAATCAAAGAGTACTTCGGGTTGTGAAGCACTTTGTTTTGTCCACTGGCAATTACCTCTATTATTTTACTCTGCAGATCAGGAGTAGGAATAATAATACCCGCTTTCAGTTCGTGTGTTCCCCAAAAAAAGTCAACGGGGTAATCAGTCACCAACGAGCTTTTGTCCCCATTTTTGGCATTCTGATAAAGATTGTGAATAGCATATCCATTGACTTTTTCCCCGCTGTCTAACGTTATTTCGGAATAGACAGCAATGGCAGTATGCGTGAATTCAATACCCTTTGGCAGTTCTGATTTTGGCTGGCCCACTCGCGCTACAATAAACGCTCTTGCGCCTTTCTTAGCCGCATATTTCTCGACATTTTTAGCAAATGTAGCAATTTCTTCTGGTTTAAACTTAGCTTCTGTCGCTTGGTTACTGCCCGCAGTAGCATGTAAAGTGCATAAAGTTACTAAAATAAAAAATAAGTTCTTCATCATTGCCTCCGGCTCAATCATCCATCTCTAAAATCCATTTGAATGTAATCTTATTGATTACCTTTCTTCATGGCTTCGGCTGGCGAGCGGTCAACGGTAATAGTGATTTCAGTAACTTCTAGTTCTGCAGGTTTAGCTGTTTTACTACTATGACCTTTGCTGACAGCGGCATCAGATATTCCATCGGCCAACTCTACGCTGGCAACCCCTGCACTCAGAGCAACACCTCCGGTTACAATCAAAGGCACGGCAACTACTGCACTTGCAACTTGTGCGCTGCCTGCAGCACCATGAGAAAGCGCTAATGCCGAATGCTTGCTGGCTTCACTACCGTGGTTAGTTGAAGGTTCAGCCGCACTAGAAAAAGAAGTCAGTAATGCAACGGCTAGCAATGTTTGTGTAGTGAACTTAGTAGTTACGTTCGATTTAGTTTTCATCATATTTTCCTTAACAATTGAATTGCTAACTAACTTAGTCGCCGAACACTTCGCTGTAAATCAACATGTTTGATGTATCACTTAAAACAACTTAAAGTATTAAAATCTAATACTTTAAGGAAGAAGAATGAGTCAAATTAAGCTTGTAACAGATACTCTCAAGCAATTACTTAAACAACATAACATTACCTATCGCCAAGTTGCTTCTGCCTTAGAGATGAGTGAAGCAAATATCAAACGCGTATTTGCCAACCACAGCTTTTCACTAGAACGATTAGAGCAAATATGTGACATCATTAATCTGACTTTATCTGATCTATTTTCTTTAGCAGCCAAGCAAAGACAGGAAGAGATTACTGAACTAACACTTGAGCAAGAACAAGAGCTCATTGATAACCCAAAGCTATTATTAGTTGCTGTATTAGTTAGGGACTATTGGAAATTTGAGGAAATTATTGAGCATTACGACATCGATAAGCATGAAGCTATCCAGCTACTCGCAAAACTCGACAGAATAAAGTTAATTCAACTACTTCCCAACAACAAGTATAAATTACTTATCGCCCAAGACTTTAGGTGGATCAGCAATGGACCGCTGGAAAAGTTCATGGAAAAAGAAGTACTCAACCGCTTTATGGCGAGCAAATTTGATGGCGAAGATTGCTTTCGGTTTTATTTACGAGGTAGATATTCTCAAACGTCTATCGACATCATTCAACGCAAGCTCAATCAACTCACTAAAGAAGCGGCTGAACTGAACATTGAAGACAGTGAGTTACCGCTGTCCAAGCGCAAGCATACAGGTATGCTGTTTGCCATGCGTCCATGGGAACCCTCATTATTCGAACAATTCAGGAAAGTGAAAGAGCAGTAAACACAATATAGTGGTGCAACAAATAATACCCTGAACGATTCCAATAGTACTAAAGTTTATATATATGATACTACCAGTCTCATTAGGCTATCCTTTCGGCAACATGGTTTACTTGTTCACACTTTCAAAGAATACTCTCACCCAACAACGCTACAAGGTCGTAGCTTTTATAAAAAGGAAAACAACATATGAACGGTAAACCTACCAAAGCTTTTGTTCTAGTATCTATTGCGATGCTTATCGCTGGTGTTTCAGCTTTTTGTATCGGCTTGCTTAATGCGCAAATGGCATTAAATGAAAAAGGTTACTATTTTGCCATACTCATTTTTGGGCTTTTCTCCTTCGTGTCATTGCAAAAGACAGTCAGAGATAAACTAGAGGGAAGCTTCATATCTAAACCTTATATCATTATGTGCTGGGTTGCTTCAGCAACATCAATCGCTTTGCTCACCATCGGACTAATTAACGCTGAGCTATTGTTAAGCGAAAAAGGGTTTTACGCTATGGCATATTTGTTAAGTGGATTTGCTGCTATTACGGTGCAAAAAAATGTAAGAGATAGCATTGCGGTCTCAGAAAATATTGAGTCCCAAGAACTAGAAAAACCTGAAGAAGTAAACGAAGAATTGTTAACCAATTAGTTTTAAAAAAACCGATTACGTACCTTGAATAAAAAGGCTCTGCTATTACTAGCAGAGCCTTTTTAATGAACTAATTGTGAATAGTATTTAGCGATTAAGCTTTTTCTACTACGTCAACCAATGTCCAAGACTTAGACTTAGAAATTGGAGCACATTCACGAATAGTTACTACGTCGCCCATGTTACATACGTTTGCTTCATCATGTGCTTTCAACTTAGTTGAACGCGTAATGAATTTACCGTAGATAGGGTGTTTTACACGACGCTCAATCAAAACTGTGATCGACTTGTCCATCTTGTCGCTAACAACGCGACCTTGTAATGTACGGATTTTATCAGTCATTACGCACCTGCCTTCTCAGTGATGATTGTCTTAACGCGTGCAATGTTGCGACGCACTGTACGTAGCATGTGTGTTTGAGCTAACTGACCAGTACTTGCTTGCATACGTAAGTTAAATTGCTCACGTAGTAAGTTAAGTAATTCAGCATTAAGCTCTTCAATGCTTTTTTCTTTAAGTTCGTTAGCTTTCATTACATCACCGTTCTAGTTACGAAGGTTGTTTTGAACGGAAGTTTAGCTGCTGCAAGCTCGAAAGCTTCGCGTGCTAATTCTTCAGATACACCTTCCATTTCATAAAGAACACGACCAGGTAGGATTTGACATACCCAGTATTCTACAGAACCTTTACCTTTACCCATACGAACCTCAAGAGGCTTCTTAGTAATTGGCTTGTCTGGGAATACACGGATCCAAATTTTACCTTGACGCTTAACGTGACGTGTCATAGCACGACGAGCTGCTTCGATTTGACGAGCTGTCATACGACCACGCTCAACAGATTTCAAACCGTAAGTACCGAAGCTTACTGAGCTACCAGTGTGTGCAAGACCACGGTTACGCAGTTTCATTTGCTTACGGAATTTAGTACGTTTTGGTTGTAACATTACTTAACTCCTACTTGCTCTTGCGGTTGTTTCTTTTCTTAGGCTTAGGCGCTGGTGCTTCAACCTGTGCAGGCATACCACCAATTACTTCACCTTTGAAAATCCACACTTTGATACCGATAGTACCGTAAGTTGTTTCGCCACGCGCAGTTGCGTAATCGATGTCAGCACGTAAAGTGTGTAATGGAACACGACCTTCACGGTACCACTCAGAACGAGCGATATCTGCGCCGCCTAAACGACCGCTAACTTCAACTTTGATACCTTTAGCGCCTAAACGCATAGCGTTTTGTACTGCACGCTTCATAGCGCGACGGAACATTACACGACGCTCTAATTGGCTACCAATGCTATCAGCAACTAGTTGTGCATCCATCTCTGGCTTACGTACTTCAGCAATGTTGATTTGCGCAGGTACACCAGCGATTTTTGATACTTTAACGCGTAACTTTTCTACGTCTTCACCTTTCTTACCGATAACTACACCTGGACGAGCAGTGTGGATAGTTACACGGATAGATTTAGCTGGACGCTCAATTACGATTTTTGATAATGAAGCACGCTTCAATTTCTCAGAAAGGTATGCACGAACCAAGTGGTCACCGTGTAAGTTTTCTGCGAATTCTTTTGTGCCTGCATACCATGTAGACGCGAAAGGCTTTGTGATACCTAAGCGAATACCGGTAGGATGTACTTTTTGACCCATACTAATAATCTCCTAGCTATCAGCTACAATCACAGTGATGTGACTTGTACGCTTAAGGATACGGTCCGCGCGACCTTTCGCACGAGGCTTAATACGTTTCATCGTTGGGCCATCGTCAACCATAATAGTTTTAACGAATAACTCATCGATGTCTGCACCTTCGTTATGCTCTGCGTTAGCAATCGCTGAGTTTAGAACTTTCTTAACTAAAACAGCAGCTGACTTGTTGCTGTATTCTAAGATTTCTAAAGCTTTCTCAACGTGTAAGCCGCGGATTTGATCCACAACTAAACGTGCTTTTTGCGCAGAACCGCGGGCAAATTTATGTTTAGCAATAGCTTCCATCTAACTTCCCCTTACTTCTTCTTCGCTTTCTTGTCCGCAGCGTGACCACGGTAAGTGCGAGTTGGTGCAAATTCACCCAGCTTGTGACCGATCATTTCATCGGTAACAAATACTGGAACGTGTTGACGGCCATTATGGACAGCAATGGTCAATCCGATCATGTTAGGGATGATCATTGAGCGACGAGACCAAGTCTTAATAGGTTTCTTGTTCCCGCTTTCCAGAGCTTTCTCTACCTTCGTCAACAAGTGTAGGTCAATAAATGGACCTTTCTTGAGAGAACGTGGCATGGTAATTCCTCTTAATTAATCTTTAGCTAGTACTATTACTTAGTACGACGACGTACGATGAACTTGTCAGTACGCTTGTTCTTACGAGTCTTGTAACCCTTAGTAGGTACACCCCAAGGTGATACTGGGTGACGACCACCTGAAGTACGACCTTCACCACCACCGTGCGGGTGATCAACCGGGTTCATCGCCACACCACGAACGGTAGGACGAACACCACGCCAGCGCGAAGCACCAGCTTTACCAAGAGAACGTAACATGTGTTCTGCGTTACCGATTTCACCTAAAGTTGCACGACATTCTGCTTCAACTTTACGCATTTCGCCTGAACGAAGACGTAGAGTTACGTAAGCACCGTCTTTTGCAACTAGTTGTGCGTAAGTACCTGCAGCACGCGCGATTTGAGCACCTTTACCAGGCTTCAATTCGATAGCGTGAATCACACTACCTAGAGGCATGTTGCGAAGTGGCATAGCGTTACCAGTTTTGATTGGCGCGTCTGCACCAGACTGGATTGCATCACCAGCTTTTAAGCCTTTAGGAGCAAGGATGTAACGACGTTCACCGTCTGCGTATAGTACTAGTGCGATGTTTGCACTACGGTTTGGATCATATTCCAAACGCTCAACTTTCGCTGGGATACCGTCTTTAACACGTTTAAAGTCGATTACACGGTAATGGTGCTTGTGACCACCACCAACGTGACGAACTGTGATACGACCAGTATTGTTACGACCACCAGACTTAGAGTTTTTCTCTAATAATGGAGCGTAAGGCTTACCTTTGTATAAGTCCGGGTTAACCACTTTAACGACGTGGCGACGACCCGGAGAAGTTGGTTTACATTTAACAACAGCCATTTGTACTTCTCCTATGCTTCTGCGCCAACGAAGTCGATGTCACTACCTTCAGCAAGAGTAACGTACGCTTTTTTCCAGTCGCTACGACGACCAAAACGAGCACCTGTACGCTTTGTTTTACCCTTAACGTTAAGAGTGCGAACACCATCAACTTTAACTTCAAATAGTTGTTCAACAGCAGCTTTGATTTCTGCTTTAGTAGCAGTAGTAGCTACTTTGAAAACTACTGTATTATTTGCTTCTGCAGCAACAGTTGCTTTTTCAGAAATGTTTGGTGCTAAAAGCACTTTTAACAAACGTTCTTCGCTTATCATGCTAACATCTCCTCAATTTGCTTAACTGCACCAGCAGTCATTAATACTTTCTCGAAACCAACTAAAGAAACTGGGTCGATACCCTGTACGTCACGTACGTCAACTTTGTATAAGTTGCGAGCAGATAGGAATAAGTTCTCATCTACTTCAGGAGTAACGATTAATACGTCTTTAAGTTCTAAACCTTTAAGCTTAGCAACTAACTCTTTAGTTTTTGGTGTTTCAACTGCAAAATCGTTAACCACAACTAAGCGTTCTTGACGAACTAACTCAGAAAGGATGCTTTGGATAGCACCACGGTACATTTTACGGTTAACTTTTTGGCTGTGGTCTTGAGGACGTGCAGCGAAAGTTACGCCACCAGTTCTCCAGATTGGACCACGAGTTGTACCAGCACGTGCACGGCCAGTACCTTTTTGACGCCATGGCTTTTTACCACCGCCGCTTACTTCAGAACGGTTCTTTTGCTTAACAGTACCTTGACGAGCACCTGCTGCGTAAGCAACAACTACTTGGTGTACTAAAGCTTCGTTGAACTCACGACCGAACGTTGCTTCTGAAACTTCAACAGCGCCTGACGCGTCTTTTAATGCTAATTCCATCAAAATTCTCCTCAGACGTTAAGCTTTAACAGCTGGCTTGATGATTACGTCAGCGTTTACGTGACCCGGAACTGCACCTTTAATAAGAAGCAAGTTACGTTCAGCATCTACGCGAACTAACTCAAGGTTCTGTGTAGTAGTCTTCACAGCACCCATGTGGCCAGACATTTTTTTGCCTTTAAATACGCGACCTGGAGTTTGACATTGACCGATTGAACCGTTTGAACGGTGAGACAATGAGTTACCATGTGACATATCTTGAGTACGGAAATTCCAACGCTTGATACCGCCTTGGAAACCTTTACCTTTTGATGTGCCAGTCACGTCTACTAATTTAGTTTCGTTGAATAGCTCAACAGTGATTTCGCTACCTGTTTCTAAATCAGCACCTTCGCCGTCATTTAAACGGAATTCCCATAAACCACGGCCAGCTTCGATGCCAGCTTTAGCGAAGTGACCCGCTAATGGTTTATTTACGCGGTTAGCTTTCTTAGTACCTGTAGTTACTTGAACTGCTGAATAACCATCGTTGTCTACAGTTTTAACCTGAGCAACACGGTTAGCTTCAACTTCTAGGACTGTTACAGGAGTAGAAACGCCATCTTCAGAGAAGATACGAGTCATACCAACCTTACGTCCAACTAGACCTATAGTCATGTTAAAACCCCCTATTAACCCAAGCTAATTTGAACGTCGACACCAGCTGCTAAGTCTAAACGCATTAGTGCGTCAACAGTCTTTTCAGTTGGTTCTACGATATCAATTAAACGCTTGTGTGTACGAATTTCGTACTGGTCACGCGCATCTTTGTTAACGTGTGGAGAAATCAAAACAGTGAAACGTTCTTTGCGCGTTGGAAGTGGAATTGGACCACGAACCTGAGCACCAGTACGCTTAGCAGTGTCAACGATTTCTGCTGTAGATTGATCAATCAAACGATGATCAAACGCTTTCAAACGAATGCGAATTCTTTGATTTGACATTTATCAAATCCCCTAATAAAAGAACGAACAAAATACGACCCATCACCTTTATTTTTGATAAAGGGGGGTGTATCGATTAAATCATTCGACTCCAAATCGGAATCGCTGTAGTCGTGAAAAGCCGTAGCTTTTCGCGAAACAAACACGAGAGCACAGCTCTACGTGGAGCGCGTATTATACGCCCATTGGTCAAAAGTGCAACAGTTTATTTGCAATGAATTCCTGCCAATCTGTCAAGGCTATCCATATTACGACAATCTCTTCCACTTCTTTTGCAAACCGCTGATTCTTAACTATATTTGACTGAAAGTACGGATATTCAAGCGTGGCATTAAGCCAAAAACAAAAGGGTAGGAAATGAGTCAAACGCTAGACACCATAAAACAGCTACAAGAACATATTGGTAAATCGGTGATCGGTCAACAACACATGGTCGAAACCTTGCTAATCGCCCTGCTCACTAACGGTAATGTACTACTTGAAGGCTTACCCGGCACAGCGAAAACGCGATCAATCAAATCACTTTCCAAAGCATTATCCGTTGACTTAGGTCGTGTACAGTTCACGCCAGACTTACTTCCTTCTGATGTCACCGGCACCGAAGTCTATCAAGACGTCGATGGCAAACCGACGTTAACCTTCCAGCCAGGTCCCGTATTTAACAACTTACTGCTGGCTGACGAGATCAACCGTTCACCCGCGAAAGTTCAAGCAGCGTTATTAGAGGCAATGGAAGAAAGGCAAATTACCGTTGCCGGTAAAACGCACAAACTACCTGAGTTATTTATGGTGTTAGCGACACAAAACCCGGTAGAGCAAGAAGGAACATACCCTTTACCTGAAGCGCAAATGGACCGCTTCATCATGAAAATTAATTTGGACTACCCAGATGGACCATCGGAAAAGGAAATCATCAAATTAGTGCGTGGTGAAGAAAAACCAACTGCAGAGACATTCGAGCCAATCGACCCACAGTGCATTTTTGATGCGCGAAATGAAGTAAGAGACATTCACTGTAGTGAGTCGGTGCTTGATTACATGGTTGCCATTATCATTGCCACTCGCGAACCAGAAAAATATACAGACTCGCCATTAGCGACTTGGATTCGTGTTGGCTCTAGCCCACGTGCAAGCCTCGCACTTGATAAAAGTGCACGCGCGATGGCTTGGCTCAACGGTAAAGACTTTGTCGATCCGGATGATGTACGCCAAGTGGTGCATGCGGTATTGAGACACAGACTCATGCTAAGTTACGACGCACTTGCCGAGGGCGTAACACCGGACCAAGTCATCGATGAGATTCTGAAACAAGTCGCAGTCGCTTAATAAGCGATACTCTTAAGAAGCGATACTTAAGCGATACAATAGAGGCTTTATTGATGGTGGTTCCTTCAACAAAAAACTCACAAGCATTAGACGAGTTCGACGCTGATATCTACACCAGTTTAGATACACTTACCCGTATGCAGTTTAAAGCGCATGGCTTTTCCTTTAATCCAAAGCAACCTATCAACAGTATTCTCGCCGGCAAAAACGTTTCCAAACTGCGAGGCCGAGGGCTTAATTTTGAAGAGATGCGTCAATATCAGCTGGGTGATGACATCCGTACCATGGATTGGAAAGTCACCATGCGTACGGGTAAGCCACACGTCAAAGTGTATACCGAAGAGCGCGAGCGAAATGTGCTATTACTTGTCGACCAACGACAATCTATGTTCTTCGGTAGCCAAGGAAAAACGAAATCAGTGATCGCCGCGGAGATCGCAGCACTTGCTGCATGGCGAACACTTCAAGCGACAGATCGCGTCGGTGGCATCATATATAGTAGTGAGAATAGCGTCACAATCTCCCCAAAACGCAGTAAGCACCATGTATTACAATTTCTCGCCGAAGTGTGCAGACAAAATCGCGCATTAAGCAGCGGTATTCCCAATACTAACGCCATCCTATCGCTAGAGAATATGTTTGAACAAACGTTAAGAATTGTTGGCCATGACAGTTTGGTTATTTTCATTAGTGACGGTATGGGATGGAACGATAAATGCGCAGAGCTCGTCAAAACCATTAGTCAGCACAACGACATTATTTGCTGCCATGTGACCGACCCATTAGAGCATCAGCTTGCTGGCATGAAGCAAATGGTAGTGAGTGATGGTGATATGCAAATAGAAGTGTCCTCTGACCAAACACAACTTCAACAAGCTTTTCAACAAGACGTTGTTCAGGCTATCGATAACTTTAGAGTCGCAGCTCGCAAATACCGGATTCCATTGCTGCCGTTTAACACGTTAGAACCGAGCGAAACACAACTTAGAAAAGCGCTTGGGTTGGTGGTTGCATAATGACTAGATCACAAGTGAATGACGCGCTGACAC
Organism: Thalassotalea euphylliae; assembly: GCF_042682785.1. Taxonomy (GTDB): domain Bacteria; phylum Pseudomonadota; class Gammaproteobacteria; order Enterobacterales; family Alteromonadaceae; genus Thalassotalea_F; species Thalassotalea_F euphylliae. The sequence goes on along the minus strand of NZ_JBHUIB010000012.1, from coordinate 13,357 downwards.
CTAAAAACGGAAACCCTTTACTAGAAGGCTTCGATGAAATATCACGTCCAGCTGATATTAGTTGGTGGCCAGAAACATTAGGGTGGCAAATACTATTCTTTTTTCTTTTACTGTTAATTCTGCATCGCGTCTATCTGCTATTTAAGCATTACATGGATAATGCCTATCGCCGTTGGGCAGATGAGCAGCTGAAGCAGTTGAATCAAAGCACAGATGATATTCAAAAGCTTCCTGTTCTACTGAAAAAAACAGCGATCTATGCCTACGCACGAGAAAACGTTGCCGACCTTACAGGAAAACAGTGGGAAGCATGGCTTGATAAAGAGTGCGCTAGCACCACATTTTCTCAAGCTCCTCTGTCGGGATTACTAAGTCACTTATCCTACAGCCAGTCTCCTGACGTTTCCGCGGAGCAATTTGAGCAGCTCAAGCAACAAACAAGTATATGGATAAAACATCACAAGGGGGCACGATGATCGAGCTCGCCCACCCTTGGTTACTTTGTTTTATCGCTTTACCTTTATTCGTCTATTGGCTCTTCCCTACTTACAAAGAGCAGAAAGACTCGATACAAGTGCCCTACTTCCAACGACTCGCTTCCCTTTCTGGCGAAGAACCGAAACAAGGCGCGGTAAAGTTAAATCGCAGAATACTACAACGCGCACTACTGCTTATCGGCTGGATTGCTTTAGTCGTCGCCGTCGCTAAGCCCGAGTGGGTCGGCGAGCCAGTTGAACAGAAAAAATCTGCTAGAGAAGTTATGTTTGCGCTCGATTTATCAGGCTCGATGTCTGAAGAAGACTTTACGGATGAAGATGGCAACAAAGTCAATCGACTCGTTGCGGCTAAGAAGGTACTGAATGAATTTGCGAGTAGGCGCCAGCATGACCGACTGGGGCTGATATTGTTTGCTGACGCCCCCTATTTGCAAGCCCCTTTTACCGAAGACGTGGGTACCTGGCAACAACTGCTCAACCAAACGCAGTTGGGCTATGCCGGTTTTAAAACGACATTTGGTGATGCCATCGGCTTAGCCGTTAATATTTTCAAACAAGACAGCAAAAAACAGCGCGTACTTATCTTACTCACAGATGGTGAAGATACCGGCTCTATGATGCCACCTATCAAAGCGGCGGAAATCGCAGCCAAAAACAACATCAAAATTTATACAATTGCCGTTGGTGACCCAAGCAGCGACGGTGACTATAAAATGGATATTCCGACATTAGAAAAAGTGGCAAGTATAACGGGCGGGCGAAACTTCCAAGCACTAAATAAAGAAGAACTCAGCCAAGCTTATGATGCTATCGATGAACTTGAGCAAGAGTTGTATGAAACCTTGTCTTATCGCCCTAGAACGAGTCTGCATTATTGGGCATTTGGGCTTTATTTTGTCGCTAATCTATTAATTGCCATCATTTTCTTATTCGCAAGACTATTCAGCCAGAATAAAGCGCCGTTAGTAGATGAAAAACAAAATGTTCCATCTACAAGTAATGATGAGGTGAAACATGCCTGATTTCACCCTCAATCTAATTGATGCACTTGCACTTCACCAGCTTGCCAATTTTCACTTTTTGCGTCCATGGTGGTTGCTCGCCATTATCCCTATGTACTTATTTATGCGATATGTCGTAACTAGTGAAGACTCACTGTCCCAATGGCAGCCACACATGTCAGAGAAAATGATCTATCACATGGCAATCAAAGAGCAGCAAAAAAGACGCGTCACCCCGACCAAGCTTTTTATGTGGTTCGCAGCTATCTCTACGTTGGTTATGGCAGGCCCAACATGGCAGCAACAACCAACGCCATTTTTCACCGACGAATCAGTGCTGATTATCGGTCTAGATGTATCGGACACTATGAATACATCTGATGTGCAGCCCTCTAGACTCTTGCGCGCAAAACAGAAAATCAATGAGCTATTGGAAAAACGTGGCGATGCAAAAACTGCCTTAATAGCCTTTGCTGGCTCTGCCCATATTGCGATGCCCATCACCCAAGATAAAGAAATGATCCGACACTTTCTCGATGTACTCGATAGCAGCTTAATGCCCGCGTCAGGGAAATTACCGCAGTCCGTATTACCGCCAGCGGAAGATTTATTAGGGCAAGTAAAAGCGCCATCAACGCTTCTTTTGTTGACTGACCAAACGAACCAACTAGCCATTACTGGTGCAAATAATCTCTTGTCTGAAACACCGCATCAATTGGTTGTATGGGCAATTGGAGAGAACCCAGATAGCGGGCTAGCAAGCAGCACAGGTATTAGTACAAACGATTTAAGCTTACTTGAAGAGCTTGCCAGTGCAGGTAACGGGAGTATGGTGCCATTTACCCATAATTCTGATGATGTTGACGATATTATCCGCTCACTCAACAACACCCTACAGAATGTTGATGACAATTCCCTTCCTTGGTTTGACGCAGGCTATTGGTTGCTGTTTCTACTCATTCCTATACAAGCACTATGGTTTAGAAAAGGGTGGACGTTGCAATGGTAACCCGTACACACAACAATCCAGCTGAAAGTAACCCTAGTCTTTTCTTAACCGTTAAGAACAGTATTAAGCAATACAAAGCGCGTTGGCTTATCGCCAGCCTAGTGATTTTAGCCACATTAATGGTCAGCAACCCGCAGGGTTTTATCAACCTATGGTTGACTCGCGATCAACAAGCCATGCTAATGGTTGAGCGCCAAGAATTTGGGAAGGCTGCACTCACCTTCTCCGATCAACATTGGATTGCCTACAGTTATTATGCCAACGGTGAATTCTTGCAAGCAGCCACTATATTTGCCCAGCTGACGGGAGAAGAAGCTTTGTTTGGTGAGGCCAATGCGTTAGCACATGCGGGCAATATCAATTTAGCAATAAAACGTTATGAAGAACTGCTCGCTGAGGGCCCACAAGAAAACACTAATAATGCGCTTCGCGAACAGGCACAAGCAAACTTAGCCATATTGACAGAACTTGCGAAGAAGCAAGTAAAAACCAAAGCGAAAGACGGCTGCGGCCCACCACCTGATGATGCAATACAAATGAGCGAAGAAGAACTCGCGCAGATAAAAAAGAATAGCCCGAAAAACCAAGCTAACCTGTCTGGCGAAATGTGGTTGCAACAAGTACAGCAAAACCCGAGCAAATTTTTGAAGAAGAAGTTTAAGCAGGAGTATACCGATGCTAATCGTTAACACACTCCGCAAGCTAGTCACACACTTAGCGCTGATATTCTTACTGACGATTCTGCCAGGCCTTAACGCATTGGCATCAATGCCAGAAGATTCTTCTGCCACTTCAACTGCGTCATCTTCGTCCCCATCAACCACATTAACCATTGTTCAGCTAGTCCAAAGCGGTGACCTCAGCATATCAATGACTATTGAAGATCAAGAGAATATCGTGCCCCGCCAGCAAGCCATTCTCAATATTGAGGTGACGAGCAGTTTCGATTTTGCGGGTAATACCGAGATCGACTTTTTTGATATTGAAAATGCAGTGGTCGGTAAACCATACGCTAAAACCGGCTTTAACACCGAAACTATCGACGGCAAAGAATGGTATAAACAAACGAAAAAAGTGCCTATTTACCCCTTAGAGGCAGGTGATTATCTAACAGATCCAATTACCGCTAAAGTACAAATCAATATCGATAACAATACCGTAACGGGTAAATTATCGACGCAACCATTTAGTTTCAAAATAAACCAGGCCGAACAACTAAAAGGTGTAAGAGACTACATTGCGAGCTCAAATTTAGAAGTTATCCGAGAAGCCAAAGAAAAAATAGAAGGTGAGCTCACTATTGGCAGTGCAGTAACGCTTAAACGAGAGCTGCACGGTGATAATTTACATGCGGTCATGCTACCTGATCTTGAAGCCATATCGTTTGACGGTGCTCAAGTTTATGATAAGCCAGCAAATAAGACTGATCGCTACGACGTGATGAGTGATATCAATATTGCCCATTTGACATCAGAAGTGACCATTATTTTTCAACAAGAAGGGAATTTTACGTTGCCCGCTACCGAAATATATTGGTGGGATACAACGAATCAAAAGCTCAATACTGTTGCTCTACCAAAACTAAGCTTTCAAGTAGGTGAGTCAACAAAGATAATTACCGCCAATGCGCCAGCAAAGCAGTCCGAGCAAACCTATAACGAATCCAACGCACAGAGAACCCATTGGTGGGTTATACCTGTTGCCCTCGCCTTTATTGTATTTTTATATGCAATTGGTCGTGTAATAAAGCGGAATAAGCAGCTGCTTGTTGCACGTTACACGCAAAAAACGCATTTTAAAAAGCGTGTTGCTCGATACCTCTCAGCTATTGAACAGAAAGACTATACCTCGGCAGTTGCGAGTCTTTACCTGCTTGCTGACATCAAACATGAAAATAAAAAAGCACTGTCGTCACTTGTGACAGAAGCTAAGGCTATTGAGATTCTAGAGTCTTTGTTTCGTTTAGCGTTTGACAACCACAGCGCCCATGGAGACATTTCGACCCAACAGGCTAAGATGCTGCTGCAAGTCATTGTCGATAAAAAGACAAAGACGCATTTTTTCTCGCCCATGAGCTTTGATTTAAAGTTGAATTAGGGAATCGCCTAAAGCAAAAAAGGAAGGCATTAGCCTTCCTTCTTCTAGAATGAGACTAATTAAATCTACTTTGCTTTAACGAACGGTAGTAAACGATAACCATCATTTTTCACACGATCTGATGGCATATAGTGACGAATGCCTAAGTTAAATACACCACTCGCATTTTTGGTGGGGATATTATTGATTGCCTTATCACCACAGCCAAAACTTATCGTATAGGTGCCATCTGGGTTTGGTTTAGCCGTATTTGAACTCAGATTTGCCAAGTCATTAAACATAAAACCTTTTTTGTCATAAACCGTAATTGACCAGAATGCATTGTTTTTAGGGTCTTCAAAGGTCGCTTGATGACACATATCTGCTGGATAGTTACCAGACACTTCATACACATTGTCCGCTAGCTGTGCCCCGCCCCAACCGATTGCTGCGCCTACCGCATACTTCTCTTGGGTATACAACTCTTTGGAGGCGTCTTTTGGATCGGTAAACATGCCGTATAAGGCTTCAGCGCCGTCACGCTTTAAGATTTTGAGCATTTGCGTTTTCAAATCCATTTCCACTTTTTCAAAAGACGCTTTATCGAATTGCCCCGATTGATATTTGTTATCTGATTTAGCCACAATCTTCATTTGGTCTTGGATTTTTGAAGCTTCCTCTTGTGTGAACGTTGAGTCTAGGCGAACAACAACATAGACGTGCGTGCCGATATGGGTTGTTAGGTCGAATTTTCCAGAGCCATAACGCATCGCTTGAATGCGATGATCTTCCGTCACCGGCTGAATCGACATGTACTTACCTTTCGGGATGTCAGGCATTTCAATGTATGCCCCTTTAGACACATCGATAATAGCAAATGAATAATATGTATCACGGTTCATACGAACAACAGGTTGATTATCCGTTGGTGTAAGCTCCCGTTTGTGTAGAAACTTATTCACGCCCGCCAAGTCTTGATTCTTGAGAAACTGTCGTGCTGATTCAGCCGCCGCATAATTCTCAGCAGTGACCACTGCACCACCCTTAGCAAAGAATTCCTTTTCCGTTGAAATCATTTCGCCAGCCAACACAGTACTTGCTATGAAACTCATGCCAATTGCAGAGGCTAATACTAACTTTTTCATATCCAACTCCTTGCTATCAATCATCTTCACATTTATTTCTTGTGATTAATTTTCATCCAACCAAAACTATTAATCAAATGACTTAAAATCAATTTTGTTATGCATAGTAAGCATATCTCGCTAGTTCGTTTTATCGGTCTCTTTGTGTTTCATCACCACAATAAAACCTATCAGCGCAATACCCCATATGACCCCTTTTAGAATGACAGAGTTAATGTCTTCGTGCGGGTGATCTGGTCGAAATGTCGCATCGCGTAAATACGCTTCAAGATGTGCGAAGAAGGGAACAAACATACCGCCAGCAGTATACGCCCAAGCGCCCACCATAAATTTATATGCATGCTGCGACCCTTTAGACCAAAGCACTGCCGCGAGAATCAGCAACACACCACAAAAATAGTCTTCAAACATAGTCGTCGCGTTGATAGACAAGTAGCTAATACCACGTCGCAGCGTTTCACCCAGTATAAAAACCGCCGCCATAAAATAGGTCAAGTAGTGGACTACCTTCATAAATAACCTCGATAAAAATATTTATTAAACGAAAAAGGAAAGCCCAACGGGCTTTCCTTTGAGTGCTGATTAGCGGTGCTAGCTACATCGCTTTGACGAAAGGTAGAATGCGATAACCTTCGTTTTTCACACGGTCTGAGGGGATGTAATGACGGAAGGCCATATTGAACATGCCGGTGTCATTACCTTCCATAGTAGGGATGTTGTTTACTGCGTCTTTTCCGCAACCAAAGCTAACGGTATACGTACCATCCGCATTAGGTTTAGCGGTATTAGAACTTACATTGGCCAAATCGTTAAACATGAAGCCTTTCTTGTCATAAACAGTGACTGACCAAAACGCTTTGTTCTTAGGGTCTTCAAACGTAGCTTGGTGGCATTTGTCTGCAGGGTAATTACCTGAAACTTCATAAACATTATCGACGAGTTGAGCACCACCCCAACCGATTGCGGCACCTACCGCATACTTTTCTTTGGTGAACAGTTCTTTTGAGCCATCGGTAGGTGCAGTGAACATACCGTAAGTTGCTTCTGGGCCTTGTGATTTCAATATGCCAGGCATTTTCGCTTTTAAGCTGTTCTCAACCTTTTCAAAAGAGGCTTTATCGACCTGTACAGAAGTAAACAAATTGTCCGATTTAGCGGTAATTTTCATTTTATCTTGTATCGCATTGGCTTCTTCTTGCGTATACGTTGCATCTAAACGCACTAGCGCATAGACATGGTCGCCAATATGTGTATTTAAGTCATGATTTCCTGCGCCGTAGACCATAGGTTGAACGCGGTGATCTAGGGTGACCACTTCAAGCGACATATATTTACCTTTGTCAATTTCAGGTAGAGTCACGTAAGCGCCCTTGGATACATCAACCACAGAGAATGAGTAATAGGTATCACGATTCATTCTAACCACAGGTTGTTGGTCAGTTGGTGTTAGTTGTCGTTTATGGTCAAATGTATTCACCCCAACTTTGTCTTGTATCTTTACCAGTTGGCGAGAGGTTTCATGGGTTGGATAGTTATCTGTAGTAACCTTGACACCTTTATCGGAGAAAAAGGTTTTTAAACTTGAGACCATTTCATCAGCGAATGTTGGGCCTGCCAATAAACTGAGGCCTATCGCTGTTGAGAACACTACTTTCTTCATCACTTCATCCTTCGAATAAAAACTATAAATAAAACAATATGTTTTCGCGCACACTTCTAGTTAAGTTCAAGATCTTTGAGATTACAAATGACGCACTGATATTTATTTTGTAATCCAATAAAAGGAAAACGACATAATTATCCACTTAGATCTCAATGGGTATGGCGACAGTTATTCAGCCATTGCTTTTGTAATAAGCTACTTTTTGACATAAGAAGTCGTTGAAAGATCAAAAGTAAAGAAATTACTGATTCTGCAATGAATGCCTAAATTGGTCGAAACCAGCACCAACAGCGCTTGAAATATTATTACTTAGTGAAAATCTGCCGTTTACTATGTTTGTTTGCATTAAGTTCTGGTATACTCGCGCGGTTTTTAATCACTAACCCCTAATTGATTTCAAATTAGGTACAAGCAGAGCAAGAAAATGGCAGATTTATCGAAATACAGAAATATTGGTATTTTCGCTCACGTTGACGCGGGTAAAACCACTACAACTGAACGAATTTTGAAACTTACAGGTATGATCCACAAGATCGGTGAAGTTCACGATGGTGAATCTACTACTGACTTCATGGAGCAAGAAGCTGAGCGTGGTATTACTATCCAGTCTGCTGCTGTAACGTGTGAGTGGAAAAAGCACCGTTTCAACGTAATCGACACCCCGGGTCACGTTGACTTCACAGTAGAAGTTTACCGTTCTCTTAAAGTTCTTGATGGTGGTATCGGTGTATTCTGTGGTTCTGGTGGTGTTGAGCCACAATCAGAAACTAACTGGCGCTACGCTAACGAATCGAAAGTTGCTCGTCTAATCTTCGTAAACAAGTTAGACCGTTTAGGTGCAAACTTCTTCCGCGTTAAAGATCAAGTACAAAAAGTACTTGGCGCTAACCCACTTGTTATGACTTTACCAATCGGTGAAGAAGATAACTTCGTTGGTGTTGTAGACGTACTATCTCAAAAAGCTTACGTATGGGATGATTCAGGTCAGCCAGAAAACTACGAAGTTCAAGACATTCCTGCAGACATGGTTGAGCAAGCTGCTGAATACCGTGAAATGCTTATCGAAACTGCTTTAGAAGCAGACGAAGATATGCTTATGGAATACCTTGAGGGTGAATTAGACCCAACAGAAGAGCAAATCAAAGCATGTATCCGTAAAGGTACTAACGAACTATTGTTCTTCCCTACATACTGTGGTTCTGCATTCAAGAACAAAGGTATGCAACTTCTTCTTGACGCTGTTGTTGACTACTTACCGTCTCCAACTGAAGTACCACCTCAGCCATTAACTGATGAAGAAGGTGAGCCTACTGGTAAATTCGCTTTAGTTGATGCTGAAGAGCCGTTCCGTGCATTAGCATTCAAAATTATGGATGACCGTTTCGGTGCACTTACGTTCGTACGTATCTACTCTGGTCGTCTTAAGAAAGGTGACACTGTTCTTAACTCATTCACAGGTAAGACAGAGCGTATCGGCCGTATGGTAGAGATGCAAGCTGAAGACCGTACTGAGCTTACAGAAGCTCAAGCGGGTGACATCTTAGCTATCGTTGGTATGAAGAACGTACAAACTGGTCACACGTTATGTGATGTTAAAGACCCTTGTACACTTGAAGCAATGGTATTCCCTGAGCCAGTAATCTCTATCGCTGTTTCTCCAAAAGAGAAAGGTGGCGCTGAGAAGATGGGTATCGCTATCGGTAAGATGGTTGCAGAAGATCCAACGTTCCAAGTTGAAACTGACGAAGATTCAGGTGAAACCATCCTTAAAGGTATGGGTGAACTTCACTTAGACATCAAAGTTGACATCCTTAAGCGTACTTACGGTGTTGAGCTAGAAGTTGGTAAGCCACAAGTAGCATACCGTGAAACTATCACGCAAGAGATTGAAGATTCTTACACGCATAAGAAGCAATCTGGTGGTTCTGGTCAGTTCGGTAAGATTGACTACCGCATCAAGCCAGGCGAGCCAAACACAGGCTTCAAGTTCACATCAACAGTTGTTGGTGGTAACGTTCCTAAAGAATTCTTCCCAGCAATCGAAAAAGGTTTCGCTGGTATGATGGAACAAGGTCCAGTTGCTGGCTTCCCAGTACTTGACGTTGAAGTTGAACTATTCGACGGTGGTTTCCACGCGGTTGACTCATCAGCAGTAGCGTTCGAAATCGCAGCGAAAGGCGCATTCCGTCAATCAATGCCTAAAGCTGGTGCTCAATTACTAGAGCCAGTAATGAAGGTTGACGTGTTCACTCCAGAAGATCACGTTGGTGACGTAATCGGTGACCTTAACCGTCGTCGTGGTATGATCAAAGACCAAGAAGCTGGTAACACAGGCGTTCGCATCAAAGCTGACGTACCATTATCAGAGATGTTTGGTTACATTGGTCACTTACGTACAATCACTTCAGGTCGTGGTCAATTCTCAATGGAATTCAGCCACTACTCTGCAGCACCACAAAACGTTGCTGAAGAAGTTATCGCTGAAGTTAAAGCACGTAACGAAGCTAAGTAATTTAGTTTCTGACAATGCTTTTAAAAAGGTCGCGTAAGCGGCCTTTTTTATGTCTGAAGCTTTTATCGATGGGCAACATAGGAATTCAGCCAGTTTACCCAGATCCAGCAGCACCACAAAACGTTGCTGAAGAAGTTATCGCTGAAGTTAAAGCAGTTACATAATAAATAAAAGGAAGCTAAGTAATTTAGTTTCTGACAATGCTTTTAAAAAGGTCGCGTAAGCGGCCTTTTTTATGTCTGAAGCTTTATCGATAGGTAACATAGGGATTCATCCAGCTTACCCAGATCTATACCGAACTTACCGACCCTATTGATATTCTAACCTACTGCACTCAAAGCAAAAAAAGACTAATAGCTATTGAGCGAGATCATCAATAACGCGTTTAAGGATGGCATTCTTGAACTGAGTTGCTAGAGTTATAAATACACAACTTACCTTTCATTTTCTGCATGTTACCGTTAAACAATATTCCGAAGCTGAAACAATTAGAAATTATTGGCCGCATCCCATTTTTCAAATCGTTCACGCTTGAACAAAGAGACCTGCTGCTGCAAAAAAGCAAGATCTACCAGTGTAAAGCCTATCAACTTGTGCAATCAGAAGTTGATCATAATAGTCACCTCTACATCGTGCTCTCTGGAGAAATAGAGATATTGAGACACAACAACGATGCACGACTTGGTGTTATACAAGCGGGTGAATTTATCGGTGAAGGTAGTTTTATCAATCGTCGCCCCAAAAGTGCAACGGCTAGAGCGCTTAGCGACGCCATAGTGCTTTGCATGGACCAAGATACCCTTAGGGGCTTGCCGTTGGCACTAAGGGACAAGTTTAAAGACTCGGTTATTGCGGGTATGGCAGAGAGAATTGTTTATCTCAGTGATCAAATTCAAGAACTGCAAGCGTCGCCCTAATAATGACTAAACAAGTAGCTTATTGCGCCTTACTAATATTTGCGTTAATCCCGTCAGCAATTGCCAGTGCTAAAGAAAGGCTGCTATTAACAACACATAATTTAGCACCCTATGGCAGCTTTCCTAAGGATTCACCAATAAAAGCAATAGCAGATGATAGCTTTAATGGATATGCGGTTGAGGCAGCGCGCTGTGCACTTGAGAATATCAATTGGCAATTTGAGATACGTGTAGTGCCATGGAAGCGGGCACAAAAAGAAGTAGAGATAGGCAAAGCACATGGGTTTTTCGCCGCATCTCAAAGCGATTTTAGAGATAGCTATGCAACAATGACAACAACATTAGCAGACCAACAATGGACCTGGTACTACAAGCAAGATAGCTCAATTCCACCAAATCATCCTGAGTTTAAAGCCGACGCTTTGGTTGGCTCATTCGCTGGCGCAAATATGCAGGCATGGTTGGAGTCAGAGGGATTTAACGCGTCTTTTTCAGCCATCGACTCAGCAACATTATTAGACGCACTTTTAGTTGAACGGATTGATGCCATATTGGCCAACAACTATGTAATGGATAAAATTCTCAAAGAGCGTTCGCTGCGACTAGGAAAGCAAATCCAACAAGACAAACCGTTAGGCATTTATTTTAGAAATTCGTTTTTAAAAAAATACCCTAGTTTTCTACCACAACTCAATGCGGCTATTGATATCTGTCGCAGCTCTGACTAAAACATCTCACTACGTATCTAAGTGTGATAAACCAGACTCAGTTATAGTCACTTGATTAACATCACTTCCTTTTACAACAACGCGACAATTTCGAGCCCCTATAGGCAATGTAAAGCCATTAGTTTGTCCTAATTCTTTCACTAAATTGACGCAGCGTAGCTGAATAGCATAGCTGTCGTCATTGTTACTACTTACGTCAACTGTGGTTCTCGACAACTTATGGTAGATAGGCGCTTTGCCATTGTATGTCTTTTTAAGTTCAGGGTATTTATTCAGCTCTGTATCAATGGCTGTCATATACTCTTCGTAGACTTCTTTAGTCAATGAAATACCTTTAATACTCCTAAAAGTGTTTACAACTGACTTTGCTAATCGAAAATCTTTTTGATGCAGTGCGACTTCAAACATATTTTTGATTGCGTAATAAGCATATTGTTCGGGTAAATACTGTCTCAGTACCCAAGCTTGAAATGCCGATTCATTATAATTAGCCCAGTCCTCGACAAGTGCGAAATAACGGGCACTTACCCATGCATAATGCGCTTGTTCATCTAAGTTTTTAACACGTGTTTTTAATTGCGACTGTGCATCTTTGGCTGTACTTGTATTTTTGTTTTTTATCGCGTGATTTAACGCGTCATACGCTTTACTAAAGCCTACAGAGACTCCTTCGTTAGTGCTACCTAAGAGTTTCTTTCCTAACTTCCAATGCTGTCTTTGTTCAACTTTTATGGGTACACCTGCATTCATAGCAGGCTGATAGCGGAGTTTAGAAAAATATTGCTTTGCTAACCCTGAAATATCACGAAAAGGTCCCTGATTGACCATGATGATATCCTGAGGTACACCCTTTTCATCAATGATATAACTCAGGTAGATATGTGATTCCAGGCGAGATTTTGACTCGTCTGTTAGGTACTTTTCGTTTAAATTTTCAGAAAATTTTGGCGATTGGAATTGGTCAGCGTTCGACCATAACGGAAAAGCGAGTAGTAACGCGATGTAGATTTTTTTCATTACTTCATCCATGAATAAAATTAAGGTTCGTACTATAGCAAACAGGGCAACAAGATAAAGGAAATTAGCAACAGCAAGACTTAATGGGTAAAAGAATATTGAATTAAAAAGTTGAGGATATGTCCGTCACAGAAACAGGTTTATTTAGGACACAAAAAAGGCCGCAAATGCGACCTTTTTCGTTGTTTGTATTCTAGAATCTATCGATATTATTCGATGATTTTAGATACAACACCAGCACCTACTGTGCGGCCACCTTCACGGATAGCGAAGCGTAAACCTTCGTCCATCGCGATTGGGTTGATTAGCTCAACAACAAACTTCAAGTTGTCGCCTGGCATTACCATTTCTACACCTTCTGGAAGCTCTACTGCACCAGTGATGTCAGTTGTACGGAAGTAGAACTGTGGACGGTAGCCTTTGAAGAATGGCGTGTGACGACCACCTTCATCTTTTGTTAGTACGTATACTTCTGATTCGAACTTAGTGTGTGGGTTGATTGAACCAGGCTTACATAGTACTTGACCACGTTGTACTTCTTCACGCTTAGTACCACGTAAAAGAACACCACAGTTCTCACCAGCACGACCTTCGTCTAGAAGCTTACGGAACATTTCAACACCAGTACATGTAGTTGAAGTAGTTTCTTTGATACCTACGATTTCAACTTCGTCACCTACTGTGATGATACCGCGCTCTACACGACCAGTAACAACAGTACCACGACCTTGGATTGAGAATACGTCTTCAATCGGAAGGATGAAGTCACCGTCAATCGCACGCTCTGGCTCT
>NZ_JBHUIB010000011.1:0-517 GCF_042682785.1 Thalassotalea euphylliae | reverse complement strand
AGAGACAAATCTCGATGCTAATGTATGACTGACATTTTCACGTACTCAATCAACAAGTTGATTGGAGTATGCTTGAATTAGATTGATACAAGATAAGGAGGTCTTGTATCAGGTTGATTATCACTGCGCGACACAGTAATAATCGGTTGAGATAAAATATAAATCTTATCTCGGGATATATATCAGCTTTCCAAATTGTTAAAGAACATGGGTTTTTAAGAAAAAACCAAATGTAAAATCACTCGAGAGTAACCTTAGATTTGGTCTTTCGTTCTATGAAGAAGTAATGGTGGAGCTAAGCAGGATCGAACTGCTGACCTCCTGCGTGCAAGGCAGGCGCTCTCCCAGCTGAGCTATAGCCCCATTCTGGGTCACATGTCGATTAGAACATTGGTAGGTCTGGGCAGACTTGAACTGCCGACCTCACCCTTATCAGGGGTGCGCTCTAACCAGCTGAGCTACAGACCTATTATCGTCCGAAGCTTACATGTTAGGACTTCTTCTTACGTTCGTTATC
>NZ_JBHUIB010000010.1:0-744 GCF_042682785.1 Thalassotalea euphylliae | reverse complement strand
TTCCCTGGGACGGGGCTAAGGACAACGAAAGGACTCGTTAAGGATATACTAGGGACAGTTTTTTAAGGATGAAGCGGGAACACTAATTGTGTGCAGGATGCACAAAAAGCTAGATAAAAAAATGCGTCTCAATGAGGCGCATTTTTCTTTTCTGTTCCCGAAGATTCTATATACCTCTTCACATAACTTCACTTTCTAGGCTCAATGGCCACGCCAATCAATATTCTTATAGTGCTAACAGTGCTTAATAATCACCTATGTATTGCCATTCAATGTTGTGTGGACTAGCAAATTTCTTACACAAAATTGTGTATCGTAGGCAACCTTACTATGTATTTTTGCCTAAATAAAAAACATCGGGTGTAGTACTTTTTGTAGTGGGCGACTCATACTTGATGTTTATGGCACTTCTTTTTAGTTACTTTCGTTGGTAATTATTAACCTGACTATCTGGACAGTATTTTTCAAAAATCAACACTCTATTCTGGAAGTAAGCTTGTAAGACATATCGCACAAGGTCGTAAGATATAAAGGAAAAGAGCGCTGAAAAAATGAAATTGCATGATTTAAAGTCATATCAAAACAATGGTTTATGTATTTTTTTGTATTTTCGTATGCTTGTTAAACGAATATTTTTAAATCTGCTTGGTTTTTAATTACAGTCGATAACGTAATATTACAACTGTCAGGACGACACAGGAAATGACTTCCTGTTAAGGGAGCCTCAGGATGAGGTTAGCGATA
>NZ_JBHUIB010000008.1:0-2933 GCF_042682785.1 Thalassotalea euphylliae | reverse complement strand
GATGACTCAAAACTATTTGGGGTTGTATGGTTAAGTGACTAAGCGTATGTGGTGGATGCCTTGGCAGTTAGAGGCGATGAAAGACGTGTTAATCTGCGATAAGCCTAGGTAAGTTGATAAAAAGCGTTATAACCTAGGATTTCTGAATGGGGAAACCCAGTGCCATAAGGCACTATCATTGAGTGAATACATAGCTCAATGAGGCAAACCGGGAGAACTGAAACATCTAAGTACCCCGAGGAAAAGAAATCAACCGAGATTTCGTTAGTAGCGGCGAGCGAACGCGAATTAGCCCTTAAGCGTGTGGGCGTCAGTGGAACAAGCTGGAAAGCTTGGCGATACAGGGTGATAGCCCCGTACACGAAGACAAACACATTGTGAAATCGAGTAGGTCGGCACACGTGAAATGTTGACTGAATATGGGGGGACCATCCTCCAAGGCTAAATACTCCTAACTGACCGATAGTGAACCAGTACCGTGAGGGAAAGGCGAAAAGAACCCCTGTGAGGGGAGTGAAATAGAACCTGAAACCGCATATGTACAAGCAGTGGAAGCCTTCGGGCGACTGCGTACCTTTTGTATAATGGGTCAGCGACTTATATTTTGTAGCAAGGTTAACCGATTAGGGGAGCCGTAGCGAAAGCGAGTGTTAACTGCGCGTTTAGTTGCAAGGTATAGACCCGAAACCCGGCGATCTACCCATGGGCAGGTTGAAGGTCAGGTAACACTGACTGGAGGACCGAACACACGTATGTTGAAAAATGCGGTGATGACCTGTGGGTCGGAGTGAAAGGCTAATCAAGCCGGGAGATAGCTGGTTCTCCCCGAAATCTATTTAGGTAGAGCCTCGGACGAACACCATCGGGGGTAGAGCACTGTTAAGGCTAGGGGGTCATCCCGACTTACCAACCCTTTGCAAACTCCGAATACCGATGAGTGATATCCGGGAGACACACTATGGGTGCTAACGTCCGTAGTGAAGAGGGAAACAACCCAGACCGCCAGCTAAGGTCCCAAAGTCATAGTTAAGTGGGAAACGATGTGGAAAGGCATAGACAGCTAGGAGGTTGGCTTAGAAGCAGCCATCCTTTAAAGAAAGCGTAATAGCTCACTAGTCGAGTCGGTCTGCGCGGAAGATGTAACGGGGCTAAACTATGCACCGAAGCTGCGGATTCAAACTTTGTTTGAGTGGTAGGGGAGCGTTCTGTAAGCCGTTGAAGGTGAGTTGTAAAGCTTGCTGGAGGTATCAGAAGTGCGAATGCTGACATGAGTAACGATAATGGGGGTGAAAAACCCCCACGCCGAAAGACCAAGGTTTCCTGTCCCATGTTAATCAGGGCAGGGTAAGTCGGCCCCTAAGGCGAGACCGAGAGGTGTAGTCGATGGGAAACAGATTAATATTTCTGTACTTCTTTATATTGCGATGGAGGGACGGAGAAGGCTAAACAAGCACGGCGTTGGTTGTCCGTGTGAAAGTATGTAGGCTGAGAACTTAGGCAAATCCGGGTTCTTAAGGCTGAGATACGAGACGAGACTCTACGGAGTTGAAGTTGTTGATGCCATGCTTCCAGGAAAATCTTCTAAGCTTCAGATATAAAGGAACCGTACCCCAAACCGACACAGGTGGTTAGGTAGAGAATACTAAGGCGCTTGAGAGAACTCGGGTGAAGGAACTAGGCAAAATAGTACCGTAACTTCGGGAGAAGGTACGCTGGCTCTGGTGATGGGACTTGCTCCCTAAGCTGAGGTCAGTCGAAGTAACCAGGTGGCTGGAACTGTTTATTAAAAACACAGCACTGTGCAAAATCGAAAGATGACGTATACGGTGTGACGCCTGCCCGGTGCCGGAAGGTTAATTGATTGGGTTAGCTCTGCGAAGCTCATGATCGAAGCCCCGGTAAACGGCGGCCGTAACTATAACGGTCCTAAGGTAGCGAAATTCCTTGTCGGGTAAGTTCCGACCTGCACGAATGGCGTAATCATGGCCACACTGTCTCCACCCGAGACTCAGTGAAATTGAAATTGCGGTTAAGATGCCGTATACCCGCGGCTAGACGGAAAGACCCCGTGAACCTTTACTATAGCTTGACAGTGAACATTGCTCCTACATGTGTAGGATAGGTGGGAGGCTTTGAAACTTGCACGCCAGTGTGAGTGGAGCCAATCTTGAAATACCACCCTTGTATGCGTGATGTTCTAACCTAGGCCCCTTATCGGGGTTGGGGACACTGTCTGGTGGGTAGTTTGACTGGGGCGGTCTCCTCCCAAAGCGTAACGGAGGAGCACGAAGGTTGGCTAAGTACGGTCGGACATCGTACGGTTAGTGCAATGGCATAAGCCAGCTTAACTGCGAGACAGACACGTCGAGCAGGTGCGAAAGCAGGTCATAGTGATCCGGTGGTTCTGTATGGAAGGGCCATCGCTCAACGGATAAAAGGTACTCCGGGGATAACAGGCTGATACCGCCCAAGAGTTCATATCGACGGCGGTGTTTGGCACCTCGATGTCGGCTCATCACATCCTGGGGCTGAAGTCGGTCCCAAGGGTATGGCTGTTCGCCATTTAAAGTGGTACGCGAGCTGGGTTTAGAACGTCGTGAGACAGTTCGGTCCCTATCTGCCGTGGGCGTTTGAGAATTGAAGAGGGCTGCTCCTAGTACGAGAGGACCGGAGTGGACGAACCTCTGGTGTTCCGGTTGTTATGCCAATAGCATTGCCGGGTAGCTACGTTCGGAACTGATAACCGCTGAAAGCATCTAAGCGGGAAGCAGGCTTTGAGATGAGTTCTCACTGGAACTTTAAGTTCCCTAAAGGGTCGTTGGAGACTACGACGTTGATAGGTCAGGTGTGTAAGGGTTGTGAGGCCTTGAGCTAACTGATACTAATTGCCCGTGAGGCTTAACCATACAACACCCAAGTGGTTTTGTAGACTG
>NZ_JBHUIB010000007.1:0-171656 GCF_042682785.1 Thalassotalea euphylliae | reverse complement strand
GATAGGTCAGGTGTGTAAGGGTTGTGAGGCCTTGAGCTAACTGATACTAATTGCCCGTGAGGCTTAACCATACAACACCCAAGTGGTTTTGTAGACTGACAAGTCATTAAATATGAGTCACGTACTCGTATGCTGAATTACGATATATACAGAATTCCGAATTGTGATTTACTGCTTAGGCGGTAAATACAAGTTTCGCCTAGCGACAATAGCGTTATAGAACCACCTGATCCCATGCCGAACTCAGAAGTGAAATGTAACTGCGCCGATGGTAGTGTGGGAGGTCCCATGTGAGAGTAGGTCATTGCTAGGCACTTATTACAAAGCCCAGTGAAAACTGGGCTTTATCCCGTTTTGGAGGGGTTCCCGAGTGGCCAAAGGGATCAGACTGTAAATCTGACGGCTCCGCCTTCGGTGGTTCGAATCCACCTCCCTCCACCATATAAAATAAACCGTCCTATTGGACGGTTTTTTTATGTCTTGAATATGTGATGATAGCCTTGACTCGACATAATTGTCGGGTCGCTCCTTGCCATCCATGGCATCGCGACATTAGTGAGGCCTTTCACGTCGAACAATTTTGAACACATGAAGTGTGGCTAGCGTCGTGGGCTGTAGCCCGAAATAGTCCTACTCAACTTACTATCCAACCCGACTATTCCGGGCTTTTTTATGCTTAATATTTGCTCAATACCTTTTGGTATCCTTAGTCTGGCGCATTTGCCAGGTCTTGCTTTAAGTACCGCGCTGATCGATAGAAGTGACAGACAGACCAAAAGCTCACAAACGGCAATACATAGAGCATCGCGTATCTTAGAGATTCCTTACCGTAATCGTCGCTTAGAAGGTCGCTTAGGATGCCTATTATCCATGGACCTAACCCTAGCCCGATAATGTTCAGGATAAGAAAAAGTATCGCTGATGACATCGCACGCATTTTTAGGCCGACGAGGTTGTGTGTAGTTGCAATGACAGTGCCTAAATATACATTTGCCATAATACCGGGTATCACCATACACATGAGTGCAATGTTCTTTGAACTAGCGAGACAAAATGCGATCAAAAAGGGTAAAGCAATAAGCCCAGATAACGCGGGTAACCAACTGTACCAACGTTGATCTTTCCTCGCTAATTTGTCTGCCGCAACACCACCACCAAATACACCTATGGCGCCACCTACGCCAATTATCATCGCTAACCATATGCCTAGCTCTGTGGTTGATATTGCATGAATGCGGATCATAAATGATGCTGCCCAACTGACTAAGCCATAGCTGACAAAGGCTGTTAAAGCTGAAGCTAGCGCCAGATGCACAAAAGATTTTCTGCTAAACAATAGATGTAATACGGATTTGAAAGAAGGCGTGTCTTTGCTCGCTATTTTATTTTCCATCAGTCCTCTGACAGGTTCTTTAAGCGTTAACCACACCACAGCAGCTAGTAAAATTCCAGGAGCGCCTACCACGATAAAAGCTGTTCGCCAGCCAAATACTTCGTTGAGCCAACCACCAAGTAAAAAGCCAAAAAGAATACCGATATTAACCCCAGTAGAATAAAAACCTATCGCGCTGGCTCTTTTTTCTGGGGGATAGATATCTGAAATAATCGAGTGGGATGGCGGGCTGCCACCTGCTTCGCCAATACCAACTCCAATCCGCGCTAACAATAATTGAAGATAATTTTGAACAAAACCACTGATCGCAGTCATCAAGCTCCATAAGAAAAGCGCTATAGATATGATGTTTTTTCGGTTGCCATTATCCGCCCATTTAGCGATAGGAATGCCTGCAATGACATAGAAAAGTGCAAAAGAAAAGCCGGTAAGTAACCCTAACTGACTGTCTGATAGTCCAAGATCTGCTTTAATACCCTCTTGCAGAATTGCAAGCAATTGTCGGTCGATAAAGTTAAAGCTATATACAACGGTCAATAAGATAAGTGCGTAGCTTCTTTGTGCCGGAGAAGAGTTTTGCGGTGATAATTGAGAAGAAATATCATTGCCTGTCGTGTGTTGCTTTTTAACACTTTGCCCTTCCATGTAATCAACCTAGTTTTTTGGGGTGCTTAAAATATATACAGGGGTATTGTTGGCTATGTCAATAAACGGCTGATAAGTATAAGTTTTATAAATAGTTCCTTATTTAAGCGAGTTATATTGTTTTTCTAGTAATTTGTATCGGTGATATCCCGTGTGGCTTGTTGGCAAGCCGACGAGCGATGACAGGAGCTTTGACGCTTCACCAAGCCTTTGTTGTTTGCCAGACTCTTTGTATAACGCTAGCAGTACTTGTATGGTGTTGAGCTTTATTCCTATATGGTTTGGATAAAGTTGCATGGCAGCCTTTAGGCCACTCAGTGATTTACCATAGTCTTGTGCCCGAAAATGTTTTATTGCTAGGCTGATTGCATTTTGAGCAACCGCTTGGTCTTCTTTTCGTAAAGAATCATCACAGATGCTATCGAGTTCTATGATAGCTTGGACATTGTCCGGATCTTTCTCCACTAGTTGGGCAATCAGTTCATTTGCGGTGCCCTTGCGATCGAGCTCAACGAGTAACTTGGACAGGCCGACGAGTGCTTTTGAATCAAGCTCATCACTGACTTTTTCTATCAGCGTTTCTGTTGAACCTAACAAGCGACGTGCGTCATATTCGTCGTGTGTTTTAAGCATTAGCCTAACCGTGTGTAAATGAGATTGCAGTTTCACACCCAGTTGATTGAAGGTTTTATTTGTTTCGCTTAATGCGTTTACAACACGGTTTTTCTTGAGCTTTAGCTGATAGTCGCTGAGGTCGCTGGCTAGCTGATTCAGTGCATGAGAAAAATTGAAGGCATTTTCAGGCTTATGGTGAATAGAGTTACACGATAGTTGATAGTTCTGATCAAACGCTTTTGTTGCTTTTGCAAAGTCTCCATTGTCTAGACAAAGCTTAGCGTAGCGTTCTAGTCGTTTGACGGATAATGGTGATAGCTTTATCGCTTCCTCAAGGACTTCCTGTGCTTTAATGTACTGTTCTATGTTCTCGTAAGTTGTGGCAAGCCAATCATAAGAAGATAAGTAAAGAGGATGTCGATCAATTAAATTTGCAAAATAGCTGATGGCTTCGGGGTACTTTTCTTTCTTTAGTGCTATTTTTCCAAGCCCAATTGTTGCCCACTGACAATTCCGTTCAGTTTCAAAACGATAATATATATCTGCGGCTTCTCTAAGCTTGTCTTGTTCAAAAAGTTGTCTGGATTTTATGCCATAGCATTCATGCACATAAGGCGTGTTATTCTTAATCGCCTCATCACAAAGCTGTATTGCTGCAGATGGACTCTTGTTATCAAGCGCTTTGTATATGGGCTCCATCCTACGCTTTTTCTTGTAGCATCGGTCGAGTCGATCAAGGAGGTCTTTTATCCGATAGGGTTTGGTGAGGTAATCATCTGGCTTGTGCTCTAACGCCGCCAATACCATAGATTGTGAGTTTTCTGCGGTGATCAAAATGACAATGGACTGCCGGTTGATAAGCCCGTTGGTGCGCAACTCTTCCAACAATTGCTGCCCATTTTTCTGACTCTCGCCTAAGTCATAACCCAATAGCAATACGTCATAATGGTTCTCTGAGCACCTCAATACAATGTCGTTAGCGTATCCGCTCGCCTCGACAACTTCTGGCTCGAGATTAAAAGCAAATTTTTTCAGTACATCCCTAGACGGCTTCAGGCTATCTACGATCAAAAACCTTTTGTCACGATAATCTGTGGTAGACATCCTTTACCTACTGACCAAAAACTACTCATTGTGTTTTATCGGAAATAAACCATATTGTCTACGATTTTAGCGGCTTGGCTTTAGCTTAGTTGATGAAAGAACAAAACGTTTCATCCCTAGATACTCTCCAAGATACCCGCATATTAACCCAAAAGCGCTTGCCCTATATCTTGGAGTTTCCTCATGTATACAAAGCGATATTAGCGCGAATCAGTATTCTCTAGACTGTTTAATATTTTTACACTGCTCGGATCTGTTTTTGTTGGATGTTTTTTAGTCATTGATAATATTAACAATATTAATTCTGGATTGCTTTTTGCTTATGACAGAAACAATGCACCGCAGTCATATTATTAGTAATAAGGAATTTGCATGAAAAACATAGTATTAACAGCTATCTTGTTGATGGCATCAGTATTAACTACTTCTGCACAAGCAGGTATTATCTTCTATACCGATCAAGCCGATTGGGAAGCCAATGTAGCTCAATATCATACTGAGAACTTTGATTCAGCCGTATTAGCGAATGGTTTAGCTATCAGTTCTAGTGCGTCAGAGTTTGATATCGGTGCGGGACGTATGTATGACCGTTTGACTGCATCAATGCAGGATACACTTATTGAATTCAACAGCAACGTTAATGCCTTCGGCGGACTTTGGGACTTATCACCAGGTGGAGCTGGCTTAGGTTTGCAAATTACTTTGTCTTCAGGTGAAGTGCTAACGCAAGAAATCCCAGATTCATTTGCTGGACAGTTCTGGGGCTTTATTTCGGATGAATCATTCACAAGCATCTCACTTGCTTCTGGTACACAAGGCGGTATCGCAGAAACATACCAAGTTAATGCTATGTTTTACGGTACGGCTATTCCGGAGCCAGCAAGCATTGCGTTGTTTGGTTTAGGTCTTTTAGCGTTTGGTGCACGACGAAAAGCTTAAGTTGGTCTTCGTAAATCGAACGGAAAAAGCGCCTTAATGGCGCTTTTTTTAGGCTCATATATTATAAATCGTAAAATACGAAACCTTTAGTAAAACTCGTTGAAGGAAATTCGAGCATTTGTTATAACAATGTAACAAATGATTAGGGGGCGTAATGGAATACAGTGAATCAGTCATTAATGGCGGTGTAACTTACGGGCACAAGTGCGCTTATTGTGGCAATGAAAAGCACCACGTTAAAGGCGCCATAAAATATACCTACCTGATTTTGGAAAGCTTGCCTCTGTTTCCCGTCGGTAAAAGTGTGCGCTTAGAATGCACAGAATGTCTGCATATTGCAGAGCGCCAAGACATGGCGAGTGAACTCTATCAAAAGCTTTCTGGCTCTGTTTTCACCATCTACCATTTTTTACTGAAGTTCCTCGGTGTCTTTCTAATTGCTTATGGCGCTTACTATTGGTATCAAGCTGACAACGCGCACACGTTGCAAACCGAAAAAATTGTAAGTTATCCGCAAATCAATGACTTTATGATGATTGATTACAGGCATTTATCTGACGATTTGCGCCCTCATCAGCGATACCGTGTTGCTAAAGTTGTTGATTTGACCGGCGATACCGTTTCACTTGCGGTAGGTAACTTCTACTATCGTCATGAGTCATCATTCAGAGATGCTATTGCTTCGGGACAAACTCGAGCATTTAATTACTTCGGTAAGAATCACCTAAACTTGCGCATCACCAAGCTTAATGCGTTATATGAGGCTGGCGGTGTGACTGAAGCGGCTCGACCGGAAGGGAATATGTTGTTTGGTAATTTTGTTATTAATGACACAGGATACCGCGTTGGTGCCACATATATTCCTGGTGAACGAGAGTATGCATCTGGGTTAGCGTTTGAAGAAGCGAATTATCTACAAGACCATGAAGTGGAGGCGTTTCAGCGTTACGAAAAATCAGCCAACATGGGCTTTAGCTTGGCACAAATGAAGTTGGCTGAATACTATATGGCAGGTGAAGTGGTTGAGCCTAATTTTCACAAAGCGCTTTATTGGCTAGAGTCTGCATCTCTTCAAAGCAATGAGCGTGCAGTGAAAAAATTCACTATTGTATGCAGTCAAACAAAAGGCTGTGATGTGAATGCCTTCTATCAGCGTTTGTTGGATAACGGTGTTAACTTAACAGTGAACCATCAAGGTAAGCCGTTTATTGATTAATGAAGATGAGTAGAGCGCTAACGCCGAGTAATATTTATAGGAGAAAGCGGTGCTAGGCACCGCTTTTTTATTTGCGGTGCTCGAATTGCGTCACTAGTGAGTCTAGTGTTTCTGCCAGCTCATTTAGTTGTTCTGTACTGTCGGCAATGGCCTGAACATTTTGCATATTCTCTTCAGAAATTGCCCTGATATCTGACATATTGGTGTTAATGTCATTCAAAGTAATCGCCTGCTCTTCGGTTGCTGTTGCAACGACATGATTAGTATCAGAGATTTTGTGCGTTAGTTCGCTACTTGCCTCAAGTTTTTCTTCTGCTTTACTGATTGATTCTGTGGTATTGGCAGACTGAGCAACAATGCCCTCTATTTCTGCTGTAGCGGCTGTCGATGTTTGTTGAAGCTTTTCCATAATGGCCTGAATCTGGGTTGTCGAGTCGGCAGTTTTACCTGCAAGACTACGCACCTCTTCTGCGACAACTGCAAAGCCTCGTCCGTGTTCACCTGCACGCGCTGCTTCAATCGCGGCGTTCAGTGCAAGTAGATTTGTTTGGTCCGAGATCGCCTCAATTACGCTTAATGCCTGAGCTACGGTTTCCGTATTTTCCGTTAACGTTGCAATAACATTGGAAACGTCGTGGATCTTAGTCCCTAATTGGTCGATATCTGATTTAGTGTTGACGATAACTTCTGCAATGGCATTACCGTTTTCTCTCACATTCTCCGCTAGATCAGACGCTTGTACTGCGTTTTCTGCAATTTCGGAAACGGTGATGTTAATCTGTGATAACGCATGAGAGATATGCTGAGTATTTTCGTCGTTATTGGCGGCGCTATTCTGTGTCTGCTGCGCTTTTGTAGCCAATGCATCGGCAGTAGCACGTAATGCGTGGCTAGATTTAGCTACCGTTTCAAAAAGCTCTGCCAATTTGCTAATAAAGGCGTTGTACCCTGTGGCAACTTTAACCAATTCTTGTTGCCCGCTTTCAGGAAGGCGATAGTTTAGGTCAGCTTCACCTTGACCCATCTGAGTAAACAGCTCTGCCAGCTTAGCGATAGGTTGCGTAATCGAGCGTGCGATGAACATCGACGCAGCAGCAGCGGCGATGGCAACAACAAGCGTCCAAATAATCATTTTCACTGTGGTATCATTCAGTGATTGGTATACCTCAGCCTCTGGTACTTGACCAATAACAAACCACTCTGCGCTCGGTACATAGCTAGAGGTAACGAGTAAAGGCTCACCAGCAGATTCGGCAGTGATCTGATTATACTCTCTGGTATTCAGTAATTTTGCTGCGTCTGTCCCGTAGACATCGGAAACATTTTTACCGATTAATTGTTTGTTGTTGTGTAGTTGAATCGTACCGCTTTTGTCAGCTAAAAATACATAGCCTGTTTGTTCTAACTTAAACGCTCTCAAGAGCTTAGCGACATCTTCGAACGATTTAGCAATTCCAGCAAGCCCTTTGCCGTTGAGTTGCTGGTAATTCACAAACAGATCGATATTTTTGCCATCGGGATAGATGTATATGCTAACGGATGATGCTTGACCACTATCCCTATACGCAAAGAACCAGCCATCTTCACTATTGTTTTGCAGTTGTCTCAGAAAACCTTCTTGATTCCAATAGTTGCCACTTGGTCGATCTGCAAATGACGTTTTACTGTAACCATTGTCGTTAGCTAGTTTGGTAAGCTTCTCTAGAACGAGGGCTTCACCAGCTTTATCTGCACCATTTGCATACCAGCTTAAGATGAAGGGATCGCTGGCAATTTGCTTAGCTACGCCATGCATTAATGCTATTTCTTTGTCGATTTCACCACTGATTTGTTTCATGGTGTTTGGGAGTTCTTTTTCGAGTAGACGCGATTCAACAACATCACGTGCTGCCCATTGGCTGAAGGAGCCAATCAGAAGGGCGGTAAGAAGAACACTGAACAGAAGTGCAAACGTAATTTTTTGGTTAATTGACAATACCACGAGACAACACCTGACAATAAAATGTACTTTTATTGTACCAGATGCTGCGTAAATGAAACTAGAAAAGTTGACCGTCTAGTAAGTAACTGAACTAATCATAAGCGAGTGAATCAGCAGTGTTTTTAGCGATCGCTCTAAGTTGGGATGAGAGACTTTCATCGTTAACCATCATAGCGATCACGGCGCGTGATTGCTCTGCATTAAAGTTTAGTAGTGGGGCGAGTTCTTCATCCTTGATACCCAGTTGCAACCATGCCTTGCGTAGTTGAGTATCCATAGTATTACCTTTGTACTTGATAAAGGCTCTACGGGCATGAAGTGCTTAAAGATCAATCAGAAATAATGAGAAAGGAAGTGGGCGATACCAGCGCTAGTCGTTTGCTTACGACCTCGGTATCGCCCTATTGCAGCGAGCAATTTGGTTGCGTTGAGGCTATAGGCTAGCCTCAACAATGCGTTTCATGTCAGTCATGTAACCGCGAAGTTCTTTACCTACAACCTCAACACTGTGGTTGCGAATGGCATCGTTTACTTCGATTAATCGCACGTTATCAACGCCATTTGAGCTTGATGCTAAACCTTCACCTAGGTCTTCTAGGCTCAATTTACTCACAAAATCTGATAATAATGGCACTGCAGCATGGCTAAACAAGTAGTTACCGTATTCTGCTGTATCTGAAATAACTACGTTCATTTCATAAAGCTTGTTACGGGCAATACAGTTCGCGATCAAAGGTGTTTCGTGAAGTGATTCGTAGTATGCAGACTCTTCAATAATACCTGCCGCAACCATAGTTTCGAATGCGAGCTCAACACCTGCTTTGATCATGGCAACAAGGAAAATACCGCGATCATAGTATTCTTGCTCAGTGATTTCAGTGTCACTGTCTGGTGCCAATTCAAACGACGTTTCAGCGGTTTGAGCACGCCACGTTAGTAGGTTGTTGTCATCATTTGCCCAGTCTTCCATCATGGTTTTTGAGAAGTGGCCTTCTATGATGTCATCCATGTGCTTTTCAAATAATGGACGCAAGATACCTTTTAACTCTTCTGCCATATCATAGGCTTTGATTTTGGCAGGGTTTGATAAACGGTCCATCATGTTAGTGATGCCACCGTGCTTCAGACCTTCGGTAACCGTTTCCCATCCGTACTGAATTAATTTACGAGCGTAACCAGCATCAATACCGTTCGCGACGAGCTGCTGGTGACCAAGGATAGCGCCTGTTTGCAACATACCACACAGGATAGTTTGCTCACCCATTAAGTCAGATTTCACCTCCGCAATGAAAGATGATTCTAGTACGCCAGCTCGGTCACCACCTGTCGCTGACGCATACGCTTTAGCGATGGCTAAACCGTTGCCATTCGGATCATTTTCAGGGTGAACAGCAATCAAGGTTGGTACACCAAAACCACGTTTGTACTCTTCGCGAACTTCTGTGCCTGGGCACTTAGGTGCTACCATCACTACAGTGATATCAGGGCGTACTTGCATGCCTTCTTCAACAATGTTGAAACCGTGAGAGTACGACAATGTTGCGCCGTGCTTCATCAGCGGCATTACTGCGCTTACTGCTGATGTATGTTGTTTATCCGGCGTTAAGTTAAGCACTAAATCTGCTTGTGGAATTAACTCTTCGTAAGTACCAACGGTAAAGCCGTTTTCTGTTGCCCAGCGCCAAGATTGACGCTTTTCAGCAATGGCTGCTTCACGCAATGCATAGCTAATATTTAGCCCTGAATCGCGCATGTTCAAACCTTGGTTTAGGCCCTGAGCACCACAACCGACAATGACAATGTTCCAGTCTTTGATGAAGTTACAACCGTCTGCAAATTCGTCGCGTTTCATGAAACGACACTTACCTAATTGAGCCAATTGCTCACGTAAGCTTAATGTATTGAAGTAGTTAGCCATGGCTAGCTCCGTATGAAGATAAAAAGATAAATTTAATTGTTGGCTAGACCATAACGCACCAAACCATGTTGCTTAAAGTGAATTATATGCATTAATATGTTGCAAATAATGCAATAACCTGCGGTGATAGGCGCTATGGATACAAAAGCACTGGCAATGTTTCATCATTTGGCGAGAAAGTTACACTTTGCCCAAACGGCAGAGCAGTTTTATGTCAGTCCATCAACGTTGAGCAGAACGATAAGTCGTCTTGAAGAAGAGCTTGGATGCCAACTATTACATCGAGATAACCGCACCGTTAAGTTGACCGAAGCGGGTGAGCAGTTGAAACAGTTTGCCGAGCAGCAACTTGAACAGTTAGATTTACTCAAACTTTCACTCAACCAACAGCAAGCACAACTAACGGGACAGCTACATATTTACTGCTCAGTAACGGCAGCATACAGTCATTTACCAGCGTTAATCGATAGCTTTCGCCAGCAACATCCGTTGGTTGAGTT
This sequence comes from Thalassotalea euphylliae, assembly GCF_042682785.1. Taxonomy (GTDB): domain Bacteria; phylum Pseudomonadota; class Gammaproteobacteria; order Enterobacterales; family Alteromonadaceae; genus Thalassotalea_F; species Thalassotalea_F euphylliae. The sequence goes on along the minus strand of NZ_JBHUIB010000007.1, from coordinate 161,345 downwards.
AATGCTAACAACAGGGGATGCCGCAGATGCACTACCTCATGTTCAGCAACAAGACGCAGATATAGCAATTGCTGCAATGCCAGAGAACTTATCCAGTGGTTATCATTTTCATCATATTGAGCAAGTACCACTCAATATCATTGCGCCCACCATGGCTTGCAACGTTCAACAGCAATTGCAGGCGCCAATGATCAATTGGTCCGAAATACCGGTGATATTGCCTGAGCATGGCTCGGCGAGAACACGATTTGAAAAATGGTTTCGCAGTATGCAGTTTGGTAAGCCCAATATTTACGCGACAGTGTCGGGGCATGAGGCGATTGTCAGTATGGTCGCCCTGGGCTGTGGTATTGGCATTGCCCCGCAAGTGGTTGTTGACCATAGCCCGGTGAAAGACCGTGTCCAGCCACTGGATATTAATCACGGCATTTTACCCTTTGACTTAGGTGTGTGTTGTTTGAATATCCGTAAAGAACAACCGCTTATTCAAGCATTCTTGCAATCAATTTCAGACAGCAACCGCCTCAGTTAAATGACGAAGAATTCGGTCCATTGCTCGATAAGACAGGGCTTCAATCAAGTGTTCATGTTTAATATGACTCGATGCTTCCATATCGGCAAGCGTGCGTGCAATTTTCAAAATTTTATGGTGCGCTCGAGTCGATAAACCCAGTTTTTCTACCGCTAACTCTAAGAATTCATTGTCGCTGTGTGACAGCTTGCAATGTTCACGCACTTCAGGGCTGGTAAGCTGCGCGTTCGGTTTACCTTGTCGGTGTAATTGACGTTGCCGGCACTTAGAGACACGTTCTCGAACTTGTTCAGATGTTTCTTGAACGGCCTCACTATTTGCCCACATGCCTTTCGGCAATCTAGCGACTTCAATTTGTATATCGATACGATCTAAAAACGGACCTGACAAGCGGTTCAAGTAACGCAGTGTTTGTTCAGGCGTAGAGCGCTTATCGTTGTAAAACCCAGTTGGACTGGGGTTCATTGCCGCCACTAGTTGGAACTGTGCGGGAAAAGTTTGTTTGTGCATTGCTCTAGAGATGGTCACTTCACCACTTTCGAGGGGCTCCCTGAGGACATCCAATACCTTGCGATCGAATTCTGGTAGTTCATCAAGAAATAATACGCCGTTATGTGCAAGAGATACTTCGCCAGGTTTAGGTTGTCCGCCACCACCTACGAGTGCAGCAGATGAAGCCGTGTGATGCGGTGCGCGAAAGGGCCTCACGCGCCAAGTTCGCTCATCAATATCTTGCTGACTGATAGAATGCACACACGCCGTGTCTATGGCTTCTTGCTCTGTCATTGGTGGCAAAATGGTCGGTAACCGACTGGCTAACATGGTTTTTCCGGTACCTGGCGGGCCAACAAACAGAAGATTATGTTGACCACTTGCCGCAATTTCCAGTGCACGTTTAGCCAGAGGTTGGCCAATGACATCTTGCATATCCTGTGAATATTCAGGCTGCGCAAATGTGCGTGTTGCAGGCGTTAAATACTCGAGTTGTTGCTGGCGAGCAAAATGTGGAAAAAGTTGTTGGAGGTGCTCAATTGCGATGACCTTTTCACTGTTAATCCAACGTGCTTTTTTTGCACTGGCTTTTGGAATGATGAGTGTGCGATCGCTTGCCTTGCACGCCAAAGCTAAAGGAATTTCACCGATTATCGGTCTCAATTCGCCAGACAGTGCGAGTTCACCAGCAAATTCATAATGACTGATCTCATGTTCAGGGAGCTGTTGCGAGGCAATGAGAATGCCTATGGCAATAGGTAAATCAAAACGACCGCCTTCTTTTGGCAAGTCTGCTGGTGCAAGGTTGACCGTGATGCGCTTGGCGGGAAATTCATAGCCGCAGTTAATCAGCGCACTGCGAACGCGATCTTTGGATTCTTTTACGGAGGTTTCGGGTAACCCAACAATACTGAATGCGGGTAATCCATTTGAAATGTGAACTTCGACAGTGACCAGTGGCGCGTCTAATCCCAAGCGCGCTCGACTATAAACACAAGCCAACGACATAAAAATCCCTTTTAAATCAGCTTACTTCCTTACCAGTGTAGACCTAATTTGAACTTCGCGCGAATCACTTATAACACGAGGTAAAAAAATTGTTTAAAAAACGATAAGAAAAATGCTTGCACCGTGGTTAAAAGCTGTGCTACTAATTTAAAAAGGTAAACGAATTAAATAATTTTTCAGAAAATTTAGATAAACATGCAAAACGTAAGCGTAGTGATTATTAACATTCTCGTCGTGGTGATTATTAAATCATCGCGGGGGTGTTTGTTGCGCTAGAAAAATTTCTGAGAAAGCAAAAACACGAAAACCCCCGCTCCGAAAGGACCGGGGGTTTTTCTTTGGGCAAACAAAAACTTAACAACGACTAACTAGGGAAATGGCAAACAACATGGCTAACGACAACACACACACAGGCGCGTCTTTGCTCTTTGAAGTATTGAAGCAGCACAGTGTGCAACACGTATTTGGGTATCCTGGCGGCGCCATCATGCCAATTTACGATGCGTTGTACGACAGCGATGTACAGCATTTCCTTTGTCGCCACGAACAAGGCGCGGCGTTTTCAGCGGTTGGCTATGCACGCGCTTCGAATAAAGTGGGTGTGTGTTTCGCTACGTCTGGCCCTGGTGCAACTAACCTGATTACGGGTCTAGCAGACGCAATGGCTGATTCTGTACCGGTAGTTGCCATCACAGGCCAAGTGTCAACTAAAGCGATGGGTTCAGATGCGTTCCAAGAAGTTGATATCGTGGGTTTGAGCTTGGCGTGCACTAAACACTGCTTTCAAGTTCGTGATGTTAATGAACTAGCGGCGACGTTGCACAAAGCATTTGAAATTGCTTTATCGGGTCGTCAAGGTCCGGTATTGGTTGATATTCCAAAAGACATCCAATTAGCGCCAGTAACCCAAACATTGGAGGTTGTTGACTCGCGTGAAGTAGAAACACAGCAAGCTCCGGCAAATATGGGGACTGCACTAGCCCTTTTGAGCCAAGCTAAAAAGCCTATTTTGTACGTAGGTGGAGGTGTCGGTATGGCTGGCGCAGTTAAGGAATTACGTGACTTTCTCGCTGTTACTAACATGCCAAGCGTTTCAACCTTGAAAGGGTTGGGTAGTGTTCCTGCAAACCATGAAAGCTATTTGGGTATGTTGGGCATGCACGGTACCAAAGCGGCTAACCTAGCGGTACAAGAATGTGATTTATTGGTCGCAGTAGGTGCTCGATTTGATGACCGTGTAACGGGCAAATTGGCTGAATTTGCACCGAATGCAAAAGTGATTCATTTTGATATCGATCAAGCGGAAATCAGCAAACGTCGAGTTGCTGATGCGGCCGTTCTTGGCGAGCTAAAAACTAACTTACCAGCGTTGGCAATGCCGCTCTCTATCGATGACTGGCGATCACACTGCCAGCATATGAAAGACAGTTTTGCATGGGATTACAACCACCCAGGAGAAGGCATTTACGCACCGAAAGTATTGCGTGAAATCGCTGACAAAATGCCGAGAGATGCAGTAGTGACGACAGATGTTGGTCAGCATCAAATGTGGGCGGCTCAGCACATGCACTTTTCTCGCCCAGAGAACTTTTTAAGTAGTGGTGGCTTAGGCACTATGGGCTTTGGATTACCAGCAGCTATTGGCGCTCAGGTTAGCCGCCCAACGGATACGATTATTGCGGTTTCTGGTGATGGTTCATTCATGATGAATGTCCAAGAACTGTCTACCATCAAGCGCTTTCAGCTACCAGTAAAGATTGTCCTTGTTGATAACAGCAAGCTTGGCATGGTTCGCCAGTGGCAAGATTTATTTTTTGATGGTCGGTTAAGTGAAACCGACCTATCTGATAACCCAGAATTCACACTGCTCGCTCAGGCTTTTGACATCAAAGCGAAACAAATCACGCGTAAAGATGAAGTCTCAGCAGCAATTGATGAAATGCTCGCGCATAACGGCCCTTACTTACTGCAAGTAAAAATTGATGCAGAAGAAAACGTATGGCCACTTGTTCCGCCGGAAACGGCAAATGATCAAATGATCGAAACCCATAAACCTAGCTAGTCAGGAGAGAGTCATGCAACAACACACATTACGGATATCAGCGGCTCAGCAGCCAACCGTGTTAGAAAAACTGCTGCAAGTCACACGCTACAGAGGGTTTATGGTCACAGGTATTACCATGTTTCCGCAAACAGAGAGCGAGTGTTTCGACATAGAAATGACCGTTTCTTCAGAGCAATCGGTGGATCAATTGCATTGCCAGCTGAACAAGTTGTTCGATATCAATCAAGTTGAAATTCAAGATACCGCTATGCAGCAATGTCGCGCATAATAGTAGCGGGATAATAGATAAGGTCACAAGACCAACATTAATAGGAAAAATTATGGCTAAAGTAAGCGCAGAACTCATTTGGTTTAACGGTAAACTCATCCCTTGGGCTGATGCTACCGTCCATGTCATGAGTCATGCACTACATTACGGCTCGTCAGTGTTTGAAGGTATTCGCGCCTACAACACGCACAAAGGCACCTGTATTTTCAGATTACAAGAACACGTTGATCGTTTGTTTGATTCAGCGAAAGTGTATCGCATGGACATTCCGTTCACGAATGAAGAAGTGTTCCAAGCATGTAAAGACGCGGTAGTAAAGAATGGTTTAAAAGCAGCATACCTTCGTCCATTAGCTTTCTTGGGTGATATTGGTATGGGTCTTCGTCCACCACTCGATGCAAAAGCAGACTTAATGGTTGCAGCGTTTAGCTGGGAAGCATACTTAGGCGCGGACGCTATCGAAAATGGTGTAGAAGTAGGTGTATCAAGCTGGAATCGCTTAGCACCAAACACGATGCCAACAGCAGCTAAAGCGGGTGGTAACTACTTATCGTCACAGCTTATCTCAATGGAAGCGGGTCGCCACGGTTACACCGAAGGTATCGCATTAGACGTAAACAATATGGTGAGTGAAGGCGCAGGCCAAAACTTGTTCCTAGTGCGTAACAATGTGATCTACACGCCATTTAGCACGGCATCAATCTTACCAGGTTTAACACGTGATGCGGTGATTACGCTAGCGCGCGATTTAGGTTATGAAGTACGTGAAGAGCCAATTTCACGTGAGTCATTATACCTAGCTGACGAGTTCTTCATGACAGGTACCGCGACTGAAATCGTACCGGTGAAATCGGTTGATGGTTTGCCTGTTGGTAAAGGTACACGTGGTCCAGTGACTAAGTCATTACAAGAAGCCTTTTTCGGTATCTTTGATGGAAGCACCGAAGATAAGTGGAACTGGTTAGAGCCAGTCGAATAAGACGGCTATTTGGGTGGTTTTCTTTGTTGGTAGTGCTCACCTACATGTGTAGGCTCCGCGCTACCGCCGCGAAAACCATCCAACTATCTCGACTTATTTAGCCACTCAACATGTAAACACAAAGTCTAATTAAAAAGTAAAAACAAAAGTAAATTAACGAGAGCAATAGTAGGAAGAAACAATGCCAAAATTAAGATCAGCAACGTCAACGCAAGGCCGAAATATGGCGGGTGCGCGTGCACTCTGGCGTGCAACCGGAATGACGGATAAAGACTTTGGCAAGCCGATTATTGCTGTCGTTAATTCATTTACCCAATTTGTACCTGGTCATGTGCATTTAAAAGACATGGGACAGTTAGTTGCTGGCGCGATTGAAAAAGCCGGCGCTAACGCAAAAGAATTCAACACTATCGCGGTGGATGATGGCATTGCCATGGGGCACAGCGGTATGTTGTATAGCTTACCCTCACGTGACTTAATTGCGGATTCAGTCGAATACATGGTAAATGCACACTGTGTAGATGCCATGGTGTGTATTTCTAACTGTGACAAGATCACGCCGGGCATGCTAATGGCGGCAATGCGTCTTAACATTCCAGTGATTTTTGTGTCGGGCGGACCAATGGAAGCGGGTAAAACTAAGCTTTCAGATCAAATTATCAAGCTCGATTTGGTTGATGCCATGATTCAAGGCGCAGATCCAACAGTAAGCGATGAGCAAAGTGCCGAAATTGAACGCTCTGCTTGTCCAACTTGTGGCTCATGTTCGGGTATGTTTACTGCCAATTCAATGAACTGTTTAGCGGAAGCGTTAGGTTTAGCATTGCCAGGCAATGGCTCAATGCTTGCCACCCATGCTGATCGTGAGCAGTTATTCCTAGAGGCTGGCAAACAAATTGTAGAGCTGACAAAACGTTACTACTTTGAAGAAGATGAAAGTGCATTACCGCGCAATATTGCTAACCGCGATGCGATGCACAATGCGATGTGTTTAGATATCGCGATGGGTGGCTCTACCAATACTATTTTGCACTTATTAGCAGTCGCGCAAGAAGCGGGTATTGATTACACCATGGCTGATATGGACAAGCTATCTCGCGAAGTACCGCAGCTATGTAAAGTCGCCCCTTCAACACAAAAATACCATATGGAAGATGTCCATCGTGCTGGCGGTGTTATAGGTATTTTAGGTGAGCTAGCACGCGCCAAGTTACTAAGAACGAATGTGACCAATGTCCTAGGTACCTCACTGTCAGAGCACCTTGCTAAATACGACGTGAAAGTAACTGAAGACGAAGACGTGAAAAAGTTCTACCGCGCTGGTCCTGCAGGTATTCGCACAACGAAAGCATTCAGCCAAGACTGCCGTTGGGATACTTTGGATGACGATCGCGAAAACGGTTGTATCCGCTCGTTAGAGAATGCATTTTCTACCGAAGGTGGTTTGGCTGTGTTGTCCGGCAACATCGCGCTTGACGGTTGTGTGGTTAAAACAGCAGGTGTTGCCGAAGATAACTTGACCTTTACAGGTCCTGCACATGTGTTTGAAAGCCAAGATGATGCGGTTGAAGGCATCTTAAATGGCAGTGTTGTCGCGGGTGAAGTCGTGGTTATTCGCTACGAAGGACCTAAAGGCGGTCCGGGCATGCAAGAAATGTTGTATCCAACCACTTACTTAAAGTCGATGGGCTTAGGCAAAGCCTGTGCGCTTATCACGGATGGCCGTTTCTCAGGTGGTACTTCGGGTCTTTCTATTGGTCATATTTCACCAGAAGCAGCAAGTGGTGGGGCGATAGCCTTAGTAGAAAATGGTGATGAAATTCATATTGATATTCCAAGCCGTACTATTCAATTAAACGTTGATGAAAGTGAATTAGCAGCGCGTCGTGACGCGATGAACAGCAAGCCAAAAGGTTGGCAACCGAAAGATCGTGTTCGCCCAATCAGCTATGCGTTAAAGAATTACGCCATGTTAGCCACTAGTGCCGATAAAGGCGCTGTCCGCAATAGAGAGTTGCTAGATGGTAATAGCCAAGAGAATGGCTCAAGCGGAGGGCAACATGAATGATGCAGCAACACAAAGTATTGAACCTGGCACCAGTCAGCGTTTGCAGGATGTAAGAGTGGATTATCTTCGTCGTATTTTGTTGGCACCTGTTTATGATGTCGCGAAAGAGACAGACTTAACGCCGCTGACAAAATTGTCGGCGCGATTGGGGAATCAAATTTTCCTTAAACGTGAAGATCAGCAGCCCGTTCATTCGTTTAAATTGCGCGGTGCGTATAATAAGTTGGCAAACTTGCCGGAAGCGCAAACGACTCACGGTGTGGTTGCCGCATCAGCTGGTAATCATGCGCAAGGCTTAGCTTTAGCAGCGAGTAAACTAGGCATTAATGCAACGATATTTATGCCGATTACCACGCCAGACATAAAAGTTGAAAATGTCCGTAGGTTGGGTGCTGAAGTGCGCCTTGTTGGTAAAAGCTATAATGATGCACAACAAGCGTCTATCGAATGTGCCGAAGAAGAGCAAAAGACACTGATTCATCCGTTTGATGATGTGGATGTTATCGCTGGGCAAGGCACAGTTGCGAAAGAGCTTTTGCAACAACACGCAAAATTAGATGCGGTGTTTATTCCTGTAGGCGGCGGTGGATTGCTTGCTGGCATGGCGATTTACCTTAAGCAACTGCGTCCAGACATTAAGGTGATAGGCGTTGAAGCTGAAGATTCTGCCTGTTTAAAAGCGGCAATGGAGTCGGGTGAGCCGACTGACTTGAGTCACGTTGGTTTATTTGCAGACGGCGTTGCCGTTAAGCGGATAGGTCAACACACATTTGACGTGATTAAAGACCATTGTGATGACGTGATCACGGTAAATAGCGACGAAATATGTGCGGCTATCAAGGATATATTTGAACAGACGCGTGTAATAGCTGAGCCTGCTGGTGCCTTATCGCTTGCCGGTATCAGTAAATATTGCCAACACAGCAAAGGCGATGAAAACCTTGCGGCAATTTTGTCTGGTGCCAACATGAACTTTCATAGCCTGCGTTATGTGTCAGAGCGTTGTGAGTTAGGTGAGCAAAAAGAGGCGGTTCTAGCGGTTACCATTCCGGAAGAAAAAGGCTCTTTCCGTCGTTTCTGCAAAAAGTTGTCTGGCCGAGCGATCACTGAATTTAACTATCGCTATGCAGGCAACCGTGAAGCCAATATCTTTGTTGGTGTTCGCATTGCAGGCGGTGTTGAAGAGCGTGTTGAGCTGCAAAAGCAGTTAAGTGTTGCTAACTATTCCGTGCGAGATTTCACCGATAATGAGCTGGCTAAGTTACATATCCGCTACATGATTGGCGGTCAAGGTGAGAGAAAAGTGGAAGAACGTATCTTCCGCTTCCAATTCCCTGAATATCCAGGCGCACTCGAAAAGTTCTTGGATACGTTAGGTGAACACTGGAATATCACCTTGTTCCACTATCGAAATCATGGTGCTGCTTTTGGACAAGTATTAGCAGGCTTCGAAGTCTCTGACAAAGACCAATTGGCATTCTTCCGCCATCTTAAAGATCTGGGCTACGAATGGCATGAAGAAACACAAAACCTCGCTTATCAGGCGTTCTTGAAAAGCGAATAACGTCACGCATATTCGTCTATAAATTGATAAACGGGCAATAAAAAAGAGCAGCGATTAAAGCTGCTCTTTTTGTTTCTTTAATTGATGATTACTATTTAACAATCGTCATTTCATCAACAATGTTTTGCGCACCATCGATTTTTTCCATGGTCCATAGCATAAATGGCACGCTCGTATGAATCGCACGGTTTAGCTTAGGGTTGTAATCCCAATCGCCGATGATTGATTCGTAAACGCCATCAAATACTAAGCCGACAAATTCACCTTTACCGTTAAGTGTAGGCGAACCTGAGTTACCACCGGTGATATCAAGTGTTGATAAGTAGTTCACAGGTACTGAGTTAAGGCTTTCGCGGCGGTAGTTGCCGTAATCTTTGTTCGCAATTGCTGTGCGGATATTTTCGAACAAGTCGAACTCGTCATCACCCGCAACATATTTCGCTAGCATACCTTCAAGTGTCGTAAACGGTGTTGCCGTTAAACCGTCCTGAGGTGAGTAGCCTTTAACATTACCGTAGGTAATACGCAGCGAGCTGTTTGCATCAGCGTATACTGGTTCGCCTTTGCTTTTCTTGTAGGCGATCATTGCTGACATAAATGCTGGGCGTACTTGTGCCAACTTACCGAACAACTCGTCATCTTGTTTTTCTAATTTGCGATCGTTCTCGTATTGAGAAACGGCAAATTGAATATACGGGTCGTTACTGTTTTTGAAGTCTTCAACCGACTTATCCATCCACGCTAAACGCACAGCTTCCTGGTCAAGCTCAGTGTCTTTGTGCATCTGATCTAACTTAGCTGCCAATTTCTTCGCATCAAACGTTTTATCAATGCCAAAGAATTTGTCGAACGTCGCGTTGCGTTCTGTTGCAGGAAGTTGTGCATATTGCGCGATAAAGTGGTTTAGCACGGCTTTGTCGACACCTGCGTCATAGCGACGATTTACACGCTTCATGCCTTGCTTAAAGCGATTCATGTCACGGTCTTGGTAACCTTGCTTGCGCTCAGCATCTGGCTTTTGACGTTCATTTGCTAAGCGATATAAACGCTTAGACACACCGATTAAATTAGTACGGCCAATATAGGCTAAAATTAAATCACGCTCTTGATTCACTTGGCCTTGGGCAACAAGTTCATTCAACTCTGTCAGCGCTTTACCGTACTTTTCTTGGCGTGCTTTAGAGCTGTTGATCCATGCTTGAAGGTCTTTCAGCTCTTTTTGCTTACGCGCTAACATATCGCCCTTGTTGAAGCTTTCAATCATTGAGCCATAGTTTTTCGCGTAGTTGGCAAGGCCAGCTAATGTGCTCTCGTATTTGATGCGCGCTTCGCTGCCTGCAGGTGCCGTTTCTTTAATAACATCAATGTACTCTTCACGGTAACGCTTTGCTGTTGGGTAAACCCAATTGAATTGGTTTTCAACTTCTTGCGCAATGCGATAGCGGTTTGTACGACCTGGGTAGCCAAGTACCATCACGTAATCTTCATTTTCAACACCATTGGCATTTACTTTTAAGAACGCCTTTGGCTTGAATGGGACGTTATCTTTTGAGTAATCCGCAGGCTTACCGTCTTTGTTCACGTAAGCGCGGTAGAATGCCCAATCACCAGTGTGACGTGGCCACATCCAGTTGTCCGTATCACCGCCGAACTTACCTATGCTTGAAGGCGGAGCGTACACTAAACGTACGTCGCGAATTGACAGTTGCTTAATAAGGAAGTACTCAAGGCCGCCGTGGAAACTGTAAACTTCACAACGGTAGTCTTGTGATGTTTCACACGCTGCAACAAGCGCTTTCTCGTTTTTCTCTATCGCCTTGAAGTACGCTTCACCTTTGGTTGAACTTGGAATGGTGCCGGTAATTTTGTCGGTTACATTCGTTAATGACTCGGTAACGTATACGCGTGAGCCAGGTGCAGCTTGTAATTCTTGGTCAAGTGATTTGGCAACAAAACCTTGCTTCAGCAGGTTTTCTTCCTCAGAAGAATTGTACTGAATTGAACCGTATGCACAGTGATGGTTGGTGACCACTAAACCTTGATCAGATAAGAATGACGCCGTGCAACCGCCTAAGCTGATAATGGCATTCATCGGAAACTGGTTTAAGTTTTCCATTTGCGTAGGATCCAGCTCTAGGCCCGCTTTTTTTAGCTTACCGCTGATTTCTTGCAATTGATGTGGCTGCCACATACCTTCGTCAGCTTGCACTGAACTTGCCAGTACGACTGATGCTAAAGACAGAGCCTTAAGCAATCTTCTGTGTAACATATGTATATTCCTGAGATGGTTATAATGCTTTTAAGTGAAAGACGTTATTTCTAATAACTTAACGAAAAATAAAGCGATTGAGATAATATAACAGTTCATTAAGTTAAAAAATTGTAAACAATGCTAAACCTTCCAGTGGCATCCGGCAACTACCTAGTATATTCAAGCGAAATTTCCACCTTTTTATAACCGCTGGTTATTTGGGGTGATTTGCAAAAAACCAAAAAGAATGACATATTATGTCGTGTGCGTTTGTGCACAATGTAAAAACAGTTAAAGAGGAGAGTTTTTATGTTAAGTAAAGGATTAACCACGACAGATTCGGTCGACACCCCTCAAATAGTTAAAAACCTTAAGCGTGGCGGCTTAGTAGCCGTTATTTTTATCATTGTTTGGATGGTGTTTTACACCATTGATGAAGGACATGTAGGCATTGTTAAGCGCTTTGGTGAAGCCACGACACAAGTTAACCCTGGTCTTCATTTGAAAGTTCCTTTTGCAGACTCAGTAGAAGAATTAGAGATTCGTACTCGAAAAAATGCGGAAAGCTTAAAAGCGTCGACATTCGAGCAGATGCCTGTACAAGCGGAAGTGTCAGTTAACTGGACAGTGATTCGTTCTGAAGCCTTCGAGCTTTATAAAAACTATGGTGGTCTAGATCAGTTCGAAAACCGAATTCTTGACCCGCGCTTACGTTCTGCTGCCAAAGATGCATTGGCGCGTTTTAAAGCGGAAGAAATAGTGCAGAACCGAGGCAAAGTAATTCAAAAAATTGAAGAAACCTTGCTAACTACAATGTCAGAGTTTCCGGTTAAGTTAGACAGCGCACAAATCGAAAATCTAGTGCTACCACCAAAATACTTGCAAAGCATTGAAACCAAGCAAACGGAGAAAAACTTAGCCGCAGCGGAAAAGCACCGTTTAGAGCGTCAAAAATTAGAGGCGCAACGAGAAGTGAACACCGCAGAAGCTAAACGTGATGCTGAAAAAGCCCGTGCAGACGGTTCTGCATATGCAATTATGACTGAAGCAAAAGCGGAAGCAGAGGCCATTCGCTTAAAAGGTTTGGCAGAGGCAGAGGCCATTCGAGAGAAGGCTGAAGCGATAAAAACCAGTAAAGTGCTTGTTGAGTATGTCAAAGCCCAGCAATGGAATGGTCAAATGCCCACAACGGTGATGGGTGATGGCCAAGGTATTCTGTGGAATATGAAAGAGCAGTAGCCCTAAACAGCCCCTCGCATAAAGCCAGGTTAGACGCCTGGCTTTTTTATATCAAGGACACAATTGTTTATTGAAATACTGGTGGTGATGAAAACGCACAAAAAATTCCTATTATTCACTGACATTCCCACATATTCTTCTTTTTATTAGTCAATGAATCCTTAAGAATAACGTCCAAGGCAGCCGGCTAAGCCTTTCTTTTTAATAACGAATAAGGACAAATCATGAATTTAGGTGAACAATTAAAACTACTAAGACAAGAAAAGAAGCTTAGCCAACCTGAGTTGGCTGAAATAGCCGGCATTGAACAATCGTATTTATCTAAACTAGAAAATGATAAGTCGCTGCCCTCTAATGATATGCTGCGTAAGCTACTTACCGCATTGGATATTGAGTTGGATGAATTAATGAGCAGTATTTCATCGGCTAGTGTCCAAAAGTTGTCTTCATTGCCTGACGTGGAGCATTGGGTAGCAAAGCAAACGTCGCATCGATTCAACCAGCGTCGTAACTATTTATTGATCTCAAGTTTACTTATTGTGCTGGCCACTACGTTGTTTTATGCAGGTTACAGCAAGTCAGTTTTTACAGGTGTGCAGCATGAATATACCTCTGATGGAGTAGTGCTAGAAGGTGAGCCAAAAGATATCTTTAGGGATTGGCCACGCCTGATCGAGAACGGCAAAAAAGGGAGTCGAGAGCTTCGTGAGCAGAAGGCAATGGAAATGACGAAGCGAATGGATGTTGAACGCATTCGATTTGATACCTGGATGGGGGAGTACGTAGAGAAGTCAGTAGAAGGTGGTAAACGTTACTACCGGCACTTCAAAGAAGTTCAAGTACCTCAACCTATCAATGCGTGGCTGCAAGTGTTGGGTGTTTTACTGTTTACGGCAGGTTTACTTGGCTTTGTTCTAGAGCGTAAGTTGTTCAAATAGATGCAATTAACAAGCTTGTTACAAGTCTGCGTTTGCCGCAAAAGTTGCGCTGCTCAACGTGATTGCTCTGACAAGTAAGTCATGATGTTCTAGGCTGTTTGTTTACGATAATAAATAGGCAGCCGTCATGACTAAAAAATTCATCGCACTGTTCTTCATCTCAGTGTTTGCACTTTCTGCAACGGCAGAACAGCATCAAAGAACCCTCGATATTGATAGTAGTAATACCACCAAGCACACTACCAAAATTAAAGGTAAGAAAGTTAACTATACCGCTACAACTGGTACTCAGCCTGTTTGGGATGAAGAAGGCCACCCTGTAGCAAGCCTGTTCTACACGTATTATCAGCGCAGTGATGTTAAGGACAAGGGCAAGCGTCCACTACTTATCTCATTTAATGGTGGCCCGGGGTCAGCTTCTGTATGGATGCATGTTGCCTACACGGGACCGAAAGTCTTGAACGTTGATGATGAAGGTTTCCCATTGCAGCCATACGGCGTAAAAACCAATCCATATTCAGTGCTTGATGTCGCGGATATTGTCTTTGTGAATCCGGTAAATACTGGCTATTCACGTGTACTGCCGAACAAAGACGGTAAAATGCCATCGAAAGAGCAGCAAAAGAAAATGTTCTTTGGTGTGAATGCCGATGTGAAGTATCTCGCGGAATGGATTAATACCTTTGTTTCGCGCAACGACCGCTGGCGTTCACCTAAATATTTAATTGGTGAAAGCTACGGCACAACCCGTGTTTCGGGGTTAGCACTTGAGCTACAAAACCGTCAGTGGATGTATTTAAATGGTGTGGTGCTAGTGTCGCCAACCGATATTGGTATTGAGCGCAATGGCCCAGTTAAAGCGGCTAACCGCTTACCTTACTTTGCTGCAACCGCTTGGTATCACAAGGCGTTAGACCAAGAGTTACAGGCGAAAGACTTAGCCGAACTGTTACCTGAAGTTGAAGCGTTTACCATCAATGAATATATCCCAGCGCTCGCCAAAGGTGGCTTTATTTCTGATGAGCAAAAGCAAGCGATTGCTAAAAAAGTGGCGCGCTATTCTGGCTTATCAGTCGAAGAAGTCATTGGCAGTAACTTAGATATCGCGACAACGTTTTATTGGAAAGCCTTACTACGTGACCGCCAGCAGACGGTTGGGCGTCTTGATTCACGTTACTTGGGTATTGATAAGAAAAACGTAGGCGAACGTCCCGATTACTGGGCAGAACTGACGTCTTGGCTACATAGCTTCACGCCAGCAATTAATTACTATTTGCGCGAAGAACTCGAATATAAAACGGACATCAAATACAACATGTTTGGTCCTGTTCGCCCTTGGGATCGCACTAACAATAAAACTGGTGAGAACTTACGCCAAGCGATGGCACAGAATCCGTATCTGAATGTCATGATTCAAGCGGGTTACTACGATGGCGCGACTAATTACTTTGATGCGAAATATACTATGTGGCAGCTTGATCCAAGTGGCTTGATGAAAGACCGTTTGTCTTTTCAAGGCTACCGCAGTGGTCATATGATGTACCTGCGTTATGAAGATTTACGCGATTCAAATCAGCATTTACGTGAATTTATCGTTAAGTCCTTACCTGCGAAAAATAAAGCAGCAAAGTATTAAGTCGATAGCAAAACTGCTATAAACAGAACAACAGCAGAGAGTGAAGAGAGTAACAATGAAATTAAAACCGTTAGCTATCGGTTTAGCGTTGATTGTCAACAGTGCGGCGGCGTTAGCAGAGCAAACGCTGATACACGCTGCAGGCTATGTTGATGTAGCGTCAGGTAAGTTAGTTAAAAACGTGTCTGTGCTGATTGATGACAATGTCATCACTAAAGTGGGTGAGCAGGGCAGTATCAAAGCAGGTACTGACACTAGGGTTATCAATCTGAAAGATAAAACCTTGTTACCTGGCTTTATGGATATGCATGTTCACTTAACAAGTGACGCTGAAGACAACTTTTTAGCAGCTAAAGGAAATTCCGTACCACGACAAACCGTCAAAGCCGTCAAAAACGCGAAGAAAACCTTGATGGCTGGCTTTACCACGGTGCGTAACTTGGGGGCTGCTGGCTACAGTGTTATTGGAGTGCGCGATGGTATTAATGCAGGCGAAGTGCCGGGCCCTCGTATTTGGGCGGCAGGTCATTCGGTGAGTATTACTGGCGGTCATTGTGACGATAACTTTTCTGCGCCAGAGAAAAAATCAAAATCTGGCGGTGTTGCTGATGGCCCCTGGGCAGTGCGGGCGAAAGTACGTGAAAATATTAAGTATGGTGCAAATACCATTAAGGTATGTGCAACCGGTGGTGTATTTTCGAAGGGCACAAAAGTGGGTATTCAGCAGCTCACTGAAGAGGAAATGCGAGCGGCGGTGCAAGAAGCACATATGCGCGGCTTGATAGTGGCAGCGCATGCGCACGGCACCTCAGGTATCAAGGCCGCAATCCGCTCAGGTGTGGATTCTATCGAACACTGTAGTTTTATGGATGAAGAAGCTATAGAGCTTGCCCTGAAACATGGCACTTACTTGTCATGTGACATCTATAATACTGAGTATACGCTTGCTTTTGGCGAAGCGAACGGTGTGCCTGAAGCGAATATCTTAAAAGAAAAAATGGTATCTAAGGCGCAGCGAGATAGTTTTAAACGGGCAACCAAGGCGGGCGCAAAAATGGTGTTTGGATCAGACGCGGCTATTTATCCGCATGGCGACAATGGTAAGCAGTTCTCACGTATGGTCACTTTTGGGATGACACCTATACAAGCTATTCAGGCGGCGACAATCAACAGTGCGAGTTTGCTACAACAAAGCAATTTAGGGCAAATCAAAGCAGGGTATCTTGCTGATATTGTTGCTGTTGATGGTGACCCATTAGCCAATATTTCATTGTTAGAAAATGTTAGTTTCGTGATGAAAGACGGTATTGTGTACAAGCAATAGTAAGTAACATCATTAAGTGATAAATAGCACCTTCGGGTGCTTTTTTATTATCAAAACTCGCCTAAAAGACAATACATACATCTTGAATTAAAACCGATACGTACTCTTATTCAACAAAATAAGGAGCGAGTATGTTTTCATTTTTTAAATCTGACCCAACGAAAAAGCTAAAAAAACAGCATTTGGCTTTATTAGAAAAAGCGATGCACGCACAACGTAATGGCGATATCAAAGGTTATGCGATGATAACCGCAGAAGCAGAGGCGCTTGCAAAAGAAATTCAGATCAAAGAACAGGAAGGGTAGGTTCGTATTGTTTAGAGCAGAGTGACATGTTCACTCTGCTCAATTTCACTTAATTTGTGCGCGGTTCAGCGCAAACCAGTTTAGCCTTCGTCTTTGTCGGCTAATTTGGCTTCTAGTTCAGCAACCGCTTTTTCAAGTGATGCCAATTTTTCGCGCGTTTTAATCAAAACTTGTGTTTGTACGTCAAACTCTTCGCGAGTAACAACGTCAAGTTGTGAAAGCTTGCGTTGAAGTACTGTTTTTGTTTTTTCTTCAAAGTCATTAGCAACCGCTTTTACGCCCGGTGGAATGGCATCGGTTACTTGTTTAGCAATTTCTTCAATTTTCTTTGCGTTAATCATTTGGCTAACCTCAATTGTAATGCCTGACATTGTAGCGAAAGTTAAATCAGATCACATAAAAATTTCACCGAAGGCTGTTGTTGGATGCAAAACAAGGTAAAATCTGCCGCCTTATCATCAGTAGACCATGTATTAGCCAAGCGAGCCTGTGAATGAAGTTAAACCCACGCCAAGAAGAAGCAAAAAACTATGTCAGTGGACCGTGTTTGGTGCTTGCTGGTGCAGGTAGTGGTAAAACGGGTGTTATCTGTCAAAAGATCGCTTATCTGATTCAAAAGTGTGGCTACAAAGCCCGTAATATAGCGGCTGTAACCTTTACTAACAAAGCCGCACGTGAAATGAAAGAGCGTGTCGCGAGTATGTTGGGCCGCGAGTTAACACGTGGTTTAATCGTATCAACATTCCACTCCTTGGGTTTGGATATCGTCCGTCGTGAAATCAAAACACTTGGCTACAAACCAGGCTTCACGTTATTTGATGATCAGGACACGATTGCGCTACTTAAAGAATTGACCGAACAAGAGCTTGATGGCGATAAAGACTTGCTCAGTAAATTGCAAATGATGATTTCTAATTGGAAGAATGATTTGCTACTACCCGATCAAGTACTCAAGCAAGCAGTGGATGCCGACACAGCAATGTATGCTGAATTTTATCAGCGTTATCACAGCCATATGAGGGCGTATAACGCACTTGATTTTGATGATTTGATTCTTATTCCTACGCTATTGCTAAAAAATTATCCCGAAGTGCGTGAGCGCTGGCGCAAGAAAATTCAATATATGCTGGTGGATGAATATCAAGATACCAATGCCAGTCAATATGAAATGGTTAAATTGCTCACCGGTGAGCGAGGTCGCCTAACTGTAGTTGGTGATGATGACCAATCGATTTACTCGTGGCGTGGTGCTAAACCACAAAACCTTGTTTTACTTGGTGAAGATTATCCAAACCTGAAACTCATCAAACTAGAGCAAAACTACCGTTCTAGTGGCCGTATTTTGCATTGCGCTAATATACTTATTGCCAATAATCCGCATGTTTACGATAAAGCATTATTCAGTGAACACGACTACGGTATGCCAATTCGTGTGGTGCAAACGCGCAATGAAGAGCACGAAGTTGAACGCGTGGTAGGTGAGCTGATTGGTCATCGCTTCATGAACAAAACTCACTACAAAGATTACGCAATTTTGTATCGTGGTAACCACCAGTCTCGTTTGCTTGAAAAAGCGCTGATGACCAACCGTATTCCTTACAAAATCAGTGGTGGTACGTCGTTTTTCTCGCGTTCTGAAATCAAAGACATCATGGCGTACTTGCGCTTGTTGGTGAACCCTGATGACGACAATGCCTTCTTGCGTGTCTGCAATGTACCTAAGCGTGAGCTTGGGCCTGCAACCTTGGAAAAACTGGGTAACTACGCCAATAAGCGTCAGATAAGTATGTTTGCTGCCAGTTCTGAGTTTGGTTTAGAACAGACACTTTCTGGCAGAGGCTTAGTCAACCTTCAGAAATTTACGCGCTGGCTAGTAGAAACGTCTGATAATTCAGAACGTGGTGACACACCTGCGGTATTGCGCTCGATGATTCGTGAAATGAATTATGAAGACTACCTTTACGACTCTTCACCAAGTGCCAAAGCGGCAGAAATGCGCATGAAAAACGTTACGCAGTTGTTTAGCTGGGTCACACAAATGCTAGAGGGTGATGAGCTGGATGAGCCGATGACGTTAGCGCAAGTGGTCACCAGGCTTACATTGCGCGATATGATGGAGCGCAACGAAGAAGAAGAGTTTGCTGATCAAGTGCAGTTGATGACGTTGCATGCCTCAAAAGGTCTAGAGTTCCCTTATGTGTTTTTAATCGGTATGGAAGAAGGCTTGCTCCCGCATCAATCCAGTATTGACGAAGATAATGTGGAAGAAGAACGACGCCTTGCTTATGTAGGTGTTACTCGGGCGAAACGTGAATTGATTTGTACCTACGCAAGAGAGCGCCGCCAGTTTGGCGAAGTTGCGCGCACCGAACCGAGCCGCTTCCTTTATGAAATGCCGCAAGATGACTTGATTTGGGAAACGGAAAAATCGAAAAAGTCACAAGAACAAAAACAACAAACCGCTAAAGCAGGTGTGGCAAATTTACGTGAGTTGTTGAAAAAGAAGTAGGTTAAGCATTGAAATTCAATGTTTAGCCTAAATAATTAAAGTTGGACCACAGCGGAAGTGATTGATGAACCAACAACCCAGTAACCTAAATCAGCAACAAAAAATAAGTGCCTTTATCGTCACTTGTTTCTTGGTGTTTGGTTTAGCCCTAGTCACTGGCTTTTC
Source organism: Thalassotalea euphylliae (assembly GCF_042682785.1). Classification (GTDB taxonomy): domain Bacteria; phylum Pseudomonadota; class Gammaproteobacteria; order Enterobacterales; family Alteromonadaceae; genus Thalassotalea_F; species Thalassotalea_F euphylliae. Next base: position 142,002 of record NZ_JBHUIB010000007.1, on the reverse strand, counting down.
TGTATTTCACCATAATGATAGTGAAAGTGGTCGTTACTTTTCACTTCCACACGCACTCAATTCAAGCGTTGAAATTTCAGCGCCATCAGATTCCGGTAAATTGCAGACTGTTGGCGTATTACTCACTAAGCTTTTGGCTGAAGAGCCGGCACTTGTTGCTCAAGCAAAGCCCGCCAGTCACTTTACCCATCATCAACAACAAGCTGCTTGGCAAAGTTTAGCGCTATTTCCAGCGCCTAAGTTGCGGCTAATGTTTTCGTTTCAACCAGACCCTGCAACACATCGGGCGCCCTGGTATATGCGAATACATCGTAATAAAAGCAGGCTGTCTGGCTGGAAAGACAGTAACCTCAATTATCGTTATATCGACGCCTTTGTTTAATCACTAGTTCTCTTACGACTAGTCTGGCAAGTCATCGCTTGCCTTAAATATGTTAAACGAAGGAAATATTCATGAATTCAATTACACGATTTCGCCTAATGGCGATCTGTCTTTATTTATTTGGCTGTGTCGCTATTGCGCAGTCAATCAGCCACGAAGATATTACTAAGCTACTTGACCAGACATTTTCGGTCATGGAACAACACTACATCGAACCGTCAGTGGTTGATGAAACCAAAAACTTTATTGTCGCTCGACATGCGATGGGCAAATATCATGATATCGATACGTTAGATAAGTTTGCAGAGCGTATTGGTGGTGATATCCGAGATATTACCGGAGACAAGCATCTAAGCCTATATACGGTATCACCAGAGGAAGAGGTCAGTCATATCATCCAACATCGAGAAGGAAAGTTGACCCACAACTATGCGTTTGAGCAAGTAAAAGTGCTACCGGGAAATATTGGGTATCTTAAATTCAATAAGTTTCACCCTGACAGCAACGCGAAGAATACTGCCGACAGTGCTTTTAATTTCCTAGCAAATACGGAAGGTATGGTTATTGATCTGCGCGACACCATTGGTGGTTCACCTGAGCTCGTTGCCCATATGATAGGGTATTTTTTGGCTGATAGAACTCCACTTTGGTCAACCCTTGATGCCCAAGGAAACGTGACACAAACTGTTCAAGTGGATAAACACAGTGGGCATACTCAGTTTCGAGATGACTATCCTGTATGGCTGGTAACAAGCCACAACAGTGCTAGCGCAACTGAACTCTTTGCCAGTGCGTTACAGGCGAATAATAAGGCAACCGTTGTTGGTGATGCAACGGCTGGCGCAGGCTTTTATGTAGGAGTAAGAAAAATAACCGACGAGTTGGTATTTCGTATTTCTCTACTCAAACCTATCATCTCTTCGAACCAATCCAACTGGGAAAAGGTAGGTGTGGAGCCTGACGTTAAAGTACCACCTGTTGATGCACTTGATAGTGCGATAGCGATAGCGATGGCTAGTCAGCATGTCAGCGAAAGTTAGTTTGATGTCAGTGTAGAGGGCTATTAAAGCCCTCTTTACAAAGAGACTATAGCCTATAGCAATCAATGTCAGCGAACTGTTAGGAGACTGTCGTATAAGTGTCGTGGTGTTGTCGGGCTAGTGTCGCTAGAATAACAGTGTAACTTTCGGGCACACCATTAGTATTTCTTCGAACACAGTATATTGAGAAGGAATAACCATGAGTAATATGAATATGGAGCTAAACCATCAGACTTTGCTAGTGCTTCGCGCCGAAAAGTGTTGGAGCCAAGAAGAGCTTGCCGCGGCAACTGGCTTGAGCATTCGCACTATTCAGCGAGTAGAAAAGCAAGGAAACGCATCACTTGAAACAACGAAAGCATTAGCGAGTGTTTACAATGTAACGCCTACTTACCTGCAAAAACCGAAAAACATTGAGCGACTGACTTTCCATTATTTATACAAATATAGCTGGCTAGTAGCGTTTGCAGCGTCGAGTGTGTTATTTGGCCTATGGATTGTTGATATTTTGATCCCTACGCTAAAAGGTGGAAATTTCGATGAGCTTTACGAAATGCACGGCAATTTTAGATACCTAGATTATGGTGGTGTTTGCTTCTTCCTTGGGTTTGTATTGCTGGCTATTAATATATACGTTGAACACGCCCGAAGACATAGAGCAATTCAGCAATAACTCAAACGCTTGGGGTCACTAAAAAGCCGCTTTTAGCGGCTGTTTAGTATGAGTGTTAGCTGCTGGTTTCCCTTCTATTCTGCCATCATTGATGCTGTTTTGGGATACGCTAACAGGTCCGCGAAAATTGCCCAACGCTTGTCTAAATCATCTTCGCCAGTTACTCGGTCGACATACTGTTTCACTAAGTCCTGGCCGAGGTTGTAGTTGATGACATACGCTCGGTGTGCTTCGATAAAGCCAATACGCTGTGTCGACTTTTCTTGGCTAGATAATGCGTATTTCATTAGTAAGTCTATTGCCGCCTCTTTATCGATATCGCCATCCAGATAGCGTTTTGCGATCATATTGTCAGCGTAAGATAGAAGCGCTAACTTGTCTTGTACTTGGTAGTAAGTATTCACTTGCGTAGCATCTAAACCAGCTAAAGGAAAAAGAACCTCTTTTTCAAATGCTAAACGTTCATCTTTTGGAAAAGCGACCTCAATACCGTAATTCGCACTACCTTCTGCAAGTAATGACATAGGTGAGTACAATGGGTAGATGCTGTATTCAATCCAGCCCATTTTGTCGACCAAATGCTGTTCCATTTGTGAATTGAACACGTGGTGCCCTGGGTAGCCTTCATGACTTGCAAGGTCGATTGCGCGCTCAATATAAATAGGGAAATCAGTATTAAGTTGAATAAGCGAAAAGTTGTTACCTTTATACCAGTTGTATCCACTCCACACCTTGTCTGTCACATATTCGATAGTAAAGCTTTCATTTTCAGGTAAGTCGATATGCGCTTTGGTGCGTTTGCGTGCTTCGTCAATAGCCGCATTAAAAACGGTGTCTAATTTATCCAAAGGAATCACAAATTGGGATTTGTATGTATTGAGGCGCTGATTCAGCTCTCCTTCCCCCGGAATTAGCAAGCTTAATTCAGCGAGTGCTGCATCAAGTTCTTGCTCCGTAATAGTAGGTGATAATGCGTCGTAAAGGCCCAGCGATTCATCATCGAATAAAATTTTCTCACCTTGTTGCAAACGAATAAAGGTATCGACAGATTTCAGCTGAATGTCTAAAAACTGCTTACGCAGTGCTTGGCTTGCATCAACTTGCGTTGCTGCTAATTGGTTGACTAAGTCATGGTTACGAATAAGTAGCTCATCTAATGGTTTTTTGGTGCTTTCGTCTTTCCACTTCTCAGGCCCGTAATATGCGTCAATGTAGTATGGATGATGGTGACCAACATCTAAGATAAGTTTTACGTATTGCTCTGCAATGTTATTTAGGGCTTGAGTTTGTTCCATGGTTTGCTCTTCTTGTTTACTACAACCAGTGGCTAGCAAGCTAAGCATTGCCAATAGGCTGATTAGCCAAGTTTTCATAATAAATGCCTGTTTTATTTTTGTATGCATTATACATTCGACGCAAATTGCATCAACTCAAAGTGCAGTTAGTATAGTAAAAATGCTTTATCGAGCGTTTTTTTCTCTAGAAGATGCTGTAAGTTACTGATGGTTGTTTTAGCAATGGTAGAAATGGCTTCTTGAGTAAAAAAGCCTTGGTGACCGGTTATTAACACATTGGGGAATGTGCTTAAACGTGCAAACACATCGTCTTGAATAATTTCACCCGATAAATCTTCGAAAAATAGGCTGCTCTCCAGTTCGTAAACATCGATACCTAAGTAGCCTAAACGCCTCTCTTTTAGTGCTTTGACCACGGCATGAGAGTCAATCAGACCACCGCGACTTGTATTGATGAGCATGACATCAGGGCGCATTTTGGCGAGTGACTGTTCATTAATGATGTGCTTCGTTTGCGGTAACAAAGGACAGTGCAGGCTAATAATATCTGACTCTTCAAACAGCGTGTCGGCCGATACATATCGACAACCCATAGCGACAGCTTCGTCATTTTCTGTAGGATCACTGCACAGTAAGTGGCAGCCGAATCCCTTAAGAATCCGCAATGTCGCTAAACCGATATTGCCTGTGCCTATGATGCCAACGGTTTTATTGTGGAGGTTAAAACCCATCAAACCATCAAGAGAAAAGTTATCTTCTCGGATACGGTTATAGGCTTTGTGAAACTTGCGACTCAATGTCAGCATTAATCCAACGGTATGCTCAGCGACTGCTTCCGGTGAATATTCGGGTACACGACAAATCTGCAAGCCTAATTGCTGCGCAGCTTCAATATCAACATTGTTAAAACCCGCACAGCGAAGGGCGATAACCTTGATGCCAAAGCTCGCAAGTTTTTCTAAGACATGCTTATCAGCGGTATCATTGACAAAGATGCATATCGCATCAAAGCCGCTGGCAAGTTCTACGGTTTCCGCACTCAACTTACTCTCGAAATACTCGAATGCAAGTGATGTATTGAAATTAAACTTGTCTAGAAAGTTTTTATCGTACTTCTTGCTACTAAATACAGCGACTTTAAACATGGCAACGGATCCTTCTGCTATGGCTCTGAGGTGCTTTAGGGTGGTTTGGGTGAGCATTGCAACATGCCACCACCATCATCAGTGTGAAACAGCTCAAGCTATTTTTCCATTAAATCTTATTGAAGTTTTTTCAACTATTTGAGCTGTCGACTGTTACGATTGATGGTGCAACTAAGGCCAGTGTTAGGCGTTAGAGTATTTCTCACGGTTACCCATCCATCGCTCAATAATCGCTTCTGCTTGTTTAGGGTATTGCTTCCAAAGTAAGTAAGCATGTTGCTGCACCTCGGGGATGATCGCTTGGTCACGCACTAGGTCAGCGATTTTAAGGTCAGCAAGGCCAGTTTGTTTTGTACCTAGCATTTCCCCTGGGCCACGTATTTCAAGGTCTTTTTGCGCGATCACAAAGCCGTCGTTGCTTTCTCGTAACACACCTAATCGTTTCGTCGCCGTTTTCGATAGTGGCGATTTATACATCAATACACAATGTGACGCGACAGCACCACGCCCCACGCGACCACGAAGCTGGTGCAGTTGTGCTAAGCCCAAACGTTCTGGATTTTCTATTACCATCAAGCTTGAGTTGGGGACATCAACACCGACTTCAATCACCGTTGTAGCCACGAGCAGGTGCAAGTCTCCTTCTTTAAACGATTCCATTACCGCTTGTTTTTCTGCAGGCTTCATACGGCCATGTACCAGCCCTATTTTGAGCTCAGGTAAGGCTTGCTGTAGGTAGGTTGCCGTGTCCTCTGCTGCCTGACATTGCAGCACTTCTGACTCTTCAATTAGGGTACATACCCAATACGCCTGACGGTTATCTTGGGTGCATCCCTGTCGGATGCGTTCAATGACATCGTCACGGCGTGTATCAGGCAGTGCTATTGTAGTAATAGGTGTGCGACCTGGTGGTAGCTCATCAATAATTGAGGTATCTAGATCAGCATAGGCGGTCATCGCTAAAGTACGCGGTATCGGCGTTGCCGTCATGATCAGTTGGTGTGGATATTTACTATCGAAAGCACCTTTCTCCCGCAATGATAGGCGCTGATGAACACCGAAGCGATGCTGCTCGTCAATAATAATCAGTGCCAGTTTTTTAAATGCAACTTGCTCTTGGAAAAGGGCGTGGGTACCAACGGCCATTTGAATGGTGCCATCAGCGAGTTTTTCGAGTGCTTCACGGCGCGCTTTTGCTTTGGTTTTGCCCGCAAGCCAACCCACGGTTATTCCTAGTGGCTCAAACCAGTTTTGAAAATTGATTGCATGTTGTTCTGCCAATATCTCTGTTGGTGCCATCAGGGCTACTTGGTAACCTTGGCTAATTGCCGTGATAGCGGATAGCGCTGCTACAAGTGTTTTACCTGAACCCACATCACCTTGCACCAGTCTCATCATCGGCAGTGATTTTGCGAGATCGGTTCTGATTTCGTCGACCACACGTGCCTGAGCGTTCGTGGGCTTAAATGGCAAACTGTCTAGAAACTTTTTATTAAGAGTATCATCGACGGTCATGCTCACTGATTCGTGTTTGTCACTCGACTCACGCAGTTTCAGCATACTTAAGTTATGAGCGAGCAACTCTTCCTTAATTAGTCTCAGTTGAGCAGGGTGACGGCCTTCTTCAAGTTGCGTGGTAGATACATCGGGTGGTGGGCGATGAATAAGTGCTAATGCTTCTGCTAATGTAAACGGTTCATTTAGAAACTCTTTAGGCAGCAGTTCTTCGACACTACCATGTTCCAAGCGCTTTAGAGCTTGTTCTGTGATATTGCGCAGACTTATTTGCCTTAAGCCGTCGGTTGTTGGGTAAACAGGAGTAAGCGTTTCTTCAACCGGTGTTAATGGATTGTCTTGATCCAGTAACTTGTATTCCGGGTGAACAATTTGAAAGCTACGTGGCCCTCGTTGAATTTCTCCATAACAACGAATCTCTGTACCTATCGGTAATGCATTTTTCTGTGCCGCCGAAAAATGGAAAAAGCGTAAGTCGACAGAGCCAGAGCCATCATTGATGGTTAGCACCCACATCCGTTTTCTGCCCTGAATAATTTGGCTATTGGTGACTTCGCCAATGATATTGGTATAGATACCCGGCATGAGATCGCGAATAGCCATCACACGCGTGCGATCTTCGTAGCGCAAAGGGAGATGAAACAGTAAGTCTTGTACTGACACTAGCCCAAGCTTAGCAAACTTGTCGGCCATTGCAGGCCCAACACCTTTCAACGATGCGATAGTGAGTTGGGCGAGATTGGTGAGTCCTTTCGCAGGCATACTACTCGTTATCGATTTCCTGCCACGCAGCTTGTGTCATTTGCATTTGTTGCCACCATTCGTCTGACGCAACAATTTGACCTTCTTCATCAATTTTAGGATATGGAAGGCCTTTGGTTTTACATACTTTAGCTACAATAGGGTGGCCACCTTCAAACAGCACACGCTGGCGCTCTGCTTCAGAGATAGTCGATTGATTGTACATACCGGCTGCTTCACGTTGGCGTTGTGCTTCATAAAGCACAACAGCATTTGCTACTGATACGTTAAGCGATTGCACCATACCGACCATCGGGATGACAATATCCTGATCAGCCATTTCTTTAGCAATGTCGGAAGCCCCGAATTTTTCTTGGCCCAAAATAATGGCAGTAGGCTTGGTGTAGTCAATCTCTCTAAAGTCGACAGCCTTATCAGATAAGTTCGTCACTAGCACTTGCATATTCTGCTTTTTCAACTGGGCAATGGCGTCAGCTGTTTTATCATAGTGATTTACCTTAACCCAATTTTGGCTGCCCATTGCTACACCGCCAGAGGTACGCATTTGCTCAGTTTTCCAAACCGCATGCACTTCACTACACCCAATAGCGTCACAGGTGCGAACGACTGCCGCAAGGTTATGTGCTTTGTGCACACCTTCCATTAATACGGACAGGTCTGGTTGGCGTTTGTCGAGCATATTGTTAATACGCGCTAATCTTTCAGGAGTCATCTTTCTTCACATTTCACATTGATACTGCGTTGCTACTTATTTTATTCGTAATCACATACTACGTGTATGCTCATACATCTAAAATGCGCAGCGCCTTGTCTAAATGCGAAATGTATCGAAAATCGCATTTATATCTTGCGCCTAGCTTTATTTCTCGTCTGCCTTTGCTAAACACCAACTGTTTAGAATAGCTGAGCGATAGTTTTTCTGGCTAAAATACGCAGCGCCTTGTTTAAATGCGAAAAGTATCGAAAAGTCGCATTTATGTCTGCGCCTAGCTTTTGCCTCTACACGTCAATTGTTTAGGCTGAGATAATTTATCTATTTAAGCGACGTTTGGGATTTCCATTACGCCGTCAATTTCAATATCAACACCTTTTGGTAATGCCGATACTTGAATAGCTGCACGCGCAGGGTAAGGTTCCTGGAAGTACTTCGCCATAATCTCGTTAACTGTTGCGAAGTTTGATAAGTCAGTCATAAAGATATTCACTTTCACCATATCATTGATTTCGCCACCTGCTGCCTCACAAACAGCTACTAGGTTTTTAAAAACTTGTTCCGCTTGCTCTGCAAAGCCGCCTTCAATAACTTCCATAGTCTCAGGGATTAAAGGAATTTGGCCAGAAAGGTATACGGTGTTTGTGACTTTTACGGCTTGGCTATAAGTGCCAATAGCGCTAGGCGCTTTATCTGTATTTACAATTGTTTTCATTGGGAATCCTGTTGAATTATTTGTTACGGACAACTTTTTGCACGTCGACCATGACTTTAATTTTTCGAATAATGTCGGCTAAATGAATACGGTCGCGGCAGGTAATTTCCATGTCGATGGCATACAAGCCAGTATCCTTCTCGCCAGAATTTAGCGTGTGTACGTTTGATTCGCACTTAGCGACTACGTTCGTTAATGCCGCAAGCGCACCTTGATGGTTCATGATCTCTACGCGTAGTTTAGCAATAAACTCTTTGTCGATATCGGTATCCCATCTCACAGGGAATAGCTTCGACTCTTGTGCTTTGATGTTTTTACAGGTTGCCTGATGCACAATAAGTCCTTTCCCAGGACTTAAGTAGGCCATGATGGTGTCACCAGGAATTGGGCGACAACATTTACTGTAGGTTACCATCATGCCTTCAGTACCTTTGATTGGCATTTTGGCTTTAGAAGATGCGGGCTGTTCACTGTCATCGGTGAACTCATCAGTTAGGCGTCTAGCGATACCAATACTAAGCGCGTTACCTAAGCCGATATTAACCAATAACTCTTCGAAGTCGTTATTACCGGTTTCTTTAACTACCTGATCAACTTTCTCTTGGGCAATATCTTCAAGCTTCGTAGTGCCAAGTGCATGACTAAGCAATCGTAAACCAAGCGCTTCAGATTCGTTACGCTCTTGTGAACGTAAATAGGAACGAATTTGCATACGTGCTTTAGCGGTAACGACAAAGTTTAACCAGGTCGCATTAGGTCTCGCAGCAGGAGACGTCACTACTTCGATCGTTTGGCCTGAATCAATCGGCTGACTCAGCGGATAAGGTTTACGGTCAACTTTACAGCCAACACAAGAATTACCGACATCGGTATGTACGGCGTACGCGAAATCTACCGCTGTTGCCCCCATTGGTAGCTCGATAATCCGACCGTCAGGCGTGAACACGTAAATTTCTTCTGGGAATAAATCTGATTTTACGTTTTCGATAAATTCAAACGAACTGCCGGCGCTTTGTTGAAGTTCAAGAAGGCTCTGCATCCAACGGCGCGCTTTCATTTGCGCAGTAGTGCCGCTGTCATCACTGTCTTGTTTATATAACCAATGGGCAGCAACACCTTTATCGGCCATTTGGTCCATATCGTTGGTACGAATTTGAATTTCAACGGGAATACCGTGTGGTCCTACAAGTGATGTGTGCAGCGATTGATAACCATTGGTTTTCGGAATAGCAATATAGTCTTTAAAGCGTGTTTCAATAGGTTTAAACAGGTTATGAACCGCACCCAAAGAACGATAACAATCGTCAATTTTGTCCGGCACAATAACGCGAAACGCATAGATGTCCATCACTTCGTTGAACATCAGTTCTTTGTTTTGCATTTTTCGGTAAATGGAATAAAGGTGCTTTTCGCGACCTATCACTTGCGCTTTAATACCGACTTCTTCAAGGCGCTGTTCAATTTCGCCCTGAATGTTATTAATAATTTCTTTACGATTTCCTCGCGCTTGTTTTACCGCAGAGCGCAACGCACGAGAGCGCATCGGATAAAGTGCTTCAAAGCCAAGTACTTCTAACTCATTTTTGATGTCATGAATACCAAGTCGGTTGGCTATTGGAGCGTAAATTTCTAGGGTTTCGCGTGCTATGCGGCGGCGTTTTTCAGGTCGAAGTGACTCCAATGTGCGCATATTATGAGTACGGTCAGCAAGCTTAATCAAGATAACGCGAATGTCTTTGGTCATCGCCAAAACCATTTTGCGGAAGTTTTCCGCTTGCATCTCTTCTTTATTATCAAACTTAAGTTTGTCTAGTTTACTGACACCTTCGACAAGCTCTGCCACGGTATTCCCAAAAAGCTCAGCGAGTTCATCTTTGGTGACTTCCGTATCTTCAATCACGTCATGAAGCAATGCAGCCATTAACGTCTCATGGTCTAAATGCATCTTCGCAAGATTAAGCGCCACGGCGACAGGGTGCGTTATATATGGGTCACCACTTGAACGCATTTGTCCCTCATGAGCATCGCGCGCCACGATATACGCTTTTTTCAGCAGATCTATCTGTACTTTTGATAGATAACTAGAGACAAATTCTTTTAATGGTTCAAATAGATACACTCATTGCTCCCAAATATGACGGCGTGTATAGAAAGAAACGTTGTGGGATAAGGCTAGAATACGCATTATTGACCGGAATGCCAATACAGGTATAAAAAAACGCGTAGTCTCATATGAGCGTACGCGTTTCTTCGAATGCTAAGTTGAATTAGCCTTGTTGGCCACCAACAATTGCAGCAACTGCTGCTAGCTCAGCTGATTCTTGCTGAACTTGTTCTTGGCGATCAGCGTCATCCATGATGTCTGACGTGATTAACTCTTTTTCGATTTCACGAAGTGCTAGAACCGTTGGCTTGTCATTTTCGACTTCAACTAAAGGATCTTTACCACCAGTGGCAATTTGACGTGCACGACGTGATGCAACTAACACCAAGTCAAAGCGATTGCCGATTTTATCTACTGCATCTTCAACAGTTACGCGAGCCATTTAGCTACTCCAACACTGATTAATTTAAAAAATAGCCGCTTATTATAGTAAACGATCAATCATTAGCCAATAGATCGTCGAATAAATCTTGATGCTTTATTGCCTGCTGGCTGCGCTTAAGTCGCTGATTGTTCACAATCGTCATTAAATCGTTGAGCGCGGTGTCAAAATCATCGTTAACAATGATGTAGTCAAACTCTTGATAGTGCGAGCATTCTGATTGCGCTTGAGCCATGCGGCCAGCAATAACGTCGTCGCTGTCTTGGCCTCGGTTCTTTAGACGGTTTTCTAGTTCTTTGCGCGATGGTGGAGCGATGAAAATCGTAGTGACATCGGGCTTTTTCATACGCACTTGTTGTGCGCCTTGCCAGTCTATATCTAAGAACACATCAATACCTTGCGCTAGTTGTTCGTCAATAGCGGTAGCAGACGTGCCGTAGTAGTTACCAAAAACTTCTGCGTATTCGTAAAACACACCGTCTTTAATTTGTTGCTCGAAGCTTGCTTTATTAACGAAGTGGTAATGCACACCATTTTCTTCGCCCGGTCGCGGGTCACGCGTAGTCGTCGATACCGACACTTGCATAGCACGCTCAGCGTCTTGCTTCAACAAGGCCGAAATAAGGCTCGATTTTCCTGCACCGCTAGGTGCCGATAAAATAAAAAGGTTGCCAGAAGTCATAGCTAAAAATATATGTTCGAATGATGGGCGCACTATACCGAATTTGTGAAATTTTGTCTTTACTGATGAATGTAGTTATATGAGAAATGCTGACAAACTTCTCAGTAAATCAAGATGTTAATGACATGTAAAAAGCGTCAACAGAAAGTGTAGCTATATTTTACATCTCTTTACGATTTTAATTGCAAGGGTTTCGTATTTTATTGAAATATATGTGAAAAGTATTGGTGGCATATATCTGGCTGTTGCTACTTTTGAATATACTAATAAGGATAAAAATATGTTTAAGAAAATACTGATACTTGCCTCTTTACTGTCGGTAAGTTTAGTTTCAAATGCTTCAATTATTTCAGCGGTTGATATGGATGCGATAGCAGACGGTAGTCACACCCATGCCAATAATCCTGATATTATCGCTACAGGTTACTGGGGTGGTGAAGAAACCAGAGGTATTGTTGAATTTGATATCTCTGGCATTGCTTCAGGTGCAACAGCGACGTTAAATTTCGATTTTCTTGAATACACAGGTCAACTTCTTTACGGTCAAGATGTTGATTATCTAGGTATGTTCGATATTGTCGCTTTTGATGGTGATGGCGTAGTTACTAATAGTGATTTTAACCCAACAGGCACGGTGTTAGGTAGCTTTACTGTCAACGGCTTAAACTATGGTGACACTATTAGTGTCGATATCTCTTCTGTTTTAGGCTCAATTTCGGGTGACTACATTGGTTTCTTATTCGATCCGATGTCAGTCAATAATGGTCAAGGTGCTAGAATGGAAAGTGTACTTGGTAATTTAAATATTACTGTAGTGCCAGAGCCAGCATCTATCGCTTTGCTTGGTCTAGGTCTATTGGGTTTAAGAGCAAGAAGAACGAAATAACCTAATTATTTATAACAAAAAAGCCCACTATTAAGTGGGCTTTTTTGTTAGAAGCGATGTCGTGCTAAAGCACTTTGGCGATTGATTGTGCTAAGTAATCAACGTTGCTGTTGGCAATACCAGCAATGCTCATACGGCTAGAACCAACCATGTAGATGCTGTACTCGTCTTGCAGTTGTTGTACTTGCTCTGGGGTAATACCTAGGAACGAGAACATACCTTTTTGGCGCACAATGTGGCTGAAGTCACGTGTCACACCATTTTCAACTAACTTATCAACAATCATTTGGCGGTTGCCGTTAATACGGTCACGCATTTCTGCTAACTCTGTGTACCATTCGTTGCGTAATTCGTCTGAACTTAAAATAGTTTCTACAATCGCTGCACCATGTGCTGGTGGCATAGAGTAGATAACGCGAACGACGTAAAGTAATACAGAATATGCTGTATCTACTGCCGCAGCTGATTTACCGATAATGGTTGTTGCACCGATGCGCTCTCGGTATAAGCCGAAGTTCTTTGAACATGAGCTACAAACAATCATTTCTTCAACGCTATCAGCCATTAAACGTAGGCCATAAGCGTCTTCGTCTAAGCCATCACCAAAACCTTGGTAAGCCATATCCACAACAGGTAAGAAGCCGTTTGTTTTAGCCACTTCCGCTACTTGTTGCCATTGTTTTTGGCTAAGGTCCATACCACTTGGGTTGTGACAACATGCATGAAGAAGCACTGCATCATCAGCGCTCACTTCTTTTAATGCGTTCAACATACCTTCGAAATCGAGTTTTTTGTTTTCAAAGTCGTAGTACGGGTATGTTTTTACCGTTAAGCCTGCTGCTTGGAATAAACCTGTATGGTTAGCCCATGTTGGGTCACTCACCCAGATAGTTGCACCAGCTTTGCATGATTTGATGAACTCAGCAGCTACGCGAAGTGCACCAGTGCCGCCAGGTGTTGAAACCGTACGCGCACGGTTTTCAGATAATACTTTGTGATCACCGAAAATAAGCTTCGCCATTTCGTCGTTGAACAGCGGCGAGCCAGTTGGGCCAATGTAAACTTTGGTATCTTCGTTATCGTGACGGAATTTTTCCGCGGTCTTCACACAATTTAGAATGGCTGTGTGACCAGACTCGTCTTTATAAACACCAACACCCAAGTCAATTTTCTGTGGGTTTGCATCTTCACGATATTTTGCCAATAGTCCTAGAATTGGATCGGCTGGCAATGCCTTCAAGCTACCAAACATGGCTCCGTTTACCTTATTAGTTTGCGGGATAAAAACGCCAAGCATTTTGCTGGCGCATGTAAAGAACAAGCATAGCTATTTAGATGGCTAAATTAAAGCGCTGAATCAAAAATTTACCGCATATTTTGCAATAAAATATGCCTTAAAAATTTACACCCGTGGCAACAAATCTCAACAGCGATTAAAACGTTTTTGTGAGCGCGGCAATTAAGCCAATTAAACCGCCAAATACACCGCCCCAGACAACAAGCCAGCCGAGGTGAGTTCGAATCATGTCTTGAATGATTTCTTTCACTAATTGCGGGGTTAATTCGTCAAGTCGCTGCCTGATAATATCGCTCACTTTATCTTGCATGTGGGCGATATTACTGTCGCCTTCAAGTGATGCGCGCAAACTGGCATTAAAGTCTTCGGTTTGGGTGATGTCTTTTACCGAGGTTTTCATGCGCCCTATAAAGGGCTCTCGCATGGGTTCAATGGCTTCTCGTCCGCCAACCATGGCCAACATACTGCCAAACGAAGAACCTTCAATAACTTCAACTAGCCCATCGAAGGCGGGGTTTAGGTCAACGTTCTCGATAACTGGTGTGAGGTCAATGCTGGCAGCACCTCCCTTATCGTCAGACAAAAAGCGATCAATATTCTCTTTCGTGAAAAATTGATTCATCATCAGTTGGCGAATACCAACTTTGAAATCTTCAAAACGTGCAGGAATAACGCCTGAACCGTAGAGACCTGGCACTTTTTCAAACAGCATATGCACTGCTAACCAGTTAGTCACGGCGCCTGACAGGGCAAAAAGACCAACACCGAAAACAATGGCGTTTTCAGTAAAATGACCCGCCAAGACAAGGGCTAAGGCAATAAAGTTAGTGACACTGCTTTTGTTCACATTTGTCTCCCAGATTGCGACAAATCAAGATAATGGCGGCAATGGTAGCAAGTGTATTGATTTGTCGACAAGTGTTACGCAAGATAAGCAGGCATTCATCAGGGAAACATCAAACGAGATAACAATGACAAAAAGCCTTATTAAACATGCTATTGCGCTAGGTGCGCTACTGTTAAGTCCACAAACGCTTGCTGATACTCAGTGGCGCACAGTAAGCCCTGAAAAATTGATGGTCATGACACTGCCGCACGGTCAAGTAGTGTTTGAGCTGGCGCCACAGTTTGCGCCTAATCATGTGAAGCACTTTGCTGAATTAGCCAGCAAAGGGCATTACGACAACAATACGTTTTATCGGGTGATTGACGGCTTTGTTGCACAAGTGGGTCCGGGACAAAGTGAAGAAGCGTCCGCAAAAGAAAAAACGCTGGCGATAGAGAGTGAATGGACTCTTGATAGCAGCGCCATCACATCAATTCAATCAAACGACTTATTTGCCGAACAAACCGGATTTATTGATGGTTTTGCCGTGGCTAGCGACAGTAAAGATAACAAAGCATGGCTTACACATTGTCCTGGTGTTGTTGCGATGGCAAGAGGGAATGAGCCTGACTCCGCCACTAGTCATTTTTACATCACCAATGGCCAAGCTCCACGTTACTTAGATCGCATTATGACGGTATTTGGTCGAGTGGTTTACGGTATGGACAATGTCCAGGCGATCAAGCGCACATCGGTGATAGAAGGTGATAAGCCCGTTGATGCAAAAGACTATACGCCAATCTTGAGCATGCAACTGATGTCATCGTTACCCAAAGCAGAGCAATTTGTTATCCAGATAGAGGACACAAATAGCAAAGCCTTTAAGGACAAAATCGTTGATCGCCGTGCAAGGCCACACGCTTTTTTCTATAAAAAACCACCGCCAGTATTAGATGTTTGCCAAGTACCGGTGAGAAGCAAGGTCATCCGGTAGCAGCTTATACCGCGATCTTGCTAATCTTTACCCTCGTGTTCATCGTATTTCGATTATGAATATTGAAAAGTACAACCGCTAACAGGTACAACGATGAACACAGGCCTCTTCCTGTTCACCTCAGATTTACGTGTACAAGACAACCGAGCATTATTCGCGGCGGCGAGCTATTGTCAGCGTTTATTGTTGGTGTATGTGATAGACCCCAACGAGCAGAAAAAACAGCAATACCAGTGCGCTAAAACCGGAGAGCACAGACAGCTCTTTATTCAGCAAGCATTGCACGATTTATCGGAACAGCTACTCACACTAGACCAGCACTTGATTGTGCAAGTAGGCGAAAAAGCGCACGTACTTAATGCATTGATTCGTGAGCACAACGTAGACGTGGTTTACTACTCCAGTGCAAGTGATAGTCAAAGCCAGCAACAGTTATTGCAGCTTCAGCAAAAGATTCCTATGGTTAGCTGGAATGGTATCTGGCAACACACGCTGTATGAGCGCCATCAATTGCCTTTTACACTAGACGATCTGCCCGCTAGCTTCAGCGCTTTTAGACGAAAGTTAGAGAAAAATTTACCGGCAATTGCGCCACCCCAACAACTGGCGAGCTTGCCACCATCTCCGATCGACAGTGAGCAGTTCGAACAAGTCGCTGGCTGTTTTTCTGGTGAATCACTGTTTGACGGCGGCAGTAGACCGGGTGCGATGCATTTAGACGCTTATTTTCAGAGTGACTTAGCTCAACATTACAAAGAAACACGCAATGCGATAGACGACTGGGCAGCGTCGACCAAGTTTAGCCCTTGGATAGCTAACGGCTGTTTGTCGGTTCGCCAAATATATTCGGCGCTGCGAAATCATGAAATAACCCATGGCAGTAATGAGTCCACGTATTGGATATTCTTTGAACTGCTATGGCGCGAGTACTTTCATTGGTTGGCACTGAAAATTGGCGACGCGCTATTTAACTTTACTGGGACTCGCGACAAAAAGCCGTTAACAAGCTTCCACGGTGAAAGGTTTGTGAAGTGGCAGCAAGGCGCAACGCCTTATCCACTTGTGAATGCCATCATGCATCAATTGCGAGACACCGGGTTTATCTCTAATCGTGCAAGACAAATAACCGCTAGCTGTTTAGTCAACGAACTTTGTCTAGATTGGCGATACGGCGCTGCGTACTTTCAGCAACAGTTGGTTGACTATGACCCCGCCGCTAACTGGGGGAATTGGCAATACATTGCAGGCGTGGGCGTTGACCCGCGCGGTGGCCGTCATTTCAACATTGAAAAGCAACAGCAAATGTTTGATGCAGACGGTGAATACGTCAAGCGCTGGCAGGGCGAACAGTCTACCCATCCCATAGACTCTGTCGACATTGCCGACTGGCCTATAGCGCAATAACTTCTAGACAAAAACTCCGCGTAAAGTACATCTATGGCCCATAAAAAGTTGTCGCTGCCTGAGAAAATTTGTCCCCAATGTCAGCGACCATTTGCATGGCGTAAAAAGTGGCGACTATGCTGGGAAGAGGTCGTCTTCTGCTCAAAGCGATGTCGAAGCAATAAAAACAAAGGAAAAGCCACGAGTGAATAAAGCAATTCAAACGAAAGGCGAGAAACCGTTGAACAATACATACCGTGAAATACGGCTTATTTTGGGTGACCAGCTGAATGCTGCGCATAGCTGGTTTCATCAAAAGCACAATGACGTGCTGTATGTAGTGGCTGAACTGCATCAAGAGCAGCAGTATGTGAAACATCATGTACAAAAAATTCAGGCGTTTTTCTTGGCGATGTCGCAATTTGCCCATGCGCTTGGGCAGGCCGGGCATCACGTATTGCATTTAACATTGGATGAAACAGCGAAATTCACCGCATTACCGGATTTACTTGCTGCCTTATTAGACCAATATCAATGCCAAGCATTTAGTTACCAACGGCCGGACGAATACCGATTAAGTGAGGAGCTTTTTACTTTTGCCAAAAGTTTTGAGGGGCAATCACGCTGCGTTGAAACAGAACACTTCTTTTTAACGTTCAACGAACTTCCTACTTATTTTCAAGCGGAAAAGCGTCATCGGCTAGAAGTTTTTTACCGCAAACTTAGGCAACGTTTTGATTACTTGATGGTAGAGGGCGAGCCTGAAGGCGGCCAATGGAATTACGATCAAGACAATCGCAATAAACTTAAAGCAGCTGACATTGAGCAACTGCCAGAGCCTTTGCTATTCGCCAATGATGTTCGCGAGATTAATGAAAGACTGGCGCGACACAACATAGTGCATTTCGGTGAACAGCCAGATGAACTCTTGTGGCCCGTGACCAGGCAGCAGTCTTTGGACTTACTCGAGCACTTTTGCCGTGTGTGTTTACCGCTTTTCGGCAAGTTTCAGGATGCGATGACCTGTCAAGCCAGTGATATGATGTCCGATCGCCAATGGAGTTTGTATCATTCGCGACTGTCTTTCGCACTTAACGCGAAAATGATTTCGCCCATGCAAGTGGTCGATCGGGCGATTAAGTATTATCGAGAAAACAGTGCACAGGTCTCGCTGGCGCAAATAGAAGGGTTTGTTCGACAAATTCTTGGCTGGCGTGAATTTGTGCGAGGCATTTATTGGGCGAATATGCCGCATTACGCAGAAAAAAATGCGCTTGATGCGAAAGCCAGTTTACCTGAGTGGTTTTGGACGGGTGAAACACGCATGAATTGCATGCGACACGCCGTAAAACAATCACTGCAATATGCTTATGCACACCACATTCAACGCTTGATGATAACGGGCAACTTTTGTTTGCTAGCGGGTATTCATCCTGATGAGGTTGATGCCTGGTATCTTGGTATTTATATCGACGCTATTGAGTGGGTAGAAATGCCCAATACCCGTGGCATGAGCCAGTTCGCAGATGGCGGCATTGTCGCATCGAAAGCATACGCAGCGTCTGGTAATTATGTCGACAAAATGAGTGACTACTGCAAACACTGTGATTACAAAGTAAAAGAAAAAGTGGGTGATAATGCATGTCCACTTAACAGTTTGTACTGGCATTTTATGACACAGCATCGTGACAAGTTTGGCAATAATCCTCGTCAGGCCATGGTGTACCGTAATTGGGATAAGCAAAAACCAGAGCTACAGACGCAAACATTGGAAAGGGCTGAATACCTCCTCGCTAATCTCAACGATTTGTAGGTCATCCAGTGTATAGCGCGTGGTGCGCAAGTTTCGGTCTAGTTCCGCACCACAGCAAAGTAGTCAGCGTTTGGCGCTGTTTTTTCACCATCTACGGTAAGGCTGGCCACAGGGCGATCAGGTTTAGCATAGCTTAAGCGTGATAGCCGGTTGGTTACGTGGTAACTATCTAACCCAGATACGGCAACGGTTTCCAAACTTTCAATGTCGATGTAGCCATCATTGCGCACCGCGCTGTCAGCAACATGAATTTGGCACACTTCGCCGATAATAAATTCTGTATTGTTAGCTTCAATGTGCTTCACTTCTAACAGCTTAACGCCATATTTAAGCTGGCTTTCGGCTACAAATGGCGCATCAAAGTTTTCCAAGAATTCTGGTGTTAAGCCAACGACGTCAAACTCGCTTTGTTCTTGTTCATAACGAGCAGATGTTTGATGAGCGGCTTGCCAGAATTCTGTCGAAATTTGATTGATAGTAAATAAGCCAGTGTCGATGATATTGCTGAACGTATGTCTTGGCACAGAATTAGGACGCATGATCATGCCAATAAGTGGTGGATTGGCACCTAGATGCACAACCGAGCTCACAATGGCTAAATTCAGCTGACCATCAGCGTCTTGCGTGCCTATGAGGTTAGCGCTTTTAAAGCCGGACAAGCTATTGATTAAGCGAGTGCGATATCTCGCTTCTAGCGTATTAAGTGTTGAACGATTAAATGTTTTCATAAAGTTTTTCAGCGTTTATTTCCAGCCTTGCTTCCATACCTTGCTGTCTTTTAAATCGCGCCAGTTAATTTCACGAATGTTATGGGTTAATACGGCTTGGATTTCGCAAAGTATCACTTTGCCATCATCATCAAATTCGACATTGATGATGGTAAAGTGCTTTTCTTTTTTGACAGGGGTGACGTGTGTCCACTTAGAGTGGAGCAGTTTCTTCGAAGCAACTTGATTCATTAAATGGTTTCTAACACCTCTATGGCTTGCACTTGTAGTTTAAATTTACCTTCAATTTTGTCGCCAATAAGCAAGCCTACTTGAATGGCGTCACCGAAGCGCAATGCTGGCGCACCATCAACATAACGACCACGAAAGCGCGGAGTAAAATCTTTCTCGGTAAACTGAATTTGCTGCCATTGGTCGGCTTTAGTGGTGAATTCAGCAACGTAGGCGGCACCTTCATATAAGCCATCGGTTTTCAATCGGAATTGATAGCGTCTGCCATCACCTTTTACAATCAATCGTACGATTCCGCCGTTATGAAAATCGGGGGATATCACGCGTCTAATCGACGCAAAGCCGCCGTTGTTATCGAGCGAAACAACACCTTCAAATACACCGTAGTCATATTCATGATAGAAACGACTGTTAGACACACCGCCCATCACGGTATCGTTAATGGTCATCCAGTGGCGGGTTTCCACATCGTCAAAGCGAATGTCATCGGCATGTGCGGGCGCGGAGAGTAGTGCAGTCAAAACAGCAATCCTGAAAATATTCATAGGGTGTGCTCCGGTCGAAGCTATAAAGGTTATTACGCTTGGGTGTAGTTAAAAGTTTAGTTCAAGATCGCTAGACATAAAAAAGCCCCGCAAAAGCGAGGCAAAAAGTTCATGAAACAGGTTATACCTAAATTACTACGCAAGGTTGTCCTAAAAAGCTCAATTTATAAGCAGGCCTGTTATTCCAATCGCTAGAGCAGCAGCTCATGGTTAATAGGCTTAAAACTGTTGGCTATTTGGATAAGGCCATTTGCCGTTAGCTGTTCAACGCTGAATACCTCGGTGGTTGTACCGTATTTATGGTGAATATGACCGAGCAATAGTTCAAAGTCGCCATCGCCAGAAAGCAATATCACTTTGTCTACCTCTTGAGCAGCTTCCATAATGTCTATGGTGATACCTACGTCCCAATCACCTTTTGCTGAACCGTCGTTACGCTGTATAAATGGCTTTAGTTTTACATTAAATCCAATATGTTTAAGCGCTGTTTGAAATTTATGTTGTTGGTCGTCGCTGCGTTGAATGGCATATGCATTAGCCAATACAATATCGTGATTTTCTGATATCTGTTGCCAAAATGCGCGGTAGTTGAACTGTCGGCCAAAAGCCTGGCGAGTTGTGTAATAGATATTTTGAACATCAACAAAAATAGCGGTTTTCATCATAGGATACGAAGCCTGTAAAAGGGTGACTAAGTGATAATCACTTATGCGTAAAGGCAAATAGCTCAGCTAATCTGGCTGCTAGCTGTTACAATATGTCGATATCTTATGTCTTTCCTTCCCAACATTTAAGGGCAATCTTTTGCAAGCTGCGACTTTTTCATCTTTACCGCTAAAGAAACCATTATTAGAAAACCTAGATTCGCTTGGTTTTACTGCCATGACCGACATTCAAGCGCAAAGTTTGCCGCTTATTCTGGCGGGCAAAGACGTTATTGGGCAGGGTAAAACAGGCTCCGGTAAAACGGCATCATTTGGGCTGGGTTTATTGAATAAACTCGATGTTAAAAAGTTCAGAATACAAGCGTTAGTGCTGTGCCCAACACGAGAATTAGCCGATCAAGTCGCTAAAGAAATTCGCAACTTAGCGCGTGCTATACACAATATTAAGGTACTCACATTATGTGGCGGTGTACCGATGGGGCCACAAATTGGCTCTTTAGAACATGGCGCGCATATTATTGTTGGTACGCCTGGTCGTATTGAAGATCACTTGAGTCGAGGCCGACTCGACTTACAACACGTCAATATGTTGGTGCTTGATGAAGCGGACCGCATGCTAGAAATGGGCTTTCAAAGCGCCCTCGACAACATTGTCGCGCAATGCCCTGTTGAGCGACAAACCTTGCTGTTTAGTGCTACTTTCCCTGAAAAAATCAAAGCGATTTCGGGTAAAATGCTACGTAAGCCTGAACATGTAAAAGTAGAGTCAGTGCATCAAGAAAGCAGCATTGAACAAGCGTTTTATCATGTCGATACCAATGAAGATCGTTTTGATGCATTAACCCGTTTGTTACTGGCACATAAGCCCGAATCAACCGTGGTGTTCTGTAACACCAAAAAAGTGGTGCAAGAAGTGGCTGACCAACTTAAATCCGCTGGCTTTAGCGCGTTGGCATTGCACGGTGATTTAGACCAGCGTGACAGAAATGAAACCCTTGTCCGTTTCGTTAATAAAAGCGCATTGATTCTGGTTGCCACTGATGTTGCCGCGCGTGGCTTAGATATTGATGACCTAGATGCGGTGATCAACTTTGACATAACGCCCGATCCAGAAGTGCATGTGCATCGCATTGGCCGTACAGGGCGTGCTGGCGGTAAAGGTATAGCGTGTTCTATTTATTGTGACAAAGATTCGCGCCGTATTGCTGATATTGAAACTTATCAACAGCAAGACATTCAAAACTACGTGATGCCAGATGACAGCGTGTTATCGCAACGCCCTAATAAACCGAAAATGGTGACGCTTCAGATTGACGGTGGTAAAAAGCAAAAGCTGAGACCAGGTGATATCGTGGGTGGCTTAACTGGTAAAGACGGTATTCAGGGGAATCAGGTAGGCAAAATTCAAGTATTTGATATGAAAGCTTATGTTGCCGTTGAAGGCAAAGTCGCAAAAGCCGCATTGAAAAAAATCATGAATGGCAAAATGAAAGGTAAAAACTTCAGAGCACGTAGTTTGAACTAAGCCAGCGATATCAAGTGGCCGAAATAGGCAATAAAAAAGCAGCTAAGCGCTGCTTTTTTATGTTAACTGCTTTGGTTTTTAAAAAAGGAAACCGTTAGCGCTTTTTGAAAAGCAATGTCATACGGTTTGATTCACCTACTTTCTTAAACTTTTCTTTATCAGCATCGTTTTCAACACGCAAGCTAGGTGGCAAGCTCCATACACCGCCTTGCACGCCATCAGCCACTATGCGATCGAGTGGGTTGTTATGAAAATACCCTTCAGCAACTAACTCAAACCCTGCCGCTGTCGCTACAGACACAACATGAGACTTCGGCAGGTAACCTTTTTTAGATGTTTCAACGATATCGTAGCCTTCTGGTGCTTGATGCTGAACAACGCCTAACGTGCCGCCTTTTTTAAGCATTTGGTTAAACTGGGCAAATGCACTGGCTAGGTTACCGCCATTTTGCAAACCGTGTAAGCCGCGAAAGGTCAGAACAACATCAGCCTCTGTCGTTTTTGCGTCTACACTCGCGTTCGCATCAAAGTCAGCAACCACCACTTTGCCGTATACATCTTTGTTGTCGGCCAGTTTTTTCTCGAAGTTATCGCGTGAACGCTTACGGTATTTTGACGTCGTTGCCTCAGGGAAATGTGCAGCAACTAGTTGCCCTTCGTCTTTCAACATAGGTGCAAGAATTTCAGTATACCAACCGCCGCCTGGCATAATTTCAACCACTTTGTCGCTCGCTTTTACACCAAAGAACGCAAGCGTTTGGTGAGGCTTTCGAAACTCGTCGCGTTGCTGGTTTGCTTCACTTCGATGTGCATTGTCAGCGCTTTTGTGACCATGCCCATCAGCCGCACTAGTAAAAGATAGTGCTAAAGCAAGCGCCATCGACAAGGGTAATAGTGTAGTTCGGTTTTTCATTTTAAATTACCTTGGTTTATGTGTTTGATTTTGGGGTCAGAATAATACTTATTGTTATACATCAGTTGGCTGAGTATGGGTCACATTTTTCGCAAATGATGTTAAGCCATTATGAATGGTGGCGGAAATATCTTGCTTAAAGTTTTTGGCGTGGCTATTCGTACAAGTACTGCAAAGAGTAAACAATAGAGTCAAAAAAGTTCATAAATGAAAAACAGGGTAAGCATTGGAAAATTCAAGTTTGTGTGATGCGAAAGAAATCTTGTTATGGCAATGTAATCCCTTATCTTATTGATATTTATATCCTATCGTGTGTTTCTTTATATGGAATATCTACCGTAGATTACTCTAAATTCTGCATTTCCAGTTTTCTGTCTGAGAGTTCAGCTTACTTCCGAATTAATTCTACTACACTTAGATCGTTCTTGTGTTGTTGCTCTAGGAACATTACTAATTGCAAAAGGAAACAAGACAATGCAAACGTACAAATTGATATTAATTATACCTGTTTTATTTATTCTAATAGCATGTGATGAAGGATTAGACTCTTCATCAAACCAAAGTACTACTTTTACTCCTGACTACTCTGACTCTTCAGCAAAAACATTAAATGTTTCACATTATCGCCAGCAGACAGAAGTGTGGTGTTGGGCTGCTGTGATTGAAATGGTTTCTGGGTATTATGGAAGAAGAGCTCTTCAATGTCAGACATTACAGTTCTGGTATGGGATAGATTGTTGTAACTTTCCTGGAAATTGCGTCACAGCTGGAAGTACTAACCAAATTGTTAATTCATTCAATGCCCTAGGAATAGGCAACTATTATTACCCAACACCATTAACTTGGAGTGAGTTTGTAAGAGAAATTGATTCAGGAAGGCCAATTATTATTTTTTATCAAGGCTCATTTTCTGGTCATGTTGTAGTTGGCTTTGGCTACAATTCTGAAAAACAGACAATGTTCATACATGACCCGTATTTTGGTACTTTTGAAGTACCATATGGTCAGTCATTCACATACAGTGGGAATATGTTTTGGAATGCAACACTAGCTGGACTTGCTCCATACTGATTTAAATAGCAGGATACCGTAAACAAAAGCCGCTAATTGATAGCGGCTTTTTACTGTCAGTAGATAAATATATTTACCAAATTCTTACGCGGTCTTCCGGTGCTAGGTAAAGCGCGTCACCTGGTTTCACGTCAAACGCTTTGTACCATGCATCGTGGTTACGAGGGGCTTGTGCGCGGTAACGTCCTGGCGCGTGAGTACCTGCGCGTAATTGTTGCAACATGCTTTGCTCGGTGCGTTTTTCTTTCCATACTTGTGCCCATGCTAAGAAGAAGCGTTGGTCGCCCGTCACACCATCAATCACTGGCGCTTCTTTACCGTTCAAGCTTAACTTGTATGCGTGGTAAGCCATAGCAAGACCACCTACGTCACCAATGTTTTCACCTAAGCTGTTACGGCCGTTAACAAAGTTGCCTTCGATAGGTTCGTATTTGCTGTACTGTGCGGCAAGTACGTCTGCTTTTTTCTCAAAGGCGGCGCGGTCTTCATCTGTCCACCAGTTACGCTGAATGCCATTAGCGTCAGACTTCGAGCCTTGGTCATCAAAGCCATGACCCATTTCGTGACCAATGACTGCGCCAATAGCACCGTAGTTTACGGCAGGGTCAGCATTTGGATCGAAGAACGGTGGTTGAAGTATTGCTGCTGGGAATACAATTTCGTTGAACGACGAATTGTAGTAGGCGTTCACACGTTGCGGTGTCATACCCCAGCGGTTACGGTCTGTTTTCTCTAATTCTTTTGATGCAGCATCTGCACGGAAGAACTGACGGATATTGCGAATATTGGCCATCAGGTCGTTATTACTCACCTTGATGCCGTCTAACTCAGGCCATACGTCTGGGTAACCGATTTTCGGGTTGAAAGCGGCTAGCTTTTCGTGCGCTGCTTTCTTGGTTTCATCACCCATCCAATCTAAGCCATCAATGCGTTGGCCCAGCGCAACACGCAAGTTTTCGACAAGTTCTGCCATTTGCGCTTTTGAAGATTCTGGGAAGTAGCGGTCTACATACACTTTACCAATAGCAAAGCCGAGTGATTGTGTACCGGACATTTCGCTTACCGCGCGCTTCCAGCGAGGGCGAGGCTCTTGTTGACCACGCAATTTAGTGCCGTAGAAGGCAAAATCAGCGTTGTAAATATCTTCTGAGAGTAACGACGCATTGCCTGTAATGGCGTGGTAAGTCAGGTAGTCTTTCCACGTATCAAGAGACTCGTCGTTAACCAGTTTAATTACGTTTTTAACAGGTTCCGGTTGCGACACATTAAGGTGTGGAATCGCAAAGCCTGTTTGCTTGAAATAGGTGTCCCAATCAAAACCAGCATATTCAGTTGCTAGGTTTTCACGCTCAATTTGGTTAAGCGTTAAATCACGGTTGCGGCGTTTTTCACGTGGCCACTGAATATTCGCTATTTTGGTTTCTAGCGCCAAAATCGCGTCTGCTTTTTTAGAGGCTTCTTCCGCGTTAATACCCGCAAACTGAAGCATTTCGGCAATATGGGCAACATAGGCTGTACGAATATCTGTAAAACGTTCGCTGTCAGTTAAATAGTAAGAACGGTCTGGCATACCTAAACCTGATACGCCTAAAGACATTTGGTACTGATCGGGATTGATACGGTTAAACCACATCCCACCACTGATAGGGCTTGATGTACCTTCTAACCACGCGCGACCAAATGCTGCAGTTAGGTCGGTAACATTGCTGATGTTGTTGATGCCATCTAACACGTCTTGAATAGGCGCAATGCCTTTTTTATTGAGTGCTTCAACATCCATGTAGGCTTGGAAGTAGTCAGCAATCATTTTTTCTTCCGCGCTTGGATTTTCTAGCGACGCTAAACTGTCGATAATTTCCTTAACTTGCTTTTCACTGCGCTCTGCCAAGGCAGTGAACGCACCAAAGCGTGTTTTGTCGGCTGGCATTACGTAATTGTCGTACCATGTGCCTGACGCATACATAAAGAAGTCATCGCCTGGTTTGATGGCTTCATTTCGTGCTGACAAGTCAACGCCAAATGAACCAAGTTCAGCTTTCGCTGTGGTCTGCTCGACTTTTTCTACAGACTTTTCAACGGTTTTTTGTTCTGCTTGTTTATCGTTGCAGCCAGTAACCAATAGCAGAGACGTTGCTATTGCTGACGCGAGTAGTGTTCTTTTCATCATGATTGGAGCCTATTTGGTGGCGTATTATTGCAAATAATATCTAGTTGTTATGTGTACCTATAGAAAACTATCAATTGAGTCGTGTGTGTCAATTAATAACTTAACATTATTGTAACAATTGTCGTTGTCGACACGTTACGAACTGGAATAGGGATTAGTTTACTTCTGAGCAAAGACCAAAAATTGATTCGCTGTTACTTTAGGCGCTTCAATCATAGGTAAATGTCCCATGTTCTCCATTAATTCAACATTTACGTTGGTGAGTTTGCTGGCAAGCTTATTGGCGCCGTCGGCATGCAGAATTCTGTCTTGCTTGCCCCAAGTGATAAGTGTGGGCTTGTTAAACGAGATCAGGGCTTCATCAAGTGGCGAGCTTAATATTAGCTTGTCTCCGGCAACGTTGTGTAAATCATCGAAAATTTTCGCTTGAATGTCGTAGCTTTGTTCCGCACGCTTAGCGAGCTCTGTGACGAAAAAGTCAGGCATGAAAGGCTTGTTATGAAAAACAAACGAAATCAGTTTTTCATAATCCGGTAAGTTGCGCGCTAACACCACAGGTGGTTCACCGTTACGAATCATGGTGAACATTTCGCTGTCTTTGGCGCTAGCCACGCCAAGGGGGTTGAGTAGCCACAAACTTTTTACTTTTTCTGGATGTTTCGCAGCATAGTTGCCAGCGATATAGCCACCCATGGAATTCCCTGCAATATGCACTTGGGTTAATCCAAGGGTGTCGATAAATTCATTCAAGCGGGCGACTTGAGCAAGCACATCATAGTCGTAGTCGATATTCTTAGAACTGTCCCCAAAGCCAGGTAAGTCGGGCGCGATGACCCGATAGTGCTTAGTTAAGCTAAGCGCGATACGGTTCCAGTTATCTTTATTCGCGCCAAAGCCATGTAGTAAAACAAGTGGTTCACCGCTGCCACCTTCTAAGTAAACCATTTCACTGTCGCTGATGTTTACTTGTTTTATGGATAAGCCAGCAAGCTTGCGTTCAGCCTCAACGCTCCACTCAAACAAGGTGTCATTTGGCGTAATGGCATAACCTGTTGAGAGTATTACTGCCAAGGCAATAACAAATATACCTGCTTTTTTTAACATCGAATGACTACCTTGGCTTTTGATTGCATTTGAATAAGGCTAGGTTTATTTATACCAAATTTTAATAACTTCTAAGTAACGTTCGCCCTCTGGTGTTTTCACTACCACTTCGTCATCTACCTGTTTACCAATAAGCGCTCGAGCAACAGGAGAATCGATACTGATCTCACCCTTTTTTACATCCCACTCGTCGACACCGACAAGGCGATAGGTATACTCTTTATCGTCTTCGTCAATTAGTGTGACCCAAGCACCAAAGTAAACTTTACCTTCTTGCTGTTTTTCGGGGTAAACGATTTGTAAGTCTTCAAGGCGTTTATTTAAAAAGCGAACGCGCCTGTCTATTTCACGTAGACGTTTCTTACCGTATATGTATTCTGCGTTTTCACTCCGGTCACCTAATGCAGCAGCTTCAGACACTGCTTTGGTGACTTTAGGGCGTTCGTCTTTCCAAAGAAACTTAAGTTCGCGATCGAGTCGTTCGTAACCTTCGCGGGTAATGTAATTGCTTTTTTTCATAGTGTTATGGTGATTCTGGACGTTCACATTATAGAGTGAACAGCTACGTGCACAAGCGATCTGTATGTCTTTGCTCAGCGTAATTGTTACATCAAGTTTTAAACGTGAATACTTTCACATAGATTATTACAGATGAGTCTTTGGCAAGCGGGCAGTATTTTTCTACAGTAGTGCAACTCGTCACGGAACGACATTAGTTATGCAAATTCAGTTAAACCCACAGCTTTCCTTTTCTGCTTTACCTATTGCTGATACGCCTTACCAGGTGTTTATTGTTGACGACTTTCTGCAGGGCTTTGACCAACTGACAGCATATGCTGAAAGTACCGCATATTTTGGCAAGCAGGGCGCGGATGGCACCTTATTTCCTGGTGTTCGAGACGAGATGCCAGCCCCTTATTATCGTGCGCTTACTGCTTTGCTTGAGCTACTTGCTGAAAAAGCCCAGCACGGGGCACACTTCGCACATCACACTTTGGCGAAAAGTTGGTTGTCTAAGGTGACAGTAGGTCCTAAGCAATTACACCCAATGCAAAAAATGCCGCATTTTGACGCGCTTGGGCCAGAAAACTACGCTGCGGTTCATTACTTAAAGAGCAATCACTTAGGTGGCACGAGCTTTTATCGCTACCGCGATACGCAGCAAATGTCGTTTTATCATAAAGACGAGTCAACCATCCGAACAATGGTTGCCCGTGTGAATGAGGAAATAGAACCGAATGCGGGCTATATTGGCAAGGGCAATCATTTGTTTGAACGCGCTTTTCAGGTCGATGCGAAACCGAACCGCATTATTCTCTATCCTGGCAATGTTTTGCACTCTGCAGATATTACAGAACAAGTGAGTTTCGATCCTAAATCGCCCGACAATCGCACCTCAGTTAACTCGTTTTTTAAGGTGCGGAGTGTCTAGTTTTCTCTCGAGGGGAACTCTATAACAAAGCTTGGTGTAGTATTCTTTTACTTTGCTGGTGGCGAAGCACACAATATCGCCATCCTTGAAGGTTCTTTTAAATCACCAACCCTGATTTAAGCAAAGTTTGCTGTCGCTGTTAGGTAATCAACTGACAGTGCCATTTTGTAATTTTTGGGAAGTTTTGGAAATTCTGTAGGAAATCTCAAAGGCACATTGAGAGTCTGTATATTTTCAGAGATTTTCGACCTCACATTCATGCCTAAAAATTCAGACAGTGCTAAAACTAAATATGAATCTAAGCTTAAGAAAGAATAGCACGTTCTGTATATACCTGAGCTAGGGCTGTTAGCTTTTTTATGATGAGCAAGTAGCATTGAATTTAATGCCTTAATAAAACCTTCTTCATCACGCTTTAATAATTGAACTATAGCGTCGTAACTACCTGACAAAACGGTTGAGTGCTTTTTCTTTTCATGCGTCTTTAACATTTCCATGAAAAGAGAGTGATTGTCATTAAGAATAATGCTCGAAAGCATTGTAATCAGGGGGCTAATGTTCTCATTTTTGTTGATTTGTTCAGCTTCAATTACTTGTTTAGCCGGCTCAAGTAAGCTTTCTCCTAGCAAAGATTTTGCGATAAAAAGAGGTTGTATATGACTTAACTTGTCTTCGGGGTAAATCTCTATTGCTTTTTGAGAATTGATTATAGAATTTCTCAATGCATTATCTTTTTCGTCACTAATATTAAGTAGCGATTTATAAATATAGATACTAACGTATCTCCACGCTATATTTTGATACGCAAATGCTTTTCTATAGTCATTCAAGCGTTCGCCTGGTGCTCTGCCAACGCTACTATTCACGAAATCCAATAAGAATTCGATTTCCTCTTTTGCTGTTCTCATTCTGCTTCCTTTCTTGATCTACTCGCTCTAGCTCAAAGGCTTTATTTTTCCGGTGAGATAATCCACTTCAATTGGCATTTTGTGGTTTTTGGGGACATCGGGGAAGTCTACAGGTGAGCTCATGCCCAGTTTTAACGTTTGAACCCTATTTTGCACATTGTCGCTAATATCCAATCCTCGTGTGCGTGCCAGATTTAACAAGAGATATGGCGTGTAGCTTATAAAGCTAGCATGGTGATTGTATATATCAGAATGTCTATTGTTGGCCTTTTTGTGGTGTAGGGCTAGCATATCGCTAATGCTATTGGTTAGAGCGTCACCATCATTTTGGCATATCTGCTCAATTGCGTTAAAGCTGCCCGGTAATGTGATGGGGTACTTTTTCTTTTCACAAGCGGCAAGTTTGGGCATAAATTCGCTATGAACCTGCCCCAGCATAATAGCGGCAAGTAACGGATACAATGGATTTACGGATTCATTTTTATATTGATTAGCGTTTTCCATAATCGACTCAGATACGGCGGTGAGATCTTCCCCTAAAAAAGCTTTACCAATATAAACGGTTTCTAAACTTAACAGGCTTTCCTGTTCGTATGCAGCCGTTGCACTCAAACCAAATTCAATTGATTTGGACAGGCTATCTAATGCGATGGTGTTTTCATTTAGCGAAGCGTAATAAATATATGCACCCAAATGGAAGCCCGCACAACTCCTATAATTCCAAGCTTTTGATTGGTCTGACAAATGTTCTGCGGGCTCAATATTTCCCCAAATAATATTATTATCTGCTCTAAACTTTATCTCTTCTATTGCTGTTCTCATTCTGCTTCCTTTCTTGATCTAGTCTCTCTAGCTCAAAGGCTTTATTTTTCCGGTGAGATAATCCACTTCAATCGGCATTTTGTGATTTTTGGGGACATCGGGAAAGTCTACTGGCGAGCTCATGCCCAGTTTTAACGTTTGAACCCTATTTTGCACATTGTCGCTAATATCCAACCCTCTTGTGCGCGCCAAATTTACCAAGAGATATGGCGTGTAGCTTATAAAGCTAGCATGATGATTGTGTATACTAGAATGTCTATTGGTGGCCTGTTTGTGGTGTAGGGCTAGCATGTCGCTGATGCTACTGGTTAGAGCGTCACCATCGTTTTGGCATATCTGCTCAATCGCATTTGAACTGCCCGGCAATGTGATGGGGTATTTTCTCTTTTCCCAAGCAGCAAGTTTGGGCAAAAATTTGCTATATTCTTCCTCCAATGTAATAGCGGCAAGTATTGGATACAATGGATTTACGAATTCGTTTTCAAATTGATCGCCATATTCCATAATCGCTTCGGATACAGCTGTGAGGTCTTCCTCTAAAAAGGCTTTACCATGATAAACGGTTAGCAGACTTAACAGGCTTTCCTGTTCATATACAGCCTTTGCACTCATACCAAACTCAATTACTTTAGACAGGCTATCTAATGCGATGGTGTTTTCATTTAGCGATGCGTAATAAATATATGCACCCAAATGGAAGCCCGCACAACTCCTGTAATTTAATGCTTTTGACTGGTCTGACAAATGGTCTGCAGGCTCAATATTTCCCCAAATAATATAATTATCTGCTCTAAATTTTATCTCTTCTTTTGCTGTTCTCATTCTGCTTCCTTCCTTGAACTACTCTCTCTAGCTCAAAGGCTTTATTTTTCCGGTGAGATAATCCACCTCAATTGGCATTTTGTGATTTTTGGGGATATCGGGGAAGTCTACAGGCGAGCTCATGCCCAGTTTTAACGTTTGAACCCTATTTTGCACATTGTCGCTAATATCCAACCCTCTTGTGCGCGCCAAATTTAGCAAAAGGTATGGCGTGTAGCTTATAAAGCTAGCATGATGATTGTGTATACTAGAATGTCTATTGGTGGCCTGTTTGTGGTGTAGGGCTAGCATGTCGCTGATGCTACTGGTTAGAGCGTCACCATCGTTTTGGCATATTTGCTCAACCGCATTGGAACTGCCCGGCAATGTGATGGGGTATTTTCTCTTTTCCCAAGCAGCAAGTTTGGGCAAAAATTTGCTATATTCTTCCTCCAATGTAATAGCGGCAAGTATTGGATACAATGGATTTACGAATTCGTTTTCAAATTGATCGCTATATTCCATTATCGCTTCGGATACAGCGATGAGATCTTCCCCTAAAAAGGCTTTACCATGATAAACGGTTAGCAGACTTAACAGGCTTTCCTGTTCATATGGTGCCTTTGCACTCATACCAAATTCAATTACTTTAGACAGGCTATCCAATGCGATGGTGTTTTCGTTTAGCGAAGCGTAGTAGATATATGCACCCAAATGGAAGCCCGCACAAGTTCTATAACCTAAAGCTTTTGATTGGCCTAGCAGGTGGTCTGCAATTTCAATATTTCCACAAGTACTACAAAAATCTGCTCTAAACTTTATTTCTTCTATTGCTGTTCTCATTCTGCTTCCTTTCGTATTTTTACTTGGCTCACTGATAGTGACATGCTTCTTTGGCCATCTAATAAAAGAGTCGTTCCTCACTCGTTTACTTAGGTTAAATAATTAGACTGATTTAACCCAAAATCGGTATTTGTATTTTACAGTGTTGCGAATGCAGCATTTGCATGGTAGCTAAAAAGTCGATCTATTAGCTAACCTGTATATGTTGTCACAAGCAAAAACCGTTGGTAAACAAATGTGACGAAAATAGGAATAATCAGCTAAACAGCGAGACTTCAAAAATATTAGCGGTATACTTGCCGCTATTATACTTTTGATTTTTCCATGTAGGTCAGCATTTATGCAGCAGATAGCGCAGCAAATTGCCTCAGAACTTTCCGTAAAACCGCATCAGGTAGAAGCCGCAATTTCCTTGTTAGATGACGGGGCAACTGTTCCCTTTATTGCCCGTTACCGAAAAGAAGCAACACAAGGCCTAGACGATGGGCACTTGCGCACATTAGCGAGTCGATTAACTTATTTGCGAGAGCTAAATGAGCGTCGACAAGTCGTACTCACGAATATTGAACAGCAGGGTAAAATGACACTTGCTTTGAAAGCAGCTATCAATGATGCCGACAACAAAACGCGCCTCGAAGATTTGTATCTACCGTTTAAGCCTAAGCGCCGTACGAAAGGTCAAATAGCGATTGAGGCAGGTCTTGAGCCACTAGCCGACAACTTATTTAAAGACCTGCAGCTTGAGCCAACACAAGAAGCGCAAGCGTTTATTAATAAAGCAGCAGGATTTGATGATACAGAAGCCGTGCTAGCTGGTGTGACAAGTATTTTAGCCGAGCGTTTCGCTGAGGATGCCGAGCTATTAGCGAAACTGCGTCGTCATATTAGTCAGCGTGCTCATATCACCTCTACTGTGGTTAAAACAAAGAAAGCGGAAGCAGGCAAATACAAAGATTACTTCGCGCATAGTGAGTCGGTTAAGAAAGTTCCTGCACATCGTGTACTTGCTATGCTACGTGGCAAGAACGAGGGCTTCTTACGATTGGCTTTAGATGTTGATCCGAATACCGACAATAACAGTCATAGTGCAGCGTTTGACATAATTACCCAGCACTTAGGCAAAAACCTAACGCAGCAAGCTGGTGCTGGCTTTATGCGAACGGTTATTCAGCAAAGTTGGAAGCAAAAACTACTTGGACAATTTGAAACTGAAGTTTTTGGTCAGTTGCGCGAGCAAGCGGAACTCAGCTCAATTAAGGTGTTTGCTGAAAACCTGAAAGATCTTCTGATGAGTGCACCTGCAGGGGCTAAAGTCACCATGGGCATTGATCCTGGGCTAAGAACTGGCTGTAAAATTGCGGTTGTCGATGCCACGGGCAAGTTGCTTCATACCGCCACTATTTACCCACATGCACCGCAAAACAACTGGGACAAATCAGTACGTACCGTCGTTAATTTGATTCGTCAGCACAAAGTGCAATTACTGGCTATTGGTAATGGTACGGGGTCGCGTGAAACAGACAAAATGGCGGCTGATGCTTTGGCGATGATCGAAGGTGAGAAGCCGAATAAGGTGATGGTCAGCGAGGCCGGTGCGTCAGTGTATTCTGCATCAGAGCTGGCGGCTAACGAGTTTCCTGATCTTGATGTGTCGCTACGTGGTGCTATTTCTATTGCGCGCCGCCTCCAAGACCCACTAGCAGAGCTAGTGAAAATTGACCCGAAAGCCATTGGGGTAGGCCAATATCAGCACGACGTTAACCAAAGCCAGCTGACTGCATCGTTGGATGATGTGGTGGAAGACTGTGTGAATGCGGTTGGTGTTGAGCTAAACAGTGCCTCTGCCGCTTTACTGACTCGCGTAGCCGGGTTGACGAAAACGCTTGCGACAAACATTGTTCTTCATCGGGAAGCTAATGGCGCATTTACCTCGCGTAAGCAATTGATGGATGTTGCTCGTTTAGGCCCTAAAGCCTTCGAGCAAGCAGCTGGCTTCTTGCGTATTCGAGAAGCTGATAATGTGTTGGACAATACTGCGGTTCATCCGGAAAGCTATCCGGTGGTAGAAAAGCTTGTTAGTCAACTAGAAACAGAAATGACGGCGCTGATCGCCAATGACGCGTTACTCAATAAAGCGTCTGGTTTAGATAGTGAGGCGCTGGGTGTTGGTGCATTAACGTTTGACGATATTATCAGTGAGCTGAAAAAGCCAGGCCGTGATCCGCGGCCAGAATTTAAAACTGCGACCTTCAAAGAAGGGGTGAATACTCTTGCTGACCTTGAAGAAGGCATGATTTTAGAGGGCGTAGTCTCGAATGTGGCTAACTTTGGTGCCTTTGTTGATATTGGCGTGCATCAAGACGGCCTGGTCCATATTTCAGCGCTGACAAATAAGTTTGTTAGCGATCCACGAGAAGTGGTTAAGGCGGGTGATGTGGTTAAGGTGAAAGTGCTTGAATGCGATGTTCAGCGCAAGCGCATTAATTTAACGATGCGTTTGGATGATACCGCCAAGCCGCAAAAAGGCGGGCAGAAGCAATCAAATAAACCACAGGCTAAGTCATCGAAGCCACAACATGCATCAAAACCTAAGAAAGACCGTTCGCCGGCAAACGCTGCAATGGGTAATGCGTTTGCTGATGCTTTTGCCAAATTGAAGAAAGACTAGCGCCTCTCAAATACTGTATAAACAGCAGTTTTGCAGAGATTTTCGTTTACGTAAAAGATAGGGAAGTAAAGCCATGTACCGTGTAACTACTGATAAAGCTTTGATGAACTTTGACGTGATATATGGCTTTATTAGTCAGAGTTACTGGGCAAAAGGTATACCAGTCGACACCATGAAGAAGGCATTCGACCACTCACTGTGTTTTGCCGTGCTGGACGAGAAGGGTAATCAAGTGGGCTTCGCCCGTATGATCACAGACTACGCGACATTTGCGTATCTTGCTGATGTGTTCATTTTAGAAACACACCGTGGGGAAGGGCTAAGTAAAAAGTTGATGACAGCGATTCATGAATACCCCGAGCTACAAGGGTTACGCCGTATAATGCTGGCAACGTTTGACGCTCATGGGTTGTATGAACAGTTTGGCTACAAGCCTGTTGACGGAGAAGAAGCTAAAAGCCTGATGCAAATTCGAGATGCTGACGTGTATACCCGCAGAAAGTCGTTAACGTAGAATAAAAAAGGGGAAGCAAAGTGCTTCCCCAAAGGTGCCTCAAGGTGGAGGCTAACTTATGACTGGTGAGTCAAGATAAAATAAAAGCTATTCACGCTTTATTGCTTTATCGCACGTTTAGGGGAGCCAAACTTTGCTATAAAGCGCCGCGACAAAATTGCTTTTCCTCTATTCGCTATGACTTAACTGTTTCAAGAGGCGATGGCTACAATACGTATTTAGCCGATACTTGTGCATACATAGAGTCGGCATCCGCATCTTTCATTTCAAATTGACCAACTTCAACACCAAACGATAGTTTCGGCGTGTAGTTTTTAAATACATTCACGCCCCAGTGCGTGCGCTCTCTGTCAGACTCTTCCGTTTCGATGTAACCATAGAAAACTGAGCTGCGCGTGTCTTCGGTCCAGAAGTGGCGGTAAGCTGCCATGAATGCGGTGCTTTCCTCTACTTCACCATTGAATACGTCCGGTGCCGCCGTTACACCAACATAACGGCCAATTTCGCCGGCATGAATTTGGAAACGGAAATCATCTTTACCAAAGGTTTTTATGCGACCCGCTATTGAAGCGCCTACAGCGGTTTCATCGTCGCCATTGTCGAAGTTTAATTGACGCACTAAACCCGATACTGACACATTACCCCAGTCACCACTAAAGGTGTATTTTGCCACCATATCTGGCACTTCATCACTGGCAGAGTCGGCATCTGGAGAATCATCTATGCTGTCATTACCCCAAGACTCAGGGTTTTCTAACGCAAGTTCTAAGCCGCCCATTTTATAACGTACCATGGTATTACGAACGAACGCTTCACCTACCATTGGACCAGCAAAATCAGCAGTCTCAGCCAGTGCGCTGGTATTCATGAACGTTGTCCAAGTTTGACCGAAGGTGAAGTCACTGTACTTAATAAAGGCATGTCGCAAGCGAGGGTGTGATGAATTAGAAATGACTTCATTACCGCCACCGCCGTAAAAATCCATTTCAACAAAACCCGTCACTTCACCATGAACAAATTTCATGTTGATGCGCGATTCATTGGCAAAGAATTTGGTTTGCGATTTGTCTTCAGGCAGCACAGTACCGCCGCCAATCCAAAAATCTTTGTAGCCAACGTTACCGTCTACGTGACGATAATCAACTTTGATGAAACCCCCGAAGGTAATTGAGTCTTCTTCAGTGAGTTGAATGGTATATGCAGCGTTTGCTGCGGTGCTTGCCAATAAAACAGCAGATGCTAGACATGAGAATGTAAAGCGTTTTGTAATCTTCATTATGCTCTCCCGATGTATTAGCGCTGAGATCTTTATTGTTGTGACTGCATCTTCTGGCTAATGGCGCTTGTAGTAATAGTTTTGTATTTTTCATGGTGGGCAGTTGCCTGCCCTTGTTTTTGGTTATTCTTCTAATGTGCTTAAATCACCTTCGTCTTGCCCTAGTGCACGTGCTTTTAGGACTCGACGCATGATTTTTCCAGAACGTGTTTTAGGCAGTGCATCGACGAATTCAACACTTTCCGGCGTGGCAATTTTGCCCATTTCATTGCCCACATGCGCCTTAAGCTCTTGCTGAAGTTCTTTTGATGGCGAGACACCTTGTTTCAAAATAACGTAGGTGTGGATGGCGTTACCTTTTAGCTCGTGCGGTAAGCCAACTGCGGCAGCTTCGCTCACTTGCGCATGACTGACTAATGCACTTTCAATTTCAGCGGTACCCAAACGATAACCACTAACTTTAAGCACTTCATCCATACGGCCGATCACCCAGATGTAGCCGTCTTCATCTTTCTTAGCGCTGTCGCCTGCTAGGTAGCGCCAGTCGCCATTGTCGTCTTGTGACCAGTAAAGATCTTGATAACGCTGCGGGTCTTTGAATACCGTGCGAGCCATACCAGGCCAAGGATTTTTAACAATTAACTTGCCTTCTTCATTGGCCGCAACCTCGTTACCGTCATCATCGACAATTGCCATTTCGTTACCGAAGAAAGGTTTTGTCGCAGAGCCGGGTTTTAATGGCGTAATGGGCAGTGGGCAAATCATGAAACCGCCGGTTTCGGTTTGCCACCAAGTATCGATGATCGGACATTTATCTTGGCCAATTACATGGTGATACCAGCGCCATGCTTCAGGGTTGATCGGCTCACCGACACTGCCTAATAAGCGTAAGCTTGATAAATCATGTTTTTGCGGCCAGCGATCACCAAAACGCATTAAGCCGCGAATTGCCGTTGGCGAGGTGTAGAGAATGTTGATGCCGTAATTCTCAATGATTTGCCACCAACGGTTTGGATACGGGTAGTTAGGCGCACCCTCATACAACATGATAGTGGCACCATTGATAAGAGGTCCGTAGACGATATAACTATGGCCTGTAATCCAACCTGGATCGGCAGCACACCACCAACGGTCTTGCGGTTTAATGTCAAATGCCATGCGATGCGTGGTAGAGGTATACACGGAATAACCACCGTGAGTATGTACCATGCCTTTTGGCTTACCCGTGGTGCCTGAGGTGTACAGAATGAAGAGCGGATCTTCGGAGCTCGTGCGTTCCGTTTCACATTTGCTGCTTGCGATAGGTAGTGCCTTTAGGTCGTGTAACCAAAAATCACGTGCAGGTTCCATTTCAACATCAAGCTCGTTGTTCTTAACGCAGATACATACCTCAATACTAGGTGAGCGCATCATGGCGTCGTTGGCGATAGATTTTAAATCGACCGCTTTTCCGCGTCGCCAGCCGCCGTCAGCTGTGATCAGCACGCGTGACTGCGCGTCATCAATACGAGAGGCTAAAGCTTCGGTACTGAAGCCACCGTAAACCACGGAATGAATAGCGCCAATTTTGGCACAGGCCAGCATTGCAAAGACAAGCTCAGGAATTTGTGGCATGTAGATGGTAACAATGTCACCTTTTTCCACACCCATGCTCTTGAGTACATTGGCAAACTGACATACTTCACGATTCAATCCATTGTAGGAAAAGTTGCGAACTTGGCCGTTTTCACCTTCCCAAATAATCGCCATTTTGTTGCGGTTAGCATTTTCCAAATGGCGGTCAATAGCGTTGTGGACGATATTAATTTCACCGCCGTCATACCACTTGTAAAATGGCGCTTCAGATTCATCTAGCACCGAATCCCACTTTTTATACCAACCTAATGTTTCGGCTTGTTCAGCCCAAAAAGCCTCACGATTTTCAATTGAATGTAGGTAAGTAGCGTCGTAGTCTTGAACGTTTGCCTGCGCAATAACCTCTTCGCTTGGATGGAAAATGTCAGGTTGTTTCGCTTCAGTCATTGTTTGTCTCCGAACATCGCGTACGCGAGTTTTGCTGTAATGGCATTACGTTAGAGACAGAATGGGTTTTGGGGAATTAGACCTAAGTCTAAGACTTACAGATTTCAGTATTAGACTTTAGTCGTATAGAGGTATGTTTTGATGAGTGGTTTAACCCACTGTTTTGTCGATAAGTTGGTTTCGGCCTTGTGATTTGGCCTTGTATAAGCGTTGCTCAGCTAGGGTAACTAAATGCGCATATGAATTAGCTTCTGTCGACTCTGCCATACCGGCACTTAGGGTCAAAATTCGATGCTCGCTTCCATCGTTGGATATGTTAAGTTGGTGAATGGCATACTGGACGCGCTCAAAGATCATTTTGGCCGCATCGACACCGCGATTAGTCATTATAATTGCGAACTCTTCTCCATCGTAGCGATACACGCGATCATCATCACGCACCAGTTTTTTAATCGTTTTTGCGACTTCTTTTAATGCTCTATCGCCTTCAAGGTGTCCATACAGGTCGTTGAATTTTTTAAAGTAATCTACATCTGCAAAGATAAGTACGTATTCGCCATCATTGCTTTCTTTTTCACACCACAAATTTTTCAGGTCATGATCGAAGCTTCGGCGATTATGTACAGTGGTTAAACTGTCCAACAGACTCAAATCCAGTAGTTGTTTGTTGGCATCAAGCAGCTGCTCTGTACGACTTTCAACAGTACGTTCGAGCTCTCTACGCATTTTTTTATCGAGAGATTTACGATAGAACATAAACAACGCGAGCATAAATAATGCGAAACTCAACAGCATGTATAGGCGAATTTGTTGTTCGTACTCATGCTGCTTTTGCTTACTGGCTTCCAATTGCTCGATTTTTAATGTGAGCTGTCCTGATTCAAATTTTGCTAGCTGTTCGTTCAGCCGCTCGTTAGACTCAAGATTCACGTTTTTAATGTACTCATGGAAATAACTGAGGCTCGTTGCCGTGTCTTTTTTAGCCGCAAGAATAAGCGCCATAAGCGCTGACTTATCAGCGATGGCATTTCGATAACTTGTGCTTTCAGAGATATCAATAGACTCTTGCAGTGCAGCTAGCGCTTTATCAAACTCTTTGCGATAAAAATGACCTTTTGCCAACACTTGCAAAGCGCCAGCTAAGACACGTTGATTATTGTGTTCCCGACTTAGTTTTACCGCAGCTTCGGCATAATCTATGGCGGTTTCTGGCTGCTCAAGATGAAAGTAGATACTGGACAAATTATGCATTTGCGTTGCTTGGTTATATTCACTGCCTGCTCGTTGGTTGTATTCCAATGCCGCTAACGCTTTGTTGCGTGCAAGCTCATATTCACCTGCGTGTTTATAGGAAATGGCAAGGTTTTGCTGCACCATCGCTAAATCACTCGGTTTGTCTAGCGTTGAGTATGCGTCTTCCAGTTCAAGTAACGTACTAATCGCAAATTCGAACTGATTTAAATGAATGTAAATCAATGCGATGTTATGCCTAATATCTAACTTATCGCTCTCATCACCATATTGCTGGTATAACTTGTCTGCAGATTGGTAGACATTTAATGCTCTGCGATACTCTGCAAGCTCTGAAAAAACAAGACCTAAGTTATTGAGAACGTGTGCCATTTTTACCGGTAATTCTAAACTCAGATAAAGTTCCCGCGAGAGCTGATAGGCCTCTACAGCTTGCTGGTGATTGCCTTGATAGTAATGCGTAACACCGAGCAGTTTATATCCTTCAGCTTCTGCTTCTGCCAATTTGAATTTACCTGCATACATTGTTGCCTGTTGAGCGGCTGCCGATGCCTCTTCCAATCTATCTTCATTAAGCAAAGCAAAAATAAGGGCTTTCATCGCTTTATAGGCGTCGGAAGGTGCAAGCTCTGGCTGCATTGCCAATGCTTGAAAGCGTTCAATTTGCTCTGACTTATTCGGTAATTGACTGATTTCGTCAAACTCAGTTTGAAAATCATTCGCAAAAACTAGCGTTGATAACGTTAAAAGCGAGAGAAATATAAGCGGGCCAATTTTCACAAAAGTTTTCCGAACGAAATAAATGGCGACTAAAAGACTATGTATAGCATTTCGCTGTCGGAAAAACAAAAGTAACAAAAGAAATTTAGCGCGTAACCATATGTTTATATTGAAATAATATAACAATTTCGGATGTCGTGAGGTGTTATTGAGCTGTTAAATATTTGTTGCCAAAGTAACGATTCCAACTTTGTTCTAGATCAAAACATCTGACCAGTAGAGGCGTACACTGAAACTATCAAATAAGGAGTGCGTTATGGTTTCACCTACAATTATCGACACCTTGAGAGCGAAGCAAGTCGAGCTAACTACGCGGATTGATGCGATAGAGAAAGACTTTCAAAAAGGCCGTAGTGCTGATTTTGCCGAGCAAACGACTGAGTGTGAGAACGATCAGGTGCTTGACGAAATTCGCCAGGAAGCGAAAACGGAATTGCTGCAAGTAAAACGTGCTTTGGAGCGAGTGCATAAAGATGAATATGGTGCTTGCACTAAGTGTGGCGAAAGTATTGCTGCTGCTAGATTGAAGACATTGCCTTACACCGACTTCTGCGTTAAATGCGCGTTATAAATTTAGGGAGAAAAGCTCATGTTGAATGAAAAACACGACTTACATCACGAATTTCCAGAGTTTAAAGATGCTATTAGAGAGTTAAAAATGACCGATGCTCACTTTGCTCGACTATTTAAAGAGTATCACGAACTTGATCACGAAGTGATTCGCATTGAAACAGGCGTTGAAAACACATCAGATGAATATTTAGAGCAGCGTAAAAAATTGAGGTTGCAACATAAAGATGCGTTGTTTGGGATGTTAAAAAAACACCAAGCCTAACGATTTCGATTCCCTCTATCGACTTGCCACCCCTGCGGTGGCTTTTTTTTTGGACATAAAAAAGCCCTTGGTTGGGACAAGGGCTTGAACCACGAAAGTTCCAGGGATTAGTTTGCTGCTACAGACTGGCCTGCAACATAGTAGTAACCATCTTTTACTTCTGACTTCATACACATATGTGTTGGTTTTTTAGAGCCCAGTGTTTTGATGTTACGACATTTCATTTTCTGTGCTTTTACACCGTAAAGTGCCTGATATTTGTCTGCTTCTTCACTTACGATGGTTAGGTAGTCAGCGGGCAACTTGTCGTTCAACATGTTTAATGGGCGCTTCCAATGCTTGTTCTTTTGCTCATTTGCGACACTCAACCATGCGTAGCTTTTCATTAAATCTTGAGCAGTGCCTTGGCCATTTAAGTACATAGTGCCAAGGATATACTGCGCTTTTTTCTCACCGCGTTGAGCCATGACTTCTAGCGCAGGCAATGCATTTGTATAGTCTTTTTGTTGGTAAAGAGAAATAGCTGTCTCGTATTCTGCTTTGTAGGTTTTTACATCAAGCAAGTCTGCTTGGTTAGTTGCATGTGCCATACCTGAAGTTAATAACATGCCGCATAACACTAAAATTGATTTTTTCATTTTCTACATCCTGTTAAAAGATTGAATCGCTAGTCTTGTCTCTTACATAACAAGCTGTGTGCCATTTGC
Source organism: Thalassotalea euphylliae (assembly GCF_042682785.1). Lineage (GTDB taxonomy): Bacteria > Pseudomonadota > Gammaproteobacteria > Enterobacterales > Alteromonadaceae > Thalassotalea_F > Thalassotalea_F euphylliae. The sequence continues at coordinate 99,528 of NZ_JBHUIB010000007.1, read as the reverse complement.
GAAAAAAATCGTAACCAACTGAAAAATATAGAGTATATATTTTCCTGCCTGAGGGTGGATAATAAGCCGGTGGTAAAAATAACCAATACAGTTAGTAACATTAACTAACAATTGGTTAAAAAGTTACTAGCGTAAAAACTCTTTGAGTGGCGCATTTGTTTGATGATGGTGATTGAGTTCATAAAGAAACAATTCAGCGGTTGCTACTGCATCATTTAGTGCGTTGTGCGCATAGTATTTAGGGAGTGTGTAGTGTTCTCTTAGCGCGACTAATCGAAGCTGCGACGGGTCGTATGGGACTTGCCTTTTATCAAGACGCCGTTTGGCGAGTGCCAAGGTGTCTATAACGGGAAACGGGGGAGCGACACCATACAGTTTTAAACAGGCTTGCTTTAAAAAGCTCAATTCAATATGGGCGTAATGTGCCAACATGACTTTGCCAGACAGTGCTATAAGTAACTGTTCGACGGCTTCAGCGAGCGAACAGCCACTGGCTTGTTCTTGTTCTGTTATCTGGTGCAACACGACCTGATCTTGCTGTGCGGTTGTATCAGGCTGTACCAATATGTGCTCAGAAGACGCAAGTGGAATAGCGAGGTTTGTGACGTCGACATAGCCAATGCTTAACAGCGCATCATTTCTGGCATCTAACCCCGTTGTTTCGAAGTCGAGAGATAGCAGATTCACGTCGGCAATAGGGCTTTTAGTGGCTGGAAGAGGTACCGATAAATAGTGTTTTAATGCGCTGTGTTTAACGGTGGCGAGCAGCTTTCGACGTTTAGCTTCATAGCCGAAGAAATGGTCAAACATGATCAGTAAACCGCTTGGCGGTTGTCTTGTAAGGTTTTTATTACTTTGAAAGCATCTTTTAAGTGTTCTCTTTCTAATCTTGAAATTTCTTTGGGGGCTAAATAGTTGTTTGCCTTTTTCTGTTTCTCTACTAGTCGCGCTTGATGATGTAAGCGTAAGGAGGTTAAAAACTGAAAAGCGTCGATTAGGTTGGCCGCTGATGATTTAGTGAGGGAGCGGCTACCTGCAACTTTTTCTAGTCTCTCTATGGTGTTTACTGCGGTTACACCCTCTTGCAATGCGTAGATGCGGGCAAGATCGACAATAGGCGCAATGCCGTTATGTTTTAGATCCATCGTTTTCTTATGCTCACCTTCGGAAATCAGTACAAAATCTCTGAAAAAACCTAATGGGGGTTTATGTTGTAGCGCATTTTTTGACAAGTGTGCGATAAACAAGCTCGCATTCTGTGTTTGCTGTAGCATTTGCTTTTGGACACGATGGAGCAAAGAAGCATCGCCATAAACAAGGGCTAAATCGAAGAAGATGCTGGCGTTCATGAGTGCTTGAGGTTTAGGTGTATTTATCCATTGCTTAAAGTATTTGTGCCATTGCGCTTCTGTTTGTCGCCAATTTTCATTGGTCGCCATCACATCACCTGGGCAGTAAATAAAGCCACACTGATGCAAACCATTTGAGACAAATGTTGCTAGTCGTTCGAACCACGCAGTGTGTTCTGGCTGCATGGCGTTATCAATAATCAACGCATTATCTTGGTCAGAATGGGCCAACTGTTCTTGTCTTGCTTGTGACCCAGCGGCAACCCAAGCAAACGGCACTGGTGCTTTGCCGTATAGCGACTCAGCCAGTTCAATAAGCTTGATGGTTAACGCCATGGTAATGGCGCTAATTGCTTTCCCAACATGTTCTGCGGGGGTGCCAAGTTTCGCTAGTTTTTGTTGCAGCTGTGGGATGAGTTTGCTGATATCCACTAATTCGTCAACCGAGCTTGCTTTGTGAATAAGGCTGGTCATGTTGACGGCATTCTGCTCTTCAAAATGCATAAGGTCAGTAATGGTCACCATACCCGCAAGTTGGCCTTCAGCAGTGATAGGAAGGTGGTGAATATGGCGTGATGTCATGGCAATGAGTGCATCGAAGGCGGTGTGGCGAATATCTAACATCTGGATATTCGGCGTCATAATCTCTGCAACAGGTTTGTTGATATCCATACCCGAGGCAATGCAACGGCGGCGAAAGTCTTTGTCAGTCACTATGCCGACGACGTGTTCGTCGTTGTCGACCACCACTAAGCATGAAAAGCCAAGCTCAGTCATTTTGATAGCGGTTTGCTGAATGGACTGGGAAGAAAGTATCGTTGCCGCTGGCGTTTGATATAGCTGCTCTATCGGGGTGTTTGTGAGGCTTGCCTGAACAACAGCCGCCTGATGTAAATCTGATACGGTGTGCTTGAGTCGCTCTTCTGCAGATTGTTCAAAAAAGCTAATAATGGCAGGGGATTCAATTAAACAGCCTAGCAACTTTTGTTTATCAAGTGCATACAACAAACAGTCTTCTTCTGAACTGACTTCAATGTCTTGATATTTTTCGGGGTAGCAAAATATCGTACAAATATCGCCTTCCCCATATTTACCCAGAAGTTCTTGTTGTTGGTTTCGATACGTTAGTGCGCCCTTGCGGACAATATAAAAACTCGGTGACTCAATATTAGGCGGTGGCAATGGTTGATTTTGTGGCACATAACAAATCGTAATTTGCTTGACGATTTGTATGATGACGCTTTCAGGCAATTGCTCGAAAGGCGCAATACTGCCAATAAATGCGTAAAGCTCACTCAGTTCGTTATCCATAGCGCCGCCTTTGTTATCTCCAACATGTTCAGTTTTAGTGCACCGCTGTTACATGGTCAATGGTTTTGCAATGAACCTAGACTAAAGTTTAATACCTGCGACCAAATTTACTTGCTAGGGTGAATGATAAGTTGGCAAACAGCCAACTAAAGACAACTAAAACAATATCAGTAAAACAGGCAACAGCGAGGAGAGAATCGTGGAAAAGAGTTATTGGCAGGAAAATCTGCGTCTAATTTTAATCTGTCTCGCCATCTGGTTCATCGTGTCGTTCGGGTTTGGGTTATTACTTGTCGAACCGTTAAATGAAATCCGCTTAGGGGGTTATAAGCTTGGATTTTGGTTTGCACAGCAGGGCTCTATTTATACCTTTGTCGCGTTGATTTTTTGGTATAGCGCCAAAATGAATCAGTTGGATAAAAAGTATAACGTGGAGGAGGAGTCATAATGGATGAACTAAAACTCTACACCTGGATCGCCGTTGGCGGCACCTTCGGTATATATTTCTTTCTAGCGTGGTGGGCACGCGCAGGCTCCACCAGTGAATTTTACGCTGCTGGTGGTGGTATTACGCCACTGCAAAACGGTATGGCGATTGGTGCTGACTGGATGAGTGCCGCTTCGTTTATTTCCATGGCCGGTCTTATTGCCTTTTTAGGTTACGGGGGCTCTGTATTCCTAATGGGCTGGACCGGTGGTTACGTGCTGCTGGCGATGTGTTTGGCGCCTTACATGCGTAAGCACGGTAAGTTCACGGTACCTGAATTTATTGGTGACCGATTCTACTCACGAACAGCACGTATCGTTGCGGTTGTGTGTCTGATTATCGCGTCAGTGACTTATATCATCGGTCAAATGAAAGGGGTTGGCGTTGCCTTTTCTCGCTTCTTGGAAGTGGAATACGACATGGGCCTATACATAGGTATGTTTGTGGTATTTGTTTACGCAACGCTAGGCGGTATGAAAGGGATTACCTACACGCAAATTGCACAGTATGTGGTGCTGATTACTGCTTATACCATTCCTGCTATTTTCATTTCCCTTCAATTGACAGGCAATCCAATTCCTCAATTGGGCTTAGGCTCGACATTGGCAGATGGCAGTGGCGTATACCTGCTAGATAAACTGGATATGGTGGTCGCCGATCTTGGTTTTAAAGAGTACACGACCTCGACACTCGGTGGCGTTGAAATGTTTGCCTATACCATGTCATTAATGATTGGTACGGCTGGTTTGCCACACGTTATTATGCGCTTCTTCACTGTACCTTCAGTAAAAGCGGCACGTCAGTCAGCAGGTTATGCACTTGTCTTTATCGCGTTACTTTACACGGTAGCACCGGCAGTAGGTGCAATGGCGCGCTTCAACCTAATGAACACCATAGAGCCAGCAGCAGGTCAAAACCTTGAATACGCAGAGCGTCCACAATGGTTTAAAGACTGGGAGCGCACTGGTTTACTCAAATTCGAAGATAAAAATGGTGATGGCAAAATCCAATATGTAGCAGACGCTGAAACCAATGAAATGGTGAAGGTCGACCGCGATATCATGGTTCTTGCGAATCCTTCTATCGCGAACTTGCCTAACTGGGTCATTGCGCTAGTGGCAGCAGGTGGTTTAGCGGCCGCGCTATCAACGGCAGCAGGTTTACTGTTAGCCATATCCTCGGCCGTTTCTCATGACTTAATGAAAGGGGTCTTGATGCCGGATATGAGCGAGAAAAGTGAGCTTCGGGCAAGTCGCATTGTGATGACGATATCTATTCTGTTTGCGGGTTATCTCGGCTTGAATCCGCCTGGTTTCGCTGCGGGTACTGTAGCGCTGGCATTCGGTTTAGCAGCATCGAGTATCTTCCCTGCATTGATGATGGGTATCTTCTCGAAGAACATGAGCAGTAAAGCGGCAATTGCCGGTATGTGTGCAGGCCTTGGCGTTACCATGCTTTATGTATTCCAGCACAAGGGCATCATGTTTATTCCAGGCACGTCTTTCCTAGGTGGTATGGAGCCAAACTGGTTCTTTGGTATCTCGCCAAATGCCTTTGGTTCAGTCGGTGCGGTAGTGAACTTTGCCGTTGCCTTTATTGTCTTGAAAGCGACAGGTCCAGCACCTAGTCATATTCAAGATATGGTGGATAACTTCCGTTCACCGCATGGTGAAATAGCGGGAGCGCATGATCACTAAGGTTAAGCGAGTGTGTATTTTAGGTTCCCACTAAGCACTCGTCGTTTTAAGGCTCCATTGCTATGCTTTGGAGCCTTCTTTTCGTTAGGTCGCTACTAAAATTTTTGAGGATGTTGTATGAATCGCCATCAAAAAATTGCCATTTTTATTGCCCCGTTTTTAGCCATAGGGGGCTATATCGCATCCGATTACTACCTTGAGCACAAAGCGAGTGAAGAGAAAGTGTTTCAACTAGTACCAGAGGGGCATTGCGATGTCATTAATGAGTCTTGTGTGCTGAGTGCTGGTGAGTTTAAGGTCAATATTTTGGATAAAAACGGAATAACTACCGTCAATTCAACGTTTCCAGTGGATGACGCTGTGTTGTTCATGGTCAATGCTCCAGGGCAGTATGAGACTTACCAGCTTGCGATGGCGAGCACTCCTTATTATTGGCAATCAGAAACTGGCCTAGCTGAGAAGATAAGCAGCAAAGGCGAAAAGCAAAAAATGCGAGTGATTGTCAGTATTAAAGGTGGTAAATATATAAGTGAGTTTTATACACAAACCGTTAAGTAGAAGCTCAAGACACCTAGTTAGCCAGAGTGCACTCCATATACTCTCGAATTAGATAAGGAAAAGACAAAGCTGTGTTCGCGAATTGGCAACTCATCGTTATTAGTCTTGGATACATAGGACTACTTTTTGCGATCGCGTATTTTGGTGATACTTATCGCCATAAAATTTCTAAGCGTTGGCAACCGTTTATTTATGCAATGACATTGGGGGTTTATTGCACCTCGTGGAGCTTTTTGGGTACGACAGGGCAGGCGGCCACTAATTTTCTATCGCATCTTCCCATTTATCTGGGGCCAATACTCATTTTTGTCGTCGCATGGCCTTTCTTGCAGCGAATTATCCGGATCAGTTTAAAGCTCAATCTCACCTCGATAGCTGACTTACTGGCGGCGCGCTTTGGTAAATCACACAACCTTGCGATTATGGTAACGATTGTGGCGTTGATAGGTACGATGCCTTACCTCGCACTACAACTTAAAGGTATTGTTTATTCGTTCGAGCAACTACAAGTCAGCCCATCTGCCAGCCAAGGGCAGTTTGGGTTTATTGTCAGCTTATTTTTAGCCGGTTTTACTATCGTATTTGGCATTCGACATCTTGATGTGACAGAGCGCCACCCTGGTGTGATGCTAGCGATTGCTTTTGAGTCATTGGTCAAATTACTCGCTTTTATTGCTGTCGGTATTTTTGTGTCATTTTTTATGTTCGACAGCCCGGTGGCGCTATGGCAAGAAACAGAGGCGAGTTTAAAAGTCGCGGGTCAGCTGGAGCTACCTAATTTATCTGCTTTGCTAGCTATGTTGGTGATTGTCATGGCGGCCTTTTTGTCGCTACCAAGACAGTTTCAAGTGATGGTGGTTGAACTGCAAGATGCAAAAGATACGCATGTTAGTAGAAAGTTATTCCCAATCTATTTGCTGGTGTTCGCACTAGTGGCGATACCGCTTGGTTTAGCGGGTGAGCATTTATTAAGTGGTCAAGTACCGTCTGATACCTATGTGCTTTTCTTACCTGCGTTTGGCGGGCAACAATGGCTGTCGCTTTTGGCATTTTTAGGGGCAATATCGGCAGCGAGCTCCATGGTGATTATTTCTGCCATCGCACTAAGTACTATGCTGAGTAATGAAATAGTTTTCCCATTCTTGTATCGCTATCAAAAACAGCAAACCCAAGACTACGATGCCTTCAGGGTAAATCTTCTTAAAATCAGAAAGCTACTTGTGCTGCTCGTCATCATGTTGGGGTATTTAGTCTTTTTGTTTGCTTCCCCTGATACATTATCGTCTCTTGGCGAAGTCGCATTTGGCGCATTTGCCCAATTGACACCTGCGTTAATCGCGGCCTTTTACTGGCGACGAGCGAGTTTAACTGGCGTTTATGCAGGCATATTGGTTGGTTTCTCAGTTTGGTTATTATTAAGCTTCTTACCTCAGTTTGGCTTGTACGCAAAACCGTTTGAAAATGCATTGCTACCAACCAATACACTGGTTACGTTGGCGGGTTTGTTGGCAAACGTATTTGTTATTTACATTATCTCTCAAATCAGTCGCCAGAGTGTGCAAGAGCGTGTGCAAGCGTCTGTCTTTTTGGAGTGGCAACAGCCATCGTCTTTGGATGTACAGAAAAAGCGAGTGGTGAACCAAAAAGAGCTTGAACTGCTGGTGTCTCGCTTTGTCGGTGACAAGAAAGCGAAGCAAAGTTTTCAAGTGTTTTTACTGGCGGTGGATAAAGATGAAGTAGGCTCGGCTCGCTTCAATCAACTACTACTGGAGCATACTGAAAATACACTTGCTGGCGTGATGGGTGCATCATCTGCGCGGCTGGTACTGTCTTCTGCTCTTGAAGGTAGAGATATTGCACTGGATGAACTTGCCTTGTTGGTAGAAGAGGCTTCGACGCAGCAGCAGCGATTTAGTCAAAGTTTGCTGCAAAGTGCAATCGAGAACGCCAGTGAGGGTATTTCGATAATCGATAAAGACCTCAATTTGGTGGCGTGGAATAGAAAATACCTCGACTTATTTGATTATCCAGAGTCATTGGTATTTGTTGGCAGCCCAATCGCGTCGCTAATCAAATACAACGTAGAACGTGGGTTATGTGGGCCGGGTGAAGCCGAAGCTCAGGTCAAGCGGCGCGTTGACTTTTTGCGTCAAGGCAGCTCACATGAATCAGAGCGTACCTTGGATGATAAAGTCATACGCATTGAAGGTAACCCTTTGCCTAACGGTGGCTTTGTGATGTTGTTTTCAGATATCACCGCGTATCGACAAGCAGAGCAGCTGCTTAAAGCTGAAAATGTCGACTTAGAGGCATTAGTTGATGAACGTACCGAAAAGCTCGCCATGGCTAATAGAGAGCTCGGTTTAGCTCGCAAAAGGGCAGAGCAGGCACATGTTAAAAAGAGCCTTTATCTTAAAGCATGCAGTCATGACTTAATGCAGCCGTTAGAAGCGGCACGCTTATTTACGGAAGCCTTGTCAAATCAGCATAATTTAACGGAGCAGCAACAACGTCATGTAGAAAGTATCGGTCACTCTTTAAAAGTGGCGAATGACTTATTGGCAGAGCTTGCTGAAATCGCGCGCATTGAGAGTGGCAATGTAAAACCGCAATGCGAGCCTTTTTCGTTGGGTGAGTTATTTGATGGGCTTGCAAATGAGTTTTCCGTATCCGCACAAAACAATCAAATAGATTTCCATGTCGTTTGCAGCAGGGCTTGGGTGTATTCAGACAAGCAGTTGCTACGACGCATGATTCAAAACTTGCTTACTAACGCTTTCCGTTACGCAAGCCCAGGCAAAGTGTTATTGGGTGCACGTCATCAAGGACAACATGTGCAAATTCAAGTGCTTGATACAGGGCCTGGTATCGCTCCAGACAAGCAAGAATTGGTGTTTGAAGAGTTTACCCAGCTTAATGATGAGCAGTCGTTAACGACACAAGGCTTAGGGTTGGGGCTAAATATTACCAAAGGGCTTAGTAAGCTGTTGAATCATGAGTTGACGCTGTCCTCGGTCGAAGGCAAAGGGTGTTGTTTTGCTATATCTCTGCCACGTGTTGCCGCGGTGAAAAAATCACAACCGAGCATCCCAGCAGCAACTGTACCACTGAAAAACACAACGATTTTATGTATTGATGATGATGAAGATGTACTCAGTGGCATGGTTGAGATGTTATCCAGTTGGGACTGCCATGTGTTGGCCGCGGATAATGCAAAAAGCGCGTTTGATATGTTTGAACAACACAAGTTCGATGTCGATATTGTGCTCGTCGACTATCAACTATCAAAAACTGACAACGGTATTGCGGTTGTTGAGCAATTACGGGCAATGTGTGAGGTCTATTTACCTGCAATTTTGATCACCGCGACTACCGAATCTGACATTGCTGAAAAAGCGGCAAACGCGGATATGGGCTATATGCGGAAAATGGTAAAACCTGCGGCACTTCGCGCCATGATAAGCGCTAAACTTGCCGATAAGTTGCACCGACAATATGTCGGTGCTGAGTAACCATTAAAACCTATGCAGGTTAGGAGTGATGGAACTCTTGGTCAGATAAGTCGAGCTGCCCTATAGCGATAACGGCTTGAGTACGATTCCTCACATTGAGCTTTTTAAAAATAGCTGTGGCATGCGCTTTTATGGTTGCCTCACTAACATTTAAATCATAAGCAATTTGCTTATTTAACATACCTTCAGCAAACATCATTAAAATTTTGTGCTGTTGTTGCGTCAGGCTTGCGACCTTTTCTGCTATGTCGTGATATTCAGCTTCCGGCGCTTTTTGCTGGAATTGTGAAGGTAACCACTGTTTACCCGCAATGACATCAACGATAGCTTGGTAAATGGTATCTACCGGTGTTGATTTAGGGATAAAACCCGCAGCACCCAACTCAATAGCTTTGCCTATCGTGTCGTTATCTTCGTGCGCGGAAATTATCACAACCGGAAGCTGTGGGTATTGTTTTCGAATATTGACCAAATTGTTAAACCCGTGACCGCCAGGAATATTGAGATCGAGTATCAATAAATCAGCATCAGCATGTGCAATTAATTGTTGTTCTAGTTCTGCAATTGTCTGTGCTTCTTGCCATTTACAGTTGGCAAACTTTGGCATCAGCGTTGCGAGCAATGCCTGGCGAAACAGGGGGTGATCATCCGCGATAATAATGTTGTCCGGCTGAATCATAAATATTGCCTGTTTAGTTTTCCCCATTGCATTATAAGAATAGCTTGTTGAAAAATGGTACTCGACTTTAGTCTAAGTTTGATTGAGGTCAAAAAAAGCGAGCTATCTAGCTCGCTTTTTATTTTCCAGAAAAAGTTAGGCTTTTGGGATGTTTTTCAATACCGCTAGCATAAGCTCCCAGTATTGGCTGACGGTTTCAACGTTGACTTTTTCATCAGGTGAGTGCGGGAATTTAATGGTAGGTCCAAACGACACCATATCCCAATGCGGGTAGGCCGTTTTAAATAGGCCACATTCAAGACCTGCATGGATAACCATGATCTCCGGTACTTTGCCGAATAGATCTTTATAGGTTTCTCTGACCACGTTCATGATTGCGGAATCTGTATCAGGTTTCCAGCCAGGGTAGGCGCCAGAAAACTCGATATCAGCACCTGCCAACTCAAATACTGAACGGACACTCTGTTCTGTTTCTAAACGGCCGTCGTCGTGTAAGCTGCGAATTAAGGTTTGTGCGACAAACTTATTGCCTTTACAGCGCATTACACCCAGGTTCAGTGACGTTTCAACAATGCCTTCAATTTCATCGCTCATGCGAACAACACCGTTTGGACACCCATTTAAGGCATTTAAAATGCGGCCTTGGATATCAGCTTGCCAACACTCGTCAAATTCTTCAGGCGAAATTAATAGCATGTCGATGTCTGTTTCAATCGCTTTTAAATTGCTACGAATTTGGCTCAAGTAGTTATCAACAGCCGCTTTTAACGCGGGTACATGTTCATTTGAGACGACAAAGCTTGCATCTGCTTCACGAGGGATAGCATTTCGCAAACTACCACCATTTAATTCAGTTAAGCGGATGTCGAACTCGCGCGTTGCTGACAGCAAGAAGCGCACAAGTAATTTGTTCGCGTTGGCACGCCCCGTGTGAATATCAACACCCGAATGTCCGCCTTTCAATCCACTGATTGATAAGTTGAATGCCGTGGTGTTGGCTGGCACGTCGTCAAAGGCAAGCTTGAAACTTGCATTACCGTCGATACCGCCAGCACAACCCATGTACACTTCGCCTTCTTGCTCGGAATCAGTGTTGATGAGAATGTCGCCGTCGAATTCGCCTGGCTGAAGACCAAATGCACCGGTCATGCCTGCTTCTTCATCAATAGTGACGAGCACTTCCAGTGGGCCGTGTGCTATATCGTCACTTGCCAATACCGCGAGCGCTGATGCTAGGCCAATACCATTGTCTGCACCTAACGTTGTGTCTTTAGCCGTTACCCATAGACCATCAGCTTCTTCAACGGTATAAGCCTGTATAGGGTCGGTTAAAAAATCATGTTCCGTGTCATTGTTTTTTTGCGGCACCATGTCCATGTGCGCTTGTAAAATAACGCCTTTGCGGTCTTCCATACCCGCTGTTGCTGGCTTTTTAAGGATTAAATTACCGACAGCGTCTTCTTTTACTGAAATACCAAGGTCTTTGGCCCATGCTTGGATCCAAGCTGATATTTTTTGTTCATGCTTTGATGGGTGGGGAATGCTACAAATGTGCTCGAATAGTTGCCAAAGGGTATTCGGCGCGAGATGTGACAGCTGAGACATAAAATTTACCTACTTTACATATAAAAAACGCCAGCTAGGCTGGCGTTACGATGCAATTACTTGCTTGCCATTAAAAATTGCCATTGCTCATTAAATTCGTCACTCGGTTTTTTCGCGAAACCTGAACGAACGTACTGGCCAATTTTTCCTTCTGCAAATGAGACAAGCATATTTGCCAATGCTTGCTCGCTTACAGAGAAGCTTTTACCTTCTCTTAGTTTACGCTCTCGCAGAACTTGTTTAAATTGCGACTCTAACTTTTCAAAGAACTGATTTACTCTAGCGCGTAAACGTTCGTTTTCACCCATCAAGGCATCACCAGACAAAATGCGGCACATACCAGGGTTGCGTTCTGAAAACACTAACAGCACATGCAGAATATGGTGACAGCGCACTAGCGCCTCTTTGTGATCGGTCAAAATCAAATTGATACGAGAGAAGATGGATTCTTCAATAAACTCAATCAGGCCTTCAAACATACGCGCTTTGGATGGAAAGTGACGATACAACGCGGCTTCTGACACACCAACTTCAGCCGCAAGCTTTGCGGTAGTGATGCGTTGCCCTGGGCTACTTTGCAGCATTAGTGCAAGGCACTCTAGGATTTGTTGTTTACGACTTGGTTTTTCGTTTGTTGACATGTAAGACTTCTCTGTCATTTTTTGAGGCTTGATTTTAGCGGTATCATTAACACCACTTCAAGCCACAAATTGGCAAATTTATTAATAGCGTATATAGAAGTAAGTAAAGACTTGCTTACGGATGATTAGCTGCGCTGTCTGGCGATAGCATCAACCAATGCCGCTGCGAGTGCTTTCTTACTGTGGTGGCCCAAGTCGATCGCGTCATCTGCCGAATACAAGGTTAATGCGTTATCGTCACTGTTAAAGCCAATACCTTTTGTAGATACGTTGTTAGCAGCAATTAGATCAAGGTTTTTCTTTTTTAGCTTGCCTCGAGCATATTGTTCAACATCTTGTGTTTCTGCTGCGAAGCCAACGGTAAACGGTCGATTTTCGGTTAAACCTGCAACATCAGCCACGATATCTGGATTTTTTACCAAGTTGATTTGCATCGCATCTTCATGTTTTTTGATTTTCTGATCGGCAACGTTGGCTACACGGTAATCTGCGACGGCAGCACAGGCAACAAAGACATCTGCATTGGGTGCTGCACTCAGTGCTTCTGTGTGCATATCAGCAGCACTGAGCACATCAATACGTTGGCAGTTTGTTGGCACTGATAATTTTGTTGGCCCGGATATTAACGTTACTTTCGCGCCTAGGGATGCCGCGGCTTGTGCAATAGCATACCCCATTTTTCCTGAACTGTGATTGGAGATATAGCGAACAGGGTCTATCGGTTCTTGCGTTGGACCTGCGGTAATCACCCAATGCTGGTTAACTAGTGTTTGCTCAACAAAAAGGTCTGAAACGGCAGTAACCAATTCGGGTACGTCGAGCATGCGTCCCAAGCCGACGTCTCCACAGGCTTGTTCACCGCTGCTAGGCCCCAATAACGCAAAGCTCGCTGCTTTTGCTTTTTCGATGTTCTGCTGACTAATAGCGTTGTGCCACATTTGTTGATTCATCGCTGGTGCAATTGCTATTGGGGCGGGTGTTGCCAAAGCTATCGTTGAAAGTAAGTCATCTGCTAAACCATGCACTAATTTTGCAATGGTGTTTGCCGTTGCCGGTGCAACCAATAATAGGTCGGCCCATTTTGCTAATTCAATGTGTCCCATTGCAAGTTCGGCTTGAGGGTCAAGCAAGTCATCTGCTACCGGGTTTGCAGAAACGGCTTGTAACGATAAAGGTGTCACAAAAGCTTTGGCCGACTCGGTGAGCACAACACGTACATTTGCACCTTGCTCTTTGAGTCTGCGTACAAGCTCAGGACCTTTGTATGCAGCAATGCCGCCACTAATACCTAAAACAATGTTTTTATTCTGTAAACTTGCCATATGCTGCTAATCTTAAAAAGTCAGTAGACTCAAAACGTTAAGTCTCTTGGGACGATAATGGCATGAGTATATCAAGGATTGAAGACAAGGAGAAAGGGATGTTGCAAAGTTGGCCACAGGCTGAAAGGCCTAGGGAAAAGCTGCTTCAACAAGGGGCGGATACTCTCAGTGACGCTGAGCTTCTCGCGATATTTTTACGCACCGGTGTCAAAGGTACTAATGTTGTTGAATTGGCGCGTCAGCTAATCAATGAGTTTGGGAGTATTGCTGCTATTTATCAGGCGGATGAACATAGCTTCTGTCAACGCAATGGACTTGGGCAGGCCAAGTATGTGCAGTTGCAAGCGACGTTAGAAATGGCAAAGCGCTGTCTAAAGGAGCAGGCAAAGACATCTGACTATCTTAGTAGCTCTGTCCAAACTAAGCACTATGTGGTGACAGAACTTGGATTAGAGCCCTATGAAGTTTTTGGCGTACTGCTGCTCAACAATCAACACCAAGTTATTAGCTTTAAACGATTGTTCCAAGGGACGCTAGATGCTGCTGCAGTGTATCCGCGAGTCGTTGTTGAGCAGGTACTAAAGGCACGCGCCGCCGCTGTGATTCTCGTTCACAACCATCCTACAGGAGTGTTGGAACCGAGCCTTGCTGATGTGGCGATAACAGAGCAGCTCGTTAAAGCATTGCGACTGATTGATGTGCGTGTACTGGACCATTTAATTGTCGCAGGTAATAGATGTTACTCATTTGCAGAACATGGCCAGATTTAATGTAAAAGTGTTTGCATATCAGAGAAATGCTTAGTACGTTTAGACAGATAACAAGCAATTCTGCTGACCATGAGTTGAGAGAATAAGCAAGGATCATCTTATGACCGATAGTAGTAACCATGAGATAGAACGGCGCCAGCATTTCCGACTGGACATGGAAAAGGAACTGATTGATATCGTTTGGCAAAACGATAATGGTCAGGACATACAAAAGAAAGTCGCCTGTTTAGACTTTTCGCGCGGTGGCCTGCGCGTAGACAGTGATATTGCAATCCCCGTCGACACCCCTGTTACCGTTATATTCAAACGAAATAGCCCAAGTGCGCAGAGCCTGAAAGGCACTGTATTACGCTGTATTAAACAAGATACAGGCTGGTTTCATATCGCTTTTTTGCTGGAAACTAAAGCATAACCCGCGATGCGGGGATTTGGACTATACTTGAAACAATCCGAAAGGATAAATGACCTGTAGTTATAGGAAGTTAGCATCATGATGATATTAGTTGGTGGTGAGAAAGGCGGCAGCGGCAAAAGCTGTTTAGCGCAAAACCTTGCCGTGTATTTCGCAAAACACAAAAACGCCATTGTGCTAATGGTTGATTGTGATCCGCAACGTACAACCTCTGATTGGATCCAAGCCCGAAATGGTGACCCATCTTTACCTGCCATCAACTGTATTCAATTATACGGAAAGATTCGCAATGATTTGCTAAGTCTGAATCAACATTATGATTATGTGATAGTCGACTGTGGCGGACAGGATAACTTAGCGCTGCGTGCAGCGATGTCAGTGGCAGACCATGTTGTTATTCCATTACGACCAAAACGCCGTGACTTGAAAACGGTGCCACATATGGAAGACATGCTAAGCACCTGTAAGATGGTTAATCCTAAAATGTTGGCATCATTTGTTATCACCCAATGTCCCGCTTTACCCACACAGGCGAATCGAATAATTGAAGCGAAAGAAGTGTGTTCTTCATATGGCATCAATGTGCTGAATGCAGTGACATACAACCGCAACGTATATGACGACAGTGAAGAGTCAGGCTCTTCAGTATTGGAAAATGAACCAGAAGGTAAAGCGGCACAAGAAATGATTGCCATCGCTGAAGAGCTATTAGCGATGAAGCCGGACGACTCCCATGAGTTTAACTGATCTTAAAAAAGGCAAAGGCAAGGCGGTAAAAAAGAAACGCTTTACCGTTGATGAATTTATTTCGGATGCGGAAAACTACGCTAAAGGTGTGCCTGAAATAGTAAAGCGTGGTGGCCAAGAAACCACTGGCTCTAAGCTTGATCTGGATCAGGCGATTGCCTTTGCAGAAAAAAAGGTTGCTGAAAAAGAGCTACAAAAGGAAAGCAACAGACCCTTCCGTCATGCCACGTTTACCTTAAGTGAAGATGCTATTGAACAACTCAACGCACTTGCGAAGGACTCAAAACTGGCGAAGTCGCACATTATCCGAATTCTCATTGACCACATGTCGAGCCAAGATCAGAAGTCTCAATTGGCGACCTTGATAGGATCAAAGATCGCCTAATTTCGAACGATAATCAGTCATTCAGTCTAGAAATAAGACGATAAAATGCCTTTTTTGCAATACGTAACTCTTTGATCAAGATAAATAATTACCAAGAACTTGGTTAAAAACTGATTAGTGCTGGCAATCATATTTAAGTTTCACTATAATATGCCACCTTTTTCAGGATCCCGAGGCGACGGCCAAGGGGAAATTAGCTCGAGCTGAAATTAATTTTGGAGTGACTCAAATGGCTAAAGTTTGCCAAGTAACTGGCAAAAAACCAGTTGTAGGGAACAACCGTTCTCATGCGAGAAACGCGACTCGTCGTCGTTTCTTACCAAACCTTCAGTCTCACCGTTTTTGGGTTGAGAGTGAAAACCGTTTCGTTAAATTACGCCTTACTCCTAAAGGTATGCGTATTATCGACAAGAAAGGCATTGATGCAGTACTTGCTGACATCCGTGCTCGTGGCGAAAAAATCTAAGGAATAAGTCATGCGTGATAAGATTCGTTTAGTTTCTTCTGCTGGCACAGGTCATTTTTATACTACTGACAAGAATAAAAAGACTATGCCAGAGAAAATGGAAATCAAAAAGTTCGACCCTAAAGCACGTAAGCACGTGATTTACAAAGAAGCGAAAATTAAGTAATTTTCCTTTTTCGAACAATGCAAAACCCAGCAATCGCTGGGTTTTTTATTGCCTGAAATTCTTCATTCGTATCACTTTTGTCATGCTTTCAGTATCATAGACCTATCAAACGTAGAAGTAGGTGCATCATGAGGCTGTCACGAGCAGGTTGGAATAACGTTATTATTTTCTCGGTTATGGGCTTTATTTTGATGATTAATCTCACTCAGAATAATGAGCAAGATACGAGTAATGAAAACCTCAAATCGGTTCAGTCAGTTATAGGTGATAACAAAGTTATACTGACCATGACGGTTGACCAACAAGTGATTATTGAACGTGTTGGTCAAAGCTGGCGTGCTCAACCAGAATTAATAAAGCCGCAGCGACTTGAACAGATGATGCGCTCTTGGCACGACATCCAAGGTCAAGCCGTAGACATTGAGATTGATCGTCAGCAGCATCAGGGGGTTTTGGTAAGCATGGTCTTAGCTGGTGATCCTCGTATTAATATGTATTCGTTATATGCACTGGCAGAAAGTCTGGTGATACTGAACCACCAGACAGGACAGTATATACAACTACCTAGGCCAATGCTGCAACAGTTAATTCCAGCCGGTTTATTATCAAAAGGTCAATAATGCCTGAGTTACCAGAAGTCGAAGTATGTCGTTTAGGCATCAGCCCGCATATAACCAATCAAGCCATAGCCAACATTGATGTTCGTCAGCGACAATTACGTTGGCCTGTTCCAGAGCAACTAGAAGATGCAGTGGGAGAACGTATTCGCAGTGTCGAGCGCCGTTCAAAATACCTAATATTGAAAGTTACTAGCGGTAGTATTTTGATTCACTTAGGCATGTCAGGGACTATTCGTGTTATCGATAAAAATGTCCCTGTCGAAAAGCACGACCATGTCGATATTGTCTTTGACAACGGCAAGATGCTGCGCCTGAATGATCCCCGTCGTTTTGGCGCAGTTTTGTGGTTAGCGAATGATGTCGATGAACAGGGCATTTTGACTAAATTAGGTCCTGAACCGCTGACTGACGCGTTTCATGCTGACTATTTGTTTGAGAAGTCACGTAAAAAAACGGTTCCTGTGAAAACGTTTATTATGAACAATCCAGTGGTTGTTGGTGTCGGTAATATTTATGCCAATGAAGCGCTATTTTTGAGTGGTATTCGTCCCACCAAAAAGGCTGGCACACTGACAAAAAAACAATGTGTGGTGTTAACAGACAACATAAAAGTAGTGTTAGCGGCGGCAATTAAACAAGGCGGCACTACGCTTAAAGACTTTACGCAAGCAGATGGTCGCCCAGGCTATTTTGCACAATCATTAAACGTTTATGGTCGAGCAGGTAAGGCTTGTGTGACGTGCGGAGAGACGCTGAAAGAGATCAGACAATCGAATCGCAGCTCAGTGTTTTGCCCGAGCTGCCAAAAGTAAGTCTTACTTCATCGAGTCTTCTAACGCTTGCTTGACAACGGGGTGAACAAATTCACTCACGTCGCCTTTGTGTAAGGCGACTTCCTTAACCAATGTCGAAGAAATAAATGAATTTTCTTCGGCAGGTGTTAGGAAGACACTTTCTAAGTCGGGAGATAAGCGACGGTTCATGTTGGCTAATTGAAATTCGTATTCGAAGTCTGATACAGCGCGCAAACCGCGAATAAGTACATTAGCTTGATGCTCTTTGGCAAAGTCCACTAAAAGCCCTGTAAAACCAACGACTTTTACATTATCTAAATGTGCCGTAACTTGCTCTAGCATATCGACACGGTGATCTAAATCAAAACGAGGTTTCTTACTCGGGCTGTACGCGACGCCAACAATGACCTCTGAGAATAGCTTGCTAGCGCGTTCGATAAGGTCGGTATGACCGTTAGTGACCGGATCAAAAGTGCCGGGGTAAATAGCTCTAACTGACATGAAATATCTGTAATTATTGTAAATTACCGCTATTTTAGACCCCGATCACCTTATTTTCAAAGCGATAGATTGGCTTTGTACTTTTCGAGTAAAGCGGTCATCTTGTCGTTAATTAAATTTATCGCCTTAAGTGGGCGCACCATTACTTTGAAGTCGATAATTTTGCCTGCATCATCAAAGGTGATCATGTCGATTCCATTGATGAAGATGCCGTCAATTTCGGTACTAAATTCTAACACTGCCGCATTGTCAGCAAAGAATTCTCGGTCATAGGTAAAGTGTTCATTAGCAAAAGTATGCAGTGCAGCTGTCAGGTACATAGACACCATGTTGCTACCTTCTACAGGACGATGAATAACCGGTGAGTGAAGGACAACATTTTCCGCTAATAATTGCTTTAACGCTGATATATCACGTGTTTTTACCGTGTTGTGCCATTGTTCTAACATAATCCCCTCTTTATTTTCATAAAACTAACACCTGTCAAGATTCAGCTAGATTGCGTCAATGCGAAAGAATAGGCAAGTGAATGTGAAACATTCCTGTAAAGTTTTTTTGAGTAAATACTTTAAGTTTCGAGGTTTTTGATAGTATGATAGCTTGATGTGTCCGAAGTGGGAGTTACTACACAGCTTATGAAAACGCGGGATAAAATCATTCAAGCCAGCATTGAGTTATTCAATGAACACGGCGAACGCAATGTTACGACTAATCATATTGCTGCCCACCTCGGTATTAGTCCCGGTAACCTTTACTATCACTTTCGCAATAAAGAAGACATTATTCTGTCGATTTATGAAGAATACGCGCGTAACTTACTGCTAGAGACTTTCCCGCAAGTTTCGCCAGATATCAAGCCGCTTGATGCTATTATTTTGTATATGGATGCGGTATTTCAGGCAATGTCAAAGTTCCGCTTTTTCTATGCGAATCTACCTGTTTTATTGTCGAAGAACCCGTTGCTTCGCGAAAAATATGTAGAGGTGCAGCACTTTATTAGTGAACGTGTTAGCGACATGATGTTGTCTCTGCGTGATGCAGACATGATTCAGTTTGAAGATGAAGAGCTATCCGATTTGGTCAGCATTTTGCGCCTAGTGAATACCTTCTGGTTAAGCTTCTACCAAACGCAAACCATGAATACGGAAATCGAGTCCTCCGTATTTTATGAAGGTGTTTTGAAAATACTGAGTATTATCCGTCCGTACACAACAGAAAAAGCATTACCAGAGTTTGTGAAGGCGCGTGAAATGTACTTAGAGCGTCATCAAGAAGCGAAACAAGCGAGCTAAATACTCGCTTTTTTGTAACCGTCGATAAGCATTTGCCACTCTTGCTCAGACCAATGCAGTTGAGGGTGTGTAGATAATTCTTTTGTAAACGAACGCTTCAAGCGATCCAAATTTCCTTGCTTGAAGTCACTACCACTTTTTATGGCCCCTTGGTCAAAGTCAATTAACCAAACTTTGTCTTCATCATCTATTAAAATGTTGTGAATGTTTAAGTCGTGATGATACACCTGAGCATTGTGGAAGGCAGCAATACAACGTCCTATTTCATGCCACATACCTTGATTACAAGGCGTATGCACTAGCTTAGCAAACAGATCTTGAGCATTTTCAATCCGGGTAGTGATGATATCTCCACGGTACCAGAGTCCATGACGCGTGATTTGACAAGCAACAGGTGTTGGCGCGGGTAAGCCTAATTCTTTGAGTTTCAGTAAGAGCGAAAACTCTCTTATTGCACGCGTACTCTCGAGCCCAGAGAAAAAGTAGCTATCGTTGATGAATTTGCCAACTAATCCTCCTCGATAGTAATGCCTGAGCACCCACTGTTGTTCGTTGTGCTCAACAAAGTATGTTGTGCCTCGACCTTGTGCCTGACCCACCACAAGATCTTTTGCCAGCCAATACTCGGGTTGGCACATGTCTGGAATAAATTGCGTTTGCCACGTCTGATTGATCACGGTCCAACGGCGCTTCTCTGGGACTAGTGTCGCCAGTTCAGAATTTACAATTGCGTTCAGGTTCAAGATAATAGGCCAACTTTCTTTTCAGCGTCTGTCGCTTATTGTGGTGATTCCTTTATGCCCGGTCAAATAATTGCACCGAAAAACCTATGTATTTTGCGTTTATCAGCCATTGGTGATGTATGCCATGCTGTTGCAATGGTGCAAGCTATTCAGCGGCAATATCCTGATTGCAAAATAACTTGGGTCATTGGCAAGGTTGAAGCCATGCTACTGAAAGGTTTGCCAGGTGTGCGATTTGTGGTTTTTGATAAAGGCGCCGGGCTTGCCGGTTATAAGGCGTTAAGGCAAACATTGAATGGTGAAGAGTTCGATGTGTTGCTACACATGCAAATAGCGTTTCGCGCGAGTTTGGCGAGTTTAATGATCAAGGCAAAAGTCAAAGTAGGCTTTGATAGTGAGCGAGCTAAGGAAGGGCAATGGTTATTTACGAATAAAAAAATTGCTCCACAAGCACAGCCGCATGTTCTGGATGGTTTTCTGGGCTTTGCTGAGGCAATTGGCGTCCCGATTGAAAAGCCAGAATGGCATATGCCGATCAATGACGAAGATCAATTGTGGGTAAGTGAACAACTTCAAACAAATAAACCCATCGCGATTATTTGTCCTGCTGCTAGCAAGGCAGAGCGTAATTGGCATCCAACTGGCTACGGTGAAGTTGCCCACAAATTAGTGCAACAGGGCTTTAGCGTTGTTATTTGCGGTGGCCCAACTGAGTTAGAGAAAAAGCTGGCAGCGATGATTCAGGCCAATTGCCCGCAAGAACTTATCAATTTGGTTGGACAAACGACGTTACCGCAAATGTTAGCTTGCTTGAATATCGCTCATCTCGTCATTGCTCCAGATACAGGCCCTGCGCATATGGCAGTAACTGTGTCGACGCCAGTCGTTGGACTATATGCGCACAGCAACCCAATGCGAACTGGTCCATATACCTATCAGGCTTATGTAGTGAATCATTACAAAGAGGCGGTACAACAGCAGCATCATAAGCCTGTTGCAAAGTTGCCGTGGGGAACTCGCGCAAAAGGTGAAGGTTTGATGGATAATATTTCTATCGATCAAGTGATGGATAAAGTGCGACAACTTATTGCAGATCATTATCCAGAGCTAACGCAATAGCGAAAAAGCGCTGGCTTTTCATTGATACACGACTATTGCCTAAGTAGCACTGCTAGAGCACTGAGCGCTTTTTCTGTGGCACCTTGATTTTGTATAACCACAGCCTGTGCACTTTGACCAATTCGTTCTTGTAAGTCTTTGTCGTCAAGCAATCGCTTAATTTCTTTTGCAAGTACTTCAGCCTTTATTCCCTCTGGCAAATTAATGGCGGCATTGGCTTTACTGAGCTGTTGTTGTACTTCTTTAAAGTTGGCCATATCACTGCCAAGCATAATGGGCTTTTTGAAAAGTGCTGGCTCAAGTGGATTATGGCCACCAATATGGGAGAAGGTACCACCCATGATCACGATGTCAGAAAGTGGGAAAACAGACATTAACTCGCCTAAGGTATCTATCAGCCAAACATCCGTATGCACTGTTACGCGGTCACCGTTGCCTCGGGTTGCCAAATCTAGACCTTGGCTTTTAATCAGTTGAGCAACCTCATTAAAACGTTCTGGGTGTCTAGGTACAACAATGAGGCGCAGGTGCTCATTTTTCAGGGTGTCAGATTTGAATGCGTCTATTACAAGCTGTTCGTCCCCGGCATGACTGCTGGCTAACAACAATGTTTGTTTGTGCTCGTCTATCAGGTTTTCAAGTTCAGCCTGTTTGGCCAACGCTTGCTCAGTTTGGCGTAAATCGTACTTCAAGTTACCAATATTGTGGCAAGTTGAAGCGTTAGCACCTAAAGCGATAAAACGCTCTGAATATTGTTCACTTTGTGTCAGCACTTGGTCGAAGTTCGCTAAACAAGGCTTAATAAGCGCAGCTAACTTTTGGTATTTCGGCCATGATTTATCAGAGAGTCGGCCATTGATCAGCAATAACTTACAATGACGTTTCGCAGCTTGCGCAACTATATTGGGCCATAACTCTGTTTCCATCACGACCAGCACTTTTGGCTTAAGCTTTGATAAAAAAGCAGCGCTGCAGGGCAAAACATCAAGAGGGAAATAGCAGTGCTGCACTTGGTCACCGAATAACTGTTGCACTTGCGCAGAACCTGTTGGTGTAAATGTGGTGACTGTAATAGGGAGATCAGAAAAGCGCGCGATACATGCCTGAATATATGGCTTAAGTGCCAGTACTTCGCCTACGCTGGCACAGTGAATAATAATCCCACCGGATTGGAAATGGTTCGGTACCATACCCAAGCGCTCTGACAGACGCTTGCGATATGCTTTTTGACTGAAAGAACGCGCGACTGCGAATAAGAGAATGATGGGTAAAAAAACGAGTAGCAGCAATCGGTAACAGAATAATGCCAAAGCCGAAATCTCAATAGTCAAAAGTAAACGCATTATACCTTGCTATTAGTTAAATGTAATTGGTGCTAGGTTTCACAATGTGGGTGAGTTTGGTATGTTGTTAGTCAGTCTATTTTATCGCTAATGCGGAGATCTGTTTATCGTGCAGTTTACGGTTATTGCGCTCGTTTTTTTGTTCTCAATGGCGTCAGTGTCGGCGCAAGAAGCTGCCAGCACTAAAGTGCCTGACAATCAAATATTGATCACCACTAAAGATAAATTTCCGTTAACGGGTCAATATTTTCCCGGTAAGAAAAAAGCCGATGGCTTTTTAGTTTTGCATGACTGTAAATCTGACAGTCGCCCCTATCACGATATCGCAAAACGCATCTCTCAGGCTGGCTTCCACGCATTAGCGCTTGATTTACGAGGGTTTGGAAACAGTGTCACGCCTATGGTTTCTCACCAAAACATTAAGAAAAATGCGAAAGATATTATTGCTTATCAACAACAACTGGCGATGATCAGTGCCTATTGGGAGCTTGATGTACTTAATGCTTACGATTATCTGCGTGATAAAGTAGATAACCAGTTCGCTATTTCTATATTTGCGGTAGGCTGCTCAGCTCCTTTTGCAGTCTCTACAGCCGAGCAAATGCACGTCGCAAATATGGTATTGTTGAGCCCTGAGATGGATTTTATTGCCAAAGAGCGATACAAAAACCTCACTGATATTCCGAGCTACTTTATCAGCCCTATCCACAATATTGAAAGCTACCAGACCAGTAAAGAACTGTTCGAATGGAATGGTCACAAGCGCTCAAAAATGTTGTTGTTTAAAGGTGAGCATACAGATAGCCAGCTACTCAAGCGTAATCCGTCTTTGTCGGCAGATATTGCTTCTTGGCTTATTGAGCGGGGTAAACAGCAGTAGGACGCTGACGCTGCCAATAAAAGTTTTCACTTTCCCTTTTACTTATTCACTCATCGGACTGTACCTAGCTGCCTAAATGCGTAAAATAGCGGCCAATTGAATAGCTTAGCTTGCAAAAACACTGTGCAGCGCTAATGCTTAGTTTGAAAATGTGCCGCTAAGCGTGCCATTCCACCACTTTGAAATTTGGGGCAACTATGTCATCGAACTTTTATGCGCATCTGCAAGATCAAATAGACCAAGTTAAAGCGGAAGGCTTATATAAAGCTGAACGCGTTATTACAACTGCACAACAAGCTGAAATTGCAGTAAGTTCAGGCGATGAAGTAATTAACTTTTGTGCCAATAATTATTTGGGCTTAGCAAATCACCCGGCATTAATTGACGCGGCAAAAGCGGGACTGGACGACCACGGTTTTGGTATGGCATCAGTACGTTTTATTTGTGGTACGCAAGATATTCACAAAACTCTTGAGCAAAAGTTAAGTGACTTCCTTGGTATGGAAGACACGATTTTGTATTCATCATGTTTTGACGCAAATGCGGGTCTTTTTGAAACGCTATTAGGCCCAGAAGACGCTATTATTTCTGACGCACTGAACCATGCATCTATTATCGATGGTGTTCGTTTGTGTAAAGCGAAGCGGTTCCGCTATGCAAACAATGATATGGCCGAGTTGGAAGCTCGATTGAAAGAAGCTGATGAAGCTGGTGCTCGCTTTAAGTTGATTGCTACAGATGGTGTTTTCTCGATGGATGGCGTGATCGCTAACTTGAAAGCCGTTTGTGATTTGGCTGACAAGTATGATGCATTAGTGATGGTAGACGATTCACACGCTGTAGGCTTTGTCGGTGACAAGGGCCGTGGTAGCCATGAGTTTTGTGACGTAATGGGCCGAGTAGACATCATTACCGGCACGTTAGGTAAAGCAATGGGTGGCGCCTCCGGCGGTTACACTTCAGGACGCAAAGAAATTGTTGAGTGGCTACGTCAACGTTCGCGTCCTTACTTGTTTTCAAATTCACTAGCACCTGCAATCGTGTCAGCGTCTATTCGCGTAATAGACTTATTGGCAGAGGGTGATGACCTGCGTGCGACATTACGTGAAAACCAAACCTACTTCAGAAGTCAAATGGAAACAGCAGGATTTACTTGTGCAGGTGCTGATCACGCTATTGTGCCTGTCATGATTGGTGATGCTGCATTGGCGAGTGAAATGGCCGATAAGTTACTTGCTGAAGGTATTTACGTCATTGGCTTCTCATTCCCTGTTGTACCGAAAGGGCAGGCGCGTATTCGTACACAAATTTCTGCCGCTCACACACGTGCACAATTGGATAAAGCGATTGAAGCGTTTACCCGTATCGGCAAAGAGCTAGGCGTTATCTAACGCGGTAGTTGTTAACACAAAAGTAAGAACAGGTGAGAGCCTTAACGTAATTTATTTGAGGTTAATGAGATGAAATCATTAGCGAAATTGCATGCCAAAGAAGGCATTTGGATGACCGATTCACCAAAGCCTGAGCTTGGTCACAATGATTTATTAATCAAAATTAAAAAAACCGCTATTTGTGGTACTGATATTCATATTTACAACTGGGATGAGTGGTCTCAAAAAACGATTCCTGTCCCTATGGTTGTGGGTCACGAATACGCTGGTGAAGTGGTTGGTATTGGCCAAGAAGTCAAAGGCTTTGAAATTGGTGACCGTGTCTCTGGTGAAGGGCATATCACGTGTGGCCACTGTCGTAACTGCCGTGGTGGTCGCACTCACCTGTGTCGCAATACAGTAGGTGTCGGTGTTGACCGTACGGGTTGTTTTGCAGAATATTTGGTTATCCCTGCGTTTAACGCATTCAAATTACCTGATGAAATCTCTGACGACATGGCAGCGATCTTTGACCCGTTTGGTAACGCAGTACATACGGCATTGTCATTCGATTTAGTCGGTGAAGACGTGCTAATTACAGGTGCTGGTCCAATTGGAATTATGGCCGCTGCCGTAGCTAAACACGTTGGTGCTCGCCATGTTGTTGTTACGGATGTCAATGAGTACCGTCTAGATTTAGCGAAGCAAATGGGCGCAACCCGCGCGGTTGATGTGTCCAAAGAAAAACTTAGTGATGTGATGGTCGAATTAGGCATGACCGAAGGTTTTGATGTGGGCTTAGAAATGTCTGGCGTACCAATGGCATTTCAAGACATGCTAGAGAATATGAATAATGGCGGTAAAATCGCAATGCTAGGTATTCCTGGCCAGGACATGGCGATTGACTGGAGTAAAGTAATATTCAAAGGGTTAACTATCAAAGGTATTTACGGTCGTGAGATGTTTGAAACCTGGTACAAAATGGCAAGCTTGATTCAATCAGGATTAGATTTGTCACCGATTATTACCCATCGCTACAACGTTGATGAATTCCAACAGGGTTTTGATGTTATGCGTTCTGGCCAGTCAGGCAAAGTTATTTTGGACTGGACGTAACTCTTTCGAGGATTGAACAACAGGTTCTTATAAAGGCACGGTGAACCGTGCCTTTTTTATTTGTGTAGAATATTCGTATAATGCGCATTGATTTATTGTTAGGTGTACGACATGCAGCAAGCCAGTAATTTTACCCATCTTTCTCCCGCTCAATTGGCAGAAAAACTCACTGAAGAGCACTTTGTGATAGTTGATATTCGCGATGCTAATACCTTTAGCCAAGGGCGCATTCCAGGAGCGATTCATTTAACCAACGACAATCTAGCTGACTTTATGCGTGAGGCTGATTTTGATAAGCCAACTGTTGTGTGTTGTTATCACGGTGTATCGAGCCAGCCTGCTGCTGATTTCCTCCACAGCCAAGACTTTTCTGATGTCTACTCGTTAGATGGTGGTTTTGTGCAGTGGCAGCAGTTGTATCCAGAACATATTGAAAAATAATGATGAGTGAATCTTTTCAGCCCCTCGTTAAAGTTGATCAGAGAGCGATAGGTCAGCTTTTTGTTGATTATTTAAAGAGCCTCAATATAGACGGTGAGTTGGTTGAGCAAGAATACGCATTTTGGATATGTGTTGAACCGATTAATTTTGAACAAGCTAAGCAGCTATTTCAAGAATTTGCTGTGCAACCATACCACCCTAAGTATCAGCAGGCAGCTTGGCAACATGGTGACGCGTCTAACACTATGCCAGGAGACGCGTTTGCTGGCTTTAAAGGTCAGTTTTTAGCGCACGCAAAGCCGTTTACTTTGCTTGTTTTTTCGGTTTGCTGGGTGGTATTTATACTGGCGAATATTGGCTTTGGGCGAGAGCTTTACGGTCCTCTATCATTCTTTCAGTTCCTTAACGTTGAGTATTTGTTAAGTGAACCATGGCGTTTGATCGGGCCTGCCTTTTTACACTTTTCTTTGTTACATATCGCGTTTAATACCATGTGGTGGTGGCAGTTAGGAAGCGCTATAGAGCGTGAGTTTGGCCGCTGGCGTATTATTAATTTGTTTTTGATATCAGCGATAGCATCCAATTTGGGACAGTTTTTAGTAAGTGGACCTAATTTCGGTGGCTTGTCAGGCGTGGTATACGCTGTGGTAGGTTTTGCTTGGTTTGCAGGGTGGCTGATGCCAGAGCGAGGTTTAGGGTTATCTAAACCTATTGTGGGCTTTTTATTGGTATGGCTGCTTTTGGGCTATGTTGATGTGTTGCCTATAAACATGGCCAATACCGCTCACTTGGTTGGCTTGTTAGTTGGCTGCGCAATGGCTTGGGCTATTGCGCAACAAAAAACTCAAAAGATCGACAGTCAATAATTAGTTATCAAGCCACTGGGTAAACATCAGCTTTTTAATCAGTGTTTGCCCAGTTTCTGCTTTTAACAAATCTTGCACTCTTTCTTCGCACATACGCTGAATTTCGTGGCGACCATTGATAGATTTTATTTTGTCTTCTGATTGCTGTCCGATGATGTCGATAATTGCGTCACGTAAAAGCGGTGCATGATGTTCAACTACTTCAAGATTATTGCTGCCTTCAACCATTAACTCTACTGTTAAACGCACATACCCCATCTTCTTCTTAACGGCGACATAATTGGTCACGATATCTGGCTGAAAGCCATAATAGACGTAATCTGACGCTTTAACGGAGAGTGAAGAAAGTAACAATAGGGCTAACAGGGGCAGTTTTTTCATAAAGCTAATACTTTTCGATCATTGTTTCGGTACATCATATTTATTGTAACCGCCCTGTTAAAAAAGGGTAGCGGCAACGGCAAAAAATATTGGTAATGTGCTGCCATCACAAATCCTTGCAGTACTAGTGTTTATATACGATTGCCTGTTATCATGCGCCTAACCAAAAAGTATGTGTTGCTTATGCAAAGTATTAGTCAGTTTTTTCCGGTAACTCTACCGGCAATTTGGCGTCATTTATCGCCGTCGTCATTCAACAACGTCATGGGCTCTTGGCTGTTTGACTCTTCCTCGTTGACAGCAAGACTTAAAGCTAATTGCCAAAAGTTTCATGTCGAAGTTATTGGGCAAAAAGAAGAAATTGTTCAAACACAAGACGCTTGTGAACATATCACCCAAGGCACAAAGGCTATCATTCGAGAAGTGCTACTGTACTGTGACGGACAGCCACATGTTTTTGCTCGCAGTATTATGCCGTTAGACAGCTTGACTGACGATGAAGCGTTTTTGGCAAATCTTGGTGATAAACCACTAGGGCAGGCTATTTTTAACAGCCCGCACTTAACACGAGGTGATTTCTCTGTCGCGCAATTTGATTCAGACACACGTGTTGTGAAGCTTTCCAATACAATTACAGATATAAACGTTGAAGCGCTTTGGGGGCGACGATCCATTTTCTTTTTACACGATAAACCGTTAGCGGTTGCCGAAGTGTTTTTACCTTCAGCCATAGCTTATCAAGAGGAAATGGCGGTATGACGGCACTGGTGAGCAAGTGGCAAGCGGTGAAACTGTTGACCCGCATGGATAAACCTATCGGCACTTATCTTTTGTTGTGGCCGACGTTTTGGGCACTTTGGGTGGCGTCTAATGGCTTTCCTAATCCCGGTTTATTAGCGATTTTTGCATTAGGCGTTTTTATCATGCGTAGCGCTGGGTGTGTCATTAATGACTATGCTGATCGCCATGTTGATGGGCAGGTTAAACGCACGCAGCATAGACCCATTGTGTCAGGCCAAATAAGTGCGCAAGAAGCACTCATGGTGTTTGGCTTTTTGATTGGAGCTGCAATAGCATTAGCCATTCAATTATCATGGCTAACCATTCAGTATGCCTTTGTTGCATTAATCCTAGCGACGACTTATCCGTTTATGAAGCGTTATACACACTTACCCCAAGTTGTGCTCGGTGCTGCTTTTAGCTGGGGAATGATTATGGCGTTTGCTGAGATTCAAGGTGAAGTCCCGATCATTGCCTGGCTTTTGTTTTTCGCGAATCTTTGTTGGACGGTAGCCTATGACACTATGTATGCCATGGTTGATCGTGATGACGATATTAAAATTGGTGTGAAGTCGACGGCAATTTTGTTTGGCAAATACGATATCAGAATCATTGGCTTGCTTCAGCTTATGGTTTTAGCCACGCTATTCACAGTAGGTGACATGCTGGCATTTGGTTGGCCATATCAATTGACACTGGTCATCAGCGCAGGTTTTTTCTGTTACCAGCAGATATTAATCAAAGGCAGGCATAGAGATCCCTGCTTTAAAGCGTTCTTGAACAACCACTATGTCGGGCTGATCGTTTTTATTGGCATTGTTATCGAATATTGGGGCTATTAAAAAAGCAGCGTGAAGCTGCTTTTTTATTTGTAGTGGCCTCGCTTGGTCACTTAATGAAATGGTACTAACGCGCTATGCTCTGCAATACTTTAATATCAACGAGGTTGCTAACCACTTCTTTTAATTCTTTAAGGGTTACACCATCAGCTAAGTAGCCTTGCTCGTTAGTACTTGCGTACTGCAACTCTTTTAACGTATTAATCAGTGAAGATTGTGCTTTCTTGTCAACAAACTCTGGCGCGTCTATGTTATTGAGCTTGGATAAGCGCTTGGCGATTGTCATCACTTGTTCTTCTAGAGCAGATTTGCTGATAGGTGCTAAGCGAGACAACAGCGTGGTGACGATAGCGATACGCTGTAGCGTTTCGTCGACACACTCGCCCATAACACTGAGACGAGCACGCACGTCAGTATCCTCTACACGGGTCCAGAAGCCTGCTTTACTGCGTTTTACCATATTCAATGCCAATAAGGTCTCAAGGACACTTTCGGCTTGCTTACTTACCTCGTCAGAGGTTTGCCACATGAACAGTTCACCTTTAATAATTGCTGCCAACGATGTGACCTGCTCTAGCATCTGGTCATGGGAAATTTTCGGATGGTGCATTAAAACGCGACACACTAGGCTAGGCACAATGTAAGTATGCAAAATATTATTGCGGTAATATCGCATCTCTAAAATCGCTGAATTATTTAGCGACAATATGTTGCCTATCGCATCTTTTTCTGTGGTTACTTTATTGAGCTCTTTGACGTGCTCAATCATTTCTTTTGCATTATCTTTAGGGATAGTTAAAGAAGGGCTGTAAGCTGCTTTGCGTTGCACCTCAAGGAAGAATGTCAGTAATTCTTCCAATTCATTTTCAGCAAGAGCTTTATTTTCTGTCGCTAACAAAATCAAAGCACTTAGTGAGACAGCATTGAGCGCTGCAGACTTATTCACTTCAACCATCACATCATGTGCTAGTGTGTTAACTGTTGGGGTTAACCAGCTTGGCTTTTGTGGATCTATTGGGTCAATCGCATCACGCCAGTTTTCTACGTTATCGTTTAAGAATTGGTTGAGGTTAATGGGTTCGCCAAAGTTGACATAACCACGACCATAGTTCCGAAGATTTTTAATGGCTTTGATAACACCAAAAGCAGATTCTTTTTTCTTTTTACTGCCGCTTAGCTCTTTATGGTAAGAACCAACTTCCATCACATGTTCATAACCGATGTAGACAGGTACGAGCGTTAGCGGGCGATCGATACCGCGAAGTAGGCTTTGAATAGTCATCGCAAGCATACCTGTTTTCGGTTGTAACAAACGCCCAGTGCGACTGCGTCCACCTTCAGTGTAATATTTAACGGCGTAACCACGCTCAAATAAGAGGCCCAGGTACTCGCGGAAAATGGTCGAGTACATGCGGTTACCGCGAAAGCTTCTGCGGATAAAGAAGGCCCCTGCTTTTCTGAAAATTGGACCTGCTGGCCAAAAGTTTAAGTTGATACCTGCGGCAATTCGCGGTGTGACCAACCCTTCGTGAAAAATAACATAAGTAAGCAGTAGATAGTCCATATGGCTGCGGTGACAAGGGACATAGATTATTTCATGACCCTCTTGTGCAACCTCGCGCAACTTGCCAGCGTTATTGACTTCAATTCCTTTATATAAACGGTTCCACAACCAACTTAGTGCTCGCTCGCCAAAACGTATCATTGAATCACGGTAATCACCTGCAATTTCATCCATGATCGCTAGGGCTTGCTTCTTCACTTTTTCTTCAGAAATTTTCTTCGCTTTTGCCTCATCACTCACCATACGTTTAATAGAAGGATTAGCGAAAAGGGCAGTAAACATTTGTTGGCGGTGCATTAAACGCGGGCCTGTGGCCGCTACCGTTTGGCGATGAAAATGGAAACGGGCAACACGCAACAGCTTTCTAGCACGCGTTTTATCTGTACCGTGGTCATTTGCAATAATACGCAGCGAGAGCGCTTCGCTAAAACGCACGAGTGTTTGTCGGCCAAGAAAAAGTACAATAAAGAATTTACGAAATGCTGAAGGAGACTCTTGGTCGGCTAACAAAGTCCCGACGTTGGCATCATTTTTCTCAACGGTTGGTCGGCGTCCCCAAACCAAGTTGGCGGGGATGAGTTTGGCATCAAGCTTAGGGTCACTAGCGTGTAGTTTTATCAGTTTTAACCCTTGGTCTAACGCGTCTGTGTGGTTGTTGGTTCGACCAAGCAACAGTGCCGTTGGCTTTTCTAGACATAATGTACGTTTAAATTGCTCGCCTTTTACGGTCACCGTACTGAGCGGATCAGGTAAGCGCATTTCTTTACACGCTTTTTGAAGGGCTAATAAATCACTCGCAGATTGATGGCGAACAATATAAAACACAGGCTGTTCGGCTGTGTCTTTATAGGCACCGAAGATATCATCCGGAATGATCTTACAGCGCACTAATAGCTTAATAGGCCAAGAAAGAAGAAAATAAAAGAGGGAACGTAAAGCTAACATATTGTTTCGTCCAGATTTATTAGAACGCTTATTTTAGCATTATTCAAAGATATTGTCGCAACGCTAATGCGTTACTTTAGGTGTCACCTTAGTAAAAAGGCTAGCGACTGCTAACCTTTATTGGATTTTTGTTCGGTGATGTTGGCTTCTGCGTATTGCTTGTTTTTTTGCTTAAGCAATTTATCAACATAACGAGCCATTTTAATTTTTTGCTTAATTGATGACTCTAGAATGTCCTCAACTTCTCGCAAAACTTCTTTGATATTTTCAACGTTTTCAGTTGAGTTAACCACAACTTGGCCATTACTGTTCGAAGCACTAGCGATAGATTCGACGTTGCTGTTAAGAGAACCTGTAAGTTCAATTCCCATTTCTTCGGCAACGGTATTGATGGCGTTAATATCAATATTGTCGAGCTCTTCTAAAAAGCCAAACAACAAGATGCGGTCTACAAATATATTAATTTTACGCGGAACACCAAGTGTTTTTTCATGGATAAGTTCAAAGGCTTTTTCCGAAAACAGGTCACCTTTTTCATAGCCCGCTTGATGTATCCGGTAATTGATGTAGTTTTTAACTTCGTCTACTGACAAAGGCTGTAAATGGGCTGAAGCAATAATACGTTGGCGAAATTGCTCCATATTAGGCGCTTGAATAATGCATTTTAGCTCTTCTTGTCCCAATAAAAAGCTCTGTATTAGTGGTTGGTTATCCAATTGAAAATTGGACAACATGCGGAGTTCTTCAACGGTTTCAGAAGGTAAATTTTGTGCCTCATCAACAAGCAACAAAGCACGCTTACCTTGTTCATGTAACGATATTAAAAACTTCTCAATAGCATGCAACATGTCAGCTTTGCTATCGCCATCGTATTGTATTTTGAACTCAGCAATGACCAATTCCAGTAATTCGTCAGGGTTTAGCTTGGTGGTAACCAATTGCGCTGCCACAATATCAGCATCTGATATATTGCTCATTAAGTTGCGAGCAATGGTGGTTTTACCCGTACCGATAGGGCCGGTTATCACAATAAACCCTTCTTTTTGGTCTAGACCATATTGAAGATAAGAAAGCGCTCGCTGGTGATGTTTAGTGGCGAAAAAGAAACGCGGATCTGGGCTTAGCTGAAAAGGTCGTTCACTAAAGCCATAGTAACTTTCGTACATGGTTAAAAATTCTTGTTGATAGAGATGGTTGCGCGAGTCTCTTCATATTCTCGCAGACCAATATTACTGTCTCGCTGTAAATAACGAATATCTGTTCTAAAAGATAAAGTTCTTCCCAAGCGTTGATTATATGCGACACTGTATTGGCGGTAATAATCTCTACGCTCAATTTCTATGTCATTGTTATCAGTGGTAAATTCATTTCGTGTGAATCGCCACGTAAAATCAACATTGGCTCTCTCATTTAATTCATGATTGTATGAAAGGTTGACGGTACCGTATTCTTGAATATCGCCCGTATTTAAGTCTTCCCGTTCATTTGACGAAATATCAAAACCGATGCTACCCCTGACAGTCTTATACTGCGATTTCCACTCAAGAGAGCGGTAAAGGGAGAATTGGTTATCTTCGACTGGGACAACACCGAATATCGGTAACTCGACAAAGTCAGCAGGATCTTGGCTTCCAATATCTGAGGAACAGTTATTAATGTCTATTGGTTCGCCAATGGGGCAGAAAAGGTTGTCAACAATAATGGTTTCAAAACTGTCTCGTTCAAATGCCCGCAATTCTTCTTCATAACTAATAGTGTTAGTTAAGCGTTTATTTTCGTGGGTAATTTGTACATTATATGAGTCACCGAAGAAACGCTGGTTATAGTCCGCGTATACTGACGTTCGTTTTGTTGGTTGCCAATTTAGTGTGGCTGCTACGTAGTCATCACTCAGTTCATCTTCTTTTGCAAAGTTATAAGACACATCTAAATACATCAGGTCGACAGGTTGCCAACGTATACCTGCTCCCCAAGACTCGCCCTGGTTAAGTTGATTATTGCTAACTGAACCGGTGAAGCTTTCGTCAAAATAGCGTATGAAAGGATTGATATCCCAGCCAGTAATCCAGCCCAACTGCGCTTGCACTTGATAACTACGAGCGGTGTTTTGTTCGAACTCTCTATCAGAATAACTTCCGCGAACATCCCAGAAAATATGGTGCTCTCCTGAGTTGTTTCGGAAGCTAACATTTCCTCTGTAACCGTTACTGATTCCTATATCATCTTCAGCACCTTGATCGTTATATTCGACTTCACCAGTCAAGATATAAGCAGAGTTTGCTAGTGTTTGTGATAATGTCGCGCTGTAATCGGTTGTACGCACAGTATCGCCGGAAATAAGGTCTGAGTAATAATCAGCACCAGTACTCCTTGGTACATTAGCAATTCGTCCTTCGAGCAATAACGACGGACCCTTTTTCCAGGGAGTTATGTCGACATTGGCATCAAGTGATTCATAACCATCATTAGCGTCACTGTCGTGGGAGTATAGTAGATGTGTGTAGTCGGCTTTAAGGTTACCTGTAAGCATGGCCGAGTCAAACGACTGGTTTATTCCAACTTCTGCTTTGGTAACAAAGCTGTCTTCTTTGTCAATTGTGGACAAGCCTACATTGTCTGAGTAGACCTCTTCTACACGAACATTGTAGGTTACCTCTCCTTGCGCAAGTGCTTGCTGGAGAGGCACAGTTGCTATTAGTGCAAGAACAAACTTACCTTTTTCGGCCATAGCCATATCCATAATAGCCATAAACATCCTTGCTGGTTTTAATCGTCTTATTGAGTACAAAGCCGATAGCGAGATCTTCGTTGAGTGAAGAGGTAGCACGCTTGATGGTCTCAAGCTTAGTTTTCGATTCCTCGACAACAACCGCAGCTTGACCAACTAAACTTGCTAGTACTGGCGTTTCAGTTACGCCTAGCAATGGAGGACAATCAAAAATAACGAGCCTGTCAGGGTATCTCGACGAGAGCTCTTTTGATAACGTTGCCATCCTGTCACTGGCTAAAAGTTCATTGGTTAAATGATGAGCTTTGCCTGCAGGCATTATCTTCAGGTTGTTAAGGTTCGTTGAATAAATAATTTGTGACACATCATCAGTGTCACCACACAAGTAATCTAGTAGCCCTGTCGAGTTTTCAAACTCCAATTCACGATGAATACTGGGTCTAAGTACGTCAGCATCAATTAACAACACGGTTTTGTCTTGCTCTAGCGCAATACTGAGTGCCAAATTTATCGAAACGAAAGTCTTACCTTCGTTAGGGTTGGCACTACTGACCATGATCAGATTGCTATTATTGAGTGTTTTAGACGCGGGTCCAAAGGCGTTGTTAATAAGTTTACGCTTGATATGACGAAACTCTTCTTGCTGGTTGGTCGTATTGCCGCCTGTGTGCAAGAAGCCTCTTTCCGTTAATTTTTCGTTGTCGATAAATATATCGAACTTTTCAGTCGGCGCAGGTGCTGGATTAACACTAACACTTTCATTGCTTTCGGTATTTTTCTCTTCCGTTACAACATCGTTCGTTGCCGGCGCTTTGGTTTTTTGCTTAGCTAAAGCTTTCTCGATAGTGCTCATTACCTAAATACCTTTTGTGATAGTTCAGGGAAAGTGAAGTAGCTAATAAATGCCGCCAAAACAATAAGCAATGTTAAGTTTGATATCATAAATAATAGTGTTTTCTTTTTGTGCCACTGGTGTAAACCAAGACTTTCATTGGCTGAAACAGAACCAAAAACTGGGATGCCTGTCACTCTTGATATTTGGTGACCAGATGTGACTACTGGATTGATTTGACTCATTAATAGAGATAAGCCAACGCCAACGCCAAACCCGAGGATAGTAATAAAGGTAAAGAATACTAATCTAGGTGGGCCTGACGGCTTTATAGCAGCGCGCGGTGGGTCAATCACTCGGAATTGAATCTTGTCGGTTGTTTCTTCAGCTTGTTGTGCTAACTGAGCGGTTTCTTTTCTCGACAGTAATTCCTCGTATTTTGCTTTAGTGATGTTGTAACCACGATTCAACGCCGTTAGCTCAGCTTCAATTTCAGGCAAAGAGTGAATCTTGTTCTCTATTTCAGCAACGCGCTGTTTGAAATTAGCAACACGAACCGTTAATGATGCCACTTCATTCTCATATTGGTTCGCTTGAATCTTAAGCTCTTGATAAACCGGGTTCTTATCAACACTTGTAATGCTACCTGTCGACTCGTCTTGTGACGACTGAATGGTTGCATAGTAGTCTTCTATTTCAGATGAACGAAGCGTATTAAGCTCTTCTAAGCGACGCTGTAATTCTTTGACTTCAGGGTGTTGAGTAGTGTACCTGAGAAGCTTGGCATCTAATTCCCTTTCAAGTTGCTGAATACGTGAATCATATGCTGTTGTTACACTGTTGTTTGATTGTACTCGACTGTTAAATAACCCAAACGCAGGTTCTTCACCAGCGATTTGTGCTTTCGCTGAGGTCAGTCTCGTTCTTGCTTCTTCTAATTGCAGCTGCGCTTGCTCAAGTTGGTTTTTCTCTCGACTGAGGTTGGCATAAAATCCACCAGAGTTTTTAGCGAGTAAATCACCGTATTTTTGCTTAAAGTTAGTTAATCTACTCTCGGCAGCTACTAGGCGATTTTCATAGTCGCGGATTTGCGCGTTTAAAAACTTCTGTGCTTCGTCAGAGTCACTGCGAGTTTCGCCCAACGTATTCTCAATAAATACGGTCAATGCCGCCTGAACAATATTTTTTGCAGTTTCTGGATCTTTGTTTTCGATCGATAGGGTATAGATATTCTCTCTACCTGCGCTGCTGATCTTGAGGTCTTTCTTAAGCTGCTCAATTATCTCGTCATATTCTTCGCTTGTCGTCGCTTGAACATCGAGATCGGTCATTCTCGAGATTCGCTCAAGGTTGGGACGGCTTAGTAATGTCTTCACCATGAGGCGGATTTGTGTGTTGGGGTTAGTTTCAACAGTTAATCCTCGCAATAGAGGACGTAGCAACGACTGCGTATCTACATAGACACGTGCAGATGATTGATAAACATTCGGCAGCTGTGAAACGGCATACCACCCGATAGGACAGATTATCCACGTAGCGATAATAATAAAGCGACGCTTTATCCAAATTCCCTTTAGATAATCGATTATCTGTTCAAGTAACTCTTGCATTCCTGACCTCTAACAAACAGGTAAAACTAATTAAAACCAAGCTTCAGGGATAATAATAATATCGCCTGGTAGCATATCGACATTGGCATTAATTTCGCCGTCACGAAGCAACGAATCTATCGACAATTCATATTGTTTTTGTTGACCGTTCTCAACTCTTACCAAAACAGCATCATTGCCATCGGCATATTGAGTTAGGCCACCAACACGAATCATTACGTCAAGAAGGGTCATATTCTTTTTGTAGTTAATAGCTTGTGGTCTTGCTGCTTCACCAATTACACGAATTTGTTCACTAAAAGGACCAACAAATCCACTGACGGTTACAGTGACAACCGGCTCTCGCAAGTATGTACTTAACACTTCTTCTATTTGTCTTGCGAGTTCTGTCGGTGTACGGCCTGATACCGGAATGTCTTCCACAAGAGACGTGGTAATCATACCGTCGGGTCTAACAACAAACGTTCCTGAAACTTCAGGGTGTCGCCATACAAAAATATTGACAGAGTCACCAGCACCAATGAGGTAGCGGTACGAGTCAATATCGACAGTTTTAGAAGGGTGCAATGTTGCTGTTGGTAGAACGGGTACAGAACTACATGCGGTTAGAAGTGTACCTAAAATCATTCCACACATGACTGTTGCGATGCGGATATAGCGTTTTTCCATGGTTAATACCTTTTTAGTATACGGTGCTATTAACTGTAACGCTCAAGATTGTATTGTATTTTGGGTGATGTTGCACACTTTTTAACAAATGATTCACGCAATTTAATTTGTGTAAATGTAATGTTAAGTCTGGTAAAGTATCGAAACCGTTAAAATAGACAGTTTTGTGCTCGTTTTAAGAAGCTCAGGTTAAAGGAATAAACAGCTAAAATGCCCATCACTAAGTTCAAAGATTTATCGACAGGTAGTAAGTATCTCGTCCTGTTCGAACTTTTGCTGTTCATGTCATCAATAGCACTTGCTATCCATTTGAATAACGCATTTGGCATTGTTCAACAAGCGGTTCTTCCCAGTAACATATTCTTCATATATGCACTGTCATACGCACTTATTGCACAACTTTCGTCGTTGGCGTTAGGGCTATACAATTCTAAACTCAGAGAGAGTTTCCGAGGCCTTTTCAGGCGTATCATGCTGGCTATTGCCATCGCGTTTTCAATTGCCACCATTATTAATCCACTCTACGGAGATCTCGCGCTTGCTATTGAGCTACTCGGGCTATCTTCGTGTATTAGTTTACTGTTTATCGGTGGGCTGCGCTATTTCGCCTATCATGTCGATATCTTTGGTTTCAACAAAAGAAACGTATTGGTGTTAGGTGCTGGCGAACGTGCATCCATCATTGAAAAACGCATGCGACGAGACGTCGACCGTCAAGGTTTTAAAGTACATGGCTTTGTTGTCATGGAAGGTGATTCGAAAGGCGGTATTGAACGAGAAACACGCATCAATTTAGAAGAGTCTCTGGTTAGTTACTGTTTGGAACACGATATTGATGAAATTGTTGTCGCCAGTGATGAGCGTCGAAACAACCTGCCTGTTGATGAACTGTTCGCTTGTAAAATTCGCGGTGTAGATGTTACTGAAATTCTTGATTTTATCGAACGAGAGACGGGGCAAATAGCAGTAAATCTTATTTATCCAAGTTGGGTTATTTATTCTAATGGGTTTACCTCAACTAATTATTTGCGTAACACACTAGATTGGTTGTTTAACGCGACGATTGCATTTTTCCTTTTGCTTATCACGTGGCCAGTGATGTTGATTACCGCGATCTTGATTAAATTGGACGATGGTTTATCTGCGCCTATTTTTTATCGCCAAGAGCGTGTTGGTGTTGATGGCCAACCATTTTACATCGTTAAATTCCGTAGTATGCGAGTTGACGCGGAAAAAGATGGCGCTAAATGGGCGGCAAAAAATGATGATCGTACCACGCGAATCGGCCATTTTATCCGCAAATACAGGATTGATGAGTTACCGCAAATTTACAACGTAATGCGAGGTGATATGGGCTTTGTTGGTCCTCGCCCTGAGCGTCCTGAATTTGTGCAAAACCTCGTAAAGTCAATTCCTTACTACAACGAACGTCATAACGTGAAGCCTGGTTTAGCGGGCTGGGCACAACTTAAATACCCTTACGGTGCAACGGAAGAAGATGCGCTTGAAAAACTAAAATACGATTTGTATTACATCAAGCATCGTAGCTTTTTCCTAGATCTACTGATTCTAATTAGAACGTTTGAAATTGTTGTGTTCGGTAAAAGAAGGTAGTTAGCGACATGAACACAGTTCGCAAGCATGCAATGACGGTAGATGTCGAAGATTACTTCCACGTGTCGGCATTTGAAAAAAATATAAAACGTGAAGATTGGCAAAACTTACCGCTAAGAGTAGAGCACAATACGTATCGACTCCTAGACGTTTTTGAACAGCACGGTGCAAAAGCCACTTTTTTTGTGCTTGGTTGGGTTGCTGAGAAGTGCCCTTCGCTTATTGAAGCAATTGTTAAACAAGGTCATGAACTAGCTA
Source organism: Thalassotalea euphylliae (assembly GCF_042682785.1). Taxonomy (GTDB): domain Bacteria; phylum Pseudomonadota; class Gammaproteobacteria; order Enterobacterales; family Alteromonadaceae; genus Thalassotalea_F; species Thalassotalea_F euphylliae. The sequence goes on along the minus strand of NZ_JBHUIB010000007.1, from coordinate 60,116 downwards.
GTCACGGCTATAACCATCGCCGTGCAGTTACGATGTCGCCTGATGAGTTTCGAGAAGACGTTCACAAGAGTAAAACTTTACTCGAAGATGCCGGTAGTGCGAAAGTTACCGGTTATCGAGCGCCTAGCTTTTCTATTAATCAAGATAACCAATGGGCCTACGATATATTATTGGATCTTGGTTTTGAATACAGTTCCAGCACTTATCCCATAGAGCATGATCTTTACGGCGTTCCGGAATGGCCAAGGTTCAAATACACGCGCCCAGAAGGCATTGTTGAAATACCTATTCCCACCGTTCGAAGTGGCGATACCAATACTGGTATTGGCGGTGGTGGATACTTCCGTCTATACCCGTACAGTTTTTCGAAAAGAAGAATTGAAAAATTTCTATCGCAAGAAAATGCACCCTATAGCTTTTATTTTCACCCTTGGGAAATAGACCCCGAACAGCCTCGCGTTGCAGGTGCATCATTCAAATCTCGCGTTCGCCACTACATCAATCTGTCAAGAATGGAAGGTAAGATAGTCAGGTTATTGCAAGACTATCAGTGGTCAACAATGCAAGATGTTTATATGAATTCATCAGTACCGGAAACGAACCTATAGAAAGCTAATCACCATGGACGTAAGAAGAGAAGTCAGTTTGTCGGCAAAAACAACAATAAAAATACTATCTGATGAGCACAAGGCATGGGATGACTACGTAGGCTCTCACGAGGAAGGAAGCTTTTTTCATTTAAGCGGTTGGCAACGTGTCGTCACCGAAACCTATAACCACCCTTGCTATTTTTTATATGCTGAGAATGATTCGAGGCTCGTAGGTGTGTTGCCATTGGTCGAAGTTAAGAGTGCACTTTTTGGTCATGCGCTGGTTTCGACACCATTTTGTGTATACGGCGGTGCTATCTCTGATGATGAAGATACCAAACGCCAACTTGAGCAAAGAGCCTGTGAAATCGCGGAAGAATTGCAGGTTGATTATCTTGAGCTTCGTTATCGCCATCAACAAGACAATAATATGCTGTTGAAACAAGCTCACAGTACATTTGGTTGTGAGATTGCAGAATCTGATGAAGAAATACTTGCGAATGTTAAGAAGAAGCAGCGCGCTGTTATTCGCCATTCATTGAAAAATGAGCTGTCGGCTGAGTTTACGCAATCACTAACAGATTTTTATCCCTTGTTGTCAGAAAGTTATCGCAACTTAGGCACCCCAATATTTAGCGAGAAATACTTTGCATCACTCATTAAGCATTTCGGTGAGCAGCTCGATATTTGTGTAATCAAAGACAGCCAAGGCAATCCGTCAAATGCCGTGATGAACTTTTACTTTAAAGATCAAGTGTTGCCTTATTATGGCGGCGGCAATGACGGTGCACGTGCACTAAAAAGCGCTGATTTTATGTATTATCAGGTGTTGTGTCATGCGCGAGAGAAAGGCTTTTCTTGGTATGACTTTGGACGTAGCAAAAATGATAGTGGTCCATACAAGTATAAAAAAAATTGGGGAATGACGCCTGAGCCGCTTCACTATTACTATCATTTAGTAAATGCTACTGAGCTACCCAATCTTAGTCCTAACAACCCGAAGTATAAGTTGTTTATTAGCATGTGGCAGAAACTTCCTCTTAGAGTGAGCCAAATGCTTGGACCTTTGTTATCAAAGTATTTGGGGTAGTCGTCTGATGAAAGAAATCATGAACAAGGAACCGTTATTATTTCTTTGCCATCGAATCCCTTTTCCGCCAAACAAAGGGGATAAAATTCGTTCATTCAATATTTTGAAACAGCTGCATGAACAGTTTGATGTCCATTTGGGTTGTTTTATCGACGATCCGTATGACATGCGATACGTGTCGGAGTTAGAGAAATATTGCAAAGTTCTTTTTTATCGTCAGCAAAATAAGACTGCCTGTAAAATAAAAGGGCTTAGTGCATTTTTGACTGGCAAACCGATCACACTTCCGTATTATTTTGATGGTGCGATGGATGCGTGGTGCAAGGCGTCCATGCAAACACATCAGTTTAAACATATTTTTGTCTACTCGTCCTCAATGGCACAATACTGTGAGGGGGCTGCATTTGAGAATAGCCAACGTATTATTGATTTTGTTGATGTGGACTCTGATAAGTGGCGTCAGTACGCGGATAAGAAAACCGGTATAGCAAAATACGTCTACAGTCGAGAGCATAAAACGTTAGCGACCTATGAAGACAAAATTTGTCAGCATTTTGATTACAGTTTGTTTGTATCGCCAGACGAGGCTAGTTTGTTTAGTCAGCGTCAACCAAGAATTCACCAAGATAAAGTGCGTGGAATATTAAACGGCGTAGACGTTCAATATTTTGATCCATCTGCTCGAACTGCTGAAGAGCCCTTGGTCCCTAAAGCTCCTTTTATTAGTTTCACGGGTGCTATGGATTATTGGGCAAATATTGACGCTGTGTTGTGGTTTGTCGATAACGTTTGGGCAGCATTAAAAGCACGTATTCCAGGAGTTAAATTTGTTGTGGCTGGTGGTAACCCAGCACCCGAAATCCGTGCGCTGAGCAAAGACGAGGATATTATTGTTACCGGCAGGGTGAATGACATGCGTCCATTTATAGCCGAAGCAGCTTGTATTGTCGCACCGCTTCAAATCGCGCGTGGTATTCAAAACAAAGTGCTTGAAGCGATGTCACTTAACAAGCCTGTTGTTTGCACCACTATGGCAATGGAAGGCATTAATGCATCACAATCTGAACATGTGAAAATATGTGATGAACCTGACGCATTTTTACAACAATGTATATCCGTAATCGAAGCGCAAGATACGCTATGTGCGAATAGAACATGGATCCAAGAGCACTTCACTTGGGGAGCTACGCTGCGACCACTAACCGAATTGTTTGCTTGTTCATCAACTAAGCGAGAGGTTAATCATGCCAATTCGCAGTAAGTCGTTTTTCATCCTTTTTTCCATCATTCTTGTCGGTTGGGCGATTGTATTTGGGCAGGGCTTGATTGCTATGGAATCAATTTGGCGTCGCTCTGATACATTTGCACATGGATATTTCATATTACCCATTTGTGCTTGGCTACTTTACCGCGACAGGGATTATTTACTTGACGCAAAGGTAGAATTTACTTGGTTACCGTTACCTATTTTAGCGGGCTCTTGCTTTGTTTGGTTATTTGGCTACGCCGCGGATATCAGTGTATTGAGTCAACTTTCAAGTGCAGTCTCGCTTATCGCGATTCTCTGGGCGTTGATGGGTAATCAACTATCGTGGCGTTATAAGTTTCCTTTGGCTTACCTACTGTTTGCGGTACCCATGGGTGAAAACCTTATTCCAGTTTTACAAGATATCACCGCATGGATAACCGTATTTTTACTCAAGCTACACGGCATTCCAGTTTTTAGGGATGGTCTATATATCCAGACCCCAACGGGGCTATTTGAAGTGGCTGTGGCGTGTTCAGGTATTCGCTACCTTATCGCGTCTATGGCGGTAGGGACGCTGTATGCGTACTTAACGTATTCTTCATTTAAAAAACAAATAATTTTCACTGTTTTTTCATTTGTCTTGCCGATTATCGCCAATGGTATTCGCGCTTATCTTATTGTGGTTATTGCTCATTATTCTGATATGCAATATGCAACCGGTGCCGACCATTTGGTATATGGTTGGATATTTTTTGGCTTTGTTATCATGTTGATGTTTTGGGTGGGTGGTAAATTTGCAGATCCAGAGAATGCAGAGAGACGACAAGTCACAATAGCGTCGAATAAGCTCAATTTATCTTCGCGTCCCTTGCTTACTGTTTGTGCGCTTAGCTTTGTGTTTACCTTATTCATTCAATACTCGATGACAGCCGTGAAGACGCCTGTCCAGCCTGAACAGGTTTTCGCCGACAAGCCTTCAGTTAATGAGAGTAGTTGGGGAGTTAAGTTTGCTCAGCCAATTAGATTCGGACATGTTTGGTTAGATGATACTACAGAGGCTTTTTATGTTGGCTACGCCAACAAGCAAACAGAGGGTGAGCTAATCAGCAATTTAAACGCGATTTATGATCAAGACAGCTGGACTATCGTTGATCGCGTTACGGCAGAAAACGACAACGGCAAGTATCGTTATTTATTGCTGCGCAACATTCAAGGCGTTGAACGAGCTGTTTTATATTGGTATCAAGTGGGTGACAAAAGCTTTGTTAATCCGAGCATTACTAAGCTATACCAAGCAATGTCATTGCTTGCAGGCTTAGATGAGCAGGCGCAGTTAGTGGCTGTTTCGACAATGGTAACAGAGCAAGAAAATATTCGTGAATTGCTATTAACTCGTGCCGAACAGGCCCTTTCTCTAGCAACAGTAGAATGAGTGGCAGAACGTTAAGCATGAATATTTCGAACGCCAGTCATATCGATAAGAGCAAGATACATGTCGCGCATATCGTATACTCGTTTGCGACGGGCGGACTAGAAAATGGCGTGGTGAATTTAATCAATAATTTGCCACAAGACAGATATCATCACTCTATTGTGTGTATCACAGATCATGATGCATCGTTTGTCGCGCGCATTAATACTGACAATTATCAAATATTTGATTTACACAAATCACCGGGCCGCGGATTAAGTTGGCTATATCGCTGCTGGAAATTGCTAAGCAAACTTAAACCTGATATTTGCCACTCTCGCAATTTAAATCCTCTAGAAGCGCAGGTAGCTGCGTTTGCTGCTGGTATAAAAGCAAGAGTGCATGGTGAACATGGCTGGGATACAAGTGATATTGGTGGCACAAATACAAAATATCAAACCCTTAGAAAGATATTTAAACCCTTTATTCATCAATATGTAGCGCTTTCTTCTGAAGCGCGTGATTACTTAATCGATAAAATACACGTTAGTCCGTCGAAGGTTAATCACATCTGCAATGGCGTTAATATTGAAAGGTTTTCACCAGACAACAAGGCCTCTGAACTTCCAAATCAATTAAAAGGTGACGGTAATGTTGTTTTTGGCACGGTTGGACGCCTTGCGGAAGTAAAAAATCAAACTTTTTTGTTAGAAGCATTTATAGCACTGAAGCAAGAAGCCAAGGCAGATGATGCGCAGGCAAAGTTACTTATCGTCGGTGATGGTGTACTCATGGCTGACATGAAGCAACGCGCAGCAGCGTCTGGTTTTGAGCAAGATATTTGCTTTACTGGGCTGCGAACAGACATTCCTGAGCTTATGGCCAATATGGATGTATTTGTATTGCCTTCGCTTGCAGAAGGTATTTCGAACACGATTTTAGAAGCTATGGCGTCTGGCTTACCGGTTGTCGCTACTAAAGTAGGTGGAAACCCTGATCTCATAATGCCTAAGCATCAGGATAGCCACTTAGTTGCCGTTAACAATGTTGAAGCATTGCAAACAGCTATGGAACAATACACAAAAAATCGCGAAAACCTGTCTCAAGATAGCGTTAAAGCGCGAGAGCACTGTGTAAAACATTTTAGTATTCAATCAATGGTCGGGAAGTATCACGACCTTTATGAAACGCTTTATAAGCAAGTCGATAGGAAATAAGTAAATGTGTGGAATAGCGGGAATTTTCCATGTAGGTGAAAAACAGGCGATACCAGCAGATTTAATAGCTGCCATGAATGATCGTCAAATCCATCGAGGTCCAGATGCTGGTGATTACTATTTTGAACCAGGTTTGGCACTTGCGCACAGACGCCTATCCATTATTGATTTAGAGGGTAGTCCTCAGCCGATGCAAAGTGCTTGTGGCCGAGCAGTTATCGTCTTTAATGGCGAAATTTATAATTTCAAAGCGTTACATACAGAGTTGAAAAGCAAAGGGTATGTGTTTAACACAGACGGCGACACTGAAACGATTCTAAACGCCTATCTCGAATGGGGTGAAGATTGTGTACACCATTTGCGAGGCATGTTTGCTTTTGCCGTGTGGGATAAAGAAAAGGAAGCACTTTTTGTCGCGCGTGACCGCGTTGGTATCAAACCATTTTTCTTTACGCTACTCGATAATGGGCACTTTGCTTTTGGCTCAGAATTAAAGGTACTTACGCAGCACCCTCGATTTGATCACACGCTACGCGATACAACCATCGAAGACTACTTTACGTTTGGTTATGTACCAGAGCCACACACAATATATCAACATACCTACAAATTGCGCCCAGGCCATCGATTTACCATTCATCGTGGTCAAAAAAGTTTACCAGAGCAAGAAGAGTACTGGGATATCCCTGTTGATTTTGACAACGAACTATCGTCGCAAGAAATAGAAGCGCAACTGGTTGAACGCCTTAAAGAAGCTGTAGATATCCGAATGGTAGCAGATGTGCCGCTGGGGTCTTTCTTGTCAGGTGGTGTAGACTCTAGTGCTGTGGTTGCGCTGATGTCGCAATTGCAAGATGATCCGGTTAACGCCTGCTCCATTGGCTTCGACGTTGAAACCTTTAACGAAACAGATTTTGCGAAAATGGTCGCAGAGCGCTACAAATCGAATCACCACATTGAAATGGTGGGGCAGAATGATTTTGACCTGATCGATAAGCTCGCGTTTTTGTATGACGAACCATACGCAGATAGTTCAGCTATGCCAACTTATCGAGTATGTGAATTGGCGCGTAAACATGTCACGGTTGCCTTGTCTGGTGATGGGGCTGATGAACTTTTTGCTGGCTATGGTCGATACCGACTACATGGCCATGAAGAAAAAGTGCGCGGCATGCTACCACTAGGTCTGCGTAAGCCGGTTTTTGGCCCGCTTGGCGCACTGTATCCGAAGATGGATTGGGCACCTCGTATTTTCCGAGCGAAAACCACGTTTCAGTCAATGGCTTTGGATACGGTAGAAGGCTATCACAACTCTATGTCCATTCTGCGCCGTGACGAGCGATTAAAGCTATATTCTGATGATTACAAACAAAAGCTCAATGGCTATTCGTCGATTGAAGTTTTTAACCAGTATCGATCTAAACTCAGTAATTTAGACCCGATCAAGAAAGCGCAATACCTTGATATGAAGACGTATTTAGTCGGCGATATCTTAACTAAGGTTGACCGTGCCAGTATGGCGCACTCACTTGAAGTACGCGTTCCATTTCTCGATCATAAGTTTGTTGAGTGGGGCTTTAAAGCGCCAACTTCTCTGAACCTTGTTAGCGGTGTTGGCAAGCATACGCTTAAGAAAGCAATGGAACCGCATTTACCGCATGACGTGCTCTACCGCAAAAAAATGGGATTCTCTGTACCGCTTGCAACCTGGTTCAAAGGGCCATTAAAAGAGCGTTTGTATGATGGTTTACTTGGTAAACACATGACTGAATCTGGCTATTTTTCTGCGCAACAACTCAAAACGCTTGTTGATCAGCACGTAAAAGGTGTGCGTGATAACAGTGCTTCTTTGTGGACATTGATGATGTTTGAATCGTTTTTGCGTCAAAGCTCCGAAACGAAGCGAGCAGCGCAATCAGGCCAGGCAGGTGTGTAAGCGATGAAAGTGTTGCATGTTCTTGATCATTCTATTCCACTGCATAGTGGCTACACGTTTCGCACGCGCTCTATTCTGAAACAACAACATGCACTGGGTATCGAAACGTGCCATGTCACCAGTCCTAAACATGGCAATGTTGAAGAAGAAATTGAAGAAGTTGATGGCTTAACGTTTTATCGCAGCGCAAAGCCAGCTGGCGTGTTAAGTAAACTCCCCGTGCTAAACCAACTTTCGTTTGTCTCTCCTATGGAGAAACGCATTTTAGACGTTATCGAGAAAGAAAATCCTGACATTATTCATGCGCACTCGCCTGCGTTGAATGGTTTGGCGGCTTTAAAAGCGGCCAAGAAAAAAGGGATTCCTGTTGTCTATGAAATTCGTGCATTTTGGGAAGATGCAGCGGTAGATCATGGCACCTGCAAGGAAGGTGACCTTCGTTATAAAATGACGCGTTCGCTTGAGTCGCACGTGGTTAAGCATGCTGACGCTGTAACGACAATATGTCAGGGTTTGAAAAACGATTTAATTGGCCGAGGAGTTGCGGACAGCAAGCTTACAGTGATTCCAAATGCGGTCAATGTAGAGCAGTTCGAGAAAATTTCTGAAAAAGACATTGAAATGGTTGAACAGTTGAACCTGGAAGGAAAACAAGTCCTTGGTTTTATTGGCTCTTTCTATGCTTATGAAGGGTTAGATTTGTTGGTAAAAGCGATGCCACAAATAATAAAGCAAATGCCTAATGCCTTTTTACTGCTTGTTGGCGGTGGTCCTCAAGAGGCAAATCTTAAGGCACAAGTTAATCAACTTGGTCTTCAGGACCGCGTAAGGTTTACGGGGCGCGTCCCTCATAGTGAGGTAGGGAAATATTACTCACTCGTCGATTTATTAGTATATCCGCGTAAATCGATGCGATTAACTGAGTTAGTGACACCACTTAAGCCGCTAGAAGCGATGGCCCAAACACGTTTGTTTTTAGCGTCGGATGTTGGTGGTCATCATGAGCTCATCACAGATAACGAAACAGGCTTTTTATTTAAAGCGGGTGATGTCGATGCGTTGGTAAGAAAAGTCTTTGATATTTTTAACCGTGAAGCCGCTTGGCCAGTGTTAAGAGAAAATGGGCGTAATTACGTTGAGAATGTACGTAATTGGAAAAATAGTGTAAGTAATTACTTACCTGTTTATCAACGATTAGCAAAGAAAACTGTGCAAAATGACTAGTGTTAAGCATGTCGCTATTGTTGGGCCTTTACCGCCACCTGCAGGCGGTATGGCTAATCAAACAAAACAACTTGCAAGTTTCCTAGCGTCAGAAGGTTTACTAGTCACAGTTGTTCAAGTGAACCCTCCTTATAAACCCTCGTGGGCAGGCAAGATCCCTGTATTCCGAGCTTTAGTCAGGTTAGTGCAATACCAGAAGGCATTGAAACAACAATTAGCTGATGTTGATGTGGTTCATATCATGGCAAATTCTGGGTGGTCTTGGCATTTATTTGCTGCTCCTGCTATTAAAATTGCAAAACAGCTAAACATTCCGGTAGTACTGAATTACCGTGGCGGTTATGCCGCGGACTTTTTTGCCAAGTCATGGTCATCGGTGCGCAAAACTATGGATTTAGTCGATGATATCGTTGTACCTTCGAGTTTCTTGCAAGATGTGTTTCAGCAATATGGAAAACGCGCTCGTGTTATTCCTAATGTGCTCAATCAACAACGATTCAATACCGTGGATCGTCAAGCATCGATGCAGCCATGTATTATCGTGACCCGTAACCTTGAAGAGATATATGACGTCGATACCGCTATTCGAGTATTTGCTGGTATTCGTCAGTCGTTTCCCGAGGCTGACTTGAAAGTGGCGGGAACGGGCCCTGAGCTATCTCATCTAAAAAAACTAACAGAGTCTTTGGGCATCGCTGACCATGTCACATTTGTGGGTAGGCTGTCACCTGATGAGATATCTGGATTATATAAATCAGCTGATCTGATGCTAAACACTAGCATTGTTGATAACTCACCAAACTCACTTATTGAATCGTTGGCGTGTGGCACGCCTGTGGTCAGCACCAATGTAGGTGGAATTCCAAAGCTAGTCACTGATAACCATGATGCGTTGCTTGCCGATCCCAAAGATGTTGATAAATTGACGAACTTGTCTTTGACATTACTCAAAGATGCTACTGAACGAGAACGTCTAACGAAAAACGGTTTACTCACCATCGAAAAATTTTGGTGGTCGAACGTATGGCAAGAACTGGCTAGTTGCTACCAATCAGCATGTGGAGCAAAAAATGTTTAGCGCGCTATACACTAAACTCGTTGCGAATATACTTTTTCCACTTCATGAACTGTTGAAAAAGCATGATACGGTGCGCATCAAAAAGCAGTTAGAGCAAAGCCAGTGGCAAAGTACAGAAGCGATCAATGAAAATGCGAATAAACGATTAGCCAAGTTTTTGGATAAGGCGAGCCAAGATGTACCCTATTACCGCGATGTTTTCAAAAAGCTCGGAATTGAAGCAGGCGATATTGCCTTAAAAGCAGAGTTATCTGCATTGCCTTTCCTTGATAAAACAGTTATTCGAGAGAACTTTGAGCAGCTTAAATCGGAAAAGGCAGGACCAACACAGCCATTTACCACGGGTGGCTCTAGTGGTACGCCACTGACCTTTTTGTTGAGCAATGAGCGAGTTAGCCACGACGTCGCTGAAAAGTGGCGAGCAACACGTTGGTGGGATGTAGATATTGGTGACAAAGAAATCGTTGCCTGGGGATCGCCCATTGAACTTGGCGCGCAAGACAAAGTGCGTATTGCGCGCGATAAATTATTTCGTTCAACCCTGGTGCCAGCTTTCGATATGGATGAAGTCAAATTACTGGGTTTTATCGAACAAATTAAATCGATTGCGCCTAAAATGCTATTTGGCTATCCCTCGGTATATGCGCTGATTGCACAGACGGCACAGAAGCATAATATTGCGTTGGATAACTTGGGTATCAAAGTGGTTTTCGTTACCAGCGAGCGATTATATCCGTACCAGCAAGAAGTGATTGAAAAGGTCTTCAATGCGCCTGTTGCCAATGGATATGGCGGTCGAGATGCTGGCTTTATTGCTCACGCATGCGCTAACGGTAAAATGCACATCAGTGCAGAAGATATTATTGTTGAGATTGTCGATAGCCAAGGCAACGTATTGCCCGACGGGGAGAGTGGAGAAATTGTCGTCACCCATATGGCAACGTCTGATTTTCCATTTATTCGCTATCGAACGGGTGATATAGGCGCCATAGACACTGACTCTTGCTCATGTGGCCGCGGCTTACCTGTGTTGAAGAATATTGAAGGCAGAACAACAGATTTTGTCGTCGCACAAGACGGCACTATCATGCATGGTTTGGCGTTAATCTACATACTTCGCGAAATGTCAGGTATTGATGCATTCAAAATAGTGCAGGAAAGCTTAACGCATACACGTGTTGAAATTGTGCCGACACACTCTCTAACAGAAGAAATGCGCGGTACAATCGTTAACGGATTTAAACAACGATTGGGCGAAACTGTGGAAGTTGAGTTGCAAGTCGTTGATAGTATTGCTGCGGAAAAATCGGGCAAATTCCGATATGTAATCAGTAAAGTAGAGTATTAATTTTGATAGATAGTTTATTTTTATTAATGAGCGTTGGCGCAATGATTTTCTTGCTGAAGTGGGCAAACGATGAGGATGAGAAATAGTGCGCGACCTCATACTCGTTATATTTCTTTTTATAACGATTTATTATTCGTTTAAACGTCCATTTTTAGGCATAGTTGCTTGGTTGTGGATTGCCTTAATGGCACCAACAGTTTGGGCCTATGGGTTCTCTACTAGCTTTAGGATGAACTTTACCGTTGCTCTTATCGCAATGGCTTCTTATCTAGTGTTGCCCAAAGAAAAAGGATTTAAAGCAAATGCCTTACTCGTGCTCGTTTTGCTGTTTGGGTTCTGGAATTTTTGGTCGTCCGCATTCCATATCCAGATAGATGGTGGCGCTGTTTGGAATTACTTTATCCAAGTCGTCAAAATTTTATTATTGTTTTTATTTATCACACTTGCTTGTACGAAACGATTACATATTGACGCGATAATATGGGCTATTGTTCTGGCAATATCGGCCTACGCGGCGATGGAAGGCGTCAAGTTTATATTATCTGCCGGTGGGCATAGAATTGTTGGCCGCTCACCTATCATCGCAGACCGTAACGATTTTGCCGTCGCAGTAAATATGTGTATACCACTGATACTTTATTTATGGTCTACGACCAAACATAAGCTATTGAAACAAGGCCTCATGGGACTTTGTTTGCTTAATGTTGTGGCTATTATTGGTACCTTCTCTCGTGGTGGATTTATCGGTATCTCCATTCTCGGCCTGTTTTTATGGTTCAAATCAAATCACAAACTTGTCCTAGCGCTCTTAGCAGCGTTAATTATCCCGATAGGTTTTCAATACGCGCCAGATGAGTGGAAAGAGCGGCAGTCTACTATTAAGACCGCGGCAGCAGAAGATAGCTCTTTTATCGGGCGTCTTTGGGCTTGGAAAATATCAACATTAATTGCGATAGATAATCCGCTCACTGGTGGTGGTTATAAAGCCGTTACTGACCGAGTCGTTTGGTTTGCTTACAAAGATGAAACATCTAATTTTGGACCAATATATACACCAGAAGTGCCGAATTATATTAAACCCAAAGCCGCTCACAATATTTACTTCCAAGTACTAGGTGATCAGGGTTTTGTTGGACTGTTTTTGTTCCTAACAATGCTAGCAACTTGTTATTTTAATTGTCGAACCATAGCGAAAAAAGCCAAAAAGAATGGTGTTGAGTGGTGCCAAAAGCTCTCAGGGTATATCACTCTATCGCTTGTCGGATATGGCATTACCGGTATGAATGTTAGTCTTGCCTATTTTGAATTGCTCTACGCATTGATAGCTATAGTATGCGTTTTGAATATTCGAGAAATGTATAAAAAAGAAGAACTCAACTATGAAAAAACTTAGCGTATCATTATTGCTAATAGCGATATTCAGTTTGTCCTTTTCGGTGAATGCTAACGAGCGTAAATGTGGCTCGTTGGACAACCATTTTGGTCCTTTTGATTATTATGACCCTGCTAATCATCAATCGACTGGTGCTCAATCGCAAGGGAAAATTCGCATAGTGACTAAACGCCATTTAACGAAATCGATGTTACGCCTTAAACGAGGAAGTACAGGTTCTATAGCTGACGATCTTGATTACACACTAAGAGCGATTCCAAATCATCCAAAAGGTTTGGATTTAGCCTCTCGATTTGAATTAGAACGAAAAAACTCGGCAACTTTTGCTAAACGGCACAAGAAACTATTTTTGAGTGCCGATTGCTATTTTGAACGAGCAATGCGCTTTCAACCAGAAGAAGGCGAGACAGCGATGATATATGGTATTCATAAGCACCGTTTCAAGCAGTATGACCAGGCGGTGGTTGCATATAAAAAGGCTGAGCGTTTGGGGCTTGATAATATCCAGTTGAGCTATAACTTGGCGCTATCCTATGTTGCTATGCAGAATTACGAAGCTGCATTACCTATTGCTAAGCAAGTATACGCTGAGGGCTTTCCATTGGATGGCTTAAAAAACAAACTGATCTCGGCAGGTGTTTGGCAATAATGGGTGCAGACATGGACATGCCAACGGTATCAATTATTGTACCGACGTATAACCGACAAGATTTCCTGGTACCAGCTATTGAAAGCTTGGTAAACCAAACATCATCACCTTTAGAAATTATCGTTGTCGACGATGGTAGCCATTATAACGTAGAGGCTTTGTTGGCGTCATATCAGCCATTAGTGAGGGTGATTCGTAAAGATAATGGTGGCAAGCCAGCCGCGGTGAATCTAGGCTTAGAGTGTGCTCAAGGCGAATACATCTGGGTGTTTGATGATGATGATGTTGCTGAACTTGATTACCTTGAGCATTGTGTGAAAGCACTGGCAAAAGATCAGGTGGACTATATATTTGGCTGGCATTACCAAGCAGATTCGCTTGTAGATGGCAGCTTAAAAATTACGGGTCAACGTCGTCCACATTTTAGCAATGACCAGCAAATTTTTGTGCGCTTACTTGAAGGTTGCTCAATTGCTCATAATGCCATTATCGCCAGAAAAACGTGCTATGACACCTTGGGGGGAATTGATACTACTTACCCTTGTTCAGAAGACTATGAATTTGAACTGAGGCTTGCTCAAAAATTTCGTGGGTCTTTTATTGACATTCCATCTTTTTCTCGTCGAATTCATGACGGAGAAAGAGGTAGTGCAAACTTCAATTACCAAGCAGCGCAGCGTCGTGAAAAATTTCTCTCTCAAGATAGGCGCTTTATCGAGTACTACTTGGAAAACTTACCGCTTGAGACCTTCATTTATGATGTTGCAAGTGATGCTTCCGAACCCTTAAAAATGCGCATGGCGTATTTAAACAAACTCTTGATTGCTGCTAATGTCGGCGCGTGGTTAACATGGTCAGATACTTGGAAACAGCTGATCGCCAGTAACCTTTTGGAATATAAGCACTTATCGATAGACGAACTGAAGAAACTTGACCTAATGTTAGGTTACCAAGACGCTACGGTCATGAGGGACGCGTCGACAATTATCAAAACCGTCATTTTTAGCTTGAAATCTGCAGGCACCTCCGGCAAGCCAGTTGTTAAACAACTTAAAAAAGCGTTAGCGAAAAATGCTTACCAACACGTTAAAAAGTCTAATTACGTTCTCGCGTATAGTCATCTTAAGCTTGTGATGTTGGGGTAGTCATGGGGATGCCTCTGATCTCAGTTATAGTGCCTAATTACAATGGTGCCGCGTTTATTCATGAGGCGGTAAGCAGCATTCTTAATCAAAGCTATGAAAACCTTGAAGTTATCGTAGTCGATGACGGCTCTAGCGATAATTCTGCTGAAATTATTGAACTATTAGCTTCAAATGACTCGCGTGTAGTGTCTATTTTCAAGGAAAATGGTGGAGTATCGAAGGCGCGAAATTTGGGTATTGCCAAAGCCCAAGGTGAATATATTGCCTTCCTCGATTCGGACGATTTTTGGCATCCAGATAAGCTTGCGCAACAACTTGATGCATTAGGGAAGCAAAACGTTAAAGTATGCTTCTCTGCTTTTAAGCGTTGGGAGCCAGATAATGCAGGAATGTATCCGTCGGCAGAACAACTATATCAGATCCAGAATCCCAACACGTTGGCAGAAGTAGATAGCGACTTTTCCACTGCCCTCTATCCGAAAATGTTTGAAGATGTATATATATGGACAGGCACTATTTTAATGGATAAGTCAGTACTGGATGATGTTGGTTGCTTTAATGAAGACTTAGTCATAGGCGAAGACTATGATTTATGGCTACGTATTGCGTTTCGTTATCGTGCCGTGAAACTAGCCTTTCCTTTTGCCTTGTATCGCACCAACCCAAACAGTATTACGCGGAAAGTGCACGAGCAAAATTTTCAGGCTTTGGTATTGGAGTATACGAAGGAAAAATTCGGCCTCACTGATGCGTTTGGTGACAGCTTACCAGAAGATTCGTTTAACGAAATACTATATCAGCAATGGTTTACGTACGGCTATCAGTGCTTTTGGGCGAATAGAAGAGACCTAGCTCGTTCAGCCTTTAATCGGTCGTTAGCTTATGAAAAAAATATTAAAGCTTTTGTCTACGCGTTGCTTTCGATGCCTGGTGTGTATTCTGTCATTCGTCATATGTCAGGAAAGGGGCGGGAGTAAAAATGTCTTCACAAAATGAGCATTGTGTCGTTGTTCGCGGCTTCTACCTTGATCAACAGGTTATTGAAAATTTACATAAAATTAAGTCAGAAATACCTGAAGGTTATGACTTTTTTTTCTTGTACGATGAGACACCGAGAAAAGTAAAAAAAAGAAAATTACCTGAAGGCATAACTGCAGTACCTTTCAATCAGCAACGCTGGGTCGAATATAAAACGCCAGATAAATACCATCAGACCTTTATACCGGGTAATGAAGAAACGATGTTTCTCATGTTTTTTGATGAATATTCTTTGTACAAACATTATTGGTTTATCGAATATGATGTGCATTTTTCTGGCAATTGGCGCCTTTTTTTCGACGCGTTTCAAGATAGTGATGCTGATTTGCTGTCCACCACGTTGGTCGCATATGACGAATTTCCAGAGTGGGGTATTTGGAAGTCATTAACCCCTCCAAGTAATGTTACTGTTGTAAACGAGCATAAAGTGCGAGGCTTTTTCCCGTTCGCTAGATTCTCTAATCGGGCGTTATCGTTATTAAAAACAACCTTGTCAGAGGGGTGGTCGGGCCATCCAGAGGCCTTAGTGGCGACGGTTATGTTGCACCATGGTTTAACGATAGAAGATATTGGTGGTGATGGACAGTTTGTACAACCAGACAATAAAAACAGGTTTTACACCAATAATCGTTTCGATGAAGACTTAGGTCCCGGTACCTTTAAATTTAGACCCAAGTATCGTGATGTTGGTGACATACCGAATATGCTTTGGCACCCCGTAAAAGATGAAAAGCTTGTCATGTGGGACACGAAAAAAACACCGATGCAAAAGTTTATTGACAGAATTTTTTCTAAATTAAAAAAATGGTCAAAGGGGCATTAATATGATTTCAGTGTTGTTTGCTACACATAATGGCTCGTTGACACTAAACACTATGTTGTCAGCGTTTCAAAATTTAAAAGTGCCAGCGACAGGTTGGCAAGTAATAATTGTAGATAACGCGAGTACGGATAATACCAAAAGTGTCGTAGACTCCTTTAAAGATAAACTTCCTCTGGAATATATTCATGAACCAAGACAAGGAAAAAATCAGGCACTGAATACAGGGTTAGCTCACGTTAAAGGCGATATCGTACTATTAACAGATGACGATGTTATTCCCCATCCCAATTGGCTTGTTGAAACAGAGCGAGCGGCAAATGAGAACCCCGAATTCGATATTTTTGGCGGTAAAATAGCACCTTGCTGGCCAGAGAATACGCCAGATTGGGTGAAAAATTTAGTTCCAAAAGGAATTACTTACGCGGTGACTGGCGATGACTGGCCAGAGGGTAAAATTTCCCCCACTATGGTGTGGGGGCCAAACATGGTTGTAAGAAGAAAAGTTTTTGATGGTGGCATAATCTTTAACACCGATATTGGTCCTAATGGAACAAATTATGCCATGGGCAGTGAGACAGAATTCAATATTCGAGCTCATGACACAGGAGGCCATCGTTGTTGGTTCAACCCTAAATCAAGCGTGCAACATATTATTCGCGACAATCAAGTGACTTGGAATTGGATTTTAGGGCGCGCAAGACGGTTTGGACGCGGCGAATACTGTCAGCAGTCGGAAGAATACAAAGATCATCGCCAAATATTTCAGGTGCCCGTATGGATGCATAAAATGTATGTACAGAATTTATTGGGGTATCTATTGGCTTCTGTTAATGGTGACTTTGAAAGAAAATTCAAATCTGCTTGGGAAATTCAAAAGTACAAAGGTTATTGCACTGAGGCGCAAAAAAAAGAGGCCAAACATTAACCTATGGCCTCTTTTGTAAATTCAGTGTTGTGGTCATACTTTACACAGTATGGTCAAATGATAATTAACTTCGGTTCATCTATAGCATTGGCTAGGCTTCTGACGCCCGCTGAAGTAGGTATTTACTCTGTGAGTTTTGCTCTGATTGGCTTTGCTTCTCTGTTGAGAGATTTCGGGGTAAGCGACTACATTGTCCAAGAAAAGTCACTCACAAATGCTAAAGTGCAGACGGCTTTTACCTTCAATAATATACTTGCTTGGCTGCTTGCTTTCGTTGTCTATTTCTCTGCCGAACCGATAGCGAAATTTTATGGTCAACCGGGAATCGAAGAAGTTTTCTATGTCTTGTCGGTCAACTTTCTACTTGTCCCGCTAGGAGCCATAACATTTGCATTGCTTCGGAAGGATATGCAGTTCAAATCATTGGCCAATATTCAACTGCTATCTGTTACTGTTACAGCCATAGTTAGCATCGCAACTGCTTATTATGGTGCCAGTTATCTTAGTATGGCCTACGGGGCGGTTGCAGGTTCAGCAACCACCGCGCTTGTTTGTCAACTTTATAGGCGCCGAGATATTCCTTTTCGATTGACATTAAGCAGTGTGAAAGCGATTTGGGCTTATTCTTCACATAGTGTTTTCTTTACAATGACAAGATATACCAGTAACTCTATGGCCGAGATATTGGTGGGGAAGTTATTGGGAATGTCGGAAGTTGCTATATTTAACAAGGCGAAATCATTTCCTGGCTTGATAAATCAGGCTTTAACTAATGGTTTGAAATCAACTGTATTACCTTCCGTAGCTAAATTATCTCATTCTCCAGAGTTGATTAAAGAGAGATATTTAACCATCGTTAGTTTCTCTTTAGCCATTGTATGGCCGGTTATCGTATTTCTGGGAGTCATGTCGTATGACATTATAAGCTTCTTGTTTGGGGAAAACTGGTTGGCAGTGGCTCCTTTGATGCAAATTGCTGTAGTGAGTATAGGGGTGTGGGCCTCTATTTTGTATGCCGATGATTTATTTAAAGCGACTGGGCAGATTAGTGTTATAGCCAAGTTGGAACCACTATTTCTAGCTTTGAGAGTTCTTTCCGTCATAATAGGTGCGCAAATTAGTATCGAAGCGATACTCTTGTTGGGTATTGGTGTTGTGTTAATTAGGTTTATCATTTACATAGCGTTGCTTCAGCGAAAACTGTGTATCCATTGGATAGACAATATAGCTGCGATGATGAAAAGCTTGTTTATTGCGGTGGTCGTGGCAAGTGTTTTGTTGATATTTAATCAAAGCCTGCCGTTGCAGAGTGAGTTTATTGCACTTTTCTTGAATTCGTTGCTGTTTGGGGTTACCTGGTTACTGGCAATGTACCTAGTCAAACACCCGTTGCTGGAGTTTCTGACTCAAAAATTATCTCGCTCGCGTAAATAGCAAATTACATTTAATAGGACTTATATGTTTTCAAGTTTACCTAGAAAAATTTTATCGAAACAACGGAAGCTAAAGGCTAAATTGTTGGGCAATGGTGTAGATACTTATTGGTGGTCTGGCAGGGTCAACTTTGGGGACTTGATTAGTGAAGAGTTACTAAAAGTGAATGGTAAAACCCCGATACTTAAAGAGCCTTCAAATGCACAATTAGTGATGGTTGGTAGCTTGATTGAACACTTACCAGAAGATTATTCTGGAACGATCATGGGTACAGGACTGATTAGCGAAAAAAAAGCCTCTCTACCTCAAGCAAATTTTTTAGCCGTACGCGGTAAATATACTCGCCAATGCTTGGGTTTAAAAGAATCAGTTCCGCTTGGTGATTTTGGACTGCTTTCTCACAAACTTATTGGTAAGCAGCCAGCTAAGAAGTATAAATATGGTTTAATTCCTCACTATGTCGACAAAACAAACCCATGGATACCAAAAATACATAACTACTTAGGGCAAGATTGCGTCATCATTGATGTAGAAGATACCGCCACATCGGTAACTCAACAAATTGCTGAGTGTGAATTCATTTTTTCATCATCTTTACACGGTCTCATTGTTGCTGATTCATTTGGTATCCCTAACACATGGCTGCAGATGTCAGATAAAGTTATCGGTAATGGCTTCAAATTTCACGATTACAATAGCGCGATCGACTCAGAGCAGCAGTGTGTCAACGTCAGCAATGAGACGACTCTGGACGATTTAGAAGCTGCATTGTCAACGAAGTCTTTTGATGTAATTCGTGAAAAGCAAGATGAGTTAGATAACATCCTGACTGGTTATTTATCTCGGGATTAGCACGTTGCTTTCTATTGTAATAGCCAACTTTAATGGTGAAAAAGTCTTACAGCAAACCTTAGATGGATTTTGCAACATTAACTTCGACGTAAGGCAACAAACAGAGATCTTGTTTGTCGATAATGGTAGTACAGATCAATCGATTGAGATCGCTTTGCGCTATCAAGATAAATTACCGCTTAAGATTTTCAGTGAGCCGAAAGTTGGCAAAGGATATGCTTTAGCCAAGGGAATAAAAGAGGCTCGAGGCGAGTTTGTAATTTTTGCTGACAATGATGTAATCCCTAACACCAATTGGCTAATTGCCTATGAACGAGCAGCCAGTCATAACCCAGAGTTTTCGATTTTTTTAGGTGCAATACGGCCACACTTTTTGATATCTGCACCACAATGGCTTAAACAGCTGACAGATAATGGCAAATCTTTTGGTTGTACACCGGTTTTTAGAAAAAGCGGCCCAGCTGAGTACTTTGAGGCGAAAGGGGCCAATTTTGGTGTTAGAAAATGCGTTTTGGAACAAGTGAGTTTCAGAGATGATTTGTGGATAGCAAACAAAGCAAAAGTGGGTGGCGAAGATACCGATTTCGTCAAGCGAGCTCAAGCCAATGGTTTTCGAATTTTTTTCGACTCTGAAGCGGAGGTTGAACACATTGTCAGAGCGAATGAAGTGGGAATCATCCCCGTTGTTAACAGATATTTTAGAATAGGTCGCTCAATCGCTGCAACTACAGAGCTTAACTTTGGAAGCTCGAAAACGGCTTTTGGTTATCCGCTTTGGGCATATGTTGAAACATTGAAAAAGAGTGCAACGTGCTTGATGCTATGGTTCAAAAATAAAAGGTATGAGTCCGCAGAAATTTTGATAGAACTATCAATGCTTTGGGGCAAGCTAAATTATTTGAAAGAAGCTGAATATGATTGTGAAAAACAATAGCTGGGTAAGAACGATTTTTAATGGAAGAATAGATGGCATTATACGAAAACCAGTTCTCTGAAGAACATGACTTTGTAGGAACCGTGGAACCCAGTAAAACACTTGTTATTGCGTCTACAGGTCGCAGTGGCAGTCATATGCTTGGGCATGCACTTCACCAGACCGGTAAATTTGGTTTCCCACTCGAGTATGCAAATCCCGCAAATCTTGAAAAATGGCGGAGTTTGCTCGGTGTGTCGGACGTAGCTGATGTAATGACACAATTAAAAAGGCGCAGGACTTCCAGTAACGGCGTGTTTGGAATAAAAGTTCACTATCCGCATATTGAACAATTTAACGGGTTTGCAAACTTATTAGATACTTTCCCTGAGCCGTATTTTGTTTTTCTTTCGCGGAAAGATTTGTTGAAACAGGCTGTATCATTGTCAATAGCGAGACAAACTGGCGTATGGATATCAGGTCAAGAATCAAATGGCGTCGAACCAAAATATGATTTTCATCAAATTGATGGTTGTTTAAAAGAGACTATTCGTCATAACGCATCATGGAAGTACAAGTTATCAATTAGCGGTGCCAAGTATATGGAGTTAGACTTCGACAAAGTTCGAATGGACCTTAAACATGCAATACATCAAATAGCGCAATTTATGGAGGTTGAGCTCAAGGAGTCTGACATACCGGTAGAGCAGGTGACTAGGAAGCAAGGAAATAATTTAAATAAAGAATGGGAAAGCCGCTTTCTTCGTGAATGTGATTTAGAACAAATATTGTATTGTGATTCAGATCACTTGCAAAAAGATAGCCTTATCAAGGCAGCTCTCAAGCGATACATAAAGAAATAGACAGAGTTACGCGAATGATTTATTGGATGGAAAACATTGTTGTTGCAAGCAAAACAGCAGCATCGCTGGATGGCTTAGATGTATCAGGACACTCTGTTTTTGTGTATCAAGCAGACCAAGACTTGTATCAAAATAATGTGAATGCTTTAAAAGGCCTTTCCCATTATGACTTAGAAAAGGCCTTTGCAGTATTGCAAGGCACATATTTTGCGATAAGTTGTTGTAAAGAAAACCAATCACTATCCCTGTTCAATGATGCCCTGGGTGTTCAGCCTTGTTACTACACAGTGCAAAATGGCAAATTGTATGTTTCTAACTCGCTTAAAGAGCTAAAGAAAGAATCAGCGCTGAGTTTTACGCTCAATAAGCAAGCAATATTCAATTACATGTATTTCCATTGTATCCCCTCTCCAACCACGATCTATGAAAACGTGTTCAAGTTGGAGCCGGGCAAAGCCGTTATATTTGATGTTGAATTCAACAAAACGGAACAGGTGCTCTATTCACCTAAGTTTGCTTCAAAGGGCGCAGCAGACAGCAATCAATTGAAGACTTGTTTGGATACTATCGATGATGCAGTTGCTGATAGTGTGACTGAAAACTGTGGTGCATTCTTAAGTGGTGGCCTAGACAGCTCTACAGTGTCTGGTATGTTGGCAAAGCACAAATCTCCGGCGAAAACCTTCTCAATTGGCTTTAATGCGGAAGGTTACGATGAAACACCTTACGCTAAAATCACAGCAAAGCATTTCGGGACTCAGCATGAAGTACTTTATTTGCAACCTGAACAAGCTGTTGATGCTTTTGTTGAAGTTGCCCAATATTTTGATGAACCATTCGGTAACTCGTCGTCAATGGCTGCCTACTTTTGTGCAAAGTTTGCCAAAGAACATGGCGTTGATACGTTGCTTGCAGGCGATGGTGGTGATGAGCTTTTTGCCGGTAATGAGCGCTATGCAAAGCAAAAGCAATTTGAACTTTACTACAAGCTGCCTGCTCCTCTGCGAGGACTTTTGAACACGACACTAAACAATAAGTTGATGGCGTCTGTTCCAGTAATCAGCAAAGCGTCTAGTTATGTTCGTCAAGCGGAAGTGACACTGCCAGCTCGTCTGCAAAGCTACAATTTTATCAATATTGTGGGGTTAGAAGAGATGTTTACGCCAGAGTTCCTGGCACAAGTGGATACTGATCTGCCGATTAAGCAATTAGAACAACGATACAGTGAGTCTGAAGGTGTCCATCCTGTTGACAATATGTTGTACCTAGATTGGAAATTCACACTTGCAGATAACGACTTAGTCAAAGTGAACCGCATGTGTGAACTAGCAGGCGTTAACGTTAAATATCCTCTGCTTGATAGGCGTGTTGTTGATTTTAGCTGTAGCGTATCAGCTGATACTAAATTGCCCGGTTATCAACTGCGTGACTTTTATAAAAAAGCATGCCGCGGATTTTTGGCAGACGAAACGCTTGATAAGAGTAAACATGGTTTTGGCTTACCGTTCGGCGTTTGGCTAAAAGAAAACGAAACGCTGAAAAATATTGCACTAGACGCACTCGAAAAGTTTAAAGCGCGTGGCATAGTTTCTAATTCACTGATAGAAAAGGCATTGGCAGCACACAACAGCGTGCATGCTGGATACTACGGTGAGCTAATTTGGATAATGGTTGTTTTAGAGCTATGGCTGCAAGGTAACGAGTAACAGATTAATGCGTATTTTCCATAGAGTGCTGCATGGACTATTTAAATTAGTCGCGAAACCGCAACTGAGCATGCTTATTTATCATCAGGTTGTTGAAAGCCGCGATGCGATGAGGCCTGATGAGCCAACAGCCGCCGAATTCGAATGGCAAATGGCATTGGTCAGCCAATATTTTACCCCGATGTCGCTTTCAGATGCCAAAAAGGCGTTAGCTAACGATTCTCTGCCAAAAGACGCCATATGTGTCACATTTGACGATGGCTATGTGAATAACCTCACGGTAGCGCAACCTATTCTTGAAAAATACGACGTGCCTGCGACCGTATATGTAGCCACTGGTTTTTGTGATGGCGACAATATGTTCAACGATCGTATTATTGATTTAATTGGCGATGATAAGCGTAGCTCTGTTAATTTGGAGTCGCTCGATATGGGAATTGTAACATTAGAGTCCATAGAGCAGCGCATAACGTTGTATAGCAATGTTATTAAACAAATAAAATATCTTACTTACCCTGAGCGCAAGGCTACTATCGACAAGCTATACAAAGCCAACGATTGTGCAGAATACCCTTCAAGAATGATGACCCCATCGCAAATTAAAGCGTTATCAGACACGGGAGTCACTATTGGTGCGCACACGGTGGATCATCCGATATTGCGCACATTGACTGAGGCAGAACAGCGAAAGCAGATAAGTGACAGTAAAACAATGCTCGAAAACTTAGTCGGTAAGGTCGTCTGTCATTTCGCATATCCTAACGGAAAACTGGGTGATGATTACTCATCTGAAACTCGTAATATTGTTGAAGAACAAGGTTTTGAAACAGCTGTTTCAACGCACAATGGTGTCTCCAACAAAGAGACAGATATATTCCAGCTAAAGCGATTCACGCCATGGGATAAGTCGCCACTAAAATTCCATCTCAGGCTACTGTTGACTGCATTAAAAGGATAGAAATGGAATTTCTGACACCTCTGGCAGATGCACGGGATTTCCCTTCTCCAACGGTTAGGGTAAACCCTCAGGTGCTTAATGCGGGGAACTTTGAAAGAAGCTTGCCGGAAGCTGTTACATTTTGTGGTTTGGTTGATAAAGGGCGCACAGCCTTAGTGGTCATTGCAAAATCGTTGCCTAGCCATACCGTCTGGCTCCCAAGTTACCATTGTCCAGCATTAGTTGAGCCGTTTTTGTATGCCCAAAAGGATATTAAATTTTATCCTGTGACCAAAGAGCTGCTGCCAGACTTTGATTGGTTGGCGTTACATGTTTGCCCAGGTGATGCTTTTATGTCGGTACGATTTTTTGGTTTTGATTGCGGTGTTCAACAATCTGCTGAATTTTGTGACCATCATCAGCTTACACATATCGAAGACCTTGCACATGCTGCTTTCGTAAAGCAATTTGTGGGCGATGTAGCCGCAACCAGTCTGACAAAGTTTTATCCTCACCTTGAAGCAGGAGAGGTGTGGAGCAAAGGCGCCTTCTCTGAACTACCTGCATTAAAAAAGCATTATGAAATGTTACCAATGCCTTGGTTAACAAAATGCAAAATCTTTTGGACAAAGATAAAACGTAAGTTTGTGACTCAACCTTCTTATTTCCGATATATTGTTCCAGGTTTCATGTCGAAAAAAAGTAAGGCAGAGACGTTGAAGGCTATCTCTGGGCGATCACAGCAAGAGATAATCGACAAGCGAAGAGAAAATTATGCAGAAATCACTCAGTATTTAGCAACCTGCACGTGGGCCAAACCGCTTTTCGCATTGAAAGAGGGTGTCGCACCATATGTCATACCCGTCGTCATAACGTCAGAGCGATACTTCAGTCACTTAAGAAAACTAGGTATCCAAGTGTTTCGTTGGGAGGAACTGAGTAAAGAGATACAGTGTGACGTGTCCATACAGTATCGTGGTCTACTTATTCAATTACCTTGCCATCAAGATTTAACCGATAAAGATTTATTGTGTATTAAGCAAGCATTGCAGAAAAGAGAACGATGATTGAGTGGCAAGTTAACAAGCTTTGCTTGAACGATGAAACGCTTTGGCAGGCGTGGGCAGACATAGTCGAAAAGCACCACGCGAATAATCCCATGCTACATCACTATTTTGTGAAACGCTTGGTGGAATTCTTCCCGTCAGATATCTATGTAGCACGAGCAATTGATACTGTTTTGCAAGCTACTGTGGCGATTGTACTTATACAGAAGTGCCAAAAAGGGTGTTGGCAAGTTTATAAACCTAGCCAAGCACAAGCTGCGCTGGCTGTGGTCAACAAAACGGTGTCAGTTGACCTTCGTACACTCTTAACCCACATTCCAGGGATGGCCCTTAAAATAGACTGTTTAGCGCTTGACCCTCAGGAACACCAGTCATTGATTTCGCCGTTGCCAGACAATGCACTTTCAGATGCAGCAACCAATATTAAAATAGAGGTTGATGAAGACTTTGATAACTATTGGTTGCAGCGTATTAAAGTGTTGAAGAAAAATATGCGCCGTTATCATAATCGCATCGATAAAGAGCAAGCACCCATGACAATAGCGCTTGTTACTGAACCTGATGAGCTGCTCGCGGCAGTAGATCGATACGGCATGATGGAAAGCCGAGGCTGGAAAGGCCAGTTAGGTACGGCGTTGCACCCTGGTAATACGCAGGGAACTTTTTACCGTCGTTTATTGAAGGATTATGGTGACCTTCAGCAGGCGATAGTCGTTGAACTTCGCTTAGGTGACACTTTAGTAGCGAGCCGACTCTGTGTTTTTAATGATGACATGTTTATCATCCTCAAAACCACTTATGAAGAGAGCTACAAACGTTTTGCTGTTGGAAAAGTACTTCTTTACCATGTGGTTAAACATGTTTTTGACAGCCAGTTAAGTCGAACGATTGACTTCTACACCAATGCCAACCGTGATCAAATAGACTGGAGTACGTCACAACGACAAATGCTGAATGCGACAGCTTATCGATATCAGTGGATGGAATCCCTCGTCGCTATGATGAAAAAAATCCGTCAAAAGGTACGTTAATATGTCGCGCAGAAGGATATTGACACAGCGCTTGAAAGACGGAACAACCAATGATTCGCCATGGTGGCTTTCTACCGATTGGTTCGGCGCATATATTCGTTTTATTTCTTTCAATAACGGAACAACCCGATTTTTAACGTCGTCAACAGGGCAAACTCTTCCAGTCTCTGTCACTAAGTCGTCTAAATTACACGGTTTGCTGAAAATAAATGAACTAGAATCACTGAGCAACTTTTACACGCCTTACTACAGTCTGCTCAATAGTTGCAAAAATGGCACTTGTACGCAGCTTGCTGAAGAGTTTAGTGGCTACCTCCGTGTTTTCTCTAAATTATCGTTTAAACCGATGCTCGAAGAAGATGCTGATGCATTGAGAAATGCATTAACAACGATTGGCTTTTATGTGGCGTCACACAAAAGTTCTGTTAATTGGTATGAAGATAATATCCGCTCGGTTGATGATTATTGGTCAAAAAGGCCAAGCAAATTAAAAAATACTGTCAGGCGTAAAAAAGATAAGCTCCGAAAGGCTGGTGATTTTACACTGAAGATTACAAAGGGTGAGGAAGTTGCCAAACACCTTGCTGACTTCCATCGTGTTTATTTTCACAGTTGGAAGGTTAATGAACCCTATCCCGCATTTATTGACGAGTTTGCAAGTTTGGCCGCAAAAAATGACAAATTGCGAATCGGCACTGCTTATTTAAAGGGTGTGCCAGTTGCTGCGCAACTTTGGTTCGTTGAGCAGGGGGTAGCGTCTATTTTCAAACTTGCGCATCGCCCAAGCGTAGAAAAACAAAGTGTTGGTTCTGTCCTGACAGCAGAAATGTTTAATCATGTTATTGAACATGACAATGTACATACGGTTGACTTTCTAACAGGCGATGATCCCTATAAAAAAGACTGGATGTCGAAGTCTAGGCCGTTATATACACTTAGTGCTTTTAATACCTCGCACCTCGTTGGCCTGCTTGGCGCATGCAGAAGTCGTCTCGATAGAGATCAAACATAAGCACATTGTTTTTTATGTACGAAGGCAATAATGGCGGGTAAAATAATCGCCAAATTTTTATTAAGGAATGACCATGTCACTAGAAGTAGAGATAAAAGAATTAATCCAGGAAAGTTTGCAATTAGATGAGGTTGCAGACTGGGATGCTGATACTGAGATTTTGGGGGCGATTCCTGAATTTGATTCTATGGCTATTGTGACAGTGCTTACGCTTGCTGAAGAAAACTACGGTATTGTTATTGAAGATGATGAAGTCAGTGCTGACGTATTCGAGACACTAGGCAGCTTAACGACATTCTTATCAGAAAAAATCGGCTAACTATGTCAATTAAAGGGCATTTTATTGCGTCCTCTATTGGGCGCATTTTTGTTTCGCAGTTTGGCAACACTAGCGGTGATGTAGCGGTCTTGTGTGCTCCATCAATAGCAGAAGAGCTCAATCTGTCGCGAGCTGTATTAGCAAAACAATGCCAAGCTTTTGCGCAACAAGGCATAGATAGCTTTATTCTGGATTACTTTGGCACGGGTGATAGCGAAGGTGAGTTTGAAGAGAGCTCACCAGATAATTGGTTTGAAGACATTATCGCTGCTGGAAAATGGCTGCAAAGTCTAGGTTACAAAAAACTTATTGTGCTTGGTGTCAGAGTGGGTGCTTTGTTACTCGCTGCCAACCAAGATAAATTGCACAAGCAACTTCCAATTATTGGTCAGATCTATTGGAAACCAGTCACTAACGGCAAGGTTTTCGTCAGTCAGTTGATTCGTATTAAACAAGCAAATCAGATGATGAATAATAGCGCTGAAAAGGTGAATTGGCGCAATGAAATACTCGCTGGCAACGACACCGAAGTTGCAGGCTATACGTTAACTAAGCAGTTTGTCGATGCCATGGAGGCGTTAGTTGTTCAGGCCGATCTTCATTGGCAAAGTCCGGTCAAATGGTTAGAGCTAGCAACGGAGAAAGTGACACCAGCAACACGAAAATTTGTTGAAGCCAGTGACGCCATTACGGTGCAAACATTACAGACACCTACTTTTTGGCAAGTGCCTGAAGTATTTGATCTACCAGAACTGTCTGCACTGGGTTTAACTATCACTGAAAACTTGTTAGGTGAACACTGTTAGGTAGATTATGGAATACGCTTTTACTTTCTCATCCAATAATCAGCAATTGCTCTCAATTGTTCACCCAGGAGACAACAATAATGAAACGGGTGTATTGATTGTTGTTGGAGGGCCTCAGTATCGGGTAGGCAGTCACCGCCAATTCGTCCAATTAGCAAGAAGTTTAGCCGATGCTGGCCATACCACCATGCGCTTTGATTATACAGGCATGGGAGACTCATCAGGAGACAAGGCAGAGTTTGATGCTATTGATGGCGATATTAAGTCAGCGATTGATGGTTTTATGGAACAGCAACCGCAACTTAAGAACATAGTGATTTGGGGATTGTGTGACGCTGCTTCTGCTGCACTTATGTACGCGCATCAGGACCGCCGCGTCAGTGGTATGGTTATTCTAAATCCTTGGCTCAGAAGTGACCAAGCCATGGGAAAAGCGATGCTGAAGTTTTATTACGTTCAGCGTCTGTTATCGAAAGATTTTTGGGCAAAGTTTTTTGCTGGTAAGGTCAACGTAAAAGCAAGCGTGCAAGACGTTAAAGGTTTTGCAGCAGATAGTGTTAATACTGGCGGTCAGCGTGACAGTTCTGGCAAAAGCTATCAACAGAGAATGGCTGAAGGCTTGCAAAACTTTGATGGTAAATTGCTTCTCATTCTTAGCGGTAATGACTTAACGGCTAAGGAGTTTGAGCAGCAAGCGTTTGCAGAAAAAGCATGGAAAAAGATAAAGTCATCGTCTTGTGCACTTCAACGCTTACCTGAGTCTGATCATACATTTTCAACAAAAAAGTGGAAACGAGAAGTCGAGCAGTATACTCTGAAATTTCTGCAATCTTTCTAACTACCTACAGATACTTGGTCGCGAATAAACGTGGTTGACTGAAAATGAATAAATTAATAGCGGCCTTATATATCATTATTGCCTACGGCTCGCTTTATCCTTTGTCATTCTCTATTCAGGAATTTTCAGAGAGTGCCTCTACGTGGCTTCGTGCTGATATGCCAAGTATCGGTGATGTTCTTGGTAATATTTTGCTATTCATGCCGCTTGGCTTCGTTTTTCGACTTAATGCGCTCAAACAAGGGCTGCCACTCACTCAAGTTCGTACATCAATTAAACCGATGGCTTCTGCGCTATTGTTCGCGTTCATTTTGCAAGTACTGCAAGTGGGCATAGCTGAACGAGATCAGAACATTGTTGACGTTGTATTCAATGGAGTCGGTTTACTACTGGGCTATATAGCGATAAGTATGTTCGATCGGGTGAAGTTCACTTTGTCTAACCCACTGGCAGCATTGCCTGTTGCCATCGTCATAGGGTTTCTGTTGGCGCAACTTGTCCCTTTTGTGCCGAGTATTGACTTCCAAGCATTCAAGAACAGTATAAAACCGCTGTTGATTCTGCCTGAACTGAATGAAATGGCTTTTATCGCCATTGATATCGTTACCTGGCTTGTGATGTTCAGACTACTTGGCTTTTGGCGACAATTACCGATTGGTTTATTTGTTGTGGGTTACGTGTCGTTATTGGTGGCAAAAGTAGTCGTCTACCAAAATACACTATCGTGGGCGATTATTATTGCGCCGATTGTCGGTTACGTCGCCTATCGGATAAGAGATTGGCATCATGAAGGCAATTTAAAACGCCTGTATATGATGTTTCTGATCGCAATTTTGTGTTCGGGTTTTATTAGTACAGGCGAAGCGGTAAATAGTGCATTTAGTTTACTTCCATTTCATAGTTATCTTAGTGGTCAAATATACGCTGGCGTATCCACGGTATTACTGAAACTTTCTCTCTTTAGTGGTGTCTTGTGGCTATCACTAGAGCTTGGATACAGATTGAAGTACCAAGCACTGATGCTTGCTGGCCTAGTTATGTTGTCGGAGTTAAGCCAGCTATTGAACCCGAGCAGAACATTTGACGTTGGTGATGTTGTGTTAGTTGGTCTAGCGTTTTTGCTTGTTCGACATGTCGGTGACCTACTTGCGGATATTATCGGCAACCCAAGCGAAGATAAGGCAGTGAAGCAACCGGTAACTGCAGCAAAGTTAACAGACCCTGCAGTGCGTGAAAATCGCAATGTGAAGCCTGTCATTTCCATTCTGTCGAGTGGCTTTATACTGTTATATGTCGTTATCAGTATTGTTCTATCGTTGCCTGGGATCCCCTATAACGTCAGAGAGCTATTTGAGAATAACGGCTCACTGTTAGATGTTCTATTTTTCTATCTGTTTTTGTTACTGCTCTTTGGTGGAGCCTACTGGGCAGCATACCGTTCGTCGGTTAATAGAGAATCGACACTCCCAGAGTTGCTAAAAACACAGGGCACACTTCTCGTGTTAGCGTTTATGGCTCTCGCATTGTCGGTGTCAGATGAGAGCTTACAAGATATTCTCGGTGCCTCGGTTTACGCGAGAGAGATTATGGCAATGCGCGGTGAATCAAACTGGGTTGCTTCTATTTTTAAAATACTGAGTTTATCGACGATGGCGACCATAGCCAGGTATATCGAATATTTCATTCGTTTTGCTGCTTTGGTTGGCTTCGCTTATTTTTCACTGTTGTTAGTGTTCACTTGGAACTCGCAGCAAAGTCTTGCTCACAAGCTTAAGGTGACCGCTATTACCATTTTCGCAATGGTGTTTAGCTACGTTACTGTGTTTATCAATGCGTCAACCGATAATCTAACGGAACTGATTGCAAGCCCCTTAGCTATTGCAACCTTGTTTGTTTTCCTCTCGGTGTTTGCCAGCTTAATCTATATGATTTCTTCAAGTAGCAAGCGAATTCACTTAGCCTGGATACCGTTAATTTTAATCATTGCCGTTGCTGGATCATGGTACATACTTGGATATGGTCTAGAGCCTGTAATTGTAAAGTATGGTCAAACATTCTCGGCACTCGATTTTCTGCTAGGCCCCGACAGAGAACATCAGCTAACTCAATCGGCGCTCTTGATGCGGTGGGCAGGATTAGTGCTAGGTTTTGTCGCTGTTACTTGCTTTAGTTGTGCGGCGGGTCGCGCTTTATTGTCTGCTAAATGGCAATTTAACCTTGTTGTTTTGCCCAAAAAGTCGTTGGTTTATGGTGGTGCAGCAAGTGGCGTTTGCGTGTATTTGCTTTATCGGTTATTCGGTGAACCTTTCCATATTCAAACAATTAACACCATGTTTTCTCCTCCTCAGGTTGCGACAACAGTGGCTAAAAGTGTTGATTTGAGTAGATTAACGCATGATCCTGGCGTGATTACTGTGGACGGTAAAGTTGTTAAAAATTTCCAAACGGCACTTCGTGTAGCTAAGCACTTTAGCGAAATAAAAATGACCAAAGGTCTTTATAGAGCATCAGGCGTTATAACCGCGAATAACGTTAAAATAATCGCAGAGCCTGGTGCTGTTATTTTTGGTTCTGCAGCGCAAGGCAAGGGCGCGATTGTCGCGAAGGGAAATAATTTGATTATTGATGGACTAGAGTGCCATTCAATTTCAGTGCCTTCGAACAACGGCGTTTGTGTCCGTCTTGAAGGGAGCGGTGTCACCTTAAACAACGTTTATTTTCATCATGCCCAAGGTGGCTTATTGGGCTCTCCCAAGGGCGGAGATATCGTTATTCAAAACAGTCGCTTTGAGTTTATGGGGCAGGGGAGTTTTTTCCACGGAATTTATACAATGCAGCCAACAAGGTTGATTGTTCGAAATTCGACGTTTCTAAATACCCAGAATGGCGGCCACGAAATTAAATCGCGCTCTTATTACACTGAAATCACGCAATCTATTGTCGGTAGTAACGCTACACGAGACAGCCGTCTGATTGATATTCCGAATGGTGGTGATGTACTGATCGAACAGAATATGTTGATAGAGGGTGCTTACAGTGAGAACCATGACTTATTTAGCTGGGGCGTCGAAGGTGTGGCGCATGAAAGTGGTCATGTTGCGATTAAGAATAACGTACTCATAGTTGATAAGCCGTATGCTCGTCTGATGGCCGTCAAAGGAAACCCTGATAGCATTGACGTTACTGACAATTTGGTGGTTGGTGACTTAAAAGGGGTACCAGAAGAGTTCAATACCTTTTTCAAAAGTAGGGAAGAGCTGGGTATAAAACCCGCGCCTCATATTCCAGAAATGCCGCGTTAATAGAATTATCAGATTCAGTTTGTCATATATCTGTGTCAAAATACGGCGATTATTTTTCAATAAACCTTATAACAGTTTAGGGAAGACGATATGACGCAGTTGTCCGTCAATAAAATTGCAGTAATCGGGCTAGGTTACGTTGGTTTACCATTAGCGGTAGAGTTCGGGAAAAAGTTTAAGACAATAGGCTTTGATATCAACCAGGGCCGAGTTGAAGAGCTTAATCAGGGGGTCGACCGCACGCAAGAAGTGGAAGGTGAAGAGCTGAAAGAGGCTACTCACCTCACTTGTACGACAGACAAAGAAGTGATCAAAGGGTGTGATTTTTATATTGTCACCGTACCTACACCTATTGATAAGCATCGCCAACCTGATTTAACGCCTCTGCGTAAAGCCTCCGAAATGCTTGGTGATGTGATTGGTAAAGACTCTATCGTTATATACGAATCTACGGTATACCCGGGCGCTACAGAAGAAGACTGTGTGCCTATCTTAGAACAAGTATCGGGAATGACGGTAAACAAAGATTTCTTCGTTGGTTATTCTCCAGAGCGTATCAATCCAGGCGACAAGACTCACCGTCTCCCAACTATTCTAAAAGTAACATCTGGTTCAACGCCTGAAATTGCTGACAAGGTAGATGCCTTATATGCATCAATTATTACCGCTGGTACCTACAAAGCGTCCTCTATCAAGGTTGCTGAAGCTGCAAAAGTTATTGAAAACACCCAGCGAGATGTCAATATCGCACTTATCAATGAACTTTCTATCATCTTTAATAAGCTCAACATAGATACGTTAGAAGTACTGGAAGCAGCTGGCACTAAGTGGAACTTCTTACCGTTCCGTCCAGGACTTGTCGGTGGCCACTGTATCGGTGTAGATCCATACTACTTAACGCATAAAGCGCAATCTGTAGGCTATCATCCCGAGATGATTTTGGCGGGCCGTCGCTTAAATGATGGTATGGGTCATTATGTTGTTTCACAGCTTGTCAAAGGAATGTTGAAAAAGCGTATTCAAGTAGAGCAGGCAAATGTACTTGTTATGGGACTTACGTTTAAAGAAAACTGCCCAGATTTACGTAATACGAAAATCATTGATATTGTTGAAGAACTTAAAGAATACAATGTCAATGTAGATGTTGTAGATCCGCTGTGTGCTTCAGAAGAGGCGGAAGCTGAATATGGGATTTCGTTAGCCGAAGCGCCAAAACAAGGTCAATACGACGCAATTATTCTTGCTGTAGCGCACGAAGAATATAAAGCAATGGGCGTCGATGCAATTAAGGCATTAGGCAAAGATACACACGTACTTTACGACCTAAAATGTGTATTACCTAAAGACGCTGTCGATATGCGTTTGTAATTGAGAAAATAAAAATGCGTACATTTGAACAAGTAAATGCAGAACTTAATGAGTCGCCAAAAAAGTGGTTGGTAACAGGTGTTGCTGGCTTTATTGGCTCTAACTTATTAGAAGCGCTATTGAAACTAAACCAAACTGTCGTTGGTCTTGATAACTTCGCAACGGGTTACCAAAAGAACTTAGATGAAGTTAAAGGTTTAGTATCTGACGAGCAATGGCAAAACTTTACCTTTGTTGAAGGTGATATTCGTGATTTTGATACATGCCAACAAGTGACTGATGGCGTTGATTACGTGTTACACCAGGCTGCTCTTGGCTCCGTTCCTCGTTCTTTAGCAGACCCAATTACCTCTAACGCAGCAAATGTAACAGGCTTTTTGAATATGCTTGAAGCTTCAAAGCAAGCGAAAGTGACGAGCTTTGTTTACGCTGCCAGCAGCTCAACTTATGGTGATCATCCAGCATTACCAAAAGTAGAAGAGAATATTGGCAACCCACTTTCGCCATATGCTGTCACTAAGTATGTGAATGAGCTATATGCCAACGTCTATGCACGTGCGTATGATTTTAACTGTATTGGTCTTCGTTACTTTAATGTGTTTGGTCGTAGACAAGATCCTGATGGTGCTTATGCTGCTGTTATCCCTAAGTGGACGGCGGCGATGATCAAAGGCGATGATGTATTTGTAAATGGCGATGGTGAGACTAGTCGAGATTTCTGCTACATCGAAAACACCGTACAAATGAATATTCTAGCAGCTACTGGAACTGAAGAAGCTAAGAATGAGGTATACAACGTTGCTGTAGGTGATCGTACAACACTTAACGACTTATATGCAGCGATTAAAACGGCCTTAATCGATAATGGTGTAAACATCGAAAAAGAGCCGGTTTATCGTGAATTTCGTGCCGGCGATGTACGTCACTCACAGGCAGATATTTCAAAAGCTAAATCAAAGCTTCAGTACGCGCCCAAGTATCATGTAGGGCAAGGTATCTTAGAAGCCATGCCTTGGTATCTCAAAAACGTTAAATAGCACTGTCTAAAATAACCTTGCATATCCATACAGTCTGTATATACTCACAGTAATACTGTATGGATATCAGGGGCATTATGAAGCCGTTAACCGCGCGTCAATCTCAAATCTTCGACCTAATCAAAGAAAAAATCGCTGAAACAGGCATGCCACCTACGCGTGCTGAAATAGCCGAGTTTTTTGGTTTTAAATCAGCAAATGCCGCGGAAGAGCATTTAAAAGCACTAGCAAAAAAAGGCTACATTGAAATGCTGCCAGGTACCTCACGTGGTATTCGCCTTGCTGAAGAGTTTATTGAAGAAGATGGATTACCGCTGATTGGGCGTGTTGCTGCTGGTGAGCCTATTCTTGCGCAAGAGCATGTTGAAGATCGCTATAAGCTTGATGGAAATTTGTTTAACCCTGCAGCGGATTACTTATTGCGAGTAAATGGCGAGAGTATGAAAGACATCGGCATCATGGATGGCGACTTACTTGCTGTTCATCAAACTACAGATGTACACAATGGCCAAGTTATTGTGGCGCGTGTTGAGGAAGATGTGACTGTTAAGCGTTTCAAGCGTGAAGGCAATATTGTCTATCTACATGCTGAGAATGAAGCATTTGAGCCGATCAAGGTAGACCTAACATCGCAGCACTTCAATGTTGAAGGTATTGCAGTGGGTGTTATTCGAAACGCTGACTGGATGTAGTTGTACAAAAAACAATCAAACAGTATCTCTTAATGAAAGAAAAAGCCGGTAATTATTGCCGGTTTTTTTTGTGCATAAGTGAATAAATTTCAACCATCCTAATTTTATCTACGCCTTTCACTTTAAGGCCTTGAACAAAATATAAACAATTCATTGGCTTGTGGTTTAGAGCCTATACTCTACTGAAAATAAAAGAAAAAACCTAAAACACTCATCAAAAAACTACTAGATATTGTCTAAAAATTAAGTAATTCTAGAGTAGTAAACATACAAAAATAATAATAATACAATAATAAGACGCTCGTGCGCTAACACTTCGAGACGTCAAATTTACAACAAACCAGAAATAAACCTCAGTGATGGATGCGGTACGCTGTGACGCTATTTCTGTCTTTGTTATTCAGCAGGGTAGAGGAGATGTCGAGTGAAAAGACGTAACCTAGGTTGGCTGTTAATGGGGACATTGCTTTCCAGTTCAGCTTGGGCCGAAATGGAACTGAACTTGACCAAAGGGGTCACAAAGATCAGTAATGAGGTGTATGACCTTCATATGCTGATTCTTTATATCTGTACAGTCATTGGCGTTGTCGTGTTTGGTGCGATGTTTTGGTCAATGATCTTTCATCGAAAATCAAAAGGTGTAAAACCGGCCACCTTCCACGAAAGCACGAAAGTGGAAATTTTGTGGACAGCTATTCCAATATTGATACTGATTGGGATGGCGGTACCGGCGACTAGTACCCTGATTGAAATGGAAGATAACTCTAATTCAGATATCACCATCTTAGTCACAGGTTCACAATGGAAGTGGCACTATAAATATTTCGATCAAGACATCGAATTCTATTCCGTGCTCTCTACGCCGCGCGAACAGTTTGATAACCGCGATGGCAAAAATCAAACGAAAGGTGAAAACTACTTACTAGAAGTTGATAAACCGCTCGTTATTCCTACCAATAAAAAAGTACGCTTCTTAGTGACATCAGATGATGTTATCCATTCTTGGTGGGTTCCAGCGTTTGCAGTCAAACAAGATGCTAACCCAGGATTTATCAATGAGGCTTGGACTATTGTTGATGAGCCAGGTACTTACCGCGGTCAGTGTGCTGAGTTATGTGGTAAAGACCATGGTTACATGCCGATTGTTGTCGAAGTGAAAAGTGAAGCGGATTACGCACTTTGGATTGAAGACCAAAAGCGCTTAATTGCAGAGGCGAAAGCCGCGGAAGCTGCATCGCTTAACGCAACTGCATCAATGGATGAGCTTATGCAGCTTGGTGAAACCACTTACACTGCATACTGTGCTGCGTGTCATCAACCTTCAGGTTTAGGATTACCGCCAGCATTCCCAGCGCTTAAGGGCAGCGTAATCGCTACCGACGCTTCTAAGATTGGCGAGCATATTGATATCGTTCTTAATGGTAAGGCTGCAATGCCAGCGTTTGGAAAGCAACTTTCGCTAAAAGAAGTTGCCGCAGTTGTAACCTACGAGCGTAACGCTTGGGGTAATAACACCGGTGATGTAGTGCAAGCGTCAGATGTTAAAGGTGGTGCAGGGGCAGGTTCTCAAGCTGATGAAGCCGCACCGCAAGCCGCAGAGCAACCTGAGCAAGCCGTACCTGCGGCGACAGAAGATGTTTCCAAGGTTTATACCATGGACGAATTGATGGCCAAAGGTGAGCAAGTTTATATGACTGCCTGTGTGGCGTGTCATCAAGCATCAGGCGCAGGGATGCCTCCAGCATTTCCTTCTTTGATAGGTAGCCCAATCATCAAAGGCGACGTGGCAGCCCATATCGACATGGTTGTTAATGGAAGTAAGAAAAACCCAGCAATGGCTGCATTCAAAGGCCAATTGTCAGCAACTGATATTGCTGCGGTGGTGACTTACGAGAGAAATGCCTGGGGCAATAGCTCGGGCGATATTGTGCAACCAGCTGACGTTGCTGCAGCGATGAAGTAAGGGAGGGATTATCATGACGACAGATGCAATTCACGATCAAGACCATCACCATGATGACCATCACGACCACAAGATGACGGGCATTAAGCGTTGGTTATTGACAACAAACCACAAAGATATTGGTTCAATGTACTTGTGGTTCTCATTCATTATGTTTTTGGTGGGCGGTGCAATGGCGATGGTCATTCGTGCCGAACTATTCCAGCCAGGTCTACAATTAATAGAGCCTGATTTCTTTAACCAAATGACCACCGTTCATGGTCTTATTATGGTGTTTGGTGCCATCATGCCAGCCTTCACAGGCCTGGCTAACTGGATGATTCCAATGATGATTGGTGCGCCAGATATGGCATTACCGCGCTTGAATAACTGGAGCTTTTGGATATTACCATTCGCATTCAGTATTTTACTGATGTCATTTTTTATTGGTGGCGGTGCGCCTAACTTCGGTTGGACTTTCTACGCACCACTGTCAACGACATACAGTAATGGTAGTACCGCATTCTTTGTGTTTGCTGTCCACATTATGGGTATTTCTTCCATCATGGGCGCAATTAACATCGTTGTAACTATCATGAACATGCGCGCGCCAGGCATGACCTACATGAAAATGCCACTATTTGTTTGGACGTTCTTTATTACCGCGTACTTACTTATTGCTGTAATGCCTGTTCTTGCAGGTGTCGTAACAATGGTATTAACAGATACCTACTTTGGTACTAGCTTCTTTGATGCTGCCGGTGGCGGTGACCCTGTTATGTTCCAGCACATATTCTGGTTCTTTGGACACCCGGAAGTGTACATCATGATACTGCCAGCATTTGGTATTGTTTCGACAACTATTCCGGCATTTTCAAGGAAGCCTTTATTCGGTTACAGCTCAATGGTCTATGCGACTGCGTCAATAGCATTCTTGTCGTTTATCGTATGGGCGCATCACATGTTTACGACGGGTATGCCGCTCTTTGGTGAACTTTTCTTCATGTATTGTACGATGCTAATTGCGGTGCCAACTGGGGTTAAAGTGTTTAACTGGGTGGCAACAATGTGGCGTGGTGCCATTAGTTTTGAAACGCCAATGCTGTTCTCCATCGCATTCGTTATCTTATTTACAATCGGTGGCTTCTCTGGATTGATGCTAGCGATGACGCCTGTAGACTTCCAATATCATGATACTTACTTCGTCGTTGCTCATTTCCACTATGTACTTGTAACAGGCGCATTGTTCTCTATCTACGCAGGTGCCTATTACTGGTTACCGAAATGGACGGGCTACATGTACGACGATGCCTTGAGTAAATGGCACTTTTGGTGTTCATTAATCTCAGTGAATGTACTTTTCTTCCCAATGCATTTCTTAGGGTTGGCAGGTATGCCACGCCGTATTCCAGATTACGCATTGCAGTTTGCTGACTTTAACAAGATTGTCAGTATTGGTGGCTTCGCCTTTGGTCTCTCACAGCTCATTTTCTTAGCGGTCGTGATTAAGTGTATCCGCGGTGGTGAGAAGTCTGAGGCGCGGACATGGGAAGGTGCCGAAGGTTTGGAATGGACAGTGGCAAGCCCAGCGCCTTACCACACGTTTGAAAAACCACCGAAAGTCGACTAATCGAAGAGAATAATTATGAGTCAGGCATCAGAACAAAACGTGCAAAAAACCGTGAAAAAATTGGTCTTGGTAGTCTTTGCCATGTTCGGTTTTGGTTTTGCGATGGTGCCTTTGTATGACGTGTTTTGTGATATCACAGGGTTAAACGGTAAAACTGCCGATACTGCCGCTGAAGTAAACGACCAAGGAATTGATGAGAGTCGTATGGTGACAGTGCAGTTTATAAGTCACCTTGCTAAAGGGATTCCTTGGCAATTCGAACCTATGGTTCGAGAAATACAGGTGCACCCTGGTGAAACCAAAGTGGTGAAGTTCTACGCTAAGAACGAATCTAACCAAGGCATTATCGGTCAAGCGGTACCTTCTGTATCGCCGGGTCAAGCAGCATTATATTTCAATAAAATTGAATGCTTCTGCTTCAATCATCAGCCACTCAAAGCGAATGAAGATATTGAGATGGCATTGCAGTTCTACGTAGACCCTGAGCTGCCAGCCGATATTAGTACACTGACTTTGTCTTATACCTTGTACGACATCACAGCAAACGCCGATTCATAGCGTGCTTGCACGTTAAAGGGGAAAAGCGATGACAACAAAAGAATATGAAACTTATTACGTACCCGCACAAAGCCATTGGCCTATTGTGGGTGCTGTGGCGTTATTTTTGGTTGCTATAGGTGCAGGCCAATACGTTTCCACGATGAACAATGAAGAAGGCAGTTGGGGCGGTTATGTCCTGATTGCTGGCATATGTATGGTGATTTACATGGTTTGGGGTTGGTTCAGCAACGTTGTGCATGAATCTATGGCCGGTAAATACAGTACCCAAATGGACAATTCCTTCAAGCAAGGGATGAGCTGGTTCATTTTCTCTGAAGTCATGTTTTTCGCCGCATTCTTCGGTGCACTTTTATACGCACGTGTATTCTCTGTACCTTGGTTAGACGGTGCTGGTAACAACTTCATGACAGGAGAAGTGTTATGGCCAGAGTTTACAGCCACTTGGCCATTAATTAAGGCACCAGATGGCACTGAAACGACGGCAATGGGTTGGTATGGTTTGCCGCTAATCAATACCATTTTATTACTGACCTCTTCGGTTACTGCTCACTTTGCTCATGTATCTCTCGAGCAAGACAAGCGACCACAATTAAAAATGTGGTTAGGATTAACGATTTTGTTAGGCCTCGTATTCTTGTCCCTGCAGGTTCTAGAGTATGCCCATGCTTATTCAGATGAAATGAGGCTTTATCTAGATAGTGGTATCTATGGTAACACCTTCTACATGCTAACTGGGTTCCATGGCATGCATGTAACCCTGGGCACAATAATGCTAATAGCGGTGTTTGTTCGAATTATGAAAGGACACTTTACACCGAAAAACCACTTTGCTTTCCAAGCGGCAAGTTGGTATTGGCATTTCGTTGATGTGGTTTGGGTAATTCTATTTGTCTTTGTTTATATTCTTTAGGCACATACAAGCAGGCTCAATAGGGCCTGCTTGAACATTATTGAAATTTTGTAGTTACGGGTGAGGATTTGGTGTTATTACACCAGTCAAAATACCTACCAGTAAAATCAACACGATGACGACTGACGTCATCACGCGACGACCTATAAATGTCGACATTTTAGGTTGGTCAGGATCATTCTTGTTCATGATCATCAGTGCTTTAAAAAGGTTGTAAATCATAAAGCCCAATAGCCCAACAATGATTATTTTTACCAGCATGTTATCTCCTTGGAGGCCTGTGTGTTAACGCCAATGCTTAGACAAACAATTGGTGCGGTATCTTGGCCATGGCTTTTATTTACCTTGCTGGTTTTTGCGGTATTAATCAAGTTGGGCTTATGGCAACTCGGACGCGCTGAAGAAAAAGAAGTCCGACTCGAGAAAATGTCAGAGTTCTCAGGGCAGCAGCATGTTCGACTTGAGAATCTATTGTCTAAGAAACTGATGAGCGTCGAACAAAATGATTGGCCTGTGTCAATAAGTGGAAGCTTTGTACCTGACGTGCTGTTTCTACTTGATAACCAAATGGACAATGGCCAATACGGTAACCGTGTCTTTCAGATATTAGAGAGCAATGAGTACAGAGTATTAGTTAATTTAGGCTGGGTGCCGGCAAGTAGAGATCGAAAAACGTTACCTGATGTTGAGCCGATTCAAGGGTTTCATCAATTAAAGGGGAATATTCGCGTTATTGAAAAAGGCATTGTTTTGGCGCAACAAGAATATTCAACCTTAACAATGCCCTATCGCATACAGCAAGTGGAACCGGAAAAATTATCGACGTTAATTGGTAAACCGCTCTTGCCCTTTGCGATTTACTTGGATAAAAATGAAGCTATTGGTTATAAAAAATACTGGCAACCGATAGTCATGCCGCCAGAAAAACACCGAGGTTATGCTTTCCAATGGTTTAGCCTAGCAACGGCATGGATGTGCTTAATGGTGTGGGCAGCTTATAAACATAACAAGAAAAAGGCCGAGTAGTATGTCGAACCAAACAGATCACAATGCTGTGCGCACTGACTCAATGTCTACAGGAAAAATCATAAGCGGGCGTAAAAGCTTTGTTTTATTGTGCGTAGCTTTTGTTCTCCCTGTTGTCTTAGCTAAGCTTGCTTTGACCCAGCAATGGTTTAACTATGGTGTCACCAATCAAGGACAGTTGCTTGATAAGCCCGTTAACCTATCAGAATTATCACTAGAGCGTATTCAAGTACCTGAAAAATGGCTATTAGTGTACAACTTGCCAGCAGATTGTCAGAAATTCTGTCGCCAAACCATTAATTTACTCTCTAATACGTATACTGCCTTGGGTAAAGAAATGCCTCGTGTGCAGTCTGTAGCACTTTCTAATCAACAAGATGTTTTCTCGCAGGAAAAGCCAGCTATTCGTTGGCAACTTAGCGCTAAATCTGATGCGGCGCACCCTGTGCTTGAAGAACGTGTTTTGTTTGTTGTTGATCCTCATGGCAATGTCGTTCTCACCCATCAGGCACCAAATTCAGTGGATGATCTACCTCAGTTTGGCAAAGCCATCGTGGCAGATATGAAAAAGTTATTGAAGTATTCAAGGATAGGTTAGGCGATGAATAGTATGCGACGTTTAGTATTAGTCAGTATTTTGTTAGCCATTGTTGTAGTGACGTTGGGTGCGTATACACGATTAACCCACGCTGGGCTGGGTTGTCCAGATTGGCCTGGCTGTTATGGCCTTATTGATGTGCCAGAAACCTCAGAGCAAATCGCCAAAGCAGAAGCTGCGTTTCCAGAGAGACCCGTTGAAATTCAAAAGGCGTGGAACGAGATGATCCATCGCTATTTTGCAGGTGCACTTGGCTTGTTAATTTTAGCCATTGCGGTCATGGCTGTCAGGAACAGACATCAAGGAACGCCAATGTTCCTGCCGTTGTTGATATTAGCCATTGTCACCTTTCAAGCCGCGCTTGGTATGTGGACCGTAACAATGAAGTTGATGCCGATGGTCGTGATGGCTCATTTGTTAGGCGGGTTTACCACCCTTTGTTTACTCTTTTTACTCTATTTACGGTTAACCCCGTATCGCATTCCAGGCGGCGACTGGTCTATTAAAAAATATGCTAAATATGGTGTTGTTGGCATTTTTATACTGACCGCCCAAATTGGACTTGGTGGCTGGACATCATCTAATTATGCAGCTCTGCATTGCACTGAGTTACCAATATGCCAAGACGGTTGGCTAGAAAACCTTACCTTTGAAGATTCATTCGATTTAATTCCGCCAGAACGAGATACCTATGAGTTTGGTCACCTAGACCATCACGAGCGGGTAACTATCCATGCGATGCATCGAATTGGTGCGATTGTCACTTTCGCTTATCTTGTTTGGTTAGCTTTCGCCGTAATGAGGCGAGCGCAGACTGGATTTTTCCAAAAAGTCCCAATTATTCTGTTAGCGGTACTCTTTGCTCAAGTTGGGTTAGGAGTCAGTAATATTGTGTTCTCACTGCCACTGGCAGTAGCGGTTAGTCACAACATCGTAGCGGCATTTTTGATGCTTGTATTGATCACACTGACCTACAGTTTAAAACGAAAAATATAAAGGAGAGCAGACATGGCTAAATCAGCGACAATTTCCCCTTCTGTGTCTAACATACAGTCTGCAACATGGAGAGATTATTACGAGATTACCAAGCCTCGCGTAGTGGCACTGTTGGTACTTACTGCACTCGTTGGCATGTGTTTGGCGACGCCTAGCATAGTGCCATGGCAGCTATTAATTCCTGCGATGTTAGGCATCGGCATGTTGTCTTCTGCAGCAGCAGCTATCAATCACATTGTTGATCAACGGATTGATAGTGAAATGGGACGAACACATAACCGTCCATTGCCAAACGGCCGTATTTCGCAAACTGGTGCTGTAGTATTCGCTGCTGGATTGGCGCTTATTGGCTTTGCTATGTTATACGGTTTAGTTAATCCGTTAACTGCGTGGTTAACGCTAGCTGGATTAGTTGGCTACGGATTTGTTTATACTATGTATTTAAAGCGAGCCACGCCTCAAAACATCACCATTGGTGGCTTAGCTGGCGCTATTCCACCATTATTGGGGTGGACGGCAATGACAAATGAAGTCCACCCATATGCCTTACTGCTCGTGTTGTTGATCTTTACTTGGACACCGCCACACTTTTGGGCTCTGGCGATTCATCGTCGTAACGACTATGCCAAGGTCAATATTCCCATGCTCCCAGTGACCCACGGTATTGAATTCACTAAAACTCAAATATTGCTTTATACCGTACTGTTGTTCGTCGTTGGCCTTTTGCCTTATCTCGTCGGTATGAGTGGCTGGTTATATCTCATTGGTGCAGTCGCGTTGAATTTAGGCTTTTTTGTCTACGCTTGGAAACTTAAGTTTAATCCGGAGCAAGGCACAGCGATGGCAACCTTTAAATATTCCATCGTGCATTTGATGGTATTATTCATTGTATTATTACTTGATCATTACTTAATTCCGGTTGCCTAATGAACAAACTGCTTTATGTCATTGTTGCTGCTGTAGCGCTTGGTTGCGGCGCTTTAGTATTTCATCAACTCTCGCAGCCGGAGCTGCCTAAAACTGCGCTGTACTACGAAACGCCCAGAGCGGTAAAGCCTTTTGAATTAATTGCGCATACCGGAAATGCATTTTCGAATGCCGAACTT
The DNA here is from genome assembly GCF_042682785.1 of Thalassotalea euphylliae. Classification (GTDB taxonomy): domain Bacteria; phylum Pseudomonadota; class Gammaproteobacteria; order Enterobacterales; family Alteromonadaceae; genus Thalassotalea_F; species Thalassotalea_F euphylliae. Next base: position 16,054 of record NZ_JBHUIB010000007.1, on the reverse strand, counting down.
CAAGGGAAATGGTCTTGGATTTTCTTTGGCTATACGTCTTGTCCGGATGTGTGTCCGACGACATTGCAGAAACTGAATTTTGTCTACGATGAATTAAAGGCGGTTTCGCCAAACACACAAGTGCTCTTGGTGAGTGTTGACCCGAATAGGGATACAACAGAAAAACTTAACCAGTACATTAACTACTTTAATACTGAGTTCTTTGCACTGAGTGCGGGACATGATGTGTTATACCCATTTGCACGTAATTTAGGACTAATGTACGCGATAGCAGATGATGTAGAGCAGGAATACTACTTGGTTGATCACAGTGCATCGATTGTATTAACAAATCCTAATGGTGAAATCGCAGCGATATTTAAGCCGAAAGAAGTTTTAGGCGAAGTCCCCACCATAGATGAGGACGAATTGGTCGCAGACTTTGGCAGAGTTGTGACGCTTTCGGGTCTATAACGGATACCAAGCGCCATCGCTGTTTAAAATGAACCAAGGCTTAGAAAACCAGTAGTATCTGCCTGGTTTTTCTATACTTGGTGCGGTGCAGTTACACCTTACTCGTCCAACCGGCAAAGGCTTGTTGAAGGTAATGGTAAAGGTATCATCATCAAGCCACTTTATTTTTTGTCTGCCTAAGCCAGATATATAGCAGTTAATTTGACTGGCGTGGAAATCTTCCACTTCGACATTGAATGTAACGCTCGAGACTTCCCCTTGCTTAAACATCGTCTTGGCATTGTCGCCTTCAAGGGTAATGTTAAATGGCAAGCTATTAAGTTTATCTCTAAGTCCTGGGATTTTGTCGTAAGGTTGTGACGCCGGAAACCTTGGGATGGCACTTAAGTCGGTGTGAATACCAACAGCACCAGACTGTTGCGAAAACCCTACATACTTGTTGTCAGTTAGCCATTGTTGTATTTCAGGTGAGTACTCGCCATATGGATAAGCGAAATAGCGATAGCTTTGCCCTACATTAACTTCTATCAACGTCTCTGAGCGTTTAAGGTCACTCTCGTATTGCGCTAGCCATTTATCTTGCGTTAACCCATCCGGGATGCGTGTCAAAGAATCGTGCTCCCATCCATGATTGGCGATGATTACATTTTTGTCTGCAAGTGTTTTGAGCTGCTCCCATGTCATAAATTGAGCTTGCTTACGTTCTACAACGGATGGGTTGACAAAAATAGTGTATGGGTAGTTAAACTTGTCCAGAATCGGCGTACCATTTTCTAGAATATTGAGATACGCATCGTCGAAGGTAATTGCAACGGTTTTGTCGCTAATCGTTTGTTTATTCTTAATCGCATCAACAATGTCCGATAGAGGGACAACGGTAAAGCCATTGTCTTTGAGGTATTGCATATGTACTTCAAACTGCGCAGGCGAAATACTGGTACTTGCAGGTGTCGACGTACTCACGTGATGGTATTGCAAAATCACCGCAGAAAGCGCATGGGGAATAGATACAATAAACAAGACAAAACAAACTATTAAACGCATTTTTGAAGGTTAAGTTTAATAAATCAGGTAGTTATAAATTAGCGTGTTTTTTGTCAAAACTACAAGTAAACTGACGGCAATTTTATAAAAATGATCAATCTTCCTTTGAAATCAACCGACAAGTTAATTTTTGCGCTCGCTATCCCCATGATCTTGTCGAATATTACCGTACCGTTATTAGGATTGGTGGATACCGCGGTTATCGGGCACTTATCGCATGCATACTATCTTGGCGGCAGTAGCGTAGGTGCCATGATTATCACTTTTATCACATGGTTATGCGGCTTTCTAAGGATGTCGACGACAGGCCTCTCTGCTCAGGCATTGGGTAGTGAAGACACAGATAAAGCATTACAAGTGTTAGTTCGAGGGTTGCTGGTAGCATTCGCTATTGGTGTAACGCTTATTTTGTTGCAAGCGCCTTACCTTGATATAGCACTATATTTGGCGGGTGGCAGCGATCAAGTTCAGCACTATGCGCGCCAATACGCAGAAATTCGAGTGTGGGGCTTACCGGCAGCACTCGCGAATATAGTCTTGCTTGGTTGGTTACTCGGCCAACACAAGGCCAAGGCTGTTATGTGGTTACTTATTTTCACTAACAGCGTGAACCTTATTCTTGATCTCGTTTTCGTATTAGTTTTTGACTGGAAAGTTGCAGGTGTTGCTTGGGCAACGTTGATTGCAGAATACAGTAGCTTAATCGTGGGTTTAGTTGTGGTCAGTCATATCATTCGCCGCGCGAGTCATTCACTTACCGTGAGCTCACTAATGTCGTTAGCTAAAGACTTAGCCGGATTAGGTCAATATTTTAAACTTAATCGCGACATTCTAATTCGCACACTGTGCCTTGAAATTTGCTTTGTCTTTATTACCTTTCAGGGTGCGAGATTAGGTGACAACGTGGTAGCGGCGAACGCTATTTTGTTGAATTTTTTACTGCTTATCTCTTTCGGGTTGGACGGTATTGCAAATGCGGCAGAGGCTTTAGTTGGCAAAGCGCATGGCAAGAAAGACACTCTTCATGTGCAACAGATTGTGCGTCGCTCTTTGCTGTGGACTGTAGTCTTTGCAGCAGGCTATAGCTTATTGTTCACCTTATTGGGCAATAGCTTTGTTGGCTTGATGTCATCTATTGACGAGGTCGTTAACGTTGCACAGCAGTTTTTGCCTTGGATATACCTGCTACCACTAATCAGCTGCTGGTGTTATCTGTATGATGGCATTTATATTGGTCTTACTCGGGCAGATATTATGCGCAATAGCATGGTGTTATCAACGTTTGGTATTTTCTTCCCTTTGTGGTGGATATTCAGCACGTTTGGCAACCACGGCCTTTGGTTGGCGTTTTCAGGTTTTATGTTATCGAGAGGGCTGACATTAGGTTGGTATTATTACTGCCGAGGTGCGGGTAAGGCGATAGCTGTTTAACTACCGCCTTGTAAATTGACTAAGTATATTGGCGAATTAGTAATAAGAATGTTCGCCACGCTCGTGTTCTGTCATGTCACGAACACCTTTAATTTCATCACCCATAATTTCCAGTAGCTGTCTTTCAATACCATCTTTAACGGTAACATCAATTTGGCTACAGCCGTTACAGCCTCCTCCAAATTGCAATACAGCGATACCCTCATCGGTAATCTCCATTAGGTTACACTCGCCGCCGTGCCCTGCCAGTTGTGGGTTTACTTCAGCTTTGATGAAGTAATCTACACGGTCGAATAATGGCGCATCATCGGCTACTTTTCTCAGCTTTGCGTTAGGTGCCTTAAGGGTCAGTTGAGAGCCCATTTGATCGGTAACAAAATCAATCTCAGCTTCTTCTAAGAACGGTTTGCTCTCGGCATCAATGTATGCTGAAAAGCCTTCAAATGGTATTTCTAAATCAGTGTCTTCCACTGCTTCTGGCGGACAGTAAGATACGCCGCACTCTGCTTTTGCTGTACCTGGATTCACAACAAATACACGAATGCTCGTGCCTTCTGCTTGTTGAGACAAAAGTTTAGCGAAATGTGACTGTGCTGATTCTGAAATACTGATCATGATTAACTCACTTAAATAACATGGGATATACCCGACTGATTTAGTCAAGTATGCGCATTTTACTCTTGCGCTGAGCTTTAGACCAGTGTTTGCCGTATTTTTTATGTCATCTGACGACAATGCTACGGATAATACTAGAGCCAATCGCATGAGTTTGATACTTTACTGTTTAATCTATGTGAGGGTAGTTACATGTTTTTTCAACGTATTCTGTTAATTTGTGCGGTCTCTTTTGCACTGAGTGTGCAAGCTGCTGAACTGTCTTATTATTTACCGGCCGAACACCAATACAGTGATAAAATTACTAAGCCCTCAACAGTATTAGGTTTTAATGTTGGGGAACGTCATATCCGTCATGATCAGCTTGTTGATTACATGACGGTAGTATCAGAGCAGTCTCTACGCATAAAACTGGAAGACATTGGCCGGACCTATCAGCAACGTAAGCAGCTGTTGATGACTATTTCCTCGCCTGAAAACCTTCAAAACCTCGACCAAATTCTAGCGAAGCGACAACGTCTCGAAACTGATGAGTCAGATCCCCTTATCGTGTGGCTTGGTTACAGCGTCCATGGCGATGAAATAAGTGGCGCTAATGCCGCTATGTTGGTTGCATATCATCTAGCTGCAAGTGAAGAAGAAAGCGTTAAACAACTACTTAATGATATTATTATCGTTATGGAGCCGAGCATAAACCCTGATGGTATGGACCGTTTTACCAACTGGGTGAGTACATTCCGATCCAATGCTGATAACAGCGATCCAAACCACATTGAGCATCACCAAGGCTGGCCAACAGGTCGCACAAATCACTATTGGTTTGACTTGAATCGTGACTGGCTACTGTTATCGCAAAAGGAGAGTGTTAATCGATTGACGCATTACCATCGATTCTCACCCAATGTGTTGGGTGATTTCCATGAAATGGGTGCAAATAGCAGCTATTTTTTCCAGCCAGGTATTCCATCGCGTAAGCACCCTATTACGCCACAACTCAATGTTACGATGACGAGTAAAATTGCTGAACATCATGCCAAAGCACTCGATAGTATTGCCGAAATTTACTACACCGAAGAAAATTTTGATGATTTTTATTACGGCAAGGGGAGTACCTATCCAGATGTAAATGGCGCCATCGGTATCCTATTTGAACAAGCCAGCAGTCGAGGGATGCAGCAAGAGACAGTGAATGGCTTGTTAACCTTTGAGCAAGGTATTCGAAACCAGTTTTTAACTTCACTATCCACGCTGTCGGGCTCCCTTGCCAATAAAAAAGGGCTCAATAGCTATCGCAACGAATTTTTTATCAGTGCAGAGAAAGAAGCGAAGAAAGAGAAATTTACCGGCTATTTAGTGCAAGAAACGGAAGATCATCAACGCATGTCAATGTTTCTCGATAAACTGCGTCGTCATCAAATAAATGCTTATGCTTTAGATAGTGACCTAAGAGTCAATGATACGATTTATAAAGCCAAGCACAGCTACTTCATCCCGCTTAAACAGCGTCAATATCGCTTAATTAAAGCTTTGTTTAATCAGCAAACAAATTTCCAAGACAATACTTTCTATGATGTGTCTGGTTGGACATTACCTTTGGCGATGAACATTGAAACCACGAAAGTCGAGCGTCGTTGGGGCCTTAAACTGGCAAACCAAGCGTGGCAGCCTGAGCAAGTAGAGTTACCCAAAATTGGCAATAGTTATGCTTATGCGGTCGAATGGAATAGTTATCTAGCTCCTAAATTTTTGCAGCAGTTACTGCAAAACAACTTAAGAGTGAAAGTCGCGACTAAACCATTTAGTACACTCATCAATGGTAAAGAAAAACGTTTAGCACCAGGTACATTGATGATCGCCAGTGGCATACAAGACAATACAAATTGGCTTGAAGTGCTGAAACAAGCAAGCCAACAAACCGGTATCGTCGTATATCCAGTGTCTACGGGTTTAACCCCGTCAGGCATTGATGTTGGCAGTAACTCCTTTAAAGTCATCGAAGCCCCCAAAATATTGATGATTGGTGGCAAAGGCGTGTCTCAGTATGAAGCGGGAGAAGTACGTTACTACCTCGATGAACATTTACATGTGCCTGTCACGATTATAGAACAGGCGAGACTATCCAAAATAGACTTTGCCGATTACACCCATATCGTTATGGTTGATGGTAGTTATAAAGACCTTCCTAAATCGTTAGTGAGCAAATTACTGAATTGGTTGAGGAAAGGAGGCGTTATTTTCGGTCAGAAAAGAGCGGCGAAATGGCTGGCTGATAGAGAAATTCTCAAAGCATCTTTTGCGAGCAAATCGCAGTTGAACCAATTATTCGATGCAGATGCGTTAAATTATCGCGATAAAGAAAAGCTTGCTGGGCGTAAGCGCATTGCAGGAGCCATATTCGCTACGAATATTGATACTAGTCATCCGCTGGCATTTGGCTATCAAAGTTCTGATCTACCAATTTTTAAAAACAGTACTGTGATCATGGATAAACCTAAGGTACCTTTTGCTACGGTCGTTCAATACCAAGAAGACAGCTTACTTAGCGGCTATACCGATAAAAACTTGGTAAACCGATTGTCGCATAGTGCGTCGCTGGTTGCTCATAATGTTGGTAAAGGCCGCGTTATTGCCAGTGCGGATAATTTAGCCTTCAGAGGTTATTGGCATGGCACAGCAAAATTACTAGCTAACAGTATTTTCTTCGCAAAAGCGTTTAGCACGCCTACATCTCCCTAAACACTGATAGCCAGCGTACACAGGATAATACTTTGTGCACCAGCCGCCCTGAGTTGGCGGCTGATCTCATTGGCTGTGGTACCTGTGGTAATAACGTCATCTATCAGCCAAATAGTTTGACTGGATAAGTCGATGCCTTGGCAAACTTGAAAAGCATTTTTTAGCTGCTTTCTGCGTTCTCGACCGGATTGATTGACTTGGTCCTTGCTTAGTTTTACGCGTTTAACGACATCAACTCGCATAGGAGCATTGAAAAAGCGAGCAACTGATTCGCCAAACGCTATTGTCTGATTGAACCCCCGTTTGCGCCACTTTCGAATATGGGAGGGGACTGGAATAACAACGTCTGGTTTAACCATAAAGTTAAGCTGTTTAATATTTTTGAGCTGAGTAAGTAGTAACTCACTCAGTGCGTACTGATAATAAAGCTGTCGGTGATATTTATATTTTCCCAACCACTGTTTCACCGGATATTGGTAGGGCATAACGCTGATTAAGTGTGAAAAGTGTGCACCCTGGTATAGCTTGTGTATTTCAGGTCGATTGAGCAAATCTCCGCCTAACTTCTTCATATCGAACATAGGCACAGTGGTCAGACAATACCGACAGATGACTTGGGTTGATTCGGTAGGCAAATCGCACAAGGGACAGCATGATTGTTGGAAAGCTATTGATTTTATCGCTTTGCCTGCTAGTAGAATCCTTTCTTGCCAGTGTTTTAGCGCATCCTGCGCTTTAATAAATTCCATCTTATATTGTTTCTCGTTACACTCTGCGTTTTTTATCTACCACGTTTAGCATGGCACAAAACTTAAAATTTTCGACTTTAGGGCAAGGACAAACCGTTGCTTTGTTACATGGCTGGGGACTTAATAGCCATGTATTCAAGCCATTAGCTGACGCCTTATCTGCGTCTTATCAAGTTCAATTGATTGACCTACCTGGCTATGGACAAAACCAGCATGTAGTGCCGGAACCATATGACCTAAACAGTGTTGCTGAACTCGTGGCAGATACATTGCCGAGCGATTCGATAGTTATTGGATGGTCACTTGGTGGTTTAGTTGCCACGAAAATTGCCTTGAATCACCCAACAAAAGTGAAAGCGTTAGTGACCATTGCCAGCTCACCACTTTTCGCTGAAACACAAGATTGGCCTGGTATTAAACCTATGTTTTTAAATCGATTTCACCGCCAAATTGCGGATAACATTGAGCAGACACTGCAAGGCTTTTTGAAGCTTCAGGCAATGGGAAGCCCTCACGTAAAGGATGATATAAGGCTTATTCAAGAGCTTGTCATGTCTCAGCCCCTACCGAACAAAAGGGCTCTCGATGCAGGTTTAGATATTTTAGCCTGTGCAGATTTAAGGCGAGAGTTAGCCGATATTGGAGGGCCATTTTTACGTATTTACGGAAAAATGGATGGATTGGTACCTAAAAAAGTTATTCCTATGATTAATAACATAGCGCCACGTAGCGACGTTATCGTTTTTGAAAAAGCTTCCCACGCACCTTTTATCTCGAATTTTCATATGTTTATCCAAGATCTTGGACGGTGGCTAAAAAGTAGCGTGTTGTAACACTAGCTTTCGCCACAACCCTTGGTTTTATTGACTCTGTGTGTTTTTTGTTCGATAATTAAACAGAGTATATGTAACTTTTCGATATGAAAACGGTCATACTATTTAAGCAGATGACTTAAATACGTATTGAAGCGTTAGTCACATCATCACTGCTTAGTCGCGATGAAGGAGATATTGATGGAAGTACAATCAGCGTTTGCCTCTGGATTACAAGGTTTCCAAAATGCGCAACAAACAGCTAATGAAGCTGCGGCTAGTATTGCTAGCCAAACCGTTTACAGCGCAGATAACCCAAGTCAAGGGCAACAAGTTAATCAAGATATTGTCTCAGAGAATTCGTCCTCTGGAGATCTATCAGACCTGAACCAAGAAATTGTAAATTTACGAGTTGCCGAGTATCAAGCGAAAGCATCTGCAGAAGTTATTCAAACGGCAGATGAAAGTTTGGGCACTCTTTTGGATGTAACCGCGTAGCACAAAGATGAACATAGTCACCCAAGTTAATAATTTGCCGTTAGCAACAGTGGTCAACCCGTCCACTGATAACTTGCGTCGTGACAATGTTCAGCGAGAGGTCATCACACAACCTGCAGCAACTAATCCTTCAGCTGCAGAGAAAGGTGTTGCGGGCGAGCGTGAGCGAGCGCGTACGCCGAATCAGAACGTCGAAGAAGGCATCGATTTTGCGGCTCTGCAAGAGCAGGCAGAGCAAGAAAACAACACGGTCAATGAGCGTCAGTCTCGAGGTCAAGGTGACGAAGCAAACTCATCAGAGGATCAGCAAGCGCAGAGCGAAGATGATGGCTCTGATGAAGCACAAAAAGCACGAGAAGAGCAGATTGCGGCCAACGATCGTGCTGAAGTTAAAGAGCTCAGAGCGCGTGATATAGAAGTTCGTGCGCACGAACTAGCCCATGCATCAGTGGGAGGCCCTTACACTGGCTCGCCTGTCTACGAATATGAAACAGGACCTGACGGAAACCGTTATGCGGTAGGTGGTTCTGTTTCTGTAGATTTATCGCTTGAAGGCTCGCCAGAAGAAACTATTTCTAAAATGCGCCAGGTGTATCGCGCTGCGCTGGCACCAGCAGAGCCTTCTCCGCAGGATAGGAAGGTCGCTGCGAGTGCAAAAAATGCGATCGCAGATGCACAAGCGCAATTAGCGAGACAAGTTGAACCTGTAGAAGGCGAAGAGCCACCAGTACAGGCATCAAATAATTTAAGTAATGTACAACGCTCTGCATTCGGGCAAGTCTCTAGTGGTGAAACGCTAAGCTCTGCCGAATTTGACCAAGCGATCGAAGCAACCATTGCGGCTCAAGAGCAAATAGCGCCGTCACGAGATTTAGAAATTGACCGACGAGCAGAAGTTATCGAGAGCGCTTATTCAGAAATTACACAAGCATACGAGCGTCCGCCTCGTTATCAATTCGAATTACAAGCATAAATTACCCAAAGGGTTACACCCATGTTAAAACCAATGTTTATGGCATTAGCCGTATTTTCTGCTGCTGCATGCACAGCGCAACCTGAAGAGCCCAAAAATATGGATGATAAGACGCAAAAGTTAGAAGGATGGAGAGTGGGTAAAGTTGTTTACAATGACTTTGAAGGTGGCTTTTATGGTGTTATTGCTGAAAACGGTGAAAAAGTGCTACCTATGAACTGGCCCAAAGAAATGCGCTCTGTAAACGCCAAGGTAAAATTCAAAGGTAAGCCTGTTAAAGATATGATGACGACACGCCAGTGGGGTACGCTATATCAAATAAAAGAAATTAAACTGATTGAAAAAGGCGATGGCGCAGGCGGTAATACGTTTTAAATCGTTTTTACCTGCATATAAGTGGTTGCTGTAAATAGGTAACCACTGTATTTTGCTCGAAAAATGTCACCTGAATGAGTAGATTAAATTCGTCTTCACTCATCGTAACTCTCTCACCTGTTAGCAACCTGAGTAACTCTGGCGTGGTGTTGCTGTGACCGACTATAAGTGCCGTCTCTTTTTTCTGTTTCAATACCCTAGCGAGTTGAGTTAAGCCGTTTGGAGCGTATTGTGTTAACGCTACACTATGCTTTTGGGCGGTATAGTTAGCCGTTTGTAGAGTTCGTTTATAACTCGTACTGTACACGTTTTTTAGGTTAGTTTGTGCGAGTATTCGGGCTAGTTCGCTGGCGCGTTGTTGACCACAAGCGGTTAAATTAGGATCACCATCTTCTGATGCTTGCTTCTCTGCATGCCTCACTAAATAAAGTGTATAGTCTTTTGCTATCACGGTGTTTGATAGCAAAAGACTGAGAGCAACGAGAGCAACAAGCAGTATTTTCATTAGAACAGCCGGTTCAACCCGTTTAATGCTGCAACGCGGAATGCTTCAGCCATAGTAGGGTAATTAAAGGTTGTGTGAACAAAGTATTCAATGGTGTTGCCACCATTGGTTTGTTGCATGATGGCTTGGCCGATATGGATAATTTCGGCAGCATTTTCTCCAAAACAGTGGATTCCCAAAATTTCTTTGGTTTCTCGGTGAAAAAGAATCTTTAATGAACCCACTAGGCTATTAGCAATTTGAGCGCGAGCAAGATGTTTAAACTGTGCTCGACCTACTTCATATGGGATTTTTGCCTCGGTGAGCTCCTGTTCCGTTTTACCGACAGAGCTGATTTCGGGGATAGTATAAATACCGGTTGGGATATCAACGATAAGTTTGGCAGTGCTTTCATTGTTGAGCATAGCGCTCGCTGCTAGTCGACCTTGGTCAAATGCTGCGCTTGCTAGGCTTGGATAGCCGATAACATCGCCAACTGCGTATATATTATCAACATCCGTTTGGTAATGGTTGTTAACACGCAGCTGGCCACGGCCATCTGCTTCTAAACCAGCATTTTCTAATTTAAGATCAGCAGTGTTACCTGTGCGTCCGTTTGCCCATAGCAAACAATCGGCTTTCATTTTTTTACCTGATTCCAAATGGACGACAACGGCATCGTCTGTCGCTTCTACACGAGAAATTTGTTCGCCATGACGAATAACAACACCGTTGTTCCACAGATGATAGCTAAGTGAATCAGACATCTCGTCGTCAAGGAATGAGAGTAAGCGATCTCGTGTATTGATAAGGTCTACTTTTACACCTAAGCCTCGGAAAATAGAGGCGTACTCCGAGCCAATAACACCTGCGCCATAAATAATGATGTGACGTGGGTCATGTTGCAGCGAAAGTATACTGTCTGAGTCGTAGACGCGTGGATGAGAAAAGTCGATATCATCCGGGTGATATGGACGCGAGCCAGTAGCGATAACAATCTGATTTGCGGTGATGGTTTCAATAGACCCATCCGCTCTTAATACACAGATAGTGTTAGCGTCTACGAATGATGCTTCGCCTACAAAGTGCTCAACACGGTTACGTTCATAAAAGCCACTGCGCAGTTTTACTTGTTTACCGATAACCGATGAAGCGTGGCTTAATATATCAGGGAACGTCAGGTGTTTTGCCTTTTCAGTGCCACTAAATAATGGGTTAGAGTTGTATTCTATTAGACGACTAACAGATTGTCGTAGTGCTTTTGAAGGGATAGTGCCCCAATGCGTGCAGCCACCTCCAACATCTTTATAACGCTCTATTACCGCAACTTTTTTATCCTGCTTAGCAAGATTCATTGCAGCACCTTCACCACCAGGGCCTGTACCTATGATGATTGCGTCAAAATCGAAGTGTTGTTGGGGAGTTGCTTTTGCTTTGGCCAAGGGAACCGTCCTCTAAATCCTGATTTGCCAAAAATAGTAGCAGGATTTAGAGGGTAGGTAACTAGTTTATTGTTTTTAAGCTAGTTTTGCGGTGAGTAAGTTCCAGCTCTTGCGCTGCTCTGCAAGTGTCTCTTTTAGCTCAGCAAACTGCTTCATGAGTTCTGAGTTTTCAACATCAGATAAAATCTTATCTTTTTTGTTGACCAGCAATTGCTTTTTCAGCTCATAGAATTCGTTAATTTTTGCTACAAGCTCGTCGTATTCCGCTTGTAATTTTAACTTCATTTCTTCTGCTTGCGGATGAGAAACTAAACGTTGTTGGCTACGTTTTAATGCCATGGCCAGTTTTGCTTTCTCTACCTTATCTTCGGGGCTAGTGCGTAACTTATATGTTAAACCGAGGTAGTTGCAACCTTTTATTAACCATTTTGTTGGATCAAACTGGTACCAACGAATACCGTTGCGGTAGTCATTTTCAAAGATGTGATGATAGTTGTGATAGCCTTCACCAAAGGTGAAAAATGCCAATACACCGTTATCACGAGCGGTATTCTTATCGGTGTATGTTTGCTTACCCCAGATGTGCGCTAAAGAGTTAATGAAGAACGTCGTGTGGTGACTTAGCACTAAGCGAAGGAAACCAATTAAAAGTAAAGCACTGATCACGTCGCCGTGCCATAAACCAAACGCCAGTGGCACGCCAAAGTTCATTAGTAATGTTAGCGCGAGGTAATGCTTGTGCTGCCACATGACAATTTTGTCTTTTTGCAAGTCACGCACATTGTCATAGTCGCTATAACGATGCGACTGATATTCGCGAAGCATCCAACCAATATGTGAATACCAAAATCCGCGCTTTGCTGAGTATGGATCTACATCGTTGTTATCAACATGTTTGTGATGAATACGGTGATCTGAAGACCAGTGAAGAATACTGTTTTGCAGCGCAAAAGCACCTCCTAAAGCAAAAATGAAACGTAAACTCCAATGCGCTTCATATGTTTTATGAGACCATAATCGGTGATAACCAGCAGTAATTGACATACCGCAGTATATAAAACATATCACTGCCATTGTGATTTCGGCACCATCAAATCCGTGAGTAATAGCACGGTAAGGGACGGCGATTGCGGCGAATAAAAACGTGATGGCAAATACCGCTACATTCAACCAAATAATTGGTGGTTTGTTCATGAAAATTCCAACATAAAAAATTTCAGCGTACAACTGTTCGCTATTTTAGCTAACACGTAAATCGAGTCAAGAAAGAACTGACGAAATACGACGAATGACTGCAGATAAAAGCTCACTCACTGACATTGTAGTGAAGATTGAGTATTATTGCCGAGACTGTATTGGAGTTTTATGACAAATGACTGGTATTCGCGCGCAACAGAAAGAAAAAACGAGACGACAGCTTATTGAAGCGGCTCTAGGTCAACTAAGTGCAGATAAAAGCTTCTCTAGCTTGAGCTTACGAGAAGTAGCAAAAGAAGCCGGTTTAGCACCAACCTCTTTCTATCGTCATTTTTCTGATATGGACGAACTGGGGCTTACTCTTGTCGATGAGGCCGGTTTAACCTTGCGTCAACTGATGCGTCAAGCACGTCAACGCATTGAAAAGGGCGGTTCAGTTATCCAAATCTCGGTCCATACCTTTATGGAGTTCATCGAAAGCAACGGCAATATTTTTAGACTGTTACTTCGTGAACGTTCAGGAATTTCTGCCGAATTCCGAGCCGCGGTTAATCGAGAGATTCGTTATTTCACCATGGAGCTATGCGATTACATTGAAAAGGCCAATAAACTGGAAAACGATATCGCTTATCTACAAGCTCACGCTGCAGTAACTTTGGTGTTTAGTGCAGGCGCAGAAGCGTTAGACGGAAACAAGAAAGAGCGAGAAGAATTGGCGAACCGCACTATACAGCAATTACGGCTCATTGCACGGGGCGCAATGGAATTTAGCGCCCGTCGCAAAGTAGAAGGGGTTAAGCCTTCCGGCGAAGAATAACGCCCGATTCAACGTGGTGTGTATAAGGGAATTGGTCAAACAATGCGAATTGTTCTATATCGTGAGTCGTGGTTAACGACGCTAAATTATCTTTTAGTGTCTCCGGGTTACATGATATATAGATAATTAAGTCAAAACGTCTGGCAAGCTCCACACTATCTGGGTCAAGTCCGGCACGAGGCGGATCAACGAGCACGGTATCAAACTTATAGCTGGTTAAGTCGAAACCTTCTAAACGACGAAAGGTTCTCTCGCCATTCATTGCCTGGGTAAACTCTTCACTGGACATACGAATAATAGACACATTATCGATACCATTCTGTTCAATGTTAAACTGTGCAGAATGAACAGATGTCTTAGATATTTCGGTACCGAGTACACGTTCAAAGTTATCTGCCAACGCTAAGCTAAAGTTACCATTGCCACAATAAAGTTCAATTAGGTCACCACCACGGTTTTTTGTTGCTGCTTTAGCCCAAGAAAGCATGTGTTGATTAACAACACCATTTGGTTGCGTAAAGCTATTTTCAATTTGTTGGTAGATGTATGTCTTACCATCTACGTTTAATTGCTCAATCACATAATCTTTATCTAGCACTTCTTTTTGTTTGCGTGCGCGGCCAATAATGTCGGTTGGCGCTATGCTTGATAAATGTTGCTTTAATGCAAGTGCAGCTTCCTTCCATTCTTCGCTAAGCTGCTTGTGATAAAGAAAGCTCACCAATAGTTGTCCACTTAAAGTTGATAAGAAGTCTACTTGAAACAGTTTTTGGCGAAGTAAGGGCTTATCTTTTATATAGTCTGTGATAGCTGGCATTGCGCGATTAATGATCTCGCTCGCTGCTGGAAACTGAGTAACGTTAAATTTCGCCTTCGTTTCTTGGTTAAACATAATGTAGTTGAGATCATCACCATCATGCCAAACACGAAACTCTGCACGTAAACGGTAATGCAAAGGCTCTGATTCGAAGACTTGGATGTCACCAAGATCAAAAGCAGCAAAATCAGCTTTTATAGTAGTGAGCTTTTCTTCTAGTTGGCTTTGATAATTATCTGGATGGATATGACTAAACATAATGCTACCTCAAATTGAAGGAGCGCAGATTTTATACATACCTGCGCATATGTCTAGTATAAATGGAGATTTTGAAGAGCGTTAAAGGTCGTTGTTTGCTAATTGTTCCGGCGCTGCACCACCGGCAAGGGCCGCTTCTATTGCGTTAGATTCTTTCATGCCTCGTTTAACTGCGGCGTCAACTATAGCTCTATTATTAATTGCCGGGCTTTCACTAACCGCCGTTTGTACGACCGATTCAGCTTCACCCGGAAATAATGATAATGCCGAATTCACGATATCAACTACTTGCTCTGGTAGCGCACTAATTGCACCACTCAATACATCTACTAATTGTTGTGGAAAAGAGGTCATGGTTTCATTGATAAGCTTATTGTTATCAATCTCACTGGTTCGGACGGCAACCCTTACTATGTTTTGAAGTGCTGCTTTATCTGCATGGCCTGCGCTATTGACTATTTCTGTAGCGTAAGCGGGATCAGCCTCAATCGCGATACGAACAATTTCACTACTATTAATAATATTGGTATTGATAGCCGCCACAACAACGTCACATGCAAGGGCAGACTCAGCATGAATAGCCCCTTTGATGATTTGTTCGTATGCGTCAGGGTAAAGTTCTAGCGCTGCCGGGATAACAACATCAACTTTTTCAGGATAACGACTGAGTATCGTACTAATACTTCTACTTATACTAATGTTGGCTTTTGTTTGTTGCTTAATAAAGTTACTGATGTGTTTAGTTTGTTGTTCAGACTGAAAGTTAGTTGCATGTACCGAACCTACAGTTAGCAAAACGCCAACTAATAAAGTAAAACCGCGCATTATTATTATTCTCTGTGTTTTATTTGCTTTTACTACAATATATTTACTGCTCATACCGCTTAGACTATAAAATAAACAAAATGAAAACGCTCCTGTAAATTTATCCATAGGATCCTGTTAGGATCATACTTAATAGACCATATAATCAGCGGTATAGTTCAATATTTAAGCGAACGGTAAAAAAGTTGAAATTAATGCTTGATCGTTTCAGAAAAATCCCTAAAATGCGCATCCACTTCTCGGGGACAAGCCAAGAAGCTGTTTTGATAAGTTTAGTTACTTTATAAAGCCACTAAACGGGTCAGATAACTTAGAAAAATAAATTAAAGTTTTTTTCAAAAAGTTGTTGACATTAAAACAGGGAAGCGTAAAATGCGCATCCGCTCTCAACGAGAGAGCAATCAGTTAACACGAGTGCGATGTTGACTGGAATCGCAAGATTCAGTTCTTTAACAATTAGTTATCATGCAATTTGTGTGGACATTCACATGCAGTTGATTTTACACAGACCTTCGGGTCAAAAAAATT
>NZ_JBHUIB010000006.1:0-20663 GCF_042682785.1 Thalassotalea euphylliae | reverse complement strand
CACCACCGTAGTGCTTAGTTAATACTGCTGAGATAGCAGCTGTTAAAGTAGTTTTACCGTGGTCAACGTGACCGATAGTACCAACGTTAACGTGCGGTTTCGAACGTTCAAATTTTTCTTTAGCCATTTTAAATGTACCTTAAAGATTAACAATTAAATTTAATTTTTAGCACTGAGCGATTGTTGACCACTGAGCAGCAAGGCACGTATTTTAGAGAAACGTATTTCTCTTGTCAAAACAATGCCAGTGCCTTGTGCACTATCGCTTAGCACAAGAAGATTAACCCTATAAAATAGGTTAACCTCCTCGGGATTCAATAACTGAGTCAGCTACTGCTTTTGGTGCTTCCGCGTACTTCGAAAACTCCATTGAGTAAGATGCGCGACCTTGCGTTGCACTACGCAAATCAGTCGCGTAGCCAAACATCTCAGCTAAAGGCACTAGTGCGTTAACTAACTTCATGCCAGCTGGGCCTTCGTCCATCCCATCGATCATGCCGCGGCGACGGTTTAAGTCACCTACCACATCACCCATGTTCTCTTCAGGCGTTGTTACTTCAACTTGCATCATTGGTTCAAGAAGTGCAGGGTTAGCTTCTAACGTACCCTTCTTAAAGCCCATAGACGCCGCGATTTTGAACGCCATTTCGTTAGAGTCAACATCATGGTAAGAACCATCGTAAAGTGTGACTTTAACGCCAAGCAACGGATAGCCAGCTAATACACCTGCTTCCATTTGCTCTTTACAACCTTTCTCAACTGCTGGGATGTACTCTTTTGGTACTACACCGCCAACAATTTCATTAACGAATTCGAAGCCATCGCCTTCAATTGGCTCAATTTTAAGCCAAACGTGACCGAACTGACCGCGACCACCTGATTGGCGAACGAACTTGCCTTCGGCTTCAACCGCTTTGCGAATCGACTCGCGGTAAGCAACTTGTGGCTTACCTACATTACAATCAACCTTGAATTCACGCATCATACGGTCGACGATAATGTCTAAGTGTAGTTCACCCATACCTGAGATAATGGTTTGGCCTGACTCTTCATCAGTTTCTACACGGAAAGATGGGTCTTCTGCAGCTAGTTTACCTAACGCAATACCCATTTTTTCTTGGTCAGCCTTAGTTTTCGGCTCCACTGCAACAGAGATTACCGGCTCTGGAAATTCCATACGCTCTAACGTAATCACATTATTTGGATCACATAAGGTGTCACCGGTTGTGACATCTTTAAGGCCGATTGCCGCAGCAATGTCACCCGCTCGTACTTCTTTGATTTCTTCTCGGTTGTTCGAGTGCATTTGCACAATACGTCCAAAGCGCTCTTTTTTACCTTTAACCGGGTTATAAACACTATCACCCGTTTGAACAACACCTGAATAGGTACGGAAGAAAGTTAACGTGCCGACGAATGGGTCTGTAGCGATTTTGAATGCTAGTGCTGCAAATGGCGCATTGTCATCTGCTTCACGTTTTCCTTCAGATTCGTCTTCATTAATACCTTTAATCGCTTCAACTTCTGTTGGCGCAGGTAAATATTCAACAACAGCATCTAGTACTGCTTGTACACCTTTGTTCTTGAATGCAGAACCACAGGTAGTTAACACTATTTCATTGGCTAGCGTACGCTGACGTAATGCCGCTTTGATGTCTTCTTCTGATAGCTCACCTTCTTCAAGGTACTTTTCCATTAAGTCATCATTTGCTTCCGCAGCTTCAGAAACAAGGTTTTCATGCCATTCTTCAGCTAATTCAACCATGTCAGCAGGGATGTCTTCATATGTGAATGTCATCCCTTGGTCAGCGTCATTCCAGTTGATTGCCTTCATTTTTACAAGGTCTACAACACCAGTGAAATCTTCTTCACTACCGATAGCTAACTGGATAGGAACAGCGTTCGCGCCTAAGCGATCTTTTACCTGGCTTACAACGTTAAGGTAGTCTGCGCCCATGCGGTCCATTTTGTTCACGAAAACCATGCGTGGAACCGCATACTTTTCCATTTGGCGCCATACGGTTTCCGTTTGTGGCTGAACACCACTTGAACCACATAGAACAAGAACAGCACCATCAAGCACACGCAACGAACGCTCTACTTCAATAGTAAAGTCAACGTGACCTGGGGTGTCGATAATATTGATACGGTGGTCATCAAATTGACCTTCCATGCCTTTCCAGAAACACGTTGTTGCAGCAGACGTGATCGTGATACCACGCTCTTGCTCTTGTTCCATCCAGTCCATGGTTGCTGCACCATCGTGCACTTCACCGATTTTGTGAGACAGACCTGTGTAAAATAATACACGCTCTGTTGTTGTCGTTTTACCTGCATCAACGTGAGCGGCAATACCGATGTTACGGTAACGCTCAATAGGTGTTGTACGAGCCACTAATTCTTCCTCTGTTCTAAGACCTTATCTTTAAACCGGTCTTAAACTAACTTTAAAAAGTACTCAAACAGTTAAACACTTTTGAAAATTAGCCGTATTTGCTGAATTTTAGTATAGAAAAGCGTAGTGACAATAACATGTCACTACGCTCGTCTTTATTACCAGCGGTAATGTGCGAACGCTTTGTTCGCTTCGGCCATACGGTGAACGTCTTCACGTTTCTTAACCGCAGTACCTTTGTTCTCAGCTGCATCTAACATTTCGTTAGCAAGACGCTGAGCCATTGATTTTTCACCACGTTTACGAGCAGCTTCAACTAACCAACGCATGGCTAGAGCGTTACGACGTACTGGACGAACTTCAACTGGAACTTGGTAAGTAGAACCACCAACACGACGAGATTTAACTTCCACTGCTGGGCGGATGTTTTCTAGTGCTTCTTCGAAAAGGTCTAGATGTTCTTTCTCGTTGTTTTTTTCCGCTAAGATGTCTAATGCACCGTATACGATTTTTTCTGCAACTGCTTTTTTGCCATCAACCATAAGGATGTTGATGAATTTTGCTAATAGTTCATTTCCGAACTTCGGATCAGGTAAAATTTTACGCTGACCGACTACGCGTCTTCTTGGCATTTTAAAATTCTCCGAATTAGCTTCAGGATATTCCCAAAACAATTAATAAATAAAAGTTAGTTTGGCCTTACTTGACGGAGAACCGTTAAGATTTAGGGCGCTTAGCACCGTACTTAGAACGGCCTTGTCTACGATCGTTAACACCTGAACAGTCAAGTGCACCACGAACAGTGTGGTAACGTACACCAGGTAAGTCTTTAACACGACCACCACGGATAAGGATAACGCTATGCTCTTGTAAGTTGTGACCTTCACCACCGATGTAAGAAGTAACTTCGTAACCGTTAGTTAAACGAACACGAGCAACTTTACGAAGTGCTGAGTTAGGTTTTTTAGGTGTAGTAGTATATACACGAGTACATACACCACGGCGTTGCGGACAAGCTTCTAACGCTGGAACGTTAGACTTCGCAACTTTCTTAGTACGTGGTTTACGTACTAATTGGTTAATAGTTGCCATTATAGCTCCTGATTAAGTTAAAACTTTGTGCATAAAGCACCACAGTTATGGTGAGTTATACACTCTCTTAAACGTGTAAAAATCAATTGCCTTCTAAACCACGCAACTAGGCACAGATTAAAAGGTCGCAGAATTCTAATGGTCAAGCTTTAAGCTGTCAAGAAAAAACGAAGAAAGGATCCTTTTCGAAGACAAATTAGGATCGAACAAGGAATAAACGACTAATTTTGGTTTTTTTGTATAGCGATTGGACATTAAAAAAGGCCGCCTTATTACGGGCAGCCTTTTTGATGTTTAGCAAAAGCTATTGCTTATAATACCGGATCATTCTGATCGTTAGACTCAGCATCTAAGTCGGCATTTAATGCATCAGTTAGTGCTTGAGCTGCTTCATCAGCTGATACTGTTGCTTCATCTTCGACCGCGGCATTGCGCTTACGCATGCGGTCTTGGTGATAAGCGTAACCTGTACCCGCTGGGATTAATCGACCAACAATTACGTTTTCTTTCAGACCACGTAAGCTGTCTTTCTTACCCGCTACAGCTGCTTCAGTAAGTACACGTGTTGTTTCTTGGAACGACGCCGCTGAAATGAACGACTCTGTAGCAAGAGAAGCTTTCGTAATACCCATTAACTGAAGTTCGTAAGTAGCTGGTTGCTTACCAGCTGCTTCCAATTCACGGTTAGCAATACGTACACGTGCAACTTCTACTTGTTCACCTTTCAGGAACTCAGTATCACCGCCATCAACGATTTCTGCTTTACGTAACATCTGACGAACGATTACTTCGATGTGCTTATCGTTAATTTTTACACCTTGTAGACGGTAAACGTCTTGAACTTCATTCACGATGTAGTTTGCAACATCAGCTACACCACGTAGGCGTAAGATATCGTGCGGAGACTCAGGACCGTCGGCAATAACTTCACCTTTAAGTACTGATTCACCCTCGAACACGTTAAGTTGACGCCATTTCGGAATCATCTCTTCGTATACTTCACCGTCATTCTGAGTGATCAATAAACGACGCTTACCTTTGGTTTCTTTACCAAAACCAATGATACCTGTCTTCTCTGCAAGGATAGCTGGCTCTTTTGGCTTACGAGCTTCAAATAAGTCAGCAACACGTGGTAGACCACCTGTAATATCACGAGTCTTAGATGACTCTTGTGGGATACGTGCTAACGCATCACCGATACCAACTTCAGCACCATCTTCCAGGTTAACAATTGCGTTACCTGGCAAGAAGTATTGCGCAGGGATATCAGTACCCGCGATCATCACATCATTCCCTTTAGCATCAACTAGTTTAACCATTGGGCGCATTTCTTTACCCGCAGAACTACGTTGACCTGGGTCAGTAATTACGATGCTAGATAAACCTGTTAGCTCATCTGTTTGACGAGTCATTGTTAAACCTTCAATTAGGTCAACAAATTTGATCTTACCTGCTACCTCAGTGATGATTGGATGCGTATGCGGATCCCAGTTTGCAACTGTTTCGCCTGCTTCAATCGCGTCACCATCATGCTTGGCTAATACCGCACCGTAAGGTACTTTATAGCGCTCTTTTTCACGACCTAGCTCATCAATAACTGTTAGTTCAGATGAACGTGATGTGATAACAACGTGGCCGTCTGAGTTATTTACGAACTTAGCATTCTGTAGCTTCAATGTACCTGTGTTTTTAACCTGTACTGAGTTTTCAGCTGACGCACGAGATGCCGCACCACCAATGTGGAACGTACGCATCGTTAGCTGCGTACCTGGCTCACCGATTGATTGAGCAGCAACAACACCTACTGCTTCACCTTGGTTGATCATGTGGCCACGTGCTAGGTCACGACCGTAACAGTGTGCACAAATACCAAAGTCAGTCGCACATGTAATGATTGAGCGAACCTTAACTTGGTCTACAGAGTGCTCTTCTAACACGTCACATAATCTTTCATCGATTAGTGTGTTACGTGAAAGTAATACGTCTTCTGTACCCGGAATCAATACGTCTTCAGCAACTACACGACCAAGAACACGCTCGCGTAATGGCTCAACTACGTCACCACCTTCGATAAGTGGTGTCATTAAGATACCGTCTTCAGTACCACAGTCGTGCTCAGTCACAACTAAATCTTGCGCAACATCTACAAGACGACGTGTTAAGTAACCCGAGTTAGCTGTCTTAAGTGCCGTATCCGCTAGACCTTTACGAGCACCGTGAGTCGAGATGAAGTACTGAAGTACGTTCAGACCTTCACGGAAGTTAGCCGTAATTGGTGTTTCGATGATTGAGCCATCTGGCTTAGCCATCAGACCACGCATACCTGCTAGCTGACGAATCTGTGCAGCACTACCACGAGCACCAGAGTCAGCCATCATGAAGATAGAGTTGAATGAGTCTTGCTCTTCCATCTCACCGTCACGATTTTCAACAGTCTCTTTCGATAAGTTGTCCATCATCGCTTTCGACACTTTTTCGTTAGCAGATGACCAAATATCGATTACTTTGTTGTATTTCTCACCCGCAGTTACAAGACCTTGGTCGAACTGCTCTTGAATTTCTGCAACTTCTTCTTCAGCACCGTCGATGATTGTGTACTTCTCATCTGGGATAACCATGTCATCGATACCAACAGACGCACCCGCTACCATCGCGTAGTGGAAACCTGTGTACATGATGTGGTCAGCAAAGATAACGGTATCTTTAAGACCTAAGTTACGGTACGCGTGGTTGATTAAGCGAGAAATCGGCTTCTTACCTAAAGGCTGATCGATTAAGCTGTACGGTAAACCCTCTGGACATACTTGCCATAAGATTGAGCGACCTACCGTTGTATCGCGAAGTGAAGTAGTCGTTTCTAACTCACCGTCATTGTTACGTACGGTTTCTGTGATACGTACTTTAACGCGAGCATGTAGCTCTGCTACACCCGTGCGGTATGCTTTCTCAGCTTCAGCTGCTGAAGCGAACACCATACCTTCACCTAAACCATTAACACGCTCACGTGTTAAGTAATAAAGACCTAATACAACGTCTTGTGAAGGAACGATGATTGGGTCACCGTTAGCAGGTGATAACACGTTGTTCGTTGACATCATCAACGCACGCGCTTCTAATTGTGCTTCTAGCGTTAACGGTACGTGAACAGCCATTTGGTCACCATCGAAGTCAGCGTTATATGCCGCACAAACTAACGGGTGTAAATGGATTGCTTTACCTTCGATAAGTACAGGTTCGAATGCTTGGATACCAAGTCTGTGAAGTGTCGGTGCACGGTTAAGCATAACCGGGTGTTCACGAATAACTTCATCTAATACATCCCATACTTCTGCGCCTTCACGCTCTACTAATTTTTTAGCCGCTTTAATCGTTGTCGCTAAACCACGTGCTTCTAACTTGCCGTAAATGAATGGCTTGAATAGCTCAAGTGCCATTTTCTTTGGAAGACCACATTGGTGTAGACGAAGCGTTGGACCAACGGTAATTACAGAACGGCCAGAGTAGTCAACACGCTTACCAAGAAGGTTTTGACGGAAACGACCTTGCTTACCTTTGATCATGTCAGCAAGTGATTTCAATGGACGCTTGTTAGAACCAGTAATCGCACGACCGCGACGACCATTATCTAATAACGCATCAACTGATTCTTGAAGCATACGTTTTTCGTTGCGCACAATAATATCTGGTGCAACTAAATCTAGAAGACGCTTCAAACGGTTGTTACGGTTAATTACGCGACGGTATAGGTCGTTCAAATCAGATGTCGCAAAACGACCGCCATCTAGTGGTACTAGTGGGCGAAGATCTGGTGGAAGAATCGGAAGCACCGACATAATCATCCACTCTGGCTTGTTACCAGATTGCGCGAAAGCTTCCATAAGCTTAAGACGCTTAGTGATTTTCTTACGTTTTGTTTCTGAACCAATCTCAGGTAGCTCTTCACGCATTTGCGCGATGTCACCTTCAAGATCGATTTGCTGAAGAAGTGCTAATACCGCTTCTGCACCCATTTTCGCATCGAACTCATCGCCATGCTCTTCAAGTGCATCTAAGTATTCTTCTTCAGTAAGAATTTGGCTTTTCTCAAGCGTCGTCATACCTGGTTCAGTTACTACATATGATTCGAAGTAAAGAACACGCTCGATGTCACGTAATGTCATGTCTAATAATAGACCGATACGTGAAGGTAATGATTTTAAGAACCAAATGTGTGCAACTGGGCTTGCCAGTTCGATGTGACCCATACGCTCACGACGTACTTTAGTAAGTGTTACTTCAACACCACACTTCTCACAAATTACACCACGGTGCTTAAGGCGCTTGTATTTACCACATAGACATTCATAGTCTTTTACAGGGCCAAAAATACGCGCACAGAATAAACCGTCACGCTCTGGCTTGAACGTACGGTAGTTAATTGTTTCAGGCTTTTTAACTTCACCAAATGACCAAGAACGAATCAAGTCAGGTGACGCTAATCCGATGCGGATACCATCGAATTCTTCAGTTTGATTTTGTTGCTTAAGAAACTTAAGTAAATCTTTCACACTCTATCTCCTGTCGGAGTTAACCTTTTTAGAGGGGACATTGTCCCCTCCTCGTGTGCTGACGTCTGCTACGTCAGCGCTTGTCTAGCTCTTGACCAGTTACTCTGCGTCCAATTCAATGTTGATACCTAGAGAACGGATCTCTTTAAGTAATACATTGAATGACTCAGGCATACCTGGTTCCATACGGTGATCGCCGTCAACAAGGTTCTTGTACATCTTAGTACGACCGTTAACATCATCCGATTTAACCGTAAGCATTTCTTGTAGGGTATAAGCAGCACCGTATGCTTCAAGTGCCCATACTTCCATCTCACCGAAACGCTGACCACCGAACTGAGCTTTACCACCAAGTGGTTGCTGAGTAACAAGTGAGTAAGAACCTGTAGAACGCGCATGCATTTTGTCGTCTACTAAGTGGTTCAGTTTCAGCATGTACATGTAACCTACTGTTACTGGACGCTCAAACTTACGGCCAGTACGACCATCAGTTAAGTTGAACTGACCACTTTCAGGCATGTCTGCAAGCTTGAATAAGTCTTTAATTTCACGCTCGCTTGCACCATCAAATACTGGTGTAGCGATTGGAAGACCCGCACGTAGGTTATCAGCTAGGCGCATCACTTCATCATCAGAGAAAGTATCAATATCCACTTCTTGGCGAGACTCACCAAGTGCATAAACCTCTTTTAGGAAGCTACGTAGTTTTTCAACTTTCTGCTGTGCTTTCACCATACGGTCAATTTTCTCACCGATACCGCGAGCAGCCATACCTAAGTGAGTTTCTAGGATCTGACCGATGTTCATACGAGACGGTACACCTAGTGGGTTAAGCACGATGTCTACTGGTACACCATTTTCGTCGTACGGCATATCTTCAACAGGCACAACGTTTGAAATAACACCCTTGTTACCGTGACGACCAGCCATCTTGTCACCCGGCTGGATGCGACGCTTAACCGCTAAGTAAACCTTAACAATCTTAAGTACGCCTGGCGCTAAATCATCACCTTGTGTGATCTTACGACGCTTAGTTTCGAATTTCTTATCGAATTCCGCTTTGATTGTGTCGTACTGTTCAGCAATTTGCTCAAGCTCAGACTGTTGACCTTCGTCAGACAAGTTTTGAACCAACCACTTATCGCGAGACATGCTATTTAAGTCAGACTCGTTTAGACCAGCTGAAAGAAGAAGTTTCTTCGCACGAGCGTAAATACCATCTTCTAGAATTGAGAACTCGTCACCTAAGTCTTTCTTAACTTGCTTAAGCTGCATTTCTTCAATTTCTAGCGCACGCTTATCTTTCTCAACACCATCGCGAGTGAAGATTTGAACGTCGATGATAGTACCTGAAACAGAGTTAGGTACACGTAGTGAGCTGTCTTTAACGTCAGCAGCTTTCTCACCGAAAATAGCGCGTAATAGTTTTTCTTCAGGTGTTAATTGTGTTTCACCTTTAGGCGTTACTTTACCTACAAGGATGTCACCACCTTTCACTTCAGCACCGATGTAAACAACACCAGACTCGTCTAGCTTGCTTAACGCTGATTCACCAACGTTCGGGATATCTGAAGTAATTTCTTCGCTACCAAGCTTCGTATCACGAGCGATACAGCTTAGTTCTTGAATATGAATTGTTGTGAAGCGATCTTCTTGTGCTACACGCTCAGAAAGCAACATCGAATCCTCGAAGTTGTAACCATTCCAAGGCATGAATGCGATACGCATGTTTTGACCAAGAGCCAATTCACCCATATCTGTAGAAGGACCGTCAGCTAATACATCACCACGTACAACCGGATCGCCCATGTGAACGTTAGGACGTTGGTTAATACATGTGTTCTGGTTAGAACGTGTGTATTTAGTCAGGTTGTAAATGTCGATACCTGCTTCACCAGGAATCATCTCGTCTTCGTTAACTTTTACAACAATACGAGACGCATCAACGTAATCTACAACACCACCACGCTTAGCAACCGCAGTAACACCAGAGTCGACCGCTACGATCTTCTCCATACCCGTACCAACAAGTGGCTTGTCCACTTTCAATGTTGGTACCGCTTGACGTTGCATGTTCGAGCCCATCAATGCACGGTTAGCATCATCGTGCTCTAGGAACGGGATAAGCGACGCAGCTACTGAAACGATTTGTTGTGGCGAAACGTCCATGAACTGAACTGATTCTTTAGACATCAACGTAAATTCGTTCTTGTGACGACACGGTACTAAGTCGCTCACTAGACGACCTTTTTCGTCTACTTCAGCATTTGCCTGTGCGATAACGAAGTTACCTTCTTCAATCGCCGATAAGTATTCAACGTCATCAGTCAACACGCCGTCGACAATCTTACGGTATGGTGTCTCTAGGAAACCATAATCGTTAGTGCGTGCGTAACATGATAATGAGTTAATTAGACCGATGTTTGGACCTTCCGGCGTTTCGATAGGACAAACACGACCGTAGTGCGTTGGATGAACGTCACGTACTTCGAAGCCTGCACGCTCACGAGTCAAACCACCTGGGCCTAATGCAGAAATACGACGCTTGTGCGTAACTTCTGATAGCGGGTTGTTTTGATCCATGAACTGTGAAAGTTGTGATGAACCAAAGAATTCTTTAACCGCTGCCGAGATTGGCTTAGCGTTAATCAAGTCTTGTGGCATAACCGCATCTAAATCACCAAGTGATAAACGCTCACGCACTGCACGTTCAACACGTACAAGACCAACGCGGAATTGGTTTTCAGCCATTTCACCGACAGAACGGATACGACGGTTACCTAAGTGGTCAATATCATCCACTTCGCCTTTACCGTCACGGATAGCAATCAACGTCTTCATTACTGAAATAATGTCGTCGTTTGAAAGTGTGCCATCACCTACAGAGTCTTCAAGACCAACACGACGGTTGAACTTCATACGACCAACAGTTGATAGATCGTAACGCTCTAATGAGAAGAATAAGTTTGCAAACAAACCTTCTGCCGCATCTTTCGTTGGTGGCTCACCAGGACGCATCATGCGGTAAATTTCAACTAATGCTTCTAAGCGGTTAGTTGTTGTATCTACACGAACAGTATCTGACATGTATGAGCCCACATCGAACTCGTTCATGTAAAGTGTAGAAATCTTCTTGTGGCCCGCTTGGCTAAGTTCAGCAAGAAGTTCTAACGATAGCTCAGCGTTTGCTTCAGCAATCACTTCACCTGTTGACTCATCAACGTATGCTTTAGACAGTACTTTACCAGTGATGTACTCAGCAGGTACTTCAAGCTCAGTCACATTTTCTTTGCTTAATGTGCGGATATGACGCGCTGTAATACGACGGCCTTGTTCTACAAGTACATCACCGTTTGGCAGTTTAACGTCAAACGTTGCTGTTTCACCACGTAAACGCTCAGGCACAAGTTCCATAATTAACTTGTCGCCTTTGATTTCGTAGTCAGTTGTGTCGTAGAACAAATCTAAGATTTCTTCAGTAGAGAAATCTAATGCACGTAAGATAATCGACGCAGGAAGTTTACGACGACGGTCAATACGTACGAATAAGTTGTCTTTCGGATCAAACTCAAAGTCTAACCAAGAACCACGGTAAGGAATAACACGAGCGTTGTATAACACCTTACCAGAAGAGTGTGTTTTACCTTTGTCGTGATCGAAGAACACACCAGGTGAACGGTGCAATTGAGATACGATTACACGCTCAGTACCATTAATAACGAACGTACCGTTCTCAGTCATTAATGGGATTTCGCCCATGTAAACTTCTTGTTCTTTGATATCTTTTACCGTGCCCGCGGCTGCTTCTTTATCGTAAATCACTAGACGTAATTTAACGCGAAGAGGCGCTGAGTATGTAACACCACGTATTTGACATTCTTTAACGTCAAATAGTGGCTCACCTAAACGGTAGCTAACGTATTGTAATTCTGAACTGCCAGAATATGCTTTGATTGGGAAAATTGAACGAAATGCAGCTTCTAAGCCTGTTTCGCCAGTAGGGTCAATATCAATGAACTTTCTAAAAGATTCGAGTTGGATGGACAGCAAGAATGGGTAATCCATCACTTGCGCACTTTTACCGAAGTCCTTTCTAATTCGTTTCTTCTCAGAGTAAGAGTAAACCATGGGGTTCCTCAGCTAGCTGGGTTGTACCGAATCCGTCTTACATTTGTCGACAAAATCTAAGACGGGCTTTTTGCTTTGACATTAAATGCCAAGTTGATTAAACACTCGGTGGCGAATATTCAATCAACTTGGCTTAAGTCGTATTTTTTTTCTTATAATAAGCGGCCTTAGGGACGACCAACTTACTATATTGCACTGTTTTGCTTTTAAAAAAAACCACTTTATGTGGGGTTTTAAAAAAATAGCATTTATTAGCGCAAAAAGGCCGGTGACGTTTAAATCACCAGCCATTGCCTAATTAGGCAGCTAATCTGTCAAATGGCAGATTACTTGATAGATACAGTTGCGCCTGCTTCTTCAAGTTGTGCTTTAAGCTCTTCAGCTTCAGCCTTTTCAACACCTTCTTTAAGCGCTTTAGGAGCTGATTCAACAACTTCTTTCGCTTCTTTAAGGCCAAGACCAGTTGCACCACGAACAGCTTTGATTACAGCAACTTTGTTGCCACCGAAGCTTTCTAGGATTACGTCGAATTCAGTTTGCTCAGCAGCAGCACCGCCTGCATCGCCACCAGCAACAGCAACAGCAGCTGCAGCAGATACGCCGAACTTCTCTTCCATTGCTTCAACTAATTCAACAACTTCCATTACTGACATGTCAGCAATTGCGTTTAGGATATCGTCTTTAGAAATAGACATTACTTAATTTCCTATGTTTAAAACAGTAAATTACTGTTTGATATATAACTATTAAAACAAAAACCGCGTATTGGTAATGTAAAATTACGCAGCTTCTGACTCTTTCTGATCGCGAACTGCTGCAATTGTACGAACAAGTTTGCCTGCAGATGCTTCTTTCATAGCGCTCATTAAACGTGCGATTGCTTCGTCGTATGTAGGTAGCTTAGCTAGCATTGCTACATCAACTACTTCACCTTCGTACGCTGCAGTTTTAAGTTCAAAGATTTCGTTTTCTTTCGCGAAATCAGAGAAAATACGTGCAGCTGCACCTGGGTGCTCGCTTGAGAATGCGATTAGTGAAGGACCAACGAATGATTCTTTCAAACATTCGAATGGAGTACCTTCTACTGCGCGACGCGCTAACGTGTTACGAACAACTTTCATCCATACACCGTTTTCACGTGCTTGCTTACGCAATGCAGTAATCGCTTCAACTGTTACGCCGCGAGAATCGGCAACAACAGCTGATTGAGCGCCAGTGGCAGCTTCTTGAACTTCAGCAACAATTGCTTTTTTATCATCAAGATTGATAGCCATCGGCTTTTACTCCTGGTTCACCGGATAAACCGGTAATTTATATCCCCTAAACCAATTGGATACACCAACCCGTTTAGGCCATTACGGCGAGGACCAGAAATTTAAGGAAATTTCACGGTAATCACCATCTACGCAGGCATTAATTAAGGCTTCTAATTGTAAAAACAATTAAAGCCACCTACGGTCTTGGACGGGTACTGCAGCAATTTTCAAATGAAAACGTACAGTTCCTACCAAAAATAAGGGGCCGAATTATAGTTCAATAATTAGCCCCTGTAAAGCTTCAACTCAAGAAGATTAGAAGTTCAGTGAACCTTGTTCAACTGAAACACCAGCACCCATTGTAGTAGATACTGAAATTTTCTTGATGAATTGACCTTTAGCGTTTGCTGGCTTAGCTTTCTTAAGCGCTTCCAACAATGCTTCTAAGTTCTCTTGTAACTTAGCGTCTTCGAAATCAACCTTACCGATTGTAGTATGGATGATACCGTTCTTGTCGTTACGGTAACGGATTTGACCAGCTTTAGCGTTGTTAACAGCGCCAACTACGTCAGGAGTTACAGTACCAACTTTCGGGTTAGGCATAAGGCCACGTGGACCTAAGATTTGACCTAATTGGCCAACTACGCGCATTGCATCTGGAGTTGCAACTACAACGTCGAAGTCCATGTTGCCAGCTTTTACTTGCTCAGCAAGGTCTTCCATACCTACAACATCAGCACCTGCTTCTTTCGCTTTCTCTGCATTTGCACCTTGAGTGAATACAGCAACACGAACCGTGCGACCAGTACCGTGTGGTAGTACAGTTGCACCACGAACGTTTTGGTCTGATTTACGAGCATCGATGCCTAGGTTTACAGCAACGTCTACACTCTCGTTGAACTTAGCAGTAGCAAGTTCTTTAAGAAGAGAGATAGCTTCGTTGATTTCGTAATCTTTTAATACGTCTACTTTTTCACGGATAAGACGAGCGCGCTTTGATAATTTAGCCATTCGATTAACCCTCTACCACTAAGCCCATTGAACGAGCAGAGCCCGCGATAGTGTTTACAGCTGCGTCCATGTCGCCTGCTGTAAGATCTGGTTCTTTCATCTTAACGATTTCTTCAAGTTGAGCACGTGTAACAGTACCTACTTTTTCAGTGTTAGGACGACCTGAACCTGACTTGATACCAGCAGCTTTCTTAAGTAAGTAAGATGCAGGTGGAGTCTTAGTTTCGAACGTGAAAGAACGGTCATTGTATACAGTAATTACTACTGGAACTGGAGCGCCTTTGTCTAGAGAATCTGTTTTTGCGTTGAACGCTTTACAGAATTCCATGATGTTAACACCGTGTTGACCAAGAGCTGGACCAACTGGTGGTGACGGGTTAGCTGCACCAGCAGCTACTTGTAGCTTGATTAAAGCTTGGACTTTTTTAGCCATCTTTAAATTACCTTCATTATGGGTGTTATCGCTAGTTCTATCGAACACGACTCTTTGCTTAAAAAAGCGCAGAGTTAGCTCCCCGTGGGTTTAAAAATTCACCGTTTTTGAGCCAACTTTCGCCCGCTCAAATAAAAACGGCAGCGGATTATAAATTAATCAACGCTGCCGTTTCAAGATCTTTTTAGCGGAAGGGTGTTAAATATTAAGCACCTTTCTCCACTTGACCGAATTCAAGATCAACTGGTGTAGAGCGACCGAAAATAAGAACCGATACCTTGATGCGGTTTTTCTCATAATCTAACTCTTCAACAACACCGTTGAAGTCTGCAAATGGGCCGTCAATAACGCGAACCACTTCACCCACTTCAAATAACGTTTTCGGCTTAGGTGCATCCGTTTCTTCAAGACGTTGAAGAATACGATCTGCTTCTTTTTGCGTGATTGGCATTGGGCGCTCAGTCGTGCCACCAATGAAACCAAGTACACGAGGTACTGACTTCACTAAGTGCCATGCCTCTTCATCCATCGCCATTTCTACTAATACGTAGCCAGGGAAGAATTTGCGTGCAGATTTACGCTTTTGGCCAGCGCGCATTTCTACAACTTCTTCAGTTGGTACAAGAATTTGACCGAACTTGTCTTCTAAGCCGTGAATTTCAATGTGCTCAAGCAATGTTTTTTGTACACGCGCTTCGTAACCTGAGAACGCTTGTACCACGTACCAGCGAAGTTTAGGCTTGTTCTCTGTGATTGATTCGTCAGACATAATCTATACCTGTAAGCCAGTAATAAAACCAACAACCCAGAATAATACTGAGTCTAGACCCCACAATAGTAATGACATGATTAATGTCGCTACTAAAACGATACCCGTTGTTTGTACCGCTTCTTGACGAGTAGGCCATACAACCTTACGTACTTCAGTGCGAGATTCTTTTGCGAATGCAACAGCTGTGCGACCTTTCTCAGTTTGCATTGCAATTAAACCTGCAATGATCACTGCTGCCACTACGCCAATTGCGCGCACAAGCACTGATTGATCTGCGAACATGTAGTTAGCAACAACAGCACCAATTAATAGTAGAAGCGCAACGCCCCACTTTAATCCATCAAGAGAACCAGTTTGTTGGTTTTCTGTACTTGCATTCATAAATTTGACCTGTAATTTCCGTCTTATCGACCACTACACCTTTGCCTAAAGCAGAGGCTTCGTACTTTCGTACTGAATTTGGCAGGGGTAGAGAGATTCGAACTCCCAACCGTCGGTTTTGGAGACCGCTGTTCTACCAATTGGAACTATACCCCTAAATTTACTTACACTTAGCGAGTGAATCTTAGTTTTGTTTCGGGAAAATTAAGAGATACTCTAGAAGTGAGCCCGCTATTATACTGAGTCAATTGATTTACTCAAGCGTTAAATCATCTCTGCTCTGCTTTTAGCGATTAGCGTCAAAAAAGCGCTTCAACAAGCTTGGATTAGCAACTTGTAGGATGTGTCTACCAAATTGTTTAACCCAACCTAAAATAAGCGAATGATTTTCACCAAAATTTGCTTTGATATTGTGCTTAGCATACATAGCCAATTGTGCTCTTACAGCAGGGAGAAAGTGGCTGCCTGGTTTTGCGTCAACATAGCGCTTTATAGCTCGCTCTAACCTACCCTTTAATTCAGTCGACTGTTTGGGTGTAATTGGTGTGTCTATTTTAAAGAGTTCTTTTAATACAAATAGCGAAAACTCCAGCGCATAAAATCGGTTCGCTAATTGAAAGCGTGTACTTACTTCATGCCAATCTATTTCTTGTTCATAAGACTTCACAAGCAGATATAAATTGGTTATTTGCTGCATATCAATATGCAAACTGTCATATGCTCTGTCAGAAATCTCATTATGCGCAATACACACAATAACTTGATGAGTAGGTGTTAACCCTCTAAAAGCACATGCATTATTATTCAACACTTGCCCATCGTTATTTTCAATAAACTCAGCATTTTTCCAGATGAGCGACTCTGGCAAAATAGCGTGGGCAATATCTCTTAGCGGTGCTCGGTGCAATTCAACAAAACAAGTTTGCGCAGGATTCAGCAGTGGTGCGACATGATGATGACTATCTTCGACTATTGCGCTCTCCTCCTCCGCAACATATCCCCTTTTTACTAGTACGTTTTGCGCTTGTTCCAGATGTTCAACCGCTAAAATAAGATCGATATCTTTCATAAAACGTATCGATGCAGGTTGACTAATTCCAGCCAGCAATGCATGGGCCCCTTTAAAGGCTATAGCTGTTATGTCCTGCGCCTTAAAATGAGCGTTGAGCGCTGAAAGTTCTTGCCCTATTTGATACGCACGTTCGATGTAGACTTGCTCTAACTCTTGAAGGTAGCTTGATACCTCCTCTGAGAGACAATGTAAAATATTGGCAGTTCTTAACGCAGAGACTAAATGACCAGTCAACCAATACTGATTGGCTAGCTCAATAATACCTAGGTAAGTATCTTCCACCTTAAACAACGAAAGCATGTCTTCTGACGACAATCTGCCAGATAAACAGTCGGCAAGTTGGTAAAAGGTTTGGTCTAAGAGATAGTTCAACAGATTACCCTATCTCATCAAGTAGTCTGACAGCATCCCCTGTAGAACCATAATTAAGCTCATACTTTCCAGCGTTAACTAAAAGCGTTAATAGCTCATCAACTATAGTTTCGCTTAACTCTGTGCCCACTTGGTAACCTCCTTCTACAAGCTTCTGTAACGTTTCAATCACCGTTAATGATCGTTTGTTAGAGTTTGCTCCTACTGTGTATTGTGGAAATGCCATTATTAAACGCGTTTCTCTGCCCTCTGCGCTTTGAATGGATGAGTGATAAAAACATTTTTTAGTGTCTGGCCAGATATATTTCACGTGTCTGCCATCAAGTCTTTCCCATATCCGTGTTGATTTATCACCATTTAGTGCTTCATCTATCAGCCCCCAGCTTCCGGGTTTTAAGGCGATTGGCAGCTCAAGCTTCTTTATACCGAAGTCACCTTCAAAAACAATAAACTCATCAGAGTAAAAATCATCAGCATATTCACTTAGCGCCATACTCAATGTCGATTTTCCTGCACCAGAAACGCCAGGTAGCAAAACTTCTTTTTGCTTATAGGAAAAAGCAGCACCGTGAAAACAAAAAGAAAAGCCTTCTCGCTGATATGCGAGTATCTGCAAGCGATCAATGATCTCAGGTAACAATTGCATCTCGGTAAGATCACGCAATACTTGATGGCCATTGACAGTTAGCGAGTATTCGTCCTCTTCTTTATCACACTGGAAGTAAAAGTGTGGGTCGTTTTCCTCAGTGGCTATTGGCGCAAAAAGCTTAAGGCATGAATCAAAGCGAGCACCAGCAGGCAAACCAATTCTCGTTATCGTATTAGCAACCTTAACCGTTAAATAAGAAAGGCTATTAGCCGTAGACTGGACACTTTCGCCATATCCACTAAAAGTGCCGGCAGTTAGCTCGGGATACATCTTATTTATGTAGTCGCCATCCGGGATACCGGGCTCTAACCAACCCGACAACTGTATTAAAGATGGGTCTGTAGGGTCATATTTAGACAGATAGCTATCAATTGATGCTGCACTTGAAAGCTCATCTAATGAGAAAAGATGTGCGAGAGCAGAGGTATTAAGAAACTGTAGTGACTGTCTTGACGTATCGAACAATAAACCTTCGCTACCCTCAAGGTAGGCGATAAGGTGTTTGCTATTGAGGCGTAGTTTTTCTATTGCCATAAAACAAAAAACCGACTTTAACGTCGGTTATAAATCAGTTTAAACAGCCACTTAACAGCCAAAATTACCATTCTTTTTACACGACTTAGGCGCAGCTGATGTTGAAGGGCTCATTAATGTTGAAGCAGCAATAGGGGTAATAGCTGCTAATTTTCCGTATTTTTTGATAAAAGAGCGACGAGATTCTTCCGCTGTTGACTGCGCTTGCTCTTCAATTTGATTAACTTCTTTTTTGCTCATGAGTTAAACACCTCTTTTACATCTTCCGGACATAGTATAGGAATTGTACGTAAAATAACATATTCAAGTTGTAACAAAAGTGTCATAAGCATACACTTCAGCTACTTTATATGGCGCCGAAACGAGTCATTCAGAAGCACTAGCACCCCAAAGCCCTTGCCTCAACCAAAACGGTTTATCGCGAAACCAGAGTGTCATTATCCACTTTTCTCCTGACTTAACTTCCGCGCCTCGATGAATACTTTTCACTAAACGATTACCGTCCGCATCGGCATTATCGAAGGTAATAATTTGGCCCGTTTTGGCCTTGAGAGAAAGCTTTGCCAACTTAAACTCGGTTTCTCCGCCTTCGAAATCGTCGTTCAGGTTTAAGATTCCGGTTTTAACACGTTGTCCAAATTGCTGGATTTGGTTTTCTATTTCTTGATTGTGAGGATAAATATGATCGTAATGCCAGTGATAATATTGACCAGGTAGATATCGCAGTACAACCGGTGGCTCGGCAAACCCAATCGGCATACCTACCATATTCGCGGTCAAGCGCTCCATAATAGCTAGCTCAAGCGAGTTATTTGGTAGAGGAGTAAAAAATTGGCTGTTATTGCGAATCGACTGGTCTTGACTCCCTGCCCCTTCAGAACCAAACAACGTGACATCTTTTAATTGTGGCGCTATTTGCTGTCTAACTCTTTCGAATAATGCCAAAGGTAAGTTGGTTTCTGCTGTTTGTGCGGTGTCCTCATAACACTCTTGGTCACCCTGCCAGTTGATAATGGCTCCGACGGTACTAGTGAAATCAATCAACACCTGTTTGTCGATATCGCCAATACCTTCAGCTAACGCTGATGTTTCCACATCTATCTGAACATCATTTGATAGCGAAATGCCGTTAACTAATATCTGAACTTGCTCTAATGTCACCACCTGCCACTTCAGCGCAAAGGCACAGCACAAAATCAATTCACGCTCACTCACTTCGCTGCGAAGTGCATGGACAAACCACTGATAGGCAAACGCTTTATCTTTGCTAGCAAGCTGCAATACTTTTTGCTCAATTAAGCGACCAAAGTGCTTTTCTTCCAGGAAATGTAATAACGACATAACAGAACGTACTCATGACTCATTCAAGACATTATAAAAACAAAAAAGGCCGCAAATGCGACCTTTTTCGTTGTTTGTATTCTAGAATCTATCGATATTATTCGATGATTTTAGATACAACACCAGCACCTACTGTGCGGCCACCTTCACGGATAGCGAAGCGTAAACCTTCGTCCATCGCGATTGGGTTGATTAGCTCAACAACAAACTTCAAGTTGTCGCCTGGCATTACCATTTCTACACCTTCTGGTAACTCTACTGCACCAGTGATGTCAGTTGTACGGAAGTAGAACTGTGGACGGTAGCCTTTGAAGAATGGCGTGTGACGACCACCTTCATCTTTAGTTAGTACGTATACTTCTGATTCGAACTTCGTGTGTGGGTTGATTGAACCAGGCTTACATAGTACTTGACCACGTTGTACTTCTTCACGCTTAGTACCACGTAAAAGAACACCACAGTTCTCACCAGCACGACCTTCGTCTAGAAGCTTACGGAACATTTCTACACCAGTACATGTAGTAGAAGTAGTTTCTTTGATACCTACGATTTCTACTTCGTCACCTACTGTGATGATACCGCGCTCTACACGACCAGTAACAACAGTACCACGACCTTGGATTGAGAATACGTCTTCAATCGGAAGGATGAAGTCACCGTCAATCGCACGCTCTGGCTCT
>NZ_JBHUIB010000005.1:0-7631 GCF_042682785.1 Thalassotalea euphylliae | reverse complement strand
CACCACCGTAGTGCTTAGTTAATACTGCTGAGATAGCAGCTGTTAAAGTAGTTTTACCGTGGTCAACGTGACCGATAGTACCAACGTTAACGTGCGGTTTCGAACGTTCAAATTTTTCTTTAGCCACTTTCAAATACCTCGAGGCAAGGGTGTTAATAATAATTTAAAAGATAGCGAGATAGGTCTTTAGACTGGTGCTGATAGGCAGATTTGAACTGCCGACCTCACCCTTACCAAGGGTGCGCTCTACCAACTGAGCTATATCAGCACTAATGCACTAAGATTGGAGCGGGTGGCGGGAATCGAACCCGCATCATCAGCTTGGAAGGCTGAGGTAATAGCCATTATACGACACCCGCGAAATTATCAGGCTATTTATAAAAAATGGTGGAGGGAGGTGGATTCGAACCACCGAAGGCGGAGCCGTCAGATTTACAGTCTGATCCCTTTGGCCACTCGGGAACCCCTCCAGTATTCTTATTCTCTTAGAGAGAATTAATGGTGCCGACTGCCGGAGTCGAACTGGCGACCTACTGATTACAAGTCAGTTGCTCTACCAACTGAGCTAAGTCGGCACTACATTAAGTGGAGCGCATTCTATTGCAATGTGCAGAGGCTTGCAATAGCAAAGTTTAAAATTCTACACAAAATAATCTGTTTGATGTTTTTTTAAACGCAATGACTGCCAACTTGTCGTTTTTACTAGCAATAACGCGACAAGCCGTAAAACACAAGTTGTGGTATCAAAGCGTGTTCACGGTCTAGCAACTGAGAAACAATACTCCCGTTACCACCAGTAAGGATCACCTGCTCAACCTGATGCCCTTTCTTTTCTATTGTGCTCTCTGCTTGTTCGACAAGTCCGACAGTAGCGGCCATTGCAGCTGCATTGATATTGTCGTTTGTATTCGTACCCAAAGACAATGCCTGAATACTGCTTCTCTGACCATGGACATCAACTGCCTTAGCTGTCACCGCATCTAACATCATATCAATGCCCGGTAATATCCAACCGCCATGATGCACTCCTGACTTATCAAGGTAATCAACAGTCGTGGCTGTACCTACATCGACAATTAAACAGGCTTGCTGAGGAAACAATTGGTAGCAAGCTAACAACGTTAACCATCGGTCAACACCAAGTTGTCTGGGGTTGTCATAACCACTAATAACACCAAACCGCTCAGCTTCAGATAACGCCAACGTAAACGGGATGTTGCAGCTATCACACCATTCATTCACCAGCTCATTAAGCGCTTTATTTCCAACGTTCGCCATCACAACTGATTGCACATGAGCGAATCGACGTTTCAGCCATGCGGGGTTAATAGCGTCTGATGCTATTGTCTCTATTTCAGACAAGGTTTGTTGTTCAAACAAGCAATACTTTGCACGCGTGTTGCCCACATCTATCAGCAAATTCATGTTGCTGGCCTCAGGCTAACTTCCCCACCGTATACCGTTTTGACCACACCGTCTTTTTCAAACAATAGCGCCCCCTGTTCGTCGACTCCTCGGCAAACCCCCAACTGAGACTTATCACCAGTAATCAGTTGAATAGGCTGGTCTAAAAATAAATCGTGTTTATGCCAAAATGGTAAAAGCGCTTTCAGGCCTGTCTGCTCGAATTGTGCAAGGCGCAAAGACAAACAAGCAATCAACGATGCAATGAGCTTATTCCGTTTGATAGGCGTCGATACGTGTTGCGTCAAATCTGTCCAAGGTTGATCTATAGTTGTTGCTGTTTGCGCTGGCATTTGAATATTAAGGCCAATTCCAATAACGCTATGACAATCACCAATAGCTTGCCCTTCTAAATCAATCAAAATCCCAGCGATTTTTTTTCCTTCGATATATATATCATTTGGCCATTTAAGTTGTGCGGTGACACCGAATAACTGTTCGATAGTCTCAGCTATGACCACAGCAGTTAGAAGACTCAGTCCCATAGCTGCCGCCATACCTTTTTCCAATTTATGATAATAGGAAAGATACAAGTGCGAACCAAAAGGCGACTGCCATTGCCTGCCTCGCCGACCCCGACCTGCACTTTGATATTCAGCAACAACCGCTTGGCCAGTCTCAATATAACTTGGCAGCTTTCTGATCAAGTAGTCATTGGTCGAGTCAATAACCGTATGCACTTCCACTTGATTGCTCTGACCTAACGCACTGAGCGTTTGATGGATGATTTCGCGATCGAGTAACTCAAGTGGCTGAGCAAGCTGGTAGCCTTTGCCACGTACCTTGAAGATATCGAGCCCCATTTTTGATAAAGCAGTAACTTGTTTTGAAATGGCCGCACGAGATACACCAAGATCATCAGCAATATCCTGACCAGAAACAAATTTTCCGCTGGCCAAAGCTTGTATCAATTTTTCACGAATGGGTTTAGACATATTGACTACAGGGTCGTTTCACCATGGGCACCGATGAGCCTGACTTCCGGCTCAAGAGTGACATTAAATTTTTGCTGTACCGTTTTAATCACGAGTCTTGCAAGTTCTGCGATATCTGCACCGCGTTGACTATCAAAGTTAACTAACACTAAGGCTTGTTTATCATGAACACCAACACCGCCTTGTTTATATCCCTTTAGACCTGCGTGTTCAATTAACCAACCCGCAGCGAGTTTAACCTTACCATCACTTTGCGGGTAGCTGACGATATCAGGAAAGTTTACCTGTAACTCACGATAAACCTCAGAGCT
Source organism: Thalassotalea euphylliae (assembly GCF_042682785.1). Lineage (GTDB taxonomy): Bacteria > Pseudomonadota > Gammaproteobacteria > Enterobacterales > Alteromonadaceae > Thalassotalea_F > Thalassotalea_F euphylliae. The sequence goes on along the minus strand of NZ_JBHUIB010000005.1, from coordinate 4,921 downwards.
TATGATAGGGTTTTTAAAAAAGCTACCCGCGTTAGGTAACGTCTTGGGGTTAGGTAGCTTACTGTTACGAACTTCAATAACCTGTTCCATGACTTCTCTAGCGCTTGCGCCTGAAGATAAATGATCTAACCCCCTGTATTTTAAACAGGGTTGCCATGCCTTAGGTAAAGACAGCGTTACACCCGTAATAACGCCCTTATTTTTCAGCTCGTTCTTAAAGACGCTATTGCGGTATGCAAATTTGCAGTCCTTATTAGGTAGTACTTTGACCTTTTTCTCAACGAAATCAAACCACTCAACCGATAAGCAATATTGACTTAACTCGACGCCATAGGCGCCAATGTTTTGAACGGGTGCAGCTCCAACGCTGCCTGGGATAAGCGCTAAATTTTCCAATCCCGCCATTCCCTGTTCAACTGTGTACTTCACAAGACTGTGCCAATTCTCCCCTGCGCCTACATCAAGGACATAACAGTCATCATGCACACTCACTTTTATCCCTTTAAGCAGCGGCCTAATCAGGGTGGGCGCCTCGCTATCCACAAACAGGGTATTGCTGCCCTCTCCTAGAATATAAAAATGCTCAGGTAAAGTGTCTAACGCGTGTAATTCCTCTACGGAGTTAAGCGTAATAATATCGTCGGCTTTGGCTTCGATAGCGAAGGAGTTGAGTTCAAGGGTGGAAAACTGTGACAAAACAAAAAGCTTTTATAGGAAGTATGGGGCTATTCTACTGAATGCCAAGCAGAAGGGAAACAGAGTGAACGCGCTATGCTTGTTTTCGCACAGGTAACTTGATGATATTTGCTTTGTCGTTGTAGTACTTGTTTTGGTAGCGAGATGTATCAATGCTCTCACTTTTGTTAATCACAATGCCATCAATTGGCGCTTTGGCCTGACGGAGCATGCGAATACCAGAGGTAATTTGCTCACGTTTTGTTTTCGTACCATGCACAACGTACAGAACGCTCTCAACTAAACGTGAAATAATAACGGCATCACTTACCGCATTAACCGGTGGTGTTTCAATGATAATGCGGTCATAAAAATTACCAAACACTTTGATCAGCATATCAAACCGTTTCATTGACAAGAAAGCTTGTGGGTTTGCAGGTGAGATGCCTGACGTAAGAATATCAAGTTTGACGTTTTTGTCGCGAACAATACATTCGTTTATTTGGTGGGTCTTAGCCAGCAAATTAGACAAACCAGGACGGAATGGATCCAAACTCAAGTTCTTCGCTACCGTCGGATTACGCATGTCGCCTTCAATCAGTAACACTTTTTCCATTTCGCTAAAAGAACGAGCCAAATGCAGGGCGACTGTTGACTTACCTTCATTCGGAACAGAAGAAGTGACAGCAATAACTTTAGGAGGCTTCTTGTCATTGTTAAATAACAAGGCAGTTCTTAGCGTACGTACCGACTCAATAAATCGGCCATCTGCAAAGTACTTATCTTCATCTTTATTGGTTGGTTTCGCTTTAAACTTAGGAAGAACAGCTAGAACCGGTGCCTCATGGAAGTTTTCTAACTTACGACGAGAATTAAGCGTATCCACTAATAATTCGCGCATAATGATGTACATCGATATCGCAATAAAAGACAAAATGAATGCCGCGACTACAGATAGCGTTTTGCGCGGAGAAAAAGGCCCTTTCGGGACGATTGCTTTGTCTAAGAAACGTACATAGAACGTAGCGGTGTAATTGCCCATCGCATCCGTTTCTTTGAGCTTCACAAGATAGTTATTATAAAGCTCTTTGTTTGTTTCTACTTCGCGACTCAATTGTGAGAATTTATTCTTGAGACGGCTTAAACGAACAAAATCTGTTTTTGCTATGGCCAGGCGCTCCTGTGTAGCAGAAACTTTTTCGATAGCTGTACGATATTCCTTTTCAAGAGATGCGACGCGATCAGTCACCTGTTTATTCACGCTTTCCTGCATGGTATCAAGTTTTGCTTGGGCCGCCATACGCTTCGGATGCTTAGGACCATAGCGACGAGATAACTCAGATATCTCACGTTCCAAATTTTCTTTCGCTACTTTTAACTGTGCATAGGGATAGTAGCTATCAATCTCTTTTAGGTCGGTAAGTCTCTGAATGTCACCTTTATATTGCTGAATAAAATTATAAGTGACTTTCAAATCATCTCGCTCTTTTTCAGCACGAATTGCTTCCGATGTTAAGGCGTTGATTTGATCCCCAGCGATACTGGAAATACCATTAATATCAACCAATCCCTCAGATTCTCGAAAGTTCTGCAAGGCTAATTCTGACGACTCTAGTTTTTTACCTAACTCTTCAAGTTGGTCTACTAACCATTCTGAGGTGTTTTCCTTTGTAGAGCTATGCACTTCATCTTGGTACTGCAAATAGGTTTGACCAACCTGGTTAGCAACTTTAGCGGCAAGCTCAGGGTAGTATGATTTGAAAGTAATACGGACGAGCTCAGTCGAACTAATAGGGGAAATACTTAAGCGCGCTCTAAATTTACCCACTACCCCGGCGAACGTAGATGGTGGTAGATCGGGTTTATCTGCAAAAAAGGCAACTTTGTCATTATACTTGCCAACTCTAAATTCTGGATGCTCTACAAGGTTCAATTGCGAAACAACCCGTTCGGCAAATTTGCGTGACCGCAATATTTCGAATTGCGTTTGAATAAGCTCTTCGGTAGCTACCGTATCATTAAAAGCATCATTGATAGAAAGACGAGTAGAGCCAACATTGCTGCCTATTTGGAGAATGGCGCTACTTTGGTAAATTGGTTTTAGTAAACTCATATAGAAAGCAACAGCAGTCGTCACAATTAACGTGCACGCAATAATCTGCCAACGACGATTCCACAAAGGGCTTAACAGCTCCTTCAGGGTCACATCTTCTTCAGCAAAATTAATGTTAGCTGCGTTGTTACTTTCTAAGTTGTTCAAAAGAAACTCTGCTCAATCTCAATTATATCATCAGGCATTACATAGCTGGTGATATTGGCTTTAACTACAACGGTCTTACCGTCGACGACTCTAGTTATATTCCATTTAGACTTTGATGCTCTGGGAGACAATCCACCTGCCAAAGCTATCGCTTTGTCTAATGTTAAATCGTCCTGATAAGGGTAGCTGCCTGGTTTCTTTACTTCACCATGAATGAAAAAAGGCCTGTAGACAACAATAGAGACGGACACTTGGGGATTAACTAAATAATCACCTCTCAAACCATCCGTGATAATTTTCTCTACATCCGCCGTTCTTAATCCGACCACTTGGATATCACTTAAGAATGGAAATGACACCAAGCCAGATTTATCAATCTTAACTTCAGTTCGTAAATCAGGTTCGTCATAGACAGTAATTAATATTCTGTCTCCTGGCCCCAATAGATAAGCTTCGACCGAGGCGAATGCGGAATTATACACCAAAAATAAACTGGCAATCAAAAATTGTACAATTTTTCTACGGTAACTCATCAGAATCTAAAAGTTGCCCCTACACTAAATCTATTTTGCTCGTATGAAAATGCTTCAAAATCACTGTCATTTTCTTCGTAGCCATAACTTACATTAAAAGTAACACGCGGATGCCACCAATAACTAAAACGTGTCGTAATAGCTAACTCTTCCTCTTCTCGAGACGTACCATTAAATTGCACGTCTGTCGTTTCAATCTTCGTTATAAAGTCAAATGCCGTAAATTCTGTAAACTCATAATTAAATAATAGTAGATGTAAGTCAGCAATGGCGAAATCCGACGCGACTTCTGAATTATTTTCAGTCTGTCTTTTACTACTGATTGATAATCGGATTTGTTCAGATGGCTCCCATGTATAAATAAAACGCCATTTAGTTTGGTCCAATTTCAATTTAGATTCAGTTAACTCTATCTCTTGATAACCAACTAGCGCTTCGAATTTACTTGCTAAAGATGCTTCCCATTTCGCACCGACCATAAAACCAAGCTCAGTTCTTTCAAGATCGGAAGCATTATCGTAAGTAAAATCGTAATAAGTGAATGTAGAGGTAAAGTACGTTTTACCGGTATATAAGTAATCAAAATCACCAATGGCAAACACAGTATCAAAATTAAATCTATCCGTGATTTCGGCATTTGTTTGATATTCGAGTTTATTAGCGCCAAGTAATAAGTTGATATGGCTTACACCACCTGGACGACCACGTTGATACCCAACATTAACTAATGTTTCTTGAATCGTATTACCTGTATCGACAACATCAGCTAAACCTTTAGACAAGCCAGAGCCTCGATATTCATAACTTTCGTCAAAGGTGAAAGAAGCAAGTAATCTATGCTCACCACCTAATCGATAAAAATACTTTCCTAATACGTGGTACTCGTTATGGTCATCATCAGAGAAATCGGCAAACTGATTTCGCTTAATATCGATAAAACTTTGAAATAAGTGGTTGTCCTGATGCACTTGAACAAACGCTTTTGGGTTCAACGAATAAGCGATTGTAGATTCTTTATCATCTGGCGAAAATTCGAAGTTATCAATGTGTTCAACACTGGTATCAACTTCAGCAATAAACATATTGCCTTCGAAGAACTTAAGATCAAAATTCGAGTAATTTCGAATCAACTCAATTTCTTGCTGAATAGCTTGGGCAGTTTCTTGTGCGGCTACAGGTAATGTAAGCGCGGGAAGGATAAGGGGAAGATATTTAAATCGCATAACAAACCACTTTTTGTTTTCCATTATGCGTTAAGTTTATGACAAAAATAAAGAAGTCTATTCGAATTAGCGTGAGTTAACTTCGTACATTTTCCTGAAGGCCAGACGTAAAAAAGCCCGCTCAATGAGCGGGCTCTTCGTAATAAGTGCCTAGCAATGACCTACTCTCACATGGGACCTCCCACACTACCATCGGCGCAGTTACATTTCACTTCTGAGTTCGGCATGGG
>NZ_JBHUIB010000004.1:0-68238 GCF_042682785.1 Thalassotalea euphylliae | reverse complement strand
TCACACTCGTGTTAACTGATTGCTCTCTCGTTGAGAGCGGATGCGCATTTTACGCTTCCCTGTTTTAATGTCAACAACTTTTTGAAAAAAACTTTAATTTATTTTTCTAAGTTATCTGACCCGTTTAGTGGCTTTATAAAGTAACTAAACTTATCAAAACAGCTTCTTGGCTTGCCCCCGAGAAGTGGATGCGCATTTTAGGGATTTTTCTGAAACGATCAAGCATTAATTTAAAAAAAATGATCGTTCGGTCACTTATTGTACAAACCCCTAGTTTAAAGGCGTACGATCGTACAATATGGTTAAAGTACCAGCAAATATGTACTTAACAGGCGAATAGATGATCTTTAAGTTTTTAAAAAGCCTTTTGATCTCGTAACCATAATATAAAGCTCATTTTTGCGATCTTTAGTTGGTGGTTCTAATTAGTGATCTATTTTGTGTGGTTTTAGCCAATTTATTACGCATTTTTATCGTTATGCTTTTCATAAAGTTGCACAATCTGGAAAGCTCGGTAACATAGCTTTGTATTTATACGATTTTTTACAATAATAATTCAGGTATAACTTATGAAGTCGTCTCAACTTATCACAGCAGTAGCACTGGCCGTCGTCGCAGGTGTCGTTGCTTTCCTTATCTCAAGCTCTCTAGGTAAAGATACTACTGCTATAGCTACTAGCGCAGCATTGGGTGCGCTGTTTGCCAATATCGCTTTTTCACTTATTAATAAAAATGGCGGTGAAGGCTCGGTCGGAGAAGTAAAAACTCTTTATGTCGGTAATTTACCTTACCGAGCAAACGAAGCAGCGGTTAGAACCTTGTTCGCAACACATGGTGTTGTTCATTCAGTAAGGTTAATGAAAGACAAGCATACGGGTAAGCGCCGTGGTTTCGGTTTTGTTGAAATGGCTGCAGCCGATTCAGATGCAGCTATCTCTGCGCTCAATGATACTGAATTCCAACAGCGAACGCTAAAAGTAAGAGAAGCAAAAGAGCGTCCTGAAAAGACAGACGCTGAATAATCTATTTATAGATAAATAAAAAGCCCGGCTTTGCCGGGCTTTTTTGTATCATCATTATGGAATACTTCTAGGCTTGTTCACGAGCAATAGCGCGGTAAGCGATATCAGTGCGGAACTCAACTTTATCCCAAGTAATTTGATGCAAAAGTTCGTATGCAGCTTTTTGTGCAGTCGTCACATTTTCACCTAACGCGGTTGCACATAGTACACGACCACCTGCGGTTACTACATTTCCATCTGTAAGTGCGGTGCCAGCATGGAACGTTTTACGGTCAGTAGCTTTATTTGTTTCTAATCCAGAGATAACGTCGCCTTTGCTATAACTACCAGGGTAACCACCTGCAGCTAATACAACACCAACAGCTGCGCGCGGATCAAACTCTATATTTTTTCCTGCTAGCTCGCCTTTGCATGCAGCGATACACATCTCGACTAAATCAGATTGAAGGCGCATCATAATTGGCTGTGTTTCTGGGTCACCAAAACGACAATTGTATTCAATGACTTTTGGCGTGCCATCTTCAGCAATCATTAAGCCTGCGTATAAAAAGCCTGTATAAGGTGCGTCTTCTTTTGCCATACCTTCAACTGTTGGCATGATGACTTCATTCATGATGCGATCATGAATTTCAGGCGTTACTACTGGTGCTGGAGAATATGCCCCCATGCCACCGGTGTTTGGGCCTTTATCTTCATTGTAGGCACGTTTGTGATCTTGACTGGTTGCAAACGGTACGACATTTTTGCCATCAACCATAACAATGAAACTTGCTTCTTCGCCTGTTAGAAACTCTTCAATAACAACACGGTGACCAGCATCACCGAATGCATTACCTGCTAGCATGTCTTTGATTGCGTCTTCGGCTTCTTCTAAAGTCATCGCTACAATAACACCTTTACCCGCAGCCAAACCGTCAGCTTTTACGACAATAGGCGCGCCCTGCTCACGAACATAAGCTAAAGCCGGTTCAATTTCGGTGAAGTTTGCATATGCTGCAGTTGGAATATCATGACGCGCAAGAAAATCTTTAGTGAATGCTTTAGAGCCTTCCAACTGTGCAGCTTTAGCTGACGGGCCGAAACACATTAAGCCTTCAGTTTGAAAGGCATCAACAACACCATCAACAAGTGGCTGTTCAGGGCCAACAATGGTTAATTGAACATTATTTTCTTTAGCAAAAGATACAAGCGCAGGAATTTCGCCAACAGAAATTGCTACGTTTTCCAATTTTGGTTCAGCACTTGTACCCGCATTGCCCGGTGCTACAAACACTTTTTCTACTTGTGAAGATTGAGCTGCCTTCCACGCTAAAGCGTGCTCTCGGCCACCACTACCAATAACTAACACATTCATTTATATCTTTTCCTAAATAAAATAATGGAGAAAGCGCATCATGCACTTTCTCCATATGAGTTTACATTATTCTGGTTTGACGAATTTCAACGTCATGCGATCACTTTCACCAATCGCTATATATTTTTCTTTATCCTGATCTTTTAACGCTAAAGAAGGGGGTAACGTCCACACGCCTTTAGGGTGATCAGCCGTATCTTTCGGGTTCGCATTGATTTCACTTTTCGCTGCTAATTTAAAGCCTGCTTTTTCAGCAAGCTCAATTGTTAGCTTTTCAGGGAAATAACCACTGCGTTTGTTGTCTTCTAATTTTTTAGATGCTGGCAAGCGGTGCTCGACCACACCTAGCACACCACCAGGCTTAAGTGCTTTGTTGGCATCTTTAAACATTTGCTCAACACCGTCTAACCCCCAATTGTGGAGGTTACGGAACGTCAATACCATATCAGCTGTACCAGCAGGTGCAATTTCTGACGGCTGACGTGGCGTGAAGTCAGTCAGTTTTACTTCACTAAACACTTCATTACTCGCCATTTTCTCCTCTAGGCGGCGACGTGATTTACTGCCATAGCTGTCATCACCTTTGTCAGGGTAGTGCGCACCGTAAAAAGTACCCGTGCCTTTGAGTGCCGGTGCAAGAATTTCTGTATACCAACCACCACCTGGTGCCATTTCTACCACTGTCATTGATGGTTCAAAACCAAAAAATGCAAGTGTTTCAACCGGATGGCGATACTCATCGCGCGCTTTGTTTTTCTCGCTACGGTGATCGCCTGCCACTGCCGCATGTAAAGGTGACTCGGCTTTCGCCTTCATTAACATTAATTCTGCTGATGTTTCTTCTGCTAAAGCAGTCGTCGATGCCATCAAAGCTGCTGATGAAAATAGCGCTGTAACTAACTTCTTTTTTATTGTTTTCATGAGTTTTCCATACTTTCGATACAAGTTTTTAAAGTGCACTCGTATATATAGCAGAAATACACGTCAGTATCAGTGTTAGTTATCTCAACTGATGGGTCATTCAGCCAATTCAAATGTTACAGAATATTGAGAATGCTTTATCGAGCAGCATTCGTCGCTGCTCGATAAACATGTCACTTTAGTGACGGAAGTGACGCATGCCAGTGAAGACCATTGCCATGCCGTGTTCATCAGCTGCAGCAATAACTTCTTCATCACGCATTGAACCACCTGGCTGAATAACCGCTGTGATACCTGCTTCTGCAGCAGCATCGATGCCGTCACGGAATGGGAAGAATGCATCTGATGCCATAACAGAACCAGCAACTTCTAAGTTTTCATCTGCCGCTTTGATACCTGCTACTTTAGCAGAATAAACACGGCTCATTTGGCCTGCACCAACGCCAATTGTCATTGAGTTTTTCACGTAAACAATAGCGTTTGATTTAACGTACTTAGCCACTTTCCAGCAGAACTTAAGGTCACGCATTTCATCTTCAGTAGGTTGACGCTTAGTGACAACTTTTAATTCGTCATCGGTTACACGACCTTGGTCACGATCTTGTACTAATAAACCACCATTTACACGCTTGTAGTCAAAGCCTGTGGTTTGCGTTTCCCATTGACCACACTCAAGTACACGAACATTAGGCTTAGCTGCTACGATTTGCGCCGCACCTTCAGATACGCTTGGCGCGATGATTACTTCAACGAATTGGCGAGAAATAATCGCTTCTGCCGTATCTGCATCTAGCTCGCGGTTGAACGCGATAATGCCACCGAACGCTGATGTAGGATCAGTCGTATAAGCACTTTCATATGCCGCTAAGATATTGTCACCGATTGCAACACCACATGGGTTTGCGTGCTTAACAATAACGCATGCTGGCTCTTCAAATTCTTTCACACACTCTAACGCCGCATCGGTATCTGCGATGTTGTTATATGACAGTGCCTTACCTTGTAACTGGCTGGCAGTAGACACTGACGCTTCTTCAGGGTTAGCTTCAACGTAGAAAGCCGCATCCTGATGAGAGTTTTCACCGTAGCGTAAGTCTTGCTTCTTAACGAACTGGCTGTTTACCGTACGAGGGAATTTATTTTTGTTTTCAAAGTCCGCTTCGCCCTCTTGGCCATGTGCAGGTAGCATTTGGCCAAAGTAGTTTGCAATCATGCCGTCGTAACTCGCCGTGTGCTCGTATGCTGCGATCGCTAAATCAAAACGTGTTTTGTAGGTTAATGAACCGTCGTTAGCATCCATTTCTGAAAGCACACGATCATAGTCATGTGCATTAACGATGATGGTAACGTCTTTATGGTTTTTCGCCGCAGCGCGAACCATTGTAGGACCGCCAATATCGATGTTTTCAATAGCGTCTTCCAACGAACAGCCTTCTTTTGCAACTGTATTGGCAAACGGGTAAAGGTTAACAACCACCATATCAATAGCGCTGATGTTATTGTCGGCCATTACGGCTTCATCAGTACCACGACGCGCTAAAATACCGCCATGAATTTTAGGGTGAAGCGTTTTTACACGACCATCCATGATTTCAGGGTGACCCGTGTGATCAGAGACTTCTGTTACATTGATGCCGTTATCTGCTAATAATTTGGCTGTACCGCCAGTAGATAAAATGTCGACACCTTTTTGTGCTAATGCGCGAGCAAATTCAACAATACCGGTTTTATCAGAAACACTTAAGAGTGCGCGTTTGATTGGGCGTGGGGTATCCATTGCTATTTTGATTACCTTTACTTTAATTAAATTGGTCTGGCCTGTGACACATATCCTTGGCAAGTCCGTTGGGGTCGCTCCTGCGATTAATTATTTACCTTAAGAAAACAAGCTTAGTAAAAATTTGACTAAATGGTTCAGTTTTTCCTAAGGCCAAAAACAAAGAAAGCACCCTAAGGTGCTTTCTGGTGCAGGCTAAGCCTGCGCAGTATTAGTTCATACCGTATTTTTTAAGTTTCTTGCGAAGCGTACCACGGTTGATACCTAGTAAATTCGCTGCACGTGTTTGGTTACCACGTGTGTATTGCATTACTTCTTCTAACATTGGCGCTTCAATTTCTGAAAGCACTAATTCGTACATGTCATCTACATCATTGCCGTTCAATTGAGATAAGTAGTTTTTGATCGCAATTTTCGCTTGAGTGCGAAGTGGAGATGCTTTTGTTTGTTGCTGAATATCATTAACGTTTGTAATGAATGGAGAAGAAATATTTTGTTCAAACATAAAGTTCAGACTCTTAACTAGTTAAATTATCAAAATACGCATTTAATGCGTCGAGTTGCTCGCTGGTCGACTCGAGTGCATTAAAGCTTGATCGAAACGTTTTGCCTTGTTCATGCGTTTGCATATACCAAGACACATGTTTACGGGCGATTCGCACCCCCATAAAGTCACCATAAAATTGGTGCAATTCTTTAATATGCCCAAGAAGTATTGAGCGCACTTCATCCGATGAAGGTTCGTCAAGGTGCTTTCCGGTTTCTAGAAAATGATTTATTTCTCTAAAAATCCAAGGACGACCTTGTGCTCCTCGGCCTATCATGACTGCGTCGGCACCTGTGTACTCAAGTACATCAGCTGCTTTTTGTGCAGACGTAACATCGCCATTTGCTACAACAGGAATTGAAATCGCTTTTTTAATTGCCTTAATGGTGTCGTATTCCGCATTACCTTTATAAAAGTCATTACGTGTACGACCATGAACAGCCAACGACTGAATACCGTTGTGCTGCGCAATTTGAGCTATTTCGACCCCATTGCGCGAATTTTCACACCAGCCGGTTCTAATTTTCAGCGTCACTGGCACATCCACAGCGTTGACCACCGATTTAACGATTTGTTCAACCTGCGAAGGCTCTTTCAATAATGCTGAACCCGCTAGCTTCTTATTCACTTTTTTTGCCGGGCACCCCATATTGATATCAATAATTTGGGCGCCATTTTCAACGTTAACTTGAGCCGCAAAAGCCATCTCTTCAGGATCAGAACCTGCAATCTGCACTGAGCGTATGCCAGCTTCATCGCTGTGCACCATACGCAGTTTAGATTTTTCGGTGTTCCAAACCTTCGGGTTAGCAGACACCATTTCCGATACCGCCAAACCTGCACCCATTTGACAGCAAAGTTGTCTAAATGGTTTGTCAGTAATCCCTGCCATAGGGGCTAACATTACATTGGATTTAAGTTGGTATGGACCGATATTCACTGCTGCTTTTTTGAGCTCCTCGTCAAAAGGGCGCACAGTTTACGTGTTTTTATTGAGATTGAAAAGGATATAAATTGAACAAATTTGTGTTTTTTTTGATTTTTTAATATTGACTTTTTGGATAAGTTTTTGTCGAGCAGAAAATGTACAAAATGTACAACTTTCTGCTTGACAACGACGAGTTTTAATCCCTGTTAATTTAGGCTGCGCACGCCAGACAGCCTGACCCACTCTTCTTGCACAGCAATCGGATCCATCGTACACCACTGTCCATAAATTTCTTGCAGGCTAGGTGCTTGTTCTTCCAAGACACCAGACAAAGCCAGCAAACCATTTGGTGCTACAAATTCAATAATTGTTGGAGCAAGTTCTTTTAGTGGCCCTGCAAGAATGTTTGCCACAACGACATCAGCTTTGAATATTGGCTGGTCTTTGGGTAGATAAAGTTCAAGTCTGTCAGATACCCCATTTCGTTCAGCATTATCTTTGCTGGCTTGCAATGCCTGTGGATCAATATCGATACCAATCACTTTGTCTGCGCCTAGCTTTAACGCGGCTAATGATAAAATGCCCGAACCACAGCCAAAGTCGACAACCGTTTTGCCTTTAAGGTTAAGCCCATCTAACCACCGTAAACACAATGCTGTGGTAGGATGCGTGCCTGTACCAAATGCTAAACCTGGATCGAGCATGACATTAACAGCATCCGGCTCAGGCACATCACGCCAGCTAGGACAAATCCATAGACGCTCACCGAACTTCATCGGGTGGAAGTTGTCCATCCACTCTCGTTCCCAATCTTTATCTTCTAGTTGCTCTAGCTTGTAGCGCATTTCATCTTTTTCTGGATGAATCGATTTTAAATAATGGATGACTTTATCCATATCATGAGCAGCATCAAACAAACCCATCACAATGGTGTTGGCCCAATAGGTCACTTCATCACCGGGCAATGGCTCATATATAGGCGTATCCTTCGCATCAATAAAGGTGACAGCTTGCGCACCACTTGCACTTAACCAATCACTGTATTTTTCAGCGGTTTCTTCATTTGCTTGTAACCGCAGTTGAATCCAAGGCATTGGGAATCTCTCTAAAAACGTCTTATAGTTAAGTTTATCACTCCTGACTGTTCAAACATATATAAGCAATCGCTTTAACGGTAAAAGGTAAGACGTATTTCTATGTACCGTATTTTTATTTGGAGCAATTTGCAGCACATAGGATTGGCGCTCTTCATTTTCTTTTCAGCATTTATTCATGCTGAAGAACTTTCTGTCACTATCGTCACAGAATCACTTGCTCCTCTGCAAATTGATAATGGTAACTCACCACCCTCTGGCGCGATGGTTGAAATCGTCAACGCCATGCTTAAAAGCGCCAACATTCATGGTGAAGTCAAAATTTATCCTTGGGCGCGCGCGTATCAAATGGCGAGAACACAGGAAAACACACTGATATTTTCGATAATGAGGACACCTTCCAGAGAAGATAAATTTCAATGGGTTGGAACCCTGTATGCCGCGACTGTTCATTTGATGAAGCTTAAGGAACGCAGCGACATTTCTGTCCAAAAGCTAGAGCAAGTAAAGCAGTTCAATGTTGGCGTAACACGATCTGATATTTCACAGGAGTACCTCTTATCTAAAGGGTTCGAACCTGACGTAAATTTAATGCTTAATTCATCATACCCTAGGCTCTGGGAATCACTATTCAACGGTAAAGTAGACTTTATTCTCGCTAATGAGTTTATGTGGGAAGAACGGAAGAAAACGCAGGGTGATACTTATCGGCCACTTGAAATTGCATTGCGCTTGCCTGACTTTGCAACCGACTATTATTTAGCAGCAAGCAATAATACCTCTCAAAAAGTGATAACTAAGTTAAAAAAAGCACTGGAAATGTTGAAACAAAGCGGACAATATCAAGCGATATTAGCGAAGTGGCAATTAGAGAATTAATGCGATATTTCCCGATTTTTCTTGATGCAAGACATATCAATGCTCTGGTAGTAGGCGGTGGCGAGGTCGCTGCCCGCAAAATTGAATTGTTATTGAAAACGACTAAAAAGATTTCTGTTATGTCAGCAGTTATCAATGGTAGCGTCGAGCGCCTGATAAAAGAAAACGAGCTGAACTGGGTCAGTCACAATTATGAGATTGGCCATATGGAGAGCTTTTCTATGGTTATTGCCGCAACCGACGATGAATCTGTTAACCAGGACGTTCAGAAAGAAGCCAGTGAATTAAACCTGTTAGTCAACGTTGTTGACCAACCTGAACTTTGTAATTACATCACGCCGGCTATTATTGATCGTGATCCCATGATTGTGGCGATCTCCAGTTCTGGCAGTGCACCTATTTTGGTGCGAATGTTGCGAGAACAGATTGAACGCATTATGCCTTCGGCCTATGGCAAGCTAGCGGATTTCTCATTCAAATTTCGAGATCATGTAAAAGCAAGGGTTAAGGGCGTATCCAATAGACGCGCATTTTGGGAAAACACTTTACGTGGCCCCATCGGAGAGCAGCTACTATCTGGCCAAACGAAAATTGCCGAGCAGCAGCTTATAGCGAGTCTCAAAGAAGAAGTACCGCCTGCTGAAGGCGGTATTACTTTCATTCACACAATGACAGGAAACCCTGACCACCTGACACTTGCTGCCCATAGAGCACTGCAATTCGCTGACGCTGTCTTTTACGACAATGATGTCAATCCTGCTCTACTCGAATATGTGCGCCGAGATGCTGAAAAATATCCTCAGGATATTTCTTCGAGCATTAGTATTAACTTTCAGCATGCTATTGAACTGGCAGAGTCTGGTCTTAAAATTATTTATTTCTTAGATGGTTACGAACCACTCCCGCATAATCAGGCGTTAACAACCAGTAATATCACAAAGCAAACGTTCGTTTGTGGAAGTTAATTTGTAAAGCAATTCTTACTGAAAACTTACCTGTAGGCCTTATATAGGTAAGCCCTGCTTGCCTATTTGTAATTAATTGTTAACATAGCTAATCCTATGTGTATAATTCGAGCAGCTAAATCGGCTTTTCCGATACGATAACTAGAATAATAAAGCTACTGCCATACCTATCTATGAGATGGCGCAATATAAACATTAAGGACTTTACAAATTAGCCCTATACCAGGGAACTGTAGAAGTGGAATAAGTCTTACAGGGTTGGATGAATGAGTATTACTGTAGTTACTATCGCAACAATTTTAGCCGTATTAATTATCTATTTGGTCATTAATACCTACATACCGCTAACAAACAAAATTAACAACATACTAAAAATTACTGGCCGCACTCGCGCAATGTTCTACATAGTGGCCTGTAGCTTATGTTACGTGCCTCTATACTATTTCGCCGAGTACGAGAGAAAACAAGGTATCGCTGAAAAATACGGGTATACCGATTACCCGACGTATAAAGCAGAGCGTGAAAAAGCTGAGGATGCAGGGTTACCGCTTCAGGCGTATCAACGTGAAATGGAAAAGGCGAAAAAGCTAGGTTTACGCACTTATCAAGACTACGTTAACCTGCTGGAAGCACAAGATTACGGCTATGATGATTTTGCCACATACCAAGCTGACGTAAATGCCGCACAAGAATTTGGTCTACCGCTATATGTGTATGTTGATGCAAAAGCAGAGGCAGATGCCAAAAACTTTACTAACTTTAATGACTACATCATTGACCGCGAGCAACGTTTACTTGTCTCTAAAATGGCAAATATCAGCAACCTAGATGGTGACTACAATATCGATAGCGTGCCTTTAGGTGTCAAAAAGAGTGAGCTTCTTTCAACAATTTCAGACTGTAAGATTGATCGCATTCCTGACTTCGCTTTCCCAACGACGAAATCATTAGCGCCACGCAATGAAGCACTGGTTAATTATTTCTTCCCTGTGACCCAAAAGAATAGTCACTTTGGGTTAAGTCTTTACAGTATGAACTTCCAAGTGATGCCTGGACTTGATCGCAAAGTAATTTCCAAGTACGAAATGAAATGTGATGACGGCCGTTATGACCTGTGGTTCTTGAATGATGATGACTCGCTTGTGTTTTACGAAAAGACCATTAACTTGCCGAACATTCGTAAAACCGACGATATGGTTAGCCGTTTAACGCAAACCTTACTCGAAAAATGCGACAGTGATATCAACATTGGCTTAGAAACAAGCTTTGAAGAAAACGGTACACGATTGATTAAAAACATGTACTGCAAAAACTTCCAAGATTACATCATTGCCACTATCGTTGAAGGGCCAATTATTAGCGGCGTTCGACAAGATGCAGACATCCATATTGGCTACTTAAGCGAGCGACAGTGGGACAAATACATCAGCAACGTGCATGTGTCTAAAGGCGAGCGCCAAGAAACTCGCTTTTCGCAAAGTGAAGGAAAAAACAAGACTAAGACGTTCGAAAGTCGAATCTAACTCAAATTCAAATAAGCCCCGAAAGGGGCTTTTTTTATTCCCGTCCTTTGGATAAATATCTTATTTCAGCCCACGCTTCATCTTGAAAGGTGACCGCAACGTGCTTTTCATTGTGAGAAATTGAAAGGTGATTGCCAGCATTGCCCAACAATGTGATTGACTTAGCGTCTGTTCGGCCTGATAAGCCCAACTTTACGAGCCCACTATCGCTTATGTAATACAAGTGCTTTGCCGTTAAAAACCATCTATTCCAGTCAGTAATAGCAAAGTCAGCCACCACTAGGCGCTCCTTCAAGGATAACAAATCTAGTTGATACAGGCCTGTTTCTGCAAACTTAGTAAAGTACAACGAGCTACTTCCATTCGCTCTTACACTATAGCCTCCTGACCTTGTTAACTGCTTATGCGTTCCTAATTCCTCATCAACGAGCCACAGCTGCCAATCTCCTGACTGATCACTACTAACTACAAACTGACTTTCCGAAAGCGGCTCCAAGAAATGGATATTTTGAATATGATGTGCAACTTGGTGCCACTGTTCTGACGCTAATTTATAGACATATGCTTTACCATTGATAGAGGCAGAAATAATTTCGTCACTTTGGCTCCACCGGAGATTGTTAATATTATGAATCTCTTCAGGCGCACCAATATCGCTTCTATTGCCGCCAGCATCTTGTAGATATATTCTCCAACTCCCCGTTTTATCCGAAGAGAATACTAGCCACTTACTGTTGTTAGCATATCCAGGTAAATAGCTACTGTAACGGCTATTTGTAAGCGGCATCTTCTTCACTTCTCTTGAACCACTATTGTCTATAGGCAGTTCGTATATATTGTGGCTTACTTTGGCAAGAACGTAGGCAACGCCATCATTACTAAAAGCTATTTGACCCGCACCATCTTGCTGACTCAATAGTTCTATAGCTTGAGACGGAATATGGAATTGATAGATACTGCCATCCGCCGACAACACCAAGGTATCTTTATCAAACCAGTCGATAGCAGATAAATTTGCTAATTTAACTTTGAGTTCTTTGCTCTCTTTATTTGCCAGATCAATTAATCTAACTTGGCCATGGTTTGTATCTACATATTGCACGACAGCCAATCTATCTTGATGCGGTGATAGCTTGAATAAATAGTCGCCTCGCTTATTTCCCTGACCATCAGAGAACGTAATTTGTTCTAAACGATTAGTGTTAAGTTGCAGACTTGCAATATGGAACGGTTGGTTGACCGCAGCACGTGTATTGAAATAAATTTTTTGTGTGTCGGATGAATAGTCTAGCTGAGTCAGTGCTCGTGATGCACAACCAGTAATAACGTTAAGTGATTTTGTTGATGGATTGATTTCGACAATTTCACATTTTCGCTCTTTTAGATTATTGAATCGACTGGCAAATATCCTCCTATCGTCCGATAACATCACAGCGGTATAGTAAAAATTATCTGAAGTTAGCGCATACGCTTGTTGATTTTCTGGTTTCAACCATACCTGCGGCAGCTTTACATCGGATGAAGGGCGGTACAGGTAAACAATATCTGCACTTGTTCTATGGCCATCAGGTTTAAAAGCAACACCTTTATCTGTCGTTAATGGCCTATCCAACCATGTGACTTCATTATTCTTCGGGTCCCGTCTGTCGTTTACCGTCAGCACAATTATCAATATTAAACACACAAGGATTAATAAAGCTTGAAGCCACCACCGCAACGCATTTTTTCTCTCGGTATCGGTAATGGCAGGCTGAGTTTGATTTTCCTCGGAAATAACGTCGACTTGCGGTGTAAACCGATACCCTACTTTACTCACTGTTTCGAGGAGATTTGGTGTTTTAACATCCTCTTCAATCGCTTTTCGTAACTCACCCACGGCGCGATTTATTGCTGCTGAACCTACAATACGGCCATCCCAAACATGCTCTAACAACTCATCTCGGCTTATAGCTCGATGCGGGTTTTCGCAAAAGAATACAAGCAACTTTAAAAGCTTTGGTTCAAGTAGGATTTTTTGTCCGTTATGCGTCAAAGATTGTGCATTTGAATCAAGCAAAAACTCTTCAAACCTGAAATTAGACAACAGTTATCCCCCTGTTTTTATTATACATTATCATTCCATTATCATTATATTATGTGTTCATCATTGCCAATATCACGTAAGTAAAACAGGCTCTGCTCGACTTTATTAATTTTCTCAAAAACGAGCAAGCTATATGAAAAACATACTTAATCAACGAGCCATTTATTCCGTTATATATTCGTTACTAATTGCAGGACTTTCTGCGTGTGGGGGAGGAGGAAGTAGTAATTCTTCCGGTACTTCAAAAAAGTCACCTCAACAAGATACTGCGACGTGCACTGGAGCGCAAATTTCTAATGTGTTCAGTTGCATAACAATTGATGAGCGAGAGTCGATATCATATATACCGACTACCGTTAATGAAGATACAAGAATAGCTTTATTTCTGCATGGTGCACCTGGTTCCGCTAATAAAGTAATGAATATATTCGATGCCAAAGCGATTGCAGATAAACACAATTTCATTGTGCTTGCCCCAGAAGGAAACAAATCACTTTACGAGTGGGATAGTCAAAATATACCCGCTGACAACGCCAACAAAGATATCGATTATATCCTAGCGCTGATTGACCAAGTTCAGGCTGAGAATAGTCAGATAAATACTGATTTATTTGTATTTGGATACTCAGCTGGAGGATTTATGGCCTACAAATTAGCATGTAAAATCCCTGAACGTATTTCAGGTATCGTATCATTGGCAGGGCAATACAGAGGCGATTTGGAAGCATGTTCCACCGCTACTCCGGTAAGTATTCATCATTTGCATAGCCCAGTCGATGCTGATGTCCCTTATAACGGTAGAAGTAACGGTAACATCGCTTCTGTAGACGACACAATAGCTTTATGGAAAGTAAAAAATGGCTGTAGTGACCTGTTCACGCAAAGCACCGGGCCGGGAATGACCGAGGGCAGTGACCGTACTGAGCACAATACGTATGATGGCTGCACACACTCGTTGACGCTTTCTATTATGTCTGGCGTTCAACACGAAGCTGATTATCAAGCTAGCCAGTTAATGGCTACCTATGAATACATGTTTGAATAGTTAAAATTAATGTGCCCCTTTCGGGGCCTTTTTATTTCCAGTTCAGCGGCATTACCATAGGGCCGCACTTGCCACCTAAACCACACATTTCATCGTAGGCACTGTCATGCTCTAGCCAAACGTTCTCAAACGACTGGTCTTTAAAGTGCTCTTTAACGTTGCTAATACTGTCAAAACGCATTGGCTGGTTTTGGCTATCTCTAACAATACGCTTTGTTGAGCCTTGCTTTTGTTCAGCAAAGTAAATGTTACCTTCAAATGATTTGATATAAAGATCCATACTTACCTCCGTTAGCATTAAACTCCAATACGAAGCTTGACCAAAGTTGGCTCATTGAACGTCCTACGCAGGTTAGGCTTGGCATCAAGCATTAAACCCGCTATGGTCTCTAACCATGCTATGTTAAACTGATAAAAACCCTATAAATATTGAGTCTATGGACACTTCTTCTTTATTGGAACAAGCGCATCAAGTTTGCCAAAAGCGCGGTGCACGATTAACAAGAACGCGCGAACAAGTACTGGGATTACTGGCGAATCACGACGGTGCGGTTGGCGCTTACGATTTACTTGCTGAACTGCAAAAGCTAGACAGTGCAGCTAAACCCGCCACGATCTATCGCGCATTAGACTTTTTAAGTAAACAAGGGTTTGTTCACAAAATTGAATCAATCAACGCATTCGTTATGTGTCACCATATCAGCGAGTGTAATCATCCAGTACAGCTGTTGATTTGTGATGAATGTGGCCATGTAGAAGAAATTCAGTCGAACAACTTAGACCTTGCTATTCGTGCAATGGCCGATGCAAGTGGCTTTTCAATAAGCCATCAAATCGTAGAAGCACACGGACGCTGCCAAAAGTGCCAGTAAGACTGAATGAATTTTACCAAGTGGGCGTAAAGTTCACATAATTCAACAAGTCATAGACAAAACTTTTTCTACAGAATAGTGGTAAAAACACGTTTACTCGTCGATACTTAAGTTAAGTTAGCTCTTGCCGATACGTTATTAAGCAGTTAATGGTGTAGTTGCATAACGGAAGATATGGTCACAAGGTGTGGCACAATTGATAACAATAACTAGTGCGAAATCAAAAAATTATGCTAAATTAGTAGCCATTATTTCGCACTGTCGTAAAACAAGGCCCGGTACAGTTCATGAATGTAGAGTTTATTAACCCTTTCTTATCTTCGATGTTGAATGTTATGTCGACCATGGCGATGATGGAATTGACACCGGAGAAGCCGAAGTTGAAGCAGGGAGAGGTCGCCAAGGGTGACGTTTCTGGTTTGATAGGTATGGTAAGTGACCAAGCAAAAGGCTCACTCTCAATCACTTTTGAGGGCACTCTAGCCATCGCGACAATGAAGAATATGGTCGGTGAAGGTCCTGATGAAGTAAACGAAGAAATCACCGACTTAGTAGGCGAAATTACTAATATGGTTACTGGTGGTGCAAAAAGAATGTTAAGCGAAAAGGGCTTTGAGTTTGACATGGCAACGCCGATGGTTGTATCGGGTGCCAACCACACAATAAACCACAAAGCAGAAGGTCCTGTTGTTATTATTCCTCTTAGTTCTGAACACGGCAAAGCATATATTGAATTTAGCTTCGACTAAACAAACAGATTTATCAAAGTAAAAAGCCCCTCAAGAGGGGCTTTTTACTTTCTGTCATTTACCTGCGGGCATATCCGCTAATTGCTCTCATTTATTCTTTCTTCCACATTACGCTCAAGCAATATTGGCCCATCACCTTGCTGACCCATAATATCTTCAGGATTGTATATAGGACAGCTTTTCAGCGATAAACAGCCACAGCCAATACAGCCATCCAGCGACTCTCGAAGAGTAATCAAATATTGAATTCGCTCGTTTAATTGCTGCTGCCAGCGTTTTGAAAGTAACTGCCAGTCTTTTTTGGTCGGAGTACGATTATCAGGCAGCGAAGCAAACGCCTTCTTGATACTTTCCAAATCTATACCCATTTTTTGTGCCGCTTTAATGACTGATACACGTCGTAATACTTCATGTTTGTAACGACGTTGGTTGCCAGCATTACGCCAGCTACGTAGCAAACCTATTTGCTCGTAATAGTGCAACGTCGACACTTTTATTCCACAGCGCTTAGCAACCTGCCCCACACTTAACTTTGCTTCTTCCAACATTTTTTAAAAAATCTACAAAAAGAACTTTACCTCAAGTTAGCTTGAGGTTTTAGGATAGTCAACAAATAAGCAAAAGGAGAATGTTATGACCAATCTTTTTCACTTTATTGGCCTTAAGAACCGCCAACACCACCAATTATTTATTTCAACACTTTTAAAGCTATTTGCCGGCACGATGCAAAATAAATAGGAGAGTATGATGCGTCTAGAACACCTAAACCTTGTCGTTAACGATATTGAATCTAGCCTTAATTTTTATCATGCCGCTTTTCCACATTGGCAAATTCGCATGCAAGGTGAAAGCGAATGGTACGGAAAGCCTCGACGCTGGCTTCACTTTGGTGATGACACCATGTATTTGTCATTTAGTGATGACGGTGAAGATAGTAATAGAGACTTAACCGGGCATCAGATAGGACTGGCCCACATAGGCTTTGAAACCAGTAACTTAGATGCCATGATAAAACGGTTATCTGATGCAGGTTATGAAGTAGCTAAACCAGGAGCAAAGCATCTTTACCGAAAAAATGCTTATTATTTAGACCCAGCCGGTTTTGAAGTCGAGTTCGTCGAATATTTATCTGATGTTCCGTCTGAGCGAAACGCTGGAGACGACCTTTAAAGCTTACTCATCCCCTTTACATACTTAGACTAGCTACATGAGCAATCTGCTTAAAAGGAGTAGCTAGTCTTAATATCAACACTTGAATCTCTAGCCGAATCAGATAGGCTTTGCACTCTGATGACATGAGGCTTTGCATGATGTGGCGACAAACAGAATTTAGACTTCCAGCCAAAAAACGTGGCTTTCACCTTGTAACCGACAATGTGGAGAGCGAGTTAGCGATAGGCGATATCCGATGTGGACTATTACACCTGTTCATCAAGCATTCGTCAGCATCGTTAACTATCAATGAGAATGCAGACCCCACTGTACGTGCAGATATGGAAGCGCATTTTAATCAGTTTGTACCAGAGAATGCCGCCTATTATCAGCACACGTATGAGGGGCCAGACGATATGCCAGCCCATATTAAGGCGAGCACACTAGGTTCAAGTATATCAGTGCCCATCACTAATGGGCGGTTGAACTTGGGCACCTGGCAAGGCATTTACCTAGGCGAACATCGCGATCATGCAGGTAGCCGAACACTTGTAGCCACTATTCAAGGCGAGTAATTTTTGTCTGTTAAAGACGTTTACCGCACTTGAAAAGTATTAGGCAGAAATGGTCATATTGACACGTCGAGTAATATTGCAAAGTAACTCGTAGGGAATGGTCGTCGCCCACTCTGCGATTTCTTCAATCGGTAAGTTTTCCCCCCAAAGGGTAGCGATATCGCCAATTTCGTCTCGACTATGTTGACCTAAATCAACCGTAATCATGTCCATAGACACTCGACCAGCCAATTTCACTCTTCGGCCATTAATGAGCACCGGAGTGCCATTTTGAGCATGACGTGGGTAACCATCTCCATAACCAATAGCAATAACACCAATGGTTGTATCTTGCTCTGCAGTCCACGCAGCACCATACCCAACGGACTCGCCTTTTTTCACCACACGTTTAGCAATTAAGCTTGATTGTAGGGTCATAACAGGTTTTAAGTGCGCGTCTGTCTTGGGAGATAACATGGGATTAACGCCATAAAGAATAAGACCTGGGCGTATCCAGTGTAAGTGGCTATTGGGCCAACTGTGAATACCTGCAGAATTTGCCATCGACATTTCTTCAGAGAGCTCGTCAGTAAGTTCAGTGAACAAAGCAATTTGCTGCTCAGTTTTTCCGTTACGGGTATCATCTGCGCAGCTTAAATGACTCATGATTACAATGTCGCTCTGTACATTGGGAGAAGCCTTTAGCGCATTATAGAATGAAGAAAACTGATGGGGTTCAACACCCAAGCGATGCATGCCAGTATCTACTTTAAGCCATACTTTAATCGGCTTATCTAACTGACTATTTAGTAGCGATTGAAGCTGCTGTTCATTGTGTATAACCGTTTGTAAGTTATTCACATCCAACACAGGTAACTCTTCTTCACTGAAAAAGCCTTCCATTAATACGATTGGCTTTACCACTCCACACGCGCGTAACGCTTGCGCTTCATCCAAACGAGCAACACCAAAGGCATCTACAGGTGCATTTTTGAGCGCCTTAGCTATGCGCTCTAGGCCATGTCCATAAGCATTAGCTTTTAATACAGCCATGACCTTACTTTGTTGGGCTAAGCCTTTAATGTGATGAACGTTATCAATAAGTGCAGCAAGGTCAATGGTTGCCGTTGCCGTGCGCAAAGACATAAACTTAATCTTCTTCTAGTACGTGTGGGCCCGCGTAGTTATCAAAACGAGACCATTGACCATTAAAGGTTAACGGTACACGTCCGATCGGACCATTACGCTGCTTACCTATAATGATTTCCGCCATGCCTTTAAATTCAGAATCATCGTGATAAACCTCATCACGATAAATAAACATGATCAAATCGGCATCCTGCTCGATAGAGCCTGATTCACGAAGATCCGAGTTAACAGGTCGTTTATCAGCACGTTGCTCCAAGCTACGGTTTAGCTGTGAAAGCGCAATAACAGGAATTTGCAGCTCTTTTGCTAACGCTTTTAATGAGCGAGAAATTTCGGCAATTTCTAAGGTACGGTTGTCAGAAAATTGAGGCGCACGCATTAGCTGTAAGTAATCCACCATGATCATACTTAACCCGCCATGGTCACGAGCGATACGTCGTGCACGGGAGCGCACTTCTGTCGGTGTCAAACCTGCAGCATCGTCAATGTACATTTTTCCTTTTTCAATCAACAGTCCCATCGTTGATGATAAGCGTGCCCAATCCTCATCATCCAATTGACCGGTACGAATTTTGGTTTGGTCAATGCGGCCCAACGACGCTAACATCCTCATCATAATCTGTTCTGAAGGCATCTCTAGCGAGAAAATAAGACAAGGTTTGTCTTGTTCCATCGCTGCCGCCTCACATAAGTTCATCGCGAACGTCGTTTTACCCATTGAAGGACGTGCGGCAACAATAATAAGGTCTGATGGCTGTAGGCCTGCCGTCATTTTATCAAGATCTGAGAACCCGGTTGACACTCCGGTTACGCCGTCATGAGGTTGTTGATAAAGCTTCTCGATACGATCTACGGTCTTTTCCAATACCGTATGAATATTTTCTGGGCCTTCTGATTTATTGGCGCGCGCTTCTGCAATTTGGAAAACTTTTGTTTCGGCAAAATCGAGTAAGTCGGCACTAGTACGCCCTTGCGTATCGTAGCCCGCTTCTGCAATTTCATTGGCTACACTGATCATTTCACGCGTCACCGCACGTTCACGTACAATGTCAGCATAAGCCGTGATATTTGCCGCACTAGGTGTATTCTTCATCATCTCAGCGAGATAAACAAAACCACCCACGTCATCTAACTTTTGCTCATTTTCTAAGCCTTCCGATAGCGTGATCAAATCAACGGGTTCACCTAGCTCAATCAATGCACTGATCGTTTCGTAGATAAGGCGGTGGGCACGGCTGTAAAAGTCTTGTGCAACAACACGTTCACTCACACGATCGAACGTTTCATTGTCTAGCAATAAGCCACCGAGTACCGATTGCTCTGCTTCAAGCGAATGTGGAGGTACTTTTAAATCATCAAGTTGTTGATCTCGTTTTTCTTTCTGCTTATTCGAGAAATTTTTTGCCTTGACCTCGGCCATGCTTACTACCTTGCTTACACGAAAAAGTAGCGACTAGCGCTACTTTCATTAGATTTGCGATAATGGGCTATGCTATCAAAAATAGCATAGCAGAGGAATGTGTTTAACGATTTGAGACACTAATTTCACCGCTCACTGTGCTGCCCTTCACCGAGGCACTACCGTTACCTGCCGTGAACTGAAGCTTTGAGCTCGGCCCATATTTAGCACGACGTGCTTTGTCTGACGTAATCCTGTTTTTTAGATCGCCGCCTGCCGTCGCACTCAAATTAAAACTTGCGTTCACTTCAGAAGTAAAATTCAAGCTTACATCACCACTAACACCTGACATTTTTACTGATGCATTATCGGTGAGTGATAAGGAGCCATCTGCATCGCCACTAACAGTGGTAATATGCAGCTCCTCAACTTCACCCAATCTGAAGCGAATATCACCTGATACAACACCCAATGTCACCTCAGTAGCGCTAGACTCTGTACGAACATCACCACTGACTGCTTTCATATGAATGCGGCCTGACGAACCTTCATCATCAATGCTTCCGCTCACCGTATATAAACGTACTTTGCCCGATAAATTCTTACTGTCGATCTCGCCCGAGACGGTACTTAGTTCAACATTATCCGTTAAATTTTCGGCTTCTATATCACCACTAACCGTTGAGACTTCTGTGCTACCGGTTATGTTTTCTACTTTAACGTCGCTAGATACGCCGTCAAAGTTTACTCTTACGTCATTAGGCAACCTAACTGTGTACTCGCTTCCTCTGCCATTGTTACTGTTTCGAACATCAGCTTTAATTCGTAACAAGTTGCCTGATTTCTCAAAAACAAAACGCTTAGCATTCTTTTCAATTTCACCTTTCGCGGTAATCGTGTCTGTGTCAGCACCGATGATGGTGATTTCACCTCGAATGTTTTCAATATTAACCAAGGCAATTCCCTCAGCTGAGATTGATTCGTCTATTCGCTGCCCTGCAAAAACACTGGTCGGCAAAAGTAAACTGGTGATAGATAAAATCGTCGCTATTCTCATCTTTAAACCCCTAGATCGTTTGCCATTGCGGTGTGAACAAACGTTTTAGTAGCTCCAACTCTTGTTGTTGAGTCCACTGTAGTAAATTCAGTAAATCTGTGTTGTTTTCATCTTCTTCCAGCGCTGCTTCTATCGACGCTCTAGCACTGGCAAGCTTCTCTAATTCTTCCTGCATGGGTTTTGGCAATTTAGCTAAATCTGGCGTACCAAAGCTTGCCAACATCAATTGTTTTTCGTGCTGAAAATTCGCATCTAACGACGCAACGAGACTTGGTGCTAAGCTTGGCTGTGATTCACCCGGAACATTTATCCAAGTCAGTAGTACTGCCGCAACTATTGATGCTGCCCATGCAACAGGGACCCATGGCTGCTTACCTTGTTTAGGCTCAATACTTGGCTGCGCTATCGCTTTCTCTATTCCTGTCCAAAGCTCTCGCTCTGGGGAAATTTCTTTATCAAGTTGGTCAATATGCTGTTGAAGCTGTTTATCAGAAATACTCATCTTTAGGCCTCCAACTTATCTCGTAATAATGTTCTTGCCCGGTGATACTGTGCCTTACTTGAGCCAACTGCCATATTCAACATAGTGGCAATTTCTTCATGTCGATAACCTTCAACTGCAAATAACACAAACACCAACCTCGCTCTTTCAGGCAGTTGCAGAATATGTTTATCCAGTTCGGATATCTCCTGCATTTCTTGGCCCGCTTCTTCGACTGGCTGCTCTTCGATACTAAAGACCTTTTGCAGCCACGTTTTATTTTTTCGGATATGCCCCAGTACAATATTTGTAGCGACGCTGTGTAACCAGGTAGAAAACTTACTGTTGCCGTGAAAGTTTTCTAGTTTTTGCCATACTTGGACAAACACTTCCTGACACACGTCTTCTGCACTGTCTTTGTTTGCTAACATACGCCAGCACAACGCATACACTTTTTTGTGATAGCGCTCATATAGCTGATAAAACGCGTGTTGATCACCCGCTTTTGCGCTATCTATCAATGCCTGCTCTTCATCAGTCACGAATCGTTGGCTGGCCTGTATCACGTGATGGCTTTCCAAAGGTATACTCTCGTTATATCCGTTAAACGTTGTTGTTTTTCCACGCTATCTTAGCGTTTATTAGATTAGATGTGATAGTGGCAAAAAGGGTTTAAAAGAAAAGAAAATTTTTTTGCGGTATTTTTGATAGACATAAAAAAAGCGCCCTAAAAGGCGCTTTTTCCAAGAAGTATTGCTTACTTCTTGCCAAGCACACCAAAGCGCTTGTTGAATTTGTCAACGCGACCACCGGTCTCAGCAGCTTTTTGCTTACCAGTGTAGAACGGGTGACACTCAGAACATACATCTAAGTGTAAGTCTTTAGCTACTGTTGAACGTGTTTTGATTACGTTACCACACGAACAAGTCGCCGTGATGTCAACGTAATTAGGGTGAATACCTTCTTTCATGGGAAACCTCAATATAGGCCGTATCGCCACCTAGTCAGTCCGTATTAACTGCTAAGCACCATACGAGTTAAAATTAACGGTCGCGAATTGTATGTGATCCTACCCTTTACTGCAATAGACTAAGGGTAAATTTGCTAAAAAAATAACCGATTTTTTCCACAGTCGGACATTACTGCAATCTTAGGCTTGGCAGTTGAGTTGCAACGCGTCAAAATGTCTCTTTATTTTAGCACAGCTTATCTAGCGCAATTTACGTGGCAAACTCCGACTTTTTCATTGATATCGCTCTTCCTGTACCAATGCGCCAGCTTTTTACGTATCGGGTACCTGAAGCACTGCAACACCCTGTCATTGAAGTTGGTGAACGAGTCATCGTGCCCTTTGCTGGACGACAATTAGTGGGTATTGTTACTGACATCGATACCAGTACATCACTGGACACATCGAAGCTAAAAGAGATCATTAGTCGCGTAAAAGACAATTACCCAACAAAACCTTCAATGCTGAACTTTTTGACGACCTTAAGTCATTATTACCACCATCCGCTCGGTGATATTTGTCAGCAATCTCTGCCAGTCCTACTGCGACAAATAGACCAGCCAGACCTCTCTTTTCAATCCCGCTGGTATTCAACCGACAATGGCAATGTATCCTCACTGTCTGCTCGTGCAAAGAAACAACATGAACTTTACGAGCTGATAGCCCATAGCAATGGCATTAGTTGGCCAGAGCTTAGAACGCTAGGGTTTACTAAACAGCAGCTTTCGTCGCTCGAAGATAAAGCCTTAGTGACGGCGACAGAAGCAGTGCCCGACGTCTATAAATGGCATGAGGCGGCGCTTATTAGAGATAATCGTTTAGCCCTGTCAGCTGAACAAGCGGTTGTTGTGTCAGCAATAAACCAAGGTGCAGGGGAGTTTCACTGCCATTTAATTGATGGTGTTACCGGTAGCGGAAAAACAGAAGTGTACTTGCAAGCCATGGAAAGCGTGCTGGCTAGTGACCAAAGTGTGTTAGTCATCGTCCCAGAGATTGGTTTAACCCCGCAAACATTAAGCCGCTTCGAACAACGGTTTGATGTTCCAATTTATCTGCATCATTCAGGCCTCAATGATAAAGAGCGTTTGGATACGTGGCGTGCAGGTTATTTGGGACATGCCGGAATAATCATTGGTACACGTTCTGCTATTTTTACACCAGCAGACAATATTGGCCTCATCATCGTTGATGAAGAACATGATGCCTCATTAAAGCAACAGGACTCTTTCCGCTATCATGGCAGAGATTGCGCTATTTTGCGTGCTCGCCAACTTAACATCCCGATTGTGCTCGGCAGTGCAACGCCAAGTTTAGAAACACTGCAGAACGCACTGACGGGCAAATATCATTATCACCAATTAACTAAACGTGCAGGCAATAGCGTTAAAGCGAAACTCTCGCTGATAGATGTCAGTCAGCAACAAATGTTTAATGGCGTGTCCGGCACAGTAAAAAAAGCTATCGCGGATACTTTAGCTAAAAATGAGCAAGTGCTGATATTCCTTAATCGCCGAGGCTTTGCACCTGCGATAAATTGCCAAGAATGCCATTGGGTGGCAGATTGTAATCGCTGCAACAAGCCGTTTACCTTGCATCAGAACGACCAATTGTTAGTGTGTCACCATTGTGGTAATCAAAAACGCCTAGTCAAACAATGTGAACAATGCGGCAGTATTCGGCTAGCGCCGGTTGGACAGGGAACAGAGCAACTTGAGCAACACCTTGCAGAATGGTTTAGCGATAAGAGCGTTGTGCGTATAGATAGAGACTCTACACGACGAAAAGGCGAGCTCAATAAACTACTCCAAGCCATTCACAATAAAGAACACGATATTTTAGTAGGCACACAGATGCTCGCTAAAGGACATCACTTCCCTGACGTGACGTTAGTGGTGATTCTTAATGTTGATGGTGCCTTGTTTAGTTTTGATTTCCGCGCGGCAGAGCAGATGGCTCAGCAGTTAGTGCAAGTCTCAGGACGCGCTGGCCGGGCGAGTAAACCCGGGCAAGTACTTATTCAGACCCAGTATCCTCAACATCCGTTACTACAAGATTTAGTGAACAACGGCTACCGTCACTTCGCGGATTATACGTTAAGTGAACGCAAACAAGCGCATTTACCGCCGTTCACCCATCAAGTACTTATAAGAGCGGAAGCGAATTATCCATCATACCCAATAAAGTTCTTGTCTGCCGCCGCCGAGCTTCAATTAGAAGGCTGTGAAATGGCCGGACCGATTCCTGCGGCTATGGAAAAAAAGGCAGGCAAATACCGATATCACCTCATTGTACAAAGCACAAATCGACGTGACTTGCATAAACAATTGGGCGGACTGATCCTGTTTCTCCAACAGCATGAATTAACGAAGAAAGTTCGTTGGTCTGTCGATGTCGATCCTCAAGACTTTAGCTGGTAGTGTAATCTCGCTGTAATTATCCTTTTATTTTTACTTTGTTTCGCTACAATAGCCGACAATAGTATTACCAGTATTTCCACCTATATGGCGCCTCAGGATTACGTTTCTCGCTCTCAAAGCAAAAAGAAAAACCCATACAAGAAAAACCAGCAAGCCGAAGCTACAGGTATGCCGTTGAAGGTTAAATTGATCGCGTTGCTAACGATATTGCTACTGGCCGGCGCCGGTTATTTTTTATGGTTTTTGAAAGACGTAGAGCCTGTTCAAGCACCCACTAGCGCACCAACAAAGACAGCGCCAAAAACTGAAAACGCTTTACCTAAGCCACCAGAAGAAAAATGGGATTATGTTGAAAAGTTGAAAAACGGTAACGACATTGAAGGTGGCCATTACGAGGTTGAAGAAAAGGGCCCGTACAAAATGCAATGTGGCTCATTTAGAACACGTAATCAAGCGGAATCAATGAAAGCACAAATTGCGTTTTCAGGTTTGGTCTCAAAAGTATCAGAAAGCCAAGGCAAAAATGGAACATGGTTCAAAGTTGCTCTTGGCCCATACCCGAAAAAGCGTATGGCCGAAAAAGATAAACACAAATTAAAGCGTAACGGTATCACCACTTGCCAAATCTGGCTTTGGAATTAATTGCGCTCCTGCCCTTGAAAATAAGGTAGCTACACCCATCTTAAACTACAGTTAGAAAATGCTGTCAGCTCTGACAGCCAATGGTTTGAGGTTTCTTGTGACTACAATTGTTTCAGTAAGACGTAATGGCAACGTTGCCATCGGTGGTGATGGTCAAGTATCGCTTGGCAATACCGTAATGAAAGGCAATGCGCGTAAAGTTCGTCGCTTATACAACGACAAAGTGTTAGCAGGCTTTGCTGGTGGCACGGCGGATGCGTTCACCCTTTTCGAGCGTTTTGAAAGCAAATTAGAAATGCATCAAGGTCACTTAACAAAATCTGCCGTTGAACTTGCCAAAGACTGGCGCAGTGACCGAGCGTTACGCAAACTTGAAGCGATGTTAGTCGTTGCTGACGAAACCGCATCACTGATTATTACCGGTAATGGTGATGTTGTTCAGCCAGAACACGATCTCATAGCTATTGGCAGTGGCGGCAATTATGCACAAGCCGCGGCACTTGCCCTTTTACAAAATACCGAATTATCTGCACGTGAAATCGTTGAGAAGTCATTAACGATTGCTGGTGATATTTGTGTCTTCACCAACCAAACACATGTCATTGACGAACTGTCAGAAAACGCAGAATAAGCAGTAAGGAATTATCTATGTCGAATATGACGCCACGTGAAATTGTTCACGAGTTAGACAGCCACATTGTAGGTCAAGCCGACGCCAAGCGCGCAGTAGCTATTGCTTTGCGTAATCGCTGGCGCCGTATGCAGCTTAACGAAGAGCTGCGCACTGAAGTGACACCGAAGAATATTTTGATGATCGGTCCAACAGGTGTGGGTAAAACCGAAATCGCACGTCGTTTAGCAAAACTTGCCAACGCCCCTTTCATCAAAGTAGAGGCAACAAAGTTCACTGAAGTGGGCTATGTAGGCAAGGAGGTTGAAACAATAATTCGTGATCTTGCTGACATGGCTGTAAAGATGACCAAAGAGCAAGAAATGGCACGCGTTGAACATTTGGCACAAGAAGCAGCTGAAGAGCGCATTCTAGACGTGTTAATTCCAAATCCACGCGATACGTTTGGCAATGAAGAAACCACTGACAACGCGAGTACTCGCCAAGTATTCCGTAAGAAATTACGCGAAGGTAAGCTAGACGATAAAGAAATTGAAATCGATATCGCTGCACCTCAAATGGGCGTTGAAATCATGGCGCCTCCTGGCATGGAAGACATGACTTCACAACTGCAAAGCATGTTCCAAAACATGTCGGGTGACAAAACCAAGAAACGCAAACTTAAAATCAAAGACGCATTTAAGTCTCTTCAAGAAGAAGAAGCGGCGAAAATTGTTAACCAAGACGACATCAAAGCGAAAGCGTTAGAGGCTGTTGAACAAAACGGTATCGTATTTGTCGATGAAATCGATAAGATTTGTAAACGTGGCGACAGCTCAGGGCCTGACGTTTCTCGTGAAGGTGTACAACGTGATTTACTGCCACTTGTTGAAGGTTCAACCGTAAGTACCAAACACGGTATGGTAAAAACAGACCATATTTTGTTTATCGCTTCAGGCGCGTTCCAAATGGCGAAGCCTTCAGACTTGATACCTGAATTGCAGGGCCGTCTACCAATTCGCGTAGAGTTAAAAGCTTTAACTACGGAAGACTTTGTACGTATTTTAACCGAACCAAATGCTTCGTTAACTGAACAATATATTGCGCTAATGAAAACAGAAGGCGTGCATATCGAGTTTACAGAAGATGGCATAAAAGCTATCGCTAATGCCGCATGGCAAGTTAACGAAACCACTGAAAACATTGGTGCGCGCCGTCTACATACGATGATGGAACGCCTCATGGAAGAAGTGTCATTCAACGCAAATGATCGCAGTGGCGAAACAATCGTGATTGATACTGCTTACGTGCAAAACACGTTGGAAGAAGTGGTACAAAACGAGGACCTAAGTCGCTTTATTTTATAAAGCGAGACCAAGGCTAACGTTTATGCTGAGCATCACGCAATTTACAATACACAAACATGCCCTTGCACTCGATGTGACACTGACATCTGATGACGCCAGTATTGAGAACACATGGCATTTTAGTTTTGAATATTTGCGCGTTGCTGGCTTAGACAGCAACACCAAGCTAGTCAGCAATAAAAAGTTAGTCGAGTTAGTGCGTATTGAAGCGGTAGCAAAACACGGCTACCGCTTTTGTTTTGATGATGGCTTTGAGGTTATCTACAACCAACACGAGTTAGCTCAATTACATCAGCACCACGATACTATCTGGCAAACCTACCTTGATGCTTTGGCTGAACAAAAATTGAGCCGAGAAGCAAATATAGACATCAAGCAGCTGTAACCAGTTGCGATACTTAGCGCCTCTTTTCTGCGCGGCAATTTACGTCTCAGCCTGTAATCATTATCACACCACAAAGCGGTTAACTTCAGAACGAAGTACATCAGCCTGTTGTGATAATTCTTCGCTCATTTGTGCATTTTGATGTGCCATCTGCCCTGACTGCTCCGCTACATCGCGTATCGATACCACATGCTTGTTAACCTCTGATGCAACAGCGCTTTGTTCCTGAATAGCCGTAGCAATGGCAGTATTCATCTCCATAATGGTTGAAACATCATGCGTAATCTCTTCAAGCATTTCTCCGGCTGAGCCTGCACGCTCAGAACTTTCGTCCCCCTGATGACGACATGTCGCCATATGTTCAACAATTTGCTGGGTGCGCGTTTGCAGTGCCGAGATAATACTTTCGATTTCTTGCGTCGAATCTTGTGTGCGGCTCGCCAATGTTCTCACTTCGTCAGCAACCACCGCAAAACCCCGACCTTGCTCACCAGCACGCGCAGCTTCTATAGCAGCATTTAGCGCCAGCAAATTGGTTTGCTCAGCAATGCCTCGAATCACGTCAAGCACTGAGCCGATGGTTTCGCTGTCTTTTGCCAATTCTTGAACAACGTTTTCAGAATCAATCAGTTTTTGAGACAAATGGTCTATTTGGCTGATAGTCTCATCAACACCAATTTTGCCTTTACCGGCATTATCATTGGTTACTTCCGCTTTGTGAGCCGCTTCTTTCGTGTTATTTGCAATTTCGTCAACCGTCGCCACCATTTCCGTCACCGCAGTGGCCACCATGTCGGTTTCTTGAATTTGCGACTCCACGCCGGTTGTCGTTATTGCGATATTTTCAGCCACCGTTTGCGTAGCTTCATTCAACGTAACAACCGAATGGTTTACCTCTACAATTAAATTGCGGAAGCTCGCGACCATATCATCAAAGACCCTCGCCATATCACCAAGTTCATCGGTGCCTGAAGTGTCAACCGGTATCGTCAGATCATTGGTTTTAGATATTTCCAACATCGTCTGCTGAAGTGCTTTAATTGAATCTAAAATACTACGGATAATGTAGAAAGCGAGTGCTACTGCAACCGCCAAAATAATGAAAAAGGCCGTAAACGCAATCACATCAACCTGAGTAGTATAATTCTCCACTTCCTGTTTGCTTTTCGCCATCAACGTGGCGAGCATTTTGTCGACTTTATGTATGTCAGAGCGCATTTTCCCTAGCAATCCGCTATTCGCGTCGTAGCCAAGGTTGCGTTGTTCGTTAACCAGATTCAGAAACGCTGTTTGATAGGTGCCCAGTAGGTTAATAATTTCTTGCTGTTTCTGACTGTCAAATTCACTTGCCCCAACTTCATCAATAAGCTTTGCGGTATTATTTTGTAGCCGCGTGACATACTTATCATCGATGCGAAGCATAAAATCTTTTTCATTACGGCGCAGCTGCAGCATACCGCTCAACAAAAGGTAATCGTCCTTACCTATCAGGGTTTCCACATCATGAACCGCTGAACGCAAAGCGCCATACAATCCATCTTTCGGGTTAAGGCCTATGGTTTTTTGTGACTCTACAAGCGCGACAAATGCTGCGTTGTAGTCTTTAATCACGTTTTTCATCCCTGTCACTTCAGGCACATCCATACCCGCATCAAGAAGCTGCCCTTCCAGTACATTGAGAAGCTGGTTAAGCGATTTTACTTCTTTATCGAATTTATCTAGGTATTTCAGGTCTTTGCGGGCGATAAAATCTTTTTCATGTCGCCGTAACTGCAAAATAGATGCTTCAACACCACCTATTTCACGCGCCACTTCAATGTTCTCTTCAAGCGACGATACGGTAAAAGACAAAAGGCCCAACATAAACAACATACTAACAATCGAAATCACGGTGTTTATTATGAGTTTTTGTTTGATCAGCATTTACTTTTTCCTATACAACCAAAGTGCATTAATTTGAGTATAGACAATGATTTAATAAATGAGATATCCAGAATTAGGTGGGTGACTTTTTACTGAAATATTTCACTAATGCGGCTTCATTGACGGGCTTACTAATGTAGTAACCTTGTACAGCATCACAATCTAGATTTCTTAAGATGTCCAATTGGGTTTTGGTTTCAACACCTTCCGCCAAAACACGTTTACCCAATCCATGTGAAAGTTTGATCATAGACTTCACAATGGTGAAATCTGAGTCATTTTCTGCCATTTCTTGGACGAAACTGCGATCAATTTTAATTTTGTCGATTGGTAACTTACGCAAATATGCCAGTGACGAATACCCTGTCCCAAAATCATCAATCGATACTTTAATCCCCATATTTTGCAGTACAACAATAGTATTCATCGCTGATGCTAAATCGGTCATCACAACATTTTCAGTGATTTCGAGTTCTAAGTACTTAGGTGGAACGTCATATTTAATCAGTAGTTTCTGAATTTTAGAAATAAGTTTAGGATCTTGAAATTCTACTGCCGTGATATTGACCGCAATTGCTACACGGCGATTGTATGTTTCATACCAATGTTTGATGGTTTTACAGGCTTTCTCAAGGACATAATTATCAAATTCACTATTGAGAGCAAGAGCATCAACATCAGGCAAAAATTTATCAGGCGTTAATAGCCCTTTTTCAGGGTGATTCCATCGAATGAGCGCCTCTACACCTTCCAATTTATTGGTAAGCAGATTTAGTTGTGGTTGGAAGTAGAGCTCAAATTCATCCTTGCGCATGCCCACTTTAATCGACGTTTCCATTTCAAGAAGATGGCGGCCTTGTACCTTCATGTCATGACTAAATTGTTTACTTGGCTCATTGCGCGACTCTGCATGAAAAAGCGCTAAATTAGCGAATTGCAGTAAGCTCTCAGCATTGTCAGTATGTTCGGGAAAAAAACTATAACCAATAGAACACTGTAAGCTGATTTCTTGCCCATCGTGGGAGTATGGTTGTGCTATCAGTTGATGAAGGTGTTGAACGGTGCGAGGCACTTGTTCTTGCTTGGTAAATTCATAGATAAAGACAAACGAATCACCACTCAAACGTCCAACAATTACTGGTTTAAACAAGCTGTCTTTCAAACGTTTTGCAATAACGCCTAATACATAATCCCCCGTTTTCAATCCGTAAGTGTCATTAACGAATTTAAAACGTTTGATATCTAGCAAGAAAATACCGAGACTTGTGCCACGTTGTGTTGCTTCAGCCATATGCTCTGGCATTTTTTCCAACACCTGCTCCCTGTTTAACGAGCCAGTCAGCGGATCATGCTTACCAAGATAACTCGCTTTACTGCGCGCTATGGCAGCAGCGCTTCTTTCTGCGCCTTGCATCCAAATAAGCATACTAAAGCCAATAACAGCATGCGTACCAACATCAAAAAACTGGACAAAACGCATCGCTTGTTCAAACCATACTTCGGCTATCGCAAAGGTTGAAATGAGTGAGAACAATAGATATCTCAACCCTAACATCGCGGTCAGCACAGTCATTATGCGCGACGAAAAATGATCGGGGGGCGTACGAAATAAAAAGAAACTTGCACCCAGATAAACCAAGCCATACATAAAGGAGGGTATTGTCTCGCGCATAAAGAAGCGATCAAAATTGTGGCCTTCTGCAAACGCACAAATCATGCTAAAACCGACACCAAACCCAATGGCACCGAATGATGTATACAAGACCTTCTTGCGTTTAAACTTTGCTCTTTTTTGTGCGCTAACCAAGCCCACAATGAAAAACGTGACAAAACAGAAATAGCTGCCTAAATACAGCGCTTGAAACGATACTTGCTGTATAGACGTTACCGGAGAGAGTACCGTGGCAGCTTTTGCCGCTAGCGCAAGTTGGCTCAGGCATAGCGAACTAAGACTGAATAGCCAATACTTTACATATTCGCGACCATAACCACGAAAAAACTGCCACAAGAAAAAAGTGAGCGTGCCAAAGACAATCGCGTTCGTGATGTACAGAAAAGTATTTGCGATTAATTGCTCGTTCATGAGCACCTTGGCGATGGAACTACTTGCCACCATTTAATAGCGTTTTTTATTTGATTTCAAGCAACAATCAGCTTAATAAACAATCCATTAACAAATAGCGCTAGACGGCACTCCTTGATAGGCTACAATAACAAACGAAGCCTCGCTTTATGATTTAAGAAGCACGTTCAAGAGAGATAACTATGGAATACAACACGTCTGAGCTATGTAACATTTACGCCGATTTAATTGACGTTTTGGAGCCGATTTTCAGTAATTACGGAGGTCGTAACTCTTTTGGCGGCAAAGTGGTCACCTTAAAGTGCTTCGAAAGCAATGGCCTTATTCGCGACTTGTTATGTGAAGATGGTACGGGCCGCGTGCTAGTCATTGACGGTGGAGGTTCAACGCGACGAGCGCTGATTGACATAGATATCGCAGAGCTTGCGGTCAGCAATAACTGGGAAGGTATTGTGTGTTATGGCAGCGTGCGAGATGTCGACTTGCTAGAAGAGCTCGATATTGGTATCCAAGGGTTAGTTTCAATCCCAGTAGGCGCAACAGACAGTGACGTTGGTGAAAGTGATTTAGCCGTGAATTTCGCAGGTGTCACCTTTTTACCCGACGACCACATTTATGCTGATAATACAGGCATAATATTGTCGCCTGAGCCTTTAGACATCGAGTGATGACTGACGTTTCTCTGCGCTAGGATGTTGCTTAAACCAACCTTGTAACCATTCTTCTAAGGCGTTCACGTTGATGCTAGGGGTAACAATATCCCCCTCAATGATTTGACCGCCCATTAACGAATAAATATTTTGCGCCTGCTTGGTGTTCACGTGTGTACCAATAAAGTTTAATTTCATGGTACGTGACAAGCTCACTAAAGAATTAACAATTGCTTTTTCTGCGGTTGCATTTTCGTCATCAGACAAACGTGCACAATTGATTTGTAGCTGATCAACTGACAAACGGCGAATGTAGCGCAATGATTCATAACTCCCGTCAAATTCACTAATACAAATACCGACTTCCATGGACTTGAGTTGATCTATCAAGCTTTTGGCACGTTCACAGGCGAGCTGCATGACACGCTCACTCATCTGTACCATCAAATACTTGGCAGAAATGCTGTAAGTCGCAATTTGCTTTTCAATAAAGTCGGCCAAATCAGGTTCAAGCAGCTCTTGACTGTTTAAGTGGATGCCAATGGGTTGGAAAACGTTATGTTTACGCAATTCAAATAACGTCTTAAACGCCATCACAATCATTTGCTTGGTTAAGTTGTGTACCTCACCGCTATGCTCTGCTACGTCAATAAAGTCAGCAAGGCTAAGCTCCTCAGCATTGAACCGCCATTTAGGTACCAAAGAAAAGCCTTTTATCTGATGGCTTGCCATATCGATTTGTGGCGCAATATGCCAAGTAAGACCATCATGCTCTATATCTTGCTTGAGCTGCTCCATTTTTCGCAGTTGTTGCTCTGTATATAAAGCGACGTTGTGATCAAACTCTCGCCACAATTCACCTTGTTTTTCCGCTTCCAGTAAAGCATCTTCAGCCCTTGATATTACGTCTGTGATCACTTGTCCATGCAAGTTAGTGTATGCCACACCACCGACTAGCTCGAATCGTAACGAAAAGCTCTTGAAACTCATTGCTGGCGGTACCGCGTCCGACATACTTTTGCACAACTCATTGATGACATGTTTTGCATCAAACTCAATCTGATTAAGATCTAGAATCGCCAAAAAATGTAGGCTCGGCAGGCGCGCTACCTTGGCATTCACATTACCAAAATCAAAACTCACCAAATAAGGGTAATTGCTTGCCTCACGCTTTAAGCAATACGCAAGCTGCAGCAACAAAATATCCGAGTTCTGATGCCCAAGCACACGATTAACATGTTCAAAATTTTTAGGTTTAAACACAATAGCCGCGTATTTAGGTTGACTCTCTTGTTTCATTAACTGCTCCATACGCATAAGCGCTTGCTGATAAGACGGCAAGTTTGTCGCAGGGTCATGAGTAAACGAAAAAAGTTGTTCAGGTGTTAATAAAGGCTGTTTCGCTGACTGATTGTCACTGATCAATTGGAAAATACGTTGAGTCAGCTCCCAGTTACCATTGATGAGCGCAACCAGGAAGCTTGCGACATAAACACTTACCAACCAAAGTAGGCTCGTTTGTGCATGCAGATAAAAAAATGTCACCACGACAAAGGCACTCACCAACAGCCATTGCCCTACTAGACGGACGACTTGGTTAGGTGCGATTTTCGCGGCAATGGCAATGTGAATCGCCGCGCACAGCAAAACAATGGAGGCGAAAATCATCCAACCAATGTAGGCATCTAAACCGGGAGCCAGCCAAATCAACGCAATATATAATGCGCCTGACAGCAGCAAAAATCGCTCACCGAGCCTAAAGTGGTTAAAGTATTCATTTTCCGCATCAATAATCGCTAACATGTTGGTCTTAAACGCCCAAAGATACATGAAAGTAATTGTTGCTATGGAGAAAGTGAGGACAGCCGGTGCCTGAAAATGGGTGAGATATATTAACGAATAAAGCAACCCAAGTACGCTGAGCATCAGCATACCAAAATACCACCAACCGTTAGGCGCAACTTTGCGTACGAGTACTGAGAGAAGCAAGATGGGTAAGCTCAGACCCAGCACAAAAGCGATGGTAAACTCTAGGTATGAGAAAATATCATTGGCGGCGTAGGCAGGGAAACTGCATCCTAGCATCATCAAGATGCCACATAAGACCTTGTTATTAAGAAAACAACGACGGTTGAGAAACTCCATAAACCTCTACCACACCCAAACCTTAGTGATAGCGGTAGACTAATAAATAGCGAGCAATTTGTACAGCCAAATTGCCCGTTTTAGCCCAGGTAATTAGTGGACTTTTTGGCCACTAATAAAGAGTGATTTCAACGGATTAACACCAAACTGATAACATAACTCTGCAGGCTGTTGAATATGCCATAAAGCAAAGTCGGCATCGTAGCCAACGGCAAGCTTCCCTTTGTTATCGCCTAAGCCCAGTGCCTTTGCACCATGACATGTAACGCCAGCTAGCGCCTCTGAAGGCGTTAGACGGAATAACGTACAAGCCATATTTAACATCAGCTGGATAGAGTTAATCGGCGACGAGCCTGGATTTGCATCAGTAGCTATCGCCATATCAACATTGTGTTTTCGAAGCAGATCAATCGGTGGCAGCTGGGTTTCACGCAAGAAATAAAATGCGCCTGGAAGAAGCACTGCAGTCATGTTGGCATCTGCCATTGCAGAGATCCCCGCTTCATCCAAAAATTCGACGTGGTCTGACGAAAGGGCTTGGTATTTAGCCGCTAATGCCGTGCCTCCCAGGTTAGACAATTGCTCAGCATGGACCTTTACAGGCAGCTCATGTGACCTTGCTGCACTGAATACGGCTTCAGTTTGCTTAATATCAAATCCAATACCTTCGCAAAACACATCGACAGCATCCGCTAACTGCTGTTCAGCAACAGCAGGTATCATCTCATGACAAACCAACTCAATATAATCATCCGCGCGACCGGCATACTCAGTAGGTAAAGCATGGGCTCCCAAAAATGTCGTTTTAACAGTTACTGGAAACTGGCTAGACAATGTCTTGGCAGCGCGCAACATTTTTAGCTCGTTATCAGTGTCTAACCCGTAACCTGATTTGATCTCTAGCGTAGTGACACCTTGTTCAAATAGGGTTTGTAACCTTGGTGCAGCGCTATCTACAAGCGATTGCTCACTGGCGGCTCTTGTCGCTGCAACTGTTGAAACAATGCCACCGCCAGCTTTAGCAATCTCTTCGTAGCTCTTCCCTTGCAGGCGCATTTCGAATTCATTCGCGCGATTACCACCGTAAATAAGGTGTGTGTGACAGTCCACAAGGCCTGGTGTCAGCCATGCCCCTTCACCATCTATGACTTCAAACTGGCAAGAGTCAAGGTTAGGCAACTCCGACGCTTTACCTAACCACGCAATTTTTCCTTCGGCGACAGCAATTGCGGCGTCATTAATCGTCCCATAGTCTTGGCCGCCATTAGTCATTGTTGCTAGATTCACATTGGTGATCAGCAGTTGCCAGTTATCTGTGTTTGTCATGGAGTGCCCCTTAATCAATGTGAAATGGAATGTCGGCACGTAGTTACAAAATAAGGTGCCGTACCTGACTATAGTTGGTGACACGAAATTTACGCGAATAACCTCAGCA
Source organism: Thalassotalea euphylliae (assembly GCF_042682785.1). Taxonomy (GTDB): domain Bacteria; phylum Pseudomonadota; class Gammaproteobacteria; order Enterobacterales; family Alteromonadaceae; genus Thalassotalea_F; species Thalassotalea_F euphylliae. The sequence goes on along the minus strand of NZ_JBHUIB010000004.1, from coordinate 32,021 downwards.
AGGCAACACTTGTATATACAAGCGTTGCCTTTGACAACATTTCATGAGATCTTATGTGAAAATATCACAAAATAACGCGACACCTATCGCGCACGTTGACATGGCTATTCCGAAATTTACCGTCATTAAGCAGCATATTTGCGACAACATAGAGTCAGGGAATTGGCCGCAACATACCAAAGTCCCCTCAGAAAACGAATTAGCTGAGCAATTTGCAGTCAGCCGGATGACTGCTAGACGCGCTTTACAAGAGCTAACGGAGCAAGGGCTGCTGGTACGCTCTCAAGGTGCTGGCACATTTGTCGCGACGTTTAAATCACAATCCTCATTGTTAGAAATTAAAAATATCGCCGATGAAGTTGAAAGCCGAGGGCATGAATATAGGTCTGTTCAATTAGTATTGGAAAGTCGGCCAATTAATGAAGAGTTAGCTATCCTATTAAATTGCGAACGCGACAAGCCTGTTTTCTACTCAGAATTGCTACATTTTGAAAATGGAGAACCCATTCAACTTGAACAAAGGTTTGTAAACAGTAAGTTAGTACCTACATACTTAAAGCAGAACTTTAACACAGTGACGCCGCACGAATATTTGTCAGCCGTAGCGCCACTCACAGAGGCAACACACGAAATAGAAGCAGTTGTCGCTGATAAAGTACAGTGTGAGCTATTAGGCATAGAGCCTTCACAGCCTTGCCTTCGTGTTAAACGTAGGACCTGGGCAAGTCAGGGAGTAGTCAGTGTCGCAATACTGACTTCGCCGGGGCAAAAATACCGTTTAGGTGGACACATAATCATCGAAAAAGAGTGATGAATTGAGCGATAAAATAAGTAGGTTTGTCTGAATCCACTCCATCCTAGTCACTTTCTACCTGTTATCTAGCTTGGGAGTACTCATATTCACAGTGTGTTGAGTACTCCCCTTTTTCTTGTCTTTCTACCGCTTAAAGCACTATGCTTTCATTAAGACCTAACAGATTAACATTTCTATGAAAAGTGCACCGCTAACACCGGATGAACAAGAACGCCTTAAAGCCTTATACGGATACGATATTCTCGATACGGAAGCAGAAAAAGTCTTCGATGATCTGACGCTACTAGCGTCCGAAATATGTGAAACCCCTATTGCACTTATCAGTCTTATAGACCCTGAGCGCCAGTGGTTTAAATCTACCGTTGGTATTGATGCTGAGCAAACTCCCCGTGATATAGCCTTTTGCGCACATGCTATTCATGAGCGGGAAATATTTGAAATCAACAACGCACTTGAAGATGAACGATTCGCAGATAATCCTCTGGTGACAGAAGAGCCCAATATCCGTTTTTATGCGGGTGCACAACTCATGACGCCAGAAGGTTTCGCGATAGGTACCCTATGCGCTATCAGTGATAAACCCAAAAAGTTAAACAATCACCAACGCAAAGCACTAGAGATTTTAAGTCGCGAAGTTGTCGCACAGATGGAACTGCGTAAGAACCTGAGAGAGCTAAAAAAAGCCAGTGATTTCAAAACTGAGTTTTTATCAAATATCAGCCATGAAATCCGAACGCCTCTCAACGCAATTACCGGTTTTAGCCGAGCGTTGACTGAACAAATCAACAATCATCAACTGCCCGAACCAATCCCTGAATACATCAATGAGATCGATTTTAGCGCACAGCGTTTGCTGCACATCGTCAACTCGGTGCTTGATTTAAGCAAAATAGAATCAGGAAAAATGGAGCTCTCTCCCATTTGGTTCCATGCGCAACGGTTCTTGTCCAATCTAGATGGCATGATGCAGATTAATGCACGTGACAAAGGTGTTTATTTGCGATTTGCTGTCGATCATGATGTACCAAGTTACCTCTTTTTTGACGAGGGAAAAGTTGGTCAGATATTGATTAACCTTATTAACAACGCTGTTAAATTTACGCCAAAGCATAAGAAGGTGATTGTTGCTATCACAGCAGAAAGCGGTCAGCTGCGCATTGCAGTTGAAGATGAAGGCATTGGCATTGTTAAAAGTGAACAAAGTAAGTTATTCAACAAGTACCAACAAGTCGGTGAAAATCGTTCAGGCGAAGGAACTGGTTTAGGCTTATGTATCACAAAGAGCTTGGTAGAGTTAATGAATGGCACCATTAGCCTTTCCAGCGAACTCAACGTTGGTACCCGCGTTATAGTGACTCTGCCATTAACAGATCAAGCTGTACCAGAGCAATTCTTGCAGACACCCAAATCGACAACGCATCTACCACAACTCAAGGTATTAGTTGTTGAAGACAACCCTATCAATAGAAAAGTAGCAAAAGTGATGTTCGACAGTTTAGGGCAAAATATAAGCTTTGCAGAAGATGGGGAAACATCCCTAGAACTCTGTGAGCACAATACCTACGATATTATTTTTATGGACATTCATATGCCGGGTATTGATGGCATCGAAGCCTCAATTAAAATTCGTGAAATGGGTATCAAAACCCCTATCATCGCGTTAACTGCGGATATTTTTCAAAACCAATCGGGCAAACATGCTAAGTTTTCTTTTGATCAGTTCTTAACAAAGCCAATTGTAAAAGAACAATTAGAAAATTGCTTGCGCAGTATCAGCCGACATTAGACTAATAGAAAATTGTAACCTACTGTTTTTAAAGTATTGTCATATCAATGTCGGCTAATTGGCGTGTCGATTTTGTTCCATACTTTTGCCAATTACAGCATCTTGTTTGGCGGAAATTGAAGTTGCACATTAGGAGTAGTTAAGATGCAAATTTCGCCAGAGAAAATTAAGTTTTTCCGCAAAGAAAATGGCTGGTCGCAAGAGGTCTTAGCAAAAGCATCCGGTCTCAGTTTGAGAACTATTCAACGGGTTGAAAAAGACGGCAATGCATCAAGCGAAACGCTTTTGTCCATCGCTGCTGCACTCAACAAATCACAAACAGAGCTACTTCATGTTTCCAGTCAAATAGAAGCTTTTTGGAAATGGAGAAATATTATGCAAAATTTACTCGCGCTTTTTGTGGTTGCGGCCGCTATTATCATGCTACTGCTACTTGGAGGCGACTTAGGCATGTTCGCCGATATTTATGGTGCTGTTTTTTTACTGATGTTTATGTATGCGTGCACCGTTATTTCATTCGGTGCGCATGGACTTGGCAAGTCAGTTATTGGGTTGAAGTATTTGTTAACTTCTCAAGTGACACCGTCAGCCTCAACCCGCTATTTACGTTTTATATTCCGCAAACAACTCGTATTTGTCTATGCTGGCTCTTTCGTTGCGTTTTTGGTGGGCAGCATATCAATTTTGTCGAACCAAGCTAGTATTGAATCAATTGTAGCGTTTAATGCCGCTTGGGCTGTCAATCTTTTGATATTGCTGTACGCCGCTATTTTTGCTGAAGGTGTTTTAAGGCCGCTTTACACCAAACTAAGCGTTGGCGAACTAGATGAAATAACAACTAAGTAGTACTTACTCACCGACACTACCGCTCATTCATGCGGTCTGGTTAGCAGTATCAGACTAGATAATTGATGGATTAGCCACTAATCCATCAATAAAAAACCTATCGATATCAACATTGAAAGCGAACACACGATTAAAATTGGCTCTCGTATCGCAATTTTTCCTTCTTTCCTTAGCTTTAAAAATGCTTCAGTCACTAAAAATACCGCTAAAGTGACAAAAGCAATTCCTAAATGCACAAGCTGTGTTGACCAGCGAAGGTTTTCCTCTGGCATAAAATTCAACCCACTTTCATCCATAAACGCAAAGTTTAGAAGGGCGATATGTAGCAAAATAACAAGAAAAAATAGTGCGCTTTTGTAACGTTCCATTGCTGAAGGAATTGTCATCAATAAATCCAACGTAAAATTATAACAGGGAATTTCTGCTTAGCGTAATGATCGACGCGTCGCCATTACTCAGAGAGCCAAGCGAGTAAATCAGGGTGCATAGGTTGCCAGCCAAGACTGATCAGCTTTGCATTCGATACCACCCGTCGCTGCGGTGATTGCGCGCTACCAAACTGTGGCACAGGCGCCTGCTGACTTTGACAAGCCAATTGATAAAACGTTTTGCGTGTCGGATGCGTTGAACTAACGACATTATATATCGAAGATGGCGAACCTTCCTCGAGCACGAACGTAATGGCTGACACGACGTCCGCTTGATGCACCAAATTTGTCGGTGTTTCGGCATCCGCCAGGTTTTCTTTCCCTTGCATGAATCGAGATGGGTGACGCTTAGGACCGATGAGTCCTGCAAGCCTCAATACGGTGCCCTGCAACGACAAAACACTTTGTTCGGCTTCAGCCAACAGCGCGGTTTTGACTTGACTAATATCTATGTCAGCCTCTTCATTCACTGTACCGTCTAAGCCCTGATAAACACCAGTACTACTTAACAACACAAGCTGGTTTACTTGTGCTTGTTGAGCGAGCATAGCGGCTTGCTTCACTCGTTTGGGGTAATCCGTATTACCGCTTTTAAATTGCGGCGTTATCGCAATGATGACTGCATCACAGCCGTTTAACCATGTTGGAATATCATTTGTTTCGCTCGGTAGTTCAAAAAGCTGTGCTTCTGCACCTGTTGCATTAATTTCTTCAAGTCTTTGCGGGGTTCTACCTGTACCAATAACTTGAAGACCTTGTGAGACCATATGCTGAGCAAGTGCTTGCCCAACCCAACCACAACCAATGATCGCGACTTTTTTCATTATTTATGCCCCGGCTTAATCGCATATTTGCCTGAAAAGGTAGCCGCGACTTTATCGCCACAGCGCATATTGACGTTAATATTCATGCGCGCCGCTTTCCCCTTTGAAAGTCGCGATAAGTCACCTTCAACATGGTCACGCATCACTTCACCTGAAGCAGGACCAGCAATCGGCGAAAAATATTTGATCTGTGCGTCAGCTAATACAATATCACCAGCTAATTGCGCTTTAGCTAGCTGGAAATAGACCCACCCCCATCCGGTCAACGTTGCTTGCGTATAAATGCTGCCAGCAAACATGGTGTTATGAAGATTTTTATTAAAAGCAACATCAGTAGTAGTAATCATCTGCTCATCATCATAATGACTCACCCGCATATTCATCGCTTTACTTAGTGGAATAGTGTTGTGCCATGTATCCGTTAATGCATCACTTAGTGCTTGTTGATGTTGAGGGTTCGAGGAAATATTTTTCCGCATACTGTAGTGCTGAATTTCTCCGTACAGCACATGTGTTTTTTCGACAGTGTCATAACCAAGTGCACGATAGAAATTGACGGCGACTTCGCGAGCATTCAGCATTATTTCCGTAACGCCTTCCTTTGCCGCTTGTAATTCCAACGCGTCAATCATTAATCGTCCCAAGCCCTGACCACGGATTGTCTCATCAACGGCCATGTAGCGAATTTGTGCTTGGAACTGATTCACCTTATGAAGCCTGCCAACAGCGACAAGACGTCCAGAATCATCGACTATCATTCGATGGGTGGCTTGCGCTTCCAGCTCATCTTGTTCACTGCCTTCTGGCTGTCGCCAGGGTGCACGTAATGTTTGCCAGCGAAAATGATAATACTGGCGGAATTCTTCTTTTGATTCGGGCGTTTTTACAAAAAACATTGTCTATGCTTAATTGATTATTGAAATAAAACAGCTGTTTATATGCGGTTAAGCCATCACATCAGCCAAGGGCGTCTACTCTATTTTACTCATGATCAAGATGCAATCAGCGTTTACCAAAACGAACACTTTCGCTGGCTTACTATAGGCGATGTTGTTCAAAGTGCTATGCACCGCCGCTTACCTCATCGGTTAACCTTACCTCACCAATGGGCAATGATGTTGCCGCTTCTGTATTCAACACCAAGATCTATTATCGAGTTTGGTTTAGGAGGAGGCAATCATAGGCGCTTTATTCATGCACTATACCCCGATATTGATTACCGCGTTATTGAGTATAATCAATCGATTATCAACGCCTGCGCTCATTACTTCGAACTTTCAAAACATGTACATGAAATATCACACAATAGCGTTGAAAATTGGCTCAGCACAACAGCAAAGAAAGTGGCTGATTGGTATATTTACGACGTTTATCAACCAAGACGATTTGGTGAAGACAGGTTCAATGCTTCACTGCAGCAGTTAATCGCTAGATTGCCACAACAATCACACCTTACCATCAACCTTCCCGCACCGACTCACAAGGAAGTCGACTATTGGCTTGGCTTGATTGCCCAGAAAACATCACACCAACACTTTACTACAGCCGTGCCACAGTATAAAAACGTTGTTATTCATCTTATTGGTAGGTCAACACAAGGCGCAGCAGAAGAACGTGGTAAGCCTCAGAGGCGCATATTGCAGTTGCGTCGCTATCAGTCACTGACAAAAAACTTAGTTTACGATGTATAGATAAAGAAAAAGCCGCTAAATTAGCGGCTTTCGTAAAACGAGTTGCACTGACTACTCAATATTCTGGATCTGCTTACTGAACAAAAACAGCAAGCAATTGTTTTAATTGGCATTTAATTATGATCGACAGCACAAATAAACCCTTTGCCCACCAACTAGCCCACCAGTAGAATGATTTCTTTTGCTCTTCAACTAAAACCAAATAATATAAATAGAAACACTCAGTGGCACACTGGCAAAAATAAATGCCTTAAATCTGTCGTAATGCTTGTATTTAAAATTTACGGCGGCTTTATTAAGCCAGCTACTATTCTTCATACAAGCAAAATCATCTTGGTGTTGTAGCCTAAAGTACTCATCGTCAATGGTGTCATGATTGAGTAAGTACTTTTTGGTAATAGCATTATATCTAGACGCCAGTGCTTCAATATCACTTTGCTCGTTTTTAAATTGTAATTGCGAGTAACAATTATCCAGCTCAATTCCGCACAAATGGTGACGTTCTGATTTTAGTCCATACTCTTTGCCACCTTCTATAAGGCTATATGCCAAAATAATAAGTGACACGGTCATCCCAATGAAATTTAGTAACTTTGCTTGATCTGGTGAGATCGAAACAATGCCACTCAACTGTAATATCCCTAACGCTAAAAGATGAATTGAAGAGAATGAAGTTATGAAAGTTAAAGCACTGTTTTTCTTTGACAACCTTCGGTACGCATTAAACCTAGCTCCTTTAGTTCGCCATATCCTTGTGCTTAACTTATGTTTTTCTTGTTCTTGTGACATAATTTCCTTCTAAGAGGCGTACCCCCTTATTGAATCAAGTAATCAATTTTCAACCAACATAAATGTTCGGTAGAAACTAGAAACAGCTTTCGCAGAGTTCATTACCTTAGCCCTGCATCTTAAGATGCGAACTTGTACATAGTACAAAGGGGGTACCTAAGATATGTTACCAATATCCTCTTCTAATTTCACTAGGTGAGACATTTTTGCTGCCTCAAACCTTCTTTCGATTTCTTCAACGGTATATTCCTTTGAATCATTTTCTGAGATATAACCAAACTTGACTAGAAATTGAATTTTTTTGGCCGTTGTATCATAGGAGCTGTAGTTATGTATATAACCATTAAAGGGTGAATATTTTGCTACGTAGTAACTTCTAGCGAGACTTTTTAACTCTTTAGGGGGCTTATTTTCAAACATACTAAGCCTAGAGAATTGACTACGAATAATAGCATCTATTTTATGAAGTAAATGAACATTAGATATTTCTATGAAATAAAATATCCAGCCGTAACGTTTCTTCTCAGTAATTGCACCAGTAATTTTTTCATTTAAATTAAGAATAAATAGTTCTTTAATTTGATCAGCAGATAACCATTTAGAATTATTCACACGGTGATTATAGTTGGACTTAAAATCTGTAATCTTGGCGATAATCGAAGTGATATATCGATCTATTGTCGACTCTCTAACAGATATGTGACTAGATGAAATTTCATAGCCAAGATAATCAAATGGCTTGGTAAACTTCCCTTTTTCAGTCTTGTCGTTAGTTTCAAGACCTATTTCAATTAGTGCACTTTCTACTTTATTTTCAATTTCGTCTAACTCAGTTTCTTTGGCAAGAATCAAAATATCATCAACATAACGAAAGTATTTAATACCAATATTTTCGAACATCTGATCAAATTTTCTCATATATATGCCAGCAAGCACATTAGATATAGATAACCCCTGCGGAACACCAACGGTATTCTGGTACTGTTTAGAGTTAGACCTTTTGTAATTCTTTGGTACAGTTTTATTTATGATAGCCCTTCTAACTAAGGATAAGACCCTTTTATCATCTAATTCACTAAGGCATTTATCTAATAAAATCTTATGATTTAGGTTGTCATAAAAGCCCTTAATATCGATCTTTAAATAGTACAATTCCTCTATGTCATGCTTAGAAACAACAGATTTGATGTCCCTAATATACTTATTAGGAAGCTGATTTTGTACACAATCAGGGTAGTTTTCATGTAGGATATTTTTGAGTGCGCTTAATGCTAATTTATCTCTAACTGTCGGTTTTGAGATGATTCTTGGCTGCTTTCCTCTCCCCTTTGATTTGACTATTTCCAAATAAGGGCTGAACCTATAACTACATGACTCAGCTTTACTACTAATCTTACCAACTAATTGAGCTAGGTCTCGATCAAATTTCTCACAACTAATACCATCTATTCCCTTACCTGACTTATTTTTAATATTTTCTAAGAAAATTGCCTGCAAGTTCTCTACTGAGAAACTCTCTTCAAAAAGCATATTGATAGTCCTTTATAACGTTTGCCCTCAGTTCCGCTTATACATGCTTGTTAAATTCTCCTCCATCTTAGTAGAGGAGTAATTGTTTACTATGCAGTACGGCACTGCTTTATTTGATTCAAATGTTGTTCAGCCAATGATTATTTATTCTTATAGCCATCAAAATCATTACCTCTTACCTGATATTTTGCGGTTGAGGTCTCCAATCAAACTTTTGAGGGTAGCCTATACCGTTATAATCAACGGTATATGTATGCTGAACCCCACATAAACTGCATTTTCCAATTAATGAGTGATTTGGTCTCTCCCTAGGAGGCGCTGGTACAATATTAATAGTCCCTTCACACCTTGGGTAGACGCATTTTGCTCTCTTATCATAAATAGCCACATTGCCATTTGGCAGTTTTTCATACCACGAGCCTTCACGATAATATGATTTATTATCTTGTGATAACCCGTTGACCCAGCGGTCATCTTCGGTAATCTTTGCAATTAACCAACAGATTGGTGCCAAAACAAGAAGTACTACTGGTTGATTAAAACCTAGATAAGCCAAGATTCCAGCGAAGTCTGCTAATACTCCTAATGCTAGAAGCCCTAATGAAATGTAGAATACATTAGCTGACTTTTTATACGTTTCACCACTCACCTCTCTGTAAGTGTTTTCATCTATTTTGTATTCAATCTCCGTATCACTGATGGCTTGATTCCCATCTTGATTTTGATTAATTGAGATATTCGATCCAGTAACTGTCCCAGAAATATCTACCGAATTATTTTTGCCATTATCGTCATTGTCGTTACTCATATAACTACTCCACTTTATGATAGCTTTAGTTTGCAACTGACTAATTAAATTGAGAGATAGTCGAATATAGCCAGCAGAAAATAAGGCGCTCTAAATCAATAGCCATTCCCATTTACAAAGAGCAACAATATTAGGTAAAAAGCCCATTTTCATGGGCTTGCATGAAAATAGTATTAGGTTTTACGCCTTATACTTGTCTTTAGGGATTTCGATTCTCCACATACCACCATTTTTACGGAAAATTCTTTTTCCATTTCTTGTGATATATGGACGAAAAATAACAACAACATCTTTTGATAAAGAAGCCATAGCCTATTTCCTCCTAAAGTCTGCCTTGACAAACTAAGGAAGTTACGCATAAAATTAAATTGTCAAGTTTACGTTTATGCATACTTTCTTAGACATATAGGCGGCAGAGTTGCCTAGCTGTTTTACCTTTGTATTAACGTTATAAAATGGGAAGATGTCGCAGTCTTCCTTTTTTATTTCCTCATCTTTTTGAGCTTTAATCCTGCCGCAGTTTTGCTTACACCAAATTTTTTCATTAACGATTCCACGGTATCGGCAGGCGTAATGTGTCGTGAGTCCATTAAAAATTCACTTGCAAACGTATCAGCTTGCCACTCACTATCTTCAAATATTTGATGATCGCCACGAGAAAACATAGGTGTTTGCCCTTTATGAAGGTCTAAATGCCCTATTTCATGTGCAATAGTAAACCTATCTCTACCATCACAATCGGCAGCGCCCTCATAGACTGAATTGGAAATTAGTATGTGCTTTTCATTTGGATACGTCCGTGCTTCTTCACTACCTAGCTCTTCATCATCAACAACAGTGAAATCGAGCACATTCATCTCCCTTAAAGCTTCCAATAGCCCACAAATATTTACATATGGGTTTGTTAACTTAAAAGAATCTCTACATTTTCGAGCAGCGGCCTCTATAGTCGCAGTATTGAGAGGCCTTACTCTGTGTCCAAGTTTACGCTTATAAGCCATAGACTTACCCTTCTAATAACTTCATTAGCTTTATCTGATCCTCTTTACTCATGTTTTGATAATTCCTTGCAAATGAAACAGCTAACTCCCTTTGCTCCATGGTTTTGTCATTCAATTCCAATTTGAGTGACGGTTGCGAAAGCTCGGCGGCTTTCCTTAATTCACTAGTTTCTGCGTTGCTTAGCTCAAAGTACTCTACAATTTTTGTTATATGTTTTTCTGTTATTGCTTTTTTCCCTAACTCCAAAGCAGACACAAACGCAGAACTAACACCTAATACCTTAGCTAAGTCTCTCATGATCATTCCGTGATCAATTCTCAACTTACGCAAAAAGCGGCCAAAGGCTGTAGTTTTCATCATTTTATCCTCGTTTGGGCTAGAAGCATTTTGCTCCCATATTCATTAAAACCTAAAACAAAAATGAATTCAACCTTTTTTGGTTGTTTTTTTTAACCGGTTACTTTTATAAAGTGTAAGTTCCGATCTTGGCAGGGTTAAAAACTTTTTAATTCGCGCACACAAAAATTAGGCTGGGGGGACGGTCAGAACCAAAAAGGCTGTAGCGATTTTACCTCCCCCCCCTATGAAAGCCTTAATAATTCTGACTTTTGGCAATTAAAACAAGCTAAATGCTCTAATAGTTGGCAATCGCTAGTTGAAAATCCAAATCTGCAAAATCCAAATTTCCATTTAAATAAACCTGCTTTTTAACACCAAATAACAAAAAACCCCGTAAAAACGAGGCTTTATTAAAATTTAACTACAAATATTTACAATCCAAATTACTACTCAATATTCTGGATCTGCTCTCGCATTTGCTCAATTAGCACCTTCAACTCAACAGCTGCATTGGTGATATCGGCATTTATTGATTTGGAGCCCAGCGTGTTAGCTTCGCGGTTAAACTCTTGCATCATAAAGTCTAATCGGCGACCTTGTGGCCCGCCTTTTTTCAAGATGCCTTGCGTTTCTTTCACATGGCTGAATAGGCGATCGATTTCTTCGTCTACATCCATTTTTTGGGCAAGTAATACGAGTTCTTGTTCAACACGGCCAGACTCAGGTTCAATACCTGCATCATTGAATTTCTCAATAATACGGTCTTTCTGCCACTGGATAATTTCTGGCATGTGCGCTTTAACCGTTTCGGCTTGAACAACAATACCTTCTAATCGTTGCTCAATAAGCGCTTTCATATTTTCGCCTTCACGCGCTCGTGCAGCAATGAAGTCTTTCAACGCTTGGTCAAAACCCGCAAGCATATCTGCTTGAATAGCGTCCATATCTGCTTCTTCAGCTTCCATTACGCCAGGCCAACGCATGATCTCAACCGGGTTCACTTGCGCTTGTTCAAGCTTTCCGGCAATGGTTTGTGCATGTGCGATAAGTTGCTCAGCAAGTTGTGTGTTTAAACTTAACGTGCCTTTCGCTGCGGGGTTCGCGGTAAAGCGTAAGGCGCATTCAACCTTGCCACGTGCTAATGCTTTGCGAAAGCGTTCACGCAATACAGGTTCAATGCCTCTGAATTGTTCTGGAAGACGGAAGTAGGTTTCTAAAAATCGTTGGTTTACCGAGCGGATTTCCCATACGGCATTACCCCACTCGCCTTTTATCTCGTGGCGAGCAAACGCAGTCATACTGTGAATCATGATCTTTCCTATTAACGGATTTTATAAGAATGAACTGCGTGAATTATGCCTGACAAACGCAGAGTCAGCCAGCAATTATGCTGACTGACTTTGTTGCCATTGTTGTTTAATGTGCTGCGCTACACGAAATGCGTTTGCATATATTGTGTAGGTATAAGGCACACTGCCACCGGTAGGCATGAAGGAGCCATCGGTAACATATAAGTTTGCGACTTCATGTGCTTGGCAGTTTTTATCTAACACACTGGTTTTAGGATCATCACCAAAACGACACCCACCTGCCATTAAATTTGTTGGAGGATAACTACTCACAGAGGAATAGACATTGGTTGCGCCCAGCTCTCGCAATACCGTCTCTGCTTTCGCAGCAATGTATTCACCCACTTTTAAGTCTTGCTCGTGATAGCCAATTCTCACTTTTGCTACCGGGTCACCCCACTTGTCAGTGACCTCATCGTCTAACGATACGAAGCAATCATCGTTGGGCATCCAATCGTTGAATACTTCAAAGCGCAGAGTGCGATAGGTAGTAAACTCTTGCTTTAAATTTTGTTTTAGCTGTTCACCCCAAACGAGTTCATCATCGTCGTCATACTGTGAGCCCATAGCGCGAGCAATTGGGTTTTGGTGGAAAAGGAAGTCGATGGTGCCACCTTTAGCTTTACCCTTTTTATTAGCTCCTTCGAATGACTTATCGTCTATTTCATACCAATCTTGTAATGCACGATTCACAAAAGGGCCTACTTGCGTAATTTGTGAAATTTGCTGTTCAGTAAGTTGGTCGAAATTAAAATCGCCACGCCCTGTACCGCCGGCGCTAAACACTAAGTTCTTACCTACTTGACCATTATTATTGGCAAGACCATTTGGGAATTTAGGTCCTTTAGATGCCAATAATAGCCTTGATGTTTCAACAGCTTGGCACGCAACCACGTAATAGTTTGCGTCCACTTTGTGCTTTTTACCTTGGCTGTCATAGTATTCAATACCTGTTACTTTGCCATTGTCATCACTGGCAATATTGAACACTTTAGCGTTGGGCTTAATGGTTAAGTTACCCGTTGCTACCGCATGGTTTAGCAGCGCAGCGCGTCCGCTGCCTTTAGCGCCTGATGAACAACCATAGCTGCTGCAGTAACCTGAATACTCACAACTTCTTCTGCCCATCGCTGGCTGCGACAACACAGCCCTTGGCACTGGAATCGGGTGATAACCTAAATCACTTGCAGCTTTATCTATCCACCCTGAAACCGCATGTTCCGCAATGGGTGGGTATGGGAAATCTTTTGAGCGTGGCTCTTGGTGCGGGTGGTCAACAACACGGCCAGAAACACCCACCAACTCATCCACCATGGTGTAGAAAGGCTCCATATCATCGTAGCTAATAGGCCAATCTTCGACGTTGGCCCCTTCAACTTCACCGTATGTCGACTTCAATTTAAAATCGACAGGCTTTAACCGATGAAAATATCCACTCATGAAGTTTGAAGAGCCACCAACTACTGTGCCATTCCAAAAGCTCCAACCAGAATTTTCCGTGTTTTCGCCTTGCCAATAAGTTGAACCGTTGTCTCGTTCGTATCCTTCTTCAATAACGTGACGTTCGTCAGCTAACGAGGGGTTGTAGGCATCTCGCAAGCTAATGGCCAGTTCATCTTTATAAAACTCTTTTTCCGTTAGCCAAGGCCCTTTTTCGAGCACGAGCACTTTCGCTCCTGCTTTTGCTAACGTATAAGCCACCGGCGATGCACCTGCACCACTACCAACAATACAAATATCGTACATCATGCTTTGCGTTTAACCTCTGTTGATAGATTTTTCACTGAAATTCGGTATCTACCCGGTATTTCATAAAAGCGTTTGCCTTTATCCGGCAATGGGAAGCCCGCTTTGTGGTTTAGCCATTTCCAGCCAATCCCGTTTGGATTGCCACCGTATGCGGGTGGCGAAAGCATGGCTTCATAGAGATAGTTAATCAGTGTATTTATCCAGTTATGCCCCGCTCGCGAGCCGCTTATTTTGCGCAATATCGTTTCTTTATCTTGAGTGGATAGCTCGACAAATGGTTTATTCAGCTGGCTATTGCTAAAACCGTTTAGCCAGCCAACACCCTTTTCAATAAAAGCCTTTTCTTCAGAATCTAGCGGTTGTTCATCAACCACATTGTAAAGGTAAGCCAAGGCTTGAATGTCTTGCGCGCCAGGACCAGATTCCGAACTTGGTAACAGATGATTGAGTACCGCGTCTAACGTTAACCATGGGTCACTTTTCTTTAATGAATCTAGCGTTGAAGTCGCTAAAGCTGTCATCGGTAAAGGCATAGCAGCTATAGCACTTACACCTGCCGCTGACTTTAAAGCTTGTCTCCGCGTTAGTTTGCGAGACAGCCATTTGGGTGTTTGGTATAGGGGATCAAAAAATGACATAACTTAGGCTTTCGGCTTCCATTGTTCAATAAAACTTAACCAGCGCTCGCGTGAATATTGACCATCTTGCTGAAGCTCTGCGGTATCTTTCGACAACACCATTTTACCTGCAGCAGTAGATACATACATGTGAGGGTAGCCAAGCACAGGCGGTAGGGCTTTCATAAACGCTTCGTTTTCATTGCTATCGCTGACGTTCACCTTCAATACCACAAACTCTTGGTGAAGCTTTTGATAAATATCTGGATTTTTTTCTAAAAAAGCATCCATTTTGTGGCACCACGTACACCAGTTACCACCAATTTCTATTAAAACATTACGCTCTGACTGTTGCGCAAGCTCAATAGCTGCCATCGCATCTTTAAATGGGTCTCGCTTGTCGTCGTAAATTTTGCTGTAAAGCGGTAAATCATTAGCCGCTACTACTGGCCAACTGAACAACACTAATGCCAGCGCAGAAAAAAGAATATGCTTCATGGACTATCCTTATTAATTCGATATTCCAACAGACCTGATATCAATTAACTATATTTCAAAATCTTTGGCGCGTCATTATGTCAAATTAGCACTAGAGGCTATATAATGCGCAGCAATTTTATATTTCTAAGGATTCAATATGCGACCAAGCGGCAGAACGCCGGGCCAGATTCGCCCAGTCACCATTACGCGCAATTTTACCGCTCACGCGGAAGGTTCTATTCTTATCGAATTCGGCGAGACCAAAGTGATTTGTACCGCCAGCGTTGAAGAAGGTGTACCACGCTTTTTAAAAGGCCAAGGTAAAGGCTGGATTACTGCTGAATACGGCATGTTACCTCGTTCAACTCACACGCGCATGCGTCGTGAAGCGGCAGGTGGTAAGCAAGGTGGTCGCACCATGGAAATCCAACGCTTAATCGCTCGCTCATTGCGTGCGGCGGTAGACTTAGCTGCGCTAGGCGAAAATACAATCACGATTGACTGTGATGTGATTCAAGCCGACGGCGGCACGCGCACAGCATCAATTACAGGTGCTTGCGTTGCACTCGTTGAAGCACTGAACTATATGCGTGCGAAAGACATCATTAAAACCAACCCACTTAAGCACATGATCGCTGCAGTGTCTGTAGGTATTTACAAAGGTACGCCAATTTCTGACTTGGAATATTTAGAAGATTCGGAAGCAGAAACTGATATGAATGTTGTTATGACAGAAACGGGCAAACTTATTGAAGTTCAAGGTACTGCTGAAGAAGAGCCGTTTAGCTTTGATGAAATGCAAGAAATGATGCAACTGGCAAAGCAAGGCATTAACGAGCTATTCGACATTCAAAAAGCAGCACTAAACTAAATCGATTTAAGTAAAGGTATAACGTGAAAGATTATCAACGCGAATTTATTGAGTTTGCACTGAGCAAACAAGTCTTACGTTTCGGCGAATTCACTTTAAAGTCTGGACGCACAAGCCCATACTTTTTTAACGCTGGTTTGTTTAACACCGGCGGAGATTTAGCGCGTTTAGGCCGTTTCTACGCTGCAGCCTTAGCAGATAGCGGTATCGACTTTGACTTATTATTTGGTCCTGCATACAAAGGTATCCCTATTGCAACCACTACAGCAGTTGCATTAGCTGATCATCATAATCAAGACGTGCCATATTGCTTTAACCGTAAAGAAGCTAAAACGCACGGTGAAGGTGGTAACCTCGTTGGTTCTGCACTGGAAGGCAAAGTCATGTTAGTTGATGACGTTATCACTGCGGGCACAGCTATTCGTGAATCGATGGAAATCATCAAGGCCAATGGTGCAGAGTTGAGCGGTGTATTAATCGCACTTGATCGCCAAGAAAAAGGCAAAGGTGAATTGTCAGCGATTCAAGAAGTAGAACGTGACTTTGGTACTGCGGTTATTTCTATCGTCACTTTAGGCGACTTAATCACCTATTTAGAAGAAAAAGGTGATATGGCAGAAGCACTCACCTCGATTAAGCAATACCGCGAAGACTACGGCATTTAAGTTAAACCAGTTTTACGCGCACATTTGCCCTCAATGGGAGCAAATTGAAAAGCACTTGGTCTATAGCCAAGTGCTTTTTTGTTTTAGGACTAGCTAAACACCTACAAGCTCATGTAACTAAAACAATTCCAAGGCAAATACTATAGCAAGCGAGCTTTAAGCCAGTTGGCGATATCACTGATTTGCTGTGGTACTAGATTATGTCCCATCTTATAGCTTTGCCATTGGGTCTTATAGTTTGCCCCTGCCAATAGCTGATATGCAGTTTGCCCTGCGATATACGGCACCACTTCATCTTGCTCGCCATGGTGCTGCAAAATTTTTGTATCACGGTTGGCGTCATGGCAACCTTCTGGAAGGCGGTCACTTGTTGGCAAATAACATGACAACGCCAAAATGCCTGCCAATGTTTCTGGGTAGCGTAAGCCAGTAAACAAGCTTAATACACCGCCTTGGCTAAACCCTGCTAGCACAATACGATTGGCGGGAATACCCGCATTTATTTGTTCTTGAATCAATTCCTTAATAAGTACTTCCGATTCAAGCACACCTTCCATATCTGCACGATTGTGCAAATCCATGCTCTTTATGTCATACCAAGAACGCATTACGTAACCTTGGTTTATCGTGACAGGTTGCATTGGTGCATGAGGAAACACAAAGCGAATACCGTGGTTGGCTGGTAAATTAAATGCCGGCACAATAGGCGCAAATCCTTCACCTGAATCGCCTAACCCATGCAACCAAATAACGCAGGTGGTAGCGGGAACATTTGGCTCGACGACGATGCGCTCTAACGCAGATACAGACATAGTGATTACCTTGAAACATCAATAAACGAAAGACTAGCGATGATAGCAATCCCCTCTCGGAAAGAACAGGCCAGCCCTTATTGCTTTGGGTGGGAGGTACGCAAATTAAGTGGTGCTTTGGGTGGGTGATTAGTACATTCGATAATAGATTACCGAGTACAGGCAACAAGTAAGCCTTTAAGATAGTCCAATAAAAAAGGCCATTAACCGTAGCCAACGACCTTTTATCAATATGATTATCTGGTTGCTAAAATCGAGACAATAACAACCTTGTTCGCATTTACTTATGGTAAGGCTTACTTAAGCGGTGAACCGCTTCAATAAAGTGACCTGCATGCTCTGGGTTCACATCTGGGTGAATACCGTGACCCAAATTAAATACGTGTCCTGTGCCACCGTCACCGAAACCTTTCAAAATCGTAGCAACTTCTTCTTCGATACGCTCTTTAGGCGCATAAAGCATTGACGGGTCCATATTACCTTGCAACGCAACTTTGTCGCCAACACGTGCCTTTGCATCTTCAATATTAATGGTCCAATCTAGGCCCAATGCATCACAACCCGTAGCTGCAATCGACTCTAACCACATACCGCCATTCTTTGTAAACAATGTCACAGGCACTTTGCGGCCATCGTTATGACGCGTTAAGCCATCAACAATTTTATGCATGTATTGCAATGAGAAATCTTTGTAATCACGTGGCGACAACACACCACCCCACGTGTCAAACACCATCACAGACTGAGCGCCTGCAGCTATTTGTGCGTTCAAGTAGCTGATCACGGAATCTGCTAGCTTATCCAAAAGCAAATGTAGCGTTTGAGGCTCTGCATACATCATCTTTTTGATTTTAGTGAATGCTTTTGAGCTGCCACCTTCAACCATATATGTTGCTAGCGTCCATGGGCTGCCTGAGAAACCAATGAGTGGTACTTGACCGTCTAGCGCTTTACGAATTGAACGCACAGCATTCATCACGTATTGCAGTTCGCCTTCTGGATCTGGATGACCAATTTTTTCCACGTCCGCTTTACAGGTGATCGGGCGCTCAAATTTAGGACCTTCTCCCGTTTCAAAATAAAGGCCTAGTCCCATTGCATCTGGAATCGTAAGGATATCTGAGAACAAAATAGCCGCATCAAGTTTGAAGCGACGTAAAGGCTGAATCGTTACCTCAGTCGCCAACTCTGTATTACGGCATAACGACATAAAATCGCCAGCATCTTTACGCGTTTCTTTATATTCAGGTAAATAACGGCCTGCTTGACGCATCATCCATACTGGCGTGTAGTCTACAGGTTCACGCAAAAGCGCGCGTAAATAAGTGTCGTTTTGTAAAGTTGTCATTAAATTCAGACCTTCAATTTGCGTGCGCGCATTCTACCACTGCCCCCAGAATAGATCTATGAACCGTGACCAAAAGACGCACTCTGTTGATCAAGCGCAATTTATGAACGTTATGTTTATTGAAGAATAATCAAAATGTTAGAAAAGTGATTATGAAGCAAAACAGGACTTTGCTGCGAATATCGGTGAACATCACGCTAAAATACGAAAAACAACGTAGTGTAGTTACTCTATTAAAGTTTTACCAATTTGTTGCAATCGCAAAATGGCTTTGTTATAAAACTACCGCGCTAGTTAAGAAATAAATAACAAGAAGCTTGTTCAACAAGACCATACAGCGAGCATTTCAGGCCTTACTTCGGTAAGGCTTTTTTATTGCCTGAAAAACAGCTTCTTGCTAATCAATTATCTAGCCTAACGAACGGATGAATCATTTAGCTCATTCGACGTTAACACTTTGGTTGCTTTTGCTGGACGAGCATTGAAGCCCGCTGCATACGCTAATTGAATAATCAAAAACGTATCGCTTTGCAATTTATCTGAGTTTGCTTGATTGATAAAAGCCAATACATCTTGCTTCGGCTGTGCACAAATATAATCAACTTTTTCATTCCAGCGCGCTGGATTTAATTGTTTATATTGGTCACGCACAATCAAGTAGACCGTCGCTCTCATCTTTAAATTCTCACGATATGACACCGTCGCAAAAATTGCTGCAATCACAACAAACACAACACTAATAAACAACCACATAAAAACACCACTACTCATCTATGCTTTGGGCGCGTATTCTAGCGTTAAATCTATAGCGGGCCTGTTACGATTTGTAACCACGATGTTAAAGACAAGCAGAAATTCGCTATATGGTGAGTTGAAAGGTTACCGGGCCATCATTTAGCAGAGAAACTTTCATATCTGCACCGAATACCCCAGTTGGCGCTTCGAATCCTTTTTCTCTTAATTGCCTTGTAAAATATTGATACAGTCCTTTACTAAATTCTGGCGCCGCTGCCCCAGTAAAACTCGGTCTCATACCACTTGAGGTATCGGCAGCAAGGGTAAACTGCGAAATCACTAATATGTCACCACCGGCTTGTTCGACATTACGATTCATTTTGCCGTTTTCATCTTCAAACACACGGTAACCTGCAACTCGTTCAGCCAGCCGTTTCGCTTTGGCCTCGCTATCTTCTGGCTCTACCGCCAGTAATACCAGCAGCCCTTTTTCAATCGCGCCGACCTCTTCTCCCTCAACCACAACATTGGCATGAGAAACACGTTGTATTAAAGCAATCATTCAGGTGTAGATTCATCAAAAAAAGATGCCATTGTATCCGCCGCTTTGCAAAATGCATCTATTGTTTGCGTTTCAAAACCACTATGTCCTGCACAAGGCAGTATTTGCAGGCTACTGTTTCTCCATGAGCTAACGAGTTTATAAGCACTGTCTAACTGGCAAACCATGTCATATCGGCCATGTAATACAATCGCTGGCAGGTGACTTATTTGATCAACATTAGCAAGCAAATAGCTTGGAGACATAAAGCAGTTATTAACGAAATAATGAGTTGACAGCTTGGCCATACACAAAGCTTGGTGACTGTCTTGGATTTGGCGTTTATCGACGTGATGATGCTCGATTGAACTTAAACGTAGCTCCCATAAAAACCACGCTTTAGCCGCGGCAGTGGCTGCTATTTCATTCTCAGAATGTATAAGTTGGTGGTAGCCTTCGAGCAGCTCGGAACGAGAATCCAAGCTCAACATCTCCGTAAACTCACGATAATATTCAGGGAAGAATCGAGCAGCTCCCGAAGATTGATAAAGCCAGTCTAGCTCTTGTTGTTCCCCCAAGAATACACCACGTAAAATAAAGCCCAGGCACTGATTAGGGTATTTAATACCATAAGCTAACGCTACAGTAGTTCCCCATGAACCGCCAGTGACGAGCCACTTTGAAACATTAAGCGCTTCTCTAATCCTTTCTAAGTCGGCGACCAAATCCCACAATGTATTTGCTTCAATACTTGGAGAGGGCATAGAGCGACCACAGCCGCGTTGATCAAACAATATAATGTGATAACGCTCTGGGTCGAAGTATCGTCGATAATTTTCACTTGAACCGGCTCCTGGACCACCATGAATGTATATAACGGGGGTACCCTCAGGGTTACCCGTTTGCTCAACATAAAGGCTGTGCTGATTACCGACTTCTAAAAGCTGGGTATGTGTAGGTGATATTTTAGGGTAAAGGGTTCGAGACATGCATTTTGCTTCCTGCTCGCTAATCCCTTTAGTTTAGTCGCTCTGCGTCGAATTGCACTCGGTAGCTTGTTGCTCAGTGAAACTTTGCATCGACGCTGTTAATAACGCACCTAACAGCACGACAAGCCAACTTAAGTAAACCCACAAAAATAGAATAGGAACACCAGCGAGTGCACCATAAATTGCCTGATATGAAGGAATTTGCGTGACATAAAGGGCAAAGCCTTTTTTCGCAAATTCAAAAAGAATTGCGGCCACTAGCGCTCCAACGGCAGCATGCTTAGCGGGCACGTTAATATTAGGCACTAACAAATACAACACCAGAAACGCGAACGCAGATATCAATAGCGGCAAGAGGCGTAAGAAGAAACTACTAAAACCAAAAAGATCATTATCACCAAAAGACACTAGGGAAACGATGTAACTTGTCACAGCAATACTACTGCCCACTAAAACAGGGCCAAGCGTCAAAACCATCCAGTACATGGAAAATGAAGTCACCATTCGGCGCTTTTCAGTGACTCCCCAAATACGATTTAAGCTCTTATCAATCGCAGAAATCAGCAACAAGGCAAACAAAAACAAAAAAGTAATTGCGATAGCGGACATTTTTGATGCGTTTTCAACAAACCCCGTGAGATACACCTGAACGGTATCACCTGCCGCTGGCAAAAAGTTGCTATAGACGAAATTTTCAATAGTTGTGCGAATGTCGGCAAAAATAGGAAACGCTGTCATCACTGAAAGCATAACCACAACCAATGGGACCAATGACATTAGCGTCACATAGGATAGATAACCTGCAACCACATGAATTTGCTCTTTATGTAAGCGCCCATACAAATATTGCATAAACGCGATCATTGTTTTCACGACAGAGTGTTGAAACAGGCTTGCTAAATGGGTCATCGGTTTCATTATTAGCGATTTTGGTTATATTAGGTTTATACTATGCTTTAAAGGCATGTAAGCCTAGAAAATATAACATAATTAGTAGGATATCACTATGTCAGGTCAGGGTTCAGGTGGCAACGTATTAGCCGCTATTTGTAGTTTTTTCCTTCCCGGTTTGGGTCAATTAGTTCAAGGTAGGTTGTTAGCCGCGATATTGTTTTTTGTTGGTATGGCTATTTCTTGGATACTAGTATGGATTGCTATAGGGTGGTTACTCGTACCAATAGTTTATCTTTGGTGCATTATTGACGCGGCCAAATATAAGGGAGGCTGATAATGCTTAAGCCACTAACAAAACCTTTTTGGATTTTGTGCTGTTTCGTTTTGCTGTCAGGTTGTCAATCTGCGTACTACTCCGCGATGGAGAGTTTTGGCAAACACAAAAGAGACTTATTGGCCGACGAAGTCGAGAACGCTCAGGAAGCGCAACAAGACGCCCAAGAACAATTCACTAGCGCGTTAGAACAATTATCAGTATTGATAGAGTTTGATGGCGGTGACTTACAAGATCAGTATGAAGCGACGCTCGCGAACTATGAAGCGAGTGAAGATGCTGCTGCTGAAGTGTCTAACCGCATTAAAAACATTCAAGATGTTGGTGATGCGTTGTTTGATGAATGGGCTGATGAAATTGAACAGTACTCCAGTGCAAAACTAAAAAGCCAAAGCCGCGTGAAAATGAAAGATACACGCCGTAAATATGACCGGTTAGTCAAAGCTATGGTGCGCGCTGAGAGTAAAATGGACCCTGTGTTGGCTGCATTAAAAGACAATACGCTATTTCTCAAGCATAACTTAAACGCGAAAGCGATAGGCTCACTTGAAGGCGAATATAACGATATTAAAGCTGATATTAACGCCTTGATTGGTGAAATGAATACAGCAATTAAAGAATCAGAATACTTCTTATCATTGTTAAACAGTGAAGAAGGCTAGAGGTTGTATCAACTTAACCTAGCAAACTAAAGATGCCGTGTGATTCAGTACGCTCTGCATAGTACTGATGCACGGCACTTGGATCGATAACCGAACGACCATCGTCAATAAATTCTTTGTATAACGCTTTTAGCTCTGCTTGTTCCTTCAAGTTTGCGTTACTTGCCATGACTTTTTCAAAAAGTAAGTTCATGCGGCTAAGTTTGCTTGTTTCCATACTACTCACTCCACTAAAACCAGTTATCAACATAATGTAAATTCTAGCAGCGACTGCCCGCTTGTTCTGTTATCCAGCTGTAAAAATTCGTTCAAATTGTTTACAGGTTTGTAACCTTTCAAAAATTATTCAAATAAACAGTGTGTTAGCCCGCGGGCTAAGCGACTTATGACTTTTGATAATGCGTAAACCTACAGATGTTTGAGAGATGTCTTACAAAAAAGATGGAAGTTTTTGGAAAGTTTGTACGTGAATAGAAACCCAACTAGAAATAAAAAAGCCAAGCAAATGCTTGGCTTTTTACGGTAATTAGTGACTAAACACTACTTCTTAGAGCGGCTCTCGCGCTTGCGATCTGACTCTTTTAGCCACTTCTTACGAATACGAATGTTCTCTGGTGTTACTTCCACTAATTCATCATCATCAATGAACTCTAACGCTTGTTCTAACGACATATTGATTGGTGGCGTTAGTACTTGCGCATCGTCAGTACCAGATGCACGTACGTTAGTTAGTTGCTTACCTTTAAGAGCATTCACTGTTAAGTCATTGTCTCGGCTATGAATACCAATAATCATACCTTCATAGACTTCAACACCATGACCAATCATTAAACGACCACGTTCTTGTAAGTTAAATAGTGCGTTTGTAAGCGCCTTACCTTGTGCATTTGAAATGAGTACACCGTTTAGACGTTGGCCAATCTCGCCACCTTTATGAGGACCGTACTGTAAGAACGTATGGTAAATAAGACCCGAGCCAGATGTTAATGTCATAAACTCAGTTTGGAAGCCAATTAAACCGCGGCTTGGCATGATAAAGTCCATACGAATACGACCTTTCCCATCTGGTGCCATATCAGTAAGTTCAGCTTTACGAAGGCCCATTTTTTCCATTACTGAACCTTGATGCTCTTCTTCAACATCAATGGTTACGGTTTCGTATGGTTCTTCAAGCTGGCCATCCACTTCGCGCATAATAACTTCAGGGCGAGATACGGCTAATTCGTAACCTTCACGGCGCATGTTTTCAATCAAAATACCTAAATGAAGCTCACCACGACCAGATACTTTAAACTTGTCAGGGTCATCTTGCTGTTCAACACGCAATGCTACGTTATGAATAAGCTCTTGATCTAAACGGTCTTTAATATTACGCGATGTAACATATTTACCTTCTTGACCTGAGAACGGTGACGTATTTACTTGGAACGTCATAGTTACTGTCGGCTCATCAACAGAAAGTGGCGGTAATGGTGCCACTTCATTTGGACAACAAATCGTGTCCGAAATCTTAAGTTCACCTAAACCGGTGATCGCGATAATGTCACCCGCTTCTGCTTTCTCAACTTCATGGCGATCAAGACCTAAGTATCCAAATACTTTACCTACTTTGCCGTTGTGAACTTGACCACCAGCCGTTTGCACGGTTACCTGCTGATTTGGTTTTACTGAACCACGTGTTACACGACCAACACCGATTACACCTAAGTATGAGCTGTAATCTAGTTGTGAGATTTGCATCTGGAAAGCGCCTTCTGGATCCGCGTCTGGTGAAGGTACTTGGTCAATAATTGTTTCAAACAACGGTGTCATATCTGTGCCGGTAGCACCTTCTTCCGTAGTCGCCCAACCATTAATTGCTGATGCATAAACAACCTGGAAATCTAACTGCTCATCAGTTGCACCTAAGTTATCGAATAAATCGAATACTTGATCCATTACCCAATCAGGACGTGAACCTGGCTTATCAATCTTATTAATAACAACAATTGGTTTTAAACCTTGAGCAAATGCCTTTTGCGTAACAAAACGCGTTTGTGGCATAGGACCTTCTTGCGCATCAACGATCAGTAACACAGAGTCTACCATTGACATTACGCGCTCTACTTCACCACCAAAATCGGCGTGACCCGGAGTATCGACAATATTCACACGGTAATCATTCCAATTAATAGCCGTATTCTTAGCTAGAATCGTGATACCACGCTCTTTTTCAATATCGTTTGAATCCATAACACGTTCGTCATGATCTGAACGGTCACCAAGAGTGCCAGATTGCTCTAACAACTTGTCTACTAATGTGGTTTTACCATGATCAACGTGGGCGATGATGGCAATATTACGTAATTTATCTAACACGGGCTTTGCTCTGAGACTTCAATTGGGCGCGTATTGTACAGCACTCGATAGTACAAATAAATTAAATCCGACCTTTTAGCCATTTGTTAACACTCTGGATATAAAGTTTCACACTATTGCACTGGTATAAGGCAAAATTGTTCACTACACTCATTCTGCACCATTTTGGCACCACGATCGCACCATTTTTGTGCATCACGATGAGCAGAAGTCCTTGAACTGCCCATTTTTACTACGCTGAAGGCTTGGCACGATAATAGCTAATACTCTGCCAAGCCGAATGCAAAGCATTTTAAATAAAGTAAGATAACTTCACTGGAGACTATCAATGTCAAAAGCAGTTTTAGATTTGATTAAAGAAAACGACGTTAAGTTCGTTGACCTTCGCTTTACTGATACGAAAGGTAAAGAGCAACACGTTTCATTACCTCACCACCAAATCGACGAAGACTTCTTCGAAGAAGGTAAAATGTTCGATGGTTCTTCAATTGCTGGTTGGAAAGGTATCAATGAATCTGACATGATCTTAATGCCAGATGCATCTACTGCTGTTTTAGACCCGTTCACTGAAGAAGTTACTTTAAATGTACGTTGTGACATCGTTGAGCCTGCAACTATGCAAGGTTACAGCCGTGATCCTCGTTCTGTTGCAAAGCGTGCTGAAGACTACATGCGTTCAACAGGTATTGCTGATACCGTTCTTTTCGGTCCAGAGCCAGAATTCTTCGTATTTGAAGACGTTAAATTCAAAGCAGACATGTCAGGCGCTTCGTACTCAATTGATGATCCAGAGGCTGCTTGGAACTCAGACACAGATTACGAAGGCGGCAACAAAGGCCATCGTCCAGGTGTTAAAGGCGGTTACTTCCCAGTAGCTCCAGTAGACTCTTCACAAGACCTTCGTTCAGCAATGTGTCTTGTAATGGAAGAAATGGGCTTAGTTGTAGAAGCGCATCACCATGAAGTTGCTACATGTGGTCAAAACGAAATTGCATGTCGATTCAACACTATGGTTAGCAAAGCCGATGAAGTTCAAATCTACAAGTACGTAGTACACAACGTTGCAGACGCTTACGGCAAAACAGCTACATTCATGCCTAAGCCACTAGTTGGTGATAACGGTACAGGTATGCACTGTCACCAATCGTTAGCAAAAGATGGCGTTAACTTATTCTCTGGTGACAAGTACGGCGGTCTTTCTGAAACTGCACTTTACTACATCGGCGGTATTATTAAGCACGCTAAAGCTATCAATGCTTTCACTAACGCGTCTACTAACTCATACAAGCGTCTAGTTCCTGGTTTCGAAGCACCTGTAATGCTTGCTTACTCAGCACGTAACCGTTCTGCTTCAATCCGTATCCCAGTAGTTCCTTCTCCGAAGGCACGTCGTATCGAAGTTCGCTTCCCTGATCCAACAGCTAACCCATACTTAGCATTCACAGCAATGCTTATGGCTGGTCTTGACGGTATCAAGAACAAGATCCACCCTGGTGATGCAATGGATAAAGACTTATACGACTTACCAGCAGAAGAAGCTGCAGCTATTCCACAAGTAGCATCATCTTTTGAAGAAGCGCTTAATGCACTAGAAGCTGACAAAGAATTCTTGATGGAAGGCGGTGTAATGGATGCAGACATGATTGATGCATACATTGGCCTGAAGCGCGAAGAAGTTGAAAGACTAAACATGACAACTCACCCAGTTGAGTTCCAAATGTACTACAGCGTTTAGTTGTAAATAGTTTGTTAATATAAAATTTAACAGACAATTTAAATTTAAAAAGCTCGCCTAGGCGGGCTTTTTTTGTGGCAGAAATTGTATATTTTGTTTAGATTAACTAGTAGGCACTGCAGGAGCAACTTGTTAAGCATATGAAGCACTTAGTCATTTTATTAGTCAGCGTAGCGCTGTCTATGCCCGTGTGGGCAGGACAAGCGAAAGTCTACGTATGGCGAGACGAAAATGGTGTGCTTGTGTTTTCTGACAGCCCTAGACCTGGCGCTGAAGAAGTTGAAGTTAAAGAAGAAGTTGCAGTGTTACCTTCCGTCGATACCTCGATACTCGACATAAAACCTAAAGTCATTGAAGACAAATACCACGTTGTCATTACACAGCCTGAACAGAATGCAACTATACGGGATAACAGCGGTTCAGTGTATGTTGCCGGTGGTATCAAACCTATCTTCAAAAGAGGTTTTCGAGTGCAGCTCTATCTCGATGGAAAACCCTACCAAGCACCACAAACCCACTCCATGTTTGCACTACGAAATGTAGACCGCGGCGAACATCAAGTTAAAATTGAATTAATCAATGATAAAGGCAAGGTTATTGCATCGTCAGATACAGTGACCTTCTATATGCACAGGGCTTCTGTTAACTAGCCCACAAGCGTGCAAATAAGTAGGTTTAAACGTATAGTTACAGTTATGATGCACAACTTTGGTGCAAGCGGAGTATACTGTTGTTTAAGCGAGCCGATTTGCAAACTCACAAACTTTTATACCAACAGCAATTAGCGAACCAGCTGGTTACTGCGGTCATTGTATTAGACGCAAAACTAACGATTCAGTACCTCAACCCTGCCGCTGAAGCGCTATTAATCAAGAGCTTTAATAAGCTACATAACGTTGTGTTCAATGATGTGCTGCCCGATTGCACCATCGATGCGATTCGCTTGCAGCAAGTTATCGAAAGCGGTCAAGAATTCAGTGATAGTGATGTCACCATTCAATTAAATGATCACTACAAGTTTACCGCAGAAGTCACCGCTTCAAGTGCTGAGTTTAACGGTAAGCCACACATTTTGTTAGAACTTAAACAAATCGATCAGCAAAAGCAGATCAGTGCAGAAAGCTTCCAACAACAGCAGTGGGAATCAGCACGCGATCTGATCCGTGGCTTAGCGCATGAAATAAAGAACCCGCTGGGAGGTCTTCGTGGTGCAGCACAACTGTTAACGAAAGAGTTGAATAACGAACAGCAAGAATACACCTCAATGATTATCGAGCAAGCGGATAGACTGCGTAATTTAGTTGACCGCTTATTAGGACCTAACCAACTACCTAAAATGGAAGTGCAAAATATTCATTTAGTGCTGGAAAAGGTCACTCAACTAATCAAATACGATAACGAGAAAAATGTCGAATTAGTAAGGGATTACGATCCTTCTATACCAGACATCGCCTTTGATGCTGACAAAATGCTGCAATCAATTTTGAATATCGTTAACAATGCTATTCAAGCCATTGAGCCTGGTAGCAAAATCACCTTAAAAACACGTGTAGCAAGCAACCAGACCATCAATGGTAAACGCATCAAGCTTTGTATCGTCGTCAGCATCATCGATTTTGGACCGGGCATTCCAGAAGATATTCAAGATACATTGTTCTACCCCATGGTATCAGGACGCTCAAACGGTACAGGGTTGGGCTTATCCATTTCTCAAACACTCGTTAATCAACACAAAGGAAAACTTTCTTGTCAAAGCCGCCCAGGGCGCACGGAATTCACCATTTTATTACCAATTTCTGAAGAGACGACAATATGATAGCTGAACAAGTATGGATAGTAGATGATGACAGCTCAATTCGCTGGGTATTAGAGAAAGCATTGAATAGCGAAGAAATTAGTTGTGCCTCTTTTGAAAACGCCAATAACTTGCTTACAGCTTTAGACCACGGCCAACCAGAAATTATTATTTCAGATATCCGTATGCCCAATATGGACGGAATGGAATTACTGAATAACATCAGCAGCCAATATCCAGATATCCCTGTGATTATCATGACAGCACATTCAGATTTGGATAGTGCCGTAAATGCCTACCAAGGTGGTGCTTTCGAATACTTGCCTAAACCGTTTGATATTGATGATGCTGTTTCATTAGCCAGAAGGGCCCTCTCACATGCAAGAGAGCAAAGTGCTAAAGCAAAGCAGAAACAACCACAATCTAGTGCTGTAGGCATCATTGGCGAAGCTCCTGCGATGCAAGAGGTGTTTCGAGCAATTGGGCGCTTATCACGCTCGAGTATCAGCGTCCTAATCAACGGTGAGTCTGGCACAGGTAAGGAGCTAGTGGCACATGCGCTTCATATGCATAGCCCTAGAGCAAATGAGACCTTCATCCCCCTCAATATGGCAGCAATTCCAAAAGATCTGATTGAATCTGAATTATTTGGTCATGAAAAAGGCGCATTTACGGGTGCAAATACCGTACGCCAAGGTCGATTTGAACAAGCACACAATGGCACACTTTTCCTTGATGAAATAGGCGATATGCCACTTGACGTTCAAACTCGGCTTTTACGTGTTCTAGCTGATGGTCAGTTTTATCGAGTTGGCGGCCACTCGCCAATAAAGGTCGATGTACGCATTATTGCAGCAACACATCAAAACTTAGAAGAAAAGGTAAAGGAAGGAGACTTTCGAGAAGATTTATTCCACCGCCTAAATGTTATTCGTATCCAGCTACCGGCATTACGCGAAAGAAAAGAAGACATAGAACAACTCGCCAATCACTTTTTGAAATTGGCCGCTGAAGAGTTGGGCGTAGAGCCGAAAACACTGCACAAATCATCACTCGTAAAATTAATGCAAAGTAATTGGCCAGGTAACGTTAGACAATTAGAAAATATATGCCGTTTCTTAACCGTAATGGCTAGCGGTAAAGAGATACTCCCTGAAGACCTCCCTGAAGAGCTTAACGAGTCGCCAGTAACGGAAATTAATGGCGTTGATACTTGGCAAGTGTTACTGAGTCAATGGATGGACGAACAATTAGCAAAAGGCCGAAATGATATACTCGATCAAGCGACACCTGAGTTCGAAAAAATCATGCTACAAAGAGCGTTAATTTTCACTGGCGGTCATAAACAAGAAGCGGCTAAAAAACTAGGTTGGGGCCGAAATACATTAACTCGGAAACTTAAAGATTTGGAACTGTAGATTACGTTTAGCAGTTATGCTGTACAGTCATGGTCTGTACAGCATTGTTTGCAGCTATTACAGAGTTTCATATTTATGAAATGTGCGCCTACAATTAACAATGCACCACAGATAATAAAGATAGGCTGGTACTCTTCTGGGAAATCATGCTTAATCCAATACACAGCAACACCTAGATAGAGCAAATAAAAAGGGTATAAACGTTTGTGATAGCGTTTAAATCCTGAAAAAAGCGCAATAGTACCTAACACTGCTGTGAGTATAAGAAACACATGTTCCCACGTGTGATCAGCCAGAAACGTCAAGCCCAATAATGGTAAAGCAGGTAATAAAATAGGCAGCAAAATACAGTGCAATGCACAAAGAGAAGTAGCTGCAATACCAATTCTATCTAACACAAAATTACCCAGTTAAACGTTATACCAATGAATGAGATTATATCACATGCTGTGATATCGTCACATATAATCTTGTTACGTTTTGTCAACACAAAAAGGTATGACTTCGCTAATATGATGTGTATCTGTCGCTAACATTACTAACCTATCAACACCTAACGCTACACCAGAGCAATCTGGTAGTCCGGCTTCTAAGCTAGCTAAGAATTTTTCGTCAACCGGCCGCTGTTCAAGACCAAGCTTTTTTCTTTTAAGATTGTCTTCTTTAAAGCGCAAACGTTGGCTTTGTGCACACGTTAGCTCTTCAAATCCATTGGCCAACTCTACATTCTTAAAATACACCTCAAATCGCTTTGCGACTCTATGATCTTTGCTGTCTATCTTTGCAAGTGACGCTTGGCTAGATGGAAAGTTATAAATAACAACTGGACAAGTTTGCCCTATGTTGGATTCTACATAGGTGGCAAACATAAATTGTAATAAGGTATCAAGATCATTGCACTCGGCCAGCCATGGTTCAATGCCGCCCAATAAAGACAATTTTTCGAGACATTTATCGAAGGATGTTTCTAGCGGGTTGATATCAAGGTATTTAATAAAGGCGTCTTCATATGTCATCTTCTCTACCTTCTTAATATCTAAAGTCACGCTCAACAGACCTATTACATCATCAATTAAGTCATGCATCGAAAAGCCTAACCGGTACCACTCAAGCATCGTAAACTCGGCATTGTGATACGTGCCGTAAGGTTCATGTCGAAACGCTTTACAAACCTGATAAATATCGCCATACCCTGAAGCCAATAAGCGTTTCATCGCATATTCAGGCGAAGTTTGTAAATAGAAGGTCTTACTGCCTTCAGGAAGCCAATCATAAGTCGATTGAATTGCATCTATATATGGGTCAGTAATGGTTCCTTGGCAAAGCAATGCGGTATCAACTTCGATTACGTCTTGTTTAGCAAAGTAATTACGTATTTTATTAACTAAGTTTGCTCTTAGCCTTGCCTGTTCAAATGTCTGAGATGCTTTCCAATCCATTTTTTTTCCATACAAAAAAGCCCCAGTCATAGACTAGGGCTTAAATAGGATACTGGCAATGTCCTACTCTCACATGGGACCTCCCACACTACCATCGGCGCTATTGCATTTCACTTCTGAGTTCGGCATGGGATCAGGTGGTACTACAATGCTATGGTTGCCAGTAATAAAACTGTTATTGGTTAATATCGGCGTTAAAAGCATGTTATTAAACAATAAAAGCTTAAAGTAAAAAGCCCGCTCATTAAGCGGGCTCTTCGTAATAAGTGCCTAGCAATGACCTACTCTCACATGGGACCTCCCACACTACCATCGGCGCAGTTACATTTCACTTCTGAGTTCGGCATGGGATCAGGTGGTTCTATAACGCTAT
>NZ_JBHUIB010000003.1:0-1274648 GCF_042682785.1 Thalassotalea euphylliae | reverse complement strand
ATACAACAAATTCGTTCCATCGTTATATTGGTTTAGCCCTGCATTCGAGTAATGGTTCACTGCGAGTTTTATCGTGTGATGTTGTAGAGGGGAGATGCCAAATTCAGCTTTATTCTCGAAGAGCCAGTTGTCACCTAAATCACGGTTGTGCCACTTAATGGCATCGACATACGTTAACCCGATACCTATTCGATAAAAGACATCGACACCAAAGAGGGTGTCATTGATAGTCAGTGTGGGTGTCATAGCGCCCCCGGTAATGTCGTTACCGTAGTGATTATCCCAGTCCCAATAACTTGCATCGATACCGAGATATACATTGACGTTAGAGAATTGATAGAAGGGTTTGTTGTGAACGTAACCGACCGTATATTTTTTAGCGCCAGGTGATGCACGTGATGTAGATTCTCCTTTTTCAAAGCTAATATGATATTGCGCCGTTACTGGCAAGTGAAAAAGACCCATTAATACACACAGTAATGCTCTAATCATAATGTTGTCCTTACATTGAAGAGGGAAGCAATTCTATTTATTAGGTTTTTCTACCGTTACCAATATAATTACAGCATTAAAATGCGTAACTTGTTAAAATTATTTTTATTTATTTTTAGAAACTTATCATGGCGATTAATTGGTTTCCGGGTCATATGCATAAGGCCCAAAAAGAAATTAAAGAGATATTACCTACCATAGATGTGGTTATTGAAGTCTGTGATGCTCGCCTTCCTTTTAGTAGTGAAAATCCAATGATCACTGAGATCAGGGGTGATAAACCTTTGATCAAAATTTTGAATAAAAGTGATTTAGCAGATCCTGCCTTAACGAAACGATGGCTTGAGTATCTTGATGCCCAGCAAAATGTAAAAGCAATTGCGTTAACGACGGAACAACCTTCGATAGCGAAACAAATTCCTGAGCTTATTCGTAAGTTGGCACCGTCTAAAAATGAAACCGGTAAACAAATTAATGCCGTCATTATGGGAATACCTAACGTTGGTAAATCCACGTTGATTAATACACTTGTCGGTAAAGCTAAAGCTAAAGTGGGTAATGAGCCTGCTGTTACGAAAGGACAGCAACGTATTCGTTTAGATGACGGTTTATATTTATACGATACACCAGGTATGTTGTGGCCCAAAATAGTTAATGAAAACAGTGGATATCGATTGGCCGTAACCAGTGCCGTAAAAGATACTGCGTTTGATCACGATGAAATCGCTTGTTTTGCAGCAGAGTATTTATTGGAGGCTTATCCAGATCGTTTATCTGAGCGCTATAAAATAGAGACGCTACCACACACAGAAGTTGAACTTATTGAAGAGATAGGCAGAAAACGAGGCTGTGTGAAGAGTGGGGGCTATGTTGATTTTCACAAGGCGTCGGCTATTTTAATAAATGAAATTAGGGATAAAACGCTCGGTGAAATCACCTTTGAAACACCTGAAATGGTAGAGAAAGAAATCGAGCATTTTGCCCAGTTAGAAGAGAAGAAAATTGCTGAGCGAGAAGCTCGTAAAGAAGCTCGAGGCCGTGGCCGAAAAAATAAACCCAAAAAGAAAAAGAGATAAAAGATGACTACATTTGCTTTGCATCCGCAATTAGCAGCTGACTGTATAGAACTGATGGATTTACCATTATGTAAGTTATTACTGTGTAACGACAGTCAGTATCCCTGGTTCATTTTGGTACCAAGAGTTGAGGATGTTCAAGATATTTACCAGCTAGACTGGAATGAACAGCAACAGTTTCTGAATGAGTCAAGTATGCTAAGTGAAGTGCTAATGCAGCTTTTTAATGGCAAAAAAATGAATGTGGCGGCTCTGGGCAATGTCTGTCCTCAGTTACATATTCATCACGTTGTTAGATTTGAAAATGATGCGGCTTGGCCTAAACCTATCTGGGGTGTTCATCCTGTTAAAGCGTATGAAGGGTCTAAAGTTGAGGAAATTAAATCGACAGTAGTGCCTGCGATTAAGGCAATACTGTCGAAGTAAACGCGACTTATGCCACTTTTTGCGCGCTATTGTCAGATTCTAATGTGCTTATTTGATCAAGAGACTGCTGTAAGTCAGCCACTAAGTCTTCTGCGTTTTCAAGGCCGATAGAGACGCGAATCAATGTGTCACTAATACCGGCCTCTAAACGTTCTTCTTGCGAGTATGGTGAATGTGTCATGGAGGCTGGGTGTTGAATCAGTGACTCTGCATCGCCCAGGCTTACAGCAATTGAGAATAATTGCATCCGATTAATAAACTCTGTGCCTTGCTGCAAATCACCTTTTATTTCAAATGCAATAACACCACCAGCCGCTTTCATTTGTGTGCCGATAAATTTGTTTCCTGGATGAGACTTCAAACCTGGGTAGTAAACCGTTTCTACCATTGGGTGCTGCTCTAAGAATTCAGCTACATGCTGTGCATTACTGCAGTGTTGTTGCATACGGATAGGTAATGTTTTAATACCGCGTAAAATTAGCCAAGCGTCATGTGGACTCATTGTTGCGCCGATATCTTTAAGGATAGTCATCTTGATATGGCCTATCATCTCAAATGTTCCGCAGATAATACCTGCAACGACATCTCCATGTCCGTTTAAGTATTTGGTCGCACTATGGATAATAATATCGATACCCATTTCAGCAGGCTTTTGGAGAACTGGCGTTAGGAAAGTGTTATCTACAATTGAAATGATATTGTGTTTTTTGGCAATGCTGGCAATCATTTCAAGGTCTAATACAACAAGGTTTGGATTGATAGGCGTCTCCAAGAACATCACTTTGGTATTAGGTTGAATCGCTTTTTCAATGTTCTCTGGCTCTGTCATATCAACAAAAGTGACTTCAATACCCCATTTGGTTAGTTGATGTGCCATGAGTGCATATGAACAACCATACACTGCTTTTGATGCGATTAAATGGTCACCACTCTCTAAATTAGCCAATAGTGCACCGGACACAGCACCCATACCTGTTGCGGTCGCTGCTGCATCTTCCATCCCTTCCATCGCAGCAACGCGTTGCTCTAGCTGTCTTGTGGTTGGGTTCCCTAGTCTGCTGTATATGAAACCGTCTTCTTCACCTGCAAAACGATTTGCACCTTGTTGTGCGTTGTCAAAAATAAATGTAGATGTTTGATACAGCGGAGTCGCTAAAGAGCCGAATTGTTCGTCGTGAATGCGACCTGCGTGAATAGCCTGAGTTTCAATAAATTTGCTGTTTGCCATGTTTCTCTCAACCGTTCTGCACGTTAAATCGTGCTTTTATTATGTATTTAATTCAACATAGCAATTAGGTTGCCAGTATTTATTTATATTAAAAACAATAGGTTAGGTTTGATTGTGTCTTGGTGTGTAATAAAAATATTACGTTCATATACTATTTAACTGTTTGTTTTACATAAATTAAGAGCGTGTTGGACTTTAATGAAGAGATCTGCTGAAATGTAATTAGTTTATTACAAGTAATAAAAATATTACATGAGCAATGTGAAGATAAAGGTTTCTTGTGCAGATCGACTTGGTATTAGTCAGGAGATTTTGCACAGCGTAGCGAATCAAGCATGGGATGTTTTGGCTTTAGAGGTTGTGAGCCAAGCACTTTATTTGCATTTACAAGGACCTAAAAGCGTTGATTCTGTATCGGCTGCTTTAGAGGGGATTGCTGGCATTAAACGAATTGAAGTTATCGAACTTTTACCTACAGAGTCTAGAGAGCAACATTTGGATGCGCTACTTAGGCGATTACCCGACCCAATTTTTGATTTGGATAAAGACGGCAAAGTCATATCAACGAATCAGTTAGAAGCTACATTTATTGGCCGTAGCATTGCTAATTTTACCAGTCTATCGCTTCGTGATATCAAAACCTCATCCGCTACTAGCATTGAAGTCAGCTACCAAGATAAACATTATTTTGGTGATATCTCTCCATTATGGGTTGAGGGCACATTTCAGGGGGCTGTGCTTCTGTTGCGCTCGCCTAACGCATTAGGGCGGCACATAACAGCGTTGCAGTCCGAGCACAAAATCGTAAACATCGATGACATTGTTGGTGACTCTGCGCCTATTAAAGCGATAAAGCAGCAAGCAGCTCGATTAGCACAACTTGATATGCCTGTTTTTATTGCAGGTGAGACAGGCACTGGTAAGGAGTTGTTTGCTAGAGCAATTCACGCCAGCAGCCAAAGGAAAAATGCACCGTTTCTCGCTATTAACTGTGCGTCGCTTTCTGAGCAGTTACTCGAGAGTGAGTTATTTGGCTATGCTTCTGGAGCATTCACCGGTGCTCAGGCGAGTGGCAAGCCCGGTTTATTTGAGCTTGCAGATGGCGGTACCGTTTTCCTTGATGAAGTGGCTGAAATGTCTGTTTACTTGCAAGCCAAGTTATTGCGTTTTTTGCAAGACTATCGCTTTCGTCGTCTTGGTAGCACTAAAGAACTATTTGCCAATATCCGTATTATTTCAGCGACCCATCAACCGCTTGACAAACTTGTGCAAGAAAAAGGGTTTCGTGAAGATTTGTTTTATCGACTCAATGTACTCAACTTGTCGATACCGGCATTGCGTCAACGAAAAGAAGATATCGCTGAACTGTGTTACTACTTTATTGAAAATGCGGCGGCACAGGTAAATCAAAATATTCCTGATGTTAGCAGTGACGCAATTGCCTGTTTATGCAATTACGCATGGCCAGGCAACGTAAGGCAGCTTCAAAATGTCATGTTTCGATTAGTTGCCTTACTTGAAGGGAGCGAAATTGAGCTCTCAGATGTTAACAAAGCGCTATCTTCAATCGAGGTAGATTCAATTATTGATAATGAAACACCTTTGGCTGGATTAAATTTTGAAGGCGTTAACAGCTGGTCTGAGGCGCAGGAAATATTTGAGAAGCAATTAATTGAATCTTTTTGGCCAAAATACCCAAGTACACGAAAGTTAGCCGAACGTTTAAAAGTTTCCCACAATAAAATAGCGATGAAGCTCAGGCAGTATAAAAGTCTTTAATTCAATCGCTATGAAGAATTTATAATACGTTTCTTGTGTACTCTTGGGATAAAAAAGGCAGCGAATAAATCGCTGCCTTTTTTGAACCATTACGCGTTGTTAGTGTTCAAGCAGTTGAAATAGCAATTGTTTAACGAACTTGGGCTCAAACGGCTTGTCACATAGTGCATTAACGCCATCTTGTTCGATGTTTGCTAAATGGGTGTCTTTACTTTCACTTGTCACCATAAGCACAGGAATATGCGATTGCTGGCTTTCTTCGCGAATATGTTTTGTCAGCTCTCGACCGTCTACCTCAGGCATGTTGTAGTCAGTAACGACTAAATCAAACATTTGGTCTTCTAAAATAGCAATTGCTTGCTTGCCATCTTCCGCTTCCGTCACTTTTTGAAGGCCTAGATTGTTAAGTACGCGTCGAATATGATTTCGTGCGAGCTTGCTGTCATCCACAAGTAAGACTCGAATTTCATGCACGTCGAAATAATCTAATTCCATCTCATCAGGCGAGAGTAAGTCAATAGTAGTGTTAATTGCACTGCCCAAATGCTCTGGAGTAAATGGCTTAGGCAGAAGGGCGACAACACCTGACTGTTTAAACTCTTCTAAGTTTTGTCGCTTGTATTCACTAGTCACTAGCATAAAAGCGATTTCAGCTAGCTTTTCGTTTGATTTGATTTTTTTTAGCAAATCTAGGGCAGTACCGTCGTCAAAGTACATCGCACTTGCCACCAAATCAGGCGGGTGGCGTTCAATCATGTCAAACGCTTCGGTAATGCTTTTGGCAGTAACCACTTGGTTTATGCCTTCTTTAGCAAGTTTGCCTACTATAATTTTCTGTTGTGTATCTGAAGGCTCAACCAATAAAATGGATAAGTCTGCAGGTGTAATGTGCGTCATATACTACTTCCTATCTACAACTACCCACCGATGAACTTCACCTTAAAGCCTGCTTTTTCTAGCTCTGCTTTAATGATGTCGCGCTTATCTCCTTGAATCTCTATAGTTTCATCAACTACTGAACCGCCACAGCCACATACTTTTTTTAGCTTGCTGGCTAGTGTTTTTAATTCCTTGTTGTTTAAGCCTAATCCAGAAATGGTAATCACGCCTTTTCCTTTTCGACCTTTAGTTTCTTTTCGCACTTTGGCAAACCCATCTGAGGGTGTTACCACTTCTTCTTTTTCTTGGCTTATTTTGCCTTTTTCTGTGGAATACACTAATTGAGAGAGTTGATCTTGCCAGGACATAGTTGAAGTCTTTCGATGAATGGAAAGGGCATTATAGAGAAAGTTCAGGCCAAAAAAAACCGGCGTAAACGCCGGTTTTTGTATGCAATATAAAGTATTACAGCTTGCCTTCCAGCTCAGGTAATACTTCAAATAAATCAGCAACTAAGCCGTAATCCGCAACCTGGAAAATTGGCGCTTCAGGGTCTTTGTTAATGGCTACAATCACTTTCGAGTCTTTCATACCCGCAAGATGTTGAATAGCGCCTGAAATACCCACGGCAATGTAAAGGTCTGGTGCAACAATTTTACCTGTTTGACCAACCTGCATGTCGTTCGGTACAAAGCCTGCGTCAACCGCAGCACGAGACGCACCAATCGCAGCGCCAAGCTTGTCTGCAATGCCGTCAAGTAATTTGAAGTTGTCGCCGTTTTGCATACCGCGACCACCAGAGATAACAACGGGTGCTGCGCCTAAGTCTGGGCGCTCTGATTCTGTTAATTCATCAGATACGTGGCTAGAAATACCAGCGTCTGTCGCAGAATCTAACGCTACAACTTCTGCACTGCCGTCTGCTGCAACCGCATCAAATGCTGTTGCGCGAACAGTGATTACTTTCTTCGCGTCTAAGCTCTGTACTGTGGCAATTGCATTACCCGCGTAAATTGGGCGAACAAATGTATCAGCACTTTCAACACCGATGATGTCAGAAATTTGTGCAACATCTAATAACGCTGCAACGCGAGGCATAAAGTTTTTACCTGTAGTAGATGCTGTAGCCATGATTACGTCGTAATCAGCCGCTAAGTCTTTAACAAGCAAACTAACGTTTTCCGCTAGTTGATTAGCGTAAGCTGCATTATCCGCAACAAGTACTTTAGCAACACCAGCTACTTTAGCTGCTTCTTCAGCCACTGCACCACAACCGCTACCAGCGACTAATAGGTGAACGTCGCCACCAATAGCTTGTGCAGCTGCAACTGTTTTGTATGTTTCCGCTTTTACACTAGCGTTGTCGTGTTCTACATATACTAAAATAGCCATTATGAAATCACCTTCGCTTCAGTTTTTAACTTGTCCACTAGTTGGTCAACACTTTCTACAACAATACCTGCGCTGCGTTCTGCAGGAGGCGTTACTTTAATAAGTGTTGAACGTGGGCTTAGGTCGATACCGAAATCTGCAGCTGCTTTAACGTCCAGCGGCTTGCGTTTCGCTTTCATAATATCTGGTAATTTTGCGTAACGAGGTTCGTTCAAACGAAGGTCAGTAGTTACGATAGCTGGTAAGTTAAGTGCTACCGTGTTTAAACCACCGTCTACTTCACGCGTAACGTTAACTTTGTCACCATCAAGTTTCACTTCTGAAGCGAAGGTACCTTGCGGCATGCCAGTTAATGCAGCAAGCATTTGACCTGTTTGGTTGTTGTCTGAATCGATCGACTGCTTACCAAGGATAACTAACTGCGGCGCTTCTTCCTCAACCACTTTTTGTAGAAGCTTAGCGATATTTAGTGAATCTAATGCTTCTTCAGTCTCGATGTGGATAGCACGGTCTGCACCAAGTGCTAAAGCCGTACGAATTTGTTCCTGACATTTCTTGTCGCCGATTGAAACAACTACAACTTCTGTTGCGCTGCCTGCTTCTTTTAGACGAACTGCTTCTTCTACAGCGATCTCACAGAAAGGGTTGATTGCCATTTTTACGTTCGCTAAATCAACATCTGAGTTATCAGGTTTAACACGTACCTTGACGTTGTAGTCAATTACGCGCTTGATGGGTACTAATACTTTCATCATCGCCTCTGCTTGTTTCTTGTAATGATAATTTTCCAAAAATGCCGATATTCAGCATTCAGAATCTGTTTCTAATAATGGCTCGACAGACTACTTTTAGTTTACGCTCACGTCAACGTTATACGCACGAAACCTTTCGTGCCTTTGCGCAAAATCAATCACTCGAAGTAAATTGTTATTTACAGGATAGTATTTGTCGCCAAAATATCTATAATGAGTTGATGTTATCAAACGCATGTTTGAATTTCAAACGCACGTTTGAAATTCGCAAAAACACTAAGAATTAAAAGGGGGAAACATGGAACGCGAATCGATGGAGTTTGATGTTGTCATCGTTGGTGCGGGTCCATCTGGTCTTGCAACTGCGTGTCGACTAATGCAACAAGCACAGGAAAAAGAGCAAGAGCTCATGGTATGTGTCGTCGAGAAAGGCTCAGAAGTCGGCGCACATATTTTATCTGGTGCGGTATTTGAACCGCGTGCTATGAATGAACTTTTCCCTGACTGGAAAGAAAAAGGTGCTCCACTGAACACACCTGTCACGGGTGATGATATTTACTTGCTAAAAAGTGAAGAAAAGGGCACTAAGTTACCAGGCTTCTCTGTACCGAAAACTATGCACAATGAAGGTAATTACATTGTTAGTATGGGTAACGTCTGTCGCTGGTTGGCAGAACAAGCTGAAGAACTCGGTGTAGAAATTTTCCCTGGGTTTGCAGCACAAGAAATTATTTACAACGAAGATGGCAGTGTAGGTGGCATCATTACTGGCGATATGGGCTTAGATCGCGAAGGTAACGAGAAAGACTCATTTATGCCAGGTATGGAGCTTCGCGCAAAATATACAGTATTTGCAGAAGGTTGCCGCGGACACTTGGGTAAAGAGCTAATAAACCATTTCAAGCTTGATGAAGGCAAATCACCGCAGCATTACGGTATTGGCTTCAAAGAAATCTGGGACATTGACCCGGAGAAGCATCAAGAAGGTTTAGTGGTTCACACGGCAGGTTGGCCTTTGGAAGGTGACACAACTGGTGGTGGCTATTTATACCATGCAGAAAATAACCAAGTGTTCGTCGGGATCATCATCGATCTTAACTACACAAACCCACACTTAAGCCCGTTTGAAGAGTTCCAACGCTACAAACATCACCCAACTATTAAACAGTATTTAGAAGGTGGTAAGCGTGTTTCATATGGTGCACGTGCAATTGCAAAAGGCGGTTATAATTCTCTGCCTAAGCAAACCATGCCGGGCGGTCTACTTGTTGGTTGTGACGCTGGTACGATTAATTTTGCGAAAATCAAAGGTAATCATACTGCGATGAAGTCAGGTATGTTGGCTGCCGAAGCTATTTTTGACGCTTTGTCTGCTGGCTGTGAAGGCGGCAAAGAATTGACAAGTTTTGAAGAGAAGTTCAAGTATTCTTGGTTATACGACGAACTATACAATACCCGTAACTTCGGCCCTGCTATGCATAAGTTTGGTACGTTCTGGGGGGGCGCATACAACACCATGGATCAAAACATCTTTGGTGGTAAGTTCCCAATGAACTTAAAAGATGAAACGTTAGATCATGCTCAACTGAAATTGGCAAGTGAAGTACCAGCTATCAATTACCCTAAACCAGATGGTAAATTAAGTTTCGACCGTTTGTCTTCAGTATTTTTATCAAATACAAACCATGAAGAAGAGCAACCGTGTCACCTTAGACTGGCAGATGCGTCGATTCCTTTGGCTGTTAACATGGAAAAATACGCTGAGCCTGCACAACGTTATTGTCCGGCTGGTGTATATGAAATTCAAGAGTCTGAAGAAGGTCAGAAGTTTGTGATAAATGCACAGAACTGTATTCACTGTAAAACTTGCGACATTAAAGATCCAAGCCAGAATATTACGTGGGTTGCGCCTGAAGGTACTGGCGGACCTAACTATCCAAACATGTAATTGTCTGCTCGGACATAAGAATAAAAAAGCCGCGTTAATCGCGGCTTTTTTGTATGTATTGTGTTATTGCTAGACGATTTGAGCATGAGTTTTATGCAATGTGATGATTTATATACAAAAATATAAGTCAACGTATAGCCACAGCTGTCTCACTATTAACTGAACATATATTCAGCAAGAGAGCGCTGAATACCAATCCCCGTTTTTTTGTTTAATTCTTTTTCTATTGGCGATGACTGCCCTGAAATCCAGATTTTCAATTCGGCATCCATGTCGAAATGACCAGCCGTTTCAACTTTAAACTGTGTAATCGATTTATAAGGGATGTTGTGATATTCAACTTTTCGACCCGTGAGTCCTTGTTTATCAATTAAAATTAAACGTTTATTGGTAAATACGTACATATCACGTACTTCTTTGAACACTTGTTTAATGTCTTCACTACTTGCCAAAATGACTGATAACTCCTCACTGACTTCTGACGGATCAATTTCAGAAGCATTACCCATTACCGCGTCTAATAAACCCATTTTCATTTCCTTAATCTATAAGTCTATGGCCGACTATAGCGCTTTTGCTTCGGAAGGCAATAAAGAGTTTCATGGCTAGCCTCCCGCTTATCAGTTGCTCTGAGTAGGCTCATACCTCTGGATGAAGTCAATTTACTCCATAACACCCAGTTCATTATCGTGAATTCATTGCCAACGTTATTTGTTATGTTATAACATAACAAATAACGTTGGCTGATATAGATGACGAACATGCAGGCACAAAAAGTAGAGTTAACGCCATCTTTGCGTGAAAAAATTTTAGAGTCGCCACCATCCGACTATATGAATGATGAGCAGTTGGCTTATTTTCGAGAATTGTTGGTTGAACTACACGACACAACACGTGAACGCATCAGAGAAGCGAAAGAACAAATGCTAAGCCCACCTGATTTAAGCGATATAAGTGACAGGGCAACGTGGGAAGAGCAGTGCGCAATTTTGATGCGTATCGTCGATAGAGAGCAAAGGCTATTGCCTAAAATTCAGCAATCTTTAGAGCGAATTCGACTTGGTGAGTATGGCTACTGTGTTGAAACCGGAGAGCCTATTGGCATACCAAGGCTACTGGCAAGGCCAACTGCAGAATTTTGCGCCGATGTAAAACTTTGCCAAGAATTACAAGAGCACAACTACGCCAAACACAGGGAGCTTTAGCGACCACTTTCGTCTGATCGGTAAAAGCGCCTATAAACAACACGCATAAAGCACAAAGGGCACAATAATGTTAAACAAGTCTAATAGACTGCCGGTTACCGTTCTCTCCGGTTTTTTGGGTGCAGGAAAAACGACAGTTTTAAATCATATTCTTAACAACCGTGAAGGGCTAAAAGTTGCCGTTATTGTTAACGATATGAGTGAAATCAATATCGATGCTGCAACCGTTCAAAATGAAGTAAATTTGAATCGTTCAGAAGAAAAGCTCGTTGAAATGAGCAATGGCTGTATTTGTTGCACATTGAGAGAGGACTTACTCGAAGAAGTAAATCGCTTAGCAAAAGCGGGTAGATATGACTATCTAGTTATAGAGTCGACAGGTATTTCAGAACCACTACCTGTTGCCGAAACGTTTACATTTGCCGACGAAGACGGGGTAAGTCTGTCAGACATCGCCACCTTAGATACTATGGTTACGGTTGTTGATGCGGTCAACTTCCTAAATGATTATGACCAAGCCAAATCGTTAAATGAAGTTGGCGAAAGTTTAGGTGAAGAGGATGAACGCAGTGTCGCTGACTTGCTTGTTGAACAAGTTGAGTTTGCAGACGTGTTGTTAATCAGTAAAACCGACTTGATATCTGACAACGAATTAGAACGCCTTAAAAGTATATTAAAAACGTTGAACACTGAAGCAGAGCAAATTGCCATACAACATGGCAATGCTCCATTAAAACAAGTGTTAAATACTAATAAGTTTAGCTTTGAAAAAGCACAGCAAGCGCCAGGCTGGTTAAAAGAAATGCGTGGTGAACATGTGCCTGAGACAGAAGAGTTTGGCATTAGCAGTTTCTCTTATATTGCTAGGCGTCCTTTTCACCCGAAAAAGTTTTACGACTTCCTGCACAGTAAGGATATTGCAGGCAAACTAATCCGTTCAAA
The DNA here is from genome assembly GCF_042682785.1 of Thalassotalea euphylliae. Taxonomy (GTDB): domain Bacteria; phylum Pseudomonadota; class Gammaproteobacteria; order Enterobacterales; family Alteromonadaceae; genus Thalassotalea_F; species Thalassotalea_F euphylliae. The sequence continues at coordinate 1,262,529 of NZ_JBHUIB010000003.1, read as the reverse complement.
AGGGTTCTTTTGGCTAGCCACAAGACCTCATTTTGCCGGTAGCTGGAGCCAAGCCGGGGGGATTGCTCGTTACGGCGCAGCTGGTTTGTTTTGGTATGCTGTGCCTCGCGACCAATGGCCACAAGATCCAGAGTATCTAGCGGCTATCAAGGAACAGTGGGTTGAGCCATTTGGCGATATGCGACAAGAATTAGTGTTTATTGGGCAAGGGTTGGATAAACATGACATTATCAATCGCTTAGATAGTTGTTTACTCTCAGAAGACGAGCTGTTGCAGGGTAAAGACGCTTGGAAAGCGTTGGAGGACCCATTTCCTGTATGGGGAATAGAGTAGATGTTAGGCAGTCAGGTGCATTTATATCATGCTGACTGCCAACACTTGCTGGCTTTTTTTAGGTTTACAGCTAAGCTCGTTGCCATCTTTGCGCTGTGCGTACTTAAACTTTACGGGCTTGCCGTCTTTATGCGCTAATAACAATGTCGCCAAAATATCATTTGCTGCTTTTGCGTCTTTGCTTACAAACTCTAAATCTACAATACTGGCAGAGTAGCCATCACCATGTTCAACATGAATTTTTGAATCTGATGTTGAATAACCTGTAAACACAGTAAGGACAGGGCGAGTGCACTCCATAGCCATAGAAGAACAGCTAACGAAAAGAAGCATAAGTCCTTTAGTTACTCTCATATACATTCTCAACTCCGAATTCTTTTAACGAGCAATTACAGGCTTTACGGTAATAATCGCACCATGCGGCTTGCTCTTTCACTTTGAACACTTACAAACAGCGGCCAACAATACCACAAATGGACAGAATAATTTAATTTTAGTGGCAGATTTAGTATCCACTTTTCTTGCTTGGTTTAGCAACTTTAGTTGGCGTTAGTCATTTAACCTAGAAAACTGGCAAGTTGTCGGATATCGGCGGCACGTTGGTTAAATTTTGTATAGGTTGAGGTAAGGAATTTACACTTCTACTCAAGGGAAGAGGAAAATAACATTTATGTTTACACTCTCTATGACATCACACCGTTTTAAAGCATTGATTTTTAGTCTCACCGCTAGTTTCACTCTTTGCGCGACACCAGTCTGGGCGAATGAAGCACAACAATTTTTTGAAAAAATCCAAGCCCACTATGAGAGCACACGCTCGATAACCAAGTTCTCATTAAATTATCACTTCCTAAATAAGCAGTATCGCTCTCATAACTTTTGGGATTACCAAACGCCCAATAGAGTGTTATCGGTCAGGATGGTGGAAGTAGACATGGACAAAAAGCACTTCTATGACAACGATATTCTTTACACTGCTGGTGGCCAGATTCTCGATAGGGCGCAATTTCAAAATGATACTCACAGTTATTATTACGAAAATAACGGCAACTATTTAGGAAAACAATTCTTTAATGAAGGGATGGGAAACTTTGATCGCTTCATGAGTTACAACATCATGAATATTGATTTTCTCGCAGTAAGACCGTTACTTGAAGAAGAAAACGTTTCGGAAAATATTTCGCTTCGAAAAGACAAACAAGCAGGCACCACCATACTCACACATAAAAAAGGTGATGAGCAGGTTATCGAATATGCATTTCAAGATGCACCGTTGCAATTGGTGTCACTTCACAATATCACTCGACAAGCGCTTTACATATATGACGACTACCAAACCACACGAGGTTTAACGTTTGCTCGCTCAGTCAATAAATTCTACAACGGTTCGGCAGTACCCGCCTACATTAGCTTTAACGATAAATTTGCCATTATTGATGAAGTTGACGCATCCAAGCTAAAACTGCCACCCGGTTATGGACCAGAATTTAAGCCGGGTGACGGTGTGTTAACAGCAACAGAAATAGGGAAGGACCTTTACTTGGTCACCGATTCATCTGCTTGGCGAAATAGTGTGTTTAAAGTTAATGGCAACACGGTTACCGTATTTGGTGGAGCAGGGTACACTTCGCTGGCGGAGAAAACGATAACGCTTATTCAGGATAAATTCCCTGACAAGAAAATTACTGCGGTACATATTACGCACCCTCAAGCAGCTGATATCGCGGGTATAATGCCTTATGTAGAGCTTGGCGCAGACATACTCGCAGACGACTACACAATAGCAGCAATTAAGGCGTTTCCAAAGTTTGCTGAAAGTATCAGCAAGTTTACATTCCGCACAATAACCAGCGGTGAAATCATCGATGGAACGCATTTTTATGTTTTAGAAAATTTACATGCTAAACGTCAAAGTTTTGCTTACTTCGAAGATAGCGGTATTCTCTTTCAGGCCGATTTTTTGAATATTGCAACTGATAACACTATCCCGAAAGTCATTCCGACTTACACGCGCACCTTCATCGATTTTGTTCGTAGTAAACAGCTTAATATAAAGCGGATTGTTAGTAATTATAAAAACAACAATATTACCGTAGAGGTCATGAATAAAACCTATGATGCATTGATGTAGTTCACATCGAGAATGCTTGCTACACAATGATGAGTAAATGAAAGCAATAAGGCCTAGGAATGGCTTTATTGCTTTCAAGCGATAACATGGTTACGGAAATGTTCTTGGCAGGCCAGTAATCGGGTCTATATAATCGAGCGAGTCACCTTGATAGCTATCAAGCAATAATTGAACAACAGCATCTCCGTATACCTTAAACCAATAATCACCCAGCGATTTAAGTTTATTGATATTGCCTTTACTAATGTCATCCATTGCATCGTCTGGTGGGTTCGGGAGCCATGAGGTTTGTTTAAGCTCAGAATTTACACGAATATAATTACCGTTATCAATCATGGTTATTCCTTGGTAGGCAACAACGCGTTCGTCACCAAGAATGTCCAAAATATCGCCTTTCGTCATCCATTGGAGGGCACCCCATTTTTGGGATTTAGGGCCATTTATTTTTCGGGTTTTATAGCCTGTTCCGATTGATAGTACGTGGAAGTCTTTCATCGTCAACGATGTCCAGTTTCGTCTGGCTTCCGCTATCGCACACATGGTTGGGTTGTTAGCAATTACGCCCCCGTCAATTAACCATGACTCATTAGCTATCCTGGGTATTTTTAATTCTTTGGTTGGAAAATATGTCGGTGCCGCGCTAGAGGCATCTGCTACTTCCGCAGATTTAATGGTCAGATGGTTCTTTTTCGTCGATTTAAAAATAGTCGGCTTTCGCTTTTCAATATCATAAGCCATGGCGAGTACATGTTTATCATCTGCAACATCGCCCAACGTAGCGGTTTTAAAATTGTCAGATAACACCTTATGCTTTGGTTTGGCCTCATATTTCGGGGCGTTAATACCGTCTATTTCAAACAGGCCTTTATTCTCTGTGAATATTTTTTTGGCCGTTCCTACACTATACAAACTGTTGATATCAGTAACGGTCATATCAGTCGTGGCTAATGCCAGAGCTATTATGCTTCCCGTGCTTGTACCTGCGTAAAAATCAACGCAGTCTCTTAGTGATTTACCGTTATTTTTTAGTTCAGTTTCAACATGGGTAAGAAATTGTGTGGTGGCGGCGCCGCGAATACCACCGCCGTCAAGTGATAGAATTAGCTTTCTCATGACTCTTTCCTTGATTGAGTTATTTACTTGTGTGTTAGCTCATCGTCTCGGACAACGACTCTAAACAGCAAATCCATGTGATTTTTAAGGCGGGAACAAAAGGTTTATATAAACGTGCTCAATCATTCCCTACATCGAGACAGCTCATATAGAGAATAGGAGGTTAAGGGAAATTTTCCAGTTTGCTTGAATGAAGTTTGAGTGGCTTTAGGTGACGATTTGGCTTCGCTTTAAACACTTGTTGTTGGTAATTCTCGAAAAACCATAGTCGTCAGCGTCACATTAACAACGCAGCGTATATAGCGTTACGCAATTAGCGTGTTGACCTGCTCATTTGAGCGAAAACATAGCCACCAATTGTTCCAGCGAATAGCTGCGCATAAAAGCCCCAGCCTCTGGCTCCTGCAATGATATGAATATTCATGATGGACTCGATGATGGTCAACACCGTAATGAATGCAAAGAAGCCAGCGAGTGCAAAAAGCGCGGTTCGCTGTGTTGGCAGCTTTTTAAGCGCTAAGCCAGCTAGCGGAAAGGCAATTAAAAATGCAATGGCGATAATGCTACCGTAGGTCGGCAATAAACCCAGCCAGTCATCCAACGTTAAGTTGAGCCTGTCGTTGAATTTTACTACAACGCCAACGTTAACTAATTGATTGACAACGTATTGGCTATGAAACAAGCTAGCTAGCGTAAATGTAAGCAACCAAGAAACGAAAAATGAAGGTAGGAAACGTGTCACAAATTGCATGGTTATTGGAATTTAAAAAGAAGCTTTTGTCATACCCTACCAAAGGCTTGCTATGTAAACAATTTATCCCTTCATTTGCATTAGCTTTCATAGCGTCATTTACTGTATCTGCCGACTCAATAGCTCTTAAAGAGTCTTACAACATAACAACCCTGGCAACCGATTTACAGTCACCCTGGAGCATGGTGAAACTGCCTTCAGGCAAATGGTTAATAACGGAGCGTGATGGGCATGTGGTTATTGTCAACGGTAATGAGCAAACAAGAGCTAAGTTAGCGTTTGACGGCTTGTATGTGGCTGGGCAGGGTGGTTTGCTGGATGTTGTGTTATCACCGCACTTTGATGAAACAAATGAAGTGTTCTTCAGTTATGCGCAAGGTGAATTGTCTGCAAATCGGTTAGTGATCGCGAAAGCAAAATTTACCGGCGAAGGTTTTGCAAAGCCTGACATTGTCTATCAAGTTGCTACCGACAAAGGCACACCGCAGCATTATGCTGGTCGCATTTTAATTTTGCCTGACGATACATTACTGTTTTCCAGTGGTGATGGCTTTGATTACCGAGAGCAGGCGCAAGTAGTAACGAGTCAACTGGGTAAGTTTTTGCGCATCAACCTAGATGGTAGCATCCCTAAAGATAACCCTTTTGTAGCGCATGAAAACGCCGTTGCTCATGCGGTATTTTCAGTTGGCCACAGAAACCCACAGGGGCTGATTTATGATACAGACAGCCAGCAAATTGTTAGTCATGAACATGGCCCCGCGGGGGGCGACGAATTAAATTACTTAGTTGCGGGCAACAACTACGGTTGGCCGGTGATTACCTATGGGAAAGACTACTCTCAAGCTCGAATTTCACCCTTTACCGAGTACCAAGGGATGGAGAAACCAAGCGTAGATTGGACTCCTTCCATTGCACCATCAGGCATGGCCTATTACAGTTCGACACACAAAAGATTTGAGTCTTTACAGCGCCATGCTTTGGTGACAACACTTGTTGAGAGAAAGCTTTATTCGGTGAACCTGGCTGATGGAGCGTTTAATCAAAGCCATGTTTTTACAGAAGTGACAGGAAGGCTAAGAGATGTGTATGTAACACCTGAAGGCGACATAGCGGTGTTAACTGATGGAAAAGACGCAAAGCTGATGTTAATTAACGCTAGTGTTAATACGCGTTAATTTGAATTGCAAGTAGAGTGAATAGGAATGAGGAAAGGGCAATCGTCACACTTGCGCCATAGCTAGAAGTTTACTTCATAGGTTTATGTTTGATTGTTTGATGACGTATTTACTAGATATGAACAACGTACCCTTGATAAGCGAACATAACATTTTACAGCTTTTCCCCCCGTTACATTAAACTTTTCAACCAATAGGCCATTTTTATAAGCCTGTTATTTGGACGTTGTCGTGTCTGATAATTGCCAAAAATGTTGTTTAATTGCGTGAATGTGTTTTGAAGGCATTGAGCTTTTAAATACGGGATTGTCGGCCGCCCAAAGCAAATGTGTTTGATTTTGAAGCGAAGTTTCTTTGATGATTAGTGTAAACGCTGCTTCTGTCTGCTTGGCTAGCAATAGCAGCATGGCGCGTTGGTCAATTGGCAGTGATGGGTGCTCGACGGCAAAGTCAGCAATAGCTTGCTGAAGAGGCATATTAAGGTTGGCGTTTTGCGCTTGACTTAGCAAGTCAGCTTGTTGTGCTTTTGTAAGGTATCCTGCAGATACCAAGTGCATTAGCCAGTAGCGAATAGCGGTTGGCTGATCATTATTGGCTTGAGCGATCATCGCTTGCATAATGGTATTGTTCTCGCCAGTAAATGCTTCTGCTTCGCGTCTGCGCTCATGGGCAATATCAAAGTTGCCTGACATAAACTGTGCCCATGCGCGCTCCCACACAAACAGCGGACTATCAGGCATCATCTCAAAGGCCAATTCGGCGTGCAAAACAGCTAGATCTGAACGATTGATAACAGGTGATGCATAGGCGATAAAGAAATGACAATCGGCGTGACAGTCATCATGCGCTTGGTAGGTTTGAACAAATGCTTCAACCACAGCTAAGTTGCGTTTGAAGAAGAATGCTTGGGTTGCCCTTGCTAGCGCCACGTCTACTTTAGGTGCACCTAATTTCTCTGCTCGGGCTAAATGATAATCACCTCGCGCAATTAACTCTTCATCACTCAGCCCTAAATATCGACTCATTTTGTAGGTATATATTTGTGCGAGCATACTGTGTGCAGGCGCGAAAGTTGGCAATGTATCGAGCGTTTTTTCGAGTAAGGTTACTGCTTGAGTAATTTGATCTGTTTGTTTTTGTGACCAGATATGTTGGGCTTGTATATACAGTGGCGGAAGTTTTGGCGCTGGTGCAGTACGCCACAAATAGGCGATATAAGTTAAGAGTAAAACAACAGGTATAAAAAAAATAAGATAACTTGGTGAAAAGGCTAGGCTTGTTAATTCTGGCTTTACGCTATGTTGAGAAGGCAATGCTGCAGATGACATGTGCGCTGACGTATGTGTTTCGATAATGTGAGCTGCTGAATCAACGGGGACGGATAATTGATAACCAACCTTGGGCAGTGTTTTTATGTACTCGGTTGAACTATCTATTTCATTTAATGCTTTTCTAATACGCCGAATCGCACTAGTAATGGCGGCATCGGTGACAACTCTGTTTTGCCATATTGCCGTGATTAATTGTGTTTTGCTTAAAGGCTCCGTTTGCGCCGAGAGCAGTAGCAAAATATCTCGACTTTGTTTATCCAAACTCACCGTCTTACCATCTTTGCTTATTAATAGCTGTTCAGGCTGAAAGCACACGTCACCAAGTTGAATCATATGAGATAAGTTTCCTTACTACCGAATTTCCGCACGCCGTCTAACTATGTACATAAAAGCATTACATGGCAAATTTTGAAATTGGTAGACCGAACTTATCGATGTCAGACATTTGTCAGGTTTTTGTCATAGCAGAAACAAGTTTTTATTACATCTAGCAGCTACGGTGATATGCAGTTGATAAATGAAACTGTTGTACTGATGACTCTCAAGGAAATGTAAATGGGTGAACACGCAAGTAAACAAAAGAATCTCTCTGCATATACAGGAACGAAAGGAACAGTCAATATCAGCTTTACGCTAAACGGCAAACCGGTTGTCCTTAAAACTAAAGATGTGACCACACCACTTCTCTGGATTTTGCGAGACGAGCTTGGGTTGAAAGGCACAAAGTATGGGTGTGGTATTGGCCGATGTGGGGCATGTTCGGTTCATCTCAATGGCAGGCTGGCAAGAGCATGTTCGATCCCCATCTCCGACACTGCAGGGCATGCTGTTAACACTATTGAGGGGCTAAGCGATTCTAGCCGTGATCTGCACCCGCTGCAAAAGGCTTGGGTTCAACATGATGTGCCACAGTGCGGATATTGCCAAGCGGGGCAATTAATGGCTGCCAGTGCATTGCTGTCCAGTAATCCAACCCCGACGGATGAAGAAATCGACACCCACATGGTCAACATTTGTCGCTGTGGCACCTACTTGCGCATTAAAGCGGCCATTAAATCTGTCGCGTCTGCTAAGGCATTACAAGTAGAGGAGCTACGGCAGATGCAATTGGTCAAGAGACACACGCTTATAGAGGAACGAGACCAACCGCAGAATGATATGCAGGAGACAAACCATTGAAACGCCGTCAATTTTTAAAGCTCAGTGTCTTGTCATCGGGTGCTTTGTTTATCGGTATACATGTCCCTCAATCTTTAGCAGAAGAAAGCGATGAAAGCACGTCAGGAACCATGGATTTATACCCTTATATCCATATAAATCCCGATAACAGCCTGCATGTCCATAGTTATAAACAGGAGATGGGGCAAGGGGTGTTGAATGCGCTGGCAATGATTATCTGTGAAGAGTTAGATGCTGACTGGTCAACGGTATCGGTATTTCATCAGAATTTTTCTCGTCAGATAGAGAATATGCATGAAGAGTTTGGCCGATTAAACTCGGGAGGCAGCACCTCTATCCCTTCAGAGTGGCCAATCTTGCGTAAGGCAGGAGCGAGTATAAAACAGGTTCTACTTATCGCTGCGGCGAAACGTTTTGGTTGTGATATTGCTGACTGCATCTGTCGAAACAGTGCAGTACATCAAAAATCAACCAACAAGTCATTGTTATTTGCCCAACTCATTGGTGATGCGGCCAATGTTACATTGCCTGCGCATGTTATTGACAACATGCCTTATAAATCACGCATCAACTATTCGTTAGTAGGAAAGTCAACGCCGACTAACAACGTAAACCAAATCGTGCGTGGAGAGCTAGTGTATGGCATTGATATGGAAGTAGATAATATGCTTTATGCAAGTATTCTTCGCCCTCCTACACTCGGGGCTAGTGTTGATGTGTTTGACGCCTCGCAAGCTATGAAAATCGAGGGTGTTATTGATGTTTATGCGCTTGATACAGAAATCAAATCTGGGTTGTTTGATACCGGTATCCTTGGCGGAATTGTTGTTGTAGGTACCTCAACTTGGGCATGTTTACGCGCGATTAAGAGGCTATCAGTCTCTTGGAAACAGGGTTATGCAGAGGACGCGAGCTCATCAAAGTTAGCGGAAACGTTGCGAACTCTCCACAATAAAAATGACCATATAAGAGTACGAAGTCTTAATTATGAGCCAAATCATATAGCTAGTTCTCAAAACACTATTCATGCAGCATACCATAGTCCGCTTTTACCCCATGCGCTGATGGAGCCGCTAAATGCTGTTGTCGATTACAAACAGGGTGCAATTGAAGTGTGGGCTGGCACTCAATCGCCACAGCATACGGCAACCAATTTGGCTGCACACTTTGGGGTAGCCAAAGAACAGATAAAAATACACGTATTACATATGGGCGGAGGATTTGGTCGACGTTATTATGCAGACTTTATTATTGAAGCTGCGACCATTTCAGAAAAAATAGGGATGCCTATCAAGCTTCAATGGACACGAGAAGACGAAATACACTATGACCGATTCCATCCTATGCGCTCTGATGAAATGCACGCTCAGCTTGATGAAAACGGAAATATTGAACAATATTCTTGCAGCGCTGTTTCTACACAACAATGGGGCGGTGGAGAGATTACATTTCCTTATGATCATAAAGCGCTGTCTATTGAGAGTCACTTCCATCGCCCGCACTTTGTGCAAACTGGCCCATGGCGAGCTGTGGTTGCCCATTTAGATGTTTTTTCGCGTGAGTGCTTTATTGACGAATTAGCAGAAAAATGTGACGTAAACCCGTTAGATTACAGATTTCAACTTCTTCAAGGGCTAACTAAAAATCAATATAAAGGAGACCGAGCGGAACGCATGAAGAACGTGATGTTTTTACAGCGCATGTTCATACGTGTATTGCAAGAAATAAAGGTATTTTCCAATTGGCAAAATAACCCTAAAGACCAAGGAATGGGCATCGCATTAAGCGCTTTTCACGATAAATCATTTTGTGCACAGGTTGCTGTAGTTAAGAAAGATAATGATCAAATTGTCGTGACCGATGTTTATACGGTTGCTGATTGTGGCCTTGTGATAAACCCAAATAGTGTTAAAGCGCAAATTGAAGGCTCAATTGCTTGGGGGCTTACACCTGTATTGCACGGCGGCGTCACGTTTGAACAAGGTAAGTGCCAGCAAAGCAACTTCCATAATCTGTCTTTATTGAGTATGCAGCAAATGCCAAATATTCATACCAAACTCGTCGATGTTGAAATGAGAGAACCATGTGGCGTCGGCGAAATCGCAGTACCGACGGTTGCGCCAGCTGTGTTGAACGCAGTGTTCTCGCTGACCGGTAAACGTTATCGGGATTTAACCGCTTTGGCAGGTGAGAGAGACAGAGTACAAGTCACGGGTTAATTATTGAGAGAATTTTTCAAGGAGAAACACAGTAAGTTAATTGACAATGAGCTATCAAGTCTTGTTTGAACTCATTCATCTAATATTTAGTTTGATTAAACTTTTTTCCTGCGCAAAGGAGAGTCTTCGTTATCTAAATAGCAAGGTGTACTATTTTGCAACTGAATAGAGTCGGTAAAACGATATTTATAGCCTTGCCAAATTAGCGTGCTTTTTATTTCCTTTAAATAAGCAGGGGAGTATAGGAAATGGCAGAGGGAGGCTTTGCGTTCCATGCCAGGCCAAACTTACTCCAACTCATTCAAGCGGGATGACTCGGCTTTAGCTTATTATTCTTTGGTTTCTTGAAAAGTGTTTTCTTCAGATATGCTTTCTTGCGCATCGCTTTCTTGTGCTGCTAATTTAGCGCGCTCGGCTTTGGAGATGTATTTCGGTTTGTTGCTGTTGTGCAGTTTTGCATTCTTCTTTTTTAATTTTTTAGTTAGCACTTGCTTGATTTTCTTTTTACGGTTCATCGTCTGTCTCTTAGCGATTTGAGCGCGATATTTTCATGAATAATTCAACTTTCAGCAAGTTTTATTAGCGCATCGCCAGTTAAGCGGTAACCCACCCATTCGTCTTGTGGTGTAGCGCCGATAGACTGATAAAACTTTATGGCTGGTGTGTTCCAGTCAAGTACATTCCATTCAAACCGGCCACAATTCTTCGACACTGCAATTTGCGCTAAATGTTTGAGTATTGCTTTGCCTGCGCCTATTCCACGCTGTGAGGGTGTTACATATAAATCTTCAAGGAATAGGCCATGCCTTCCAAGCCAAGTAGAGTAATTGAAAAAGTACACGGCAAATCCAATAGGCTCGTTGTCAAACTCACATATCAAGGCTTGGGTGGCCGACTCATGAGAAAAAATAGAGTCTGCGATATCGTCAACCATGGCTTTCACTTCATGTTCTGCTTTTTCATATATCGCTAATTCGACAATAAAGCGGTGAATAAGTGGGGCGTCTTCTCTGTTGGCTGAACGAATGTGTAATGACATAAATTGGTTCCTTTTTGCGTAAAGGGTATCGCTGTTGGGTTAATTTCTATTGGGGCGGTACTGGCCAATGACGTTTTCGACGGTCATGATCCCGAACATGACTTTACGAATAAAAGACTCTGAACTGCCCACAAGATTAAAGTTAGGGTGTTTAGACCACACCGCTTGCAACTTATTATCTAATTCGACCGCTGCTTGTTCTGATTCATTTCGTACGGGGTTATTGCTGCGAATGCTTTCACCAGATTTAGCGGCTGTTTCAAAGAAAATAACGGCGTCGTAACGAGCAAGCTCTTCTTCTAACGTTGTCCCCATATGTGTGAAAAAGTCTTGTTCATCGCCCGGCCAATAGGCCAGGCCGTCGAGAGAGCCACGATCGCAAAGGATCACACACTCGGGGTAGGTGGCACGCTGCACGTCTTCTAGGTGTTTCTGCAGGTGAAAAATAGCGGTTTGCTGTGCTTTTAACACATTGTCATTCTCGGCACGTTCAATACCGCCACTAAACATCATGGTGGCAGATTCCGGCACAATGGCTAGCTTTCCTGCAAACTCGCGGCGAATGAGATCGATGGCTGTTGTTTTACCACCACCGGGTCCACCGGTTAATACTATTCTTTTTTTAATATTAAGGTTGTTCATGTCATTATTAACTCTAGGCTACTTCACAAGTTTAGCAATAATCTGAAAGGCTTAGATAATAAAAAAGGCCTCAATAGAGGCCTTTGATATAGATCGTGTAATCTGTGTTTAACGTTACGATTAGCTATTTTTCGCTACGTATTCGTTAACCATGTCTTCAAGCACGTTCAACGGTACAGGACCTTGGCTTAAGACAACGTTGTGGAATTGACGAATGTCGAACTTGTCGCCCAACTTTTCTTTTGCCATTTCGCGTAACTCAACAATCTTCAACATACCAATTTTGTATGCTGTTGCTTGTGAAGGCATAACCACGTGACGCTCTACCATTTTAACCGCATCAGATTTCGCGTTAGGGGTGTTAGTTACGTAGTATTCGATACCTTTTTCGCGTGTCCATTTCTTCGCGTGGATACCTGTGTCAACTACCAGGCGACACGCACGCCATAATTCCATCGCCAGGCGACCGAAATCAGAATATGGGTCTTGGTAGAAGCCAATTTCTTTAGGGATAAGCTCAGAGTACAAACCCCAACCTTCGGTGTAAGCAGTATAGCGACCGAATTTACGGAACTTAGGAATACCTTCAAGTTCTTGCTTCATTGCAATTTCCATGTGGTGGCCTGGAATACCTTCATGGTAAGCCAGTGCTTCCATTTGGTAAGTCGGCATAGCTTCCATATCGTAAAGATTTGCGTAGTAAATACCTGGGCGTGAACCGTCCGGTGTTGGCTGCTGGTAGAATGCTTTACCTGCAGACTTTTCGCGGAATGGTTCTACCGCTTTAACAATTAAGCCCGCTTTAGGTTTCGTTAGGAATAACTCGTCTAAGCGTTCTTTCATTGTATCGATGTAGGCGGTTGCTTCTTTTAAGTAGCGTGCACGACCTTCTTCGTCACTGTTGTAGTAGAACTGCTTGTCGTTGCGCATAAACTCGAAGAATGCCGCTAAGTCGCCTTCAAAGTTCACTTTCTTCATGATTTCACGCATTTCATCGTGAATGCGTGCAACTTCACTTAAACCAATTTCATGAATTTGATCCGACGTAAGGTCAGTGGTTGTTGTGCGGTTAAGTGCATTGTTGAAGAAGGCTTCACCTTCTGGGAATTTCCAAGCACCGTCACGCGTGTCGGCTTTTTTCTCTAACTCAGTTAGGTAGGCGACTAGATCTTGGTATGCAGGTTGAAGCTGCTCTGTAAGCGCTTTTTCAACGTCGGCAATAAGTGCCGCTTTTTTCGCATCGTCAAGTTCAAGCTTGTTCACTTTTTTTCGGAAATCAGCAAGGATTGGGCTGTCTTCACCGTCAGTGAAAGGTGCACCTTTAATGATGTTTCCTGAGTCGCGAATAACATGAGGGAATACAAATTTAGGAGCGATAATACCTTTTTGCTCACGAATTTTAAGCTGTTCAATTAGTTGGTTGATTAGCTTATTTGTGCCATTGACACGAGAAATATAGTCGTTGGCTTCTTTCTCATCAGCAATGCTTTGCTGGTTGATTAACATCGCAGGTACTTGCGAGTGTAAACCAAACATTTGGTTGACAGGGTAGTTGTGATGACGCCACTTGTAGTCTTCAATTTCTTGCTTCAAGTTTTGCTCGAAAAGGGCGTAGCTCACTGCCGTTTGCTTATCTAACTTGCTCACGTCAAGCGCTTGGATACGCTTAAGGTCAGCTTTAGCAATCTCATGCTCTTTTAATTCATTCTCTTCTGAGAAGTCATTCCACTTGTCGTAGTCTTTTTTGATTCCAAGGAAGGTCTGCATCATTGGACTGCGGTCGATACCTTCATCAAAGATCTGGTCGAATAATGCGTTCGCTTTTTCCGATTCAGTTTGCGCGCTAACTTCTTGTGCTGGCTGCGCAGCTGGCTCTGCAGTAGCTGCTGTATTCGTTGTTGTTTCTTTGCCACAACCCGCTAAAATTGCGCCTGAAATGGCTAATGCGATGATTGATTTATTAATGTGCATACGGCTTCCTTATAATTTTAACCGAATGATATTGCATTGCTTCGATAAAACTTTTCAATGCTGTGTCGATAAATGGTAGGTTTGCTACGATAAGTGGTTGTGCTCGTCATGTAAATAGTTAATCAACGTGCAGCTAACTGTTGTTATAATGTAACAATGTGGCGTTAACTGGTGTAAAAACTGTTCAAATGTTCTCTTGGAAAATTCACTAAAGGAAGCTTCAGTTGTCTTCTTCACAGCCCCCTAAAATTCACTTTCAACAAGCCAGTTATCAAGATGTTGGTTTCTTGGTGTTTTTAAGGAAACTTACAATGGATGAGCACCTAGCGAAAGCTGGCATTGTGATGAATGATTTGCAGCACCAGGCGAGAATATTGGAGTTTTTTGAACAAAGTTTTCTCATCAAAGTGGATGACCATGTTGTAGGTGTAATCAAACTAGGCATTGAGAATCTGGCGTTACATATTCGTCAATTTCAGATCCTACCTGAATGCCAAGGCAAGGGAATTGGCGGGCAAGTGATCGATTTATGTAAGAAGAAAGCAGTAGAAAAAGGTGTAGACTTGACGCTGAATGTACTGTTGGAAAACCCCGCTAAACAGTTATATCTTAATCATGGTTTTACGGTCGAGCAATCAGACGACCTGCAACATTTTATGCGCTGGACGGCGTAAGTTCAGCTGGCAACAAACCAGGGCTGCCTTGGTTTAATTTTTCAACCTCCTTAATCGTATCAACAATATGCGCGTTTAACGGTGCTTCAAGACCCAACTCTTTTGCTAAGGTAACCACGGCGCCATTGATATAATCAACTTCGGTCATTTTATTGTTCGATACGTCGTACCACATCGACGATCGCGCTAAGGGATCAATAGCCAACATTTGGTTAGCAATACGCGTAAAAAGCCAATTGGGAGACTTTAAGATCAGCGGTACGATATTGGGCGACACTTTGGTCAGTTTTGCAGGCTTGATTCTAGCGTGTTTGAGTATGGTGAGTGTTTCTTGCATTAAGTTGGCAAGTACTCGGCGATAGCCGCGGTCGCTCAGCTGCTTTTTCAGTGGAACGTCGGCAAGGGCATTAACCGCATTGTTGAGGTTTAGTAAGAGTTTTCCCCAGCGCACTTGTTCAAAATTGCTTCGAAGTTCTGCAGGCACATGATGCTGGTTAAACAAGCGTACCAGCGTTGCTAAATCTTCTCTTTCATGAGCTTCAATGATTACTTCACCCTCTGTACCTCGATGAAAATGTCCTGGGGCTTCTTCGGTAACATTGAAGCCGACAATGCCCGTAATTACTGTATGGTTGGGCAATGCGTCTTTAATTGCATTCTCACTGCCAATGCCGTTTTGTAAGGCAACGATAATTGTGTTTGGGCTTACCACTTGTTTTATGTCATCAACTGATGAAGACACAGCTGTGCATTTAACGGTCACTAGCAAAACATCTAGCGACAGTTCTGTGAGTGTTGTGTTATTGGTTGTAAGTGCAGAAATGTTTTCTGCGGTATTCGACTCGAAACCGTTGTAGTCAGTCACTTTTAAACCGTGCTGAGCGATATTTGCTAGCTGACGGTCTCTGACAAAAATCGACAACTTATTAGGTTCACTTTTATAGGCGGGAAGCAGGGCACCAGCTAAATAGCTACCGATACATCCCGCGCCTAATATGCCAACACTGGGGAGTGACGACATTAGAAAATTTTACCGTCTGCGGTAACCTTACTGGTGTCAACACGCGTAGGCGTTGCCGTGCCGTTCACGAGTGTTTGAGAGCCTTCAGCAAGTGTTTCCAGCACTTGCTTTAACGATGTCAGATTAATGGTACCTGCTTCATCAGTGACTGAATGGTAGTGCCTGTCAGTTTCAAGCTGTACTGTACTAAAGCTATGAGCAGGTACGCCTAAACGTGCAAGTGTCGCATTGTCAGAGCGATAAAATAGTCGCTGTAATGGGTAAGGATCTGGCTGAATCGGACTCGCTTTACCTCTTAGAGCTTGGTTCATAATGTCGCCAAGTGAGGAGCGCTCTTTACCTGTCATCCAAAGCTTCCCTGGGCCAAACTTAGACTCTTTGCCAATCATTTCTAAGTTAACCATAGCGGTAACATTGTCTGCCGGTACGTGGTCTGAAAAATATTTAGAGCCATAACCGCCCACTTCTTCCGCTGTGAATGCAACAAACATTAATGTGCGAGCGTTGTTGCGCTTTTGCGCAAAATATTGTGCAAGGTTAATCACACCAGCAACGCCTGAAGCATTGTCGTCAGCGCCGTTATAAATAATGTCGCCGTCTTCAGTCTGACCTTTGGTAAGTTTTGTGCCCAAGTGATCATAGTGTGCCGTGTAAAGCACGACATCTTGCGGTTTGGTTGCACCAGGTAGAACACCAACCACGTTCGACAGCGCTTTATTAGAAATGCTTGATTGGCCGTGTGCGCTAAAATTCTTGACCGTGCTACTGTTGTTCAGTGCCATCATCACTGTACCAGTGTTACCGTCGTCAAGTTTGGTTAAACCGCGTTCGAAATGTTGCTTGTAGCGTTTGAACAATTCTTCATGCTTGTGGTGCACGACAACAAAGTGGTCACCGCCTTGCAGGTTTAATTTTGCGAGGACTTTACGTAAGTCGTCATTTTCTCCAACAAGGTGTTGTGTAACATCACTTTCTTCATCCCAGTCAAAGCTTCTGCTGGTTGTTGCCAACGCAATTTTTTCAGGCGCAATATCAACGCCATTAATTTTTAATGTGGCGTTAGAAGGCGTAATAAAGAAAATAGAAAAGTTTTGTTTGAAACTTCCTTTAAACGGTTTCAACCCAATAGATTTAAAGCGGCTGGCGATGTAGTCAGCAGCGAGATCTAATTCAGGTGTGTATACTTTACGACCTTTGAATTCATCACCAGCGAGGACAGTGATATCTTGTTCAATGGATTTAAGCGGGATAGTGGCTGCGACAGCGGACATTGCAATACACTGGGCAGCGATAAAAGAGACGAGTGAACGTTTACGCATTTATTATTCTTTTCTCTTCCTGTAGATAATGCCATTGTCCTTATTTTGCGGGTAGCCGACAAGAGGTGAGCGCAATTATTCTGATATTTAGTATAAATTTGGTTGATAGCTTGTATAGCTATGATTAATTTATGTGATGATTGTCTTCATGGTAGAGTTCGCTAAAACGCTAATAGCCACAAAGCTTAAGAGAAACTGATATGAGCTATTCTTCATTTATTCCACCACAGCGCACGCTAATGGGACCAGGTCCGTCAGACGTTAGCGCGCGCGTATTGTCTGCTTTGGCAAGACCAACCATCGGCCATTTGGATCCGCAATTCATTACCATGATGGATGAGGTTAAAGGTCTCCTTCAATACGCTTTTCAAACACAGAATGAATATACTATCGCTTTATCCGCACCAGGCTCAGCCGGTATGGAAGCGTGTTTTGTGAATTTAGTATCTGCAGAAGACAAAGTGGTTGTTTGCCGCAACGGTGTGTTTGGCGCCCGCATGATAGAAAACGTGCAACGCATTGGCGCAGAGCTGGTAGTGGTTGATGGTGAGTGGGGCAGAGCGGTTGACCCACAGCAATTGGAAGATGCGTTAAAGCAACACAGTGATGCGACGGTTGTTGCTTTTGTGCATGCGGAAACATCAACAGGTGCTAAATCAGATGCTAAGACATTATGCCAAATCGCCCAACAGTATGACTGTTTAACAATTGTTGATGCAGTAACGTCACTTGGTGGTATTGAATTAAAAGTTGATGAGTGGGGAATAGACGCGATTTATTCTGGTAGTCAAAAATGCTTGTCGTGTGTACCAGGTATCTCGCCAATTAGTTTCAGCGACAAGGCCATTGATAAATTAAAAGCGAGAAATGTGCCGGTTCAAAGTTGGTTTTTGGATCAATCTTTGGTGATGGGATATTGGTCTGGCGACGGAAAACGCGCATACCACCATACGGCGCCAGTAAACTCTCTATATGCGCTGCATGAATCGCTAGTGATGCTTCACCAAGAAGGTTTAGAAAATAGCTGGCGTCGGCATCAGCGTATGCATGATCTGTTAGCGACAGGTCTTGAAGCGTTAGATCTTCACTTTATCGTTCCAGCAGCTGAGCGCTTGCCACAGTTAAATGCGGTTACTATTCCTGAGCAATTTGACGATGCGAAAATACGCAGTTATTTGCTTAATGAGTTTAATTTAGAGATTGGTGCGGGATTAGGGCAATTTGCTGGGAAAGCATGGCGTATTGGATTAATGGGTTATGCAGCAAGAAAAGAGAATGTGGCGCTATGTTTAACCGCGTTACAAGAAGCGATGCAGAATACGTAAAATTTGCGCTGCATTAATGCCCAAGCTTCGATGAACTAACCATAGCAATAGCTTTTATTGCATTAAAAAAGGAAGCGTATGCTTCCTTTTTACACTAGCTTTGTTTAAGCCTGAAAATTTTAGGCTACCAGCTACCAGCTACCAGCTACCAGCTACCAGTGTTTTCCATGCTTTTCCAAGGTTCTTGTGGTTCCAGGTAACCTTCTTGCAGCAGCTCGATAGAGATGCCATCGGGAGAACGAACAAATGCCATGTGACCGTCGCGTGGTGGACGATTTATTACAACGCCAGCATCCATAAGCTTTTGGCACGTTTCATAGATGTTCTCTACTCGCATAGCAATATGGCCAAAATTACGACCATCCGTATAAGCTTCCTTTTGATCCCAGTTCCAGGTTAACTCTATTTCGTGTTCACTTTGTGGTGCTTTCAAAAAAATCAATGAAAAACGACCTTCTTCGAAATCTCGGCGAGAGGTCTGCTCTAATCCCAATAAATCACAGTAAAAGTGTAGAGACGCGTCAACATCGAGTACGCGAACCATAGTGTGTAAAAGTTTCATAATGCCCTCTGATTCATTTCTTCATAAGCTTGCTAGCTTAAAAAATATAGCTAATTCCGACACTGTCGGAATGATGTTTTCTATCGCAGACTTTGGTTGTGATATTTTTCAACCAGTTCTACTATTTTTGAATCGCTTTGTTCAATGGCGCGATTTAGTTTTGCCAGTTCTTCCTCATTAAATATTTGAGGATTAAGCATCAAGTGAACAGGATTGCTGTTCACCGTGGTATTTGTTGCTCTTACCAGCGCTGAAATGCCTTGTTTGTTTATAAGATGGTTACCTGAAAGCAATTCTTCAACTGCAAAATCCACTCTTTTTAGTTTTACTAAGTTAAGTCTTTCGGAAACTAAGTTGGTTTCTACAACACAGGACGGGCATTCGGCTCTATATTTCTCAAAATTTGCACCGTAATAACTGCCTCGATTGATGGCGATGGTGCTTTGTTTTGAAAGCGGCGCATTCTCGGCTATATCTGCATGTGTGAACAGCTGCATAATTTCATATCGATACGGCGTCGTGAATTTGGCATAAGATGCACGCTTTTCATTGTAGCTAGCAGCAAATATCACATCGACATGACCTTTGCTTAGCTCGTTAAATGCTCGGCTCGATGAAGGATACGCAACATACGTCCAACAATAGTGAGCTTTCGTTAAAACGTATTCCAAAATTTCAATATCTAGCCCTTGGTATCTGTTGTTTTCTAAAGAGGATAGTGGTGGCCAGTTGGTTGCGGCACTCACCGTAAGTGTTTTTTCACACGTATGTGCGAAACTGCTGATATGAAAAACGAGGGAAACAATGATAAATAACTTGCCGATGCAATGTTTCAATACAAAACCTACCTAAAGGGAATGTAATAGAGTAGTAGAACCTTTTAACTCAATTCATAACTCATCTATAGCGAATGTTTACTGTAAACTCTTTGGATAAGACTTTCAGCAAAAATTAATCAATATCAATAAGCTACTTCTCAATATGTAGCGTAACTTTTTGATCGCTACGTTGGATGCTTTGGCCTTCTTTAGGATAAGGAGTAATGTCTAGCAGGGAAAATGTGTAGCCGAGTGCAGATATTGGTTTAGGTTCTCGCTTCGTCAATAAATCTATTTGTCGTTTTTCGTTAAGTTCATTGTTAACTGCAAGGGTAACAATCATTTGCCCTGCCCAAATACATGCAGTGCCTGTAGGGCACCTGGAATCTTCAATATTTACGACACTGAGCGTTAGCGATTCAAACTGAGCCGTTTCTGATGCCATGAAGGTAAGGGTTGATGAGGAAGTAGAGGCATAACTAGAGCCATTAATTTTTGCGTCCGGTAAAGGTTGTGAGGGAGCTTTTGTTGCACTTTGAGAGGGGCTGCTAGTCATGCAACCCGTGAGTAAAATACAGGCGATGTAAAGAAACCTAAAACCAAACATATAATATTCTCTCTGTTGACCACCAAAAAGTAAGCTCGGCATTTGCCGAGCTTACGATACTAACATGCTAGTGAAAATGGACTAGCGTTACGGCTGTGGTGCACAACCTGGCAATGTACAAAGCTGAACACATTGGCGAGCGTCCGCTAAGCTAATAATGCCATCTTCGTCGTAATCGCGAGGGTCTCCTGGTTGTGCAGGCTGATTACGTGCCGCACTGATGAGGCCAATATCAATTCTATCAACAAAGGTATCTAGATTAACATCACATCGCTGCACTTGTGGCTCGTTATCACAAGTAAGTGATACATCGTCAATTTGTGCATACCAATCCCAATCGCCTGTATTTGGATCAAAGTAATGCCAACGAAGTTTCACGTCATCAGCACCGGAGAAATGAGATAAGTCGACAGAGACTATTTCTCCGTTCGTATTGAACAAGCCGCCAGCAGGGTGATCTTCATTCCAACTTAGTACATTGGTCCAGTTGTTGCCACCATCTGTACTGATGTCGAGATTTAAGAAATCTGACGCTGCTAGATTCTGGTAATCAACAAGGTATTGCAATGTAACGCCATCCCAGCCGGCTAGGCTAAATGAGTTTGAGTGTAATTCAGTATCGAATTCACCCGGTGTAGCATCACTATTTGCTGTAGCTGCATCACCATCACCACCCGTGTAGTTTCCACCAATACCTGAACCTGCAACATTCGACCACACAATGCCTGTTCCTGCATTGTCAATCACTGTCCAGTCTGGTGACAGACCATCGTCAAATCCAACAGGCTCGGCATTACACGCTATTTCAGAGGCGACAGGGGTACAGACACTAGGCATACCAGGCTTCGGTGTATTGTCTTCTATAGCAACGTCATCAACAAAGAAGTTTGAGTGAGTACCGTTGGTACCGCCTACTGTTCCACCTATAGCTAAGGTATGAACTTGGCCGTCATTATAAGGGGAAACAGGGAAAGACTGCTCAACGTAGCTTCCTTCTGTTGTGTCACAAACCACGGTGCCAATAACATTTCCATCAATAGTGACTTCAATAAAGTCATCTGGTGCGTCACACAGACCGCGTAAGGTGTTTACAGTCAATTCTGTAGCTGCAGGTGGTATAGTTACCTCTTGGGTCACATAACTGGTGACGCCGTTAGGCAAACCACCTATCCATACAACCCAGCTGCCCGATTTAGTTGGAACTGCAGGACAACCATTGCCAGGGCCACAAATAGGGAAGCCTTCTAGGCCGGTAAATGTTGAACTTGGTTGCCAGTTAGGGTTAGGAACGCCTGCTTCAAAGCTCCAATCACCTACAACATTTGTGCTGTTGGTTGGGCTAGTTGGTACCGAACATGAGAAGCCACTTTCTACCTGACAACTTGCAGAACATCCATCGCCAGATACTTGGTTGCCATCATCACACATCTCAGCAGCATTTAACTCTCCATCGCCACAAATGGGTAGTGGTTCAGCTGAACAAGAGTAGGCTTCTACATTGTCAACGTACCAGCCAGCAACACCATTACAGCCATCGGTTCCAAAATCAAAACGCAGCTGAACGCTGTCACCTGGAAGTGCTAAACCATATAAGTTAACTTGAGATTGGCCCCAGCTACCACTCACACTGCCACCATCGGTGCCAGTAAAGGCTTGTTCACCTGATAGTGGATTATCACTGTTATTGACGACACCATTGTAGCTATTAAAGGTGTAGGCTGATGCTGGTACTAATACGAACGGACCACCATTCACACTGACTTTGAGGTTACCGCCGTCCCAGCCTGTTTCTGTAGCCACCCAGTGGTCGAACGCGACATTTGGTACAACACCTTCAGGAAGTTCAATGACTGGGCTGTCTAAGTTGATTACACCGGCTTCTGTATCGGCGCCACAGTTACCAGCAATTAGGTTAGGCGCAAATGCCGCATAATTACCGTTTGCACCGAAAGGTAGGTTATCAATGACTGACCAGCCAGGACTATCAAAGGTGGATGGATTAGCAACGTCGTGTGAACTTGCAGTCCAACCAGACGGAATAGCATTCGTTTCGAAATCTTCACTAAAGAATGTTTGGACTTGGCCTTTAGCTTCACAAAGCGCTGGCGCATCCGCAGAGAGTAATGGTTCGAAACCACATTGCGTTGGTGGCGTTCTTAGCTCTACTGCAGCGATAATGTCGGTCACTTGTCCACAGTCAGCGACTGAAATGATTTCGCCTGTTGGTAAACCATCCTCTAAGCCACTTAGATTAACGCCCACAAGTGCGCTACACGCTGTTTCAAGTGCATCGGCATGATCGATAAAGTTGCTAGACGGGGTTAAAATATTTTGTGCTGCCCAATGAATATGGGCTGATTTTACAAGACCTAAACCGGCGGCAGTGACACCATTATAAGTGCCACCATCGACCATTAGAGCAAATGCATGATTGGGAACACCTGAATTAATATGAACACCACCATTGTCACCTGTACCACACCAATATTCGTTGTCAGTGACCTTACCCGGATGGCCATAACAAGTAGGGTTCCACATATCGCGAATAGCACCACCAAAACCAGACGTATCTTCACCCATTAACCAGCGAACGCTGTTGTCAACGCTAGGGGTACCGTTACCTTGAATTGAACAGCTACCATCACTGCGCAAACTGTCTGGCGCATTTAAGTCATCACGGCCATTAAGCAAATCAACAACTTCACCCCAAATGTCTGAATAGGCTTCATTCAACGCACCTGACTGCCATTGGTAGATGAGGTTATTTGTATACTGCGTATATGCGTGAGCCCATTCATGTGCCGTTACATCATCACTGGTAACACCAGGACAGAATGAAATATAAACGCCGTTCCAAGATGCATTTGGACAAGAGTCACCGCGATTGAAAATCGCATCCATCGTCGCTCCTGCACCGTCAAATGAATCTCTGCCAAACGCCAAGTCGAAAAGCGAGTAGGTTTCAGCAGAAGCGTAAATCATATTGTCGGCTTCAGTGCTTGAAGTAGGGAGGGGATCACCTTCTACCCAAAATGGGTTGGTGTCATAATTTGGACCAGGGTGAGGTGCTCCTTCGGCATCAAAGGCACGTCTATCAAGTGCATCATGAATACCGGTAATTTGGTCCACAATGTCGCCATTGATTGCATCAACATAAACAAATTCTCTGACGTTACCTACGCTATTTACGACTTCAACTTCATAGGTAAGGTGGTCTCTACCTGGTGTGCCTTTAATAAGACCTGCTCTAAACACCATAAGTGTTACCGAGTTAGAGAATAAAGCTTCTGGTGTACCTAGCTTTTCCTCTTTGTTTCTTTGGTCTGTTACTACGTCCTTCGTTGGATCTTGCTCCACCTTGCGAAACGCAATATTGGCAGCTTGCTCTGACGTAATAACCGGCTTGGTGGTCACTTTAATGTCAGCGATGAAATTACCGTTGACCGCTATCATTTCGCCGTTGCGATTAAAGTGAGCTCGTAATTCCCCAGCGAATACGGGAATGCCTTTGTAGTTTTGCTTAAAAATACTGTGTGAAGAACCGAGCTTATCTTGGTTGGTTTGTACTAACGTCAATTCAGTATCGACGTTACTTATGCCAAACGCGCTGCCGTATTCCTTAAGGAATGAAACAGATTGCGTTTCTGCTGCGTGTACAACAGTACTTTTACTCCGAGTTTGGTTTTTCGGTTGTGACTTAACTGGCCCTAGCTGTGAATTTGGTGTTAAACGAATAAATTTAGCCAAGCCAGAGGCCTTGTCTGTCGTGATTTTTGCGCGACCATTGGTGTCGGCAATGAGCTTTTGAGCCCCTTTGGTTTTTTCGGCGAAAGCCATAGATGTGTTTAAGGTTAAACACACTATTACTGCAAGTTTTACAACGTGTTGCATGCGAATTTCCTTATATAGAATTTGAAATGTATAAATCCCAAAACTCTCTAAACAACGACTGCAATCTTAAAGGGAGGTTTATAGTATTCTTACTATAATGTTTGTTTGTGAGGTGCTAGTGCCCCATCTTTTTCCTAGTGAGTAAAACGAGCAAGCCAAGCCCCATTAGCATGGACATAGCTGGGTTAGGAACCGCTGTAATAGAGGTGTTATTAACGCCTGTTATGTTGATTAGATCTCCGTTGACGTCAAACAGTACAGCACCGTCTATTGAGACGTTGCTTGCCGATGGAACAGCGTCAACAGTAAAAAATAGCTCAGCTAAAGCAAAGCTACCTGGTTGAAAGCTCCATAAGTCAACATTAGACAGAAAACTAATCTCCGAAATATTGACAAGACCACCGCCCAGATCACCAAAACTTGTGTCAAAGGCCTCAAAAAAATCTAAGTTACCCAGGCCGCCAAACAGGTTATAGCCAGCAAATGATAAAGAACTGCTGTCAAAAGCAATGTTCACATCAAATGAAGACAGTGATAAGGGGACACCGTCACCTAAGCCATCAATCATAAGGCTCACAGCGACCAAATCACCCAATGCTGCATCTTGTGCGGGGGTATCGAGCGTCAAAATGACGTTGGCTTTTGATACATTTGCGAACAGTAAACTGAACATAAGGAGGAGAGGGAATACTACTTTTTTCATAAATAATTCCTTTATTTGTTAGTATTTTTAGTAGTGATGGAAACTTTGTTTCAGACCATTACTCATCCATATTTGTACTGCCTAAAAATATATTGATTTACATCGAGTTATGATTTTTAGCTCCATCTAACGATCATTTTTGTAAGTAAGAATGAAACATGTTTCAAACTTACACATCATGATCCAATTGAGTATAGACACGCGATACTAAGCTCGCCATTTATGTGTAAATTTATTCTTTAAAATATGTGAAGCGTACAGAAGTCATTTAACTATATGCCTGAAATCTTCTGCGTAGCAGAATGTTTTTAACTTGTCTGATTCAGAAACTTTCGCTGCAATATCGCCGAGTTTTAATGCGCTGCAGCCTTACATTTTTAGAGCTCATACTGCCTGTTGTAACGTGTTGAGTGGGAACCTTAAAGATTTGGTTGAACCGAACAATATTTAACGTATGCTAGCCGGCAAAACTAAATGAAGGTTAAATACCTATAGCTTAATATGAGTGAATCACACGTAATTATTGGTCTAGTTAATCCCAAAGGGCCAAGCAATGTTGGCACCGTAATGCGTGCAGCAGGCTGTTTTAACGCTAACGAAGTCTTATATACCGGAACTCGCTATGCCCGAGCTGCTCAATATGAAGTAAAAACCAATACCGATACGCACAAATCTAGAAATCGCATTCCATTGACTCAAGTCGAATGTTTACTCAGTAAAAAGACGACAAACATGAAAGTGGTTTGTGTGGAGCTTTGTCTCGGTGCAACATCATTGACAGAGTTTGTGCACCCGGAAGAAGCATTGTACATTTTTGGCCCCGAAGACGGCTCTATTAGCCAAGACATTATTGACCAAGCAGATCATGTGGTTTATGTGCCAACAACAGACTGTTTAAACTTGGCTGCAACAGCCAATGTAGTCCTATATGATAGACTCGCGAAATCGCCAGTCGTCAATCAAGGTGATGAGTTAATTAAGAATAGCCGTGATACAAATAACCGCTTGAAAGTAAAACATTGTTGATCTTTATGTGCGCAAAAGTATAGTGCGATAAACACGTCTTAAATACTAAATGTCGAGTAAAGTCACTTTCAAAATGTATTGGAGTGGTTTAAGTTCTTATCAATTTTCAGAAGTGTTCAGTTTACATTATGTCGATAGAACAGATTTGGGCTGATTATAAAACTAACCTGCAAGCATTTTTACACGCCAAAATCTCCAATCATGGCGATGTGGAGGAGCTATTGCAGGATATTCTTTTGAAAACGCATTTAAACCTTCCTCATTTACAAGATAAGGAAAATGTAAAAGCGTGGTTATTTAAAATAGCCAATAATGCAGTAATCGATTTCTATCGTAAAACGGGCAAAGTTGAAGCAATTGAACTCGTTGATGTGATTGATGAACCTGAATATTCAATTCAATCAGATTTAATTAAGTGCATTGACCCGTTTTTATCTGCTATGCCAACAGACGAAGCAGACTTAATAAGAAAAATAGACTTAGAAGGGGAGTCGCAAAAGTCAGCGGCAGCAAAGTTAGGCATAAGCTACTCTACCTATAAATCTCGGCTCCAAAAAAGTCGAGCTGAACTAAAGTTACTCTTCGATTTATGCTGTGATTTTAAAACAGACAAATTCGGAAATCTCATTGAATATCAGCGAAAACCAACAAACAAAAATAATTGCTAAATAATTTCGTCTTTTCGTGATTCATTACGTCTGTATAGGTGAATATAACTAACCTAGATGTAAAATATAATGAACTATTTAAGTAGAAATGACTTTATCGTAACACCTCCTCAATCTGTCATTAGTGCGCATAAACCGCGAATTTTAATTCTCTACGGATCACTCAGAGATTCATCAATGAGCCGCAATGCTGCCAAGGAAGCCGCTTTTATCCTTGAGCATTTAGGGGCTGAAGTAAAACTTTTTAACCCAAAAGGGTTACCTTTGTTTGACAATGGTGAGTCTTCGAATGACCCAAAAGTGCAAGAATTACGGTCACTTGTTAATTGGTCAGAAGCACAAGTTTGGTCTTCACCTGAAATTCACGGCAACATGTCAGCGGTATTGAAGAATCAAATTGATTGGATTCCATTGTCGGATGGAGCAGTTCGGCCAACGCAAGGAAAAGCGTTAGCGGTTATGCAAGTATCTGGAGGCTCACAGAGTTTCAACGCAGTCAACAATATGCGCATACTTGGCCGCTGGATGCGGATGCTTACTATTCCTAATCAATCGTCAATTGCCAAAGCATGGCAAGAGTTTAATGACGATGGCTCTATGAAAGAATCACCGTTCCGCGCTAGGGTAGTGGATGTAATGGAAGAACTGTTCAAATTTACCTTACTCACCAGAGACAATTTAGATTGGTTGGTCAATCGTTACAGCGAAAGGCAAGAGGATGTTAAGCAATCTGTGGACGCTAAAGTCCAGCAATCCAATGTGGTTGAGTCTACACCGCAAATGATCTCATGTTGCTAAATTAAACATTGAAATGGATATATAGCGTTAGCAAGTAACGTTGAAGCGACATTCAAAAGGCCTTAATTTTACGTGCCGATATTAACAAGTGTCCAGCTAGTGATAGTTCGTCGCCAGCTGTACACTTGAATCATTATTCTGTCTTATCTTTGTACTCACACAAGTCTTCAATAATACAAGCGCCACATTTAGGTTTGCGTGCCGTACAGGTATATCGGCCATGAAGAATTAACCAGTGATGCACGTCGACTTTGAATTCCCTCGGTACAACTTTAAGTAGCTTGTTTTCTACTTCCACCACGTTTTTACCCATGGCGAATTTTGTACGGTTTGATACGCGGTCGATATGGGTATCAACAGCGATTGTAGGCCAGCCAAATGCTGTGTTTAAGACAACATTAGCGGTTTTTCTTCCCACGCCAGGAAGTGCTTCTAATGCTTCTCTGTTTTCTGGTACTTCGCCGCCATGCAAGTCGACTAGCATTTGACACGTTTTTATCGTGTTTTCGGCCTTAGTGTTAAATAGCCCTATCGTTTTTATGTAGTCTTTTAGTTTATCTAGACCGAGATCTAGGATGGCTTGCGGCGTATTGGCAACTGCAAACAAAGGCCCTGTGGCTTTATTCACGCCAACGTCCGTCGCTTGCGCTGAGAGTAAAACTGCAATCAACAGCTCAAATGGGTTCGAAAAGTTTAGCTCTGTTGTTGGGTTAGGGTTATCGTCACGTAATCGTGTCAGTATCTCTAGTCTTTTTTCTTTGTTCATTGTTTTTTGTTTGTTGTTATTTATGAATCAAAACTTACGCGTACACGCTCAATTGCTTGCTCTTCTTGCTTCGGCTGACGAGCCTCGAGGTTTGCATCAACGGCATTCTTGAATGCGATTAAAAGACCCATAGCGATAAAGGCACCTGGTGGCAAAATAGCGAGCAGAAACTGGCTGTCTAACGTCATGACTTCTATGCGAAGCACTTTTGCCCAGTCACCAAGCAGTAAATGCGCGCCATCAAATAGTGTACCTTGACCAAGTACCTCTCGCATTGCCCCCAAGACAACAAGTACAGCGGCAAAACCCAACCCCATCATAAAGCCATCAAAAGCGGCTTGTTTCATCGGGTTCTTTGACGCATATGCTTCTGCGCGGCCGATAATCGCGCAGTTAGTGACAATTAATGGCAAGAAAATACCTAGTGATTGATAAATACCAAAGGTGTAAGCATTCATAAGAAGCTGCACGCAAGTCACAAATGCGGCAATAACCAATACAAAAATTGGGATACGTATCTCTTTCGGTACCCATTGACGTATTGCGGATACGGTTGTATTCGAACACACGAGTACAAGTAACGTAGCTAAGCCTAAACCTAACGCATTAGTGACTGTCGATGTTACGGCGAGAAGAGGGCATAACCCCAACAGTTGAACTAGGCCAGGATTATTTTTCCAAAGACCTTGCCATGCTAACTCGCGATATTCTTCATTCAACTTCATCTGATACTCCACACGCGTTAGTTAAATCAAATAGCTTGTCTTTGTTTTGTTTGAAATATTGTGCAGTGTTTTTAATCGCGTTTACGACAGCTCTTGGGGTAATGGTGGCGCCAGTAAACTGGTCTATCACACCACCGTCTTTTTCAACCGCCCAACGTGGGCTTTCAATCAATGATTCAGGCTGCCCAGAGAAAAGTGTTATCCAGTCACTTTTGCGTTCTTCAATCTTGTCGCCAAGTCCCGGTGTTTCTTTATGCTTGAGTGTTCGAACACCTGACACGCTGCCATCCATGTTCATTGCAACAATAAGATAAATTTTGCCACTGTAACCATCTGGAGCAACCGTTGTCATTGCCGCTGCAACCGGCTTTTCTTGCATCGTTGCAAGATAGGCAATTTGATCTTCGCTTGTGCCTAATAGCGGGTCATTAATAATCGTACACGTTGATGACATGTCGTTGTCGTGCGCTTCATCTGGCACGATAGCATGTAAAGTGGAAAGCAGTTCTTTCTGCTCTTGGCTTTTGATTTTATCTGCCGTTAATGCATGGGTTATACCTACTAGGGCCGTTGCTCCCATGGCGAATAACGCAAGAATTTGGGCATTACTTTGAATGGCTATTTTCATTATTTTGCCCTCGCTTGATGACCAAAGGTGCGCGGGCGGGTATACACGTCGATTAACGGGGCAGCCATATTGCAAAGTAATACGGCGAATGCCACCGCATCAGGATAACCACCAAATTTACGAATAAGGAATACCAGTAGACCCGTTAACGCACCAAAGACAATACGTCCTTTTACACTCGTAGCGCCTGAAACAGGATCAGTGATAATAAAGAAAGCGCCCAACATGGTTGCACCTGAGAACCAATAAAACATGGTTGAAGGATTTAAATCAGGGCTAATGGTGTATGCAATAAGTGAGCATACAAACAGCGAAGCTAAGAATGCAACAGGCCCTGCCCAGTGGATAGCGCCAGTTATCAACAATATGATGCCGCCAAGTAAAAAACCGAGGTTAACCCATTCCCAGCCAAGCGCAAAGTAATCGCCAAACACAGGGGATTGCCACGACTCTGCCACAGTTAACCCTGTAGTTAATGAGGTTTTTAGCGTATCAAGAGGCGTAGCCATGGTATACCCGTCAATATGCGTTCTTAACTGTTCTGCTGAATATCCTAGCTGCGTTGATTCAGTAAATATCATCGCAACTGTATCCATCAAGCTTAGCTCCATTGCCATAAGTGGTGCTGGCGGTAACCAGGTGGTCATCTGAACGGGGAAAGAGATGAGCAGCATCACATACGCTGCCATTGCTGGATTAAACAAATTATGTCCAATCCCGCCATACAAATGTTTGACGATAACGATAGCGAACATACTGCCGAGAACCGATATCCACCACGGTGCAATAGCAGGCAAACAAATACCCAGCAATACCGCCGTTAAAATGGCGCTGCCATCGAGAAGTTCTGGCTTAATCTCTTTATTTCGAATCGATAAAACAAAAAATTCGCAAAGCAGTGCCGTTAACGTTGCCAAGCCAATATGAATTAAATTGCCCCAACCGAAAAAGTACCACTGAGCCAGTACGCCAGGCACTGTTGCAAAAATAACCAAGCGCATAAGGGCAGAAGTGCGCTTTTGAATATGATTATGTGGCGAGCTCGCTATCCAAAATGCCATAGATTATTTTGACTCTGTTTGTTGTTGTTTCTTTGCTTTCGCCTTGGCTACCGCCGCGGCTATACGTGCTTTTTTCGCTAATTGAGTATCTTCTACATCTGATGACTCGGTAGTGGCAGGTTCAGAGACAGCTTCAGGGCTTTGCGCTTGTTTTTTTGCTTTCGCTTTTGCAACGGCAGCAGCGATTCTAGCCTTTTTATCAGATGGTTTTGCAGCCGTATCATCTGAGCTTTCAGTATCTACTTGCTTCACTGTGGCGTTTGTATTTCCTGTACCCGTTTGTGTTTGTTCTGCAGCCACAGTTTCGTTTAAGCCTTTACTGGCTTGTTCTGTGACTTCACTTTTAGCGCTTTTGTTTGCCTTTTTAGCTTTTGCCTTGGCAATTGCTGCAGCTACTCGTTTCTCTTTAGACGCTGAGTTCTCTGACTTATCAACGTCAGCCTTTATCGTTGCTTGTTCGTCTGGGTTAGCGTCGACATTTGCTTTCTGTGCCGCTTTTTTGGCTTTTGCTTTGGCTATCGCTGCTGAAACTCGTTTTTCTTTTGTCGGTGTTTGTTCTGATTTTTCAGTTTCAGCAGCCGTCGCTGACTGTGTATCAGTTTCACCGTCTTTACTCGCTTTCTGAGCGGCCTTCTTGGCTTTTGCTTTGGCTATCGCTGCTGAAACTCGCTTTTCTTTGGTAGGTGTTTCTTCAACGTTTGATTGAACAGCGGTGGACTGAGCATTACTGTCGCGCGACTCGATTTCAGCTGCTGTTTTGTTGGCTGCCTTTTTTGCTTTTGCACGTGCAATTGCGGCCGCAACACGATCATCTTTGCTGACGCCTGCTTTATCAGAAACATCAGCGGCTTGTGACGGCTCAGACTGTTCTTTGTTAACACTGTTCTCAGACACTTTATTTTGCTCTGCAGCTTTAGCCGCTTTTTTAGCTTTTGCTCGAGCAATTGCAGCTGCTGCAGCCGACTTAGTATTAGAAACAGGTTGCGCAGTGTTTGTTGGTTCTGATTCGTCCTGTTGTGCCTTTTTCGCTTTAACACGGGCGAGTGCCGCAGCGACCGCAGATTTTGCACCTTGTCCTTCAGGGGTCGAGTTCATTGCTGCTTTGCGCGCCTCTGAGGCCTTGCGTTGTTTTTCTTCACGCGCTTGCTTTTCACGTTCGAGTCTAGCTTTGCGCGCTTCAAAGCGCGCTTTAGCTTTCTCCGCTTTAACATCCATTAACTCTTGTTCGCGGATTTCTGCTTTCGCTACACGGTAGTATTGCACCAGTGGTATATGGCTCGGACAAACATACGCACATGCACCACAATCAATACAATCAAACAAATTAAGTGCTTTTAACTTGTCGTGATCTTTCGCTTTTGCTGACCACTGTAGCTCTTGAGGTAGTAACTGGCTTGGACATACTTCTGCACACTGACCACAGCGGATACACTCAACCTCTTTATTGTTAAGGTTGAGCTCTCGATTACTTGGTACAAGCACACAGTTTGTGATCTTTACTACGGGAACTCTGTCAGTTGGCAAAGTAAAGCCCATCATCGGGCCTCCCATTATCACTGCCTTTTGAGACGTCGATTGATTGTTGCCGCAGTAGCTAATTAGGTCTTTTACTGGTGTACCTAATGCGGCCCACATGTTTTGAGGTTTATCTAGGCCTTGGCCGGTAATGGTCACAACACGTTTTATCAGCGGAATGTCATGTATAACGGCCTCCGCTATCGCGAAACACGTGGCAACGTTTTGCATCACGATACCGTGCTGGCTTGGCAAGGAGCCACTTGGGATCTCTTTGCCTGTTAGGACTTTGATCAGCTGTTTCTCACCACCCATTGGGTATTGAGTTGGCGTAACACAAACACGAACTTCTTTTAAATGTTTTGTTGCTTCACGTATCGCTTCTATTGCTTTTGGCTTGTTGTCTTCTATGCCAATAAGGATAACTTTCGGTTCAAGTAAGTGCCTCAGAATACTAATGCCTTGCGATATAGTGACACTGTGTTCTTGCATCAATAAATCGTCGGCAGTGATATAGGGCTCACATTCGGCGGCATTAATGATCAGAAAATTTAAATCTGGTTTACTGTCGACTTTGATGTGTGTGGGGAAGCCTGCGCCTCCCATGCCGCTAATACCTGCGTTCGCGATTCTTTTTATGATGTCGTGTCGAGATAAATCGGTAAAGTCTTGGCATATGTGGCGTTCTCGCCAGGTCTCTTCATGATCCGGGGTCATGAAAACACACAACTCACTCAGCCCTGAGGGATGTGCGATAACGTGCAAATCAATCTTGTCGATTTTTCCGCTTGTAGGTGCATGAATGGGCACAGCCATAGGTGTCGAAGGGGCTGTTAATGCTTGACCTTTTAATACTTTATCACCAGGTTTTACTAATAAATCACCTGGCACGCCAATGTGCTGCTGCACAGGGATGACTAGTTGCTCTGGCAAATGCAAAGGGCGTATGGGTTTATCGTTCGTTAAAAACTTTTGTTCTGGCGGATGAATACCACCATGAAATTTCCAGAACTGATTATTGTCGATTCGTTGAATGATGTCTTGCACGCAAAATACCTAATCAAGCTCTACTACGGGGATGGCGTTTAAATCCCATTGCCAGTTTTTGGTGGTTTTTGGGATTGGACGCATTTCAATACAATCTACTGGGCAAGGCGCTACACAGAGGTCACAGCCTGTACATTCGTCAGCAATAATCGTGTGCATTTGCTTTGCGGCACCGATAATGGCATCTACTGGGCATGCCTGAATACATTTCGTGCAGCCGATGCAATCTTCTTCAATGATAAATGCCACTTTCGGCGAGTTATCGGCCTCATGATTTGCATCCATAGGCTCGGGGTCAACACCCATTAAATCTGCTATTTTTTTGATGGTGTCATCACCACCAGGCGCACATTTATTGATTGCTTCACCATTTGCTACGGCTTCTGCATAAGGCTTACAGCCAGGGTAGCCACATTGACCACACTGTGTCTGTGGCAGCAGGGCGTCAAGTTGGTCGACAAGAGGGTCGCCTTCAACCTTAAATTTAACTGAGGCGAAACCAAGCAATCCACCAAACAATGCTGATATTACGCCCAGCACTATAATTGCGATTAAAATACTCATTATAGTTTTACTAGCCCCGTGAAACCCATAAATGCGAGAGACATCAGGCCTGCGGTTATCATGGCAATTGCTGAACCTTTAAATGGAGTAGGGACGTCGGCGTCTGCTAATTTTTCTCGCATGGCTGAGAACATCACTAGTACAAGTGAGAAGCCAATAGCAGCACCAAAACCATAAACAATGGACTCAAAGAAATTGTGTTGTTCAATAACATTGAGTAATGCAACTCCGAGAACAGCACAGTTTGTTGTGATAAGTGGTAAGAATATGCCTAGCAAACGATATAAGTTTGCACTGGTTTTATGCACGACCATTTCAGTGAACTGTACAACAACAGCTATAACCAAAATAAATGCCATTGTTTCTAAATACTCTAGGCCAAGCGGCGACAGTATATAGGTATTGACGATGTAACTTAGTAGCGAAGCCAACGTCATAACAAACGTTGTCGCTAATGACATGCCAATAGCGGTTTCTGTTTTCGACGATACCCCCATAAATGGGCAGAGTCCCAGAAACTGCACTAATACAAAATTATTCACTAGTACTGTGCCAATGAGCAGCAGCAAATATTCGGTCATACAAACGAGATAGATTCAGACAAATTCGCCATATTATCGTCGTTTACAAGAAAATTAACAACTTATGAAGGGTAGGGTTATTATGAAAAATGTGACACGTGTAAACTAAAATTAAAAAAGCCCGCCTGTTGCGGGCCTTTTTGAAAGTAGTAACTTACAGAGGTTTGGGTTTACCGATGTAAAAACCTTGACAGCCATCGATAAATAATCGCTCTAGGGTATGTTTCTCTTCTTGGCTTTCTACGCTTTCGGTGAGAACTTGAATACTGAGGCGGTGTGCCAAATCAACCATCAAACGCAAGAAGTACTGGTTGTTCTTGTCTTCATCGATGTCACGCGTGTAGGTACTGTCCATCTTTATAAAATCTGGTTTTAAGTCCCTAAAGAACTTGAATGAGGTCAAGCCAACACCGAACCGTTCAACCGTCACTCGCGCTCCCGCACGATGGACCATATCTATAAAGCGTTTACTGATTTTAATATTCTGCTGTAAACCGTATTCGGTAATTTCAAATACTAAGCGAGGTGCTACCTTTGGCTCGCGCAGTAACTTTCTTTCCAACCAAATAAGGAAATGCTCATCTGATATTGTACGGGCACTGATATTGATGCCGAAACTTTGCTCTAATAGGTTCTTAGAAACAATCTCGTTAACTGCGGTTTCGATAATCAGCTTGTCGACAGCCGCTATCTTATCGAGTTTTTCTGCCATCGCAATGAACGATGCTGTCGGCAACATTTCGTCATTGGCATTTAAGAAACGCGCAAGTATTTCACCGTATACTTTTGCATTACGTGTTGTCGGTTGAATAGGTTGAAGGAGTAGGCTAACACGTTGATTTTCAATGACATTATCAATTTCTTGTCGCCAGTTTTGGTTACCTTGATTGAAATCATTATTTTTCAGCGCATCAACATCCTTTTGCACGTACCATGCATTGATGTGTTGCGTTTGGGCAATACTAATAGCCGTATCGGCTAGTGCTAATAATTCGCCTAAAGGTTTTGTTTGATCGAAATAAACCATACCTGTGTAGGCAACAGAGTCTAGATCAGAACCTTGTTGAAACCCATTAAAACGGTGTGTTAAATCACCGGCGAAATTCTCTGCTTCTTTCAACGTAATGTTTGGCAGAATTGTTGCGAAATCAGAGCTGTTTAGACGGAATAGGCGGCCAGAGCGATAACTACTTACAGCTTCTTTAATAAGACCTGAAACGTTCTTGATGTAAGTATCGCCTTCGTTATACCCATGAATTTGATTGACCGTTTGCAACTCGCTACAGCGAGTAATGATTAGTACACCAAATTTTACAGAGCTTTTTTTGCTCATTGTTGATTCATAGAACTGGACGAAACGATTTCGGTTATCTAATTCAGTTAGGTGATCGGTATAGGCTTCTTTTTCAAGTACTGTAGACGAGGCGACTTGCGACTCTATAAGTTGCTTAATCTCGCGAATGCCGTCTTTTAACTCAGGGATATCAATAACATCATCGTAGTCACTTTCTTCTTTTTCAGAGAGTAGTGACAAATCTTTCTTAATTTGATGGCTGATAATCGCCATAAATTTTGCATTGCGTTTGGTGCTCATAACACTCGCTAACACAACTAAAACGATGATTAGCGCTGCAATAGCCCCAAGTAACTTCGCTATTAAAAGGGTTTCTCGTGACGTATCAAGCGTGAAATTGATCGAAAGGTTTTCTGCTTTTAGCGAGATCTTAACATTTCCCGGTTGAGTCATTGGGAAGGTAAAGCCGGGATTTGGATTAGTGTAGGTATAAATTTTGTCGCCACTAAACGTGTTAATGACTAACTGATTATATGACGCACCCTTACGCAATACGTTGGCTAACTCTTTGTTGTTACCCATCTGCTTCGCTATGGCTGAGACAGTTTGCTGGTGCTGCGCTTTCATTCTATCTGTGTATTCTGCGAGCAATAACACAGAGAACACTGTCGTTATCAAAATAAAAACAATGCCCAATAATATATTTCTCGCCAATAGTTGTGAGAAGGTATACATAATACGCGCGATATTCCTACGATTAGAACTAGATGCTATTTTTATTTATAACACGAAAGCTGTATTAATTCTAACCTATTGTAAATAATAATAATATTTGGTCATTTTTGTAAAAAACTCCGACAGTTTGTAACGATTTTTGGCGCTTTCAGGCCTATTGTCTTGTTTGAAGTGTTATCCATGCTTTTTCTATATTTAGACTTGCTTATGATGTAGGCAAACTATATAATTCGCCCCATCGAACAACCGCATAATTGCACTGAGAGATGAACACCACGCTGTTTGTTTTAATTACGCGGTTATTTCACTGAAGTTATGGTCAGTGAACACAATGGGCTCAGTGAAATTAAAGCCCCTTGTGTTGGGGCTTTTTTGTTTGTCGAGTTTATTGGCAAACAGCAGCAAATCAATCGCTGGGCTTTATGCCCTTTTTTTATATCTGGAGAATTCTAGTTTGGCAAAATTTGAGCAAAAACTAACTGAAATGCTTCGTCCATCGGTCGAACAACTTGGCAAAGACTTATTAGGTATTGAGTTTATCAGTGCAGGTAAGCATTCCACGCTGCGTTTGTTTATAGATACAGAAAACGGCATTACGGTTGATGATTGTGCAGAAGTGAGCCGTCAGGTGAGTGCAATATTGGACGTTGAAGATCCAATTAGTAGCGAATATAACCTAGAAGTATCATCTCCGGGCTTAGATAGACCTCTGTTTGATTTAGCCCATTTTGAAGCCGTCATCGGCGAAATCGTTGACGTGAAGTTGGGAATGCCTTTAAACGGCAGACGCAAATTCAAAGGTCAGCTAGAGGCAATTGAAGGGGAAACTTTAATTGTCGTTGTTGACGGAGAAGCTTTTGAATTGCCGCATAGTGCAGTTGATAAAGCGAATTTAGTTCCACAGTTTTAATTTATTGAGTATGTAGAAGGCTATAGAACATGAGTAAGGAAGTTTTACTGGTCGTAGATGCCGTATCAAACGAAAAAGCGGTGCCGCGCGAAAGCATTTTCCAAGCAATGGAAACGGCGCTAGAAACTGCGACAAAAAAGAAGTACGAAGGTGACATCAGTGTTCGTGTTTCAATCGACCGCAAAACCGGTGAATTCGACACTTTCCGTCGTTGGTTAGTCATTGACGACAACGAGCAGGAAATGGAGAACCCGTTTGCTGAAATCAGCTTAGCTGCAGCTCAATTTGAAGATCCAGAGCTAAATGTAGGCGACTATGTTGAAGAGCAAATCGAATCAGTTAAGTTTGATCGCATTACTACGCAAACTGCCAAGCAAGTTATCGTTCAGAAAGTACGTGAAGCTGAGCGTGCGTTAATTGTAGAAGCATATCAAGACCAAGTGGGTGAGCTTATTACTGGCGTGGTCAAAAAGGCTAACCGCGACAGTGTTATTCTTGACCTAGGTAACAACGCAGAAGCTATTGTGTACCGTGATGACATGCTTCCACGTGAAGTGTTCCGTCCGGGTGACCGTATTCGTGGTCTTCTTTATGCAATCAAGCCAGAGGCACGTGGCGCACAATTATTTGTGAGCCGCACAAAACCTGAAATGCTTATTGAGCTTTTCCGTGTTGAAGTACCAGAGATTGGCGAAGAAATGCTTGAAATCAAAGGTGCTGCTCGCGATCCAGGCTCTCGTGCAAAGATTGCAGTTAAGAGTAATGATAAGCGTATCGACCCTGTTGGCGCATGCGTAGGTATGCGTGGCTCTCGTGTACAAGCGGTATCAGGCGAGCTTGGTGGTGAGCGTGTTGATATCGTGTTATTCGATGATAACCCTGCACAATTTGTTATTAACGCCATGGCTCCTGCAGAAGTTGCTTCAATCATCGTTGATGAAGATAAGCGCACAATGGATATTGCTGTAGAAGAAGGCAACTTAGCAATGGCAATTGGTCGCAATGGTCAAAACATTCGTTTAGCGAGTCAGTTAACTGGCTGGGAATTAAACGTAATGACTGTTGATGACATGAATGAGAAACATCAGGCGGAAAATGACAAGGTATTAAACCTATTCACAGAGAAGCTTGATATCGACGATGAATTTGCAACAGTGCTTGTTGACGAAGGTTTCACGTCTCTAGAAGAAATCGCGTACGTTCCTGTCAATGAATTACTCGATATTGATGGTATGGACGAAGATATTGTTAATGAGCTTCGTGAACGAGCTAAAGCTGCGCTAACAACTCAAGCACTAGCAAGTGAAGAGTCGCTTGAAGATGCAGAACCTGCTGAAGACCTACTAGCACTTGAAGGTTTAGAACGTCACCTTGCATTTGTTTTAGCAAGCAAGGGTGTTATCACGCTAGAAGATTTAGCGGAGCAAGGTGTCGATGACCTTGTTGAAATTGAAGAAATTGATGAAACCAGAGCGGGTGAGCTAATTATGGCTGCTCGTAATATTTGTTGGTTTAATGAAGAATAGTAAGGCCGGGAGAATTAAATAGATGGCAGATGTAACAGTAGAAGAACTTGCCAGTGAAGTAGGCACTCCGGTAGATCGTTTAATCAGCCAGTTTGAAGAAACTGGTGTGAAGAAAAGTGCTCAAGACACGGTAACTGAATCAGAAAAAGAAGCGTTGCTTACTTATCTACGTAAACAACACGGTGATGATTCAGACGGTCAACCTAGCAAAATGACATTGAGTCGTAAAAAGAAAACGACTTTGTCTGTAGGTAGTGGCTCAAAGGCAAAACAAGTTCAAGTAGAAGTACGTAAAAAGCGTACTTACGTAAAACGTAGCGAGCTAGAAGAACAACAAATCGCTGAAGCAGCGGCCAAAGCGGAAGAAGAAGCTGCGGCTAAAGCAGAAGAAGCTAAGGCTGCAGCAGAAGCGGAAGCAAAAGCTAAAGCAGAAGCGGAAGCAGCGGCTAAGGCAAAAGCAGAAGCTGACGCAAAAGCCAAAGCTGAAGCAGATGCAAAAGCAAAAGAAGCAGCCAAAGCAAAGGCGGAAGAAATTGAAAAAGCGAAAGCTTCAATGACGCCAGAAGAAAAAGCTGAAGCTGATGAAGCTGAGCGTATTCGTCTAGCTGCAGAAAAAGAAGCGGCGCAGAAAGCGGAAGAAGAAGCTAAAGCAGCAGCAGAAGCTGCACGTAAGTTAGCGGAAGAAAACGAAGCGCGCTGGAAAGCAGAAGAAGCTGAGCGTAAAGCACATGAAAACGATGTTGTTCATGTCACGTCTTCTGTTTATGCACAAGAAGCTGAAGATCAGGTTGATGCTCAAGATGAAGGTGGCGGTCGTCGTCGCAAGAAGAAAAAGCAACAAGACAAGCCTGTTAAAATGGGTAAAGGTAAGAAGAAAACGTTATCTGCACCTCAAAGCTTGAAGCATGGCTTCCAAAAGCCAGTTGAAACAAAGAACAAAGAAGTTCGCATTGGTGAAACAATTTCGGTTGCAGACCTAGCTAACAAGATGGCTGTTAAAGGTGCAGAAGTTGTTAAAGTGATGTTCAAAATGGGCGCAATGGCAACTATCAACCAAGTGATTGACCAAGAAACTGCAGCATTAGTGGCTGAAGAAATGGGTCGAGAGGTTGTGCTTGTTAAAGAAAATGCGCTTGAGGAAGCGGTATTATCTGATCGCGGTGATGCAGGTGAAGCGGTAACTCGCGCGCCAGTAGTAACAATTATGGGTCACGTTGACCATGGTAAAACATCACTACTAGATTACATTCGTGAAGCGAAAGTAGCGGCAGGCGAAGCAGGTGGTATTACTCAGCACATTGGTGCATACCATGTGGAAACTGACGGCGGCATGGTAACTTTCTTAGATACCCCTGGTCACGCGGCATTCACGGCAATGCGCTCTCGCGGTGCTAAAGCGACTGATATTGTTATTATCGTTGTTGCTGCTGATGATGGTGTAATGCCTCAAACAATTGAAGCTATTCAGCATGCGAAAGCAGCAGAAGCACCAATTGTTATCGCGGTTAACAAAATGGATAAAGAAACGGCTGATCCAGATCGCGTTAAGACTGAGCTTTCTCAACACGATATCATCCCAGAAGACTGGGGTGGTGACGTACAATTTGTTCACGTGTCTGCGAAAACCGGTTTAGGTATTGATGAACTTCTTGATGCTGTACTGCTTCAATCAGAGGTATTAGAGCTTACAGCAGTTGTTGATAAGATGGCTAACGGTGTTGTTGTTGAATCTAAACTTGATAAAGGTCGTGGTCCAGTAGCGACTGTTCTTGTTCAAGAAGGTACATTGAAGCAAGGCGATATCGTACTGTGTGGCCTTGAGTACGGTCGTGTTCGTGCGATGCGTGATGAGCTAGGTCGTCAAATCAAGACAGCTGGCCCTTCAATTCCTGTAGAAATTTTAGGTCTTTCCGGTGTTCCTCAATCAGGTGATGAAGCTACTGTTGTTAAAGATGAGAAGAAAGCGCGTGAAGTGGCACTATACCGTCAAGGTAAGTTCCGTGATGTGAAGCTAGCTCGTCAACAGAAAGCTAAGCTTGAGAATATGTTCTCTGATATGGCTGAAGGCGATGTATCAGAAGTTAACGTGGTACTTAAGTCTGACGTACAAGGTTCACTAGAAGCGATTTCTGATGCGCTTGTGAAATTATCGACTGACGAAGTAAAAGTGAAAATCATTGGTTCAGGTGTAGGTGGTATAACTGAGACTGATGCGTCACTTGCTGCTGCATCAAATGCGATTGTTGTTGGTTTCAACGTTCGTGCTGATGCGTCTGCGCGTAAAGTTATCGAAAGCGAAGGTGTAGATTTACGTTACTACAGCGTTATCTACGACTTAATCGACGAAGTTAAGCAAGCAATGAGCGGTTTACTTGCGCCAGAATTCAAGCAAGAAATTATTGGTCTTGCTGAAGTACGTGACGTATTTAAGTCACCGAAACTTGGTGCTATTGCTGGTTGTATGGTTACTGAAGGTCTTATCAAGCGTAACAACCCAATTCGCGTATTACGTGAAAATGTTGTTATTTACGAAGGTGAACTAGAGTCACTTCGTCGCTTCAAAGATGACGTTCAAGAGGTTCGTAACGGTACTGAATGTGGTATTGGTGTTAAGAACTACAACGACGTTAAAGTTGGTGACCAAATCGAAGTATTTGAGACAGTTGAGGTGAAGAGAACGCTTTAAGCGCTCACCACGACAGACTCATCTGAGTAAATTTAAATGGGGGCTTTGCCCCCGTTTTTATCTCAATTGAAAAATATTTAGGAGTATCTATGAGCAGAGAATTTTCTCGTACTGACCGAGTTGCTCAGGAAATTCAAAAAGAAGTAGCCACTATAATTCAGCGTGAAGTGAAAGATCCACGCTTAGGTATGGTGACAGTGAATGCCGTTGAAGTAACCAGAGATTTGGCTTACGCGAAAGTATTTGTCACATTCTTCACACTTGAAGGTCAAAGTGAAGAAGAGTCAGTCAAAATTCTCAATGAAGCAGCAGGTTTCATTAGAACGCTACTGGCTAAACGCATTAAAGCGCGCATTATGCCCGAGCTGAGATTTGTATATGACAAGTCACTTGCAGAAGGTGTACGAATGACAAACTTGGTGAACCAAGCCGTAGCTGAAGACGAGCGCCGTGCTGGTAAATCTGAAGATGATGAGGACGCTTAGTTAATGGCTAGACGTCGTAAAGGCCGCCCAGTCAACGGTATTGTACTACTGGATAAGCCATTAGAAATATCATCAAATAGCGCAGTTCAGCAGGTTAAACGCTTGTATTTCGCACAAAAAGCAGGGCATACAGGTGCACTAGATCCGTTGGCAACAGGCATGCTTCCTGTTTGTTTAGGTGAAGGTACAAAGTTTTCTCAGTTTCTTTTAGATACGGATAAAACCTATGTTGTTACTGCTAAGCTCGGTATTCGTACAACGACAAGTGACGCTGATGGTGATGTTGTTAGTGAAAAGCCCGTAGATATATCTGAAGAGGTATTGATGGCTGCACTTGATAAGTTCCGTGGTAAGTCACAACAAGTACCTTCCATGTATTCAGCGCTAAAGTACCAAGGGCAACCGTTATACAAATACGCACGAGAAGGCATTGAAGTACCGCGAGAAGCACGTGATATTGAAGTTTTTAATCTAGAAGTTTTGCGCTATGAGGGTGATGAAGTCGATTTAGAACTTCACGTTTCAAAAGGGACATATATTCGCACTATCGTTGACGACTTAGGAGAGTTGTTAGGTTGTGGTGCACATGTCAGCATGCTACGACGTATCAGTGTTGGTCATTATCCTCGTGATAAAATGGTGACGCTTGAAGCGCTTGAAGAGTTACTGCACAAAGCAAAATCAGAAGACACGTTGCCATCTACGTATTTGGATAATGTATTGCTTCCAATGGAAACCGCCTTAGAAGGTATGCCTTCCGTTGAAGTGGATATGGCCAGTGTTCAATATCTGAGACACGGTAATCCAGTACAAGCATCTGGCGCTCCAGCAGATGGTTTTGTTCAAGTTTACGATGAACTAGGTGAATTCTTAGGTGTTGGCCAAATCAATGATGATGGCTTAGTTGCGCCCAAACGCATTGTGGTTGTGCCAGAAGAAAGCTAGCGCAACTTGCAAAAGTAGGGCGAGTCGCTATAATACGCGCTCGCTAGAACGTCTTGCTGGTTTAGTGTTCGGCTAGACGCGATTTTTATACACTAAAATATAT
Organism: Thalassotalea euphylliae; assembly: GCF_042682785.1. Lineage (GTDB taxonomy): Bacteria > Pseudomonadota > Gammaproteobacteria > Enterobacterales > Alteromonadaceae > Thalassotalea_F > Thalassotalea_F euphylliae. Next base: position 1,219,658 of record NZ_JBHUIB010000003.1, on the reverse strand, counting down.
AAGGTATTTATTATGTCTTTATCAACTGAGCAAAAAGCAGCTATCGTTGCTGAATATGCAGTTAAAGAAGGTGACACTGGTTCTCCAGAAGTACAGGTTGCATTGTTAACTACACAAATCAACCATCTACAAGGTCACTTTAAAGAGCACATCCATGATCACCACTCACGTCGTGGTCTTTTACGCATGGTTAGCCAACGTCGTAAGCTTCTAGATTACTTGAAGCGTAAAGATGTTGAGCGTTACACTGCTCTTATCGGTAAGCTTGGTTTACGTCGTTAATCCAATGCTTATCAGAAAAAAGGCGCTGTTTAGCGCCTTTTTTTGTGCTTAAAAGGTTGTATCGACTTTACCTTGCTTCCTCTAGGTTTAGCCATAATTCCTCTCTGTCTAGGGGCGTAAGTGGTGAAAGTTTTGTGTTCGTTAGCCTTATCACATGGCGCCCTTCCTTAGCTGTTTTCTCGACTTGCTCACCATAGCTCGCCATAAACAAGCGCTGTAATTCCCCGCTAGTATGCAAGTATTCGAGCCCTGCTTTGATGTCAGCTGCTAATTCATTGTCGCCTTTTCTGACGTAGTAGTAATATGCTGTAGGGTAGTGGATAAGGATGTGCTTATCCTTTGCTATATCAAAATGATTAAATTGTTCAATATTCCGATCGACCTCTACTATGGAGCGAGGGAAATAATCGAATCGCTGCTGGTGTAGCATCGCATAAAGGCCGGCATAGTCGGTTCCTTTAGAAACTCTAATGCCATTACTCTCTAATACTTGTGTGTCTGACCAAGTATGAAATTGCCCAGCAACAAGGGACGTGAATGAAATAATATCAGATACATGCGCAAATAGTTCTGCGTTTTTTTCATGCACTAAGGGGATTCGCCAGCCATGTAACCCCTTAAGAAGAGGAAACCTGATAGGCTGATACTTTGATTCTCGCTCGGGAGTAGAACCCCCCATAACGATATCTATGCCTTCATTGTTAGCCATTTTTTCATATGCCCGACCTTTTGGTAAATCTTCACCATAGGGGCGAATGAGATATTTGTTCGTATTTGGTGGCGTATTGAATACCGCATTCAACAATAAAATAATGTAATCATTTCGCTCGTGGCCAGGGTAGACAATCGTTCTTTTCTCTTCGGCTTTACATACCGATACCGCGATAAAAAATAGAACTGAAAAATTTGCAACTGTGCGCGTTATCATGTCATAGCACCATCATTAAAAAGGCGAATCAATCGTCGTGTTTTTCACTATAACACCTGCTTTTTTGTAGCCCAACTGCCGGCACTCGTTGTAAATTTTTGTTGAAATATCGCCTGAATATATTTTTTTGTGACAATCCTGTTTTAATTTGCATTCGCCCTAGTATTAACGTGCTTTGTCGTTATAATTAGCGTGCAAATTAAAGTAAAGAAAGTAGAGCTAATTTAAATAGGTAAATTAGTGTCTTAAATAAGGAATGAAATAAATGTTTACTCCGGTAACAAAAACATTTGAATACGGTCAACATACCGTAACATTAGAAACGGGCGTTATCGCTCGTCAAGCAACAGCTGCCGTGATGGCATCAATGGATGATACTAGTGTGTTGGTGTCAGTTGTTGCTAAGAAAGAAGCTGTTGAAGGTCAAGACTTTTTCCCATTAACAGTTAACTATCAAGAAAAAACATATGCAGCGGGTAAAATCCCAGGTGGTTTTTTCAAGCGTGAAGGTCGCCCTTCAGAAGAAGAAACACTTATTGCGCGTTTAATTGACCGTCCAATTCGCCCGTTATTCCCAGAAGGGTTTACTAACGAAGTTCAGGTTATTATTACGGTTGTTTCTGCTAACCCAGAAATTTCACCAGATATCATTTCATTGTTAGGTACATCTGCAGCGTTAGCGATTACAGGTACACCTTTCAACGGCCCAGTGGGTGCTGCTCGTGTTGGTTACAAAGACGGCCAATACTTATTAAACCCTTTACAGTCTGAATTAGAATCTAGCCAATTAGACCTAGTGGTAGCAGGCACAGAATCAGCGGTATTAATGGTTGAGTCAGAAGCAGAAGTGCTTTCTGAAGAAGTCATGCTTGGTGCTGTTGTATACGGCCATGAGCAATCTCAAGCCGCTATCAAAGCGATTCAAGAGTTCGCTTCAGAAGTAAATACACCATCTTGGAACTGGGAAGCACCAGTTAAGAATGCAGCGTTAATTGCTAAAATTGCTGAGCTTTCTGAAAGCCAAGTTAATGAAGCTTATCAAATTACTGAAAAAGCGGCACGTTACGAAAAAGTAGCTGAAATTCGCAATGAAGTGGTTGAGAAATTACTCGCTGAAGATGCAGAACTAAATGTTCAAGAAGCAAAAGATTTATTCCACGATCTAGAAAAATCAGTAGTACGTGGTCGTATTACACAAGGTCACCCGCGCATTGATGGCCGTGATCCTGAAATGGTTCGTGCACTTGACGTGATGACAGGCGTACTACCAAGAACTCACGGTAGTGCAGTGTTTACACGTGGTGAAACGCAAGCATTAGTAACGGCAACGTTAGGTACACAGCGTGATGCACAACGTGTAGAAACTATTCTTGGTGAGAAGACTGACAACTTCATGTTGCACTACAACTTCCCTCCATACTCAGTAGGTGAAACTGGCTTTATTGGTTCGCCTAAGCGTCGTGAAATTGGTCATGGTCGTTTGGCGAAGCGTGGTATCTTAGCCGTTATGCCAACGATTGAAGAATTCCCGTACGCAGTGCGTGTAGTATCTGAAATTACAGAATCAAACGGTTCATCGTCAATGGCTTCTGTTTGTGGTACTTCTTTAGCGCTTATGGATGCTGGTGTGCCAATTAAAGATTCTGTTGCTGGTATTGCGATGGGTCTTGTTAAAGAAGGCGACAGCCACGTAGTACTTTCTGACATCTTAGGTGACGAGGATCACCTAGGTGATATGGACTTTAAAGTAGCAGGTACAACTAACGGTATTACTGCACTTCAAATGGATATCAAAATTGAAGGTATTACTCAGGATATTATGCAGACTGCGCTTAACCAAGCGAAAGCTGCACGTATTCACATCTTAAGTGTCATGGACCAAGCAATTAGTTCAGCACGTGATGATATCTCTGAATTTGCTCCGCGTATCCACACAATGAAGATCTCAGAAGATAAGATTCGTGACGTTATCGGTAAAGGTGGCGCTACAATCCGTCAACTTACTGAGGAAACGGGTACGACGATTGAGATTGAAGACGACGGTACAGTTAAAATTGCAGCGACTGATGGTAAACAAGCTGAAGATGCAATTAACCGCATCAAAGCACTAACGGCTGAAATCGAAGTGGGTACAATTTACACTGGTAAAGTGGTTCGTATTGTTGACTTCGGTGCATTCGTTAATGTTCTACCAGGTAAAGACGGCTTAGTTCACATCTCTCAAATCTCTGAAGAGCGTGTAAATGCGGTTGCTGACGTACTAAGCGAAGGTCAAGAAGTGACGGTGAAAGTACTTGAAGTAGACCGTCAAGGTCGCGTTCGTTTGAGCATGAAAGAAGCGGTTGAAAAGCCGGCTGAAGAAGCAGCACCAGAAGCGGCTGCTGAAAGCTCTGAAGACTAATCAGTCTGAATGAAATAAAGGGAGCCAAAAGGCTCCCTTTTTTATATACTCGACAAATACGCACTTTTCCTTGCATTTTTCTTGAGGCATTTTCGTTAGTGATCAAATTATCTCACCTGTGTGCGATGGGTGTTCTACTGCTAGCACAGGGCTGCGCCACAACTTCATCGACTCAATCATCCCTTGGTAATTTAGTTATTGCTGAGCCATTACCAATTAACTATAAAAGTGAAATAGCGCTAGCGCGTTTAACTGAAGTGATTCAACGTGCTGAGATCAATGACATGCAGAAAGCTCAGCTTTACTATGATCGCGGTGTTGTTTACGACTCTGTGGGCTTAAGAAATTTGGCTCGCTTAGACTTTAATCGAGCTCTTCGGTTAAAGCCCGATCTTGTTGATGCATATAACTTTTTAGGTATTCATTTCACGCAAATGCAAGAGTTTAATCAAGCTTATGATCAGTTTGATTCTGCAATTGACCTTCAGCCAAATCATGAGTTCGCCTATTTAAACAGGGGAATAGCGCTTTATTACGGCGGCAGACCACAGTTGGCTGTTGACGATTTTGAAGTGTTTTTGAGCAAGCAGGAAAATGACCCTTACCGCGTGTTGTGGCTCTACCTAGCTGAGCAGTCAGTAGACAAACAAGCTGCGTTGGCTAAGTTAAAAGAGCGTGCTGTTGCGGTTAATGACGCTGTATGGGCGAAGCAAATAATTTCACTGTATTTAGGCGAATTATCACAAGATAAATTTATTGATAATCTGACAAATGATGTGAGTTCAAATAAAGAACTGACAGACAGACTATGTGAGGCATATTTCTATCTTGGAAAGTACGCGCAAGCTAATGCCAATGATAAAGTTGCTATCAATTTCTTTAAATTAGCGTTGAGCACCAATGTTTACGAGTTTGTTGAGCATAGGTACGCTAAATTAGAATTAGACCTAGCGCGACAAGCGGCTGAGCAGTTCTAACGTTCGTTATGTTCATTCGGGTTACGGTTGTATTGAGCTTGTTGCTGGTATTGGCAACAAGCTCTTTTTCGTTTGAGCGATACATTAATAGTGTTGCCTCGCCCTCTGATAATCTTGTCTGGTTTGCGTTAAAACATAACGCGCCATCAGCTCATCAATTTGTGGTAGAGCGCTTTCCTATTGAGTCGAACGCTTGGTTCAATAGTGCAAAATTTGTAGCAATATCTGACGCAGATATCGCTAATCAGCTTGCGCAAATATATGAACAAAAAGGTGATTATCAAAACGCTGTTTCATATTGGCAGCAGTCCATTATGCTTGGCAATGATGAGTCTGTTTACGAATTAGCGTCCTTTTATTATCTACAAGAGAAGTACGATGTAGCCTGGCAACTATTAGCTAAAGCGCGTTTAGACAACATAAATGAAAATAAGCAATGGCTGATGGCAAGGGCTTCACTAGCTGTAGGCTCGGAGTTATCGTCAATTGTTAGCCAGAACGATCGTTACCTCAATAAGTTTTCCCTATTTGGCTATGCACCTGAAGCGATTGTTCCTGCCAAAGTTATGAATCGTTGCGAACATAGCATAACCTTAGTAGCAGGCAACTATGAAGATTTACGCCACTGGCAGCATATTAAAGCCGCTTATGATAATAGCCCTTTAGCTGAGCAAGTGTGTGTAAAAGCAATTCAGTATATTCCACTGCTTGATTTGGTGTGTGAGCATGATATTGAAAAGGCTATTCAATGTAGTGAAAGTTTTTGGAAAAAATGGGCACACCTGATTACATCTAAATATATTGCTGTATTGAGGCCAAAAGGAGGGGCTAATGTACATTTTGGTATTTTATACCTAGACAGGACAGACACAGCACAGGTTTTCCAACATGAGGTTGCTCATTTGGTTGGCTTCGCTGATGAATATACGTTGTCCGCGACTCATAACATTTGTAATGGGGGGATTGATAAAATACACATTAATTTTTCTTTGTTGGCGCGCAAGGACATTAACGGCAATATGGTTACACTGAAGAACGCACAAAAAGTACCTTGGTTTAAAGCAATGAGAAATGAAGGGCTTGCTGTACGCGATTCCTATCCTATTGGAGAGGCTCTAACAGAACAAGGATTAGGGTTTTTCATAAGCGAGACATGTTCAGCGAATAAGGAAAATATTGCACTAAAACCACTTAGGGAAAGAGGGTTTATGCGAAACTACAATTTGCCAGTCCCAGACCAGTATCTTACGCTGTTGGACCAAAGCGAAGAAACGAGCTTAATGCCCCCATTTACCTACAACATTGCTTTGGCTTTGTATCAAGAAGGGAAAGTTGAGCAGGCGAAGGAGTGGCTAGTAACATCTGCTACCTTTTTTCAATCGCCTGATATACAAACTAAAACGCTCAGAGGCGGATTTTAGTTTTCACCTGCTAAATTAATGTCTTGCTCGTTATCTAGTGAAACTGCGGGTTCTACCGTGAGTTTTTTAATCGGTTTCCGTGCTGCTAATAGAGGTTCTCTAACTTGTGCAATTGGCCACATTGATTGATTTAATTGTCTAGACTTCATTCTTTTAGTGCTGGTGTGATGTACATCAGAGGCGTTATGAAACCACGAAAATAATGCCATTCTTATCATCCTTATTTTAGCTTGCTATAGGTATAGTCTACAAAATGGAAAAATAACAACGCGCGCGATACTTTTTTCCTGAATTGGGCGCAAATGGTAGGTTATAATTGTGGAAGTTTTATTGCCCTTTTATGTCATTTAATTGATGAAAATATTCAGTGTAAATACCTTTAGAAATCAATTTCCTATATTTTCTAATGATAGCCCAAATCGCCATATAATCTATTTTGATAACGCAGCGACAACGCAAAAGCCGAGTGACGTTATTACAGCTGAATCTCTGTATTATCAGTCAATAAATGCCAATGTGCACAGAGCCTCACATCAACTCAGTGCTCTAGCGACAGAGAAATTTGAAGCGGCAAGGTTATCAGCGCAGTGTTTTATCAATGCAAACTCATGTGCAGAGGTTATTTGGACCAAAGGAACTACTGAGGGCATTAATATCGTTGCAAGTAGTTGGGGAATGGATAATTTAACTGCAGGTGATGAAATTTTGCTTTCTCATAGTGAGCATCATGCCAATATCGTTCCCTGGCAGCAGGTTGCGGAACAAACAGGTGCTTTAATAAAGGTGATGCCATTAAATACTGCCGGAGAGATTGACCTTAACGTTGCTAAGACTTTAATTTCGTCACGAACCAAAATGGTTAGCTTCGCAATGGTGTCTAACGTTGTTGGTAAACATAACCCTGTCACCGAACTGATAGCGCTTGCAAAAAGTGTGAATGCAAAAGTTTTGTTAGATGCTGCTCAAGTGGTAGCACATCAAAAAGTGGATGTTAGAGCGCTTGATTGTGACTTTTTGGTGTTTTCAGCGCATAAAATGTTTGGCCCAACAGGTGTGGGAGTGCTCTACGGCAAAGCTGAGCTGCTAAACAAGATGTCACCCTATCAGTTTGGTGGTGAAATGATTAAAAAAGTGAGCTTTTCTGGTACTAGTTTTGGAGAGCTCCCTTTTAAATTTGAACCCGGTACACCCAATATTGCAGGCGTCGTGGCTATGGCGAAAGCTATTGAAACGGTTGAGACGTTAATCGCTTCAGGCGGTTTAAGTCATGAGCAAATCTTATTGAATCGAATGCATTCAGGGTTAAGTCAGATTCCCCAAATTAATCTGATATTTGATGGAGTACCTAGTGTGCCGGTATTTTCATTTACGGTAACAGACCATCATCATCAAGACTTAGCGAGTTACCTAGACGCCCATAACGTCGCGTGTCGGGCAGGGCATCATTGTGCAATGCCATTGATGGAATATTTGGGCCTCAGCGGTTGTGTGCGTTTATCCCTTTCTCCCTACAATACATTGGAGGAGGTAGACGCTACACTCTCTTTAATTAAAGGCTTTTTTAACGCTGAAACTCCAGATGAGCAGAAAGCACAAACTCCAAACGCGTCGCAATCTGTCATTGATAAGTTCTCTGACGCAAGAGGATGGGACGGGCGTCATCGCATTATTATGCTCTTGGGAAAAGAGTTAAAAAGAATGCCCAAAGAAGAGAGATCGAACGAGCTGCTTATAGATGGATGTGAGAGTGCAGCTTGGTTAAAAGCAACGAATAAGAATGGAGTTTGGCATTTCTCAGCAGACAGTGATGCCAAGGTTATACGCGGTTTACTGGTGATTATTCTTGCGGTTTATCAACATCAAACGAGTGATTTTATTCGGTCTTTTGATATTGATAGCTATTTTGAAGAGCTTGGGCTAATGCAACAGCTCAGCCCGTCTCGTGGCAACGGTGTTGTTGCCATTGTAAACCGTATTAAGCAATCAACAGCAGGCTAACTGAGTTTTTTTCGCAGTAGTTTGTCAATGGCGCGGCCTGTCGCGAAGAAAGCAAAAGTCGCAGTAACATGTGTTGCCGCGCCAAAGCCACTTGTACAGTCTAACTTTATTGCGCCATCTTGCGTTTGCTTTGCATGGCAGACATTACCTTCCGCATCCGGATAGACTAGCTGTTGTGTTGAAAACACTGCATCTATGGCAAATTTTCTCTTAGTATTGCGTGGAAAATTGTACTGACGTCGCAATTGGTTGCGAACTTTCGCAAGCAGGGGGTCTTGATAAGTCTGGCTTAAATCTGTGATTTGAATTTGACTCGGATCCGTCTGCCCACCAGCTCCGCCAATAGTAATCAATGGAATCTTGTTACGCTTACAGTGGGCAATTAACGCCGCTTTTACTGGAACTGAATCGATTGCATCAATGACGTAGTCGAATTCTTTGCTTATGAGAGAAGCGATATTTTCAAGCGTGATAAAGTCTTCAACTTCATTGACTTGGCATTCAGGGTTGATTTGCTGAATACGTGCAGACATGACATCGACTTTACTTTCACCGACGGTGTCAGTCATTGCATGTATTTGACGATTGATATTGGTCGTACAAATGTCGTCTAAGTCTATCAGCGTAATAGAGCCCACGCCGGTTCGTGCGAGCGACTCTGCCGCCCACGAGCCAACACCACCAATTCCAATGACGCAGAAAGACGCATTTTTGATAACTTCTGCACCTTGAACGCCATATAGCCGCGCTATACCGCCAAATCTTAGATCGTATTCCGACATACTACTTACATGTTGAGATTAAAAAGCGGCGGCATTTTAGCAAATTTCAATGGTACGTGTAGAAAATATTAGTGCGCGCCGTGCAATAAGCACGTTCTGTACTTTTTGCGTTTGCCGATGGCTTTGCGCTCACTAAGAAGTTGTTTTCGCCATTGAATTACTTTCTGGTCAAAGTAGATACAAAATATAGCCATCATTATGAATAAAACAGGGGCAGTAATCAGCGCGTACTGGGTATCTAGCGCGATATAAAAAGGTGACAAAGCAATAGCACTAAGGCCAAGTAGAGTAAGTAACAACTGAACAATACAAAATAGCGAAAGTAAATTTTTCATTGGACACCTCCGTGAAAGTTAAGGCTATGTTAGTAGTTGCGTGGCTGGTTAAATAGTGGCATATTTGCCATCAAAGATGTCAAAAGTGACGGTTCTGATGATGAGAATTGCGGTTTTAGCGACAAATGGATGTATGGTGTCTGCGGTATACGGCGTGTTAGATGCGGTCTACGCGGCTAATTACTGTATTGATAAGCGATATGGACCAGAGTCAAATAAAAAAATAGATTGCCATATAGTAACCGTCAATGACAAACCAGTATTTGGTTACAATGGCATCCAAATTAGTCCGACTAAACCAATTGGAGCGGATTTTAAACCTGACATAGTGATTGTTTCTGCGACAGTAGAGGTTATCGTTGATTGTTGTGGCGACGACATTCAACTCGAGCACAAAGAAGAAATTAAAGCATGGCTAACTCAACTTAAAGCAGAGGGCACAATCATATCTAGCTTCTGTACGGGCAGTTTTTTGCTTGCATCAGCGGGTTTATTGGCAGGGAAAACTGCGACCACACATTGGCGTAGTGCTGATTTATTTAGACGAATATTTCCATATGTAAGACTTGATATAGATCGCTTGTTGATTGATAACGAAGACATAATCTGTTCTGGTGGCTCAATGTCTTATATCGATATGGTGCTATATATCATCGAAAAATATATTGGTCGCGAAATTGCGTCCGATACCGCAAAACTAATTGTTTTTGACCCAGTAAGGGAGCGCCAGTCGCCTTATGAAACCTTTAAAGCGCAGAAAAAGCATGAAGACCAAGCAGTGCTCAAGGCCCAAGAATGGCTAGAGTCACATTTCCATAAAGACGTTTCAATGGAGGAACTTGCAGAGCAAGTGGGTTTGGGGTCTCGTACGTTCAAGCGCCGCTTCAAGCTAGCTACGGGTGAAAATCCATTGAATTATCTACAACGAATTCGTATTGAAACAGCAAAACAACGTCTAGAGAAAACTACAGATAGCATCAACAAGATCATTTGGTCGGTTGGATATGAAGACGTTTCGAGTTTTAGACAGCTTTTTAAGCGATTTACTGGGCTAACGCCTAAAGACTATCGCCAAAAATTTGCCTAGTTTTAGAACAATTTATTCATACTTAGGCAAATCTACTTTAAAAATCGTGGCTTTTTCGTCAATGATATCAAAAGAAATGTTGCCATTTTGCGCCTCAACCATCAGTTTGGCCGAATACCCACCCAGTCCTGAGCCTTTTTTGTTATCTCCAGTGGCGTATTTATCAAAAAGATTATCCCTTAAATGAAGTGGCACAGCGCCTTGATTGATACAAGTGAATTGAATACTAAGGGCAGTTTCCTTCAAAGAAACGTTGATTTCGGTATTTTCAGGAGCGGCTTCTACAGCATTTTTCAATAAGTTATTAAATATTGATATACAAAGCAGAGGTTCTGCACTCGCAATCATAGGCTTTTCAAGGCCAATAGACTTAATTTGAATGTCCTTTTTCACGCCATCTACCATACAAGCGTTAATAGCGTCGCTCACCAAAGGTGATAAATCGGTTTTTACGGGTGATAATGTGTAAGTACCTTGCTCAATTTTAAACAATTCGAGTGAGCGATTAATCATACTGATAACATTGTTTACTGTCGTTTTTATTGCGGAAGCAGTATTAGGCTCATTAATTTTATCCGCATGAAAGAGAATGCTAGCTAGCGGACCTTTTAAATCGTGCTGAGTAATTTTCTCCATATCTTCTCGAAGCTTTGCTGTCTCTTCTAAAGTATGTACTTGTTCTGCAAGCTGCTCTTGATTTTGCTTGAGTGTAATATGTGTTTGTACGCGCGCTAGAAGTACATCGCCTTGCAGCGGCTTTGTAATGTAATCTACAGCGCCTACAGAAAAGCCTTTTGTAATATCTGCTACTTCAGATTTTGCCGTTAAAAATATAACCGGAATTTTGTCGCTCTTATTGTTGCTCTTAATTGCTTGACATACTTGGTACCCATCCATCTCAGGCATCATGATATCGAGCAGTATTAAGTCAATATTCTTGTATTGGCTATTGATTAGTTGAAGTGCTTGTCGACCACTTTTCGCCGCAATAATCCGATAAATACCGCGCAAATAACCTGCAGCAACGTCGATGTTACTTGATTCATCATCGACAATGAGTACCGTCGGTTGACTATGTTTTCTATTGCTTGGTGTGTGAATTTGGCTTTCTTCGGATTGCTTTTCTTCTACCTTGAACATCGGCTCTTTAGTTATTTCTAGCAGGGTCGAGAGCAAAGTACGTTTATTGAAAGGCTTTTGTATGACACGATTTCGTCGCTTTTTCAGGAACGATAAATCGCCAAGTAATCGGTCTGATGGCTGCATGACAATAGCAGCCATTTTGTCGAGCTCTTTGAGTTCAGAAAGTTGGCGAAAGAGCACCTGGATAGACATATCCATTAAATTATCGCCACAAATAATCAGGTCGGCAGGGTAGAGCTCTAAATAGTCGAGTGCATCGCGTCCGTTCTCTATTCCTGCAATTGATGACTTCTTCAAGCCGCAACTGAGCAGTATTTTGGCAATAGCTTCGCGAATCAAACGACTATCATCAACGATAAGAACTTTCTTTAACAAGTTGAAAACCCAATAATTCTTTTTATTTAATTAGATTAAAGCATATAAAAGAAGTTTTGCATTGTATAGCGTTAGTTTGCATAAAAAATAGGCATAAAAAAAGCAGCATAAATGCTGCTTTTTCTAACACTAGAAAACGATTATCTGTTTTTTAATGGTGTGAAGTCACGGTTGATTTCACCAGTATACTTCTGACGTGGGCGACCGATTTTTTGGCCTGGTTGAGATAGCATCTCGTCCCAGTGTGCACACCAACCAACGGTACGTGACATTGCAAAAATTACAGTGAACATACTTGTTGGGATACCTATTGCTTTTAGAATGATGCCTGAGTAGAAATCTACGTTAGGGTAAAGCTTCTTCTCAATGAAGTAAGGATCTTCTAACGCTACTTTTTCTAACGCCATTGCTACGTCTAGTAGTGGGTCGTTGATACCAAGCTCTTGCAGAACTTCATGACATGTTTCGCGCATTACTGTCGCACGAGGGTCAAAGTTCTTGTATACACGGTGACCAAAGCCCATTAAACGGAATGGATCGTTCTTGTCTTTTGCTTTCGCAACGAACTCGTCAACGCGCGATACGTCGCCAATTTCTTCTAGCATCGTAAGACATGCTTCGTTAGCACCACCGTGAGCAGGGCCCCATAAAGATGCAACACCAGCTGCGATACATGCATATGGGTTAGCACCAGAAGAACCAGCTAAACGTACTGTCGATGTTGACGCATTTTGCTCATGGTCAGCGTGAAGTGTGAAGATACGATCCATTGCTTTAGCTAGCGTAGGACTTACTTTGTATTCTTCTGCTGGAACAGAGAACATCATGTGTAAAAAGTTCTCTGCAAACGTTAAATCGTTACGTGGGTAAACGAACGGTTGACCGATGCTGTATTTGTAAGCCATAGCCGCAATAGTAGGCATTTTTGCTACTAGACGGTGCGCACAACGCATACGTTGTTCTGGATCAGTAATGTCTAAGTCACTGTGATAGAAAGAAGACATTGCACCAACAACGCCACAAAGCATAGCCATTGGGTGAGCGTCAGGTAAGAAACCTTGGAAGAATTGCACTAATTTTTCGTGAACCATTGTGTGGTTCGTGATGATGTTTTTGAATTCTTCGTATTCTTTCTTGCTTGGCGCGTGGCCATTTAGAAGGATGAAACACACTTCTAAATAATCTGCTTCTTTTGCTAACGCGTCAATTGGGTAGCCGCGATGCTGAAGGATACCTTTACCACCGTCGATAAAAGTAATAGCTGATTCACAAGAAGCTGTTGCTAAGAAGCCTGGATCGTAGGTGAAGTAGCCAGATGCACCTAATGTGCGGATGTCGATTACGTCGTTACCAGCGCTACCAGAAACTACTGGCAATTCGGCAACTTCTTTACCGTCAATACTAAGAGAGGCTTTTGAGTCAGCCATATGTTTTATCCCCTATAATTTTTTCGACTGATTAAAAAATGACTAGTTAATCAGTTTTTCTGAATATAAAACTGCGGGTATTCTACTTCAAAGTGACCCCATAAAGTCAATTCAAATGTGTGTTTGAATTGACTAAAGTCTAATGGTAATCCGTAAAGTAGATTAAAAATTAATCGCAACTCGTTAAAATGGAACGAAAATTGTAATTATCCTAGTTGAACTATATAATCATGTAGATCTTTATTTCGTCGTGCAATCGTATGCAATGCGGCGGCGAATTAAATATTCGTTGGGGGGTTGCTCATACGCAAACTTCATGAGTAACAATAAAAAAAGTTGAAGGCTCTCAGAGCTCTTTAGGCATCAATCGTGAAAAAAGAACGTCCTGTAAATCTAGACCTGACTACAATAAAGATGCACCCTGCTGCTAATGCATCCATCATGCACCGTATTTCTGGTGTGATTATGGTGTTTGCTATTGGTATTTTATTGTGGACACTTTCATTATCCTTATCTTCTGCGGAAGGGTTCGCCAACGTCAAAGCAATGCTTGACGGCGCATTCTTTAAACTAATCATTATCGGTATTTCTGCAGCAATTCTTTACCACTTACTTGGCGGTATTCGTCATCTTCTTATGGACTTAGGTCACTTCGAAGAAAAAGTATCTGGTAATGCCAGCGCTAAATTCATTATTGCGTTGTGGGTTGTATTAACAGCACTTGTAGGAGTTTGGTTATGGTAAATAACGCAGCAACTGTAGGCCGTAGCGGCGTACATGATTTTATCCTTTTGCGTGCAAGCGCGCTTGTCCTAGCGGCATTTACTTTATTCATGTTCGGTTACTTCCTGTTAACACCAGAAGTAACGTATGAAGCATGGAAAGGTTTGTTTTCGAATCTTTGCATGAAAGTATTTACACTCGTTTCTTTATTTGCATTGTTAATCCATGCTTGGATTGGTATCTGGCAGGTACTGTCTGACTACATTAAACCAGCGTTTTTACGCGGTGCTTTGCAATTTTTGTTCTCTGTAACCTTACTAGCATATTTTGTTGCTGGTTTTCTAATTGTATGGGGTGTGTAAGTGAGCGTTCCAGTACGTGAATTTGACGCCATTGTAATTGGCGCAGGCGGCGCGGGTATGCGCGCGGCATTAGCTATTTCAGAATCAGGCCAGTCTTGTGCGCTGATTTCTAAAGTTTTCCCAACTCGTTCTCACACAGTATCTGCTCAAGGTGGTATTACTGTAGCGCTAGGTAATGCGCACGAAGATAACTGGGAATTCCACATGTATGACACGGTAAAAGGTTCTGATTACATTGGTGATCAGGATGCTATCGAGTACATGTGTAAAACAGGTCCTGAAGCGATTATCGAAATGGAAAACATGGGCTTACCTTTCTCTCGTACAGAAGAAGGTAAAGTATACCAACGTCCTTTCGGTGGTCAGTCAAAGAATTTTGGTGGTGAGCAGGCGGCGCGTACAGCAGCTGCAGCTGACCGTACAGGTCACGCATTGCTTCACTGCTTGTACCAACAAAACGTTAAAAACAAAACGAACGTTTATTCAGAGTGGTACGCACTAGATCTTGTTAAAAACGATGACGGCAACGTGGTTGGTTGTACAGCAATCTGTATTGAAACAGGTGAAGTAGTTTACTTTAAAGCACGTGCAACGGTATTAGCAACGGGCGGTGCAGGTCGCATTTATGCATCAACAACGAATGCTCACATTAACACGGGTGACGGTGTTGGTATGTCACTTCGTGCTGGCGTTCAAATGCAAGACATGGAAATGTGGCAGTTCCACCCAACAGGTATTGCTGGCGCTGGTACGCTTGTAACCGAAGGTTGTCGTGGTGAAGGTGGTTACCTTCTAAATAAAGATGGCGAACGTTTCATGGAACGTTATGCACCAAACGCTAAAGACTTAGCAGGTCGTGACGTTGTTGCTCGTTCAATGATGACGGAAATTCGTGAAGGCCGCGGCTGTGATCATCCGCAATATGGTCCGCACATCAAGCTTAAACTTGATCACTTAGGTGCAGAAACACTTAATCTTCGTCTTCCTGGCGTATGTGACTTATCGAAAACATTCGCTCACGTTGACCCTGCTGAAGAGCCAATCCCAGTAATCCCAACATGTCACTACCAAATGGGTGGTGTACCTTGTAATGTTAATGGTCAAGCAATTGAGTTTAATCCTGAAACAGGTGAAGACAAAATTATTGAAGGTCTATTTGCTGTAGGTGAGATTGCAAACGTATCTGTTCACGGTGCAAACCGTTTAGGTGGTAACTCGTTACTTGACCTTGTGGTATTTGGTCGAGCGGCTGGTAACTTCCTAGGTACATACCTAGCTGAAACTGAGAGTGGTCGTGACGCTGGTCAAGATAATATTGATGCAGCACTAGCACGCTATAACCGTTGGGAAAACTCAACAGGTGGCGAAGATCCATTCCAAATTCGTAAAGACTTACAACAATGTATGCAGCTTAACTTCTCGGTATTCCGTGAAGGTGAAGCAATGGCGCAAGGTATGAAAGAATTGACTGAAATTCGTGAGCGTCTACAAAATGCACACCTTTCAGATAAGTCTTCAGAGTTTAATACTCAGCGTATCGAGTGTCTTGAGTTAGACAACTTGATGGAAACGGCATACTGTACAGCTAAAGCGGCTAACTTCCGTACGGAATCTCGTGGTGCTCACTCTCGTGAAGATTTCTTAGAGCGTGATGATGAAAACTGGTTGTGTCACACAATTTACACGCCTAGCAACGAAGAAATGACTAAGCGTGACGTTAATATGAAGCCAGTTCACCGTGAAGCTTTCCCACCGAAAGTTCGTACATACTAAGGAGCCAGACAGATGAAACAGATTTTCTCTATCTATCGCTACAACCCTGATGTTGATAACGCTCCATACATGAAGGATTATGAACTGGAGATTCCTGAAGGTTCAGATATGATGGTGCTTGACGCACTTATTCTTCTGAAGGAACAAGATCCAACATTATCATTCCGTCGCTCATGCCGTGAAGGTGTATGTGGTTCTGATGGTTTGAACATGAATGGTAAAAATGGTCTTGCGTGTATTACGCCTTTGTCAGCGCTGAAAGCGACAAAGATTGTTTTACGCCCATTACCAGGTCTTCCTGTAATTCGCGACTTGATCATTGATATGTCGCAATTCTACAGTCAATACGAGAAGATTAAGCCGTACTTGATCAATGATGGTAAAGACCAACCAGCACGTGAGCATATTCAATCGCTTGAAGACCGTGATAAGTTAGACGGCTTATACGAGTGTATTTTATGTGCATGTTGCTCAACGTCTTGTCCGTCGTTCTGGTGGAACCCTGACAAGTTCATTGGTCCAGCAGGTCTACTTCACGCTTACCGCTTCTTAATTGATAGCCGTGATACGGCGACTGAAGAGCGTTTAGATAACTTACAAGATGCATACAGCGTATTCCGTTGTCATGGCATCATGAACTGTGTTGATGTTTGTCCGAAAGGATTAAACCCAACGAAAGCTATTGGCCATATTAAGTCAATGCTTTTACAAAGAGCCGTTTAATCGGAAGGGTGGGGCGTAAGTCCCACCCTGATTAAACTTTTTTATTGGTTGCTTTTACCTGGTAAAGGAACAGCTAATGCCCGAAGGTGTAATGAAGGCTTGGTTAGAGTCTTCCCATTTAAGCGGAGCTAACGCCGCTTATATTGAAGAACTATACGAACAATACTTAGAAAACTCACAATCTGTTTCAGACGAATGGCGTGCCGTTTTCGATACTCTCCCAAAAATTGAAGGTGCTGATGTTGAATATAAACACTCAGCGATTCGCGAAGAATTCAAAGAACTAGCAAAACAACCTGCTCGCAACGTTGTTGTTTCTGGTGGTTCTGATGCAAGACAAGTTAAAGTGTTGCAGCTTATCAATGCCTTTAGGTTCCGTGGTCACCAAAATGCCAATATCGACCCGCTCGGGTTGTGGAAGCGTGACAAAGTTAGAGACCTTCAATTATCTCATCACGACTTATCTGAGAATGATTTCGATAAAGAATTCAACGTAGGTTCTTTCGCTTCCGGTCAGGACACCATGAAACTAGGTGACCTGTATAAAGCATTGAAGAAAACATACTGTGGCTCAATCGGTGCAGAATACATGCACATGACGTCAACAGAAGAGAAGCGCTGGTTACAAGGTCGCTTAGAATCTGTTCAGTCACAAGGTCAGTTTTCAACTGCCGAAAAAGAAGAAATCCTTAAAGGTTTAATTGCAGCAGACGGTTTAGAAAAGTACTTAGGTGCTAAATTCCCTGGTGCTAAGCGTTTCTCACTTGAAGGTGGTGACTCGCTAATTCCAATGCTGAAAGAACTTATTACTCGCGCTGGCGCACATGGCACGAAAGAAGTTGTCATGGGTATGGCTCACCGTGGCCGTTTAAGTGTTCTTGTTAACGTGATGGGTAAAAACCCGTCAAAGTTATTCGATGAATTCGCTGGTAAGCATGACGACTTAGTTGGCTCTGGTGATGTTAAGTATCACATGGGTTACTCGTCTGACTTCGTAACGCCAGGCGGTAATGTCCATTTAGCATTAGCGTTTAACCCGTCTCACTTAGAAATCGTTAACCCGGTTGTTATGGGTTCAGTGCGCGCGCGTTTAGATCGTCGTGACTGTGATGCTGGTGACCTAGTGCTACCGATTACCATCCATGGTGACTCGGCAATTGCTGGCCAAGGTGTTGTTCAAGAAACCTTTAATATGTCGCAAGCACGTGCATTTAAGGTCGGCGGTTCAATTCGTATCGTGGTAAATAACCAAGTTGGTTTTACAACGTCAAACCCAGAAGATACGCGCAGTGGTGAGTACTGTACTGAAATCGCTAAGATGGTTCAGGCACCAATTTTCCACGTTAACGCTGATGACCCAGAAGCTGTTATTCTTGCAACACAAATTGCATTAGACTTCCGTAATAAGTTTAAGCGCGATGTGGTTATTGACTTGGTGTGTTACCGTCGCCATGGTCACAACGAAGCTGATGAGCCAAATGCAACGCAGCCGTTGATGTATCAGAAGATCAAAAAGCATCCTACACCTCGTCAAATTTACGCAGACAAGCTAAATACAGAAGGCTCAATTCCAGCGGCAAAAGCGGAAGAGTTAACAGCATACTACCGTAAGCTATTAGATGAAGGTCAATGTACTGTAGAGCAGTGGCGCCCAATGACTGAACATTCAGTAGATTGGACACCGTTCTTAGGTCACGAATGGGACGACGAATATCCTGGCGAAATGCCTGTCGAGAAGCTAAAAGCACTCGCAGATACTATTTCTACGTATCCAGAAGATCACCCGGTTCAATCTCGTGTGAAGAAAGTATACGACGACCGCAAGAAAATGGCGTCAGGCGAGAAATTACTCGACTGGGGTTTTGCAGAGAGCTTAGCGTATGCGTCAATCGTCGATGATGGCAATCGTGTCCGTATTACCGGACAAGATGCTGGCCGTGGTACCTTCTTCCACCGTCATGCGGTGCTTCATAACCAAAATGATGCTAGCACGTATTTACCGCTTCAAAATGTACGCGAAGGACAAGGTCCGTTCGACGTGCATGATTCAGTATTATCTGAAGTTTCAGTTTTAGCATTCGAATATGGCTACACCACAGCTGAGCCAAATGGTTTAACTATTTGGGAAGCACAATTTGGCGACTTCGCGAACTGTGCACAAGTGGTATTTGACCAATTCATTTCATCTGGTGAACAGAAGTGGGGCCGTTTATGTGGCTTAACGATGCTTCTTCCGCACGGCTATGAAGGCCAAGGTCCAGAGCATTCATCGGCTCGCTTAGAGCGCTTCTTGCAACTTTGTGCTGACCACAACATGCAAGTATGTGTTCCATCAACGCCGTCGCAAGTATTTAATATGCTTCGCCGCCAAGTGGTTCGCCCTATGCGTCGTCCACTAGTCGTCATGTCACCTAAGTCATTGTTACGTCATCCTTTAGCTGTATCATCTCTTGACGAACTAGCGTCGGGTGTATTCCACAATGTTATTGGTGAAGTTGATGAAGACATTAAACCAGAAAACGTTGAACGTGTCGTTTTCTGTAGCGGTAAAGTCTACTACGAGTTACTTGAGCAACGTCGTAAGAATGAACAGCACAATGTTGCCATCATTCGTGTAGAGCAACTATACCCATTCCCAGAGAAAGAGCTGGCTGCCGAAATTGAAAAATATCAGCATGTGAAGCAATTTGTTTGGTGTCAGGAAGAGCCTCAGAACCAAGGTGCGTGGTATTGCTCGCAGCACCATTTCCGTGCCGCTATCCCTGAAGGTACCTATTTGACTTATGCCGGTCGTAAGGCGTCTGCAGCGCCAGCGGTAGGTTATATGTCTGTCCATGTAAAAGAACAACAAGCGCTAGTCAATGATGCGCTTACTGTCGAATAGACACATTGTTGATTAAAAGAGTTTGTGAGTAAGGAATAAATTAATGACAACCGAAATTAAGGTTCCAGTTTTACCAGAATCAGTTGCAGACGCGACTGTAGCAACGTGGCACGTACAAGCAGGTGACAGCGTAACGCGTGATCAAGTACTTGTTGATATTGAAACAGACAAAGTAGTACTTGAAGTACCTGCAACAGCTGACGGTGTAATCACAGAAATAAAAGAAGCTGAAGGCGCTACAGTTCTAGGCGAGCAAGTTATTGCAATTCTTTCTGAAGGTGCAGCAGCAGGCGATGCAGCGCCAGCACCTAAAGCGGAGGCGACTCCAGCAGCAGCTGGCGGCGATGCAACAGTTATCGACATTGTAGTACCAGTGCTTCCTGAGTCTGTAGCAGACGCGACAATCGCTACATGGCATGTAGCTGAAGGTGAGTCAGTAAGCCGTGATCAACAGCTTGTTGATATTGAGACAGACAAAGTCGTATTAGAAGTTGTTGCCCAAGAAGATGGTGTGATTGGTAAAATCGTCCACGCTGAAGGTGACACGGTATTAGGCGAACAAAAAATTGGTGAACTGAATGCTGGCGCTACGGCATCGGCAGCTCCTGCAGCGGCAGCACCAGTGGCTGAAGAGTCAGCGGGTGAAGGCATTGCTTCTCCATCAGTTCGTCGCCTACTAACAGAAAAAGGCTTAACAGTAGCTGATGTAAAAGGTACAGGTAAAGGCGGTCGTATTACTAAAGAAGACGTTGAAGCAGCAGCTAACAAGCCTGCAGCAGCGCCAGCACCAAGTGCAGCTACGGCAGCAGCTTCTGCAGGTGCAGCAGCAGCATTAGGCGAGCGTAGCCAAAAACGTGTTCCAATGACACGTCTTCGTAAGACCATTGCTAACCGTCTACTTGAAGCGAAAAACTCTACTGCAATGTTAACGACATTTAACGAAGTTAACATGAAGCCAATTATGGATTTGCGTAAGCAGTACAAAGACGTATTCGAGAAAACACATGACACGCGTTTAGGTTTCATGTCGTTCTACGTAAAAGCAGTAACGGAAGCATTGAAACGTTTCCCTGCTGTGAATGCGTCAATTGATGGTGACGATATCGTTTACCATAACTTCTTCGACATCTCGATTGCGGTATCAACGCCACGTGGTCTAGTAACACCAGTACTTCGTGATTCTGACCAGCTTTCAATGGCAGGTATCGAGCAAGGTATCCGTGATTTAGCGATTAAAGGTCGTGACGGCAAGCTAACAATGGATGATATGCAGGGCGGTAATTTCACTATCACTAATGGTGGTGTATTTGGCTCATTATTATCAACGCCAATCATTAACTTACCGCAAACAGCTATCTTAGGTATGCATAAGATTCAAGATCGCCCAATGGCGGTAGATGGTAAGGTAGAAATCTTACCTATGATGTACCTAGCGTTGTCTTACGATCACCGTTTAATCGATGGTAAAGAATCTGTTGGTTTCCTAGTAACAATCAAAGAGTTACTAGAAGATCCAACACGTTTATTGTTAGACATCTAATTGGTGGCTAACTAAACAAAACTACTCGACTTAAGTCGGTATAAATGGGTCTATTCTCGCTAGAGCTTTTATACTATACTTGGTCGACTTTTAACTGGCAGTCAGTCTTCGGGGTGACTGCCATTATCATTTACAGATAAGTGGAAAAGCACCATGAATTTGCATGAGTATCAAGCGAAACAACTATTCGCTGAATATGGTTTACCAGTTTCTGAAGGTTTCGCTTGCGATACACCTCAAGAAGCTGCTGAAGCTGCTGACAAAATCGGCGGCGATATGTGGGTTGTTAAGGCACAGGTTCACGCCGGTGGCCGTGGTAAAGCTGGCGGTGTTAAGCTAGTTAAAACCAAAGAAGAAATCAAAGAGTTTGCACAACACTGGTTAGGTAAGAACCTTGTTACTTATCAAACAGACGCTAACGGTCAGCCAGTTGCTAAAATCTTAGTAGAAAGCTGCACAGACATCGCTAACGAATTATACCTTGGCGCTGTAGTAGACCGTGGTTCTCGTCGCGTAGTATTCATGGCATCAACAGAAGGCGGTGTTGACATCGAAACTGTTGCTGAAGAAACTCCTCACTTAATTCACAAAGCGGCTATCGACCCATTAGTAGGTCCTCAAGCTTACCAAGCTCGAGAGTTAGGCTTCAAACTAGGCTTAAACCCAACGCAAATGAAGCAATTCGTTAAGATCTTCATGGGCTTAGGTAACATGTTTGTTGATCACGATTTCGACTTATTAGAAATCAACCCACTAGTAATCACTGATGAAGGTAACCTTCACTGTCTTGACGGCAAAATCGGCGTAGATTCAAACGCTCTTTACCGTCAACCAAAAATCCGTGAAATGCACGATCCATCTCAAGAAGATGAGCGTGAAGCACATGCTGCACAGTGGGAATTAAACTACGTAGCATTAGACGGTAACGTAGGTTGTATGGTTAACGGTGCTGGCCTTGCAATGGGTACAATGGACATCGTAAACCTACACGGCGGTAAGCCAGCTAACTTCCTTGATGTTGGTGGCGGCGCGACTAAAGAGCGTGTTGCTGAAGCATTCAAAATCATCCTTTCTGACGACAACGTGTCTGCAGTACTAGTAAACATCTTCGGTGGTATCGTACGTTGTGACATGATCGCTGAAGGTATCATCGCTGCTGTTAAAGAAGTAGGCGTTGAAGTGCCAGTTGTTGTACGTCTAGAAGGTACAAACGCTGAAGCGGGTCGTGAAGTATTAGCAAGCTCTGACGTAAATGTTATCGCTGCTGAATCGTTAAAAGATGCTGCTGAGAAAGTAGTAGCTGCTGCGGAGGGCAAATAATGTCTGTATTAATTAACAAAGATACTAAAGTTATCTGTCAAGGTTTCACTGGTGGTCAAGGTACTTTCCACTCAGAGCAAGCTATCGCATACGGTACGCAAATGGTTGGTGGTGTATCACCAGGTAAAGGCGGTCAAGAGCACTTAGGTCTTCCAGTATTCAACACAGTACGTGAAGCAGTAGAAGCAACTGGCGCAACAGCAACAGTTATCTACGTACCTGCGCCGTTCTGTAAAGATGCAATCTTAGAAGCTATCGATGCAGGTATTGAGTTAATCGTTACGATTACTGAAGGTATCCCAACGTTAGACATGCTTGACGTTAAAGTTAAGCTTGAAGAAACTGGCGTTCGCATGATTGGTCCAAACTGTCCAGGTGTTATCACTCCGGGCGAATCTAAGATCGGTATCATGCCAGGTCACATCCACAAGCCAGGTAAAGTAGGTATCGTATCTCGTTCAGGTACACTAACTTACGAAGCAGTTAAGCAAACAACTGATGCTGGTTTCGGTCAGTCTTCATGTGTTGGTATCGGTGGTGACCCAATCCCAGGTACTAACTTCATCGACGTTTTAGAAATGTTCGAAAACGACCCACAAACTGAAGCAATTGTAATGATTGGTGAAATCGGTGGTACTGCTGAAGAAGAAGCTGCTGAGTACATCAAAGCAAACGTTACTAAGCCTGTAGTATCTTACATCGCTGGTGTTACTGCACCTGCTGGTAAGCGTATGGGTCACGCTGGTGCGATTATCGCTGGTGGTAAAGGTACTGCTGATGATAAATTCAAGGCGCTTGAAGCGGCTGGTGTTAAGACAGTTCGTTCATTAGCTGATATCGGCGTTGCTCTTAAAGAGAAGACTGGTTGGTAATCGACTTTTCTTTTTGAAAGTAATTTGAAAAAACCCGCCTTTAGGCGGGTTTTTTTGCTTAATGTTAAGTGTTACTTGTTAGTTTCTGGTATTTTTTATAATCACTAATGGTAAATGGTCTAATTCGGTACATTTCAGTTTGCATACATCTTGGAGCTTTAAGGTTATTATTCAAGTTAGCCGATCCCGCCAATGTTAAGAATGTTTCTTGTTCGTCTACGTCAAAAGAACAATAGCTACCAATATTTCTTTTACCTTCTGTAGCTCTTACATACACTCTTTTTCCCTCTAATAACAAAGTCTCAACTGCTGGCTTTCGCTTTGCTTTATCTTTTTTGTCTATTTTTCCATGGGGATGCGCGTCTCTTACCTGGAAACCTAACCCGATAAGAGTACTAATCTCAGTGCGGGCTTCCTGTAGTTTTTTATTTATAAGTTCGCCGTCATTATGAGCCCAATATTTCGCTCGGGCCTGAAGTATTGCCACTCTCTCATATCTCTGCTTAATCCGTCTGACTTTTTTATTTCTTTCAGAAATAGATTTCTTATGGTTTAACCTTTTCTTTTTCGCATATTCACTCCATCCCGCTTTCAAGCTTTCTATTTCATCATTCATTTTACTTTTTAAATAGGACAACTCATTCTTAACTTCTTCAGGTGCGCCTATGTCTGAAGATACGTAGTTAAACGAGTTTTTATAAACAAGAATTGGCTCTTCAGTTTCTTTATTGATCTGATCACTATAAATGTAGGCATCGGTTGAAACTAGTAACCGAGTGAGCTCGAGGTTGAGATAGTATGTAGTGTAAAATTTTACGTAATTTTTTTTGTCTTCGGACTCTGAGTCTATCCACTGAAATTCATTTAATTTCGAGCCTAAACTAGAATTAAATTTACTCTCGAAGTTCTTTGGGTTTATTACCTTGAAAAGAGGTGACATTATTGTTGAATAGTCGGCGTAATATCTAGCATTTATGTCATTTTGCATGACATTAACTATTAGTCCCCCTTGCAGTCCTCCGGCAGATGCGTCCGTCCACTCAGAGAGAGTTCCAAACTCTTGAATGTTACTTTCGAAAGCATAGGGCTTTTGATTTGTAATATTGTTACTTATAAAGGTTTTAGGTTTGTAAATAGTTTGGCAGCCAGAGAGAATAGAAGCACAGAGTATTGCTAAGGTTAAATTTCCTTTTTTCATTTTTTATTTGTTATTTCCATCGTATTAAAATCGTTAGATATTTTTTCATATCCATGAATATTATTAAAGTGCTCCTTATAGAGTGGAAAAAGTAATTTACTAGACTATTGATATTCGTAGGTGCTTAACAGCACCAAAAGGAGCGCTTGCACTGCAGCTCCCCTGGGACCCATAGCACTGCTCGGAAAATTTAGTCTTCATTTACGAACTTTTATATCGAGTACACGTTCAGACAGTGCGTCCATGCACTGCTTCACTTTGTTTTCATCCATGAAAACAAGTACTGATAAAAGTTAGTTAATTCAGAGTTTTCCTAAAGCAGAATTATGCTTCGTTTAAGGTTTGTGATTTATATCGCAGTACTTACATGTGGTTCTTTGAAAAAGAAGAGAGCCCTGAATTAAATACCTATCTCTTTTCAGCATCGAAAATGAAATTTAGAACCTGATTTGGCGACGCGAGATAGGACATCGAGCGTTTGAGCTAAGGCAGGAAATCTTATCGCAAGGTATCGTCATAATCGCCTAAATTTCATTTGAGGCAGTATGCTTTGCAGGGCAGTAAGGGAATTCCAATGGGGAAACAACTGTGTTTTCCCCTTTGGGTGTAGTCGCCGCTGCGACAATTAGATTTAGAAAGCTTAATGGAGCTATTTAGTATTTATCTAGAACAATACTGTAATAACAAAATTTAGTTTTAGTGCCGTAAGGCTACTCCAATATAGTGTGTGCGGTTTTATGGTTTTAGGCGTATACTAAAATTGACTGTTAAATATTTTTAATAAATAAGGGACTATAAAACTAAACTCTTAGGTTATTAATTAAAGTGAAGTTTCTCGTACTTTTAATTTCTACTCTGCTTACTACTTCGGCTTTGTCGCAAGAGCCTGCTCCTAATAAAAAATACGAATATGCCTCTATCCAATATCTTATTGAACAAGAGATTGGCCGTATCGTCTTACCTCAAATATATAAAAATATTGGCGTTGAAATAAACATCACGCCTTTTCCGGGGGAGCGGGCTCAGTTTGAAGCAAATCAAGGGAATAGAGATGGTGAGATTATGCGTATTTGGACTTATGGAGAAGAAAATAAGAAAAGTATTAGGGTTCCAACTCCATACTATTTTTTAGAGACCGTCGCTTTCTCACTACAAGAAAGTCACGTTGAAATTGAAACAAAAGAGGATTTAAAAAAATATAAACTGGCTAAGATAAGAGGGGTTAAGCACACTAACAACATTACCAAAGGCTTCTCTGATGTCTATGTAATGAATAGCACAGAAAATATGTTCAAAGTACTATTGGATGGTAAAGTTGATGCAATTTTAACAAATGCGTTAGATGGTGAATTGGTTTCAAAGAGGCTTGGTTTAGAACATATCATTACCCGTAGTAAACCATTAGCAACGCTTCCTTTGTATCATTATATCAATCAAAAAAATAAAGAGTTGGTGCCAGTTATTGATAAAGAAATATTGAGAGTCAAGAACAATGGATTGTTAGCGAAGTTGATTTTACAAGCCGAACAGATAGTGATTGAGCAAAATAAATGATCGGCGTTGGGAGTGTTTATAATGGGTAAATCTATTCAGATGTTTGTTCTGAAATTGGTAATGCTCAGCTTGCTGTTTGCGCCTTTTTCACTCCTTAGTAAAGAGTTTGTGATTGGAATCAACGAACGAGATATTTTTCGTCACAAGGATGCAGAAGGTAATTGGTCAGGGAAAGACATAAAGTTAATAGAGGCTGTTTTTCGTCGCACGCCTTATCAATATAGAATTATTGCTATGCCATGGGCTAGGGTGATAGAAGGCCTTAAAAAAGGTGCTATTGATATGACAGTCGCGGCAACACCTTTGCCTGAAAGAAAAAAGTTTGCGTATTTTACTGAGAATAACTTTCGCTATAGCCACCATATGCTTTTTGTGAACAAAGCAAAATTGAAGCTGTTTGAGTCGGTAAAGCAGTTATCCGATTTAACCGATATTGATGTGGTTATTGCGGCTTTACGCGGTGCTATATATTACGAATCTTACCCCGCTTTGTTAAATAACAAAGAGTTTGCGAAGAGAATAACTTACATCAGCGAAGAACTAAGCATGCTTAATTTTGTGCTTAAAGGAAGAGCTGATGGTTATATTGATTCTGAATTAGAGGGTAAATATTATTTGTTGTCTCAACCTGAATACAGTGAAAAAATCGTCCCTCTTATTCGGATTGCTCCTGATAACGAAGTAGGCAGTAAGCTTATGTTTTCTAAAAAAAGAGTATCAATTGAGCAAGTAGAGGTTTTTGACAACGCCTTGGAAGCACTCCATAAAAGCGGTGAGTATGAAGAAATATCACAGCTTTATGAACTCAATAAAATAGATTGAATGTAGAATTGAAGGGGCAAGTTGGGGTGAAGTAAATATGCTTTAACTTCACCACCCATACCTACATTGTTGTTGCAGCTATAGCCCCTATTTAATGTATTCAAAGCGCAGAGAATAACGCTTTTATTCTGACAATTCCTCATCGTCTAGTTCGACTTTTCTAGGCGTTCGATGACCTGTCTTAGCCAATATTTCTATGTAAAAGCTATCCAGTTCTTTACTCGCGGCGTCATCGATTGATTTATTCAGTGCAGAAACATGAATGACATCCGCAGTCTCAGCGGTCTTGCCATATTTGCAATCAAAGTCCCAAAAGTCTGCACCTTCCGGTAGCGCCTTGTTACGCTCGCGTTTTAAGTATTTCTTAACTTCATGCTTAATAGCGTCAACGAGTCGTGGTTTTTTAATTTTGGGGTGAGTTAAGGAAAACGTTTTTCTCATGATGTGCCTTATGTGATGAGGAGAGAAGCAAATTTGCTTCTATTGCCGCTAGTTTATCACGGAACCATTAGTGTTCGTGTGATAGTTTTCTATCAATTGGCTTATTCTAGAACATCTCAATAAAAACATATGCTTGCCGTAAGAACTTCCACAATTCCTTCATAAAGCTTATGTAAGCTATAAAATCCAGAAAATAGGGTTCTACAGACGTGTTTGCTTGTTAAGACATTCTGTGAGTAAATGATGAATAGATAAAACGTCTACTTTTTATAGCTGTAAAGGTATTGAAGTGAAAATTGTTGTAGCATTGTTTGCATTATTTTCGTGTTTATTAAAAGCTGAAACCTTAACATTTGTCGCTGAAGATCTTCCGCCGTATCACTACATCGATGAATCTGGCAAAGCAAACGGTGCTTTGGTTGAGATAGTCAACGCTTTGGCAATGCATGCTGATATTGAATACACCATAGAGCTCTATCCGTTTGCTCGAGCATTCAAACTGTTAAATGCCAAACCTAATGTCTTAATGTTTTCATTATTGAAAAGCCCTAGTCGCGAGAATCAGTTTCTTTGGCTAGGCGAGCTAATACATAACAAGGCGTTTCTAGTGGCATTAAAAGAAAATAACGCTGAATTAGCGAATCTAGCCCAAGCTAAAAACAGTACAGTAGGTACAATTAGAGGTTACTACAGCGAGCGTTACCTTAAAAACGCTGGCTTTGAAGAAGGAAAAAATTTATCACTAAGTGTTAAGTATCAATCCCTTTGGCAAATGTTATTCAATAAACGTACAGATTTCGTTTTAACAAATGCGGTGTCTCTCAACAAAGAGTTAGGTGAACTTGGCTATAGTGTTGACGAAATTGAACGTAGATTAGAGTTAAGAGATTTTCCTAATCAATTGCATCTAGCTGGCAATTTAGCACTTGATCCGTCTATAGCAAACAAGCTGAAACAAGCGTTGGATTCTATTAAGGCAAATGGAGAGTATCACCAAATCCTTACGCGTTGGGGCTTGGATTAGCGCTTTTCACATTGAGTGCTTTAGCTACATAGACAATTGCTTAGGCGAGATTAGAAGAGTTACAGGTTGTTTACCTTATCTAGAATAATGCCGTCAAAACAAAATTTAGACATGTCGAAACATGTGGTTGAGGAGGCGTTAGGCTGTCGAAAGGCCTGTTGAATTGAGAGGGGGGTTACTGCTTTTTGTGTTCGCGAACAATTTGATATTTGCTCACTAGTGCCCGATATTCGTCTGACTCCAGCACTGTTGCTAGCGCTTTATTAAATCTCATCACGTTATCTGTATCCTTAAACGCTGCTCTGTATGCACTCGGAGGAAATATTTCATGAACGGTGAATGCTTGATTTAATGGATTCTTTTCGTAGGACTTAAGGTAGTGATTAAAAATGTTGATATCCATTATGATTACTTCTGCACGTTCTTTAAAAAGCATTTCTAGCTGAATTTTCTGATTGGCTACTTGAGAATACAAAGGGCTTTTTTGGACTGTGTCTGCAAACGCTTCGCCAAGGATTTTGTGAGCATTTTGAAATGTAGCGAGAGTGAATTGTTCAAGCTCACGAATACTATTAATTTCGAAATTATTCTTGGCCAATGAAATCGCTACATTCTGATAATTGATATACACATCAGTTAGCAATTGTTCGTCAGGCATTACTTGTTTGTTGACCGTCAGAATGGCATCAATATCCTCGTTCTTAAGCATCCTTGGAGTACGGCCAAAAGGCACAAAAATATAGTTAGCTGAGGTATTCATTTTCTCGAATACATGGTTAACCAATTCAATTTCAAACCCTGTCAGCGGTTCTTTTACGACATAAGGCGGCTTTGCGAGTCCTATAACAACATTAAGTTGTTGTTCGGCTTTGCTCATAAAGGATACGAGCAGGATAAATACCGTAATGACTCGGAGTAATAAATAAGGCATGCTGTACTTCTGGTGAAACCTTATTTTAATAGTACGCCCTATTTTCTCTATTGTCGAAGCGTGAACACATTTATTTCTTTGAAGACCTTTGTGTTTACTATTGAACTTATGAAGCAGAAAATGACGGGCTGTTTCAACGCATTCATTTGTATAAGGGTGTTTATCCTGTTCATCATAATGACTAGAAATAACTTTCGAGCAAAGGTGAAGGACTTTTTACACTATTTAATTCGGTGAGTAATGCGGCTAATGCCCCTTACCTTAGAACAAAATTCAAATGACATATTTGGAAAGGTGAGGTTTAGTGCGTTTATTTCGTAGCTAATTGTCGCTAACTTCTGGTAACGTGCGCCATTCGAGTATTGTTTGTATGTGTCGTAGAGTTAATCTGTAAAGCACCACACATTGGCCGTCAATTTTTCTTTTTTTCCTTAAAAGTCGCTTAAAATTTAGTGTTTTAAGTGATCTGACCTGAATAAAAATTGTGGAATAGTGATGCTTATTTCCTTATCCTAGCGCCTATTTGTTACGAAAACCTGATTTAGCTGAAATCTTTGTCTACTTTCGCTAGGGTAAGCGTTAAGTTAAGGATTATTTAAGTACCAATGACTAGCAATCAGTTTACATGACGGCGTGCTTTGATTTGTTAGAAATCACGTTCTGGTCTCAGAGTTAGGAAAAGAAAATATGGTGAAAACTAGCTGGTTTAACGAAATCAATCTCTCGAATATCCGCGGCGACCTTTTTGGTGGTGTGACAGCGGCGATAGTTTCGTTACCGTTAGCTCTTGCGTTTGGTGTCGCGTCCGGTGCTGGTGCAGAAGCTGGGTTATATGGTGCCATTCTTATCGGACTATTTGCTGCTATTTTTGGTGGCACTCCAACACTTATTTCTGAACCGACTGGGCCAATGACAGTTGTGATGGCCGCTGTATTAACATCTTTACTTGCAAATAACCCCGAGAATGGCTTGGCGATGGCGTTTACGGTGGTAATGATTGCAGGTGCTTTTCAGATATTGCTCGGCCTCTTAAACCTTGGTAAGTACATCACACTGATGCCTTACAGCGTGATATCCGGTTTCATGTCAGGTATTGGCCTTATTTTGATCATACTGCAATTGCCACCGTTATTGGGCCATGAGAATCCAGGAGGGGGTGTTGTTGGGAATTTAATGGCGCTCCCTGAACTACTGACAGCAGTTAGTTGGCCAGAAGTGACGCTAGGTATGATCACACTTGCTATTCTTTTTTGGTTTCCAAAAAAGTTTGCGGTAAGAATTCCACCTCAACTTATTGCTTTAATTGTCGGCTCAATCATTGCTGTTACGGCGTTTAGCGGCAATGACATACGTGCCATTGGCGAAGTGTCCCTTGGCGTTCCTACGTTAATATTTCCAACATTTACACCTGAGCAAATAACACAAATGATTTTCGATGGTATTGTGTTGGGTACCTTGGGGTGTATAGACGCTTTATTAACTGCCGTGATTGCGGACAGCTTGACGAGAAAAGAGCATAACTCAAGAAAAGAGCTCATCGGGCAGGGGATTGGCAATATGGTGTCAGGACTTTGTGGTGGCTTGCCAGGTGCCGGTGCAACCATGGGAACGGTTGTTAACATTCAATCAGGAGCAAAGACTGCGTTGTCTGGAGTCACTCGCGCTCTCGTATTGCTCATACTCGTGGTGTTTGCTGCAGGGTTAACGGCTTATATCCCGCTTGCAGTGCTTGCTGCTATCGCTATAAAGGTGGGATTGAATATCCTTGATTGGAGTTTCTTAAAACGTGCTCACAGGGTGTCTTCATCAGCAACGTTTATTATGTATGGCGTTATGCTACTTACGGTTTTTGTCGACCTTATTGTCGCGGTTGGAATCGGTGTGTTTATCGCCAATATTTTAACGATTGAAAAGCTAAGTCGCTTACAAGCCAAAAATATTTATCGCATAAGCGATACGGACGACTCTATACGCCTAACTGACGAGGAACGTAAAACGCTAGCTAAGGGCAACGGCAAGGTTATGTTGATGTATTTCAGTGGACCTATGATGTTTGGTGTTTCGCGTGCTATTGCCAGAGAGCATGAAAATATTCACTCGTTCGATAAGGTGGTCTTTGATTTAACGGATGTGCCGTTGATAGATGCGACGGTTTCATTAGCAATCGAGAACGCGGTCAAGAACGCAGTAGAACAAAATAAAGATGTGTATATTGCATGCCCGTCGACCGATACCCGACAAACATTTCGTCGAATGGGGTTAACCGATTTGGTTGGCGAAGTGAATATGGTTGAATCTCGAATGCACGCCTTAGAAAAAGCCGTTGGTGCATAACCGGGTTAGTAATAAAAAAGGGAGCTAATGCTCCCTTTTTTATTGAGGTTTATTTGGGTTCAACGGTAGGTGCATCGGTAGATTTTTTATATTTCTCAAACCACGCTAAGGTGTGTTCAATCTTGGCTATCATACGTGATGGTCTTCCCGCAATACCGTGTGACGAGCCAGGCACTTTAACCAATACAGAGTCTATTTTACGGAGCTTAAGTGCTTGGTAGAACTGCTCACTTTCTGCCATTGGTGTACGTAAGTCCTCTTCACCAGTAATCAACATTGTTGGTGTCGTTACATTGCCAACCAATGAAAGTGGCGAACGTTCCCAGTAATGTTGTACGTGATCCCAAGGCATCCCCGGGAACTGTGTTGGGATTTGGCCCAAACCACTGTCAGCAATTAAGACTTTACTCAACCAGTTAATAACGGGTTTGGCAACGAGTGCTGCGTTGAAACGGTCTGTTAAACCAATCGCGTACGCAGTAGCAATACCGCCAGCAGAACCACCTGCAATAAACAAGTTTTGCTCATCAACAAAGCCAAGATCAATCATAGCGTCAACACCGGAATTGTGGTCGGCAAAATCTTCTTTAGAGCTGTACTTGTATTTCAACAACATAGCAAAGCGCTCACCGTATGAGCTACTACCACGATGGTTATCATAAAATACAACGTAGCCTTGCTCGGCAAAGCGTTGGAGTTCAGCCGAAAAGTGAGGTCCGTAGGCTAAGTGAGGACCACCATGGATTTCAATAATAAGCGGGTATTTTTTAGCAGGGTCAAAATTTGGTGGTGTAATGTACCAGCCTTGAATAGGCTCACCATCAAACGATGAGGTGTAGTTAATTTCATGCACTTCACCGAGTGTTTTATGCGCAAACAAATCTTCGTTTAAACGGGTAAGTTGTTTAACCTTACCTTTCTTTGAAACGACGGCTACGTCCGCTGGGCGCTGTGCCGAGCCATGCGTGAATGCAATGGTGCCTGATGTGTTCGCATCAAATGCACCGCTGATGTACGGACGGCCTAATGTCGTACCGGTAACACTATCTGTTAAATCCTTGATTTTACCTTTTGTGGTAATGGTAGCGACTTTTCGCTTACCAAAATCATCGTAGGCAAAGGCAAGTTGTGATGAGGAAATCCATTTCGGGTTGCGGATAGAGCGGTCGAATTCCTCTGCAATCATTTTGCTCGATTTATCAGACCAATCCATAATATTCAATTTGGCATTACGGTAAGGGTTTAGCGCGTTTGAAGTCGACAAAAACGCTAGGCTTTTGCCATTTCCAGAAAACTCGGGGTTGAATTCTCTACCCGGTGCATTAGTAAGTTGACTAAGCTCTCCACTTTCAACGCTAACAGCATAAAGATCACTCTCTAAGCGCTCATACTCCCAGTCTTTACTTCTATTTGCAGAGAAAACAATTTGTTTACCATTTTGGCTCCACTCTAACTTTCCTCCGTGGTGGAAATCTCCACTAGTTAGTTGTCGCGGTGTTCCACCTTCTGCAGGGATAACAAAGATGTGCTGATAGCCTGGGTCAACTAGTCCTCTGCCGTCCGCTTGATAGTATGCTTGGTCGATAACGGTCACAGGCTCTGACCATTTGGCGCCTTTAGGTTTCTTAGGCATTTTGACCAGCGATGTTCTTTTGTTTTTTATTTTATGGTGGTAGGCAAACCACTTACCATCCGGAGACCAGGTTAGATTGCTGATATTACCTTGAATTTGACTGACCAACGCTGTGCGATTTTCTTCAAGGTAGTGCACATGGATTTGACTAGAGCCAGACAGATTACTGATGAAAGCAATTCTCTTTCCGTCGGGTGACCAGGTGGGTGAGAAGTATTGATTGTTGTCAGAGAACAGTGGGATTTGTGTATTGGTGTCAATATCAATTAGCCACAAATTTCTGTTCTTACCATCAGTCATGATGTCATTCGAGTTGCGGACATAAACAAGTTGTTCGCCATCAGGTGATACATGAATATCGCTTGCATACTCAAGCGCGAAAATATCTTCAGCAGTAAAGGTGTTACTCGCTAGAACACTTTGTGAAGAGAGAATCGACAAGGCTAAGGCCAACTTGCCTAGCTTTTTAATCATATTTGACTCCGAAAATTATTGTTTTTACGGCATAAAAATATGCCGATAAATTAAGTTGCCTGCAATGCGAACACGTTAGTTTGTAGGTTAGTTCAGATAATCGGTTATTTCGATACTAATTCGGGTTTGAACTTAACATATTGAATTGCTCCGTCTTCCTTTGGGAAGTGAGCTCTTTAACAGATTTTTTGAACGTGCCTCTTAGGTGAGATTTCAAATGAGGTGTGACGTCTTTAACTGCAATATTTTTTAATACGCTAAACAGAGCTAAGCAGTAAACCATCTCATTCTCCGGTAATGCGACTTCACGATTGGCGTATTTGTTATAGCAACTGCCACAGCCACCTTTAAATTGATAGGCAGTGTTTGCGAACATGATACCAAACCCCATAAAGCTGGCGACAAGGTCTATGGCCTGCGGCATAAACTCGTTTCCACCAGGTGGCTGAATCCCTTTTTGTGCAATAACAATTGCTGCAAATGCTTGTGCATAAGAAGCAATTAAGTCTTGTGGTTGGTTAATTTGGTTAGGGTTATAACTCACATAAATCGTATTACTGGCGCCTGGCGTAAAATCAGTACTAAATACGTCTGCTTTTGCTCCACGTAATGCCGCTTTATATTCCAGTTTTGGCATTTTGTGGTATTGAGGGTTTTGGTGATACAGTGCGGGAGAAACGAGCTTGATAGGCCAGTTTTTAAGACCCGCGTACTCGAGCGTCTTATCAAACACCGACTGTGCCATTTCTTCAATACTCGATACCTTGCCTGGATAAAAGTCACCTGTAGGCAGAACGAGCAGGGCGTTATGTTTAAACTCTTCACAGTCTAAGTTCGTTATCGCCCATTCAAAAGTATCTAAAATCCATAATGTAGTGGATTCATCTAAGCAAGGGGATTGTTTGAAAAGTGATAACAACATAATGGGGATAAAGCGTCATACAGATAATTGTCAGAGACGCTAAAGTAGCATGTCATTTTTACGTTGGAAACATACAGGTGGAAAATGTCCCCTTTGAACACATTAAATGTGTGGTTAACACTTGCGGCTCACTAGTCGAGAAATAAAAAACCGGCTAGTAAGCCGGTTTTGACGTTAGCAGAAAACGCTATTTTATTTACGTGAAAGTCGCTTAAAACCGAGTAAGCCAAGACCAAGAGCAATAATTGCTGAACTTGGTTCTGGTATTTGGGTGCCAATAGTTAAGTTATCTAGTGCCATTCGTTGCACTGAGTTATCTGAATTCGCCGCACCATCAATTAAACCAAAATGAATTGTGCTAATGGCTAGCTCTGATGTAATCCCCCAGAATGCATCTACTCTTTCAGGTAAAAAGTAATTTTCAGTGCTACCATCGCCAAACGTCACAAAGGCAAAAGTACCAAACACGCCTTCACTAACACCACGTATATCGAATCCTACACCGAATACTCCCATTCCAGTTCCGAACGATGTGTCGCTAAAGTCGAGTAAAAATGATCCGTTACAGCCTGCACAATAGTAGGCATCACCAGCACGTTGACCTGCAATTAGATTGTTATCATTAAAACCTGTCGACTCAAAGCGTGTTTCGCCAAGTATGTTAGATATATGAGTATTCGTGTGGCTATCAAAACCACTTCCATCAAAGCCATCGCCAGCGAAGTAACCTGCGCTCGAGAAATCATCCACTAAAAAGTCACCGAGTTCTGATTCAAACATTCCGCGATCACTATAAATAAGTGTTGCAGAAACGAAATGAGAGGCGAGCCCCAATGCTAATCCTAAAACCAGCTTTAGTGACAATTTATTCATGAGTAATACTAAATCCCTATTTTTCTTGTTGTCCTCGCATAGCAAGTAGAGTGCCTGTATTTATTATGTTAATAAATACAAAAGCTTAGGTTTTCAATTGGGTTGATTTGTAAATTTATAGAACACCGGTGTAAAAATAATTAACAATATGATTAATAAAGCAGAATGAGAAATTCTGGCACTAATCAGCGATCATTTCTTTGATACTTTTTACCGCTAATTCAGAGTCGCTCATATGTAAATGATGTTTCGTGGTTTGGAATATTTAACGATGGATCTTGTGGAGAGGTTTTTATAATAGGATTCCAAGTCTGCATAAAACTTGTAGTTATCGCTATGTCATCAGATATACAAGGTGGTTTATAGCGCTCTTTTTAGCAGATAAAGGGGGAGGACAGGTTAGTCTGTGAATCAGTAGGAATCCAGAATCCGATTAATACGTTCGACTTAATATGGTTTAGTTGCATTGCATTATTCAAGATTTGCTAATGCATTTTGCAAACGTACACTTTTTGACGCAGGAGATATGCGAAAAATCCTAAATAATACAATGCAGTATCAATCTCTGAAATTGGCCAGTTCTTTGCAAAGATTAAAGTGGAGAGGAAAATGGATTGAAATGAGGAGAGATATTATGAAAACGTTAAATAGCAACTTTCATCATATGCTTGGCCGCAGTGCTTCTGATTTAGACAACCTAGATTTTGAATCTGCACAAGATTTGGCAACAATGGCAATGCTAATGTCATTGGAATTGGATTTGGACGCGATTGATAACTCAGCCGATAGTAATGAAGAAGACTCTTTTTCGTTTGTGCTTGGTTACAACTAACGTTTGTGTTGTGGGCACTAAAGTCTTAGGTGAGTGCCCTGATAATGGCAATGACAGCGGTTATTGCGCTTAATGCGAGAATCCAGCGGCGCGCTAAATGAGCTTTAACAATGCCCTGCATTTTTGTCGATAGATGTAAGCCGAGCACTACACCTGGTGTTGCCATCGCAACAATACCGAGAGTGTTTAGCGTAATTTCGCCAATAGCGACAAAGGTGGCGATCGCAATAAAGTTTAAAAACAAGAAAAATGCGGTTAGATTCGCTTTAATATTGTTTAGATCGCCACGTTGGTATAAAAGCGCAATAGGTGGACCTCCCACAGCAGTAAGGGTTCCCATAAAACCAGAGGTAAAACCCGCTATCGTGTTGGTGCGTTTATTCACCTTAGGTGTAATGCCTAATACAGAGATCGCCACAGCGGCAAGTATGACCAAACCAAACACTAATTCAAATTGATCGCGAGTCGCTACCTTAAGGAGCAAGCCAGCTAAAATAACGCCAACCATACCGCCTTTCATCGCCCACCTTATTTGATTAAATTGTAAATGGCTTCGATCTCTGCGGAGCATGATAACTGTCAACACTGTTGACCACAGAATAAGTGGAGCAGGTACCAATGAAGGGTTTATCAAAAAGAGCAGTGGCGCGCAAAACATACCAATACCGTAGCCAATTAATCCTTGTAAAAGGCTACCAAGCAACACAATGACATTAATTAAAATAATGGTGAAAAATGAATATTCCAACGTTGTTGGTTCTCGCTGTTGCTATCTGGTTGAAAATAGATTTAACGGAAAAATTCCGTGCTTTTAGTGGGTTAAAGGTTATTAGTAAACGCAGACCAGGACAAAACGGGCAATACGTTATTGTCCCCAGGGGTTCACTTTTCCGTTTTTGTCTCTAACCACCTTACGGTTTTGGCGCTGTCTTGCTTTCTCTGCACGCTTTACTCGCAACCTTTCTGCATCTTCAAAACTTAATTCTGCGGGCTCTTTAGGCACAACACCTTCAGGGATAATGCGCTCGCGCGGTGGTTTTTCAAACTCACTC
The DNA here is from genome assembly GCF_042682785.1 of Thalassotalea euphylliae. Lineage (GTDB taxonomy): Bacteria > Pseudomonadota > Gammaproteobacteria > Enterobacterales > Alteromonadaceae > Thalassotalea_F > Thalassotalea_F euphylliae. The sequence goes on along the minus strand of NZ_JBHUIB010000003.1, from coordinate 1,182,215 downwards.
TGACTGGCCCTAGGAAGGCTTTTGTATTGGTAAAGGTAAAAAGCTTCTACTTTCTCACGTGCCCAATCTGTCTTTTTTAAAAACTTAATGCTTGATGCAATACTCGGGTTTTTATTGAAGCAATTGATATTTAGATAGGCATAAAGCAACTCAAAACCGTATTGGTCAACAATTTCACTAAGTACAGTCGCCAGACTCGTGCCGTGTAATGGATTATTGAGATATGGGTTGTCTTTAGTCATTCAGATCTGTATCGAGGAGAGCAAATAGAAGTGTATTATAGCGAATAGCGCTGACTAATCATATAAGTACAGCGCTGAGAAAAGTTATTGATTTGCAAAGCTTGCAAAGAAGGCTTTCGCTGGAAGCGCCACTAAATGCCTATGCTGGACGGGCTTTTTTGAAAGGTGCTGTTATTCCTGAATACTCGCTGGCACCTAATCGGGCTAACGGGTTTACACGATCTGCATGTACTTTTATGCGATCTTCGCTTGTCGTTGCAACGTCAGGGTTAACGTAAAGTTTTTTTATTTCTACAAAAATTAGTGATTGAGGAACATCACCAAGCTCTTTTATTTCATATAATTCACAACCATATGCGATATCGCACTGTTCGACTCTGGGCAGGTCAAAACCATCAAATTCAACCGTAGATAATTGACTACTTGCAACATCGGCTATTTCGGATTCTCCATGCGCGAGTGATGCCGCTGTTTGAGTGACAATGTCTGCTTGGTTCTCGCTTGCAATGTGAATCACCATCTTTTTGTTCGCTTTAACGTTGACTAAAGTATCTTTGAAGTCTCCATTAGGCTTTTTGCCAACAGAGATCATCATAACAGCAGGATCACTCGATACAGCCGTAAAATAAGAAAATGGTGCAAGGTTGTAGGTAGTTTCCCCTGTTTTTGCAGTAGAGCTTGTTAATGCCCAGGCAATAGGGCGTGGAATAATGGTTTGGGTCATTAAATGATAGCGCTGAGAAGCACTAAATGCATCGAAATCAATGATCATAAAAAAGCGTAAAGCAGTTTGAAATAAGAATAGGTTTTATAGCACGTTGTGTAAGATTTTTTTAGCGAGATATTTACTATGATATTCGTTTTAGCCCGCAGCTAGCGCATCCATTTTTTTGCCAAGTATGTTAATTAATGAAGCATTCAATGAAATTAGCTCACCTTCCAACATTCTGCGCTCACGCTCTGCTTCTTCAGAGTTGTCGCTACGAATCTTGGCTAATTTACGCTGCACCTCTTTGATTCGTTCTTGCAGCTGTTCGATAAGCTCATCAAGTTTATCTATTTCAGCGTCGCTTTTTGCTGTACTTTTGGTTTCTTCAGTACTTTGTTGAAGTAACCCCTCAACGGCTTTCTTTTCAAGGCTAGCTTGTTCTTCTTTGAGTTTTTCGCGTGCTTCGGACGATATATTAAGAGAGGGGGTGTTATACGATGTGGCCGATATCTTTTCGGGTGCTGCAGTATTGTTACTAGAGTAACGGGTGACAGCATTAACATAGTAAGAAGTGCCTAAATTGATATCCATCGTGTAAATAAATGTAGCTCGCGTAACTCTTAATCGACGATGACAGAAAAAACTTGAGCGAAATGTACCTAATTTGTTAATGATTGGAGGGGGATGTCGACAACGTTAAATAGCAGCTCTTTATTAGAGATAATTGGTTTGCTTTGCTACCTTTCTAAAATATATACAACAATTATTGTTGGCCGATAAATACAAAGTTAGTTATGGAAGATGTCACTTTAAAAAGCCGACGAAATTTATGTTGGTTTGTATCCTGTTTGTTGATGTTGAATGCTCACTTTTTGTATGCAGAAACATTAAACGCCAGCATTGCTCTAATCCCGATACATGCAGAAGTGATTGACGGTCAACCACAGGGTGGTTTTGTTGAAGTGGTTAAGTTGCTCGATAACACCTATCGAGAAGGCCGTATTGAGTATCGTCTCTATCCTTTCGCTCGCTCTATTGCCAATATCGAAGGAAGCAAAGCCGACTTTCATTTGCCACTGATAAGACCCAATCAAAAAATTACAAATGGGTTGGGTTTTGACTATGTTTCTGAACCTATTTGCCAAGTGACATTCGTGTTGTATTCCTTGAAGACATTGTCTGACATTACACCTGAGAATGCTGCAGATTATGACGTTGATACCCATAGAGGCCACAAAGCGATGTTTGACTTCGCTATACACGAAGTGGGTAGTGTCGAAATGGGCATTAATAAGTTGCTAAAAGGTAGAAGCGACGGTTTTATATTTGAGCAAGAAGCCGTTGATAGTTTCATACGTGAACATGGCTTAACACAAATAAAACGCCAATACTTTGCAAGCTATGACTCGTCCATTATTGTCCCTAAAAGTGAGCAGGGCCAAAGTACAGCTGCAATATTAAATATTTTGATTAAGCAGCTAAAAAAGGACGGGAAGTTGCAAAATATTACTAGACATATTCATCAGCCTTTTCAGGATTGGCAGCCTTAATGTGCTGCTAACGTCTTCAGAGTTCATGTATTTCCTTTGGCGTTTTTGACAAAATTAGACAAATTCTTGCTTTGTAAACAACGCCGTTATTCGTAGCATACGTAAAAGTTCTTTTGTCTAACAATCACATTAATAAGCATATGGATATCAAACAAAGTGAAGAACGAATAGTCGTCCTAGATGTTATTCGCGGTGTTGCCGTACTCGGTATCTTCATCATGAACATTCAGTCGTTTGCAATGGTTCAAGCAGCATATGCGAACCCGACTGCATATGGTGACTTATCTGGCGTTAATTTAGTGGCCTATCTATTTTCCAACCTTTTTGCTGATCAAAAGTTTATGACGATTTTTTCAGCCTTGTTTGGTGCGGGTATAGTGTTGATGTCAGAAAAGCTAGAGCGCAAGGGTCTTCAAGCGACCACAATTCATTACAGGCGCATGGTTATTCTTGCCGTTATTGGCTTGCTCCATGCTTATATATTGTGGTGGGGGGATATACTGTTTTCTTATGCTATCGCAGGGATGATAGTTTACCGGTGGAGACATCAGAATCCGACGCAACTTATCATCAAAGGTTGTCTTTGCATTGCGCTATGTTCATTAATATTACTCGCATTTGGTTTGCTTATCAGCTATTTACCTGCAAGCGCATTAACAGAGTTTTTGGTTATCTGGCAGCCGACTGAACAGCAAATTTCAGACGAAACAGCAATGGTATTGCAAGGATGGTTTGAGCAATCCGAAACTCGACTTATCTGGTTGGGTGATGTTTTATTTGCCTTGTTTATCTATTTGCCTCGCATTATCGGCTTAATGATGATTGGTATGGCACTCTACAAACTGCGATTTTTTGGCGATTTTTATAGTAATAAAGCGTTGTTAGTGAATGGCGTTGTAGCATTTGTTATTGGTATAACTGTAACCGCGTTTGGAACGTATCTTAATTTTAATGAAAATTGGCATATCGACGGCTTGTTTTTGACGTCCCAGTACAATTATTGGGGGAGTATTGCAGTGGCATATGCCTATTGTTGCTTTTTAATTTGGTTTTACCGTCAACAATTTGCAAAAACAATAAAAAGGTTACTCGCTAATGTGGGCAAGATGGCCTTGAGCAATTATTTGCTGCAGTCATTTATAGGCTGCGGGCTTTTCTATGGTTGGGGGCTTGGCTTGTTTGGTGCTACTGAGCGCGTTGAACAAATGTTCATCGTTGTTTCTGTTTGGCTGTTGCTTGTTAGTTTTTCGGCGTTTTGGCTTAAATATTATAGCTATGGACCTTTTGAGGGGGTATGGCGCTATGCCACCTATAAGAAATGGCACAACTGATCGTCATGCGAACACTATTTTTTTGACCATAACGATGGTCAGCGCCCAAAGGGCTATTGTTGCTCCGTGAGTGTTTATGGAGTGCTAATGTGAAAATTAATATAAAACAATAGGAAAGCATGCTCTTTGGGAAAAAGTTTTTGTATTTTATTTATTGTCATAAACATGTAATAAAAATGTGTTAGCTGATTCTGCGTGTGTTTTGCTAGACTTACTCTAACGTTACTTAAAGAGGGTAAATTATGTATAAACGTATACTTGCAGTGGTTACCGTTTTAAGTTTGAGCCAAGCTTCACTTGCGGCGGATCGTACTGAAATATGGAACTGTGTTAATACCGCAACTGAAGTAGTTAATGAAAACTGCATGATGGCGACTATTGAAAAGCATACTGAAAGCGACGCATTTTTCGACCAACTGGCGAAACAAACTTTTGAGCCAAAAACAGACGCGTTCGCGACGATAACACGCTTCCCTGCGCAAAACCTTATTGTTGTTAAGTCTATTGAAGCTGAGTCTGAAACCTTACTCGCGGCAAACAAGTAGTATTACCGCTAAACACTAGCCACAATAACCTCAAATGTTGTGGCTTTCTTATAATCAATTTCTATTATTCGACAAAATAGCACTAAGCGCATAACAGATGCACTAATCACAATTAAACCATTCTTTTATCTCAAACCAAGCCACATTATAATGCGCTTTTTATTTTGATTTGCGTTGTATTTATGAATCCAATTATTCAACTTCTGAAAGCACAAAACATAGCAGACGAGCAAATTGCTGCGATATTCAAAGAACTCACTGAAAACCCGTTAATGGCGATGGCCACTATCGGTAATTTAGGCATTCCACCTGAGCAGCTTCAACCAGTAATGATGCAGGTAATGGCTAACCCTCAGCTTATTAAAGACGCGGTCGAAGAGCTGGGATTGGATATGTCAGCGGTTGAAAAAGCGAAACAACAATTGGATAGCTCGTCATAGTTATCGTCACTAGGTAAATACGATAGCGTTTGCATTATTCATTAAGCATTGCAACTTGCAAAAGCGCATTGCAGGTTGCAGCAAACGTTTTCTCCTTCTTGATTAGAAAATTTTGTAAATATATAAAAATCAATTGTTTACAACTTTTTTGTGAGTTGGCAAATAATCTGCAGTAGTAAAGATGACATGAAGATAAGAGGAGATTCTGTCATGCTTTATCAATACTTACACTACTCACGCGCTATCACTCCAAATGTACAGCAGTTAGTTGAACATTATGCACATATCAAGGGAAACGGTTTTACTACAAAAGTTGATGATGTTTCAAACTTACTGCATGCACGTAGCTGTGAAGAACATTTTGAAGACAATGCTAACTATTTATTGGGGTACAACTAAATCCAACTAGGAGTTTGATATTTTGGTCATACATTGCGTAATCCATTGTTTTAATTGAGGCTCAGGAAGTGCTCCCGACAGTCTGTCGACTTCCTGACCTTCAAAGTAAAAGCCGATTATAGCGATACTGCGAACCTTAGCCAAAGCACTTACTCGACTAGCTTTTTAGGTGTTTGCTTTTCCAAAGAGCACTGACGTATTCTAACGAGACACCTTTTCAAAAACGGGGGCGAGATCGACACACGGCCCACATCAACTTGCCCAATAGTCAATGATGATAGGCAAGTCATTACGAATGCCAAACGCATCAAAATTTTCATCAGATAGATTGAACGATTTGCTTGAATAAACGTGATGTTTGCAGTTACCACATATTGCGTCCACGTGACGTCTGTGCTCGGGAATACGATTAGTGGTTAAGCAGTGTATGCATGAAACGTTCATATAAATACTCAGTGATTCGATAGTGTATAAACACTTTACCCTTTTAACCTCTTACCCTTTTAGCCTTAAGCTCAGAAGTTGGGATGGTGATATAGGCGACCATAGACATAGTTTACGGTTAAAATGTGTACAATTGAGCGAAGAGGTCGCGTCAAATATTACGAAATACCAGAACTTTGCTTTTCTCTCGAGCAAATAGTGTTATAAATGAATTCTGTTGTACGATTATAGGTTGGTTGCGTTATATGATCGGTATTATGAGACCCCACGGCACTGTAGCTTTAACATGGCGTCGAAATATTTTGCTCAATTACACGCAAGGCCCATTTAATGTGGAAGGTGTGAAGCGCTCTTTTGACGATATAAAACAAAGCGTGGCAGAGGCCGGTTTCGACCATTGGTATCGTGTAGATTTTCTTGATGAGGAAACGCTTGGTTGCCCAGAAGTGATGAAAGTCATTGGTGATTCGTATAAATGGTCAAGTGTGGAAAATAATTGTGGTGGTGTATTAGTCTGTTGTAGTAACCAATTGCAGCAAAACATGATGCATCGATTTATTTCGCACACAGCCCTTAACATTCAAGTATTTAGCAGTTCAGAAGCAGTATTTAATTATATAGAAAATAGTAACTGGTCGTTAACGTAAAATATCAAACTACAAAGCCGCCACGGCTAAAACAATGCATCGAGTTCAAGGATTTGTCTGCGATTATTTGAGCGGGCCAGCGTCATTAACTTATGAGCAACTACGTCTACTTTAATAGGCCGGTATTTGCTTAAGTAGGGCAATTTGCAAATCCAAGGCAACACTAATGCACCCAGTGTTTCCCCAACTCTACATTGATCTCGATTGGCAAGTAGCAAGGAGGGTCTGACAACCGTCAGTTGTTTAAACTCAAGTTGTTCTAGAGATCGCTCTACTTCTCCTTTCATCTGTAAATATGAGTTTTTGCTTAGGTGATTAGCACCATAAGAAGAGACCAATAAGCAGTGTTTTATATCTGCCTCTTTGGCTTTTGAAGCAAGTGCGACTTGCAAATTGACATCAACCTGTCGTTGTTTTTCAATTGAACCGGCTTGTTTCTTGGTTGTACCTAAGCATGAAAAATAGTGTGAGTAATCAGTGGGGAGTGTCAGTGCACTCAATGCAGTAAAATCTGTAGTGTGCCAGACCAATTTCGTACTATTGAACGAACACTTTTTGCGGGCATAAACAGTGATTTCATCATATTCTGGCGACGCTAAAAGGTATTTTACTAATGCTTCACCTATAGCACCTGTCGCCCCAACGACAATCGCTTTTCTTACCTGCTTAACTCGGTTGTCCATTGTTTTTTAACACTGTTTCGTTTTCTAGCTATTAATGGGGAGTGTAACGCTTTCTCCTGCTATGAAGCTATACTTACATAATTGAAGATGCTTCAACTAAAGCACGCAGGCGCTCCGCTAACTCATGTGCTTGTGCATGTTCCGTTTGTGGTAGTAACAAAGCTAACTCTTCGCCACCATACCGCTCTTGGCTGTCGCTAACACGGATAGTCTCTTGCAGTATATTGGTAATTCGTTTGACAACTGCAACTATCTGAAGACCCTCTTTATTGTCGTTTGGGACATAGCTGAGCCGCGGATGCAATAGTGAGGTAACTGATTTGCCGCCACCTTGTGCATAGTTTTGTTGCAGTGATTACTTTGAAAGTTTCGGCAGCTGCATATCTTTAGGCACAGAGTATTTAGCCATGAATACATGATAAGAACCGTTATTTACACCATTGTTGATAGCTTTGTTTAATAAAGCTAACGCAGACAAGCTTTCTTCATGCTTCTGTGATACGGCGATGTGTAAACTTCTCGGTTCTATTTTGTCCTGACTAAAAACTAAGTTATCTGCGATGGGCTTTAACTCGTTGGCGAGCAAATAACGGCCATAGCCTTTTGCCATGTAAAAATGGGTGATTTTATCTTCAGCCAGGAGCTTCAGCCCTTGTTGTGCTGTGGGAACGTAAAGTAGGTCTTCAGGTGCCTTGTGAGAGACTACGCGATCTTGTCCGCCGAGTCGAACGGCACCGCCAGTTTTTGACGTATTATTGCTCTTTGTATTAATAAAAGAGCCGTAAACTTCATAGCCTATCGGTTGGGTATATGCTGCCCATGCGTCACGCCCCACAAATTTTGCCGCAATAAACAGCCCATGCAACTCACCTGATTGCACCTTGAGTTTTGCTCGTGCCCAAGGCAGTGGTGATGCTTCCACGGTATAACCTAATTCAGCAAGACTAGTGCCTATGAATTCCCAGTTGGCGCGATAAATATCGTACTGTTGGGATAGCATTTCATGGTGATCAGGCCCGACCCCCAAGGTAATAACTTTCTCTTCGCTATTGCATATCCAGGATAGCGATAAGGTAAGCAGTAGTAGGGCGCTCTTAAACACTTTTGGCATTCGTTTCAGCTCATTTGTTACTTCTACACATTATGTGAAAATCACAGGTTGTTGAAGATGAAAACGATAATAGTCAGCTACAATGATACCGTAAGTATAACAAAAGGACATGACAATCATGGTAAAAGCTATTCCTGAAGGATTTCACTCAATTACTCCTTACCTTGTAGCAAAAAATGCCAAGCAGGCGCTCGGCTTTTATAGCGAGGCATTTGATGCTGAGGTAACCCTTGAATTAAATACACCTGATGGCGGTGTTGCTCATGCTGAAATGAAGGTAGGTAGTTCTCATATTATGTTAGCCGAAGAACATCCTGATATGGGCTTTTTGAGTCCTGAAACATTGGGAGGTGCTGGCGTAAGTTTAATGCTGTACTTAGACAATGTTGATACCGCGTTTGCAAAAGCTTTGGCGGCAGGAGCCGAAGAGGTGCGCCCTGTTATTGATCAATTTTATGGTGATAGAGCAGGCACATTAAAAGATCCATTTGGACATATATGGACGTTAGCAACTCATGTCGAAGATTTAACTGAACAAGAGCTGCATCAACGTATGATGGCCTATTTTAGCGAAGAGAGTTGATTTCAATAATTTCAGTGCCATATTTCTATTAAATTAACAGGATTTCGGCTATTTAAACCCAAATCCTGTTGCTATAATGCCAGCCATTATTATTAGGGTTTGTTGTTCTTTTACGTGACCTAAACGGTTGTAAAACTAAACCCTAAGGATTAACAAATACCAACGTATTCACCATTTTTAGAGGTCTCATTGGATGTCGGAAGCAGAAAACCGTCCAACTAATTTTATTCGCCAAATTATCGATAAGGATCTTGCAGAAGGGTTGCATGATCATGTGCAGACCCGCTTCCCGCCGGAACCTAATGGCTACCTTCATATCGGCCATGCGAAAGCAATTTGTTTAAACTTTGGCATTGCAGAAGACTATAACGGTTTGTGTAACCTTCGTTTTGACGATACCAACCCTGAAAAAGAAGATATCGACTACGTAAATTCTATTCAAGAAGATGTGAGCTGGTTAGGCTTTCAGTGGGCGGGTGACGTTCGATACTCTTCTGACTACTTTGACCGCTTACATGGTTACGCTGTAGAGCTCATCGAAAAAAGTTTAGCCTATGTTGATTTTCTTTCACCGGAAGAAGCGAAAGAATATCGTGGTACGTTGCAAAAGCCAGGTAAAAATAGCCCGTATCGTGATACCAGCGTAGAAGAAAACTTAGCGCACTTTGAAAAAATGAAAAACGGTGAGTACAAAGAAGGTGAGTGCTCGTTACGTGCAAAGGTAGACATGAGCTCTAGTTTCATGTGTATGCGCGACCCAGTGATTTATCGAATTAAGTTTGCACATCACCATCAAACGGGTGATAAGTGGTGCATTTACCCAATGTACGATTTTACCCACTGTATCTCGGATGCCATTGAAGGCATTACGCACTCATTGTGTACGTTGGAATTCCAAGATAACCGCCGTATTTACGATTGGATTATTGAAAACATTTCTATTGAAACGACGCCTCGTCAGTATGAGTCTTCACGCCTTAATCTTGAATACACGGTAATGAGTAAGCGTAAGCTTAATGCGTTAGTTGAAGAAAACCTTGTTGAAGGCTGGGACGACCCACGCATGCCAACCATTGCTGGTTTCCGTCGTCGTGGATATACGCCTGCGTCAATCAGAGAATTCTGTAAGCGTATTGGTGTAACGAAAATGGATAACACCATTGAGATGGGCGTGCTTGAGTCAGCTATTCGTGAAGACTTAAATGACAACGCACCACGCGCAATGGCGGTGCTTAAACCTATTAAGCTGATTATTGAAAACTACCCTGAAGACAAGGTAGAAGAGCTAACGGTGAAGAATCATCCAAGTGATGAATCGCAAGGTTCGCGCATTGTACCGTTTAGCCGCGAAATCTTGATCGAAGATGAAGATTTCCGCGAAGAAGCGAACAAAAAGTACAAGCGTTTAGTTTTGGATAAAGCGGTACGTCTTCGTGGTGCTTACGTGGTGACTGCAACTCGTTGTGACAAAGACCAAGATGGCAATGTGACAACGGTTTACTGTACTTACGATCCTGAAACATTGGGTAAGAACCCAACCGACGGCACAAAACCTAAGGGCGTTATTCACTGGGTAAGTGCACCGCATGCTATTGATGCGGAAATTCGTTTATACGATCGTTTGTTTACGGTAGCTAATCCGGCGGCAGAAGCGGATTTCCATTCAGTTATTAATCCTGATTCATTGGTGATATTAGACGGAGCTAAGATAGAGCCGTCACTCGCAGAAGCTGAGCCAGAGAAAGCGTTCCAGTTTGAACGTCAAGGTTACTTCTGTTTAGACAACAAGCCACATGACAAACTCGTGTTTAACCGCACCGTTGGTTTACGTGATACGTGGGCGAAAATTGGCGACTAGTCGCTAATTTTCTTCTGCTCACTAAAAAGCCGACTTAAAGTCGGCTTTTTTATATTCTGCATTTGCTATTTAGGCTTACTGGTTCGCTTTGCGATAGCTTTCACAAGACTCTACATCTTCACATTCGCCGTAAAGGTATAAGCTGTGGTTAGTCAATTTAATATTGTTTTCTTTGGCAATATCTAACTGACGTTGTTCGATAATGTCATCTTCAAACTCGACAACTTTCCCACACTTCAAACAGACTAAGTGATCGTGATGCTTTTTATGTGACAGTTCGAATACTGACTTACCACCTTCGAAGTGATGACGCGTCACAATACCCGCATCGTCAAATTGGTTAAGTACACGATAAACAGTCGCTAAGCCAATTTCTTCTTGTTGCTCTAACAAAATCTTATAAACATCTTCAGCGCTGATGTGCTGATTGTTGGGATCTTGGAGAATGCTGAGAATTTTAACTCGAGGCAGGGTAATTTTTAGGCCAGCGCGTTTTAGTTCTTCGTTTTGTTGCGACATAAACTTCATCTATCAAATCTAATTGCAAAAATTATAGAAGTTTATTCATCCGGTTGAAAGCCCTAGTTAATTACTCAAGTAATTTTTTTGCTTTTTAGGGACTTTAATTGCGATAATTGACTGGTACGATGAGTTTATATGGATTTGATTGAGAGTAAAGAATGAATTTAATGTTTTCCCGCGCATGGCTTTTTCGCATTTTTATCAATATATGGCCTCCGCTATTTTTCGCGCGAATTAAATTAGAGAAAATAAGTGACGATTTTCGTGAGGCCCATGTTTCTATGAAGTTAAGTACGTGGAACCGAAACGGTGTGGGTAGCATTTTTGGTGGTGCACTCTTTTCGATGACAGATCCGTTTTACATGATGATGTTAATGGCACGAATGCGTGATGAATACATTATTTGGGACAAAAGTGCTGATATAGACTTTATCAAACCGGGTCGAGGCAAGGTCACTGCAGATTTCCTAATCACTGACCAAATGCTAGAAGATATCAAAACACACACTGCAAATGGTGAGAAGTATCTTCCGGAAGTGGTTACCTATATTAAAGACGAGCAAGGTGAGGTTGTTGCTAAGGTAAACCGCACCTTATATATCCGCCGCAAGAAACGTTTTCGCAACTAAGCTTTTATCACGAGCGAGTGGGCATGCCTAACTCGCTCGGCTCCTCTTCTTATCGGCGTTATTCAGTCAATTCCTTCGCCTTAGCATCGTTCATAATTGCCTCATACTGCGATGTAAATTCGTCTTCAAATATAGGTTTACTGTAGAAATACCCTTGATGTTGTGTACAGCCATTGTCAGTCAGAAAAGCGTTTTGGGCATCGGTTTCAACCCCTTCAGCGATAATGTTAAGTGATAAACTCTGTGCCATATTAATAATGGTTTTCACCATTTGACAATCCGCTTCGTTAGTTGGCGTTTTGCGAATAAAGCTGCCGTCAATTTTGAGGGTGTTGATAGCAAGCTTCGTTAAGTAGCTTAAACTTGAGTATCCCGTGCCAAAGTCATCTAAGGCTATTTCGACTCCTAGTTTTTTTAATTGCTCTAACACGATTTGTGCGTCACGTGTGTTTTCGATAAAACAAGACTCGGTTACTTCAATTTCCAAGAGTACTGGCGATAGGTCTGCATGTTCTAATGCTGCTAACACTGAGTTCATCAAGTTATTTTTAAAGTGAATAGGGGACACATTAACTGCAATGCGTCCAACGTCTAGCCCTTGCTGAAGCCATGCTTTTCGCTGTCGACAAGCTTGAGAAAGTACCCAGCGCTCAATATCTACAATAATGCCGAGCTCTTCACAGATAGGAATGAATTTAGCAGGTGATACCATACCGGTGTTTGGAAGTTCCCAGCGAAGTAGTGCTTCTACACCAATAAACTTACCAGTAGTGCTACATATTTGTGGTTGGTAAGCTAACTTAAACTCGTTATTTTTTAGTGCCGTGCGCAGTTTATTTTGCATCACCAATTTGTCATCGAGTGAAGCATGCATGTCTTGTTGATAAAATAAATAGCCGTTTCTGCCATCTTTTTTTGTTTGATACATGGCGATATCAGCATATTTAAGAAGAGCTTCTGGTTCAGTTCCATGAAATGGGTAAATTGAGGCACCGATGGAGCAGGTCACATAATTTTCTTTGTTGTCGAGTACGAATGGCTTATTAAATTGCTGATAGATTCGTGATATGACGGACTCGATATCTTCAACAGAGCTCATTTCCGTTAACAGAATGACAAACTCATCACCACCAAAACGGGCAACCGTATCGCCTTCTTTGATTGAACTTGAAATCCGCTTAGCTGCAGAGCGCAGTACCTCATCACCAATACTATGCCCCAATGTATCGTTGATTTGTTTGAACCTATCAAGGTCAACAAAGAGTATTGCAGCTAGTTGTTGGTTACGATGAGCGGTCGAGATAGCGATGTTTAATCTGTCGTTAAATAGTCGACGGTTAGGGAGCTTTGTAAGGTCATCATAAAACGCGAGTGACTTTATGCGATTTTCGTACAGCTTGCGCTCGGTTATATCTGAAAATATGCCTGTGTAGTGAATATCCCTAACCGTATCGCCACCAATTTTTACAATGGTTAGCCATTCTGGATACACGTCACCATTTTTGCGACGGTTCCAAACTTCACCTTGCCACTTTCCTTCAGTGTCTATTTGTTTCCACATCTTTCGATAGAAAGACTTGTCATGGATACCTGAATTTAACAGGTTAGCGTTCTTACCAATAGCTTCACGCGCCTTGTAACCAGTTACTTGGGTAAACGCAGGATTGACCGAAATGATTACACCATTTCGGTCTGTTGTCATAATGGCATCAACAGAAGATTCGATAATTTTTTCCGCTAAAAATAAGTGCTCTTGCGAGGCATGCAACGCATGATCCCGTTCTGATATTAGCGCTTCAAGTCGCTGAAAATATGAGTGTTCGATATCGGCAAGAATGTTCTGCATTGACAGTAGCCCAATAACATCGCCTTGCGGTGAGGTAACGGCAAGGTGTCTAATCCGATATCGCTGAAGCTTTAGATAAGCACTCAGTAATGCTTGGCTGCTTTCAATGGTAATTAAGGGTTTGCTTGCATAATGCCAAAGAGGCTGTTCATATTCATCACTGGCGAGGACTTTAAGGAGATCGCGCTCGGTAATGATGCCTGAAGCATCCTCATCTTTATTTTTTACGAGCACCGCACTTTGTTTTTCACGCTTCATTAATTTAGCGGTTTCTGTCAGTGACGCTAACGCGTCGACTGTCGCTAGCTGCTGGTCGTAGCTTTCCCCTACGGTTCGTAATTGTAAATAGTGCTGAATACCTTGTCGCTTGATAACGTCGGATTGACTAATAACACCTTTCGTAGAGCCGTTCTCATTTAATACAACAAGGTGCCTAACCTTGTGACGATGAAAGGCTCTTATAATATCTGCAAATGGTGTTGATACCGGAATTGAAATTACTGGTGTACTCATGAAATCGTGGATTTGACGCTGAAAAAGGGTAGGGTCGTCATAGTTTAATTTGGTGCAATCAGATTCCGTCCAGATACCAATAATCGTCTCGTTTTCTTTGACAAGAATAGAACTGGTTCTTTTGTCGCGCATTAATTTTGCTGCATGTGCGATAGGGATATCTGGCGGGCAATGAAGAATGTCTGGTTGGGTAATATCACCTGCAATGACGGTGTTATGCTCAGTCACACGCTATCTCTTTGTACGTAAAAAATCGCGCAGATTTATAACAAAGCTGTTACGGAGATAATTTGATATATATCAAGATTTGCAGAGTAAAACGATTGGTTAACAATTAGTTACGATTAGCTATGGTCGAGTTAACATATTGCTTACAAGTTGAGAGGCTGAACGTTCGTCCAGCCCTTGAATGTCACTCTAGAATGACAGCGCGGAAAGTGAGAGTTGTTGATGGTGTGTCACTTCGCCAACTACATTCTTTAGGCCGAAAGATACACTAGGGTCGTCTTTTTTCCAGTCCACTTCGATAAAGCCATAGTTCACGTCATGGGTATAATCACCAACACGGTGCTTATTCGGGCTAACGTCTTTCCATTTTTCACTTAAGCCAGAGCTTGTAACTTCCCATAATGGGTAACTACCGGCATTGAGTTTTGACATTTCTCCCCAATGCGTATCACCACTAATCATAAGCACGCCAGGGATCTGTTCTTTTTCTATCAACTGCAATAAACGATTTCTATCTTCAGGAAAGTTTGCCCATGACTCCCATCCGGTGAATTCGGGCAGTAACTGCAGGCTCGAACCAATGATTTTCAGTTTCGCTGGCTTTTTTAGTTCAGCCTCTAACCATTGCCATTGCTCTTCACCTAGCATTGAGGCGCCAGCGTTGGGAGACACTTTATATGGCCCCATATTTTTAGGGATTCTACTGGTGATGTAGGAAAACTTGCCTACCTCATGGAGTTTATCTCGATTCCAACGAAGATCTGGCAAGATAAGATGTATTTGATTCTCACCTTCGCCAAACCAATAGCTTGTGTATATTCCAGGTTGTGTATAGCGTTTTGAATCCGAAGGCTCTTGCCAAAAATCGAGCATGATTTTTCGGGACGCTTCTTTTTGCGGGTACTCTTTACCTGCGTCATTCTCACCAAAATCGTGATCGTCCCAAATAGCCACAACTTCTGACTGGGCGCGAAGTTGTTGAAATCCTTTATGGGCGCCCAGCATGTCATATTTGGCTTGGAGTTCGCTCATATCTTCCGTATCGCCGTATATATTGTCACCGAGGAAAACGAAAACGTCAGGTTTGTCTTTGTTTATGGCGTCAAAAATAGGCATGGGTTTGTACTGTTTTGCACACGAACCAAAATAAATTTTACTGACCTCTGCTTTTGCTGGGGCTATAGCCAAGAGGACTAGTGTGCAAAGAGCAGTTACAGACAGTGGATAATAGTATTTCATTGACCTTCCTTACTAACGATAAAAGCGGGCGAAAGCCCGCTTTCAAACGTCATCTAATGACTTATAAATCGACAGTTACCGTGAAGGTTGCTGTTTTAGGCGCGCCGATAAAGTATGTTGTGCCATTACCTGTGCCTGTTGCAAGATAATCTTCATCAAACAAGTTGGTGACAACGAAGGCTAAGTCGACATTGCGCATACCATCAAATGGGATGCTGTAACCTAAATTCACATCTGTCACGATGTAGTCATCTGCATCGCCGCGCTCGCCGGTGTATTTGGTTGAAGCGCCAAAGCGAAGGTCGCCTGCGAAATAGTTAGCAGACAATACCCACATATCATCAACTGAATCGATGACATCATCACCTGATTCAAAACCAGGTGCATTGCCAACATATTCAGAGTTATTTTTGGTGAACGACGCGTATAGTTCCCAATTGTCGTTGACTTGATAAGTGGCACTAAACTCGAAACCTTCTGAGTCGATACCACCAACATTTAAGTAAGTGCCGTTAGTGCCAACCGTGTAGTCAATACCGCCTGTATCACTGCCAGGCGCGATAAAGGTAATACGGTTGTCAAACTCGATGGTGTATAATGTTGCAGAGATACTCAAGTTGTTGTCACTGTATCGTAAACCGAAATCAATGTTTTCTGCCGTTTCTGGCTCAATTTCCGTTAACGTAGAGGCATCATCTTCAAGCACGCCATCTTTAATTGCTGAGAAGTTTTCTGAATAACCGGCGAAAAATTCAAGCGATTCGCTGTATTGGTACAAAGCACCTGCACTAAATAATGTGTCTGAGTCGCTATCAAGCTTAGTGTTATTGTTTGGGTTGTAATGATCAGTTTTCTCTAATTCAACGAGGAACTTTTGCACACCTACATTAAACGTGAAATCTTCCCACGTAATTGTATCTTGCAGATATAACTTAACGGTGTCTGTGTCGAACGTGTTGTCATATTGCGTCCAGTAAGGCGTTTTATTAAAGTGATGATAAACTTGTGCATCAATTACTTTGTGCCAATCTCGGTGCTCATCACGTTCAGCCATTTCATACCACATGCCGACTGCAATATCGTGGGCGCCAAACGTGGTTTCGCCACGTGCTGTAAAACCAGTACGGTTTTTCTCGTAATGGGTATGACGGTATGACATCACAGGAATTGCATCATCTGGATAGCAAGACGGGTGTAAACCAGGCCCAGAATTCCAAGGCCAAGTGAAATTAGCCGTACAATCTTCTGCTGGCGCTAATGGGTTACCTGCTTGGTCAGTAAAACCATATCTTGCAGCAATACTGCCACCTTGGTCTGTCGGGTTACCATTGGCGTCAACTGCTGCAACTAAGTAAGGCGGAATCCAGTCACCACGACCTTCGTTTTTATGGTAGTAGGGCGTGAACTGCACGGTTGTCACGTCTGAAATAGCATAGTCAAATTTTAAATATGCGAGCGTGTTTTCACGCAAGGTAGACCAACCTTCCGCAAACATTTGGTCATAATGTGGAATACCTGTCCAATTCCACGTCAGTTGATCCCAATCTGGCGTTTGCTCAAACTGCTCGATACTCACGCTGTTGTAGTTGTCTTCTTCCACATCGTCATACGAAATTCGGCCAGTGAGTGACAAGTCACCAATGTCTGACACAAATTTAAACTCGTAATGTTGATTTTCCATGCCGCCATTTGAACCAGAACCCGACCAGCGGCTGTTTTCCGTATCGGAATAGCTGAAATAAGCGAATGTATCTTTTAAAATTTCACCCGTTTCATAGCGTGCAAAGTAACGGCGTGCATCATGATCACCTGACGTGTAAGCAATAGTGGTGTTTTGTTCTGTTTCTGGGTTTTTACTGACAAAGTTAAACGTGCCGCCTAACGCCTCCAAAGACGCAGAAGAAATGTCAGAGGTACCTTGCATAACCTCAACAGTCAGCAGGTTTTCACCTGCTAAATAACGGTTAGCTTTAGCACCACCGCCGTAATTTGAACCTCCATTAGGAATGCCGTCTATTGTCATACCCAATTGTTGCTGATTGCCGTCGATCGTGAAACCACGCATCGTGATGGACGTTGACCAATCGTCACCACCGAAGGCATCACCTTCGTTAATGCTAATCCCTGGTAAATTATCAATTACGGCCAAAACACTCGTCATTGGTGCTTGTTGGTCGATCATTGAAGTGCTTACGGCATTATTTGCATAAGTCACCTTTTTACCAATGACAGAAATTTCTTCTATTTGTTGTGACACTGCATCATCAGCAAATACTGAAGGGGCAAATGCAAGGCTAACAGCCGTCGCTAATAACGACTTTTTAATGTGTGACATGATAGTTCCAATTTATTGTAAATGATTTGTAACGAGAAACGGGGAGCAGTCTAAAGAGGAAATGTGACACTTTTTTTAATTTATATTGAACGTTCAATTAATAAAAATTTAACTTGAATATTCAATAAGGTAAGTTAAAGTTTTAAGCAAGTTAATACAGAGAAGTTGCACTGGAGAGCGGAGCTTAGCATAGTGAAATGGTGAGCTAGTCCAGCGACAAAAGGGTGAATAAATGCCGAAAGTGGGCATGGAAAAAATTCGTAAGCAACAGCTTATCGAAGCAACATTGACGTCTATTGAGCAAAACGGGTTGCATGGCACCACCATTTCGAGCATTAGTAAGCTGGCTGGGGTATCAACCGGCATTATAAGTCATTACTTTGGTGGTAAACCTGAGTTACTGCAAAGTACATTTTTATACCTGCTAGACCAACTAAAAATAGATTTTCTTGCGCAGTTTGACAATGGCAAACCAGACGCGAGACAGCGCATAGATTACATTATCAACGCTAACTTTAGCCTGTCTCAAATTAGCAATAAAGCTGCAATAGCGTGGTTATCTTTTTGGGTACAGTCGATGCACGATGAAAATTGGCAACGACTGCAAAAGATTAATAACCGACGTTTGGCCGCAAACTTACGCTTCGCATTCCGCCAACTTTTAAAACCGGAGTATGTCGAGCAAGCAGCAACTATGCTGGCATCACAAATTGATGGTCAATGGCTTCGTTGCGCACTTGATCATGGCAATGAACAACAATTTGAGTCAGCTGCTATGCAATGTAGAGAGTTAGCGGCAAGCCTCGTTTCGCAATTCGGTAAAGAAACGCTGGTATAAGTATCTGCTCAACACGATTTTATGATATTGGTTTATGAGTATCGGTGTCATTACAGTAGGTGCAATCGCGATGGTTGTATTGGCTGTGTTTTTTGTTATATCGAGCCCTAAAATTCCTCAAGGGCAGCAACCGATGACAGTTATTGGTTTTGTCGCGTTGCTGTTTACCGCTGGACTAGATGGCGGCTTAATATTTTTGCCTTTGCAAGATTTTAAAGCAATGAAATTAGCGCAATGGCCTGCGTTTGTATCATTTCACCCATTAGCTGTTGAGTTTGCGTTTTGGGGCCCTTTGGTTTGGCTTAGTTACTTTGTTGCTACAGCGTATTTCTGTTTTCTAGAACCTCGGTTGGGTTTATTCAATAAACCTGCAGTTAAGTGCATTCATGGTGTTCTGATACTGACAACAGCAGCCTTTACTTTATCATTGTTCTGGCAATATTTACCCGCATATTTACCCGAAACATTAACGTCAAAGACGACCGGGAACGTTAACGAAAGGGGGAATAGTTGGCTGGAAGTGCTCCTCATATTTACCGTTATCGTTACTGCAGTTGCCGCAAGCTTTTCAATTAAGTACATCACGAAACTGAGCCAAGTTAGCATGTACCTTTTTGGCATGATTATGTTTCTTTTACTGGCAATAGCTTCACCTAATTTGAATCAGTTTACGGATCTTGCAGAAGGGCTAACAGATTTTTTTGCAAATGCGTATGGGTTTATTACACCGTTAAATGATTATCACGCTTTTTATCTTGCCTGGTGGTTTTCGTGGAGCATTATGATGGGGCAGTTTATGGCGAAATTTGTTGCTAGTATGTCGATAGCTCGCTTGTTTGTTGTCATGATGTTCATGCCATGCCTACCCATATTGGGCTGGTTAGCTGCATGTTACTTGTTTGTGGAAAATGCTTCTAACATGCCAGAGTGGCTCTCTATTGCGCTTGTGGTCATTGCAGCGTTGTTTGTTATCAACTCATTAGACTTCATGATTAACCGTTATGCTGAAAACTTGTCTGTGAATATCGAGCGGCTAGGGCGAAAACAATACCTTAGCCTTCATACCGTTTTGTTGTTGATAGTGACGATACTGTTTTATCAGCAAGTGATGCTAATTGAGTGGATAGGTGCGTTCGTGATTACGATATTAATCCTAGCGATTTTAATAGGCTTAACCGATAGATATGTTTTAAAAAAAGGTTATATCAATGAATTGATTCGGAAAGTCGAGTTAATAAAACTGCGTTGATTGATAGCAATAAAAAAGCCGGCAGTAGCCGGCTTTTTTAATCTGTTTTTTACATAGGACTTGCGAGCTAGTCTTCTAGTTCTGCAAGGCACATTTCGTCGTAGATTTGCTTAACCCACTTGTCTACGCGTTCTTCAGTCAGTTCTGGTTGACGGTCTTCATCAACACACAAACCAATAAACGTATTGTCATCGATAAGCGCTTTAGATGCTTCAAATTCGTATCCTTCCGTCGACCACTGACCGACTAGGATAGCGCCTTTTGCTTCAACAATTTCCTTCAATGGTAACATTGCGTCACAGAAGTACTCTGCGTAATCTTCTTGGTCGCCTAAACCAAAAATTGCAACTAGCTTGTCGTTGAAATCGATTTCTTCTAACTCAGGTAAGAAATCATCCCAATCACATTGGTTTTCACCGTAGTACCACGTTGGGATACCAAGAATGATCAGGTCAAACTCTGCAATTTCTTCTTTGGTGCTTTTTGCAATGTCTCGTACTTCCACCATCGCTTTACCCAGCTTCTTCTGGATCATTTTGCTGACAGCTTCTGTATTGCCGGTGTCGCTACCGAAAAATAAACCTACAATTGCCATGTTAACTATTAACCTTTCAATGAATCGCTATAAATTTTCGTCAGCCAATGCTTTTGTAAGCAATGACTCGATTAATTCGCCTCGGCTTACGCCTTTGTCTTTCGCTATATCATCAAGTTTCTCAAACAAGCTTTCGTGGATTTTAAATTCCACACGCTTTAAGCCTCGACTTTTGTCACGCTTAACTTGATTACGCTTATTTATTTTTATTTGGACGCTTCGCGGTAACGGGTTAGTTTTAGGGCGCCCCGGTCGCTTGTCGTCGCTAAATAAGTCAATGGTTGTTAAATCTGATGCTTCCTTTGCCATGATTACCCGACCCCTTGGCTCTCCCACAGGAACTGAATAACACCTTTAGCAATGAAGCCAGCACAACCTAAAAACAATACGAAATAGACAACGAATTGTCCCATTTTGGGGACATCATTTTTTTTCATGATATCGTGAATCGATAAGCCTATGAAAATAAAGATAAAAGCAAAGAACAAGTTGAGACCAATTGCCTCAATAAGTTCAAAATGTTCTGCTAGCATAAAACCACCCCAAAAAATCTGGCGGCACTATACCATAACAGTTTCAGCCAATCGACTTACTTGTTTAAAAAATCTTTAACAATTTTATTAAAGGCTATGGTTTTTTCCGCATGTAACCAATGGCCCGCGCCGCTGATAATTTTTGCGCTACTGTTTGGGAAGTGTTGACCAATAATGTCACGGTGCTCTTGCGTAATGTAGTTAGAGTTTCCACCTTTGATAAATAATACATCACCTTCAAAACTGAGGCTTTCATCAAAAGCCTTCATGATTTGTGGATAGCTATTTGCAATAAAATCAACGTGGCACTTAAACGCTAACTTTCCATCGTCCGTGGTTTTCAAATTACGTAACAAAAATTGACGAACACCTTGCTCGTCAACGTAAGCGCTTAGTTGTTCATCTGCTTCTTTTCTTGACTTAATAGTATTAAAGTCAAGACTTTGAAGCCCCTCTATTATACGTTGATGATGGGCAGGGTAAGCAACAGGAGCGATATCTGCGACGATGAGTCTTTTGACCCTATCAGGGAAGTTCAAGGCTATTTGCATAGCAATTTTGCCTCCCATGGAATGTCCTAAAAAGTCTGCTTGAAAAATATTCAGATGATCGAGCACCGCAATAACATCTGCAGCGAGTTCACCGTACTCCATTCCTAATTGATGAAATGACTGGCCATGATTTCGCACATCAACACTGACAACCATATAATCTTCAGACAGAGGTTTGGCGACCATGCCTAAATTTTCGAGGCTGCCGAATAAACCGTGAATGAGAATAACTGGCTGTCCTTCGCCACGAATTTGATAATTAAGAAGTTTAGTCATGTCATATTTGTTCGTAAGAACACCTCCAGAAGATTGCGCGAGAATTTTGCTCAACTTATTGAATTGATGCAAGCAGTGGCAAAAAAATCTGCAATTAGCCCTTTAGCGCTAGAGAGATTTTTTATAGGTGAGTATAATCGCTTGGCTCAAAAAAAATTTTACGGAAACTGAATGAAAACTATCGAAATAGACGAAGAGCTGTATCAATATATCGCTAGTAATACCCAATTTATCGGTGAAAGCGCCTCATCCATTTTACGTCGCCTCCTTGCTTTCCCTGAGCTTCAAGACGCTCAGCGTCAAGAAAACCCTGCGAGAACAGTTGAAACTGTTGAGCAAGCTGAAACTGAGGTTGTAGAAGAACCTGTAAGCCAAGAAGTTATTGGCTCAGTATTTGACCATATCAATAAAGAAGAATTAGCCATTCAGCGCGGCGCTGTTGGACGCTTTTTACTGATTCTGCAAGCGTTGTATCGCGTTCATCAGAAGCGCTTTGATGTTGTATGCACTATTCGAGGTCGCGATCGTTTGTACTTCGCCAATAATGAAGAAGCATTGGCTGAAAGTGGCAGCAGTACAAAACCTCGACAAATTCCGGATAGCCCTTATTGGGTAATCACTAATTCGAATACAACACGTAAGAAAATGATGCTGACAGAAGTATCAAAAGCACTTGGTTACAGTGACCAGCAAGCAGAAAAGATTCGCGAACTTTTATAAAAATTAATCCATTTAAGGACAGAGTATGGCTATTCATGAGCGTGCAGGGCAGGTGTCACAGCCTGAAGATAGGGTAAATATTGCGAAAGTTGTAAGTGACTATTTCTTTTTACAGCCGGATGCAAGTAATTCTGCTCAAAAAGTGAGCTTTGGCACCTCGGGACACCGTGGTTCTTCGCTAAAAACAAGCTTCAATGAATA
Organism: Thalassotalea euphylliae; assembly: GCF_042682785.1. GTDB lineage: Bacteria > Pseudomonadota > Gammaproteobacteria > Enterobacterales > Alteromonadaceae > Thalassotalea_F > Thalassotalea_F euphylliae. Next base: position 1,159,398 of record NZ_JBHUIB010000003.1, on the reverse strand, counting down.
TCATATTCTTGCAATCGTTCAGGCGGTCGCTGAGTACAGAAAAGCACAGGGATTTGATGGGCCACTGTACTTAGGAAAAGATACACACGCATTATCTGAGCCTGCTTTTAACACAGCTATTAGTGTGCTTATTGCTAATGATGTTCCTGTCGTGGTCCAGCAAGATCTCGGTTATACGCCAACTCCCGTTATTTCTCGTTTAATCATTAGCCATAATAAATCAGAGACTTCTGTTGCTGACGGATTAATTATTACGCCGTCTCATAATCCACCCCAAGACGGTGGAATTAAATATAACCCACCGCATGGTGGACCTGCAGAAGGCGAGATTACCAAGAAAATTGAAGCGCGAGCTAACGAGATTCTAGCTGCAGAGCTTGAAGATGTATTGGATATGGCATTTGAAGAAGCCATAGCCTCTGATTTAGTGACTAAACGTGATTTCATTAGTGAATACGTCGACCAGTTAGCGCTTGTGCTTGATATGGAAGCGATTGCCAATGCTGGAGTAAAAATAGGTGTTGACCCGCTAGGCGGCTCAGGTATTGATTACTGGCCAGTGATTGCGGAGAAATACGGTGTAGACATTACCGTTGTGAATAATGAAGTCGACCCAAGTTTTGCATTTATGCCGCTGGATAAAGACGGCAAAATTCGCATGGACTGTTCTTCACCTTATGCGATGGCGGGTTTAATTGGTCTTAAAGATAAATTTGATGTTGCCGTAGGTAATGACCCAGATTTTGACCGTCATGGTATTGTGACCAAAGCGGGCGGGTTGATGAACCCGAATCACTACCTTGCCGTGTCGATTAATTATCTTATGTCACACCGTAAATGGCCTGAAACTGCCAAGATCGGGAAAACACTGGTGTCTAGTTCATTGATTGATCGCGTAGCAAACAAACTAGAAAAGCCGCTTACCGAAGTGCCAGTGGGCTTTAAGTGGTTTGTAGATGGCTTGCAAGGTGCAACTTACGGCTTTGGTGGTGAAGAAAGTGCAGGTGCCTCATTTATTGCCAAAGATGGCAGCTGTTGGACGACAGATAAAGATGGCTTCATTATGGCGCTTCTTGCCGCAGAGATTTTGGCGGTGACAGGCAAAGACCCGTATGAGCACTTCTTAGCATTAGCTGATGAACTGGGCACACCAAGTTATGGTCGCGTCGAAGCGGTTGCATCTGCTGACCAAAAGCGCGTATTAACTAATATGTCGCCAGATATGATCACTGCTACAGAATTAGCAGGCGAGCCGATCACTAAAGTACTGAGTCACGCACCGGGTAATAACGCTGCCATCGGTGGTCTTAAAATTGAAACCGCCAATGGTTGGTTTGCCGCGCGTCCTTCTGGTACTGAAGAAATCTATAAAATTTACGCTGAAAGCTTTGTTGATGAGGCACACTTAGCCAACATTATCGAAGACGCACAGGCTATTGTGAGCGATGTATTCGCGGCGGCAGGCATTTAATGACACCAAAACTAAACGCCTTCGCTGAAGTTATCGCCAAAGCAAATGACCAGTTTATGGACAAACATAAGCTGGTTGATACCCTGATGGGGATTATTGATAAAGCCCTTCGTAATCAAGGCATGCCGGCTGACGCAATTACCATAGACGCGGTGGAGTTAGACAAAAAAATCGTTTTTTTATTGCCTGACTCTTTACCTGATGGTGTAGAAGTCGCCCTTGGAAATCGCGAAGGTGATATTTTCAAGAAGTTTCATTTTACGCTTGAAGAACTCGACATCGATACTGTCGTTACCGTGTTTGAGAATTATTTTTTAGTTTCTGAAAATTAGATAAATACGCAGTGAACATAAATGACTATGCAAGCAACTATGCAAATGATTGCGTAAAAACGATGCTTGCGTAAATATTTATCAGCAAAAGTTCGCGGGGCTATCTTGTCTCGCATTTCTCCTCTGGTTCTATTTAGCGTAAAATGGCGCCACAACTCAAACATTTCAAAATCAAAACACGTGTCTTTATTACAACAGCTTCAACAAACAGGTGACTTTCTTACTATTACTCGCCAGAACGAGTGGTCACTGCCAGAAACATTCTCATTTACGGTTACTCATCAAGCGTCAGGTTCAGAAAGCAAAGTATCAGTTCTCGATACAGGGATTATCGCTTTTGAACCTATTAATCGTGACACCCACAAGGATATCGTTCTGTCTTGTGCAGTGCATGGCAATGAAACAGCACCTATCGAAATATGTGACGAGTTGGTTCAACAGCTAATTAAAGGCGAGTTATTTCTTGCAGAGCGTGTTTTGTTTTTATTTGGCAACCCGGCAGCAATGAATATTGCTGAACGATTTGTTGAAGAAAATATGAACCGTTTATTCTCTGGGGCACACAGTAAGGGCGATACAAAAAATAAAGAAAGAACACGAGCGAAAGCATTAGAAGATGCGATTCGAGAATTCTTCGCAGAGGGCGCTTCAATTAGTGAGGGACGTGAGCGTTTCCATTACGACTTACATACCGCTATTCGTGAAGCCAAGTACGACAAATTTGCGGTATATCCGTTCCGTCATGGTAAGCCTTGGAAAAAGTCCCAGTTACAGTTTTTAGCGGCATGTGGCGTAAACACTATTTTGTTATCGCATTCACCAACCACGACGTTTAGCTACTTTTCGTCGAACGAGTTTGGCGCTGACGCTTTTACGGTTGAGCTAGGTAAAGTTCGCCCATTTGGTGAAAATAATATGGCCGACTTTGCGGCAGCAAAAGCGACATTAACGGCTTTTGTCAGTGGTAACTTGCCTGCGTTTGGCGAATTTAACGAAGACGATTTTAATATCTTTGAAATTGATCAAACAATTAATAAAGAAACCGAAGCGTTTGCACTCAACTTCCCTGATGATGCAAAAAACTTTACTGACTATCCAGTTGGCTACGTACTAGCAACTGACGGTGATATTGAGCATAAGGTTCGAACCGAAGGGGAAGCTATTGTCTTTCCAAATGCTAATGTCGCGCTTGGTCAACGCGCAATTTTGACGGTAAAACCAACGACTATCGATTAGTCGGTGTTTTGCATAATCATGTAAAGAAGCCCCAGAATTGGGGCTTTTTTATGCATATTCGATAGATATTCACTTCATTTGTAAACATTTCTGAGCACTTCAAACGCTTTAATAAAGGTGTCAAATTGGGCTTGCTTGAATCTCAGTTTACGTAAAGGTAAAGTCAGTCCGCAATACAACAAGCAACATCTCAAAAGTTTGCTGAATTACTATACTAAGTCTGCAGAGCTCGACGTAATTGACGCGAGCGTTAAGGACATCAACAGCAAATAATTGAGCTAGTGCGACAACATAGTTGTTCGCCAGACAAAGAGAACGTTATGAACACTGATATATATAAAGAAGGGCCAGTGGTTCACTCGCCAGCGTTTATAGATGGTCACTCGGTTGAAATTCCTACTTTAAAAATTCTTCAACAAGACGGAAACGTCTACGAGGGTGCTGAGTTACCAGAGTTAGACGAAGCGCTTGCGCAGCAAGTGTACCGTTCGTTGGCATTTCATCGTGTACTTGATGAGCGAATGATAGCCGCTCAACGTCAAGGCCGTATTAGCTTTTATATGACAGCGTTAGGTGAAGAAGCAACAACCGTTGGTGGTGCTGCTGCTTTACACGGTCAAGATATGATCATGGCGCAATACCGTGAACAAGGGTGCTTAATTTTCCGTGGCTTTAGCCTTGAAGATTTTATGAACCAAATGTTCTCTAATGAAAAAGATTTAGGTAAAGGTCGTCAAATGCCTATTCACTATGGTTCAAACGAGTTGAACTATATGACGATCTCATCGCCATTGGGTACGCAAATTCCGCAAGCGGCAGGCTACGCGTACGGCCAAAAACTGAAAGGCCAAGATGCAGTAACTATGTGTTACTTTGGCGAGGGTGCAGCATCTGAAGGTGACTTCCACGCAGGCCTTAATATGGCTGCTGTGCACAAAGCGCCTGTGATTTTCTTCTGTCGTAATAATGGTTACGCAATTTCTACACCATCAGATGAACAATACATCGGCAACGGTATCGCTTCACGTGGCGTCGGTTACGGCATTAAGACGATTCGTATCGATGGTAACGACATTCTCGCAGTAATGAAGGCGGTTCAAATTGCACGTGCTCATGCGTTAGAGCACAGCGAGCCAGTAATTATTGAAGCTATGTCATACCGCTTAGGTGCACACTCAACGTCTGATGATCCATCAGGCTACCGTACCAAAGAAGAAGAAGCTAAATGGACAGAGCACGACCCAATTTCTCGTTACAAAGCCTGGATGTTGAACCAGAAGTGGTGGGACGAAGAGCAAGACAAAGCATTATATGAAGAATACCGCGAGCAAGTATTAGCAGCGGTGAAAGTGGCTGAGAAAATCGACAAGCCGCCGGTAGAAGATTTAGTGACTGACGTTTATGACGACGTGCCTGTACATCTTCAAAAACAACTGGATGAATTAAAAGAACATATCAAGAAGTATCCAGAAGCGTATCCATTCACGGCGGGGAGAATTTAATCATGGCACAAATGAATTTACTACAAGCGATCAACAATGCGCTTGATATTGCCATGGCCGAAGACGACTCAACGCTTTGTTTTGGTGAAGATGTTGGTCATTTTGGCGGCGTATTCCGCGCAACAAGCGGTTTACAAGAAAAGTACGGTAAAGCGCGTTGTTTCAATACACCGCTAGTTGAGCAAGGTATTATCGGTTTTGCTAATGGTTTAGCTGCACAGGGCAGCCGTCCTATCGCAGAAATCCAATTTGCTGACTACATTTTCCCTGCGTTTGACCAAATCGTAAACGAATCAGCTAAATTCCGTTACCGCAGTGGTAACCAGTTTAACGTTGGCCGTATGACAATTCGTACGCCATACGGTGGCGGCATCGCAGGTGGTTTGTACCACAGTCAATCCCCAGAAGCTTACTTCGCGCATACGCCGGGCTTGAAAGTGGTGGTGCCTCGTAACCCATATCAAGCAAAAGGTTTGTTGTTAGCGTCAATTCGTGACGACAACCCTGTGATTTTCTTCGAGCCGAAACGTTTATACCGTGCATCAGTGGGTGAAGTACCTGAAGATGATTACCAGTTACCCATTGGTAAAGCGGAAGTCGTGACTCAAGGTACTGACATTAGCTTGTTAGCTTGGGGCGCTCAAATGGAAATGATTGAAAAAGCAGCTGAGATGGCGGCGGCTGATGGCATTTCATGTGAGATTATTGACCTGCGTAGCATTCTTCCTTGGGATGTGGAAACGGTAGCGAATTCTGTTATGAAAACAGGTCGTTTACTTATCAGCCATGAAGCGCCAATTACTGCCGGTTTTGCTGGTGAAATTGCGGCGACTATTCAAGGCGAGTGCTTCTTACATCTTGAATCGCCAATTGAGCGCGTGTGTGGTGTCGATACACCATATCCACTTTCACTTGAACGTGAACATATGGCTGACCATCTTAAGATTTACGAAGCTATCAAGCGTAGCGTTAACTTCTAAGGACTGCCGATTATGAGTATTGATTTTATTTTACCGGATATCGGCGAAGGTATCGTAGAGTGTGAAATCGTTGAATGGTTAGTCGCAGAAGGCGATGTTATCGCTGAAGATCAACCGGTTTGTGACGTAATGACAGATAAAGCGCTCGTACAGATTCCAGCGATGCACGCTGGTGTTGTAGATAAGCTTTATTACGACAAAGGCGATATTGCTAAAGTGCATGCGCCATTGTTTGCGATGACACCAGAAGGTGAGCAAGCAAGTCCTGTGCAGGAAGCATCAGCAGCCGAGACTACGTCTACGCCAGTTGCAGAAGCACCAACAGCTTCGGGAACAGTCGTTGAAGACTTTATCTTGCCTGATATTGGTGAAGGTATCGTTGAATGTGAAATTGTAGAGTGGCTTGTCGCTGAGGGTGATGTCATTGAAGAAGACCAGCCTGTTGCAGATGTAATGACAGACAAAGCACTCGTCCAAATCCCAGCGATGCATGCCGGTACTGTGGTTAAGCTTCATTATGCAAAAGGTGAAATTGCTAAAGTCCATGCGCCGTTATTTGCGATTGAACGTGCGGCCGATGGCGCAGCACCAGCAGCAAAAGCTGAGGCACCTTCAGAACAGCCTGCGGCAAGTGCTCCTGCAAAAGCAGAACAATCGGCTATGAAATCAACGCCACAAGTTGAACGAGCGTTACCAGCTGGTGGTAAAGCAATAGCTAGTCCAGCAGTACGCCGTGTTGCTCGAGAGTTAGGGGTGAATATTCACGAAGTACCAGGTTCGGGTAAAAAAGGTCGCGTTTATAAAGAAGATGTCATCGCCTTCAATGAAGGCGGTCAAACTGCTACAGCGCCAGTTCAAGCTGCACAAACAGTAGCACCTGTTTCTGGTGGTACACGAGTAGAGCCAATTCGCGGTGTTAAAGCGGCAATGGCAAAAGCCATGGTTAACTCCGTGTCGACCATTCCTCACTTTACCTACTGTGAAGAAATTGACCTAACAGACCTGATTGCATTGCGAAAGCAGCTTAAAGAAAAGTACGCCAAGCAAGATATTAAACTGACGATGATGCCTTTCTTTATGAAAGCCATGTCGCTTGCAATTAAAGAGTACCCAATCGTCAACTCGCAAGTAAATGATGATTGTTCAGAGCTTACTTACTTTGACGATCATAACATTGGTATGGCGGTAGATTCTAAAGTTGGCCTGTTAGTACCAAATGTTAAAGCGGTACAAACCAAGTCTATTTTAGACTTAGCGCAAGATATTACGCGTCTAACAGAAGATGCACGCTCTGGCCGTGTATCACCTGATGATTTGAAAGCGGGTACTATTTCAATTTCTAATATTGGTGCTATTGGTGGAACGGTAGCTACGCCGATTATCAATAAGCCGGAAGTCGCTATCGTCGCGTTAGGCCGAGTGCAGCAATTGCCTCGCTTCAATGATAAAGGCGAAGTAGAAGCACGTTCTATCATGCAAGTGAGCTGGTCTGGTGACCATCGCGTTATTGATGGTGGTACGATTGCTCGCTTTAGTAACCTTTGGAAGTCATATTTAGAGGAGCCAACAAATATGTTGGTGTCTATGTCATAAGAAGTTATTTATGACAGTTATGTGACAGTTAATGGTTAAAAAAGCTCGCAAATTGCGGGCTTTTTTATTGCCTGTATTTATGTTGGTTACTTTTCTCTCGGCAAAAAAAACGCCCTACATCTGTAGAGCGTGAATCAACCGAAACGTGTATATCATCGGGATTAATGTCCAGAAAGAACCGTAGTAAAACAACAACTAACAAGCTTCTTTGAGGTCGGGATAGCAATTGTTCATCCAACGAAGCCTATAGTAGATAGGATATATGACAATCTAATGACATGGTTTATTAAGATATTGTGACAAATACTGTCGCTTAAAATTAGATTAACGTTACAATCGACCCTGTATTGTGAAGTTAGTGAGAAATGATAAAAGCGTGGCAGAAAAAAAATTACAGCACTTTTATATCGCTGAAGAACAATCTATTTATTTGTTGAGCCATAAAGACGCCACTAAGTTGAAGACTTGGGTGGAGCTTTGTCAGCAGCAACTCTCTTTACTTGGTTATTCTGATATCGAACTGGTAGGAAAGGGCGCATACAGTTTCGTGTTTTCTGGTACCGACGATGAATTTCAGCAATATGTCTTCAAATTCTCGCGCATTACGCTACCACAGCATGTGCAGGACAGGCTTGAGGAAGAAGCTGACATTCAGCAGCAATTGACACATGTTCAAATTCCTAAAGTACGTGAATATCGCAAAATTAAACGCCAATCTATTCTTCAGATGACACGCGCTCCAGGTATTGACTTAGACCAATACTCGCACTTAATGGGACCATTACCACCAGAGCAAGTCGTTCAATTAGCAATACAACTGATTGCTTTATTGAAATATCTTCGCACGGCAAAAAATCATCCTTGTGGAAAGCCTATTGTGCATGGCGATATCAAACCATCCAATCTCGTATTTGACACCTCGTCTGGTAAGGTTCAGTTGGTTGATTGGGGGTCTGCTGTTATGGCTCAAATAGACGCGACGGGTCAAACAACCGCCAGTAATGTGATGGACTTGATGAGTAGTGACCTACAAAATACCAATGCTCGATTGGGCGATGTTTATTTTATCGGGCCCGAACAAATCAGTGGTGGCATGTCTAGTCCAAGATTTGACGAACAAGGTGCGGCAGCAACACTGTATGCGCTGGCGTCAGGACAATCGTGTCGTTATGGAAAAAAAGTAATTCCCGCATCTAGTTTGGGTTTACCAAAGCCTTTAGCACAAGTCATAGATGGAATGTTGAGTGATGAACCCTCGACGCGAGAACGCGCTGGTGACTACTTTGTCAACAACGAACACTTATTCAGACAACTTGTACTCGCTCCTGCTGAGACGGAAACGGTTGTTGAGCCATTAATACCTGTGTGGGTAAAAGACAAACAAGAAGCTATAGATACCGTGGTGTATGGATCCCGAAAGTCGTTTTTACGGGAGCAAAGTACAGATGGAGAGCTTTCTTCGGTAGATGACGTACAGCTAGAAAAATATTACAAAAACTACTTAATGGGCATGGGTGACACAGAGAAAGCGTTTGTAGCAGCGGTCAGTCGTTTGGGTAATTTTCCTGTTGTTGGCGGACTGGCCGTTAGATGGGAGAAGGAGGGCGTTTATATTGATTCCAATGTTACCTTGTTTGATCCTAGTTTGAAAAAGTCATTCCAAAGTGCGGTGAATAATATGATTCACCTGGCGCAAGGTATTTTTCGTGTCGGTATGTTTAAAAGCTGTTTGTTCAACGCCAGAAATACCCTCCATGTTGAGCGAAAATCAACCCGCCAACCTTTCGTAGCAGAGCCAGAACAGAGAATACCTTTTGATGTCAGTGTTGTGCCTGAAATGGACGATGTGACGAAATTGCATTCTTATTTTGAAGACGGTAAAGATCCTGACGAATACTTACATTTGCCAGACGAAATTATGATGGAGTTGGCTAAATTAAATTTAATTCATCACACGGGCTGCATTATTTTTGAAGTCTTGCCTACCCACTTGAAGATTCATAGTTACTTGATGTTGCTAAATCATGAAAAAGAATCAGAATTTAAACAGTGCTTAGCGAATATAATTCAGTTTCTGCCCACGATAAAAGGGCTTGGTATTTCTGGGTTTATGAAATTGCCGTACAAAGATACGCGTTTTTTCGAGCACATTAACCAGTTACCTGAAAAATACTACCCAAAAAATCCAAAACTAATAAAGGAGTAGGAATATGGAAAACGCAAAACTTGGTGAAATTGCTTGGCTCGACTTAACTGTAGAGGATGCACCTGCCATCAGAGACTTTTATAAGAGCGTTGTTGGGTGGACTGCCCAAGAAGTGAATATGGGCGAATATTCAGACTTTTCGATGATTTCGAGTGAAACGAATAACCCTGCCGGTGGTATTTGCCATGCTCGCGGTCCTAATGCTGAGCTACCCGCGATGTGGCTTCCCTATTTTTTAGTCGCAGATGTTGAGGCTGCTGTTGCACAAGTAAAAGCAAATGGTGGTAGTTTATATACAGAAATTAAATCGATGGGAAGTGATAAGTTTGCGGTGATTAAAGACCCAGCTGGCGCAGCATGTGCTTTATACGAAAAAGGCTAGTTGAATACCCAAAAGGGCTGATAAACATCAGCCCTTTGATTTGATATCGACTGTCCATTATGAATGGACGTCATAGCTATCACCGCTACCTACGGGTAAAAAGAGTGTTTGATATAGCCTGGTTGCATAGCCATCTGTCATCCCAGAGACATAGTCTGCAATAACACGATGATGATTGTCGCCATTGTCTGCAGCTAATTGCCAGCGTTTGGCTGTGCTAGTTGGTAATAGCCTCAGTGGGTCGGAGGAAAGTGCTTCAAATAACTCCATAACGACTTGTTGCCCCCGGTACTCAAGGCGTTGAATTGCCGGAAGCTTGATAACAAATCGATAGACAAAGTGCTTTAATATAGTCAGCACTTGGGCTGGCTGTATTGGTAGTTTTGCATTGTAGGCTAATAGCGGCTCTTCGAAATCAGCATCGACGACCTTAAGCAGCTCTATCGATGTAATAAGGTAGTTGACTAGTCCGCCAATAGCATCTTTTTGATGGTGGTGATGTTCTGAAAATAATTTATCCGTTAGCCCTTGGCAAAAATGGGTTAGCCACTTGTCGTCAATATCAAGCAACGGTTTAATAACATGTTCATCGAAATCATTTCTGTTGACAACGCCTGTCACAATAGCATCTTCTAAGTCATGGATACCGTAGGCAATATCGTCAGCTAGTTCCATAATTGAGCAGTCTAACGACTTAAATCGCGTCTTACTGTGTTGGTTATCCCGAGGTGTGAATGACTGAAATAAAGTACGATCATGTTCAGAAAGTGGCGACAATACCCACTCTATAATATCGTTGTCGTCTGCATATAACCCTTTTGGAGGATGCCAATCGCTTGCTTTCAATTGGCGGTAATGCACGGGTGAACAGTTCGGCTTTTTATGGGTTAGTGTATCCAATACTTGTGGATATTTTATTAAACCTAGCAGTGTTCTTCGGGCCAGGTTCATACCGTGGCCTTCGCTGAATGGCTCTAGTCGAGCGACAATTCTTAGGGTTTGACCATTTCCTTCAAAGCCACCGTACTTTCGCATCATGTAATGTAAAGCTACTTCACCACCATGTCCGAAGGGGGGGTGACCAATATCATGAGCTAAGCATAGTGCCTCAATTAAGGTGTCCTCTTCTGGAAAAAGCGTCTCGGTAAGGTCTGGGTATTTAGAGCGTAATTGGGCAGTAATGCCAGATCCTATTTGTGCGGCTTCAAGCGAATGAGTCAGACGCGTACGATAAAAATCACTCTGCCCCGAGCTAATAACCTGCGTTTTGGACTGTAAACGTCTGAATGCGGCTGAGTGAAGTATTCGTGCGCGATCTCGCTGAAATGGGCTTCGATGGTCGTGCTGTCGCTGACTGAGTTTTGTTAACCTGCGTTCTAACCAAACGTCTGACATTATATACCTTGATTACTACTGTCGATTATCAATTTTCCTGCTACAATTCCGTTAGCATGGAGCAAATTTTTATAACAATAGCTTTACTGCTTTATTAGCTAAATTGCAACAGATTGTTGGTCTTTTCAGGGATATAGAGTGTTTCAGTTGTTACCCAAATTACACATCATTTTTGGCTTTTTATGTTGTATAGCGACCGCTGTTGTTGCTGAAGAAAAAGAAGGCCCTATTGAACTTGTTGCTGGCTTGGCAAAACCGCCTTTCATCATCCAGGAAGGGAAGACCGGTATACAACTTGAAATCATCAGCGCTGCATTTGCAGAACAAGGTGAAGAGGTTGTTTTTTCTCATGTTCCGCTTTCCCGCAACATTACTGCATTTCAGCAATGGCATATTGATGGTGTTATTACATTACCTGTAAATTACCGTTATCCTGGCATGTATATCTCTGAACCTTACATCGACTACCAAAACGTTGCAGTAAGCCTCGACTACATGAATATTTCGATTAACAACGTCAAAGACTTGCAGGGAAGAAGCGTTATTGCTTTTCAAAATGCGAAAAAGTTTTTGGGGGATGAATACAAAGAAACGGTCTCTTATCTGCTTGAGTATCGTGAGTTAGCAAACCAAGAGCAGCAAATAAAAATGCTGTTTAGTGGTAGAACAGAAGTGATTATTCTTGATCGTGATATTTTTCGTTACTTTGTAAAAACGCACCCCGAAGCTATTTATCAGAAGGCGGTGCGTGTTCATCCTATTTTCCCTAAAAGGCCATATGCGGCAGGCTTTAAGTCAGAGGAGCTTAAATCTATTTTTGATGCAGGCGTTGAAAAAATTAAAGAGAACGGTACTTACCAAGCTTTAATCAGTAAGTACCATTAAGTGATTATTTATTGGCGATAAAAATCGCCCTTTGAGGTGCAGGGTAGCCTTCAATGGTTTTACTTGGATCCGCTGGATCTAAGAAGTCTTTGAGTGATTCGGTGTCAATCCAATCTGTTTTACGTTGTTCTTCAAAATCTGTGATATCGGTATTCACCATACGAACATTGCTGAATCCGCAACGTTCCAGCCATGCACACATCGCTTTGCCACTTGGTAAGAACCAAACATTCCGCATTTTTGCGTAGCGTTCACCAGGCACCAGAACGGTATTTTCATCACCATCAACGATCAGAGTTTCTAGCACCAACTCCCCACCTTTCACGAGTTGTGCTTTCAATTGGTATAGAAAGTCAATTGGCGAACGTCTGTGATACAAAACCCCCATTGCAAACACGGTATCGAACGCATTTAACTCTGGCAGTTGTTCAACGCCCAAGGGTAATAGGTGAACACTGTTATCTTTGATAAAGTGCTGAACAGCGTTGAATTGCATGACAAATAACTGTGTTGGATCAATACCTACAACAAACTTTGCTCCCGCACCTTTCATTCGCCAAAGGTGGTAGCCACTGCCACAGCCAATATCTAACACGTATCGATTAGATAGATCGCTAATGTGCGGAGCAAGTCGATCCCATTTAAAGTCAGAACGCCACTCTGTGTCGATGTGAAGCCCATGGATATGATAAGGACCTTTGCGCCACGGTTTGAGCTTCTTCAGCATATGCTCTAGGCGCTTTAGTTGTCCAGGCTCTATTTCTTCTGGCTTACCCACTGTAACGCTGTTTTTAAGCTCAACGAAACCTGTATTTGTTACTGGCAATTGGTCTAATACTTTTTGCCACTGTGCATACTCACCATGCAAATGATTTTTTTGCCACTCAGTAAGTTGTGCCGGCAAAGAGTTAAGCCAGTGACTTAAGCGGTTAGCGGCTATCGCTTGGTAGAAAGAGTTATATTGACTCATTTAAAGGCCACCAAAGAAAGGAAGTTGAAACATTGGAACCACTGGGTAATGTTTTTATAACCCGCTGCCGTCAAGCGATTTAAGTGATCTTCAAACGCATCGGGTTTCATAACATTTTCCAGTGCTGTGCGCTTTTGCGCAATTTCTAGCTCGCTATATCCATTAGCTCGCTTAAAGTCATGATGAAGGTTAATTAGCACTTCGTTTGATGTGTCATCTTGGTGATGAATTTTTTCTGAAATCACGAGTAACCCACCAGGCTTCAACCCGTGATAAATTTTCTCCATCAAGGTTTGTCTATTTTCAGGCGCGATAAATTGCAATGTGAAGTTAAGGACTACAAGTGACGCGTCTTTTATCTCGATTGTTTCGATATTGTCTTGGACGATATCTACCGGTGTGTCGCCTTTAAACGCTGAAACATGCATTTTACAGCGCTCTACCATTGCAGCGGAATTGTCGACGCCTACGATGTGTACATCTTTAGCGGTAATGGCTCTGCGCATGGCAAGTGTTGCTGCACCAAGTGAACAACCCAAATCATAAACGTTACTATTGTCTTGAACGTATTGTTTACTGAGTCTGCCAATGGTATCGATAATGGTGTTGTAGCCTGGTACGGAGCGACTGATCATGTCTGGAAAAACTTCGACGACTTGTGCATCAAAAGTAAAATCTTTTACCTGGCTATGAGGGTTCGAATAAATAAGATCGGTATCTGAGCGTTGCATAATATCCGCGGCGCTGAATAAAACTGCGTTATATTTTAGCTGAACTGATTGATCTTGATAAGATAATATTGCAAGGTTTGAGAGTATATTACCCAATGATGAGCGTGTGAGTAGATGTTGACTCGATTATTAAGCTTGGCTGTAGCATGTTGCCTTGTGTTGATAACAGGGCTTTCATACGCGCAAGACAATACTGGATCTTCCTCTGGTCATGACTTTTCAGGACGCACTTTCACTGTTGCATTGAGCGAGCATTCATATCCTCAGCAATACGTTGATTCTAGTCAGAAGCCAAATGGTATTATGAAGGAACTATGGGAACTTTGGGCTGAAAAGCAACAAGTTCAGGTAGAGTTCGTACCGCAACCTTGGCAGCAAACAATTAAAAGCGTCAGAGAGCGCCAACTAGACTTTCATGCCGGCCTTTCAAGAATTCCTGAAAGAGAAGCGTTTCTAGATTTTTCTCAAGTGATATACCCGCAATACAGTTTTGTGTATATCAGTGAGTCGATCAGTGAAATTACCGATATAAAGCAACTTTCTCCATACACTGTAGGCGTTGTCGCAGGCTCAAGTCACATAACAACAGTGACGAATATGAACCCTAAAATAAAACTAAAAGTTTTCGCGTCTAGAGTGGAAATGTATGAAGCGGCGCTCAATGGTGAACTCTTAGCTTTTGCCGAACTTGAACGTTTGTTAGAGGGCTATGAGAGGCTAAACGAGTTACAGGCGTTGTTTCCGACTTATCGACGGATAAACTATTACGGTGGTGACTATTCTGCAGCTGTAGCCAAAGGCAATATAGAGTTACTTAACTTTATTAATGAGGGCTTGGCTAAAATATCGGTAGCCGAAAGACAACTTATTGCTAATAAATGGATGTTCCAAAAAAAGGCAGAGCAGGGAATATCACTTGCCTTTTCAGTCAACCTACCACCCTATATGGGCTACTCGTCTACAGGGAACCCTCAAGGCCTTTATATTGATATTTGGCGACTTTGGTCTAAGTACAGCAATATTGATGTGCACTTTGTAGGTAATTCAATGGTGCATGGTGTTGAACAAGTTAAACTTGGAAACTTAGACGCACATCTTGCTTATCCAGAGCAAGATCCGTCTTCAACAGGCCTTGCTAAAGCTGCAAAAATCTACGCTCTGCATTCAAAGTTGTATTTGAAAAACGAATTAGCCAAAGATACATCTGAAAGTAAGTTGGCAGGAAAGAATATCGGCTTGTTTAAAACTGCTCCCTATATCGATACTTTTAAAAAGTTATTTCCGCAGGCCAACATTAGGTATTACGTCGGACACGAGAATATGCTCAAGGCCGCGGAATTGGGTGAAATAGACGGCTTTGTCTCAGAAATTGAGAATATGCAGATAAAGCTTATTAACGCCAATATGCAATCGCAATACACGATGGTGGATGAGCCTATATTTGACGTTGATATGTTCACTCTTGTGCCGCCAAACAATACGCAGTTAGCAGATACCATTCAAAAAGGCTTTCAAAAAATTCCGTTAAAAGAACTCAAGGCTTTAGAGAAAGCATGGCTTTCGCAGCCTGAAGACGCGTATTTTAGTCAACAAAAAGAAGACATATCGCTAACGCAGAAACAAACACAATGGTTACTTGATAATCCCGAAATTGTTGTCGGTATGGCGAGAGATTGGGAGCCCTTAGAGTTCTTTGACGAAAGCGGTGAAGCTCAGGGGATAAATAAAGAAATTATTCAAATTATCGCCGACAATGTCGGGCTTAACTTATCGTTTAAAGGGTATGAAAGTTGGGCTGAATTAGTGAGGGCGTTAGATAGTCAGGAAATCGATGTCATTCTCGGTGTATCGTTAACAGAAGAACGCGAATCACAATTTGATTTCTCTGACGTATATTGGCAGATGCCATGGAGTATTTTGCACAAACAATCTCAAGGGCAAATCAATTCAATTGTTGATTTGTACGGTAAGCAAATTGCCTTCGTTAAAGGCTATCAGTTAGCCGACTATGTGCGCAGAAACCATCCTAAAGTTCAGATCAATGTTGTTAATACGGTGGACGAGGGGGTTGTGGCTGTTGAACAGGGGCTTGTTGATGGTTTCGTTGAGGCGTTGCCCGTTACTTCAAAACTTGCTAAACGAGAAAATATTATCCCGCTTGCCGTGTCAGTTGTTGATGAAATACCAACTCAAGATAACCGTATAGCGGTCAGAAAAGGGGAAAAAGAGTTGATGGCGGTGATCAACTCAGGATTAAAGCTTATTGACAATACCACACGTCAGCAGGTGTTCGATAAATGGTTCAATGTAAATATCCTAACTGGGCTTGATAAGCGGTTTGTCACTAAAATTGCATCCTTGATAGGCGTTGTTATTGTTGTGATTGTTGCTTTTGTGAGTTTATGGAACCGGCGATTGCATAAAGAAGTAGCCCGTAGAAAAGTGCTGGAATCTCAGATGAAACACCTAGCGACCCATGATGAATTGACGGGGCTGGCGAATCGCACCTTAATGAAGTCGCAAATGGAAACCGCAATTGCCCAACACCAACGTCAATTGAATAAGCTAGCAGTCTTGTTTATCGATTTAGACGGTTTTAAAGGCATCAATGACAAGTTTGGCCATGATTTTGGTGACGATATTTTGAAGGAAGTGGCTACTCGTATTAAAGGCTGTGTGCGCAAAGCGGATACAGTGTGCCGCTTTGGCGGCGATGAATTCGTGCTATTACTTACACAGCTTCACAGTAAAGAAGAGGCAGCTTACATCGCTGAAAAAATAGTGTCAGTTATTGCGAAAACATATGACATTGACGGGCGTCTGGCAAAGCTAGGTTGTAGCATAGGTGTTTCTATTTTTCCTGATGACGGTGATAGGGAGTCAGACTTATTGAAAATGGCTGATACCCTTATGTATCGGGTAAAATCGTCAGGCAAGAATGGTTATTTACTGCGTCAATAATTGCTTTGCTGTTTGCTAAATATTCACATCCCACAGGCATTGTGCAATTCCACTAAACATCGGGTGACATTAGTCCCTTTTTCTATATAATATCGGCAGTTTTATTTAACCCCGCAATTTGCGGGTTTTTCTTTTCAGGATAACTCTACATGCGTAGTCTTTACTGTGGTGAGGTGAACGAATCTCACGTTGGACAAGAAATCACATTATGTGGCTGGGTAAACCGTCGTCGTGACTTAGGTGCGGTAATTTTCTTAGATTTGCGTGATCGCGAAGGTATCGTGCAAGTGGTATTTGACCCAGATTTACCGGAAGTATTAGAAACAGCCAACACACTACGTAATGAGTTTTGTGTGCAAGTAAAAGGTAAAGTGCGTGCTCGCCCTGAAAGCCAAGTGAATAAAGATATGGCAACAGGTGGCATCGAAGTATTAGGTTTAGAGCTAACAATCTTGAACAAAGCTGCACCACTTCCACTTGATGCCAACCAAGAGAACTCAGAAGAAAATCGTCTGAAGTACCGTTACTTAGATTTGCGCCGTCCTGAAATGACAGAGCGTTTACGTTTCCGCGCTAAAGTTACATCTGCTGTTCGTGAATCTTTAGAGTCTCAAGGCTTTATGGATATCGAAACGCCGATTTTAACAGCGGCAACACCAGAAGGTGCGCGCGACTACTTAGTACCAAGTCGTACACATAAAGGCAAATTCTTTGCGCTTCCACAATCACCACAGCTGTTTAAGCAATTGTTGATGATGTCGGGTATGGAGCGTTACTACCAAATCGTTAAATGTTTCCGTGACGAAGATTTACGTGCTGACCGTCAGCCTGAATTTACGCAAATCGATATCGAAACATCATTTATGACAGCTGACCAAGTCATGGCTGTTACTGAGAAGATGATCCGTGAGTTATTCCTAAAACTATTGAATGTAGATTTAGGCGAATTCCCTCGTATGCCGTACTCAGAAGCAATGACACGTTTTGGTTCAGATAAGCCAGATTTACGTAACCCATTAGAAATTGTTGATGTTGCTGACATCTTAAAAGATGTTGAATTCAAAGTTTTCTCAGGCCCTGCAAATGATGAAAAAGGTCGTGTTGCAGTAATTAAAGTGCCAGAAGGTGCAGCGAAATTCTCACGTAAGAACATTGATGACTTAACCAAGTTTGTTGGTATCTATGGCGCGAAAGGCATGCCTTGGATGAAAGTTAACGATATTGATGCTGGCCTTGAAGGTATTCAATCGCCAATTCTTAAGTTCTTAAATGAAGAATCAGTAACTGCTTTATTAGCACGTGTTGAAGCACAATCTGGCGACATTATTTTCTTCGGTTCAGACACATACAATGTGGTTACTGAGTCATTAGGTGCGCTTCGTCTTAAGCTAGGGGAAGACTTGGGTATTGTTTCTGATGAGTGGAAACCATTATGGGTTGTTGACTTCCCAATGTTTGAAGAAGTTGATGGCCACTTACATGCGATTCACCACCCATTTACTGCGCCAAGCAACATGACACCAGAAGAGCTTGAAGCTAGCCCAGTTGGTGCATTGTCAGACGCTTACGACATGGTATTAAACGGCTGTGAATTAGGTGGTGGTTCTGTTCGTATTCACGATCAAGCAATGCAAGCCGCGGTATTTAGAATTCTAGGTATTAGCGATGAAGAAGCACAAGAGAAGTTTGGCTTCTTACTTGACGCACTTCAGTACGGTGCTCCACCGCACGCAGGTTTAGCGTTCGGTTTAGACCGCCTAGTAATGTTAATGACTGGCGCAAGCTCAATTCGAGATGTAATGGCGTTCCCGAAAACAACGACTGCGGCGTGTCCATTAACCAATGCGCCGGGTGAAGCAAACCCAACGCAGTTGGAAGAGTTAAATATTCAAACGCTGGCTAAAGATGACAGCGAAAGCGAAGCATAGTAGCTAAACGATAAAAGCGCGCATTTAGCGCGCTTTTTTGTATGTATTGCCTCAATTGCTCTATCCATTGGTTTGCCTGCAAACTGCATGTGAACCTAATAAAGCAAAAGAGGTGTAACAAATGTTGAGGTATCAATGCCCGTAATTTTAGGTATTGACCCAGGCTCTAGATTGACAGGTTATGGTGTTGTAGAGCAGCAGGGTAGACATTTTACTTATCTTGGAAGTGGTTGTATCAAAGCTATTTCTGCTGGCGAAGATTTAGGTAGTCGTTTGCAAACTATCTTTGCAGGTGTATCAGAACTTATTATTCAGTTTAAGCCCGATATGTTTGCCATTGAGCAAGTATTTATGGCGACTAACCCTGATTCTGCACTTAAACTAGGTCAGGCAAGGGGAGCTGCTATTGTGGCTGCAACCAATGCAGGGTTAGACATAGCAGAATATTCAGCAAGGCAAATAAAGCAATCGGTAGTTGGCACTGGAGCTGCGGACAAAACGCAAGTCCAGCACATGGTGAAATCTATGTTGAAGTTGCCGGGTACGCCACAAGCTGATGCTGCGGATGCATTGGCGGTAGCTTTATGTCATGGCCACAGTTACGACTCCTTGCAAAAAATGGCAGGTCAAGCATCCAAAACAGTCCGTGGTCGATTACGTCGCTAACCACCTATTTTCCAAAATCTTCATTTACTGTATAAATATATAGTGATAGTATTTTATTATCACTTTATTTGAGAATTTCTCGTGATTGGTCAATTACACGGCGTATTATTAGAAAAACAGCCACCAGATATAGTTATCGACTGCAACGGTGTTGGCTACGAAGTACAAGTTCCTATGACAACTTTGTACGCGCTACCAGAAGTTAATGAAAAAACATTGCTTTATACTCACTTTGTGGTTCGAGAAGACGCCCAACTACTCTATGGTTTTGCCAATAAAATAGACCGCAAGCTATTTCGCCTATTGATAAAAGCAAGCGGTGTGGGTCCTAAGCTCGCATTGGCAATTCTTTCTGGCATGTCCGCCGAGCAATTTGTTAGCTGTGTCGCTCATGATGACGCATCTACTATCGTCAAAATTCCGGGTATTGGTAAAAAAACCGCAGAGAGACTACTTATCGAAATGCGTGATCGCATCAAAGACTGGCAAGTTGAAAGTCAAACGCCAGCAACGGATGCGGCGCCTCTGGATTTGGTTTCAGAAAACGCGTTTATTCAATCTGACGCGAAGGGCGATGCAATGAACGCGCTTGTTTCATTGGGGTATACGCAAGCACAGGCTGATAAAGCAGTCAAAGCGGTGTACAGTAAAGACAAAACAAGCGAAGTGCTTATCAAAGAAGCACTCAAAGCAATGTTGTAAAAGAATAACGTATGATTGAAGCAGATAGACTTATACAGCCAGTAGCTACACAAGAAGATGAGGGTGTAGATAGAGCAATACGCCCGAAAATGCTTGCCGATTACACCGGACAAGATCATGTTAAATCGCAAATGGAAATCTTTATTCCTGCTGCGAAGAATCGTGGTGAACCACTGGATCATTTATTGATTTTTGGCCCTCCTGGTTTAGGTAAAACTACGCTCGCAAATATTGTAGCGAATGAAATGGGCGTTAACATTCGTACGACTTCTGGGCCTGTGCTAGAGAAAGCGGGTGACTTAGCTGCATTGCTTACCAACCTTGAAGAAAATGACGTACTGTTCATCGATGAAATTCATCGATTGAGCCCTATGGTGGAAGAGGTGTTGTACCCAGCCATGGAAGATTATCAATTAGATATTATGATTGGTGAGGGGCCAGCGGCGCGCTCAATCAAATTAGATTTGCCACCATTTACACTTATTGGCGCAACGACACGCGCAGGTGCACTGACATCGCCACTGCGCGATCGTTTCGGTATTGTTCAACGTTTAGAGTTTTATTCCAGCAAAGATCTTACCGATATTGTTAAGCGGTCAGCGCATTTCCTGAATTTGACCATCGATGACGAAGGGGCATATGAAGTTGCATGTCGTTCACGTGGCACCCCACGTATTGCAAACCGTCTTTTACGACGTGTTCGAGATTATGCAGATGTTAAAACAGATGGCATAGTTGATAAAACTTGTGCGGCCAATGCACTTGATATGCTGGAGGTAGATAATCAAGGCTTTGACATTATGGACCGTAAATTGATGTTGGCAATTATCGAAAAGTTTATGGGCGGCCCCGTTGGTCTTGATAATCTTGCTGCGGCTATTGGTGAAGAGCGAGAAACTATCGAGGATGTGCTTGAGCCTTTCCTTATCCAACAGGGGTTTTTACAACGTACGCCTAGAGGGCGTATTGTCACTGAACGCACCTACCTACATTTTGGGCTAGTTAAGCCTTCTTAAATTCATAATACAGCCAGTTATTTGCAGATTGGCTGACATGTTTATTTTTCTTTAGATAAAAAAAAGCCCGTATCAAGGATACGGGCCAACTATATAAAGTTGATAGAAGGAAGTTAAAAATTCCAGGAAACATGTCAGAGAGAAGAGATGATAAACGTATCACCTTTTCTAAAGTATCTGGGCTTGTGAGACACTTCTCACTGCGCTAGCTCAGAAAACAAGAGTATTTTATACAGGGAGCAAAAGAGTAACAAACTAATTAAATTTTGCTTTCGGATTAAAAAAACTAATGTGAAATATGTCAAAGTGTGTCAATTGAATGAACTTTTGCATAGCTATGCTGGGGTTTTAAACATGTTATGCATAAATAATCATATAAAATGCATAAGCGTGTCAGGTTACTTTTTGTATCGAAAATGTAGCAAAAAAGTTACTGATGAGAATGTTTACAATTATTTAATGAATTTGACCTGTTTTTCTCTTGTGACAGATTGCTCGAATCTTTAATATAAGCGTCATACTAGACAAAACAACAAAAAGCTAGATTTAGTTAAATGACGCTTCCGTCCTTTGAATTCCCCATTCGCGTATATTATGAAGATACAGATGCCGGCGGCATTGTATATTATGCAAACTATCTTAAGTTTTTTGAGCGTGCTCGAACCGAGTGGTTACGCGCGTTAGGTATCGACCAATCTAAATTTTTAGAACAATCGATAGGTTTTGTTGTCAGACGTGTTGAAATGGATAATTTTGCTTCAGCACGATTGGATGATCTTATTACGGTGACTAGCCAAGTTAAACAACTTAAACGTGCAAGTATTACCTTCCAGCAAACAATAACGAATGAGCACCAAACGGAACTTTGCAAAGTTGAGGTGCTGGTGGCATGTGTAAATTTTGATATCAATAAGCCATGCCCAATTCCAGAAAACATATTAGGAGCGTTAAAAGGTGTCAGCTGAACTTTCTATTTTTGACTTATTTTTACAGGCAAGTTTACTTGTTAAATCTGTAATGCTGATTTTGCTGGCATTTTCTGTCATCTGTTGGGCGATGATATTTCAACGCAAAAAGGCATTAGATCAAGCTTCTATTCAACTAAAGAGTTTTGAAGATCGTTTTTGGAGCGGGGCAGACTTAACTAAGCTTTATAATGAAATATCTTCTCGCCAGCATATTCAAGGCATTGAAAGCCTTTTTGTCGCGGGCTTCAAAGAATTCGCTCGTTTACGTAAGAGCAACATCCAGTCACCTCAAGCTATTGTTGATGGTACTCATCGAGCAATGCGAGTCGCACTGTCCCGCGAAGTCGATAGTTTAGAAACGCACTTACCGTTTATGGCGACTGTTGGTTCAATTAGCCCTTATATTGGACTGTTCGGCACAGTGTGGGGGATCATGAATTCATTTATTGCGCTGGGTGCTGTTCAGCAAGCAACTTTAGCTATGGTTGCGCCTGGTATTGCAGAAGCACTTGTAGCTACAGCAATGGGGTTATTTGCAGCGATTCCAGCGGTTATGGCATTCAACCGTTTTAGCCATAAAGTTGAAAAGTTAGAAAACAGCTACGGTAACTTTATGGAAGAGTTTTCTTCAATTTTACATCGCCAAACTGCAGTAGAGCACTAAGGTAGGTCGGGTTATGTATAACCGCGTTAGACGTAGAAAAGTTGCTGAAATAAACGTCGTACCATACATAGATGTAATGCTGGTATTGCTTATTATTTTCATGGTAACTGCGCCCTTGATTACTCAAGGTGTAAAAGTTGATTTGCCGAAGGCAGAAGCTGAGCCATTGGATAAAGACAGTAAAACACCCATCGTAGCTTCAGTTGACGCTGAGGGTAATTATTATATTGCAGAAGGCGCAGGAAAAAATAAGTCGGTTACGGCAGAACAACTTGCTATCGAGGTGGCGGCGCAATTGCAATTAGATCCTAAAAAGCCGGTCGTTGTTAATGGCGATGGTGCAGTTTCATATGATGCGATTGTTCAATTAATGGTGTTATTGCAAAAAGCGGGCGTGCCATCAGTAGGCTTAATGACGGACAACCCGGAGAATTAGTGAGTGTCGGGTAAGTATTCTCTCCCAATCGTACTAAGTGTGGTATTACACGGTGCTTTAGCTGTGGTGCTTTTTTTTGGTAATTTTACGTCGCATCCTCCTAAGCCAACGGTGATGCAAGTCAATTTAAATCCGAATCCCATTGAAGCGGTTGCCTTCGATAAAGCCATTATAGAAAAACAAGCAGAAAAGTTGCGTCAAGAAAAAGCACGTGCCAAAGCTGCTGAGCAAAAGCGAATTCGTGAATTAGAGGAAAAGGCTGCTGCAGCAAAGCGCAAACGAGCTAAAGAAGAAGCGCGAATTAAAAAGCTTGAACAACAGCGAAAGCAAAAAGAGAAAGAAAAACGTATAGCTGACGAAAAAGCTAGAAAGGCAAAAGCGCAGGCAATAAAAGCTGAAAAAGAGCGTAAGCGCAAAGAAGAGGAGCGCAAGAAAGCTGAGAAAGCAGCCGCTGAAGCTAAGAAAAAGCGCGAGCGTGAAGAAGCCGAACGCAAGAGAAAAGAAGCTGAGCGTAAGCGCAAAGCAAAAGAAGCGAATGAACGCGCCGAACAAGAGCGTATGTTAGCAGAGCAAATGGCGCAAGAGATGGAAGCAAGGCAGCGAGCTCGAGGTCAGCAAGTTCAGTCTGAAATTAGTCGTTACACGGCTTTGATAACGCAGACTATTCAGCGATTTCTGATTACAGACAGAAGTACCATGGAAGGAAAGTCTTGTAAATTGACAATAACTCTTGCACCATCGGGCTTTGTTACCAATGTTCAGACGGGGCAAGGTGCAGCAGTTGTATGTAACGCTGCTCAAAATGCTGTATATAAAGCTGGTACGTTACCAGTGTCTAAAGACCCAGAAGTCTTTAAGAAAATGCAAAAAATCAGCTTAACGGTAGTTCCAGAATTTAACTAAAAATTGAAAGATAACAATGATCAAAGCTATTAAACGATTTATCCGACAGTCTTCATTTTGTGTAGGTCTATTAGGCCTCGTTTCCACCAGCGCGAATGCAACGCTAGAAATTGTTATTACCGAAGGTATCGACAGTGCACGCCCGATTGCGGTTCTCCCGTTTAAATGGAATGGCAGCGGTGTAATGCCAGAAAATGTGGCTAAAATTATCAGCGACGATTTACTACGTAGTGGCAAGTTTAGCCCCATAGACGCTTCTCGTTTTCCTCAACTACCAAGTTCAGATAAGCAAGTTGATTATGCTGCATGGGCCGGAGAGGGTGTTGAAGCCATTGTTGTCGGCGAAGTGACTGAAACAACTATTGGTCGTTATCAAGTGAACTACCAACTAGTAGATGTTATTCGTGGTCAAATTACAGGTGGACAACAGCAGTTATTGAGTGGTGGGCGATTAATTGCAGATCAATCTCATCTTTTACTCGATAGTGGTGCACAAATTGGAGCCAGCCAATTCCGTCGATTCGCGCATCAAATCAGTAATTCTGTATATGAAAAGCTCACTGGCGATCGAGGTGCATTCTTAACGAAGATTGCATACGTCATCGTGAGGGATACTGGCGACTTTCCTTACCAATTAGTATTTGCTGATTATGATGGTTTCAATGAACAGGTTATCTTGAAGTCGAGAGAGCCACTAATGTCACCTGCTTGGCACCCGAGTGGAGAGCAATTGGCTTACGTGACATTTGAAAACCGCCAAGCCCAAGTTTATATCATTGACATCTACACCGGAAAGCGCCGCTTAATAGCGTCTTATCCAGGCATTAACGGCGCACCACGTTTTTCGCCTGATGGTAAAAAACTGGCGTTAGTATTGTCTAAAGACGGTAACCCTGAAATTTATACGTTAGATTTAGCATCTAATAAATTACGTCGAGTAACACGTCATCGAGCAATTGATACTGAACCAAGTTGGAGTCCTGACGGTAATTCCTTGATTTTTAGTTCAGAACGGGGTGGAAAACCTCAGCTTTATCGCGTAAATTTAGTCGATGGGAAAGTAAGACGCTTGACGTTTGACGGCGAAATGAACTTAGGTGGTAGTTTAACACCTGATGGTCGTCAGTTGGTTATGGTGAACCGAACACGTGGTCAGTACCATTTAGCTAAACAAGAATTAGACACTGGTTTATTCCAAGTGTTAACAAAAACACGTTTAGATGAATCACCAAGTATCGCACCAAATGGTGGCATGATTATATATAGTACTATGCACAATAACCGCCAAGTATTGAGCTTAGTATCTGTAGACGGTCGATTTAAAGCTCGCTTACCTGCCTTAAATGGTCAGGTGAAAGCGCCGGCTTGGTCACCGTTTCAATAATAATGATTAGTTAACTAAATTAGACATGAATAAGGAAAAATAAAAATGCGCTTAAATAAAGTGATGAAGAGCCTAGCGATTGCATTACCTTTGTTCGCTCTTGGAGCTTGTAGCTCTAGCTCTGACACAGACGGTCAAAGCCAAGTAGACACTAACGCATCACAAACTGCGTCTCAAACACAAGACAATGTTGAAGTAACAGCTGCACAACGCCAAGCGGAAATTGAAGAGCAAAAGCGCCAAGAACTTGAGCGTCTTCGTTCAGAGCACATCGTATACTTCGACTTCGATACATCTACACTAAGCGGCCAATACTCAGCTTTATTAGATGCGCATGCTAAATACCTTAATGCTAACAGTGGTGTAAAAGTGCTTGTTGAAGGTCACGCAGATGAGCGTGGTACACCTGAGTACAACATTGCACTAGGCGAGCGTCGTGCAAAAGCGGTAGTTACCTACTTAGAAAACATGGGTGTTTCACCTTCACAACTTAGCGTAGTTAGCTACGGTGAAGAGAAGCCTATGGTTAAAGATCGCACAGAAGCTGCATTTGCCAAAAACCGTCGCGCTGTATTAGTTTACTAATTTGTTAGGACGGAAATGAAACTCAATAAAGTTTTATTTGGGCTCATTTTTTCTGCCAGTGCATTTCATGCACTGGCTCAACAACCAGCCCCAGTCATCGACGTTAGCGGTCAGGCGACAGGTTCTACTACCGACAGACTTGCTGCATTAGAACGTCAACTTGAAGCGCGCAACCGTGCGCAAGTCAATATTCAACGTCAACTCGACGATCTACAAACTGAAGTGAGTGAATTGCGCGGTGTTACCGAGTTGCATTCTCACCAACTTGGTCAAGTGCTAGAACGTCAACGTGAACTATATCAAGAAATTGAACGTAGAGTCAGCGAAGCGTTAAAAGCGCCAGCTGCATCTGTACCTTCGTCTATTGCTGCACCTCAACAAGGTGGTGGCGACGTTAATTACAGTGCTAATTTAACGGAAAATGAAGCATACGATCGTGCGGTCAATATGGTACTTAGAGAAAAGCAGTATGAAAAAGCGATTCCTGAGTTCCAAGCCTTTAATCAGAACTTTCCTAATTCTTCGTATGCGCCTAATGCGCATTATTGGTTAGGTCAGTTGCTTTTCAATAAAGGTGACCTGGTGCAAGCAGCAACAGAATTTAAAATTGTTGTTGATACGCATACTACGTCAAACAAACGTCCTGATGCTATGCTTAAGCTTGGCATGGTGGCACAAAAACAGGATGACAAAGCGAGAGCTGTATCTATTTACCAACGTCTGATTCAAGAGTATCCAGAGTCAACCGCGGCACAGTTAGCACAACCTCGTTTACAGAGTTTTCAATAGATTTGATGATAACTTGTTCTGTTTGTTGTGTTTTTGTGCAAACAAACAAGTTTTCTTAAAAAACTTCAAATTTGTTGTTGCACTCGAAAAATTTATAAGTATCATATGCGGCGCGTTGAACGAGAGGGCAACGCAAAAACAAATGTCGGTCGTTAGCTCAGTTGGTAGAGCAGTTGGCTTTTAACCAATTTGTCGAAGGTTCAAATCCTTCACGACCGACCACTTCTTTCTACCAGAAGTGTTATTTGTCGAAAGTAGTTTATATATCGGTCGTTAGCTCAGTTGGTAGAGCAGTTGGCTTTTAACCAATTTGTCGAAGGTTCAAATCCTTCACGACCGACCACTTTCTTAAACTACTCAGTAAAAATTTATATATCGGTCGTTAGCTCAGTTGGTAGAGCAGTTGGCTTTTAACCAATTTGTCGAAGGTTCAAATCCTTCACGACCGACCACTTCTTTACAGTGTTCACTACAATCATCTTCTTATACTTTTCAGTCACATTTGAATCTGCGTGTCTAATGTTTTCGTAGTTCTGCTTTTGGATTACATAAATATTTCCGAGTATATGCCTGCTAAATGACATTTGTATGACGCAAAGTACACATTTATTTGGGCTTCGCGTATAATTGCCGCCCAATTTAGTTAGGTTCGATGAATAGAGAAAAGTCGCACATGTCGCAATCAAATTTAGCCGTAGAAATTGATTTTCAGTTCCCTGCCAAACCTCAGCCGTTGTCTCTAGACGAAAAGGTTGAATACAAAGAACGAATCAAGGCACTGCTAAAAGAAAAGAACGCTGTGCTTATTGCGCATTATTACACAGACCCTGAGATTCAAGCATTGGCTGAAGAAACAGGTGGCTGTGTTGCTGATTCACTAGAAATGGCGCGTTTTGGTAATCAACATTCTGCAGAAACATTGATTGTAGCAGGCGTTCGCTTTATGGGTGAGACCGCTAAAGTACTTACCCCTGAAAAAACAGTGGTTATGCCAACGTTGGAAGCGACTTGTTCTCTTGATCTTGGTTGTCCAATTGAACAATTTGATAAGTTTTGTAATGAACATCCTGATCGCACAGTTGTGGTATATGCAAATACATCTACAGCAGTAAAAGCACGTGCTGACTGGATTGTCACATCGTCATGCGCGCTTGAAATTGTTGAGCATTTAGACGAACAAGGTGAGAAAATCTTGTGGGGCCCAGATCGTCATTTAGGTAACTATATCCAGAAGCAAACTGGTGCGGACATGTTGATGTGGCAAGGGGCTTGTATTGTTCATGATGAGTTCAAAACCAAAGCATTAGAAGATATGAAAGCCCTTCATCCTGATGCAGCTGTTTTAGTGCACCCTGAATCGCCGTCAGCCATTGTGGATTTAGCGGATGCTGTAGGCTCAACTAGCCAACTGATTAAAGCGGCGCAAGAAATGCCTAATCAAAAATTTATTGTCGCGACAGACCGCGGTATTTTCTACAAAATGCAGCAACTTTGTCCAGAGAAAGAGTTTTTCGAAGCGCCAACTGCTGGTGAAGGGGCAACATGTAGAAGCTGTGCCCATTGTCCTTGGATGGCAATGAATGGTCTTAAGGCAATAGAAGAAGCGTTGATTGACCCAAGTGGTAAAGAAGTTTTCGTTGATATGGAACTTCGAAAAGGAGCATTGCGCTCAACAAATAGAATGTTGGAGTTCTCAGCATCACTCAAACGCTAGTCAGTTGATGAAAGCGTAACCAGTTGATTCGCAAATCGTAAGAAAGCCTTGCTATAACAAGGCTTTTTTTCTACCATAGCGCAGCTTTTTTAAGCGTAATCAATACGGTGAGGTGTCCGAGTGGGGCCTTACCGTCCGGAAAAAGCGATGCTTTTTCAGGTAAGGGCAGACATTCATGGATGAATGGCTTGGGTGCCGATCATCATGGATGTGTTTATGCCAAGTGATGAAATTGAATATATAGGTGAGGTGTCCGAGTGGCCGAAGGAGCACGCCTGGAAAGTGTGTATACGGAAACGTATCGAGGGTTCGAATCCCTCTCTCACCGCCATATACTAAAACCCCGCTTTTGCGGGGTTTTTCTTTTCTATTCTTTTCCAGCACATTTTTATTAATTCCTCTTTAGTTCTGTATATTGTTCAGCCTACAAGTAGACTAATTACTCCATAGTTTCTCTCGTAACTCTCTAATAAATTACGCATTTCTTATTGCATATTAGGTGAAAATGATTAAATAATGGTCAGTGTGATTTATTCTTGACCAAATTAAAATAACGATAATTAATAAAAAGTGAATTGATAGAGGGAAAGGTTATGGGGAAAGTGAGTTTTGACAATGAAAACTTATTTCGAGCGCTGATATGTGCGCCTGTTGCTGTATTTTTCGCGTTAATGGCGGCTGAATGGGTGATGTCTTCAGGGCCAATAGTACTTAATGTTATATTTGTGGTAATGGCGTTACTGTTTTCATTAACGACGCTAGCTTACTTATCGCATTACACGAACGAGCGATTCGAGGGTAAAGCAGATCCTGTTTGTGAGAATACAAATTTAGGAAAAGCTATTACCAATGTGATATTCACCGTGCTGTTTGTTTCAATAGCGGTCAATACGGTACCTTCGTCAGCACATATCTTCTTTAAAGCGCTAAGTGTAATGTTTGCATTATACTTTTCATTGAGTTTATTGGCTTATTTAGCGTTTTTTACCAATGATTATTTTGCAGAGCAGTTTGAGCACTGATTTCTACGCTGAAATTAAATGAAAAACCCCGTATTAACGGGGTTTTTTATTGCTTGATATCAAAACAAAGGAAATCAGGTTCAAAAGTTAGTTATGTTGCTCTCGTTTTTCTCGTTTGAACGCATGTTTTTGGTCGCGTGCTTGTTGTTTTAGTGCTTTATATTCTGCTAGTTGCTCAGATGATAAGTGATTTGCTAATGACGCATTCAGTGATTCATCAATTTCTTTCATTTTTGCCTTAAGCGCTTTACGGTCTTCTTTACTTAGATTTTTTCGGCCTTTGCCGCGTTCCAAACCAAACTCTGCCATTGTTGCTTTACGCTTGTTTTTTGCATCTTCTAGCAAGGGCTTTATTGCGTCTTTCTGTTCATCAGTAAGCCCGAGCTGTTCGGCAGTTTGTTCAATTTTTTGCTCCATTTTTTGGCGTTTACCTTCGCCGTTTAGTGGCAAAGCAAAGGCGCTATTCCAAATGAAAGTGAGTAGTAGTGTTGATGCTAATAAGGTAAATCTCATAATCTGTTCCTGATAGTAGACATGGCTTTATCATAACGAATTCGTTGTCTTATGCGTCAATTTTTACTTTTCTTTACGGTGAGAGACAACGCGATAAAAATGGAGTTTGCTCTAGCATTAATCCGATAATCAACCATTAACGTAGCGTTATTCGTCGTAACTAGTTTCATCTTTAACGCAAATCCATCATTTCAGTTTTCGATACTTGTAACAGATGTGTATAGTGTTGCCTCAAGCGCGCAACGTGTTGAATGAATATAAAAATACCAAGGAATTACTTTGAATAAGAGCCTACTTGCTGCCGCAATGTTAATTGCTTTTCCTTTAGCAGCCGAAACGCAAAATGAATTGTTTGAGCAAATTACTGTAACGGGTAAGCGTGTACCGTCGACATCACTTGAAAATACACAAAGTATTGGCGTGATAAACGCTGATCAATTAGACCTAATCAAGCATGAGCATGTTAATCAGTCACTCACTCGAATCGCAGGGGCTTGGGTTAGTCGTGGTAATGGTCAAGAACATTTAACCGCGCTTCGTTCTCCTGTGTTAACTGGAGCTGGTGGTTGTGGTGCTTTTTTCATGGCGCAAGATGGTATCTCATTGAGAGCACCAGGCTTTTGTAACGCCAATCAATTGTTTGATGCGAATACCGAGCAAGCAGCGCAAATAGAAGTGCTAAAAGGGCCTGCAAGCACACTTTATGGTTCTAATGCCGTTCACGGTGTCATTAATGTTTTGACGCCTTCGCCTGCCGATGGTGTTCAGCCACTTATCGAGCTGACGGGCGGTCCTCATGACTACATTAATGGGCAGTTTGTGGCAGGCGTTTCTGGTGAAGAGCATAGCTTTGCTTTATATGGCAATGGCACAACCGATGGCGGTTATAAAGATGACAGTGGATTTGACCAGCAAAAGTTAAATTTTATTCATCAATATCAAGCTGACAATTGGTCGATAAAGTCGGTTGTATCAGGTAGTAACCTTAATCAAGAAACGGCGGGTTTTATTACGGGATTTGAAGCTTACAAAGACGAAAGCCTGAAAAAAGATAACCCCAATCCCGAAGCGTTTCGAGACAGTGAGTCGCTGCGCGCCTATAGCCAAATACTCTATCAAGTAGCAGACAACCAATCGCTGCAAGTTACACCATATTTTCGCTCTACCGAGATGACATTCCTTCAACATTTCCTTCCTTGGAAAGCTCTTGAAGAGAACGAACAGCAAAGCGTTGGCGTTCAGGCGCAATATGTTATCCAGCAAGATAGCCTTAACTGGTTAGTGGGGCTCGATATCGACGTTACGGAAGGCAAGTTAAGAGAAACGCAAGCTGAACCCTTCTCTGCCACAATCCCAGCAGGAGAACACTACGATTACGAAGTAGATGCAACAGTGTATTCTCCGTTTGCAAAAGTTGAATGGCTCGCCAATGAACAGCTCACATTGACTGCAGGTCTTCGTTATGACGCAACAGAGTATGACTACAACAATAACCTAACAGACGGCAGTGCGTGTGCGCCAGAGGTTGAGAACTGTCGTTTTATGCGACCTAGTGATCAAACAGTAGATTATGACGAAGTCTCATACCAGTTGGGCGCTAACTTTCGACTGGACGACAATTTAGGTTTTTTTGGCCAATGGTCTACGGGCTATCGTGCGCCGCAAGCCACTGAGCTTTTCAGGCTGCAAGCGGGGCAACAAGTGGCAGATCTTGATGCTGAAAATATTGAATCACTTGAACTCGGGATTCGCGGCAGTTCTAACACACAGTTTTTTGAAGTATCAGCATTTGCGATGGAAAAAGAGAACTTTATTTTCCAAGACGCTAACCGACAGAATATCAGTGATGGTGAAACCACACATTACGGCGTAGAGTTCAGTGTTCATCAATCACTGCCAACTAATTTCTATGTTACAGTAAATGGCACAATTGCTAACCATCGTTATGACTCAGAACTTACTTTAAGTCGTGAAAATATAAAGGGTAATGAAATAGATACCGCGCCACAGCACATGGGCAGTGCACAACTGGGTTGGAACAACAAGAACGGACAACAAGTAGAGCTAGAATGGGTACATATGGGTAACTACTATATAAACCCTGAAAATACCGCAAAGTATGAAGGGCACGACTTGTTCAACCTGCGAGCGAGCTATGACGTTACACCGCAACTTCGAGCTAGCGTGCGTGTATTGAATATCACCGATAAAGATTACGCAGAACGCGCTGATTTCGGTTTTGGTAGTTACCGTTACTTTGTAGGCGAGCCAAGGTCTGTGTTTGTGTCGGTTAGGTATCTGTTTGATTAGAGTAATGTGCGTTGAAAAAGTGAATCTGACCACTTTTATTCTGCGTAGGTAAGCATAAAAATGATTGGTCTGGACTTTGCTGCAAGGCTCTAGATGATTAAACCCCAAAAGTGGTTAATAGTACAAAATGGGTCGGTCCAAAATATTGATATGAAAAGCTCAAGTGAAACGCTAAATTATGGCGTTTCGCTTTTCAAAGAAAAATATATTACGTGAAAATATTAACCTTTTTTTATTATACCGGGTTTGAGATCTTTAAAAAAAACTCGCCTCAGAAAGAACCGCATCGTGAGGCCTTAAAAGATATAACTTTTCCTTTAGCTATATTTTTTACCGTGCTGTCGTTACTTGTTTTTTTTGTTACGGGTCTTTGGGCCTATATTCTTAGTATCTGGCATCCTGAATATGTAAAAGGTGGGAAATACAATCCTTTAGCCCCGTCATCCGTATTATTTTTAATATGTTGGTTTGTTACTGCAAAAACCTTAAAGCTGTATTTTCAAAGTATTCCTATACAAACCGAAATATTGGCTTATTATCGCAGTGGTAATAGACAAAGTAACAAATATGAAACACATGGTAGGTTGCTTTGGGTTTATTTTTTAGCTGCGCCAATTATAACTGGAATGCTTGGTTATTACTTTGGGCTTTATGGATTAACTCCATTAGTATTATCACTAATTGCAATAGAAGTTTGGATAAGAAAAGAGTTTAAAAACAAATAAAAGAAAAATAAAAGCCGTCAGAGTCAAATTAAATGGTTTATGCGGGGTGTATAGACCATATTTTATGAGTGGACTTAATGCTTTTTCCTTTTAGCCTAATTTTATTAACACCAAAAGCGCACTTGCTGTAAAATCCGGGTGTTAACCATTTCTACATAACCATTCCGTTACAGCGAGATTAATTAATGAAACGCGTTGTTTTGTATATTTCTGATAAATGCCCACATTGTCGGGACGCCCAAAAATACCTCGACAGTAACGGTATTAAATACCGTCTGACCAATGCCAAAATGCAACGTGGCAGGAAAGAGCTTGATGCCATTGGTGCAAGATCATTACCTGTCCTTAAAATTGGCAATGATATTATGATTGGCTGGAACGTTAAAAACTTTAAAAAGTTATACGGTGGCTAGCAACTGTCGTTAGTTTTCGCTTCATAATTTGTTCATTGTCGTAAATAAGTTAGCGCTCGATATTTGTAACAATTCTGTTAACATCAACGTGGTAGTTAGAATAAAAATAACAATTGCAGTAGATGTTGAAACGGATTTTCTCTTTTCTTTGGGCAGTATTCCTGCTTTTTCTTTTTGTGGTAAGCGATGATATTCGCAACCCTAGCACACCTGATAACCCCACGTTTAGCTCTATCAGTCAATTAATTAGCGAGCAGCAATTTGACAAAGCGCTTGCTGAAATTGAATTTCAATTAAAGCAACTGCCGCCGATGGGCGATGCGACAGAGGACAAAGTGTGGTTGTTAAACCAAAAGGCTGAAGTTCATGCTCGCAGTTATCATTTTCATTATGCAATTCAAGCGCTTGAACAGGCAAATACCTTAAAGCCCAACAATCGCAATGTAGAGCGAATGCAACGTTGGCAGCAGCAAATAGAGCGCCAGCAATCTGAACGTACGTTATACCAAAGTTATCGGCCAGGGTTAGACAATGGTATGTCTCGAACACTCAGAAATAAAGTGCATATCGT
Source organism: Thalassotalea euphylliae (assembly GCF_042682785.1). Taxonomy (GTDB): domain Bacteria; phylum Pseudomonadota; class Gammaproteobacteria; order Enterobacterales; family Alteromonadaceae; genus Thalassotalea_F; species Thalassotalea_F euphylliae. The sequence goes on along the minus strand of NZ_JBHUIB010000003.1, from coordinate 1,125,445 downwards.
CTACGTATACATCGACGATGGCTACAATAAAAAGTGGACAGGTAAACGCCGGTTAGCCAATAAAGTGTCTATCGATCAAGTGACTCAATGGTATCAACGTGAAGCGCAGAAATATGGCATAGCACCGCCAGAATTTAATGTTCGATATTTTCTGATTCATTCACCACGTGGCATTGAAAAGCACATGCTCAGAACGCGGGCTACGTTTGGTGAGCTCACCAACTTATTGTTAAAGCATACACAGCATTCAGATATCAGCAGTTTCACACGTTCTATTCGCGGGCGCGGTAATAATGACAGCGTCGCGTTAGTTTTTCATAGTAATTATCAAGACAGATCTTATGCGTCGCGATGTCATAGTGCTGATGTGGCAGTAGGGTGCCACTATGAATACGCAATGTTGACAGAAGATGTATCCCGTAAAAAGTTTGCTTGGGTAATACCTCAAGTTCAGGCGCATGAAATTTTACATCTGTTTGGCGCAGCCGATCTTTACAATATTTCTGACGCAAAAGATTACGCCGTTACTGATGTGATGAACTATTTCAGCAGTAATTTAACCTATTCAACCATAGAGCCGATAACGGCTTGGGCTATTGGCTGGCAGCCAAAGCCTGTCACCCCTTTTAGTGTGGAGTAAAAAATGGAAGTTACCTTGTTTAATCAAAGCGTTACTTTAATGCTTATCAACTTAGCATATGCCGTATTGAGTTTATTTATTGGTGTTGTATCGCTAGTCCTTATTGATAAGTTTGTTTTTAAAGACATTGATTTTATGGAAGAAATAAAGAAAGGAAATATGGCGGTTGCTGTTTTCCAGTCTGTCATTTTGCTGTTTATCGGCATCGTAGTTTCGTCAGCGATGTCATAACGGTCAACGCACGAAGACAAGCAGTAGTGGATTACCAAGCCATGCATGGCTAAAGGGAGATAAAAATTAAATGAGAAGTATATTGATAGTGTTAGTGTTGCTTGCTCAAAGCGCGCTGGCACAAGATTATACAATCGCTGAAAAGCCGAGTTGGGTGAGCGATAAAGAGTACGATAGCAGAACAAAAACAAGCCAAAGTGACCAAGATATTAGTTTTATACTGCATGAGAATCAATTTAATGTAGCTTCTCAGCAGGAACGATTTGTTCGCCAAGTTTACTCGATAAATTCGCTTGCTGGGCTGTCAAATTTCACCCATCTGAATATTGATTTTGACCCCAGTTATGAATCGGTTGTAATTCATAAACTTGATGTTCATGGGGCGACAGGAGTAACGAATCAGCTTAATTCGCGCGTGATTAGGAGCTTTAGCCTAGAGAACCAGTTAGAAGAGAATATTTATACGGGACAGCAGCGTATTAATATTTTACTTGAGCAATTAAGAGTGGGCGACCAAGTACATGTTGAATATTCTATAGTTGGTCAAAACCCGATTTTTAAAGGCTATTTCTTTAAGGAATTGGCGCTTAAATTACCTGTGTTTGCACACAAAATTCACTATAGAGTGTTGAGTGAGCGAAACTACCAGTCAAAACTTCACAATGAACCTACCGCGCTGATACACCAAAAAATCAGTGCAAATGAAAGTGTATGGTTAGTTGAAAATGCAGAAGGTTACGTTGAAGAGGAGAATGTGCCTCAAGACGAGTTTATGTCACCTTGGCTGCAAATTTCAGAGTTTTCGTCTTGGAAGGAAGTGAGAGATTGGGCAAACGAGTTATTTGTTGACGGGAAAACTCTTGGTGGCTTTGAGAAGGCTGACTATGACAAGCAGATCATGGATTGGTACAACAATGTTAACGGTACGCAGTTACGAGGCGCAGAAATTAACATTGATAAACTGTTGTTTTCAGTTAGAAATCACTTGCGATATACCATGAACGCGCAAGGCGTTCACAGCCATTTAGCGCATTCACCTACCGCCATTGTGAACAGAGGGTACGGAGACTGTAAAGACAAGGTCAACATGATTCTTGCTCATGAGAATAGTTCTTTTAAACAACGTGCGTTTCCTGTTTTGGTCAATACAAAGCTTGGAAATAAGTTAAATGGGTGGCTGCCAACACCTTCTGCATTTGATCATGCAATTGTTTTGTATCAAACCTATGACGATAAAGAAGTGTGGATTGATCCAACAATCACGACATATATTGAAAATATTCAAAATCAAACACAACCAGATTATGGCTATGCTTTGATCCTGCAATCTGAAGTAGATGACCTTTACCCAATGTTCTATGAGCCTTCGCCAGAGAGACATATGCAGGTGAAGGAAACCGTTGATTTAACCGAGAAGTTAGATGGTAACGTTTATATTGATGTTGAACTTACCTTGATGTCTTTTGGTGCGGATTATGTTCGCAATATGCTGATCTACGATAAAGAAGCGTTGGACAATGATCTCCTTGGAAATTATCAGCAGCTATACCCTGAAATTAAGTTAGTTGATGACTTCACTTACGAGTTAGACAACTATTCGCAGCAGGTTGTCGTCAAGGGACGTCTATATGCAAAACCAGGCGAAATATGGCGGGCTTCGGAAACGCAAAGAGCGGTTCAACTAGCACCTATGTATTTGTCGCCGCACATACCGAGTGACTTCATTAACAGTGAGAGAACGCTGCCGTTTTATGTACCTGCGCCACTCAAATTTTCGCAACACACAAAAGTTATTTTCCCTTTTCCTATTAAAGACAAGTTACCCACTCACAAAGTGGAGGGGAAGACGTTTTCTTATCAACAATTGTTTACCGTAACAAATAACGAAGTAGACATTAATTTGAGTTATTACGCTAAGGAATACACGGTTTATCCAAGTGAGTTCAGCGCTTTCAATGAGGAGTTAAAATCACTTAAAGACACGATTGGTATGCGTTATTTCATTACTTACCCAGGTATAGAAAAGGAGAGCGATGAATCGTTTACAACAGAAAAATACGCCTCGTTGATGAAAAATGGCGTTGGGTTCAAGCTTAATTGGAGCCTTTTTATCATGAGCTTTTTAGCGTCAATAGGCATGATTTTGGGGATCAAAAAGCTTAGTCAAAAGCCGTTTAAAGGCCAATTTGAAATTGATGAATACAAGCAAGGATTCCAAGGGGCATTATTTTTTGTAGCTATTTTATTAGGTATTGGTTGCTTGCTGACTATTGTTATAGACGTACGTGTATTACCACTGTTTAACCAAAGTGTATGGGCGATGTTTATGGATGAGACGAATGACATGTATCATGAGCTATGGAGTGCATACTTGCCATTGTGGGTAATGGCTGAGTTGTTTATTTTGTACTGCACATTGACCTTTACCTATTTGTTTTTCAAAAAGCGTTATAGCGCCATAAGACTGTTTTTAATATTACAGGTAACTAAACTATGTATGTTTGCTATTGCTTATTTTCTCGCCATAGAAATAGAGCAGAGTAGTGTTGTTTCGAATGAATTGACGAAGATGATAGTTTTTCCATCTGATACCGTTATTCTTTTCGCTGCCATTCAACTTGCATTGCTCATTTATTTCGCTAGTTCAAAGCAAGTGAAAAATACCTTAGTTAGATAATACCAAGGGAGGTATCACCTCCCTTTATTTTCTTTGTATCGTTATGAATACAGTACGATTTAAACGCTATTGGCAGCCCGTATTTTATAAGTTATCTCGTACTTCAAAAAGCCTAGAAGCACCTTTCTGTTTATTCACCAATAATATGCCGTCAGCAATGTCTTAATAAGATTACGTGTGATGTTTGATTTTTAAACATGTGTTGTAAATATATTTTACACATCAGTTTGGGTGACGAATTAATTTTTTCTAATGCATTGATAATTATGAATATATTAATGTTGGCCTTTTGCTTGCTGTAGCCGGTTGAAAATAGATAACAACAACATCAAGGTATTGAAAATAAATGAAGAAAACGTTGTTTGCATTCGCGATTTTCGTAGTCACAGCTTTCATTCAGTCTGCACACGCTACGATGATCCAAATTGACTATGAAATCGATTTTACCGGCCATGAAGACAATAGCCATATAACTTGGGTAAATGGTGCTCCTGCGGGATATGACGACCAAGCGTTAATTGATTACTACCTAGATGGTACATTTACCCTAAGTGTTCTCTATAACACAGAGCGCTCGGGTTTAATGGCATTTAGCAACGGCACTCGTCGTGATACGGCAAACTGGGCAGAAATTCTATATACGGATATCGACTTATCTCAGTCTAATGGCGGCACGAATTACAACGTGTTTGGCAATGTAACGTCAAACAAAGGGCAAACGATCAGGCTTTGGACAGCTTTAAGCAACCAATTCGATTTTACCTTTGACGTCATCAACATAGAAGATCTTCAAGTTGGCGATGTAAGCGTTTATGGGAGCTTGGATAATATTGTTGGTGAGTTTCTCCGCAGCTACGGCGGTAACTCAAATAGTGCTGTTGACTATTCAGAAGCAAGTTCACGATATGCTTTAACCGCAACCATTACTAATATCACGCAAGTGCCAGAGCCTTCTACGTTAGCCATTTTAGCTCTCGGATTCATTGGTTTAGCGCGCAGAAAAGCGAAGTAAGCCCAAAGTATTTAAAAGAAGGCCTGTCGTTTTTCGTCAGGCCTTTTTTATTTCTTATGGTTACGATAGGTTGTTTAAGCGTTTTCAAGTTGTACATGCGCAATCGGAGAGACACTTCAACCAATAACCGCCTGAGCAATTTCAAGTATGTCGTCGTTTTATTAAGTAGAGGAATCTGTTTACAGGCACCTTCGCTCCTTTAAACAAGAGCTTTGATATTGCTATAAATGCTTTCAGAATTGTGGTGTAGTTAGTTAATCTTTATGAAACATTTTTTGAATCTGGTTTATGCTCCCAAAACACAATAAGTTTTCAAGAAATACTGTGGTCTCCAAGATAGTGGAGCATGGTGTAGTGCTTATCGTTCGATTAGGTACGTTTGAAGATATTGCCGCTGTTGTTAAAGAGGCGGTCGATAGTGGTATCCAAGCTATTGAGATTACCAGTAATACGCCAGGTTACTTAAGCGGTATAAAAGAAAGCAAGCTAGCTTACCCAAATGTACTCATTGGTGCTGGCACGGTTGTAGATTGCGACATCGCTCAACAAGCGATAGACGCGGGCGCTGACTTTTTAGTAACGCCTAATACGTCGCAACATATTGTAGAGCTTGCCCACAGCAATGACATTCCTGTGCTGATGGGGGCGTTAACACCAACAGAAATTGCTGATGCTTTAGGCTTTGGTGCTGACATTATTAAACTTTTCCCTAGCAGCGCATTGGGATCAAATTACCTGAAGTCTCTCGTGAATGGACCATTTAATGAAGCAAGATTCTTTCCGGTAGGCGGGGTAAGTGAGAGCAATATACAGGAGTGGCTGGAGGCTGGTGCAGCTGGTGTGGGGATTGGAGGAAGTATTGTTCGACCTCTGCTTACAGATAAAGAACGCTATGATTTTTCAGAGCGCTGCAAAGCGATATTAGCTAAAGTTAGTCTATAAAAACTCTCGCGCTAGTCGTTTATTGAGCAGCCGTTTATGAACACTTTACTGCTTTGAGCGTTTTCTCTTGCGTGTTACTCATTAAGTGAATGAGCGAATGGCTTGGCGTATCAAACCAGTCTGCTATATTTTCCGGTTGAACAATGACAGGTATTCGATGATGTATATCGGCACAATGACCGGTTGGTTTTGCTGTCAGTGTAACAAGCTGAGGATGTTCAGGGTTATATAAAATACCCGCCATAAACATTGGCGATTCATCCAAGCGAGATATTTCGTATTTTTGTTTTTTGTCTCCTTCAGCCTTCCATTCAAACCAACTATTTACTGGGACTAGACAGCGGCTATGATCGAATGCGTCGCGAAATGTCGGTTTGATATCAACTGTTTCTGATTGCGCGTTAATTAATAACTTATTTGACCAATCGGGTTTAATTCCCCAGCTTGCGTCAACTTGTTGAAATCCAGCAGGTGGTCGAATAACCGTTGAAACTGTGTTTGTGGGACGCAAATCAGGATTCGATAGGGTGGAAAATTCGATCCCTAACATGCTGCTAATGAATTGACAGACAGCATCATCAATAACATTCATACGACCACACATTTTAGGGATCCTTCACTTGTAGAGCTATGTATGTAGAACGAGGTAAAGCGCTGTTTAATCACTATGCGCAATAACAGCCACTTGCTTGTCGCATAATTATCTCATCTTTATAGCCTTTTTGCGCGTTCTCAAAAACAGTTTGTGCAAATCCAGAGGTTTCTGAGCAAGAGACACCTTGGCCATATGGCCCAAAATAGAGAAGTTTTCCGCTTTCGATAATGGCTACAGCAGGGGATGAGGGAACAATAGTCTCTGTGTCTTCAAGTTCTACCGTGTTGACAGAGAAACCATGAGATTCGGCTAATTTTGCAAGGCTTTGTACATGTGTTGCCGTTACACGGTTGCAGTGACAGTCATTTCGTTGAAAATGAATCACTTGGTTTTCCGGAGTATCAACCGGCGAGCCAACTAAACCGATTAGTTGCTGCTGAAGTGCGTTAGGTGTGATTTCGGTAAGCTTATTTTCCCCATCAAACTCTACTAGCTGATCATCAACCAAAACAGCAAACGCCATAATGGTGAAAATCAGCCAAATACTACATATCGCAATTTGAAGTGTTGTTACCCCTGATGCTGTTTGGTTACTTGAATTTCGCAATACTTGATTCCAAGTTTTGGGCAACTTCTCCTATCGCTGTTGCTTCCATAGCCAGTTGATCGATTTTTTGCATATCAGACTGTACTGTCGCGCTCAGTGTTTCAGTACTTTGTGCAATTCCGTCGGTTGTTGTCGCTTGCTGTTCAACCGCAGCAGCAACATTCACAGATATCGCACTCGCTTGCTCAACTAACTCACTGGCTTCCGCAATTTGTTCTCGCGCTTTGTCTGTGGTTTCAATAACTCCCTGAACCACGTCGATGCTTTGTGTCATAGATTCAGTCGTTGAACGGGAATAGCTTTGCAGCAAAGCAAGTGTTTCACCAATTTTATCTGTACTTTCTTTTGTTCGGTTGGCTAGGGCACGAACTTCATCTGCAACAACAGCAAAGCCGCGGCCTTGTTCGCCTGCTCGCGCTGCTTCGATCGCGGCATTTAAAGCTAAAAGATTGGTTTGATCGGCAATACCTGTAATTTCTGAAAGAACTGTTGAGATGGCGTCTGTAGAGTTAGCAAGTTCAGTGACTTGTGCACTTGTGTTCTCAAGTGCTTGGGTTAATGCTTCGTTCTGACGGTTGATTTCCAAAATGTCGTCATTCGTCGACTTGGTAAATTCATTAGCGTTTTGCATTTGATCGCTTAGTTGATTGGTTTCCTTGGCGATGGACGCAACAGTAACAGCCATTTGTTCCGCAGATGTGGCAATAACTTCTGTTTCAAGCTGTCGTTCAGTTGATGAGGCTTCCAGTTCGGATTTTGCCGTAATCAAATTGTTTGCGTTAGTGTTTAGCTCTTGCACTTGGTGCTTCACCCCTGTTATCAATGAATCTAAGAGGTCAAGCAAGTTGTTGAATGACATCAATGTTTCGTTTCCATTTGCGTCAGTCTTAAGCTGCAAATCAATGCCGTCATCTTCATGGGTAAGGGCATAAGCAACACGCGAAAGCTCTTCACCCGTGTTGCTATCTTGTTTCATCTGGTTCGCCATATAACCCGCAATGCATGCTTCAGTAAGCGCATATACCGCGTGAATGATGACCGTAGTAAACATCAATCTGTCTTCATCAAAAATATATACACCAACCTGATTCACTTGCATGAAGTAAAAGCTGAGATGGTGCACCGCTACTATCGCAATGGCCGTGACAAAGACTCGCCAGTCTTTAAAAATAATTAAGAACGCCATCAAAATGAAGATTTCAAAGTGGACTTCGATCAGTCCGTAGGTTTGGTGAATATGCAGGCATGCAAAGATCATTGCCGACATGGCGGCAATATGTCGCGTTAACGCAGCATTTGGCGCAGTGCTAAAAAAATATAACGGTACGAGTAAAGCGGGTAAACCGATGATGAAAGCGGCTGCAAAAGTCTTGTAAATGAACGCTAATGCAATGCTTTCAATAAATAGAGCGATAAATAGATAGTTAAATAGTTTTACGTTATTGCCCATCGTTATCTCTACCTCAGAAATTAAGGGTTAGACATTGAGGTCATCTCCATTTGCCCCCTTGTCTATTTACTATAGACGCAATTTTTATAAACGCTCACTAACACTGTGATATTCAACAAATTAAAGTGCTGATTTCTGGGGGAGATGGTTTTTCTTACTTGTGGCTCCCTAAATTTAACTTCTTAGCTTCTGACTAAAAGGTAAGTTTTTTTCTTTTTATTCGAGAAGGCTTCGTTATACAGGCCAAGCATGACCTTTGTTAATAATGGGTTAAGAAGATATCTCTATATTTGCTAAAAAACTGATTAACATCTGTCCAATCGGTCAAAAATAATCTATTCTTCATCCCGCTTTAACAAAAATTTAACAAAAAGCTATCACACTTGTGGTGATTTAAGATCCACAACGATCCTATATGAGGGAGTTAAGACAGTTATGTTAGGTGCAAATAACAACAAAGGGTTTACTTTTAACCCAATAAAAACAGTGCTTTTAGCTGCTTTTTCTTCAGCTGCAATGATGCCTACAGCCATAGCGGAAGAAACCGTTTGGCAAGAAGATTTCAATGCTGCTGAAATACAAAACAAAGGCGCGGTAAATAGTACTATAGATATGCTAGATGTGACCAAATGGTCAATTGATGTCTCCGGTGCATCATTAACGGCGGACTCTGACTGGTTCAAAGTGACCAATGCAACATTTGAAGCGCGTGATGTCGATGGTCCATCAGTTTGGCAGACAGAAGACATCGATATTTCAACGTTTAATGATGTCGTTTTTTCATTAGTCATCACAGAAGACGGTACTCATGAAAGCGATGATTTTGCTGACGTCGAATACGCTATTGATGGCGGTGAATTTGTTCGCGTAGAAAACTGGCAAGCGCTTGGCAGCGACGATCATACGCTGATAGATGACTTTGGCTCCGTAACCGTGAGTCAAGCTATTCCGCAAGGCAACAGCTTAGTAATCCGTGTAACACTGAACAATGGTGCTGGCAGTGAGTACATCCGATTTGATGATGTTACTGTCACGGCCAATGCTTCAACAGGCGGCGAAGATGGTGGTGATAATGGTGGTGAAACACCTTCAGGCGCAGACTTAATTATTTCTGAGTACGTTGAAGGCAGTGGCTTTAACAAAGCGATTGAATTATACAACCCCACATCTGACGCCATTAACTTGTCCGGTTATCAGTTTAAGTTGTACTCAAACGGCAATACGTCTGCAACGGGTACATTGAACTTGAACGGTGAAATTTTACCAGGCGATGTACTTGTTATAGGTAGTAGTCAAATTGCTTCCGATAGCGAATTGTTAGCATATGTAGACCTACAAGACAGCGCGATCAATTTTAACGGTGACGATTATTTTGAAATCGTAAAAGCTGGGCAGGTAGTTGATTCCTTTGGTCAAAAGGGCGTGCGCTCTTCATGGGGTTCAAATAAAACACTTGTTCGCAAATCTACGGTGGCGCAAGGTGATACTATCGTTGATGATACATTTGATACAAGTGTTGAGTGGGATGAATATCCATCTGATACATTCACTTTCTTGGGTAGCCATAACAGTGATGGGAACGGTGGAGACAATGGCGGAGACAACGGTGGTGATCCAACGCCTGTTGATATCGGCCAATGTGGTGATACCGCAACGTTGATCAGTGCCATCCAAGGTCCTAGTGATGCATCGCCTTATGTTGGTCAGCAACATATCATCGAGGGTGTTGTTACTAATGTAGTGCCTGGGCTGTCAGGCTTCTTTATGCAAGAAGAGGAAGGTGATGTTGATGCTGATGCGACGACATCAGAAGGTATTTTCGTTTACATCAATAATCAAACGGCAGCGCCTCAAGTTGGCCAGGTAATGCGTGTTCGTGGTGACGTAAGTGAATTCTACAATCGCACTCAACTTTCATTGACCGATACAGCAATAGACTGCGGACAAGGTGAGGCAGTGGAAGCTGTTACGCTAACATTACCTGTAGACGCATTATCAAACCTTGAGTCTTTAGAGGGGATGTACGTCAGTTTCCCACAAGCATTATCAGTAACTGACACATACAACTTGGCTCGTTACGGCCAGATGCAAGTTTCAAATGGTCGATTATTGAAGCCAACCAATGTGTTTGCGCCTAATAGCGCTCAAGCGATAGCAATGGCAGATCAAAACGCGCGTAACCGTATTTTGATTGATGACATGAATAGTCAACAAAACCCTGATGTAGTGCCATATCCAGCACCTCAGTTATCTTACAATAATACTGTTCGACTGGGTGACCAAGTTACTGGTTTAGCTGGTAGTCTTGATTTTGCATTTAGCAACTATCAGGTATACCCAGTATCTGCGCCAACATTTACATCAACTAATCCTCGTACACCATTATCTATGGACGTGGCAGCTGGCGATGTTACCGTGGCAAGCTTTAACGTACTTAACTTCTTTAATGGTGATGGACAAGGCGCTGGCTTCCCAACTTCACGTGGCGCAGACACATTTGAAGAGTTTGAGCGTCAGCAAGCAAAAATTGTCGCAGCGTTGAGCGAAATCAATGCAGATGTTGTTGGTTTGATGGAAATTGAAAACGATGGCTTTGGTGCTGAATCTGCTATTGCAGAGTTGACAGATTTGTTAAATCAAGCACTAGGGCAAAACACCTATGCTTATGTGAATATGGAAACAGCTGGCATTGGTTCTGACGACATTACCGTAGGGTTGCTTTACAAGCCTGCAAAAGTTTCATTGGCAGGCAGCGCGGTAACAACGAACAACTCGCCATTTGATTTTGGTAATCGCCAACCACTTGTGCAGTCGTTCACTGACGTAGCGACTGGTGAACAGTTTACGGTAGCAGTTAATCACTTTAAATCGAAAGGAAGCTGTGGAAGTGCATCGGGCAATAATGCTGACTTAGGTGACGGTCAAGGTTGTTGGAATGAGCTGCGTACGCAAGCTGCGAGCGCGTTAACGTCATGGTTAAGCACGTATCCTACCGGCGTAGAAGATGACGATATACTCATTATTGGTGATTTAAATGCCTACGGTATGGAAGATCCAATCACGACTATTGTAGGTGCTGGCTACCAAAACTTGCTATCAACGTTTGCGGGTCCTACCGCATACACTTACGCTTTTGGTGGTGAAATGGGTTACCTAGACCATGCTTTAGCGTCTACATCTCTAGCTACTCAAATCAACTCTGCAACAGCATGGCATATTAATGCCGATGAGCCGCGTGCCTTCGATTACAACGTAGAGTTTAAGTCGACAGATCAACTAACCGATTACTATGGCAGTGATGCTTATCGTGCATCAGACCACGATCCAGTTGTTGTATCGATGTCTCTGAGCAGTGCTATAGAAGCCTTGTTAGGTGACTTAGACGGAGACGAAGACGTTGATATGAATGACATCCGTGTATTGGTAACACTTATTTATACTAACCAAACCGATGTTAACGAACATGATTTTAACAATGACGGCGCAGTAAATATTTCTGACGCGCGCGCTTTAATGCAACGCTGCACTCGTGCAGGCTGTGCTACGGAATAAACAGGAATAACAATGAAAAAATTACTTATGACTTTAGGCTTGATGCTGTCTTTAAATGCGCAAGCAACACTATTATCACTCAATATCGATGAGCAACTGTACAATGTTGGCGACACAGTAACCGCTGAAATTGTCGTGTCAGATATCGAACTTGTAGCAGGGTTTCAACGCGAAGTCGCAGGCTTCAACTTAAACCTAGATTTCGACAATACGTTATTGTCGCTTGCAGGTATCTCATTTGGTAACCAGCTTGACCAAAATGCAGGGATGAGTATTCAAACGAGTTTCGATTTGGGTACTAGTGCTTTTATAAGCGAATTGTCTTTTTTACCTGGCTTTGTTTTAGCATTTGAACAATCTTTATTGTCATCATTTGTATTGGCAACAGTGTCGTTTGAGGTGCTAGCCGAGGGTCAAGCAAATTTTGGCTTTTCGAACGTTGCTTTGACGGACAGCACAAGCGCATCTTTCAATGGTTTACAAACACAGGGTAGCTCTTTAACACTGGGCAACACTGTGCAAGTACCTGCGCCAACAACATTATTGTTAGCGTTACTTCCCGCAGCGTTTTTAGTTAGACGCACTAGGCAGTAGCGTTTAGCTACTGCCCTTGAAACCATTATGGTTTAGCCCCAGCATGTAGGGGCTTTTTTTTGTCCTAAATAAAGTACCTCAATTGAAGCGGTATCGAGTAGAATCAAAAGATGAAGAAAACTGGGGGCGTTATGAAAAAAGTTGTTGTGTTGAGCGGCGCAGGAATGAGTGCTGAAAGTGGTTTACAAACATTCCGGGATGCTGACGGCCTATGGGAGGGGCATGATGTGATGACTGTAGCCTCAGTAGAGGGTTGGCAGGCAAATCCTAGCTTAGTGCTCGACTTTTATAATCAGCGGCGAGCCCAGTTGCTTGAGGTTGAACCAAACGCGGGACATCAATTATTAGTTGAGCTACAGCGCATATATAACGTTACTGTCGTGACTCAAAACGTTGACGACTTGCATGAAAGAGCCGGAAGCAAAGATGTTATTCATCTTCATGGTGAACTGCTTAAATCACAAAGCAGTGCAGATTCAACGCTTGTCTACAATTGCCAAACTGATATCAATCTTGGTGACTTGTGCGATTTAGGCAGCCAAATAAGACCTGCTATCGTCTGGTTTGGCGAAATGGTACCTATGCTAGAAGTGGCTATTCCGGAAGTAATCGACGCTGATGCCATAATCATCGTGGGTACATCTATGCAGGTATACCCAGCGGCAAGTCTAGCGCAATATGCATCACCTGGGTGCCCAATTTATTATGTTGATAAACGCCCTGCGGTAAATGAAGCAGTGAGTGTATTGGATGATTTAACGGTTATTGCAGAACCTGCATCGTCTGGTTTGGTTAAAGTTAAACAGCTATTGGCTGAGCACTTTAGCTAATTTTGCAGAAGCGCTTTAGAGGCTTATTGCAAGTTTAGCTGCAAGGCAACCAACGATGCTTGGTAACGCTGATAGGTTTTGAATCTTCCGGTTAGTTCTGTGGTTAAATTGCTAGGTAAGATTGGCTCAAAGCCAAGAGCATGATAGAACCCTGCCAACGCTGCATCACAGAAGCAAGTGATATCTTTAATGTCTGGTTCTTCAGAAACTTGCTGCAGTGCGTAGCGTGTTAAGTGATGTCCAACTCCTTTGTGTTGATGATTGGTTGCAACGACTAGCCCATGTAAGAGTAGGTGAGGACTATTTTTAAAAAGTCGGCTAGTAATAACACAGGCGATTAGAGAACCGGAAAGATAGGCTGCAAAAACGCGATCATATCCTTTTAATGTTGCCCGATATTTTTGTGCTTTGTAAAAAGGTTGCCATAGCTTTTTATCATTACACTCAAGGAAAGTAACACCATTCATGAGTTGTTGATTGCGGGCGCAGGGTACTGACAATGCCAACAAAATTCAAAGGAAGGATCGTTAGGCTCTTTGCATTGTTGGCAGAACCAATCGGAATCACCTTGGCGTTGTTGTGCCTCTTTCACCAAGTGTTGCGCAATAGAAAACTGGTTTTCGTCGATCACCCATATCTCTGCCCAAGTATCAAATACTGGTAACTCGCCCATACCACCACTGGCGAATTCATTTTTAAGTAATACCTCGATGCGGTGTTGCTCAAGAATATTTTTCATATTGGTGACAATCATGAGGTTTTCGTGACTAAAAACGAGTTCCATGCCTATCTCTCCCTCATACTACTCATCAGTCAGCAATATAAACTAGCTCTTCTGCTTGTTGAACCATTTGGCTAAGTTCACCTGTGCGCTTTAACTCAGTGATAACTCTGTTAAGTTGTAGACCGATGTCCTGATGTTTCTTATTCAAATAGACATATAAATTATGGGTCGCTAAATTACTGTGCGCAACGACAATACCGTTTTCTTTGGTATTCTTCTGCACGTATGGCATACCGTCAGCTAGGTTAGTTAAGGCTACGTCTATTTTGCCAGCAGCTAAATCTTGGAAAAGTTTAGCTGTATTTGGGCTGTCATAGACGCGTACAAGTCCTTTGGTGATATCTATAGTGTGCTGGACCCCTGCAACCTTACCTACTTTGTAATTTGACAAGTTATAGGTTGAACGTATTTTTATGTCACTGTCTACACGAATAAACGCGGCCGTGCGCAACTGGTAGTAGGGTGTCATTACCCGCTCAACATTTCTGTTGTTTTCGCCATAAGAGTGAATACGCATTATTTCGCCATCTACGCGGCCTGAGATCGCATCGACTAGTGCTCTATTGGCGGGTAGTGGCTGCACAGAAATTGATACTGGAATGCGGGCAAAAAGTTGTGGTACCACAATGCGAGCTATTTCTTGTTCTTTTAGAGAATCAATAGATGCCATGGTTAAGTCAGATGCTTTTGCTGGTAAGGTAACTATCAGTAAACAAAGGAGTCCAGCCCAAATTGATTTCATTGCGTATCGTCCTATTAACATCTTGTTTTATGATTGGTTTTTAGTATAGCGAATAAAGTTTAGTTACAAAGTAAAGACTTTGTCTTAATTTGTAATCTGCATAAAAAAGCCACCAGTAAAGGTGGCTTTTTACGCGGTGTCACTTGTGCTAAACGCGAAGCGCTTTTTCACCCCGCGCAATGCCTACTGTGCCAGAGCGAACAGATTCAATGACTTCTGTTTCATTCGACACTGCGTCAATAAATGCATTGAGCTTATCTGCATCACCGGTTAATTGAACTGTGTATACCTGCTTTCCGATATCAATAATTGATCCTCTGAAAATATCAGTAATGCGCTTTACCTCAGTGCGTGATTTGTCATTCATGGCTAACAGCTTAATGAGTAGCAATTCTCTCTCAACATGGCTTCGCTCTGTTAAGTCAGTGATTTTGATCACATCTACCAACTTGTTTACCTGCTTAACAATTTGCTCAAGTACCTTGTCGTCACCCGTTGTTGCGATAGTGATACGCGACAGGCTGGTGTCTTCAGTTGGGGCAACGGTTAGGCTTTCAATATTGAAAGCACGTTGAGAGAAAAGACCTACAATGCGCGACAAACTTCCTGGCTCGTTTTCCAATAAAATAGCTAATATACGACGCATTATGCTTTTTCTCCTTTTCTAATCCACATGTCGTCTACTGCGCCATGGCGCACTTGCATCGGATAAACATGCTCTGTCTCGTCTACCAATACATCAACAAATACCAGTCGATTGCGAATGCTGAACGCTTCCTTCATTTTTTCTTGTAACTCATTAACATGGTTGATTTGAATACCTACATGGCCATAAGACTCCGCCAATTTTACAAAGTCAGGCAGTGATTCCATGTAAGAGGAGGAGTGACGACCACCATAGATCATGTCTTGCCACTGTCGAACCATCCCCAACGAGCGATTGTTGAGCGACACGATAACGACAGGAAGGTTATATTGCAGACAAGTTGATAATTCTTGTATGTTCATTTGAATGGAACCATCACCGGTTATACAGATAACGTGCGCGTCAGGAAAAGCAATCTTTGCCCCCATCGCTGCAGGTAAGCCAAAACCCATGGTGCCCAAGCCGCCTGAATTGATCCATTGCCTTGGTTTAGCAAATGGATAGTACTGCGCAGCAAACATTTGATGTTGGCCTACATCTGAACAAACATAGGCTTCGCCATTTGTATATTCATACATAGCTTCCACAACTTGCTGCGGCTTAATTTTTACATCATCTTTTTGGTAGCTGAAGCTGTTTAGCTTTCGCCACTCATTTATTTCTGCCCACCACGAATCTAAGTTCGCTTGATCTGGCTGGTAGTCTGTTGCATCGAGCTCTTCTAGCAGTTGTTGCATCACTTTATCGACTAAACCAACCACGGGAACGTGTGCATTTATCGTTTTAGAAATCGAAGTAGGGTCAATATCTACATGAATAATCGTTGCATCTGGGCAGAACTTTTTGACGTTGTTAGTAACGCGATCATCAAACCGTGCGCCCAAGGCTAATATTACATCGGCATTTGCCATCGCTTTGTTTGCTTCTACACTGCCGTGCATGCCAAGCATGCCAATAAAATTAGGATGAAGCCCCGAAATGCCGCCCAATCCCATTAACGTGTTGGTGATTGGGGCATTTAGTCTCTCAACCAGTTTGGTTAATAACTCTGATGCATCCGCTAAAACGATACCGCCCCCCGTATAAACCACCAACTTTTTCGCTTCTTTGATGGTTTTCACTGCTTTTTTAATCTGTTTAGGATGACCTTTTGCCGATGGGTTATAAGAGCGCATTTTGACATCTGTTTCGATATGAAATTCGCCTTTGTTTTGCGGTATCAACATATCTTTAGGTAGCTCTACTACAACGGGGCCAGGTCGCCCTGTTTTTGCTAAATAGAATGCTTTGGCAATGATATTAGGAATATCTTCAAGTCGGCGACAATTGTAGCTGTGTTTCACAATAGGGCGAGAGCAGCCGATGATGTCAGTCTCTTGGAACGCATCGTCACCAATCATACTCGTGGCTACCTGACCTGCTAGCACAACCATAGGGATTGAATCCATGTATGCTGTAGCAATACCTGTAACACAGTTGGTTGCACCAGGGCCTGACGTGGCAAGCACAACCCCAACTTCACCTGTGGCACGCGTATAACCATCTGCCATGTGTGTGGCTGCTTGTTCGTGTCGGACAAGAATGTGTTCTACATCTTCTTGATTGAAGATAGCATCGTAAATATCCAATACGGAGCCACCTGGGTAGCCAAAGATATATTTTACCTTTAACGCGGATAGTGCTTTTACCACCATTTCTGCGCCGGTATATAATTCCGTTGTCATGATTAGCCCTTAAAATTCCTAACTATTAATTCGAAAATAAAAAACCCCCGGTCTTTTCAGAGCGGGGGTTTTATTGGTTCTTAACTTACTTTTTCTTAAACACAGCACCAACCCCGCAGAGATTTGACAATCACCACGACCACGAGCACGACGTTGAGGTTTAAAACTGTGTTCATTTGTTTATTCTTTTCGTTTGAGTTGCTTAAGTTTTAAGGGGTTTAGCAAAGCATGTCAACCTTTAAATACAAAGTTAACTAAAATATAAAATTCCAAAAAACCATAAGTATTGACATTGGTACCAATATTCTAGGTTTGAATTTGAATTCACATTTTTTACATGAACTACTTTTATCTTTATTAATTATTGTTTTTCTGTTGTAAATCGTTAATTAATTTAAATTTATCTCGTTTCTTAGCGCCAAAACACCTATATTGATTGAGTGAACTAGGCCAAGGTTATATTCGTTTTAGAAATAGCCAGTATAGGTATTGTGAAGCTGATAGTCGGCATCACAATTTGTAACAGACCGGTAAATTAAAATAGCTTATGCTCGGTCTATATTTGAAGAGTTGATAATTTCACAGGGGTAAAGTGATGAACAAGTCCAGATTATTTTCGATAGTCGCGTTATTTTCTATCATCGTCGGTTGTGCATCGACAAGCGCACCTAAAGTTGATTTTGACAAGAATGAACAGGTCAACACATCACAATACAAAACATTTGCGTGGTTAAAAGAAACGAAAATTTTAGCGGCGCCGGCTGACATGAATCCGGTGATGAAAATACGTATTGATGATGCTATCGAGGCTGCATTCACTGCCAAAGGTTATCAACTAGTTGACGCTCCTGAGAAAGCTGACTTTGCTATTAGCTATACGGTAGGTAGTCGAGACAAAATCAAAGTAGATTCTTTCCCAACTGCCTATAGAACTGGTTTTGGATGGGGCCATGGTTACTACGGCCCTCACTATGGGGTAGCTTATGGTACTGAAACGCGTGTACGTTCATATACTGAAGGAAAGCTTGCAGTAGACGTATTTGATGTAGCCAGTAAACAACCAGCTTGGCACGGTGTTGCAGTTAAGCGCGTGCGAGAGTCCGACAAAGAAGATCCAAAAGCAACGATCAAGTTAATCGTCGACTCGGTTGTATCGCAATTCTACTAAGAAAATAGTTACCATCAGAAAGGCGCCATTATGGCGCCTTTTTTGTCGCTACTGCGTTAATTTTTAATGTATTTTTACGCAAACTGTGACAGTGTATATTACACTTATATTCATTATTGGGTGGTGTGCTGGTAGCGATGAATACATTCATTTTTAAGGAAGAAGACAGCAAGTTAGAAGAAACCAAGCCAAAACAAGCACAAAAGTTTTGGCGTATTTTAATTGTTGATGATGATGAATCTGTTCACCAGGTCACTCGTCTTGTGCTCGCTGATGCCGAAATTGAAGGGAGAAAACTAGAGCTAATTTCTGCATATTCCTCTATCGAAGCCCGAGAACTGTTGGCCAAAGACGATTCGTTTGCCATTGCATTTATCGATGTTGTGATGGAAACAGACCATGCTGGGTTAGAGCTTGTAGAATGGATTCGAAACGATTTAAAGAATCAGGCTATCCGATTGGTTTTACGCACAGGGCAGGCGGGTAGTGCTCCTGAAGCACGTGTTATTAAAGACTTTGATATAAACGACTATAAAGAAAAAACAGATTTCACATCTGGCAAAATGGTTACCACTGTCTACGCTGGCATACGAGCATATCGGGACATCATGACGATTCAACGTAGTCTCGATGCGTTCAAAAAGCTGATTTCAGCGACTCACGACTTACTGCGCATTAATCATCTCCGGTCCTTTGGGTCTGCTGCCTTAAATCACTTGCTGTCATTGATGAACGTAGAAAGCTCTGCACTTTACATTGCTCGCAATCAAATCGACTTCGATCAACAAATGACAAATATGATCATAGCCTGCACTGGCAAATATGTATCTGAGTCTGACAGTCTTGAATCTTCACAAATAGATTCAAACGTTAAAAAACTGATTGAAGAAACGTTTGTACGAAAAACGCATTACTCAGATGAGTCATGCTTTATTGGCTATTACGAAACAACCAGTAATTCGGCCAGTGTGCTTTACATAGAGTTTGAAAATGATGTTGAGCATTTTAAGGCTAATTTAGCAGAGCTTTATGCGACAAATGTTGCACTTATTCTAGAAGGGCTAACACGTCAGCACGAAGTAGAGCGCACGCAAAAAGAGTTGCTATATATTGTTGGCGAAGCTATTGAAGCAAAAAGCCAAGAAACGGGTGCACATGTTCAACGTGTTGCTCTTATTTGTGAGTTGTTTGGTCAAAAGCTTGGTTTGAGTGAACAATATATTGATGCGCTTAAATTAGCAGCACCTCTCCACGATATCGGTAAAATTGCTATTCCAGAGCGTATTTTGAATAAGCCTGGAAGGTTAGATGAAGAGGAGTGGGAAATTATGAAAACACACGCTGCCGTAGGTAGTGAGCTGTTATCGAAGTCAACAGCAAGTATTTCTAAATTAGGCTCTCGCTTGGCACATTATCATCATGAGAACTGGGACGGCTCGGGTTACCCAGATGGGCTTAAAGGAGAAGAGATTCCACTTGAAGCACGCATTATGGCTATTGCAGATGTATTCGATGCATTGGGCTCTAAGCGTTGCTACAAAGAAAAGTGGCAGGAGAATGATATTAAAGACTTTATTACCGCGCAGCGTGGTGTGAAGTTTGAGCCGAAACTGGTCGATTTATTGTTTGAGCATTACCAAGATTTCGTCGCTATTAGAGCCAATCACCCTGATCCTGAGTAGCACTCCATGCAACAGGTACTCGCTGAAATAGCGCAAGAAATTTCGCACTGTTATGGAGATGACTTTTTCCAAAAGATAACGCTTGCGTTAGATAAAGTGATTGGCTCTGACTATACCTTTATCGCGAAACTTGATTTAGAAAAACGTGTTTCACAAACCGTTACCTTGGTTTCAAAGGGCAAATTACTTGAAAATTTTGAATACGCTTTACAGCATACTCCTTGTGAGGATGTTGCCAACGACAGTTTGTGCCTGTATCGAGACGGGGTAACCGCTCATTTTCCTCAAGACCAGTTACTTATTGATATGGGGATTTCTGGATATTTAGGGGCACCATTACATGATAATCAAGGGCATGTCATGGGGTTGGTCGTTGCGTTGTATCAACGCCCAATTAAAGATGAAGAGCTTACACAAGCACTCTTTGAATTGTTTTCCGGACGCATTGCGGGAGAGTTTGAACGCCAAAAACATGAAACAAACCTGCAACACTTAAATCATGTACTAGATAAAAAAGTTGAAGAGCGAACAGCAGAACTAGCGCAAACGGTTGAAGATCTGAGAAACGCGCATGACCTATTAATTGAATCGGAGAAGTTAGCGGCGCTTGGCGGCATGATATCGGGGGTTGCGCATGAAGTGAATACACCTCTAGGAGTATCTATCACCGCGACGAGTGTGTTGAAAGAAAAATATCAAAATTTCAAGTCAAAGCTCGACAATGGCGGTATATCACGCAGTGATCTCGATGTGTTTCTGGAGAGCGTGTCGTCAACCGTACCGCTGATTGAGCATAATTTGTACCGTTCAAAAGAGCTGGTCGATGACTTTAAACGTACTGCCGCCGAGCAAATGGACATTAAGTCAGCGCAAATTGCACTTCACCCATACTATCGCCGCGTTATCTCAACACTTACGCCACTGTTAAAGCAAAAGAATGTCAATGTTGCTATTGAGAGCTGCGATGAAATTGTCAACACGTACCCTGGATATCATGCGCAAATATTGACAGGACTCGTCAATAACAGTGTGCAACATGGCTTTATGCAGAGCGAGGGAAATACAATCAATATTACCATTTCAAAAATTGATCAAACCACATTTAAAGTTGTATACAAAGATAATGGTATTGGTATAAGCCCCGATTCAGTTAGCAAAGTTATTGAACCTTTTTACACGACTAATCGTGCAAGCGGCTCTAAAGGTTTGGGATTGGCTATTTGTCATAATCTAGCGACAAACGCCCTGCATGGAAGCTTTCTGGTAAAGCCTAGCAAGCAGGGCGCACATATCGAATATTGTTTTAGTCCAATTGACTTAATTAGTCGCTAATTGAAATCTAACTAACTTCAGCCAAAATGGGTGTTTCTTGATTCGCTGCTTTTTGCTCCGTTGTTACTTCATTACGATGGTCTTTTGCAAACCATGTGTACAAAATAGGCAGTACAATTAAAGTAAAGAATGTTCCTATTAACATACCAGCGACGAGTATGATACCGATACTGTTGCGAGATTCAGCACCTGCACCGGTAACAAGAACAAGTGGGAAGTGACCTAGCACCGTCGCTGCAGTTGTCATCAAAATAGGGCGAAGTCGGGTTTTCGCAGACTCTTTGACTGCGTCAAGTTTGTTATAGCCTTGAAGCTGCATATGATTTGCAAATTCAACTATCAAAATACCATTCTTCGCAATGAGACCAATCAATGTAATGAGGCCAATTTGAGAATAGATATTGATTGAAGTAAGCCCAATAAATGCCAGCATTAATGCGCCTGAGAGGGCAAGTGGTGCGCAACCAAGTAACACCACTAATGGATCACGGAAGCTATTAAACTGAATGGTCAATACGAAGTACACGACCACCATAGAAACCAATAACACACCCACCATAGTATTACCTTCTTTACGAAGTTGACGCGACTCTCCTGCATAATCTATAGAATAGTTACTTGGTAATAGCTCTGATGCTATTGATTCAATACTACTTAATGCCTGCTCTTTGGTGACGTGCGGTAAAATACCACCAAAAATTCTGAAAGACTTTTGTTGGTTAAATGAACCTAATACACGTGGTGCTGTAACGGCTTTGATTTCCGCAAAGCTAGATACTTTAATTAGCTCACCAGAAGGCGTTGCTATTTGCATGTCCAAAATATCTTCAGGATTAAATTTTTGTAAGCCATCGACTACCGGAATAACGCGGTATGCCTTACCTTTGTCGTTGTAGCGATTGACATAGTTGTTAGACAATAAAACGCTTAGTTGGTCGTTGACGTCTGCTAAATTAAGCCCTAAGTCTGCGACAAGCCCTTTGTCTATCAGCAACTCTGATTGTGGTAAATCAATTTTCAAGTCAGTGTCAACAAACATAAAGTTACCTGATTGATAGGCCTTACCAATAATTTGTTGAGCAAACGCTTGCATGGCTTGGTAGTCATCGCTGGTACGAATGACTACTTCAACATCAAACTGACCGGCAGTAGGCAATGCTGCGGGTAATACAGGCAGAAGTTTGAGCTCAGAAACCTGTCCTAGCTTACCGTAAAGTTCAGGTAAGGACTCATGCACACTCTTCTCGCGATCTTCATATTTTGTCAGTTCAATACCACCAAAACCTGCATTTTTCGTCACGATTTGCCAAACAAACTTTCCACCATCTGTAGTTTTTAACGTATCTACTGCCTGATTCATATTTTTCGCTGTATAGCTCAGTGATGACTCCGGTGGGGCTTCTACGACAACATTGATACTGTTTTGATCTTCGACAGGGGCAAGCTCTTTTTGAGAAAACAGGTAAAAGGGCACAACCAATAAAGAGAAAATAAGGGCGACGAAAATTACTTGGGCTTTCCACGCAAAAATTCGGTCGAGAGCTTTTAGATAAAAGTTTTGTAGGCGGTCAAATACACCGTTTACTTTGGTGGTTAGTTTTTCTTCCTTTCCACCTTTTGGAGAAACGTAGGCACTCATAATGGGTGATAATGTGACTGCCACCACACCAGAAATAAGCACTGCTACAGCGAGAGTAAAAGCAAACTCTCTAAACAGGTAGCCTGTTAATCCTGACAAAAAACCAATCGGTGCGTACACAGCAGCGAGTGTTAACGTCATAGCAACAACTGGCACCAATAACTGTCTTGAGCTAATTAACGCTGCATGGAAACGTGATTTACCCTCACGCATATGGCGGGCAACATTTTCCACAACAACAATTGCATCATCTACCACCAATCCAACAGACAACACTATAGCTAGAATAGTTAACAGGTTTAACGAGAAGCCCATCACTGACATAACGGCGATAGCGCCAAGTATTGAAATAGGAATGGTGACAAGTGGCACCAAGGCCGTTCGCCATGACCCCATCATTGCCAAGACGACAATACCAACGAGTAACACGGTTTCTATCAAGGTTGAGAATATTTCTTGGATGGCGTCACGCATGTATAGGGTACCGTCATAGCCAATATCAATAGCAGTGCCCTTAGGTAGCGAAGCATTTACTTGATCTAACTTTTTGTATAGCGCATCGCCTATATCGATTTCGTTCGAACCCGGCAGCGGCCAAACGGCGAGGAATATTGTATCTTGATGATCTAATCTCGCAGTAACAAAGCCTTCTTCCTCTCCCAGTTCAACTGTTGCAACATCGGCAAGACGAATGGTAGCGCCATCTTCATCTTTTATGACTAATTGTTGAAAGTCTTCAACGGTTTGCAATGTAGTGTTGGCAAGCAAATCGATTCGTTGACGTGAGTTCTCGCTGTAACCTAACGTTGCGATGGTATTGTTGGTCTCTAATGCGTTAAATACATCTGAGGCACTAAGATTGAATACCGCTAATTTGTCAGAATCTATCCAAACGCGCATCGCTGGATTTCTTCCACCTTCAAGTGTCACTTTCTGTACGCCCGGAATATCGCTGATTACCGGGTTGATATTGCGAGCAAGGTAGTCCGTGAGTTGATTTCGTGACAGGCTGTCAGAATGCACATTCAGATAGAAAAGTGCATACGGGCTGTCTGTTCTAACAACTGACACGGACGGATCTTCTGCACCTTGAGGCAACTCAAACTTAATCTGGCTTAAACGAGTGTTAAGCTCAGCAAGAGCCTCTGTTGTCGGATGATTTAGCTGTAACCAAGCCGTTACTTTGCTGCTTCCCGAGAGTGTTTGGGAGTCAACATAGTCTACACCTGGTACTGTTGAAGCGACACGTTCTATGGGCTCAGTTACATAACCTTTGACTATCTCCGCGGAAGCCCCTGT
The DNA here is from genome assembly GCF_042682785.1 of Thalassotalea euphylliae. Lineage (GTDB taxonomy): Bacteria > Pseudomonadota > Gammaproteobacteria > Enterobacterales > Alteromonadaceae > Thalassotalea_F > Thalassotalea_F euphylliae. Next base: position 1,101,299 of record NZ_JBHUIB010000003.1, on the reverse strand, counting down.
ATAGGTTGTATTTATCTCTAAAGATGCACTTTCGATTTGAGGGTACTGTTGCACAGAAATGTTAAATGCTGAATTCAAGCCCGCTAACACTATCAGTAGAGAGAGGACTATCGCAAGCACTGGTCTGTTGACAAAAATATCCATCATAGATGGTTTGTTTTCGTGGAGAGCACTCATGGTTACAGCGCCTCTTTCAGAAGCTGAGCGCTGAGCGAATTAGTCGGCAGATGTTCGACGTATACTAACAAGCCTGGGTGCAATTTAAATGCTCCTTGTGTCGCTATCAGCAAATTAGGTGCAAGACCACTAGTTATTACGAGGTTGTCGTCAAATCGTTTACCGAGCGTAACCGCTACTTTATTGGCTCGTAGAGATTTATTGTTATCTTCTTCTAACGTATAGACATAAGCACCTGCTGCATCTCGGATAACAGCTGAGTTGGGCACAACAACCACTTGCTGGCTCTGTCCACCCACAGTGACTTTAACAAGTTCATTGTGCACAAATGATTCAGATCCGCCTTTGATTTCTGCACGATAGGTAATGTGTCGCGATTCGACCTGCATTGCGGCCTTTCGTGCAATAACAGTCGCATTTAATTCTACAACTTTTTTACCTTGTCTTATTGCATTGATGATGACTTGATCACCAATATTGGGCTGTGACTGGGTTTGCGGTAAGTTAAAGTCGACCCAAATATCACTGTCATCACCGACTAATGTTGTTATGGCAGAGTTTGCCGATAAGAATTGCCCCAACTGATGAGCTTCCAATCCAACTTTCCCCGAAAAAGGTGCTGTAATTTGCTTCTTGGCAATAATGCTTTCGAGATTGGCTATGTCTGCCTTTGCCACGAAATAGTCTGCTTCGGCTTGGTCATATTGTTGCTGACTTACTTTATCTTCTTTGATTAATGCCGCCATTCGATCGAAATTATTAGCTGCTAACTTTAGACGTGCTTTTGCAGAGTCTAGCTGCGCAGTTTCTTCACTAACATTGAGTGATAGTAGCAGCTGGCCTTTTGTAGCCTGCGAGCCAGGTGTCATATCAAGTTGTGTGATAACGCCTGGTAACTCGTTTTGTAAGGTTACGATGCGTTTTGCAACGATTTGACCATTAACTTGATAGCTTGGATTAAACTGACTTAACTCGGTAACTTCTGTCTTGACCGTTGCAGAAGGCTCAGGAAAAGAAGCAGCCATCGCCATTGCTGCTTGAATTTGTTGGAATTTGAAAAAGCCCAGCCCGCCTATGGTGACGGAAATGATAAATAGGGCAACGAACCATCGTTTGATGTGCATTATACTCTCCAGCGCTTAATTTTTATCGTAAACCTAACTCAACAAGCTTTGCCGCTGCACGTTCGACGCCTTCATTATCAATTGGTTTACGCCAATTGTAGCCATCAAGTAAGCGCATTAAGCTTTTTACACGTAATGCGTCAGTTGCAACAGGCTCATGCAATGAGTCAGTACCTTCGGAAATGTTTCGCATTTGGAAAACGCGATCGATACATTGATAACCCACCATCAATGCCCAACTACCTAAATTAATTTCTTCCACCATTTCGTCGATATTGCCGTTGAGCGTTAACTCGCCACTAAATGCTGCTTGGTGCATAAATTTATTGAAAATGGTTTCGCATTTTTCATGTGACTGCATCATTCGCTCAGTCCAACGCTGTGAAGTGCGACTGATAATGAGTTCGTTCGTGGCAAAACCTTCTAGGTGGGCATCAAAGGGGTATACTTCTATTTTTTTGGGGTCCATGAGTGTAAGTGCGACAATTTTTTCCGGTGCTGTAAGCTCCGAAGCAAGAACTTGGCTAAACACTTCCTGATGTCGGCTAAACATGCGAGATGCCAATGCAAAAATAATGTCTTCTTTGCATTGCACATGCTTGTATATAGATCCCATTGATAAGCCTGCAGCCTTAGAAACTGCCGACATAGTGAAATCTAAAACTGACGTTTCTGCAATACATTCTGCAGCAGCATTTAGAATTAATTCTTCTTGCTCTTGTGGGCTGTATTTAGGTGCAGGAGCCATATTATTACCTCATTAAATTACTCATGAACGCTATTCTTACTTAATTCGAAATGCATTCGAATTATGTTCGAATAATGTTATTCTATGTTTTAAAATGTAAAAGATCAACCAGTGTAAAACTGATTGTTAACGAGGTTTAAGAGTGGCGATTGGCCTGAAAGCGTTATGTAGAGAGGGGGCGATAAGACTAGTGGTCGTCTAGAGATAATTGATCAACGCTGACAAAGCAATGATCTTCAAAGGTATTTAGGAAATACTCAACTTCTGGCATATCAGCCTTGAATGCGTCTAACATACCCATCAGTCGCTCTTTCACGTGAAAAAATTCACGGTTGCCAAATGATATTTCATCACTTGCTTTTAGATAGGCCGAAATAAGATCCGCAGCTTTAACGACTTTCTTGTATTCTGGACAGACTTGAGATTGTACAAGGAGAGGACGAAATTCTTCCCGAAGATCTTCCGGCAAGCTATTCAGGCATTCAAGTTCGGCCAACTCTTCTAGCTTCTTAAATTCTTTTGTAAGGGCAGGGTTATGATATTTAGTCACATGATTAATGTCTTGTAGTTTTGTTTCAGAGACTTCGTGATACAAGGCAATGGTAGCAGCGCGCTCTGGATTCAAATCACCATTAAAATATTTGTTACGGATAACCACCAGTAAATGGGCGATAACCGCTACTTGCTGCGAATGTTCTGCAATGTTCTCTTCTTTCACTGAATGCATCAGCGCCCACCGCTTTATAAGCGGCATGCGCAATATCCAGGCGAGAAAAGTGCTTTTTATTTTCATTGTTGCCTATAGGTTTTGAAAAAGTGGCCTATTCGTTCAATTGCAGGAATAAGCTCATCAACATGCGGTAGAAATACTAGTCTAAAATAATTGCTTTCTTTAATGTTAAACGCTCTACCGTGCACCAAAAGAATTTTTTCCTGTTTAAGTAAATCAAGAATCATCTTTTCATCATCTTGGATATTAAACTTCTCTCGGTCAACTTTAACGAACAGATAAAGTGCGCCCATTGCTGGTTGACAAGACAATCCATCAATAGCGTTAATCATGTCATGTGCAATATCGCGTTGTTTTTTTAAACGCCCATCGCCATTAATGAGCTCATTAATACTTTGATATCCGCCCAGCGCAGTTTGTATTGCATGCTGGCATGGAACGTTTGCGCAAAGGCGCATAGAAGACAGCATATTCAAACCCTGGATATAGTCTTCTGCCAACAGTTTAGGGCCAGTAATAACCATCCACCCAGCGCGAAACCCTGCGATGCGATAGTTCTTTGATAGCCCCCCCATAGTAAGAATCAATACGTCTTCAGCTAGACGGGCAGTCGGTACATGCGTAGCGCCGTCATACAAAATTTTGTCGTATATTTCATCGCTGAATACAATCAAACTGTGCTTTCGCGCAAGCTCTAAAATGTTGAGTAATACTTCTTCTGAATAAACAGCACCTGTCGGGTTATTCGGGTTTATCAATACGATAGCGCGTGTTTTCTTGGAAATTTTTGCTTCCATATCAGCGATATTAGGAAACCATTGATTATCTTCATCACATTGATAATGAACGGGCTTCCCGCCGGACAACGAAACAGCAGCGGTCCATAATGGATAATCAGGAGCAGGAATTAATACTTCATCGTTATCTTCTAGCAAACCTTGCATCGCCATCACTATCAGTTCACTGACGCCATTACCGATAAAAATATCGTCTACGCTAACACCCAAAATGCCTTGTTGTTGAAAGTATTGCATGACAGCAACGCGCGCAGAGTAAATGCCTTGTGAGTCACTGTAGCCTTGAGAACTTGGGAGGTTGTGAATAACGTCTTTAACAATATCATCTGGCGCTTCGAAGCCAAAAGGGGCAGGGTTCCCAATGTTCAATTTGAGGATTTTATGACCTTCCTCTTCTAAACGACGGGCTTCCGCGGCTATTTGTCCTCTGATCTCATAACAGACATTGTTGAGTTTAGAGGATTTAGTCACGGTGTTCATGGTCGTTTTCTGCCTTATTTTGTAGGTTGTAGTTAAATTAGAATAAAAATTCTATTGTGCATCTTTTTCGTCTTTTGGAAACAGTTACTTGCAACTTTTTTATACGAAAAACGGTATTAGCGGTTATTCTCCTTATATGACAAGTTAAACACGAGTGTAATCGTGGTTTTGTGATGTGAACAACGAAATAGAGGTAAGCTATGCCTATTCCATTATTTTGGTTGGGTGCTGCTGCAGTATCTGCGTTGGCAGTGAAAGAACTCGCGGACGACCGAAAAACACAGCAAAAGAATCGTTCTAGGTACATGCCAGAGCGACTGTCAGACAAAGAAAGTCATGAGCCCGAAGTTGCCATTTATCCGTCTGATTTATTCAACGTGGAACAAGCCGCTAAACCTGCCATTGGCAGTATTGTGTGCTGTGGTATTGGTGGCGTGCTTGACCACACAGGTATATGGGTGGGCGACAATACCATTGTCGAGTTAGACGGAAACGGTTTGGTGAAACCTTTATCATCTAAACGATTTACCAATGAGCGCTCAGGGAAGCGAATCTTCGTTGCTTGTGACTCAACTGCCACTCCTTTAGCAACAAAAGGCGCCGCAGAGAGAGCGATACAGCAAATTTATCAGTATCGCGATTATCATTTATTTGATAATAACTGTCATCAGTTTATCTGGCAGTGTATACAACCTAATGATGAACCATTAACTACGTTTCGCGAACTTAACAAGCGACTAGCGCGTTTGCACGATAAGCAGGTTTACTGGGATTTATGTGAACTCGACGACCCTTTGCTTTAGTGTGCAAAAGTTAGGGAAATGCAACTAACATTAGCCAGTTATGTCTGTACATATGTAAGCTATCGTCGTATAACATCAATCAATCTTCCTAAACTAATTTATTCGATTGTTTTTTAGAATTATTCTTCTTTTTACTCTTGCTCTCACATTGAGCGTAGGAGGATTATTTTTAGCGTTAACCGACAGTACTGCTAAAACCCAACGGGTTCATCAAATAAGTGCAGAGCACGCAGCTCAAAGCAAGGCATTGGCGTCACGTTTGTATCGCACTATCAAATCTACGAATAGCTCACCCACTATTTTTCTGACGCAAAAAGAAATTGATGGTTTAACCGCGTTGGCGCATAGAGCGATATCTAGACTATCTATCGATGTAAAACTCACCGAGCACGGAGTGGTCATACAAAGCAGTGTTGATCTGCCATTACCGATTTCTCGCTATGTGAATATTGTAGGGACGGTATTGCCGTCTGAATCCGGCATAGAGTTATCTGCAATAGATATTGGCGATGTATCTATCAGCGGCGAACGAGCGCTTAGTTGGCTGACGATGGCTCTTGATTTATATGTAGGGGAAGGTACCGGTCAGTCATTGCTTAGTAGCTTCTCTTCAATAAAACCAACCAAGCAGTATGTCGTTGCTAACTTAAATGTTGATACAAACTTACTGGATAAAGCGACCTCTACTGGGCTGCTCAGCAAAATTCGGGGTGAATTTGGCTTAGCCAAGGATGAAGAGCAAGTCGCTCAAAATTACGAGTGGCTTGTTGAGTTCGCACAAACCCAGAGAAGTGATGCGGATATCTCACTATTTGTCCGCCATCTTTTCCAACAAAACGTTGCGTTGCAACGGGCACCAAGCCTTGAACATTCTTATGTAGAGCAAAATAAAGCGATATTGGCAGCCCTTATTTTATATTTTGGTAGCGATCGGTTTGGCATGATCACGCCCAAGCCTCGTTCAATGACGTTGGCTGAACATTTAACGCGCAATAACCAGAAACACCTCGTTACGCTAGGTGGTCGCAACGACCTAATGAAGCATTTTGTTTACTCGGTTGCTTTGCAATTACTCAGTAATAATGCAACTAGTGATGCTCTAGGCGAATTCAAAGAGTTCTTGGATACGAACCAAGGAGGCAGCGGCTTTAGTTTTGCTGATTTAATGGCTGACCGCGCTGGAACGCGAATGGCCATGATAGCGACCCATTCTGAAGCACAAGCAAAACAAGTTCAGCCGTTACTAGCGAGAGTCAGTGATGGGGATCTATTACCTACGATTGAGGGGCTTGCTGAAGGGGTAAATCAGCGAGAGTTTTCAACAACGTACGGTGATATTGAATCAAGGCAATATCAACAAATGGTACAAACTATAGATAGCCGCTTAAAAAGTTTGCCGCTTTATCAGTTCGCATGGCGCTAGCTATTATCCAATAGCGAGCTTAAAGACGTTGGGATGATGGTGATTGAAAAAACAACATTAATCAAGCTGATATCAGGGTTTATTGTGGCATTTGTCATAGCGGTTGCTAGCTTTTACTGGAAAGCGGCACACGATGAGATCTTTTATCTGTGCGGCAATTTTTACGAAGGAATCGACAAAGCTAATGTCATTAGGCAATTAGATACTGCAAATCTGTCTCACTATGAAATTACTCGTCATCGCCATGGTAGTGAAATTGTGTTCATGAGTAACATTTTTTGGGTTACTGAGCAGTGCATCATCTCATTTAATGAAGATGAGATAGCAGACTCCGTTCGTCGACTACCTCAATAACCTTGTAACACAATAGCATAATAAAAAGTTATGTACGGGGAAGGAAATACATGAAAATAACCGTGACTATGTCGCCAAAGGAATGCGACCTCAACACTATCAGTAAAGGTATCCAGTCATTTAATCAACGGTATTTGGATGATGTAATCGTGTATGAGCCAGATACTAAATTCGCGGTATTTGCCAAAGACGAAAACGATAATGTTATTGGTGGCGCAAGAGCGACAGCCTTTTGGAACTATTGTATCTTGGAGTTGTTATGGTTATCGGAAGAGTCACGTGGCCAACATGCGGGTACGAAAATAATGGATGCGGTTGAAAAGTGTGCCAGAGACAACGGATTTGAATATATGCGAACTGAAACCTTAAGTTTTCAAGCGAAACCATTTTATGAAAAACGCGGGTATACTGTTTTTGGCGAGTTGCCCGATTATCCTAAAGGGCATACAACCTATTGTTTAATAAAAAAGCTATAGCGAAATAAACGTAACATCGGTATCGCACAAAAAATGCTCTGTCGTTTTGTATTAGGTAAGGTGTTAGTGTGTTATCAAGATTCTTAATTGCCTGATTAAAAATCACTTAATTAACTTTAAAAGTCGACATATGAACGAATTTGATGTTGTTTCTCTATTTGATAAGTGGAACATTGCTTTACAAACTAAAGATGCCAAACAAGTGACAGCACTGTATGCGTCTGATGCTATTTTACTGCCAACAGTATCTAATCAAGTGCGTCACAACCACGCTGAAATTGAAGATTACTTTGTGTCTTTTATTCAGCGTGAACCAATGGGTAAGCTTGATGAATCAAATATACGTGTGTTGGGCGAAATCGTGATTCATTCCGGTGTGTATACGTTTTCCCTTAAAGATAATGTGTCTGTTACCGCGCGATTTACTTTCGTTTATCAATTAAATGGTGGTGCATGGGAAATAATAGAGCACCATTCGTCCCAGTTGCCGGAGTTCGCGATCGGGTAATTAATAAAAACGCCAACTATTGTTGGCGTTTTTTATAGGCCGCATCGTTTTTTGGTTAATTGCTTTTTGCCGACTAACATACGGTTGTTAAATCAGCTTTTGACAATCTGATTTTGGCATAGGCTTGCCGAGCAAGTACCCCTGCAACCTTGATACACTTGATTGCTCACAAATGTCGACGTGCTCGTTATACTCGACTCCCTCTGCCACTGTTTCAATGCCTATTGAGTGCAGCATAGACGCCAACCCTTGCAGCATAGCTCTCGCTTTTTCATCTTCTACGGTCCTCACAATAAGGCTTTTATCGAATTTGACAACGTCAATGGGGTAATTAAGTAAATGAGAAATTGATGAAAAACCAGTACCGAAATCATCTAACGCCACTTTACACTGAAGGTGTTTAAATGCTTCCAGTGTTTCTAACGTCGACTGGCTATTTTCAAGTAAGGCTGTTTCAGTGACTTCCACAATAATGTTATGTAAATCAACTCCATAAAGCCTTGTTAATTCGGTAATGTATCCAGGTAAATTTAAATCGTGCATTTGCAAGGGTGAAAGATTTATAGACAAACTTAAGTGAGAATTCGCACTATAGGAAGTTAATTCAGCAAACAGCGAAATAGCTTCCTGAATGATCCATCTACCCAGCGGTTCAATTAATTGGCAGTTTTCTGCTACTTGGATAAACTCTTCCGGATTTTGTGTTGTCTTACCAGACGGCCAGCGAACAAGGGCTTCAAAACCGGCAAGTTCTTTTGTTTGGCAATTGAATATAGGCTGGAAAAATACTTTGAATGCTTCATTTCTTATCGCTTCGCGAAGTTCATTTTCAATGTTGAATGATCGGAAAAACTCATGTTCCAGGCTTTCTTCATAGAAGCAGGCCTGATTTTTACCTGAACTTTTGGCTTTGTACATGGCAATGTCAGCTTGCTTTATGAGCTCTAATGCCGTTGAATCTGATGTGCTAATAGCAATGCCTACGCTTGCTGAACTGAATATTTGGTGTCTCTCGTAGTCAAATGGGGAGTCAAATATGGTCAGCAGGCGTTTAGCAATCGTCATGGCAGCGTTTAGCCCTTTGACACCAGAAAACACAAAGGCAAATTCGTCACCACCAATGCGAGCGAATAATTGGCTTTCTCTAAAGCCTGTTTGAATCCGGCCAGCAAAGTCTTGAAGTACCATATCCCCAGCGCTATGGCCTAGGCTGTCATTAACCATTTTAAAGCCATCAATGTCTAGCAACATTACGGCGACTAGGCCGTCCAGCGCGCGAGCGTTATACAGCAATGATGTCAGTGCTGCTTCAAAATAATGGCGATTAAACAAACCCGTTAGGGCGTCTCTTTCGGCAAGTCTTTTAACCTCGTTATAGCTTTGTGTTAGCTTGTTTTGTAAATCAAGTCGTTGTTGTGACTGTTTAATACACCGAATTAGGTGGGTAGAGGTAAGTTCTTGCTTTAAAATAAAATCTTGGGCGCCCGCATTAATGCAACTCAACATGACATCTTCGTCTTTGTTATTGCTGATAACGATGACGGTGGAATGAATATCTTGGTTAGCTAATTGTAACTCTTGAAGCAATTGCATACCGTTCATGCGCGGCATTTGATAGTCTAGTAATACCACGTCATATTTGCATGCTTGTATTTCTGACAAGCCGTCATGCGCATTATTAACTTCTTTAATATCAAAGATGCAGCCAGAGCAGTGAAGTGCTTCTTTTACTAGCTCACGGTCAATTTCCTGATCATCAACGAGTAATACATTCATTCCTTGCAAACTCCATTTTAATCGCCGTAATTTGTTCCGTTACCTTGACAAGCCGTGGTCAAGGTAGTCTATATTCAGAATAGTACATGGATAGTTAAACATCGATTTTTATCAAGAAAACCGGTATTTATTTGTAAGGAAATCTGTTTTGAGTATTTCATTGGACGAAATAGCAAGCAGGCAGTTTTACTTGGCGCTTTGGGTGGTCGGTACGGGTGTTGCCCTGAGTATCTGTATTTCTGTCTGGTTATGGGATGCTGCTGAAAAGCAAGAACAGCATCTCATGAAAAACACGTCTGAAGCAAAGTCTCAACTTATTGAGCATCAGTTCACTAAGTCTATTCCCACGATTTTAACTGCACTGGAGCGTATGAGGAACCGCTGGGAAGCGCGCAATGGTTCTCCATTAGAAGAGTGGCAAAAAGATGCGAATGATTACGTCGAAGACTTCGCTGGGTTGCGCGTAGTCGAATGGGTAGATGATAAGTACATCGTAAAATGGATAGTACCCTTAGAGGGGAATGAATCTGCAGTCAATCTTAATCTTACCTTCGAACCACGAAGAAAATTGGCCTTAGATAATGCAAAAAATACAGGTGGTACTTCAGTCAGTAAACCAGTGGAATTAGTGCAGGGAGGCAAGGGTTTTTTGGCTTATTTCCCTATTTATATTGATGAACATTTTGATGGCTTCATTCTTGGTGTGTTCGATATAGCGCAACTGATCAATAGCCTGTTACCTTATCAATCAATAGATAAGCACAATATTCAAGTATTTGCTGAGCAAGAACTAATGTTCCAGCAAATAGAGCCTGGTGCTGAATATAGAGAAGAATCCGGCTATCGACATAAGTTTGCGATGTATGATGTTGAGTGGGAAATCGCCCTATGGCCTAAAACTAAAACGGTATATTCTGAGCGTTCTTCAATACATTTGGTGGCATTGGCCAATGGTATTGTTATTTCTGTTTTAGCAGGGTTTGCTCTGTTTTTTCTGTTGAAAAGCTTGATGTCTGAAAAGCTGATACGGGCAAAAGACGTGGAGCACAATGCAACATTAGAAAACATTATTGACGGCATCATTACTATCAATAAAAAAGGCCAGATTCGCAGTATTAATAAGTCTGGAGAGCGAATTTTTGGTTATAGCCGCGAAGAGTTGAAAGGGCAAAATATTAAAATATTAATGCCAGAACCTTTTACCAGCCAGCATGATCAATACTTGGAAAATTATCACCAAACAGGAACCAAAAAAATTATAGGTGCTGGTCGAAAAGTACAAGGGCTAAGGAAAGACGGCGAGGTATTTCCGCTTGATTTAGGTGTTACGGACTTTTCTATTAATGAAGAAACGTTTTACTGCGGCATTTTGCGCGATACGTCGGAACAAACTGCATTAGAGCTTGAAAAAGAAAAGCTCATTAAAAAGCTTATCAGATCTAACGAAGAGCTTGATAGTTTTGCGTATATAGCATCACACGATTTAAAGGAACCATTACGCGCTATTCAAAACTATGCGGATTTTCTTAAAGCAGACTATGAGGGTGTTTTGGATGAAGAGGGGGTACATCAACTTAACAGGTTGGTGCATTTAAGCTCAAAAATGGAACATCTTATCTCTGACTTAATGTATTACTCGCGGTTAGGCAGAGAAGAGGCAGCAAGTGCCTCTGTTAATCTACACTCAGTCATAGAAGAGCTCAAAGACAGGCTTGCAGAGGGGATTTCAGAAAATAATGTAAATATCCAAGTCGGCAAATTACCAAACATCGTGGGTGATAGAACTCGTATCACGGAACTGTTCTATAACCTCATTACCAATGCTTACAAGTATAATTTATCTGATCCAAAGGTTATTCGCATACTCTTTGATGCAACCATAAAGTCCGGCGCGTTTTGTGTTCAGGACAACGGCATCGGTATCAGTGAACAATTTAAATATGATGTCTTTAAAATATTTAAACGGCTAAATAGCGAGAAAAAATTTGGGAAGGGAAGTGGCGCAGGCCTGACATTTGCGAAAAAAATTGTTGAGCAACATGGCGGCAAATTATGGTTTGAGTCAGAACTAGGACAAGGAACGCGATTTTATTTTACGGTAGCAAGGATTCAACATGATGATTGATAACAGTAAAGTAATTTTGGTAGTGGAAGATAGTGATGACGATTATTACGCAACATTGAGGGCATTCAAAAAAGATGGAAATTTATCCAACCCAATTGTTCGTTGTGAAGACGGTCAGGAGGCGCTTAATTATTTGACTAGTGAGTGGACAGATGAGAGGCCCAAACCTGCGATAATTCTTTTGGATCTCAATTTGCCCGGTATTGATGGAAGAGCCGTGCTTCGGGAAATAAAAGTCTTGCCGCGTCTTAAAAATATTCCCATCGTTGTATTAACGACATCTAATGATGAGAAAGATATTGAAGCGTGTTACGACCTTGGTGCTAATTCATTTATACAAAAACCCGTGAGGCTAGATGCTTTTTTTAATGCAATTCAAAAGCTTAGAGAGTACTGGTTTCAAATAGCGATTTTGCCTAAAACGGAGTAATTGGGTATTGTCATGGATAGAATCTTTGTTGTAATAGATGATTCAAAAGACGATAGATACGTATTGAAACGATATCTAAAGCAGTCGAATGCTAATGCAAAAGTTATAGAAGCCTCATCTAGTAAGGCCGGTATCGATGTACTGGCGCAGGGCCGTGCTGATGTTATTTTCTTAGATTACTATATGCCAGGTGTTGATGGTCTGAGCACGCTTGTGCAAATTAAAACCATGCTGCCTTTCGTACCAGTGATTATCCTTACTGGTCAAGGGGATGAAGTTGTTGCCGTTTCAGCGCTAAAAAATGGTGCTGCCGATTACCTTAAAAAAAACAATTTATCACCAGCCTTGCTTCATAAAGCCGTAGATAATGCCATTAAATCAAATCACCTCCAGCGGCAGGTAGAGGAGCAGCGCATAGAGCTAGACAGATTTGCACGTGTGCTCGCTCATGATCTTAAACAGCCATCTTATGCAGTGAAAACCATGGTGCAGTTGATTATTCAAAAATACAGCCATAGCTTGCCAAATGAGGTTAGTGATAAGTTGCATCTACTTGTCGATACCTCAGAGCAGATGTATCAACTTATCGAGGCACTGGTTGGATACACAAAGTTAGATCAAAAATCGCTAACTTTCTTTGCGGCTGTCAATTTAAACAAATGTATGGGCATAGTGCTAAGTAACCTTGCAGAGAAAATTAACGTGTCTGGTGCGCAAATCAGCTATGACGAATTACCGAAAATTTATGCTGTGCCAAGTTTTATGGTGCAAATACTACAAATATTGATAGACAATGCCATCATCTATTGCGAAGAAGTCCCTTGTATTCATATATCCGCTACATCGACGGTCGGTCACTGGATCATTGATGTTGACGACAACGGTATTGGAATCCCTGAAGCTGATAGGCTAAGAGCTTTCGAGCCTATGGTTAGACTTCATGACGATAAAGGCTTCAAAGGGAGTGGTCTTGGTTTAGCGACAGCGAAACGAATCGTCGACAAACATAATGGAGATATCAGTATCCATTCTGGCAGCAAAGGCGGTGCGTTGATACGCTTTTCTATAGCGAAGGGTAGTACATATGATGTCTAGCATCTAGCATACTTAACTTTTATCTAAACCAATAAAAACGCCAGCTATTGCAGGCGTTTTTATTAGACATAAGCTCAAAAACTTAGGCGTTAAAAAGCGTCATCACGTCATCGATAGCAATCATCGACTTTTCACCCGTAATACGGTTTTTCACTTCTAGTTCGCCGCTATCAAGATTTCGTTCACCAACAACAAGCAACAATGGTGTGCCAATGAGTTCATGGTCGTTAAACATAACACCAGGACGCTCTTTACGGTCATCAAATAACACTTCTACACCTGCTTGTTGCAGTTGTGTGTATAGCTTTTCTGCCGTTTCTTGAACACGCGCAGATTTATGCATGTTCATTGGTACTATCGCTGCGTCAAATGGTGCAATGGCTTTCGGCCATTTAATACCAAACTTGTCATGGTTCTGTTCAATAGCTGCGGCAACAATTCGTGAAACACCGATGCCATAACAACCCATCGTTAATGTTTCGTGTTTACCGTTCTCAGTCAATACACCACAGTTCATGGCATCAGCATACTTTTTACCCAATTGGAAAATATGTCCAACTTCAATACCACGCTTGATAACAATGTTGCCTGAACCGCATGGGCTTGGGTCGCCTTCAACAACGTTACGAATGTCAGCTACGCTGTATTCAGTAGCATCTCGATCCCAGTTTGCTCCCGTGAAGTGGAAGCCATCTTCGTTTGCACCGCAAACAAAGTCTGATAAATGTGCAGCACTTCGATCAACTATCACTGGAATATTGAGCCCGACAGGGCCAATTGAACCGGCATTACAACCTGCAGCAGCCTTGATTTGCTCATCGCTGGCGAATGTTAAAGGAGATGCTATCTCTGGTAAGTTTTCCGCTTTGACTTCGTTTAGATCGTGATCGCCACGAAGAACAAGTGCGATTACTGGTGCTTCTTCACCTTCTTCAGCATGGCCAACAACAAGCAACGTTTTTACCGTTGTCGTTGCATCAACCTTCAAGAAGGCAGCAACATCTGCAATGGTTTTCGCGTCTGGCGTTGCTACTTTTTCTATATCTGCACTTGGCGCTGGACGTTCGCCAGCTGGCGCTAATGCTTCTGCTTTTTCAACATTTGCAGCGAAATCACTTGCGTCACTAAAGGCGATGTCATCTTCGCCACTGTCCGCAAGCACATGGAATTCATGTGAGCCTTCACCGCCAATAGAGCCATTGTCAGCAATTACAGGGCGGAAATCTAAGCCTAATCTTTCGAAGATACGACAGTACGCGTCATACATCACTTGGTAAGTTTCTTTCAAACACTCGTCAGTGGTATGAAATGAGTATGCATCTTTCATCAAGAACTCACGACCACGCATTACTCCAAAGCGAGGGCGAATTTCGTCTCGGAATTTCGTTTGGATCTGGAATAAATTGAGCGGTAACTGCTTGTAACTTGAAATCTCGTTACGAACATGGCTTGTAATTACTTCTTCGTGTGTTGGGCCAAGTACGAATGGGCGTTCGTGACGGTCAGACAAACGTAATAGCTCTGGACCGTAGTCTTCCCAGCGACCTGATTCTTCCCAAAGATCAGAAGGTTGAACCATTGGCATAAGGGTTTCAATTGCACCCGCCTTTTCCATTTCTTCGCGTACGATGTTTTCGACTTTCTTCAATACTTTTAAACCAGTGGGTAACCACGTATAAAGACCTGAAGCTAAGTTACGAATTAAACCTGCACGAAGCATTAGCTGGTGACTAATAACCTCAGCGCTTGCAGGCGTTTCTTTCAATGTTGAAAGCAAATATTTACTGGTACGCATTACATCTTCCGAAAAGCGAGTGAAAAAAAGAGCACTATTCTAGCAAGGGTGTTGCATACAAAAAAGCGTAAAATCAGGGTTTTTCACTGATTTTACGCTTTTTAGGAATCACATTTAAAAACGTGTGAAAAGGGAGAATTATTTTAGGTTAGAATCTGTTTTAAATTGAGTAATAACCTTGTCAGAAACTTCCTGATTAGCAGTCATTCCACCTAAGGTGATGAGGGCATTATTAAGCTTAATAAGTGCACGATGGTCCATTGTTGGTTCGCTAGCATTGTACAAAGACCATTCTAAAGTGCGCATGTTTAGTCGCCATACTTTAGCATCTGGCTCAGAGGGAATGCCATTGTAACCAATGCCGCTATAGTTATACGGATTGTCACTGCCACCGACAAAATACATACTGTTTGTTTGGCTATCACCAATGGCAGCCATGCGATAACGAGAGTCCTGGGTTGGATGCTGTAGTTTACGCCAGTCAATTCTGGCAATGTTGGTATTGCTTATAGTGCCGATATAGCAAGCTGTTTCAGCGCCGTAACTGCGGCGTTTGTTAAGGTGAACATCAACTCGTACACCATCACAAACCACCATCTGGTTGGCTACAATTGCGCCTGCTTGACCAAACACTGGTTTGCCTGGAAAGGGGCTAGCTTGTTGCCAGGTGTTGGTTTCAACATCATATACTTGCACTAAGTTGACATTACCGTCGTTATGCCAACCACTAACAAGGTATATGTATCTGTTTTGATATGGCAGTGCCACACTGTCATCTACTGGCACTGGCATTGGTGCTAACAACTTATACTGTTGACTAGTCACATTATAGGCGTACACATCAGGTACAGATACTTCGCTATGGTCTTTGGCAACGGTATAACCACCAAACACGTATGCGCTGTCCTTGATTGACGTGGCAACAGATGCCAACCTTCCAGTTAACCCTGTAACTGGTTGCTGAATAGGAACATCAGCAATTTTTTGCCATTTAGGCTCACCTACTTTCAGCATAAATGCTTTATTGTGCACCGCTTTGTAGTCTCTATTTTTGCCTAAACCATTAAACGAGAAGAGATAAGTATCGCCATTTACGGATACGGAAGTAACCGCATTGTTAGCGACAGGTTCTGGCAAGGGGGGCAATGCTTCGGCATTGGCAAATAGGCTGACAGACAACGATAGTGTTGCAAGCACATTATATTTTTTCATAAATAAAGCGGGGTTATCGGGTCATCTTTTTCACGAACACTACCACGAATAAAGCAATGGTAAAACTACCTGTAAACGCTTCCATAGCGGCAATCGCTCTTGAAAAGCCAATTGGCGCAAAATCGCCATAACCCAGTGTAGTAAAAGTAACAACGGAATAATAAAGGCAGCCCAGGAAGAGTTTTGCATTCTCTGCTAATGTCGCATCAGGGTTGAAAGAGTGAATTTCTCCCTGATAGTTGAGCCCAGTGAATAGGTACAAGAAGGCGCAAACAATAATCATGCAAATGGAAATACCGACGATACGCACCGGAGCCTCACCATAGCCGCAAAATAAGTCAACGACTTTGGAGCTTATACGTTTAATGCTGTATTTGGGAAGTTGCATGCGACGCATGGTCAACTCTTTTTGGATAAAACGACCAGCCAGCATAAAAATACCTTCGTGCTCAGCGTGTTTACGTAGATCTCTATATATCTCTTCTGCTTGCTCAAATAGATCGATAGCTTCTTCATTCTTTCTCGCTTTAACAGCCTGACGAGCTTGTTGCTCTTGACGAAGTCGCTTACCTATTTTTATGTTTTCTATTTTGCTATCAGCCCATCTGGCGCCAAGCAGGTTGGTATCTTGCAAGGTTGCGCAGTTCAAATTGGCGCAACGTAAATCCGCTTTCATTAAACTAGCGTTCGTTAAGTTAATGTTAAACATGTGGGCATTTTGCAAATCTGCCCGATAAAAATCGGCATGAGTGAAGTCATAGCCGTTCTTTTTACGGTGGTTAACAAGGTCTATATTCGCTAGGTTCGCACGTTTTAAGATGACACCTCTGAGCAAGCCTCCAGATTTTACGTATGTTTCAAAGTCATCTTTGACATTGTCGCCTGACTTATCTGCAGTTTTGTCGTGCCAATAGCAAAAGCCAGTGTCATTGGCAGGTTCTCGACACTGGCATCCAGATTCATCGGTATATTGGCATAACGAGTTATTTTTACTCATATTTCAAGTATAGTTGTGAGTAAATAATTTGCTAAAACAAGAGACAACAATGACAGTGTCAGTGGAACTAGTGGATTACGATAATCCCGAGCAAGTTGAAGAGCTTATAGAATTACTGGATGGCTATGCAAGAGATCCTATGGGGGGCGGGGAGCCGCTTTCTGAGGCAACACGACAAAACTTACCCAGAGCATTGGCTGAAAGAGACTTTCTATTCAGTGTGATCGCCTATGTAGATGGCAAGCCAGCAGGCTTGGCTAATTGTATTGAAAGCTTCTCAACATTTGCTTGTAAACCTATTATTAATATCCATGATTTGGCGGTAAATAAAGCGTTTCGGGGCCACGGTATTAGCCAAGCGTTGTTATCAGGTATTGAAAAGATAGCGAGGCAAAAGGGCAGTGCTAAGGTCACATTGGAGGTGCTTTCAGGAAATATAGTAGCCATCAATGCATACAAAAAATTTGGCTTTGATGGCTATGAATTAGATCCTGCAATGGGAAAAGCTGAATTTTGGGAAAAGAAGCTCACGTAACGCTGTATATACTAAAACGAAATAGGGCGACGTTTACCTTCTTTGGTCGCGTTGCCTGATTGTTTCTTCGGTTGTTTTTTGTTTGACGATTTAGCAACGTTATTTGCTGATTTCTTGGAGTTACCCTTTAAATGCGGGTTTTGGCCTGGCTCACGCATTCTCGGCGTTGGCGCATCGATAGTTTCGTTTACTTCGAATTCAGGGGCAATCTCTGTTGATGGTTGTTCTTTTTCATTGCTTTGTTCATCGCCAACAAATTGCACTTCAATAATATTGTCACCAAACTGAATATAGTCACCATCGTAAACTTTTTTACGTTTCTGAAACTCTACTTCGTTGTTAAGTAGCACATATCCTTCGGCGATCATTACCTTCGCCTCCCCACCGCCTGAAACTAAGTCAGCTAATTTCAACAATTTGTATAGTTCGATAGGTTGTTCATCTATCTCTACGAGGTAAACAGCGGTCATAAACTTAATTTAATTAAAAAATTTAAAAAATTTTATCATAAAGTCTGAAATTTTACATCGCTAGAGCCCATAAGGGATGGGGCGTTTTTTGAACACTTTTGTGAGTTCAAATTTACATTTATGTAACACTGTAGCCAGAATTATTGCTTGTGTATCAATATGTAATCCGTATAATGCGCCTCGCAAGAAACGGCAAGGTACCTGAAAGGGTATTACGCAAAGCTACCGGTCTAAGGTGAATACTACGACAGCGGGGCTACCTAATGCAGCAGGCACCTTTTGCGCGTTTCAATGTTTAACGTTTTAATTTTAAATTGTTGTAAAAGGGTCTATCTAAATGAAAAAGTTCTTCATCGTTTCTGCAGTTGCTTTGGTTTCTACTTTCACAGTTGCTCCATCAGCTAATGCTTCTACTAACCTAGCACAAAGCCTATGTGAGTATGTATCTGCAGACGACAAAAAGCGTCTTCGTTCTTTCCTAAAAAGCAACAACTTAAAAATCCGTTCGGTATTTGACGGTGTTCAGTGTAACGGTCAAAACCTTCTTGAGTTTGCATCAAGCCAAAATGCAATCAAAACAGGTTCTCTAATGATCAACAAATTACCTAAATCTAAAGTTGCTGACACTATTGCTTCAATCACTTCAGCTGAACTAGCTGAAAAAGCAAACAAGCGTGTTAACGGCTAATTGCTACGAGTAAATACATTGTTTTCCCTGTAAAAAAGCGAGCTTAATGCTCGCTTTTTTATTGTCTAGAAAAAATCAACTACAACACTACCTGTTTTCCTGCTAGCTTCGCTGTTTCGTTAACAACCGCATCATTGCCGTGCCGGTAACCATGCTTACTAAAAAAGTAATTGATTCTGTCGGATTGATGGTAAGTCCAGCTATGGCAGGTCCAGGACAATATCCGGCAAGCCCCCAGCCCAGGCCAAACAGCGCAGCGCCTAACAGCAGTCGAAAATCTATATTGGTTGTTCCTGGAAGGTGGTAACTGTTGCTAAACACCGGCGTTTTTTGTGTTCTGAATATCACGAGATAGCCTACTGTTGTGACGACTAGACCAGACGCCATGACAATAATAAGTCGCCAGTCCCAATTACCTGTGATATCGAGAAAGGCAATAACGACTTCAGGGTTAGTCATTTGTGAAATAGTGAGACCTAGGCCAAAAAGGGTTCCTGCAAATAAAGCGGATAGTTTTTTCATCAGTATCACCTAACGCACGATATTGACGAGCAACACTGTGAATATCGCAGTTGTCATGAAGACAAGAGTTGCGACAATGGATCGCTTTGAAAAACGGCTAATACCACAAATGCCATGACCACTCGTACAGCCGCTACCTAATTGGGTTCCTGCGCCCACTAGTAATCCAGATACAACAAGTAGCGGTGTTGAAAAGTCAGCCCGCACTTCAAAGGTAAAGCCAAACAGTGAATACGCTAGCCAACTACCAAGGACGATTCCAGTTATAAAAAAGAGGTGCCAGTTGTCGCGCCATTGTTGTTGAAACATGTTCGCAAAAATGCCACTTATGCCTGCTATACGACCTAGTAGTGCCATAAGAAAAACAGCACTCGCACCAATCAATATACCGCCAAGTGTTGCAGAGGAGATAATCGACGTTATGTTTTCTCCAGCCATGCTGTGTAGCCTCCCGTAAGTGAGTGTACTTGCTTAAAACCCATATCCATTAGCGACTTTGCTGCCAATATCGAGCGTTGTCCGCTTCGACAATATAGAAGAATATTCGTGTCACTTTTTTCTATTTCAGTTGGTTTGGCTTGAATATCGGGGTGGTTAGCAATTTGAAATTCCAACATGCCTTTAGACATGTGAGTCGCGTTTGGCAACATACCTTGGTTCACTTCTTCTTTCTCTCTCACATCGATGATGGTGAAGTGTGTTGTCGCTGTTAAATACTCATCTACACTCACCGTAGATACATGTTGCTGTGCATCGCTAACAAGATCTGATACTGGTCTTATCACGGAAACCTCAATTATTTAGGGCAAAAAAGTTGCTGTAACACATCGATAATTTTGATGCAGTTTTTGTCAGCAAGTTGGTAGTAAATGACTTGTGCCTCTCTTCTTGTCGAAACTAGGCGATGTTGTCTCAAAATAGCGAGATGCTGTGATAATGCCGATTGACTGATTTGTGAAATCTCAATCAACTCAGACACAGATTTCTCGTTCTCTATCAAAGCGCAAAGCACCATGAGCCTCACAGGATGGCTCAAGCGTTTAAGATAATCACTTGCTTCGCTAGCTTGTTGTCTAAATGCTTTATCCATTGCACTATCTTTAATATTAGGAGTTACTAAATTATAAATGTCTAAATTAGGGTTTTCTAATATAAAGATGGAATAGAAGTTTCGGAAATTTAGATCTGAAATTTATATACGATAAATTATGGAGGTGAAATATATGCCACAATGAGGTGGAGAAGGGCTAACACTAAGCAGCATTTAAGTCGATATGAGCGATGACGTAGCCATATTCTTTGTCCGTCAGTTTGCCATCCTCATGCAATGCCGTTGCTAATTCAAAGGTCCAAACTTTATTTGCTGGAGGAGAGGGGATAGCGATGTCTACTTTAAGCAGAGTTTCGTCCTCTATTTTATACCCTTTCGCTACTGCTTGTTTTGCACAATGGACAAGAATGTATTCTACCGCGTATTTGTCGACACTCGGCGCCCACGAATATTCCGTTTGGCAGGCAGTTTTTCTCTTCCCTTCGCCATCAAAATAAACTAACTCGCCGCTCGTGCATGCATTAATAAGTAGTGCGATAAAGGGAACAGTCAGTAAGCGCATTGAATATCCGTTGTGTTTTATTTGTGGAAGAACATATCTACAAATCCAATTTAACCGTTTGTATTTGAAGGATTCAAGCAATAGAGGGCTAATATCACTATCGGATTGGGTATTGCAAAGTGGAGGAGGTGCTCGCACCGCTATAACGCAGTGATATCTAATTGAAAACTACAAGGATAATAAAAGTGGTGGACGATACTGGGCTTGAACCAGTGTCGGTTCGGGCATTGTAAAGAGTAGAAGGTGCTCACACCGCTATAACGCAGTGATACCTAATTGAAAACTATATGGATGAATACAAGGATAATAAAAGTGGTGGACGATACTGGGCTTGAACCAGTGTCGGTTCGGGCATTGTAAAGAGTAGAAGGTGCTCGCACCGCTATAACGCAGTGATATCTAATTGAAAACTATAAGGATGAATACAAGGATAATAAAAGTGGTGGACGATACTGGGCTTGAACCAGTGACCCCCGCCTTGTAAGGGCGGTGCTCTCCCAACTGAGCTAATCGTCCATATATAATAGACTTCACAACCTGAACCCACTTGAGATGAAGTGGTGGACGATACTGGGCTTGAACCAGTGACCCCCGCCTTGTAAGGGCGGTGCTCTCCCAACTGAGCTAATCGTCCAGGTCATAAACGATATAATCTAAGAAGAAGTGGTGGACGATACTGGGCTTGAACCAGTGACCCCCGCCTTGTAAGGGCGGTGCTCTCCCAACTGAGCTAATCGTCCAGATTATATCTTCAGAAACGCGACTTCTTTCAATAACTTGACAGAAGTGGTGGACGGTACTGGGCTTGAACCAGTGACCCCCGCCTTGTAAGGGCGGTGCTCTCCCAACTGAGCTAACCGTCCGTCTCTGTGGGGGCGTATTATAGGCACCTCTAAAAACCTGTCAACACAAAATAGGGGATTTTTTCCAAAAATTAGCGCATTTCAGTTTAACTGCAGACTTTTTCAACAAAATGTTGGTTTTGCGAACTTTTCCCGTTAAATCCAATGATTTGTTCTAGACAAAAGCTGTCATAAAAAACATAGCGCTGGTAAAATACCGCGCAATTTTATAGACGAATTCAGAGCAATCGCTCAATTTTCATTTGGTGAGAATATTATGACTTTGACAACACGTTTTGCGCCAAGCCCGACGGGTTACCTTCACGTAGGTGGTGCACGTACTGCTTTATATAGCTGGCTATACGCGAAAAAGAACGGTGGCGATTTTATCCTTCGCATAGAAGACACTGATTTAGAGCGTTCAACACAAGAATCTGTTGATGCCATTATGGACGGTATGAACTGGTTGAAGTTAGATTGGACAAAAGGCCCTTACTTCCAAACTGAGCGTTTTGATCGCTATAAAGAAGTGATTCAACAATTGATTGAATCAGGCAACGCATACCGCTGTTACTGTACGCCTGAAGAAGTGGAAGCGATGCGTGAAGAAGCAAAGGCAAAAGGTGAAATTGAAAAGTATAACGGTATGTGGCGTGACCGCACAGACTATCCTGCAGATAAGCCTTACGTTATTCGCTTTAAAAACCCACTTGAGGGTGATGTTGTTATTAATGACATTGTCAAAGGTGACATTTCTATTAGCAACTCACAACTTGATGACTTAATTATCGCGCGTTCTGACGGCAGCCCAACGTACAACCTAACTGTGGTTGTTGATGACTGGGATATGAAAGTGTCACATGTGGTTCGTGGTGATGACCATATTAGCAATACGCCTAAGCAAATTAATATTCTTAAAGCGCTTGGCGCTGAAGTACCGCAATACGCGCACATTCCTATGATTTTAGGTGACGACGGCAAGCGTCTTTCAAAGCGCCACGGCGCCGTAAGTGTAATTCAATATCGTGATGAAGGTTACTTGCCTGAAGCGTTATTAAATTACTTAGTTCGTTTAGGCTGGTCACATGGCGACCAAGAAATCTTCTCAGTTGATGAAATGATTGAGTTGTTTGACCTTACAGGGTGTAACCGTGCACCGTCTGCATTTAACACTGACAAGCTTATTTGGGTTAACCAACACTACATGAAGACGCTTGAACCAACCTATGTAGCAGAGCACCTTGCATGGCACATGGCTGATCAAGGCATTAATACGGAAAATGGTCCAGCGTTAGAAGAAATCGTTAAAGTGCAAGCGGATCGTGTGAAAACACTAAAAGAAATGGCAGAAATTTCTCGCTACTTTTATGAAGACTTTTCTGAGTTCGATGCAACAGCGACTAAAAAACATCTACGTCCGGTAGCACAGCAACCACTAGAACTTGTCAAAGAAAAACTAGCAGCGCTAGATAACTGGGTAGCAGCAGATATTCACGCAGCGATTAACGCTACAGCTGAAGAGTTAGAGCTAGGTATGGGTAAAGTGGGTATGCCACTGCGCGTTGCTGCGACAGGTGCGGGTAACTCACCGTCGTTAGATGTGACGCTTGAAATCTTACCTAAAGATAAAGTGTTGGCACGTATCGATATGGCATTAGCGGTAATTGCTGAGCGTATTGCCAATAGCTAATGGCTTATACGACATATAAATAAGAGAAAAGGCCGTGTAATATACGGCCTTTTTTATATAAGTTGGTTTCTTTCTAAACCGCGGCGAATATTCTTACACAGCTTACCTAAGCGACTAACATCACCTAGTAGCGGTGTTTCACCGTTGTCTAATCGACTTTGCCATTCGCTGAGCTCAGTATCTGTTAGCTCTAGTAATTTCTTCGGGCAACCTATGCATTTACCTGCACATATCTGTGCTTCAGGTAACTCGAAAGGGAAAACCGTTCTCACTTCGTTGATAAGGAGCTGCATTGCGTCTCGCGCATTTGGTTTCATCGCAACCTCCCCAAGGTTGGTTTTGGTGAATGCATCATAGTCCTTTTTGTGAACTTTGCTGTTACAAAGTGTTTTCAACTAAAGTTCATTAGTAATGCACTAATCACGCTCCTCAACAATGGATTCTGTTGAAAACTGGTAGCGAATATTACGATAGATGCCAATATCGGTAATGTTTTCTGGCGTTCCTTGAGGAGCACAACGGTAATTGGTACTGACGCGGTATTTACCTGTCACAGGCAATACGCTATGCCAACAATGACCATGCAAGAACACAATACTGCCTTTTTTAGGGCTGAGCACGACTTTATCTTGCTCTGGGAATGATTCACTTAGCGAAGGGAGCATACCTTTTAAATGCGAACCTGGCATCACGAGTGTTTGACCGCCGGTGCCTTTTTCTGTGACATCCATGGTGTAGACTAATCGGTTCATATTAAAGAAGTGGCTATTATCAGGTGGGCAGTCTTGATGCCAAGCTTGGCCTTTTGTGCCTTGCTTTGAGAACATTACCATCGAGTATTGCTCGTACCAGCCGTCGTCTAAAATAGCTTGTGTAAGCGCTTTGAAACGCTCATCTTCAGATACCGTATTAAAAGCTAAACAACCTTCACGTTGCGGAAACCACGGTACGACTTCTACACCTGTTGTTTCTAAAAATTCATCGGTATGCCAAAACTCTGGTGAATAGCCAAATTGATCGAGGATCAGTTGGTCATATTGTTCCATCAATGCATCGTCGAAAAAGTTCTCAATAACGATATAACCATCACGCCAAAATTGCTTTGCTAGTGCGTCGTAGTCTAGTGTTTGAGTCATGAGTCTGTCTCTTTTTCGTGGTATTCAAAATAATCGAAGTCGGCGTGTAGCTTTTGCCCAGAAAGATCTTGGCAGGCTAAACCGTAGAATGCGCCTGTAAAACAAGGGTGGAAACGGGTTTCACCGTGTTCAACATAATCGTCAGACAAGATACTACCTTCGAGAATTGGTCCTATTTTTTGCCAGCCACCGTGGCCATTACCTTGTTGGCTCAATGCGTAATAAAATTGTAGGTTGGCGCCAAAAAACTCTGCTTTTAAGTAGACTTTTTCACAACCTGTAATCTCGATAGGATCCACGTTTGGCTGTGTAGTGACGTGATTGTCACAGGTCAGAATGGTTAAAAACTTACGACCTGAATATTCGCCAAAGTCATCACCAAATACATGCAGATAGTGATAATGGAACGTATTGTAATAACAGACTAACCCTGCCATTTGCTGGAAGTTTTGCGGCTCAAATTCAAGGCAGGTGCTCGCCATGGTTTCATGCGCTTGTACGCGCCGTGCGATCATACTTTGCTCAAAACACGAGCTAAGAGATTCTCTACCGTACAAACGCAAATAGCCTTTGCGTTCAGTGGTGTTAACCCAATCAGACGTCATAGGAATGCGCAGAGATTGAAAGTTTATATCAAGTGCTTGGTCGTTGAACTCGATATACGAGCGTGTTTGTTCAAACGTATGTTCGGGTAAATCAGGGGCTTCGACAAATTCCCGCGCAATGTTGCCGCCATGCGCTAAGTAAAGCCAGTCATCATCACGCCATTCAACTTTTTCAATCGCGCTTTCTCTGCCTGTAATGCAGCGCCCTAGTTCCGTTAACGGGCGGCCAGTAAGAAACACAGCGTACCAATCGCCATCTTGTGTTTCTACTAAGTCGCCATGGCCGAGCTTTTGAAGATAGGCCTCTGGATTGTATTTTGCCGTAATAATTGGATTTTCGGGATGTACTTCGTACGGGCCTAAAACACTGCGAGAGCGTGCGAGGGTGACGCAATGCTCATAGCTTGTGCCGCCTTCTGCGGTCAGCAGATAATACCAGCCGTTGCGTTTATAGATATGTGGGCCTTCGGTACGACCGTGCTTTGTACCTTCGAAAATATGGTGTATTTTGCCAACAAGTTTTTTTTCTTCTTTGCAGAACTCTTGTAAAACAACACCTCCGAAAAACTTGCCATTACGATGGTCCATCAACATGTTGACGAAATATGACTTTCCGTCGTCATCGTGAAACAGTGAAGAGTCAAAGCCACTTGCGTTTAAAAACGTAGGCTCAGACCAAGGACCATTAATATCTGTTGCTGTGACTAAATAATTTGGCGTATCTTTCCAATCGCCATTAAAGCTTTTTACATTACAATACAGTAAGTAGAAAACACCTTCGTGATGAGTGAGGCAGGGTGCCCATACGCCACATGAGTCGGGCACGCCGCGCATATCTAACTGTGATACACGGTCAAGTGGGCGGTTTATTAGCTGCCAGTTGACCAAATCTTTCGAGTGGTGAATTTGATAACCAGGAAACCACTCAAAGGTTGAAGTGACTATGTAGTAATCATCTTCAACACGTACAATATTAGGGTCTGGATTAAAGCCCCTCAATATTGGGTTTTGAATCATTTTTTGTTTACTCATAACAACCTCTAGTAATTTCCTGATTGCACCCAGCGTTGTGCATTGTTCACTTGTTCTAGCCAGCGCTGCTTTATATAGTCATTAACATGCACTCGGCTGTCGCCCCAGTTGCCTTGATTACAGCCTTGCTGACCTGCTGCAATGCCTGGTGAACAATGCCACATGCCTTGTGATTCCCAGTTTGCATTGATGTAGGCAACAGCACGGATAACGTCCTTGTTATCGTCGATGAAATCAAAAAACGGCTGGTACCAATTTTGCCAAATAGCTTCTGCAGTTGTGGCTGTAGGCAGGTTTTCTTGAATAGGGCTTTGGGTTAATCCTTCAATGCGATAACCCTGAGGCGCGGCTTCAGCAATAATCACCGGCTTCTGTTTATTACGCGCAAATTCTAACAATGCTTGTTGTCCTGCATCTGGCGTTGTTGGCGGTACATAATTCCATTGCGATAAATCACGATAAAATACAGACACACCCACCCAGTCAACAACGTCGTCACCGGGGTACCACGTATCTAGATGGTCAGGGTTCGCCGTATTGTATATGTCATTACCATAGCTATCCGGCCATGCCGCACCTTGCCAAACCGTTGCAACATTATTTGCATTGGCTTCGTCTAGCGCCAAGGCTATTTTTCGAAAAGCGGTTTTATAACTTGCTGGTTCGTAACAATTCCAAGGGCCGTCAAATTCATAGCCTATTCGCAAAAACACTTTTCGTGGTGCTAATGATGTTAAGTAGTTAACAAGCTCCTTTAATGCTTGGTCATATTTTCCATCAGTAAGGTTTTGACTATGAGGCGCTTGGTTACATTGATCGAGCGATAAGCCTAGTGCTAAGGCGGCATCAGGTGATTCTAGTAGTGTTTTTTCAAACGATACATCACCGGCTTGCCAGTTTGCTGATTGGAAAATGCCGAATAGGGTAGTGTCAGTGCTATTTGATTTAAGCTGCGAATATAGAGTGACACCCTCTATATTATCTTCTGGCATATTGGCAACGTATTCACTGATGGTGTCAGAGTCTTGACCGATGATCATCAGTGTTTTCCCATCTGGTGGGAGTAAGTTTTTGGTTGATGACGAACTTGACGTTGTTTCTTGTTTTATATCGACTGATTTTTGAGAACTATTATCGTTACATGCCGACATTACACATGTCGCGAGTATGCCCATTAAAAAATGCTTACGGCGTTGCTTATTACTGGATGTTGTTCTGCGCGTCGTCATGTCCAAGCCTGTATCTTGTTGTTTAGTTAAACGAGTGTTTACTTCACTAACCTTGTAAACCGTTGCTTTATTTTATTTATGTATAAATGTTAACGCTAACATGGTTTATTTTTTTTTAACGCTTGTCAACCAGTTTTTACAAGGCTACTTAGTCTTGTCATTGTGCTTATTCTATCTGCTATACATGAAGTACATCGGCTTTACATTAATAAGTAGAGCTATAACATTGTTCTAATACCTCATATAAACATTTCTTATAGGCACTGCGAATTTATTGGTGTTAAGTGCTGTGAAAGCTTTTTGAACGGCATGAATCCCTTACAAATAAAGGACCAGATAAAAACACAGACAAACTTTACTATTTCGTTTGCAATGTTGTGTTAACAGTGCTAGGTTAAATTTTAAACATTGTATTTGTTAGCGTTAACATTTTAAGGTTTGGCAGATGCAAGTTAAACAAAATGTGTGAATACCAAGATTATAAGTATAAATAACACTATGCCCTGGGGGGGGATAACATGAACAAGAAAGACTTGCTAAAACCCAGTGTTTTGTCATTGGCAATTGCGTCTACATTTTCTATGGCACCTGCATTAGCAGAGCAAACGGCAGCTGATGAAACGGAGGTGATTGAGGTACGTGGTATACGTTCTTCAGTGATTAAAGCGATGGACATTAAGCGTGACTCACAAGGTGTTGTCGATGCTATTTCTGCCGAAGATATTGGTAAGTTTCCTGATACTAACTTAGCTGAATCACTCCAGCGTATTTCGGGTGTTTCTATCGACCGTAAAAACAACGAAGGTAACCAAATTACCGTTCGTGGTTTTGGTCCGAGCTTTAACTTAGTGACATTAAATGGTCGTTCAATGCCATTTGCCGACTCACCAAAGCAAGAGGGCGCAGGTGGTACGCAAAACCGCAGTTTTAATTTTGAACAAATTGCCGCTGAGTCGGTGAGCGGTGTACAAATTTACAAAACGGCGCGCGCTGACGTTGCCTCTGGTGGTATTGGTGCAACAGTTAATATTGAAACTGCCAAACCGTTTAATTTCGACGGCTTTAAATCAGCATTTAGTGTTAAAGGTATTAACGATACAAGTGTTGAAAAGGGCGATGACGTGACACCGGAAGTGTCAGGTATGATCTCTAACAAATTTATGGATGGCAAGTTCGGCGTACTAGCGGCCGTTTCATACAGTGAGCGTCATAGCTCGCAAGAAATTATCGCGACCGACGGCTGGTTGCGTCAAACAGGTGGTAACTGTGAACTGGGTTACAACACGCCATTTAGCCCTGATTGTGGCGGCTCTGGCGGTTCTGTTGATGTTAGCGCGATTGACCCAAGTAAAAACCCAAATGGCAATATTTGGTTACCGCAAAACTTTAATATGGATGTTTCTCACCATGAGCGTGAGCGCACCAATGGTCAATTAGTACTTCAGTTTAAGCCAAATGATGATGTAGAAGTGGCGGTAGATTACTTCTATTCAAAATATGAAACCACCATTGAGCGTTACCAAACCGCTCACTGGATTGGCAACTGGGTATCAGCATCAGCGGATGAAAATGGTGTGTTAGCTAATATCGCTAATGGCGCTGGTGGTACGGATTTCCTCGGTTACTATGACGAAATTGAAACCGAAAATGACTCTGTTGGTATCAATGTAAAATGGCAAATTACTGATAATCTGAGCATGCAGTTTGACGCACATACCTCAGAATCGCATGCACAGCCAGATGGCACTATTTCAGAAAATTCATTGCTACTAACAAACTCTGATTTTGCATGTTTTGCTTATGAAGTCTGTTATGCAGGCCAATTTACGCTTGATTACGGTAGTTCAGACTTACCAATTCTTAACGATCCAGCTTCAATGGCAGCTAACGGGTTTGACGGTGACGTTCGCTGGTTGTATGACGGTACAGTGCGCACAGACCAATATGACCCATCATTAGTGGGCGGTAACTTAGCGATTGGCCGTGGTAACGAAGTCGAAAATACCATTGACCAAGTGAAGCTAGACTTTACCTGGTTGAATGATTCAGACAATGCGTTAGCAGCTATTAGATTTGGTGTTGGCTATGTTGATTTTAACTACGACACCACATGGCGCATGCACTTTACTGGTCTTGGCCGTGCATGGAACCCAAATGTGGATGACTTAACCTATGTTGATCGTGGTGGTTTAGGTTCAGAGTTTAGCGGCAGTGATTCTCTTTTTGACTACATAGTTGAGTTTGACGTAAACGAGCTACTTAACCGTGTCGATGACGAAGTAGGTTTTACTTACAACCCGAATGTTTTCAACGAAGTACAAGAAGAAACGGTGTCAGCTTATGTGCAGTTTGAATTTGAAACTGAATTCCAAGGTATGCCAATTGATATCGTTGCGGGCACTCGTTACGAAAGCACTGATGTGACAGGTAAAACTTCACAAGTAACGCCATATGCACTGCGCTATGTCAGTTTAACTGAGCTTCGCAGCCAGTTTGATGCAGAGCCAGTATACGGGACTACTGAGTTGTCAGGTGATTACACCTACTTCTTACCAAACTTGGACATCAGTGTTGAGTTCCAAGAAGATATGATCTTCCGTTTATCGGCAGGTCGCAGCTTAACGCGTAACGACTTAACAGCACTTCGTCCAGCGACTAACATTGCTAACTCTCGTCCAGCAGGTCCTTACCTTGCGTATCAAGGTAACCCGAATCTGAAACCATACGTTTCTGATAACTTTGATTTGAGTTATGAGTGGTATTACGACGAAGGTAGCTATGCGTCAGTGGGTTACTTCAAGAAGTGGGTAGACAACTACATTTCGAATAACACAACGTCTGGCAAGTTATACAACGCTGATGGTGTCGCATACACAGACCCTAGCCAAGGTGACTTAGGTACAGGTCCAAATGACTGTCCACTTAATGGTACTGACGCGCCAGTGTGTGACGGAACAGTGGTACCAAACTCACCAGATATTGACTGGCTAATTACAACACCTGTTAACAAAGACTCGGCAAGTGTTGATGGTATAGAACTGGCAGTTCAACATCTTTTCGGTGACACAGGTTTTGGTGTTCAAGCGAATGCGACATTTGTTGATGGTGACGTTGAATACGACGTACGTGAAGTGGAAGAGCAAACTGCATTAATTGGGTTGAGTGACTCAGCTAACCTTGTTGCTTTCTACGACAAAGACGGCTTCCAAGTGCGTATTGCGTACAACTGGCGTGACGAGTTCTTAGCTGCAACGGATCAACTTCGTGCGCCTGATGAGCCGGTATTTACTGAAGAGTACGGTCAGCTTGATGCGAACATGAGCTACGACATTAATGAAAACTTTACGGTATTCATTGAAGGGTTGAACTTAAACGAGGAATCACTTCGTCAACACGGTCGTTTCTCAAACCAACTGGTTAGTGCGCAAGAATTTGGTGCACGCTATAACGTAGGTATCCGCGGTACTTTCTAGGCCGCTAATCATTGGGAGCTGACGGCGAAAATCGACGTTAGCTCCTTCTATTTACTTAACTGAATTTTGGGAGATTATGGCTACCGCTAAACGAACAAAAATCAAAGACGTAGCACAAAGTGCAGGCGTATCCATGATGACGGTATCTCGTGTACTGAACCAAGACGCCAAAGTCAGTGAAACTACACGGGAAAAAGTGATGTCAGCGGTTAAAGCGTTGAACTATCGCCCGAATGTTTCTGCCCGCCGTTTAGCCAGTACCAAGTCTTTCTTTCTTGGGCTTATTTACGATAACCCTAGTGCCTCATACGTCAGTAAATTTTTACTTGGCGCGCTTAAAAAATGTCGAGCAAGTGGCTACCACTTAGTGGTTGATGAAGCTGACGTTGATATCAACAAAACACTAGATTCGGTTGCTGATTTAATTCACATCACAAAAGTCGATGGCATGATTCTACTGCCACCTTTATGTGACTCAGACTCAATTCTTACCATGTTGAAAGAGGCCAATGTGCCTTACATTCGCATTTCACCCGACGTCAACATCAACAATTCTCCCTACATTTGTATGGACGACTATCAAGCAGCGTTTGATGTTACCGAAGCGCTTATCAAGCAAGGGCACACGAGAATAGGACATATAATCGGCCACCCGAACCAAGGGGCGAGCCGTATGCGTTATCAAGGCTTTTTAGATGCGTTGCGTTCCAACAAGCTTTCTGTACCGCCGGAATTTATTGAACAAGGTTTTTTCGACTTCAAATCGGGTCTGAGTGCTGCGCAAAAACTATTAGCTTTAGAGGAACCACCAACAGCAATATTTGCTAGTAATGATGATATGGCTGCAGCAACGCTGACAGCGGCTCACATGTTGTCAAAAAAAGTGCCTGACGATTTAGCCATTGTTGGCTTTGATGATGCACAACTGGCGGTGACAGTGTGGCCGCATTTATCAACGGTCCGCCAACCAATCCAAGAAATGGCAGAAATGGCTGTTGAGCTGCTTGCGTCAGGACAATATGACGACCTATCCAAGGTCAGCAAAAGCGACTTTAGGCATGTGTTAGATTTTGAATTAATGGAACGCGAATCTAGCAAATTAACATAGCGCCTGTTCACGCTTTCTCGTCACAAGTTAACGATAACATTGAAAAGCGCGCGCTTTATTGGTGTAATTGAGCGATACCTATCGTTTAAAAGAACCAAAATTCAATGACTAAGACCAAGCGAGCCAGAATACAAGACGTGGCTGAAAAAGCCGGCGTATCAACAATGACAGTCTCGCGGGTGTTAAATAACGACGGTAAGGTTAGCGAAGACAAAACCGCTAAAGTCATGGCAGCTGTTCGTGAACTGAATTATCGCCCGAATGTTTCTGCCCGTCGGCTTGCCAGTAATAAGTCATTTTTCTTGGGCCTTCTTTATTTCGATTTAAATGCGTCGTACGTCAGCAAATTTTTACTTGGCGCGCTGAAACGATGCCGTGCCAGTGGTTACCATTTGGTCGTTGACGAAATTGATGAAAACATCGATACGTCATTAGAGTCAGTAAAAGACCTGATCAACATTACACAGGTTGATGGCATGATATTGCTACCGCCAGTAAGTGACCAACCCGAAGTACTTAATATTCTCAACGAATATAGCGTACCGTATGTGCGTATTGCACCAGACACAGATTTACAGGCATCACCATACGTGTGCATTGATGATTACCAAGCGGCATTTGAGATTACTCAGCATTTGATAGAGCAGGGACACACTAACATTGCCCATATCATTGGTAACCCAAACCAAGGGGCGAGTAGAATGCGCTATCAAGGCTATTTAGATGCGCTGCGTTCTAACCAAATTTCTGTGCCGCCTAGCTATATCGAACAGGGCTTGTTTACTTATAAATCGGGTATTGATGCGGCACAAAAGTTACTTAGCCAAGAGAGCGAGCAACTACCAAGTGCCATTTTTGCCGCAAATGACGAAATGGCAGCAGCAGTAATATCTGTCGCTCACATGAAGGGCTTGCAAGTACCTAAAGATATATCCGTTGTAGGTTTTGATGACGCACAACTTGCGACAACCATATCGCCACATCTCACCACTATCAGACAGCCAATTCAAGAAATGGCAGAACTTGCCATTGAACTGCTTGCCTCTGGTAAAGTCGATGGGGCAGAAAAAGGAAAGCCTCGCGATTGCCGTAATATTCTGGATTTTGAGATTATCGAACGAGAGTCTAGTGCTAAGCGCAAGGGGTAAGTTTAAGGCCTATCTGTAGGGAGAAAGCTTGGCGATAAATTTGCTGTATTGGATGGAAAGCCTCTTGTTTATTTATAAATATTCACTCCTGCCGATTCGATTATCTTATTACCTTACTTCTTCTCGGTAATATTATTTATTTTCGCTTTAGTCGAGTGAACTAAATTGTTTGAGGTTAAAAAATGGATGTAATTGATATAAGAACATTTATACCCTGTAAGGACTTTGACGTCTCTAAGTCTTTTTATACAGAAATTGGCTTTACTCCTGAAGATGCTTCTGAAGACCTCACGTTGTTCCAAAATGGTAAATGTTTTTTCTTTCTCCAACGATTTTATAATGAAGAACTAGCCAAAAATTTTATGTTGCAAGTATGTGTGGCTGATATTGATGCAGCGTTTGACCTGTGCGAAAAGTCTGCGCATAAAACCAAAATTTCCCCCATCCAACGCGAGAGGTGGGGCAAGGTATTCTTTGTTTGGGGCCCAGTAGGCGAATTGCTTCATATTACTGAGCTAAATAGTGAGTTGAAAACTAAGTAGGTAAGTATGTAATTTTTACTGCGCTAAACACTAATATAAGCTTTACTGATGAACAATAGAAAAAATATGACTGTAGCGTCGTTGGCTCAATACGTTAAAAAACGAAACGGGGTGCCGTTGGGGGCTAAACACTCATTACGGAATATGTTAACTCGCGCGCTTGGTGCTGGGTCATTCCCTGTGTTTTGGCAATATTGGAACCCTATTTGGGGTTATTATCTTTATCGCAAAGTTATGCAACCGTCATCCTCGTTTTTACCAGCGTGGCTAGCTGTTATTGTCACTTTTTTTATTAGTGGTGCGTTACATGATTTGGCTATAGCACTGGTGAAATGGCAGGTGTTTGTTTTCTTTACCCCGTGGTTTACGTTGATGGGGGCAATGGTGGTTGTCTCCAAATATTTTTCAATCTCGTATAGCAAATTACCATGGTTCGCGCGTTCGTTAATTAATATAGCGTGGATAGTATCCGCTTTTTTCACGACAAAACTGTTTATGACCTTGTAGGTCATGCAAACAGATTGAGAAAATGCTCTACTTAGAATAGAGAACGCCATAGTCTGAGATTTAGCCAGGCTATAGCGTTTCTTTAAAGGCTGTAATTAGATACTCGCAGGCATTCCCATACAGCTAGCGTAGTAAGTAGTTGTTCCTGGCCAATCAGAGAATACACCTAGTACACCAACATCTTTTGCTAGTACATGTAACAGTTTAAGCTGGTCACCGTCGTTATTGGTTATGTTTCCAATGGTTTGGTAATACCATCCGCCACCTGAAGCGAGTGGGCCAGAGCGTTCTAATGTCCAAGTAATAATGCCTAAACCAGCGTCTTTTGCGGCTTTAGCATAGTCAGAAGGCACAATGCCTCCGTTCTCTTCTGTAACGAGCATCCATGTTGGCGGTGCAAGAATTTTTACACCTTGTTCGACGAGTTCCTCCATGGTTGGCGACCACGTTGCTGAATCTGCCACGTTAAAGCTTGGGTCACTATATCTGCCATCAAGATATACCGCTTGCTCACCAAATGCAGGTTCATTAGCTATCCAGTATTGCACGTCGGCTAAATTGAACGACTGTGCCCATACTTGGTCCGGCGATACGTCAGCTGCCTTGTATTCGTCTACCATTTTTTGTGCGTAATCTTCTTGTGTAAATCCATCAAATGGCATTTCAACACTCGGTGATTTTAGCTCTGGTGTCATTTTCGCGTTTAACGATTTAAAAAGCTCAATGCTTTCTGCGTGGCTTAGCAGCGTGCCGCGACTGGAGTACAAGTCCGTGCGCCAGCCCGCTGTGCCGTCCATATATTCTGCTACAGTTGTGCCGTTTGAATTGGCAGCATCCATTTTTCCTTTAAGCGTTTTAAACTCCGCAAGCGTTATATCACTGGTGCAGCACATAGCTTGTGCAGGCGTGCCAGTGGCAGGGTTTGCTGGAACAAATGGCGTTGTACACTTCGACGCTAGTTCGGTTTCGAGAATATTGGTAGTGGTGTGTAAGTCACATTGCGAATGGCGACATACCAATTCTTTATCTTGGGTGAAGGTAACGTCACATTCAAGTATACCGGCACCCATTCTCGCAGCTGCTTCGTATGATTCTTTTGTATGTTCAGGGTATTGCATTGGTGCGCCACGGTGGCCAATAGAGAAGTCAGTTTTATAGAAAGGGCCTTCAGCACAGGCCTGCATGGCTTCTTTTAGTTCACCGCCATCCATATCATCAACAAGGAAGAAGGGGCGGCTGCCTAGCTGAATGTTTAAAGCATCGCCCGCTGGAACTTGCACTAGAACAGGTACTTCAACAGTTTCTATTTCTTTAACTATTACAGGCACTTCAATAGTTTCAACTTCTTTGACGACAACTTGTGTTTGTACTTCTTTTATTTCAACATCGTCGTCATCACACGCGCTTAATCCTAAAACTGCACTACTCACGATCATTATTTTGGTTATTTTGTTCATGTTTCATCCGTAAATTAAAAATTGAACGACATAAACTACGGAGGGAAGATGACAATTATTTGTCTGTAAAATGAACTATTTGTGCTGTTATTCTTGAATTTTAACGACAGTTTTATGGCAGAAATATTGAAGAATCGTGACGTTGAATATGTTGACCTCTAGTAACTTAAGGTGGTTATTGCTGCTTGCTAAATTGCCCAGGTGTCATGCCAAAATGTGCTTTGAATACACGTGTAAAATGCGATTGATCATTAAAGCCTAAGTCATGGCTAATGGCGGCAATATTTGGTTTATCGCCAGTAAGCAACTGTTTAGCCTGTAATAACCGCTTGTTCATTAAGAATTGGTAGGGGGTTACGCTAGTAAATTTCTTAAACTCTCGTAGAAAATAAAACTTGCTGCAATGCAGTTGCTCTGCCAAATCATCAACCGATATAGGTTTTCCTATGTTGTCATTTATATAGTTTTCTATGACGTCTACTTGCCCTTGGTCAAATTTCGATGCCATATGTTGCGAATTGACTAGATCGAGATAATTTGAGTAGTTCTGTACATAGTGCGTGGCTAACAAAGAGACTAGGTTTTTTAAGTACAGATTGCCATTTCTGCCTTTGCCATTAACTTCCAGCATAAACAATTCAATAATGCCTTTAATAGTATCGTCAACGACGTTGTAGTTATTTAAAAAGTGCAGCTTCTTGTCACGAATGTCGAGCGGGCAAGCGGCTAAGAATTCAGACTCTTCTATGGCCAAAATGACAAAATAGCAAGGCTCTGAGATATCATGCGTGAATGGGGTTTTAGGTGGGTTTATCCAAATATTCCCGGGTGACGTGCTGAGAGAGACGATATCGCCGTCTTTCTCAATATTCCAATGTAAGTCTTTTTCTAATGCCAGCGCGAAATAGAAGTAGGGCGTATAAACATTTTGCGGATAAAAATGAGGCGATGTTCCTTTCTCTAAGACAATGCCTGACCAGTCTAGTGCATGGTTTGAGAACTCAATATCCAAAACGTCGCCACAATTTGATATTTGATCGCTGTCAAAGTCAAAAAACTTGAGCGTAGACTTCATTACTTTGCGTTCCTCTTCGTTTGCACGTTCTGGCTTTTATTGGCTTTGGTACTTTTTAGTGTATCGGCATTTTTCAGTGTTGTGCAACGCACTTCTCTTCAATAGCAATAATCTACCAAAACCAAAGCAGCAATCTCCAATTTATAAAAACAAGTGGTTGATAACCTGTACTTACTTAAAACGGGTCAGGCGTTTAACAAAGACATGAACGCGCTGACTACAATGGTAAACAATGCTAGGAGCAGTCATGTTTAAACAACTACTTGTTTCGATACTCGGTTTACTGTCACTGTCATCAGTGGCGTTAGCAAACGAAGCACATCAATCAAATCAACCGGAGGTTACACCCATGCAAGCACTTCAACTAGACACGAACGCAGGTACATTAGCCGCAAACCTATATTTACCTGAAGGCTACTCTGGCAACGCAAGTGAAAAATTACCTGTCGTTGTCGTCACAGGTGCTTGGACAACCGTAAAAGAGCAAATGGCAGCGGTTTACGCGAAAGCACTAGCTGACAAAGGTTATGCTGCATTGACGTTTGATTTCGAAGGCTGGGGAGAGAGCGGTAAACAAAATACTCAAGTCGCAAAATATCTAGAAGATCCGGTACGGAAAACAGAAAACATTCGCGCGGTTATTGAAGCTGTTTCTGGTTTGCCCTTTGTTGACGATACGCGTATTGCAGGTGTTGCAGTATGCGCATCATCTGGCTATATGCTCGATGCTGCATTGAATAGCGATAGCATTAAAGCTGTTGCCGTTGTTGCTCCTTGGTTGCATGACAAAGCAATGGCGACTGCAATATACGGTGGCGAACAGAGCGTGCAACAATTACTGGCTGCATCAGCATCGGCAAAAGTGAGCAATAAGCCGGTGTATATTGAGGCGGCAAGCTTAACAAACGAAAGCGCTTTGATGTATCAAGCGCCATATTACACAGAAAAAGACCGCGGCCTGATACCTGAGTACGACAATAAATTCAATGTAGCATCTTGGGACGGTTGGTTGAATTATGACGCCCAGTTAAGTGCAGCAACTATAGACAAGCCTGTTTTGATGGTTGCATCAAAGGACATGGCGTTACCTGCAGGCGCAGAGCAATACCTTGAGAAAGCACAAGATAATGTTAAAGCAGTTTGGTTTGATGGGTACTCTCAATTTGATTTTTATGACCAAGCCAATGCCGTATCGGACGCTGTAAATGCTATCGACCAACACTTCAAAACTAACTTATAGGTTGCGTGTAATGAAGACTAAATCCTTTTTTTACTTGCTATGTGGGGTGCTAATGATGTCAATGTCAGTAAACGCAATGACACAGGACGAGGCAAAAATAAAACGTACTGTAAATGGTTTTTCTGTACTTGCCGATCAAGGGGCGTTTGAGTATTTGGGCCGACTTCTAACTACAAACGTGGTTGTAGACTACACCTCTCTATTTGGCGGAGACGCTGAAATCCTGACTCGTGAACAACTAATGAAGCGTTGGGCGGGATTTCTACCAGGGTTTGATACCACCTTTCATGAGCTTGAAGACCCACAAGTTGTGATGAGTCAAAACAAAGCGACAGTTAACGTAGCGTTTACGGCGAGTCATTGGCTTGGCGAAAAAGGTTATTGGCAAATATTCGGCACCTATAAATTTGAGCTTTCAAAGGAAGATAATTCATGGAAAATTTCGTCAATAAAAACTATTGGCGAGAATGAGAAGGGCAGCCGAGAAATGTTGGGAGAAGTTGCACAATTTGCAGAGCAGAACCTAAAGAGCGCACAAGCAGAACTCGTTAACTACACGAAATAAATGGTGCTTTACACTTCATGAAAATAAATAAGGTGGGAGTCGACATACCGGGGAGTGTGGCATCAACCGTTAACTCCCACCTTGAGTAACTAGCGCTAATCAGCGATACGTTGCTTCACTAGCTGTTCTAAAATGACTTGGTCTTTAGCAAAGTTACGAATACCTTCACTGAGTTTCTCAACCGCCATGGCGTCTTCATTGTGCTGCCATAAGAAGGTTTGCTCTGTGAGTGGTGTAATATCACTTTGCGGTTTAGGGCTTACCATGTCGCGAGACAATTTAGTGACTAATTCTCCCTCGCTTTCTTGTAGTTCGCTAAGCAACTTAGGCGAAATGGTCAGCAAGTCACAACCTGCCAATTCGATGATTTCACCAATGTTTCTAAAGCTCGCGCCCATAACAACGGTGTTGTAGTCGTACTGCTTGTAGTATTGGTAAATACGGGTGACAGACTGCACACCTGGGTCGTTTGCGCCTTGATAGTCATTGCCATCTTTGTTTTTGTACCAGTCGAGGATACGACCCACAAACGGCGAGATCAGTGTTACCTTAGCTTCTGCGCAGGCAACCGCTTGTGCCATTGAAAAAAGCAACGTTAAGTTGCACGCTATGCCTTCTTTCTCAAGTTGTTCTGCAGCTTTGATACCTTGCCATGTTGACGCAAGCTTTATCAGTACGCGGTCGCGCGAAACACCTGCTTTTTCATATAGCGCGATAAGCTTTCTACCTTTTTCGATTGATGCTTGTGTATCAAAAGATAAACGGGCATCTACTTCGCTCGAAATACGGCCAGGAATGTGTTTTAAAATTTCACGCCCAAAATTAACAATCAATTGATCGCAAATGTCATCGATATCACTACCAGCGGTGTTGATGGCGTCATCAATCAACGATTGATATTGCTCAAGCTTTGCCGCTTGCAAGATAAGTGATGGATTGGTGGTGGCATCGACAGGGCTTAACGCCTTAATCGAGTCCACGTCACCACTGTCTGCGACGACAGTGGTGACTTGTTTCAGTTGTTCTAATAAGTTCATAACTCACTCATGAATCACAGGAGGTTATAAATAGCGGCTCAAGATATTTTCTAATAACTCTTGACGGCCTGACACATGTGTTGGGTTCACATTGTTGCTGTGCACGTATTGAGACAAGCTTTCTAAGCTCTCTTCGCCCGCCAAAATGCGTTGACCTAAATTATCGTTCCAGCCAGCGTAACGTTGTTCGACAAAGTTTGACAACGGTGCTTCTTCAATCAACTTAGCGGCGTTGATTAGCGCTTTTGCCATGGTATCCATACCACCAATGTGACCATGGAATAGGTCATCACGCTCAGAAGACTGACGACGAATTTTAGTGTCGAAGTTGAAGCCACCCGTTGTTAAACCTCCAGCTTTTAAAATTTCATACATCACTAATGTGCACTCGTACACATCGTTCGGGAATTGGTCTGTATCCCAACCGTTTTGCGGGTCACCTCGGTTAGCATCAACGCTACCCATAATGCCTTCTGCACAAGCAAGCGCAATTTCGTGGTGGAAGCTGTGGCCCGCGAGTGTTGCGTGGTTTGCTTCAATGTTAACTTTTACTTCGTCTTGTAAGCCGTGCTTGTGAAGGAAGCCCGCGACAGTAGCAGTATCATAGTCGTATTGGTGTTTTGTTGGCTCTTGTGGCTTAGGTTCAATAAGGATTGTGCCTTTGAATCCAATTTTGTGTT
The DNA here is from genome assembly GCF_042682785.1 of Thalassotalea euphylliae. Taxonomy (GTDB): domain Bacteria; phylum Pseudomonadota; class Gammaproteobacteria; order Enterobacterales; family Alteromonadaceae; genus Thalassotalea_F; species Thalassotalea_F euphylliae. Next base: position 1,061,055 of record NZ_JBHUIB010000003.1, on the reverse strand, counting down.
TGTGCTCGATCACCATTTTTAAGAAACGTGCGTATTGTTCGCCTTCACGTTTAAGATCAGTGTTTAGCAGTGTTTCGTAACCTTCGCGACCACCCCAAAGGACATAGTTTTCACCGCCAAGGCGATGAGTTGCTTCTAAAACATGCTTAACTTGTGCTGCAGCATATGCAAATACTTGAGGGTCTGGGTTAGTCGAACCACCTGCACAAAAGCGCGGGTTTGAGAATAAGTTCGCAGTACCCCATAGCAATTTGGTACCTGTGCGCTCCATTTCTTGACCAAAAATATCAACAATACGAGACACATTGTCATGGCTTTGCTGGAGTGTTTCGCCTTCCGGTGCAATATCTGTGTCGTGGAAGCAGAAGTAAGGTACGCCAAGCTTTTCGAAAAACTCAAACGCGACTTTTGCTTTTGCCTCAGCATGTTCTACTTGATCGCCAAACGGTGATATCCACGGACGCTCAAATGTGCCTGCGCCAAAAATATCACTGCCAGGCCAACACAAGGTATGCCAGTAACAAGCTGCAAAGCGTAAGTGCTCTTTCATGGTCTTGCCAAGTATTACTTTGTTTTCGTCGTAGTAACGAAAAGCAAGCGGGTTTGTTGACTGTTCACCTTCGTATTTTATTTTGCTTACGTTTGTAAAAAATTCGCTCATGATTTTCCCCTGATTTATATCAATCTATTTTTTGTATGTTCACTAAAACTGGCCTTTTAAGGCCTGATAAAGCTGTTTAAATTTTTCGTATTGCCCGATGTAGTAGCTTTGCATTTGGCTATCTGGTGCTATCGTTTGTTTAACTTTGCCTGGCAAACAGATATCAGATGCAGGCACCTTGGAATGACCTATTTGTGCTAGGCGCGCTGCGCCGAAAGCCGGACCAACTTCACCACCATCTCTGTAGGTCAATGTCATATCTAAAACGCTTGCGAGAATTTTGCCCCACAGCGCACTGCGAGCACCGCCGCCAATCACCGACACTTCATCGATTTGTGTGCCAGCGTCTTTAAGCACTTGTTGTCCGTCGGCAAAGGCAAAGGCTACGCCTTCAAGCACAGCTCGCCCCAGTTCGGCGCGGTTTGTATTGAGACCTAAGCCAAAGAATACGCCTTTGGCATTTGGGTCGTTGTGCGGGGTGCGTTCGCCAGATAGATAAGGCAGGAAGATAACGCTGCCAGGCTTTGAAAAATCAAGCTCTGCAACTTCTGAAAGTAGCGCAGCTTCGTTTTCAGCGCCTGTTAGCTCTGTTACCCAAGTTAAACAACTAGCAGCACTCAGAATCACTGACATTTGGTGCCATGTATCTGGAATACAATGACAAAATGCATGCACTGCGCCTGCTGGGTTTGGCTGAAAGCTTGGGTTTGCGACAAAATAAACACCGGATGTACCAAGCGATAAAAACGCTTGATGCGGATTGATAACGCCAATGCCTGCAGCCCCAGCAGCATTGTCTCCGGCACCTGCCACAACTGGCACTTGTGCCATTCCCCAGCTCTCAGCCACATCAGCAAGAAGGTGTCCGGTGACTTCAGTACCTTCATAAAGCTTGGGCATTTGAGCTACTCGCATGTTTGTTGCGTGTAACATTTTTTCGGACCAGCTACGCTTTTCAACGTCCAACCAAAGGGTACCTGCACTGTCTGACATGTCTGAAGCGAAGTCCCCAGTCATTAATAGTCTTAAGTAATCTTTGGGTAACAGGACTTTAGCGACTCGTGCAAAATTCTCTGGCTCGTGTTTTTCTAGCCATACGAGTTTGGGGGCAGTAAAGCCAGGCATGGCAATATTGCCGGTAATCTCGCGGCTTTTTGGCTCACGCTGTTCAATGTTTTCGCACTCTGCTGCACTGCGTCCATCATTCCATAAAATGGCTGGACGAATGATTTGGTTGTTGGCGTCAAGCAGGGTAGCACCGTGCATTTGCCCAGACAGGCCAACTGCTTTTACATCAGCTAAATGCTCAGGGTGCATTGCTTTGATGTGAGCAATAGCGTTGTTTGTTGCTTGCCACCAATGAGTTGGATCTTGTTCTGACCAAAGTGGTTTTGGACGAGAAACGTTAAGTGGACTGCTTGCTTGAGCAACAAGTTCACCTCGTTCGCTCAAGATAACTACTTTGACGCCTGACGTGCCTAAGTCGATTCCTAGGTACATTATCATTCGCTCCATTTAATATTCTTATTTAATGTTAGCGCTAACATTATCAATAACATTTGAAACAGGCAACAGTATTTGTACGAAATTACGCCTGTTTCTGAGGGTGATATTATTAAGTTATTGTTTTTTATATTTAATATAATTTCATAGCGTTTAAAGTAATCGTTATACTCAAACAAATGGTATTAATTGAGCTTGTGTTAGCGCTAACAGTGTGTTTAAGTATCAGTCATTACCCCAAATAAAAATAGATAACAGGTAGGGGAGTTTCAAATGAGTAAGTGGTTGTCGGCCAATGTGTACTTTGCAACGGTAGTAGCACTTGGTGGATTTATATTTGGTTTTGATGCATCTGTCATATCTGGTGTTGTCGGCTTCGTCACAACTGAATTTGCGTTAAATGAGTGGCAACAAGGTTTTGTAGTCAGCTCTCCAACCCTTGGAGCGGTGCTTGGTTCCTTCTTCGCGGGGCCATGCGCAGACCGATTTGGTCGCAAGCGCGTCATTATTACGATTGCATTCCTTTATGTCGTTTCGGCGTTTTTCTCGGCTTTCGCTCCCAACTACGAAACGCTGGTCGCAGCTCGTTTTATTGGTGGGATTGCATTTGCTTCGCTTGTGTTAGCGCCAATGTATATTGCAGAAATTTCGCCAGCGAAGTTGCGCGGCAAAATGATTTCTATCAATCAATTTAATATTGTTGTTGGCTTTTCAGCTGCATATTTTGCTAATTATTTCCTTTTAAAGCTCAGTGGAGGTGCTGGCGGTTTAGCTGAGAGCTTAGGGATCACGGAAAATGTTTGGCGCTGGATGCTAGGTATAGAAATAATCCCCGCTCTCGCTTATCTGCTTTTACTATTCACTATTCCAGAAAGTCCCCGTTGGTTGGTGGTCAACGGACAAAAAGAATCAGCGAAACGTGTTGTTGCTAAACTTTTTCCAAATGAAAGTAACGACAAGTTGATTGAGGATATTGAAAAAACCGCTAATGATTCGCTGCCACCTCTTTGGCAACGCTTAAAGGCATTATTCTCAGGGAAAATGCGTTATGTATTGGCAGTAGGAATTGTCGTTGGTATTTGTCAGCAAATTACCGGCGTCAATGCTGTGTACTTTTATGCCCCTAGTATTTTTGAGCAAAGTGGCGTGGGACAGGATGCGGCGTTTTCTCAAGCAATATGGGTAGGGGTGATTAATGTCGTATTTACTATTGTCGCTATGTTACTTATTGACAAATTGGGACGTAAGCCACTTATGTTGATAGGCCTGGCTGGTGTTGTGGTGAGTATGTCTGTGGCGGCTATCGGTTTTCATCAGGCCACTTATAAGCTGACAAACGAATCAGTTCTTCTCATTGAATCAAAAGATATTCAACAAAAAGTAATACCATTGATTAATCAGCAGTTTAGTGATGACCTTGCTTTTAAGGCTGCACTAAAGGAAGTACTTGGAGAGCAGCTCGCTAGAGATCATCAATCAAGCTTAATTCAAGCAGCAGCCAATATTAATGCGACGCTAATTCTTGTCGGCATATTAGGATTTGTTGCTTCATTTGCTATATCGCTAGGGCCTGTTATGTGGGTATTACTGGCCGAAATTTTCCCAAACCATCTACGTGGCATCGGTATTGCCTTTACCGGACTAATCAATAGCGCTGTTAGTTTTACCGTGCAGTTGGTATTCCCGTGGGAGCTCGCTAATTTAGGTACTGCAATGACTTTCCTAATTTATGGCGTATTCGCGTTTATTGGGTTTGTTTTAGTGTATCGAATGTTGCCTGAAACTAAGGGCAAATCGTTAGAACAGATTGAGCAAGTGTTTCATCATGCTAGGGCAGCGTAAGCGAGGTTTTTATGAAGCAGCTAAATTGGGGCATTGTCAGCACAGGGCGTATTGCAGAACAATTTGTTTCTGACATGCCGCTTGTAAACAACGGTAAGGTACTAGCGGTTGCGGCACGTAAAAAATCGGATGCGCAAGCATTTGCTGATATGCATGATATTGAACGCGCTTATGGTCGTTATGACGACTTGTTTGCTGATAAAGACATTGATGTCGTCTACATTGCAACACCGCACACCTTGCACTTCCAACATGCGCATGCTGCCATTATGGCGGGTAAACACGTCTTATGTGAAAAGCCATTCACCGTGTCTTCAGAGCAATGCCGCCAATTAACCACGCTAGCAAAGACCCGTGGTGTTTACATTATGGAAGCGATGTGGACATATTTTCTTCCTGCAATCGTTAAGGCAAAAGAGTGGGTAGAACAAGGCCGTATTGGCAATATAAAGCATGTAAAGGCGGACTTTGGCTATCCCATACCGTATGACCCAAATTTACGGGAGTACGACAAAAAACTCGCCGGTGGTTGTTTACTCGAAATGGGTATTTATCCCATTGCTATTGCTGCATATTTTCTTAATAGAGACATCGATTACTGGCATGTTAACGGACATATCGCGCCAAATGGTGTGGAGGACGACGTGATTATGCTAGCTGAATTAGGTGATGCTAAGGCGACCTTGGCAACCTCGTTTCAGTGTAAGTTGAATAATTTTGCCTACATTATTGGTGACAAAGGTTATATTGCTATTCATGATTTCTGGCGTGCAAACAGCTGCTCGCTATTTGTTTTGGATGAAGAAGTCGAAAAGTTTGAAGACGGGCGCGAGTCGTTTGGCTTTAACTATGAAGCGCAGACTGTTGGTGAAGACATTCTGAGCGGTAAATTAGAATCCGAGGTGGTGACACACGCACGAAGCCTTTGGTTACAAACACAAATGGAACGTGTGAAAGGCTTTATTTTATAGAAATCACCATTAAATCTTCTTTCCGATAAAATTTGCTGCTCAATTCAATCTTGTTCCGGTTATAATAAGGGTTTTATTACACTCGTTATACTTTTAGGAGAACATATTGAATTTTAAAGATTTTGGTTTAGACAAACGCTTGATGGAAACCATTGAACATAAAGGCTTTACTGAACCGACTGAAATTCAAATGCAAGCGATACCTGTCGCCATGGCTGGCCATGACATAATCGCGTCTTCTAAAACGGGTTCAGGTAAAACGTTAGCGTTTATTTTGCCTGCGGTTCAACGTTTATCTACACAGCGTGCTTTATCAAAAAAAGACCCTCGCGTACTTATTCTTGCGCCTACGCGAGAGCTAGCTAAACAAGTATATGGCGAACTGCGCGGTATGCTTGCCAACACCCAGTTTAAAGCAGTGCTGATTTTAGGTGGTGAAAACTTTAACGACCAGTACAAAACCTTATCGAAAGACCCTCATTTTATTGTCGCAACACCGGGTCGTTTAGCAGACCATTTAGAGCATGGTCACTTCTATTTACAAGGCCTTGAATTGCTAATTCTAGACGAAGCAGACCGTATGCTTGATTTAGGTTTTGCAGAGCAGCTAAGTAAAATCAATAAGGCAGCAGACCATCGTAAACGTCAGACCTTGATGTTTTCAGCGACGTTAGATCACGCACAGGTGAATGATTTTGCCGTCGAGTTATTAAAATCCCCCAAACGCATCGCAATTGAGCATGGCCATTCAGAGCATGAAGACATTACCAAGCGTTTCTTTTTAGTTGATAACCTTGATCACAAAGAGGCGTTGTTAATGCATTTCTTAGAAAATGAAGAGATGCAACAGACGATAATATTTACTGCAACACGCAGTGATACCGAGCGTTTAGCAACGAAGCTTAAAGAGTCAGGTCGTTCAGCTATTGCCTTATCTGGGGAGCTAAATCAGAGTACGCGTAACCAAATTATGGACAGCTTCTCTAAAGGTCGAGAACAAATACTCATTACTACAGACCTTGCATCACGTGGTTTAGATTTGGCGAACGTGTCTCACGTCATCAACTTTGATATGCCTAAGCATACGGAAGAGTTTGTCCACCGTATTGGTCGTACTGGTCGTGCGGGTAACAAGGGCGATGCTATTTCTTTTGTTGGTCCGAAAGATTGGATCAGCTTCAAAAATATCGAAGGCTTTTTACAGCAAAAAATCAGTTTCAATGAAATTGAGGGCTTAAAAGCTAAGTTTAAAGGCTTAAAACCTAAAAAGCCGAAAAAGGCTAAGCCTGCGAAAAAACAAGATGCAAAAGCTGCTAAAAAAGCACCGATTAAAGCGAAACGCATTAATAAGAAAATGCAGTTTATGGCTGAAGATGCGGGTGATATGCCTATCTTGAGAAAAGGGCCAAAACTTGCGCCTACAGATATAGATACGGACGACGAAGAGGCGTAAATTTAATGTCGCTTGTGATTGTCAGTGACATTTTTGGTAAAACAGCTCCGCTTAAAGCGCTTGCATCAGCTTTACAACATTCAGTTGAACCAAGCGCTGCGCACCAATTCCCTGTAATTATCGACCCTTACGATGGTGCGCTCCCTACGTTTGAGTCGGAGCGATCTGCCTACCAATATTTTACAACTAATGTCGGCATAGAAAACTATGTACAGATTATCTCTACGGCCTTAAAAGCCAAACTTTTCCATCGTGAACATCCTATAACCCTGTTAGGTTTTAGTGCAGGGGCTTCAGCGCTTTGGCAAGTTGTGAATGAGTCTTTCATCGAAAACATAAATATAGATCGCTTTATCGGTGTTTATGGCGGCCAAATTAGATATGCGGCTGAGCTTGTTCCTTCTGTTCCTACTACGCTCATATTTCCTATAAGCGAAAACCATTTCGACGTAACGTCTCTTTCGCGTTCTTTAAATCAGACTAAGCGAGTAAATTCGTTTCAGGTGTCATATATGCACGGCTTTATGAATAAACTCTCTGCAAATTTTGATGCGCAGGGTTATGACGCGTTTATACAGGCTTTCCCAGAACATCTGGAGAAATTGGCTAAATAGCACAGCCGCATTATGGGCCAGAATAACCAACAACAAATTGTTGGTTCTTACTTTCAACCAGCAGAGCATTGAGCCATAAATAAGCATGGTGAGAAAACTCAAGGGATAAAACTGCCAGTACCCACCACTAAATGAAAGGCTTATTTGCAAGGCGAATAATAAAGTGGTTGCAAGGTATGGGAGCCCAATAAATACCTTAGGCATTTTCCACTTTGGCTGATTATTCTCTAGTGCATGTAATAATGATAGGAGAAGCACTCCACGAAAATAGGGCTCGTATGCAAGTCCATGCATTGTCCCTAAAAACAACAATTCTTCTGGATCGTATACGCCATCGTCGCCACCAAATAGCGCGGCAACTACAAATTTGGTTGCTAAAAGTAATCCTGTAATTTTTAGGAATGTGTAGGTTGTAGTTTGGGGCGTATTGGTTCTCAGGTGTTTAAGGCTTTTCTGGTGAGATACAAAATAGGGGGTATTTTTCAGCCTCCAAATTAGCAACCCACTAAATATACAAACCGCCATGTAGTTAAGCCAAGGCCAATCTATTGTTGAATGAATATGTGTTTGTGTGAAAAGTTTTAGTTCAAGGGTAAATAACAAATTGACAATTAAATAAGTTAACAAGGCTATCAGTAAAGATGGTTTATGTATTGCGCCCGATTTTATGCTTGGTAGCAGTAGGGCAAAAAGTATCAACCAGTGGCTGGCTGTTGTCACAAGTACGTCTATTATCATAAACAGAGTACACCCGAGCCTTTAATTCGCTCTAAGCCAATCTTTAATTGCTGCCTTGATTTTGCAGCCGTTAGACTGACTCGAACAGCTTGAATAAACTGATGGTTAACCGCAAAGTAGTGTGACGGCACTACACGTACTCCTTTCTTTTCCAGCACGATGGCAGCCTCCTTTGCATCGCCTAACGTAGGTAACCAAACATGTGAGCAGCCATTACTATCAGTTGGCAAAGATAATTCAGGCATGACTTGTTTAAATATTCGATAACGCTTTGCTATTTCGTTTATTTGCCATTGTTTTCGTTGCTCTGCTATACCTTCGTTTATCCAGTGACGTGCTACTTCCGCCATTAATGGACTCATTTGCCAGCTGGTTGCGTGCGATTCTTGAGCAACGGTTTCTAAAATAGGGTGTTTACCGGCAATAGTGGCAAATCGAATACCAGGCGAGACGGTTTTGGCAAAACTTGAGATAAGTATTGATTGTGTTTGAATTGCACCTGATACAGGAGGAGCGCCAGCCAACATTCCCATGACAAACTCTTCAATAAAAAGCAGGTTATGTCGTTTCAATACATTAATAAAGGCGGTTTGTCTCTCAGCAGACATGCAAGCACCAGTGGGGTTTTGGAACGTTGAGTCGGAAACTAGCACCCTGGCACCTGTACTTCTTATTGCCAAATCTAATGCTTCAGGAATGATACCTTGCTGATCGGTCTTTACGCCATAAAGTTTAAGGTGCAGCTGTTTGGCAATCGCTTTCATGCCCGGAAAAGTCAGTTCATTAACAAGTACAACATCATCTTTTTGACAGGAGGCCATTAAACTGACCATTAACGCATTTTGTGCAGTATTTGTTATAACGCACCTGTCTGCGGGAATCTTATATTGGTTCTGGTTCAGCCAAGTTGACGCAGCCATTTGTAGGTGAGCTAGAGAGGATGGAGAGTGGTAATCAAGAAATGTAGATAGGCCATTATGAGCTTTGGTTATTGCGGAAATGGCATTCTCTAAATCATGATCATGCACCTTAGTGGCGGGTATGTGTGTGCTTAGATCGATTATTGCACTAGTGTCATGAGTATCGCCTTTTGGCTGTTTAGCTTGGTTCAGTAAAAACAGCTCTGCCTCTACGCTTTGCCCTAGAATATATGTACCGCGCCCAACTTCACCAGCAATGAGGTGTTGCTGTGCGGCCAAGTGGAACGCTTTAGTCACCGTACTTAAGTTGATATCCAAATGCCAAGCGAGTTGGCGCTGCGGTGGAAGTTTCTCACCTATGGCTAATTTTCCTGACGCAATATCTGCTGCCATGGCATCGACTATTTGTTGATAAAGCGGTTTGTCACTGTCAGATAGCGATGGAGCCCACATGTTATTGCGCCCATCTTTCATAGCGACTTATGCGCTGAACTGTATTATTCAAATTATATTATCTGCCATACAATATATTCATTGAGCCATACAATTCGCTAATCTAAGCTAGTTGTCAATGTTGCTTTAACAATTACAAAAAGGCTTACCCTATGTTTTCTTTACCTGAATTAGAAAGTGCTGCGAACGTTGTCTACCAGTCGATGCCTGCTACGCCACAATATAGTTGGCCACAACTCAGCTCACTTATCGGCACAGAGGTATGGGTAAAACATGAGAATCACACGCCAACAACTGCATTTAAAGTACGTGGAGGGTTGTACTTGATGCATGAGCTGATACGAAGTAAAAACCGTCCCAAAGGTGTGCTTTCCGCCACGAGGGGAAATCATGGACAGAGCTTATCTTACTCAGGAAACAAAGCGGGTTTGCAGGTAACTATAGTAGTGCCAGAGTGCAACAACGCTGACCAAAATGCCGCGATAAAAAGTTTCGGCGCAAATCTAGTGATCCATGGTGAAGACTTTGAAGCGGCACGTAAGCACAGTGTAAGTCTGCAACAGCAAACTGGTCACCAAATCATTGCGCCATTTCAACGAGAGTTAGTTATAGGTGTTGCGACATACGCATTGGAGTTTTTCACTGCGCAGCCAAATTTAGACACAGTGTATGTGCCCATTGGCATGGGGTCGGGTATTTGCGCATTAATAAAAACACGAGATTTATTGGGCCTAAAAACGAACATTGTAGGAGTGGTCTCCGAGGGAGCTCCTACCTTTAAGCTATCGTTTGACGCTGGAAAAGTGGTTAATACTGACTATGCCAATACTATCGCTGATGGCGTGGCGACAAGGGCGCCTATGGAAGAAGCTTTTGATATTATAAAAAATGGCGCAGAGCGGGTGATTACAGTATCTGATAAGGAAATTGCAGAGGCTATGTTTACCTACTTCAAAACAACTCATAACTTGGCTGAAGGGGCAGGCGCTGTGCCGCTTGCAGGCTTGATGAAGGAAAGACAACAAATGACGGGCAAAAGAGTGGGTGTTGTGCTTTCCGGTGGCAACATTGATTTTGTTACCTTTAAGCATCACATCGATGGGGTTATCGACAATCAACTTTAGTGGCACACACTAAAAAAGCCTCTACACTGAACTAAAAAGCAGTGTCGAGGCTCACATGTCAAAAGCTTACAATATTGTTAATATCTTGCGTATCCATGATGATGAAAAGTTTAGTGAATACGTGAAAGGGCATATACCTACTATTGAGGCGTATGGTGGACGCTTTTTAATAAAAGGGTACTCCGGTGAAGTGCTTGAAGGCAATTGGCCAAGCAACTTCATTGTGGTGCATGAATTCCCGAGCATTGAACGATTTAAAGCATGGTACTACTCAGATGAATACCAGCCTTGGAAACAACTGCGGCAGTCTTGTGCCGACGTGAATGTCATTCTGACTGAGGGTACTTAACGTTTATTAAGACCATTTACCCGTCGCTAATCCTCTAAATCACCATGAAAATGCATAACAATTTAATAAATGACGCTATACATTTGTTTTTTCGGCTTTTTATGCATATAAAATAATTAAATATTATTCATTTTTAAATTCTTACTACAATAGAGTAGAAGCTGTGAAGAGGATGTTGTTACCTCAAATGTAGTTTTAAGAATAATAACCCACTTATATCCAAGGGTGGGGATGCACTTGTTGGAAGGAAATACGCATGAAGCGCCTACTTAGCAAACTGTCTATCGTCCAGCTCTCTTTGGTGAGCTCGGCCATACTAACATTGTTTATTGTCACTTTACTGTTTCAAAACATTAGCTATAAATGGCAAGAGTCAAAAACCATCGAACAAGATGTTGCCTTAGTATCTCTATTAGATGCGCTTGAGAAAGTTGCCCATAATCATGCGGTAGAGCGGGGATTAACTGCTGGCTTCTTGGGTAGTGGTACAGATGCAGCCAAAGCAAAGGTGACTGAGCAACGTGGTAAAGCTGATGCTGCCATGCAACATTTGCGTGCCACCTATAATTCCTTTGAATTTAAAGATGAAAAAATCCAAAACTACCTCAATGTACTTTATAGCCATGAACAAGGTAAAGCGAATTTAAGACGGCAAGTAGATCAACGCAATGGCAAAGGCGCATTTGAATACTACAGTACACTGAACAAAATAGCGTTAGATATCGCAAACAATCTCAAAAACCGTATAAAGCACCCGATACTTGCTAAAGATCTCAGTGCAGCATTTCAATTTGCGCAGTTTAAAGAACGACTTGGTCAGAATCGTGGGAAAATCAATGGTGTATTGGCGCGCAAGTCCATTAGTGAATCCATACAAAAAGATATTGCATTGTATAGTCGTGAGGTTGGTTTACTCACTGATTTTCTCAAAGTAAGTTTGCAAGGCGACAGTGCTGCTGCATTTAACACTATTACGCAAAGCGCTGACTCTGCAAACATTGCCAATATAACGAGCACATTATTACAGTCTACGTCGCCAGATTTTGGTTCTTTACCAGAACCATCTGCTTGGTTCCCATTAGCAACCAAGCAAATTGGCAGTATAAAAGGGTTGTTGGATAAGCAGTGGGAGCTGATTCAAACGGAAGGCGATGAAATGCTGGATGCCGCGCATTTTGATCTTACGTTCACCGTTGTTTTATTTGTCGTTGTACTGGGCGGTATTATTTTGCTGAACACCTATCTCATCGCAAAACTGAGAAAAGAGTTAGGCCAATTGACACAGATGTTAGAGCAGGCAGAGTCGGGTGATTTGACGGTTGAACTTCGCTTAGACACTAAAGATGAACTCGGCGCTATTTCCAATGCTATTCATAACACTATTCACGCATTCAAAGTGCTGCTGCTTGGGGTAGATAAGTCTGTCCAATCAGGAACTCGCTTAAATAACAATATGCATGATGCGACGCAAACTGTACTTGAGGACGCCGTTAAAACACAGGCGATGGCAACTAACATTGCAAGTGCAATTGAAGAAATGGCGGTGACAAGCCGTGAAATAGCAGAATCAGCCTCACAAACGTTAGATGCCAGTGATCAATTAAACAGTGGTGCGCAACGTTTAATTGAAGAAAATCAAAGCAGTCAGCAGTCTATTTCGGCACTGTCTTCGAGTATGAATGAAGTTGAAGCTCAAGCAGATCAGATGGAACAACAAGTGGCTAGTATATCTTCAATTCTGGATACCATTAGCAGCATTGCAGAACAAACCAACTTGTTGGCGCTTAATGCAGCAATTGAAGCGGCGAGGGCGGGAGACCACGGCAGAGGTTTTGCCGTTGTTGCAGATGAGGTGCGCAGCTTAGCGGCAAATAGTAAAGAGTCATCAGAGAAAATAGCTGAATTGTTAAGTACATTACAAACCATTACAGCTGGTGTTGTGCAGTCAATTAATAACAGCTCTTCACAATCTCAAATGGCGTTAGAGCAATTTGAAAAGGCACGAGAAGCCTCTGAACAAGTCCACAACCAAAGTAAACAAGTAGAGGGGCTTGCCATGAGTGTATCTTCTGCGGCAGAAGAGCAATCAACCGTAGCGTCAACCATTGCAAGTGATGCATCTAATGTACTAGATCTTGCAAATCATGAACTTGAAGCCTCTCAAGCATTGGAAGATATATTTAGCGATTTAAGCATTAATTCAGACACGCTAGAAAAAACGATGCAAAACTTCCGGTTTAAATAGGTTCGTGATTTTATTGGTCGGTTGTGTTCACTTTGCAAATGTCGGTTATCACGTAACTGGCGCGTGTTAACCGATTTATGACTTATCAATGACCGCTTCGCGTTCCTTTTTGTATTCTTTGTATGATTTTCGCTTTTGGTAACAAGTTTGGTGCTCTTCGGCGGATTGGGCGTTGCGGATACATTCGCTTTGCTCGTAATTTTGGCCAACTTGATACAACTGCTTATTTGTGCACCCCGTGCTGGCGATGATAAGTATTAATACTGTTAGTAATCTCATTGATGAATTTCCTTACTCTTTATTAAGGTAAGACAAAAAACACTTTTTCTGGTTCACCGTTTTGACACTTTTATACATGTAACCTTTAATGCTTTATAGGTCTGAGAAAATGAGAAAGTTTCACACAGTGACTACTTAAAGATAGATAGTAAATCAGATAAAAACATTTTTTTGATGAACGCCGCTCATGTTTATACGTTAGGAAAATATGAACATGAAATGTTATAAAAAGTGTAATAATTACAGACGTTAACCAGTATGTTTGATTACATTTTTACCTAGTTGACGGCATAGTGGAGACAGCTTTATAGTGAGCGCTGCTTCATTACAACTAACTTCGGAACTTTGATGGTCAGCGTTTTTCCAACCGTTTTGTACTCCTGCATGATGGGAATGGTCATACTTGCGTCTTTAGACGTGTTTACGCGATCAAATGAGCGGCAAAACCTGTTTCTCAAGGGAATTTTACTTTTATTGATGCTACATCTGGTTGGTGAACTTTATATTTCATCAGCTGTGTATGTTTATGCCCCAGGCATAGCGGGGTTAGAGTTGCCCTTCAAAGTCTTACTTGGGCCTGCACTATACTTTTACGCCCACGCAACTATGTCGCCGGAGGCCGAAATTGATAAACGGGTAAAGTTACTCAGTTTTTCTGGGCCTCTTGTTGTCATTATAGTAATGCTACCTTTTATTCTATTGATAAGCCCTGCGGAAAAATTAGCGTTGGCTAGCCCTGAAACACGGGATCCAAAATTGTGGAAAATTGCAGTAATGACGTGTTTATCGACAACTGCGATTTTTATTTTTTACACTCTTTTATTTTTGGGTATGGCACTTAAACTTCATAATTCCCACCTCGAACAACTAATGGAGCGATTCTCCGACATTGAAAATAAATCACTGGGCTGGTTTAGAGGGGTTTTATTTTTATGGGGGGGAGCATGGTTATTGTATGCTGCAGAGTTTTCACTTGGAGCACTCGGCGTTCGATGGTTTGGAACAGGTATAGTCTTGCCTTTGTTTACTGCATTTGCTCTTGCCGTTTTCATCAAAAGGGCACTAAACCAAAAAGTACTTAAAGCTTGTGACAAGGGAGAACCTAAAGAGGTTAAACCAAGAACTGCACTATTAAGTGATGAAAAAATGCAAGCGATCTCCACTAAACTTGAGCTCGCTATGAAAGAAGAGAGGCTGTTCTTGCAAGATGATCTGTCACTGAATAAGTTATCAGAAGCAATTACTGAGTCAGAAAATCATATATCAGAAACATTATCTCAACATATGCACACCAATTTCTTTTCGTTCGTAAATACCTATCGAATTGAACATGCAAAAGACTTGCTTCTAAACAGTGACATGTTGGTGACTTCAATTGCTTATGAGGTGGGTTTCAAGTCCAAGTCGACTTTTAATTCTGCTTTTAAGAAGTTAGTTGGCGAAACGCCAACAGCCTATAAAACGTCACATTAGGGTGAATAATAGGCAATTAAGTGTTTAATTCGTCCAAATATGCCCATTCGGACGCTACAAAATGGGTAATTCCATACTATTCCTGACAAGTTTTACTTTTAGAAAGGAATGTGTTGTGGAAAACATATCTAAAAACGCTGCTTTATCGCAAGACGTTGGAAACCGTTCGGGTTCAATCGACCACGCTAAAAAGTCACAGTTGGCGCTAGCAAATTCGGTATTAAAATATTCGGCGCTATTTTGGTTTTTGGCTATCTTAGTTGGTCAATGGCTATTCTTTTACTACATCATGGCGTTTTATGGTTTTTCAGTGATTGAAAACAATATGGAAATATGGAATCGCTGGGAACCATTAGGAAGCCGTCCTTATGAAGAGGGCGACTCAGCGGGTAATTTGGCGTTTGCTTTTCATGCGGTAGGTGCTGGTATAGTGGCTTTTGGCGGCGCGTTACAGCTCATTCCAAAAGTAAGAACAGCTGCTCCAAAATTTCATAAAATCAACGGCTATGTATATCTGATTACAGTATTTCTATTGGCGTTGTCTGGCTTTTACTTGTCCTGGGTTCGAGGTGCTAGCCCTGATACCACCGCTGCGATAGGCACAAGTATCAATGGGTTTCTTATTCTAGGATTTGCTTATTTTACCGTTAAAACAGCAAGAAACAGAAAGCTTGCTGACCATAAAAAGTGGGCTATCAGGCTATTTCTAGTCTCAAATGCACAGTGGTTTTTGAGAGTGGGTGTTTTCAGTTATTTGATCACAGGTACCATGGTCGGCGCCACTCCAGGATTTGGTGATCCTTTCTTTGCTATGTGGACATTCGGCTGTTTCATCATTCCATTGGCTGCCGCACAGTTATATTTTTATGGTAGCTCTAAGAGCAGTGTTAGTATTAAATACCTAACAAGCTGCGTCTTGGTTACTTTAACGCTCCTAATGTGTGTTGGGATATTTGGTTTAACGCCGTTTCTCATGCAAATACTAAGTGGGGAGCCAATTTCATTTTAGTAAAGCGACCATATTTACCGATTTTGACGCGTTCACTCTAACGGATATCGAGTGCTCATTATAGCAATAGACTTGGCGACAATGACTTCGAGGACATCGATGTTAATGTCGTCCAGCCTATTAATATAAAGGCAAGATTTGCCTATTTTGTGCTTGCCCAGAGCTGCAAGCTCTTCCTCAAAACTATCAAAACCAGGCATGATATAGACGCTTAACGCCGATTTTCGAGGAGAGAAACCCGTTACTGGCCATTGTCCGCCTTTAGCGGTATTTTCGTAGGTATACTTGCCAAAACCAATGATGCTATTACCCCACATTCGAGGCGGTTTGCCGGTGATTGCCTCAAAAAAGGAGACAAGAGTTCGTGCATCATGCTCTTTTTGTGGATGGTCAATACTGTTGATAAAGTCCTCAACACTCGCATCATTTTCTTGTGTTTTCAATGTCGACATTTGTCTCGCCTTTTTATTGGTATAGTGTTGATCTTTATTTCAAGTTAACCATATTAGGGCAGTCTTCGGCGCCGGGCCCTAGTGGCTGGCCATAGCTAAACTCAACGAAGTTTCCGTCTGGATCTTTTATGCCGCAGTAGTATCCCACGGGATAGGGTTCTTGTTTACACGGCCACACCAAAATACCATCACGGTCTGCTTGCTCTGCAATGTCATCAACAGCCTGTTTACTTTCTAACGCAAAACCCAAATGGGAAAAGTCATTGTCGGCTTGCTGTTTTTTTGGTCCTCCTGGAAGCACAACCATTATAAAAGAGGTTTCTCTGCCGCGTTCAGCTAGCCAAACGATTCGCTTTCCTTTTTCTCCATGAGGTCTTCGATCGCGAATAATATACATGCCAGCATACTGCTGATAAAAACCAACACAGGCTTCGAGATCGGCGACATGCAAAGCAATGTGAGTTAGACTTATCATCAACATACACTTCAATAAAGGAAATCATATAACTAGTATAGGAAATTATGACTTATCAATTTGAGATCATTCCAAGGGACTGGTACAAACGACGCAGCCCTTCATTACCGCAACGCAAACCCAGCCAAGTCAGTATCGACAACTTCGTATTGGAACATAACCATATCTGTCATATGCAAGTGCAGTATGACGATGGTAGCCAGAAAACACTGATTGGCCGCGTTATTTATAACAAACTAGCCGAACGTTGGACGGTGGATGGTATGGAGCTTGCTGTAAACGTAATTGTTTCGTAACAGCAAATAGGCGTTTATGTACCTATAAGTGTACAAATAACGCTCTGGTCATACCAGTATTAACGTCATGTTAACGGTGTTAACAAGTTTTTAACCTATTGAATTAATTAGCTAATTACATTGATGTAACAGACCACTCTTACCAAATGTGTCAAAATGTAATCTGCATATAACAACAAGAATAAGCACGTATTTGACTTTAATAGAGAGGTTTACATTACATGCGCGCTTTATCGCCACTTTGTAAGGCAATTTCATTTGCTGTTATAACCCCGACACTTTTCTCTTTGCCATTATTCAGTGGACATGCTGTTGCTGACGAGACGGCAAGTGAAGAGGTAGAACGCATTGTGGTAACGGGTTCTCGTATTAGTCGTGCTGATATCGAAACAGCAAGCCCTGTTACTGTAATCTCTTCTGATTATATTGTTAAAGCCGGTTTTCAGTCGCTAGAAGACGTACTTTCTGCACAAACCGTTGTTGCAGGCACTAACCTTGGCGGTCATAGCAACAATGGCGGTGGTGGTTCTGCTACCGTTAACCTGCGTGGTATGGGTGAAAATCGCACACTTGTTCTGTTAAATGGTCGCCGAATGGTGCCTTCAGGTATCGGCGCCGATGCATCAGTCGATTTAAATACAATTCCACTTTCGATGATCAAATCGGTAGAAATTCTCAAAGACGGCGCGTCGGCCGTATACGGGTCTGATGCCATTGCAGGTGTCGTTAATATCATTACGCACAAGTCATTTGATGATACTGAACTAACCGTTGATTTTGCGACGACCGACAAAGGTGATGGTGAAACTTATGATATTAGCTTACTGCATGGTTTTGACTTTGCTGATGGCAAATTAGCGGTTGGTCTTCAGTATTCAGGTCGTGAAGATATTATCCAATCTGATCGTGATTTCGTATCACCGGCTTGCTCATATTACGTGCCTGGCGGTAAAGTTGACGGTTTAGTGCCTGATGGCAATGGCGGCTTTGAATACCAAGATGTATGTTATGACTACACTGAGCAAAGTTACGCGCAAACGCCAAATGATTTGTACAGTATTTTCGCGAGTTACAATCAAGACCTTTCGGATGATTTAGCACTTAATGTTGATGCCTTTTATACACATCGTGATTCAAAGCAGCTATTGGCACCAGAGCCAGCGCTTTGGTACTTAGATACTTACTACATTGACCCTGAATATCTCGCATATTTTGAAGACCCTGAGTACGGCGTACCTTATTACCTAGAGTATACGCGTCGATTTACCGATGCAGGTAATCGAAAGGTTCAACAAAAAACCGATACTTACCGTATTTCTGCAGAACTAAAGGGCCACTTAGAAAACGGAGATAGCTGGGATGTCTCTGTCACGTATGCAAAAAATGAAGCTGACGAAACCATGCAAAATGGTATTCATGCCGTCAACATGGAATACAGTATTTATGCGAACCAAGCACTTTGGTTTAGCGGTGAGCAGTTAGACAGAGACTTTTTAATTTCGGAAGGTGTGATTTATACCGACGATGGTAAAGGCGGTAACGAGCAAACACTGATTACAGCGGGCTATAGTGGTGAAACTGAGTTTGGTTTAGGTTACGTGTTTGGTGCAGAGAGTCGTTGGGAAGAGGGCTATTACACGCCCGATGAAGTCAGCCAACAAGGTTTGAGTACAGGGGCGATAATTTTGCCGACCGATGGCGATTACAACGTGCAATCGGCTTTTGTAGAAACCTCATACCCATTTGAAAATGGTTTTACCTTAGATTCAGCATTGCGACTTGATGACTACTCTACCTTTGGCAGCGAGCTAACGTGGAAACTTGGTGCAACGTATCGTGTAAACGACGATTTAATGTTCAGGGCAGTGCGAGCAACGGGCTTTAGAGCACCAAACATTAATGAACTGTTTGGCGGTGCTTTTGGTAGTTACGTTTTTATTTACGATCCTTGGTATGACGAGGAATATGAAGGGTTAGTAACGTACACCAGTGCTGAAGAGCTAGAGCCAGAAGAAAGCGATTCATTCACGTTTGGTATTGTGTGGGACATTACAGACAATATTGAAACGACGCTTGATTACTGGCGCTTCGAAACAACGAACGCCATTGGTTCGCCTGATTTACAAGGCTCAATCGATGAGTGTTTTGCCGGCGACACTACTGCGTGTGAGCAAATTAATATTACACCCGATGGTGACTTAACTATGATGGAGTCGCCATTGATCAATATTGCAGACCAGAAAATCTCAGGTATTGATTGGGAAATTCAGTACAAAGGCGATCTGTTTAAGGTGTCTTTAAATTCTACTTATATGATTGAGTTTGAAGAAGAGGGCATCGACTACGCAGGATCAATTGATGGTTACTACGGCGGTTATTCAGAACTACGTGCAAACTTAGACGTGGAAGCCGATATTAGCGACGATTTAAGCGCTTTATACAGCATTCAGTTTATCAAAGGTATGGAAGGTGAATGGTTTGGTGAAGCGTTCAATACAGCAAGTGTTGCATATCATGATATGTCACTATCATTTCAGGCATCTGAGGCGCTAAGAATAAATGCAGGTATTATCAACTTGTTTGATAAAGAACCAGAGATTATACCTGGTGCGTCGGACATGGATACTGAGCCGAGTATATATGACGTTGTAGGGCGATCGTTCTTTATTACGTCGACGTTTACTTTCTAGAAAACTATTGAACTTCAACATTAAAAAAGCCGCTTTAGCGCGGCTTTTTTAATGAGTGATTGTTATAAATTACTTCTCTGTAGGAATTTTTGTCGCTTGCCATGCTACCGCTTGCCATTTTCCGTCACGCTTTAGAAAAGTACCGGTATTGAAATAGGTTTGTTGCATCTCTTTTGCGTCTTTATGTGCCTTATGCATCAGCTTAAACGCGACAATAGCGGTATCGCCATATACTCTAATATCTGTTTCCTCTGCCCAATAATGTGGAACGGGTTGGCCGTCTTTACTCGCCGAGTCATTAATGCCTTTCATAATGAATGCTTTGTCAAAACGAGTGCCAGAAGAACTGGTATAGATTAAATCGTCTGCCCAAAATCTATCGTGGTTCTTTTTATCGTCTTGCACGCTGTTGGCTAAAAAGTCGTTTAGCAATTGCTCTAGCACTGCTTTGTCTGCTGGCTGAGCATTCGCTTGCACTGTAAATAGCCCAATCAATAAGCTTGATACAATGGTCGTTTTAATTATTTTGAAGAGTGAATTCATGAGTTACCTGGTTGTTTTTCTTCCATTATTCCTACTAGGTTATCATCAGGATCACGGATAAAGCCAATCCATAAATCGTGATCTGGCATTTTAGCGGCCAACTGAGGGGCGCGTTCGATTGTTATACCCATTGAAGAAAGCGACGAAAAATACGCCTCGATATCGACGGTTTGATAATAAATAACGGAAGTGTGATGGTCTTTCGGCTCCCCCTGCAAGGTTGTTAACATCAGCCGGTTGTCGCCTAGCAGGAGAAAAGCGAGATTCGGCGGTACATCAAACGCTAAGGGTATGCCAAGCTTTCTATGGTAAAAATCCACTGCTGAATCTAAATCTGATATCGCAATAGCAATTTGCTCTACGCCGAGTAACTTAGGGTTGTTTGAAGAAGACATAGCTAATGAGGCAATAATTGCCAGTGACGAAAAGTACTGTTTATACCTTACGTTGTTTTTTGAGCAACCACCAAGAAAATAGCATGATTAATGTAAGCCCTGAGGTACAGGCAAAAGCATTTATAACATTGACGGTATCGTCAAAAAATATGGCAATGCCATTTGGCCACCACGCGGCTGAGCCACTGATATGACTTGGTGTGACCACTAAAAGTACAACAAAGAAGCGAATTGAGGTTTTCAACCAATAGTGTTCGATTGATGAGGTCAGTGCATACGTGACGGCAACAACGCCACAGACTAAAAAGACAAAGCCTGGCAAGAATATCATCATTAACCCACTTAACTCACCAGCCATAGTAAAGGTCGGAGTCGCTAATGTGATAACAAACAATAATAATTTAGTAATTGACGGCATACACAGAATATTTGATTAAGCTGACGATATAATAGCCAATTTAATTCGAATTCTGCGTTACAGTTTGTATGAAAGGTATAAGAAAATGTTTCAGTGGCAGAAAGTTTGGGACAAGAGGGCATATAGCGCCCTCAAAGTATGTCTATTCGTTTACAAGTTGGCGCAGAGTAAACTGACTTTTTTGTGTACCAAGCGTACTAACTAGGTAAGGTAGTGCAGTTTCTAATTCTGCTTCAAGTTGCCACGGCGGGTTAACAATAAATAATCCTGTCCCTGTCATACCGTATTCTTCGCTATCGGCTAGCAAACACAATTCTGTTTGCAATATATTTCGAATACCGCTGTCTGTAAGGCCTTTTTCCATGGCATCAATAAAGTGACGCTTCACAACGGGATACCAAATTATAAAGGTTCCAGTAGCGAATTTTGTATGCGCTTTAACGACTGTATCGACTGCTTTTTGATAATCGTCTTTGATTTCATAAGGCGGGTCTATCAGTAAAACACCGCGCCTTGTCGTCGGCGGCATTTGACTGACCACGCCTTTGTAGCCATCTTTTTTCTGTAGACGGCATTGTTTCCACGTGTCTGTAAATTCAGTTAGCAGTTCAAAGTCAGTCGGGTGAATTTCAAACAGTCGGGCTGTATCTTGTTTACGTGCGTATGCTTGCGCAATAGCGGGGGAGCCGGGGTAAACTGATAACTCCGCACGATTATTCAGCGATTGAATAAGGTCTACATAACTATCAAGCAAGGGAGGTAAATTGTTTTTTTGGTACAGCTTGTCGATGCCGTCTTTGTATTCCCCTGTTTTTTGGGCGTAGTCATCTGCCAACTGATACATGCCAGCACCGGAATGACTGTCGAAATAACAATAGCCTTTTTCTTTCTTGGCCATGTATTCCAATACGTAGGCCAATACACTGTGTTTTAAAACATCAGCAAAGTTTCCAGCATGAAAGGCGTGACGATAGCTTAGCAAGAGAGCTCCTATTGATATTTATGATGCAGCGTATAACCGTAATGGGACAGGTATTTTTCAGCAATAATCATTCGTTTTTTTACGACATCTCTGAACGACCCTTCACTGGCATGTGCTGCGAAAATGTGCCATTGCCCGTTATCTTCAATAGCACCTACAAACCAGCCTTCTGCGAGTGTATTACTTAATGTCCCCGTACCTGTTTTGGCATAAATGACATGTGTTGGGTGAGTTTGGTGCTCAGTTAATGGCTTGAGCAACGCGTAAGTTTCGTTTTTTAACGGTAACTCTTGATGATAAAGCTTGCGTAAAAATGATACCTGTTCGGTTGCTGAAATTTTAATGCTTTCTTCCAACCAGAAATTATCGAGACCTGAGCTGATATTTTGGTTGCCGTAATCAAAGTCAGCTAAATATTTCACCATACGTTGCTCGCCAATTTGAGTCGCAAATTCACGATATAAAGGCACCGCTGATACTTGGTAAGCGCTTCGCAATGTATGTGCCTTACTTGTCCATGATGAAGGCCACCACGATTCGGGCGGATACATGTTCGTGTTTGCGCTAAAGGTCTGCGACAAGTCATTAACGACGCCCGTATCAAGGGCAATCATTGAGTTAGGTATCTTAAATGTCGAAAAAGGGCGATAGCGGGTATCTGCGCGTTTAGGGTTGTGTTTAAACAGTTCGCCTGACGCGTTTAGAAATACAAAGCTACATGCGTCAGTCTGGGTTTCGCAAGGTAGCGACTCATTTGCAGAGGCGCTTGCCGTAATAGCTGAAGCGGTAAAAATGCATAAGCTAATGACGATGCTTGATAAAATCTTCCCTGATGTCATAGAAAACCCTGTACGTATTGTTTTAACGCATATGTGTATTAGTGAAGCGCTGCACGGAATGGTAATTTCGCACAAATGTCAGCTTCTGCGATCAAAATCTCTTCTAAACGTTGATCTACGTCTTCTTTGTCAAAATACTCGTAGGCAAGTTCCACAAACAAGTTTTTATGTTTCTCTTCCGATTTAGCGATACCCACATAAAAGTCTTTATCTTTACCTTGAGGAAGCGCTTCTGCTACCAAAGAAAAACGCTCGTGACCACGCGCTTCAATCACACCAGCTACTAATAGTCGGTCCATTAAGAACTCATCTCGACCATTTCTGAAAAGTTTGCGGATGTCTTTAATGTAAGTGTCTTTTTTGTCGTCAGCTAACTGAACATCACGCGCTAAAAGTAGTTTTAACACTTGTTTGAAGTGGATGAGTTCTTCTAGTGCCAGATCAGTCATTGCTTTTACAAGCTTGATACGATCGGGGTAGTGAGACAACATCGACATAGCCATACCCGATGCTTTTTTCTCAGCAGCTGCATGGTCTTGCAAAAAGCTATCAAAATCTGCCATTACCGCTTCAGTCCACTCGAACGGTGTTTGGTACTTCAATTCAAACATAGTGATTAATTTTGCCTAGAAAGTTAAAGGCGGCGATTTTACCAGCCTATCGGCCTAGTACAAAGCACTATCTATGCGTCCATTGCGTGTTGATGCAATTTTTAGCGGATGTTTGATTTTATTCCACGCAGTTACCTTACCGCCAATATTTATACGTTCAAAACCAGGGTGGTCATGAGGTGGGATAACGTCAAGAAAAGCACAATACATATCAAAGCTATCTTTATCTTTAATATCAATGGTTAACAGGTCTTGGTTGCGGCCAATAAAATAGTGGGCAATATGTTTTTGATGTCGGTTGTAGCAGTCAATTAAGAAGCTATCATCATGAATATTGTCAATTGTTAGGGGGGCAAATACTTGGTTGTAACAGCGTTTCAGATAGGGGTTAAAGCCACCATCATCTCGCTGAAGATTGTCAAACATTCGAAGCAACAATTGTCGAATTGAGGGTACCCAAGATTCTGTATTTCGCACTAAATTAACAAATTTACTGTTAGGGTATAACTTGTCCAATGCTTGGTAATCAGCAAATATAGGCGTATCTGCTACAACTTGGCTGTCCTTAATACTGTCTTGCGTATAAGCCGTATGCGCTGTTTTTAGTCCTAAACCTAAACTGGCAACGCATACGCTGGTAGTCGCTGTTCGCGGTAGACCAATAATCCAAACCTTATTAACACTCACTAAAATCTACGCCGACAATAGAAGGTTGTACAGGATCTGGATTGGCGTTTGCGTTTTGATTCATGTAGTAGACATAGCATTGGTCTTGGTTGACGTTGTAGCCATTAGGAAAAATAACGAATCCACGGCCTGTGCCTAGTGAAGAATAACCGCGAGAATTAAACCAGTTCTGACCACGCTGGCGAACACACCATTTAAGATCTGGATCATTGCAGTTGTTATTGTTTACCTGACCAATGTCTTCAAAATCGACTAAAAAAGCGAACGTGTTATTCCAGCGTCCATCAGGTAATTCACCACGTACACGAATAGTTTCACCTGTATCGAGTGTGTATTGATTTCGCGCATTATTGAAGCGAGATTGATCTAGAATGATTTGATTCGCAACCAGCGTTTCAGCTGATTTAAGTGCGCCTTTCATTGCGTTCATGTTTGCTTGAACTGCGTCTTTCTGAAGATCGATGAACTTTGGCAACGCCGTTGCCGCTAGAATACCTAAAATGACAATAACGACAACCAATTCTATTAACGTAAAACCGTTCTTACGCATAATACACCTCTGATTGGACCAGTTGTTTAGGCTCAGTGTACGTGAAAAGCGTCATTAAAAACAACAATGTTGTTAAAGCCAGCGGCGAGTCTTTAGACAGTATTCCTTGTACTCTTCACCAAAAATTTTGGTAAGCGCATGCTCTTCCGGAGCAATTTGATACTTGTTCATATACCAAATAAAGCCCGCACACCAAATAAAAGCAAGGTAATGACTTAAAAAGAAAGCGAATCCTATTAAAAAGCACAGAAAACCAATATACATTGGGTTACGCGTAACGCTATAAATGCCAGAAACAACAAGGGATGAAGAGCTATCTGGTGTCATTGGGTTAACGGTTGTTTGCGCGCGCTTAAATGACAACACGCCCGCTAACGCGAAGGCGAATCCTAGTGTTGAAAACGCTAAAAATAAAAGAATAGGTTGTGGTGGTTGAAAGAGAAGTTCAGGTGTTACTGCTTGAACTATCCACATCAACAGGCAGCAAATAAATACTAATACGACAGGTGGAATTTTTAACGCTAACATCGCGATATTGATGACTAAAGGGTATGTACACTGATTATCGTTTAGGGCTGCATAGATATTCAAGTAAATTCATATACATACCGACTCAAGTGGTTAAAAAATGCCTGCTACATAAACTTTTTATCTTTTAGCGATATTCATAAATTTAAATACAGATGACTAACTGGTAAAATTCTGCCTCTTTTTGTGTGTGGGTAGATTACGTTTTGAAAAAGACAGATGTTGTCATTATCGGTGCAGGCGCTGCAGGTTTAATGTGCGCGGCTACGGCAGGCTATCGCGGTAAGTCTGTTGTTGTTGTTGATATGGGTAAAAAGCCTGGGCGAAAAATATTGATTAGTGGCGGCGGTCGTTGCAATTTTACTAATGAAAACGCCAGTCCTGAAAATTATCTGTGCCAAAACCCACATTTTGTGAAGTCAGCATTAAGTCGATATACAGCACGGGATTTTATTGAGTTAGTTGAACGTCACGCGATGCCATTTCACCATAAAACGCTTGGGCAGTTATTCTGCGATAACGGCGCGCAAGATATTGTTGACGTGTTAATGACAGAGTGTGAATGGGCCGGTGTCGAAGTTGCGTTGCGAAGCGAAGTATTATCGGTCGCAAAACAAGAGAGTGGTTACCTTATCAAAACAACTGATGAGAGCTACGAGTGTGAATCGTTAGTTGTAGCGTCAGGTGGTTTAACCATGCCAAAACTTGGTGCAACACCAATTGGCTACAAGATTGCTGAGCAGTTTGATTTAGACGTCTTACCTACAATGGCGGCGTTAGTGCCATTTACGTTACATGATCACGATAAGCAGCGCTTTGATGGTTTATCAGGTATCAGCTTGCCAACTGTAGTAACCGCGGAAGACGGCACGCAGTTTAGAGAGAATATTTTGTTTACGCATCGTGGTCTTTCTGGGCCTGCAATATTACAGATATCTTCGTTCTGGCGAGCAGGGCAAGCCGTTACAATTGATCTATTGCCAGATTCTCCGATTGACGGCTTAGTAAAAGAATGGCGTGAAACGAGCCCGCAAAAGTCGTTGAAAAACCTGTTGGCGACTATCATGCCTAAACGCTTAGTTGAATCCATGGTGAGCAACAAAGAAATTAGCGATAAAGCGATTAACCAAATCAGCAATGACGAAGTGACATATCTGGGTCAATACCTGCACCAATGGCAAATTAAACCCAATGGTACCGAAGGTTACCGCACCGCTGAGGTGACCCTGGGAGGCGTGAATACTGATGAGTTATCCAGCAAAACGTTTGAGAGTAAAAAAGTGCCAGGCTTATTTTTCATCGGCGAAGTGATTGATGTCACCGGTTGGCTAGGAGGCTACAACTTCCAGTTTGCTTGGAGTTCTGGTGTGGCTTGCGGGCAAGCATGTTAAGTATTTCAATCGACAATCAATGTGCTTGATGTGCTATGCTAATTTTACAATTTATTCATATAGTTAGGTCGTAGTTTAGTGCAGGCTTCCTTGGTAAAGTTTCGTGGGTTCTTGTTTGACAGAAAACAAGGCGTATTAAGCCGCGACGAAGAATTTTTCCATTTGGAACACCAGCAGGCAAAAATTCTAAATTTCCTTATCGACAACAAAGACACAGTCGTATCTCGAGAGCAAATTGCAGAGCAAATTTGGCAGGGTGTCATTGTAGAAGATAACACCATAAGTAAAGCCATCACTCGACTGAGAAAAGTGCTTAACGATAGTGCTAAATCATCCTCAATTATTAAAACTATCCCGAAAAAGGGTTACCAGTTTATTGCGGAACTTGAAGAGGTTACAGAGACCCCAGAAGAGCACGTCGACGTTGGCTTATCGTCAAAAATAAGCATAGGGTACAAAGCTACGGCAGCGTTAACTGTCGCGTTCCTCTTATTTATATTGCTGCCAGAAATGCAGAAAGAAAGCACGCCAACGGCGGTTACTCAGCCAATACCAGTTTCAGTGCCACAACCGATAAGCTTCAGAGAGGGTATAGAGCTTAATGCCCATCTACATGCAGATAAACATAAATTGGTATTTATTGGTAATGAAGGTGATGGCTACGGCATTTATACAAAACAAATTGGTGATGCCAATGCCCAATTGTTGACTTCGGTAAGTGCCAGAAGTGTTTACCCCAAATGGCTGCAACCAGAGGGCTCATCGATCGTCTATAGTGATATCGATGAAACGGGGCAATGCCAAATATACCGGCTAGAAAGTATCCATATTCCAAAGAAAGAAGTCATTGCTACGTGTATACAAGAGTCACCCGTTGAGGTGTTCGTGTTAAATCAAACAGGCAGTTTTGTTTGGTCTGATGATGCGGGTTCGTGGCAACAAAATATATCGAAGGGGAGTCGACAATCGTTACCTTATGACAGCAGAGGTGTACGTTTTCAAATGCCATCGCCTAATGGCCTGTTGTGGGCAGTGCTTAAAGATGTCGGCGACCTGTCAACACTTGTTGTATACGAGATCAACAGTAAACGCGTGGTACTAGAACACGAGCTACCATACAATATCGCGCACTTTAGGTGGTCAGAAGCGAGTGATGCGCTCTATCACTTAGGCGAGCATCCTGCGAATCAGCTTTATCAACTATCTTTAGAAGGCAAGCGCACACTGCTTGCCTCTACGTCTGTCGGCACAATGACAAGTATTAGTGATGTGCAATCACAAGATTCGATAGAATTTGTGATTAGTGTTGTCGATCTCGACATTCATCAAATCACGCAAAACGAAGAAACAAAAAGAATAAATTCACCGTTTGCAGACTATAACCCCGCGCTATCTAACTCTTCCTACAAGCTAGCATTCGCGTCGAAACGCACAGGGTCGGCTCAAGTGTGGCTTGAAGATAAAAACGCGTTGTTAACGCAGTTGAGCCAGTTTGAGAGGGCGAGCTATATATATGATCTGGCTTGGTCGCCTGATGAACGCCAACTACTCGTCAAACGCAATGACAGTATCCACATCATCAATCCAGAGTCTAAAGAAGAGAGCGTTTTACCGATAGATGCCAAAAACAAAGTGGATTGGCAGTGGCTATCAAACGAAAAAGTAGCCTATGTCGATCAGGTGTCTAATTCGCTTTTTAGCGTTGAATTAACGGGAAATCATTCAGCTCTCTTATTCGCCAATGTTGGAAACGCACAGTATGCCGATGGACAATGGTTTGTGTCAGACACCTCTGGTGAGTCGCTATATCTGCTGGACACAAATCTAGCGGACAAGACGCTGATATCAAGCCAATTAGATAATCGTCATTGGATTGTCATTGACGGACAACTGCACGTAGTGAATCGAGCTAAGGACAAGCCAATGAGCCTTGTAAAGCTAGTTGATGGTGAAGAAGAGGTTGTTACTTCAGGCTCTTTTAATCCGTATTCACTGGCAACGACAACATCAGGCACGCTGGTATTTCATCGAATGAGCAGCAGTGAAACCAATATCTATCAGCTTCGTTTACAGTAAGTTGAAATCAAGTTGTCGTAAACGAAGCGAGAATATCGTCAGATTAAAATACCCAATTAATTTTGGCGATAATGCTTTTTTGTATCGGGTTTGCAATTGCATTTGACGCTAACTCAGTGAAACTGATGTCTTCCTCTTGTGTGTCGTCGAAGCCGTTATGTGAATACACCAGATAAAATCGCGAGCCGTTATCAAATTTTTTGCGATATCTTGCCTGCAATGCAAATTGGCTCATGTTGAAATCATCACCAGCTGCAAACTCACTGTTTTTAGCGTCTATGCCTGTTGCTTTTAATCCAAACCATTGTGTGGTCATGGTTATATCCGACGAGTCACTGAGACGGGCGATTAGTTTTGCGTACACTTTATTTAAATACCTGCGATAGCGCTTGACCTGTCCGTCGCTATTGCCAATTAGCCAATCATCACTGTCGATATACGTGTAATTGGCATTTAACCGGATACTGTCGGTAAAGTACGTGGTGGTATTCATCTCATACTTATTCGCCCAATCACTTTCACCTTCTTGGTAATAATCGGCACGAGTGTTAAACGAAAAGGTGGCAGGTGAAGGCGAGCTGTAATACACGTGATATTCTTGCTGTGCAGGTAGTTCAGCGACGCCGAGTTGTCTGGTAATTAAGTCATCATTGCCTTCGCTGGTGTACTCAAACCCCGCTCGAAATAAGTGTTTGGTTTTGAGCTGTAGTAAATAACTTAAATAAACATTATCGCGCAAGGTTACACCGGTTGTATTGCGCTGGTACTTGTATTCTCCATAGAACTGTTCGCGTCTCAATGCACTTTCGGCGTCGAACTGGTAGTTGTTAAATCTCGTATTGGTGGCTAAAGTTGAAATATCATTCCGCTGCATATAACCAAAATCATTGATGTTTAAATCCTTGTCTAAATACGTCCATTCGATATTGTTTTCCCAGTGTCTCACTGGCACATAGCTCGCTTTGAACGTAGCACCTTTACCAATGTTTTTTCCAATATCATCGTCGTTATTCGAATAGAGTAAATTTGAAGAAACGTTAAACTGTTCATTTAAACGGTAGCTAATATCTTGATTAATCACCATGGAATGACGGTTATTGATTGGGTTGGATACGTAATTAAACAGTTGACCTATGCTGAGCTGATCCAAAAACGAATACCAACGAAAACTCGCGAAATCTTTGCCATCGTTTTTAACCACATCGTCTTCTTTTGCAAGCAATACACCCGAGTTAATATTGCTGCCGTTATACACATATTTTGCTGCGGCTTTGATGTCGTGCAGTTGCTCCGAATCACTTTCCGCATTTGCGCCAATTCGCCGTGTATTCACAAGCTTTAAACTGTTTGGCCCTTGCACATCAAACAAGCTTTGATTAACCGTAAAGAATGGGCGCTTGTCGGTTCGTAGCGTTTCTACCGCGGTAAAGTTAACAATGAGTTCGTCAGATTCAACCTGACCAAAATCAGGCTTTACTGTCGCTATTAGTTGCTGATTTGCACTTGGCTTCCACGTTAAATCAACGCCAATGTTGTTGTCTTGGTCATCATCAATAAGATCAAAAGTACTGGTGAGGTAAGCGCTGGTTCGAAAGCTTTGTTTTTGGGTGTTGTTAACCGTTACTGGAAAAAACTCGTAGGTGAAGTTTTTTCTTCCTCGGTTGGTATCAGGAAATGAATAAGCTTGGCTATCTATTACATTGAAGCGGTGAAAGAAGACACTAATTTCTCGTTCAGTACCTGACTGTTCTTGGTAAGTGGCCGTTGTCCAAGGAATGAAAAATTCACTGTACCAATAGTTGCCTTGTTCACTGACTCTCACTTGCCAATCACCATCCCAATCTCTGCTTGATTGATTGCCTCTGCTGTAAGTGCCATCCATGGTGCCGCCGCCAAGTGTGGCGACAAATTCATATGCCGTATCGCCATCATTGTTAAAGTCGACAAATACCATGTTGAAATCTGCGCTGGTGTATTGGTCATGACCACTGTATTTGCGTGAACGTTCAGGTTGAAAGTTCTTAAAGGCTACATAAATACCTTTATCGTCTGTCGTTAAATAGGTGGTTGTTGGGTATTTGGGCTTTTCACCCGTATTTGGGAAACTTTGAATAAAGCTTTCAAACACTTGGGCGTTCTGCCACTCGGCTGTTTCAATATTGCCATCAATAACAATATCTGAATTGGCTTTTAGGTTGAAAGTTACAAAGATTGCCAATAAACAGGCAAGCTTTATCAATGTGTTTTTCATGTCGTTCTGCTCAATTAATTTGCTTGCAGAAACTGTGCGGAAAATGCAGCAGAAAAAGGTGACCAAAAGGTGACGTCTAGCTGAAATTATATGACGGGCAAGGCGTGTAGCTTACTTTTCACCTCTTACGCATTTGAGCAAACGGGCTAACGCGTTAACTAGACAGATAGCTAAATAGATAACTATAAAGATAGATAAACAGATAACTAAAAGAGAGGCTAAATTCCGCGTTAACACAATCCTATTGGCGACAGTGGGTATTCCTACATCTAATCCATTAGCTTTTAAACCATAAATGCTATTTATGATTTAAGATGATTAACCATCATTATGAATTCATTTACTCTCAACGCACACTGAAACTGAACAAAAAAACAGCGTACATAACCAGCAGGTTAACCACATAAAAACAATATAAACGCGCTGAAAAGATATGGGGAGAGTTTATGTTCAGAGAAAACAGTTTCAGTAAAAATAGAATTTGTTTAGCAGTATTGGCTGCAACAGCCATTAATACGCCAGCACTGGCACAAGAGGAACCAGATAACGGTGGCCTTGAACGTATAACGGTTACGGCACAAAAAAGAGTCCAGTCTATTCAAGAAATTCCTAGCTCGATTACCGCAGTATCAGGTGACGACTTAAAAGAACAGCAAACCAATGACTTACTCGATTTATCAGAGTCCTTGCCAAATGTGCATCTCACTGAAACATCCAGCAGCAAGCGAATTTTCATGCGTGGTATTGGTTCTGGCACTAACAGTGGTTTTGAACAGTCTGTAGCGCTTTTTCGAGATGGCATCTACATGGGGCGGGGTCATCAAGCTAAATTTCCATTACTCGATGTTGAACGACTAGAGGTAATAAAGGGGCCGCAAGCCGTTATGTTTGGCAAAAACGCAACGGCTGGTGCCATCAGTATTAGTACGCATAAACCAGCGCTAGACAGCGATGAAGTTGAAGGTAGTGTCGATGTATCTTACGGTACTGATCAACAGACGAAATTAACTGCTATTACCAATATTCCCGTCAGCGACGAGTTCGCCATTAGGTTTGCAGGGTTTACTGAATCAGCAGACGGCTACTTGAATAACGTCGCTCGAAATAAAGAAGAAGTTGAAACCGAGGCCAGCGGCTTTAGACTTAGTGCTCTTTGGCAGCCAACCGACGCGCTAGAAGTGTTAGCGCAGTTTGAATATAGTCAATTTGAAAGTGAAGGCTCTCGTTATCAATATATTATTGACGAAGACAGTCGAAACGAACAAATAGCGAGCGATCCAACAAACCCAGGAAATGTGGGTTACCGCAGTTTACTGTTGCAAGATGATTCTGGGCTAGATTATACCAGCATGGTCGATGGTTCGGGTCACCCCGGTGGTTTGGATGAAAAAAGTGAAACTGACGTTAACAATGCCATGATTCAATTTACCTATCAAATGGCTAATCATGAGCTAGTAGCTATCACTACTTACAGCGAATACGACTGGGATAGTGTTTTTGATGCTGACTACTCTGAACTGAGCTTAATCAAGCAAACCTACATTGAAGAGTTCGAGCAAATTACCCAAGAATTGAGATTGAGTTCTAATTTGTCTGGCAACTTTAACTACCTAGCAGGTATTTACTTTCAGACTGCAGATTTGAGCCATCCAAATGATATTTTGTTAGGCGCCTCGGTTTTAATTCCTGACTTAGTCGGCACGTCGTTGGGCATTGGTGCTGACTATGAACAAGAACAAACTTCATACTCTGTCTTTGGTGCAGGTAACTGGCGCTTTTCGCCAGATTGGCAGTTAAATGTCGGTTTGCGATATCAAAAAGAAGAGAAGGACGTTACCAATAGACAATATTTGTATACTGAATTTAGCGACATAACCCCAGAACCAGTGAAACAGTTTGCCCAAGCCGCAGCACCTGCGCTTACGGCGAGCTTGTCTGGCGCATACGCGAATGACTTGGCTGCAGAACGCGATGAATCACATCTATCACCGAGCGTGAGCCTACAATATTGGGGCTGGCAAGACACCATGGTGTTTGCTAACGCAAGCATCGGTTACAAAGGTGGTGGTTTTGATGGCTCGGGCCTCAATAGTTCTCAAGGCAGTGAAATTGATCCAAGCTCTGGTTTTGAGTTTGAGGATGAAAAAGCGACAGCGTATGAAGTGGGTTTTAAATCAGAATTGATTAAGAACACATGGGAGTTAAATGCCACCGCGTTTTTAACCGATTACGATGATTTACAAGTATCTGAGTTCAACGGTAATGCGTTCGTCGTGGCTAACGCTGCAGACACTCGTGTAAAAGGGATAGAGCTTGAAACGCGCTGGGCAATTAATGAGTATTGGAGCCTGAATGCCCAATTGGCGTTGCTTGACTTTGAATATCAGTCATACGAATCAGCATCACCCACGGTAAGACAAGCGGAGCTGCTTGGCATGGCAACGCAGGATTTAAGCGGAAAAACAGGGGCTTTTGCGCCAGACTACTCTGGAAACATTGAGCTTAACTATCAAAATGAAGTGTTGGGTGGCTATTGGATTGATGGTGCCTTGAGTGCTCGTTTTGTTGATGAACAATATCTAGAGCAGGATCTTGACCCGATAGCACTGCAAGAGGGTTATGAAAAATTCAATGCGCGTATTGCAATAAGCAGCCCTGATGAAACTTGGCAGGTCGCTGTCCTAGCGAAAAACCTTACCAACGAGCAAACTTTCTCGCAAGCGAATGATGTACCGGTGATCAGCTACGCACATCGTTTTTTAACTGAGCGAGGACGCGAATACCACATTCAAGCGAGTTATCGTTTCTAGTTAGTTGTTGTGTTCATTGGGAAAAGTTGATCAGCAATGCTGAACAGCTTTTCCCGCATCCATTGATTAATTTGATCATCATCGTTTTGTTGATGCCAATACATATGCACCGGTAGCAATGGCACTTCAAAAGGCAAGGGTGATACCACAATCGGCAGTTTTCCTTTCAAAGTATTTGCGTAAGCATTCGGCATGGTCAATAACATGTCACAACGACATGCAACGCTGGCCGCGGCAAAGTAGTGTTCGCACCTAAGCGCGACATTACGCGACACACCATGCTTGGCTAAGGCCATATCCACAATATCTACGGTTGAACCTTTTAATGACACTATTCCGTGAGGGTATCGTTGATAGTTTTCTATTGTTGGTGCTTTAAGAATAGGGTGGTCGGGCCGGCAAACCAGCGAGAAGTGCTCGTTGCACACGAATTTGCTGTTAATTTTTTCACTGGTGGGTACCAACACATCAATCACAATATCTATTGCCTGCTCAGTCAGTAATTGCTCCATTTCAAGGTGACTGATTTGCCGACTACGTATTTTTATATTCGGTGTATTCGTGACTAAATCGGTGACAAGAGGTGGGAAGAAAAGTGATTCCAGAATATCTCTCAACCCCAGTTTTATCTCTTTGTGATGCTGTGTGATATCAAAGCTTGTATTGGGCACTAACGTTGCCTCAAGGTTAGCCAGCGACTCAATAATTTGCGGCATAATGGTTTGGCAGGTTGGCGATGGCATCATTTTGCGTCCATGCCGAATAAACAAGGGATCGTTAAATTTCTCTCGCAGCTTTGCTAACGAATGGCTTACTGCAGGCTGTGTAATATGTAGCTTTTCAGCTGCCGCTGTAATTGAACCTTGCTGATAAACTTCTAGCAGCACGGTAAATAAATTTAAGTCGATTTTACTATGAAGCATATTTATATATGTTGATTATTTAGCATCATTTGAGTTTATATTATGGCTTTGTAGACTGAAGTCAATTGTTTAGAAAATAGTAAATGGAAGAGGGACACAGTAGTGCAGATTCAATCTGAAGCTTTAAAAAGCAGCCAAGAAAAAGAGCTGTCCGCCACAAGAACTGATCAGCCAGCCGACAACCTCACTGATGAAGTAGCAAGGCCCTCAATAGATGCCAGTCAAATTAATGCAGACCAATTGCCACCATCGGTTTACCACGCCATTCAGCAAGCAGCCACAAGTTTTGGTGACAGTGTCGCGATAAAATACATATTGAACGGCAACGCTTTAGGTCCGAAAAATATACCTTTTAAGCAACGTGCTATTCATCAAGCAATCAAGTTGCTAAAGGGCAAAACATTTGCACAACCTTACCGTGAAATCACCTATAAACAGCTTGCTTCGCAGGTAACACAAGTAGCCAATGCGCTTAAACACCTGTCACTCAGCCAAGGTGGTGTCACCAGTTTATTACTCCCTAATTTCCCTGAAACCTACAGTGCATTGTGGGGGGCGGAAACCGCAGGTATTGCGAACCCAATAAACCCGATGTTGGAATCAGATATTATTGCCGAAATAATGAGTTCCGCGCAAAGTGAAGTACTTATAGCGCTTGGCCCTGTGCCGGGCAGCGATATCTGGCCGAAAGTGATGGCGATTAAGGATAAAGTACCGAGTCTAAAAGCGGTCATTAGTTTGTTCGGCGATGACGACCATAGCTCAGGAAGTGTGCCTGTGTATGGTTTTCATCAGCTCCTGGAAAAGGTCAGTAGTAATCACCTAGCGTGTGAGCCTCCGTCGCAGCAAGATACTGCGGCATACTTTCACACAGGCGGCACAACAGGCCTGCCCAAACTTGCTATGCAAAGTCATTTAAACCAGTTAAGCAATGCCGCTCAAGTTAACTTGGTATTGCCAACTGAGCAGGGCGATACCATGCTCGTTGGCTTACCGATATTTCACGTCAATGCTGCTAATGCGACCGGTCTTGGATCCATCACCAAAGGTGCAACCATTTTAATGACTGGGCCAGCAGGGTTTCGTAGCGCGGAAGTGGTGCCCAATTTACTCACACTTTTGAATCATTTTAATGTTTCAATCATGATGGCAGTGCCAACCGTATATGCCAGCATAGTTGAGCAACTCAGTGAAATGTCAGATACAAAGGACTTGGATATTTCGCTGAAGATAGCAATCAGCGGTGCAGCGCCTTTATCTCCAGCGCTCAAGCATAAGTTTAGTCAGCTGACTAAAGTTCCCCTTATTGAAGGCTATGGCGCGACAGAAACAACCGCAGTAAGCACGTTGATGCCAATTAAAGATAATGCTGTGCGGCAGTCGGTAGGTTTGCCTTTGCCATTGTTGGATTTACAGATTGCAGACATTGATGAATCAGGAAACTTAGTTGGCTTTTGCGATACCGATCAAGTGGGTGAAATTGTTGTTTCTGGCCCCAATATTTTTAAAGGCTATCTTGAGCAGAGCCACAACGACCAAAGTTGGCTAGTAGACTCGACAGGCAAACGTTATTTCCGCACAGGTGACTTAGGTCGCCTCGACAAATATGGCTATCTAGCGTTGGCAGGACGTCAAAAAGAACTCATTATCCGTGGCGGCCATAATATCGACCCTAAAATGATCGAAGATACGGCATCAAAGCACCCCGATGTTTCGCTTGCTGCGGCAGTAGGGCGCCCAGATGCATACGCTGGCGAAGTTCCGGTGCTTTATGTCACATTAAAAGAGAATCACAACGTGAGCGGAGAAAGCGTACTCTCATTTGTGACAGAGCATATTCAAGAGCGCGCTGCGACCCCTAAACAAGTCATTGTTCTTGATGATATGCCAACAACAGCAATAGGGAAAATCTTCAAGCCGCAGTTAAATTGCTTTCAAGTAGAGTCTGTTATTAAAACGGCATTGACCGATGTTGAGCATATAGCTGGTGTAGAGGCTCGCCCAAGTAAACAGCATGGCATATTGGCAACAATTAACGTTTACAACCAGCCTGATAAGGTGCAAAACGATATAGACGACGCATTAGCTAACTTTGCACTACATTACTGCATTG
The DNA here is from genome assembly GCF_042682785.1 of Thalassotalea euphylliae. Taxonomy (GTDB): domain Bacteria; phylum Pseudomonadota; class Gammaproteobacteria; order Enterobacterales; family Alteromonadaceae; genus Thalassotalea_F; species Thalassotalea_F euphylliae. The sequence goes on along the minus strand of NZ_JBHUIB010000003.1, from coordinate 1,024,391 downwards.
AATACATAAGTTAACACAGCGCTCAAATACCTAGTAAACGTCTCCCCAAAGCAGTAGTAGCAAACCTATTTGGTTTGTTGCTACTGCGACTCTACCCACCAATAACAGTGTGTATTTTAATATGTACGCTTAGGTCTGATAGGTCAGGTCAGCATCATTCAATACGTCACGGAACCATTAGCTTTCCAACCAGTTGATGCGATAAAATTCGAAGCATGTCGTTATGCCGAGTAATGCGCAATGTTTAAATGCGTCACATAGGCTCATAACGTTAAATTGACTAGTACCAAGGAATACCCATGAACAAAGCGGTTTTTTGGCTTAGCCTGCTGAGCGCAACAAGCTTTTCGGTTGTAACGCAGGCAGATCCTAAAAAGTTTTACGCAAATCCAACTCTCCAAGCTGAAAACCCGTCAGCGTATGCCGTGTCAGATGTAAATCAGGCATGGCTTGAGCAAGCTCACAAGAAACGAGAGCAAGATGCTAAAGCCGTCTTTGAAGCGCTTAAAGCCAATACCGAATTGTTTAAACAACTGCAGGCATGGGAAACGCTAAGTTTTGAAGAGCGCATGGCACTTTTGCCTCAAGTGTTTGAGATTGAATGCAGAACGATGGGGATTACACCTCCTGAATTGGTTATCAACAATACGCTTTACCCAAAACGCGCGGTAAATTTTGTATTTGATGTGCGCTCGCCAGGCAGTGGCCTAGTGTACTTAAACCCTAAATTGCTTAAAGAAATGGACGTGTACGCGCCACTTGCCTTTTTGCTTCATGAAACACGTCACGCGTATCAATTCCAGTTAGCGTATAGCGAAACTTCAATACTTGCCCAAGGGTATAAAAGCGCGTTTGAAACCCAAAGCAATCTAAAAGGAGCATCGTTTAGCGACTTTTTAACCTTGCTGAACGAATATGAAGCATTTCAATTTGGTAATCATGTATTAGAACTACTCACTGATGGCACATTTGAATCACCAATGATGGGCACTTTTGCTAGCCAATTTGGAAACGCAGGCCAATTAAAAATAGATCTGGTTAAACTTCATGAGCGTAAAGAAAACAGCAGCTTACTTGAGAAGTACAACCGTGCAGCCAACGTGCAATACAAGCTTCGATACCCCAACCAATAGTAAGTGATAAATAAAAAGTCTATTGAATTTTATTTAATAAAATTAAGGTGATGGAAAATATAAATGACGTTTGATGAATTGATCGATGTTACCAAAGCATATGTAGCATCGGAGGGGAAGTCGGCCAAACCAGAGTTTACAGAGCAGTGGACACAGGGAAGGACAGGGTTTGGTGGTTTATCTGCAGGCTTGCTTTTAGCTGCAACAGAGCAAAAAGTATCCGACGACAAATCATTACACTCGGTTTATACGAGTTTCATCGGCCCCTTATTGGCTGATGTGCCATTTGAAGTTGAGGTCGACGTATTGCGAGAAGGTAAAAACGTAGTTCAGTTACAAAGTAAAGCGATTCAAAATGGACAAGTAGCGGTTCTTCAACAAGTTAGCTATGGAGCAAAGCGTGACAGCAAAATAGCGTTAAATAAGTTGCCAACACACAATATGGCAAAGCCTGACAGCGAAATCATGAATGCGCCTGACGGAGCTATGGTGCCAAACTTTGTGCGAAATTTTGATATGGATTTTCAACAAAGTGGTCTGCCGTTTTCGGGAAGCAAAGATTCTCATACTCATGGCTGGATGCGTTTCAAAGATGAACCTAGAACGATTACCAACGCGCATATCATTTGTTTGGTTGATACTTGGCCGCCCACTGTTGCCCAGCAACTTGATAACCCCGCACCACTTAGTACCATGAGTTGGTATATTGAATTTGTTAATACCGACGTATCGTGTAAACCCAATGATTGGTTTGCATATCAGTGCGATGCAAGTTATGCCAAAGGTGGTTATGGATATACCGATGCCTACATTTGGAATAAGGCTGGAGATATTATCGCAAAAAGCCACCAAACCATTACGGTGTTTGGTTAGTCACAACTCCTTTTAAAATTTTATATTTTGAAGAAGGCATCTAATGGTGCCGTTTGAGTATCTGGTAGCTCAATTTTTTATTAAGTAATGAAAAGTTTAGTCATTTGAACTAGCGACTTTTATCAGTCACTAAAAGGGTAGTGTGCAAATATATCTTCAATCATCGATGATAACTTATCAATGTCATCGATTATTGATTGAGCGATATAATGAAGCGGCTAAAGCCCAATACCTGTTGAGATACCCAAAATAATTGAAAATTGGCGTTGATTACGGGTTCACCTCAGAATATTTGTAGTTAACGCTTAAATTTTATGAATTTTCGTTTAACTATATGAAATTTAATAAAATACCTTTATTTTTTACTATCCTTATTTTTCTATAATTTTTCTATTTTTTGCTTTTTCTAGGTTTTTAATAAGAATTTCTGCTTAGTACATTTCACTCTGTCGACGTGTTTTATTACAGGAAGACAATATGAAAATTAATAAACTTTTTCTTGCAGTGTGTTTGGCGACAACAAGCTATACATCCGTCGCGTTTGGTTTGCCTGATAGCGAAAATTTCAATGCGCCTATTGAGCCGATACTCGTTAACATTCCGGCTGGGAGCTTTAACATGGGCGATAAAGATGGTGAGGAAACACTGCCCATTCATAAAGTATCTGTACCGGCATTTAGCATGGGGAAATATGAAGTCACGGTAAAAGAGTTTCGTCAGTTTATTAATGCGACGGGCTACAAAATGCCAGAAGAATGTACCCATCAGCTCAATGGTTGGTTTATCGGAACAACCAAAGGTAATTGGCAAAATAACGACCTTACAACGAATGACTTACAACCAGTGGTATGTATTGGTTGGAAAGCAGCTGATGCCTACACAAAATGGTTAGCTAAAGAAACGGGTAAACCTTATCGCCTACCCAGCGAGGCAGAGTGGGAATACGCAGCAAGAGCGGGAACATCAACTAAGTTTTATTTTGGTGATGACAAAGAGCAAACGCTGGTTTGTGAATACGAAAATACCGCTGACTTAGCAGGCGAGAACATTCTTCAGCGCGATTCGAACACCAGTTACGTTAACTTCTTTAACGGCAAATCGAACTGTGTCGACCATTCTGGTTATGCCAGTATTGTTGGTATGTATAAACCTAACGCCTTTGGCCTACATGATATGGTCAGCAACGTTGTGGAATTTCTCGCTGATTGCTATCAGAAAAACTATGAGGGCGCACCTACTGACGGGTCAGCATGGTTAGAAGGTGACTGTAAACGCCATGTGGTACGTGGCGGTAGTTGGCATTGGAATACTTTTCCAATAAGCAACCGCCGTGGAATGGATGACTTTGTAGGTGGCGTAGAAGGTTTTCGAGTTGCATTAGACGGTAAAGCCGATAAAAAAGCCCACTACACAGACCACAGGAAACCACTGTCGACTAGGCGTTTTGAGCATGAGTTAACAAACGTGCAACAACAAGAGCAAGCAAGACGTGATGCATTGTTACCATACCCTGAAACCGTTAAAAACCTGAACATTTCGCAAGACGACAGTGTGGTTACGCTAACTTGGGACAAAAACCCAGAAAAAGACATTGAGAGTTACCGCGTTTACCGAAATGTGTCTGAAGATGGCATGTTTAAATTACTAGCCGACAATATTATCGGCACGCAATTTAAAGATGCGAATGTTGACCCGCTAAAATATGAATACACAGTAGTTGCTGTACGTCGCCATCAACAAAGTGACTACAGCGATACGGTAACCACAAATGCACCAACAACATCACTACCTGGGCGATTAGAAGCGGAATCAACTGCGTCTATTATCGATGACGGAGACTCTAGTACTAAAGCTACTAGAACTTCAGATACTACGGGCAAGTTTAATTTAACCGGCTTTGGCGGTATTGGTGAAGCAGCGACGATGGAATATGCGGTTGATATTAAAAAATCAGGGCATTACGCGCTGAGCTATCGTGTTGCCACTCCACGAGACACCAAAGGGTTTAAAGTGTTGATTAATGGCGAAGAAAAAACATCAGCACTGGTAACGAAAACGGGTGGTTACCACGACTGGGAAACACAACAAGGTGAAACCATATATCTTGAAGAAGGTGAAACAACCCTGACGTTACAGTCACTAGACAATAATTGGAAACTTAACTGGCTGGCGTTTACGCCTCAATAAACTTGCTTACCTCAAGCAATAACTCCGTCTGAGAAGGGCGGAGTTATTTTATTCTTTCGCTTTAATTGTTTGAAATTATTAAGTAAATACTACTTTTAGCTGCGGACATTACTATGAAGTCTCAGTAATATCCTGAAAAACACAAATCATTGGTTGTGTTTTGTTGTTAACAGATTGAATTACTGTAGATTTCTGGTAATTTAACTGGCTAATCGTGGACGGATATTACTGAGACGTCTACATAATATACTGTTAGCAACTTAGGGAGTATCGAATTGACCTGGAAAGAATTTATAGTACAGATGACCACTCAAATAGCTTGGCCTACCACTGTACTGATATCTCTAGTTCTATTAAAAGATAAAGTTAATGATATCTTGCCTCGAATAGAAAAGTTCAAGCATAAAGACACAGAAATTGCCTTCTCAAAAGCTATGAGTGAAGTGGTTGAAAAGGCTGCTGAAATTGAGGAAGAAGGTAAATTAATTCCTGGCGATTTAGAGGCAGAAGAAGAGCGCTTACTAAATTACATTGACTTCTCTCCAAACAGTGTAATACACCAAGCTTATGCGTTAATGGATAGAGAACTGCTAGCCCTATACAACGACACCTTGGAAGGTGAAGCGCGGCGCCCTCTCAAGGTTAAGGATGCGAGGATAGTCAGAGAGCAACTTGGCTTTGATCAAGAGCTTCAAGAAGAGATCCAAAAGATACAAAATGTTCGAGCAATGATCATGAGAAATCGACAGCATTTGATATCGCAAGAGCAGGCTTCTTCATATGTAGAGTTATGTACAGATGTAGTTTCTAGAATCAGAGAAATAGCAGCTAACAAGCAAAGGCAGTCGGACGCGTAAACGCACCGCTGCTTTGGGCGTTATATACCAAAGAAGGTTCAAGAGAAGTTAGATGTATTGCGAAGACTTATCAAACTATAATTATTTTTTCCCAGATATTTCTGGAAAAGTAAAAAATGTAGGTTGGATTGTTGAAGACCAGCCTTTTTCCCAAGGTATAGTTAGTGATGAGTTCAAAACTAAATTGCTACAATTGTTTTTTGGTAGCTCTAGCTTTTGTTCTGATACAAATCTAATCCGAGGACCCAGTCATCCATGTAACTTGTGTGGAGAATGTTTTAAAGTTGAATTAAACGGAAAGACTAAAAGTCTTGGTTCTAGTGAAATCTGGGTACCTTCTGAAAAAGAAAGAGGAATTGTTTACGCCTCTCCTTCATTGCTAATTCATTACATTGAAGTGCACGGTTATTGTCCTCCTGCTGAATATATTGAAGCAGTTATGTCGATAGACTTAAATACTGACTTTAATGGGCAAGACGTTAGTTATAAAATGCTTCTAGGTCGATAGCAATTGAAGTTAGGCATATAACAAGCCAATAAAGTGACGGGACTGCTAAAGCATGGCTCGGTTCCGCTTTGCTACAAAGTTTAGCCAAACATTAATCAACCCCTTAATCGGGCGTTACGCTTTATTCATTTAACGCCAGCAATTTCACTTCATTAATCTTTCGCCAGCGGTCTATGGCATTGTTTTCAATAAACTGGCTGTAAAAGTCGACGTTAACTTTATCGCTTTTTGATTCCAACATTAGCAATGCAATGTCTAAGCTTAACCACTGGTTGCCAGACAGTTGAGCTTGCTCGAACGCGCGTTGCGCGTGTTCGGTATAGTCATCCATGTTTCCCGTTGCTTGAGCAAACAAAGTTTTTAAGTAACTGTTTTGCGCGTTATCAGAGGTTAGCGTTTGAACCAATGTTTGCGCTTCATCTAAACGATTCTCAGAAACATAGTATTCTATTAACTGTTTACGGCTTGACTGGGCAACCCAGTGATCGGGCGTTAATTCTGTATATACCAGCACTTGTTTTAAATGTGGTTCTTTGTCAGCGATGTGCTTAGTAAAAATGGCATAGTGAAAAGGGACTTTCGCATAGTGGTACTGAGGCAACTGGTACGCATTCATTTTCTGCTCTGCCTGCTGCAAATACAGGTATTGGTCGTGCTGCTGTCTGTGCTTGTGTGCCATAACGGATAGGTAAGTAAGTGCGCCTAGTTCGCGCCCAATATCGTTTGCTTCAAGCGCTAGGCTGGCAGCTTTTAACAAGCTTTGTTTGAGTGCAGGGTAGTCTTTATGTTGATGGTCTAGCCATGACTGGGCATTCCACACATCGCTTTGCCTTTTTAAATCACCCATCTGTTCAAAGTAACGTAATGCGCTGACAAGCTTGTTGGCGCTTAACTCAATCAGGTTCTTACTTGTCAGTATTTGGCTTTGTTTTAATAAGGCTTGGCCTGCATAGAAGGTGTCGTTATTTGCCAAGGCAAGCGTTTCCATTTTTTCGGCGAGCACCATGGCTTTGTCTAAATCATTGGTTTTTATGTAACTTTGAATAAGCTCTGTAAGCACGATTAAATCAGACGCTTGTTCTTCATGCGCAATCGACAAATTCGCCAACCTTACTTGTGGGGGCAGTGCCGACGATATAAGGGTATTCACTACTGGTCGTTGAATATGGGTTGTTAATTTGTCGATAGCTTCTTGGTAGGTTTTACCCGATGTTTGCCCTTGCCAGGTATTGTGTGGACCTTTTAGTTGAAAATCTACGAAGTATTGTTGACCGTGCGTTCTGACTTCAGTCGCTAAAATAAAAGGAAAGTCTTTGGCTAGCTTAGGGTATTCAAGTTCAGCTGATGCTAAAAATGACGATGTCGATAAGCCTGTTACTTCAACAAAATTGATTGTTGCGTTGTCTTGAAGTACAGGAAGATAGGCATCCTCGCTAGCCTTATCAATCCCTTCAATTGGGTTGGTCTCGTTCACAGAGGGCAAAGGCAAATAGCCAATGGTCAGTATGTCTTCTTTGCCTGAAAGCGCGTCATTATCGGTCTTAAAAGCAACACTTTGATGTGGTGCCTGTTCGCTGAAATCTAACAAGAAAAAACTTAGCACCAGCATACAAAACATTGTTGCAATGCCTATATAAAGTGGCTTTTGAAGGCGGGGATTATTGTTTGCTTTTACTATGTTGTTTGATCTCTGTGATGCGCTAGGTTGTTCGTTTTCTTTTATAATTGGCTGGGCATTCGGCAGGTAATCTTGCAGGTCATTTGTTTGCTTATTGGTTTGATGAGTATTTTGCTCTGGAGTTACTGCGTCATCGATTGATTCAGTAATTATTGTTGTTTCTAGTTGCCATTGATAACCGCGTTTTGGAAACGTTTTAATGGCACTGTTGCCAAACACTGAACGCAGGTGGCTGATATTTTGAAATACCGCCTGTTCAGACACGACTTTTTCACGCCAAACCTCAGCCAGTATCGTTTCTTTACTTAAAACGTTGTATTGCTGGCTAAGCAATAAGGCGAGCACTTTCGCTTCGTTGTGCCTAATTTCTTGGTTGTCACCGTTTTTGGTGAGTACGAGGTTCGTGGCGTCAAATACGAAGTCGTTGATTTGGTAGCGCATTTTTATAATTTTTATTTGTTGACGAGAATATCCATATTGCTCAACAGTCTACCTGATTTATGCACCTAAGGTGAATGGTATTGTGTTTTTGAATGTTGCAGCTCACATGGCGTGTGTGAGCTTTTGAAGACTAGGCAAAAGGGTAGTGTGCAAAAATATCTTCTATCATCGACGATAACTTATCACTGTCATCGTTTATTTTTGCGTAGGTACGAAGGCCTGCAATTTGAACTTGTAGGTAGTCGGCTAACTCGGCTGCTGACTTTAACTTGCTGATGTCACCTTCTGCTTGTGCTTGCGTTATGACGTTAGCAAATTCACTAGAAACCTCAGCTAAATGGGATTTTGTTAGGTCGATCAGTTCTTGGTTTTCTGACGTTAGTTCGCTTAACGTTTTTGTCAGCATGCACATGCCGTTAGGCCCACTTGCTTTACTTTCAATCACTTGTATTTTTACAAACGCAATCAGCGCTGCCAAAGCTGAAGGTTGCTCTGCCTTGCATTGGCTTAACACGTGAATACCCATGTTGGTGTAGCACTTTAACGCTTCTTTAAATAATCCATCTTTATTGCCAAAAGCTGCGTAAATACTACCTGGGCGCATATCAATGGCGTCTTGAAGGTTTCGCATAGACGTAGCGTGAAAGCCTTTGTGCCAATAAAGATTCATGGCTTTATCGATAACGTCTTCACGATCAAATTTAGCGGGTTTTGCCATGTTAACTGCGTATGAATATTTTGAACATTTGTTCAATTATATGGCTGTCTTATACATCCGTAAAGCAGGTTTTTTGGCATGTGAGCTACGCAGAGAACGCTTTACTCACTTTATTGCTAACTTAGTTGTTAATAAATTCAACAGGTTACAAATTAAGTGAACGATCGTTCAAAATAATAATTGAACGATCGTTCATGTTGTTCTATAGTTTGCATCGTTCACGGGGCAAAGCCGTATTTCCCGTCTACAGTTAAATTGATTTAAATGATTCAAACTTGGAGCAAACCAATGAGCAAATTTACATTTCATACTATCGAGTCAGCACCGCAAGACAGTAAAGCGATTCTAGAAGGCGCTAAAAAGCAGATGGGCGCAATACCAAATCTATATGCGGCGATGGCCGAGTCGCCTGAAATTTTGAAAGCATATATGCAGCTACATCAGGCATTCACTGCAACGTCGTTTAACGCAGAAGAGCTAACGGTTGTATGGCAAACGATTAATGTCGAACATGAATGTCACTACTGCGTTCCTGCGCATACGGGCATAGCGCATTCAATGAAAGTTGACCCTGCAATTACTGAGGCGTTGCGCAACAGTCAGCCAATGCCTAATGCTAAGCTTCAAGCACTTCATGAGTTTACGCTTGCGGTTGTGCGTCAACGTGGCAATGTGACAGAAGAACAAATGACAGCATTTTTTGACGCAGGCTACGTGCAAAAACAGGTGTTAGAAATTATTCTCGGCTTGTCGCAAAAAGTGATCAGTAACTATGTGAATCACGTTGCCGAGACGCCGGTTGACGATATGTTTAAAAAATTCGCTTGGACTAAATAGTCCTAGTCTTATTAAAGAGAACGTATGAGCAAGAAAATTAAACTGGATATTATTTCGGATGTTGTTTGCCCGTGGTGCATTATTGGTTACAAACACCTAGAGGCAGCAATTAATGAATTGGGTATTCAAGACCAGGTGGACATCGAATGGCAGCCATTTGAGCTAAACCCTGATATGCCACCTGAAGGAGAGGGGCTAAGAGCTCACGTTGCCAGAAAGTACGGTTCGTCTAAAGCTGACAGCGACAGAGCGCGCAGTAATATTACACAACATGGTGCTGAATATGGTTTTACGTTTAACTACTTCGATGGCATGAAGATAGTTAACACTTTAGATGCACATTTGTTGTTAGATTTAGCGCATCAATTAGGTAAACAAACTGAGATGAAGATGCGACTGTTTTCTGCCTTTTTTACCGAGCAGAAAGATGTTTCAGACCGAGAGGTGCTGTTAACTGAAGCTGAAAGTGTAGGCATCGAAAGGGGGCTTGTTGAACAAACTTGGGCAGATGATACGGCGTTGGAGCGTGTTAAGTCTTTAGAATTGCAATGGCAACAAATGGGTGTGTCAGGTGTGCCTACCGTTGTGTTTAATCGTAAAACGGGGCTGACGGGGGCGCAACCACAAGAAGCCTTTAAGCAAGTATTGTTAGAGCTGATGGAAGAAAGTTAGCGAGATAATGCTTGGCAGTGCAGTAAACAAAAAAGCCAGCGAAAGCTGGCTTTTTTAAAGAAGATGAATAGTTTACGCTTGTGAAGCTAGGTACTCATCATAGGTGCCAGCAAAATCAACATAGCCATCAGCTTTAATTTCAATAATGCGTGTCGCTAAGCTTGATACAAATTCACGGTCGTGCGATACAAATACGAGTGAACCTTCAAACTGTTCTAGCGCCATGTTTAACGATTCAATCGACTCCATATCTAAGTGGTTTGTTGGTTCGTCCATCACTAAAATATTTGGCTTTTGCATCATTAGCTTGCCAAATAACATACGACCTTGCTCACCACCAGACAGCACTTTAACTGATTTTTTGATGTCGTCAGCAGAGAACAGCATACGACCTAGGAAACCGCGAATCACTTGTTCGTCGTCACCTTCTTTTCGCCACTGGCTCATCCAGTCAAACAAGTTCATGTCTTCTTCAAATTCGTGTGCATGGTCTTGTGCGTAGTAACCGATGTTGTGGTTTTCAGACCATCTTACTTCACCTGAATCTGGTGTTAATTCACCCATAAGTGTGCGTAAAAACGTGGTTTTACCAACACCGTTTTCACCGATAACGGCAATACGTTCGCCAACTTCAGCCATCAGATTGATATTTTGTAGAACACTTAACTCGTCAAAGTTTTTGTTAAGGTTTTCAATTTCAATGACGTTACGGAATAACTTTTTCTCTTGCTCGAAACGAATGAACGGATTCACACGGCTTGATGCTTTTACTTCTTCAAGTTGAATTTTGTCGATTTGTTTCGCACGAGATGTTGCTTGTTTTGCTTTTGAAGCGTTAGCAGAGAAGCGAGCAACGAATGATTGTAATTCGGCAATTTGTGCTTTCTTCTTTGCGTTGTCTGCCATTAGGCGGGCACGAGCTTGAGTTGCTGCAAGCATGTACTCGTCGTAGTTACCTGGGTAAACACGTAACTCACCGTAGTCCAAGTCAGCCATGTGCGTGCACACAGAGTTTAAGAAGTGACGGTCATGCGAGATGATGATCATGGTAGACTCACGCTCGTTTAACGTATCTTCTAACCACTTAATGGTGTGAATGTCCAAGTTGTTGGTTGGCTCGTCAAGCAACAATACATCTGGATCTGAGAATAGTGCTTGAGCAAGAAGTACACGTAGTTTCCAACCTGGTGCTACTTCACTCATTTTACCGTAGTGTTGTTCTACAGGAATACCCACACCCATGAGTAACTCACCAGCGCGACTTTCGGCACTGTAACCGTCCATTTCCGCGTAAAGTGATTCTAAATCACCAACACGCATACCTTCTTCTTCACTCATTTCAGGTAATGCATAGATGCGGTCACGCTCTTCTTTCACTTCCCACAGTTCGGTATGACCCATGATGACGGTGTCGACTACTGAGTAATCTTCGAACGCGAACTGGTCTTGGCGAAGCTTACCAATTCGGTCGTTTTGATCGAGCGAGATGTTGCCACCTGTTGGTTCTAGGTCACTACCTAGAATTTTCATAAAGGTAGACTTACCACAACCGTTAGCACCGATTAGGCCGTAACGATTACCGTTACCAAACTTTTGTGAAATGTTTTCAAACAGCGGCTTAGCGCCGAACTGTTGCGTAATATTGTTGGCAATTAACATAGAAAGTTAGCGAGCTATAAAAAATTGGCGCGATTATACCTTGCAGCCGCTGCGCAGTCACTTAGTGAAACGGTAAGAATAGATTTATTTATGCTGTAATTGAGTCTACTAATTGATTTGATAGAAAGTGTTGTTCAAATTCTTCAGCACTAACGGGTTTACTGAAGTAAAAACCTTGGAGTTTATCGATAGAGGTATCGTTGAAGAACTCTTTTTGCTGTTGGGTCTCAACACCTTCTACGGTGACCGCTAGTTGTAGGTTTTCGGCTAGCATTATCATGGTTTCAACCATCAGCACACTGTCTTTATCTTCCGTTAACTTCATGACAAAGCTACGGTCAATTTTAATGCGGTCAATAGGTAAGGCATGTAGATACGCCAAGGAAGAGTAGCCAGTACCAAAATCGTCGATGGCAATAGATAAACCAAGTGCTTTTAATTGCCGAAGTCGGCTAGCGGCACCATCAACATCATACATCACGGTCGATTCTGTTAACTCGAGAGTTAATGCATGAGAGGGAAGTTGTATCTTTTCTAAGCACTTTTTCACATAAGCGACAAACGCATCGTTAGCGAGTTGTTTGGCAGACATATTGACCGACATGACGAACTCTTTATGACCAAAGCTATGCCATTGTTTGGCTTGCTGACACGCTTCTTTTACTACCCAATCACCTATCGCTTGAATGATGCCAACTTCTTCGGCTATAGGAACAAAATCGGCAGGAGAAACATGTCCTAGTGTTTCATTATGCCAACGCAATAGTGCTTCAGCACCTTTGACCAAGTTTGTGCTTTTATCAATGATAGGTTGATAGTGCAGGGTGAACTCTTTTCTTTCTAATGCTTTTCTTAATTGGTTGGCGATACTTAATTTGTATTTAGCGACAGCGTCGAGTTCGCTAGAGAAAAAGCGATAGGTATTCTTACCTTCGCTTTTTGCATGATACATAGCAGTGTCTGCATTCTTAAACAAATCTTCAGCGACACAGCCGTCATTGGGAAAGGTGGCAATACCTATACTCATTCCAACATGTACTTCATTACCCGCAAGCGCAAACGGTTGGCGAACACAGTTAACAATTTTACTGGCAATGAGTGGTAAGTCTTGGGTGTTTTTAATTGAGCCTAAGAGGATGACAAACTCATCGCCAGCAAAACGTGACAAGGTATCGTCGTTACGCAAATGTCCTTTGAGGCGCTTACTAAATAGCACGAGTAGTTCATCGCCTATGGCGTGTCCATAGGTGTCATTGACCTCTTTAAAATTGTCGAGATCAATAAACATTACACCTGCTATGGCGTCGGTGCGCTTTGCATAGCTGATGAAGTGTTCGAGCCGATTAGTAAACAACTGGCGGTTGGGTAGCCCTGTTAAGCCATCGAAAAACGCAAGACGCTTAATTTCATCTTCGGCGTCTTGTCTTCGCGTAATCTCTTTTTTGAGGAATTTAATATTGCGAATAGTGATGGAAAAAAGTGCAACACCAGAAAACATGAGGAGTGTAAATAGCTCATCTAGTTCCCAAGCTTCATAGTCTCTCGTTACTTCTACTAAAAGCTCAAAGACGTCATGTTCTTTGGCAAAATAAAAGCCTAAAAGGCAGACCGTTAAGATCAACGCGATGTCAATGACTAAGCGTTTCTGCTCAGTAGAGGTGTGCTTTATTTCATCGAGAAACTGGCTTATGCGTTTTTTCATTAATGTTTTGTGAAGTTTGGCAATATTATTGGAATGCTATTTCGCCATTATCCTTAACCGCACAACTCATGCCGAACCTAGCCACTATTAAGAAGTATAGCTTGTAACTGGCAATCTTGGATTGGTGCTAGTTAACTCGGGCTGTATACCCTCTAGATAGGCTGTTTTGAGGTTGTTTGCAAAACTTCGGAGTGTGTTAAGTGGTACTCCAATATTCCTCACTTTACACGTGTTTAATTGTGTTTTTATTGTTAATAGCGCAAAAAAGAAGAGATATTTGTCACAGTAATGTAGGCATAGAACAGCTTTCCAGCGCTGATTTTTACAACTTTTGAGTACAGTAGTGAAACATATCTTTGCGCTAAGTATCTGTTATCTAATGGTGAGTTTGTATTTTTAACCATGAAATACATGTAACGGCCTCGCAAATGTAGCTACATTCAGTTACATCTGGTTGACAATATCAATCTAACAATCTGGTTACCCTTTGTTCACAATGGCTACGTAAATTAACAATTCGCGCAATAGCTCGTTTCAGAGCACTATATTTTGAACCCAAATTGACAGAGAGGCTCTGTGAATATTTGTCTCGTTCAAAAAGTCTAACAGCGAATTTAACAGAATAAAGTCAGGAACTAGAGATGAAAAAACTAATGACAGTAGGCGTCGTAGCAACGCTTGCCACGGGTTGTGCAACAACCGAACAAACGACTGCCTCTAACAAGGCGCGATATGAGCAACTCGCGAATGTGTGTAATGTGAGTTTTGACGACAATTGGCAAGGTCAAGTTGCAGCAAGCGAACTAAACCGCGGTTGGATTAATATAGGTCAGCCAGAAGCTTGTGTAGATCTTATTGCTCCTAATGCGGCTCACAAGCTGGTTCAAACGCAAACTGGTGTATATAAGCAATACATTATTACAACGGCTTATAACCAAACGGGTAATGATGTCTACCCAAGTAAGTTTATGCATGTTTACACCGAAAATGGTGTAGTGACTGCTATTCAGTTGTAACCAAGATCTAAGCTGCTACTTGGATATAAAACAATAATAAAGAAAAGGCTCCCATTCGGGAGCCTTTTTACTTGAGTCGTTATTACATCTATCGTGATTTTTTACTGTGGCTTTTCTTCGGTTTTCGGTCGTTAAACTGGTTATCCGAGAAACGGGTTAGGCCTTGTTTGCCTTTAGCCGCTGGTTTACCTGAACGATTAGGGCGCTTAATACCTTCACCTTTTTTATAGCCTTGGGCATTGTTTTTCCCTTTACCACCTTTCTTGTAATGCTGGTATGAACCCTCTTGTCTACCTGCAGCAGGTACTAAACAACCTGGTTTACTGCCAATTAATTTTTTCGCTAAACCCATTTTGGTAAGTGCTTCACGAATTAACGGCCAATTGTTTGGATCGTGGTAACGCAAGATGGCTTTGTGCAATCGTCGTTGACGTCCACCCTTAGGCACAGCAACCGTTTCACTGTTCTTTTTCACGTTTCGCAGAGAATCAATTTCTGTATGGTATAGCGTTGTAGCGTTAGCTAACGGCGATGGGTAAAAGTTCTGTACCTGATCTAGCTTGAAGTCATTCTCTTTTAACCAGAGCGCTAAGTTCACCATGTCCATGTCGGTTGTACCCGGGTGAGCCGAAATAAAATAAGGTATTAGGTACTGTTTTTTACCAGCGGCTTTCGAGTACTTATCGAACAGTTCCTTAAAACGATGATAGCTGCCCATACCTGGCTTCATCATTTTATTGAGTGGGCCTTCTTCGGTGTGCTCTGGAGCTATTTTCAAATAACCGCCGACATGATGCTCTGCTAGTTCTTTCACATAGTCAGGATCTTCAATAGCCAAATCGTAACGCACACCCGATGCAATAAGGACTTTTTTGATACCTTTTACTTTTCGCGCTTTGCGATAAAGATTGATCGTTGGCGTGTGATCAGTATCTAAATGACCACAAATCGTTGGCCATACACAACTTGGTTTACGGCACGTTGCCTCTGCTTTTGGGCTTTTACAGCGCAGCTGGTACATGTTTGCTGTTGGACCGCCTAAATCAGAAATTACGCCAGTAAAACCTGGGACTTTTTCTTTAATGTCTTCAATTTCTTGCAGAATTGACTCTTCAGAACGCGATTGAATTATACGTCCTTCATGCTCGGTAATAGAGCAGAAAGTACACCCGCCAAAACAGCCGCGCATAATATTAATCGACGTTTTGATCATGTCGTAGGCAGGTATTTTTGCGTCGCCGTAAACAGGGTGGGGCACACGTTGATAAGGCAAACCAAACACGCCATCCATTTCTTCTTCAGAAAGTGGGTAGGCAGGAGGGTTTAGCCAAATAATTCTATCACCATGCTTTTGCACTAAAGGTTTAGCACTACCAGGGTTAACTTCTTGGTGAAAAATTCGAGACGCATGGGCGTACAACACCTTGTTGTCTTTTACCTGCTCAAAAGTAGGCAGGTTGATATAGGTGGTTTCCCATGGCTTTAACTTCTTTTCCCAGGTTTTATTTTGATAATCTGATATTTGGATAGGTTGTGCCGTTTTAGTGACGTCTTTCGTCGCGTCGACGGTTTGAACGGCTTCTTTCTCGCTGGTACAAGCTTCCGTTGCTGTAGTATCAACATACGGGCTTGGAATAGGGTCTATTTTCCCTGGTTTATCAATAGAGCGAGAGTCGATACCTTTCCAGCCAGGCAGGGCTTGTTTCGTTAAAAATGCAGTGCCTCGAATATCGGTAAGGCTACTAATGTCTTCGCCATTAGCAATGCGGTGTGTTAATTCGACGAGCGGGCGCTCAGCATTACCATAAACCAGAATGTCGGCTTTAGCATCAAACAGAACTGAACGTCTCACTTTTTCTGACCAATAGTCGTAATGCGCTATCCTACGCAAACTGGCTTCAATACCGCCGATGACAACGGGCACACCTTTGTATGCTTCTTTGCATCGCTGAGAATACACCATCACTGCACGGTCAGGACGCTTTCCACCTTCATTATTAGGCGTGTACGCGTCGTCATGGCGAAGTCGCTTTTCTGCGGTGTAGCGGTTGATCATGGAGTCCATGTTGCCGGCAGTTACGCCGAAATAGAGATTTGGCTTACCAAGTTCCATGAAGGCGTCTTTTGACTGCCAGTCTGGCTGCGCAATAATACCAACGCGGAAACCTTGTGATTCAAGCATGCGGCCGATAACGGCCATACCAAAGCTAGGGTGATCCACATAAGCGTCACCTGTAACCAATATAATGTCACAACTGTCCCAACCTAATTCGTCCATTTCTGCACGCGACATGGGCAAGAATGGCGCAGTGCCATAGCATTCCGCCCAATATTTGGGGTAATCAAAGAGTGTGACTTTAGGTACAGGTATCATTCAGCTCGCCTTGTTTATCTTGCTAGCCCAAGTTCGTTAACTGAAACAGGGGCGCGCGATTATAACAAATTAATCAATTAAAACGCATTAGTTTACTTGGCGAAATAGCCTAGACTAAAGGTTAGTCGCTAAACGATTAAATGGTCGAGTAACGCAGTTAATCGTTTTCTAGGACAGTAAAATCGGGTATGTTAATGTCCAAATAATCATATTAACCATTTTTTAACTAGACACTATGTATCGTACTTATATCGCTCGCCAAGCAATAATGGACCGCGAGGCTCGCACTATGGGCTATGAGCTCTTATTTAGAGACAGTCCTGAAAATAAGTTTCCTGAAATCGATCCTGACATCGCCAGTTCTAAATTAATTGTTCAAAATCATATTCATGGTGATATAGAAGCTATCACTATGGGAAAGAAAGCGTTTATTAATTTTACTGAACAGTATTTGATTAATAAGTTTCCGCTGTTATTCGACCCGAAATCTATCGTCATTGAGTTGATTGGTCACAGTACAACCAATGAACGTTTAACGAAGATAATTCAGTTCTATCATCAGCGAGGCTATGAAATAGCGTTGTCTGAATATGACATGGATGAAAAGTGGTATTCCTTATTTCCATATATTGATTATGTCAAAGTTGATATTGATAAAATAAACCCGAAACGTCTTATTGGCACTGCCAAACAATTTCGCGATCACAATGTGAAATTAGTGGCAGAAAAAGTTGAAAGTAAGCACCAAATTTTGTCGCTCGTGGAAGTGGGCTTTAATTTTTATCAAGGGTATTTCTATCACGAACCAGAGATTGTTGAAGGACAAACGATTGCCCCAATGAAAGCACAAATGCTGAATTTGATGGGGGAAGCATTTAAATCACCTCTGAATTTTGATGCGATTGCAGACATTATTAGTCATGACGTTCAACTGAGTGTTGGTTTGCTTAAGATGGTGAATAATGTTGCAACAGGCACACGTGTTGAAATTACCTCACTGAAACAAGCTGCTGCTTATTTAGGTGAAGAAAAGCTTAGGCAATTTGTGTCTATTCTAGCTTTGTCTAAGATGTCTACCGAGAAAACTGATGAAGCGGCAAAACAAGCACTAATAACGGCTAGGTTGATGGATGTTTTGGCAGATACAGCGACATTTTCATCAGTTAAAGAATATGCCTTTATTACAGGCCTTCTTAGCGCTATTGAGGTACTGCTTGGTCAGTCTATGGAAGAGATCGTAAAACATATGCCATTGGCTGAAAATATAGAGCTGGCGTTGCTTGGAAGAAATGGTTTACTTGGAGAGCTTCTAATTCTCACAACTGAATACATACTCGGCCAAAATGACCAAATGAACGATAAGCTGTCGTCGTATGACATCAATCCAAGCTTTATGCATGAGAGATTCGTATCCGCCAGCGAATGGTGTAAATCACTTACGGAGGCTTAAGCCTCTAGCGCCTAGTTAAACGCGACTAATGGTATGTTAGTCGCAACACACCTTTCCCTACACAAAATTTCCATTACACTGAAATAAATAACGAAATAACGTGTGTAATGGAAAACCTATGAAACATCATGTGCTTGCTATTGCGGTGACCGCATTAACGGTCGCTTGTGTTAGCAATGAGCCACAACAAGTAATCAACTCAAGTAATACCACTCAACAAAAAAAGCCTATTACTGTAATGTCGCCAACTAAGGCACATACTGACGTTGAAGTTGTTAACAAAGCAATTACATTAGAGCAAATTATGGCAGATCCTGATTGGATCGGTCGTGCACCGGAAAGGTGGTACTGGGGGGATGACAGTGAGACGGTGTACTTCGAGCAAAAGCAAGAAGGTAATCCAATCCGCGACCTCTATCGTGTCAATCAACAGAGTAAGCAAACGGAGCGTGTACCTTTAGCAGAAATGCATGTGGTGGCAGATAGGTTTGCACAGAAAAACAAGGATGGAAGTAAAGAGGTCTATGTCTTTAAAGGTAATGTCTTTGTAAAAGTATTAGCGACGGGAAAGGTGACACAATTAACCTATACGTCGGCCAAAGAAAGTCAGGCGATGTTCCTCAGTAGTGGTGATGTGGCTTATCGAGTGGGAAATAAGTTTTTTCAACATAGACTGTCCGACAATGGTGTAGTTGAACTGGCTAGCTTGAAAATGGTTGCACACCCAGGAGGGGCTGCGTCGAGCGAGAGTTACTTGGCGCAAGAGCAACGAGAACTCATTGATTATATTGCCTTGCAGCAACGAAATAGCGCGCTTAAAGAGCAATACCAACAACGCTTAAAAGCTCAAAACAGCACGGTTACCACCACTGAATTCTATTTAGGGAAAAACAAGCGCATCGTTCAAGCTTCGTTGTCACCGAATGGTGACAAACTTGTCGTCAGTATTGCTGATAAAGGTAACGGCCGAGCTGATACGGACATCATGCCAAATTATGTAACAGACAACGGTGATATTTGGGCGGAGAGAGTTCGATACCGGGTAGCAAATAACCGTAAATACCAAGAGCAGCTGTTGTTGCTAGACCTTAAGTCAGGTGGTGTTTTTCCATTAAGCTTTGATGTACTTCCTGGCGCATTTGACGACGTACTAGCGCAAGTAAAACAAGAAAACCATGAAAGGGAAGGCAAGACATATACACCATCTGAGAGCCTAAGACATATCCATGTAATGAATACGTGGCAGCCAATAAAGTGGCAACTAGATGGCAAGCAAGTGGCGGTAATGCTTGAAGCTTGGGATAACAAAGACAGATGGCTTGCTACGGTTAATTTATTAGAGAATAAACTACAAAGTCAGCATCGGTTGCACGATGAAGCATGGGTTGGTTACACCTTTAATCAATTTGGTTGGATAGGAAACCAAGGGAAACTGTTTTATTTATCTGAAGAATCTGGCTATTCCCAGCTATACACCAAATCGTTAAAAGGTAAGGCTTCCGCGTTAACACAAGGGAGTTTTGAAGTCAGTGACATTGCACTGAGCAACGACAATGAGCGCTTCTATTTTAAAGCTAACATCAAACACCCTGGGATTTACGAGGTGTACTCAATAGATGCTAGCGGTGAGAACCTTGAGCAACACACAGATCTTGATGGGTTGGTGGATTATGTGTTGAGCCCTGATGAACAGTCGTTGTTGCTTGCTCATTCGAAAGTCACGCAACCAACAGAGCTATATACGAAAAAAATCGGTAGTAATGACGTTACTCAAATAACGAGTACTGTGAGTGACAAATTTAAAGCTATGCCATGGTCAATACCTACGGTAGTTGCAATTCCTTCTAGTTATCAAGAGCAGCCCATATATGCGCGTATCTACTTCCCGAAGGACTACGATAAGCGCAAACAAAAACTGCGTGCTGTTATGTTCAACCATGGTGCAGGGTATCTTCAAAACGCGCACCTAGGGTGGTCAAATTATTTCAGAGAGTTCATGTTCCATTCTATGTTGGTACAACAAGACTATGTTGTTATCGACATGGACTTTAGAGCGTCAAAAGGGTACGGCCGAGACTGGCGTACTGCTATTTATCGCCACATGGGAAAACCTGAAGTGCAGGACATGCTAGACGGGGTAGATTGGTTAGTAGAAAATGCCAATGTAGACCCCTATAGAATCGGCACTTACGGTGGTTCATATGGTGGCTTTTTAACTTTAATGGCGCTCTTTACTGAGCCTGAAACATTTCAGGCTGGCGCTGCATTGCGATTAGTCTCT
This sequence comes from Thalassotalea euphylliae, assembly GCF_042682785.1. Lineage (GTDB taxonomy): Bacteria > Pseudomonadota > Gammaproteobacteria > Enterobacterales > Alteromonadaceae > Thalassotalea_F > Thalassotalea_F euphylliae. The sequence continues at coordinate 1,004,005 of NZ_JBHUIB010000003.1, read as the reverse complement.
GATTGGGCATATTACAACCATGGATACACCTCAAACATATTGAATACGCCAGGTGACGACCCTATCGCTTATGAACGTAGTTCGCCGATTTACTTTGCTGAGGGACTGACTAAACCCTTGTTAATTAACGCGCCTATGATAGATGATAACGTGTTTTTCCAAGATACTGTGCGTTTGGTACAGCGATTAATTGAGCTAGAAAAGCAAGATTTCGAAACGGCTATTTATCCTGTCGAACCGCACAGTTTTGTACAACCCAGTTCTTGGCTGGATGAATATCGTCGAATATACAAACTATTTGAAAGTAACCTTTAACTCTTCAATATAAAGGTTGTTCAGCCGTAAACGTAAGTCGAGCGAATAGCACGGTAATAGCCGTGCTTTTTGCTCACTTGATAAACTGATGCTCGATCAGCACAAATCCTCAACTGCATCGAGACTTTAGTCGATAAAATGTAAATTACAGGTGACAATGCTGTAGCGGCTGTATAAGCTTTTCACATCTTTTCTTAGCAATCTATCTAACGTTGACAGCAGTTTATTCTCTTTTTCTGATTTTTTTCTGTCTAGGGCTAGGGTATGCAACGCATGCATTTGTCGACATCATTCCGCCCAGCTTATATGGCATGTTTTACCTTGCCATTGGCTTGCAGCTTGAGCTTTTTAACGCCAAAAAAATGGATGCGACCGTTAACTGGATTATTAAGCACATGGGCGTATGTTTTGTGCCAGCTGGCGTAGGTATTATGAATTATGGAGATTTAGTTGTTACTCACGGGATTTCTATTTTCCTATTTACTGTTGTGACTACCGTTTTACTCATGATATTGGTCTCGTGGTCGTACAGTCGATTGCAAACAAGGAAAAAGACAGGGGTGAACCATGATTGAGTGGCTGTCACTAAGCTTTGTTGGTTTTTTCCTTTTTACTGTTGGCGTTTATCAGGTATTTGCTTTTATCCAACAAAAGTCAGGCTGGCCGTGGTTGAACCCGATGATGATGAGCATGTTTGTCATCATTCCAGCGTTACTTTTTACAAGCACAAGCTTCGAGCATTATTATCAATACACTAATATATTCAGCATGTTGCTTGAACCAGCCATAGTTGCACTTGGCTATCCGCTCTATTTGCAATTTAAAGTGATACGAACAGAGCTTTTCGAAGTTATCACAGCGCTAGTTGTCGCAATTATCATCATGTTGGTAGTAAACACCTTGTTTGCCGTTTTGCTGTTTCAGCAAGATGCTATTGCGGTGTCACTTGCGCTTAAGTCAGTCACCACTCCGATAGGCTTGGCACTCACTGACCAGTTTGATGGTATCGCAGCAATTACCGCAGTTGCTATCATTATTGCTGGAATTGTTGGTGGGGTATATGGATTGTCGATATTGAAACTATGTTGCATTGACGATGCTAAAGCACAAGGATTAGGCGTTGGCTGTGCAAGCCATGCGTTAGGTACAGCCTGTATAACACCTGTCAGTTACCAGCACGGTGCTTTTTCGTCTCTGGCTTTGATTCTGTCAGCGTTGTTAACTGCACTGATAACACCTTTCGTTATTCCGACGATATTAAGCTTTCTAGCCAATCATTAATAATTTGTTCTGCTTCACCAGATTGCTTCATTCGCATAATAACGTGATTGAGCACATCGATGGTTTCAGCATTAGTCTCTTGATGACAGGCCAAGTAATAACTGAGTGGCTTGTCGTGTAACGTGAGAAATTGTTTAAAAATATTGGGATCGATTTTGTCGTAAATAGCTCTATGCCTTATGGTCATAATGTCCGATACAATTAAATCAATGCCTTCGCGGTGTGCCAGCAGCTTAAGGAGAGATTGTGTATTGTCGACGATATAGAGATTTACGTCTTCTTCGAATCCATTGTCTAGCAATACCTGATGTGAAGCGTCATCTCTGAGTACCGCAACTTTATAGTTTTTTGCTTCCTCAATAGTTTGGATTTGTTTTATTGAACTAGACGCTAATCCAAAAAATGATGAGTTAGTTTCAACGATTGGAGCCACCCAATGAAATAGTGCTTCTCTTACGGGCGTTCGAGCGATTGAAAATATGCAGGTATTTGGTGCTTTTTGCGCTATTTCATAGGCCTGCATCCAAGGGTATGCAGTAAAAGAGTAGTCAATCTTTGCGTGCTTGGCTGCAGCTTCAACAATTTCAGTAGCAAAACCTGACACGCCACCTCGTGAATCAGCAATTTGATACGGTGGTAAATGCTCTGTGACAAAGCGTATATGTGGTTGTGCCGCTGAAGTTGTAAATGAAAACCAACTACATGCGAGCAGTACTGCTAGCCATCTTGTGAACACCAATTTTCACTCCTTCGTCCTCTTCAACATCCATGTTTGCAATAGAAAAAATAAACTACCAACGGCGGCGCCATATAAATGCGCGTCTATCGCAACCGTTGCTTCGATTAATGACGATACGTCATTGGATGCGCCATTGATCTGTTCCATAACTATTTTAACCCATAGCCCTAAAAATAATAGGTAGCCGGTATTCTCTTTATGCTGAATATCTTTTAAAGCGCCCCAGGCAAATATCCCATGTAAAATGCCAGAAAGCCCGACATACCGCTCTAGAGACGAAAAGTAGAGCATGATGATACTGATTATTACCGCACAACCCAGAAACAGTAAGACATAACTTTTTATTGTATAAAACTGTTTATGAATGGCAGTAAGTAGCGTTAAACCAGCTAAGTTAAGCAACAAATGATAACCATTAGTATGAAACAAATGCCCTGTAACAATACGCCATAGTTCACCGTTCAATATTTTCACTTTGTCGTAATCAAAAAAGGCAACGTGATTGTTGAAAACAAAGGCCAGCAAAGCTAACAGCGCAACTATAACGGGTATGAGAAAACGGGAATGTTGTTGAAATGTGATCACGGATTAATAGTGGTGGAAAATAATATCCTGCATAATAGGTACATAAGTGTATAGAACAGAAACTTTAATGACCAGAGACATTTGTGCACAGTGTCAGCGACCACCACGTGCATGCATATGCCAGTTCATGACAAATATCGACAATCAGTGTACGTTGGTGATATTGCAGCACCCCAAAGAACAAAATCACCCAAAAGGCAGCGCGCCATTGCTACAAGGTTCACTGTCTAACACTATCACTTTTATAGCAGAGAACTTCGATAAAAATGAGGCGTTTATTAGTTGGTTAGCGAGTCATAAAGCACAAACTGCGTTACTTTATCCAAGTGATAATGCCCAAGAGCTAACGTTGGGAAAAGCTGACTCAAAGCCAATTACAAATTTAATAGTGGTTGATGCTACATGGCGTAAAGCATTTAAGATGTACCAAATATCATCCGCTCTGCAAAATTTGCCAGCGGTAACATTGCCAAAGGGGCTTCAAGGCAACTACGCCATTCGCAAAACTAAAAAAGAAAACGCTTTGTCGACTCTCGAAGCCTGTTGCTATGCATTGTCAGTAATTGAACAAAACGAAAATAAATATCATTCTCTGTTAAAAAGCTTTGCTCAGTTCAATGCATTTCAGTTATCGTTTAGACCATCACTTCAAGAGTAATTCGAGAATATGCAGAAAAATATTGCCAAGTTAGCTTGTTCAATAGCTTTAGCCTTTACGACGAGTTTAGCAGTCGCCCAGACAACAGGCGCGTCTGTGCAAAAACGTGAAGTAAGAGAGCCTGAAGCAGCGACGGGAAGAAGCGTTAATCAAGTCGTTGTCGGCCAAGAGTACATGGTAGCAGCAGCCAACCCTTACGCGAGTGAAGCTGGTTACAACATGTTAGCGCGCGGTGGCAGCGCTATTGATGCGGCTATTGCAGTTCAACTTGTTCTTACACTTGTTGAACCTCAGTCTTCAGGTATTGGTGGTGGTGCTTTCATTCTGCATTGGGATGAAAAGAATCAACAGCTAACAACGTTAGACGGGCGTGAAACAGCACCGGCAAAAGCAACAGCGGATATGTTTATTGGCGCGGATGGTAAACCGGCGCGTTGGATTGATGCAGTTGTTGGCGGTCGTTCTGTTGGCGTTCCCGGCGTATTGATGGCGCTTAAACAAGCCCACGATAAACACGGCAAGCTACCTTGGAAGGCGTTGTTTGACGATGCGATTACACTTGCAGAAAAAGGTTTTGTAGTATCGCCGCGCTTACAAAAACTTGTCGGAATGAAATTCAACCCTGGTATTGTCAAAATGCCAGCGATAAACAATTACTTTTTTCCTAAAGGCAAAGCGATAAAGGCTGGCGACGTTTTAGTGAATAAACCGCTAGCTAAGGTATACAAAGCTATTGCAGAGCAGGGCGTAGATGTTTTTTATAAAGGGTGGATAGCAAAAGATATCGTCAATGCAGTCAATACAGCATCGATAGAGCCTGGTGTGTTAAGCATGGATGATATGGCTGGCTATTCAGCTAAATGGCGTGAACCAGTTTGTGGGCCGTACAAGGTGTTTAAAGTATGTGGTATGGCGCCGCCAAGCTCTGGTGGTGTTGCGGTTATTCAAATACTTGGGCAATTAGAAGGTTTTGCGATTGATAAACTTCAACCAACAGATGTTGAAGCAGTTCACTTGTTTACTCAAAGCTCTCGATTGGCGTTTGCAGATCGCGACAAATACATCGCCGATGAAGATTTTGTATCAGTACCGACCCAGACCTTAGTCTCGCCAAGCTATATGGCAAACCGTGCGAAACTTATCAATACCGATACCGACATGGGTAAGGCTACTGCTGGCAATGCAACACTGTTAGCAAGAGCGAATGATGATAGTTACGAGTTACCTTCCACCAGCCATGTGTCAATTGTTGATGGTGACGGTAACGCGATATCGATGACGACGAGTATTGAGATGGCGTTTGGTTCTGCACTGATGGTTAACGGTTTTATTTTGAATAATCAGCTGACTGATTTCTCATTATCACCGGAGCGTGATGGCAAGCCAGTTGCCAATCGTGTTGAACCATTTAAGCGTCCGCGCAGTTCTATGGCACCTATGATGGTATTTAATGAAGATGGTTCGCTTAAATTAGTTGTCGGATCGCCTGGTGGTAGCCGCATTATAAACTATGTAGCACAAACCATGATTGGCGTATTGGATTGGAAATTGGACCCTCAGCAAGCGATCAACCTACCGAAGATGACAAACCGTAACAAAGTTACAACGTTAGAGAAGGGCACGCCAATTGCGAACCTTCAGTCAGCGCTAGAAGCGAAAGGCCACAAAGTCTCTGTGAGAGATTTAAACAGCGGCATTCACGCTATTGAAGTGCAGAATGGTAAATTGTTAGGCGGTGCAGATCCTCGCCGGGAAGGCAAGGTGATGGCAAAGTAACGCCTGACTATTAGACAATAAAAAAAGCGGCCATTAAGCCGCTTTTTTTATTCATTAATTACTTAGAATGGGTCTTTTAAGATTTTATCGATGATCCAGCGACCATCTTGTTGAATGAGGCGCAAGCGCTTTACGTCTTTTACCCGGTCTTCTAAGTATTTACCATCAAAATAAATCGTGATGTCAGCTTTTTCCTTGAACTGCTCACGCACTTTAACACCACTGTCATCAGGCTTAATTTCTACCGAATCATACTGCATATTGAACAAGTGTCGCGCTACTGCGGTTGTTGAGTTGTAGTGAAGAAGAATACGAGCGAGTTTAGGTCCACAAACCGATGCTGCTTTTTTAATATCTTTCTGGTTATACAACGCATCAAAAAATGCAACGGCAACTAATTCAGGGTTTTGAATTTCGGTAATGTCTTCTTCTTTTTCACAGCCGAAAAGAGAAATGGAGAGTAAGAGAACTAATCCTTTAAGTAATTTCATAAGGTAGAACAAACTGAAAATTTGTCCCTATTTTAAGCATAAGCAAGAATAACTTGCACGAAAAAAGGCGCTGAATGCGCCTTTTTTAATCAATAAAGCAAGAATAGCTTATTGAACTAGCTCTTTATCTGAGAAGCTGTCTGTAAATAGCGGGCTTGATAAGTAACGCTCTGCTGAGCTTGGTAAAATAACCACAATGTTCTTATCTGCATTTTCTGGCTTTTCAGCAAGACGTTTTGCTGCAACAACCGCTGCACCAGAAGAAATACCAGCTAAAATACCTTCTTCCTTCATTAGGCGGTGTGCCATTTCCATCGCTTCTTCGTTTGATACTTGCTCAACAGCATCAACAAGTTCTAGGTCTAAGTTACCTGGAATGAAGCCAGCGCCGATACCTTGGATTTTATGTGGTCCAGGTTTTAACTCTTCACCTGCTTTCGCTTGTGTAATTACAGGTGAATCAACTGGCTCAACAGCCACAGATGTTAGTGCAACCCCTTCTTTTAATTTCAAGTAGCGGCTTACACCTGTGATAGTACCACCTGTACCAACACCTGCTACGAAGAAGTCAATTTTACCGTCCATATCTTTGAAGATTTCCGGACCTGTTGTTTCTTCGTGAATTTTTGGGTTTGCTGGGTTTTCGAACTGACCAAGTAACACATACTTGCTAGGGTCTGAATCGCGAATCTCTTGTGCTTTCTCGATAGCACCTTTCATTCCCTTAGCGCCTTCAGTTAGCTCAAGCTTTGCACCTAGTGCAGCAAGAAGCTTACGACGCTCAAGACTCATTGTGTTAGGCATTGTCAATGTAATAGGGTAGCCACGCGCCGCAGCAACGAATGCTAGTGCGATACCTGTGTTACCACTAGTTGGTTCGATGATCTCTTTACCGTCACCAAGAAGACCTTTTTCTTCAGCATCCCATACCATGCTAGCACCAATACGACACTTAACGCTGAAGCTAGGGTTACGTGCCTCCACTTTTGCGTAAACATTACCGCCAGTTACGCGATTTAGTTTAACGATTGGCGTGCGGCCAATACTGGTTGAGTTGTCTTCAAATATAGTAGTCATTACCTAATCCTGTAGATTATTCAGATAAACAATATAGAATTGTCAAAATTACATTGTAAAGATTAGCTTTTAAAAGAAAAAAAAGAAGTGACTTTTCGTTATATCTTATATGCAAAAATGGAATAACGACTGTCTAATTTAGTTCTAACGATTGGAAATTTTATGACGCAATTCACCGGTACTTCAGATTACATCGCTTCAAAAGAGTTACAGTTGGCTGTTAACGCGGCTATTAGCTTGGAGCGTCCATTACTTATTAAAGGTGAGCCAGGCACCGGTAAAACCATGTTGGCGGAGCAATTAGCCGCATCGTTAGATACAGAACTTATTCAATGGCACATTAAATCAACCACCAAAGCCCAACAAGGTTTATATGAATATGACGCGGTTTCACGTTTACGAGACAGTCAGTTAGGCGACGAAAAAGTAAAAGATATCAGTAACTACATTGTCAAAGGTAAGTTATGGCAGGCATTTACCCACGGTAAACGCCCAGTACTGTTGATTGACGAAATTGACAAAGCCGATATCGAATTTCCAAACGATTTACTTTTAGAGCTCGATAAAATGGAGTTCTTTGTATATGAAACACAAGAACGCGTGGTAGCAAAGCAACGTCCTATTGTGATTATTACGTCAAACAATGAGAAAGAATTACCCGATGCATTCTTACGTCGTTGTTTTTTCCACTACATCAATTTCCCTGATGCAGAAGAGATGCAAGCCATCGTTGAAGTTCACTTCCCTGGTATTAAAAAGCAATTGCTCGACCAGGCACTAGCATCGTTTTTTGATCTACGAGACATCCCTGGCTTGAAGAAGAAACCTTCAACGTCTGAGCTTATTGATTGGTTGAAACTACTGCTTGCTGAAGACATACCAACGGAAGTACTTCGCGAATCGCAGCAGAGTAAAGCCATTCCACCATTACACGGTGCATTGCTTAAAAATGAACAAGACGTGCATTTGTTCGAGAAGCTGGCGTTTATGAATCGCTCAGGTCGTTAAGCCATGCTTATCGAATTTTTCTACAAGGTCCGCGAATATCGTGTGCCTTGTACAATACGCGAGTTGCTTGACTTGATAAGGGCGCTTGAAAAAAACGTTGTTTATGCCGACATAGACGCATTTTATGCAATTAGCCGTGCATTGTTGGTCAAAGATGAAAGTTACTTTGACCGTTTCGATCGTGCATTTGCCGACTATTTCAAAGGTGTCGAGTCACTTGATTTGGATTTATCTCAAATTCCAGATGAGTGGCTCCGAAAGCAACTCGAGAAAACCTTGTCTCCGGAAGAAATGGCGGAAATTGAGGCGTTGGGCGGTTTTGATAAGCTTATGGAAACACTAGCTGAACGTTTGAAAGAGCAGGAAAAACGACATCAGGGTGGTAATAAATGGATTGGTACGGGGGGGACGTCTCCATTTGGTGCCTATGGTTTCAACCCTGAAGGTGTTCGCATTGGCCAGAAAGAGTCACGCCATCGTAAAGCCGTTAAGGTGTGGGATAAACGTCAATACCGCAATTTAGATAACCAAGTCGAAATAGGGACGCGTAATATCAAAGTGGCACTACGTAAGCTTCGACAGTTTGCGCGAAGTGGCGCTAGTGATGAATTAGCCCTTGATGATACGATTTCAGCAACAGCAAGAAATGCGGGCTACTTAGATATCAAAATGAAGCCTGAGCGCCATAATGCCGTAAAAGTGTTGATGTTTTTCGATGTGGGCGGCTCTATGGATGACCATATTCGCGTATGTGAACAGCTATTTTCAGCAGTTCACACTGAATTTAAACACCTTGAGTTTTTCTATTTCCACAACTGTTTATATGAGCATGTTTGGAAAGAGAACGAGCGTCGTTACAATGAACATCATGATGTGCTGGATGTGTTACACAAATTCAGCCGTGACTATAAGGTTATCTTTGTCGGTGATGCTACGATGGGGCCGTACGAGATTACTTACCCAGGTGGCAGTGTAGAACACTGGAATCAAGAGGCTGGAAGCGTTTGGTTAGAGCGGGTTACCGAACACTTTGATAAAGTTATTTGGTTGAACCCTCAACCTGAACAAGCGTGGCATTACTACCCGTCGATTCAAATTATTCATCAATTAATGCATAAAAAAATGTATCCAATGACCATTTCAGGTTTAAGCGAAGGCATTAAAGCATTATTGTAATTAGGTAAAAAATAAACGAAGGATTGTCGCTTGGACGCGAAACATCAGATAAAAACAACTGACAGCACACTCGCTGTCGCTGACAGCGTTAATGCAGAGTTGGCACAAGACGCGATATCACTGTCGAAAGACGAAACGCGTCAAATACTGACGCCATTTGCGTTTGAAATTGATAAATCATTATTTGGTCTTCCATTGGCGTCACCTTATAAACGTGCGGCGGCAATCGCTGTAGATGGTTTGCTAGTGGCAATGTTGAGTAGCACACCAGGTGAAATTTTGGCGATCTTCGTTGCCATTGCGTTGTTTCGATTTGGTAGCAATAAACGCGCAGAGCAAATGGGGCGAGAGCGCGGCCGTAAGCGTCGTTTTCTGATGCGTTTAGTTGGTGCATTCACTGTGTTTGTTGTACTCGCTGAAATACTGCCTAAAACCTTCAACGACCTTGGTTGGTCCGGCCCATATAATTATGGCGGTCAGTACAGTCGAAATGATGATAGGGATGCCATTGAAGGTGATATTGAAACGTCTTTAAAAACGGCGGCTGAAGCAATCGTGTTTAGTGTCGCGTTTTCTAAAGCTGTCGCTAAAATTGACGAGAGTGACTGCCAAACTGTCGATTGTTGGTATCAAGACTTAACACCGGCTGCTTTGACTTTGAACGAGTTGTCGCTGCCACTTAAAGATAGAAAGGGGCTTGTTGAAGAAGCCGTGGGTGAAATTGACCTATCCTCTAATGATAGAGAAGAACTGGCCAGTAGACTTTCAGCTTTGTTAATTGAATTACCTGAAACCAGCACAAAAACGAGCGAAGAGGGATTTTCAACGCCCGCTGAAGACACTGAAAATGATAATGTGGAGCCGGCAATAGCAGCTACAAGTGAAGCCACTGAAAAATCTGACAAACCGGTTTATTCAGTGATTGAACTCGCGAAGGCCCTGATTGAGGATCTTGGTTTAGGCTTTGGTTGGGCCGCATTCTATTTCACTGTGTTTACGTCTGTCTATCATGGAAAAACACCTGGTAAAAAGTTGTTTGGTATCCGCGTAATTCAACTAGACGGCACTCCGCTATCAATGTGGGATAGTTTTGGGCGCTATGGTGGCTACGGTGCTGGTATAGCGACGGGTTTACTTGGTTTTATACAAATATTTTGGGACGCCAATAGACAAGCCATTCACGACCAAATATCAGCAACTGTCGTTATTGATACAAGAAAAGCTAAACAACAATTTGAGGGATAACAATGAAAATAATACCCAAAATAGTGATTACGATGGCCCTGACAGTGATGTCTCTGAAAGCATATGCAGAGGACTTAAAACTGGCCAAAGAGCTGGCTATATTTGAGCAATACCTTGGGAGCTGGGAGTCGGAGTTTGACCCAAAAGAAGGTCAGCCAAAAATGGTGGATGTGTCCAAGTGGGAAAGGGCATTAAATGGCACCACAGTTAGAACACTCCATTCAATAAATGACGGAATGTATGGTGGCGAATCACTGATCTTCTTTGACAAAGAGAAAGGCAAGGTGGTTTTTTATTACTTTACTACTGCTGGCTTTTACACTCAGGGTTGGATAGAGCAGATTGCTGACAATGCGTTTGTTGCTTATGAAGATGTCTCAGGGAATAAAGACGGTATCACGCAAGTCAAATCAACAAGCACCTTAACGCCTAATAAGATTACGGTTGAAACCAGTTATTTTAAAAAAGGCAACTGGACGAAACCTGAAGCGCGTATTTATGTCCGTAGTGAGAAAACAGTGACCTTCAAATAAACGCAACGAAGAGGTGGGCTTGGCTGATAAAGCTTTGCTTACCTCTTGACTATCGCCTCTCCTAGATACCTTTTTATGACTTTTTTATCACCATTGTTTGCGAGAAATTGCGTAAGCTTATGATTGAACTGATCTCTTAGTGATTTAGAAGCAAAGCCCGCATAAGCATTGACTTCAGGAATGACTGCGTGTGTAGAGATGAGCGTTGGTTCTAGGTCAAGGTGATATTGGTTGAAATAATAGAAAAATATATAGTAGTCCAATACAACAACGTCTGCCCGCTTGTTAACGAGTAAAGACGGAAAAGTCGACATATCATGCAACTCTCTGTAATTCGCTTTTTTTACAGCGTCCTCAAATGCTGTTCCAAAATAACCCGTAGCTCCTTGAAATGATACGACACGCAAGCCTTTTAGGTCGGTAAAATCATTAATTTCAATGTTATCGCTACGTAAACTAAAAATAGTGGGTTTATAGCGAATGATAGGAGCAGAATAGTAGAGTTCTGGTGTGTCCTTTTGCAGAAATGTCGGTACAACTATATCCGCATTTTTAGCGATGACTAATTGTTTAGCGCGATGAAGTGGCGCGTAGATGTAATGGGTGGAATAGCCCAACTCTTTGATTATTTCGCTAACAATATCTAGGTCTATTCCAGAATTATTATCTGCGATCATATGAGGTGGACCATCGTCACTAGCGATGGTGACTTGGTCTGTAGCCAATAATGGCGCGCAATTGAATCCTAATACCAATGCGGCCAATGTGACGAATTGCCTATGTAACACCATCCATTTAGACATCTGATGTTATCCTTAACTTTAAAAAAGTTTTACGCTTCCTTATTCAGTATATGTCTACTAGCGCCAAGCATAGCTAATTTTTGTAAATAAAGTTCTCTGCTGCTGTTTTAGGTTACCGACAAAATCATCTTCAAAACTGTTGTCAGAGTACCCCAAGAAAAATACGGTTTGCGGGTTTAACTTGTATGAATAGATTAACTGAGTAGATAACGTATTAACTTGCTCGCTATAAAAACTAAATGGATTGTTGTCCGGGTTATAGTCAATATCTTCGTAAACCAAGCTCAGTTTTAAAGAACTATGCACATCAAAATAGTATCGTAAGCGCAAGTCCATAATATTGGCCGTATATACGTTTTTGTTTTCGGCTTCTAATTCACTGAATGTATGGGTTGCATCGACTTCAGTGTTTGGCTTAGGGTACCAGGTGACATTTGTTTCTAGTTCTATGTAATCGCCTAGGCGGTTATTGTCATAGTCAATTTTGTCTCCCAAAACCCCGTAAAATGAAGCGTAAAACTCGCGATTTAGCCGCGACTCTGCATAAAGTACCCATTGCCTTTCATTAAACCGTTCAGTGTTTTCATCAATGGCAAGGTTTGTATCGTCTAATCTGAGGCCCACTTTAGTTGCATCGACATAGGTGAGCTCCAAATAAGAGCGCAAAGGACCATCTAAGCTAAAGCCAAGCTGATTCTCTCGACTGATGAGCTCATCATTATCATTGTGTTGAATTGAAAAAGCGGCGTTCACTCCGTATGTTGGAATCATTGCTTTTTCATCGTCTTGAAAGAATTTACGCCTGATATAAAAGCGATCATCAACGTAATCAATGCGATTAATAAAGCCTAAATCTGCTCGAAAGTCCTCACCAAAATACTGACGCTCTGCATCGATAATCCAATCTTCTGATTCATGCAGATAGCTAATTAAGTAGGCAGCGTCATCAAAGCTGTCATCTTTTTTACTTCTCAGTACTTGTTCGTTGTAGTTGCAATTGCCAAAGGAGCATGGCTCGCTAGGTGGCTCGCAATCGCTATCGCAAAAATCTTGAAAAAGTGCCTCTGGGTATTCGGTGTCACTGAACATCCATTGTACGTTGATTCTATCTGTATCAGTGAAGCGATATCGCCCATCAATACCAAAAACACTATTGTGGTAATCGTCGCTAGTTCGGTTAGTTGCAATCAAACCGATAGTCTTGTTTTGGTCGATATCGTACAAGTAGCGCACTGCAGAGGAATGACTCTCTTCGTTCAAAGAAGCAATACGAGCACTTAAGTTACCTGACAATATAAAATTAGTCTCAGTATCGTGGCTAACAAAAATACCATAGCTATGTGCTTGATTTGTGCCTGTAAGTTTTACGCCATAATCAGGATCAGCAATATTCCGCGTGTAAACAAGATTGGTAGGGGTTTCAAAAAAGTTATTGTTTTCTAGGAAAAAGGGACGTTTTTCTTGAAAAAACAATGAAAATTTGTTGTTTACTGAAAGCTGTGCGGCATCAGCTTCAACCGTTGAAAAATCCGGGTTTATCGTTGCATTCAACAGAGTTTGGCGGTCAATACCCCACCTTACATCTAAGCTTGGCTCAATGTCGCTATCACTGTCCCAGTCACTATCGGTGTCATAAATGTCACGTTGTTCATCGTAACTTGCAACTAATGCAGGTGTCAGTTGAAGGTTGCTGCCTGCTCGGGCGTTTTCAAAACCGGTTGCTTGCGGATATTGGCATAGCCAGCACGCATTGTTGCGATCTAATTCAATGTTGGATATGCGTAGTCTTGTTTGATCGGCATGAACACGCACAAGTTCGAATGGCCATTGTTTGACATTATCAGACTCCTCAAAATTCATAATTGAATACGGAATTGCCATTTCTACTTGAAAGCCGTCATTCGTTATTTTGCCATACGAATCCCAAATTCCATCCCAAAGATCGTTCGCGTTGCCTGTGATTTCGTTATAAATCTCGTCGTGTTGAATGCCAAAAGCATTGACTAGAAAAGTGTATGTGGTTCGTCGATTATTTAACGTGTCGAGTTTGATACCAACAATATCATCGCTCCAGCGGCTATCTCGTTCACCATAAGTCGCGATAATTTCTTGTGGATTAGGGTGCTTGGCTATAAAAGCGATGAGGATATGTTCACCGGTATCGACTAGCTTTGCTTGGGTATCTACAGGACTAGGGGTGTTATTTAAAGGGCTGGTAACGGTATTTACAGCAATTGATTTGGCGTCTAGCCAAACAGGGTCAGTTAAGTCGCCATCAATTTGATAGCCTTTTGTGCTATGCGGAATATGAACAAGCGTATTGGCTTGGTTTTCATTTGCGATACTAGCGTATGGAAAGAAAAATGTTAATCCAACGATTGTAGCTATACTGCGGCGAACTAGCGTTGACATCGTAACGACCTTGTTAACTTATTATTATTTTTTTAAAGCGCTGTATTCTGTCAAAAAATAGACACATTCTCAATTGAATTAAAAAGGCCCTTGAGGGGCCTTTTGCTTAATAGATAGTTATGGTGGTAACACTATTTTAACCACGCATAACTGAACTTCATGAAAACACTTCTTAAGTCTTGTTCAAGGTCACCAAATGTTCCTTCACCATCTCTGTGTTCAGAATAGCCGAGGTAGAACACTGTTTGCGGGTTAATTTTATAGGCATACAGTAATTCTGCAGAGAAGTCTTTAAAGTCGGCATCGATGTCTGTCGGGTCAAATAGTGGGTAGTTTGCAGGGTTTCTGCTCGTATTATTATAAATTACGGTTAAGCGAACAAAACTTTGCACGTCAAACTGGTAGGTTGTTCTAAAGTCAGTTAGGCGGGCAATAAAAACGATTTCACCATCAGCGTCTAGTTCGCGATAGGTGTGACGCAGTTTCATTTCCAAGTGCTGATTGACATTCCAGTTAATAACAGGGCGCACGTATTTCTTTTTGCCAAGGCGGTTGTTATTGATATCAATATCATCGCCCCATTCGAATCGAGTGCTCAAATATAAACCTGAAATGGGTTTAATCTCTGCAAAAAAATCATACTCAGTTTCGCTAAACAGGGTAGTATTGCCGTCGATGGCTAAGTTACTCTCGTCTAGACGCTTTCCTACTAAATCTCGCGTTTTGTAAGAGAGGCGGAAGTAAGACTCGTAGGTAGCATGCAGCTGAACATTACCTTCAAACTCCTTTTCGATCAGTTCACCGTCATCATTGTGTGTAATGTCCCAATCAGAGTATGCGCGTGCTTGTGTCCACCACTCGCCTGGCTCTGCATACCAAGTACGTTCTGCACCAAGCACCGCTTTATTATGATCAACACGGGGAATAAAACCTAAGTCACCTCTGAATCCAGCATTTTGGCGATCGTAGGTTGCACGGTAATGCCAGTTTTCGTCATCATGGCGATAACTAAAGCGAAAAGCGTTACCGCTAAAGTCACCGTCCTTTTGTGTGCGAAGTACACGCTCGTTGACGTTGCAGTCACCCAGTTCACATGGTGTTATATTTTCCTCTTGGCATTCGGTTACATCTTCGGCATCACAAAACTGTTCAAATAAATCTTCTGGATACTCGGTGTTTGAATATAGTTGTTGCACTCGAAAAACGTCATATTGGTTCATGCGATACCTAGCGTCTACACCGTGGACATGGTTGTGGTAGTCTTCTGATGTCCGCATAGTGCTTATCCAACCTAAGGTCAAATCGTCGTTGTAGCTGTTTCGATACCTAAAGGCAGCAGATTGAGATTCATCATCTATTTCCGCTACGCTGGAAGAACGGTTACCAGGGATCAGGATATTAGTGTCCTGATCATCAGTGACGAACAAACCAAATGAGTGGTCATCCTGACGCCCCGTTAGCTTTGCGCCGTAATTGGGCGCGTTAATGTTGCGGGTGTATACTAGGTTATAGTTTGAATCGAAGTAGTCGGCGTTATCTAAGAAGAAAGGGCGCTTTTCTTCATTAAATAATGCGAAGTTGTTATTAATGTTAAGTTGAGCGCGGTCAGTTTCTACGGTTGAAAAATCAGGATTAATTGTCGCGTTCAATAAGATATCTGGAGTAATGCCCCAACGGATATCAAGAGAAGCTTCTGACGTTTCATCATCTTGCCATATGCCGTCATCATCTCGCTCTTCCGCTTTCCCCAAAACAAGTGATGGCGTAATGGTTAAATTGTTTCCTTGCTTGGCACCGATAAAACCTTTTGCTGGCGCGTGCTGGCATATCTCACAATCGTTACCGCGATCTAGATAAATGTTAGAAATACGCAAACGCTCGTCGCGAGGATAAAACCTAACAAGTTCAATGCCCCATGTTTGCTCTTCCAAATTCTCATTGAAATTAAGCATACGTAACGGCAAAGCAAATTCAACCACATAGCCATCATCAGTAATTCTGCCAGCGCTTGGCCATATGCCATCCCAAGAATCACTCTCGCGGCCAGTCACTTCGCTTTCTATGCCGTCAATTTGAACACCTAGTGCATTGACCATAAAGCGATATGCAGAACGTTGATCGTTATATGTATCAATTTTGATACCGACAATGTCGTCACCCCAGCTACGATCGCGGTCTTTCAAAAATGCGCGAATTTGCTCAGGGTTTGGGTCTTTTGCAACAAATGCGATGTAAAAGTTGCTGCCATCCTCCATAAGATAAGCTTCGGTTTCTATGGGGCTAGGGATATTGTCATAGGGGCGGGTAACGTTATTAACCAATACACGCTTAGCGTGTTCCCACTGCGGCTCGTTTAAATTAGCATCAATGGAAATTTCTCCATTGATGCGAGGGATATCTATCGGTGAGATGGACTCTGCTTGAGCCAAAAGCGAAAAAGCGACCAATGAACCGGCGGCAATACTGCGTTTCGCTTGACGATAAAACGACATAAATGAACTCGAAAAAATAGTTAGCATTACAAATTATTACGCATATCCTGATTAATGAGACATTTTCAGTCAAAGTGAATACGACCAATAGACACTTAGGTAAGATAAAAGGTAAGCAACTGACAATTCGTAAAAATTTATGTTAACCGCTGGTAAATAGAGCAATAAGATTTTTACATGCATCAATGTATTTCCATCATCCAGTATTTGTCATAATCTATGGCTTTGTTGTCAAGCCTGATGAGGTTGTGTTTACCTGATGCCGTTTAGTTTGATTGATATTATTGCCTTGAGTGTGTTTTTTGTCTGTTGGGTTGGGTATACCGCATTTGCCCGAAAAAAAGCGAAAACGACTGACTGTATCGCAAGATGCCTCCATCAGCACCGAATCCACTGGATGTTAGAAATCATTACGCGCGATATCCGGGTAAGTGAAGCAGCGCTATTAGCCAATTTAGAACGTAATATTGCTTTCTTTGCTTCAAGCACCATGCTGGTCATTGCAGGTATATTGACGTTATTTGCACAGGTAGAGAAATTAGAAAGCGTGATTGAATCTTTACCTTATGCCGACTTATCAACGCATTTGGGTATTCAGCTAAAATTGGCGCTAATGGCCGTTATTTTTGTTCTAGCGTTTTTCCACTTTACATGGTCGATGCGTCAGTATGGATTCTTAAATGTCATGATAGGTGCTGCGCCAGTTGATTTAGCGGGTACCAATGAAAACCTAAAACGTTACGCTAAACAAATGGCGGTAGTGCAAGACCAAGCCGCGCACTCCTATAACTATGGATTACGTGCTTATTATTTTTCGCTAGCAGCGATTTGCTGGTTTTTTCACCCTCTCGTGTTTGCTGGTGCCAGTATTCTTGTCGTTTACACATTATATATTCGAGAATTTCAATCAAAAGCTGTTCGTGCTATCACCGTTGGGCAAGACTTATTGTGGCAAGAACGCAATGCTAAAGAGTAACCTAGATAGATGAATAAGGCGTTTAGTAGATACTCAGTAAAAGACTTTGATAATTTTGATTGTGTTAAATTATCAAAAACCATCTACCTTGCACTCGCTTTTTTACTGAGAGGGTATTTAGTGTGGTTGATGTCTGTGACCAACATGCAAGACAGGGTTGGTGTTATATCATGGATATATCCCGATCCTGAATTATTCTATTTAAACTTAGCATCTGGGTTCATGGGCGTTATTTTGGTGTTTGTTATTAGTCTACGCAGACCAAACGCATCTCACTGGGTGAAAAGGGTTTGGCCTCATACCCGCACACTAATTGCCATTGCTTGTTTACTGGATATTGGGGTGTTAACTGGTGCCTACCTTTTACTGCAACTTGGCGATATGACGAGTTTGTTGCTTCAAGCTGTTGTCGCTTTATTTTGCGTCGCTATGTGCTACTTCAGTAAACGTTTAGCCTATAATTTACAGGAGTTTCCTGAACCTGTGCCAGAAAAGTAATAACTGTTAAGTTTTTGTTTTTTATGGCTTTAGATGCGTTCGACGCCACTTAATGGCAATTTAAGGTAATGCGCACCATTATTTTCGGCAGCTGGAAGCTCTCCTGCACGAATATTGAGTTGAAGAGAAGGGTATATCAACCTTGGCACTGCAAGTTTGCGGTCGCGCGTTTCACGCGTTTCAACGTACTCATGTTCGCTAACGGTTGAAGCTACGTGCACATTATGCGCTTTTTGATCCGCTACACTGCAGCAGTAAAGTAGCTCGCGCTTGTTGGGTTGATAGTCGTGACACATGTAAAGCGTGATGTGTTCACCTAGGGCATAAATTTTTTGAATAGATTGGTAGAGTTGTTTAGCACACCCATCTGGAAAATCACATCGCGCAGAGCCTGAATCTGGCATAAACAAAGTGTCGCCTACAAAAGCATTGTCTCCAATTATATATGTCACACTGTCCGGTGTATGGCCAGGAGTGTCTATAATCGAGATGTCTAAACAACCAAGAGATAGCTTATCTCCTTCGCTTACTAACTGATCAAATTGACTACCGTCATCTGAAAAGTCATCTTGATTAAACAAAGACTTAAACGTGTGTTGCACGCTAACAATGTTCTTTCCACACACTGTTTGGCCACCAATTCGTTTTTTTAATGCTGTTGCGCCAGTTACATGATCTGCATGCGCGTGGGTTTCCATCAGCCACTTTACCGAAAGGTTTTCGTTTTCAATGTAGGCAAGTACTTCTTCAATGGCTTTTATATCTAGTTCACCAGAAAAAATGTCAAAGTCGAGCGCAGGGTCAATAATGGCACATTGTCTTGTTTTTGGGCAGTGCACTACATATGTGAGTGTATAAGAAGCAGGATGGAAGAAGTGTTGAATGACCGGTTGCATACATCTATTAATAACTAAAAATTATTAGATATATTTTTCCGTAATAAAGTGGTTGGGTCAAGTAAATATGTTGACCCAACTTAGATGGGGTAAATAGTTTCTGCTACTTGGAAAAGCCTTTATCTATGGCTAAGTTTTTGCCCATGGCAGCGTTTCTTGCTAAATCATCACATCGTTCATTTTCTGGGTGGCCACTGTGACCTTTAACCCAGCGCCACTCTACGTCATGCTTTTGGACAGCTGCATGAAGCCTTTTCCACAAGTCGACATTTTTAACAGGCTGTTTACTTGAGGTTCTCCAATTGTTCTTGATCCAATTATGAATCCAGCTGTTGATGCCTTGCTTAACATACTGGCTATCTGTCGTAAGGATTACTCTGCAAGGCTGTTTCAAAGCATTCAGTGCTTCGATTGGCGCTAATAACTCCATTCGGTTATTTGTTGTCTCTTTAAACCCTCCAGAGAGCTCTTTGTCATGCTCTCCGTACTTCATTACTGCACCATATCCGCCTGGCCCTGGATTCCCTAAACATGAACCGTCGGTATATATATGTACTTCTTTTTGCATTTGTTTTTCCGTTTGTGAAGCGTTAATTGCAGGTGACATCTGGCAATTTAATGTGTAACGTTTTCATTATCCTATTAATGTTCTTTATAATGCCACAATAAATTGGTGTTACAGCTCTTAAGGTAAATCGTGACTGCACAAATAAATCAAGAAGAACGCATTGTTGTACTGGATACGGAAACAACGGGTATAGATCCAAAACAAGGACACCGTATTGTTGAAATAGGTTGTGTGGAAATGATAAATCGTCAGTTGACGGGCAAAACCTATCATGCCTACATCAATCCACTGTTCCAAATGGAACAAGAAGTTATTGATGTCCACGGCCTAACCAATGAATTCTTAGCGGATAAACCGTTATTTAATCAAGTTGCCGATGAATTTATAGAATTCATTCGTGGCGCTGAGCTTGTCATACATAATGCGAAGTTCGACGTTGGCTTTATGGATCACGAGTTTGGTATGACTAAACGTGGCTTGCCAATGACGGCAGATATTTGCCAGGTAACGGATACATTATTCGTTTCCAAAGACGAATTCGGTTCGCCTAAGACCCTCGATTTTCTCGCAAAACATTATCGTGTAGATGGTCTAATTGATCGTACTTATCACGGCGCTTTAATTGATGCTCAGTTGCTTGCATATGTCTATATAGAGATGACACGCAAGCAGGCGACGTTCAATTTAAGTGCTGATGACGGCCAAGGAAGCGGGGATGCTAATGCAATTCGTCGATTAAATGCCGATCGACCAGCATTAAAGGTTGTGCGTGCTTCTGCCGATGAACTTATTGCACATCAAGAAAGATTGGCAGTGGTCGAGAAAAAAGGGGGAGCACCTATATGGCCAAAATAGGGTGGATTAGCCTGTTATGTAGTTTGGCAATAGCTGGACATAATGCATACGCGCAAAATTCCGACGGCAAATTACCAAAGGGTAAAATAGATTATTACGAAGCTGATAATGCGACCAACCAAATACCTTATTTTGATCATCGATTTCGCATAGATGCGCAAGTTGATGAGATAACGTTATTGTTCTATCGCAAAACGGGTTCGCCTCCCGTTATTCTTGTCCGCCCGGATGGCAGCAAACTAAAAATCAACCAGCTAGATAAAGAGAAGGTACAATGGTTTGACGATCGCTCCTTCGATATGGTTAAGATTAAAAAACCTATGGTTGGTCCCTGGCAAGTTGTTGGGCAAGTAGAAAAGGGCAGCCATATTATGGTGATGTCTGACGTTCGAATTGAGGTTGAGCCACTTCCTGAAATCTTATTGTCTGGTGAAACTTTAAAAATTACCGGCGAGCTTTTTAACGGTGATTTAGCCATTGATAACCCTGCGTTCCGTGACGTAGTGCGTTTAGATGTCGATTTCTTTAGCACCAACAACTCAGCCTTTGATAACTTTGGCGCAGAGCCAGTTAAGTTGACGTCGTTCAGAGACGATGGCCGAAACTTAGACGAGTATGCGGGAGACAGTATATTCACAGGCGAGTTCGAATTAACGTTTGCCCCTGGCGAATGGGTGCCGCTTTATCATATCAAATTGCCGATGGCCAGCCGTGAGTTAAGACAAACCCCAGTCATCGTCCATCCCAACCCTGTTACGTTAGATGCTGAACCCACACTTGAAGCGGAAGAGTTCCATAAACTTATTCTCAGTATTAATGCAGAGCTCGTTCAACCAGACAGTATGGTTTTTCAAGGAAAGATAACCTTTCCTGACAAAACAGTTGAGCCTTTTTCTGTTATGGAAGGTAGCGGACCGCAACGCATACATGAGATTGGTTACACCGAACCTGGCATACACAGAGTACAGGTCAGTGCCTACGGAAAAACGGTTGATGGAAGAGAGTTTCGATTAATTGTGCCAATGTACTCATTTAATGTAGAGCGAAAAATTGAAGATACAGTCGCTGTTATTAATGAAGACGGAGAAATTGTAGAAGTTGACCAGCAGGTAGCGAGTGAGACTTTCGCTGACGCAGACGCCAGTGATGCAATGAGCTATGCTGATGAGTTAGAGATTTTAAAGCAACAACAATTAGAAGCGCGAGAGAAAGAAGAGGAAGAGGCCCTCGTCTTTATCGGAATAGGTAATGGCGTTGTTATCTTTCTGGCGTTAGCGATATATGGTGGTTATTGGTGGCGCAACAAGAAAAAAGCGTCGAAAAGTGATGGATAATCCAATATTTGTTGTAAATTCATTCGCTTTGTACAGCAAATGCGCACTTGAAAAATAATTCAAAAAAAGTGGTTGACGGATAGCGAACATACTCGTATTATTCCGCCCGCATTCAACGACATACTGTTGAAACGCAAGGTTTACACGCGGAGTGGTAGTTCAGTTGGTTAGAATACCGGCCTGTCACGCCGGGGGTCGCGGGTTCGAGTCCCGTCCACTCCGCCAATTAAATCTTGCAAAAAACATGTCTGCGGAGTGGTAGTTCAGTTGGTTAGAATACCGGCCTGTCACGCCGGGGGTCGCGGGTTCGAGTCCCGTCCACTCCGCCAATCATGTTGATGCGACTAATCTCAGTGGAGTGGTAGTTCAGTTGGTTAGAATACCGGCCTGTCACGCCGGGGGTCGCGGGTTCGAGTCCCGTCCACTCCGCCAACTTAGTCGAATTAAGTATGCTGTTAAATTGTATCCCTGTGCGGAGTGGTAGTTCAGTTGGTTAGAATACCGGCCTGTCACGCCGGGGGTCGCGGGTTCGAGTCCCGTCCACTCCGCCAATTCTCTACTATTCCTAGTAAAACGCTTCTATATTTAATTTTCATTACGCTTTTACGACGTTTTTCTAACGTTTCTCTTTTGCTACAATAAATTCATTGGTTTCAATGAGTTAAAATTACCGTGAAGAAAATTGTGTTAGTAACAGGCGCCAGTCGTGGCATTGGTGCTGCAACAGCGTTACTTTTCGCTAAACATAGCTATGACGTCGTTGTTAATTACAAATCTAACAAGAAAGCGGCACTCGATGTTGTAGCTCAAATAAAACAGCTTGGTTCACACGCTGTTGCGATTCCTGCAAATGTTAGCGACGAAGCAGAAGTTAGTTCGCTATTCAATCAAATTGATGAATACTTTGGTCGATTGGATGTATTGATTAATAACGTCGGGATTTTGAATACGCAACAACGATTTGTTGATATGCCCTTGCATCGCCTTTCCAATGTTTTACAAACGAATATACTGAGTCATATGTTGTGTTCACAGCACGCGATAAAGAGAATGGGGCATTCTTTTGGAGGACAAGGTGGCTGTATCGTCAATGTGTCATCTGTTGCTTCTCGTACGGGCTCTCCGTTTGAATATATTGATTATGCTGCGAGTAAGGGAGCTATCGATACCTTTACTAAAGGGCTAGCTGTTGAGTGCGCAGAAGACGGCATAAGAGTGAACGCTGTTAGACCAGGCATTATTGCAACTGATATACATGCTGATGGAGGAGAGCCTGATAGACCCGAGCGGTTAGCGAAACAGTTACCATTGAAAAGGGCGGGGCTTGCCGAAGAAGTGGCTGAGGCAATATTTTGGCTAGCGAGTGAGCATTCAAGTTTCACGACAGGGAGTATGCTGGATGTGAGTGGAGGGCTTTAAAGGCCAATACTGTGTCTCACTGAGAAGTAAAAAACGGTACTTAGATGGTACCGTTTTATATTAAGTTCAAATTGCTTGCTGCGTTTACCGTCTGCTTTGGTTTTAATGGGCTGAAGTAGGGTTTTTCATTTTAGATTTTAGTGATGCTTCGCGTGCTGACGCTTCATGAAGTTTGTCAATAAGCGTGTCTTTTGATTGCCACGATTCATTTAACCAAGTTTGGAAGCCTGCTTTGAACTCAGTATCATGGAAATAGTCACCCACTAAATCTTCTGTGACGGGTAGCTGTTCTACGTGAATTCTAATTTTTGTGAGCTTTCCTTTAAGCATGTCCTTCATTACATGCCCAGGGTTTTCAGGATATAAGACCGTTACGTTAAGAATTTTATCGAATCTATCCCCTAATGCTGCAAGGGTAAAGGCAATACCGCCAGCCTTTGGTGTCAATAAATTCCTAAATGGACTTTTCTGATGGTTATGCTTTTGTTTTGTAAAACGCGTCCCTTCAACAAAGTTAATTATCGTTGTTGGATTGGTTTTAAATGACTGACAAGATTTCTTTGTCGTTTCGATGTCTTGCCCTTTCAAGTGAGGGTGTTTTTCGATAAACGCTTTGCTGTAACGTTTCATAAAGGGCATATCTAGTGCCCAGCAAGCCATACCAAGAAACGGCACACGCTTGAGGCTGTCTTTTAAGAAAAACTTGGGTTCTGGAATACGGTTGTGAGCAAAGCCTGCTATCACAAAAATATCTAACCAACTTTGGTGGTTAGCCAGAAGCAAATACCAGCCATCTTTCTTTAAATTCTCCGCGCCAGAAATTTCGATTTCGACATTATTTACTGCCTTTAGGATGTCCATATTGGTGCTGATCCAACGGCGATAGAAAGTGTGCATAGGCTGGTAAAGCCATCGATGGAAACGTTTTGAAGGTACGATGAACTTTAATACTCCACCTAAGAAAACCAGCGTGCCACATACTGCTAAATTAATACAGAACAGTACAAACGAAATGGGCATTAAAACAAAGCTTGGAAAACCTGAGAGCATGAAATCAAGACACCTCTGCGTGTAACGAAAACTGATAGAAAAATCTTAATATAAATGACATTTTAGCGTCATTTTTATTAAACATATACCACTATGTTTGTCACAAGTGTACGCTGAATTCCCTGTAAAATTTAAAAAGTTATAATAAATACAACAAGGTAAGAAAGGTGAGATGAACGCTGGGCATAAAAAAACCTGCCGGAGCAGGTTTTTTGCACTACGTTTTTATGTACTACGCAGCGTTTTCTTGTTTAGCTGTTTGCTCTTCGAACAAAGAGTGGTTAGCTGGTAAATCCATTGGATCAAAATCGTCAACATCGATAGTAGCTTTACGGCCTACTTCAGCGCGGCGAAGTAATTCAGCTTCTTCTTCAGTAATCGCTTTTGCAGCCAGGCCTTGCTCTGCCACTTCGTTTAAGCGGAAGAATGGAAGCTTCTTGCCGATAGCGCGACATACTTTGTCGTAGACAGGCTCTACCGCTAAAATATCATCTAGTGTTTGCTCTAACATACCCAATACGTTTTCTGGCTCGCGTGTTAAGTATTGGCCTTGGCCGATACGATTACGAGTTTCAGAAGGCGTTTGTAAGATACGCGATACTTTATGGTCTAGCTTATCAGACGGCTTAGTTAACCATGAGCCGAATGGTAGAATGATAGCGCGTAATGCAATCGCAACTGCTTTGTTAGGGAAGTTGCTAATAAGTTCATCCATCGCTTGCTGAGCGCTGTATAAGCTGTCTTCTACTGCCCATTGCACGAGTGGTAAATCTTCTGCAATACGACCTTCATCATTAAAACGCTTCAGTGTAGCAGAGGCTAAGTACAAGTGACTTAACACATCACCTAAGCGCGCTGAAATACGTTCACGACGCTTAAGATCTCCACCTAATGTCAACATTGCAATGTCAGAAAGCATTGCTAAGTTTGAGCTGTAGCGTGTCATTAATTGATAGTAACGGCCAGTTTTGTCCTGGTAAGGCTTTTTAACGAAGCGAGCACCAGACAATGACATCCATAAACTACGGAAGATATTGCTTACCGCGAAACCAATGTGTCCAAATAAAGCGTGGTCGAAATCATCAAGCGCTTGTTTGAAATCTGGGTTACCCGCAGCTTGCAGCTCAGCAAGTACGTATGGATGACAACGGATAGCACCTTGACCATAAATGATCATGCTACGTGTTAAAATGTTTGCACCTTCAACCGTTATTGCGACTGGTGCACCTTGATAGCCACGCGCTAAATAGTTAGCAGGGCCCATACAAACACCTTTACCACCGTGAATATCCATAGCGTCAGTTACTGACGAGCGCATTTTCTCCGTTAAGTGATATTTAGCGATTGCTGAAATTACCGATGGCTTTTCACCCAAGTCGATGGCGCCGGTAGACATAGTCGTTACCGCGTCCATTAGGTAAGCGTTACCGCCAATACGTGCAAGCGCTTCTTCAATACCTTCCATTTTACCGATTGGCAGTTTGAATTGACGGCGAATGCGGGCATATGCACCTGTCGCCATAGCGATTGATTTAACACCACCTGCACTGTTTGAAGGTAGGGTAATTGCGCGACCTACTGACAAACATTCAACTAGCATACGCCAGCCTTGACCGGCCATTTTAGGGCCACCGATGATGTAATCTAACGGTACGAATACTTCTTCACCTTGTGTCGGACCATTTTGGAAAGGTACGTTCAGTGGGAAGTGACGACGACCAGTAACAACACCGTCAAGGTGAGTTGGGATAAGAGCACAAGTGATGCCTAAATCTTCTTCATCACCCAATAATCCGTCTGGATCGTACATTTTGAATGCTAACCCAAGTACTGTAGCTACAGGTGCCAGCGTAATGTAACGCTTGTCCCATGTTAGCTTCATACCTAGTACTTCTTTACCTTCGAATTCGCCTTTGCACACGATACCGAAATCAGGGATAGAACCAGCGTCAGAACCCGCTTCAGGGCTTGTAAGTGCGAAACAAGGAATTTCTTCACCTTTTACAAGGCGAGGTAAGTAATAGTCTTGCTGTTCTTTTGTGCCGTAGTGTTGAAGTAATTCACCTGGGCCTAGAGAATTCGGTACACCTACTGTGCTGGCTAATACTGAACTTGCGCCTGTTAACTTTTGCAATACACGCGATTGTGCGTATGCGCTGAACTCTAGACCACCATATTCTTTCTTGATGATCATCGCGAAGAACTTGTTGTCTTTTAGGTATTGCCAAACTTCTGGAGATAAATCAGCACGCTCGTGTGTTGTATCCCAGTCGTCAACCATTTTACATACTTCTTCACAAGGACCATCTAAGAATGCTTGTTCTTCTGCACTCAAACGAGGTTTTGGGAAGCTGTGAAGTTTTTGCCAACTCGGGTTACCACGGAAAAGATCTGCTTCAAACCATGTTGTACCCGCGTCGATTGCTTCTTTTTCGGTGCGAGACATTTCTGGCATGATGCCTTTGAACATTTTTAGCAAAGGCTTACTAATGTATTCTTTGCGGAAACTTGTGATGTTTAGAGGTAGTGCGATAGCCGCAAATACGATCCAGCCTAAAAGACTTACTACCTGAAAAACAGAACCTACAATCATTAAAATACCAAATACTAATGTGTAGGCAGATAAAGAGGCTCTTGTATAAGCCATGAACCAGCTAACTGCTAATGCGCTAGCTAACCAAATTAACATATCCACTTTCTTTCCTTACTTGTAAGAGGTCAGACCACAATAATTTAGATCGAACCTTTAACAATTTCAAACATTATTTTTACCCCTAGCCGTTAAGCTATTGCTTTTTACTACGGATAAAAGGTACAACTTGATCCTTTCCTAATTATAGTTCGCCTTCTGGAGATTCGTTTTTAAGCATGTGTGAGTTACTGGCAATGAGCGCAAATGTGCCAACAGATATCGTGTTTAGTTTTACTGGTTTAATGCAGCGTGGAGGCAATACAGGGCCTCACAAAGATGGTTGGGGCGTCACATTTTACGAGGGTAAAGGATGTCGTAGCTTCAAAGATCCAATGCCAAGTGCACAATCCCCAATCGCTAAGCTAGTCACTGAATATCCCATCAAAAGTGAATCCGTCATTTGTCATATTCGACAAGCGAACTCTGGTGCCGTGTGTTTGGAAAATACCCATCCATTTACACGTCAAATGTGGGGGAGAAACTGGACATACGCTCATAATGGCCAACTAGCAGGGTATAAAGACGCGCTTCCTGTAAGTGTACATATACCCGTTGGTAGTACAGACAGTGAGCATGCTTTTTGTTATTTACTCGATCAGCTACATTTTGAGTTTGGGTCAAAACAGCCAAGCAGTGAAACATTGTATAAGTTTATCGCAAAAGTTTCGTCAACGATAAATGAGCTAGGTGTTTTCAATCTTATCTTGTCTGATGGTGATTATTTATTTGCTTATTGCTCAAATAATTTACATTGGATTACCCGTAAAGCGCCTTTCGGCGAAGCCAAACTGATTGACGCTGAAGTTGAAGTCGACTTTAAGCAAGAGACGACAGACAAAGATATTGTCACGGTAATTGCGACGCAACCTCTTACCAATAATGAAAGTTGGCACAAGATGACGTCACGTGAGTGGCAACTTTTCAAGCTGGGAGAATCTGCCCTGTCTGGCAGTGAGGCTTGTGCTGGAAGCCCCAACGATACAGCTGAGATATAGCCTATATGATGATGGCTGACGGCCCATTGAAACACTATACTTTACCGATGGTTTTCGGTACGGCTACGTTAAGTTATTTTCTGCCGTTTATGGTCGATTTTCATGTTGGCCAATGGTTTTCAGTGTTAATTAGTATGGCTTGGCTTGTGTGGTTTACGCTTTTTGTTTCGCTATGGTTGTACACAATTGTCATGTTAGCCAAAGCGAGTTATCGAAAGCGGTTGAATAGGGCGTTGGTTACTCATTGCTCCCTAATTTGGCTATTCTATGGCGTTTGGGCCTTTTTTGTCAGCAAAGGTTATGTAATCACTGTTTAACGAAAAGCGGCGCTGCATAAGTGTCAATATTTGTTTGAGTATGTATTAAAAAGGCACCAGTTCAGGTGCCTTTTTATCAGAGCTACTAACTCCATAATTCTTAAAACTATACGGTTCTTGTTACTCTTGGATTTCAACCTTGGTAAGTTGAGCCTCAAATTGCTCCACGCCACCTTTAGTTTGATAGAGTTTTACCATTAAATAATCTAGTTCAGGTGCAAACCAAGCGTAGGTTATACGTTTTTTATCTACCACTTCTCGCTTTAAACGAATGGTTTTGACTAATCCATAGGGCAGCATGACTTCCTCTTCGCCGTCGTACTGATAGACATAATTTTTAACTTTACCACTGGTTGAAACAACGGGGTAAACAAAATGTCCTTGCTTTGGGTTAGCCATTAAATTCAATCTATGTTGAAAATGGTAACTGAGCTTGTCTTGAATATTGGGTGGAAACGTTATTTGCTTTTCGCGCTTTTTCTTAAGATCTGTGGCGACCCCGTTTTTTACATCGTAGGTCCATTCGTAATATTTATCTTTACCTGTTCCTTCACGTTTATATAGGTAATGTGTAGGAGTCACATGACCATTAGTGAGTTCAATTACACTTGTTTCGGCGCGTTTATCCGAAAAGATAAGCCATTCTATATCAGTATGGTAGCTATATTCAGCTGTACCATTTTCTAAATACTTGAGTTGGCGCACCCCTTTGCCAACAGGCTCTGAATCACGCAGTACGTTATATGTGGCAGTAAATGGTTTTATCTGCTTTGTAACTTCAACATGATCAGCACTCACATTTGCACTAATAAATACTAAACATGCTGTTAGGGTGTAGGCGATTTTATTAACCATGTACTGCGTTTACCTCAATATTACTTACTCTTCGTCACTCGCATAGCCACTTTCTGGTAACACGTTACCATCTAGTATTGCTTTCTCCGCTGTCATGGTAAGCCTATCTTGGCACAACCATTTAACTACTAGCGGGTAAATACGGTGTTCTTGTTCGTGTACACGGCCTGCTAAAACGTCTGCGGTGTCACCATCAAATATTGGCACTTTTGCCTGCAATATAACAGGGCCACCATCTAGCTCTTCGGTAACAAAATGTACACTAACGCCGTGCTCGCTATCACCTGCATCTATAGCGCGTTGGTGAGTATTCAAGCCTTGATATTTAGGTAACAAGGATGGGTGAATATTAACGAGTTTTCCTAAGTAATGTTGTACAAAAGCAGGAGTTAAGATGCGCATAAAGCCTGCAAGTACAACATAGTCAGGTTCGTATGCGTCTATCGCTTTGACTAAAGCTTGGTCATAAAGTTCACGCGATTCGAAATCTTTATGTGAAAGGCACGTTGTATCAATGTTATCGTTTTGAGCACGTTGCAAGCCATAAGCGTCAGCTTTATTGGACACTACGCCAACAACGTTCCCCGGATAATCATTAGATTTGCAGGCATCTATGATTGCCTGCAAATTAGTACCGCTGCCAGAAATTAAAACAACAATTCGGCGGGACATGGTTATTCCTATTTGATAATTACTTGCTCTTCATTATCAGCTTTATCGCTGATTTCACCGATATGCCAAGCGTTTTCGCCATTCGCTTTTAGAATTTCTAAGCTTTGCTCCAATGCGTTGGCTGGAACCGCAATTATCATACCTACGCCACAGTTGAATGTGCGATACATTTCATGGGTAGTGATGTTGCCTTTATCTTGTAACCAGTTAAAGATAATTGGCCAATTCCATGACGATTCATTGATAATTGCTTGAGCATTTTCTGGTAGTACGCGTGGGATGTTTTCCCAGAAACCACCACCAGTGATATGGCTTAATGCATGTACATCGACGTTTTTAAGAAGCTCAAGAACAGACTTCACGTAAATCTTTGTCGGCTCTAATAAATGTTCACCTAAAGCTTTGCCGTCAAGTAACTCGTTAGTATCAGCATTGCTTACTTCTAACACTTTGCGGATAAGAGAGTAACCATTTGAGTGAGGGCCAGAAGAGGCTAGTGCAATCAGTTGATCTCCGGCAGCGACTTTATCACCACTTAATACTTTTGACTTTTCTGCAACACCAACACAGAAGCCTGCAATATCGTAATCGCCTTTATGGTACATACCTGGCATCTCAGCAGTTTCACCGCCTACTAATGCACAACCCGCTTGAACACAACCTTCGGCAATGCCAGCAACTACGTTTGACGCAACTTCAACGTCAAGCTTTGCAGTAGCGTAGTAGTCAAGGAAGAATAATGGCTCTGCACCTTGAACAATCAGGTCATTAACACACATAGCCACTAGGTCGATCCCAACAGTGTCATGTTTAGCTAAATCAATTGCTAGACGCAATTTAGTACCTACGCCATCAGTACCCGCTACAAGCACAGGCTCTTTATAGCCTGTTGGTAATTGGCAAACTGAACCAAAACCGCCTAAACCACCCATAACTTCTGGGCGTGTTGTGCGTTTTACTGCCCCTTTAATGTTTTCAACTAACTCGTTACCTGCGTCAATATCTACGCCGGCATCTTTATAACTAAGGGACTGTTTTTGATCGCTCACGTGAAACCTCAAAGTGTTCAAAGGATTTTTAAAGGTGCATATTCTACCAGCGAGTGCGGCGCGATAAAATCTTTAAAAGAAAATATTTTTTCACTGAATTTTTTCACAGGCTTTGTGATAAGATCGGCACTATGAATTTGATTAATTTAGACAAAATGATTCAACGTCTCGTTCTAGTGTGCGCACTTGTTTTTAACTGCTACGCCAACGCCATTGAAGTGACTGATTTATATCAGGCAACGGTACCTGTGGACTCGCAAGTTAATAGTGAACGAAATAAAGCCATTAAAAACGCAATGGCGGCGGTTATGATAAAGGTTGGTGGACAACCCAGCGTGCTCGACAATCAGCTGGTCAAACAGGGTATCGCTAAGTTCAACCAGTACTTGTCAAAGTACCAATACGAGAGAATTGAACAGCAGCTATTTGTTGTTGCTGAATTTAATGAAGATAAAATCAACCGCTTGTTTCAACAAGCTAACCTACCTATATGGGGACGTTTACGCCCGCAAATATTAGTTTGGTTGGTCGAGGAAGATCGATTTTCTCGACAAGTGCTTGCAGAGTCTAGTGACTCAACCTTACCTAAACAGATTGTTGAATTCTCGCAAGTAAGAGGGCTACCTTTAGTTTTACCGCTAATGGATTTAGAAGACACTGTAAACGTTAATATCACTGATTTGTGGGGTAGGTTTTCTGCAGAAACCCAATTGTACTCTCAGCGTTACCTTGTAGACGCATCGCTTATTATAAGAATTTCACGTGACAACAACGACGCGAGTCATGACGAAAGTTGCGAAGGGATTTTATGTGAGGAGGTTCCTGAAACGTATTCGTTAGACTGGAGTCTTATTGCTGAGCGTCAACAGTTTGGACAAGTTTATCAGGGGAATAATCAAAATGAATTGCTCGCAAACGCGTTGGACGATGTTGCTGAAGTAATTTATCAAGATTATGCATCTTCTACCGATTTAACTAATGAGTTATTGATTGAGGTAGCTAATGTTGATTCGTTAAAAACCTATGTTGATGTACAACGTTTTTTAAGTGAGTTATCTGCGGTTGAATCGGTAAGTTTAGTGAGTGCGGAGCAGGAGCGATATACCTATAAACTATCGTTACTAGGTTCAAAGAAGGCGTTGCTTGCTTCGTTAAAACTCAATGATGTTTTACAACAATATGTAGATCCTCTTGCAGGTGCTGAACCTCAATTGTATCCAGTATTTTACTGGAGAGGAAAATGAAGCAAGACGCGCAGTTAGCATTAGCCGTGCAGTTGCCGGATGACGAGACGTTCACTAGTTTCAATGGTGAAGGCAATCAGCATGTTATTGCAATCCTGTCAGAATTTGTAGAAGGGAAGTTAGACGCAAACAGCTTCTATTTGTTTGGTTTGCAAGGAGCTGGTAAATCTCATCTAATTCATGCAGCTTGTAATCTGGCTGATGAAAATGGCCTTTCGTCGTTATGTTTGTCTATGACAGACTTAAAAGATATGTCAGTGGATGTGCTCGATGGCCTTGAACAAATTGACGTGATTTGTGTTGATGACGTGCAGTCGATTTCATCTTCTCTCCAATGGCAGAAAGCAATTTTTGACTTATACAATCGAGTTAACGAAGCTGGAAAGCGCATTATTATTACTGGTGATGCTGTTATTAACGACTTAGGTTTGTCATTACCTGATTTAAAGTCACGTTTATCGTGGGGTTTAATTGAGCAAATTAAACCATTGTCAGATGAAGAAAAAGTAGCAGCAGTGAAGAGGCGGGCGGCACAGAGGGGGTTAACAGTTCAAGATGAAGCAATTCGTTATTTGTTAAACCATTACAGTCGCGAAATGGCAAAACTAATCGATTATTTAGATACACTAGATAAATTATCGATAAGAGAACAGCGCAAGATTACGATTCCATTTATAAAGGAAGCATTGGAGAGATAGCACGAAACTGTACTTTTCTGTAACGTAGCTACAATGAATGTTTAAAATAAAAAAAGCGCCTAAAGGCGCTTTTTTTATTTTCAGATTAAGCGGGTAAAGATTGGTTACTCTTCACTTTCTTCTTCTTTTTTCTTACGAATACTCAACCCTAGCTCTTGTCCACGATATTTAGCGTAGTAAGTTCCACCAAAGAACATTAATGTCGCAAAAATGAGTTCTATGGTGGGATACAGTTTACTTTCCGACACCCAAAGGCTGGTTAAACTGTGCAAAAAATAAATCATTACGACAAAGTTTGACCAGGCAAATGTATATGGATTTCCTGCAAGCATCCCTTTTAGTGGAAATAGCAAAGGTACAACGAATAATGTGATGACTAACGCTGTGCCTAAAGTGCTAGGTTCCAACACTAAAAGCCAAATTGGCATAAAAGCGAGTAAACCAAAATAGCCTACTAGTGCAATAGTGCGGTATTGCTGTGTAGCTAACCTTTGCATGATTAAAGCAGGGCCTCTACGTTTTCAGGAGGACGGCCAATTATGGCTTTGTCACCTTTAATGACAATTGGACGTTCCATTAACTTTGGCGTTGTTGCCATTGCTGAGAATAACGTGTCATCATCTGCGCCTTTTAGGTTTTGCTCTTTAAATTCAGCCTCTTTAGTACGCATCATCTCTAATGGCGCCGCCCCAAGTTTACTGGCAACATCACGTAATTCTTGCTCTGACAATGGTTGTTTTAGGTATTCAACGACCTCGACTTCTGCGTTTGCATTCTCGATTAGCTGAAGTGTTTGTCTGCTCTTCGAGCAGCGAGGGTTGTGTAGTATAGTTAGCATGTAAACTTCTCTATTTATAAACGTTTTAACTTGTTTTGTTCATCTTCAAACTGAATGATGCGGGCTTTGATTCGTTTTTGCATAAGTGAATCGTCGGCAAAGTTATAACCTGATTGCAGTTCGTCTATCGCTTTAGGGTAGGCGCCAAGCAAGGCTAGTACCTCTGCTTTGGATGAATGCATCAATGCTTTCTTTCCTGCTTTTCGGTAGGTAGTTGTTAGTAGGTCATAGGCTAAAAAGTGCCCTGGGTTAATTAGCAGGAAGTCTTGTAATACCTCGGCAGCTTTTCCGTACTCTTTGTGTTCTTGCAATGCATTTGCATAATTTAAGGCTACCACTTGGTTATGTGGCATAAACTTGCTTAACTTGGACAACATGGCAATGGCTTTTTCATGTTCGTCAGTCGCGATATAAACATCTGTGAGCGCATCGACAT
Organism: Thalassotalea euphylliae; assembly: GCF_042682785.1. GTDB lineage: Bacteria > Pseudomonadota > Gammaproteobacteria > Enterobacterales > Alteromonadaceae > Thalassotalea_F > Thalassotalea_F euphylliae. The sequence goes on along the minus strand of NZ_JBHUIB010000003.1, from coordinate 970,022 downwards.
AAAAAAGGTTCTTTTTGTCACCTTCATGAAGCATTTCCAGAATTTCTCTCGCTTCGTCATATTGTTTGACCTCAAAATAGGACAACGCGAGACCATACTGTGCGGCTGGTTTTAACGCATATTGTAGCTTATCAATTACGCCTTTGAAGTGCGCTACGTTGGCTTTACCTTCTTTTTGGTAACGTGCACGTATACGCGCTTTTGTTAATTCAAAAGGTAAACTTGGTGGTAATTGAATTCTAGGGTAGTTTTGCGCTCTTAATCTAGCATCTGATATACGTGATTCGGGCAATGGGTGAGTTAATAGCATCGCAGGAGGCTTTGATTTATATCTAAACCGTTCTGCCATCTTTCCAAAAAAGCTCGGTGCCCCCATCGGGTCAAAATTACTTTTTACGAGCAGGTTCATACCGACACGATCAGCTTCTTTCTCATTTCCACGTGTATAGTTTATCGATGCTTGCTGCGAAGCAGCCATACTGGTGCTAATGGTAGCCATACCAACAGTAGGATTGACTAGGGCGAGTAATATGCCGCCTAGCATCCCTGCGGTGGTAAGTGGTTGTGTTTTTGATTGAGCTTCAATGCGTCTTGCCAAGTGGCGTTGTGTGACGTGAGAAATTTCGTGAGCCAACACGGAGGCGAGTTCACTCTCTGTATCTGCTGTCGTAATCAAACCGGTGTGAATGCCGACATGGCCACCAAAAAAAGCGAATGCGTTAATTTCGTCGTTATCAATGAGAAAAAATGTAAATTGATAATTCACATCATTGGCGTTGCGTACGAGCCTATTACCTAAATCATTGATGTACTCTGTCATCACCGGATCTTGCAACATGGGTTGGGATGCGCGTAAATGACGCATCATGGCGTTGCCAACGACTCGTTCTTTATCTATTGATAGGATACTCGAACCAGCGGCGCCGATGTCTGGAAGTTCATTGCGATTATGCTGCTGTGCGTCGACTGCGACGGTCGCGAGCAATGACGCAAAAATTGCTGATGTAGCTAATAGTTTTATTTTCAACAGTGTTAACTCTTTTCGTCGTTTACCTGATCTACCAAATGATTGGTTGTAAGAATATCACCGCCACGCTTGTCAATTTCTTGATAGAACTCAGCGATGTTATATCCTCTGACATCGATTACATCAAAAGATTCTCTTAATATATCAATCAGCTCTTCTACTCTACGATATAAATGTTTGATGAGGTGCATATCCGCTTCATCACCATTTTGCACAATGAAGAAAACAAATGACACGAAACTATTTACACGAAACAACCGTCTCATCGTTTCAGGTATCCATATTTTGAATGGACAGTGTGGGCTATTTTCAAGGGAACGATTCAAACGTTCTCCGTTAACCATCGGGTAGCAGTGCAATTCATAACCCATTTCATTGTATACATGCCTCAATGAAATTTTAGGTTTGTATTTCACATGAATTCGTCCGTTTTCGTCTATTTCGCCACCGAGCTTAGGGAGGTTCCATTTGTTTTTATTGAGAAGACTTTTGTAGCCACTCTCAAACCCATGCGTCAAAATGCCATCTAGATCACCAGCTGAAGTGGCTACCATATGATAAATAGCGGGCACTTCACCCCAATTTAACTTCTTCTTTAATGCGTTTATTTCTTTTAAACCGGGAGTAGGAGAGTTTAAAGACATAAAAATACCGATTTAATTCCTGCGAGGTCATTGATCCGAGTTGTATTTGATTGTCGCAAATTAGATAATCAAACAAAAGAGTTGTTCCAGATTTTATAATGAAATACGAATATGACGCCAGTGGCGAAAAATGTCCTTTGCCGTTGGTTAAGTTGCGTGTCATGTTAAAAAAAATGAAGGCAGGGGATTGCTGTCAACTCTTATTAACCGATTCAGGTTCAAAATCCGATATTCCCAAATTCTTACAAAAACTCGGCCATCACGTTGTCATTAAAGAGCGTGACAATGATGTGCAAGAACTTATTATTCAAATCAGGTAAATACTTAATATGGTTAGGTTATTCAAAGACTGGTACACAAGGAAGTTTTCCGATCCCTCTGCGGTGAGCTTAGTGGTTATTTTGCTTGCAGGTTTTTTAGCAGTTTACTTTTTAAGTAGCTTATTAATGCCTGTTTTTGTTGCTATCGCTATCGCTTTTTTGTTGGATTTACCAGTGAATAGATTGAAGGCATTTGGTTTAACTCATACTTGGTCGGTGCTTGTGGTAATGACTGCATTTGTTGGGTTTTCACTATTAACTATTCTAGGGTTAATGCCAATTGTGAGTCAGCAGAGTTCAAATTTGTTGCAAGAAGTACCTAATATGGTGACCGAAGGCAGAAGTTATTTAATGACGTTGCCAGACAAATACCCTGACTTAGTCCAGGCGGAACAAATAGCTCATGTTATATCGTTGACGCAAGAAAAATTGCTGGAATGGGGACAGTTTGCCATTGAAGCCACGCTGAACTCTTTGTCTGATCTAGTCGCGCTTATCATCTATCTTATTTTGGTTCCAATCATGATTTATTTCTTTTTGAAGGATAAGAAAGCCTTGTTAGCTGAGTTGTCGCGCTTTATACCAAAAGAGCGTCGTATGGCCTCCAAAGTGGGTAAAGAAATGAATCAGCAGATCCTTAATTATGTGCGAGGAAAATTGATTGAGATCTTGATTATAGGCGCCATCAGTTCTGTTACCTTTATGTTCCTGGACTTGCGGTACTCGGTGCTTTTAGGTGTATTGGTGGGGTTATCTGTTTTGGTACCTTATGTTGGTGCAACACTAGTGACGCTCCCTGTTATGTTAGTGGCGCTATTTCAGTTTGGTTTTAGCACCGAGTTTGGGTATGTCATGCTCGCTTACGGTATTATTCAAGCGTTTGATGGCAATTTACTGGTGCCTATCTTGTTTTCCGAAGCGGTTAATTTACACCCTGTAACCATTATCATCGCAGTAATCTTTTTTGGTGGTCTATGGGGTTTTTGGGGAGTGTTTTTCGCTATCCCGTTAGCGACGTTAGTTAAAGCTGTAATGAATGCTTGGCCTGCCGGTGTTGATGAGGCTATTGAGTCGAAAGCGAAGTGTGTTGTTGAATAAAAAAGCCCGCGATTAAAGCGGGCTTTTTTATTCGTGTTACTTAATATTAAAGTTCGTTAAGTACTTCTAAAACAACCTCGTGATGGTTTTTAGTTTTGAACTTATTGAACACGTGGCTGATATTACCATCAAGGCCAATAAGAAAACTCAAGCGATGAATACCGTCATACTCCTTGCCCATAAACTTCTTTAGGCCCCAGACACCAAAGTCGTCTGCAACTTTGTGGTCGACGTCAGACAATAAGGTAAAGTTAAGTTCGTCTCGCTGGCAAAACTTGTCAAGCCTTTTACTCTCATCTGGGCTTATGCCAAAAACTACTGTGTTTAACGCGTCTAGTTCACTCTTGATGTCTCGAAGCCCTTGTGCTTGGACCGTACAGCCAGGTGTCATTGCTTTAGGATAAAAGTAAACTAATACTTGTTTTTGACCGATAAAGTCGCCAAGCGAAACGTTTTCACCGTTTTGATCGGGCAATGTGAACAAAGGGGCTTTATCGCCGACTGATAATGTATTCATATTATTACCTGTTGTTATTGTTTGGTGATACAACCTTGCACATCTATTTGTTGGCAAAGTTGCAAGAAATCATTTTCAATGTCTTCAACACCGCTGTCACCATTTACAGTAAACTGCACACTTGCGCTCATGTTGTTAGTAACGGGATCAATATCAGATTTAAGCGATGAAATATCGATATTCCTGTGTGCAAAAAACGCTGTCACGGCTTTTAGAATACCTGGCTGGTCTATGCCAGTATACTCCGCAACGTATTGCTGCGCACTTTCTAGTGTTGAATAACCTGATGTACGCTTCATCATGGTAATGAGTTCAAGTTCAACAGCTGTTTTTGGTATACGAGCTTCAATAAGATTAATGGCTCTGGCATCACCTTGTAGAAGCATTATCAGAGTGAACTCTTGACCAAAAATGGCCATGCGACTATCTAAGATATTACAGCCACATTCACTGGCTAAATTCGTAAGTTCACTTACGCAGCCCGTACGATCAGCGCCCATAGCTGTTAATACAAGATACTGAGACATCAACTCATATTCCGCGTTATTAAAAGCCGCGCATTGTAACGCAAATGTACCACCATTATTAGTGATAAAATTGAATTTTGAACAAATCGCTTAATTATTGATAGTTAGAGCTTGCATTACTTGAGTTTACATAGGCTCATAAGTACCATGTGCGCAGATTAATGACCATTAAGAATACTATATGTTTGAAGGCAGTTTGGTGGCGCTGATTACGCCGTTTAGTAACAATGGAGAAATTGATTTTCCGCAGTTAGCTAAGCTGATTGAGTGGCATATTAAAAGTGGCACAAGTGGCATTGTGATCGCAGGAACGACAGGTGAGTCAGCTACATTGTCAATTCAAGAAAAAGTGTCGTTGGCCAAGTTCACAGCAGAACAAGTGAGAGGGCGTACGGCAGTGCTAGCTGGCAATGGTAGCAATTGTACGCGAACCGCCATTGAACTGACAAAGCAACTCAACGATACCGGTATAGATGGGTTGTTGACGGTGACGCCTTATTATAATAAACCTACGCCTGAGGGGCTGTATGCTCACTTTACTGCTATCGCAAAAGCGACTGAGCTACCTATCATTTTATACAATGTGCCTAGCAGAACGCACTGTGATATGAATATTGATGTCGTCGCAAAACTTTCGGAACTAAACAATGTTGTCGGCATCAAAGATGCTACCGCTGATCTTGAAAGAGTGGCTTTATATCATGAAAAATGCAGTCAGCCCTTCACTTTACTCAGTGGTGATGACGAAACTGGCGTGGAGTTTTGTAAACTGGGTGGCAACGGTGTAATATCGGTCACCGCGAATGTTGTGCCAAAAGCGATGGCAGACATTCAAACATTATTAAAAGAACAACAATATGTAGAAGCACAAGCGTTAGATAATATGCTTTCTGCATTACATAACAATTTGTTTGTGGAATCTAACCCCATTCCAGTTAAATGGGCAATGCAGTATTTAGGGCAGATAGCCGCTGACTCGTTGAGGTTACCCTTAACACCTTTATCAGAAGCGGGTAAAACCTTGTTAACGCCAATACTGCAGCGACTTCCTCAGCATTTATGGAGTATTAATGAATCATCGTAGTTTTATTGTCACGGCATTGGCCATCGCTATATCAGCATGTACCTCGGGGACTAATAACCGTGCTTTGGGCGATTTCGAATATGTTAAGCAAACAGAAGCCAAGCCACTGAGCATTCCTGGTTCGCTCGCAACACCTGAACAAGCAGACGACTTTAAAGTGGCTGATAAATCTACTGTGGGCGGCCCCATAGGTGACAGTGTTGACGTACGTGCACCATCACTTGTGTTGCCTGTGGCTGCATCGTCAAGAGTGATTCCAGAAACCAGTGAAGCGATTATTTGGTTTGATAAGGTGCTGGAAGATAGAGATCTACAAGCATTTATCTATACTGCTGTACAAGACCTACTGATAGAGAATGACGTAGCGATTCGCAGTGAAAACGAGGACATGTCGCAATTAGAGTCGGACTGGTTCCATAGTGAAGATGAAGAAGGTTGGGTGTTCACTGAAATTACGTCAAGTGAAAGTATGCGTTTTCGATTTGATTTAACCCAAAAGCCACATGGCCGCAGTGTGTCACTGCAAGTAACGATGATCGATTACATGAAAACTGACGAACGTGGCGGGACAAAAACGGCTGATCCAATCGATCAACACCGTGCAGAAATGGCATTACTTAATGAAGTTGTAAGCCAAGTAGACTATAAGTACCGTTTACAACAGCGTGAAAACAGATTAATGCGCGCAAGCCAAAAGATAGTGACTGTTGGCGAAAACCCTAAAGGCGAAGCCGCGTATATTATCGAGATGGAATCAGATCTGCTTTGGTCTAACTTGCCACTGTTTTTCGAAAGACATGGATTTGATATTGCGGATCTGAATGAAGACAAAAAAATCTACTATGTTGATTTTACCGCACCAGACATCAGTATCTGGGATAAAATTTGGGGTGACGACGTACCTGTTATTGAAATTGATGAACAGAGATATACTTTTGATTTAACTGACGTTGAAAATGACTCGACCGCCTTAACGATATATAACAGCGAAGGTGTTGCTATTCCTCAATCGTCATTAGAGCAGATATTTCCGGTCATGGAACCCGCGCTATCATTTAGAGATTTATAGCGAAATTGACGTACTACATAAAAAGGCTCCTTTAATAAGGAGCTTTTTTATATCTGCCAATCTTTCATGCACTCTCTAGAGATTTTAATCAGATTGGCTTTGTTTGTTGTTTTGTGAGTGGCCTGCGCGGGGCAAGGTTTCCTCGAGATCATTTAACCCTTTTTTGCGCATAGGTTTGCTGGCTGTTTTGTGCAATGTGCTAAAGCTACCTATTACAAAAAAAATGATGGCACCAATAATCAGCCAAACTACCCATTGATTATCCATTAATGTGCTCCTACATTGCTTACAAACGTCGTAAACAATTCCTCTATATGTTCGATAACCGTTTCATAACCTGCAATACGGTTGTGCTCTATTACCGATGCGAGCTTTTCGGGAGATAAGCTAGGCAACAATTTTCCAGCAATAGGCATGTAAGATAAATGCCAAGGCTCTTCCGATACACCGCCCCGATAACGGTCATAAGGAAAGCCAAAACCAAAGTCTTTTGCATTTTCCTTAAGCCACATCGACAGTTCGTAAAATGGCCCGCTGTTACTGTATTCTGAAACGGTTAGGTTAAACGACTGCCCGTCGCTGAGTAAGTTAGGCGCATAAACATCAATATCAGTTCCCCAATGATGTCTACTTGCACCGGGCAATGCTGAAAAAAGCATGATCGCTTTAATTTGCTCAAACGCCGAAAGCGAATGTAAATTAACTGGCTTTTCAGATTTATCTAATACACATAATTCACCAGAAAATTTGCGCTGCCAAATGTGGTTTTGGCGTTCAAAAGAACGAAAGCTACTCACTAACGCTAAATCAAATCCTGCATTGTTTGCTGATTTTTTCATGGCAACCCAAGCATTCAGCGCCTCTTTTTGTAGAGCATGTTTATCCGATATTTGTGTTAAGTGATTAGACGATAAACCAAATAACATGTCATCAGAAATGGTTAACATAAAATATTCACCATGGATTGATAATAAATATCGACAAGCTTTTCTAAATCTTCACAAGCGACGCATTCATTGATCTGGTGGATGGTTGCATTACATGGTCCAAGCTCTACCACTTCAGCCCCCGTTGGCGCGATAAAGCGGCCGTCTGATGTTCCACCTGACGTTGACAATACAGGGCTTTGATTAGTTTCTTGTTTTATTGCCTTTACAACGCCATCCAATAGTACACCGGGTTCAGTGATAAAAGGCTTTCCATTAAACGTCCACTTAATATCATACTCAAGCTGATGTTTATCTAAAATTGTGTTTACCTTTTCAATGATAAGTTCATCTGAAAGTTCAGTGCTGTATCGAAGATTGAAAAGGACAGTGACATGTGAAGGAACAACATTTGTAGCGCCAGTTCCACCATTTATATTGGTGATTTGAAAACTGGTCGGTGGAAAGTAATCATTGCCTTGGTCCCAAACTTGACTACTGAGTTCAGCTAAAGCGGGAGATGCCAAATGAATGGGGTTTTTTACATGATCCGGATAAGCCACATGACCCTGTTTGCCTTTAATCGTCAATTCTCCAGATATCGAGCCTCGACGTCCATTTTTTACGACATCTCCTACATGATGAGAGCTTGACGGTTCACCAACGATACAATGATCAATTTTCTCGTTTCTAGCTTCAAGTGTATCAATTACCCGTGTTGTACCGTTAATAAAAGGGCCTTCTTCGTCACTCGTGATGAGATAAGCGATTGAACCGTTGTGATTGGGGTGCTTGTTCACGAATTTTTCGGTAGCGATTATCATGGCAGCAAGGCTACCCTTCATATCGGCAGCGCCACGTCCATACAACATACCGTTGTGAATAACGGGTTCGAAAGGTGGTGTATTCCACAGTGAAAGATCACCAGGCGGAACTACATCAGTGTGGCCCGCAAAGCAAAAAACGGGCTTGCTAGTGCCTTTGCGAGCCCACATATTGGTCGTGTCTTCAAACACCATGGTTTCAATAGTAAAATCTAAGGCAGCTAAACGCTGGCCCATTAACGTTTGGCAGCCTGCATCTTCGGGTGTAACAGACTCTCTCGAAATTAACGCTTTGGTGAGCTCTAGAACGTTATCGGTCATGACTATTTTACATTACTCTCATATTCTGACGCTTTAAATCCTACCAAGGTACTTTCACCGCTTACCAAGACTGGTCTCTTAATTAGCGTTGGTTCCGAAAGCATTGCTGCTTTTGCCGTAGATTCAGTTAAATTGTTCTTAATGTTGTCAGGCAGGTTTCTAAAACTTGTGCTGCGTTTGTTCAACAGTGTTTCCCATGATGTTTGTGCTATGAAGCCGTCTAGTTGCGCCTCTGTTAATCCATCTTTTCGAAAGTCATGAAAGGTATAGTCGATATTCTCTGCATCTAGCCATTTTCGTGCTTTTTTCACTGTGTCACAATTTGGAATACCGTAGATTATTGTCATAAATATTAGTCTCTAATGATTTTGTATTGGTTGTTCGTTAGCGCGTTAATCGCCTGTTCAACTGTGTTTTCTTTTACAAGCACATAGTCAGTGTCAAATGTTGAAATGGCAAAAATACTAATTTTTTCATTCGCTAAAGTTGATGAAATTCGCGACATGATACCTGTTAGTGAGAAATCTAAAGGGCCCACGACTTCGAGGGCTCGCCAGTCTTTCTCAACATCTTCGCTGGCAATGGAAATGTCTTGGGGTAAAACGAGTGATACTTCGTCATACGTCTTCGCAAGAAAATAAATAGGCGCATTAAAAAGTTCATTGGGTATAGCACTTTCAGGGGGAAGACTGTGAATAGCAAATGTCTGCTTCAACAGTCGAAGTGTTAGTTGCCTTTCTTTCATGATGTTGCCTAAACAGCGAGTAGTTGTGGCCATGTTATCAATAATTACTTCTGTTGACTAACCTAGTGCATTTTTTAATAAAAGTATCTTTTTACGTAATTTGGGTGGTTTTTTAGATGAGTACTGTGAAAAAACAGCTTAATACTCACGAAAAGTAGGGTGATATTAGACAAGTACTTAATAATTGGTTAAAAATGATATCCACAAAACCTGTGGATATGTTTGTTAAGAAACCTTGGTTACTTATTTAAGTGTATGTATATTAAAGAAATTAATAACGGAATAAAATTTGTTTAATTAATAACACACCTTGATTGTCACAAAACTTTCAAATTTGAAGGGTTTGTGTTCAATAGCATAATTTGAACCAGTTTATGCTATTGAACTCTAGGTACAAACTTAAATGTATGAAAGTATAATTAATTTTTCGCCTGAATAGCGGTAAGGGCTATTGTATACACAATATCTTCAACTAACGCGCCTCGCGATAAATCATTGACTGGTTTTGCCATACCTTGCAACATCGGGCCAATACTAATTAAATCTGCTGAACGTTGTACTGCCTTGTATGTTGTATTACCTGTATTCAAATCTGGAAATATAAATACTGTTGCTTTACCAGCTACCGGGCTATTTGGTGCCTTTTTGATAGCAACGTTTTCCATAATGGCTGCATCATATTGCAAGGGGCCGTCAATAACTAAATCGGGCCGTCTTTCTTTTGCTATTTCAGTGGCTTTAGCAACTTTCTCTACATCTGCCCCAGTACCTGAAGAACCAGTGCTATAGCTTATCATGGCTACTCGTGCATCAATGCCAAATTTGATAGCTGAATCGGCAGACTGAATAGCAATATCTGCAAGTTGCTCAGCGGTTGGATCTGGGTTAATCGCACAATCACCGTAAACCAGGACTTGATCTGGCAACAACATGAAAAACACTGAAGAAACTAAGCTTGCATCTGGCGCGGTTTTGACAAGTTGTAGTGCTGGTCTAATAGTATTGGCAGTTGTATGCACAGCGCCCGATACTAGGCCGTCCACTTGGCCCAGTTGTAACATCATGGTACCCAAGACAACGTTATCTTTAAGTTCCTCCCTTGCAACAACGTCAGTTAGACCTTTGTGTTTGCGAAGTTCAACCATAGGGCCAACGTAGTTCTCTACAATCTCTGCAGGATCGGTGATTAGCAGACCTGAAGGTAAGGCAATGCCTTGCTGATCAGCAATTCGTAAAATTTCTTCCTTGTCACCGAGCAGCTGACAGCGTGCAATTTTACGTTCAGCACAAATCGCAGCAGCTTTTATCGTGCGTACATCATTTCCTTCGGGTAACACTATTAGCTTGTCTGCACGCTGAGCCATAGTTGTTAACTTATGCCTAAATGCTGGTGGCGAAAGGAGAATGTTTTTATCCGCTTTCTCCCTAAAGTTTGATAACCAGTCTCCATCGAGGTTATCAGCAACAAACTGTTTAACACGTTCAATACGTTGAATGTCATCCTGTGGAATTTCAGGGTTGAAATTGGCAATGTGACGTGATGTTTGCCAAGTATCAGATTTGACAGAAAGCACTGGTAAGCCAGCGTCGAGGGCCTGTTTACACAACGCCAATACTTGTTCATTGGGTACAAACCCATTGGTTAGAAGTAGGGCACCAACCTTTGTACCATTGAGTGCCGATAAACAGGTAGCAATAACTACATCTATACGGTCACCTGGGGTGACAATTAAGCGATGAGGCACAAGGTGACTTGCTAAGTTAGCTACAGAGCGTGCACAAAATGTCACTGAGCGAATACGGCGATGCTCTAGATCGCCTTCATTGATGATGTCTGCATTTAAGTAGCTCACGATATCTTTTACTCGCGGAGCGATAAGCTCTTGTTCCCAAGGTACCGCGCCCAACAGCCTAAAACTTGGTTGTCGAAAGAGTTTTAATGAGTGCCAAATGTTGGCGTCATAAGGGCGCTCTTCTTCGATATCTCGCGGTAGCAAACCGTATTCATCGAGTTCAGGTGCGTTAACTTTATTCAAGATACAGCCAATTAAGCGTTTATTCTTTATACCGCCATACGTTTCAGACGTGACTTCTATCCTATCTTCAAACTGCTCTAAAGAGTCGCTCTCAGGTGCGGCGACCAAAACAACATCGATAGATAATGCACTTGCTACATCCCTGTTAATTCGACCTGCATATGGCTGGCGAGTAGTCGGGACTAGGCCTTCAACGATAACAATATCATGTTTTTCTACAAGCTCGGTGTAATTGCCTACGATTTGCTCGAGAACTACTTCCATTTCACCATCGCCCATTTTTTCTTCAACGTAGCTAAGAGGTATAGATCCGCTAGACGTTGAAAAGTAAGTGTCTGGACCATTGTCTTTGCGACTATTTCTCGAGGGTTGTGAAATTGGTTTAAAGTGCACAGCGTCTAGTCCTAATTGTTGGCAAGCATGCACTAAACCTACGACGACACTAGTGAGACCTACGCCAAAGCCAACAGGGGCTAACATTACTTGATGAGCCATAATTATCCTCTAACAAGTTGATTCGTTTGTTCAGCAATAACCCACTCTTCATCGGTCGGCATTACTATGATTGAACGGCTTGATGAAGCTGATATATCAAGTGCTGCACCAAATCTTGCCTGTTTGTTTTTCTCAGGGTCGATTTCCAAGCCGAGAATCGAGAGATGATGAGTGACTTGTTGCCTGACATAATCAGAGTTTTCACCGATACCGCCCGTAAATACGATGCCATCTAAGCTTGGTAAACTGACTGCCATAGCTGCGATTGATTTGGCAATTAAAAAGGTAAAAACATCGAGCGCGCGTTGTGCATCAACATTATTTTCATTGAGTGCTTGCTCTTCTAATGTCCTGCAATCATTGCTGATACCAGACATACCAAATAAGCCGCTCTCTTTGTTCAACATTTTTTCAACGTCTTCTACGGTGTAATCTAGTTGCGTGGTGAGATGAAAAATAATCCCTGGGTCTATATCGCCACAGCGTGTCCCCATAGCAACACCTGCTAGTGGGGTGAATCCCATGCTAGAATCGATACTTTTACCACCTTTAACAGACGTTACGCTGCAACCGTTCCCCAAATGAGCTGTCACTAGGTTCACTTCTGATACGTCTTTGCCAAGTAGTTGAGCAGACTTGTGGCTCACGTAGTAGTGGCTTGTGCCATGAAACCCGTATTTTCTAATGCCATGCTCTTTATATAAACTGGCGGGAATAGGGTATGTGTATGCATGTTGTGGCATCGTCTGATGGAATGCTGTATCAAAGACAGCGACTTGGGGTAAATCTGGGAAAGCATCAAGTGCAGCATTAATTCCCATAATGTTTGCAGGATTGTGAAGTGGGGCTAGTGTACTTAACTGTTCAAGTGTTTCTAGCACGTGTTCATCAATTCTTGTCGGCAAATGATAGGTTTCGCCACCATGTACGACGCGATGCCCTATGGCACCTAACTTTTCTGATAACTGATTTTCTGAGAGAAACTCTATCAACGCATCTAGTGCAGATTGGTGATTATAAGGTGCGCTCAACGAGACTTGTTTTTTGCTACCTTGAAACTTAAAAGTAATGTTGGCGTCTTTGGTAGCCAAGCATTGAGCAATCCCTGTAATTTGCTGCTGACGAGATTCAACATTAATTAATGCAAATTTTAAAGAAGAGCTTCCGCAATTAATCACTAAAATATGGTTTTTAGAATTCATAAGTTAAAACGTTGTACTGTTTGAGTGATAATACCAATAATCCTAATGCAAAAATTTGCTTTTAATCAAAATTTTATTGCAAAAGAATAGCTTAAATACCTGTTACAATTTTTCCTGTTTTTTATAGAGAGTTTAGATTACATTTATAACTATGAACCTAAGTGTAGTAGCTTTAATAAAGTTGGGTTACCGCTATATGCAGCTCTGGCCAAAACGAGCTGAGCTAGCCCAATATTTTCCCGACTATCGCCCCATTCAACTTGCAAGGCTGGTGTTTAATTACGCGCCTGCAATTGGATTGTTAGCATTGGTAGCGCAACTTGCGTTACTTACACATGCGCCTTTAGTACAGGGCATTTTTTATGCGGTGTTTTTTTGGTCTTTGCCTGTGCAGGCAATGGTGATGTTAGGTGTACAAGCAGATAAAGTGTTGCCTCCATCTTTGTCAGCTTGGTACAAGGAAGGCGTGGCTAGGTACAACGAGCAAGGGGGCAATATAAAGCTCTCACTTCATAAGCCAAGATACATTGATTTGGCAACCTTATTAAATATGACCTATCAGCGCACTAAATAGGGCGCTGATATAGCTTGATTAGAAAATCCGCTCGACAGGGAAACACTGTAGATAGTTTTAATTGCTGCTTGGTCTCTTCACTTGCTTTGAAAGCAAATGGTGTCATAGAAAGTAAGTTAAGCACGTCTTGACCATCCGCTAATAGCATTTCATAACTCAATTTTTCTTCATGTACTGCACGTAAATTTTCTATTGGCTCTCTCTCTTCGTCGTGTTCCAACGCGTCTCGGTAAATTGCTTGCTTTAATTCTGATAAATGCTGCTTAGCAGGGGTAACCGTGATGAGATACCCTCCCGGCTTTAGTACCCGTGTAAATTCTTGCTCTAATATCGGGGCGTAAATCGATACAATCCAATCAAACATTCCTTCACTAAAAGGGAGCTTTGATAGGGTTCCTACACTGAAATGACATTCTTTATACTTTTTACCTGCCTTTTTTATTGCTTCCTTTGCAATATCAACGCCGTAAACCGTATTCGTGTTGGTTTTATGTTGATGTGTGTAGTATCCCTCTCCACAGCCAGCGTCAAGCATAGTAGTGCTATTATCACCGTAGGTTGTATAAAGTGTTAATAGCCTATCAACGAGTGGCTTATAAAAACCTTTTTCAAGAAATTCACGTCGTGCGTTTACCATTGCTTTATTATCACCAGGGTTTTTAGATCGTTTAAACTGAACCGGAAGTAAGTTAACGTAATTCTCTTTGGCAATATCAAAACTATGATTTTGATTACATACGAAGCGATGTGTTTCTTGCACTAAGTTATCTTGGCAAATGGGGCAAATGTATTGAGCTGTCATAGTGTTCATTCGTTTATCAAAAAGAAAGGGGCCGAAGCCCCTTGCTGACTGTCATATAGGCTATTAGAACTTAAAGGTAGACCAAATCGGTGCATGATCGGAAGGCTTTTCAATACCTCGCAATTCATAATCTACGTCGGATTCAACGCATTTACTTGCCATTGCTTTTGTAGCAAGAACAACATCAATTCGTAAACCACGATTGTCGTCAAAACCTCTTGAGCGATAGTCAAACCAAGAGTATTTTTCTTCTGTGTTTGGGTGCAGTGCTCTAAATGTATCAACAAATCCCCAGTTCAATAGCGTTGACAGCCACTCACGTTCCTCAGGCTGAAAGCTACATTTCCCTGTTTTTAACCAACGTTTTCGATTCACTTCGCCGATTCCAATATCTAAATCTGTTGGTGAAATATTAATATCGCCCATTACCACAACATGCTCTTCAGGTGAACAATGGTTATTTAGGTACGTCATCAGGTCTTTATAAAATTGTCTTTTATATGGAAATTTTGTTTCATGGCTAATGTTGTCACCTTGAGGGAAATATCCATTAAGGACGGTAACTTTTTCACCTTGAACATTCGTTGTTTCCACCATGATCATCCGACGTTGAGCGTCGTCAGTATCTGTCGGAAAACCCTTGATAACGACATCTGCCGGTTTTTTACAAAGCATCGCTACACCGTAGTGCGCTTTCTGACCATGAAAATAGACGTGGTAGCCCATCGCTTCCACGTCTTCGAGAGGAAAGGCTTCATCGTGAACTTTGATTTCTTGTAAACCGATAATGTCAGGTTGATGCTTATCGATAAGGGCTTGAAGTTGATGCAGGCGAGCGCGAAGGCCATTAATATTGAACGAGATGATTTTCATAAGGTTACTGAATCTTCTTTTGTTTTTCTAAACAGTCAGTGCGTAATCATAACATTGACAGAGTATTCCGCTAAACAGATTTGATTTTATTACGTAAATGAAAGGGTTAGAAAAACGCAACAAGATTGTAACTAAGTGTAGTTTTTGCGTAACACCATGTAGTAACGGTTGTTAAATGGAGGTAACTTATCTAAGCTAAATAACTGTCAATACGACGAAAAGTTATCTGTAAGGATGTAGAGCTTAGCGTTTAATTAATAGCTTTACGATTGTCGCCTTTTTAAAGCGTCGAAATTGCGTACCAATTGAATACGCGTGTAAATAGAGTGGAGTGTAAAATGTCAGAGAACATGTCATCGGTTAAAAAGATACTTTTGGTTGAAGATGATCGTCAGCTATCAGATTTAGTCACGGACTTTCTAACAACCGAAGGGTTTCATGTAAAGCAAGAGTTTCGAGGCGATACCGTAGCTAAGCGCATCGAAAATTTTTCGCCAGATATGATCATTCTTGACATTATGCTTCCAGGTAAAGATGGCTTCGCTGTTTGTCGTGATATACGTCCAACATTTAAAGGACCTATTTTAATGCTGACCGCAAAAGGTACCGATTTTGACCAAGTACTTGGCTTAGAAATAGGGGCTGACGACTATGTTATTAAACCGGTTGAACCCCGCGTATTACTTGCACGTGTAAATGCGTTGTTGAGACGTGGTGAATTACCACAAGACAGCAAAGAAAAAGCTGAGCTAAACATAGGCAAGTTATACGTTAACCGAGGCTCCCGACAAGTCGTGCTTCACGATGAAAACATTGAGCTGACCAGCCAAGAATTTGATTTGTTATGGTTACTTGCTAGTAGAGCAGGTGAGGTGCAAAACCGCGACTATATATATAAAGCAGTCGTTGGCAGAGAGTACGACGGCATGGATCGCAGTGTTGATGTCAGAATATCTCGTTTACGTAAAAAGTTGCATGACAGTAACGAAACCCCATTCCGAATCAAAACGATTTGGGGGCAAGGTTACCTATTTGTACCTGACGCTTGGGAGTAGTCTACCCCAACGTTGTTGCCCCTTAGTGGGCAACGTCTACTTTACTTCTGATTCTCAGGTGGCGAATGAAAACCGTTATTCGACAAAGTCGCTCATTTCTAAGTTTATATTTTCTTCTCATACTCACATTTATTAGTGCGTCTTGGTTACTGGATGAAGTTTGGAGCCAATATCTAGAACAAGATATTGAGTCTTATACTGGTTATAAAACTATGCTTCATGCCATAGAAGACTATCTTGCTAGAAACCCTGCTGAAGAATGGGAGGAGTTGCTAGCAAACGCAGCTAAACGTTATGAATTACCATTAAAGTTAGAGTCAATAGATTCAATTCGAGATACGGCAGACAAAACCGAACGAAGAGAACTTAGAAAAGGTAATACCTACGTGTATTACGATGACAATGACGTTGAGCTTCATCATCTTATCTCTGGAACCAATACCATTATTACGCTGGGGCCAACTAAGCTGCCAACCAGACCTAGAGCAGAAGCATTAGTGCGAGTATTTGTGTTACTTGCAATAGCACTCATTATTTTAGGATGGCTTCTCCCAATATCACGCGATTTAGATCAACTTAAGAAAGCAACAGACAAGCTTGGTGATGGAAATTTTGAACTTGAAATCCCGCAAGCAAAATCGTCAATGATGGCAAGTCTCATGTCAGGCTTCAATATAATGGCTGTCAGGATTAAGCGCCTTATAGATGCACATAAAGAATTAACCAATGCGGTTTCACATGAGTTACGGACACCGTTAGCAAGGACTAAGTTCGCATTACAAATGCTGGGAAAAATGGACGATGCTGAAAAGCGTCAAAAGTACATTACTCATATTAATGAAGATATTCATGAGCTTGAATCGCTGGTCAATGAATTATTAGTTTATGCCGCGCTGGATTGCGACAGGCCAGAGTTAGACTTCAAACAGACGGATGTATGCCAATTAGTTGAACATCAAGTCTCGCTAAATAATGAATTTTGTGACGAGATAACCACGGATATGCCAGATAAAGCGGTCTTCGCGAAATGTGATAGGCATTTTATAGAGAGGGCGCTTAGCAACTATATTTCTAATGCCATTAAATATGGAAAAGGCAAAGTTAAAATTAGTGTAGCAAGCGATGAAAAATACTGCACCGTTATTGTTGAAGATGATGGTTGTGGTGTTGAGGGTGACTTGAAAACCCGAGTCTTCGATGCATTTTCTCGTGGTGATGAGAGCCGTAATAAAGAAACGGGTGGATTTGGTCTAGGGTTAGCCATCGTAAAAAGAGTATTAGAATGGCATGAAGGTGAAACATTTATTCAGGATAGTGAACTAGGTGGTGCTAAGTTTGGTATTCGCTGGCCAATAAAATAAATACTCAAGTTTTTACAGGGTAAGTCGATAAGGTAATTAGTTGTAATTATCCTCATATTATCTTGCTAGAAAATAACCTCTTAATTCACGAGCATCAACTTGGCGAAACGCTGAGTAAATGTATACATCAAGAACGGCGTGCAGATTTCAGCTTAATGCTGGCGATGTTGACTGATGATATTCGTGAACATAGTGAGTTTTTGTTACCTGAGCATGCACCAGATACAACAGATGACGAGACAACGTCGTCTTTGAGAAAAGCATTCGATGTTCCTGCACCACAAGATCTTGGTTTAAAGTCGCCAGAACACATTGGTCGTTTCAATCAAGCTGAACTCGTTGAAAATCAATTCTTAGATACCGTTCGCTTAACACAAGTGCTTTCACCGAACCCACTGTCATTTAGAGATGATAGCAACTTTATCAATAGTCAGATAATTGAGAACACAAGCCTTCATTGCCAAAGAAGACTCAAGGGAGGGGTAAGTGTCGATAAGATGGATTTGAACGCAAATGCTTGGCTTAAAGCAATTAAATCCCAACGCCAAGATCAGCCTGCTTTAGTCGCCTAGTACTTAAAAACTACTTGCCACAACATTTTTTATATTTTTTGCCGCTATTGCATGGGCAAACATCATTTCTAGCGAGCTTCTGAATAATATCATGCTTTATGATATCTCCATCTTGATATCGCCAACTACCTTGTTGCTTCACAAAATTCGAGCATTCTCTCATTTCAATTAAGTTACCTTGGTTAATATAAAATGCTGAAAATTCTACTGTTGAAGGAGCAGACAAATAATCTGTCGAATGAATGATGAGTTTTATCCATTTATTTTCTTCTGCCCATGCTGAAATATCATCTAGCGTATGAGCAGCGCGTTGTTCTATAGAGTAAGTATCTATTATATATTTTGCCTCTGCGCTAGCATAGGCACTAAATCGTGAACGCATGAGTTGTTCAGGTGTATCAGGAACACTATCTCCAGAGATAAAGGGAAGACAGCAATTTTGGTAAGCATTTCCTGAGCAACATGGACACAGCATAAACAGGTTTATTTATTATCAAACAAGGTTGCTAGTTTAATGGGTTTTACTTTGCATTAATACACAAAGTGTTTTGCCTTCGTTCGCACTTTTTTCAATAGATAATACTTCACTTTCGCTTAATGAAGCATCACATAAAACTACGGCTGAACAGTTTCCTTTTAGCAATGTATTTGTGATGTTATGACTTTTAACGCTAACTTTGTTCGCATGTACACGCAGTATTTTTGACGTGGCCTGTTCAAATGACGGTAAATTTATACCCGCGCTTTGGTCATTTGTAATCACAAGAACCCACTTTTTTGTTTCCTTAAAACGCTCTTGAATAAGTCTGATTTTCTGTGCTGCTGTATGGTTTGAGTCAATTGAATTGACTTCAAACCAAGAATTCACTTGATATACGTTGTTGATATTGTTTGAAAAAATGTTTTTTTCTGTAGCTTGGTTGTTGAACATGTTTATGCATCCACCTAAATACTGTATGAATGTACAGTATCGCTGATTTGTTTAAATTGCAAGTATTATTTGGTTAATTTTTACACCTATATTTAAAGGCTTTTCCTGCCTCTTGAATTCTGCTTGCTTGCTACACTTGTTGATACAGTGTTAGGTTGTTGTCGTATATATTTGAATTAAAACCACTGATTAAAGGTTCTATCTTTATAAAAGCCTTTTAGCTTTTTCCAGAGGAAGAGTAGATGAAAAGATTTTATTACGCAGTCATAGCTGCGGCGGTTGCTTCATCGTGTGCGGTTTATGCAAAGAACACGAATGACCTCATCAAACCGCAAATAGTTGGGGGAGAACCAGCGGAAGAAAGTCGTTGGCCTTGGATGTCGGCATTGGTATTTACTAGTCAAGTTATTTCTACAGATTTGTCAATTGCAGGACAACCTTACAGCTCTCAACCCTTCAGTTATAGCCCATCTGGTAGCGCCGAAGGAGAACTAGTTAACTGTGGCATTGGTGACAGTACTTGTGAAGATGCAAGTGGAAAAGTGTGTCTTATTGAGCGCGGCGAAATAAACTTTTCCGTGAAAGTTAATAACTGCGAAGCAAGCGGTGGCTTGGCGGCAATTATATACAACAATGTTGATGGCCCGATAAACGGTACGTTGGGTGAGGACTTTAGCGGCACTATTCCAGCAGTTTCTGTGACACGGGAGTTGGGGCTCGCATTTATTGAAAATGATTTGGGTAAAACGGCTGCGGTCACAGTATCTGCAGAGGCTGGCCTGGCCCAAGACTCTTTTTGCGGTGCTACTTTCCTAGGAGGAAAGTGGGTACTGACGGCCGCACATTGTGTGGATGATAAGTCTCCTGGCACTTTTCGCGTGAATGTCGGTGAATATGACCTGTCCAATGGTGCTGATGAAGCGATCAATGTGGCCAATATATATATGCACCCAGACTATGACGCGCCTACGTTAAATAATGATATGGCGTTATTAGAGTTAACTGAGGAAGTTCAGGGGCAAGTCGTTCAACTGGCGACTAAAGCCACAACTGACCAATTTGCAGCAGCAGGCCAGGCGGCTACAGTTATGGGGTGGGGAGGTCGAACGGGATATGCTCCAGGGGAAGGGCCAACAGGTGACTTCCCAGACGTACTTCATCAAGTAGAACTTGATTTGATGACAAATGAACAATGTAGGCAAACGTTCGCAGATTCCTTTGGCGCAAGCCCGTCTGTTGTTGGTGTAACAGATGTAATGATTTGTGCTGGCGTTCCAAGTGGTGGGAAAAGCTCTTGCCAAGGTGACAGTGGAGGCCCGCTTGTTATAAACACCAATGAAGGATGGCAGCAAGTTGGTGTTGTGAGCTGGGGCATAGGTTGTGCGGCAGCTGGTTACCCTGGTGTCTATGCGCGTGTTGCAGAGTTTGATAACTGGCTGAGTGCGATATATAAGGGTGTTGCTGTTGACCAGCTTGTTGATTTGCATGTACTTGAAACAGACAAAGCGTATGAAACTAGTGTTGCCTTGAGCAATAACAGCAATGAAACAGTTGCATTATCTTTTAGCATCTCAGGAAGTAATGATTTTAGTGTCGAGCAAGGCCAGTGTAATACCTTGTTAGCAGGTGAAGAGTGTGAGTTGACCGTTCGTTACAGTAGTGCAAATGCCCAAGAAAGTAATGCTGAGCTGGTGATTGAAACTGACAATGATGTGTTAGCGAGTAGTGCGAAATTAACGGCTAGAACCATAGGGCAATCAAACGCTATTGCGAATGACGTAAGTACGCCGAGCGAAGTCACATGGCATACAGGTGGAGCAGCCAATTGGTCTTATGATGAGACCAAAGAGAGCCTTGCCAGTGGGGCAATAACCGACTTGCAAGATAGCATTTTGATGGCAGTTGTATCAGGAGCTGGCCAATTTACCTTCGAATGGTCTGTCTCTTCTGAAGAAAATACGGAAGATGCAAACGATCCTTTTGATGCACTGTATTTGTACGTAAATGGCCAACAATTTGATTTTATCTCTGGTGAAGTAGATTTCACTGAGTATGGATTAGAATTGCCAGAAGGTGAGCATCGTTTGACTTGGGTTTACAGCAAAGACCCTGCGGCAACCGAAGGTGATGATAAGGGATATGTTAGGAACGTAACTTTTACGCCTCAACAAACGTCGACACCAACTACCCCAACTTCGCCAACTACTGCATCGAGTTCTTCGAGTGGTGGTGGGGGAACCATTTATTGGCTGGCCGTATTGTTGGGTTTAGTGTTTTTTCAAAAACGCAAGTTTTAACAAGTGTAAGTCTCAAAAAAAGCCAGCATGTAGCTGGCTTTTTTATGTGAAGGAAACCATTTACTCGTTATGAACGTTTACCATCTCATACTAGTTAACAAAGTAATGAAATGTGTTAGGGTTGCCTTGTAATTTAATTATTAAATCTAATAAGTTGTTTGATATATGGAAAATTTAGTCAATCGCGTAATCGGCCAGGTAAGTAAAGTTGTTTTGGGTAAACCAACGGAAGTAAAACTGGCAGTGACCTGTATTCTTGCGAATGGCCATATTCTTATCGAAGACCTGCCAGGCATGGGGAAAACAACGCTTGCTCAAGTGCTCGCTAAAGCGATGGGGTTGTCATTTCAACGAACGCAATTTACCAGTGATATGCTTCCAGCAGATGTCACAGGTATCACCATTTACGATCAAGAGACGAAAACGTTTGTGTTACACAAGGGGCCCATTTTTAGTCAACTTATTCTGGCAGACGAGATCAATCGGGCCAGCCCAAAAACGCAGAGTGCTCTATTAGAAGCAATGGAAGAACATCAAGTCAGTATTGATGGAGAAACCTATCGCTTACCGGATCCGTTTTTTGTTATTGCCACACAAAACCCATTGTTTCATGCCGGTACCAATCCACTGCCTGAATCACAATTAGATCGCTTTATGATGCGCTTGTCTCTCGGATTTCCGGATGTGGAGGCTGAAAAGGAGATTCTTGTTGCTCAAGAGTTGTACGATAAAGTGCAGCAAGTCGACACTGTATTAACGACAGAACAATTGCAAGCAATCCAGCAGCAAGTCATGGATATTCACGTATCTGACGAGGTGCTCGAATATATTATCGCATTATGTAGGGTAACGCGTAACTCAGAGTTTACCGGCAACCCTCTGTCACCACGGGCTGGAAAGGCTATTTTAAAAGCATCTAAAGCTTGGGCATTGGTGCATGAACGTAACTATGTCATTCCTGAGGATGTGCAGTCTGTTTTTAATGCAGTTGCTGAGCATAGAATTGATGCTGGTGTATCTCAGTTTGAAAAGAATCGTCACAACCTTTCTGCGCAAATACTTGAACAAGTCGATGTATTGGCGCCTTTGTCATAAATTTTTTAAGCGAAATGAAGCAGGCTATCCGTTCCTATATTGATACCAAATTTTCTAATTGGTTGATTCGTCGCGTCCCATCCGCCCGTGAATTTGAACTCACTAATAGAAATATATTTATTTTCCCAACACTTGCTGGTTTTAGTTATTTGTTGTTGGTGTTGTTGTTGTTTTTATTAGGCACCAATTACCAGAATAACGTCATCATGTTGATAAGCTATTTGTTGGCAAGCTTTTTTGTGACGGCAATGCACGCGTCATTTTTTAATATGAAGGGGCTTGTTGTCGAATCTGGCAGCAAGGCTAGCGGATTTGCTGGAGAGCTGATCCCTATCTCAATCCAACTGACGGCGAAGAAAGGTAAACACGATATCACGATGCTCTTTAAAACACATAGAGCGACGAAAATAGCCAAATTGTTCGGTGTCCAGACAGAAGACATGGTGTTTGAAAGTGAAAAGCGAGGAGTCTATCGTCCAGGTCGGGTAAAGTTGGAAAGTCATCATGTTTTTGGGCTTTTTCGGGTATGGTCATGGTTAGACTTTGGACATGAAATTCTTGTCTACCCCAAACCGCGCCCAATAGCTGAGCGATTCATAAGTTCTGCACTCCATCATGGTGACCACCAACAATCGCCACAGCTGAATAAAAAAGATGGAGATGAGTTCTATGAGTTAAAGGCTTATGTACCCGGTGAGTCACAAGCACGAGTCGCATGGAAGCATATGGCAAGAGGCCAAGGGAAGCTGAGTAAACATTATGTGCAGCAAGAGGGTGATATTGAAGCGCTTACGCTCGATATGTTGCCGCCGGGCCCACTAGAAACCCGACTCGAACAACTTTGTTATTTAATATTGCAGTACTCTCAAGCTGATAAAAGTTTCGGCATTTCGATTCCTGGGGTTGATATACCTGTTGGGAAAGGTCAATCTCATCGAGATAATTGTTTAACTATGCTTGCACGTTATCAAGGTCATTAGCATGCAATCATCGAAACCATTTGAGCTAAATAAGCGTTTGCATCTTCATCTGCTGGTTATTCAAGCAGCTTCAATTCTTTTGTTCTCTCCGGAACTCGCAAGCTGGATGTTAGGGCTTATTGGACTCAGCTTTCTTTGGCAACTAACACAACTATTGTCAAATTCTACAAACACGCCTCGGCTTTTGCTTATTGCACTGGCACTGGGGGGCGGTGCATTAATAGCGGTAAATAGTCGATCGCTAGGCTTGCTGAATAGCATGATCCACTTGATATGTTTTGCCTACGCCATAAAGTCGATGGAAATAAGGCGGCCAAGAGATTTTTATCAATTGGTCTTGATAGGTGTCTTTTTGCAAGCGTGTTCGCTTATTTTTGTTCAAAGCTTGTGGTTTTCACTTCTCGTTGTAGCATTTATCTGTGCAAATTTGGCATTACTCTATCGTTTTATTGCTGGTCAGGCGACAATGTCGTCAGCTGTTGTCGATACCGCCAAACTCGTTGTTCTCAGTATACCGCTGGCAATAGCACTGTTTGTATTTTTCCCTCGCTTGTCGCCTTTTTGGCAAGTACCTCTGGCGAATAGTGCGAAAACAGGGCTGGGCAGTGATGTACAGCCGGGCGACATAGCTAATTTGGCGCAATCAGATGAGTTAGCATTTCGTATAGAATTTTCTGGACCAGTGCCACCAATAAATCAAATGTATTGGCGAGCAATGACAATGCCGTTTTATGACGGTCGCAAATGGTCTCGGGCCGGTCGCACTGGTAATGCAAATTACTTGCTGCGCGCACCTCGAATTTCTAACATGCAAGGATTGCGATATGATTATCAAGTGATGGCTGAGCCAAGTTATAGACACTGGCTATTTGCGTTAGACACACCCGTGTCTAGTGCAAGCCACATCACACAATTGGCTGATACGAGTTTGCTAAACAATAAGCCAATAACACAAACTATTCGTTACCAAGTATCTAGTTACCCTCAAGCGCAACGAACAAAAGACGCAACTGAGCGTTATTTGGCATTTCATCGCTATCTTCCAGAAGATAGTAACCCTAGATTAACGGAATTAGGGCAAGAGCTTGGTCAACGTTTTGCAGAACCGCAGCAAATCATTGACTTCGTATTAAGCGAATATCGAAATCAACTGTTCTATTACACGTTACAACCACCATTGCTTAGTAATAACAGTCTGGATCAATTTTACTTTAATACTAAGCAAGGCTTTTGTGAGCATTACGCCAGTACGTTTGCCTTTATCATGCGTGCAGCGGGTATACCCTCTAGGTTGGTGGCTGGTTATTTAGGTGGCCAGTACAATGAACAGGGCAATTATTACAGTGTTTATCAGTCTGACGCCCATGCATGGGTAGAAGTTTGGCTGCCTGAGAGAGGCTGGGTGACCGTTGATCCTACATCGGCAGTAAGTCCTGAAAGGGTGAGTAACTCTATGGCTGATATCTTGCGCAGAGAACGCATTAGTTTGGCTGGTGCGTTCAGTTGGGCATCGTTTACAAGCTCTGATTTTATGTTAGAACTTCGCATGCAAATAGAGGCAATAGACTACCAATGGAACCGCTTAGTCGTCGGTTTTAGTTTGGAAAAGCAATATCAATTGCTGACTAAGCTTTTCGGCCACGGTCATTTTTGGAAGGGCATGCTTATTATTGTCTGTGTGATGGCGCTAACTTTTGTTTTTCAGTGGTTGCGTAATCAATGGCGTAAAAACCGTAAGAGAGCAGCACCTTGGCGAGTTGCACTAGACAGTGTCTTCAACGCGCTAGAAAAACAGGGAATAGAACGTGGTAAAAGCCAGACACCTCAAGCACTTGTTCCGTCTATAAAAAATAAATTACCGACACTCGTTTCGGATTACCAGTTGATTTGCCATCTCCATCAAAAGTTGGTTTATCATGCTACGACTAACGAGTTAGAAGAACAGTTAACGAAACAAATTCAGCACCAAGCAAAGCTATTTAAAAAGCGTTTGATGTCTTTGCCAAAATAATGGGGTCGAAGCGTTCATTTAAGATAGCTAGCAGAGTGGGTTTGGCACTCTCTAAGCAGCGATATAAATTCTTCTGCAGACCTATCTAGCGAGGAATAAGGCAAAAACAAATGATATCCATACGCCATTGCTAATGCTGAAGCGTGATGCATATAAAAGGCATTTGGCCCTTTGATTGTTGTGTTGCCTGAAGTGATATAAGGCTCAAAATTAATTTGTGCTTGCTCAAAGCTCAATAATGACTGTTGTACTGCCGCTGTAGTTAATGGACGTTGTTCATGTGGCAGACGACTGGCTAACCGTTTACTCATTGCGGTTACCATCGCGTCATGGTCTTTAAGCTTGATGCCAATGTAGGGCAGCGTCTTTTGATCAATGCCTATTGCTAATCGGATATCGCCAACGCGTTGAATATTCTGCCAATCTATACGCCATGTTCCGTATTTGTGCGTATACTCCAAAAATTCGGGTGTCATTAAGTAGCTAAATCTCGGTTCCATTTTTTTCATGGCACCAATAAAGATAATGACGCAACTTGCTAATAATAAAAAGATTAATGGTAGCCTGATGGTTTCCCAAAAGTGGTGGCTTAGCGCTATCGTTGTCACCAAAAGGGCTACACCCGTTAGGATCAAAAACTGACCGTTATGGTTGGCTACAGGTTTAATTTTTATCGCTTGCATAAATTTCTTCGCAAATCAAAAACTAACCAAAATTACATCAATTTTGTTATCAGTTTCGCTTGTTGAACATCAAATTTACAACTAATTTTAATGTATGGATGTTTGGAAAGGTAGTGAAGATGCATTCTCAAACAAGTACACATACGGAACATGATTATGCTCGGATTATTTCTGTGCTTAGTTACCTAACAATTGTAGGTTGGCTTGCAGGAATTGTGTTGTACGGCTCTTACAAAAGCTCGCTTGCGGGGTTTCATTTACGACAGTCTTTGGGCTTGATCATTGTTGCTGCGTTACTGTCATTTATTCCTCTAATTGGCTGGTTACTTAACCTAGTCGTTGCTGTATTTTGGCTAATAAGCGTAGTGCATGCGTTTAAAGGTGACTACTACACGGTCCCCTTGGTTGGTATCAGCTTTCAAACGCACCTTCGATTTATTGCTTAACGAGCACCAGCGCTTGGCGCAAAGGTGTAAACCGGTTTTAATTTAAACACTTAAGTCCCATTTTCTAGTGTTAACAAAAGGGTTGTGCTTAAATGGCACAAACACGCTTTTAATCGTTAACTAGTGATTTTTCTTTATCCCGCCAACAAGATGGAGCACTTGGTTGCTCTTCTCAATAAGGTACAGCAAGTCTCACCGCTGGGTTTATTCGATACCGAGCAGGTCATCGTACAAAATGCTGGCATGCAGCATTGGCTAAATATGTCAGTTGCCAATGAACAGCAAGTCTCTATGAACACTGCTTTCTCTTTACCCGCACAGTATTTATGGAAGTTACTCAGGGAAATTGCTAGCGATGAAGCAGTACCCGAGCAAACGTTATATGCGCGAGAAGTCCTTGTTTGGCGTATAGATGAATTGCTTGCCACAGACCGTGTTTGCGAAAACACGCTATTTGACAAGCCTACCCAATATTGGCAATCAGCAAGCAGCGTGCAAGAGCAAGCGCACAAGCGCTACCAACTTGCTGTAAAGTTAGCGGATTTATACGAGCAATATTTGATTTTTCGCCCTGAATGGATTGCCTGTTGGTCTTCTGGGCAAAGTGCTGAACATATATCAGCGCTACCTGAAAATGTTCAAGAACACTTTGTTTGGCAGGGGCTATTGTGGCAGTCATTGCAACAAAGGCAGAGTTACGACCCAGAACAACTGCTTAAAGATGCAGTGAGTCGTCTACCTGAAAAACGCCATCTTTTACCTAAACGGCTAACGTTTTTTGGCATAAATGCCATGGCACCCATGTGGCTGCATTTCTTGCAAGCGTTAGGCGAACATATTGATATTCACTTTTTCCATTTGAATCCCTGTGCTGATTACTGGGGAGATATCAAAACGGAAAAACAAGCGTTTCAAGAGATAAACGCTTGGACAGATGATGCAGAAGATTTAACGGCAATGGTCGGCAACCCATTGCTAGCAAATTGGGGGCAACAAGGGCGAGAGTTTCTTGCACTATTGCAAGATATCAGCACCTTGAATGTGGAAGTGTTTGAGCAACTCTCATTAGAAGAACAGGCAAATGCTTCATTGTTGCAACAGGTGCAAATGGACATCTTATCCCTGCAGGATAAGCGACAAACAAAACAAACGGTGGTGGATGACTCAATCATGGTCACTAGCGCTCACAGTGCGTTTCGCGAAGTTCAAGGCTTGCATGATTGGTTGCTTCATCAGTTTAATCAAGACTCGTCGCTAACACCTAAAGATGTATTAGTTATGTGTCCAGAAGTGGAAAGTTATGCCCCATACGTAAACGCTGTTTTCACCCGTGGCTGGCAGGATATTAATGAGACAATTCCACCGCTGCCATGCTCAATCGCCGATAGAACAGCGCAAAACAGTGATCCTATCGTTGGCGCATTTATCGATCTACTTTCATTACCCGATAGCCGTTTTCAAGTGTCGACTGTTATTGGCCTATTAAGGTTAGAAGCTGTACAGGGTAAATTTGAACTATGCCATGAAGACGTCAGCACGATATGCCAGTGGCTTGAGGCGGCGGCTATACACTGGGGTTTGGATGAAGCCCATAAAAAAGATCACTTGGGAACGCCACATACCTCTGACGTATTCACATGGAAGCAAGGGCTAAGCAAGTTGATGCGAGGCTTTGCCTATGGCGACGAAGCAGAAGTTGTTCAGCAACAATTGTATTTACCCAATATTGAAGGCATGCAGGCTGTGTTATTGGGCAAATTGATGCAGTTTTTGGAGCATCTGCAATTGAGCTCCATAGCGTTAGCGAGTGAAAAAACAGCCAAGCAATGGCATCAATTTCTCAACGAAATGACCTTGTCGACCTTTGAACAAACTGATCAAGACAGTGTCAACGTTATCCTTCAAGCAATAGGGTTACTGTCCGAGTATACGCATGACGCAGAGTACGACAGACTTTTGGCCTTACCTGTCGTTAAAGAGTTTTTAACGGGGCATTTTTCTACGCCAGATGCAGGGCGCCAGTTTATGGTAGGGCAAGTCACATTTTGCTCTATGCTACCAATGCGTAGTATTCCCTTTAAAATTATCGCGGTATTGGGCCTTAATGATGGCGACTATCCAAGACAACGTGAGCCACTAGCATTCGATCTGATGGCAATGACACCGGCAAAACTAGGCGATCGTTCAAGACGCGGTGACGACAGGTATCTATTTCTTGAAGCTTTGCTGTCTGCGAGAGACAAGCTTTACTTGAGCTATCAAGGTCGAAGTGTCCAAAACAATAAAACGCGTGAGCCTAGTATCGTTTTGCAAGAGTTGTTTGATTATTTGTCGGAAGGTTACGGATGGCAAATTGACAGCAAAGCAGGCGGTCAAATAAGGCAATTGCCACTTCAACCGTTCAGCTTGTCGAATTATAAGCCGCCTTTGGCGAGTTTTGATAGGCATTGGTTAAACCTTGCCTTACAGTCACAACAAGCGCATCAACCTTTTGTCATGACAACAGATACGCTACAGGATGATATTCATGTCACCTTGGATGATCTCATTCGTTTCTTGATGCATCCAAGCCGCTGGTATGCGAGGCAAGCGTTGTCCTTGTTTTTTGATGAGCACAACGAAACCCCCAATGATGTTGAAACCTTCAGTTATGACCGACTGGCCAGCTATCAGCTTAAACAAGATATGTTAGCGATGAACTTATCCGGACATGACGTTGACACTCAAATGAACCTTCTGTTGACTCAAGCTCGTTTATCAGGTCGTTTTGCTGACAGCCCGTTAACTGACGAATTGTTCGAAAAATGGCAAAGTGACAATGACATTTTTTCGGATGCCATCATGTCGCTTGGTTTGTCTACCGCACAAGAAATGCCAGTAAACGTTAATCTGGTTTCTGCCTGTGGTACCAAAGTTACAGTCAGCGCCACATTGCCTGTTGCTGATAATCGATTGGTGTTTTATCGCAGTTCAACGCGAAAAGCGAAAGATGTGCTGACACAATACCTAAGTCTTTTGATTGGACAGCTTGCATTACCAGACTGCGTTGCTAACGGCGCAATTGGCGCTTATTTCGATACCAAAAGCCAAAAAGTCAGTGCTTTTTCGCATAAAAGCAGTGTTAACCCCGCTGAACATTTACAAGCGATCATCGATCTCTTTTTACAAGGGCAAACGCAACCTTTACTACTCAACGCGACGATAGCAGACAAAATCTACACTGCGCGCAAGTTTGATAGCCAAACGCAACTTGAGAACTACTGGTTCGACACCAATAGTTTTGATGCGTTGGGTTTTGATGCTTACATCAAGTTCTTTTGGTCGGAATGTCCTAATCTCGATGAACTCAAACTTCAGTTGGCGCCCATTTTTGAGCCGATGTATACACACATGGAGTCAGTAAAACTATGAACATGACGCCATTAGTTGTTGAATCAATGCCACTTACTGGCCGACACTTGATTGAAGCAAGCGCCGGTACGGGTAAAACGTTTAATATTACCCGCATATTCCTACGCTTATTGCTTGAGCGAGAATTACCGATCGAAAATATTCTGATCATGACCTTTACCAAAGATGCGACCGAAGAAATTAAGAGCCGCATTGGTGACAGGTTAAGAACAAGTTTGGCGCAGTGGGATGATCTCATCCTGACAGATCCGTTTTACCAGCAAATTGCCAAAACAGTAGCGCCTGATAAAGCAAAGCTACTGATGCGAAAAGCCTTATTGTTTTTAGATGAAGCGGCAATCTTTACTATTCATGGCTTTTGCAAACGTGTGCTATCGCAATTCGCTTTTGACAGCGGTTTATCTTTCAGTCTTCAGATGGAGTCCAGTTGCCAAGAACAAACGATTGAGGCCGTCCAAGATTGGTACCGGGTGACAGCAAAGCAATCACCGCAAGATATGTTAACCATTGCGCAATACTGGCCTGAACCAAGTCAATTTTTGGATGTGTTTGGAAGGGTGTTAACGGGGCAAAACCCCCTTAAATTACTTGATGCATCTTCACTTAAAGCGAGTTTTACTACTCAATCTCAAGCAGTAAAAATGCTGCTTGAAGACCAACAATCGTTTTTGTTTGAGCACTTAGTGGATAAACAAAAAGGAGAGAAAAAACAGCAACGGATTGAAGAATTTACTGCCTTACTTCGATGGTTTGATGAAGACGTCAAGTCGCTAGATGCGCTTTCATCTATACCAGCAGCTTTTTGTGACGGGCGTCGCATCGGCAGAACATCGCCGGTAAAGGCTGAACTCAATGAAATCTTCACACAGGTTAAAGCGCTCCAAAAACAACTGGAAAATAGTGTTGGGCTATTGAGAAAAGTAGATGCTCTTGCCATTGCTAAATGTGGCATTGAGCATATTCGTGCGAACATTACGGCGAAAAAGCAAAAGTTAGGTTTGTTAAGCTTTGACGATTTGATTTCTGTATTGGCGGAAAAACTGGCTGAATCAGAGGTTAGTCAACTTCAACGTAATGCATTGGCGGTGAAGTTGTTTGAGCAATATCCTGTCGCCATGGTTGATGAGTTTCAAGATACTGATCCGCATCAATTTACTATTCTACAATCGATTTACCAACATCAGGCTGAAGCTGGGTTGTTTCTTATCGGCGATCCTAAGCAGGCGATATATGGGTTTAGAGGCGGTGATATTTTCACCTACCTAAATGCACGCGACTTTTGTCATTGCCAGTGGGTAATGGACACGAACTGGCGTTCAACAAAACCTATGATCGAGGGCTATAATCGTTTGTTTTACGGCGACAGCTTGGACAGTAAAGGCAAAGATACCTTTGGCTATAACATTCCATATTTACCTGTTAGTCCGTCAAATACCGTGGACGTTGGGCAATTTAGTGATGGCGACAAAGCATTGCAATTTGTGTCGTTTGTCCCCGACGAACCCGCTAAATCGGTTAAGGCAGCATATAGAAGTGAGATGGCAGCGTGGACAGCACAAAAAGTTAAACGCTTGCTCAACGATGATTCTGCCAATATTGCCGCTAAAGACATTGCCATACTGGTGCGTGACGGCACCGAAGCAAACGATATTACTAAAGCCTTTACTGCCCTTAATTTGAGTGCCGTCTACCTTAGTAACCGGAACAATTTATGGCACAGTGAACAGGCGTCACAATTACTCACGTTACTTAAAGGTGTTTTGCTACTAGAACAAGATCGCTATTTCAATGCTGCACTTGCCAGTGGTCTGTTGGGCTTTCAACAAGCAAGCCTAGTGGCATTGCAGCAAGACGAGTATCAGTGGCAATCCCTTAAAATGTCATTTAAAGCGTTACGCGATGACTGGCATTACCGCGGCTTCATCTCTTTCGCACTGCAGCTACTTCATCATCATATGAAAGTGAACGACGATAATAAGGAAAGAGTGCTAACAAATTTATTGCACCTCTTTGAATTGCTTCAGCAAGCGAGTCAAAAACATCATCAACCGCAAGAGCTACTGTTTTGGTTTGAACAACAAATGCAGCTAGAACTTGCCGATAGTGAAGCTGAACTGCGTTTAGAAAGTGACGAAAACTTGATTAAAATTGTTACGCAGCATGGTTCAAAAGGCCTCGAGTATCCTGTTGTTTTTGTGCCGTTTGCAACGCGAACGAAAAATCCATTAAAAGTGGCGAATCGCAACGTTACTGTGATCGAGTATCACAATGAGCAAGGCCAACTGATTAGCTCACTGGAAGGTGACGCACAGCAAAAAGCGTTAATGGCTGAGGAAGCCTACGCTGAAACTATTCGTCTTTTGTATGTTGCAGTTACTCGTGCCGTACAACGATGCTATGTGTTAGTCGCTAATTTTGAACAAAGCCATGTTTCTCCTTTAGGTAAAACATTAGGCTGGCAATCGGGCATCGTTCCACATGACTTTTTAACTAGGTTAGCTGCTGAACAGCCAGATAGCATAGGCCTAACAGAAGTATTCGACGTAGAGCCAATAGCAGTTGATAGTCAAACGCTACCCGCCCAATCTGAGTTAGCAAGTGCCGCTGAATTTCATGGCAATATCGAGCGAGACTGGTGGTTAAGTTCATTTACGGCGTTAAGTAAAAATATGCGTCACGGCGGTGTTTCTACACCTGATCGCGATACCGATGATAATACCGTCACAGAAAAAGCGGCCACAAATATTCGGTTTGATATGGCGAAGGGCGCACAAACGGGTAATTTGTTGCACGACTTGATGGAACACTGTCAGTTTGACCAGCCGCAATGGGGAGAATTGTTAACTCGTTATCGTGCCAAATATACCGACGTGCTAGAACCGTGGCGAGATGATGAATTAGAAAAATGGCTAACCCAAATAATCAATACGCCATTAATGGCTACAGAAGTGGCTAAAGAAGCTGAAGAAGGAACTAACGAGGCGTTAGCTGGCAACGTACCTAGCGCTAACTGTTTGTCGTCAATAAGTGACACCAAGGTATTAAAAGAAGCCGAATTTTACTTCCCTATGCGCGATGCCAATAGTCAAAAGCTTACCGCTGCACTTATTTCGCATAGACGCAGAGTAAACCCCGAAAAAGCAAGCAAAACGATCCGGTTACCTGAGTACAAAAAATTAAAAGGTATGATGCACGGCTTTATAGATTTAGTTTTTGAAATGGACGGTAAATACTATGTAAGCGACTATAAATCGACATATTTGGGCAAAAGCATTCAAGACTATTCTCATCATGCTATGCGTAAAAATATTGAAGATAACTACTACGATCTTCAGTATTTATTGTATAGCTTGGCGTTGCATAGGTTATTAAAAAATAGACTCGCTAATTACTCACCAGAGGCTCACTTTGGCGGCATTTTTTATTTGTACTTACGTGGCATGAATGGTGATGGAACAAGTGGCGTTTATTATGCAGACGTTCAGCCTGAAGAACTTAATAGACTGGACAATATTTTTGCAGCTAAAGAACAAAACCCTGACATAAGTTGCGCATCAATGTCTGATGAAGAGGGCAAGTACTAGTGTTTTACGCTTCCTTTAAACATGCAATGCAAGCTATAGATGACATACAACCAATAGATTATTTCTTTGCGAAAGAAGTGCTGTATTCCATTGAGGGATTTGAACAAAACCCTGAATGGGCTTCTACTGTTGGCCATATGATGCTTGCGTTAAGTGAATCTGCTCGGCAAGGACACACCTGTTTACCACTGGGGTTAATTGGTAATCATATCTATGGCCGCAAAGTTGAAAACGATGTTGTTACCCATCAAGGGTATCAGTTTCCACCTGGAGAAGTGCTAGAGGCAATGGCTGATCGCTTACACAATGACAGCCATGAATTGGTCAAATGCTTTCAGAACAGTCTATACATGCGCAGAAACTATTGTTTTGAGCGAGAACTTCAGCAGCAGTTTCAAACACGCCTGTCTTCAACCATCGCTTACGATGAGAACAAAGTCGCTAACGTCATTCAGCGGTTGTTTCCGAAAGCGCAACGCAGCCAAGAAGAAATCGATTGGCAATTGCTTGCGGTAAGCAATAGTGTCAACAAGCGTTTCAGTATTATTGCGGGCGGCCCTGGAACGGGTAAAACTTATACGGTCACTAAACTTTTGGCCGCTCTAGTGTCTTTGCAGGATGACGCAGTTAATGCTGCTGGGCCAAATGACGGGATGCAAAACGGCTTTCATCCATCACAAAACATTGGACTTGTTGCACCTACGGGTAAAGCGGCGCAGCGATTAACGGAATCTTTAATAAAGGCAATTGCAGGCTTCAAGGGGCAGATTGACGAAAATGTGCTTGAAAAAATTCCGACACAAGCGCAAACCATTCATCGACTCTTAGGCGTAATTCCGCATCAAAACCACTTTAAACATGGCGCAGATAATCAGCTGGCCTTAGATGTATTGATTATTGATGAAGTCTCTATGGTAGATCTTGCCCTAATGGTTCGGTTGTTTAGAGCCTTGCCCGATACCTGTCAGGTCATTATGTTAGGCGATGCAGACCAACTACCTTCCGTTGGCTTAGGTAGCGTATTGTCTGATATTGCTCATAGACCACATTTGGGCTATTCAAAAAGCAATGCTGACTATCTAGCGACAATTGCAGAGCTGTCGACACAACAGGTGAGTCAGTTACCTAAAGTGCGAGGGAGAACGCCAAGCTCGGACCATTTGTCACTTTTAATGAAAAGTAGACGGTTTGATGGTGAAGGCGCTATTGGTAACGTAGCGTTAGCCGTTATCGCAGGGAATGCAGAGCAAAGTTGGCAGTACATTGCACAGCACAGTAATAAGCGTGATGATATTAGTCAGCTACCTGTCGATAAGTCATGGTTGGCAGAGCATGTAAAAAACTATTATCAACCATTAATGCATTGTCCAAACCTCGACGATGCTTTTGCATTATTAACCCAATACCGAATTCTGTGTGCAACACGTGTGGGTTACGAAGGTGTTCAGGCAATTAACCAAGGTGTTATTGAGCAATTGAAAGGCCATTACCGTGAAGACATGCTTTTCCATGGTATGCCGATCATGGTCAATGAAAATCACTACGGGTTGAAATTATATAATGGTGATGTCGGTATTATTTGGCGCAATCAGGACGGCCATTTATTCGCCGTATTTGAGGGCGATGAAACCAACATTTCGCTATCAAGTAATGCTCAATCGAACAATGCTCAACCGGACTGTGTTCAACCAGACAATGCTCAATCAGAAAATGGACAATCTGCTATGACTAGTGACTCGTTAAACGATCGTTATCGTTATATCATTCCGTCCCGTTTACCGCAGTTTGAGCCTGTTTATGCAATGACTATTCATAAAACACAAGGTTCAGAGTTCTCCCATGTCGCCCTAGTGTTACCGTCGAGCCATGAAAATCAATTATTATCCAGAGAACTTATCTATACGGGGGTGACTCGCGCTAAGCAAAAAATCAGTATTTGCGCGACAGAGTCGTCGTGGTATCAAGGCGTTGAAGCACGAGTAGAAAGACATTCTCACCTAAGTATTTAACGAGGGTCAACAGGCCCTTGATTAGCCAACAAAAAAGACGAAACAAATGAAAATAGAAAACATTGATAAAACTGTTTATCGCAAAAAACTTAACAACGTGTCTGTGGCTTTTGTGGCAGTTTTTGCAGCCTTTGCGTTACTTTTCGGCACTTTACTTATTGCAGCGTTCGGAGAACCGATTATCGACCCTGAAACGCAGAGCAATTTTCGCTTCAACTTATTAGGTGTCATTTTAGCCTTGGTAACAATGGCGATGATCGCGAATTCGGTGAAGGGACACAAATATTTACATGAAGTTTATTACATCTGGCAACTTAAACAAATCCACAACAGTATTTATCGAAAGCTGGTAAAAATTAAGGGTAAACAAATAGAGGGCGATGATAATGCACTGATAATTTTAGCGTTTTATTATAAAACACTAAAAATGGTGTATGAGCTAGATAACAACACATTGACCATTAATAACGTAAATATGGAAATTAACAAGCTTCAACAGTCGATGGGTGTCGAAGAATTTGAAAATAAGGCGAATCAATTCGATAAAACCATGCTAGCCTCTATCTAGTTAGTAACAACGTTGCTAACTAACCATCGGAAAAAATTAAAGCTAAAGCAAAATTAAATGGAGAGGAAGATGATTGGATATGTCACTGTAGGTACAAATAATTTACCAAGAGCTGTAGAGTTTTTTGATAAGTTGTTTGCTTCCGTTGGGGCGGGTCGTTTTATTGAATCAGAGCAATTTGTTGCTTGGTCTGTTTCACCTGAACAACCAGGTGTGAGCGTTACAATTCCCTATGATGGAAAAGAAGCGACAGTGGGCAATGGCGTTATGGTTGCGCTAGTACTCGACTCGCGAGAAAAAGTAGATGCTCTGTATAACAAAGCTATCGAGCTTGGCGCTACTGATGAGGGAAAACCGGGACCACGAGGTGAATTATCTGGTTTTTATGCAGGTTACTTCCGTGACTTAGATGGTAATAAATTCAATGCTTTTTGTATGGAAGCACCCCAAGCCTAGGCCAATTTTATATTAAGCATATTAGCCTGAAGTCGCAGCTATCAGCGAGGTTTAACTTTCCGCATAATTTGTCACCTGCAGTTATGCGGATACATCACTAAATCTCACTGCTTAGACTGCACAATAAAGTAAATTCACCAATAAACCTGCTAAGCCTTAAAATCCCTAGGCCTCAAAAACACTATGAATACATCGTTAAACTCTTCAATGACCCTTTCAATCTTCGTTTTACTCGTTAAGTGTTGTACGTTGGTTGTTTTTTCAAGCGGTAGTTTGGCCAGTAGCATTTCAATTGACGGCTCAACAGGCGTAAAGCCACTGGTAGAAGCACTAGCGAAAGAATTTGTTAAACAACATCCAGATAACGGAATAACGATAGGGGAAGGGCTGAACCCTAAAAAACGTATAGATGCACTCATAAAAAACGACATTAATATTGCTATGGCCAGTCACGGTATCGATGTTGAACAAATCACTCGCCAAGGTCTTAGCGTTCATAAAATTGCCAAAGTAGCGGTTGTTATAGGGGTAAATAGTGAGGTTAAGGTATCTAATATCTCTAGTGAGCAGCTTTGCAAGATTTACAGTGGTGAGCTTACCACTTGGCAGATTCTAGGCGATAGCAGTCTAAACCTTTTACCTCTTATTAGACCCAAAAATGAAGTGGATACTGAAGTTATACTTGCTCATATACCTTGCTTTAAACATGTCCAAGTGGCAGACCATATCAAAATAAAGAAAAAGTCAGGCCATATGGCAAAGGCGCTAGCAAAAACGCCTGGCAGTATTGGTATGACAACTCAGGTGAGAGTGGCGCAAAGTAACAATAGAATAAAAGCCTTATCACTAAACCACATAGCGCCCAGTAAAGAAAATTTGCTTAACGGTGACTATGCGTTGACAAGAGATCTGTTTCTTATTACACATGAATTTCCTTCCAAGAGCGTTACAGCGTTCTTGAATTACATACGCAGTGCTGTTGGTACAGACATTATTATCAACAACAATGCTATTCCTGCGGAGTAAAGAGAAATGCGCTTTTTAGTTATTGTCATTGTTTGGTTTATTGCAGGCTGTGCATCAACCACTACGAATTCACCTTCAGGTTCACTTTCAGAGACGGCCAAAGCGTATTTTGACGTGTACGCAGAGCGAAAAGACTTGAAAAAACTGATGTCTTTTTACGATGAAAAGGCAACCCTAAGCGATATCATTTATGGTAATCAGCTAAACAATAAAGCTGAAATTAAAGCATTTCTGGCTTGGGACAAGGGGGATTTTCAGCTTATCTCGGGCGATAACATCTTAACCGTAACAGGCCAAACTATTTCTGGGCGCACTGTAGTTACCGAGGGCTATTTTAACGCGTTTAGCTACGATGGCCAAAAGTTGGGACCGTGGTTGTTTGTTATTGTGCAAGAGTTCAATGCTGACAATAAAATAATATCGCAAAAAGATTGGATAAATTACACGCCAAGAAAGCACTTTTTAGGTGGTAAGAATATGAATCATTTATTGCTAAAGAATAAAGTTAAGTGAGTTGCATAGTTTAATAGGGGGCCAGTTTCAGCTCCTATCTGATACACAGCTATAAGCGATTAACTGACATTGAATTTGATATTACTGAGAATTCTCAGTAAATCCCCTAGGCCCCCATATTAAAACATGTAACGTATTGAAAAAATTAAATAAAAGTAGATAGTTGCTATCGGATATTTCTATGAAGTCTCAGTAATTCCCCTTTCTTTTCAATAACGACCACAAAATTCATTTATAACGAATTGAATTATTTACTATTTCTGGTAGTTTAGCTGGACAATCGTGGACGGATATTACTAAGACGTCTACATAATATACTGTTATAAGGCAAAGGAATGCATCTAAAAAAATCAACCAAATTAGCATTACTATTAGGTTTCTTGTTTCCTGCTCTTATAATCTGTTTTCCATCATTATTTGTTGGGGCCACTATTCTGCTTTGGCCTTTTAGTTTTTTTGCGATGGCTTTAGGCGGCAAAATTTCGGGGTTTTCAGATTATATCTTTATTGCCGTTCTTATTTTGTTCAATATGTTATTTTATGCTGCTGTTTTTAAATTATATTTACTACTTCATAAGATGGTAGTTAAAGAGTAATTGCCTTATAACAAGCCAATTAAGTGCGGGACTGCTAAAGCTTGGCTCGGTTCCGTTTCGCTACACGAGTTTAGCCAAGCATTATCAGCCCCTTATTGGGGCGTTAGGCATTCCTAAAGGATTGGTGATAGATTTCGAATGGTTATATATGAAATAGGATATCTAAGTGAATATCTACCGATCTGTTTATTGGTTATATGTGTATTAGGAATGTCAGGTGGTGTCATTAAGGGGATACCTTATTTAAATGGTCGTTATAAGCTAATTCTAGTTATTCCATTTGTATTTTTTTCTTTTTTACTCAGTAAAATTTTGGATGATTTTTCTATTGTAAATATGCGCTTTGAGCAACTTCAATCAAGAAACTATTTGGAAGCTTCAGGAACGTTAAAAGGGCTAGAAATACATCGAGGAGGAAAAGAAGTCCATCACGCTGATATTGAAACCATAAAATTTGAAAATACAGAATTTATTCGGGTAAATCCTAGGTTAAATTATGGTGGTTCAGGTTGTTATAGCGGTTTTATAGGTGATTCTTTAGAACGATATGTAAATAAAAATATATCTATTGCATTTGTAAATGGACAATCAGGACATCAATGTATATTAAAAATCGAATTAATTTCAAAGACATAATATAAAGAATGCCTAACAAGCGCTTTAAAAAATGGACAAATAATGCTTGGTTTTGTTCGCTTCGCTCAATATTTTAGCCAAGCATTATTTGCCCATTAAGCGGGCGTTAGTTTTACCAAAAGGATACTCTGCAAATGTCTTCAAATGAAGGTAATACTAAATGGACTTTATACCTACAGATTGCGACTTTAGTAGTTTTAATTTTAACTACTATTTTTAGCCACTTTTCACAGAAGTCCTTAATCGAACATAAAGCTGAGATAGAAAAGAAAGAACCAAGTATTTTCGGTACTGTTGTTCACGCGTTTTTACCCGAAGAATATGCAAAAAATAAAACTGTTACTTTGACAAATGTATTAGTTAAAGACGGAGATAAGATTTTAGGGGAAACAATGTACCTCGAAGATCATTTAGTAAACTATCCTGTTTTAATAGCTGTTCAAATTCAAAACGCTGGTAACCTAACGGCGAAAGACTTAGTTATTGAAATCACAACTCCAGCTGGAAGTTTGATGCGTGGAAATATGGAAAACCTACAATATGCTTATGCAGACTGCAGTCACAATGACGGAAAAGACCATTTCCGATTGTCTGTGAAGTGTCAAAGTTTAAACCAAGGAGAAACAAAGATTTTTAATTTGCTTTGGGTGCCAGATTTCTTTTCTAAGAGAATAGATGACTTTTCATTGGTAAAAAGGTTCTCTACTGAAGTAAAAACGGATGACTTTGTTAATGTAAATGTATACAGCAACAATTCACCTAAAGGTGTTATTCTGAAAGGTTCAATACATTTAGAGATGGAGTTGGGTAAAACTAACAAGTAACTAAAGCGGGACTGCTATCAGTTGGCTCGGTTTCGCTTCGCTTCACATTATTGCCAACAATTATCAGCCCCTTAGTTGGGCGTTAGGTCACGAGCCCCACTGTAGGCAAAATTGCGCACCAATTTTAATACTGTCCTAGATGCTCTAACCTCATAAATTCCCTACATGCTACAAAAACTTTCCTTTACCAGTTAACTCTTTGCTTAAATGATTTCTCTTTTTCGGGGTTTAGCTGGTTATAGGTTTTAATTCGTTGGTTTTTCCCCAAGATAATTTTGATTTGATACCAAGACTCTCTTGCCAGTGCAAAGCCTTTACTGTGCCACCATGCGTTGGAATAGAGTTTTTTGACAGCAGCGTTGGAATCTGGAGACTGTTCAAGCAGCTCTTGTGCAAGTGCCTTTGCTGCTAGCAAGGGCTCATTTGATATCTCGGTTAATAAGCCAAATTCATGTGCTTCCTCAGCGGTTAACTCTTTGCCTGTCATGGCTAATAATTTCGCTTTGTCTGTGGGTAAGTGCTCTCTTAGAGAGATGGTGCCACCCATATCTGGCAACAGACCCCAGCGCGCTTCCATGACAGATAACATAGTATCAGGGTGCGCAATTCTGAAATCTCCCCCTAACGCTATTTGCAAACCGCCTCCCCAAACGCGACCATGCAGAGCCATTATCACGGGAACTGGAATATCTTGCCAACCAGTAGACACATATTGCGCTAAATTCGCTTTGCCTGGACGCCATTTAAATAACAAACGAACAGCATTCCCCATAGAGTTCATTACCGATTTCACATCAAGGCCAGTGCAAAAATCAACACCGTCTCCATGAACGATAACTGCGCGAATTTGCTTGTTTTTTTTGAGTGATTTGATTGTTTGGGAAATGGCAAAGAACATGTCCATATTCAGTGCATTATGCTTATCGCCGCGGTTTAGGGTGACATAGGCTATGTCATTTTCAATGTGAGTCACTACAGGCGCAGACATGTTTATCCTTTCATATCGGTTTCTTGTGGTAAGACCAGTAACATTAAGGTAACTAACGGCTAATGTAAACCGTGTTTCGGTTTACACCACTATTAAAGCCATCTACATTGGATGTGAAAATACACAAATAAGAACAAAACAGGTTTACGCATGAAGAACTTACTCGCAGCAGCGTTATGTATTGGCGCTGCATTAAACGTTAATGTAGCGTCAGCAGAAGAAGCTTTTGGTATTGCGATACATGGCGGTGCAGGCACTATTAATAAAGCGAAAATGACGCCAGATAAACGTGCTAATTATGAGGCAACATTAGCTAAAGCGGTTACCGCTGGCTATGCATTGCTGGAAAAAGGTGAGTCAAGCGAGAAGGCTATTATAGCCGCTATCCAAATTTTAGAAGCGTCCCCCTTGTTTAATGCGGGTAAAGGCGCGGTGTACACCTTTGAAGGTCACCATGAATTAGACGCTTCCATTATGGATGGTAAAACGTTAAATGCAGGTGCTGTGTCTGGTGTTAAAACGGTTAAAAGTCCAATCGCATTAGCGCAAGAGGTAATGAATAACTCAGTTCACGTGATGTTAAGCGGTGAGGGCGCTGAAGCATTTGCGAAA
Source organism: Thalassotalea euphylliae (assembly GCF_042682785.1). Lineage (GTDB taxonomy): Bacteria > Pseudomonadota > Gammaproteobacteria > Enterobacterales > Alteromonadaceae > Thalassotalea_F > Thalassotalea_F euphylliae. The sequence goes on along the minus strand of NZ_JBHUIB010000003.1, from coordinate 928,284 downwards.
AAGCAAAACCTTGAGTTGGTCGACAACAACTATTTCAATACAAAGAGTCGTTATGAAGCATTATTGCGCGCCAAGAAAAAACTCGCCGAAAAAGAGCGCGAGTTGAAAGACTTTCAAGCAGCTCATCAGTTGCTTGATAACGAATACAAATACGGCACTGTTGGCGCGGTAGCCCTAGACAAAAATGGCAACTTGTTTGCAGGAACATCTACTGGTGGAATGACTGCTAAGCGTTACGGTCGAATAGGTGATGCACCTATTATTGGCGCTGGAACTTATGCGAATAACAATAGTTGTGCTGTTTCGGCAACCGGGCATGGCGAGTACTTTATTCGTTATCATGTTGCTGCTGATATCTGCGCTAGGGTTGAGTATCAAGGTAAATCTTTAGCTGAGGCTGCGGATACTGTGGTAAATGATGTGCTTGTTAGCGCTGGTGGTTCCGGTGGCGTTATTGCAATTGATACTCAAGGTAATATTGCTATGCCGTTTAACAGTAAGGGCATGTATCGTGCGAGTATGTCGAACAAGCAAGACATGAAAGTGGCAATTTTTGCGGACGATTAGCTGAATTTATTTACGAGCAGGAAGCAAAAAATTCGCAATTAAAGTTATGAAAAATTTAACAATTGCGTCTAGAGTTAAATTGAGAGTGCGTGTATTTAGATAAAATAAGGCTCAACATGGAATCAGTAAAAGTAGAAGAATATATGAACCACTATCCTGTCACCTTTATGCCTGACATGGTTATTGAAGAAGCGTCTTTTCGCTTACTCAAAACCAAACAGCTAGGTGGGCCGGTTGTTGATGCAAATAAGAAGTTAGTAGGTTTCTTGTCAGAAAGTGATTTATTGAAAACTATGTTAGCTTCTACCTATCATCGAGAACACATTGCCAGTGTTGCTGATGTGATGCGAAAAGATGTGTTGTCGGTTAAGCCGTATGAAAGTATTGTCACCCTAGCTCAACAAATGTTAGGTGAAAAACCAAAAATTTATCCTGTTGTAGACGACTCTGGTCATTTGGTTGGCACGATTAGCCGTAATGAAGTATTGATGGCGGTAGATAGGCACCTCCGTGTTATTTACAACGTCAGTAATCAATAGTTTTGCCGTTCAACGGGAAAAGGGCCTTTTGTGGCCCTTTTTTATTGATAGGTATAAGCCAACATATATTGCGTCTTTGTTTTGTAAAGCAATTCCTGTTTAGTTTTGATACCATCCACTTTATTTTTCGTATTCTGTTGCGATTTATTCAAAACCGCATTCTCCAATAGTTTTTATGGCATCTGAACAACATTTATTCTCTCTTTTAACGGCAGTTAAACAAGCTGATAAGGCACGTTTGAAAAAACGCATTCTTGGCGTAAAGAAAATCAAAGACAGTGGCAAACGTGAAAAAGCTTTTGCCAAGATAGAAGAGGCTATTGAGCGCTCTAGGGCTAGCAAAATAGCTAAACAACAAAATATTCCCAACGTAACGTACGCGCCAGGCCTACCTGTTTCTGAAAGTGTACCTGAAATTGCCGATGCTATTGAAAATAATCAAGTGGTGATTATTGCTGGTGAGACGGGGTCAGGTAAAACCACTCAAATACCGAAAATTTGTTTAGCACTTGGCCGCGGTATTGACGGCATTATTGGCCATACTCAACCTAGGCGTATCGCTGCAAGAACGGTAGCAAACCGTATTGCCGAAGAGTTGAAATCACCTCTGGGTAAAGCCGTTGGTTATAAGGTTCGATTTAACGATCAAGTAGAAGAAAATAGCTATATCAAGTTAATGACAGACGGTATTTTGCTGGCGGAAATGCAAAACGACCGATTACTTCGTCAGTACGACACCATCATTATTGATGAGGCACATGAGCGCAGTTTAAATATTGATTTTATTTTGGGTTATTTAAAGCAGATATTGCCAAAACGTCCTGATTTAAAAGTGATTATCACGTCTGCGACCATAGATCCTGAACGATTTTCAAAGCATTTCAATAATGCGCCAATTATCTCAGTTTCAGGTCGAACATACCCTGTCGAAATGCGCTATCGGCCGCTTGCTCGTGATGAAGAAACCGTGGATGTGGTAAGCGGTATTATTGAGGCCGTTGATGAGTTATCTGGCATTAGCCAAGGCGATATCCTTATTTTTCTCAATGGTGAGCGAGAAATACGCGATACGGCCGCCGCGTTAGAAAAAGAGAATTACCGTAACACTAACATCTTACCTTTGTATGCCCGTTTGAGTGTCCAGGAACAAAACAGAATCTTTCAGTCACATACTGGCAGAAATATTGTTTTAGCGACTAACGTAGCGGAAACCAGTTTGACGGTGCCAGGCATCAAGTATGTCATTGACCCAGGTACAGCGCGTATTTCTCGGTATAGCTATCGGACGAAAGTGCAACGACTGCCAATTGAAGCGATTTCTCAAGCCAGCGCGAATCAAAGGGCTGGGCGCTGTGGACGTGTATCTTCAGGTATTTGTATACGCCTGTATTCAGAAGAAGATTTTCTTTCGCGCTCAGAGTTTACTGATCCGGAAATTCTTCGTACCAATTTGGCGATGGTTATCTTGCAGATGCTTGCTTTGGATTTGGGCGACATCAAAGCGTTTCCTTTTGTTCAGGCGCCGGATAACCGGAATATCAACGACGGTGTTCGACTGCTGGAAGAGCTTGCCGCAATAACAGAGTCATCGCGTGGTGACGATGCAAGAAAGTTGACGAAAACTGGCCAGCAATTAGCACGTTTTCCGATAGATCCACGACTCGCGAAGATGGCGTTAACGGCTATTGATTTAGGTTGTATTGAACAAGTCTTTATTATTGTTAGTGCGCTGAGTATCCAAGATCCACGTGAGCGCCCACATGAAAAGCAACAAGCGGCAGATGAAAAGCATAGTCGTTTTAAAGATAAAACCTCAGATTTTAAATCACTATTAAATCTGTGGCGTTACATCCAAGAAAAACAGCGAGAGTTGTCCAACAATCAGTTTAGAAAGCTATGCCAGAAAGAGTATCTCAGTTATATCCGTATTCGGGAATGGCAAGACATTATTGCGCAGCTTAAATTAACGCTAAGCGAAATGAATATTCCTATGTCATCAATTGACGAAGAGGAAGAAGGGCAAATGGCGGTTGTACACCACGCATTGTTATCTGGTTTGCTCAGTCATATCGGCCAAATAGATGAAAATCGTGAATTCAAAGGTGCACGTGGTAGTAAGTTCTTTATTTTCCCTGGATCCCCGTTGTCGAAGAAGCCACCTAAATGGATTATGGCTGCCGAGTTAGTAGAAACGAGCCGATTATTCGCGCGTATGGTGGCACGTATAGAGCCCCAATGGCTGGAACCCATGGCTAAGCATTTAGTTAAACGGAGTTACAGCGAGCCTCATTGGGAGAAGAAACAAGGTGCTGTAATGGCGTATGAGCAAGTTAGCTTGTACGGTTTGATTATAGTGCCCAAGCGCAAAGTTAATTTTAACCAAATAGAGCCAGATACCTGTCGAGAGATATTCATTAGAGAAGCACTCGTTAATGGTGACAGCTCGATAAAAGAAGCGTTTTTGAAGAAAAACCTAGCTCTTGTAGCCGATGTTGAAGCGTTGGAGCAAAAAGCGCGAACTAAAGGTTTCTTAATTGACGAAGAATTGATGTTTTCGTTTTATGAAGAACGCATTCCTGAGCATGTCATCTGTCAGCGAAGTTTCTTGTCTTGGTGGAAAAAGCAAAAGCAACAAGATGCGAATACACTGAGCTTCACGAAAGCATTTTTGCTTCAAGAAGATGAGGCAAAAGTAAGTAAACAAGCATATCCGGACCTGTGGCAACAAGCTAATTTGACATTACCGCTCACCTATCATTTCGCGCCTGGTGACGAGGATGATGGTATTTCTGTGCATATTCCTATCGGCATTCTCAATCAGGTAGAGGCTGAAGGGTTTGATTGGTTAATTCCTGCATTAAGAGAAGAGCTAGCGATAGCGTATATCAAAGGTTTACCCAAAACGCTGCGTCGTAATTTCGTTCCTGCGCCGAATTATGCAGAGGCGAGCCTTGCAAAAATGAATGAACAGGACGGCAGTTTCACTCAGGCATTGGCTAGACAACTGTTGCGTATCACAGGTGTTCGACTGGAAGATAATGTTTGGGAAGACATTGACTTGCCGACTCATCTAACCATGAATTTTAAGGTGTTTGATGAAAAAAATAAGTTGGTTAAGCAGGGAAGAGATTTGGCAGCGCTTCAACAAGCGTTGCAAGGCAAAGTAAAATCAACGATTAAAAAAGTTGCGGACAAGGGAATAGAGCAAACAAACATAACGGAATGGAATTTTGGTGACATTCCTGTTGGTTATGAAAAGAAAATGGCGAATATTACCGTCAAAGCGTTTCCAGCTTTGGTCGATAAGAAAAACAACGTAGCAATAGAATTATTTGAACAAGAAAGTGTGGCTAAAGAAGCTATGCTGCAAGGTAGCGCTCGTTTAGTGTTGCTTAACATTCCGTCTCCTATTAAATACCTGCAAGAAAAGTTACCGAATAAAGCTAAGCTGGGTCTCTATTTTAATCCGTTTGGAGCGATTAATGATCTACTTAATGACTGCATAAACGCGGCGGCAACGCACCTTATCAAACAAGGTGAACTGCCACGTGATGAGCAAGCGTTTAGCCAATTACGAGACCACGTGCGGGCAGAAATCGCCGATTGCGTGCTAGAGGCTGCTATAAAAGTGGAAAGGGCACTTAATTTACATCACGATATCCGTAAAAAGTTAAAAGGCTCGGTACCGCTAAACATGATTCAAAATCAAGGTGATGTGAAAGCGCAGTTGGACAAATTGATTTTTAAAGGCTTCGTTACCGCATCAGGAATCGATAAACTTGATGACGTTATCCGCTACCTTCAAGCGATAATTCGACGCCTCGAAAAGATGCCGATAGATCCAAACCAAGATAGACTTAAAATGCTGGAAGTAGAAAAAATTGACAGTGCGTTACAGGATTTAATTCTAAAACAGCGTAAAGATTTACCAATGCCTGCCGATTTAATAGCCTGTCGATGGATGATAGAAGAATTGAGAGTAAGCTTATTTGCTCAAAACCTTGGTACTGCCTATCCTATATCTGTTAAGCGTATTCAAAATCATTTGAAGGCGTTTAGCGAGTAAAGCAGGGGGATACTGTTGATGCGTTGACAGTGCCGTAAAATAACAAGTATAAATAAACAGGAAAACGGTCTTAGTCGTTACATCTAGGGAGTAAAGATGGTTAGTTTTGATGACAAACGAAACTTTTATCGCATGTTGTTAAACAGTGAAGTAAAAGTGACCATTATTGATGAAGAAATTAACAGTGAGTTTTTAGCTACATGTCGAGATTTAAGTGCAACGGGAATGGCGATTGAAATTGCTCATCCTTTGGAAATTGGCACTCGATTAAAGGCAAAAGTAGAGTCGGCGAATTCAGCAGTACAATCACTTGACGTATCAGGTAAAGTGGTGAGAGTTGATGAGGAATCAGCAGACTTATACCTAGTCGGCGTATCAATTGATGATATTGATTAATTTGCCACGATAACTCGATAAACAGTAAGAAAAGTAGGACGTTAGTAATCCTAGTTGTTTTGTAGTTCGTATTACCCTTTAAACCTACAAAACTAGCTAAACATGATTATTAACGCGCTGCTGTTCAACCTTTCTTGGTTCGGCCTTATCTTTTGGGGTAACACGTTTGCTCCAGTCGCTTTGGGTTGGGTGCTTTTTCATGTCTTGCTATCCAAATCGCCTGAATCAGAAATCAAAACCATTTCAATAGCAACGCTGTGCGGTGTCACTGTAGACACAATCCTCATGCACGCGGGTGTATTTAATTTCAACGAGCAAGGCGTCATTATTCCATTTTGGTTAATTGCTCTCTGGCTTGCTTTTTCCGCAACATTGAATCACAGCATGCAATTTTTCACACGCTCTAAATATGTGCAATTGGCTGTAGGTGCGTTGTGCGTTCCAATGAGCTATTTGGCGGGCGAGAAGCTGGGTGCTGTTGCATTTGGGTTTAATCATGTTGCTACTATGCTCATACTTTCTGTCATTTGGGTATTTTTGTTTAGGTTCCTTACGTCATTGAATATCAAGGAAAATAAAAGTTATGCGTAACCTTGTGTGGTTTATGTTTACACTGCTTTTAGTGGTTTTTCCGCGTCAAAGCAGTGCATCGTCTATAGTTGCACCTGCTAGCTCAACTGAACTGAAACAGGCCCTCAAACTTGTCGGTGAAACACGATTTAAAGTGCTATTTTGGGACATCTACGACAGTCAGTTGCTGACCAAAACAGGCACATATGATGAACAACAAAGTTTTATGTTCGAGATTACCTATTTAAAGAATATCTCTAGCGAAGACTTAATCGAGAGAACGGTAGAGCAATGGCAGCACATAGGCATTGACGCGCCATTGTACGAAACGTATTTGCCCAAGCTCGCACAGTTTTGGCCTGATATCAAAAAAGGTGACAGTTTGACCATGTGGGTTGACGAGCACTCGACAGCGTTTTATTTCAATCAAGAGTTGGTTGGAACGATTGCAGATTCTGAGTTCGGCAACATGTTTTCAGCCATTTGGCTTTCTCCGAAAACCTCGCAGCCCAAACTCCGCAAAGAATTACTGGGGTTGAATTGATGTCTAAATTACTTTCTGTGTTTGCAGGCGCAACAATGTTAGTTGGCTGTGGAAGCCAACATATTAATGACTATGCTAACACTGCGCCCACGTTAACCTTGGATGAATATTTTGACGGGCCAGTAATTGCGTGGGGTATGGTCCAAGATTACAACAAAAAACTTACCCGCCGGTTTTGCGTAGAAATTGAAGGGAGCTGGGAAGGCAACAAGGGGCTCCTTGAAGAAACTTTTTACTTTGACGACGGCGAAGTGAGCTTTCGAAATTGGCGGTTAACGAAGAATGGTAACGAGTACTCGGGAACGGCGGAGGATGTCTTTGGCGTTGCTTCGGGGAAAACTGAGGGTTCGGTGTTTCAGTGGCAGTACTCTTTACAGGTAAAAATAGATGATAGCGAATATGAATTCTTTTTAGATGATTGGATTTATAAAATTGACGACTATCGCGTATTCAATAGAACATCGATGCGAAAATTTGGCATCGAAGTAGCGGAAATTACTTTATTTTTTGACAAAGAACAGCCTCTAAGAAGTTGTAAGAAATCATAACATTTCAGCTTTAGTAGTGGGCTCTCGGGCGACAAACCGAGGGCCTTTTTTCGTCTGGGAAATAAGTTAACTGCATGAAATAAAAGCATAAAATATTTCAAAAGGTTGTGATCTGTTTAAATTATGTACCTCGTAAAGAAGTCGTCATGGACAAAAACGAGGAATAAATTTTGAAAACGTCAAAAATGATAATAACAGCGTTCGCAAGTGTGATGTTTTTACAAGCTTGTGACGATGATAGCAGCAGTCCAACAGTGACTGTTGTTGAGCCGGAACCAGTAACAACCACAACGATTGTAGATGCGGCGGTAGCAAATGGAAGTTTTACAACCTTGGTTACAGCTTTAGAAGCAACGGGATTAGATGAGACGCTTGCCGATGAATCTGCTACGTTTACTGTATTTGCACCAACAGATGATGCATTTGCATTGCTAGGTGAAGACACTATCAATGGTTTACTCGCAGACACAGATACACTGTCTGACATTCTAACTTACCACGTTATATCAGGGGCAGTAGACTCAACAGCTGCAGTTGCATCTGCTGGCCAAACAGTAGATATGGTTAACGGTGACAAGTTGGCATTGAGCTTAAGTGGCGATAGTCTTCTAGTGAATACAGCAACGGTCACAGCGACAGATATCCAGACCGACAACGGTATTATCCATGTGATTGACGCAGTACTTATCCCACCAGCTGATATGGGAATGCCTACTGCAAATATCGTGGATACTGCTGTTGGGGCAGGTAGTTTCAATACCCTTGTTGCAGCGCTTCAAGCGACGGGGTTGGATGCTGTGCTAGCCGATGAAAGCACTACATACACAGTATTTGCGCCAACAGATGATGCATTTGCAATGTTGGGCGAAGAAACTATCGCTACGCTACTAGAAAACCCAGAGGTGCTTTCTAGTATATTGCTTCAGCACGTCGTTGCAGGAAGCGTCGATTCAGTGACTGCATTTACGTTAAACGGTATGGCGGCTGAAACAGCTTCAGGTGCAATGGTGGATATCATGATCAATGCTGATACTGATATGCTCACTGTTGGTGGTGCAAACGTTGTTACCAAAGACATCTACACCACTAATGGCGTGATCCATGTCATTGATGCGGTTATCGTTGGTGATGTAGAAGTGCCAATGACAGGCAACACCATCGTTGATGTAGCTGTAGGTGCGGGCTCATTTACAACGTTAGTTGCTGCATTGCAAGCGACAGGCCTGGATACTGTATTGGCTGACGACTCGACAGACTTCACTGTATTTGCGCCGACTGATGCTGCATTTGCCAAGCTAGGTGACGAAACTATACAAGCGTTGCTTGCAGACCCTGACACGTTATCTAACATACTGCTTTATCATGTTATTTCAGGTAGCAAAGTGATGGCAGATGGCGCGTTAGCTGTTGCAAACTCAATGGATAAAAAAGTTGAAATGGCAAACGGTGACATGGCGGCGTTATCGCTAACTGGTTCACAATTATTTATCAATGATAGTGCAGTCAGTGCTGCTGATGTTGGTGCTGATAACGGTGTTATTCACGTAATCGACTCTGTTATTTTACCACCAGCAATGAAAGGTGAACCGACACAATCAATTGTGGACGTCGCTTTAGCCGATGAAAACTTTTCTACGCTTGTTGCGGCGCTCACAGCAGCTGACCTTGTAGACACACTAGCAGATGAATCAGCGACCTTTACTGTATTTGCGCCAACAAATGCAGCGTTTAGCAAAATTGATTCAACGGTATTAAGCGGTTTGTTAGCAGACACCGATGCGCTAACCGCTGTGTTATTAAAACATGTGGTTGCAGCAGAAATCGGTTCTGTTGACGCGTATGCTGCGAACGGCGCAATGGTAGGAACCGTAGGTGGTGACAATGTGTCAGTATCGATTGTTAATTTTGCAACCTATCAAGACGGTATGGCAGAAGAAGTCGCTTACGACGCAATAAATGAGCGCTTCGTGGGCGGCATGGGTTCGACAATGGCGGGTATGTCGCTATATGTATTTGATACTGATTTAGGCACTTCAGGCAGTGCATGTAATGACACTTGTGCAACAAACTGGCCACCACTGCTCGTCACTGATGGCAGTGTAACAGCAATTCCTGGTGTATCGACAGTGATGCGTGATGATGGCACTATGCAAGCAACTTACCTAGGCAGACCTTTATATTTCTTTGCGGGAGACGAAGCTGCAGGTGATACTAACGGCCAAGGTGTTGGTGATGTATGGTTCTTAGCAGAGCAAAGTCAAACGTCATTGCAGGTACAAGGCAGCAATGTCGTAACGAAAGACATATACACAACCAATGGTGTTATTCATGTTATCGATACGGTAATTACTGATTAATTAATGCACAAATAACACAATTATTGAAAAGGAAGCTTAGGCTTCCTTTTTTATTACCTTGAATTTTTGAAAATCAAAGTAATCAGTTTAGCCAGCATAGCCGTATTAACTGACAGTTTAGTATGATGAAAATGTTATGAAATTACCTTTATTCCCATTACCTGTTTACCTTTTACCTAGCGGCGTTACACAGTTGCGTATATTTGAGCAGCGCTACTTAACCATGGTACGAAATAGCCAAAAAACTAACGGGTTTGTAATAGTCCACACTGTGGGGGACGACAGAATTAGCGAGTGGGGCAGTTGGGTCGACATTGTTGATTTCGACCAAGGTGACGATGGCGTTTTAAACCTTCTAGTTAAATGCAAACACTTGGTGTCGATAGGTGAAACCGAAAGACAGCCAGACCAACTGCTGACCGGGGAGGTTGAAGTTTTGCCTCATTGGCCAGAGACAACGTCAAATGATAGATGCATTCAGTTGAAGCATCAGCTACAACGATTGTTTGAAGATCATCCCTCTTTACAAAAGTTATACAGCGAGCCTCAGTTTGATAATTACGATTGGGTGTGTGCACGCTGGCTTGAGTTGTTGCCGGTGAGCTTTGAAAACAAGCGTCACTTTGCTCATCCAAACAGTTTTTTACAAGCAGTGGACTTCCTCACGACTATTATTTTTGATGAAAAACCTTCGTAAAGCTGATCTCTAGTGAAACACGCTGCGTAGTTGACATAAAACGCAGGTTAACGTTTGATGGAAGTACAGACCCATGTTGCAGAGTTCGATAAATACATTGAATCAAAACAAAACACAGAGTGGCGCGATGGCTGCGGCGGCTTCTAATGAACATCAACAGCTGGCTGGCTGGTTGATAGAAGTTGCAGAGACTCGGTCGAAACAGGCATTCACTGAGCTGTTTCGCTACTTCGCCCCAAAAATCCAGCGTATTGCCTCAAGCAAGTATGGCAATGAAACGCTTGCGTCTGAGGTGGTGCAGGAGACAATGACCAACGTGTGGCGCAAGGCACACTTGTTTAATTCTGACAAAGGCTCGCCAACCACTTGGGTCTACACCGTTATGCGTAATGTCAGTTTTGATTTACTTCGTAAAATCAAAACGAAGAAAGAAGATAACCTGAGCGACGACTTTTGGCCGTTAGTAGAAGGCCAGCTAGAAACAGAAGAGCCATTTTCTGACCATTTAGCTGACAAAGAGATGCTTGAATGCATCGAGAAACTGCCGGAAAACCAAAAGCTAGTGATTAAGGGTTTCTATTTTATGGAAATGTCACAAGAACAACTCGCGATTCATCTCGACATTCCATTAGGCACAGTAAAATCAAGATTACGTTTGGCGCTGGCCAAGCTGAAGCAGTACATTGGAGAAGCACATGATTAAGCATCACCCAACTAAAGAATTGTTGGTTAAATTCGCAGAGGGGGATTTACCAGCATCATTGGCAGCAGCTGTTGCTGTTCACGTAGACATGTGCCCGAAGTGTGCTGAAATTGTTGCTGAAGCATCAGAACAAAACGCTTTCGAAGCATTCGAAATGCCAGAGGCTGATACGCAGCTAGATGCTTTAAGTATTACAGATATGATCGATGCGATTACGGCGAGTGAAGAAATTGCAATCACAGTAGATAGGAAAGAGAAGCATATCTCGGTAAAGGGACAAGACTACAAGCTACCGACCGCATTAACGAATATGGCAATGGGAAGCTGGACAAGCCTTGGCAAGCTCGCAAGAGCGCGTTTTGACGTAGAAGAAGGTCCCCTGCATGCGAGCTTATTGCAAATACAGCCAGGTGGCACGGTGCCAGAACATACACACAAAGGCTTTGAGTTAACGTTGTTATTAGACGGCTACTTTGAAGACGAAATGGGAACATACGGACCTGGCGATTTCATAATGCTTGATGGTGAACACACTCACAACCCAACAACAGAGAACGGGTGTTTGTGTTACACGGTGGCTGATGATGCACTACACTTTACTCAAGGCTTTAATAAACTATTAAACCCAATTGGCTCACTTATCTACTAGGAGCATGACATGAACGACGCGCAGTTATCTGAATTAGGTGATATCACTCTTGGTATAAGCGCTTGCGTAGCTGGGGAAAACGTCAGGTTTGATTCAAGCTCGAAGACGTCACACTTCTGTATGAAGGAGTTAGGTAATTACGTTAAGTTCAAGCCAGTATGTCCTGAAGTCGCCGTAGGCTTGCCAGTACCGCGACCTACGATTCGCCAAATTCGTAAAGATGACGTTATCACGGTATCAAGACCGGACGGCAGTGGTGATGTAACAGAAGCATTAGCAGAGTACGGAAAGAAAATTGGCAATTATTCGAGGAATTTAAGCGGTTTCATCTTCTGTGCCAAAAGCCCGAGTTGCGGTATGGAACGTGTGAAGGTGTACAGCGAAGACGGTAAAGGTTCTACGTCTGATGGTGTCGGTGTCTTTGCTCGCGAAGTAATGAAAGCAAATCCGTTATTACCGTGTGAAGAAAATGGTAGATTGAACGACGCTATTATCCGAGAAAACTTTGTCGCCCGCGTTTATGCATATAGAAAATGGCAACTGCTTGAGGCGAGTGGGTTATCAAAACACAAACTGACAACCTTTCACAGTCAGTTCAAATACACGGTGATGAGTCACGATTTAATCGCTTACAAAGAACTTGGACAGTTATTGGCGAGAGCAGACCTACCACTTGAAGAAATGGCTGAGCAGTATATTCATGGGTTAATGGCGGCGTTGACTATTAAGGCAACGCGCAAAAAACATGCAAATACATTGCAGCATATTCAAGGTTACTTTGCTAAAGAACTAAATAGTGACGAGAAGCAAGAGCTTTGTGAACAAATAGAGGAGTACCGAAAAGGCCTTGTACCTTTATTCGTTCCCCTTACCTTGATTCGACACCATTTACGTCGATTCCCTAAAGACTATTTGAAAAAGCAATTTTATCTAGCACCTTACCCTGCTGAATTAAAGCTTAGGTATGGAATGTAGCAATTAGAAAAGGACAGGTTGATGTTACTGTGGTTTCGTAACGACCTTAGAATTACAGACAATCCCGCATTAGAATATGCATTACAAAATGGCGCTCGTGACGCCATTTTTTTTGTTTCATACGGTCAGTGGCGCAAGCATCATATGGCGCCAATCAAAATTGATTTTATTTTACGCCATGTTGAGTTGTTAAGAGCACAACTTAAAAGTCTTGATATTGCACTCAACGTCGTTGAAGTTGAAGACTTTGATGCGCAAACAGAGTACCTAACGAGGCATTTTGGCGGTCAGTCTATTATTGTTAACCAAGAACTTGAGTTAAACGAGCGTCAACGCGATGCAAAACTCGCTAGTAATGGGGTTGATTTAATAACGTTTGAGTCGGATGTCATTCTACCGAAAGGGCAACTGCTCAATAAATCAGGCGAAATGTTCAAAGTCTTTACGCCTTTTAAACGCGCTTGGTTAACGTTTGTGAAACTCAATGGGTTCAACTACGGTACACGGCCTAGCAATTGCCCGCAGTTTCCTGAACACACAGAAAAGTTAGGATCTTTCAATCATCATACTGGCGTATCTGAAAAGTGGCCTTTAGTGAATGATATAGAAGCCCATGTTCTGCCAGCATTTTTGAATGAAAAAGTTGAAGAATATAGCCGGTGGCGTGACTTTCCGGGCATCAAAGCTACGTCCGGTTTATCACCATATTTTGCGATCGGTGCACTTAGCGCGCGCTATGTATTAGCCATTCTTTTGAATAAATACCCAGATCTTCTTACTGACACAGACCATAAGGCGTTTACCTGGCTAAATGAAATAGTCTGGCGCGAATTTTATCGACATCTACTGCACCACGAACCGAATTTGATTAAAGGGCGAGTCTTTGGTGAAAAATATGCTGGTTTGAAATGGCCGAATAACCGTAAGGCGTTAAGAAAATGGCAACGTGGCGAAACGGGGTACCCAATAGTTGATGCCGCTATGAAACAACTTAATCAAACAGGATGGATGCATAACCGACTCAGGATGATTGTCGCCAGTTTCCTGACTAAACATCTCTTAATTGATTGGCGCCTGGGTGAACGCTACTTTACTAAAAAGCTAATCGATTGGGACTTTGCTGCTAACAATGGCGGTTGGCAGTGGTCAGCAGGTACAGGGTGTGATGCCCAACCTTATTTTCGCATATTTAACCCTATCACCCAGAGCGAGAAATTTGATCCAAAGGGTGAGTTTATCCGTAAATATTTGCCAGAACTTACTGAAATACCAGATAAATATATTCACTTTCCACATGAATATATTAACAATACGAAGCGAAATGTGTATCTGTCGCCTATAGTTGACCATAAAGCGGCTAGAGAAATAGCACTCGCATTTTATAAAAAATATATATAACAAAGCGCTAGCTGAGTTTTTAAAGGCAATTTTATGGAACTTATTCAGCCGATTGAGCAGTTCGACTTTCCAGTGTGGTTGTCACGTTTTGTAGAGACGTACCAAAAGCTTGGGACCGATAACTTAGAGCTACTTGGCGAGATATATGCTGATGACGTTATCTTTATAGATCCGATGCATCAAATATCTGGATTTGAAAACTTAGAAGATTATTTTACGAGTCTGTATACCAACCTTAGCAGTTGTACGTTTGTGATAAACGACGTAATGAATTGCGGAGATGAAGCCGCTCTATACTGGACCATGCAATATAGTCACCCTAAGTTGAACAAAGGCAAAACTGTTACTGTACAAGGTCATACGCGATTGAAGGGGATGGGAGATAGAGTGATTTATCATCGTGACTATCTAGACCTTGGCGCAATGATTTATGAACATATTCCAGTCATTGGCGGTATCGTAAAGCTCATTAAAAATAGAGCGAACTCCTAATGAAAGTGCTGATCACGGGAGCAACATCGGGTATCGGGCTCTCTCTTGTCGAGCGCTATTCACGTAGCAATTATGACGTAATTGCATGCGGTCGAAGCGAAGAAAAATTAAGTCGCCTCAAAACTCAGTTCCCTAAAATTAGTACGCTTGTATTTGATATCACGGATAACATACAGATAAATAAGGCGATATCAGCTATTGAAAACTTGGATGTTGCTATTTTAAATGCTGGCGATTGTGAGTACATTGACGATGTAATGGCATTTGATGCTGACTTATTTGCAAGGGTTGTTACTGTCAATTTGATTAGTATGGGGTATCTAGTGTCAGCGTTAATTCCCAAACTGAATCAACAAGGTACGCTGGCATTAATGAGCTCAAGTGTTACAAACCTTCCGTTTCCAAGAGCGCAGGCTTATGGTGCATCGAAAGCAGGGGTTGATTACCTGGCAAAAACGTTGGAATTAGAACTTACGCCGAAAGGTATTCATGTAGCCCTTATCCATCCTGGATTTATCAAAACACCGCTAACGGACAAAAATGATTTTGATATGCCTTTCCTGATGACAAGTGATGAAGCTGCAGAGCGTATATTTGACGGTATAGGGCGTGGTAAAAGCCTTATACAGTTCCCCAAAAGATTTATGTATTTAATGAAGTTTATCGCCATTCTGCCAAAGTCATGGTGGGCTCGTATGGTGTTGAAAGGATCCTAAATTGAAAAACATTGCAGTAATAGGCTCTGGTATTGCCGGTTTAACAAGCGCATATCTTCTTTCAAAAAAGCACAACGTCACAGTGTTTGAAAAGAATGAGTATATTGGCGGCCATACCGCGACTATTGATATAGAGTACAACAACGAAAAGCTAGCCATAGATACAGGCTTTATCGTCTTTAACGATAGAACATACCCTAACTTTTTAAAGTTAATGGCTGACATTGGTGTAGGTCGCCAAGAGACTGAAATGAGCTTTTCGGTGCATAATGCCGAAACAGGGTTTGAATATAACGGCCACAATATCGATACATTATTTGCTCAGCGTAGCAATATCCTTAGGCCCAAGTTTTGGCATCTCATACGCGAAATTCTTCGTTTTAATAAACAGTGTAAGTTTGAATATGAACAAGGATTAAAAGTTGAAGACAAAACACTTGGTGATTTTCTCTCCGAACACAACTTTAGTCGTTTCTTTGCTGAGCATTACATTCTCCCTATGGGAGCGGCTATATGGTCGAGCTCTATCGAAGAGATGGAAGCATTTGAATTGAAATTCTTTATTCGTTTCTTTGTAAACCACGGCCTGTTGAACATAGCGGACAGACCACAGTGGTATGTTGTGCCAGGTGGTTCTAAACAATACATAGCACCGCTCACAGAGACGTTTAAAGAAAATATTGTATTGAACGCGGCGATTGAAAAAATTACACGTCAGCAGGGCAAGGTACAAATTCATTTTGCTGATGGTGTACAAGAGTTTGATGAAATTGTTCTAGCATGTCATTCAGACCAAGCGTTGAATTTACTCGGCGATGCAAATGCAGAAGAGAAGTCTGTACTTTCAAGCATTCCTTACACGGCTAATAGTGTTGTGCTGCACACAGATATATCTTTGCTACCAAAACGCAAAAAAGCTTGGGCAAGTTGGAATTATCAATTGTCTGAAAGCCGCACGAGTCCAGCGAGCGTCACTTACAATATGAACATATTGCAAGGGCTTGAGAATGCGACAACGTTTTGTGTAACGCTAAATCAGGACGAAGCGATTGATGATTCAAAAGTCATTCGTAAATTTGTTTATCATCACCCAGTCTTCAACAAAAAATCGATGGCTGCTCAACTGCAACGTGAAACTATTTGCGGGAAAAACAATACGCATTTTGCAGGTGCGTACTGGTATAACGGATTTCATGAAGACGGCGTAAGAAGTGCTGTAGATGTCGGCAAAAGGTTTGGTTGTGAATTATGAGTGAAGTTTCGGCATTAAAAAGCGCGGTATACAGCGGTAACGTTCGCCACAGACGCTTTACACCCGCAAAAAATGTTTTTAACTACACGCTATATATGTTGGCTCTTGATGTTGACGAAGCAGTAAATCATCAACTACCTACAGGTCTGTTTGGTTATAAATGGTTCAATCCAATACGATTTGTTGAAAAAGATTATTTACGTGGTGAACCGGGAAATTTACGTCAACGTATTGTTGATAAAGTAATTTCTTTGGGTGAAGCCAAAGAGGTGGCCCGTATTACAATTCTGGTGCAAGTAAGGTGTTTTGGACTTTATTTTAGCCCTGCGAATTTCTTTTTCTGTTACGACAAAAACGACTCATGTTTTTGTATGTTGGTAGAAGTCAGTAATACACCGTGGAACAAACGTCACTATTATCTAGTTCCCATGGAAGATGACGTATCTATTGAAAAGTCTTTCCATGTGTCACCTTTTATGGACTTAAATATGCGCTACCATTGGCGCGTAAGGCCACCCGAAGAAAATAAACAGAAACTATTAGTGCATATTGAAAATAAGAACGATCATCAAAAACTTTTTGATGCTACGTTAGCGCTGAATAAACAAGCTTTTACGAACAAAAACATGGTCAAAGTTTGGGCGCAGTTGCCAGCCATGACATTAAAAGTTGTTGCCGGTATTTATTATCAAGCACTTAAACTACTAATAAAACGCGTACCTTTTGTGCCATATCAGGAAAAACAATCGTAGTGCGTTCACAGGAGCATATTGTGGAAAATGTTGCTATTTCTGCGCAAATAAACGAAGCGAGTTGGTTTGAGAAACGCTGCCGATCAATTGTATTTGCTATCCTAGGTCA
Source organism: Thalassotalea euphylliae (assembly GCF_042682785.1). Taxonomy (GTDB): domain Bacteria; phylum Pseudomonadota; class Gammaproteobacteria; order Enterobacterales; family Alteromonadaceae; genus Thalassotalea_F; species Thalassotalea_F euphylliae. The sequence continues at coordinate 910,954 of NZ_JBHUIB010000003.1, read as the reverse complement.
AATTAAAGGGGCAGGGATTGAAGTTAAAGAACGAGATAAAACATACAAGTTTGGTGAATTCGACAACAATAATGTTTGCGCGCAAATTATTGTAAATGATATGGCAACATACGTGGCGCTTGTCAAAGGCGGTAGTATAGGTGCGGCGGAAGCTTATATTAACCATGACTGGGATACCCCAGATTTAACGGCAATGATTCGTGTGTTCGCCAAAGCACAGGAAGTCACTGACAAGTTTGAAAAGTATGTCAGTTGGTTTACTCGCCTCCAAAATAAATGGTTTCACTATCGCAACAGAAATTCGAAGACGGGCTCGAAGAAAAACATCCTTTCTCACTATGATTTAGGAAATGAACTCTACACACGTTTTTTAGATAAAGAAATGATGTACAGCTCAGCTATTTACCCAGATGAAAACGCAAGCCTCGAAACTGCCCAGCTTAATAAACTGGACAAAATATGCCAAAGATTAGAATTAACAGAAGATGATCACCTATTAGAAATTGGCACGGGTTGGGGTGGATTAGCGATTCACGCTGCGGGAAAATATGGCTGCAGAGTAACAACAACAACGATTTCTGATGCTCAACACGAGTATGCGAAAAATCGCATCGAAAAGCTTGGCTTAAGCGACAAAATCACTTTACTAAAAGAAGATTATAGAAATTTAACAGGTCAATACGACAAATTAGTCTCAATAGAGATGATCGAAGCCGTTGGTTTTGAATACATGGATAGCTTTTTTAAGCAATGCAACGATCGATTAAAGCCTGGCGGAAAATTGTTAATTCAGGCAATAACTATTGCTGACCAGCGTTTTGAGCATTACTTAAACAACGTTGACTTTATTCAGCGTTATATTTTCCCAGGTGGCTTTTTACCCTCGATCGAGCTTATGGCAAAACAAGTGAGCAAAAATACCAGTATGGTCATTGAAGGCTTGCATGATATCGGTCTAGATTATGCTAAAACGTTAGCAGATTGGCGTGAAAGGTTTTTAGCCTCATGGCCTGAGCTAATTAATTTCGGCTACGATGAGCAATTTAAGCGACTTTGGTTATTTTACTTAGGGTACTGTGAAGGAGCTTTCTTAGAGCGTTCGACTAGCACCGTCCACATGGTAGCGCGTAAGTAAGCGGGTATATAGCGTAAAAAAGGAAGCATAAGGCTTCCTTTTTTGTTCAGTTATATTCCAGTTCACGCGCTTATCTAAAAGCAAATAGGGACCGAAAGACTAGTTGATTTGACACACAAGACCTTTCAAGTAATAGCCTTCAGGGTAAGCCGCCAAAATAGGGTGGTCACCAGCTTGTTGTAATCGTTCGACAATGTGGCAGTTTTTCCCTGCGTCTAAAGCGGCATCGGCAACAACTTTTTGAAAAAGGCCAGCGTCTAGTAGACCTGAACAGCTAAAGGTTAATAGCAATCCGCCAGGGTTTAATAACTGCATTGCTAGCATGTTAATATCTTTATAACCTCGACAGGCACTTGTTAGCTGTGACTTTGCTTCGACAAATTTTGGGGGATCCATAATCACCATGTCGAATTTTTTGCCTTCTTTCTTGTAGTTTCGCAATAGCTTAAATACGTCTTCTTTTACAAAAGCGACGTTTTTGTCGGTTAATCCATTTGCTTCTACGTTTCTTTTAGCGATATCCAGTGCTGGTTGAGATACATCAACGTTGGTAACGCTTTTTGCGCTATTAGCAGCGCAATGTAAGCTGAAGGTACCCGTATAACTAAAACAATTAAGGACGTCTTTATTTTCAGCGTACTTTCCTGCTGCAACACGAGAGTCGCGCTGGTCTAAATAAAAACCTGTTTTGTGACCCGTCGCAACGTCAACAATAATGCTAACGCCGTGTTCTTTAATAATGCGCTCTGTGCTTTCTTTTTCGTTAGCTAACCAACCAACTTGTTTGTCTAAGCCTTCTTTTTTTCTAACATCTACATCGGAGCGCTCATAGACTCCGCAGTTAGGATAAAGCTCTGTTAATACATCAACGATGGTATGTCGGTGGAACTCCGCTCCAGCTGATAGCAACTGACAAACAATAATGTCGTCATATTTATCAATAGTAATACCAGGCATGTGATCAGATTCGCCAGCAATTAGACGATAACCGGTTAATCCTCCCTTTTCGATGAACCAATCTCGTCTTGATTGTGCCTGTTTAAATTTTTTAACAAAAAAATCACGGTCTATTTGTTCGCTTTCATTAAAGCTCCAAACACGAACACGCATTTGGGATTCGGGAGAGTAGGCCCCTTTAGCCAGCCAGTTCCCTTTGCTATCTAGGACATCAACGGTTTCTCCAAGCATAGGTTTACCTTTGATTTTTGCAATCGCTTTGGAGAAAACCCACGGGTGTTTGCGGCGTAGTGATTTTTCGCGACCAACATTTAAATAAATTCTTGCTGACATGTGCCTATACTTAGAGAAAAGAAAAGTGTGCAGATTGTAGTGAAAGGCACATAGCGGTGCAATGAAAGGAGCGGAATTATGGCGATATGTTGTCTTGCTAATGTAAGTGGGAAAGTACAGGGAGTTTATTTCCGGGCGTCTTGCCAGCAAAAAGCAATCGATTTGCAATTAAGTGGATACGCTAAAAATTTAGCCGATGGCGATGTTCAGGTGATGGTTTGCGGTGAAGAAAGTAATGTTAATCAAATGCTGGAATGGTTGTCCCATGGCCCATCAAAAGCAGAGGTGTCTGCCGTTCAACACAACCAGGTGGATTATCAGTCTTATAACCATTTCTCTATCGGTTAATTCTTTCTAACTAGTAACTAGTGCAAATGCTAGTTACTAGTGCCTTTATCGATTCACTCAATAAAATTAAAACGTTTAAACGTCTTTCCATCCCGCTCAATTATTTCATCAAACATCGCTAGAGGTCTGGCGAAATACTCGGGTTCACCCGTTTTTTCGATAGAGCCATAAAGCGGGTAGTAAATGACCAGCTGCTCTTCTGTCTCACTGTGTTTAGCGACATTCGTTACTTGGTAATAGTTACCTTTGAAGTGTTGATATTTTCCAGGCTTTATCATGATGCTCTTTATTGTCGTTAAAAATCCATTGCAGTGTAGCAAAAGCTATTCGCACAATTAATAGAACTTTTGATTAAAGCAGGCGGTAGAAGACAGAGTTACTGCCAATTATGCCAATATTGGATAAATATTCATTGGATTTCCAAATCTGTATTCGTTTTACGAATAATGACTATTGTGAATATTCACTATTGATTTGGTGAATTATGTACGATGGTAAGACCAGAGGTTGCCTACAGGCTGCGCTATGACTGATTAAAAATTCTACGAAAAATTTCGCTCTTTTAACTTATCATACGAAATAGAGTCGCCACTCTATTTGATTCGTTGACAGATTTCAAGTCTCTCCACACAGTAGAAATTGATAAATATCATTCAATAAAACCGCTGAACTATCAGCACATTTATCAGAAAAATAACAAAAACTAGTGAAAAGCTAGGGGCTTTTGGGGAGAGGCACCATGAAAACAACAAGCTTTCAACGTTCTAAAGTAGCGTTGGCCATCGTTACGTCGTTGTTCGTTAGCGCAGCGCACGCACAAGAAGAGTCTACAGAGAATAAAGAAGACGATTCATATCTAGAAACCATTACCGTAACTGCACAAAAACGTATTCAAAACTTACAGGAAGTACCCATCGCAGTCACTGCATTTTCAGGTGACGAAATGGGTGAGGCAGTGATCAAGGATTTATATGACCTACAAAAAGCTGTACCAGCACTTGGCGCATTCCAAAGTCAAAGTGCGACTCAGTCTAGCTTTTCAATTCGTGGTGTAGGGACGTCGTCTCAAAACTATGGTTTAGAGTCTTCAGTAGGTTTGTATGTTGACGGTGTATACCGTGCGCGCCAAAACTCGATGATCAATAACTTGATTGATGTAGAGGCGGTTGAGGTGTTGCGTGGCCCACAAGGCACACTATTTGGTAAGAATACGCCGTCTGGTGCTGTGTTGGTCCGTACAATTAAGCCTAGCCATGATGGCGATGACGGTTTTGTTGAAGTAACAGCGGGTAATTATGGATTGTTAAACTTTGCCGGCGCTATGTCGATTTCTGCAATCGAAGATGTATTAGCTTTTCGCGTTACTGGCTTTACAAGTGATAGAGACGGAATCGTAGACGATGTTAATTTAGGTGATGAAGTTTTAAACGATCGCGATCGTTGGGGAGCTCGTCTACAAATGTTGTACACGCCTAGCGATAACTTTTCACTGCGTATTATTGCGGACCATGGTGAAATTGACGAGATTTGTTGTGCTGCGCCAACACAAGTAAGTAATTTCCAAGCACGTGAAATTCCTGGCAAGTTTGGTAGCGATGCCTTCTTAAGCCAACCTCCGTTTAATGCTACGGTTTTTGGTGACGATGAGTTCTACGATAGAAAAGTTGCTGTTTCATTTCTTCCTGAATCGAGCATGGAAGATAGAGGGTTATCAGCAGAGATTAATTGGGATATCGACGATAAATTTACGTTAACATCTATTTCTGCTTACCGTAGTTTTGAGTCTTACGACAATATTGATAGTGATTTTACCGACGCTGACTTATTTGGTACCACGAACGATGCAGAGCAGGACTCATTTTCACAAGAGATTCGTCTGACTTATGCTGGAGACGATATTAATTATATCTTGGGTCTTTATTACTTCACGCAAGATATAGACTTAGACTACAGCCTTTATACAGATGACCTGTTTAATACGTTCTATATGGCGAACTTCCAAGGGGCACTTGATCCGGTATTAAACGGTATTGATCAAATCAGTGCTTTAACGGGGGGATTAGTGGCGCCGTCGGCAGAAGCTGCACCAGCCGGTGTAGGTTTTGACCATATCGCTAAACAAGAACATGAAAGTTATGCGATTTTCGGCCAAGTTGATTACAAGTTAACGGATAAGCTAACGGTGACTGCGGGTCTTCGTTACACCGACGAAACAAAAGATCTTTCAACACGATACTTTGAGAATATGCCAGATGGCAATACGTTCGTACCATTCTTTGACAGTATTGGTGATCCTTCCACGCCTGAGTCTATCGTTCCTGGAACATTAATTTATGGTGCGGGTGTTGCTGGCGCAGTGTTACAAGGCATATCAGCAGGTTTAATTGATATTACAACCCCTGAAGGTCAGCAGGCGCTTCAAGCATTAGTGCCATTCCAAACACCAGGTTGGGGTTTCCAACCGTTAGGTGCTACGACAGCTCAACGCTCTGATATTGTAGAAACTCTTGAAGACGACCAAGTAACGGGTACGTTGAAATTTAGCTACCAGTTTGATCGACATTCAATGGCTTATATTTCATACGGTACTGGCTATAAATCAGGCGGTACTAACACTGACCGTATTGCTGAAGGTTTTGAGCCAATTTTTGAAGCAGAAACGTCAGAGTCTATTGAAATAGGCTGGAAGAAAGACTTTGTTGAGCAAGATCTTCGTATCAACGCAGCCGCCCACCATACGACAGTGGATGATTTCCAAGCGAATACATTTACAGGTAACGGCTTTAATTTGCAAAACGCAGGTGACTATAAAATCTCTGGCTTTGAGTTAGAGGCGACATGGTTCCCAACGGATAGCACTGAAATAAATTTTGCTTATGCAATGGTTGACGCTGAATATGATAGTTTTGAACGTGGTAACTGTTGGAATGCATACACATGGCACACGGGTATTGTCGACCCTGGTCAAGAAAGTACTGACCCGGCAAACCCTAATCCATACTGTAATCGAACAGGGGACCGTCCAGGTGGTGAGCCAGAGGACTTCGCTATTCTGAGTGTTAAACAAGAGTTCTACCTGTCAGATACCATATATTCATATTTACAGGCCGATTATAGTTACACAGGTGATATGGTGCTTGATGGTAGTAACGACCCTTATGCAATGCAAGACTCATATAACTTGCTCAATGCTCGCTTCTTTGTGAAGTTTGAAGACTATGATTTAGATCTTATTCTGTGGGGACGTAACATCTTAGATGAAGAGTACATTAACCGTACTAACTTTAATGTACCTATCCAAGACGGCAAGATGAACGCATATGTTTCTGAACCAGCAACATATGGTATTACCTTGAAAAAACGTTTTTAAAAGTAGTAAATAGTTTTGGTTTTAGGGCAATGAATAAAGCGAGATCCCCAGCTTTCGTATATTCATTGTTCTAGAACCAATCAATAATCCGCCTTAGCTTTCGCTAGGGCGTTTATTTTTATAAAGAGGGATTTATGTCTTTAGCTGAATTATTAAAAGAACGTCATTCCGTTCGTGCATTCCAGAATACGCCTATTGAACAAAGTGTATTAGACGACATTTTTAATAACGCACAACTTTCACCATCTAATTGTAACGTTCAACCATGGCAGATATGTGTCGTGTCAGGAGACACGAAAAACACGCTACAAGATAAATTTGTTAGCCTACTAATGGGGGGGACGAAACCAAACCCAGATTTTAATTGGTTACCGCAATATCAAGGAATTCACCGAGATAGACAATTTGGGTCTGCAAATGCTCTATATTCTGCAATGGATATTGCGCGCGAAGACAAACAGGCCAGGCAAATGGCTATGTTGCGCAACTGGCAATTTTTTGGAGCGCCGCATGCGGTATTTTTCACGATGGACAAGTATTTGGACATTATGGGCGCTGTTGACTTAGGTATTTATGCACAAACACTGTCTTTGCTTATGGCTGAAAAAGGCATTAGTAATTGTATGCAAGGTGCGCTAGGGCAGTTCCCTGATCCCGTGCGAGAGGTGCTTCAATTACCCGCTGATAGAGGGATTTTGTTTGGTATGTCGTTTGGTTATGAGGATGTATCGAATAATGCCAATAAAGCTCGCACAGACAGAGCTTCGTTAAACGACGCCGTTCAGTTTTATGGTTAGTATTGAAGCATTAAAAAGTAGGTATGTTGACGTTAATGGCGTCAGCATACACTATAAAGAAAGTGGTAAAGCTGATAATTTCGATGCTTCCATTATTTTCCTTCATGGCTTCCCAGAATATTGGGGTACTTGGAAAGAGCAACTAGCATACTTCACTGGTCAATTTCATTTAGTTGCACCAGACTTACCGGGTTATAACCTAAGCGATAAACCAAACGACAATACATTCTATCAAGTACCTAACTTAGTTAGTTTTTTTTCAAAGTTCATAAAGAAAGTCGCTCAAGGCAATCGCGTAATTCTAGTTGCACATGATTGGGGCGGTGCAATTGCATGGCCTTTAGCTGCATTTCATGCAGACCTAGTCAATAAATTGGTTATTTTAAACGCTGCCCACCCAAGTACTTTTACCCGAGAAATGTTTAATAATGTCGCACAGCGCGTAAAGAGCGATTACATACACGATTTAATCGCTGACGATGCTGTTGAGCGTTTATCTGCAAATGATTATAGCTATCTTGGCGAAAAAATATTTTCTACGATGAATCCTGATGCCGTTTCTACTGAGCTCATGCGGGAGTACAAGAGCGTTTGGTCCATCGAAGGGGCGGTAGCTGGCATGATGGGATATTACCGAGCTATGCCGCAGCTGGCAGAGAGAGAACCTGGGATTAAGGAAGGTTCAATAGCGGCTAATACGCAACCTTCACCCGAAATGCAGGCTGAACAAGCCCACATTCCAAATATCAGAGTTAGTCAATCAACCCTTGTACTTTGGGGGGAGCTAGACCAGGCGTTTGTGGTGGAGACGCTGGACGGTCTAGAACACTATGTAACCGATTTAACGTTAGTAAGGTTTCCTAATGCGACTCATTGGCTCCAACACGAATGTTCGGCCGAAATTAACCAAGCCATTGATAAATTTATTAAATAGACAGCTTATGGTTAATGACAAATGTGATTAATTTGTTAAACAGATAATTTAAATGAGTGTTTTAATTTTTAAACGGCGGTTATTCGTGTAGTATCTTTCGCTACATAACTTATAAGCCAGCGTTTAATTACACCGTTGGTGAATAAACAAACTACCGATAAAGCTCAGCGGAAGGCAGTTAACAGTCAATAACAATAGATAAAAGACTGGTTTAAAAAGCGCATCAAAGCAACCTTTTTCAAAGCAATAACTTTAATGCGTTAAAAGTGTAAATATGGACTATTAGTAGTGAGTTAGCATCGAACACTCTTGTTGAGATGCAAATTTAGTTCTAAATAAATAATCAAACTGGTAAAGGCTGTAGAATCCTTTGGAGAGATACCATGTTTACTTTACATACCCGTCGCTCAGCGTTAGCGATGGCTATTTTCGCCTCATTTTCCCTTACGTCAGAAGCTCAAAATATTGAGCATAGCGATAATACCTCCCACAAAAGTGATACTGATACATTTTTAGAGACAATTACGGTCACAGCGCAAAAGCGTACACAAAATTTGCAAGAAGTCCCGATTGCTGTGACTACTTTTTCAGGGCAACAACTTCAAGAAGCAATTATCAAGGATGTGTACGATTTACAAACGCTTGTTCCGGCTTTTAATGCGTTTCAGCATCAAAGTGCCACGCAATCCTTCTTTTCAATCAGAGGGGTAGGCACTTCTTCACAAAACTTTGGCTTAGAATCTTCCGTGGGCTTGTATGTCGATGGTGTATACCGCGCACGTCAAAATTCCATGATAAATAATTTTGTCGACATTGAAGCGGTAGAAGTGCTGAAAGGGCCTCAGGGGACGTTATTCGGTAAAAACACCCCGTCTGGCGCGGTCACCGTAAGAACGGTGAAGCCTAGTCATGAAAGTGACGATGGATTTTTAGAGGTTACAGCAGGAAATTATGGCCTATTGAATTTTTCAGGGGCTAAATCTTTCTCCGCTATAGAGGATGTGCTTGCTTTTCGTGCCACTGCATTTAGCAGTGATAGGGACGGGATTGTCGATAACATCATACTAGGTGATGAAACCCAAAATGATAGAAATCGCTGGGGTGCCCGCTTACAAATGTTATATACACCAAGTAGCGATATCAGTTTACGTGTTATTGCTGACCACAGTGAGATAGATGAAATATGCTGTGGCTCTCCTGCACTAATTAGTAATTTTACCGCAAGAGAAATTCCGGGAAAGTTTGGTACCGATGCTTTGTTAACGCAACCACCGTTTAACGGAACCTTTATTAGTGGTGAAGATTTCTTTGAACGCAAGGTCAACGATACATTTTTACCTGAGTCGACGATGAAAGACTCTGGGATATCCGTTGAGTTAGATTGGGATGTAGATGAGCGTTATCGCGTGACATCAATTACGGGTTTCAGAAACTTTGACTCTTACGACCATATAGATACCGATTATTCTGATGTCGCACTGTTTGGAACGATAAACGATGTTGAGCAGAGCTCGTTTTCGCAAGAACTTCGTTTGACGTATTCAGGTAAGGATTTAACCTATATCGTCGGTCTGTATTATTTTACACAAGATCTGGATTTGGACTACAGCCAATATACGGATGGTTTATTCAATGAATTCTATATGGCGGGGTTCGAAGGTGCACTTGATCCCTTACTATCAGGTATTGATCAAATAAGCGCACTAACAGGCGGATTAGTCGCTCCCTCGGCACAAGCGGCGCCAGCTGGCGTTGGTTTTGATCATATATCTAAACAAGACCACGAAAGTTACGCAATTTTTGGCCAGTTTGATTATCGGCTGAGTGAAAAAATGACCCTTACTGCAGGGTTGCGATATACCGACGAAAAGAAAGAAATATCGACGAACTATTTTGAAAATATGCCAAATGGTACCACTTTCGTTCCTTTTTTTAATTCGGTAGGGGATCCTGCTAATCCCGAGACTATCGTGCCAGGGAGCCTGATTTATGGTGCTGCAGTAGCTGGTGCTGTTGCTGATGGAATTGCAACAGGTCAGATAGATATTACGACGCCTGATGGACAAGCAGCATTGCAAGCCTTTGTGCCATTTCAGACACCTGGCTGGGGTTTCCAACCACTCGGTCCCGTGACCTCTCAGCGTTCCAATGTTGACGAGACATTGAAGGATGACAAAGTAACGGGTACGGCAAAGTTAAGTTATCAACTTGACCCAAATGCAATGGTATATGCGTCAATTGGCACGGGTTACAAATCAGGCGGAACAAATACGGATCGATTAGCCGAAGGTTTTGACCCTATTTTTGACGCAGAAACTTCTACTTCATATGAGGTCGGCATCAAGAAGGACTTTATTGATCACAAGCTTCGCATCAATGCGGCAGCGCATTACACTGAGGTTGAAGATTTTCAAGCGAACGCATACACCGGAAATGGTTTTAACCTTCAAAATGCTGGTGACTATAAAATTGATGGCGTTGAAGTAGAGGTGACTTGGTTGCCAACCGATGAAATGGAAGTTCATTTTGCTTATGCGCGTGTTAATGCCGAGTTTGATAACTTTGAACGTGGAAATTGTTGGGTTGCTTATACATGGCATACCGGCATTACCGATCCTGGCCAGGAGAGTACAGATCCTGCTAACCCAAATCCTTACTGTAATCGTTCCGGTGATAGACCAGCTGGTGAACCAGAAGACTTTGCGGCGCTAAGTATTAAACAAGAACTGGTTTTTCTAGAGAGTATCTATTCTTTTTTCCAAATAGATTATAGCTATACAGGCGATATGGTACTTGATAGCAGTAACGACCCTTACGCCCAACAAGACAGTTACAGTTTGGTTAATGCAAGGTTATTTGCTCATCTCCAAGACTACGACTTAGACATTATTCTGTGGGGTCGTAATGTGTTTGATGAAGAATACGTAAATGGCAATAATTTCAATGTGCCGATCCAAGATGGCAAGATGAACGCCTATGTGTCAGAGCCAAGAACTTTTGGCGTAACGTTACGAAAGCAGTTCTAAGGGTAAGAATAACTCAATAATAAAAAGGAAGTTAATATGGAAAAGGTATTTAATAGCCAAGCGCGTGAGTACGACGTATTCGAAGTCGCCAAAAAATCGCTTAATGAAACACGTGTGTGCACGTCGGTTTTTGACTGGCCGCTAGCGGCAGGTCAAGTGTTACTGCAAGTCGATAAGTTTGCATTAACGGCGAACAATGTTACGTACGGTATTACCGGTGATATGCTTGGTTATTGGCGCTTTTTCCCAACCAATAAAGGCTGGGGGCGATTACCCGTCATGGGGTTTGCTGATGTTGTTGCCTCTAACCATGACGATATCTCCGTTGGTGAGCGAGTGTATGGCTTCTTCCCAATGGGTAAATACCTCACGATAAATGCGGGTAGAGTGTCGGTATCAGGTTTTTTCGATACTAGCGAACATCGACAAGGACTTTCTCCTGTATACGCGCGTTTTGAGCGTGTCGCTGCCAACCCTTTTTATCAGAAAGGTACAGAAGACTATCAAATGTTGGTTAAAGGGTTATATACCACGTCGTGGCTAATCGACGACTTTATGTTTGACAACAATTTTTTTGGCGCCGACCAATACTTGATAACCAGCGCATCGAGTAAAACAAGTATTGCGTTAGCATTTTGTGTTAAACAGCGAGGTTTGAAACCTAGTGTTGGCATAACATCTAAAAGTCGTGTCGACTATGTTAAGTCTCTGGGCGTTTATGACAACGTCATCGACTATGACGACATTGCATCTTTAGATGCTAACACCCCTTCAATTGTTGTTGATATGGCAGGTTCAAACACGGTGCTATCAAACATTCATCAACTTTTTGCTGGCAACCTCAAATTTTCAAGCCGAGTAGGGGCAACGCATATTAACGATCTTTATTTTGAAGGGGAATTAGTCGGTCCTAAGCCCATTAATTTCTTTGCACCGCATCAAGTAGAAAAACGGAGCAACGAGTGGGGCAGTGAGAAGCTCATGGTCAATATCGCCCAAATGCTCAACCCGTTTATAGCGTTTTGCTTTGCACACATCGATATTGAAGGAATTAGTGATATGAATACCCTTGAACGTCACTATCAATCAATATTGTTGGGCAAGCAAGATGCTAAGCAAGGTTTAATCGTTACGCTGTAAGTCGGCCTTCATGTTTCTGATTGGCGTGTATTTGACATAATTGACAGTATTGGAAATTTATTTTGCCCGAATGACGCCGTAATTGATTGTGTTTCTTCTGTTTTAAAATGCAGCTTAAACGCATGCGGTTCTTTTAAAGAGCCATCGGTGAATCGCGCTAAAATGTGCAAATGGGTCTCACCAAATTGATGCAAACGTTGCGTTAAAATAGAACATTTACTTTAATGCAATTGATTGGTATGTCAAAATATTCAATAAATACAATGACCTATTGGTTGGTATGTAAATTGAATTTGTTAAAGCAGTTATGTTTAGCAAACCTTTTCAGCTGGATTTATGCCAAACATTGAAATAGATGAACTTAGTGTACTGTTAGTCGAAGATGATAAACGCAAAGCCGCGTTACTTATCGAAGCACTTGTACAGTCAAATTACTGCATACGTCATGTAACATCTTCAGGTATGCCTTTGCTTAAACAAGTAGAGCAATTGCAACCTGATATTATTCTTATTGATATCGAGTCGCCAAATCGCGACATGCTCGATAGCCTTGCTGTGATCTCGTCAACTAACCCTAAGCCTGTGATTATGCTCTCCCAAGATGAAGAGGAAACGATTCACCATATGGTGCAATCAGGCGTGAGTGCTTATGTTGCTGGTGGGGTAGCGACAGACAAAGTGCGTAAAATTCTTGATATTGCGATTGCTCGATTTAACGAATATCAAGTTTACCGACAAGAAGCAATTGAGGCGAAAACCAAAGCCGCGAATCAACGTGTTGTTGATCAAGCCAAAGCGTGGTTAATGGAATCTAAAGCGCTGACAGAGCAAGAGGCTTATCACAGCCTTAGAAAAATGGCGATGGATAATAGTCAAAAACTTGAAAGCGTTGCTCGCAACATTATGTCGCTGGCGAACATGCTGGAGAAATCATCGTGAGCCAATCTAAGAAATTTGATATCGAACAACACCATGTGAAGTTAGGTTTTATGCCGCTTTCAGATTGTGCGCCGATCATTGTTGCATATGAGAATGGCTATTTTTTAGAACAAGGTTTGTCAGTTACGCTGAAAAAGCAATATTCTTGGGCAACCATGCGCGATAAGTTGCATGCAGGCGTGCTAGATGCGGCGCAATTTCTGGCTCCTATGCCTTTAGCAAGTACACTAGGCATGCACGGTGAGCCTGTTGATGTAATTGCGGGTATGGTGCTTAGCCAAAATGGTAATGCCATTACCTTATCTATGCCCTTATATGAAGAGTTAAAATTCACTCACCAAACGCAAGCGTTGCAATTGCCACTTAGTGCGTCACTATTAAAGCCCATTATTGAGCAACGTCGCTCTGCGGGCAAAAAATTGAGATTTGCGACAGTATTTCCATTCAGTTGTCACTACTATCAACTTTCAACATGGTTTGAACAAAACAATGTCGCTATGGAAGATATTGAAATAGTTATCATCCCACCAGCAAGCATGGTAGAGGCTCTTCAGGCCGAAGATATTGATGGTTTTTGCGTTGGTGGACCATGGAATGCAAAGGCCGTTAGAGATGGCGTAGGTGTTACCTGTGTAACTTCTTGCGATATATGGCCAAATGTACCCGAAAAAGTATTGGCGCTTAAAAGTAAGTGGCAGCAAGACAACCCTGAATCGACAAAAGCGATTATTTATGCATTGAAAAAGGCTTGTGATTGGCTGTCTTTTGTTGGAAATCGTTTTGAAGCTGCACGAATGCTGAGTCAACACAATTATTTAGATCTGCATGTCTCTGTTATAGCCCCTTCATTAATTGGTAGTTGTCTCGTTCACCACGAACTGTCACCTCGATCAGTACCTAATTACAATCGTTTCAGCGGCAGTGAAGGCGATACTATCAATCAGCCGGATTACTTTCATGGCGAATGGTTGTTGAACCACATGAGAAAACATAATCATGTGAAACAGGACATTCCTGAGGACTTAGTCTCTGCTGTATATCGCCCTGACATCTACCGTGATGCAATTAGTGGTAAAACGAATAAATGCGCCAAAACACTGAGTCTATTGCCAAGTACCAAAATAGCACGTTAGTGCGCCAAAACGAGGCAATGAAAGGGTGCGTCGGTTTTCACAATAGGCACCTAAACAAAATAAAACCAATAAATACAAAGAGATAAAAAATAATTAGTGTATTGGCACTATTTGTGTAAAGAAATAAGGGAACGTTTGAAACTGAGCAAAACGTAAAACTACTCAGTACTGCAACGAGTGCAGCATAAGCATTTAAAGCATGGAATTTAAATGCGCTACAAAAAGATTTCTTAACTAATTACACCACAATGGCGTGGCATCAAATTAGTTTGGCAAAGCAGCCCGAATACGACTGACTATGGTGAGTTCGTATCGGGCTTTTTTATTGGGAGAAAAAAATGTTTTCACGCATGTTAAACCAACCTAAGACTTTCTGTCGCAAGCTTATAGGGCAAGCAGCAGTCGCAAGTATCTGTGTAGCAACGTCGCTATTTAGTGTCAGTGCAACAGCAGAAGAAATAGGGTATCCAGAAAAAGAAGAACTAAAATTTGGCTTCATCAAATTAACCGATATGGCACCGATTGCGATTGCCTATGAAAAAGGTTATTTCGAAGATGAAGGGTTATACGTAACCATTGAGGCGCAAGCAAACTGGAAGGTATTGCTTGATGGCGTTATCGATGGACGTTTAGATGGCGCGCACATGTTAGCAGGTCAGCCGATAGCGGCGACTATAGGCTACGGCACCAAAGCAGAAATCATTACACCGTTTTCAATGGATTTAAACGGTAATGGTATTACGGTTTCCAATGATATTTGGAAACAAATGAAAGCGAATATTCCTAAGCGAGCTGACGGTAAGCCAGTTCATCCAATTAAAGCAGATGCATTAAAGCCTGTTGTAGAAAAATACACGTCCGAAGGTAAGCCATTCAACATGGGTATGGTATTCCCAGTATCGACCCATAACTATGAGTTACGTTACTGGTTAGCTGCTGGCGGCATCCATCCTGGTTTCTATGCTCCGCATAAAGGTGATACTTCAGGTCAAATTGATGCAGAAGCTTTACTTTCTGTAACGCCACCACCGCAAATGCCTGCGACATTAGAAGCGGGAACAATCTATGGTTACTGTGTGGGTGAACCATGGAACCAACAGGCGGTATTTAAAGGTATCGGTGTACCAGTCGTGACTGACTATGAAATCTGGAAAGATAATCCAGAGAAGGTATTCGGTATCACTAAGGCATTTGCAGAGAAATACCCAAATACCACCGTACGTCTAACTCGCGCATTAATTCGTGCTGCGAAATGGTTGGATGAGAACGATAACGCTAACCGTCCGGAAGCAGTGAAAATCTTATCACAATCAAACTACGTAGGTGCTGATTACGATGTTATCGCAAATAGCATGACAGGTACGTTTGAATACGAAAAAGGCGATAAGCGTGAGGTACCTGACTTTAATGTGTTCTTCCGTTACAACGCGACTTATCCATACTATTCAGATGCCATTTGGTACCTAACGCAAATGCGCCGCTGGGGCCAAATTAGCGAAGACATGCCTGATAGCTGGTACTTCGATGTAGCCAAGAAAGTATATCGCCCAGACATCTACATGAAAGCGGCAAATTCTTTAGTCAAAGAAAAATTAATGTCAGCGTCTGATTTTGCATCGTTAACAGGTGAAGACGGTTTTAGAAATCCACAAACACATTTCATCGATAACATTGTTTACGACGGCACAAAGCCTAACGAATACATCAATAAGTTCAGCATCGGTTTAAAAGCTGGCGACAAGATCTAATCGTTTATCAAAGGTAAAAATATGCGCACTCGCGCAGTGCGCAAGGAGTTAATTTATGACGACGCTAACAAACAAACTTATCGCTGGCAGCAATAGCAATGGAGCTTTGAGCAAAGTAGTGCACTTTGTGTCTAACCGTGCACAGGCAATACTATTGCCTATGGTGGGCATCGCAGTGTTCTTACTTGTATGGTCAGTTGTTGCAAACAGTATTGATACTTCACTCGGTAAGTTTCCTGGACCAACGGCGGTTGCTGAACAGGTCGTTAATTTATATGAAGAACACAATGCAGAGCGAGAAAAGGCCACTGCATTTTATGAACGTCAAGAAAAGCGCAATGCAGCGCGTATTGCCAAAGATCCTGACTATGTACCGAAAATTCGTGCATATACAGGTAAAGAAACGTTTCTTGATCAAATTGGTACCAGTTTGGTGACAGTAATGAGCGGCTTTGTACTCGCTGCTCTGATTGCTATTCCACTGGGTATTGCCATTGGTTTGAGTAAATCTTTGAATACCGCGATTAATCCGATTATTCAAATTTTCAAACCAGTGTCGCCACTAGCTTGGCTTCCATTAGTGACTATGGTGGTAAGTGCGGTATATACATCGCCAGAGCCTATGTTTGCTAAGTCATTTATTAACTCACTAATTACCGTAACGCTTTGCTGTATTTGGCCAATGGTTATTAATACGTCGGTGGGTGTTGCGGCAATCAATCAAGATTGGGTAAACGTAAGCCGCGTCTTACGCTTACCTAATCTTACACATATCCAAAAAATCGTATTACCTGCTTCTATCCCTGCAATCTTTACCGGTATGCGTCTATCGCTCGGTATTGCCTGGATGGTCCTTATTGCAGCAGAAATGCTGGCGCAAAACCCTGGCCTTGGAAAGTTTGTTTGGGACGAGTTCCAAAACGGAAGCTCACAATCATTAAGCCGGATTATGACTGCTGTATTCGTCATTGGTTTTATCGGCTTCTTGTTAGACCGAGGAATGTTGCAACTTCAACGTGTTTTGTCATGGGACAAAGCAAGCGCTAAACGATAAGAAAGAAGAGGATAATACGATGAGTACATTACTTGATATCAGTAACATCGACATGGTGTTTCCAACACCAAAAGGTGACTTTACCGCGCTTAAAAATGTTGATTTACAAATTAAAAAAGGCGAGTTCATTTCATTAATCGGACACTCAGGTTGTGGTAAGTCGACTGTTCTGAATGTTGTGGCAGGTTTATACCAAGCTACCAGTGGCGGAGTTTTACTTAACAATAAAGAGGTTAACGCGCCAGGGCCTGAAAGGGCGGTAGTATTTCAAAATCATTCGTTATTGCCATGGTTAACGGCCTATCAAAACGTTGAGCTTGCAGTAAAGCAAATTTTCAACAAGAAAATGTCGCCAGCTGAAATGAAAGAGTGGATAGAACACAACCTTACATTAGTGCATATGGAACATGCGATGCACAAGCGCCCTGATGAAATCTCTGGCGGTATGAAGCAACGTGTTGGCATTGCGAGAGCATTATCAATGCAACCAGAAATACTACTGATGGATGAACCTTTTGGTGCGCTAGATGCGTTAACACGCGCCCATATGCAAGACTCGTTGATGGAAATACAAGATGAGCTTAACAACACAGTCATTATGATCACTCATGATGTCGATGAGGCTGTATTGTTATCTGATCGTATTGTGATGATGACTAATGGTCCTTCAGCAACGATTGGCGAGATTTTAGATGTCAATTTACCACGACCTCGCGACCGTATCACACTAGCCCAAGATGATGAGTACAACCGTTTACGCTCGTCCGTGTTGACCTTCTTGTATGAGAAGCAGCGCAAAGTCGAAACAATATCAACAAAAGTTACAAATAAAGCGGAACAACCGCACAAAAATAGTGCAAAAGTTGATGTTGCTTAATAAATAAAACATTTTTATTGACTATAGTTAGGTCAATAAATCGAAGAAACACCGATTTAATAATAAAGAAAATAAGGGAACCTCATGAAACTTAATAAGATCTCTAAGGTATTATTGCCTTTAGTAGCTGCAAGTGTACTAGCGCCAACCGTTGCTTATGCTGCTAACAATGAAAGTAAAGCCACAATTGATTTCCGCTTACGCTATGAAAGTGTTGAACAAGACAATGCGTTAAAAGACGCTGATGCTTTAACACTCCGAACGCGTCTTAACTTTACCACGGCGAACTATCAAAACTTTTCAGCTTTTGTTGAGTTTGAAGACTCTCGCGCAGTAGGTGTAGAGGACTATAACGACACGAATGGTAACAATACGGAATATTCAGTGATTGCTGATCCTGAGACCACTGAGCTTGATCAAGCATATGTAAAATACGCCGCAAATGGCGTAATTGCGAAAGTCGGCCGCCAAGTCATTACGTTTGATAATCACCGTTTTGTTGGGCATGTAGGCTGGCGTCAAGACAAACAAACGTTTGATGCGGCATCATTTAACTATAAAGCCAATGATAAGTTAGATATGACATACGCCTACGTGACCAAACGTAATCGTATTTTCGGTGAAGAGAAAGATCTCGATGCAAAAGACCACTTAATCAATATTGGTTACAAAACTGCATTGGGTAAGCTATCAGCATATAGTTACATGTTGGAAGTAGACGAAGGTGCAGACAATAGCCTAGATACTTATGGTGTGCGTTTTGCGGGTAGTGAAAAACACGGAAAAAACAAGTGGGTATACGCGTTTGAATATGCAACACAGGAATCTGAAAGTGGCAGCGTAGAATACGATGCTGACTATATGCTTGCAGAGCTAGGCTACGTAGTTAATGGTATTACCATAAAAGGCGGCTATGAATTGTTAGGCAGTGATGATGGCGAGTACGGCTTTTCGACACCGCTTGCGACACTTCATGCGTTCAATGGCTGGACCGATCAATTCTTAACTACGCCTAAAGAGGGTTTAACGGATATGTACGTATCTGTTTCTGGTAAAGCTTATGGTGGTAAGTGGTCAGTGGTTTATCATGACTTTAATGCGGATGAAGATAGTGACACGGTTGATGACTTGGGTGATGAGCTGGGTATTTCTTACGGTCGTGCATTTAACAAAACGTTTTCTGGCGGTATAAAGTTTGCCGCGTATGGAGAGGGCGATAGTGGTGCAGGTAAAGTCGACACTGATAAATTATGGGTTTGGGTAGGCGCTAAATTCTAAACTTTCCCGAATATCGCAATTAAATAGCGATAAAAATAAAGTCTACATATTTTGTTTTTATCGCCTTTTGGTGCACTGGCGTTATAGTCTAATTTTATGCACGAATAATGTGCGTAAAATTAGTGCTTTTACGTCAATGATAGTGCACCTTTTACACCCTTCATATTCTATGTTTTTATAGAGCGTTGAAAAATAAAGACATATTTTCATAATTTAAATTGGCATTTGCTTTGCTCTAGCCTCAGTGAAATGTATCGCTGTAGGGAAAAATATAAAAATGAGCGCAGATGTAGGTATAAAAATCATGTCATTTACGGGGAAGATGAAAATACTTCACCTCAGTTGGATGGCATTTTTCATCACTTTCTTTGTTTGGTTTAACCATGCACCATTATTAGGCGTAATTGGCGAGTCACTTGGCCTGACAGGCAGTGAAATTAAGACGCTTCTCATTCTCAATGTAGCGCTTACCATTCCTGCGCGTATTGTTATAGGCATGCTCACTGACAAATTTGGGCCCCGTATCACCTATGCTGTATTGCTTGCTGTCTGCAGTATTCCTTGTTTTATGTTTGCTTTGGCAGATACCTTTGAACAAGCCGCAATTGCTCGTTTTATGTTGGGCTTTATTGGTGCAGGCTTTGTTGTTGGTATACGCATGGTCAGTGAATGGTTTCCTGCGAACCAATTAGGTACAGCAGAGGGTATCTATGGTGGCTGGGGTAACTTTGGTTCAGCAGCAGGCGCTATGTTGTTGCCTACTATCGCTTTATTATTTGGTGGTGAAGACGGTTGGCGTTATGCAATTGGCATTACTGGTGTGATGAGTTTAGCATTTAGCTTTATTTGGTATGCAAACGTCACGGATACACCGAAAGGGTCAACGTACTTTAAGCCAAAGCAAACTGGTGCAATGGAAGTCACCAGCGTAAGCGACTTTTATTTCCTATTGATTATGAAGTTGCCGATGTATGGTGCGCTTGCTTTGCTAACGTGGAAGTTATCACCTGCTGGTGTTTCATTATTATCAGAAACGATCACCACTATTGTTTATATTGGCCTTGTTGCACTTTATTTACTTGAAGTTAAACAAACGTACACCGTCAATGGCCATTTGTTCAAACAACCTGTAGATGAAGTCCATCAATACAAATTCAAACAGGTTGCCGTGTTAAACGTATTATATTTTGCAACTTTTGGTTCAGAGTTAGCTGTG
The DNA here is from genome assembly GCF_042682785.1 of Thalassotalea euphylliae. Classification (GTDB taxonomy): domain Bacteria; phylum Pseudomonadota; class Gammaproteobacteria; order Enterobacterales; family Alteromonadaceae; genus Thalassotalea_F; species Thalassotalea_F euphylliae. Next base: position 890,669 of record NZ_JBHUIB010000003.1, on the reverse strand, counting down.
GTGTCAATGCTACCATTGTTTTTTGCTGAAACGTTTGAACTGGATATGGTTTACGCTGGTTTACTTGCGTCGCTATATGCATTTATGAACTTAATGTCTCGCCCGGGTGGCGGTTGGATCAGCGATAAATTTGGTCGCAAAAAAACGTTACTCATATTAACAGCAGGCCTAGCGGCCGGTTACTTTGTGATGTCCACAATTGATAGTGCATGGCCTTTAGCATTGGCAGTAGTTGCTGCGATGGCGTGTTCGTTCTTTGTGCAAGCTGGTGAAGGGGCTGTGTTTGCTGCCGTTCCGTTAATTAAACGTCGGTTAACTGGTCAAATCGCCGGTATGACAGGGGCATACGGCAATGTTGGCGCCGTTGTTTATCTTACTGTACTTTCCATGGTAAGTTACCAGACATTCTTCTTGGTTATTGCTGGCACAGCAGTTCTTGGCTTCATTACATTACTCTTTATGGAAGAGCCACAGGGTACGATCACAGAAGTAAAAGAAGATGGATCAATTGAACTAATACATGTCAGCTAATGTTGTACCAATAAAAAAACGGCCGGATGCACCACGAAAGTTGGTGGTGCATTATGGCGGTTTTAGTACTGAAGGCATCAAGATTGAAAATCAAGATGCCTTTTCTGCTTTTTCACCTTCAAACTATACGATTGACGAAAAAGGGTTTGCTGCAGCAATCGCTGATGGCTTGTCTACCGCATCACATGCCAGAGAAGCGGCGCAACTGGTTGTCACACAATTCTTAACCGACTACTTTTCAACACCACCGACGTGGTCTACGCAAAAATCAGCCTTTAAAGTTGTTTCCAGTTTAAACGATTGGCTTTATGCGCAATCTGATGATGTAAAGCATAATAATCAGCAGTGGCTTACAACGTTTTCATCTTTGATTATAAAGTCCTCAACGGGATACCTTTTTCACGTTGGCGACTCTCGTATTGCACAAGTGCGAGACGGTAATTTTGAGTACTTAACGAAAGATCATAGCCGTAAGCATGGAAAACAGCATATGGTGCTTACACGTGCACTTGGTGGTGAGCCAAGAGTAAAAATCGATGCATTTGAATTAGCCGTGCAACAAGGTGATTTTTATATACTCTCCAGCGATGGGTTCCACGATTTTGTCGACAAAGAATACGTTGCAAATACATTGGCTAATTTGTCTGGCGATATCGACAGTGACTTACTTGAAACTACTGGCAGGGAGCTTGCTCAAAAAGCGATGGAAAACGGTAGTGACGACAATGTAAGTTGTCTAATTGCATACGTAGAGTCATTGCCGGTCAAAGAAATGGTTGAGCTAGAAAGAGAATTACTCAGTAAGAGAATTCTGCCGGCATTAGGACCTGGCTTGAAGTTAGATGGGTATGAAGTGATTAAAACACTTCACGAAAGTACACGTTCGCATTTGTACCTAGTTAAAAGGCCTGATGAGCCTGAGCCGCGTGTGTTAAAGGTTCCTTCTCAAAACTTCACCGATGATGTCCACTATATTCAGGGGTTTATTCGTGAAGCTTGGCTAGGTGAGCGGGTAAATCATCGCAATATTATGAAGGTGACACAGGCTCGCAATAGCGAGTATTTGTATCATTACTGCGAGTATATTGATGGTCAAACGTTGAGTGACTGGATGCATGATAATCCAAAGCCAAGTATCGCTGTTGTAAGAGATATTGTGAAGCAGGTGATTGCTGCCTTGCGAACATTTCAGCGAATGGAAGTACTGCATCGTGATTTAAAGCCAGATAATATTATGATTGATAAGTTTGGCAAAATTACACTTATTGACTACGGTACGGCAGCCGTAGCGGCTTTAGATGAAGACGCCAATACGATTCAAAATGAGGTTCCGCAAGGCACGGTTAACTACATTGCGCCAGAAACGCTGCTGAATATGCACGCTGACTATTACAGTGACTTATTTTCGCTTGGCGTTATCACGTATGAGTTACTTACCGGTGAATTACCTTTTAAACCAATGACGCGGCAAGATGCATTAAAAGCTGAACAACAAAATTGGCAATATCGTAGCATTAAGCAGTTTAGATCTGATTTACCCGTTTGGATGGATTATGCACTTCAAAAAGCGACCGAACCCGTTTCATCAAAACGTTATCAAGCATATTCTGAGTTCGAGGCGGACATATGCAAACCTAATATGTCTGCAGTAAAAGAGTATCAAAGCCAACCGCTCTTGCAACGCGATCCTGTCTTATTCTGGAAAGGGTTGTCTGTATTGCTGATTATTCTTTTAATTGCGTCGTTGTCGACTTAACGAAACTGTCATTCGTTTGGAAGAGGCCGCATACTTTAAAAACCGCACTTTTGTTGTGCACTTTTATTTTCATCCTAGTGCAAAAACTTTAAAATTTTATTTTTGATATTTTTAAGTTACTGAAATGTAACGAATAAATATTTGGCACTCGCTTTGCTATCAAGCTTTTATAACAGTGGATTCGCCATGGCGCGTGATTCTGCTGATTACAAGTAAAACTAAAATGCAATGAAGTAGGATAGTGAAAATGAGTGCGAATACCCACCCAGCGGATACGCAAAAAGTCGTTGTTGTAGGCAACGGTATGGTAGGACATCACTTTGTCGAACAATTGGCAAACTTACGTCAATCGCCTGAAGCCGTATCAATCACCGTATTATCAGCAGAAGACCGCTTGGCTTATGACCGTGTTCATTTGTCAGAGTACTTTTCTGGTAAAACAGCACAAGATCTCGCGTTAACAGACGAAGCTACTTACGATTCATGGCAAGTTAGTTTCAAAACCAACGCTAAAGTTACACACATCGATAAATCAGCAAAAATTGTGACGACAGAGTCAGGTGAATCTTTTGCTTACGATAAATTGATTTTAGCGACAGGTTCTTACCCGTTTGTGCCACCGATCCCTGGGGGAGATCAATCTCATTGCCTTGTATACAGAACCATTGACGACCTGGAGTCAATCAAAGAAAGTGCAAGTTGCAGTCAAGTTGGTGTGGTGATCGGTGGCGGTTTATTAGGCCTCGAGGCAGCAAATGCACTAAAAGAACTCGGTTTAACAACACACGTTGTTGAATTTGCGCCGCAACTGATGGCTGTTCAAGTGGATGCAGGGGGCGGTCGTTTACTTAAAGATAAAATTGAAGAGTTAGGTGTAACTGTTCACACGTCAAAAGCGACAACCGTAATAGAAGCCGGTGAAACGTGCCGCTATCGCTTGGTGTTTAGCGATGGTGAGTCACTAGAAACAGACTTAGTGCTGTTTTCTGCAGGTATTCGCCCATACGACAACCTAGGCCGTGAGTTCGACCTAACACTAGGCGAACGTGGCGGTATCGTCATTAATGACCAGTGTCAAACATCGGATAGCGACATATACGCTATTGGAGAATGTGCCTTATACAACAACATGATTTATGGCTTGGTTGCACCAGGTTACACCATGGCAAAAGTCGCAGCTAAGCATGTGTTAGATACTTCGACAGAAGACGCATTTACTGGTGCTGATATGAGCACCAAATTAAAACTGATGGGTGTTGATGTTGGCTCAATTGGCGATGCTCATGGACGCACCGAAGGTGCATTGTCATACACCTATGAAAATCAGCCAGAAGGTGTTTACAAAAAAATTGTTGTCTCAGCAGATAAAAAGCTGTTGTTAGGTGCGGTGCTGGTTGGTGATTGCACTGAATACGACAGTTTATTGCAATACATGTTAAACGGTATTGAGTTACCTGAAGCACCAGAAGCACTAATTCTTCCTATGGCTGCAGACAAACCGATGCTCGGCGCAGACGCTCTGCCTGATACTGCGACGATTTGTTCATGTTTGAATGTCACCAAAGGCGACATCATTGAAACCATTGATGGTGGCGCATGCTCAGTAGCAGATGTTAAATCTTGCACTAAAGCGAGTACGGGTTGTGGCGGTTGTGCGGCACTATTAAAAGATGTTGTAGATAAAGAGTTGGAAAGCCGTGGCGTAGAAGTGAAGAAAGACATTTGTGAACACTTTGCTTATTCACGTCGTGAACTGTATGACATTGTTAGAGTTGAAAAAATTACGTCGTTTGAGCAACTCATTGAAAAACACGGTAAGGGCTTAGGCTGTGAAATCTGTAAACCTGCCGCTGGCTCAATCTTAGCGTCGGTGTGGAATGAATACATTCTTGATAAAAGTAATATCCCGCTTCAAGACACCAATGACACTTTCTTAGCAAATATGCAAAAAGACGGTACATACTCGGTTGTGCCGCGTATTCCGGGCGGTGAAATTACGCCCGAGAAACTGATCGTTATTGGCGAAGTGGCTAAAAAATACAACCTGTATACCAAAATAACAGGAGGTCAACGTATTGATTTGTTCGGCGCACGCGTTGAGCAACTGCCAGATATCTGGAAAGAATTGGTGGATGCTGGTTTAGAGACAGGGCATGCATACGGTAAGTCAGTGCGAACCGTTAAGTCATGTGTGGGCAGTACTTGGTGCCGATATGGTGTGCAAGACAGTGTCGGTATGGCTATTGATATTGAAAATCGCTACAAAGGTATTCGTGCACCACATAAAGTTAAATTCGCTGTGTCTGGTTGTACACGTGAATGTGCGGAAGCACAAAGTAAAGATTTTGGTGTAATAGCGACAGATAAAGGCTGGAACCTCTATGTATGTGGTAACGGGGGGATGAAACCTCGCCATGCGGATTTGTTTGCGACAGACCTAGATGACGAAACATTAATTAAATACATCGACCGTATTTTTGGTTTCTACATTCAAACAGCAGACAGATTGCAACGTACATCTGTGTGGATGGAAAACCTTGAAGGTGGTTTAGATTACCTAAGACAAGTTGTGATTGATGACCATTTGGGCATTTGCGATGAGCTGGAAAAACAGATGGCTGCCATTATTGGCAAATACCAATGTGAATGGACAACAACGATAAACGATCCTGAAGCGTTAAAACGTTTCCGTCAGTTTGTTAATTCAGATTCAACAGATTCAAATATTCAGTTCGTTACCGAGCGTGAGCAAATTCGTCCTGCGCGCGATGAAGAAAAAATATCTATTGTAAATATCGTTGAACCTAAAGTAGCAGTGTTGGAGGACTAATCATGGCTGAACAAAAATCTTGGAGAACCATCTGTAACAGTGATGACTTAGTGTTGAACGCGGGTGTATGTGCGTTAATTGAAGATTTAAACAAACAAATTGCTATTTTCAATATTCCTTCAACGCCTGAGCAGGTTTTTGCTATTGATAATTTCGACCCAATTGGTAAAGCGAATGTGCTTTACCGCGGGATTGTTGGTTGTAATCAAGGTGAGCCTGTTGTCGCATCACCTTTATACAAACAGCAGTTCTCGCTCAAGTCGGGTACTTGCTTGCAGGAAGAAGCGCAAGTAGGGGCATACCCAGTGCGCATTGAAGAACAAGCAGTGCAGGTTTTAATTTAAGCAAGGGCGGGTCGTGTCATGGCAGAAAGCATAACTTTCGAGCACATGGACACGCCAAATCGTACAAAAAATGGTGCTTTGGCGGCGTCCGTTGCTAGCGCGTTAAGTACCCAACACCAAGACAGAATAGTACAGTCAACATGTGCATACTGTGGTGTAGGGTGCGGCGTTGATATAAAAGTAGAAAAAGGTGAAGCAGTATCGCTGTCACCTTCACCTCAACATCCAGCGAATTTTGGCCGCTTGTGCGTTAAAGGTTCGCATTTACTGGATACAGTTGAGGCTGAAGGCAGGTTACTGTACCCAGAAATTGGCGGTGAACGTGTTTCTTGGCCAAAAGCAACATTTCATGTTGCAGAAAAACTCAATCATATTATTACAGAGTATGGTCCTGATGCGGTTGGCTTCTATGTCTCTGGTCAGTTGCTAACGGAAGACTACTATGTCGCCAATAAGCTGATGAAAGGCTATATCGGCAGCGCGAACATAGATACTAACTCGCGATTATGTATGTCATCAGCGGTATCTGCATATAAACGCGCATTCGGCGAAGATCTCGTTCCATGTAACTATGAAGATCTAGAGTTAACTGATTTACTTGTGCTCGTTGGTTCAAACGCCGCGTGGACGCATCCAGTGTTATTTCAACGAATTGAGCGCGCACGCCAAATAAATCCAGATTTCAAAATCATTGTTATTGACCCCCGTAAAACGGCTACTGCTGAAGGCGCTGATTTACATTTAGCGATTAAGCCCGGCAGTGACGCAGCATTGTTTAACGGGCTATTGCAATACTTAGACAAAACAAACCATATTGATGACGCATTCATTGATCAGCACTGTGAAGGCTTTGAAGAAGCGTTGGCAGAAGCAAAAAACTGGACGTTGGAGAAAGTAGCGAACTTTTGCGGGTTATCCGTAGAAGAAATTACTGCGTACTACCAGAGTTTTGCAAAATCGGAACGCGTTATCACGATGTATTCTATGGGCATTAACCAGTCTACGTCAGGCGTTGATAAGTGCCACAGTATTATTAATGCGCACTTGGCATCTGGTAAAGTTGGCAAAGCAGGTTCAGGCCCGTTTTCTATCACTGGTCAACCCAATGCTATGGGCGGGCGCGAAGTAGGTGGACTTGCTAACCAATTGGCTGCTCATCTTGATATTGAAAATGATAAGCACCGTGATTTAGTGCAGCGCTTCTGGCAGTCACCAACGATTTGCGAGAAACCAGGTGCAAAAGCGATGGATATGTTCGAGCAGATGGCAGAAGGCAAAATAAAAGCCGTCTGGATCATGGCAACGAACCCAGCAGTGAGTTTGCCTGATAATGCGCTAATCAAAAAGGCGCTAGAGAAATGTGAACTGGTCGTTGTCTCTGACTGCGTAGCGAAAAACGATACGTTAGCCTTTGCTGATGTCAAGTTGCCCGCTACACCTTGGCTTGAAAAAGACGGTACGGTAACTAACTCTGAACGTTGCATTTCAAGGCAACGTCCGTCCATAGAACCAAGCGGACAAGCAAAACACGACTGGGAAATTGTCTCTGAAGTGGCGACTGCTATGGGCTTTGACGGGTTTGACTACCGCAAACCTTCCGATGTATTTAATGAATTTACAGCATTAACTGCTTTTGAAAATAGTGGTGAGACCAACCGTTTTCTAGATTTGTCTGGAATCGTTGACTTAAGTGATCGCGAGTATCAAAACTTGGCACCGATCCAGTGGCCTATAAACACTGCTAATCCTACTGGTACAAAGCGACTGTTTGGCGATAGTCGTTTTGCTACAAAATCATCTAAAGCGCGCCTGTTCCCTATAACGCCTAAATTGCCTGTACAACAAATTAGTGATGAATATCCACTGGTATTAAACAGTGGTAGGTTCCGAGATCACTGGCACACCATGACAAGAACGGGTAATGCGGGAAAATTGAATCAGCATTTGGCAAAGCCATATTTGTCAGTAAATACGTTTGACGCCAAAAAGCTTGGTTTACAAAACGAAGATATTGCTCATGTAACGAACGCAACTGGACAGATTACAGTACCTGTATTAGTGAGTGACTCTGTGACTCAGGGGCAATGTTTTATGCCTATTCACTGGAATGCTCAGTTTGCCTCTAACGCCGTTGTAACTAACTTATATCAAAGGAAAGTAGACCCATTAAGTGGTCAGCCAGAAGCAAAGCACACTGGGGTTAAGCTCGATAAAGCGGAATTTTCTCAGTATATAGACGTACTTGCGTCTGCATCTCTGCCCCAAAGTATGATGTCAGATAGTGATTACGCAGTATTTGGCAAGAAAGAAGCCTTTAATCATTATCAGTTTGCTAACCGCGAAGCTACTTTTGATATTCTATCAATTAAGAGGCACAAAGCGTTTCAGGGAGAATGGATAAGTGCTTCCGTACGAGGAGGTGAACAGCATATTTGTTTGGCTAATGGCAAACTAATATGTGCAGTTTTTCAACGTAATGAAGCGTTCGCTGAACCCCTTTGGACAAGTGAGTTTTTTAATAAGGCAACACTGCCATTTGCCGAGATACAAACGTTGCTGTCAGGTAGTCCACCTTCGCCAGGACTAAACAGTCGTAATGTTTGTACCTGTTTTAATGTTAGTGAGTATGAAATACAACAAGCTTTAGAAGCAGGTAGTGATAGCGTAACGAAGTTGGGTAAACAATTAAAATGCGGCACTAATTGTGGCTCGTGCAAACCTGAACTTCAAAGTCTTATTAACAAGCATCTACACGGTGAACAAATTCCCGTGACAGAAGTTGCAACGGCGTAGAAAGGAGCCAGTATGTTGTCGGTATTATCTTTTAAACGCATCAAATCAAATGGGTTGGAAGCAAAGCAGCGTGAACAGCTGTGGAGTGGCAGCTTCTTAAATCGTTTGTTTAAACCAAAAAAACCACTTCAAGATGAAAATAAACGCGGTGAAGTTGTATTCGTCGGTGCCGGAGCCGGGGATATTGAACTTTTGACACTGAAAGCAGTAAAGGCATTGCAACAGGCAGATGTTGTACTTATTGATTGGCTGGTAAACCCTGAAATCAACACGCTCATTCCCGCGCATGTAGAACGTATTTTTGTCGGCAAAAAATGTGGCAAACATTCGATGAAGCAGCCGGATATTAATGCGTTGCTGTTAGCAGAGGCTCAGAAAAACAAACGAGTTGTCCGCTTAAAAGGTGGTGATCCGAGTATTTTCGCAAGGCTAGCTGAGGAAACAGCAACGCTACAGAAAAACAACGTGCCTTTTCAGATTGTGCCAGGGATAACTGCAGCGAGCGGTTGCGCCGCATATTCTGGTATACCTTTGACGCATAGAGACTGTGCTCAATCAGTAAAATTTGTTACCGCTCACTTAAAAGACGAAAATGAGCAGTGTAACTGGCAGCAATTAGCCAAAGAGCAGGGAACTGTAGTGTTTTACATGGGGTTAAGCAGAGTTGCATTAATCGCAGAAAAACTAACTCAGAATGGAATGGAGCCGTCAATGCCAATGGCGGTTATTGATCAAGGTACAAGTACAGAACAAAAAGTCGTGTGTTCAACCTTAGGTACGATAGAGCCTTCTAGTATGCTAAATGACTTCGTTGGTCCGGCATTGATTATTGTTGGGGATGTGGTGAACTACCGCGAGAATGTGGACTTAACTTTGATTGAAGGAAAGCAATACGCTGCCAGCTAGTGTTCGAGGGATATAAACGAAAAAAGCCGCATTTAATGCGGCTTTTTAGAATTTGGTGGGTGCGACTGGAGTCGAACCAGCGACCTCATCCATGTCAAGGATGCGCTCTAACCAACTGAGCTACGCTCCCAAAGGGATGTTGCTTAAGCAACGGAGCGCTATGTTATCGGTGCTGAATTAATGTTGCAAGTAGTTTTCACGCAAAATATGACAATTGATGTTTGTTCGTTCAAATTGCAATCAAAATGCTGGTTTTATGGTAACAATCACTTTATTTTAAATTAATGAATAAATTGTAAATCGTTTGTAACTCATTTTGTTATAATAGCTTTAACAATAATTTAAAAGGGAATGCCATGAAAAATAAAACACTCTCACTCTTGGCGCTAGCTTCACTTTCTGCACACACTGTAGCGGGTGAACAACCGGACGCGTCTCAGCTCGTTGGTCAGGCATACGGTGGTGTGCACTACAGCTACTTTAATGCTGATGATGACCGCTACAAAATCTTAGATAATGCCGCCTCAACACTAGATGATGGTGATGGACTAGGCGTTGAATTAGGTTATCGCTTTTCTGAAATGAACGAAATTCGAATCCAATATACGGATTTGTCTGTAGATGCTGACAGTAGTTTATTTGGCGAGCAGGACGGTTCATCTGTCGCGTTAGATTTATTGCATTTTCCAAATAAACAACAGTTTTACTATGTTGGTGGTTTCAAAGACATCGACCTTGAAGATAAAGAAGTGTCAGCAAACGTAGGTATTGGTATCCGCCATTATTTCAGCACACGCTTCGCTGCTTACATCGAGGGTAAAGGCCACTACCAATTTGAAGACCATCACAAAGATTGGACAGCATCAATTGGTTTAATGTACTTCTTCGGTGAAAATAAGAAACGTACTGTAGCGAAAGAGCCTGTGGTAACAACAGAACCAGCGTTAGTCGCAAATGTTGACAAAGACTCAGATAATGACGGTGTGATGGACAGCAAAGATAGCTGCCCAAATACACCTGAGAATCATATGGTTGATAGTTTAGGCTGTACATTGTTTAGTGATGAAGTGAAATCAATGCGTTTGTTAGTAAACTTCGATAACAACAGTGCTGAAGTTAAAAATGAATATACAGACGAAATAGAGAAAGCTGCTAACTTCTTAAATGCCTACCAGCAAGCGAACTTGACCATAGAAGGTCACTCTTCAGCTGTTGGTAATGCTGACTACAACAAGAAGCTTTCACTTAAACGCGCTCAAGCCATCGTTGACATGCTAGTCAATAACTATGGCATTGAAGCAAGTCGTTTGAATGCTGTTGGTTATGGTGAAGAGCGTTTATTAAATTCAGAGAATAGCGCCGAAGCACACAGTGAAAACCGCCGCATTATGGCGCGTGTTGAAGTCACTGAAAAAGTGGTTGTAGAAAAATAATTACTTTCTTAAGAAGAGAGCAGTGTTAACCATTGCTCTCTATTCTTGTTTGAATCACCTTTAAACGAATCGCAAGCATAATAGCTGCTGCTGTTAACCCCGAAATAAAACCAATCCAGAATCCATAGGGGCCAATAGGCTCAATTATCCAGTCAGTTAAGCCCAGCACTAACCCAATACTAAGGCCGACAATCCAATAAGCAAAGAATGTGATAATGAGGATAGCCGTTGTATCTTTATAACCTCTCAAGGCTCCTGCAGATATAACTTGTATCGCATCGGAGAATTGGAACATAGCCGCCAAAAACATCAAGCTAGCGGCAAGTTCGATAACTTTGGTTTCTGTTGTATAAATTGATGCTATTTCCGAATTAAAAATAATAGTACCGGTAGCCGTTACTACTGCTATTACGAGTCCTAACATGACCGAATAGAAACAAAGGTCTTTTGCTTGTTGATATTCCTTGTTTCCTACAGCGAAGCCGACTTTGATGGTAACAGCCATGGCTAAACTTAGCGGTACCATAAAAACTAACCCAGAAAAGTTAATGGCTATTTGGTGGCTCGCGACAACCTCAGCACCAAATGGCGCAAGAATTATCGCAACAACAGCAAAGAGACTGACTTCAAACAAAAGCGAGAAGGCTATAGGCACACCGACTATTAAAATTCCTTTAATTTCATGCCAATTGGGCCAGAAAAACTTATCAAAAAGGTGGGCTTTTTTAAGGTGTTTAGAGAAGTAGGTGTACAGCAGCATACTGATAAACATTACCCAATACACAATTGCCGTTGCTAAACCACATCCGGCGCCACCAAGGGCTGGCATGCCAAATTCGCCATAAATAAAGACGTAATTAGCAGGTATATTAATAATCAATCCAATGATGCTAATAATCATCGTAGGCCGAGTATGCGACATGCCTTCGGAGTAATTGCGCAGAACAAAATACAGGCAAAACGCAGGACCACCCCAAACAATATAGTCGAGGTAATCAAACATCAGGTCTTTTAAGTTTTGTTCGAGCGTGACAGAGTCGTAAATAGCGGGTGCCAGAAATGTATTCAGAAGTATTAAAGCAACACCTAAAACAACGCCAATCCATGCGGTTTGGTATGTCGCACTGGCAATTTTGTCGTACTCTTTCGCACCAGTATATTGAGAAACAATGGCGGCAAGTGCCATCATTATACCGGAAATAGTTAAAATAGCGGGTAACCATACGCTGCTGGCAACGGCAACTGCTGCCATATCTGTCGCACTGACGCGTCCCGCCATCACGGTATCAGCGAATCCCATTAAGTTTTGAATCAACTGAGCGATCAAAATTGGGTAGGCTAGTTTAAGTAAACTCTTTGACTGAGAAATAAATCGCGTAAAATGCATGGCTAAGGAAACATGTGTCGACACTGCAGAAGCGCAATCATAGCTTTTTCACCTTGCACTTAATACAGTAATTCGTCATTTGTTTAAATAAATTTGATACAAATCATATGGGTAAAGTGTAGGTTATGTTTACAGGTATCGTTCAAGCAAAGGCAAAAATACTGTCGACGACGATTAACAATGAAATATGTCGTTTAGTGATTCAAGTTAATAGCGAAAATGCGGAACAAATTGAGCTTGGAGCGAGTATCTCGATAAACGGAACCTGCTTAACGGTGGTTTCAGTAGATGATGCTGAGGAAAATCAAGCAAGTATTGCTTTTGACGTGATTGATGAAACGTTACGCGTAACCAATTTAGGGGCGTTGAAAGAGGGTGATTTCGTTAATTTTGAGCGTTCGTTAAAGGTTGGTGACGAAATTGGCGGACATCAAGTTTCTGGTCATGTTCATACCATTGCGTCGGCGCACAGTATTGTAAACAATGCTGATAATGTTGCAATTACATTTATTTGTCAGGGCAATTGGAATAAGTATCTCGTTGAAAAGGGATTTATCAGCATTAATGGCACGAGTTTGACGATAGGAAATGTAGAGGGGAGCATGTTTTCGGTTCACCTAATTCCTGAAACGTTAGAGAGAACAAACATAGGGCTGTTGGACATAGGGGATAATGTCAATATTGAGTTTGATCAGCAAACTATGACGATAGTCGAAACTATAGAACGAATGAAGCTCAAGCTCGCTTAGAAATACTGTTCATCATCCGCGTCTACACTTAATTCGATACTTTGATGTTCTTCATCAATGTGCATGTTTAGATGAATGTCACTGCAGCAAGCGGGGCATTCGTCATAGTAATCCTGGTCACCTGCGGTTGGATCTAAAAGTACGTGAAGATGGTGTCCACAATGTGGGCATTTGATACGGACTTGCTTGAGTTCTTGTTTAAGTTCTTCGAGCATATTGCACCTCTCGAAAGTGTCGCACACTCCTTTAATTATGGCGCAAATACATGTGAGTGCTAGTTTTCAAATTAGTGTCATATTTTCAATCGTTTGACACTTAGTGTAGTGAAAATAATCGCTGTAGAGAGGCTCTTGCTTGGTCAATATAAACGCCTGCAAAGAGATTGGCATGATTAAGAATATGGTAAAAATTGTAGATATGTTTGCGCGTTTCATACCCTTTTTGTAGTGGAAAGACTTCTTTGTATCCTCGATAAAAGGCGCTAGGGAACTGACCAAATAATTCTGTCATTGCGATATCACATTCTCTATCACCGTAATAACATGCTGGATCATAAATGACACCATGCTGGTCACTAAAAGCGACATTCCCTAACCATAGGTCGCCGTGTAGTAAACTAGGTCGCGGGTGATGAGAAACGAGTTGTTCATGGACGTATTGGCATATATGGTCGATATCGCCAAATGTTATCGACTTTTCATGAAGCAGTTGCAATTGCCAACCAATGCGCTGTTCTGAAAAGAACATGCTCCAATTTTTTTGCCATTTATTTGGTTGCAAATTTCTGCCAATAAAGTTGTCGTGTTGCCATCCATATTCCCCATGGGTGCACTGTTTGTGCATTTTCGCTAGATGACTGCCAAGCTCAAACCAATCTCCTTTATCTGAAAGATTTAAGTGCTCGATCACCAAAAAGCTTTTATCTAATGTAACACCAGTGGTTATTGGAGAAGGACAAGAAATGGGGGCTAAATTTTTTATCTGAGAAAGTGAGTAAGCCTCTTGTTCCATGGAGCCATAAGCGGTTCTATCATTTAATTTTACAAAGTAATCGCGTTGTCCATTAGATATGCGATAAGCAAGATTAATATCGCCTCCGGTGACCTCAGATTTTTCCGAAATATGAAAATCGGTGCGAGTTGCCTCTGAAATAGCTTCTTCTATGGTTTGCCACATCGTTATTTTCTCTTATTCAATGCTAATTACAGTATGGCTAATAATGCCCAGAAGCACCAATTACAGGCGTATAAACACGGTTTTACTACAGAAGTATTTCTCCCAAAATTAGCGCATTTCAGCGCTATTTTCCCTCGTAGGCTCTTCAATATTACTGATAGAGAAATCCTGCCAAGACGAACTTGGCAGCTGTTGATGTATGTTATTCAACGTTTTCCACACTGAATCTAGCGTCATTTTGTTTACCAACCAATCTGGAATTGCGCCATTGGGATCAACAGAAAACTGGTATTGAATCTGTATACCCGAATCAATGATTGGCTTAATGTGCCAGTGCGCTTGGTTTACGGTGACCCGAATAGAGTCTGAAATTTGTTCTGCTTTTGTTGATGCGTCCTGTACAAAAATATCAATACTAAAATCGTCGTTTTGCACATATTCTGTCTCTATTACCATATTTCTCGATTTAACTGGCCACACTCCTTCAAATTGGGTAATAAACACATTTCTCGTTGGCGTTAGTTGGGCAATTATTTCACTGTAATCTGAGTTGTCGAGCCAGTTGGGGATGTTAGCGGTGTCTTGTAAAAACAAAAGGAAACCTGACAACGTCGATTTTGTTGTTAGTTCTGCTTTGATTGTCGAGATTCCGTCAGCTTTTGACTTGCTTTGCCAAATGTTAATTACGTCATTTGACCTCACTAAGCGCCACTCGTTTTCTTGGGCAGTTGCTGGCATTACCGATGAAAAAACCAGAAAAAAAATGACAATTTGGTGAAAATGCTGAATTAGCTTGTATTTATTCCATTTTTCCATTGAAAAAGCGGGGGAATTTCCCTATATTTCCGAGCTTACAAATTATTAGACCACAATATACTCTGTGGTGAATGTTAACAAGCGGCGCTTCGTGTGTGTCGCCACTGTATTAAAGGAAAATTCATGCCTGTAATTACTCTCCCTGACGGAAGTCAACGCTCTTTCGATAACGCTGTATCTGTAATGGATGTTGCTTTAGACATAGGACCTGGTTTAGCGAAAGCTACTTTAGCGGGTCGAATCAATGGTGAACGCGTGGATGCGTGTGAAATGATCACCGAAGATAGTGAACTACAGCTTATTACCGCGAAAGACGAAGACGGTCTAGAGATTATTCGCCACTCTTGTGCTCACTTATTGGGTCATGCAATTAAGCAGCTATACCCTGACGTAAAAATGGCCATTGGTCCGACGATTGATAACGGTTTTTACTACGATGTAGACCTTGAGCACCCGCTAAATGATGAAGATTTAGCAAAGCTAGAAAAGCGTATGCTTGAACTAGCCAAGACAAATTATGAAGTTGTTAAGAAAAAAGTTTCTTGGCAAGAGGCCCGTGATACCTTTGAATCGCGTGGCGAACCGTACAAAATTGAAATCCTAGACGAGAACGTTTCTAAAGACGACCGTCCTGGTTTATACCACCACGAAGAATATATCGACATGTGTCGCGGTCCTCATGTACCAAACATGAAGCACTGTCATCACTTTAAGTTGATGAATGTAGCTGGTGCATACTGGCGTGGTGATTCTGAACGCAAAATGCTGCAACGCATATACGGTACAGCTTGGGCTGACAAGAAGCAGTTGAAAGCTTACTTACAACGTTTAGCGGAAGCAGAGAAACGTGACCACCGTAAAATTGGTAAAGCATTAGACTTATTCCACTGGCAAACAGAAGCGCCTGGTATGGTATTTTGGCACAACGATGGTTGGACTATTTACACTGAGCTTGAAAAGTTCGTTCGCGAAAAACTTCACGAGTATGATTATGATGAAGTAAAAGGTCCATTAATGATGGACCGTCAGTTGTGGGAACGCTCCGGACATTGGGATAAATACGCTGAGAACATGTTCACTACGGAATCTGAAAAGCGTGAATATGCTATTAAGCCAATGAACTGTCCAGGCCATGTTCAAATATTTAATCAAGGTTTAAAATCATACCGCGATTTACCGCTGCGTATGGCAGAATTTGGTTGTTGTCATCGTAATGAGCCATCAGGTGCTTTGCACGGCCTAATGCGTGTGCGTGGTTTTACTCAAGATGATGCACACATTTTCTGCACAGAAGATCAAGTTCAGGCAGAAGTTACTAAATGTATCGAAATGGTCTATGACGTATATAAAACGTTTGGTTTTGAAGATATTCTGGTGAAGCTTTCTACTCGTCCTGAGAAACGGATAGGCGCGGATGAAATATGGGATAAAGCGGAAGAAGGTTTAGCAAATGCACTTAAAAGCTTAGACATCCCATTTGAGTACTTGCCTGGTGAAGGTGCGTTCTATGGTCCAAAGATTGAATTCACACTATTGGATTGTTTAGGCCGTAATTGGCAATGTGGTACTGTGCAGTTAGATTTTGCTTTACCTGGCCGTTTAGATGCTTCTTATATCGGCGAAGATGGCGAACGTCATATACCGGTGATGATTCACCGTGCAATTCTTGGCTCTTTAGAACGTTTCATTGGTATTTTAATCGAGGAATATACGGGTAAATTCCCAACTTGGTTAGCTCCAGTTCAAGCGACTGTGATGAATATTACGGAAAAACAAAGCGAATATTGTCAAAAAGTTGTTAAAAAACTGAAAGAAAATGGCTTTAGAACAAAACTTGACTTGAGAAATGAGAAGATAGGCTTTAAAATCCGCGAGCACACATTAAAGCGTGTTCCATATCTTTTAGTTGTTGGTGACAAAGAAATGGAGAATGGTGAAATTGCCGTTCGAACGCGTGGTGGTGAAGATTTAGGTAAAATGTCGGTAGAAGACTTTATTGCTAAATTGTCGCAAGAAGTTGAAACACGGGCATAATACACTTTTTACGCAGGCGTGAATGAGAAACCACGCCTGATATTTTTAAGTTCTTTGGAGGAATTGACTATTAAAGGTGGTCAAAAAGGCGGGCAAAAAGAGCCAGCACATCGTATAAACGAAGCTATTACTGCGCAGGAAGTGCGCTTACAAGGTATCGATAACGAAGCTATTGGTATCGTTTCACTTAACGAAGCGTTAGACGAAGCAGAAAAAGCAGGCGTTGATTTAGTTGAGATCAGTCCAACAGCTAAACCTCCAGTTTGTCGCGTAATGGATTACGGTAAATTCCTTTACGAGAAAAGCAAACAGCAAAAAGAACAGCGTAAAAAGCAAAAACAGATTCAGGTTAAGGAAATTAAATTCCGTCCTGGCACAGATGAAGGCGACTATCAGGTCAAACTACGCAACCTGAAGCGCTTTTTAGAAGGTGGTGACAAGGCTAAGGTAACAGTACGTTTCCGCGGTCGTGAAATGGCCCACCAAGAAATTGGTATAGAGCTTTTAACTCGCGTTAAAACCGATTTAGAAGACATTGCATCAGTCGAATTCTTCCCTAAAAAGGCAGAAGGTCGTCAGATGATAATGGTTCTAGCACCAATTAAACGTTAATAGCTTGGTCTACAAGTAGTTCAAAACTTCGGTTTTAGCTCACCACTATTATCTTGAAGCTGGTTATTGAGGCCTGCAAGTAGAGCGCGATAAGCACTCTCGCCCTAATAACTTAATATTAATGGCAGAAATGCGGAGTAATTTTCATGCCTAAAATGAAAACTAACAAAGGTGCTGCAAAGCGCTTTAAGCCTACAGCTAACGGCTATAAATTCAAGCAAGCTGGTCTTCGTCACATCCTGACTAAGCGCCGTACCAAAGTTAAGCGTCACCTACGTGCTAAGTGCCTAGTTGCCGCGTCTGACATCAAGTCAGTTAAAAAAATGTTACGTCACGCTTAATAGGAGACTTAGACAATGGCAAGAGTAAAACGTGGTGTTGTAGCACGCCGTTCTCACAAAAAAGTTTTAAAGCAAGCGAAAGGTTACTACGGTGCTCGTAGTCGCGTATATCGCGTTGCTTTCCAAGCTGTAACTAAAGCTGGCCAATACGCATACCGTGACCGTCGTCAACGTAAGCGTCAATTCCGTCAACTTTGGATTGCTCGTATCAACGCAGCATCTCGTCAAAATGGTTTATCTTACAGCCGTTTCATCAACGGTCTTAAGAAAGCTTCTATCGAGATCGATCGTAAGATCCTAGCTGACATCGCTGTATACGATAAAGCAGCTTTCACTGTATTAGTAGAAAAAGCAAACGCTGCTTTAGCTGCATAATCACAGTTGAATGAGACAGTAAAAGGACGCTTCTAGCGTCCTTTTCTCTTTTTAAAGGTTATTTTTATTGCTAATCCGTTTAATAGCTACGTTAAATATACTCACTTACATTCGTAAACTCCGTTTATTTTCCTTGCTCTAAAACGCATTACCTTCAAAAATATCACTTTAGTATTTTAAAAGAGTTTATTTGTTTAATCTTATAGGGTGGGTTTAAACAAATAGATTCTTTACAAGAAAGGTTTAAAGCATGAGTCTTGCAGATCAAGTGTTGGCGGTAAATGATGATTTACCTATTCGTACAGACAAGCCAGTTCACAGTGGAAAAGTACGTAGTGTTTATTGGTTAACAGAGGCTGATAGCCGTCGTTTGATTGATGAAAAAGGCTACGATGTACCAGCTGATACACCACTGGCGATTATGGTGATTAGTGATCGTATTTCAGCATTTGATTGTATTTGGACCGGTGAAGGCGGAATGCGTGGTGTTCCTGGTAAAGGTGCTGCACTAAACGCAGTGTCTAACCATTGGTTTAAGTTGTTCAAAGAGCAAGGCTTGGCAGATAGTCATATTCTTGATATCCCGCATCCATTTGTTTGGATTGTGCAAAAAGCACAGCCGGTAATGATTGAGGCTATTTGTCGTCAATACATTACAGGGTCGATGTGGCGCGCTTATGAAAAAGGTGAGCGAGAATTTTGCGGTATTAATTTGCCAGAGGGTCTATCAAAAGATAGTAAGTTGCCAGAATTACTTCAAACGCCTTCCACTAAAGGTATTTTAAAAGGTATTCCAGGAGTTCCTGAGGCAGATGACGTAAATATTACACGTAAGAATATCGAAGACAATTTCGCTGCATTTAATTTTAAATCTGCTGATGATATTTCGCTTTACGAGCAATTGCTGACTCAAGGGTTTGATGTAATTTCAGAAGCGCTTAGTAAGTTGGATCAAATCTTTGTTGATACTAAATTTGAGTTTGGTTATGTCAAAGATAAAGCGGGCAACGATAAACTGATTTATATGGACGAAGTAGGCACGCCAGATTCATCTCGTATTTGGGACGGTGAACAATATCGTAATGGCCTGGTTGTTGAAAACTCGAAAGAGAGTTTCCGTCAGTTATTACTCAATCATTTTCCGGATCCTGATATCCTGCTTAACAAAGCGCGTATGGATGAGAGAGAAGCGTTAGCCAGAGATAATGAACTGCCTACGCAAGTGTTGATGGAAGTATCAAAAACATACACGGGTATCGCAGAGAAAATTACTGGCCAGAAAATTATTTTGAGCGAAAACCCTAAGGCAGAAATAATAAAAGTATTGGCAGAAGATTATCAGCTAATCGATGCTTAATTGAATAGCTTTCCCAAAAGCCCAAATTGTTCGCAATTTGGGCTTTTTACGTTTTGGTACATTTAAAGCTGTTTATTACTTAGCCTAATGCTAAATTTTTGTTGAATTTCATTGATAAATTGTTAAAAACACTAGATTAAACTTGTTATTTATTACTGCATTGCACTATAAGTATCGTAACTAACATTAAGCATTTCTTCGCTTAATTCAGTCCTTCTTGGGATCTAAGAAAAACGAAAGGATATATCACTATGGCAACGGCGTCTAAAGCACAATCAAACTCCGAACAGGAACTTGTCGCAAAAGTAGAGGCAATCAATCGAGTTCAAGCGGTTATAGAATTTAAACTCGATGGTACCATCATTACCGCTAACGACAATTTTCTCAATGCGATGGGTTATAGCTTAGACGAGATACAAGGACAGCATCACAGTATGTTTGCCGACTCGACATACGCACAAAGCGCAGAATACAAAGCGTTTTGGGAGAAATTGAATCGTGGTGAATTTGATACAGGTGAATACAAACGTTATGGCAAAGGTGGCAAAGAGGTTTGGATAAGTGCTTCCTATAACCCTGTTTTTGATGAGAACGGTAAGCCCGTTGGTGTAATTAAATTTGCGACAGATATTACTGCTCAAAAAATGCAAGCGGCCAATTATGAAGGCCAGATTGCCGCAATAGGTAAATCACAGGCAGTTATCGAATTCAATATGGACGGCACGATAATTACGGCAAATGACAATTTCCTGTCAGCTATGGGCTACACGTTAGATGAAGTTGTTGGCCAACATCACTCAATGTTTGCAGAGCCTGAATATGCGGTTTCAGCTGAGTACAAAATGTTCTGGCAAAACTTGAATAAAGGCAACTTTGATTCTGGCGAATACAAGCGTTTAGCCAAAGGCGGCAGAGAAATCTGGATTCAAGCTTCTTATAACCCAATTATGAACCTAAATGGTGAGCCATTTAAAGTGGTTAAATTCGCGAGCGACATTACGGAACAGAAACTTCAGGCCGCAGATTTTTCTGGTCAAATAGACGCAATCAGCAAATCGCAAGCGGTCATCGAATTCAATATGGATGGCACTATTATTAATGCGAATGAAAATTTCTTGGCAGCAATGGGGTATAGCCTAGCGGAAATTGAAGGCCAACATCACAGTATGTTTGCTGAACCTCACTATGCTAATTCACCTGAATACAAAGTGTTTTGGCAGAAACTGAACCAAGGTTTGTTTGATACGGGAGAGTACAAACGTCTTGCCAAAGGAGGACGGGAAATTTGGATCCAAGCTTCTTATAACCCAATATTAGATCCCAATGGTAACCCCTATAAAGTCGTTAAATACGCGACAGATGTAACGGAACAAAAGTTACAAAATGCAAATTACTCAGGCCAAATAGATGCGATCAGCAAGTCACAAGCGGTTATTGAGTTTAATATGGACGGCACCATTATCGATGCCAATGACAACTTCCTATTGACCATGGGGTATGGCATTGAAGAAATTCGCGGTAAACATCACAGTATGTTTGCCGAGCCAGAGTTAGCACGTTCTCCTGAATATCAAATGTTTTGGCATAAACTAAATCAAGGTGAGTTTGATTCTGGCGAATACAAGCGACTTGGAAAATTTGGCAAAGAAGTGTGGATTCAAGCCTCGTACAATCCCATTTTTGATTTGAACGGTAACCCTTACAAAGTAGTGAAATACGCTACAGACATCACACAGCGTAAGCAAGCGATCGCTGAAATTAAATCAGCCATTATGTCGATGGCCGAAGGCGACTTAACTAGTTCTATTGAGGTTGATTTGGGCGAAGAGTTTAATGTCTTAGGCGAGTCAATGAATGGGTTGTTGGATAACTTGAGTGGCATGATGCATACGATTCGTGATGCAGCGGATCACGTGTTTACGTCATCTCGAGAGCTGGCAGTAGGTAATAATGAATTGAGCCAACGAACTGAATCTCAAGCCTCTAGCCTTGAAGAAACGGCTGCCGCAATGGAAGAGTTGACATCAACAGTACAACAAAATGCCCAAAATGCAACGGAAGCAACAAAACTGTCAACCAACGCGATGAACAAAGCAAGCGATGGTAAAGAAGTCGTTAACAATGCAATTATTGCTATGGAAGCTATCGAAAAGTCGAGTAAGAAGATATCAGACATCATTGGTGTTATCGATGAAATTGCCTTCCAAACAAATCTATTAGCTTTGAATGCCGCCGTAGAGGCAGCGCGCGCTGGAGAGCAAGGCAGAGGTTTTGCTGTCGTTGCCAGTGAAGTTAGGAACTTAGCACAGCGCAGTGCGTCTGCCGCAAAAGAAATTAAAGGTTTGATTAGTGACAGTGTTGATGCGGTTAATCAAGGTAGCAAGCTTGTTGACGACACAGGTAAAACCTTTGGCGAGCTGGTCTCGGCAGTGCAAGAAGTCGTTACCATGATTTCTGACATTGATTCTGCAGGACGCGAGCAATCTGCTGGTATCAGTGAAGTAAGTGGAGCAGTCTCTCAAATGGATACTATGACTCAGCAAAACGCTGCACTCGTAGAAGAAGCAACAGCGGCCAGCAAGTCAATGGAAGACCAGGCGCAAAGCTTATTAGCACAAGTGTCGAACTTTAAAATAGGTGACGAAGGAAGTAATGTAATCCCAGAGCCGGTAAGAGAAGTTAGACGCCCACGCCCTGTGCAGCGGAGAGCTCAAAACACTGTCGTTAATGAATGGCAAGACTTCTAATGAGAATAAGAAAAAGCCACCTGTGTAGGTGGCTTTTTTATAGAAGTAACTATAGGTTATACATGTTTAGCTAATATAATTAGACATTTAAAAGAAGTACTACTGTTCCTTGGCTATCAATTGAGGTGAACTCACTAATAGGGCATACGGCAACGGTTCTGCTAACAAGGATTCGTCTACTTCCAACGCTTTAAAGCCAACTTGTGAAAAAAAATCGACAACCTGTTGCTGGTTAGTATCGTCGTTAATTAAATCCAAAGATTGATAAAACACTTTATCACTTTCTAATTCACACGCATCTGCATCAACAAAGTTACTCATTGGCATAGCCAAAGTGAATAGGCTTTGGGCTTTGTTGTGTTCCTCAACTATTTTTTGAAGCATTAATCTAGCAATACCTTTGCGTCTGCGGTTAGGCGTTACAGACAAAGCCTCGAGCATGATATGTTGTTGCGCTTTTTTGTCGTTTGTTTTCGCTTCAATTAACTTACTAGTGGTTGGGTTTAAGTTTTGTTTAGTAAAAAACAAGTTCAACGGTAATTCCCAATCTGTCGCGCCCAGATCGTCAAGCTTCTCGTAGGTTTCCTTAGCACCGCGATTTTTATTCAGTGTAATAACCTCAAACTCTGCTTTTGCGATGAGTTCGTCACCTTCAAATACATTTAGCTCTTGCCATAACTGCCAATCAAACTCTGTTTTTATTTCTAGTGGCGAGAAAGAAAAAGTTAGTTCATTCATCATATTAATCTTCAGTTTTCTTACCCCAGATTTGCTCTGGCTTTAATTTTAAAACATTGCGGCTACTATCTTGTTTAGCGGCATTCGGGTTGTGGTAAATCTTTTTATCTTTTTTGCTGCTTTTTTGAGTTGCACTTTTCTTAGCGTGCGACTTTTGTGGCTGTACTTTGTTTACAGAGGTAGAGTGCGCGTTATTAACGGTTGGCCTTTCTTGTTTTTGTAGTGCAGTAAGAAAGTTCCTTAGTACTTGATCTTTACACTCGCGAAAATGTTTGTGATCTGGTTTTCTAAAAAACGCACTAAGCTCTGCCTTTCCTAAGCGAAAATCGACAGAACTTAATAGTGCGATAATGTCTTCCGCCTTGTAATTAAGTGCAATTTTAAGCTTGGTGAAAATAAGATTGTTATTAAGCTTTTTTTCTATTGCAGGCTTATCACCGTCTTTCGGACCGCGTTTATAGGTTATAAAGCCATTAAGGAAAGCAGCTAACTTCGCATCTGGCATATTAACCTGTTGCACATCGTCTTCTTTTTTAAGCCAATGACTAATTTGCTGTTCAGTGACACCTACATCCGCTAAAGCGAAAACGTCCCTAACTTGATGGTCGTTCAGGTTAAAACAAAAGCGTAAGCGTCTAAAAATGTCGTTATTAGTCACGGATTTCTCAAAATTAATAAAAAACGCGATATTTTAGCATGGATTATCGTCGCGAATCTCCTTCATTAGTGAAATCATCACAATTTGTACAAAATTTTATCTGTCGCTAAATACTCGGTTATTTAGGATAAAAAAAACATTAAAAAGCCTTATTTTACGCTACTTTTGCGCGTTTATTTTGTGTAGAATTATCCACCATTTTTATTTTGTTCAGTCTATAAAAAGCGGGTAGTTCGCTTTTCGAGGATCTCATGAATTTAGACGAAATTATTTTGCAAGCCGAAAAAGCTATCGCTGAAGCAGGTACGCCGGCAGCATTAGATGACGTTCGTGTTGGCTTTCTTGGTAAGAAAGGCCAGTTCACCGAACTAATGAAAGGCCTTAGCCAGTTGCCGAAAGAAGAAAAACCTAAAGCTGGTCAGGTTATTAACCAGGCAAAGCAGCAAGTGCAAAAATTGTTGACTGAACGCGGTGAATTTTTGCGTGCTGAAGAGATCAAAGCGAAGTTAGCGGCAGAGTCAATTGACGTAACGTTACCAGGTAATACAAGTGAGATTGGTGGATTACACCCAGTAACTCGCACGATAGAGCGTATCGAGTCATTTTTTTCTGAGCTAGGCTTTGAAGTTAAAGCTGGTCCTGAGGTCGAAGATGATTTCCATAACTTTGATGCACTTAATATCCCTGAGCATCATCCTGCACGCCAAGACCATGATACGTTTTACTTCAATCCTAAATTAGTTTTACGTACACAAACATCGGGTGTTCAAATCCGTACAATGGAAGCTGAGAAGCCACCTTTGCGTATTATTTCTCCGGGTCGTGTATACCGTAACGATTACGATCAAACACATACGCCAATGTTCCATCAGGTAGAAGGCTTACTAGTAGACAAAGATGTAAGCTTTACGCACTTAAAAGGAATTTTGCACGACTTCTTGCATAACTTCTTTGAAGAAGATTTAGAGATCCGCTTCCGTCCGTCTTATTTTCCATTTACAGAGCCGTCTGCAGAAGTCGATGTGATGGGTAAAAATGGTAAGTGGTTAGAAGTTCTAGGCTGCGGAATGGTTCATCCAAATGTACTTAAATCTGTCGGTATCGACCCAGAAGAATACACAGGCTTTGCCTTTGGTATGGGTGTAGAACGTTTAACAATGTTGCGCTATGGCGTTAATGATTTACGTTCTTTCTTCGAAAACGATCTTCGTTTGTTAAAACAGTTTAAGTAGGACTAGCAATTATGAAATTTAGTAATTCTTGGTTAAGAGAGTGGGTTAGTCCGAATAGCACGGCAGATGAACTTGCTCATCAAATTACCATGGCAGGTTTAGAGGTCGATGGTGTTGACCCAGTGGCAGGTGAGTTTACTGGCGTAGTGGTCGGTGAAGTTGTTGAATGTGGTCAACACCCTGATGCTGATAAATTACAAGTCACCAAAATTAATGTCGGTAGTGCAAGTGAAGATGGTGAATTGCTTGATATCGTCTGTGGTGCTTCGAACTGTCGTTTGGGTTTAAAAGTTGCTGTTGCTATGGTTGGTGCCGTTTTACCTGGTAACTTTAAGATTAAGAAAGCCAAGCTACGTGGTCAACCGTCATTCGGAATGCTGTGTTCAGAGTCCGAGCTAGGCTTAGCCGAAAGTGCTGACGGCATTATTGAGCTGCCACTAGACGCCCCAATTGGCACAGATATTCGTGAATACCTTGATTTAAATGATGTCACTATTGATGTTGATTTAACCGCTAACCGCGGTGACTGTTTAGGTATTAAAGGCTTAGCACGTGAAGTAGGTGTGTTAAATAGCCTAGAAGTGAACGGCCCAGAAATTGAGCCAGTATCGCCAACTATTGATGATGTTCGTGAAATAAAATTATCAGCGCCACAAGCATGTCCTCGTTACTTGGGCCGTGTTATTAAAAACATTAACCTAGATGCAACGACTCCACTGTGGATGGTTGAAAAACTTCGTCGTTGTGGTGTTCGTTCAATTGACCCCGTTGTTGACGTTACAAACTACGTACTGTTGGAACTTGGTCATCCAATGCATGCATTCGATTTAGATAAAATTGACGGTTCGATTGATGTACGCTTTGCAAATAAAGAAGAAAAGTTAACTTTACTTGATGAGAATGAAGTAACGCTCTCTCAAGAAACTCTAGTCATTGCTGACGACAAAAAAGCGCTTGCTATGGCTGGCATTTTCGGTGGTTTACATTCAGGTGTAGCCGAAGGAAGCAAAGATATCTTTTTAGAAAGTGCTTTCTTTGCACCGCTTGCTATTCTGGGCAAGGCACGTCAATACGGCTTGCACACAGACGCATCACATCGTTATGAACGTGGTGTAGATCCACAAATGCAACGAGATGCAATGGAAAGAGCAACTGCATTGTTACTTGATATTGTGGGTGGTGAAGCAGGACCAATTACTGAAGCGGTTTCTGAAGAAAACATTCCTGCACCACGCACGGTAAGTCTGCGACGTGCAAAGTTAGATCAACGTATCGGTCTTCACATCGACACAGATAAAGTCACTGAAATTTTAACGCGTTTAGGTTTCACGGTCGATTTTGCAGACGATGTGTGGAACGTTTCAGTACCGGCATATCGTTTTGATAT
This sequence comes from Thalassotalea euphylliae, assembly GCF_042682785.1. Classification (GTDB taxonomy): domain Bacteria; phylum Pseudomonadota; class Gammaproteobacteria; order Enterobacterales; family Alteromonadaceae; genus Thalassotalea_F; species Thalassotalea_F euphylliae. The sequence goes on along the minus strand of NZ_JBHUIB010000003.1, from coordinate 864,467 downwards.
TTCAATTGAAGTTGATTTAATTGAAGAAGTAGCCCGCATCTTTGGTTACAACAATATTCCTAACGTAGCACCGCAAGCATCTTTGTCTATGCGTAAGCATCAAGAAAGCAAGTTAAGTCTTTCTAAAGTGCGTGCAACGCTAGTGAATAGAGGTTATCAAGAAGCTATTACCTACAGCTTTGTCGACCCTAAAGTGCAAGAATTATTGCACCCAAGTGAAGAGGTAATGACGTTACCACATCCAATTTCTTCGGAAATGTCTGTGATGCGCCTAAGTCTTTGGACAGGGTTACTTCAAGCCGTTAGCTATAACCAAAACCGTCAACAAGCGAGAGTTCGTCTTTTTGAAACAGGTTTACGTTTTATACCTGATGACTCTGCGGAAAATGGTGTTCGCCAAGATCAAATGATCGCTGGTGTTATTTCAGGTGCTCGCCATCAAGAACACTGGAATCTTGAAAAGGCTGCTGCTGATTTCTTCGATATGAAAGGGGATGTTGAAGGTTTACTGGGTGTAACAGGTAAGTTAGAAGCGTTTCATTTTGTAAAAAGTGAGAATCCAGCTTTGCATCCGGGGCAAACGGCTGCTATATACAAACAAGATACTTTGATTGGGTACATTGGTGCGTTACATCCTGAATTAGAAAGAAAATTAGGATTAAACGGTCGTACTTTAGTGTTCGAATTATCGCTTGAGCAAATTTTAGACTTAAATGTGCCTGAAGCACGCGAAATTTCGCGCTTCCCAGCAAACCGACGTGATATCGCTGTTGTTGTTGAAGAGCAAGTTGAAGCAAAAAAAGTGCTACAACTTATTGAAAAGGTTGGCGGAAATTATTTAGTTGATCTAAACTTGTTCGATGTATACCAAGGTAAAGGTATCGAACCGGGCTTCAAGAGTCTTGCAATTGCGATGACATTGCAAGATACCGAAAAAACGCTTGAAGAAAAAGACATCACTGAAGTGGTGGATCGTGTGGTCGATACATTGAAAAACGAGTTGAATGCATCACTGAGGGATTAAGCAATGGCGCTAACCAAAGCAGAAGTCGCAGAGCACCTTTATGAAAAAGTTGGGTTGAGTAAACGTGACGCCAAAGATATGGTTGAGATATTTTTCGAAGAAATACGCGAAACCCTTGAAAGCGGTGAACAAGTGAAACTCTCGGGGTTTGGAAACTTTGATCTTAGAGAGAAAAGTGAACGCCCGGGTAGAAACCCAAAAACTGGTGAAGACATTCCGATTTCTGCGCGAAAAGTGGTTACCTTCAGACCTGGCCAGAAATTGAAAAGCCGTGTAGAAGACGGCAACGGTCAAGACCAATAATTGAAAAAGGCTGCTAATGCAGCCTTTTTTATTCTCGATTTCTTTTCATTAATACGACGGATGACTACTGCGGCCAACTAACTTGTGTAATAGGCTAGTTAATATCATTCGGCTCCAAACCAATAAAAATGCAAAGATTACACCCGTCGAAATTGCCTCCACTGTCAGTGGTACTGCCAATTGGTAATAACTTAATACCGTTTGAGCATCTTCGATCTTGATACCCGATATCATGGCGATAATTTGGTCGATATAGCTTGCAGTATCGAAGCTGTTAAGTTGTTGTGTAATCGTGTTGTGTCTGTCAACCATGGTTGCAACATGGTCGCCTGTTTGTTGAATGGCTAATTGGTCGCTTTGTTTATACGTATCTACTAGTGCTTTTAAACTTCCAGCAAATTGTTGATCCGCAATACTTTGATAACTGCTTAAATGCCATTGAGATTCACTCAACTTTCCTGCAAGAAATTGCTTGTATTGTTGGATGAACTCCGGCAATTGGACGGCAATAACAAAACCTAATGTAAACAAACAATAGTCAATCGTAGATTTTATGGCGTTTAGAAACATTGAGTTATCTAACTGCTGTAACGTATTTTGAGCATATAACGTGATATAAAAAAAGCCAATACCCTGTTAAGGCTATTGGCTAGTTAGTTTATTGTATCCCAGACGAATACCTAGACGTTGGTGTTTAATATTGCTATTCGTAGCTCAATGGATCTATTGCGTTATTATCTCGGAATGCTTCGAGTCTTTCTTGACAAGCACCACACTTACCACACGCCTTTTCGCGCCCGTTATAACACGTCCAAGTTTCACTGTAATCAAGACCCATTTTAAGGCCGTCTGTGAGTATAGCGGTTTTAGAAACGTGTAAATAAGGGCTGTGTATTTCTACTGGTTCGTAGTTGGCAATCTTACATACATCATTCATTTTAAGGACAAATTCAGGGCGGCAGTCAGGATAAATTGCGTGATCGCCAGAGTGTGCGCCGTAGTATACTTGTCCCGCTTCTACAGAAACTGCGTAGCCTACCGCCAGAGAGAGTAAAATCATGTTTCTATTAGGCACTACGGTCGACTTCATGCTTTCTTCTTCGTAATGTCCCTCAGGAATATCTATACTGTCTGTCAGTGAAGAGCCCGCTAGTAGTTCATTTATGGCAGATATATCGATGACTTTATGTGGTATATTTAACCGTTCACATACACCTTTTGCCACGTCTACTTCTTTGACGTGCCGTTGTCCATAATCGAATGTTAAGGCGTAAACCGCTTTCCCATCTTTAATAGCGCGGTTAAGGACAGTGTACGAGTCCATGCCGCCAGAATATATCACAACAACTTTTTCGGTCATTTACGTTGTCTCTTAGGGTATAATCACAATAATTTCGAATTTTACTTTATCTAGCCGTCTGGCTAAAGCGATTCAATGGCAATTACCTATAAAATCAATGAAATCTTTGAAACCTTGCAAGGCGAAGGCTCTTTTACAGGTCAACCTTCTGTGTTTGTCCGATTACAAGAGTGTCCGGTAGGTTGCTCTTGGTGCGATACAAAACATACGTGGGAAGCCAAACCTGAATTTTCTATACCGGTAAAGGATTTACTTGCTAAAAAAGGTGACTCTGAACATTGGTCTGTACTCTCGGTTGAAGAGATAATCCAACTATTCAATCAGCAAGGCTACCAAGCAAAGCATATTGTTATCACTGGCGGCGAGCCCTGTATGTTTGACTTAACTCCCCTATGTCATGCTTTAGAGCAGCAAGGTTACTCTACGCAAATTGAAACGTCAGGCACGTTCGAAGTAAAGACAACCGATGCTTGTTGGGTAACCGTGTCTCCAAAGGTTAACATGCGAGGGGGTTATCCCATTTTGGCTCAAGCTATGGAACGTGCCAATGAAATTAAGCACCCTGTAGCCACTGAGCAACATGTCGATGACTTAAAGTCTTTACTAAACGAGTTTAAGGTGACAGATAAGCAAGTGTATTTGCAGCCCATAAGTCAAAAGCAACGAGCAACTGAACTTGCCATTAAAACATGTATAGAAAATGACTGGCGCCTATCTGTTCAAGTCCATAAATATATCGGCATAGAATAAGCCGCTATCTAAACGGTTCCGATAGAAAGTTAGAGTGGCAGCAATGAAAAAGCTCTTTCGGTGGCAAAAAGGACGGCAAGAAACAGGGTACGACAAGCTTCTGCTGGCGACAGGACGCCGACCAATACCGTTTGATGTCTATTTGTTGAGGTTTCCTGAAGGAAGTTTAGTGCCAGCGCATATTGATAAAGTGCTAGATGGAAAACATTTTCGCCTAAATTTTGTATTAAAACAGGCCAAGCAGGGCGGCAAGTTTATCTGTAATACCCCAATTTACGAGTCTTCAAGAGTAAAGTTTTTTAGGCCTGATATTTCCGAACATCAAGTAACCAGGGTTACAAGTGGTAGGCGTTATGTTCTTAGTATTGGCTGGGTAAAATAGTAGAGACTTTTGTAGTGATTCTCTCTGCAAATACAGAAAGTTTTGGGCTACGGGCAAAACCAAATGATATTGAGGTTAGGGGCTCTGCACAGTGGTAGCATTAAGGATGTGCAGTAAGTAGCCCCTAGAAACTGGGAGTGTTTGGCTAAGACTTACGAACTCTCGCAAGTGCTAGGCCTGCTACACTAAACATCATCAAGAATGCTGTCATTGGCTCATTTACTTGTGTTGCAGATGTAAAAGCTAATGCATCTAGACCATAAACAGGGTTGTTTGTGCTGGTATTAAAACCTTGTAGAGAAAATGAAGTTAAAGCGGTGTCACTAATCAAACCAAAAAATGTACTTTCGTTCCAAATAGCCGTTACTTTTAATGCATCAAGAATCTCATGGCCAGCACTATCAAAATAGTCGAGGTTGTTTGTGTTTAGCTCATTCAAGTCAAAACCAATCGCAAATACTTCATGACTAAATGTGATGGTTAACAGGTTTCCTTCTTTAACTGAAAGCGCACGTTCCCCTTCGCTAATTAAACTTGAAGTGCGCTTTAACGAACCACTTGAATAATCGACTAGTATATCATCAGCGCTATTAAAGCCCTCAAAATCAAGTGATGTGCCTACCGCGCTTTCCCACTCATCGCGATCTGTAAACAAAATAAGCCCCGCGTTGGCGTTTACCGATGTAAAAGACATCATGGCTAATAAAAATAGTGTTCCGTACTTTATCTTCGGAAAAATTTTCGAAAACATAATTACCCCAATAAATTGAAAGTGCTGGTTCGATCTATTAATTACAGGGCTATGTTAACAATCAAATGTGCAAAGAATATGGAGCAATGTGTTTTGTTCGGTTAATTCGTTATTAATTTCTAATCGAGAGGGATATCAATGCTGACTTGTACGCCGTTTTTATCTTCTGTGTTTTGCGCACTAATACTACCGTTGTGGTAATCACAAATTAAGCGAGCAATAAAAAGCCCAAGCCCTAGGTGAGGTTGGTCTTGTTTTTCGTCTTTTCTTACTGAGACCATAGAATCAAAAAGTGTATTTTCGATCTCTTTTGGCAGTAGCTCTCCTTTGTTTTTAATAGAAAGAATCATGCGTTGTTTGTGTGTCATCAACACGACTTTTATCTGATTGTCTGAAGAGAAGTCGATAGCATTGGCAATCACCTTTTCCAGAAGTTGAGCAAAGTGTTCAGGAGAGCCGTCGATGTCAGCCTTGTGTGTTAACGCTTCAAACTCAATAGTCACTTCCGGATAAATTTGTCTGAAGCCCAAGACACAACCGTTTACCACGTCATAAGCGTTGAATACCTGTTTTTCCGTGTTCTGTAGAATTTGTTCCACCCTTGTGGCTTCGGTCATATTTGTGATGATGTGGTTTAGACGGTTAATACCCGATTGCGCGCGGTCTACGTATGGCTTCGCCTCTTTAGGCATATTAAACAGAGACATATTTTCAAGTGACGTGCGAACAACAGCTATAGGTGTTCTTAGTTCGTGAGATAAACGCGAGGACAAATTCTCTAAATACTGGTTGTATTGACTGAGGCGCGAGACTGCAGTGGTAAAACTGCGAGATAGATCGCCGATTTCATCGTTAGTCGTGACAAGAGGTAGCTCTCCTTTGACTTTGCCTTGTTCATCAATTGCTTTCTCAGCTTGATTCCGTAACGTTCTTATTCGACCGGAAATCCGAGAAGCAAAAAAGAAGAACGCCAATGTGCCCACTATTAAAATAGCGAGAATCGAAGTAAATAACTGTTCAAGTGCTTTGTTTCTTAGCGATTTTATACCGTTAGTTGTTTCTTCAACAATAACAGCACCTTGCACGTTATCGTCTATAAAAATAGGGTATGCTGCTGATAAAATAACGGCACGTTTGTCGGTACTGAGGCGCCAACTACTGCTAACGTCGCCCAATAGTGCTTGGTCGATGTGTTTACCTGTCAAATGGCTTTCATCATAAAGTTGATCATAAAAATCTTTAGCGGGTTTGGTAAGTACTCGATAGTAGATGGGATGAAGAATGTTTTGCTCTATCTTTCCCCAAATAGTCTCCTCGTTAGTGTTCGCGTCAGTGGCCCGCCACACGCCGTTGGCTTCATTTAGACTTCCTGCACTTGCTAACACGCGTTGGTGTTTATCAACTACCCAAATGCTAGATTGCGTATTGCTCATGCCTTTTACAATACGCTCAATTTCAGGAGACGGTACGAGTATAGTGCCAAGTTGCTCAACTTCTGACGTATTGGCAGAACCCACTAATCGAAAGACTTTCGTTTGAGGCGTATCTACATCGCCTACAGAAAAAGCGATATTGTTACCGACATGTTCAAGTGGTATACGAAGTTCAACATTAAAGCCGGTATTGGTTTGAAGCCAAACACCTTGTAACTCAGTAGTAGGTGACGGCTTCTTATTTTCTCCTTCCAGTGCAAAAGCTTCTATCCACCCATCTTGCTTATTGCTAACAATATATTGTTTGAATTCGCCAATATTGTTTTTGACACTGATAGCAATGTGGTCGTTAAGGAATATCGAACGTGAGTTCTGGCCCCGGTAAACAACCGCATTGTCAGTGACATTAAAAAATAGATATAAGAACTTATCGTATTTACCAACAGCAGCATTAAATTGTTGGCTGATTGGTGGAGAATCAAACGCTTGCCAGATAATATTGTCTTGATGGTAAAAGTGAGATTTTTGCTCAAACTGCGCCCAGTCTTGATATTTACCGTCGAGTTGAATGGGTTGCCGAATAGGAAAACCATACAAGTCTTTACCTCGTTCAACGCTGGCTAAGAATGATGCTTGTCTATTGAACAAATTAGGGCGATCATGCAATGCAGTCGCTAGGGCACGAGCGGTGCCTACTAACGTTTGTTCTTGGCCGTAACGTAAATATTTTTCCATTTCCCATACGTATTGATAACCAAACCATGGGATAGTGAAAAGAAAACAGGAAAGAAATACTAGTTTTGTACGCAGGCCTATCCTTAGCGACATTAAATACTTTCCTCGCTGTCATTCCAACGGTAGCCCATACCGTATACCGTTTCAATACAGTTAAATGTCGGATCTATTTTCATAAACTTTTTTCTAATACGTTTGACGTGTGATGTTATCGTACTGTCGTCGACAAAAATTTGTGAATCTTGCATCAATTGTTGGCGATTCTTTACATGTCCAGGTGATTTAGCGAGTGCGAAAATCATCCAAAACTCTGTAACCGTTAGCTCTACATACTGTTGTTGCCATTGGATAGTCATTTTTTGGCTGTCGATGCAAAGGTGGCCACGTTCTATGAGGTTTTCTTGTTCTACGGGCTTATTTTGTGCGTCCTGCCTTCTAAACAGCGCAGCGATACGTGCTGTTAGGTGAGGTAGGCTAATATCTTTTGTTAAATAGTCGTCCGCGCCAATTCTTAATCCAGATACAGTATCTACATCATTATCTCGGGCCGTTAGAAAGATGATGGGCAAGGTATCTGACTTTTGTCTTAACCATTTACACAGCTCAAAGCCTGCATCGTATTCGTGGTGTAATCCAATATCTAATATGACCAGATGAGGTAATTGGGCCGTAAATGCAGACATCGCAGAGTCTCGATTTGCAAAACTTTGCACTTGATAACCCTGATGGCGTAGCACATCAGCATAGTTTTCTCTGATTGCATCATCATCTTCCACGATAGCAATTCGCTTTGACATAGCTGTACCTGTTTAGCATTTTTTGAGGACTATATATAAAAAACAATGCAAATGCTTGTTTTATGGCGAATTGCCATTTTGTTGCCATATTTGATCGTCAAATTGCCATTATGTTCACCCTAAATGGGCTTTTTTCAGTTGTTTAATGAATACCAAGCAAAACAAACAATCCATGAAAGGAAAATGAACATGAAAAACGCATTAATCACATCAGCAGTAATCACTTCGCTTGTATTAAGTCCTGCGACATTAGCAAAAGACGACGGCTTAACCGATGCTCAAAAAGAAGAAATCGGGTTTGGTACTGGCGCAGTAGTAGGTGCTATTTTTGGTGGTCCTGCTGGGGCTTTAATTACCGGTTTGGCCAGTACATTCTTAGTTAAAACGGTTAATCAGGATGACGAAATAAACACGTTAGTTGCTCAACATTCTCAGCAAGCAAAAGACTTTGATATGCAGTTAGCCAAGCTTAATCATCAAATGATGTTAGCAGAGCAGCAACATCAACAAGAATTAATTGCATTAGAACAACAGAATGGAAAACACAGCGCGTTGGCAGCTGCGAATTTATTACTCAGTATGCAGTTTAAAACCGGTTCTAGTGAGGTGCCGACTTATTATGAAGAACAAATTGCTTCACTAGCGAGCATTTTAAATCAACACGATGAGCTGTCGATTGACTTATCTGGCCATGCCGATTTGTTGGGAAATTCAACATTAAACAAAAAACTATCCCTAGCTCGTGCCGAAGCGGTTAAAAGCAAACTGGTAAATTATGGCGTAGATGCCGATAAGATTTCTACGCAAGGGTTTGGTGACTCACAGCCAGTCGTTGCAAACGCTCAGCAAAAGTCTAGTTTTTATGACCGACGCGTTGTGCTTAAAGTAAACAATAATACTCAAACGGCCAAAAACTAAATTATCGTCAACCAATTTGCATGAGCACAAAAATATTTAGCTATTTTAGCGCATTGGCTTGAGCCATATTGGCAAAAATCTAGCCCCCGGCACATACTGTACTAAAAGGATTTTTTGAGCCACAGTATGCGCCGTTTTTTAGGATTACGTTTTCTTTGTTTATTGCCGTTGACCGCATTCGCACAAGATAAACCAACCGTATCTATCGACTCGCAGCCGAATATTCACTTCTTTAAACCTGTAGAAGAGTATCTTGTTAAAGCCTACAGTCGTATAGGCTATCGAGTAAATCTTATTGCATTGTCACCAGGAAGAAGTGCAAAAATGGCAAAATCCGGAGAACTGGACGGTCTCGCAGTTCGCGTTGAAGAAATAGCGAATACACTTGATATGATTAAAGTGCCTGTCCCGCTAATCTCAGGTGATTTAGCCTTGTATTGTCAGGCGTCAGTTATTTGCGAGTTAGCTGTGCTTGATAATCCAGAGTTGGTTATCGGCACTCTGGGTGGTTTAAATTTAACGACCCAATTCATGAAACAAAAAAAGGCTAGCACCTATCAAATCGCGGACGGGGCACAATTAACAGATATGTTTGCTAAGGGCCGGCTAGATTACATTCTTACCTTTGAAATTGGCGGTCAGTCGTTATTTCGTACAGGGAATAATGACAACATTCTTGTTGATAACGTTCAAAAACAAGTGATAAGAACGGTCAAAGGCTATCACCTTGTCCAGCATAAACACCATCACCTTGTTGAAGCATTAACCATCAGTTTAAAAGCTATCATTCATGAGCAAGGCCATATTAACGATAATCTAAAATAGACAATTAACATGTTAGTACTTAACCTCTCGTTTGTAAGGAGGGAGAGAGTCTAACAGTTCACTGCCGTATCGCTTAGTCACTACTCGTCGGTCTAAAAGCGTTATCGTGCCGTAATCTTTTTCATTCCTTAATAGCCTGCCACATGCTTGGATCAACTTTTTAGAGGCTTCAGGCACCGTTATTGACATAAAAGGGTTACCACCTTTCGCGGTTACATATTCTGCATGTGCTTCTTCTATGGGGGATGTCGGGACTGAAAAGGGGAGTTTGGTAATGATCACGTGTGTTAGGTAATCACCTGGTAAATCGAGTCCTTCAGAAAAACTCTGTGTGCCGAAAATAAGGCTAGGCTTACCGATGTCTCGTTTAGTCTTGTGATTAGCGATGATTTGCTGTCGAGATTGCTCACCTTGCATTTGCAAAGATATTTTATGTTTCTCGCGCAACTGTTGAGCAACTTGTTCCATTTGCCAGTACGAAGAGAATAACACTAATGTTGCTTCATCTTGTTTAATAAGATCAGGTAACAGCCGAACGAGTTCATCGGTAAACTTTGTATGACTTGGTTCAACGCGGGTATTTGGAATGACTAACGTCGCATTTTCTCTATAATTGAATGGTGAACTGACTTGTTGATACTGCGTACCGTCATTTTGCCCAAGGCCAACCTGTCTTCGAAAATGTTCGAACGATTTTAGCGCGACAATGGTTGCTGAACACAAAACAGCTCCTGCACATTTTGACCATAAATTATCTTCTAGGGTAAAACCGACTTCGATAGGTGACGCTGAAATAACGTAGTCTTGTTTTTTGCCCACTGTTTTTTCTAACCACCTTGCTAATGGTGCAGCTTTTTCACTATCTGTTTTTGCATACATTGCCCAGAGTGCTGAAAAATTCTCTAGACGTTGTGTATAGAAACCAAATTCAGCCAGTAAAGGTTCAGCGAGGTAATTTTTTACCTCGCCATCTTTTATTGCTTCAACAAGTAGCATGTATAGTTTATTCGTATGATTCAGACATTTTTTGCTAAGCTCGTACAATTCTTCAGCGTTTGACTTAATTGTTTGCGGCACAATGCCATGCTCAAATCGGTGGAGTAGCTCATCTTCATTTTTGTTGTCGGGCTTTTTAAAGAGTTGCTGTTGATTGCTTTCAATAAACTGCACAACCTTTTGCATCGACACGAGAATATCTTGGCAGTCATCGGCCAGTTTAAGTGATGGAGAAATGGCAGATTGAGTTTTAACCAGTTTAGATAATCGATCACCACTTTCGGAAAGCTTTTGAAGCCAATCAATAGAACCTTTTAGCGTTATTGCAGCACTAGCATGGTCACGTGTAACCTTTGGTAAGTGATGCGCTTCATCAATTACGTAGTAAGTTTCATCGGGCTCTGGCAGGATTTTCCCGCCGCCCATGTCGAGATCAGAAAGAAGTAAAGAGTGATTAACGACAACAACATCTGCTGCGTCCATTGTTTCTCGCGCTTTATGAAAAGGACAATGTGTGTGCTCAGGCAAGTGGCGTAAACAACTATGCTTGTCAGACTGAATGAGCTGCCATATATGATTTGGAATGTGATCTACCCAAGAATCTCTATCGCCTTGCCATTTTCCTTCGTCTAGGGACTTCTTGAGCTGTTTAATCAGTCGAATGTCATAATCGCTTGGCTTTTCAGCAAATGTGAACCCAGCTTGTGGCTCGTCATTGTCGTTTGCGACTATTTCTAACTTTTGTCGGCAGACATAACGTTGTCTGCCTTTCGCTAACGTATATTTAAAATCCAAACCGCCGTGTTCTTTTAGAAACGGCAAATCTTTATCAATAAGCTGCTCTTGCAATGCAACAGTTGCTGTTGAGATAACGAGCTTTTTTTGACGCATCAAGGCAAGAGGGATGGTACTTACTGAGTAAGCTAAGGATTTACCCGTTCCTGTTCCCGCTTCAACAGCAATTATTCGTCGGCTTTTGTCGTATTCACCAGCCAAGGTTTTTGCTATTTCTGCAATCAAAAACGTTTGTTGTTTTCGCGGATTAAAATTGGGTAGGTTCTCACCGATAGATTTATATGAACCACGTATGACGTCTTTGACTTTTTCACTAAGCATGCGCTGTTTTATTTCCAACTCGGTAAGAATTCGTTAAACTGCTGTATATATTAACAGTTTATTGGTTTGGCTGGCGAGTATTAATGCATCCGACACAATCATTTGGTTTTGTTTTAACCAAAAAAGCGTACGATACGTCGCGCGGTATCATTATTTCGTTGTGGTTAAAAACGGCAGAGGGCCCTATAAATTGTCTTGTGGATGGCCAAAAAGCGCTATTTTTCATAGAGCAGCATGCCCAAGAGAAAAGCGAGCGTATCTTATCAGAGCACGGCATTGTTTTAGATAAAATAGAACCGCTGACGTTGTCTACTTTTGGCGGCGAACAGGTATGCGGACTTTATTTTAATTCGCTTAAAGATTTTTACCAAGCAAGAGACACGCTCAAGCAACATAGAGTTAAGTGCTATGAAGACGATATTCGGATAGAAGAGCGTTTCACGATGGAGCGCTTTATTACTGATGTTGCGGCCTTCGTTGGAAACCCAACTAGTAACAACAATTACCCTCAATTACTGCAATGTAAACTTAAAAAGGAAACCAAAGATATTCAACTTGATATGGTGTCTGTTGATATCGAGTGTAGTCCGAAAGGCGAGCTGTACTCTATTGGTTTGTACAGTGACAAGCACCAAAAAGTATTTATGGTTGGCGCCTCAAATGAAGATGTTGTTGGCTGCGAATATATGGAGACGGTAGCAAACGAACAGGCGTTGCTTTATGCATTTATTGCCTGGACGACTGTTAATGACCCTGATATTTACATTGGTTGGAACGTCATCAATTTTGATTTTAGTTTACTGCAAAAGCGCTGCGATTTTCACAATATTGCCTTTACTATTGGGCGCGATGGAAAAGAGCCTTATTGGCGTAATCAGCGCAATTCTGACCAAAAGTTTCTCGATATTGCTGGCCGAGTGGTCATTGATGGTATCGATTTATTAAAAACAGCGACATATAACTTCCCTAGCTTTTCACTCGAAAATGTTGCTAGCACACTGTTAGGTAAACATAAAAAAGTAGATGATGTTGAAAACCGCTTGAATGAAATAATTCATAATTTTCATCATGATAAAGTCGCTTTAGCACAATATAATCTTGAAGATTGTAAGCTAGTTTGGGAAATATTTGAACATACCCAGTTATTAAGTTTTGCAAAGCTCCGAAGCAAGCTAACCGGTCTATCGTTGGATAGAGTAGGTGGCTCGGTCGCAGCATTTACCAACCTATATTTACCCAAACTGCATCGAGCCGGTTATATTGCGCCAAATTTGGGGGACGGACGCTCTGATTTAGTATCGCCAGGCGGTTACGTGATGGACTCAATACCCGGGCTATATGCTAATGTTTTGGTACTCGACTTTAAGTCTCTTTACCCCTCTATCATTCGAACGTTCTTTATTGATCCTATGGGTCTTGTAGAAGGGCTAAAAGCACCTGCAACTGCAGTACCTGGTTTTGACGAAGCGTACTTTTCGCGAGACGAACATTTTCTACCTGCAATAATCGATGAACTTTGGGCTGAGCGAGATATTGCTAAACGGCAAAAGAATAGTGCGTTATCTCAAGCGATTAAAATTATCATGAACTCCTTCTATGGTGTGCTGGGTTCAACTGGCTGTCGGTTCTTCGATCCGCGCTTATCTGGCTCAATCACTAAGCGAGGTCATCAAATTTTAAAGACAACAAAGCTTTGGATTGAAAAAATAGGATACTCGGTTATCTATGGCGATACTGATTCTATCTTTGTCCACATTGGTAATGAACATGAACCAAATGACGCCAGGAAGCTAGGTAAAGAACTTGAGGCTTTAATAAATGATAAATGGCACCAATTAATTAGTGAGGATTATGAGGTTACCAGTAAGCTGGAAATAGAATTTGAAACGCACTTCACTAAGTTTTTTATGCCAACTATTCGAGGTTTAGATGTTGGCACTAAAAAACGATATGCTGGCTTTGTTGAAAAAGATGGTGAACGAAACATCGTATTTAAAGGACTAGAAACCGTTCGAACAGACTGGACACCTTTAGCAAAAGAATTTCAACAAACTTTATATTGGAAAGTATTTAATGACGAGCCCGTTATCGATTTTGTGCAAGATACTGTACAAAAAACGAGAGCTGGTAAAATGGACGAAAAGCTCGTTTACAGAAAAAGAATACGTCGAAAATTGGGAGATTATCAAAAAAATGTTCCGCCACATATAAGAGCAGCGCGTGCAGCGGACGATATTCATAAAGCTGCCGGTAAAAAGCAAAAATATCAAAATAAGGGTTATATCGAATACGTAATAACGACTGCTGGCCCCCAAGCTATTGAAGTTCAAAATGCTCCGCTGGATTACGATTTATATATCGAGCGCCAGTTAAAATCAGTTGCTGACGCTATTCTGCCTTTTATTCAATTATCCTTTGACGACATTGTAGACGATCAACTCAATTTGTTTCTTTAAATAATACCAATTGGACTAATGATTTAATCAACTCAGAGCTATGTCAGAGGTGAGAGAACAAGAAAGTTTTGTAAAGATATAGTTATCCTACAGCAAGCAAAACTGCCGTAGTTATCTTGCATCTGACAAGCTCCTGAAAGGCGAGTTTAAAAGGCCTACATGCAGCGTTATTGATTTTGACAAGGGAACCACCTTTCTCGGCAATCTATGCCTTGCCTCTAAGCCTTTTAAATCTCGCTGAGGACACAAATCATTAATCTAATTGGTATAAATATACCTTTTAAGCATGAACTTTTGCTTGTGCTTTCGGTGTTCGACTGCTCTAATGGTTTTAGACGGCTAGATAGCCATTAATTGTTGTTTGATTGGACGAGTTATGAAAGAACAAACCAAAATAGTAAATGCTGGCAGGTCAAGCAAGTGGACGAATGGTGTCGTTAATCCGAGCGTACAACGTGCTTCCACTGTGGTTTTTGACTCTGTTAAAGAGATGAAACATGCCACAGCAAACAAAGCAAACCAGGTCCTTTTTTATGGCAGACGCGGCACCAGTACGTCATTTGCATTCAGTGACGCTATGGTTGAGCTTGAGGGAGGGGCAGGTTGTGCGCTTTATCCTTCTGGCACCGCTGCCATTACCAATGCAATACTGGCTTTCGTTCACAGTGGTGACCATATTTTAATGGTTGATACTGCATACGAACCTACGCGGGCGTTTTGTGACAACATGCTCAAAAAGCTTGGCGTTGAAACGACTTACTATGATCCTCTTATTGGTAAAAATATAGAATCTCTAATTCAAGAAAATACGCGTTTAGTTTTTACAGAGTCGCCTGGTTCATTGACCATGGAAGTCCAAGATATTCCTGCAATTGCTGAGGTCGCCCACAAACATGGCGTAATGGTTCTACTAGATAATACATGGGGCGCAGCGGTTAACCTTAAACCTTTTGAGCTTGGTGTTGATGTTTCGATACAAGCGGCAACCAAATATATAGTAGGTCATTCTGACGTGATGTTAGGTACTGCAACCGCGACCGAAGAATACTGGCCCACCTTAAGAGAAAACAGTTACACGATGGGACAATGTACCTCGCCGGATGACTTGTATTTAGCGCTTCGCGGCATTAGAACGCTCGGTGTTAGAATGAAACAACATCAAGAAAATGCGCTGAAAGTTGCAGCTTGGTTGTCACAACGTCCAGAAGTAGAGACGATACTCCATCCTGCATTTGAATCATGCCCTGGTCACGATGTATTTAAACGCGACTTTACCGGTAGTAATGGTTTATTTTCTTTTGTTTTAAAGGCTGATTACGTCAAAAACATCACTGCATTTTTAGATGGTATGCATCATTTTAAAATGGGGTACTCTTGGGGAGGCTTTGAGAGTTTGATATTAGCAGTTCAAAATGTGGGTGCTATGCGAACTGCCTCCACTTGGTCTCATCAAGGGCCATTAGTCCGTGTTCATATCGGCTTAGAAGACGTTGAAGATTTGATTCATGATCTTGAAGAAGGTTTTAAGCGCTTAGCTCATGCATAATAATGCGATGTAAGGGACTAGATTAAAAACCAATACCGCGAGTTTGTAGTTGGCGAGATAGCGAAAATAGGTGGCTTCTAGGTTTTCTTCGGTTAATGAAAAGAAAATTTGGTGTGTTCTTACTATTGTGTTTTTGGCAAATATGAGTACTAACGCGGTAAATGTAATCAATACGACGTTGATTAAGGTCATCCAACCAAAGAAAGATGTCAGGATATCTAATGACATGGGGTATGTCCGATTGTTGCTTTAACGTAATTTTGGTCCAAAAATAAACAAAAAGCCCGCTATAGAGCGGGCTTTTACGTATAGTTTGATTTTAATCAGGTTACTTGCCACCACGAGCGATAATTTCACGCGCTAATTCATCTGCCACCATACCTGTAGGCTTTTGCTCTTGGTCAGCTTTAGTAAATACATCAATAAGCGTGTCGTAAATCTCTTCAACTTTTCTCGTCGCTTTGTCTGCACAATAGTCTTCTTCAAAAGACACGTTGATGATACCACCGGCATTGATCACGTAGTCAGGGGCATACAAAATGCCACGATCGACTAGTGCTTGGTCATGTTTTGGTTCAGCTAATTGGTTATTTGCACAACCGGCTATAACTTTTGCTTTGATTCTATCAATAGTTCCGTCATTAATGGTTGCACCTAACGCACATGGAGAATAAATGTCACAATCGACGTCATATATTTCATTTAAGCCAACAACTTCAGCACCAAACTCAGCTTTTGCTCTAGCCAAAGCATCTTCATTTATATCTGTGACTACTAATTTAGCACCCGCTTTGTGAAGGTGTTCACATAAGTAAAAGCCGACACTGCCTAGGCCTTGTACTGCAACCGTAAGGCCTTCTAAATCGTCTCTTCTTAGCTTGTGTTTTACAGCTGCTTTAACACCAAGGTAGGTACCTAATGCTGTATATGGTGCAGGGTTGCCGCTTTTACCTTCAGTGCCAGTAACGTAAGGTGTTTCTGTATTCGCAATGGCTATGTCGCCAGTGGTAATGTTGACATCTTCTGCACTGATATAGCGTCCACCTAAACCGTTCAGTGCACGACCAAATGCTTTGAATAATGCTTCAGATTTAATTGATTTTGCATCACCAATAATGACCGATTTACCGCCGCCCATAGAAAGGCCTGCCATCGCATTTTTGTATGTCATACCGCGAGATAAACGCAATACATCTACCAATGCTTCTTCGTCAGAGGCATAGTCCCACATACGACATCCACCCACTGCAGCACCAAGCTTGGTTGAATGTACTGCAATAATTGCTTTTAAACCTGTCTCTTTATCGCTGCAAAATACAACCTGTTCGTGATCGTCAAAATCTACTAAATCAAAAAAAGCCACTGTTTGTCTCCGTGGATTGTTGTGCTCTACTCAGTTTTATTTCTTGTCATCTCTATTATTTGAGTGTTGGTATATACTGAATATAGCGTTGCTGTAATAAATGTCAGCGCACATTATCATTTACGTAAACGTCAATCTATAACATTACAGTAATTCATTTCGCGTAAAGTGTTCACATATAAATACAAGGTGTAATCTTTCACCAGCACCTACAAAGTAGGGTAAAGATATGGAAAACAACGAGTATATTTCTAAAGAACAAAAAGTCGTTTGGATACGGGAGCAACACCTCGCTGCAATTAAATATCTAGCGGGTAAAGGTATTGTAGACACTCAGGTTAAAGAGCGACTGAGTCGGTATGTTGTGCCGATAGTTTCGGTCTGGCACATTGAAGATAAAAGACAAAATGGATATTGGGTTATTAGCGGTAACATTCCCAGTGATCATGTCAATGTAGAGACCGCACCAGAAGCCCGTGAAGCGTTACGGCATTTTTCACTGAAGTGGCAGTTACAAGCGGACAAACTACGTAGCAGTAATGATGAGATGCAGCGCAAGTTAGGCGTTTCACTAGAGGATAAGGCCGACGCCCTTTATCGATTATTTGAAGATGAGGTTATTTGGGACGGAACTTGATAGCAAGCGACTTGTTAATGGCTCAAGTAACACTTTTTAGGTGTTACTTGTTCAATTGGACATGCCATTCTTTGCTTGGGAAGTCCTGCTTCCATAAACACTGAACCAACCGGATAAAAATTGTTTCGAGAGAAGTAATCTACGGCTTCTAATGGGCTGTAGATAAAAATTTCGGAAAGCTCCAAATCTTTTGCTATTTTGATGAGACCTTTAATAACAATATTATCGAGTTGTTTTTTTCGATATTCTCGAATAACCGCTATACGACCAATTTCGCCGGAAGGTAATATTCTTCCTGTGGCAACAGGCTCTTGGCTCTCGTCGTCACAGACAAGCATATGAATGGCTTGTCTGTCTTTACGATCAAACTCTATTCGCTTTGGTATGCGATGTTCACAAATAAAAACGCGCTCTCGTACTGTTTTTAAAAGAGGTGCTGCGTGCTGCCAAGAAACTCTGCTAACGCTGTAATGCATTTCCCTAATCTATATACCAATACCCCATATTTAAAACACTAGTTAACAACTGTACATTAATCAAACAATCCAGTGAACTTTTTAATATTTCTGCTGTCAAAGGCTGGTTTTTAGCCAAAAGAATACCTAATTCTTTCGTTTCATCCGTTAATGCAACCCGATCACCGTTAATATAAAGATCACCATTTTGTTCGTTTATCAGTACTTTAATCCCTAAAACTGGGCGTACAAATATTTCAGGATCTTTAAGGTATTCAACAACACTTCCTTCAGTGAAAGGATTGACTGGCATTAATATTTCTAGCGCGTGATGATTACGGGTGAGAAAACTAGCCAGCATATCGCTCATCAAGTTGTCATCGTTTATTTCACTGATTAAGAAATTTTGTAGCTTTGAAATGTCTTTTTTTGTCAGCGTTTCAGGTGATGCTGTTTTTTGTCTGTCTTTATCATCAACTCGTTGTTCACCAATATTTCTATCAATGAATACGTCTGCTAGTGCGGAAATTAACTCTTGGCTATTAGGGGCTTGAAAGCCGACAGAATAATTTAAAGAATTATCAATAGCGCTACCATCATGGGGATGGTTGGGCGGTATGTATAAAATATCACCAGGCTCAGTAATAGCGTCTATCACTGGTTTAAATGCTGAAACTTGCTTTAGGTCTTCATGTGGAAGCAGCTGCTCCAGGGACGCATCAGGTAGTCCAACTTTCCAGTGACGTTTGCCTTCACCCTGAATAATAAATACATCGTATTGGTCTAAATGAGGCCCAACACCTCCGCCTGGCGTTGAGAAACTCACCATCACGTCGTCAATGCGCCAGTTTGGTATAAATTGAAACGGCTTCAATAACTGTCCTGTGGCTTCAGACCAATTGTTTACTGCCTGCACAAGTAATGTCCAGTTGTTTTCACCAAAGGTTGAAAAGTCTTCAAACGGTCCATGTGATACATTCCACGTATTTTGGTTATTTGAAATAATACGAGACTCTAATTCTTCTTCCATAGCCAGACCCGCCAATTCATCTGCTGATAACGGATCTTCAAAGTTTTCAAAGCCTGCTTTTATAAGCAGTGGCTTTTTCTGCCAATATTCTTCTAGAAATTTTTCTGGCGTTAGTTCGCCCCAGTTTACGGTATACATAATGTGAACAACCTTAATTAACTGTATTCGGTTCTTTTATTCGATAGATATAAATTGTAGGCACAAAAAAAGAAGACCGAAGTCTTCTTTTTATACAATGCTTACTGGCTATAGCTCATCAATAAATGCAATAGCACGGCCGATGTACGAAGCTGGTGTAAGCTCTGCTAATTCTGCTTTAGCACTTTCTGGCATATCTAAACCTGCTACGAATTCACGCATAACTTCAGCGTTAACACGTTTACCGCGCGTAAGTTCTTTAAGTTTTTCGTATGGCTTTTCAATACCGTAGCGGCGCATAACTGTTTGAATTGGCTCTGCAAGTAGCTCCCAGTTTTGGTCTAACTCATTCGCTAAGCTATCTGCATTTACTTGTAACTTACTGATACCTTTTAGTGTCGCAGCGTAAGCAATTAGTGAGTGACCGAAACCAACACCCAAGTTACGAAGCACAGTAGAGTCCGTCAGGTCACGCTGCCAGCGAGAAACTGGTAGTTTTTGTGCTAAGTGAGCAAATAGTGCATTTGCAATGCCTAAGTTACCTTCTGAGTTTTCAAAATCAATAGGGTTAACTTTGTGAGGCATGGTTGAAGAACCAATTTCACCAGCAACAGTCTTTTGCTTGAAGTGACCTAAAGCAATATAGCCCCAAACGTCACGATCAAAGTCAATTAAGATGGTATTGAAGCGTGCAACGGCATCAAATAGCTCGGCAATGTAGTCGTGTGGTTCAATTTGTGTTGTAAACGCATTCCACGTTAATCCTAATGAAGTTACAAACTCATTAGAGAAAGTGTGCCAATCAACATTAGGGTATGCTGATAAGTGTGCATTGTAGTTACCAACCGCACCGTTGATTTTACCTAGCATTTCTACCGCAGCAATTTGGTCACGTTGGCGCTTTAAACGAACGTAAACATTTGCCATCTCTTTACCCATAGTCGTAGGAGAGGCTGGTTGGCCGTGAGTACGCGCCATCATAGGGATGGTTTTGTATTCAACCGCTAGGTTTTTAATTTCGCTTAGGATCTCATCGATAATTGGCAAAACAACTTGGTCACGTGCTTCTGTAAGCATTAAACCGTGCGATAAATTGTTTATATCTTCTGATGTACAAGCAAAGTGAATGAACTCAGTCACAGCATTCAATTCAGCGTTGTGTGCAATTTTTTCTTTTAAGAAATACTCTACCGCTTTAACGTCATGGTTTGTGGTTGCTTCAATCGTTTTAACTCGCATTGCATCTTCTTCAGAGAAGTTTGCAACGATTGCATCTAAAACAGCATTTGCGTCTTCAGAAAATGCTGGAACTTCAGCAATGTCAGCTTGCGCTGCCAGTTTTTGTAACCAACGTACTTCTACTGTGACGCGGTATTTAATTAATCCAAATTCACTAAAAATTGGACGTAACGACTTTGTTTTGCTGCCGTAACGCCCATCTACTGGTGAAATTGCACTTAATGCTGAAAGTTCCATAATGGTTTCCTACAAATAGGGTTAATCTAAAAATTAATAAATTTCGTTCAGTAATTGTTTAGCACACTGCAGTATTTTCGTGCGCGAAAACAGAATATTTCTTCTTTTGCCATCAACCTGGCGCCATAGCACAGCGCTTCGAATACCTGCTAATAGCAGGCTTCGAATTTTATGCTGATTAGATTCTTGTTTCAGAATGGCTGGCTCTCCAGCGACTTGAATACGAGCACCAAGCGGACTAATAAGGTCACTATAAATACCCGCAAAACTAGCAAGTAAAGTGCTGCTATTAATCTCGTAGTGTTCTGTTTGACGTTGTGCCTGCTCAATTCTTTGGCCAAGGGCAGCCAGTTGCTTTTTGTTTTTGGTTAATCGGCGCTCTAAGTTAAGTAGGCTCACAATGTAGCGTGTTAGTTCAGGGTCTTTTTGTTTGTTTTCATCACCAAGGTGATTAACAACAATCTCTAAACCTTGCTTTACGTTAGCTAACTCGCCGCCGTACACCGCTAATGTATTTTCAGGAGAAGTATTGATGATAGAGCGCAACATCGTGTCTAGTTGCTGCTCATCAGTAGAACCATTTCTCGCAATTTTTTGAACCATACTGGCAATTTGGCAAATTGCCGCAAAGGTTAAGGTTTGTTCTCTCATATAATTAACGAATCAATGTATTGATTATGCCACCACCTAAACACACATCGTCTTGGTAAAACACGACTGATTGGCCTGGTGTTACAGAACTTTGCTGCTCTTCAAAAAGGATTTCAAACTCGCCATTTTCTAACGGTGTAACGGTACATTCTACATCCGTTTGGCGGTAACGTGTTTTTACGGTGCATTTGAAAGGCTGGGTAATGTCATCGCGACTAACCCAATGCAGTTGGTTGGCAACCAAACCTTTAGAAAAAAGGCGAGGGTGGTTATGACCTTGACCAACAACAAGTACGTTTCGAGTCAAATCTTTGTCTACAACATACCAAGGCTCGTCACCCGCATTGGCTAGGCCACCAATTCTAAGACCTTTTCGTTGGCCAAGGGTGTGATACATCAAGCCATCGTGGTCGCCAACAACATCACCCTCAGCCGATTCAATTTTGCCCGGTTGTGCAGGTAAAAATTTCTGAAGAAAGTCTTTAAATTTACGTTCACCAATAAAACAGATACCTGTACTGTCCTTTTTATTGTGCGTAATAAGGCCTGCTTCTTCTGCAATAGCACGAACTTCTGGCTTCTCAATATCGCCCACTGGAAATAACGTTTGACCCACTTGTTTGTGGCTTAATGTGTAAAGAAAGTAGCTTTGATCTTTGTTGTTATCTAAACCACGAATCATATGCCATTTCCCATGGCCCTCGTGATCTTGAAGGAAGGCACGGCGCACATAGTGGCCAGTCGCAATATAATCCGCGCCTAAGTCTTCACAAGCAAATTCTAAGAAAGCTTTGAATTTAATTTCTTTATTACACATGATATCGGGGTTAGGCGTTCTACCTGCTTTGTACTCAGCAAGAAAATACTCGAATACATTGTCCCAATATTCTGTAGCAAAATTAATGGTGTGTAATTTAATGCCTAACTTTTCACATACCGCTTGCGCGTCTTTCAAATCGTCAGCTGCAGCGCAGTATTCATCCGTGTCATCTTCTTCCCAGTTTTTCATAAACAAGCCTTCAACTTGATAGCCTTGTTTTTGTAACAAGTAAGCTGAAACTGAAGAATCTACACCACCAGACATACCAACAATCACGCGCGTATCTTCCGGCGCTTTGCTGACTGGTGAATTATCCATCGATGAATTTTCGTTTAACGACATTAAAACTCTTTGACCACTATAGAAAAAAGGCGCCGAATTATAGCACAGTGAAATGTACCGGAATAGTAGCTAAAGGTTACTTTTTATTGTTGAGAGTGGTACTTTTTGACCTGCTAAATAATCATGTATGCAGTCCAGTACCATAGAGCTTCTTAATTGTGCTTTTTTCGCTTTAATTTCCTCTAATGTAAGCCAATGGCAAGCGACAATATCTGCATCTTGAGGGGAGGTCGAAAAACACTCTGAAGCCTCAAATACGAAGCTAAATCGAAGGAAATACAAGCCAAATTCAGGGCGATGAAAATAGTAAATGCCTGAGATATAATGTGGGGAAAGTGATAAGCCCGTTTCTTCAGTCAGTTCTCGCTTTACCGCTGTTTCGAGATTTTCGTTTGCCTCTAAATGACCCGCTGGCTGGTTAAAAACGGTTTTACCGTTTTCACGTTCTTCTACCAATAGAAATTTACCATCATGGTGAACTACAGCTGCCACGGTAGTATTCGGTTTAAATTGTTCTTTTCCATGAGTGTGGTCATGTTCAATCATGTTTTTAACTCTTTTGTCTCTTCACTAGGACTTGTGTTTAACGTTACTACGGTGTGAATTACTAAGAAGAACAAATTCGCCATTAGCAATATTATTTAGCGTATATTCGCCTATTGCATATCTAATCAGTCTAAGAGTAGGGAAGCCAACATGCGCGGTCATTCTTCTTACTTGTCGGTTCTTACCTTCAGTTATAATGATTTCTAACCACGTTGTAGGGATATTTTTTCGTTCCCTTATTGGAGGAACGCGATCCCATACATTAGGCTCTTGAATTACCTTTACTTTTGCTGGTTTAGTTAAACCATCTTTTAATTCTACACCGTTACGTAATGCATTTAATGAAGATTCATCTGGAGCGCCTTCTACTTGGACCCAATACGTTTTAGGGGCTTTGAATTTAGGGCTCGCTATGCGATTTTGCAATTTACCATCATTGGTTAGCAGCAAAAGACCTTCGCTATCTCTATCTAGCCTTCCAGCTGCATATACATCCTTTATGGTGATGTAATCTTTTAACGTTTTACGTTGTTGTTCGTCTGTAAATTGACATAACACGTCATAAGGCTTGTTAAATAACACGATTTTTTGTTGTTCAGGAGTGACAGGGGGCTTTTTGTTAACTGGTCGTACCTTGCGTCGAAATTGACCGTTACCCCTTGTCGTTGCTTTGCTTTTGTTAGTTGTCAACTTAACTTGCCTATAAATTTTGAAACCTCGATAAACGCTGGCTATTTTAATGTGCTTTGAATTTAAGTACTATGCGCCAGCTAAAAATTTTTTGTAGTGCGGTTAGCTCGCAAAACGGCACTATCTTAGTGTAGGAAGACAATTAGGACATTCAATGAGTAAAGATACATCAAAGATCATTTATACGATTACCGATGAGGCGCCAGCATTAGCGACTCACTCTCTATTACCTATCATCAAAGCCTTTACTGCTTCATCGGGTATTGATGTTGAAACTCGCGATATTTCATTAGCCGGTCGTGTTATTGCAAACTTCCCTAAGTACTTAACTGAAGAGCAACGAATTGGTGATGCGTTAGCTGAATTGGGTGAACTTGCTAAAACACCTGAAGCTAACATTATTAAGCTACCAAATATCAGTGCGTCTATTCCTCAGTTACAAGCAACGATCAAAGAACTTCAAGCAAAAGGCTATAATCTTCCAGACTACCCTGAAGAACCACAAAACGAAGCTGAAGAGTCAATCAAATTGACTTATGCAAAGGTATTAGGTTCTGCGGTTAACCCCGTATTGCGTGAAGGTAATTCAGACCGTCGTGCGCCAGGCTCGGTAAAACAATACGCAAAGAATAACCCACACTCTATGGGTGCTTGGTCTTCTGAATCTAAATCTCATGTAGCTAATATGGCGGCTGGTGATTTCTACGGCAGCGAAAAGTCAATGACAGTTCAAGGTGCAACTGATATGCGCATTGAATTCGTAGATGCAGCAGGCAATGTTTCTGTATTAAAAGAGAAAGTTGCTTTAGAAGACAAAGAAGTCATTGATGCATCTGTGATGAGTAAAAAAGCGCTAGTGTCATTCTTCGAGCAAGAAATTGATAAAGCAAAAGAAGAAGACGTATTGTTTTCACTTCACATGAAAGCAACCATGATGAAGGTGTCAGACCCAATCATTTTTGGTCACTGTGTAAAAGTTTACTACAAAGCTGTGTTTGAAAAGCACGCCGACGTATTCGAACAATTAGGTGTTGACGCGAATAATGGTATTGGCGATGTTTACGCCAAAATCGATCGCTTACCAGCAGACAAAAAAGCAGAAATTGAAGCGGACATACAAGCGGTATATGAAACTCGCCCACCTATGGCGATGGTTGATTCTGACCGTGGTATTACAAACTTACATGTACCAAGCGACATTATTATCGATGCGTCAATGCCTGCAGCACTTCGTGCTTCTGGTCAAATGTGGGGCCCTGATGGCAAGCAAAAAGATACCAAGTTCACTATTCCAGACCGTAACTACGCTGGTGTTTTCCAAGCAGTAGTCGATTACTGTCGTGAAAATGGTGCATTCAACCCAACAACAATGGGTACTGTACCTAACGTGGGTTTAATGGCTAAGAAAGCTGAAGAATACGGTTCGCATGACAAAACATTTGTAGCCCCAGGTGAAGGTGTTATCCGTTCTGTAAATGCTGAAACAGGTGATTTATTACTTTCTCAAGAGGTTTCTGAAGGTGATATTTTCCGTATGTGTCAAACAAAAGACGCACCAATTCAAGATTGGGTGAAACTAGCAGTTTCTCGCTCACGCCTTTCAAACACTCCTGCTGTGTTCTGGTTAGATGAAAACCGTGCACACGATGCAGAAATCATTAAGAAAGTGAATGAGTACTTGCCACAACACAATACTGACGGTTTAGACCTTCGCATTTTAGCGCCAACTGAAGCGTGTAAGCACACGTTAATACGTTGCGGTAATGGTGAAGACACTATCTCAGTAACAGGTAACGTTTTACGCGACTACAACACTGACTTATTCCCAATTTTAGAACTTGGTACGTCAGCGAAAATGCTGTCAATTGTTCCTCTAATGAACGGTGGTGGTTTATTCGAAACAGGTGCTGGTGGTTCTGCGCCTAAGCACGTTCAGCAGTTTGAAAAAGAAAACCACTTACGTTGGGATTCTTTAGGTGAATTCTTAGCGTTAGCGGCATCACTTGAGCACCTTGCAAACTTTGCAGACAATACAAAAGCGCAAGTGTTAGCTGATACATTAGATGCTGCTACAGCGAAGTTTTTACAAGAGAACAAGTCACCTTCACGTAAAGTAAATGAGCTAGACAACCGTGGTTCACACTTCTACTTATCGATGTACTGGGCAGAAGCACTAGCCTCACAAGACAAAGATGCTGAGCTTGCGCAAGCATTTGGTCCTGTAGCACAAGCGTTAACCAAGCAAGAAGAAAAGATTGTTGGTGAATTAAACGGTGCACAAGGGGTTGCCATGGATATCGCAGGCTACTACTTCCCGAGTGAAGAAATGGCAAGCAACGCTATGCGTCCAAGTGAAACATTTAACACGATTTTAAACACACTTTTATAATCAATAGTTAAATTCCATATTAAGGCCCGGCAATAGCCGGGCTTTTTGTTTTCGAACGAATGTGTTTTACTTTCAGTTCTTCAATTTTATGTATAAGTTACATGCTGTTTTCAGTGGGGCTTCAAAGAGGAAGGTATGGATTTTTTGCAAGGCTTGTTGTTAATTACAACCGTTCATCTATTGGCGGCTGCATCGCCAGGGCCAGATTTCGTGCTGGTCTCACAACAAACTCTATCTCGGGGCAAAAGTGCAGGCTTGTTAGTGAGCTTTGGCATCGCGTTGGGCCTAGCAGTACATATTCTCTATTCAAGCTTAGGGCTTGCCGCAGTCATCGCAAGTTCCGAATCTCTTCTTTGGGGGATAAAAATTCTAGGTGGGCTTTATCTTATCTATCTGGGGGTTAGCGGCCTGAAAGCCAAACCCCAAAATGCCTCTATACATACCGAACCAGCAAAAGAAATGTCAAATTGGAAAACCATAGTCATGGGCTTCTTTTGTAATGCGTTAAATCCCAAAGCCCCAATATACTTCGTTGCCTTATTTACTATGGTTTTGTCACCGGATATGCCCGTATATCAACTATTTGTATATGGTATTTGGATGATGGTGTTACAATTTTTGTGGTTTTCTACAGTCGTATTTTTACTGAGTTCGCCCAAGCTTAACGCTAAATTTGAACGAATGGGTCACTGGATAGATCGTGTTCTAGGTGGTGCGATGGTCTTGATGGGCCTCAAAGTCTTAACAACTAAAATGAATTAATGAACTGATTACCACCGTTTTTTCGTAAATTGGTTATAGTTAATAGTATGCATGAAGTTTGTATGTATATATGTTTACCAAAATCTTAATATCACTGCTTGTTCTTCTTCCTTATGCGCTCACTGCTAGCGAATTAGTGCTGAAATATGATCCATCGGGCTCTAGTACATGGATTCCTTACTATATAGCAGAATCGGAGCAACCCGGTATTATGGGCGAGCTAATACCGCTCGTGTTAGCGCGCAGTAAAATCAAAGGTAAGAAAATAGTGTTACCTGCAGCGCGAATGAATAAGGCGCTAGAGGGGGGAGTTATTGATTTTGACATTATTAGCCCTAGTTGGATTAAGCCAAATGAACGCATTGGGCAATTCGTGTTCAGCGAAGATATAATGTCGATAGAAGAATATACGGTTAAATTGGCAAGCAGTACCCAACATATCCCCTACAAAGGGAATAGAGTAGGTACGGTAAGAGGCTACCTTTACCACGATGATGATCAATATAAACGAGTAGACTTTTCGTCTGAAAAGAACTTAGTGATGGCGCTTTCTACAAAACGAATCAAAGTTGCCATAATTGGGAAGCTACCAGCTCAATATTGGGCGTCTCAGTTAGGGGTTGAGATAAAATTTCAAGAGCTACATTCCAGTGGTATGTTACATATCCGGCTCAGATCCGAATTCAGCCATTTATTGCCACAAATAAATGCAGCGATTACCTCGGTTAAAGCAGACGGTACGATAGATAACTTAGTTAAAAAGTACACAGATGGTCACATATATCACTAATCGATTCATAGGGTATGTTTTTACGCTACTAACATCGCCTGTCTGGGTTGTTCAAGGTCTAAGAACTAAGAAGTATGCCATGCGGTTACCCGAGGCCAATGGCAGTCGATTAATGAAAAGTTCTTCAAACTGTGATCAAGTTGAGCTGCTCATTACTGGAGATTCAGTGGCCGCTGGTGTTGGTATCGAACAGATATCTGAAGCATTGGCCGGTCAGGTCGTTAAAGAGCTGAAAACTATGGGGCGAGCGACAAGCTATCAGGTTATAGCACGCTCTGGCGATAAGATTTCTGATGTTATTAAACATATAGAGACGTCTGAGACATTGCCAGCAAAAAACATCGTCATTTCTGTCGGCGTAAATGATGCGAAAGGTTTCACATCTTCGAAAAAGTGGATCATTCAGCTGTCGAAGTTGTTGGCGCTATTAGATAGTAGATGTCCAAATGCGAAAGTTGTATTACTTGCTACACCACCTTTAGAGCAATTCCCGTTATTGCCTTGGCCATTATCGAGTGTAATGGGTTATCGCTCTTCAAGACTAAATACGGTGTCGGCGTCGATAATTAAAAACCATGAGAATGGAGCGTTTTTGCCACTTGAAATTCAAGCTGAAAAAGTACACTTTGCAGAGGACGGCTTTCATCCTAGTGCGTTATCTTGCAACATACTCGCCAAGAATATAGTGCCGTTTTTGGAGTAGGGTTTGCTCGGCTGTCAGGAGCGCTAAACTTCTTCTATTAATAAATAACTATTCATTTATGCTTTATTTAGGTGAATACTTATTCCAGAGATGCTTAAATATTCACCAGGTGAATGTTGGGTATAATTCCAGCGTGATTAGTGTAAATGCTCTTTTTGATTTAGCTTAACAGGTAGAGGTCATACCAATGACGTCGCTTCAAAATTGCAGCTAATACAAGGGGGAACCTTATGTCTTCTAAGGTACAAATACCAGCGCAAGGTGAAAAAATCACGATTGAAAATGGTCGATTAACTGTTCCAAATAATCCAATTATTCCTTTTATTGAGGGAGATGGTATTGGTGTTGATGTAACACCACCAATGAGGAAAGTGGTTGATGCAGCAGTCGAGATTGCATACAAAGGCGAGAAAAAGATTCATTGGATGGAAGTGTTTGCTGGTGAAAAAGCAACACAGATATACGATTCAGAAACGTGGTTACCCGAAGAAACGTTGGACATGTTTAAAGAGTACCGAGTAGGTATTAAAGGTCCATTGACAACCCCAGTAGGTGGTGGAATTCGCTCATTAAACGTGGCGCTTCGACAAGTACTAGATCTGTATGTATGTCAACGACCAGTGCAATGGTTTACTGGCGTTCCGAGTCCGGTAAAACACCCTGAAGCTGTTGACATGATTATTTTCCGTGAGAATTCAGAAGATATATATGCAGGCATTGAATACAAAGCGGGTAGTGAAGAAGCGAAAAAGGTAATCCAATTTTTAACGAATGAAATGTCTGCATCGTCAATTCGTTTTGTCGAAGATTGTGGTATCGGTATAAAGCCGGTGTCTAAAGAAGGTACGCAACGATTGGTTCGCAAAGCCATACAGTATGCCATCGATAATGATCGCGATTCTGTAACGCTTGTACACAAAGGTAATATTATGAAATTTACCGAAGGAGCGTTTAAGGATTGGGGCTATCAACTAGCACATGATGAATTCGGTGCAGAACTGTTGGATGGTGGCCCATGGTTATCGTTAAAAAATCCAAAGAATGGCAAAGAAATTATTATTAAGGACGTTATTGCTGATGCGATGCTTCAGCAAGTCTTGTTAAGACCTGAAGAGTATGACGTAATTGCAACCTTGAATCTCAACGGCGATTACTTATCAGATGCACTTGCCGCACAAGTAGGGGGCATAGGCATTGCACCTGGCGCTAATATTAGTGACGAAGTAGCGATTTTTGAAGCAACACATGGTACAGCGCCTAAGTATGCAGGCTTAAATAAAGTTAACCCTGGTTCGGTTATTCTTTCAGCTGAAATGATGTTGCGTCATATGGGTTGGACTGAAGCAGCAGATCTTATGCTAAAAGGTATGTCTGGGGCGATAGGCGCTAAGACTGTAACGTATGATTTCGAACGTTTGATGGATTCTGCAACCTTAGTATCTTGTTCACAATTTGGTGACGAGATTATAAGTCAGATGTCTTAACTATTTCAGGGCATAAAAAAACACAGCCGTTGCTGTGTTTTTTTATTTGCGCTTAGTGATTAGCTCTTACTTCTCTAGTTCTGATTCAATAGGTACAATACTCGCAGCATGATGACCTTTTGGTCCTTCATTCAACTCGTAATTTACATCTTGACCAGCTTTGAGCGTGCGGTAGCCATCCATTTGAATAGTAGAATAGTGTGCAAATATGTCTTCACCACCATCATCCGGACGGATAAAACCAAAGCCTTTTGCGTTGTTAAACCATTTAACTGTACCGTGAGCCATACTTCTACTTCCTTCTATATCCTGCGGTATAATTTAGGTATGCTTCCCATATAAAAATGCGAATATCGCTGTGACTAAAAAATAGTCACTTCTAAATCGTAGAATATGTGAAAAAATAGTCAAGTAAAATACAAAGATTTTTACATTTTTTTAATACAATCTTTTTTACTAAAAGATTCAGCAAAATTAAGACCTAGAGACTAATATAAACGTATGAGTAACTGGAAAGAATTGATTGAAACAGAGCATGACATTGCGGAAGAAATTGAGGAGCAAGTTGATGAGCCGCCACGTTATCATGTTGTGCTATTAAATGATGATTACACACCTATGGATTTTGTAGTTGAAGTTTTGCGTAGGTTTTTTAATATGAATTCTGAGAAGGCTACCGAAATCATGCTAACTATCCATTATAAAGGCAAAGCTCGGTGTGGCACATATTCTGCAGAAATTGCAGAGACAAAAGTAGACCAAGTCATCCGGTATGCTAATGAACATCAACACCCTTTGCAGTGTTCGATGGAAAAAGCGTAAATGTGCAAAGTTGTGAGCTGGAGTATGACCTATGCTAAATAAAGATTTAGAAATTTCCCTAAACTTAGCTTTCCGTCAAGCTAAGGAATCTCGCCATGAATTTATGACGGTAGAACATTTATTACTCGCGCTTCTAGACAACCCGTCTGCCGTTGAAACGCTTAAAGCATGCGGCGCAGACATGCCTAAATTGCGTAAAAATCTAGTCGATTTTATTGGTGAAACAACGCCCGTCATTCCGGACGGCGAAGAAGATAGAGAAACTCAACCAACGCTGGGCTTCCAACGCGTGTTACAGCGTGCTGTGTTTCATGTCCAATCAAGCGGTAAGAGCGAAGTTAACGGTGCAAACGTGCTTGTTGCTATTTTCAGCGAGCAAGAATCACAGGCAGCCTATATCCTAAAAAAATCTGATATTACGCGCTTAGATGTTGTTAATTTTATTTCGCACGGTATTAGCAAAATAGAAAGTGACGAATCAACGACCGGTTCGGTTGAAGATATCGAACAGCGTCAAGAAGAAGAGCCACGTGTCGTTGAAAGCTTTGCCGTGAATCTTAACGAAGAAGCAAAGAAAGGAAATATTGATCCACTTATTGGACGTGACGATGAATTAGAAAGAACGCTTCAAGTGCTTAGCCGTCGTCGCAAGAACAACCCGTTACTTGTTGGTGAAGCAGGGGTTGGTAAAACCGCAATTGCTGAAGGCCTAGCATCATTAATTGTTGAAGAGAAAGTTCCAGAGTTTCTAGAAAATGCGACTATTTACTCGTTAGACATGGGGGCTTTGCTTGCGGGTACGAAATACCGCGGTGATTTTGAAAAACGTTTCAAATCACTGTTAAAAGAGCTTGAAAAAGAAGAAAAAGCGATTCTTTTTATTGATGAGATTCATACGATAATAGGTGCAGGAGCTGCATCTGGCGGAATGATGGATGCTTCAAATTTAATTAAGCCACTACTTTCTTCAGGCAAACTTCGTTGCATGGGCTCGACGACATATCAGGAATACCAGAGTATTTTTGAAAAAGATCGCGCGCTAGCTCGCCGTTTCCAAAAAATAGATATAGTAGAGCCTAGCGTTGATGATACAACCAAAATACTGCAAGGCTTAAAAGATAAATACGAGTCTCATCACGGTATTCGCTACACCAATAAAGCGTTAAAAGCTGCAGCTGTATTAGCTGACAAATACATCAATGAACGCTTTTTACCGGACAAGGCTATCGATATAATTGACGAAGCCGGTGCTAAACAGCAGTTGGTGACGCGCTCAAAGCGTAAGAAAGTGATTAACAATACAGACATCGAGTCTATCGTGGCAAAAATTGCCCGTATTCCGGAAAAGTCGGTCTCAAGTACGGAAAAAGACAGCCTTAAAAACTTAGACAGAAACCTAAAACTCGTTGTATTTGGTCAAGATAAGGCAATCGATGAGTTAACATCGGTTATTCGTCTATCTCGAGCGGGTCTAAACGCTGAACAAAAGCCGATAGGTTCTTTCATGTTTGCAGGCCCTACGGGTGTTGGTAAAACAGAAGTAACACAACAGTTGGCGAAAATACTGGGCGTTGAATTATTGCGTTACGACATGTCTGAGTATATGGAAAAGCATGCGGTAAGTCGTTTAATTGGTGCGCCTCCAGGTTATGTAGGGTATGAGCAGGGCGGTTTGTTAACTGATGCTGTAATAAAACACCCACACGCAGTAGTGTTGTTAGACGAAATTGAGAAAGCACATGAAGATGTTTATAACATCCTACTTCAAGTGATGGATCATGGTACGTTAACAGATAACAATGGCCGCAAAGCAGATTTCAGAAATGTTATTCTGGTGCTTACAACTAATGCGGGGGTAAAGGAAACAACTCGCAAATCTATAGGCTTTAAACAACAAGATCATAGCCTTGATGCGATGGACGAGATTAACCGCGTATTCACCCCTGAATTTAGAAACCGTTTAGATAATATCGTTTGGTTTAATCATCTTGATACTGAGATTATCAACCAAGTGATCGACAAGTTTATCGTCGAGTTAGAAACGTTGCTTGATGAGAAGGGGGTTTCGCTTGAGCTAACACGAGATGCGAAAGCTTGGCTGGCTGAGCATGGTTACGATAAGTCGATGGGTGCTAGACCTATGGCACGTCTTATCCAAGAGCAGCTGAAGAAACCTTTGGCAAATGAATTGCTGTTTGGCAATTTGACAGGTGGTGGTGTTGCTAAAGTAAAAGTGAAAAAAGACGCGTTAGTCATTGAAACCGAAAACAAAAAGGAATTGGTAGAGCAAGAGTAATTCTTGTTTTACTTTTACCAATAAAAAAGCCCCTAACTTAGGGGCTTTTCTTTTATAGGGTTTTTATTATCTAGCGCGGAAAATAATGCGACCTTTCGATAAATCGTACGGCGTCAATTCAACTGTTACTTTGTCACCAGTTAAAATACGGATGTAGTTTTTACGCATTTTACCTGAGATGTGAGCTGTAACAACGTGACCGTTTTCTAATTCTACTCGGAACATAGTGTTAGGTAAGGTTTCTAAAACCGTACCTTGCATTTCAATATTTTCTTCTTTCGCCATTGGGCGTCAAACCTCTAAAAGTGTGTCGATAATAAAACTGCGCAGATCATGCCCAATTGTGGCAGCAATGTAAAGCGATAGGGACTATTTATTTATTAATTGCCAGCGATTACCGACTAAGCGTTCATGTGGCAGGAACTTATTTTTGTAATTCATTTTCTGGCACTCATCAATTTGATAGCCCAAATAAAGATAAGGTTTATTAATTTTTTTAGCGTACTCTAGCTGACACAAAATTGAGAACATACCCATGCTTTGTTTACGATAGTCTGGGTCATAAAATGTGTATACCGCCGAAAGTGCTGACGGTAAAACGTCCGTCACCGCGACAGAAACAAGTTTTTCGCCGTCATATATTTCTAAAAATACAAAATGACATACGCTACTAAACACAAAGCCCTGGTATTGCTCTCGTGTAGCCGGATACATAGCACCGTCTTGATGAAGAGTATTGATGTAGCGTTCATACAACTCGTAATAATGTTCAGCGCTTTGATCTGTTATTCTTATCGAGTAGTTTTTATTTTTTTTATAGAGTCTTTTTTGGCTTTTGCTTGGTGTAAAGTCAGGCACTCTAACTCGGATAGACTGACATCTATTACACTGCTCACAGTGGGGGCGGTATACTTGTGAGCCACTGCGACGAAACCCTTGGTACATTAGCCAGTCATATTGATCTGAGTCTTTTTCAATGCTGTCGATGACAAGTAATAAACGTTCTTCTTTTTTAGGTAAGTAATTGCAAGGAAACGGCTTTGTGATACCTAAACGGAAATCGTACTTCATTAAACGCCTATAAATTCTAGTAATCTAATAATTTTGGTGACCAAAAATTTTCAGGTAGCACAATTAACTGTGCAACTGTTTTTTCATCGATGAATTGCTTTCTAGATATTTCAATACATCCCATGTCTGCTAAAAAAGGATTCGTTAACTGACAATCTATAAATTTAATATGTGCCGATTTTAAATGATTAGCAAGTGCTACAAGCGCAACTTTTGAGGCGTTCGGTGCGGCATAAAACATGGATTCACCACTAAAGAAACCATTTATAGCTACGCCATATAATCCCCCCACCAGAATATCTTCATCCCATACTTCAATAGAGTGTGCATGTCCTTGTTCATGCAGCGTGAGATAGGCAAGCTGCATCTCATCCGTTATCCATGTGTCTTCATTTCTAAACGGCGCATCTGCACAAAACTGTATCACCTGTTCAAATGCTTTGTTTAGCGTTACTTGGTATTTCTGTTTGTTAATGAACTTTCGTAGCGTTCGATTTATATTGATGTCATTTGTAGGGATTAACGCGCGAGGATCAGGCGACCACCACATGATCGGCTCACCTTCGCTATACCAAGGGAAAATACCTGATTTGTAGGCTGAAATTAGTCGACTTGGTGTTAAATCACCGCCAATGGCCAATAGACCATTAGGTTCATCAAGTGCTTGAGAGAGGGGAGGAAACGCCAAACTATCTGGATGAATAAAAGAGATAGTTTGGCTCATATAAGACGA
Organism: Thalassotalea euphylliae; assembly: GCF_042682785.1. Classification (GTDB taxonomy): domain Bacteria; phylum Pseudomonadota; class Gammaproteobacteria; order Enterobacterales; family Alteromonadaceae; genus Thalassotalea_F; species Thalassotalea_F euphylliae. The sequence goes on along the minus strand of NZ_JBHUIB010000003.1, from coordinate 829,877 downwards.
GTGCTCGTTTACTTAGCGTCTAAGTAACGTTCTGCATCTAGAGCAGCCATACAACCTGCACCGGCAGATGTGATTGCTTGACGGTAAATGTGGTCAGCCACATCACCAGCAGCAAAAACACCTTCAACACTAGTCTGTGTCGCGTTACCTTCTGTACCACTGTTGATTGTTAGGTAACCGTCTTTCATGTCAAGTTGGCCTTTGAATATATCTGTATTTGGCTTGTGGCCAATTGCGATAAACACACCTTGAACATCAAACTCTTCAGTTGCGTCAGACTTGGTATCTTTGATGCGAACACCTGTAACGCCCATATCGTCGCCTAGCACTTCATCTAATGTACGGTCTAAATGAAGAGTGATGTTACCTTTCTCAACTTTATCCATTAAACGCTTCGTTAAGATTTTCTCTGAACGGAACGTGTCACGACGGTGAATTAGGTGAACTTCGCTAGCAATATTCGATAAATAAAGCGCTTCTTCAACAGCCGTGTTACCACCACCAACTACCGCTACTTTTTGGTTACGATAGAAGAAACCATCACATGTTGCACATGCAGATACACCTTTACCCATAAACGCCGTTTCTGACTCAAGACCAAGGTATTGAGCAGATGCGCCTGTACAAATGATTAACGCATCACATGTATATTCTGAGCTACCTTTCAATTTAAATGGGCGAACGTTCAAGTCAACTTCTTCAATATGGTCGAAGATGATCTCGGTATCGAATTTTTCAGCGTGTTGCTGCATACGCACCATCAAATCAGGGCCAGTTAGGTCATTTGCATCACCAGGCCAGTTTTCAACTTCAGTGGTTGTAGTTAATTGACCACCTTGTTGCATACCCGTGATCATTACTGGGTTTAAATTTGCACGAGCCGCATACACCGCTGCTGTGTAACCTGCAGGGCCAGAACCCAAAATTAGAAGAGGACAATGTCTTACGTCGCTCATGGAAACTCCAAAACTTAATTCAATCTGCTTAATTGATAGGGATTCTATGAAATAAATTCAAGGGGGTATATTAAGTTTAGTGAGATACAAAAAAAGCGCATTGATAAAAATGCGCTTTTTTATTTACACCTTTGATAGGTTTTTAAGCAAATTGCTTATGCATTTAACAATGCAACACCCGGATCAACGTATTCAAAGCCTAGGTTTTCAGCGACTTCTTTCACTGTTACTTGACCAGCAATTACGTTTAAGCCGTTTAGAAGATGTTTGTCATCTAATAAAGCTTTTTGGTATCCCTTATTCGCTAATTGAATAATATAAGGAAGTGTTGCGTTGTTTAAAGCGAATGTTGATGTGCGAGGAACAGCACCAGGCATGTTAGCTACACAGTAGTGAACTACATCATCAACAATGAAAGTTGGCTCAGCATGTGTAGTAGGCGTCGAAGTTTCAATACAACCACCTTGGTCAATCGCAACGTCTACAATTGCTGAGCCTGGCTTCATGTTTTTGATGTGCTCTTTCGTGACTAGCTTAGGTGCAGCAGCGCCTGGAATAAGTACACCACCAATTACTAGGTCAGCGTCTAACACATGCTTTTCTAAAGCATCAGCCGTTGAGTAAACTGCTTTGATGCGGTTACCAAATTGTGCATCTAGCTTACGCAATACGTTGATGTTACGGTCAAGCACTACAACGTCAGCACCCATGCCTACAGCCATTTGTGCTGCATTAGCACCAACCATACCGCCACCAATGACGACAACTTTAGCTGGCTCAACACCTGGAACGCCACCTAATAGCATACCGCGACCAGCATTTGACTTCTCTAACGCTTGAGCACCTGCTTGAATTGACATACGACCCGCAACTTCAGACATAGGAGCAAGAAGTGGAAGACCACCATGATTGTCAGTAACGGTCTCATACGCAATACAGATTGCTTTACTTTTGATTAGATCTTCTGTTTGCGGAAGGTCTGGTGCAAGGTGTAGATAAGTAAATAAGATTTGGCCTTCACGTAACATTGCACGTTCTACAGCTTGTGGTTCTTTTACTTTTACAATCATTTCTGCTTGTGCAAAGACTTCTTCAGCTGTCTTTAAAATAGACGCACCTGCATCAACGTAGTCTTGATCAGAAAAACCAATGCCGATACCAGCATTTGTTTCTACAATTACACTGTGACCGTGGTTAATTAGTTCTCGTACACTTGCTGGTACCATACCAACGCGGTACTCATGGTTTTTAATTTCCTTAGGTACACCGATAATCATATTCTTATACTCTCTGGGTTGAAATTGCTGACTAGTATAGTGGTAATTATGTAGAACATCCTGCCGTTATTTGTTAAATTGCAGAATATATAACTACAAAAACGCGATGCAATAGTGTTTGATAAATATGCCTAACCAAGCTAATAAAAAAATTGATCGCATAGATCGTAATATTTTAGTCGAACTTCAAAAAAATGGTCGATTATCGAATGTCGAGCTATCAAAGAGAGTAGGGCTAAGTCCTACGCCTTGTCTTGAACGAGTGAAAAGACTCGAAGCGGATGGCTATATCGTCGGCTACAGAGCGATATTAGATCCAGTTAAGCTAGATGCTGCGTTGCTGGTTATCGTTGAAATAACGTTAACCAAAACTAGCCCTGACGTGTTCGACGAATTTTCTAGAGCGGTTCAAGAGCTTGATGTCATCCAAGAATGTCACCTTGTGTCTGGAGATTTTGATTTTTTACTCAAAACACGCGTGCAAGATATGGCAGCATACCGAGAATTATTGGGAGACACCTTATTAAGGCTACCAGCTGTGAGCGAAAGCCGGACATATGTGGTTATGGAAGAGGTAAAATCGGCGAATGTCTTACCTATCGCACGTTAGCCCATTTTATCAAACCTAAATCTTTGCTATTTTAGCGTTTATTAGAATAATTATTTTCAGTGGTATTCCTTCATTGTCTTCATCGAATGAAAAATTAAACGGTGTTCAACGATTATTAGAAGCAGGCTTATTGTTTTGTACAGTAATCGCCATGTATCTAATGCTTGCACTATTTACCTTTGACCCGGCTGACCCAGGATGGGCACAAACGGGCTATCAAACCCCTGTTAGAAATCTAGGTGGTTCAATTGGCGCATACGTTTCAGACCTGTTGTTGAATTTGTTTGGCGTTATTGCCTACAGCCTTCCATTTGCCGTTGCAGTTGTAGGCTGGTTGTTGTTTCAAAAATACCATCGGTTGATGCAATTAGATTACCTCACACTTGGGCTCAAGCTAGTTGGTTTTTTCATGTTCTACATTGGAGTGACGTCGCTAGCGAGTATGAATTTTGATGATATCTATTACTTTTCAGCGGGTGGCATCGTAGGGGATATACTCAGTGGCACTTTCTTGCCTTATTTGTCTTTCGTTGGTAGTACGCTCCTTTTCTTGTTGTTGACGTGCTCAGGTTTTGTCTTTGTTACTGGAATCTCATGGATAAATATCGTCGACAATATTGGTAAATATGCAATTGCTGCTGTCATGTATTTACTTGGTTTACCTAAAATATTGGCAGAGAAGTTCGGTACTAGCGAGTTAGAACCGCCTATCAAGCCAGCAAAAGAAAAAGGCGAACCCAAAAACAATGATGACATTGATCCGCTGTTTGAAACACCTCAGATTGACAATCAACTTGAGCCAACACCAGATCCTGTAAAAGAGGGCTTTGATGATATTCAATTAAGTCATGATCCAGACAACTCACTTACTGAAGATGAAATCAGTGATGCTTTAGGGCCTTATGAAGAACAATCTACCCAAGATGACATTAACAGTAATGATCGTGTTGAACCGTTTATTGAAATCGATGAGTTGCTCTCTGGAACCTCAGGTAACAATGTACAAGAGAATGTGAGTGATGCGGAAATAGCAGCAGCGTTTGAACCAGTTGAAAAAATCGAAGTAGAAGAAGACACACCAACACTCCACGATAAAATTCATAAACAGCTGGCTGAAGAAAAAGAAGTGGGACCAGATCTTTCATCTATGCCATCGCTGGATTTGTTAGACCGCTCTGATAAAAAGCGCAACCCAATCGACCAAGAACAACTAGATAAAGTCTCTCGCCTAGTTGAAGAAAAGCTTGCTGAATTTGGCGTTGTTGCAACTGTTGAGGGGGTATACCCAGGCCCTGTCATCACTCGTTTTGAAGTTGACTTAGCCAAAGGTATTAAAGCAAGTAAGGTATCTGGCTTAGCCACAGATATTGCACGTTCTTTATCTGCAAAAAGTGTCCGTGTAGTAGAAGTTATTGAAGGTAAGTCTTTTATTGGTATCGAGTTACCTAACAAACATCGTGAAACCGTGTATTTTTCGGACGTCATTTCAAGTGAAGCGTTTGCTAATTCTAAATCAAATTTAGCTATGGCAATTGGTGGTGATATCTCTGGCAATCCAGTTGTTGCAGATCTCGCTAAAATGCCGCACTTATTAGTTGCTGGTACAACAGGTGCGGGTAAGTCAGTTGCCGTTAATACAATGTTAGTTAGTATCCTTTACAAGTCATCACCTGAAGACGTACGTATGATACTAATCGACCCTAAACAAGTTGAAATGGCCGTTTATGAAGGTATTCCACATCTACTTTCTGAGGTGGTTACAGACATGAAAGAAGCGGCAAATGCTTTACGCTGGTGTGTAGGTGAAATGGAACGTCGTTACCAACTCATGTCTAAGTTAGGTGTACGTAATTTAAAAGGTTACAACGACAAAGTCTTAAAAGCGATAGAGGCAGGTGAGCCAATTATCGATCCTTTGTGGCAACCAACAGACGCATTTACCCAAACTCCACCTACGCTTGAAAAACTGCCTTCAATTGTCATTGTTGTAGATGAATTTGCTGACATGATGATGATAGTGGGTAAAAAAGTTGAAGAGTTGATAGCGCGTATTGCCCAAAAGGCACGTGCAGCTGGTATTCATTTAATTCTAGCGACTCAACGCCCATCAGCTGACGTAATTACCGGTTTAATTAAAGCAAACATACCTACACGAATGGCACTGCGTGTTGGCTCTCGCATAGATTCTCGTATCATTTTAGATCAGCAAGGTGCTGAGCAATTGTTAGGTATGGGAGACATGTTTTATTTACCACCAGGTGAAGCGGTACCTGTGCGTGTTCATGGTGCATTTGTAAATGATGACGAAGTTCACTCTGTTGTGAACGATTGGAAGTCACGCGGAACGCCTGACTATATTGAAGAAATCAAGTCGGGTGACACGGAACAAGAAATTTTATTACCAGGCGAGCAAGCAGAAGCAGCTGATGCTGCAGAGCTAGATCCACTATTTGATGAAGCGTTAATGTTTGTCACAGAAACACGTCGCGTATCTATTTCCTCCGTTCAACGTAAATTTAGAATTGGCTATAACCGTGCAGCTCGCATTGTAGAAGAGATGGAAATGCAAGGCATGGTGTCAAAACCAGGGCACAATGGCGCTAGGGAAGTGCTTGCTCCACCACCGGTTAAAGATTAAGAGAATTTTATGATAGATAAATTGAAGCCACTCGCGGCAGCGATAGCTGTTTCGATTGGCTACCTAGTTTCTTTTTCATGTGAAGCAGAAACAGTAGAAAATTTAACTGTATTGAAAGAAACACAGGAAAAGAGCGTTGCAAAGCAAACGCTTATGTCTACGCTAGCACAAATGAACAACTTGTCTGCATCGTTTAAGCAAGATGTCAAAGACACCAGCGATGAACTCATTCAACAAGGGGAAGGTAAATTTGTTATTGCTAAACCTAACCTAATGGTATGGCAAACCTTTTTACCGGATGAATCCACGATTACGTCGGACGGTGAGACTATATGGTTGTTTGACCCTTTTATTGAGCAAGTAACGGCATACTCCTTGGCGCAAAGTGTGAAAAATACCCCAATATTACTGCTTACCACAACAGATGAGTCACTCTGGGATAACTACCTTGTTGAGGGAAATTTAGAAAACGGTTTCCACATTTCTTCACAAGACCAAGACGCGCAAATTAAGACACTTAGTTTAGCGTTCAGTGGAAACGTGCTAACGAGCTTTTCATTTGAAGATGTGACTGGTCAAAAAAGTTATTTTAGCCTCGCAGATATCCAAATGAATCAAACGTTGCCGAATGGCCTATTTAGTTTTGAAGTCCCTGAAGGGATTTTGTTAGATGACCAACGCTAACGGTACATTAGATTTGTCATTCGAACAGCCAAGCGGCTTTATGCCACTGGCTGCTCGCATGCGCCCCAAAAACCTGGATGAATATGTAGGTCAACAACATATTTTAGGGCCGAATTCACCACTTCGATTAGCAATCGAGCAAAAGCAAAGTCAATCTGTCATTTTTTGGGGGCCACCAGGTACGGGTAAAACAACGTTAGCTGAAATTATTGCCAGCCACGCTGACGCTGACATAGCAAGAATCTCAGCCGTCACAGACGGTATAAAAGAAATTCGAAAGGCGATAGACGAGGCAAAAGAGCGCTTAATACACCACAGCAAACGAACGGTGTTGTTTGTAGATGAGGTACATAGGTTCAACAAAAGCCAACAAGATGCTTTTTTACCGCATATTGAAGATGGCACTATCATTTTTATCGGCGCTACCACTGAAAACCCCGCATTTGAGTTAAACAGAGCATTACTGTCTCGAACACGCGTATACACATTGAAGTCTCTAGACAATGAAGACCTTCGCTTAGTACTCAATCGAGCACTGGTATTGTTGTCAAATGAGCGAGGGAAAAACGTTTTACTAGACGAAGAAGCAACTGAAAACCTGTTAGCTGTTGCGTCGGGAGATGCTCGACGACTGTTGAACCTTCTTGAAAACTGCGTAGACCAGTATCAGGAACTTGAAGCGTTAACAAAAAAGGAAGTTCTTGCGGTCGCCGGCTCAAAAGTAGCGATGTACGACAAAGGTGGTGACGCATTTTACGACTTAATTAGCGCTTATCATAAGTCTGTAAGGGGCTCTGATCCCGATGCGGCGCTGTATTGGTACGCAAGAATTATTACTGCCGGAGGAGATCCGCTTTACGTCGCTCGTCGCCTGTTGGCTATCGCAAGCGAAGATGTTGGAAATGCCGACCCTCGTGCAATGCAACTTGCTATCAATGCTTGGGATACGTTTCAACGTGTTGGTGCGACTGAAGGCGAAAGAGCTATTGCTCAGGCTACTGTGTATCTAGCGCTAGCACCCAAATCAAACGCTGTGTATCAAGCATTTAATCAAGCAAAGCAGCTTGCTAAACAAACAAGTCACTTAGACGTTCCTCCACATTTAAAAAATGCAACCAGCCAAATAACAAAAGAGCTAGGACATGGCGCTGAGTATCGATACGCACATAATGAAGATTATGCTTTTGCGGCAGGAGAGTCTTATTTACCAGAACCAATAAGCGATACACGTTTGTACTTCCCGAGTGATAGGGGACTTGAAAGACAGTTAAAGGAAAAGCGCGAATTTTTGGATAAATTAAACAGGGAAAGCCATGAGCAGCGCTATAAGTAATTTACATTTGTACCTGCTAGTCGCTATCGGTGGTGCAACCGGAGCGACGTTGCGCTTTTTTATTTCGCAAATCGTGTTAAATTGGCTCGGAAAGGGATTCCCTTTTGCGACATTGATCGTTAATATTTCCGGCTCATTTATTATGGGTTTTTTATACGGGTTAATTGAACAAGGTGTAATTAGCGTTTCAATTTCACGAACATTAGTTGGAATTGGTTTTCTTGGCGCATTTACAACGTTTTCGACCTTCTCGTTAGATACCGTGTTGTTAATTCAACAAGGTGAATTTTTGAAAGCTATCGCCAATGTATTACTTAATGTAGTGCTATGTGTAAGTGCTGCGGCGATAGGTATGTATATTGTGACAAATAGATAACAAGTGACAAACAATGCTTGACGCAAAACTTTTTAGAACAGACATCGAACAAACAGCCGCTTTACTCGCAAAGCGCGGTTTTACATTAAACACAGAAGAATTAAAAACGCTTGAAGAGCAACGCAAAGCTATTCAAGTGAAAACGCAAGAACTACAAAGTGAGCGTAACACACGTTCTAAATCAATTGGTCAGGCAAAAGCACGTGGTGAAGATATTCAGCCACTATTAGCTGAAGTAGGTCAATTAGGTGAGCAACTAGAAGCTGCCAAAGAAGAAGAAAAAAGCGTTCTTAAAGCAATTAACGATATTGTTTCTGGCGTCCCCAATATTGTGCATGAATCCGTGCCCACAGGTGAAAGTGAGGATGATAACGTAGAAGTGCGTCGCTGGGGTACACCACGTGAATTCGATTTTGATGTGAAGGATCATGTTGATGTGGCGACAGCGCTTGATAAAGGCTTAGACTTTGAAAGTGGTGCAAAATTAGCAGGTACACGTTTCGTTGTAATGCGCGGTCAAATTGCTAAATTACACCGCGCACTAGCACAATTCATGTTGGATGTGCACAGCAACGAACATGGCTACGAAGAAATGTATGTACCATATTTAGTTAACCATGACTCACTTTACGGTACTGGTCAATTACCTAAGTTTGGTGAAGATCTATTCCATACAGATCTGTCTTCAAAAACATTTAGCTTGATTCCAACCGCTGAAGTACCTTTGACCAACCTTGTTCGTGATGAAATTGTTGATGAGCAAGAGCTACCGATTAAAATGACCGCACATACTCCGTGTTTCAGAAGTGAAGCCGGCTCTTCGGGGCGAGACATTCGCGGCCTAATTCGTCAGCATCAGTTTGACAAGGTTGAAATGGTACAGTTAGTAAAACCAGAAACTTCATTCGATGCGCTGGATGAGCTAACAAGCCATGCTGAAAACATTCTGAAAAAATTAGAGCTTCCGTTTAGAACCGTTGTGCTGTGTACAGGGGATATCGGATTTAGTGCGACAAAAACATTTGATATTGAAGTTTGGCTGCCGGCACAAAATACGTACCGTGAAATTTCGTCTTGTTCAAACATGGGTGACTTCCAAGCTCGTCGTATGCAAGCACGTTTTCGTAATAGCGAAACGAATAAGCCAGAATTAATGCACACATTGAACGGTTCCGGTTTAGCAGTAGGGCGCACATTAGTTGCTATTCTAGAGAATTATCAACAAGCAGATGGTAGTGTAGAAATTCCAAAAGTACTTCAGCCATACATGGGTGGTCAAACCCACATAGGCAAGTAGCATCTTCATCGTTAGAAAGAAATCCGGCTTTTTGCCGGATTTTTTGTAAGCGCTTTTCAAGTTAACAGGTCTTACATAGCAATAGTCGTTGTTTCTGAGCCAGGTGTTTATTCTTGATTAAAAATCTATTACTTCAAGCTATTGTCTTTATTGCCATATTTATGTTTATTTCTTGGATAAGAGAAACAGACATGTTGGCTACAGACACTAAAATTGAACAGTCATATGTATTGTCTGATTTACACGGTCAGCAAATTAATTTAGCTACGGGTGATAAGCCAGCTGTATTTTATTTTTTTGCACCGTGGTGTGAGATTTGCCACTTAAGTATTGGTAATTTGCAATCTGTCTATGAAAAGAACGAAAACCTCGATGTATACGCCATAGCATTGGACTTTACATCGCAACAAGAAGTTGAAAAATTCACGGCACGTCATCAACTTACGTTTCCTGTACTACTGGGTAATGAAAGTGTTAAACAAGACTTTAAAATATCAGGATACCCAAGTTACTACGTTGTAGATGAAGGTAATAAAGTGACATCTAAAGCACTTGGTTATTCTACAGAGCTGGGTATCTACTTAAGATCGCTTTAAGGCTTCTGATCACCCCGTTGTTTGTGTACACTTAGCGTTTCACAAATTAAAAAAAGAATAATGTCTATGCAAATCACTGCAAATTTCGACAGTGGCAATATTCGTGTTATTGCTGCTGATTCTCCTAGTGATATCCAGCTGGAAATTGTCAAAGATAATGACTCTGAGTTTTATCAGTGGTTCCATTTCAAACTCCATAACAATGAGCGTGTAGAACATAAACTCACCATCAAGAATGCAGGTCAATCTGCATATGTAGAAGGGTGGGATGACTACCAAGCCGTTGCCTCTTATGATCGTGAACACTGGTTTAGAGTGCCAACCGAATATGATGGCCAAAACCTTACGATTTCTTTAATGCCGGAATTTGACTCTGTCTATTTCGCTTATTTTCAACCATACAGCTATGAACGTCATCAAGATCTATTGCACCAAGCACAACTAGATATTGACTGCCAACTTCAAGTGCTTGGGCAAACGTTAGATGGCCGTGACATGTCGCTACTTAAAATTGGCGAAGAAGGTGAAGGGAAGAAAGTGGTGTGGATAACAGCCCGCCAGCATCCAGGTGAAACCATGGCAGAATGGTTCATGGAAGGATTTATTGATCGTTTACTTGATGAAGATGACGGTACAGCACGCGCTTTACTTAATAAAGCCGTGTTCTATTTAGTACCAAATATGAATCCAGACGGCAGCGTTCGTGGTCATTTAAGAACTAATGCGAAAGGAGTAAATTTAAATCGAGAGTGGCAATCGCCGTCGATGGAAAATAGCCCTGAAGTATATTTGGTCACTGAAAAGATGCATGAAACTGGTGTTGATATGCATTTAGATATTCATGGCGATGAGGCCCTGCCGTATAACTTCGTTGCAGGTTGTGAAGGGATACCGTCATATGATGAACGCCACAAAGCGCTTGAAGACAAATTTAAACAAGTGCTGCTTGCCATCACACCTGAGTTCCAAGATGACAAAGGTTACGATAAAGACGAGCCAGGCCAAGCCAACTTGACTGTTGGAAGTAATTGGGTTGGTGAAACGTTTAAGTGTTTAGCATACACAATTGAAATGCCATTCAAGGACAATTGTTTACTGCCAGATTACAGTGTTGGTTGGTCAGGGGAGCGTAGTAGCTTATTTGGCCGTGATGTACTAACAGCCATCTACCACGTAGTAGACGACTTAAGATAATAATAACAACCGGAGTATTTAGGTGTCAGATCTATTTCAAACTTTAAATAGTATTATTTGGAGTCCCGCGCTCATTTACCTTTGTTTAGGTGCAGGTCTTTTCTTTTCTGTTATTACACGTTTTGTACAAGTAAGACATTTCAAAGAAATGTGTCGACTTTTACTTTCAGGTAAAAGCTCAGAACAGGGTATTTCTTCTTTTCAGGCTCTAGCGGTATCGCTTTCTGGCCGTGTAGGTACTGGTAACATTGCAGGTGTTGCAGCTGCTATAGGTTTTGGTGGTCCAGGCGCAGTATTTTGGATGTGGGTAGTGGCATTTTTTGGTGCTGCAACAGCTTACGTAGAATCAACTAACGCTCAAATCTATAAAGAAGAGGAAGACGGCATTTACCGTGGTGGTCCTGCTTACTACATCGAAAAAGCAATGGGTCAAAAGTGGTATGCGTGGTTATTCGCTTTCTCAACCATTTTAGCCTGTGGTGCGTTACTACCGGTTGTTCAATCAAACGGTATCGGTGACTCGCTAGTTAACGTGTTTGGTAGCGGTGGCACGGTTTCAACGTTCATCGGTGATGTTGCGTTAACAAAAGTCTACGCGGCATTTTTCATCGTAGTGGTGTTAGGTTTCATTATTTTTGGTGGTGTTAAGCGTATAGCTAACTTCACTCAAGTAGTGGTTCCATTCATGGCTCTTGCTTACATCATCATTGCGTGTTCAATAATTGCGTTAAACCTAGATATGCTTCCAGGCATAGTCTCACTGATTGTGTCTGATGCATTTACGCCTATGGCTGGTGTCGGTGCTGCCATTGGATGGGGTGTAAAACGTGGCGTTTATTCAAATGAAGCTGGTCAAGGAACTGGTCCTCATGCAGCTGCCGCAGCAGAAGTTCAACATCCTGCGCAGCAAGGTTTAGTGCAAGCATTCTCTGTTTATATTGATACATTATTTGTTTGTTCAGCAACTGCATTCATGATCCTAATCACACAGCAATACAACGTAATACCAGAAGGTAGTGCAGCTATTGTACAAAATGTAGCATTGAATACAGAGATTAGTGGCCCAGCATTCACGCAATTGGCAGTTAATAGCGTATTACCAGGTGTAGGTAAGCCGTTTATCGCATTAGCACTGTTCTTCTTTGCATTTACAACGGTGTTGGCGTACTTCTTTATTGCGGACAACAATATTTCATATATCAACCGAACGTTTAAAATGCCAGTACTAAGACTTGTGTTGAAAGTAGGTATTATGGCTGCGGTTTTCTATGGAACAATCGCCGAACCAAGCGCTGCTTGGGTACTTGGTGATATTGGTGTTGGTTTGATGGCATGGTTAAATATCATCGGTATCTTAATCATCTTCTTTATGGCAAAACCAGCTATTAAGGCGTTGAAAGACTATGAACGCCAACAAAAAGAAGGTGTCGAAGAGTATACGTTCGACCCTGAAAGTTTAGGTATTGAAAACGCAGATATCTGGAAAGATAAAAAGTAATAATCAGTATTAAAAAAAACGCCCGCAAGGGCGTTTTTTTTGGTTAAAATACACGGGTAATTAAACCAACAGGAATCTCTATGGCTGTTATTGATTGCCCAGCATGCAATAAAAAAATTTCAGATAAAGCAAAAACTTGTTCTCATTGTGGTCTTGAATTAGACGGAATGAGTAGTGATAAGTTAGCAACGCTAGAAAGAGAAAAACGAGTTGCTAAACACCAAAGTTTAATGAACCACTCTTTCATTGCGCTGCTATTGTTCTGTGGCGGTTTCCTTTTTCTATTTTGGCAAGATGTAGTACCGGGATCTTGGCAATATATGACAGCGATGACGGCAACAGTATTTGGATTCATTTTTTATTTGGTTACACGCGTTAGACTTTTACTTTTAAAGAGAAACTCAAAGTAAACATGGATATTTTATCAGTAGTAGATAATCTCAATGAAGATATGTACCTGCGATTCAAAAGTGCTGCTGAAACAGGCAAGTGGCCTGAAGGTACTGAAGTAGATAAGCCTCAACGAGAAATGGCTATGCAAATTGTCATGGCTTACCAGTCTCGTGTTCTTAAATCTAAAGATATGTTAACGGTCGGTGAAGACGGACAAATTGTTAACAAAACCAAACGTGAGCTCAAAGAAGAGTTTAACGATCCAAATAATATTGCCAGGTTTTCTGATATATGATTTTTTCCAAACTGTTTGCTTCAAAAGCAGCATGGCAAGATAAAAACCCGAGCAATCGGGTTATCGCACTTGAAAAGGATTTAACGCTCGACAGCAATGAAGATAAGCAAATCATCGTTGAGCTAGCAAAAAATGATGAAAGTGATTTAGTGCGGCGCGCTGCGCTATTAAAGCTAAACGACACTTCATTTTGGCAGTCAATAGGTTTACAAGACAGCAATCAAGCGGTTAAAAAACTTGCAGCAGAGCATATAGTTAACACCATGCTTGATAGCAATGAAAAACTAGAATCAAAGTTATCTTTGCTTCCGCTTTTGCCTAAACAACTTTGTGACCAAATCTTAGAAAAGTCCAATGATGCACAACTTGTGCTCTCGCTCGTAAAACAAGTTGAAAAGCAGCAACAGCTCGTTGCTTTGTTTTGTAAAAAGCAATCGTCTGAAATCCAACATTTCATTGTGGATCAAATAGACGATATAACTACGCTTGAAAAGCTGACGAAGAAAACGACACAAGAAGATGTGTTGCAAACACTGAATACCAAGATACTGGCCATACAAGAGGCGAAGGAAAAACCTCTGAAAGTAGCAAAAGCTGCACAGTTAATTTTATCTAAACTACTCGCGTTGAAAGACAATACTGATTATCGCGTTGTGATTGAAAAGCGTGCAACTTTAGAAAACGAGTGGTCTTCAATTTCAGATGATGTGACGAATTTAGAACACGATAAGTCGTTAGAACTACAGAATAAATTTGAACATATTTCAGTAACATTAGACAAAGTGTTTGTAGCCAAGAAGGAACAATACGAACAAGAGCAAATTGCATTTAAAGCGAAACAGCAGCAAGAAGAAGCAAGAGTTTCTTTTAAAACGTTTATAAGTGCGCAATCACAAGCCATTTCTGAAGCAATTTTTGAAAATGCATCCATTGACGAAGCAAAAGTATCAGAAAACCTCACAGATTTTAGCAAACAAGTATCTGCGTCGAATCTACCAGAATTAGAAAAAGCCAGTTTCGCTAAAGATGCTAATGCATTGCTAGAACGTCTAGAAAAGGTAAGTGATATTGCTGAATCAGTATCAATCGCCACACAACTTATTTCACGTATGACACAGCAATCTCCGCCTCAAGAGATGTCTGAATATACAGAGAAACAAGAACAATTTAAGCAATGGCTTAAAGATTGGCGTGAGAATTTACAAAAAGCAGATGGCGTGTTGCCTCAATCACTGATAGAAGCACATAAAGAAATTAAATCTTCTTGGTTAAGTGCATTAGCACCGTTAGAAAAAGCACAAGATAAACAATTTCATTTTACTCAACGAAAAGTCTCGGATTTAAAGCGCCTGTTAAGTTCAGGTAAATATAATGCGGCCTTTGGTGTTTTTAATAAGTTTAAAAAGCTCTTCGACGAATTGAATACGGATTACCAGCGAAGACTACAACGTGATTTTGAGCAGTTATCTGAAAAAATGGCAGAGCTCAGCGATTGGGAACACTATATCGCCACACCTCGTAAGCAAGAATTACTTAGTGAAGTAACAGCGCTTGCAGAAACGCCATTAGATAATCCTAGTGAGCAAGCGGAGAAAGTGAAGCAGTTCAGAAAAACATGGAACTCGCTTGGCCATGCCGATGAAGCTATCGACCAAGAGCTAAACAAAGCGTTCAACGATATGTGTGAGAAAGCATTTGCGCCATGCCGCCAGTTTTACGCTGAGCAGGAAAAGGTGCGAGAAATGCATTTGGAAAAACGAAATGCCATATTAGCTGAGGCAAAATGTTTAGCAAACGAGCACCAAGGTGAAGGCGTTGACTATAAACATGTGGAGGCAAAGCTCAACAAGATTCAGCAGAGTTGGAGAAGCGCGGGAGAAGTTGATCGCAAAGTGTATAAGAAGATCAATCAAGACTTCTTAACTACCGTTAAGCCAATTAAAGCAGCTGTAGAGCATTATCACGATGTTAATATTACTGAAAAAGAGAAATTGATTAGTAAAGCAGAATCACTAAAAGCCTTAGACGATGTTTACAGTGCCGTGCAACAACTCAAGGAAATCCAAGCTACATGGAAAACGGTTGGCTATGCAGGTGTTAAAAAAGAAAACGCGCTTTGGACAGCTTTTAGAGCCATAAACGATGAGATATTTGCTAAACGCTCTGAAGTAAATCAAGAAAAGCTGGCATATGTTGCAAAAGTAACTGAACAAATCCAAGAGACGTTGGCGTCTCTAGAGAAAGACCTGGACCAGGCGACAAACGAAAAGCAAATTGACGAAATTGCAAACAAAGCAACTACGTTAAAGGAACAAGCAAACTCAAAAGACGCATACGGCGCGATTGAAAAGTTTATTGAACGAAGCCAAAGGCTAAAAAGCACATTAAAAAAAGCAGCCAAGAAATCGCAGTGGCAACGTATATTCGACTTAACTGAGCTTGCAATGAACGGTGATAGTGATTTAGTCGATGTACTAACCAATGAACAAGACCAGCAATTAACACCAACCATGCAACGGAAAATGTTGGATGCTTTAAGTAATGAGAGCGACGGCGATAGACATTTAATGACGTTACAAATGGAAATCCTCGCTGGCATTGAATCGCCTAGCGAAGATGAAAGTAAGCGTATGGAAGTGCAGGTGGGTATGATGCAAGACAAAATGAACTCAGGAGAACTTACCACGGTGGAGGATAAGTTCTGGCAATGGCTAAGTGCTAGCAGTTTATCAAGCGGGGACCTTGTATATTTGCAACGCATTCGCCCGATAATTTTGAAGTAAACAAATTCAAGCGAATAAAGTAAAAACCGGCATTAACGCCGGTTTTTTTATATCAATACAATAAACACCTGAAACCGATATTAAGGGGTGAGCTCGCCCCGAAGGTCAGTTTGCATCAATGAACAGACTTCCTGATAGTCCAAGTTTTGGCTCAGTAGGTAGTGCAGTTTTGTCAATGTCGCTTCAAGCGTCATATCTGCGCCGCTAATGAGGCCACACTTGTTTAGGCTAGCGCCCGTTGCGTAACCATCCATATTGACTTTACCTTTGATGCACTGACTGATATTGACGATGACAATACCTTTGTCTGTCGCGCCTTTTAGTGTTTTCAGTAACTTT
Source organism: Thalassotalea euphylliae (assembly GCF_042682785.1). GTDB lineage: Bacteria > Pseudomonadota > Gammaproteobacteria > Enterobacterales > Alteromonadaceae > Thalassotalea_F > Thalassotalea_F euphylliae. Next base: position 813,608 of record NZ_JBHUIB010000003.1, on the reverse strand, counting down.
TCATCTTGCGGTGCATTACCGACGCCGTAGCTTCTCAAAATAAGCGCTTTAACAGGTTGTTGTAGTACGTTTTCAATTAACTCGTGGCTGATACCTGGGTATAAGTGCACAACACCAACAGGCTGAGGCGTAATCTTATTTAATGTGATATCACCACCGATATTCTCATTAACTTTACCTGAGATAACCTTAATGTTGATACCTGCTTCTAGTAGAGGTTCTAGATTAGGGGAATTAAACGCATCGAAACCATCAGCATAAGCTTTTATACTGCGATTACCTCTGAAAAGCTTATTGTTAAAAAATAAACCTACTTCATTAATGGGATAGTTGGCAGCAATAAATAACGAGTTGAGGACATTAACTTGGCCGTCAGAGCGCAGTTGGCTTAAAGGTATTTGAGATCCTGTAATAATGACGGGCTTTGATAGGTTTTCAAACATAAAAGACAACGCGGATGCACTGTACGCCATGGTATCAGTGCCATGTAATACAACAAATCCGTCAAACTCGTCATAATGCGCGTAGATATCATCTGCTATGCGTTGCCAATCATTGGGTGTCATGTTAGATGAATCAATAAGTGGGTCATACTCGTTAATAACAAATTCTGGCATCTCATCTCGATAGAAATCAGGTGTCGCCTGAATTGCGTCTGTTAAATGGCCCTTCACAGGAATGTAGCCATTTTCACTTTGTTTCATACCGATCGTGCCGCCCGTATACGCGACGTATATTTTCTTTTTCATTGCGTCAAAAATAAAAAGCCCCGATGAATCGGGGCATTAAGTATTAATTTAGTTGGCAAGTCAAACAAAATGAATAAATACCTTGTGGATCGTTAAATTGATCGAGCTGTTTAACTTCATTCATAAACTGTTGTACGAGTTGAGAGGCTGGACCTTTGGTAATCGGTGCACGATCACCATAAATGGCACCGACGTATTTGGAAGCGCTGTCTAAAAAGTTTTGCCAGAATAAATCGGTAGGGCTGAGTCGTTTTTCAATAAGCTTTCTGTCGTAATCGGTTAATTCAGCAAGCTCTGCGGCAATAGCTATTGCTTCGTCTAAAGAGCCTAACTCGTCTACAAGACCAAGCTCTTTCGCTTTTACACCCGACCACACTCTGCCTTGTGCAACTTGGTCGACTTGTTCAACGCTCATGCCTCTATTTGTCGCAACTAAATCAATAAAGTCACGATAGCCGCGTTCTATACTCATTTGAAACAAAGTCGACATTTCATTAGAAAGAGGGCGTGTGACGCCAAAGCCAGATAAATCTGTTGTACCTACACCGTCAGTGTATATTCCCACCTTAGATAAGGTATTTTCCAACGTCATAAACATGCCAAAAATACCGATAGAGCCCGTAATGGTACTTGGAGAAGCGACGATTTTGTCGGCAGCAGCTGAAATCCAGTAACCCCCTGATGCGGCTAATGATCCCATAGAAGCAACAACAGGTTTACCTGCTTGCTTGATGAGTTCAATTTCTTGTCTGATCACGTCAGACGCATAAGCACTGCCGCCCGGGCTATCAACACGAAGTACAACGGCTTTTACTGAATCATCATAGCGTGCTTTTCTAAGCAGATTTGCTGTGCTTTCACCACCAATGGTACCTGCAGGTTGAGAACCGTTTAAAATAGTGCCTTTTGCTACCACAACTGCAATTTTGTTTGCTGCATTACTGCCGTCAAGGCTTAAGTCGCCATTCAAACTCTTCAAATAACTTTTGTAATCTATTTGTTTAAATGAATCGCCAGAACTACTTTTACCCACTTTTTCGATTAGCGCTTGTCGCATAGCTGCCTTAGTTTTTAGGCTATCTACCCAATCATTTTGAAGCGCGTATTCTGCATAGCTGCCATTTGCTTTGCTAAATTTTTCAATTAATGTGTCAGCGTCTTCATCAAAATTTTCAATATCTACGTTTCTTTGAATTGCGACGTCTTGCTTATACTGTTGCCACAAGTCACCTAACCATAGTTTGTTTGCCGCCTTTGCCTCATCTGACATATTGTCTCTGATATAAGGTTCAACTGCTGACTTGTATGTTCCTACACGAAAGACGTGTTGTGATACGGAAAGCTTTTCTAACATAGATTTAAAATACAGTTGGTAACTGCCAAAACCATCAAGGAGTAAAAAGCCTTTTGGGTCTAACCATACTTCGTCGGCATGGCTTGCTAAATAGTACTGTCCTTGGCTGTAGGCACCGCCAACTGCGATAATTTCTTTGCCACTTTCCTTAAAGTTGGAAAGGGCATGTCCTAGATCTTGAAGTTTACTTAAGCCAGCACCTGTCAACTGATCTAGTTTCAGCACTATCATGTTGATGCGATTATCGTGCTTAGCTGATTCGATAACGTCAATCACATTAGCAAGCAGAACTTCTGGGTTTTCTTCGCGACGATTAAACGCTTCATTTAAAAATGCATCCATTGGATCGACCGCAACTTTTTGCTCAACGAGATCACCACGAAGGTTGAGAACTAAAGCACTATTGTTAGGGACAGTTATCTGGGTATCGTCGGTTGTTAGCATGATAATAAAAAGAAACACCACCAACAGAAAGACAGCATTTATCACTACGATGCGCGTAGTGTTCAGTACGCTAAATACACCGCCAAAGAAGCGGGAAAACAGACCGCGTTTTTTATTCATTTAATTCCTAGCCGCAAAGGATTTATATTCACTAAACCGTTAATGCTACTTAATAATTACCGGTGACAGTAGTAAAAATTGTAAAATTTATTATCTTTAAAGTACGGTTTGAAATTTAATTCGGTTTTTACCGTTCTAAATATAAAAATTATCAACACTTTAGCTTATGATTCTTAAACAAATATACGCACGAATGATTGCAAAGCTTCCTGGTTTTGACGGCATACCAGCTTTAGCGATCAGACTCTATTTAGCGCCGATTTTTATTATGGCGGGTTATTCCAAGTTACAGCTTGGCAACCCTGATGTAACAGGCTTGGCTTCACTAACAGCAGACCCCAATATTGTCGGTTGGTTTGGTAATCCAGAATGGGGCTTAGGACTACCTTTTCCGACATTGCTAGCAAATTTAGCAGCATGGACAGAATTTTTAGGTGGTTGGTTACTTGTTTTTGGATTACTTACCAGACTTATCTCTATACCGTTAATGTTTACCATGTTTATCGCGGCCACATCAGTGCATTTAGACAATGGTTGGTTTGCTATAACGCCTACAAACCCTGATACGAGCCCTGCTAAAGCGCTTTCTTGGGTGGGTATTCCAGGCGCCGAAGAAAGCTTGAGTAATTCTGAAGGCACTTCTACTCGCCTCAACAAAATGCGAGAAATTTTAGAAGAAAATGGAAACACTGACTGGTTATATGCGAATGGCTCTATTGTGGTATTAAACAATGGTATCGAATTCGCCGTCACGTACTTCATTATGCTACTGGCACTTTTGTTTATCGGAGCAGGACGTTATACAAGTGTCGATTACTACTTAGGAAGGCGCTTGCTAGCAAAAGAATAAACGGCTTTAAAGCCCTTAATGAGACGCGTACAAGTAAAACCCGCACATATTGCGGGTTTTTTTATTGATGGGAGATACGGTACCATATGATTAAACAGTAAATTACAGAATGTGTATGTCGTCATCTTTTATTGAATTTCTGCAACAACGTTATTCTAACCCAAACCTCTGTGAACCTGCTCCTTCAGCAAGCGAACTAGAGCAGATTTTGCAGTCAGCCATGTCGGCACCCGATCATGCCGGATTAACGCCTTGGCAAATAACGGTAGTGTCAGGTGAAGCAAGAGCAAAATTAGCTGAAGCATTTGTCGCTTCGGTTAAAGCGAATGGTGGCGACGACGCAAAATTAGTAAAAGCAGAAAAAATGCCTTTTCGTGCGCCGATGATGTTAATTGTCAGCACCAATTATCAAGACCACCCAAAAGTGCCGGAATGTGAACAGCTAATTTCTGCAGGATGTGCTGCACATGCCATGCAATATGCAGCCTTATCGCTGGGCTATAACACAATGTGGCGAACAGGTGATATGGCGTTTTGTCACGTTGTAAAAGAAAAAATAGGCATAGATACGGATAACGACATTGTTGGGTATCTCTATTTGGGCACCGAATCAAAAGCCTTAGCTACAAAGGCGCGCAAAGATTTCTCAGAAGTAACGCGTTACCTATAAGCGCTTAAAATCTAGGATTACACATGTCATAGCACACGCCATTGCTGTTTTATACCAATGGCGAAGCATGCCCCAATAATTAAGCAAATCGCTGAGCTAACCACCCAAAACAACAAGCTGTTGCCCGGAAACATGGGCATAATCAATACAGCACCAGCGCCCCTAAAAAGAAATACGCCAGATATCATGACAAGAGCGAGCTTTTGAAAAGGTAGCCGTCTCACCGCACCAGCGCCGGCAAGTGCGATATAGCCCCATATGCATAAAATTGTGGCTATGACACTAGTGACAATACTTGGATAAAGTTCTCCTTGTCCTGCCATGCGTGCCATGTCTTCACCAGCTCCCATCGCTAAATACCAACTTGGCCCAAAAACAATACATGCAAGGTGTAAACCAGCAGCCACAAAACAAAAACATGCTCCTAAAACTAATGCTACATTAAGAGAATTATTGTTTATGTTTGACATATGATAATCCTTCTTCTGCTTTTTCTTCCATGTAGGGACAAACTTTCCAGCTATCTGGGTTCCACCCCATTAAAAATCGATAAAAGTCTGCCCAAGCGACTGGGTACAGCATGTGGATTTCTTCTTCCAGTGCGTGCCAAGAAGAAAACCTTGGGTCGTGATGATTAATTGCCAATTTAAGTTTTGCTAAATAGGTATCAAGTACGAAATTTTCTAAGCTATAGAGCGCTTCGCTTTCTAGGCCACTGCCAACCAAATACATAATATCTTTCACAGGAGAGCCTAGGCCAACATATTGAAAGTCGACCGCAGCTAACGATTTCGCATCATGATGAAAACACAAGTTTGCAAATTTAGCATCGCCATGAACTAAAGTTTGAAAAGTTGCATTATTTAATGCCGTTTCTATTTCTCTAGCATGTGTTTTGAATTGTGAAGATGCCATTTTTTGCCATTCATCTTTGCGTGTACCTAGATGCCAGTAGGTCCCTATCGGCCATAGCTGGTCGGCATTGGTGTGTAGAAAAGATGCATGAAAGTTCGCTAGCCAATCAAGAGCAATAGTTAAATTTTCTTTGTTGCCGGCCTCTTGTCTAACAAAAAAGCCGGATTCATCGAGATCTTCTAGCACTAATAAGGTTTTGTTGTCATGAGTGAATCGAGCGATAAGTTTTGGCACTCGACATTTTTTGTCCGTATGACAAGCGTAGTGTTGATAAAACGCTGATTCGACTTGGTAAGACAGTAACTTACGTTGATGTCCGGTAGCAGTGTTCCATCCTCGGGGGTGAGATGTGTTTGCCGGTGGGGCCACTATTTTCACAACATATTGTTGTTGCTGCTTCTTGCTATGAATACGGACAATTTGCCCGTAACCGCTCCACAAGTTTTGTACGTTTTCTTTTACTTCTAACGAGTCATCACGAAGGAGTTGTTTTAATTGGCCAAGACTATCCATTTGTTTAACGCATTGCATAACTTGGCCGTTACTTTACCTATATAAGAATAGGGGGGCTAGTACTTAGTTTGATGGCCTCTGGATTTTTTCAGATACAACGCGCCAAACAACGATTAAATTAGCCACTAACCATAAATCTTTAATAATGAATTGGCTAAGCCCTGTTAACAACGTTTCAGCACTTAATCCACCGCCAGTGGTAAAAATAAAGGTTTGTGTCACAACAAATACAGCACCACAGCCTAAAATGCCGGCTAAAAGTAGCAATCGATGGCGCAGTGCAACGCCTAGCACCAACGCCAGGGTTACTAATAGATCGTATACACCAATCGCATTTGAGACTTCTTGTAAATCACCAACACTATACATCCATGACATTAACGGTGAGTTGGCGACTAAAGATTCTATACCTTTGGCTTCAAATTCATAAAACTTCATGCCACCAATCCATAACATGACAATTGCGACAGGAATAACGTTTAAAAGTGCATGTTGAGAAGAAGAGAATTTATCTTTATACACTAGGAATAAAACAAGTGGGATTAAAGCGAAATATTTAATGATTCCTTGGCCTGAACCAATGATTGGAAAGCCGCCAAGGCTCGCCATCCAACGACCACTATCAAGTAATGTTACTAGTGGAATTACTGCTAATGTAACGAGGCTGAATGCGCTTATAACGCCAAATCGTTGCGTTTTTGTAAATACTGTTATGCTTATGCCTGCAAAGATAAAGTAGATAGACGCAATAACAATGAGCAGATTTTCAGGTATTAGGCTACTTAACTGGTAAAAGTTAAACGTGGCGTTTAGTGCTTTGGGGTTGGCACCAAGGAGAAATGAAATACCTAAAAGTACTAACGAAAACGTTAGAATGCCAGAGATGATAAAATCTGACTGCCGATTGTTCATAATGTTGTCCTGTTATACTGCAATAGTGGACAAGACCTCGAAGATGCGAATTTATATTCAGCTTTTTTTGAATTAGTTATATCAACCACCTGTTAGCTGCCGCGACGTTTGAATATCTCCGATATGGTAATAAGCGACAATCTTTTGAATTTTATCATTTTTTGCGTAATACCATTCACTTACATTCAACTCAAAGTCGTCCTGTTTGGCAACGTAACGAACACAAGCCTTTTCACCACATGTTATCGCGTCGATAATTGAGAAGGTGTAACCAAGAAATTTGTCTTCGTTACTTTGCACTAAAGCAAGGTATGTTTTTTTACCGGAAATTTCTCCGAACGGACTTTCGTGTATAAAGTCTTCAGTAATAGGAAGATTGGTATAGTCACCAGTCTCCCATTTATGAAACCACTCGTTTATTAACTGTTGTATATGCATAAGAATAAGCTGATAGCGTTTTACTATCAGCTTAGCTGATTTACGCCATAACATTTATCGATGGAATCACTTCTTCCAATAATGAAAAAGTATCATCGAGCACTGATTTAGAGGGGCCGTTTTCAAGTTGACTAAGTAAACTGTTTACTTTTGCTTTTTGTTGTTCAGTTAAATCATCCGAGTCACTGAGACTTTCAAGTAGACTATCGAGTGTATTTGATTGGCTATTAAACTGACCAAATGATTGCTGACCGCTCATCGCTTCCATCTTTTCCATGCGCTTTTCCATAGCGGCCTGATGCTCAGCTGTGGTTACTTCTCCATTACCATCAGTATCCAGTTTTGCGAACTTTTCTTGCAGCTTTGATAAATCGGCACCTTCTGGTGCGCTAGCTGCCATTTCTTCGATAGTTAGGCCACCACTGCCATCGACATCAGCATTAGTGAATCGTTCCTGCATTTGCTCTTGGGTTGGCGCCATAGGTGGACGTATTGCCATTGAACCTGACACATTCATGTTGCTTCTCCTTTTTAATTAAAAGCAATACTAGTGAGGCAATTAAAAGACCATGTGTACATGTAAGCAGCCGTATTTACATAGTACTGACAAAACTATAGAAATCTTTATATAGGTAAATATTTCTTAATGAGGTTGAGTGGGTTTAGTTACGTTTCTTTAGGACACAGGCTCTAAAAGGAGATTTGTTTTTTCTAGTTGTGCATCAACGCGAGCGATAAACGGCAAATATTGCCACTTAGTTTGTCTTTGACTTCAAAGAGTGCAATTTTAACGTTGTAACCGTTAATTACAGTGAATTCTTTAGGGCATAAAAAAGCCCGCAAAAAGCGGGCCTCTAGCGTAGGTTAACGTTTGCTTAGTAAGCAGCGTTTTTCGGTGTGCGCGGGAATGGAATAACGTCACGCACGTTAGCAACACCTGTAGCGTATGAAATCAGACGTTCAAAACCTAGACCAAACCCAGCATGTGGCATTGTCCCGTAACGACGTAGATCGCGATACCAACTTAAATGTTCACCATCAACACCCATATCAGCCATACGCTTATCTAACACATCTAAACGTTCTTCACGTTGCGCACCACCAATGATTTCACCAATTCCTGGCGCTAAAATATCCATTGCTGCTACCGTTTTACCATCATCGTTTAGACGCATGTAGAATGCTTTGATGTCTTTCGGATAGTTTTGCAGCACAACTGGACCACCAACATGCTCTTCCGCAAGGTAACGTTCATGCTCAGAGTTTAAGTCGATCCCCCAAGAAACAGGGTTTTCAAATTTCTTACCGCAGTTTTCTAGGATTTCGATCGCGTCAGTGTAATCCATACGAACAAAGTCATTTTCAATCACAGCCTTTATACGGTTGATACAGTCTTTATCAACACGCTGCTCAAAGAATGCCATATCGTCAGCACGCTCTTCTAATAGTGCTTTTAATACATACTTCAGCATGTCTTCAGCAAGGTTTGCGGCATCTGATAAATCAGCAAATGCAATCTCAGGCTCAACCATCCAGAATTCAGCTAAATGGCGAGAAGTGTTTGAGTTTTCAGCACGGAAAGTAGGGCCGAATGTATAAACCTTAGAAAGGGCGCTACAGTATGTTTCAACGTTTAACTGACCAGATACGGTTAGAAATGATTCTTGACCAAAAAAGTCTTCACTGTAATCTACTTCGCCTTTTTCGGTACGTGGTAAGTTTTCCAAGTCTAGCGTGCTTACACGGAACATTTCACCTGCACCTTCAGCATCACTTGCCGTGATTAAAGGCGTTGCTACCCAAAGATAACCACGTTCATGGTAAAAACGGTGAATAGCTTGAGATAAACAGTTACGCACACGTGCAACGGCACCACCTAAGTTTGTACGTACACGAAGATGTGCATTTTCACGCAAGAACTCAACACTGTGACGCTTGGCAGCCATTGGGTAAGTGTCAGGATCATCAACATATCCGAGTACTTCAACGTTTGTTGCTTGTATTTCGAATGCTTGACCTTGACCTTGAGACTCAACAAGCGTGCCTGTGACTTTTACTGATGCGCCAGTAGTTAGTTTTAAGACTTCTTCTTCGTAATTATTCAGATCATTCGGTACAACAGCTTGGATGGCGTCGAAACATGAACCATCGTGAATAGCTAAAAATGAGATACCTGCTTTTGAATCACGACGTGTGCGGATCCAACCGTGAACAGTGATCTCTTCGTTAACAGGGAACTTGCCTGCTAATACATCAGTAATAGAAATAACTGACATTGAATGACCTCTTTATGATTGTGTTTAATACTTAATTTTAGGGCGTATTATGTTAACGTGACTATTATGTTTAACAAGTAAAAATTAACGAATAATCGTAATTAATTCAGTATTTGTAGGCCATATTGAGAGATGATGGATAAAAAGGAAAAATGGCAGGGGCCTGACAGGCGAAAAAACAAAGATATCTGGGTGGTCATTTTTCAACGTTTATCGCTTATCGGCTGGAGTATGTTTACGGTTGCACTTGTTGTTTCATTTTATGCCGCACCAGAAAAAGAGTATGGCATTACACGTTATTTTGGTATCGAAGTAAGAGATTATTGGGAGTCGCCATTAACGGACTATTTATATGGCCTTTTATGGGTAACAGCTTTGTTTAGCCTAGCCGCGCTCATTATCAGCCATTTTCGAACGCGTAGGGCAACAGACAATAAATACTACAACTTAACGTTACTCTTTATTGTCTGTCTCGCTTGGGTCATTTATATAGCGCGTCACGCGTATTGGTAGTAGTTAAGCGATAATGCTCAAATTACGCGTTGAAACAGTCGTCACTATCAAGTGCTATGTTAATCGCAGCAACTAATTGTTGAAGCTCCCCATCAGTCATTACGTAAGGGGGCATTAAGTAAATTAACTTGCCAAATGGACGTATCCACACGCCATGTTCGACGAATAACGCTTGAATGACTGGCATATTTACCGCGTGACTTGCTTCAACAACACCTATAGCACCCAACACTCTAATGTCATTGACCCGTTTGTGGCTTTTCAATGGAGAAAGTAGCGCGTTCAACTGCAGCTCTATGTTTGCTACCTGATCTTGCCATTGGTCTTCCATTAACAACGCTATGCTTTCATTCGCAACCGCACATGCAAGTGGATTACCCATAAACGTTGGTCCATGCATAAAACAGCCAGCTTCACCATTACTGATAACCTCGGCAACTTTTTTTGTCGTCATTGTTGCCGCTAAGGTCATATAACCACCAGTAATGGCTTTACCTAAGCACATAATATCCGGAGTTATATCTGCCCAATCACAGCCAAACCATTTGCCCGTTCGTCCAAAACCCGTAGCAATTTCATCGCAAATCAGCAAAACATCGAACTTGTCACACAACCGACGACACGCTTTGAGGTATTCAGGATGATACATCCTCATGCCACCAGCCCCCTGTACTATCGGTTCGATTATAAAAGCTGCGATATGCTGATGATGGTTTTTAAATAACGTTGTTAATTCTTTGATGTGGCTATCGTCCCACTTTTCACCGAAAGCAGGTGTGGGCGTTGGCGCAAAAAGGTGTTGTTGCATGCTTTCTTTAAAAATATGATGCATGCCATTAACGGGATCGCAAACTGACATAGCAGCGAAAGTGTCACCATGATAGCCGTTTCTAACCGTTAACAATTTTGATTTTTCGGATTTACCGAGGCTTTGCCAATACTGGAATGCCATCTTAATCGCAACTTCAACCGATACCGAACCACTGTCAGCAAGAAATACTTTTTCTAGTCTGTCTGGGGTTAACGTAATAAGTTTGCGACATAAATCTATAGCAGGTTGATGGGTAATACCGCCGAACATGACATGAGAAACGTTGTCTACTTGGTTTTTAATCGCTGCGTTTAGGCGAGGGTGATTATAACCATGAACTACAGCCCACCAAGAAGACATGCCATCTATGACTTCTTTACCATCATCTAACGTTAACGTGCATTGGTGAGCAGACTTTACCTTGTAACTGGGTAATGGATTTGTCATTGAGGTATACGGATGCCAAATATGGGCTTTATCGAAGTCGATATCATTAGTACATATATTGTTCATATGTAAACTCTACTTGCTGGTCTGCGTTGACAACTTGAATAAGGCGGCTAGACTACCCGTAATTTATAACGCTTGCAAACAAGAAAAGACAGGTAGTAATTCCACATGAATCAGTCAGGACAAGTACGACACAATTGGACCATCGAAGAAGTTAATGCGCTTTTTAATAAGCCGTTTAACGACTTGATGTTCGAGGCGCAAACTGTTCATCGTCAACATTTTAACCCGAATGAAGTTCAGGTAAGTACGCTGCTTTCAATTAAAACAGGTGCATGCCCAGAAGACTGTAAATACTGTTCTCAAAGTGCGCGCTATAAAACGGGCCTTGAAAAAGAACGTTTAATTGAAGTGGAAAAAGTACTTGAGGCAGCTAAACAAGCAAAAGCACAAGGATCTACTCGCTTCTGCATGGGCGCTGCTTGGCGTAACCCTAAAGAACGTGACATGCCATATGTATTAGAGATGGTTAAAGGTGTTAAAGCCATGGGTATGGAAACCTGTATGACATTGGGCATGCTATCAAAGGATCAAGCAGACTCATTACAAGATGCGGGGCTTGATTACTACAATCACAATTTAGATACCTCTCCAGAGCATTACAACCAAATTATTACAACACGTACCTATCAAGATCGTTTAGATACGCTGGATAATGTGCGTTCAGCAGGTATGAAAGTATGTAGTGGTGGTATTGTTGGTTTAGGTGAAAAAGCAAATGATCGAGCATCATTATTAGCTCAGCTAGCAAATTTATCACCTCAACCGGAGAGTGTACCCATTAATATGCTCGTAAAAATTGATGGTACGCCGTTAGCGGACGTTGCTGATTTAGATGAATTCGACTTTATCCGCTGTATTGCAGTTGCTCGAATTATGATGCCTAAAAGCCATGTACGTTTATCAGCTGGCCGCGAGGCAATGAATGAACAAATGCAAGCTATGTGTTTCCTAGCAGGCGCTAATTCCATTTTCTATGGATGTAAGTTGTTAACTACGTCTAACCCAGAAACCAATGCAGACATGATGCTATTCAAAAAATTGGGCATCAATACCGAGACAATTGAGAGCTCTGTAGATGATGGGAGTGAACAACGTAAAATCCACACTGCGTTGAGCGATAAAGCTAACAGCGACTTATTTTACAACGCTGCCAATTAGTTTTTTGCGCATGCGTGATCATATCCGTCAAGTTGTCGGTGACATCAAAAAAGAAAGCCGTTATAGACAGCGTGTAACATTAAATGGAGTTGCTGGTTCCAAAATAATTGTCGATGGCGAGGAGTATATGAACTTCTCGTCGAACGACTATCTTGGTTTAAATAACCACCCGGACATATTGTCTGCACTTCAATTTGGTGCTCAAAACTATGGGGTATCTAGCACTGCCTCGAGCTTAGTTACAGGCTATAACTATGCACATGCTGCTTTAGAAGCAGAAATTTGCGACTGGTTGAATCGAGATAAAGCATTACTGTTTACTAGTGGCTTCGCTGCAAATGTCGCTTTAATGCATGCATTCGGATTAAAAGATTCGTTGTTGCTACTGGATAAATTGTCGCACGCGTCTATTATTGATGGGGCATTCACAAGCCAAGCACAAGTGAAACGTTATCTTCACAATGATTATCAGCAGCTAACCTCTCATTGTCTAAAAAATACGGATAAAAAGCTCGTTGTAGCGACTGAAGCTATTTTTAGTATGGACGGTGATCAAACTGACACTGGGAAAATTGCAGAAATAGCAAAACACTACAATGCACTTTCTATTGTGGATGAAGCTCACAGTATTGGAGTGAAAGGATTGTGCGGCCAAGGATGCAGTCATAAAGATGTCGATATCATTATGGCCACATGCGGTAAAGCATTAGCAACATCTGGCGCGTTTATCGCTTGTGATAGTGAACTCCAAGAATATTTAGTGAATGTAGCTCGGCACTACATATACTCAACGGCCATTTCGCCTGCAGTTGCCTGGGCGACAAAAAAGAGTATAGAGATTGTTAGAAAAGAAAATTGGCGACGGGATAACATAAATTCACTGTCGTTTTTGTTTAAAAATTTACTTGATAAAAAAATTAACTTGCTACCAACATCATCTTCTATACATGCCATTAATGTTGAAAAAGAAGAAGCTGCTTTATTAGCAAGCGAAAAGCTAAAAGAAAAAGGAATTTGGGTGACAGCTATACGCCCACCAACGGTCCCAAAAGGAACTTCGCGGTTACGTGTTACCATCTGCGCTAATCATAAAGAAAAAGATATCAAGTACTTAGCAGATTGTATAAATGAGGTTCTGGTTTAAATGCCAAATACGAAAAATCGTATCAAGATTGCAAAATCATTCGATTTAGCGATTAATTCTTACGATGTATCAGCGCGTTTACAGCGCTACACAGGTAAACATTTAATGCCTTGGTTACCCAATAAAAATGATCTTACGGTGATTGATTTAGGTTGTGGTACAGGTTTTTTCTCAGAGATACTAGCTAGCCGATACCAGAGTGTAATCGGTGTCGATATTTCAAATAAAATGCTTAACTTTACCCGTGAAAACAGAAATAAAGATTTAAGATTGGTCGCTGGTGATGCGTATCATTTGCCTTTCAGAGATAATTCCATAGATTTAATCTACTCAAATTTGGTCATTCAGTGGTGCGATCCCCTCGAGCATGCAGTGGAAGAAATCATGCGCGTGTTAAAGCCAGGTGGAACCTTTGTGTTTACAACCTTACTAGATCAAACGCTCAGTGAATTAAAGTCAGCGTGGTCACAGGTTGATGATGACAAGCATGTCATTGACTTTAAACGAGACATCGAAGTGCTTGGCGCTTTTCAAAAAGAAAATAGCACTATGCTGGAATACAAAGTTCAAGATGTCGTGCTTGAATATGAAAACGTAATTCACTTAGCTCGTGAATTAAAAGGGTTAGGTGCTAATCATGTTCCTAAGAAGGCGAACAGAGGTTTGGCAGGAAAAGAAAAATGGCAAAAAATGACGAAAGCCTATGAAGACTTCATTGAGCCAACGGGAATTTATCCGGCAACCTATAAAGTATTTTCAGGAGTCGCAGTAAAACTCAATGACTAAACATATCTTTGTAACCGCTACAGATACAGACGCAGGCAAAACGTTAGTAGCAAGTGCATTAGTACAAAAACTTACTAAAACAAATAAAGTAGCTGTTTTCAAACCCATAAGCGCAGGCTGTGAGAATGTTGATGGAGAATTACAAAACGGTGATGCTATTGAGTTACGCAAAAGCAGCAATTGCGGTCAAACCCTGTCATCAGTTAACCCAATAGCATTTAAAGATCCAATCGCGCCTCATATAGCCGCTAATGCGAGCAATGTGTCGATTACGACGCGAGACATTATTCAGCATTTCAATAGCATCGCTATGTACCAACCGGATATTATCGTTTCGGAAGGTGCGGGTGGATGGAGACTCCCAATAGGAAACGGGGATTACTTGTCGTCATTCGCACAACAAAGCTGTCAAGACGTTGTACTAGTTGTCAATATGAAACTTGGTTGTTTAAACCATGCGTTGCTTACCTTTGAAGCGATAAAAAGTGACGGTCTAGAATGTGTAGGTTGGATAGCGAACTGTATTGAAAATATGGATGTTCAAACAGAAAATATAAATGAATTAAAACGTCTACTGCCGGCCCCTTGTCTTGGCGTAGTGCCGAGAGTAAAAGATGCAGTAGAAGCGTCTGAGTATATATCCACTCCTAATTTATAATAAAAAAGGCTCTTCGCTATAAGAGCCTTTTTTACATTTGCTAATTCATTTATCAACAAATGCCTAATTGTTCAAACAAACTTGGTTTAGCTCTTTCTCAATTCTGCGATACAAGCCTGCGCAATAAACCCTGAACGCGATTTATAGTCATCTGATTTACTCACCCGATCATCGATTTGTTTTATTAACAGTTCAGGTAGGGTGACATTGATCTTATGGCTTTTTCCTAAAAAGGGCGTGATATCAATCTCAACTAACCCCCAAACTTCACCAACTATTTTCCTGGTGTTCAATGTCTCGATAGATGATGCTGGTGGTATCGCTTCACCATATTCAGCCAAAATCATTAAGTGAGACGCTATGGCGTCTTTCACATCACCGAAGCTTTTCTCAATGGATTCGCTTTGTACAGAGCATCCTGGCAAGTCAGGAACCATCACCATGTACTGACCATTTTCATTTTTTGAAATATTGATGGGGTAGTTCATTTATTTCTCCAATTTCACATAAAAACACAATAACCCCTATAACCCTGAAAGTAAACACCTTTAATAACCCCGGTAACTCCCTAATGAGCTTTGGCGATAACCCTGGTAACCCTTACAATAAAATCAATGATAACCCCGACAACTCCATTGTGATTTGGTGTAAGTGTTTACTGTTGTTAAGAAACTTAAATTAATTAATCGTGCTCTTTGCTAATAGCAAAGTGCAAAATTTACTATCGTCGGTAAGTACTAAGGGGTATTAGAGTTATTTATGTCAAAGTATGCTGGCAAAGAAAGACTCAATTAGAGGCTTAAATTGGTGTA
This sequence comes from Thalassotalea euphylliae, assembly GCF_042682785.1. Classification (GTDB taxonomy): domain Bacteria; phylum Pseudomonadota; class Gammaproteobacteria; order Enterobacterales; family Alteromonadaceae; genus Thalassotalea_F; species Thalassotalea_F euphylliae. Next base: position 797,972 of record NZ_JBHUIB010000003.1, on the reverse strand, counting down.
AGCGAATGGTTCGAAAATAAAAAAGCCCCTAAAAAGGGGCTGTAAAATAGCTAGCAAAAAAGTAATAGCACTTAAAAATTGCTGAGGAAGTAAGGGATCATTAATGCATTTGCTAAGTCGATAAAGAACGCGCAAACCAAAGGGACAACGATAAACGCAACTGCAGAATTACCATACTTATTTGAGACAGCTGACATATTTGCCATTGCTGTTGGTGTGGAGCCTAAAGATATGCCACCGAAACCAGAACAAATAACAGCAGCATCATAGCTCTTCCCCATAACCCTAAACACAATAAAAATATTCACTAAAATTGCTACAATAAATTGAGCACCTAAGATGGCGATAATTGGCCCAGCTAAGTCGACTAATACCCAAAGTTGCATGCTCATTAGCGACATCGATAAGAAGGTACCTAAAGAAATTTCAGCAATTAGATGAATCGCTGGTGTCCTGCTCGGCCATTTCATGCCACTGATACGTTTGCGATTCGCAGGAATTACGTTAGTGAGAATAATACCTGCAAATAAGCAACTGACGAAGAAGGGCAACTGCAATCCTGTCGCTTCTATCGCTCGATCTAAAAATAACCCCAAGAAGATTGTGAAATGAATAGCTAAAATAGCGTCTAAGAATTCATAACTCGTTATACGTTTATTTTCATCTTCAGACACATTATCTGGGGACGCTAAATCTTCTTGGTTCGGTTTTAAGTCATATTTAGTGATGAGGTATTTCGCAATAGGGCCACCCATAATACTTGCTAATATAAGACCAAATGTGGCACATGCAATACCCATTTCTACAGCGCTATCTATACCAAACTCTTCTTTAATTTGTGGAGCCCAAGCTATTGCAGTGCCGTGCCCGCCAATAAGAGAAACAGAGCCACCCAGCAAACCAACTGCGCTTTCTAAATCAAAAGCCTTTGCAACAGATATACCCGTAAGGTTTTGAATAGCCATGTAGCCAATAGTGACAACTAAAAGAATAACAAGTGGTTTACCACCTTTTAGTAAATCTTTTAAATTTGCATTTAAACCAATGGTGGTAAAAAAGTAGATGAGTAATAGGTTTCTTGCAGCCAAATCAAATTCAACTTCTACGGCAAAAACGGCGTAAATTAGTGTAAGAAGTATGGAAACCACAATGCCACCGCTAACAGGCTCAGGAATACTAAATTCACTAAGCAAACGGTAGCGTTGATTCAACTGTCGGCCTAAAAATAAAACGATGATGCCAAAACTAACGGCATGGAATGCATGCATCTTTAGTACACCATCAATGAGTTCAAATCCCATAATATCCTCTTTTTATTCACTAAATTCCTTACAGTAACCTGTACAAGTTAGGTGATAAAAGCAACTAAAACAATTAAAAATGTAGAACTAAAGAATAACCAATCAATAAAAACAGAAATGTGTTAATACGTTAAAGTTTTATGTGATTTTGAAAGGCAAGCGAACAAAGTGGTTACACGGCAATAAGGCTTAAATAGGATTTAATTTAGAAAAACTTCATTGCTGTAACAGTTGTACGGTATCGGGGCTTATAGAATACCGCTCAAATATTTATCGAAGAGTTACCAACTAAATATGATTTCTTTTGATTTAGAAAATGGTGTGTTAACCGAGGAAGAAGAGCAGTTTCTAGAGTTCTCGCTATCAGCTAGTGAAGTAGAAATTGCTTTAAAAGACGAAGAAGATGCCGAGTAAGCAAATAAAGAAGGAGTGGTCGGGATAGCAGGACTTGAACCTGCGACCTCACGTCCCCCAGACGCACGCGCTACCAGACTGCGCTATATCCCGATGTGCTTGGTATATTACCGCGAAAAATGGCATTTGCAATGCCACTTTCACGAATAATTAACTAAACGAACAATTATTGAACGCTTTGATTATTTTGACTAAATTGCTTGATGAAATGAACACCATCAATCATGAGTGGAAAATCTGAGCTTACCGTAATTGGCGCTGCAAGTTGCCTAGAATAGCTTTGGAAATTTCCATTTTGATCAATAAATACAGATTTGTCTTTGTTGAAAACAACGATGCCTTGATCAACCGTATTCGCTATTACGCGATCTTCATTTAGTCCCAATAGACTTTTACCTGCCGACAAGTGTGCAACGTCATCACAGGCTAACCATTCTTTTAACAGCGTTGGAACGATATCCATATGGCTCGTTAATTTATCTATTTGCTTAGTTTTATTATGAGGCCAAACTAACAGGGTTGGCTTAATAGCTAATCTCGTATTGAGGTTTTGGTTACCAACTGACGTAATAATTATATTGTCTTTTTGCGGTTTTAGTTTTTGTGAAAGCAGCAGCGCATCAATAAACAACTCAACTTCATAATTGGTGTCACTGTCGAAATAAAACACATGAAGGCCTGACGGTAACTTAGAGAGTGAACGGTCGAAAATTAAAGGTGAAATGTTTTCTACTTGTTGTTGTTTATCAAAGTTCTCAGTTAACCAGGCTATGCTTTCATTTTTAGAACCATTTCCTATCGTAGTAAATGACGACGCCAATTCATTGTTTTTAAGCGCTTGGAACAGCACAGATGATGCATTATTTTCTTTAATGGCAGACTGATAAATCGTTGGCAAACCATAGAAAAGGTTAAACCACGCATTTTCTGGTTGCGCATTATCTACGTGGTGGCTAAGCAATATCGTTGATGTGCTTGAACGTTGCTGAAACTGAGAAATCTGCTCATCTGTCAGCATCGCCTTTGTTAACACAATATATGTTTTTTGCGACAGTTGTTCAGCACTACATTGGCCGATTGTAGGATAAATTGGCATTGGATCATTGAACGACAGTGGACTTGTTTTACGCTCTAGATAATCCGTTTTGTTAAATAAGCCATATTTCGTTAAAAGTGTTTTTGCCGTAGTAGGGTACGACAAAGGCAAAATCGTGTCTTGTTTTAATACGTCATATTCTAAATTTGCGTCAGCCCAAATATGCATTAAGTGACTAGCAAAAAAACATGTGACGAATCCAAACACTACGAATTTTGGAAAGACTGTTTTTTGCAGTTGCTTAAGGTGTTTCCATGCATAATTACTGGCAACAAGCTCAAAGGTTAATATAAACAGCGTAAGAATAATGGTGATAAACCAAAATGTGCGTCTGTCCTCGCTAATCTCTGCTGAAATAAGCTGAATAATTTGACCAGCTGAACTCGCATTAATATGGTAGCCCAAACGGTTATATACAAATGCGTCGAGTAACAGAAGAAGGAGAACTACCGTAAAGGTTATCGAAGCAAACGCCCTTATAAACCGAGTTCGAGGAAAGAGCAGGGTTAAAGGAAAGACCGTTAACACAAACGTGATAAACGTCAGGAAAGCCATGTGGCTCAACCAGGTAGTTCCTAAGTAAAGATATCCCGTGAAAGTTTCCGGCGATGCTTCATTTATAAGGTAAACAGACGATAAAACTATTGCTGCAATAATATTGAAGAAGGTGAACCAGTGGCCCCAACTAATCAAGTGCAGTAGCTTTTTACTGTAAGGTTTCGTTTCGAATGACACCATTTATCGGCTAACTCTGCTGTTATTGTTATTTTTGTACAGATTGTTTTAATGCTTTTGCGAAGTTTTCAACGATTGCTTCACGCTGTTCTGCAGGCACTTGTTGATTAACCACTTCTGTTATGGTGTTGCCTAAGCACATTAAAGATAAATCAGCTCCTGCTTTTTCTTCAATTAATACGTTTAACAGGTTATCGATAATTTTTTCTACACGTTCGTTAGAATACTTAGATACAATAGGCATAATTTTCTAATTGTCATTGATAGTTAGCTAAGTTTATCAAAAGCATAATCATTATCATACCGACCATTTATTATGAGCTTAATAATTTCAAACATAGCCCTGCATTTTCTCACAAAGAAAGAAGAAACAGGCGAAGTCATTATCCGGTTTGGCCCAGAGTCAATCGACGTAAGTGATAGAATTCAAAACTTTGTGGAGTCTCTTCACAGTATTTATAACAAAAAGGGAAATAAAGGCTACGGCCATTTCTCTACAATGCCAGCAGAAGGTGACGAAGCACGTTTTGTTGACATCATGGAAAGCTATTTAGGTGAAAACCAAAGTTTCAACGCTTTCAGCCAACAAGCCACCAATTTACTTAAGAATGAACTTACTAAATATGACCTAGCGGAAACGGGTTATTTAGTGCTTTGTCATTACGAACACATGGGTGGACGTTACTTAATCGCTGCAATTATTCCTATTTCTGAGCACTATTCGGTAGATAGTGAACTCAACATCTCAGCCAATCAACATTTAGATACGGACAAACTCCAGTTAGCAGCGCGTATTGATTTGTTTGATTACCAGCAAAATGCCTCTGGTGACCGCTATGTTACGTTTATCCGAGGTCGTGCTGGTCGTAAAGTGTCAGACTTTTTCCTAGATTTTTTAGGCTGTGAAGAAGGCGTAGACGCTAAGGCACAAACACAAAATCTTGTGAATGCGGTAGAAGACTATGTTGCATCAAATCAATTAGATGCTGAAGAAAAGCAACAAACGCGAAAAGAGCTTTTAAGCTATTGTAAAGAGCAAAAAGAGTCTGATCAGGAAGTGTCTCTTAAAGAAGTAGACAAAATGGTCTCTAAAGACGATGGCGGCGAAAGCTTCTATGAGTTTTGCCAAACCCAAGAATACGATATAGAAGAAAGCTTCCCGCATGACCAAGCTGTTGTCAATAAAGTAACGAAGTATTCGGGTTATGGCGCAGGCATTAGCATCAGCTTTGAACGTAGTCACTTTGGCCAAGATGTAGTGTATAATGCCGCCAATGACAGCCTTACTATCTATAAGGTTCCACCTAATCTCAAAGAACAATTATTACAGTTACTTAAGAACGAAGAATAATTGCAAGCAACTGAAGGATATTTCATGACTCAATTAACCATTACTCGCCCAGATGATTGGCACGTTCACCTTCGTGATGGAGACGTTTTACCAAATACAGTTGCAGATATTAGTCGTTATTTTGGCCGCGCTATTGTTATGCCCAACTTAGTGCCGCCAGTAACCAACGCGAAACTAGCAACCGAATACCATGAGCGCATTATGGCTGCCAAGCCGAGAGAAGGCTTCCAGCCTTTAATGGTGCTATATCTAACTGACAAAACGACACCTCAAGACATTATCGATGCAAAACAAAGTGGTTTGGTTTTCGCGTGTAAATTATACCCAGCAGGTGCAACAACAAACTCTGATTCTGGTGTCACCGATGTCAATAACATCAGCGATGTACTAGCTGAAATGGAAAAACAAGGTATTTTGCTTCTCGTACATGGTGAAGTAACGGATAGCCATATTGATATTTTTGATCGCGAAGCAGAATTTATTGAAAATATTCTTAAGCCGCTTGTCGCTAAACATCCAACCTTAAAAGTGGTACTTGAACATATTACCACCAAGAACGCGGTTGATTTTGTTAAAGAATCTGGTGAAAACGTAGCAGCAACAATTACCGCTCACCATTTACTGTACAACAGGAATCATATGTTAGCGGGTGGCATAAGACCACACTTTTACTGTTTACCTATTCTAAAACGCAATATTCACCAACAAGCGCTTGTTGAGGCAGCAACAAGTGGCAATGAGAAATTCTTTTTAGGTACCGACAGTGCTCCGCATCCAAAACATGCTAAAGAAAGCTCATGTGGTTGTGCAGGTTCATATACTGCACATGCTGCAATAGAGCTTTATGCGGAAGTCTTTGAGCAAGAAAATGCATTAGATAAGCTAGAAGGTTTCGCTAGTAAGAATGGTCCTCGTTTTTATGGATTACCAGAAAACACTGACAGTATCACTATTGAAAAAGCAAATTGGGACGTACCAGAAACCATGGCATTCGGTAACGATGTTGTTGTGCCAATTAAAGCCGGTGAACAAATCCAGTGGCGCGTAGTTAACAAGTAGGGCACGTACGTGAAATTATTCGTTAATGATTTAACCGTAATAGATTTTTCATACCTATGTGAAAAACGTGGCATTGTTGGTGAAAGCTGGATAGTGGATGTACTACTTGAAGGTGACTTAAACGCCATGAGTATGGTGCTAGACTTTGGTGTTGTTAAAAAACAAATCAAAGCCATTATAGATGATGCTGTAGACCATAAATTACTGCTAGCAACAGGCTCTAAGAAGTTACGCATAACCAACTCAGGTGCTCGACAAGACCATGAATACGTTGACTTTTATTCTGAAAGGGCCGCTTATTTTTTACAGTCACCTAAAGAAGCGTTCGCAAAAATTGAAAGTGATGAAATTTCGATTGATTCGGTCACTAAACACCTTCTAGACGTGATTATTGTCGAAATGCCTGAGAACGTTAGTGGCCTACATTTAACGCTTCGTCCGGAAAAAATCGAGGGTGATTTTTATCACTATACCCATGGTCTGAAAAAGCATGACGGTAATTGTCAACGTATTGCACATGGCCACCGTTCAACGATTCAAGTTTTAAATAACGGTAAACGTGACGCTTCAATCGAAAGGTATTGGTGTGACCGTTGGGAAGATATATACCTTGCAACCGATGATGACGAAATATCGCGCGATAAAATTGAGTTATCTGCACACGCACTTGAAGACTTAACTCCAGACCATCGCTATTTCTCTTATTATGCCCCTCAAGGACGATTTGATATTGCAGTTGAGGAAAAGGTATTAGAAGTGGTTGATTGTGATTCAACCGTAGAATTGCTGGCTGATTATATAGCAAGACAACTCAAAGCAATGCATATGGACAACGATATAACGGTTGTTGCGTTTGAAGGAGTAGGAAAAGGAGCTATTGCCGATGCTTAAAAAGTTATGCGTACTTGCTTCAATTTTAGTAGCAACTTCAGCGCACGCCACCCTCTCGCTTGAAGGTGAGTTTATTCAAGGCGGTTTGGTTGTCGGTAAAACGAAAGCTACAGACAAGGTGTACTTAAACGAAACGCCGCTTAAAGTGAGTAAAGACGGACGTTTTGCGTTTGGTTTTGGTCGAGATGACAGTAAAACCTATACGTTGAAAGTTATCGACAAAAACGGAAATGAAAATACAAAAAAAATAACACCTAAAAAGCGTGAGTATAAGATTCAACGTATCAATGGTATTAAAAAAAGTATCATGAACCCGAATCCAAAAAATGTAGCGCGTGCTAAAAAAGACAGCAAACAAGTTCGCGAAGCAAGAACAACGGATAGTGACTTAACTTACTTTAGTACTGGGTTTATTAAGCCTATTGATGGTGTTGTAACAGGTGTTTATGGTAGCCAGCGCGTATACAACGATGTACCTAAAACACCTCACTTTGGTATCGATTACGCAGGCAAGCAAGGTGATCCAGTTAAAGCACCAGCTTCAGGTAAAATCGTGCTAAATGTACCTGACATGTTCTATTCAGGTGGCACCATGATTATCGACCATGGCCATGGAATCACTTCAACATTTTTGCATTTGAGTGACAGTTATGTGAAAGTGGGTGATATCGTAAAACAAGGAGATGTTGTAGCAGCCGTCGGTTCAACCGGACGTTCAACGGGGCCACATCTAGATTGGCGAGTAAATTGGTTTCAAACTCGTCTAGACCCTGCATTAGCGTTGAAGGTGTCGCTAAACAATTAATTGAATGAGAATATTAGTTACTGCGTTACTCTTATTCCAAAGCTTCTCAATATCTGCAAATAATCAAAGCTTCTTGCTCGCCGGTTGGGAGCTTTGGTATCCCTATCAATATCATGATGAAAATAAACAACTCGTCGGCTTAGACATTGAGTCGTTTGAACTAATTGCTAATCAAGCTGGGTTCGAATATTCGCTAACGGAGCTCCCCTGGAAGCGCCATTTAAATATGATAAAAGCAGGGCAGATGGATATCGCTATGGGTGCTTCAATATCGGATGAACGACGAGAATATGCCTATTTTACACTGCCATACCGAAAAGAAATCGTTAATTTGGTTGTATTAAAAGGCGCTACAGAACGAATAAAGCTTAAGACACTATCAGATCTTATCGACAGCCCTTATTTCATTGGGGTTGAAGGTGGCTATTACTACGGTAAAAATTACGAAAAACTCATTACTGACTCTGCATTTCGTGATCATATTAGCGAAGTAATAGACCTTGAAGAAAATGTGACTATGTTATTAAAAGGGCACTTAGATGGCTTTTTAGTAGACCCGATCACCTTAAATTCGTTTGTTCATAAATATAAATTGCAGGGGAAATTTGAAATACACCCCTTAGAAATATATGAAGACGACATCTTTATTATGCTCAGCAAAAAAACACGTTCACAACAAGACGTTGATCGTTTTAACAATGCCATTAAGACATTGAAAGAAAATGGAAAGTTGAAAAAGATTGTAGAAAAGTGGCAGTTAGAAAGGTAACGCTTTCGCTGCTTTTTTCTTAGCATGTTCAGCACGTCGGTCGTAGTTTTTAGTGGTTTCTACCGATGAATGTCCCATTAAATCCTGCACCAAGAAAACGTCTTCACCATTTTCTAATAGTTTTGTAGCAAAGGTTCTACGCAAGTCATGCGGCGTTAAACGTTTTAAACCTGCTTCTTTATAACGACGGATAATAATGTCGTAAATTGTTTGGCCAGATATAGGTTCGTTAATTAAACGATTTCCTTTGCGAGCACGTTGGAAAAGCGGACCTGGTTCTAATCCACGCTCCATTAACCAGACATCGAGGATCTCAAGGATCCTATTATGCAGGGCGTTTACACGCTCTTTATTTCCTTTACCAATAACGCGCAACGAAGCTTCGCGAATATTAAGATCAGACAACATCAAACCAGCCGCTTCATGGCGGCGAAGTCCAGCACCATAAACTAAAGCAACAACAGCGGCATCACGCATTGCGATAACACCGTCTTGCATCATGCAATAATCAATAAGCTGATTAAGTTCATCTAGTTCAAGTGCGCGACCTTTAGTTGTGCGCGAACCTTTAACACGTTTAATTTCTTTTATGTGTTGATAGTCTTCAACGGAAATAAGTTTTTTTCGCCAAGCCTCTTTTCCAACACCTTTAAGCGCACTTAGATATACATTAATAGTCGCTGGTGATTTTCCTTCATCTGACAGCTGAGACAATAATAATAAAATATGCTGGTAGCTTAACTGAGACCAATCAACATCTTGATGACGTTTCTTTTTTTGAAATTTAAACGCTACAACATTTAGTAATGAGTCCATGGTAACTCGGCTTTGTTGTGACTGAAGCGACAATAGATAAATTTCAGAAGCTGTTTTATTTTCAAACATAAATCAACAATTTAGGGTGATTCTACGTGAATTCTGACGGGTAATAACACCCAAAACGCATCAGATTTCACGTAGCGTCACGCATTTAAAACTATAAACTAGGCTGTAAGCCCCGTATTATAAAGGTTAACGTACTTTTTTACGTGGTTTTAAACAAATCCTCAAATCCATTAAAAACAGCGAATTACGTCCATAAAGATGCCAAACTAGCTATAAATAAGGAAATTTGTTTATATGTAAGGATAACATATTCATTATCTTTTAAAATAGTGATTTTAATAAGTAATAATTCAAGTGTTTTCTGTAGAAACGCATAAGACTATTACTAATAAGCCGCAGACCTTTATAAACTATTACTAATAAGCCGCAGACCTTTATAAATGTGTCAAAGACTTGTTTTTGTACGTTATATGCTTTCCCTAAACACGGCCTAAAACCCTGTTTTTGTTCTCAAATTTAATCATTTTATTATTTTTGAAAGTTATAAAAGGAAAGCTGCACTTATGAAATCATATTCTATAAAAAATAGAAGTTTTACAGACCTATTATGGAACAACGGATTCACCGACCTATCTGTTAGAGGTCAAAAAACGATTGCGGAATACTTTCATCGTCAGCAGTACTTAGCGGAAAAAGTAGAATAAAACTACACGCATTTACTTATGTTTTGTATTTAAGAATATTTTCATCCATATCGTCTGCTGACTGCGCAATCAACTCTGCTGCAGTCGAAATTTGCTTGGCTCCTGTTACATTTTCTGATGAACGCTGAGATATATTGGCAATACTTTCACTTACCGATTCAAGTGCACCGGCTTGTTCTTTAGTGCTACTGGTAACCTTATCCGACACAATTTGAACCTCACAAATTTGTGTGCTGATTCTATCTAGTGTTTCTTTAATTAACTCCGCTTGAGTTGAAGCATCCAAGGCATTTTCTTTACCATGTTCGATAATATTAAATGCTTGTTTTGATCCTTCTTGTAATTCACTAACAATTCGAGCAATGTCTTCCGTAGATTGTTGTGTGCGGCTTGCAAGTGAGCGTACCTCGTCTGCAACAACTGCAAAGCCTCTACCTTGCTCTCCAGCCCTGGCAGCTTCTATTGCGGCATTAAGCGCAAGTAAGTTAGTTTGTTCTGCAATACCCTGAATTAACTGAACCATGCTAGTTATACTTCCGACTCTTTCGTTCAAGTGGTTTATTGATTCAGCCGATTCGGTCATATCCCTGGCGGCTTCTTGAATCACAGTAACAGCATTAGTCACAACGCCCTTACCGTCTATTGCTTCATTTACCACTTTGTGGATTGAGTTCGTATTATTTTCCATAGAGCTAGCAATATCATTGAAACTAGCATCCATTTGTAAGATAGATGCAGAAATGCCTTCTAGCTCCGTCTGTTGTTTTTCTAAGTTGTGTTGACTTTGACTAATGGCAGTAGCTGTTTCTAGTGATGAAGTATTTATATTTTGAGATGCTAACAAAAACTCTTTTAGGTCGTTTGAAAACAGCTTCGTTAATGAATTTATCCCTTTAGCTGCCTCGCCAAGCTCATCAAAGCTTACAACGGGAATCTCGTCGGCTAAGTCACGCTCATCCACGGCTATTTCAATTCCTTTTTTAATCATATCTGACTGATTTTTCCTAATGCGAATAGCCATAGAAAGTGCAATAGTAACGACAATTCCAATTATTAAGATAACCAATTCAACAACGAGAATAATTACTGCCTCTGTTTGAATAGCAATAGCTGTCTCATCAACCACTTGTAATGCTTTTTCTTCAGCTTGCTTCAGTACGTTAATTCTCTCCGTAGCTGCCTCAAACCAATCTGACGATTGAATGCTAAAATTTGAATTTTTGCTCGAAATAACTTTTCTATATGCTTCTACTTTGGTATTGGATTCACTGCTAAGCGCTTCATTGAATATATCTATAATATCTGAAGTTGCTGACTCCAATGCCTCGTAAGTAAATACTTTTTGTTTCGTTACCAGCTCTGTGTGCTTGATTCTTAGTTGAGGAGTAAACCTATTTGCTGAAAGTACATTAGCTAACACAGCTCTCTCTATACCAGCTGACTCCTTAGTACTTGAAAAGTTATAAATGCTAAATAGTTCTGCAGAAATAACCTGATTTGAGCTTAGCTTTGACGCCATAATTACGATATGAAGACCTAAAGAATTAGTATTGGTATAAAAACTCAATGCTTCGTTAAGTTGCATTGATAGAGAGTCGACGTCACGTCGTGTTTTGGAAATATGCTTAAATGGTTCAATAAAATCTTTGTACGCTTTGTTCATTTCATGACTAAGTTGCCAATTATCTCGTCGACGTTTTAAGGTCTCAAATGCATCATCAACAAGCAATCGTTGTCGACTTAACTCACCTCCGAAGTTTTTGCCTTTTGACCCTATGTAACCAGCGGTTAAACCACGCTCTTTTTGAATTTCATGCACTAGAACTAACGTTTGATGAGATAAAAAAGCGTTGTATTCAGACTCATATGCGTTAGCCATTCGTTGATACGAGTGATAAACATCGTAGCTAACAACAAGTGCCAGCAAAATGCATGGCACCATAATAAAGAGGTTTAATCGTGATGAAATGTATTTAAACAAAACCGAAGACCTTCTGGCTTATTTATACTATTTATTAATTAAAGCTCGTAATTACAGTTATCGCCAAAATTTTGTAAATTTTTCGTTAACACATACAGTAATAAAAAAGGTGCAAAAGCTCAGGAAAACTAAAAAGTTAATTTCCTTCCAAACTAGCTTAGTTTTAAAGTGGCAGGCTTGTTTTCTAAGATTGGAACAGCTAGTTATTGTAATGTTGCCCTTGTAGTACAGAGGCTAACATTTTGTTATCGTTACTTATTATGCGCACACGCTTTGTCTTTTCTAGCTTTAGCTTCTGCACTTTTATCAGAAAAATAGGCTGTTATAGCTTTGTTACACGCCCTATCTGCATCGGTTAATGCGGGTATATCAAATTCAGCTATTTGCTCTTTTTCATCACTAAATGGAGAGCTTGTGGCTATTTTATGTTGGAGTTGTTTTGATTCATTAACCACATAATCAGCTATTTGTTTTGCTCTATGTAGTTCAAATTCTTCGAAAGTCATTTCCTTTATAGATAAGCGCGAATCAATATTTTCACCGTAGTGGCGAATATAAAACGTAAAAGCGACGGTGCCCAATGCGCCAAGAATTAAAAATTTAATGATGAATCGGCTAAGCATTCAAAATCCTTTTGAATAAAAGTGGAGAAACGAGTTAAGAGTGAAGCGTAAACGCGTCGCTTTTAAAGCTCACAGATACCTTGCTTCCGTACGGCATATCTTCAATGTATTCGGTGATAAATTCAAGTACATTTTCAGGCTGATAATGGTCAACCTTTGTTTCTTTACTTGGCTGATAAATAAGCGCTTTATAACATTTGTTTTTGTATGTGACTTCACATCTAGCAAACCTAAAATCTTCTGCCGGAAAACCTTCAAACCAACTAACGCTTGGTAAATGGTGATCGGGTTTCGTTAATGTAATTGCAGTATCAAAAGCGATATTTAGTGTACCGTTATAACACCAGTCGATATCCACCCCAAGTGCTTTAAAATAAGGTTTTTGTAAAGCGATAGTAGAACCTTTGAAAGGATTATCTGTCGCCCTGCCAGACGCTACTTGGTGACCTTTAGTTAACGTTCCTATTAATGTTGTAGTGTCAGCCATGGTATAAAGTCTGGCGAGTTTTCTGGCTTATCCTTGTATTCATTTATGTTCAACAGCGTCAGTAATAAATTAAAGACATAGATGTTTTGAAACGCAGGCATCGTGCCTTGTTTTATGTTTGGACCAGTTGCTATAAAAATAGCTTCCATCTCATTTGTATCTGTTAAGTCATAGCCATGTGTAGCACTCGTTTCATAACGCTTAGTTGTAAAGATAATCCCTGGCTTGGCATTAACGATAATATCAGGCAGAACATCTTCATTTATTGGACTAGGTTTCAAATGCCAGTGCTCAGGAAACTGATGTTGGTTATATACAGTGAAGCGCCCTGCTGCCATATCATTTAACGTATCTGCAACTTGTCTTAGCTTTCGTTTATCTTTTTCATAAATAAACAGTTGTGTTTGGCCATCTACGATTTTAGTGGTAGTTGGAAAATTCACTTTATCCATCTCTAACTTGGTATGAACATCTGTCATACCATGGTCAGACACCAATATGATATTTGCGTTAATATTACGCTTTTCAATTTCGGCAAAAAATTCGCCTAATAATACATCGAGCTTTGTAAGCTCTTCTTTTGCTTGCGGTGAAAAAGCGCCGTAATTATGGTTAGTAGAGTCTACGATCGAAAAATAGGTGGTGATAAATTTTGGACGCTCACTTTCTGGCAGGCTCAACCAAGCTAATACTTTATCTAGCTTTGTTTTCGCATGAGTTGACTGTAAGTACTGATAAAATTCAGATGGCGAATGACCAAATAGTGTTGATTCAGACTCTGGCCAGAAATAACTAGTCGATTTTAACCCGCGCTCTTCTGCAATAACCCAAATAGGCTTGGCCTTTACCCATGTCGGATCATACTTTCCATCTCCTAATTTATAGTTTTTATCTCTGCTTCTAGAGAAAAATCGGTTGTGCAGAATGCCATGTTCACCTGGGTATTTACCGGTAACAATAGACAAATGGTTTGGAAAGGTTTTCGTTGGAAAAACAGGCAACAACGCTTCTGCAACGAGTCCGCTTTCTGCAATTTTTGTAAGGTTTTTTGGCTTAAGTTTTTTGAACTGATGGTTAGCCAATCCGTCTATCGAAATTAATACTGTTGGTGCATAGTTGGCTAAAACGGAAGACGAAAATAAAACAAGCGCCAATAGAAAGTACTGCACTGGAAATCCTTATACATATGAAATAAAAAAGGAGCATAACGCCCCTTTTTTAAATAAATAAGTCTTTGATGTTTGCTAAATCTGTTTTTCCATTAGCAATTTCTTCGGCTGAAAGACCTGATAGTTCATGTGGGAACACCAACCATTCATCTGATTCGTGTACATAATAATCAGGAACAATATCAACTTTGCTGTTTTTAGGTTTATACCAAGGCGTAGCTACACGCACATCTTTTGGCATGTTATTGCGCATAAGCTGCTTTAATTGTTTGATAAGTGCATCAATACTGCGACCTGAGTCAAACACATCATCAACAATTAAAAGGCTGTCTTCAGTGTTTGCATTTTCAATGATGTAGTGAAGGCCATGCACTTTGATTTCTTTACTTTGCTGGTTTATGCCGTAGTAAGAAGATGTGCGTACTGCGATGTGATCAGTCTCTACTTTTTTGAAGTCGAAATATTCTTGTACTGCAATGCCAATAGGAGCGCCACCGCGCCAAATACCAACAATATAGTCAGGTCTAAACCCGTCTTCATATACTTTAGCGGCTACGCGGAAAGAGTCTTCAAGTAGCTCTTGCGCTGAGATAAATTTTTTATCCATTTCGGAGATTACCCTTCAAAAAACAAACAGGATGCATAAGCGCCCTATTTTAACAAAATATTGACTAGTTGGTTAACTATTCTTTTCGATATGTTGATCTAAAAAGCGTAGATGCTGATAAATAGTATTACTAGTTTCCCAAAGCATATTTTTATTTAGGTTTTTAAACGTATCAGTCGTTTTATGATAATTACGATGTGTACCTACACCGTAATAGATAAAAGGGATTTTCTTCTTATAAAAAATGGCGTGATCACTCGCTAAGTACCAAGAAGATGTTGTGCCGTTCTTTATGTTCGTCGCCCTATCAAAGCCTTTTTTTACATTGATGGGAGAGCTTTGTAAGAGTAATTTAAACCCTTTCTTTGAATCGTTGGGGAGCACCGAATAGAAACGTTGGTAAATATAACGTAGCGACTTAGTCCGGCTATCACCACCTATCATATCTACATTAATGTTTAATACGGTATTTGAAAGAATACCCTTGTACTGTTTAGCAAATGCTTTGGCGCCTTTAAAATTAAGCTCTTCACCATCAGTGAATAACAAAATAATGCTATGTTCTGGCGGATTTACAGTAAGTAAACGTGCAAATTCCAGCAAAGCAGCCACACCCGAAGCATTGTCGTCAGCACCATTAAATACGCTAACGCCTTGCGTGCCAATATGATCGTAATGTGCTGTTAGTACGATAAAATTATTGGGGTGTTTAGTGCCTTTAATTTTCCCAACAACATTTTCACCTTGTCGAGTCGAAAAGTTACGTTTGAAGGAAAATTGATGTAACAGACTGTTTTGCGTTTTAAGTGGGCTAACACCAAACTCTGTTAGTTTTTCTGCTATGTATTTCGCTACTAGGTTAGCTTCTGCAGTGCCCGTTTTTCGGCCCTTTTTATCTTCTGCCGAAATATATTGTACGTGCTTTAGCAAGATGTCTTTATCAAGATGATAGTGGAATTGTGGAACTGGCGTGTTTGATGACTTATTTGCTACACACGCAACTAGTCCGAGCGCCGCTACGGCAATTAACAAATACTTCAACAACATCTAGTTTTCATTTAATAAGCTAAGCTTAGCAATATACTCTCGTTCAATTGACGGTATCTTATTAGCATTTATGGCTTTTTTCATCGCTAATTTAGCTTGGTCTGTTCTGCCCATTGCATTAAGCACCTTCGCTAATCCGTAATACAGTTCATGGACTTTAGGATTTACTTTTATTCCTCTTTTATAGTGTCTAACTGCGCTTTCTTTATTGCCTGCATAGAAAGCTTCATCCGCAAGTAACGCATGATAATAAGGGTTTTTAATACGTTGTTTGAGTATTAAGCTGTCTAGCCTGCGAGACTCATCATAGCGTTGCTGTTTTTCAAGCAAAATAGCTAAATTGGTCATAGTGTTCAGACTGCTTGGCGACAAGCCAATAGCATGGCGATATGTTTTTTCAGCCAACGTATTATGGTTTGTAAACCGGTACAATATGCCTAAATTTCCCCAACTTGCTGGATAGTTTTCATCTACATCAATCGCTGCGGTAAAGTACCTAAACGCTTCATCATAATCTTTTCTAACTAAGGCTTGCGCACCTTTATTGTTGTAAAACATAGCGGTAACGGTATCACGCGATATTTTGCGCTTAGGAAATTGCTTTTTCTTAATAAATGGGTCGAAATCTATCTCTATATTGTTGTTGCCCCAAACAACACTCACTAGTGGATTTTTAACACCCGTGATCACTAAATTTACATGCCCAGTAAGCATATTGTACTGGCCATTTCGAACCCAGTATTCTGGTACTTGCACGTCTTGAAATCTGACATTCAGCCCTGCTTCTTTAGCCAGCGCATAAGCCATAATCGTTAAAGACATGCAATTCGCAGTTTTGTCTCTATATGCTTCACTAGCCGTAAGATTTGCATTGCTTTGGTAAGCTACTGTAGATTGCTCGCTTGAAAATATATGCTTTACAAGCTTCATGGCTCTATTGTGATTAGAACGTTCTGGAATGAAAGAGCTATGTACCACCTTTTTCATTTCATCGCTAAGACGATATATGTCTTCTTCGCTCTCTATGTTGATATCTGCGGCCGCAGGAAATAAAGATTCTTGAATAAGTTGTTCAGGAACAACACTAGGCGTTGCGTACTTGTTTTCAGGGGTCGAATTACAAGCACACAGTACAATTGCAAGAAAGATAATGAAAAAGCTTTTCATATATAGCCTTATAACTGCCACTACAACTTAAGTGTAATCCATTCCCTCACTTTTTCATTTTGATGAAGAATTTATTAATAAAGACTTACATTTTTACAATAAACATTGCCTTTATTGGCGTTTATACACCGCCATTTTAGTTTGTGTCATATCTTCCATGGTATAGCCAATACCACCTGTACCGTATCCTGATAGTTTACGACCAGCAAAAGGCATCCAGTCGACACGAAAAGCGGTATGGTCATTCACCATAACAGCTGAAGCGTCTAAATTGTCTATACAATGTTGAGCTGTAACCATATTTTCTGTGTAAACAGCCGCCTGAAACGCGAACGGCAAAGCATTAGCAAGTGAAATTGCTTCATCCAAGTTGTCATAGCTATATATACATACAACTGGACCAAACACCTCTTGTTCAGACACTTTACTATGCTTCGAAGGATTCAATAGCACAGTAGGTGCATAGGTCGTCAACGACAACTTCTTTCCGCCCGTTATTAATTCGGCTCCTTCTTCTACGGCTTCATTTACCCATTTTTCAACTCTTTCTACTTCAGTTGGCCTAATTAGAGGGCCGCATTGCGTCTCTTCTTCCGTAGCATTTCCCACAATAAGTTGAACCGCCTCTTTTGCTAGGCGCAGAGCAAACTCCCTTGCCGTATTTATTGGCACATAAACACGTTGAACCGAGACACACACCTGTCCTGAGTGATAAAACCCGCCTTTAAGAATAGAGGGGACAACAGTATCTATATCTACGTTATCATCGACTATCACAGGCGCGACACCGCCATGTTCTAGCGCACATCTTGTACCCGGTGCTAGTTTCGACTTTAACATCCAGCCGACTTTTGCTGATCCAATGAAACTTAGAAAAGATACTCGCTTATCAGTAACCATCTTTTCGGCAACTAATTGATCACAAAGTACCAACTGACACCACATGTCGGGTAAACCGGATTCACGCGCGATTTCTACGAATACTTTGCAACTTAGGGGAGTATCCAAAGCAGGCTTAACAAGCACGGGACACCCTACTGCTATTGCAGGAGCAACTTGATGAACGATAAGGTTCAACGGGTGGTTGAATGCTGAAATAGCGACGACAACACCAATAGGCTCTTTTTTTACATAAGCGCATCGCCCTGCTCCAGCGGCTGTGAGATCCATCGGAATTTCCACACCTCTATCGCTGTTTAATTGCGAAACACACAATTGAATACCGGCAATTGCCCTTTCGACTTCAACACGTGAATCTATCAGCGGCTTTCCGCCTTCAGCAGCTATGAGTGATGCAAGTTCGTCAGATCGATGCTGCATCTTATCCGCTATATTATTTAAAATTTGTATTCTTTTGTGTGTAGGCAGCCATTTTTCTCGACTATTAAAGAGCCTCTCTGCATCAGCCAGATATTTATCAATTGCGTCCCAATTTTCGAGTTTAATTCTATCTAAAACAGTTAAATCATAAGGGTTTACAACATCAAGCGTGGTAGTCGACATACAAATTACTTTCTAAGCGCACATTTAATAAATAATATGCGACAAGCATAATTGAATGGCGCTAGTTTTTATATGCAAAATATTTTGATAATTGCATGTTTATTATGACGCCTTTCGCTTTAGCTAGATAATTCTGGAGGAATAGATTTGTGCGGATGGAAATACGGTCTTCAGCTGCTCATTGCTAAGGTGCCAGTGTTGGCTCAAACCTGTGGCTATCCAACTTAAAATATTGGACGTTGGTTTTAAATCCCTGCCTTCGAATAATTGGTTGGCTGATAAACCAGGCCATTCACCTAATACATGCCCACCTTTTAGCGAGCCTCCTGCAAACAACAGTACATTTCCTGTTCCGTGATCAGTCCCTTTGGTGCCATTTTCCTTCGCTGTTCGTCCAAACTCAGACGCAATAACGACGAGGGTATTTTCCCATTCTTCATCTAAGGATTGTTTGAGCGCTAGTAAACCTTTATCTAGCTGAGATAGCATTCTTTTTAATCGTGGAGTCTGGTTATTATGAGTATCCCAACCACCGAGTTCTAACGTTGCTACGGTTAGTCCATTGTCCTCTTTAAGCAAAGTGCCAGCGGCTTTAGCTAACTCGACAAACTTATGCTTACCTTTTACTTTTATATCTCCAGCCATTTCCTTTACCGATAGCGCGTTTTTAAGCGTCATAGATAATGCATTGTCATTTGCATACATCCTGTGTAGTTGACTAATAAGTTCATTGTCTGCTGCCTCTAATCGACTAGGATACCAACTGGACGCTTTATCAGTTTTCCTTAAAGACAATGGAATGCGTTGAGAAATAGCAACAGCATTATGACTATTTCCACTAATTGCCCTGGCTAACCAACCGCTTTCAGCGTCGATTACGGGTAAACCTGACTCTAAAAAATCTTGGCCATCAAAATGGGAACGACCTTTATAGCCAGAGCCTACCGCAATCACAGGAAGCAACTGCTTTTGCTGATACCAAGAAGCTAAAGTGGGTAAAGCACCGTTCAACGAAAATGCGCTATTCAAAGGGAAGCAACCTTTTAGACTGTCATTGAACAATGTAGGTCTTAATTCACCCAATTGTTTTTCATTATGAGGAATAACGGTATGTAAACCGTCTAATGCGCCGCGTAAGCATACCCAAACAACCTTTTTATTTGCCGAATGGCTATTTCTACTTTGTGTAACAGCGTTCACGACGGCAAAAGAAGGAAAACCTGAGAGTAACAAAGACGCAGATAGCCCTTTAAGTATTTTTCGTCTTGAAGCATCCATATTACTTCCTCATAAATTCTGGGCTAAGCAAAGCTAAAGAAATGGCTAGCTGTTTAGATTCGGCCCTTTCAACTACTGATTTGTTATCTGATGTGGTGTTGTTTGCAAATACACGCTGTACAATATCGTTAATTTCAACATTACCGTATTGGCTGACAAGGCTTATCCATTCAACTTTGTTGAGCAAAGCGTTTGGCGCTAGCCAAGTACTTTCTGAATCATCAAATCCTGCTGGAGAGCCTGCTTTAAATGGTTGCTGCCCCATTAAACTTAATGAGCGCATTGCTTGTTTAGGCTTGAGTTTTTTAACCCCCACCATACGAAGTGAAGAAATAACGTATTCACGTCCAGTTTTAAATTTCCTTCGAGTCAAGGACTGTCCTTGTTCACTCTCTAAAAGTGTTCTCATAACACTAGGTATGTGACCTTTAGAGTTAGCCCATGTCTCAGACAACTGTGAAATTAGATCGTCTGATGGTTTATCGACAATAAAATGTGAAGCTATTTTGGTGGCTAAATGTTTAATGGTGCTAGGATGCTGTGATAAATCAGATAAGATTATTTCGCCTTTATTGATACCTGGCTGTGCATAAACTTTATTTAGTATGGTTTGGCTTCCTCCCTGATGCCCATTCCTTCTAAACTTAAAACCAGTTTCACCTTCTTTAGTTGGGTTAGCTACACTCCACCCCGTTATCGCCAATGCAAGTTGATTCACGTCTTTTTGCGTATAGCCGCCATCTACTCCTAAGGTGTGTAACTCAAGAATTTCTCTCGCTAAGTTTTCATTGAAACTCTTTCCTCGACGCAGGCCAAGTTTGGATTCTGGACCAAAGGACTTTTCATTATTAAGGTAAATAAGCATTGCCGGGTGCTTAATAACAGCGCGTAACATATCGCCAAAGTAGCCATTCAAGTAAGGCAAAATTGCCTCACGCTCCAGCGTTGGCGCCAATGCCGTCATTACGCGCCCTTGGGCAGATACACTAAAATGATTTGAGAAAAAATCGAGGACACGCCAACCGAACCCATTAGTTGATTGTAGATAAGCGTTAAAACTGTCGATACAGTAATTTCGATAAGTGTCTTTGGAGTATGAGCTTCTAAATACCTTTCCCTCTTTCTTAGCTACTTTTTTTGCAACCCTTTCTTTTGAAAGTTGGAGACTAATTTGAGCCGAGTTTGGTAATGTACTATCCAACTCATTTTTTAACGGTGCTTTCAATTGAGATATAAGCCAATCAGTAGTATTCGTTTTACTGTCGAATGACTGGTTCTTGCCTATACCAAAGCCATAACGATGAGCCGCAAAGTAATGATTCATGCAAATCCTACAGACGCTTTTTGAACTACGTTATCAACATTGTGGGCTTATTTGAATGACTACGCAGGTAGTTTTACAAATCTTTGCATTTACATGTTGGGACAGAGAAATAAGCTGAAAATATTTTCAAGAGACTAGAACGAAAAAAGCCTCGCATTTGCGAGGCTTTAGAATATGGCGGTGAGATAGGGATTTGAACCCTAGAAGGGCTACAAACCCTTGCCGGTTTTCAAGACCGGTGCTTTCGACCACTCAGCCATCTCACCAATTGAATTAAGGCATTGCCTTAAGACGGTGCGAATATTAAAGATTGATGAAACACTTGTAAAGCTTTTATTGCTAAGTATTTTTGATTTTTTTACTGAACGCACATTTATTAGTCACTAGTTACGTTTTTAATGCTCTGTTGAATCTTTTCCATACACCAATTATCTATAAAATACTCTCTGCTATATTGGGCTAGGCTGTTGTCGTCCAACTTTTGGTGTTCAAACAAACAAAGTAGCTGGCTGAGTTTACTCGCTTGAAAAACAATGGCAGCCAAAGGAAGTTTACGCTGCGCTTCTTGCAAATGCGCTTTGCTAATAATTCGCTCTTGCAATGCCAACGTTTTATTGATTTCAGGAGGAAGCTCCCAGTGTTTGCCAATAGCGAAACTAACCTTCTTTGCATGATCGATAATCAAACGCTGAAACGTTGCTGAACCGGGAGATGCATCGGGACTCACTACCGAAAAAGCCTCTGTTGTTAACTGAAATACGATCATCGTACCAACATTGGAAAGTAAACCCGCTAAATAAGCAGTGGAAGCTAACGTAGGATCAAGGTTCTTGGCTATTTGCTTCGACAGCACTGCTGTTTGTAAACAGTGCTGCCAAATCTTTTCACCAAATTGTTTAAAATAAATGTTGTTTGCGGGTTTGAATGATTTAAGAAAACTTTCTAGCACCTCTTGGACTAACCCTTCAGCGCCCATCGCCATAAAAGCAGATTTTATGTCAGTGATTTCCTTAGCACGCTTATACTTAGCACTGTTAGCTACACTAACTACATTGGTTGCAATGCTAGGCTCCGTATTG
Source organism: Thalassotalea euphylliae (assembly GCF_042682785.1). Taxonomy (GTDB): domain Bacteria; phylum Pseudomonadota; class Gammaproteobacteria; order Enterobacterales; family Alteromonadaceae; genus Thalassotalea_F; species Thalassotalea_F euphylliae. Next base: position 775,757 of record NZ_JBHUIB010000003.1, on the reverse strand, counting down.
ATCAATTCAATGAGTGCATCTGTATTAAATTCTTCATTATTAATTTCATCGATTATTAGCGCGACACTTGATGGCATAACGGGCATTTCGTTTAACACCAGCGATGGCTGCTTCAATACTAGCGTTATTTTTTCAGATAAATAACTTGCTAACTCGTCTTGACTTGCTTCAATGAAAGTTTCACCAAACAAATAAGCGAGGAACTGTTCCTCATCATTTTTACACTGCCTTAATTGGATTTGTTGATTGTTACTGAGCGATTCGCTTAATTGCGTTAAAGCTTCAGTTTTTTCGTTTTTCTCAAGACCTTTAGATTGAGCAAATACTTCATAGTTTGGGGTAGCCGCACGAGTAGCTAAAGATGGAAAAACAGCTTTAACGAGTGTTTTAAACATACGGCGTCACCCTGTCCTTACTTACCTCTTATAATCATTTACTCTAACACGGCTTTCTTGCAAACCTACGCTAAGTATTTGCTATGAAAAATAATATGGGATTCAATAAAACTAGCGATAAAAAAGTAACTATGATCATAGCCTTCTCGTCTATTAATACTGATATTTTGATGCCTAAATGCTTCATCGGTAAAAACATCTAATTTCAATTGTTCTTCTAAAAAGCTATCAGCCTCACCTTGGTCTATTAATATGTGCGGAGGCGTTTCAGTTGATTCTAATAGCTTCAAAGCATCATACATTTCCCAAGTTTGCGAGTTTTCCCCCAAATAGTTCGAAAACGCTTTTTGTCCCCAAGGACAATTGATAGGGTGGCAAATGGGAGCAAAAGCAGAAATACTGCGATAAAGTTTTGGATTCCGTAGTCCCAGTGTTAATGCACCATGCCCTCCCATTGAATGACCAGAAATAGACGAAGCACCATTTAATGGAAAATGATCTAACAAAACTTGGGGCAATTCCTGGGTAATGTAGTCATACATGTTAAAATTCTCCGCCCAGCCTTGCTCAGTCGCATTCAGATAAAAACCAGCCCCTTGTCCTAGATCATAGGCGTCGTCATTTTTTACCGCTTCGCCGCGGGGGCTCGTATCTGGTGTAACGATAGCTATGCCATATTCTGCGGCATATTTTTGGGCCCCCGCTTTTACGACAAAGTTTTCATCATTACATGTAAGACCCGAGAGCCACATTAGCATCGGAACCCTTTCTTGTTCCGCTTGTGGTGGTAAAAAAATAGAGAAGGTCATTTCACACTGGTTTGCATCTGAGTGATGTTTATACCTGAGCTGTTTTCCTTCAAAACATTTATGTGACGAAATTAATTCCACAAACGGCTCCTAATCGAACAACACAACTGAACGTATAGATTTACCTTCATGCATTAAATCGAACGCATGATTAATCTTTTCTAACGGCATGGTATGTGTAATTAACTCATCAATGTTAATTTTACCGTCCATATACCAGTCAACTATTTTAGGCACATCGGTACGCCCTCTTGCACCGCCAAATGCTGTGCCGCGCCACGATCTACCAGTTACTAGTTGGAATGGACGAGTAGATATTTCTTGCCCTGCACCAGCGACGCCGATAATCCAACTTTCACCCCAGCCTTTGTGACAGCATTCCAGTGCTTGTCTCATCGTATTGACATTACCAATACACTCAAAGCTATAGTCAGCCCCACCACCAGTGCGTTCGATAATCGTAGCAACGGTATCATCAACTTTCTTAGGGTTAATAAATTCAGTCATGCCAAACTCTTTAGCTAGCGGTACCTTTGATTCATTAATATCAATACCAATGATTTTATTTGCACCTGCTAACTTGGCACCTTGAATAACATTTAACCCAATACCGCCTAAACCAAATACAACCACATTACTACCTGGTTCTACCTTGGCATCAAAGATTACAGCACCAACGCCTGTTGTTACGCCGCAACCGATATAGCAAACTTTGTCAAAAGGTGCGTCTTTACGAATTTTTGCTACTGCAATTTCAGGTAGTACTGTGTAGTTCGAAAACGTTGAGCAGCCCATATAATGCAGGATTGGTTCTCCATCTAATGAAAAACGTGACGTGCCATCAGGCATTAAGCCCTGACCTTGAGTCGTTCTTATTTTTTGGCATAAGTTTGTTTTTGGGTGCAAACAAAAATCACATTCACGACACTCGGGTGTATACAATGGAATCACATGATCGCCTACGCTCAAAGAACTGACGCCGGGCCCCACATCAACAACGACTCCTGCACCCTCGTGCCCTAAAATTGCGGGAAATGCACCTTCAGGATCATCACCTGACAAGGTAAAGGCATCGGTATGGCAAACGCCTGTTGCTTTTATTTCTATCAATACCTCGCCTGCTTTAGGGCCTTGAAGGTCTACATCAGCAATTTCGAGTGGCTGTCCGGCTTTGAATGCAACTGCGGCTTTAGTCTTCATTTACTTTTTCTCGTTTATTGTATTTTCTGTAAGTGTAGTAAAGAAAATACTTATGATTAAGTAATTTAGTGCACTTTAGTACTGATTTTTTTACAAATTTAGAAACGAATCCTTCAAGCTTAAATAGGATTGTTAAGCATTTTTTTAAGCGCTAGAAACGAAAAAAGCCTCGCGATTGCGAGGCTTTAGAATATGGCGGTGAGATAGGGATTTGAACCCTAGAGGGGCTACAAACCCCTGCCGGTTTTCAAGACCGGTGCTTTCGACCACTCAGCCATCTCACCAATTGAAATAAGGCGCTTGCCTTAAGACGGAGCGAATATTAATGTGTCCCTATTCGCTTGTAAAGCCTAAATATAAAAAATTAATTCAACTGCTACATTTTTAGTCTAATTGTAGATTACTAGAACAAAATTAAAGGATTAAAATGCAAAATCAAGACATTTGCCGGTGCCCCTGGTTAGATGAAACAAAACCCGACTATGTTGTTTATCATGATGAAGAATGGGGCGTCCCCGTCCACGACGACAATAAACTTTTTGAATTCTTAACACTAGAATGTATGCAAGCTGGTTTAAGTTGGTACACCATACTTAAGCGTCGAGAGGCATATAGAAAAGCTTTTAATGATTTCGACGTCTGTAAAGTTGCGGGCTTTGATGAGAGCAAAATAGCTTTACTTTCAACGGACGCCTCTATCATTCGTCATCGTGGGAAAATAGAAGCCGCAGTCAATAATGCTAAACGGTTTATAGAAATTCAGAAAGAATTTGGTTCATTTGCTGCTTATCAGTGGTCATTTGTGGGTAACAAAACCATTGTAAATTCAATAAAGACTCTTGAAGATTACCCAGTGACCACGAAAGAGTCAGATGCGTTTAGTAAAGACCTCAAAAAACGTGGGTTTAAATTTGTAGGTTCAACAACTATTTACGCTCACATGCAAGCTTGTGGTATGGTAAACGACCATGCAAATGGATGTTACAGAAAGAAACAAATAATTGATCAATTTCAGCAGGTTTGACCGTAGTAAAACGAGAAAAGCCGTGTCATAATATGTCAAAGATGGCGTTCTGACTTGAACTTTTTCAAGACAGCCCCCATCTAAATAAGTAGAAAAAAGTTCATAGAGGAAGACTTATGCAATCAAATATGAATCTAGGTGCTGCTAGTCAGAGTACCGCAATTGAAATTAACAAGGTATTACGTAATACCTACATGTTATTAGGTATGACGTTGGCGTTCAGTGCTGTAACAGCAGGCATTTCTATGGCGATGGGTTTATCTCATCTTGCAGCCTTAGTAATGACGCTTGTCGCATTTGGATTGCTATTCGTTGTAAACAAACAAGCCGATAAAGCGAGCGGCATCTTTTGGATATTCGCTTTCACTGGTTTAATGGGAGCTTCTCTAGGCCCATTACTTAGTGCATACGCAGCCTTGCCAAATGGCGGCTCATTGATCATGCAAGCCCTTGGCGGTACAGCAGTAATTTTCTTCGCACTGTCAGGATACGCATTAACAAGCAAGAAAGACTTCTCGTTCATGGGTGGCTTCTTGATGGTTGGTTTAATCGTTGTGCTTATTGCCGGTATTGCAAATATCTTTATGGGTATTCCAGCGGTTTCACTAGCTTTAAATGCTGCTATCGTAATGATTATGTCTGGTTTAATTTTGTTCGATACTAGCCGTATTATCCACGGTGGTGAGCGCAACTATATCCGCGCAACAGTGTCGCTATACTTAAGCATTTACAATTTATTCGTTAGCCTTCTTCAACTTTTAGGCGCGTTTAGCTCAGACGATTAATTCTTTACAATTAATCGGTTATACTAAGCCTCGTTAATACGGGGCTTTTTAATGCCCAAATTTTGGAATTACAGTGTCAGTATTTACCATCGTTGTAACAACCTCCCCTTTCCATGGGTTGTCTGCAACTGCTAATGAATTAATAGAAGCTATTTATGCAACTGAAGAACATACCATTAACGGTGTGTTTTTTTATCAAGATGGTGTGCTAGCGGCAAACAAACTAGCGAGCCAGCCTAGTGACGAATATCAGTTTGTTGAAGCTCTTTGCCAACTAAAAACAAAATATAATTTTGATTTACATTTGTGTATTTCTGCGGCAGAAAAGCGCGGTATGACCGACGACAAAGATAATCACAACATTCACCCAGCATTTACTATATCGGGACTAGGTGAAATGGTTGAACTGAGTAACTCAGCGGATAGAGTGATTCAATTATGACATCAATAGCTATCATTAATAGCTCTGCGCCATTTGCAAATTCAAATGGTAAAGATGCACTTGATATGGCGCTAATATTTGGCTCGTATGAGCAGACTGTTGCCCTATTCTTTGTTGGCGATGGCGTATGGCAGCTAAAAGATGCTACAAAACCTGAACTGCTAAATGTTAAAAACTACTTAAAAACATTTAATGCACTCGCATTTTACGACGTTGAAGAAATTTATGTGTGCGCGAAAAGCCTCAAAGAAAGAGGTTTATCTTCACAACTTGAACTCGCTGATGCTCAAATTGCTCAACCTGAAGCGCTTCAACAAAAATTGACTGAATTTAAGCATGTGTTGAGGTTTTAATGACAACGTTACACCTAGTGAGACGCTCTTGGTATTCGCAGCAAGATCATCAACCACTAACAGCGTTGCTGTCTGGAGATGATGCTATTATGTTGCTAGACGATGGTGTGTATAACATTGGACACCCTGAACTCATCAAACTAATTGAGCATGTATCTACTGTTTATGTGATCGAACATCATTTTAAAGCACGTGGATTAGACAACACTAATAATGCAATCCAAACAGTTAGCATGAAAACCTTAATTGAACTTTCTCTTCAATTCGATAAAACTCTAACCTGGCAATAAAGTAAATGAATACAGCACTAGACTCCATAGAGCGAGATGCTCAAGGCTACTTAAAAAATCACTTAGATTGGGATGAATCGTTAGCGAGGCAAATTGCTGCAGAAGACAATATCGAGTTAACGGAAGCACACTGGGAAGTGGTGAATTTCGTGCGTGCGTTTTATTTAGAGTTCAATACATCACCGGCTATTCGAGCACTTACGAAAGCAATGAAAGCATCATTTGGTGAAGAAAAGGCGAATAGTCGATATTTATACCGACTATTTCCTGACGGCCCTGCTAAACAGGCTACAAAGTACGCTGGACTACCTAAGCCCGCACGCTGCATTTAAACTTTAATGTTTATGTTGTTGCCTGAGCTTGCCGTTGGTGGCTGCACCGCAGCTGGAGCCGCTGACTGAATTAAATTAAGCGCCATTTGGCCTTCCAACTCTTGTTGGTTTTTAGCTAAATTGGCTGTTTTTAATTCTGTTGCAGTTCCTGCTTTAGTTTGTACAGGATCGGTATTACCGATAGTTAAAGACATAAGTTCCTCCGTTATACGACTTTGATTAACGTTGTCTTCCCTTACTCTATCGGCTTTATCGAATAAAACCTTAATAATAAAAAAGGCGCCTTAGCGCCTTTTTAGTAATAATTAGCTATTAGTGTTTACGCTAATGGTAACGTTGGAACATTTAAGCCAGCCATTTCTTGGATAACACGGACCACCTGACAGCTATAACCAAATTCATTGTCATACCATACGTACAATACTGCGCGGTCTTCATCAACAATTGTTGCTTGAGAATCTACAACACCTGCGTAGCGAGAGCCAACTAAATCTGTCGAAACAATTTCAGTCGATGCTGTGTAATCTACTTGGTTCTGCAGCTCTGAACGTAAAGATATTTCACGTAAGTAGTTATTCAAACCATCTGTATCTGTCGCTTCCTTAAGATTAAGGTTCATGATAGCCATTGAAACATTTGGTGTAGGTACACGAATAGCATTACCTGTTAACAATCCTTTCAGCTCTGGTAACGCTTTAGCAACGGCTTTAGCCGCTCCCGTTGACGTAATAACCATGTTTAATGGTGCGCTACGGCCGCGACGAGGTGATTTATGATAGTTATCGATTAAGTTTTGGTCGTTAGTATAAGAGTGTACCGTTTCTACATGACCGTTTTTAATACCAAATTTATCATTTACGGCTTTAAGTACAGGCGTAATGGCATTAGTGGTACAACTCGCTGCAGAAATAATCTTATCTTCTGCCAAGATCATGTCATGGTTAACACCGTAAACGATGTTTTTGATGTCACCCTTAGCTGGTGCAGTTAGAAGTACTTTTGATGTACCTTTTGCTTGTAAATGCTGGCCTAATCCTTCTTCATCAGACCAAATACCCGTATTGTCGACAACAAGGGCATTGTTAATACCGTATTCTGTGTAATCTATTTCCGCAGGTGACTTAGCGTAAATTACTTGAATAAAAGCACCATTCGCGCGAATTACGTTATTTTCCTCGTCGATAGAGATGCTGCCGTTGAAAGAACCGTGAACTGAGTCACGACGAAGCAAACTAGCACGCTTGGCTAGGTCACCATCTTTTCCTGGACGAATAACAATAGCGCGTAAACGTAATTTAGCAGAAGGACCTGTTTTTTCGATCAATAGGCGTGCTAATAAACGACCAATACGACCAAAACCATAAAGCACAACATCTTGTGCATCATCGCCTTCAGAGTTGCTTTGCAAAATATCAGCAAGTTCTTTTTCTAGATATTGCTCGATAGTAAGACCATTTGCACCACCTAAGAAAAGGTAACGATAAGCTAGTTTACCAACGTCAATGCGCGCTGGTGCTAATGGCATTTTTGATAATGCTTCTAAAAATGGGAAACTTTCACGAAGGCGCAGTTTGCTTTCTTCGTGTAACGCAACTGATTTATGCGCCTTGATAATATCGATTGCCGAAGCATTCACTAAAGGACGACCGTAAACGGCAACTTCAATGCCTTTATTTCTGAATAACTGGCTAATCATTGGTAGCATGTTTTCAGCGAATGTTTGGCGTTCTTGCCAGCTTGATTGATATTGTTCCTCAAGATGAGAAGTCATTACGTAAACCTTTTATTTAAGTAAAGTGATCAGTAAGCTATTATCAATGTTGTATATGTTATCTATATTAATAATAGTTACCCGCTTGATGCGGCGCACATTGTAATTCAGCATGAAAGTTTACGCTAGTAGTTACATCGTATTTTTGTAATAAATTTGAGCAATAAATGAAGCGCACTTTACTTACTCTATTTCCCCTTTTAATCATGTCAGGCTGTGACACTGGCCCTGATCTCGCCAAAATTTGTAAGGAATCACCGAACATCTGCAATGATTTCATCGAAGATACGTGGTGCAAAACAGAACGCCGAGATAAAATTTTTGCCAAGTATGCTTTACAACAATCAGGTGCAGACAAACAAAAATATAATCTATTAATTGCTTATGAAGACTATGCCGCATGTATGGAGCACGCATCGAAGATTGAACACATTAAACTAAAGTATAAACAACGCAACCGTATTGATAACTTTGCAAAAGCAAAACAACGAATTGAAGAGTTAAGTGAAGAAACGAAGAATTCAGAACACCCTGAACTACTTTACTATCACTGGTCTCGTTACTTAAACAACACAGCGTTAGAAAAGTTTTTAGCGATGGAAGGAAGTGCTGCATTAGAAACACCTGCATCACAATTTCATCTAGCCACTTATTACATCAAGCGTGACCCGGATAAAACATTAGAGTTACTGTTCCATGCGCTTGAACTTCAGAAAGAAGGCGATGTTCCCAACAAAGAGATTTTTAAAGCAATCACGACAATATTTACTGACAAGGAAGAATACAAACAAGCTTACATATGGCTTAAAATTCTCAAACTACATGACCCGCAAGATGAGACGATTAGCAATGATAACCTATTGCAGTATAGTGAGGGATATCAGTTAGACGGTCCATTTTTAGATCAAGTTGCGCAAGCAACACTAGAAAAAATAGAGTTAGGGACATTTACCGCGCCAAAGCATTGATCGCTTTTTTGAAATTGCTGCTGTTATTCTAAATCAGACTCGAATACTAAACTGAGCGAGTTTACACAATAACGCTTGCCCGTAGGTGCTGGTCCATCGTCAAAAACATGCCCCAAATGGCTATCACAATTCGCACAGTTAATTTCTGTTCTGATCATACCGTGAGTCAAGTCTTCCTTATAAGATACAGTGCCATCAATACACTCGAAAAAACTCGGCCAACCACAACCCGCGTTAAACTTACTGTCCGAGGAAAACAGCGCCCGTTCGCAACAGGCGCAGTGATAATTACCTTTTAACCAATGATCATTATACTTACCCGTAAAAGGACGTTCAGTAGCCGCTAGCCTACACACTGCGTAGGCGTCTGGCGTTAACTTTTGTTTATAATCATCATCAGTCATAAGCTTATAGCGAAATTATCGGACGCCCTTCTACTGCCCATTCTACATGATATTTTTTACCGCTAGGCTTGTCTGTACGCTCAAATGTATGAGCCCCAAAAAAGTCTCGCTGTCCCTGTAAAAGGTTTGCTGGCAATGTTTCCATGCGCATGGAGTCGTAGTAGGACAACGAAGAACTCAATGCACCAGCAGGGATACCCATCATTGTGATATCTGCAATAGCTTTACGCCAATTAGCCTGGTGAAGGTTCAATTGTTTCGCAAAAAATTCGTCCAACAATAAATTGTCCAAATCTTCATTTCTTGAGAACGCTTCAGTAATTGACTGAAGAAACACTGCACGAATAATACAACCTGCTCGCCATATTTTTGCAATGCTCGCAAAATCTAATGTCCAATTATGTTCTTTCGCTGCTAGCTTCATAAGTTGAAAGCCCTGAGCATAAGCACAAATTTTTGCGCAGTAAATCGCATCATGAAGGCGTGTAATAAATTCTGCTTTCTCTTCTTCAGAGTACCTTTGTTGCTCTGGGCCCGATAAAAGTTTAGACGCTTCTACACGTGCAGCTTTAAAGGAAGAAATAGAACGCGCATATACAGCTTGCGATATTGTTGGTGCAGGACAACCAACTTCTAGGCTGCTTACCGCCGTCCATAAGCCTGTTCCCTTTTGGCCCGCCTTATCTAAAATTAAATCGACTAAAGGTTTACCGTCTTCTATTTTGTGTCTCAATACCTCGACTGAGATTTCCATTAGGTAGCTATCAAGAGGACCTTGGTTCCATTTTTCAAACGTATCTGCAATTTCTTCACAGCTCATCCCTAGGCCGTCACGCAATACTTGATATGCTTCACAAATGATTTGCATATCAGCATATTCAATGCCGTTATGCACCATTTTCACGTAGTGACCAGCCCCAGCAGGACCTATGTAAGCAGCACATGGATCTCCATGCTCTATAACTTCACCTGGCTCTGTGCGTTCTATCGGTTTACCTGTAACAGGATCTACTTTGGCAGAAATTGCTTCCCAAATAGGTTTAATGCGCGTCCAAGCATATGGAGAACCACTCGGCATTAATGCTGGCCCAAACCTCGCCCCCACTTCGCCACCTGACACCGCTGATGAGAATAAAATAAATTTATTTTTATAACGTTTTTCGCGCTCAACAGTATCTACCCAGAGGCTGTTACCTGTATCAATAACGATATCGTCAGGTTGAATACCTGCGCCAATTAAGCTTTCACAAACTTGGTCAACAGGTTCTCCAGCAGGGACTGAGAGAACAATTAGATGCGGAGCTGTTAATTGAGAAAGTAGTTCGGTGTAGGAGGAGCAACCGTAAACACGGGGGGAGTCTGTTTTGTTTTCTAGCTTATCTTGAGCGATAGCATCGGTTACTTTTTCATGATTTAAATCGAATGCAGCTATTTTATATCCATTATCAGCTAAGTTGAGTACCAAGTTCTTACCCATAACACCTAAGCCAATAAAGCCTATGTCACACAATACTTTCTCTTGTGTCATATTGATTTTCCGAGGTTAAATTTATTTTAGATTGGCGTGTTTAAAACACGAGACTTATCCTATTTTATCATGGCTGTTATAGAGTTGCCTCATTTCTGCAAAATAAAGTTGCTAAATTAATTAAATATTTTGGTAACAATCCGAAATATTATTTAATTTACTTTCATGAAATTGGATTTACGCCTTGAATTTTTCGTGTAATGGTGTAATTTTACTACATTAACAAAATGTAAGGGTTAAACATGACTATTAAAGTTGGTATTAACGGCTTTGGACGCATCGGCCGTTTCGTATTTCGCGCAGCACAAGAGCGTCAGGATATTGAAATCGTCGGTATTAACGACCTGATTGAAGTAGACTACATGGCTTATATGTTGAAGTACGACTCAACACATGGTCGTTTCAATGGTACTGTAGAAGTAGTTGACGGAAATCTAGTGGTAAATGGAAAAACAGTTCGTGTAACGGCAGAACGCGATCCGGCACAGTTAAAGTGGAACGATATCGATGTAGATGTAGTTGTTGAATCTACAGGCCTATTCCTTACAGATGAAACCGCCCGTAAGCATATTGAGGCAGGTGCTAAGAAAGTGGTCATGTCTGCTCCTTCAAAAGACGCTACGCCAATGTTTGTCATGGGGGTTAACCACGACAACTACAACGGTGAAGATGTAGTATCGAACGCTTCTTGTACTACTAACTGTCTTGCCCCTGTAGCTAAAGTACTTAACGACAATTGGGGTATTACCGACGGTTTAATGACAACTGTTCACGCGACGACCGCAACCCAGAAAACAGTAGATGGCCCTTCTGCTAAAGACTGGCGTGGTGGCCGTGGTGCTGGTCAAAATATTATTCCAAGCTCTACAGGCGCAGCCAAAGCAGTTGGTAAGGTTATTCCAGCGCTTAATGGCAAACTTACTGGTATGGCATTCCGTGTACCAACACCAAACGTTTCAGTGGTTGATTTAACAGTAAATCTAGAGAAGCCAGCTACTTATCAAGAAATTTGTGATGCAATGAAAACGGCTGCACATGGAGATCTAGAGGGCATTTTAGGTTATACAGAGGACCAAGTAGTTTCTAACGATTTCATTGGTGAAAAATGTACATCGGTATTCGATGCAGGTGCTGGCATTGCACTAACAGACACTTTCGTAAAAATCGTGTCATGGTATGACAACGAAATCGGTTACTCTAATAAAGTATTAGATTTAGTAGCTCACATTCAAAATTAATTTTTACACCGACTCCTAAAGCCAGCTTTGATAGCTGGCTTTTTTATTTGCTTGTTTTTTACGCAATAATTCGTCCCTTCACCTATAGTGAAGTTAGGCAATACATTCGTGTTGCCCTTGCATTATAGGGGATGTTTTATGCAAACGCGTAAGCCAGGAACAAAAGCGACAAACAAAAAAGCGCAACCTAACCCGGCAGAAACTAGTAGCGATGAGTTTGACATCGTCGTAAAACGCCGTGTCTCGCAAAAATCAGAAAATCAAGACAGCGAAAAAGTTAGCGATGCGAAATATAGCTACTTTACCGAAAATGATATCTCACTCATTTTAAAAAATTTAGACGCATTAAGAGACCATGTTTACCCGTCAGAACGTGGTTTAGAAGAGCCCGCAGATAACGCCCCTAATTTTCCTTCAGTTTGCTTGATTGGCCTGGGCCGTTGTGGCTCAAATATCGCGTTAGATGTAGCGTGTTTGGTACATAACGCACGTAACTATTATTTAAATGAGTTTCATGACGCACAATCAAAAGCACAAGAAAAAGAAAATAAACCATTTAGGTGGATACAAAAAAGTCTCAATATAAATCAAGACAACGCGATTAAACCTGTATTTCTGATTGAGCCTTTAGTCATGCTCGGTGATTTGGACAAAGATATAGAAGGTCGTATACGCTTTTCATCTAAAGGTTTTGATAACAATTTTCTGAAAGATTATAACAAGCTTCGCATAATGGATCTGTCCGAAGTGCATGCAGGCGGTGCTGGTAACGCCCCTATTCTTGGGCAATACCTCGCAAAAATCATTTTAAACAAAGACACCAATCAATTTACTAACCAAGATTGGAAGTTCATCCATTCTTATTTGATCGACTCTTGCGGTATAAAGGCAAACCAATCTCGACTGTACTTTTATATATTCAGTGCTGGCGGCGGAACGGGCTCTGGTATGGCATCTGAATTCGGGCTGGCTCAACAATACTCATATATGAGTAAAACGTTTGATATTCGTTCAGAAAGAGAATTGGCCAGTCACAACCAGTCATTTGTTTTTGAGCCCATATTTACCAGTGGTATTTGCATTCTGCCGAATATCTCGGAGCAATATGTTGAGACGTCAGAAGCTTTGCACATTAATGCTGGTCGTCTCCTGTGTAAATACCTTTCTGAGGAGTGGAATTTTTCATACAGTGTGGACAACGAGTCTATTTCTGAATCAAACATGATTCAGCGTATCCGCCCGTGGAATGCCATGATGTTAATCTCTAACGACATTATGCGCTATGCGGAGCAAAACGACACAGAAGGCGGCATACAATTTATTGATGTTAACTCAATGGAACGGCATGCCAATCAATACATAAGCCAGCAAATATTTAATATCCTCACTGCACAAGCAGTGACCACAGATTATGATGAAAATTACTTCCGTCGTGCAGGTATTGATATAGGTGAAACAATACGTCTAGATGCTAACGACCTATTTATGTCTTTAGCAGGCCCTGTCGCTATAGCGTATGCAGAATCTGTTGTTCATGAATACGACGTGAGTGGCGAAGGAAAAAGTAAACTGTTCGGTGGAGAAGATTCAAATTTAGATGTTGACGATCTATTCTTCCGTTCCATAGATTTGCCTCATTTTAACAAACAGACGCAAGCGATAGAGGGTATTAGTCTTCTCCCTATCGAGTCCGCTCATTATCGCACGGCACTAAAAACCTATAAAGAAAGTGGTTATGATGCGAGACATTTAAAAGACTTACATTTCTTTAAAAACTGTTCCTCTATTGTATCTATTGTATCTTTACCAAAGGATTATAAGCTTTCGTATATGGACTTAAATAAGCTTAAGATGCACTTAAACAATTTGTTCCCAAATACCACTTTGAAGCGATATGCACTCGTTATTGGCGCTTCTGCAAATCTATCGTTAACCACTTTAATAGCTAAAAGTCCTTGTTTAAGTGATGACTTTTTAACGCTAATCGTTGCATACATTAAACGTTGTTTCGCCAAAGATAATTATCGTTTTGACGATACACTCGATAGAACAATTATCGAGCTTATAAAAGCACCTCACTTAGATGAAGAATTACTAGATGAAATGCTGCTATCTCATGAGAACCCTGCAAAAATTCTCGACACAAACTGGTATGCCATCAAGCCCATGTATGAAAAGAAATATCGCGAACTCATCCATGACAAGCAAAACTTTACCTCTATCAACGACATTCGTTTGTCATTAGAGTCAGTGAAGAACGCTATCATGTATTTACGAGAAATTTATAGGCACCGTATTAGCAAAACGAAAGTGATTTCTCTAAACGACTTTCCTGCACCAGATATCTACATACCAACCATGGTAAAAACGAAAAAGGAAGATAGCTAACAAAAAAGCCCGCAAAAGCGGGCTTTCTTTTACTGAGTATTCTGAGCTTTTACTTAGCTGTCACCGTGTCAGACACGTGTGCTATAGCTTCGTTGGCTAGTTGTGTAATTGCAGACCAATCTTTTGCTTTTACAATACTATCAGATACCAACCAAGAGCCACCACAACATGCGACATTCTTCAACGCTAGGTAGTTGTTAACATTATTCAGGTTAATACCACCCGTTGGGCAGAACTTAATATTAGGGAAAGGACCACCAATTGATTGGATCGCTTTCACGCCGCCAGAAGCTTCAGCAGGGAAAAACTTAAAATGATCGTAACCATAATCAATACCATCCATCAATTCAGAGATAGAAGAAATACCAGGAATTAATGCAATGTCACCTTCGTTACCAGCTTTTAACAAGTCTTTTGTCAAGCCAGGACTAATAGCGAATTTAGCACCAGCATCTCTAGAGCGCTGGAGTAATTCACGGTTTGTTACTGTACCAGCGCCAACCACAGCTTCCGGCATTGCTTTAGCGATCGTTTCAATCACTTGTAAAGCGGATGGCGTACGAAGTGTAACTTCTAAAACTTTTACGTCAGCTGCTAATAGAGCTTCGGCAATAGGGAGCGCATCTTCAACTTTTTCAATGACCAGTACAGGGACCAGTGGTCCCATTGCAAATAGTTCTTTTGGCGATATTTGCCAATTCTTTGAATCCGTCATAATGCCTCTTTATTATGTTGTAGAAGGTATGCAGCAGCGCCTAAGACGCCTGGCTGAGCTTCTGTTATAAGGTATGTAGGTATATTTTGATTAAAGCCTGACAACCGTCCTTTTTCTTCGAAACGTTGCCTAAAACCACTTTTTTGAAAGTATTCAATAAAGCGTGGCACAATGCCTCCAGCGATATAGACACCGCCAAAACTACCCAAAGTTAACGCCAAATTGCCGGCAAAACTGCCCAAAATTCGACAAAATTGCGCTAACGTTTCCTGACAAAGTTCACATTCTTCGTCCAACGCTTTCGCAGTTATTTCTTTAGCAGCTAAATTCTCACTCGAACCGTTTTTGCTCGCTAGTGCTTGATATATTTGTTCAAGACCTAGTCCAGATAGCAATTGTTCGTAGCTAACATGAGAGTATTTAGTAAGTAAGAATGTAAAGATGTCGATTTCTTGCTTATCGATCGGCGCAAAATCTACATGGCCACCCTCTCCACTTAAGCTAATCCATTTACCATTATCATTAATTAAGTTAGCAACGCCTAAGCCTGTTCCAGGGCCACAAATTGAAATAGGTTTACCTAGTATGGCTTCACCAGTCCCCACTTTAATTTTCTGTGAGTCAGATAATTGTGGTATTGCATGCGCTATTGCCGTGTAGTCATTTATAACTAATAACTTTTCTAAATTTAGCGACGTTTTTAACGCTTGCTTGCTAAATTTCCAAGGTAAGTTAGTCATAACAACAAGATCATTTTCAACAGGACAAGCAATAGCTAAGCACACATTGATTTTCTTTTCTTGGAGCCCTTTTTCTTCGATATAATGTTTAAGGACATGCTCTACACCGTCGTAATCGCCACCCTGATACAACGACAGTTCACTCGTTGAACCATCGTCGTGAGCAAGACTAACACGCATGTTAGTCCCACCAATATCTGCAACTAGATTGACTACGTCAGCCATTTAGTGTTCACCCTCTAATGTGTGGAAAAGTGAACAAGCACCTGTGTCTGCAGTACTTAAGCTATTACGCATAAAGCCGAATATTTCTCGGCCCATACCTTCATGGTGACCATTTACCTTAAATTTAGACAGTTCACGTGCATTAAGCTCAGCTTCGTCTACCATCAAGATTAACTCGCCAGTTTCACCATTCACTGAAATCATGTCACCATTTCGAACTTTCGCAATTAAACCACCGTCTAGTGCTTCTGGACACAAATGAATCGCTGCTGGCACTTTACCTGAAGCGCCTGACATTCGACCGTCAGTCACTAGCGCTACTTTATACCCTTTGTCTTGCAGCACACCCAAAGGTGGAGTCAGTTTATGCAATTCAGGCATACCGCGGGCTTTAGGTCCTTGGAAGCGCACAACAGCAACGAAGTCTTTTTCTAGTTCACCAGCTTTGAATGCAGCTTCTAAATCATGCTGATCTTCAAAAACAACTGCTGGTGCTTGAATAACTGTTGCACCGTCACGAAGTGCTGACGTTTTAAGTACAGATGTACCTAGATTACCTTTTAAAACTTTTAAACCACCGTCAGGCTTAAACGGATTTGCCACGGTAGCAATGACTTCTGGGTCGCCCGACTCAGTTGGGCCATCAACCCATTTTAACTGACCATTGTCTAGTACGGGTTCTTGGGTATAACGCGTTAAGCCTTTACCACAAATAGTTTCAACATCCTCGTGCAATAGGCCTGCACCAAGCAACTCACGGAATAACAACGCCATTCCACCCGCTTGCTGGAAGTGGTTAATATCGGCATGGCCATTCGGGTATATTCGTGTTAGTAAAGGTACTTCGTCAGATAAGTCATTAAAGTCTTGGAAGTCGATAATAATACCCGCGGCACGTGCAAATGCGATGATATGCATCGTCAGGTTTGTTGAACCACCTGTCGCTAGCAATGCAACAATAGCGTTTACTATTGAGCGTTCGTCGATCATCTTACCAATCGGCTGGTAATTACCTGACTGTTGAGTCAGACGAGTGACTTGTCGTGCTGCTGCTTTGGTTAACTCTTCACGTAAACCTTCATTTGGTTGTACGAAAGATGCCCCTGGTAGGTGTAAACCCATCACTTCAACAACAAGTTGGTTAGAGTTCGCTGTACCATAGAAGGTACAGGTACCGGCACTGTGATACGAAGCCGACTCTGCTGCTAGCAATTCTTCTTTACCTACTTCGCCTTTAGCAAACTGTTGGCGTACGCGCGCTTTTTCTTTGTTCGGGATACCAGAAGGCATTGGACCTGCTGGGACAAATACAGTGGGTAAATGACCGAATGTCATGCTCGCAATTAACAAGCCAGGTACAATTTTATCGCATATACCGAGCATTAATGCGCCATCGAACATGTTGTGTGAAAGACCTACGGCTGTTGACATCGCAATAACATCACGACTCATCAAGCTTAGATCCATACCAGGCTGACCTTGTGTTACACCGTCACACATTGCAGGCACACCACCTGCGAACTGGGCTACACCACCTGTCTCTTCTACCGCTTTTTTGATGATTGGCGGGTAAGATTCATAAGGCTGATGCGCTGACAACATATCATTATATGCTGAAATAATTGCAATATCTGAGTGGTTTAAACCTTTTAGCTTAGCCTTATCTTCTTTACCACATGCCGCAAAACCATGTGCTAAGTTGCCGCACGATAATGATGCTCGGTGTACTGTTTCAGATTTTGCTCTGTCAATTTTATCAAGGTAAGCGCTACGCGTCGGCTTACTGCGTTCGATTATACGTTCCGTTATGGCTTTAATTTTAGGGTTCATAATTTACTCCGCCCAGTATACGGTTGTCTGTAATGATGGGTGATGCAAGAACGCTCTTATTGGCATTTCGGTATTGTCGCCGCCATCAATTGCTTTATTTAACACCTGCTTTTTGCTGTCTCCGCAAATATGCAAAATGGTGTTTTCACTTTTAGCCAGGTACGAATAACTAAAGGTAATTCTGTCATGTGGTGCCGTTGTTGGCACAACTTTCAACAGAGGTGCTGCATCTCTACTTAACGCAGCGTGAATTTCTTCACTACAAGGGAACAAAGACGCTGTGTGGCCATCTTCACCCATGCCTAATATCAAGACATCAAACGGTAAAATGGTATTAGCTGCTAGGTTAAGATCTGCCAACACTTCAGGTGTTAATGCTTCACCTTGCTTAATATGGAAAAAGTTGGCATCTACCGCTTTGTTTTGAATAAGGTTTTCGTGTACAAGCTTTGTGTTACTTGCAGAGTCATTTATATCAACCCAACGTTCATCAGCTAGAGTAACCGTAATATCTTTCCAAGGAAGATCTCGGTTAGACAATGCTGCAAAAAAACCTTTAGGTGTTGAGCCACCTGATACCGCAATACTTGCTTTACCTTTTTGCTTTACAGCTGTAGTTAAAATATCAGCTACTTTGTCGGCTAGCGCGAGGTCTAAATCTTCGCGAGAATCAAATTCGTTAATACTGTACATGCGTTACTCTACCCACTGGCGATCGTCGCGAGCGATCAATGATATTGAAGAAACAGGCCCCCAAGAACCGGCTGCATAAGGTTTTGGCTTATCATTACTAGCTGACCAAGCATCAATAATACTGTCTGCCCATGTCCATGCTGCTTCCACCTCATCTCGACGAACGAACAATGATTGGTTTCCATTGATAACTTCGAGCATTAAACGTTCGTACGCATCAACAACGCGCTCGTCTTCGTAAGTCTCAGAAAAACTCAAATCAAGCTTGTTCTCGTGAATATTCATTTGAGATGCAATGCCTGGGATTTTGTTGAGAACTTGAAGCTCTACACCTTCGTCTGGCTGCAAACGGATGGTTAGCTTGTTGGCTGGTAAGTCTTCATAGCTATCTTTAAAGATATTATGTGGCTGCTCTTTGAAGTGAATAACAATTTCACTGTGCTTGGCTGGCATTCTTTTACCAGTTCTTAAATAGAATGGTACGCCTGTCCAGCGCCAGTTATCGATTTCCGCTTTAATGGCTACAAATGACTCAGTCGAGCTGCTTTTATTCGCACCTTCTTCGTCAAGGTAACCTGGTACAGCCTGGCCACCCAAGAAACCTTCCGTATATTGACCGCGCACCGTTTTTTCTTTCACATTTTGACGAGTGATAGGAACCAATGCTTTGATAACTTTAAGTTTTTCGTCGCGAATACTGTCAGCACTTAAATCTGCTGGAGGCTCCATTGCTAGCAACGATAAGACTTGCAATAAGTGATTTTGTACCATGTCGCGCATTTGACCTGCTTCATCATAGAAGCCCCAGCGCCCTTCAATACCAACGCTTTCAGCGACGGTAATCTGAACATGGTCAATGTAGTTACGATCCCAGTTGTTGGTGAACAATGAGTTTCCGAATCGTAGCACCAAAAGGTTTAGTACCGTTTCTTTACCCAAATAGTGGTCAATACGATAGATCTGATTTTCTTTAAAATGCTTGGATACCATGTCGTTGATCACTTTAGACGACTCTAAGCAGTGACCAATCGGTTTTTCCATCACAACACGATCTTCCGGGTTAATAAGTCCTGCGTTGTATAACCCTTCTGTAATATCACCGTATATAGCCGGCGGTGTTGAGAAGTAGTACATGTGCTCGCAGTTTTTAATCTTAAGTACGTCTGCCAGCGCGCCGTAACTTTCAGTTTCTTTAAAATCTAGTTGTTGATAAACCAAACGTGCGACAAAGCGTTTGAACACATCCTCATTAATGCCCTCTTTCACAAAAGTGTTTAAATTCTCTGTGGTAAAGGACACAAAGTCTTCGTCGCTGTAGTCATGTCTTGCTACACCGATAATGCGTGTATCACTATGCAGAAGCCCAGCCAGATCAAGCTGGTAGAGTGCAGGAAGTAATTTGCGACGTGATAAGTCACCTAAGGCGCCAAATAATACTACGTCTACTGCCGTGTTGCCTTGTGCATTTTTCATATAATTATCTCTAGTTTACCTATTGTAACTAAACTACATTTGCCGTTAATTTAGCGCTTGTTTTAAGTACAGTAAAGAACTTTTTGTAATTTTACTACAATACCAAGAAGCCTTTTTCTAATGGCATATATTATAGCTTTTCTTCCTGATTATTTATTAAACATTTGCAAATTTTTTGCGGAATAGATTATATTAAGCGCATATTTGAAAGAAAATTTCATTTATTCTGTTATTTAGGCAGAAAATTAATTACAGTTATTACAAAAAAGATCTGGATAATTAAATGAACATTTTAGAAAAGATCGCCAATGAACTAGATACATTCAGCAAATCAGAAAGAAAAGTTGCTGAAGTCATCCTAGCGTCGCCAAATACAGTTATTCACGCAAGTATAGCCGCACTCGCTAAGCAAGCGAACATTAGTGAACCTACAGTTAACCGCTTTTGCCGTCGTTTAGACACGAAAGGCTACCCTGACTTTAAGCTTCATTTGGCGCAAAGCCTGGCGAATGGAACCCCTTATGTTAATCGTCACGTTGATGAAGACGATACTGCCGATGAGTACACCGCCAAAATATTTGAGTCAACAATGGCTAGTTTAGAATTAGCCCGTAAAAGCTTAAATACAACGCTTGTTAACCGCGCAGTTGATTTGTTGACTCAAGCGAACAAAATTTCGTTTTTTGGTCTCGGTGCTTCAGCCGTTGTAGCACATGACGCACAAAACAAGTTTTTCCGCTTTAATGTGCCTGTTGTTTATTTCGATGATGTACTAATGCAAAGAATGAGTGCGATAAACAGTCAACAAGGCGACGTTGTCATTGTTATTTCGCATACAGGCCGCACAAAATCATTGGTTGAAGTCGCTGCACTGGCCAAAGAAAACGATGCTACTGTTATTGGTATTACGACAGAAGGTACACCATTGGCTAAAGAATGTAGCCTTGTCCTTTCTGTGGATGTAGCAGAGGACACTGATTTATATATGCCGATGTCATCACGTATTGCTCAGCTAACATTAGTCGATATTTTAGCGACGGGCTTTACACTTCGACGTGGCAGCAAATTTAGAGACAACCTTAAAAAGGTTAAAGACAGTCTACGTAGCTCTAGATTCGAGCGACGCGAATAAAATACAGGCATACCAAATGGTATGCCTTTTTTGATTAAACTAACTTACTAGCGAAGGACAACCATGCCTAGAAGAACGAAGATTGTTGCGACACTTGGTCCAGCAACTGATGATAGAGAAACGCTAAAAAAAGTACTTGCAGCAGGTGTTAATGTAGTACGTCTAAATTTTTCACACGGTACACCTGAAGATCATATTAATCGTGCAAACCTTGTACGTGAAATATCCGCAGAATTAGGCATTTACGTTGGTATATTAGGCGATTTACAAGGCCCTAAAATTAGAGTTTCTACGTTTAAAAACGGCCCTATTCAACTAAATGTTGGCGATAAGTTTGAGCTTGATGCCGCTTTGCCAAAAGGCGAAGGTACGCAGGAAAAAGTCGGCATTGATTACAAAGAATTGCCTGGCGATGTTAGCAGTGGAGATGTTTTGTTATTGGACGACGGCCGTGTTCAATTAAAAGTATTGAGCACTGAAGGTACGAGCGTCTTTACAGAAGTTGTAGTGGGTGGTCCTCTTTCAAATAATAAAGGTATTAATCGCCAAGGTGGTGGTTTAACTGCGCCAGCATTAACAGCCAAGGACAAAGAAGACATTAAACTAGCAGCCAAATTACAAGCTGACTTCCTAGCAGTTTCTTTCCCGCGTGATGCAGCAGATATGCGTGAAGCAAGGTTACTCGCTCAAGAAGCTGGTTGTGAGGCTCGCCTAGTGTCAAAAATTGAACGTGCTGAAGCGGTCAACGACGACAAAGTATTGGATGATATTATACTTGCGTCTGATGTTGTGATGGTTGCGCGTGGCGATTTAGGTGTTGAAATTGGTGACCCTGCCCTTGTCGGTAAGCAAAAACATATAATCGCTCGCTCTCGTCAACTAAACCGTGTAGTGATTACAGCGACACAAATGATGGAGACGATGATTTCACAGCCTATGCCAACGCGTGCAGAAGTAATGGACGTGTCTAACGCTGTACTTGATGGAACTGACGCAGTTATGCTTTCTGCAGAGACAGCTGCAGGTAAATTCCCCGTTGAGACTGTCCAAGCGATGGCCTCTGTATGTATCGGTGCAGAGCAACACAGATCGGTAAACTCATCGAAACATAGAATTGAGCTGATGTTCGAAGAAATTTCTGAAACGTTAGCACTTTCAGCAATGTATGCAGCGAACCACCTTAACGGTGTTAAAGCCATTATTGCACTGACAGAATCTGGTCAAACGTCAAAGATTATGTCGCGCATTACGTCTGGTTTACCTATTTACTCCTTGTCTCGCCACAACAAAACGTTAAACAAAACTGCTATCTATCGCGGTGTTTATCCGGTGTTGTTTGATTCAAAACAGTCTAGCGATCAATCGTTATCGAAAGACGTATTAAAAGAAGTCATCAAAGTGGGTAACCTTAAAGAAGGTGACAAAGTGATATTTACACACGGTGACTTAATGGAAACCGTTGGTGCAACGAACACCATGAAAATTCTGAAAGTCACTAAAAGCTTATTGAAATAAGCGTTGTTTTTACACCAACATGTAAAATCAATAAAGGGGACGCAAGTCCCCTTTTTTATTAAATTAAGTTACGAAAATGTCTAACCTTAGCTATCGCTTTCCAAATCATTCAAATCTTCAATGAAATCATCAATACGATTATTAAATCTATTTTTCTGTTTTTTCGTCAAATTATTCATTAAGTAAACAAACAACTCACTGAATACTTTGTTATTTGCAGCCTGGTCTTGAATATATTTTTCAGATTTAAGTTGATCAGGGTTACTAATGAGCTCCGCAAATAAACGTTCATATTCTTGCTTGGCAGTTTCAGGCGACATCGCTAATTTAAAATCAGTAAGCCACGCACCTCGATACGTCATCCATTCATCAAAAGTAGACACAAAACCTTTAGAGATTTCACAAACTTTCTCTTTCTGTGATTTCGTTAACTTACCGATCCATTTTCGAAATTGTTTCTGTTGAGACTGACACGTTTTTTTAGCACGTTGTTCAACAGAGAGGTCTTCTCGCTCTTCTAAGATTTCACGATTATTCTCTTCTAAATTTTCTATTAACGTATCTCGTTGCTCTGGCGACAGCATGTAAGTTAACTCTACAAGTTCTGGTTTCGCTTTTTCTCTTGCAGTAACCCAATGTTCACGAAACGTGCCCAATTGACTGTCTACTTGCTCTTCGGTGATACCAGCATTTACCTCAGCCTTCAGCGCAGTTAATTGCTCGGCATATAAATTAAGTTGTGTTTTTCGATGCCACAAATGCAGGTCATCAAACGCATCATCAAAGGCTGCTTGTTGTTCATCAGTTAACGATACATAGTCGTCTAAATACCAATTCGTCCACCAGCCTAAATTGTTGTAGATAAAACTAAAGCTACAGCCGGAAATTAAAAATACAGAGCCTAATGCGACTGTCGCTTTTTTGCAGATGTTTGCCGTGAACATGCAACCTTACCTTTCCTTGATTTACTTTAATAAAAATAATCGACACTAAATGTATACTGTACGTTATCGTTATGGAATAAGTTTGTAACTAGTTAATCTGTTAGTAAATATTGCGGAGCTACCATGAAAAAAAGGATTGGCATATTAACCAGTGGCGGTGACGCGCCCGGAATGAATGCAGCTATTAGAGCAGTAGTGCTTGCCTCAGCGATAAAGGAGTATGAGGTGATAGGCTTTTTCCATGGCTACAATGGTCTGATAAACAGTGAATGCTCTCTCCTCGACAAAGCATCCGTTGATAACATTATTCATTTAGGCGGTACAACGTTAAAAAGCGCACGCTGTCCTGAATTAAAAACGGAAGAAGGCTTTAATCAAGCAATTAATACATTAATTAAGCTGAAAATAGATGCCCTTATCGTTGTTGGTGGTGATGGCTCTTTTACCGGATTAAGTAAAATTGCCGAACACTGGGATGGGCAAGTGATTGGCTTACCGGGGACTATCGATAATGATCTCGACGGCACAGATTTAACCATAGGGTTTTCGACGGCAATCAATACTGCCATCAATGCAATCGACAAAATAAGAGACACTGCAAATGCCTTTGATCGCGTTTTTGTTGTTGAGTTAATGGGCAGACACAGTGGTCATATTGCCTTCCATGTTGGCATAGCTACAGGCGCAGAGCAGATCATTTCTTTTGAAAATTTCCATCATGGCGACACAGAAACAAAAGTTGCAGAAATCATCAAAGAAGTTAAGCAAAGCAAGGAAAACAAAGACGCTAGTTATTTAATTGTTATCGCTGAAAACTTATGGCCAGGTGGAGTGACTCATTTAAGCAATGCGTTGGCTAGCGCCGACATAGATACAGGCACATGTATCCTTGGGCATATTCAACGCGGGGGGTCACCCGTAGCAAAAGATAGAATTCTAGCCACTAAATTAGGCGTTGAAGCAATTCAGGCGATTGAAGATGGTAAAACCAATATTATGATTGGTGAGATAAATAACGAAGTGTCTTTTGTACCTTTAGTCACCGCGATTCAGCATACGAAAAATGTAGCGGAGAACATGGTTGCGGCACACAAAGATATACTGGCCTTTGGCTGCCATTCAAATAGGTAGACAATCGTAAACAGCCGTATTTATGATGTGACGGCTGTTTTCACTTTTTCTTTATAGCTTCGGCTCACTTTTAATTCTTTGCCATTGGTCATCACTAAATAGTACTCGCCATTTAACTGGCTACAGAATTTCTGTACATAATTCTTGTTTACAATCGTAGAGCGATGACTGCGTATAAAAATGCGAGGATCTAGCATTTCTTCCAGTTGCTTCATGGTTTTACGCAGAATGTGCGTGCCTTCACTGGTGTGAACACACATGTAATCACCAGCAGCATCAATCCAAAGGATGGTTTCAACAGGTACCCTGCTCAACTCACCGCCATCTTTAATCGGTAAAACATCTGAATATTGTGAAAGCGACACTTCTTGATTGGTTGCCAACTCTTCTAGAATCGTTTCTTGATCGTTACCCGTTACGTCACTCACCAGTTGCACTAACTTAGATTTATGCTCTGCATCTTCTTTGTGCTTTATCTGTTCACGAATTTTAACGAGTGCTTGTTCCAATCTAGCTTCGTCAGCTGGCTTCATAAGATAGTCAACCGCGTGTACTTCAAATGCTTTTATCGCATATTGATCAAAAGCGGTTACGAACACCACCACTGGCATTGGTAATTCTTGTTCGATTAACTGCTCCAGTACTTCAAAGCCATTAATACCTGGCATCTGAATATCAAGGAACATAAGGTCAGGTTGATGAGCGCGTACCGCTTCAATCGCTTCTCGGCCATTGGCACATTGGGCAATTACGTTGATATCTTGGTGGTCAGCTAGTCGAATAGCTAACCCCTTGCGCGCTAACGGTTCATCATCCACGATGATGGTTGATAGCGTTGAAGACATACTAACTTCCTAATTCGTACGGAATTCTTATGTTAACTTTAACACCAGAAGGTACATTATTGGAGACAACTAGTGAATAATTATCTTTATAAAGTGCTGTTAAACGCTCTCTCGTATTGGCCAAACCGACACCATTTTCGCGATGTAAGTTACCATTTTTGATTTCAGCACCAGGGCCATCATCAGCTAGTTCAAGCAACAAATCGTTACCAAAGCGATTGACCGACACCGTTATTGTGCCGCCATTCTCTTTAACCGCTATAGCATATTTAATAGAGTTTTCAGCAAGCGGTTGCAAAATCATGCTTGGCACCAAAGCGTTTTGGCAATCATCTGCAATATTAAGACTAACTGACAAGCGCTCTTCAAATCGCACCTTTTCTATATCTAGGTATAACTCTAACGCATGCAATTCACTGGTTAGCGTTACTCGCTTCATTGGGTCTTTATCCAACGAATAACGCAAAAATTCGCTTAATTTCGTTACCATGCCATTTGCTGTCTTATTCTCCTGTACGAGAATTAAGGTAGAAATTGCATTTAACGTGTTAAATAGAAAATGAGGATTTAGTTGGTAACGCAACATTTTTAATTGTGCTTGATGCGCCAATGTGTTCGCTTGGAACACGTTTTGTTTTTCTTTCTGCAACATCTGGTAGTACTTAATCCCAAAGTACAAACCACTCCAACTTAAAATAATATAGAAAGACCATACACTCGATTGCGTGTAATACAGCCAGAATTCAGGTTTCCAACCGTGCTTATATATTTCCCAGTAGTTAATATTCTTAATTACTTGCCATACAACTGCCGTCAAATAAGACGCAATGATGATAACCGCTATCATTTTAATGGGCGCTAAATTCCAAGCTCTGCGGTATACATATCGTAGCGGTACAGTAAGCAACCAACCGGCGTAGCTGTTTAAGAAAATGACAATGACGAAGATATCACGTAGATCGTGGAGCAATGAACCTAGAAATTGTGCTAACGCAAAACCGAACCATCCACAGGTATGTAGAATCCAAAAAAATCTATTGCGGTTTTCGATGAGTTCTTTCCAATTCACAAAATATAACCATTACATGACATTCATTTATAATTATGAGAGATCAACCGTTTAGGCGCACTACACTTAATCGCGACTTTTTGTCAGCTTATCTCATTTCATCAATTCATCATGTAAGTTTTCAGCAAGTCTCCACTGTTTTGCCGCTAGCGTTGAAAATTGCCGCTGTTTTGTTTCTAAATATTGGTTTTCATACCAAAGCGCGTTAATTAAATAACAACAAAAAAGGTTACGCATAACCACCTCAAATTCAACTATTCCCTTGTATTTACATAGTTTTCCAAATATTTCTTTTAATACATCTAGAGGAATTTCATTAACCGCAATAGCCATGGCTAACTCATACTCTTGCGAAGCTAAAGCAGCAGATTCAAAGTCGATTACTTTAAATTTTTCGTTTTCTATCAGGATATTTGAAAAATTTAGATCTCCATGCACCAATTGGAGTAACTCTTCATTTGTTGACGTATCTAAATTAGTCGCTTGTTTATTTGCTGAGCTAAGCAGTTTTCGTTGCAGATCTGTTAAACGGACGTCGAAAGATAATTCTTCAAGAACCGATTGAATACTCAGTCGATTGAAATTGTTTTTAGTCTCAATAGTCAGACTCCCAAGCCGAGAAAGCACTTCAACCAGAACCTGAACCTTATACTCGATTGGGAATGATTCATCGGCTAACAGTACACCCGGTATCCATTCACTGACAATCCAAGGCCCCTCAACATCTATAACGTTGGCACCAATATCATGATCAGAAGCAATACGTTGTGCGTTTGCTTCATATTGTGCTGTTAAAGGAGATTTTAATCGTTTAGCGACCCAATGCTGAGGTGCTATTTGTGTGAATGAAGAATCGCTGCTCGTCTCTTCGACGACATTTTCACTTACAAGGTAAACACTATTGTGAAGCCCCCCTTGGAGAGACTTTACAGTCACGTCTTTTCTTGAAAAGCAACGAAGCGACGTTAGCTCGCTTACTGGAGCATTGCTTTTATCACTAAGCAATCGCTGCCTGCCTTTTATATTGTGACTGCCAGTTTATATAGCCATATGCAGCAATAAAGACATAAACGATAAATAAGGCAGCAGTTGGTGCTAAACCTTTTTCAAGATATACATAGATAGAGACAATATCGATTACGACCCAGTAGAGCCAGTTTTCGATGACTTTTTGCGTGACGAGGTAAGTCGCAAATACTGCAAATACTGTTGTTGCTGCATCAATATAAGGAAAGGTGGTCGGCGTATAGTTATCCATGATGTAACCTACAGCTACTGACACTGCCGATAAAATAACTATAGTTGTAGCGTGAAACCCCCAACTAAGTTGATTGAGGCTTACCGCCTCTTGTTGCAAATGTCTGCCTTTCCAACAGTACCAGCCATAGACTGCCATAACAAAGTAGTAAACCTGAAGTACACTATCCATCCACAGGTAATATTCATAAAAAATATACGTGTAAAGGCAAGTACTTAGAAGTGCTGCAGGCCAGCATAATATATTTTCTCTGGCAGCCAGCACAACGTAAGCTAATGCTGTAATTACAGCGAGCCACTCTAGATAAGAAGTATTTAAGTAATAAGAAAGTGTTTCAGACCACATAGGAATTTGATTATGCGTATTGTCGTTGTCGATCTGCTGCAATAATTTTGAGTATAAATACAGCTGAATGACAAGCCTGATGTACTAATTTCATTTCATTCATCACAAATTGCAACGTTTCGTCATAGGGACCAAATACTTGTGTACTCATGCCATTCGTTTCTACACGAATGCCAGTATTTGCTTTTAATCTGCTGATGAAAGACCAAATTTCGTCTTTATATTTTTCTTCAGCCAATGGGTAAAGGCTGAGCTCAATAGAAATTTCCATAATTATTTATTCTTAGTGGACGCAAAAAAGCGCCCACTAAATATTGTTTTCTAAAATTGATAATCAACAGTCACGCCATAAACAGCCGGTTCACCTAACTGATAATACTGTTTTGCTTCGTAACCATCCCGAGGGTCATTACCAAAGTAAAAACCACGTGTTTTGTAATCTTCATCAGTAAGGTTACGTCCCCACGCGGTAACTGTCCATGCATCTACAGAATACGTAACGCTAGCATTTAATAAGACTTCAGAATCTGACTTTTCATTGTGACTGTCTGAAAAATAAAACTCGTCTTTGGCATCAATACCAACATGCGCAGTTAAATTGTCTGTCAGTACAGCATTTAAACCTAGGTGCGCCGTGTAATTTGGCGCATGTGCTTGTTCCCTTCCTGATACATCAACGCCATCTTGGTTGATGTAATCATCCAATTCGGTATCTAAATAGCCAACACTAGCGACTAACTCTAATGCTTCAGTCATTTGCCAACCAGACTCCAATTCTACGCCGTAATTCGTGCCACTTGCTGCGTTGCCCAAATATAGAACGAATTCCGAGCTACCGTCGGGGCGTGTAACGGTTCTTGACGACTTAACCTGCATATCTTCGCGATCCATATAAAAAGCTGCTGCACGTAGGTAAACATCATCAAAGCTAGCTTTGTACCCTAACTCGTAATTCCAGACCGTTTCTTTATCAAACTCGCGTAATTCTTCCGGTAAAGTACCATCAGTATTTACACCACCGGCTTTGTATCCGCGGTTTACAGACGCATATACAATTGACGATTCATCTAACGCATAATTTGCTACAAGCTTTCCACCAACCATTGTTTCATCAGGACTCGCTGAATAACCATCACTGTTGTCGTATTCAAAGTCTCTTTGTTCAACACGTAGACCTGTAATGATTGTTAGTTTGCTATTTAACTGGGTATCAAACTGAGCGTAAATAGCAGAAGTATCTGCTTCAAAAGAAGAATCAAAAGGAGTCACCAAGTACGTATATTCGCGAAGCAAATCTTCTTCTTCGGTTTTTGCATAACCACCAAGTACCCAGTCAGTATTACCAAAAAGTTGACCTGCTTCGCTTGATGTAAAGCGAATCTCCGCTGTCGTGACTTTTTTGTCACGGAAGTAGTGGTCAGTTGAGCTGTATTCCCACGGGTGAAATCCTTCGTACGTCCAATCTTCGTCGTAACCGTAATCAATTTCGCTATCAGCGTGAGACATGATGATTTCTAGGTTAGCATTTGTCGATTTTGTGTATGTAAATTTCGCGCTTGCTGCTTTGGTATCTTGTTTGTCAAAACCAGGATTATCAGAGCGTGTCTTTCGGTTATTATCTAAAGAAAAAGCATCATAACCATTGTCGAAATCAAACACGTAAAGACCAATGTTTGCTAATAAATGGTTGTTAATTTGCCAATCAATTTTCGCTCTAGCGGTAAGTTCGTCTCGGTCGTTTGTGTCTTCAACATCTAAATACGTGTTTTCAATAAATCCATCGCTTTGATATTGTTCAACAGACAGGCGGTAATTCGCAGTATCTGTTGCAGGACCTGAAAGCATTATTCCAGCACCATAGCTATCATAATTTCCAGCAGTGAGTTTTACTCGACCTTCAAACGCATCACTTGCCGAATTCGTTTTGACATTAATAATACCTGCGAGTGCATTGGCGCCAAACTCTGTGCCTTGCGGTCCACGAAGAACCTCTACTTGGGCAACATCAAACATTGAGCTAATTCCACCAACGCCTGTGAAATCAACATCATCAATGATAATACCTACAGACGGATTAATGGGCTCTTGGAATTGGCTTCGCTCACCTATACCGCGAATTTGATAGTAGCGTGCACGTTGTGTTCCTTGACTAAAGCTGACATTAGGCGCTAACGCTATCATTTCTTCCAGATGTTGTGCATTACGCATGGCAATGTCGTCATCGCCTAATACGGTTGCTGATGAAGGTAAAGCTTGTAAGCTAGAATTGCGAAAATCTGCTGTAACTGTGATGACTTCAATATTATCTTCGGCAATTACCGATAATGATGAAGAAAGGAGCGCTGCCGATATAGCAGTAGCAAGTGAAGACTTTGTTATTTTCATGCTGTTCTCTTTGATATCACTAGCGCAGCATGATTGGGACACGAGCGAGAACATGTCGCTTTGAATTAACCATTCCTACGCCAGTGCTAACTGGTTCAGGTTCAAAGGGTTCATTTCTGTCTCAGCCAACCTAGTTGGCACCCCTTGGTTTGCGGCGGCATAATATCAACAATATGCCGCCTATTACAGTGTTTTATTTACTGATCATAGGACCTAAAGGTTCACCACCCAATAAGTGCATATGAATATGAAATACCTCTTGGCCGCCATGTTCATTACAGTTCATGATAAGGCGATAGCCGTTTTCATCAATCCCCTCTTCTTTTGCCAACTTTCGCGCTACGGTAAACAAACGACCTAACGCTAGTTCATCATCATCACTTACATCATTAACCGTCGGTATTAATTTGTTGGGGATGATGAGAATATGTGTGCTGGCCCGTGGTGAAATATCTCGAAAAGCCGTTACCAGTTCATCTTGATATAACAAGGTTGTTGGTATCTCTTGACGAATAATTTTCGAAAAAATTGTTTCTTCTGGTGTTTGGGCTGACATTAAAAAATCCTTGAAATTAACCGGTTGTCATCAGTGTATCACTTGAACTTGGTTTTACAGCACTTTTTAGATCTTCAACAAGTAAGTAGTTCACTGGCACTAAAATTAATGTGATAAACGTGGCAAAGATAATACCGAACCCTAGGGAGACTGCCATTGGAATAAGAAACTGAGCCTGTGTTGCCTTTTCGAATAATAAAGGCATTAGACCAATAAATGTTGTTAACGATGTCAACATAACCGGCCTAAATCGTGATTGCCCTGCCGTTAACACCGCCTCCATTAACGCTTTGCCTTCTTCTCGCTTTTTATTGACGAAATCTACTAAGACCAAGCTGTCATTTACGACGACACCTATCAAAGCCATTAATCCAAGCATACTCATAATGGTAAGGTTCATACCCATTATCCAATGTCCAAGTACAGCACCTATCGCACCAAAGGGTATTACAGACATTACGATGATCGGTTGCAAATACGACTTGAACGGTATTGCCAATAAGCAGTAAATAATGAAAAAGACAAACAGCAATCCATAAAACATACTGCCAAAAGATTCGCTTTGTTCACGTGCTTCACCTTCCATGGTGTAGCTTACACCTGGATATTTCACCATCAGTTTATCTAAATAAGGTTTTAGATCCGCATTCAACACCGTCATATTGGTACTTTCTTTATCAACATCTGCTGTGACATTCACAGTACGATAACGATCAATACGATTAATCTCTGAAGGGCTCTTACCTGGCCTTAGTTCAGCAACATGAGACAGTGGTACATTTCCTCCTGTAGGTGTAGCGACGAGCATATTAGACAAGTTCGCAACCGATGCTCTTTCTTTTAAAGGGAATCGCAGCATCACTCGAACGTCATCTCGACCTCGTTGAATTCTTTGTATTTGAGCGCCGAAAAACGCGTTTCTCACTTGGCGTGTGATGGATGTTACCGACATTCCCATTGCGTGGCCCTGCTCTGTTAGCTCAATTTGGATTTCTTCCTTACCATTTGAGAGACTATCGGAGATTTCAAATGCTGTTGGATAGGTAGCAAGCCTTTCTTTGACCTTTTCTGCAACGGTTTTTAGCAGTGTTAAATCAGTTGCGCTGAGCTGAATGTCAATCGGGTCACCCGCACGCCCTATTTCGGCTCGAAAGGTTAAGCTTTCTGCACCTGGTAACGGCCCAATTAACGCACGCCATTCATTAACCAATTCTCTTATGGTTACACCTGTATTATTTTTATCCGCAGGCAAAATTTCAAAGCGTACCCGTCCTACATTGCTATTCGACGAACCACCTGTAATCGCAAGCACATTGGTTATTACACTTTCGCCATTTTCATCTCGATATTTTTCCTGCAATTGACTGGCAGCGTTCGACATTTTTTGTACATAACTGTCAATGACATCAAAGCTAGTGCCAACAGGCATAGTCACATTCGCTCTCGCCGTTTCGCTTGGAATCCGAGGGAAGAAAGTAAACTTTGTCCAACCACTGGTAATAAAAGAGAGGATCAAAATAAAAACGCCGATAAAACCAAATAAGGTCGTTAGACGATTATTAATTGCTTTGTTCAGAAGAGGTTTATAATACTTAATAATTGCATGCTCAAACCCGTCTGCAAACTTTTGTTGTAATTCAGTCAATTTACCTGTTTCTTTTTTCTCATGACGAAGTTTTAGGTTTTTAAGGTGGGCAGGTAAGACAAACTTAGACTCAATCAACGAAAACAATAATACAGGGATAACAACGACAGGTATTTGAGCAAACAAAGCGCCACGCATACCTTCTATAAACCCTAGCGGCAAAAATGCTGCAACTGTCGTTAAAATACCAAAAGTCACTGGCGTTGCGACCTCTTGCGTACCATTTACAGCCGCTTCAATACCTGTTTTTGAGAACTGGCTATGCCGATAGATATTTTCTCCTGTGACTATCGCATCATCGACAACAATACCAAGCACCAATATAAAGCCAAAAAGGCTCATGATATTGAGAGAAATGTCGAACAACGGCATGAATACAAACGCCCCCATAAAGCTTACAGGGATACCAATAAACACCCAAAATGCGATAGATGGCCTTAAAAATAGCGTCAATAACAATAAGACGAGAAAGCCACCCTGCATTGCATTTGAAATTAGCGTGTTAAGGCGACTTTTAACAATTTCAGAGTCATCATCCCAGTAACTCAGTACAAAGCCAGCTGGTAAATATGCTTGCTGCTCATCGATATAATTTTTTACTGCATCAGCTACTTCGATAGCACTTTGCTGACCAATACGGTAAACCTCTATTAATGCGCCTTGTTGTCCATTGAAGCGCGCTCTTAATTTGGTTTCTTCAAAACCATCATTTACAACAGCGATATCGCGTAATTTAACGATAGTGCCATCTGGGTTTGTTTTAACGACAATGTTTTCAAATTCGTCTTTACGGTAAGCCTGCCCTTTGCTACGTACAAGTACATCACCACCTTCGGTGCGAATATTGCCCGCTGATAAATCAACTGAGCTGTCGCTAATAGCATTCGCGATGTTATCAAGAGAAAGATTAAATTCTCGTAACCTATCTTGTGTCACATCGATACTAATTTCATAATCACGCACCGCATCTAACGCAAGCTGGGTCACTTCTGGCAAACGCAGAAGATCGTCCCTCACTTTTTCTGCGTATTCTCTTAATTCCTTTTCACCGTAATTTGACGCGATTGTTACCGCGATAACTTCGCGTTGTCTTTGCCTTAACGCAATAATGGGTTTTTCTGCGTCAGCAGGAAAAGTGTTAACAGCATCAACTCGACTTTTTATATCAGTGAGAAGCTCTCTGGCATCATAGCCACTCTCAGCTTCAATACTGACACTGGCTGAACCTTCAAGTGATCGGCTAGTGATCTTTTTTACACCTTCGAGATCTTGTACTGCCTCTTCAACTTTTATCGCAACACCCTGTTCTACATCTTCAGGCGTAGCACCGCGCAACGTGACATTCACAGAGATGACATCTGATTCAAATGAGGGAAAAACTTCCAAAGGAATGCGCAAATTTAATGACAACAGGCCTACTAGCAAAATAGTGATCATTAGTAAGTTTGCAGCAACATGATTTCGAGCAAACCATGCTATCATGAGTTTACTCCTTGCTTATCACTTTGTTGTTTATCTCGCTTTTTGCCGTCTTTGCCAGCCTTTTCATTTGCAGACTGTTGGCGTTTAATCGCAACTCCATCTTTAACCGATATAGCAACCGGTGTACCTGAATTTACTTGTCCTAAAGGAGTAAGCACAAGTAGTTCATTTTCTGTCAATCCGGTTTCTATCATCGAAAAACTATTATTCTGCCATGCGATTGAAATGTCTTTTCGCATGAGCAAACCTTGGTCATTTACAACAAAAACATAAGACCCTTGATAGACCGCTTTGTTAGGAACTCTAATTGCGTCACTCACGACCTTGCCATTTATTTCAGCACGGACATATTGACCAATTTTTATCGGTAAGCCCTGCATAGCGACGGTTCCGTATGGATCGTCTATCTGTGCTACGACAAATAATTGCTGCGAGTTTTCGTCAAATGCGCCTTCTGTGCGAACAACCTTACCAAACCATTTTTGTTGCGCGACAAGCTCTGAAAAGATTGACACCGCTGGTTGTTGTTGAACAGATTCTTGTTCAAATCGTGTTCCTTCAGGCAGTACCATGAATGGTAGGTCGCTGTTTTTTATGGGTAGCCTTACCTCTACATAATCGACAGCATACACTTCAGCTAGCTGAGTGTTAGAGGAAACGACTTGCCCAATATCAACAGATTTTTTCAAAATACGCCCAGTATAAGGCGCTTTAATTTCTGTGCGTTCTAGAGAGAGTTGCGCTTTCGTCAGTGACGCTTCAGCAGAATAAACACTTGCTTCCGCTGCTAATAATTGCGGCTTTCTTAACACAAGATCAGGAGCAATATCTTCATTGCCTAACCGCTCCCAATCCTGTTTCGCTTGCTCAACTCTAGCTTGTTCTTCGCTTAATGCTTGTTTAGCACTAAACAACGTCGCTTTAGCAATATTGATTTCTGCTTGATAGTCCCTGTCATCTAATTTTACTAGCACATCACCTTTTTCAAAAAAGCCACCATCTCTAAAATTTGGACTAACATACATAATCTCTCCCGAGACTTGTGGCATCAGTATACTTTTGGTGCGTGGCTGCACTGTGCCATAACTGTCAATTTTCAACGCCAAGTCTTCTTTGCGTAGCGTGACCACTTCAACATTCAACTGAGGTGCTAAACTTGGTTTGCCGCGCTTTGATTGAGGTGGATTACTAACAACAATGTAGGCTAGCAACAAAAAGCCGAACAAAACGGCGAAAGGGATATACTTCTTATAACTGTTCATTTGACACCTGACGTTGTGCAGTAAACTTGTCTTTGAATTCTGCAGAAAGCTGGCTGCCGCCAAGCTCTGCATAGAGTGCAATACGATTCTGAATAATTTGATTAGCCAGTTGTATTACATTGGTTTGCGCATCGAACGCGCGTCGCTGTGCCTCTAGTACCGTGCTATATTCAACGAGACCTTTTAGATACTGGTTAAAAGAGAGTGACTCAGCGGCCAACGCATTTTCTTTCGCTTTTTCAAAATAATTCAGCTGTTGATTGAGCGCGAAGTGGTTAGAAATATTGTTTTCGATATCGCTAAACGTATTGTAGAGCGACAACAAGTATTCTTGCTCTTTCTGCTTAACTGTTAGCTTGGCTTGCTCTTCTAACGCTTTTAGCCTGCCAGCATTAAACAGTGGTGCTGTAATAGAGCCAGCAACCGACCAAGCTAGCGAACCACCATCAAGTAAATTACTGAGTTCATCACTAGAGTCACCACCGCTTGCAGATAACCGAAAACTAGGAAAACGATTTTTATGAGCGATAGCAACACCCATATCTGTCGCTAACAAGTCAAACCATTTCGCTTGAATGCTATAACTTGCGGTTAATGTGTTTGCAGGTAAATCTATAAAAAGTTCATTGTTTAAAGAAGGCAGTTCTAACGTAATATCAGAAAACTGTTGTCCAGACGGGTAGTAACCCAACAGAATTTCCAACAACCTTTTTCGCTCTGAAACGGTTTGCTGTTGTTGTTCAATGCGAGCGAGTTCACTATTAACATCATTCTGCGCCAAATAAACATCAAGCGCTTGACTTAAACCCAACTGATAAGACGCATCGATGATCTCTAGGTTATTTCGAAGATTGTTTGCTCTTTCAATGTAGAGATTCTCTAGCGTTCTCGCTTCTACCAGATTAAACCAGGCGTTCACTACATTAGTAATGACTTGATTTTTCTCCTGAAGAAAAGAGAGTTCTGCAGCTTGAAAACGCAATTGCGCTTGTTTTTGCTCATCTCTGAGCTTTCCCCAAATATCTACTTCGTATTGCAGCTCTAAGGAGATTGATGCATCGTTAGAATATATATTGCTGCTATTAACCGTTTTCCGCCTACTTTGATCAACGCCTAACGACAACTCAGGTAAATCCGTTGCATTACTCACAATAAGTTGCTGCTTTGCTATGAGAAACTCTTGATATTTGGCATTTAGCGTAAAGTTATTTTCTAATGCTGTGTTAATCGCGCTTTGCAACGCGACATCATCAATAATAAATTGCCAGTCACCCAAAAACTTTTCTTTATCCGAGGATACATTTTGAGCATCAGACCAACTAACCGGCAACAATGGTGCCGTTGCTTGTTTGGATATATGGCTAGAATTAGTACATGCGGAAATGGCAGTTGTTATTGCAACAAAAATGAGGGATTTATAAAAAGATTGCTTCGAAATGCCCACGCCTTAACCTTTTTGTTTAGAGCTATATAAAATATATGCTCTATATTCGAAAAAGGTTAATAATATGGATCACTTAGTGCTGTGAAAACACCACTTTACGTTACTTTACAAAACGTTTAATTGGCAATGGTGTTTATGACTCGAGAGCTTTGTGGAGGCCAAACACCTGTGCCCGTCATCGATAAATGATTTGCGCTTTGTTTCAATACCCGACTACCAACGTGAGCTGAAGATTCAGGCCTACTAACCAAGTAACCTTGAATGTAGCCAACCCCTAGAGATTTGAGTAACTCTAGCTGCTCTATTTCTTCTATCCCTTCAGCAACAAGTTTTAGGTCTAACTTATTCGACAGTTCTGCAATAGAATGCAAAATCTTATGGTATTTTTTGTTTTTGGTCGCTTCACTAATAAATAGCTTATCAATTTTCAGGACATCTACTGGCAAGTTAGCCAATACAGATAAGGAACTGAAGCCTGTACCAAAGTCATCAATGGCGATCACTACGCCTTGCTCTCTTAGTTTGTTGAGTTGCTCCACTACATCATCTGACAGATCGACAAAGCTTGATTCTGTAATTTCCAACATCAGTGAACGAGGCGGCAAATGCGTTTTATCTAAAACACTCATAACCCAATCAAAGATAGGTCTGTGCTTTAACTGAACACCAGACAAGTTAACTGACATTCTCGTTTTTGTCATACCAGCACTGTGCCAAGCATACATTTGACGACACGCTTCTTCTAAAATCCAATCCCCTAATCTGAGAATTAAATTTGAATCTTCAGCAATGGGAATAAATTCTGCCGGAGAAATAGTGCCTTCGACTGGATGTTGCCATCGCACTAGGGCTTCGAAATAACTAATGGCGCTGCCATCTACATGAATAATAGGTTGGAAAGAAAGGAAAAAGCTATTGGTATCCAGCGCTATACGCATTTCTTCTAGCAAATAGTGGTATCTCCGAATGGTACTACCCATTTCTGGGGAGTAAATTCTATATATTCCGCGCCCTTCCTTTTTAGCTCTGTACATAGCTACATCAGCCATCTGCACTAAGGCATCAGGCGTATTGGCACTATCAGGGTAAACAGCGATACCAATGCTTGCGCTGATCTTGATTTCCTTGTTACCAAGAATGAAATCTTTCTCTAATTCTTTTAACACGTGTTTGGCAATATTAACGGCGTACTCAGAATCTTCGAGTTGGCTAATGTAGAGCGTGAATTCATCTCCACCTAATCTCGCCAAATTTAACTCTAACTCTGCATTTTCGCACTCAAAGTAAAGCTTTTCTTTTCTTACGATTGTTTTTAAGCGTTCGGCGACCTGAATCAGTACTTCATCACCAAAAGAGTGTCCGAACGAGTCATTCACTTGTTTAAACCCATCTAGGTCAATAAACAATAAACCACTTTTTGACTGCTTTTTCTCACTACATTCGAGTTGTTCCGTAATGTGGTCAAGAAATTTATGCCGATTTACTAACTTGGTCAGTCTATCTCTAAAAGCATTTACTTCAGAGCGTTGTTGATAAGAATCTGTGTAAGATGCCAAGTCTTCAAGAGCCATACTTATTCTCATCAGCGACGAGTGCGACATATCAAGGTCACTTTGCACATCTTTACCAAGCGCTTTGGCAGAGAATTCTGCCTTACTTGCTAGTCCATGCAGCAAACTATTAATCTTGCTTTTGTGATATTTCCCTGACATGACGAACATAATGATTGATACAGCAAGCAAAGCAAAAACCGGAAAAAGAATATCAAGCAAGGCTTTAAATACTGTAAGTTTGACAATTAGCGCTTTTTCTTGGCCTGTATTGTCTTGATACTCAATAACGAGTATCTCACCATACTTTTTCACTTCGGGAAGTAACAAAACATCGACGAGAATTCGCTCTTTAGCGCTTAACGACTGCTCTTGCAGTCCTTGAACGTCAAGTTGTGGCAGAACTTCTGGAATTTCTAACTCTCTTGCAATCATCGAAACCAGTAAAACGTACGTCGTCAAACAGATCAAAGCGAAAGAAAGTGAAAAGGTGTTTAATAATTTGCGGGTTAACTTTTTCAAACAACTAGCCTACCAGGTGCGCCGTAACGTTTAGTTTTACTCAGATAATAAATACATAAGCCTTACAAATTATAACAGTTAATTACAATTCGATTTACTGGCTCTTTTCACAACTTTGTAACCACTTAAACGTTGGGATACGCTCATTGAGTTGCTTAAATTTTATTATTATATGTAAAAAGCTACCGGAATTTAGAGGAAGCAGCAACAGTATTTTGTTTATTTATCAAGATAATAAGCCAAAAAGGCCAGAGACAAAAAAATTGGTACAGAGATGACGAAACGCGATATGGAAAAACTCTAACGCTATGTAGCTGAATTTTTTGATAAAACGTTACTTACTGATAAGTGAAGTTTGTAAGATTTGGAGCGGCTGACGAGGCTCGAACTCGTGACATCCACCTTGGCAAGGTGGTGCTCTACCAACTGAGCTACAGCCGCATTGAGTGTGTTCTTAGATGAAATGGTACCCAGGGCCGGACTTGAACCGGCACGCTCTTACAAGCGAGGGATTTTAAATCCCTTGTGTCTACCAATTCCACCACCCGGGCACTAAGGCCACTTATTCATCTAGAACGAGTGATAAAATATTGGAGCGGCTGACGAGGCTCGAACTCGTGACATCCACCTTGGCAAGGTGGTGCTCTACCAACTGAGCTACAGCCGCTTTATCTTTGATTACATCAAAGTTTGAATTGAAAATTGGAGCGGCTGACGAGGCTCGAACTCGTGACATCCACCTTGGCAAGGTGGTGCTCTACCAACTGAGCTACAGCCGCCTTTCAATTCAGGGCGCGCATTCTAACGCACCTTTTTTCCTAATACAACCTTCAACCGAGTGAAATGGTACCCAGGGCCGGACTTGAACCGGCACGCTCTTACAAGCGAGGGATTTTAAATCCCTTGTGTCTACCAATTCCACCACCCGGGCATAACATGGAGGCGGGTCCCGGAGTCGAACCGAGGTCCACGGATTTGCAATCCGCTGCATAGCCACTCTGCCAACCCGCCATATTCACTACGACGTTGGGTAGTATTCCTTTGGAAATTTTGGAGCGGCTGACGAGGCTCGAACTCGTGACATCCACCTTGGCAAGGTGGTGCTCTACCAACTGAGCTACAGCCGCTTTCCTGGTTGACTCCCTGTCAACTGGTGGTGCATTCTACATTGAAATTACTGCGAGTCAACCATTTAATTTCAAAAATATTTCAAGTGATTAAAAAGCGTCTAATATGATGATTTTTTGGCTTTAATGGCCTTATTTTGCACGCAATTCAGGCCAAGCAGCTTTGAAATATAACACCATTGTCCAAACAGTGAGCACTGTCGCAACAAAATAGAACGTGTATGCTGCAAACATCAAAATTTCATAAGGGAAATTGAACAAAATTAATGGAATATCGTAATTTGGTTGCCAAATTAACCCCATAATACCGAGCATTTGTGCTGCTGTTTTATATTTCCCCAGGGTCGAAACGGCCACCGTATCTCTTTTTCCTCGAGAAGACATAAACTCTCTTAATCCACTGATGAAAATTTCTCGTGCAATCATGATCATCGCGGGCACCGAAATCCACCAAACAGCAAAATCTTCAGCAATCATGATTAGTGCAGCGGCAACCATAAGCTTATCAGCAACAGGATCAATAAATGCCCCAAAAGCAGAAGATTGATTTAATTTTCTAGCTAGATACCCATCAAGTGCGTCGCTAATTGCAGCTAACCAAAAAATGGCAAACGCGCCAAAATGGTTCCAATCGGTCGGTAGATAAAAAACGATGATGAATACAGGAATTAGAATAAT
The DNA here is from genome assembly GCF_042682785.1 of Thalassotalea euphylliae. GTDB lineage: Bacteria > Pseudomonadota > Gammaproteobacteria > Enterobacterales > Alteromonadaceae > Thalassotalea_F > Thalassotalea_F euphylliae. The sequence goes on along the minus strand of NZ_JBHUIB010000003.1, from coordinate 735,264 downwards.
TCTAAACAGGGTGATTTGATTCGGAATAGTCCACATAACAACTTCTACTATTATACTCGCCTTTATTGTTAAGGCGTTTTAAATGCATTCTACACGTGTTTTAAATCAATTGTCATGCAAGGCGTCATAAATATTCTGAGCAAGTGCAGTGCTAATACCCGGGACTTTTTCTAACGTTTTCACGTCCGCATTTTTAACTTCTTGCATTCCCCCCAAATACTTTAATAATGCCTGGCGCTTTTTAGCGCCGATACCTGGAATGCTCTCTAATGTCGACGTTTTCGCATTCTTCTGGCGCTTGGCACGATGCCCCGTTATTGCAAAACGGTGACTTTCATCTCGTATATGTTGCACCAAATGCAGCGCGGGAGAATTTCCGGGTAAAGAAATTAACTGGTGACTACCCGCCATAATCAATGTTTCAAGACCTGGCTTTCGAGACTCCCCTTTGGCAACCCCAACTAACAATGGCGTTCTATCGAGAGCAAGCTGCTGAAAAAATTCCTCTGCCCTAGCCAGCTGACCTTTGCCCCCATCGATAAATACAACATCTGGTAGTTTATCGACATCGGTTACTTTGCCATAACGTTTGTTTAAGGCAAAAGACATCGCTGCATAATCGTCACCAGGTGTAATACCAACAACATTGTATCGACGGTAATCACTTTTTAAAGGGCCCTCTGTATTGAAAACAACACAAGATGCAACCGTTTGCTGGCCCATCGTGTGGCTGATGTCAAAACACTCAAGTCGCTGTATTTCATGTGGCAATTCAAATACTTCATTAAGTTTTTCAAAACGCTTTTGCATTGACTCTTTTTCACTGTTTCGAGTGATAAGTGCTTGCTCCGCATTCGTGGTGGCTAACTTTAAGTACTGTTTTCTTTCTTGTCTGACATTACTTGAGATTTTTACCTCATAGTCAGATTGGATAGAGAGCAGTTTACCCAGCTCTGCTGCATTCTCTATTGCATGACTGATGACAATCTCTTTAGGAATTGCACCTTGGAATGCCTCGTTCACTAAATAGTGCTGACCAATAAACGCTGCAATAATCTCCTCTTCACTATCTTCAGCCATAATTGTTGGGAAATAACTTTTGCTCCCCAAAATTTTATGGTCTCTAACAAAGAGCAAATGAATGCACACTTGGGCTTTTTGCCTGTAAACCCCTATCACATCCATCTCTGCGGCAACGCCACTGACAAATTGCTGCTGTTGTACTTTGCGTAGAGTTGCTATTTGATCACGATATTGCGCGGCCTGCTCGAACTTTAATGCCAAGCTAGCCTGCTCCATCTTATCGACCAACATATCGATAACGTCTGAACTTTTGCCTCGGAGAAACAACTTAGCCATGTCAACTTGTTGGGCATAGTCATCAACTGAAATTTTATCAACACAAGGTGCGGAGCAACGACCGAGTTGGTGTTGCAAACACGGCCTTGTTCTCGCTTTATAGTAGCTGTCTTCGCATTGACGAATAGGAAATATTTTCTGCATTAGACGCAGAGACTCCCAAACTGCGCCAGCAGTCGGAAATGGGCCGAAATATTCACCTTTTTGGCGTTTAAAGCCACGGTGCATACCCAATTTCGGGTGTTTGTGTTGAGTAATCAGTAAATAAGGATAAGATTTATCATCCCTAAGTAATATATTGTATTTAGGCTGATACTTTTTGATGTAGTTATTTTCAAGAATGAGCGCCTCACCCTCTGTATGGGTAATGGTGACATCAATAGCCAATATCTGCCTTACTAAGGCTTTGGTTTTAACACTATTGACGTCTTTTCTGAAATAACTACTGAGTCTTTTTTTTAGGTTCTTTGCTTTTCCCACATATATAACCTCTTGCTCGAGGTTATACATACGATAAACACCTGCTTTTTCAGTAACCGTTTTAAGAAAAGCTTGAGAATCAAATGAGTTGTTATCTGGCAAAACTTATAGTTTTTCTGTTTTAAGCATACCGTGGCGTATTGCCAAGTGAGTTAGCTCTACGTCATTGCTTACTTTTAGTTTTTCGAACATGCGGTAACGATAGCTATTTATCGTCTTCGTGCTCAACATAAGTTGCTCTGAAATGTTAGGCACTTTCTCACCACGTGTGATCATCCACATAATTTGCAGTTCACGTTCAGAAAGTGCATTAAATGGGTTCTCTTCTGCTGATTTGAATTGATTCAAAGCCATTTGCTGCGCAATATCGGGAGTAATGTAGCGCTGCCCACTATTAACCGCTCTTATTGCGTTAACCATTTCATCTGGACCAGCAGCCTTTGTTAGATAACCCGCTGCTCCTATTTGCATCACCTTTGTCGGAAACGGATCTTCACTATGAACTGTTAGTACAATGACTTTTACATCAGGCGCATACCGGATAATTTTCTTAGTCGCTTCCAAGCCACCTATTCCCGGCATATTCATATCCATTAAGACGACATCCGGTTCTTCCTTGCGACATAAAGATACAGCATCTTCACCCGTTTGCGCTTCACCGACGACTTTAATGCCTTTAACGTCATCTAGAATTCTTCGTATACCTGTACGAACTAACTCGTGATCGTCTACTAAAAGAACATTAATCAAGCTGTTTACCCTTTATTCTTATTTAACCCGATAAAAACTCGCAACTACGAACGTGTTACGAGAATATTTCAGCAATATATAGCGATTTAGTTTGCAACTCAATCTCTTAATCATGAATAGCTATTCAACTCGTCATAATTAGTAAAGTTTAGACTACAATCCATTTTTGTTAAGCCAATTATTAAGCAGTCCTATTTGCCCATTTTTATATGCTGCATATGTCAGTCTGATAGCGTTACTTAAAATGACCGAATCTGACCATTGTGTTTGTTCAGAAATCAATTCATAACACTCAATCGCTTCTTTTGACAAATAACCGCGCATTTCTTTTCTGCCTTTTTCTTTTTGCCTTTCACGAAATCTTCTTTGTTTTTCTGCGTTTGAAAGCGCCATAATAATCCTTTGCTATAGTTAGCCTGTATGTATAGCGACATAGGTTACGCATAACCTATCAAAATGCAACAAAATAACTGTTCAGAGTTGTTTAGTGTACAAGTGTTCGCTAAAGTACTGCCTTTAAATTTTCAAACGATATTATTACGCATGGAACAAAAAAACGCCTATTCAAAAGAAGACCTTATTTTAGCTGGAACGACTGACTTTTTCGGCGAAGGTAACAGTAAACTTCCAAAAGACAATATGTTGATGATGGATCGCATCAACTTAATTACTGAAGAAGGCGGTGAATTCGGCAAAGGTGAAATTGTTGCTGAATTAGATATTAACCCAGATCTTTGGTTCTTCGATTGCCATTTCCAAGGCGACCCGGTTATGCCAGGTTGTCTGGGATTAGACGCTATGTGGCAGTTAGTCGGTTTTTTCTTAGCTTGGGCTGGCGGTCCCGGTCGTGGTCGCGCATTGGGTGTGGGCGAAGTGAAGTTCACTGGGCAGATTTTACCAACAGCAAAGAAAGTTACCTACAATATTCAGCTTAAACGCGTCATAAAGCGTAAATTATTTATGGGTATTGCAGATGGTACAGTGTCTGTAGATGGAAAAGTTATTTACACAGCTACAGACTTAAAAGTTGGCTTATTCGCAGACACATCTAGCTTTTAACAATAAAGTTTAAAGCTATACTATAAAAAAGCCCGGTGTTACCGGGCTTTTTTCATTTCACTAAACCATTTTGTTTATCGGCAATAGCTTCTCGCCAACCACCTAACCATTCTGATTTTGCATCTGCTGCTTGATATGGACAATTTTCTTTAGAACGACCGGAAATGCCTGCTTGATATCCTCTAGAATGCGCTCGGTCTTGACGATCACGTTTTTGCCTTTTCATCATATGTGCGCTCTCCTTCTTTATTTATAATCGTTTGACGCAATATTAACGAATAGAAGAAAGACGCGGGAATTGCAATGCTACTTATTCCTCAAATAAGTAATATGTTGATTCACAGGCACAAATAGATCAAAAAAAAGCGCTCAGTGAGCGCTTTTTATACTACCTTGTCAGTCGCCTTACACCAAGGCCCAGTAAAAAGGCGAATAAACCAAAACCAAAGCTAGCACCGTTCCGTTCTACTTTTTCTTCAACCTCTGAACAGTCTTCAATTTCACCGTCGATAGGCTTCATCGTCACAGCACGTACCACATCTTCTACAAGTTGGTCACCATTGTCATCGAACATAAGTTCACCATATGAATCTCTACGAGGTACTTTGACAATTGCAGTTGCTGATATTTCATTAAGTTCATTGATATCACGAGCTTCGATAATCGTATACGCAGAGTCGCACGATAGGAAGTCATTTAAATCGGTAAATGTTTCGTTGTTGATGTCATACAAGAAACCGTGGGTGCGTCGCAATTCACTGTTCTGGGTTTCTACTTCACCTTCACCTACAACAAATCCTTGTTCATTTATCGCGCGTGCTGTGCTCGACGAACCAGTAAAGAAATCTTCAGGAAATATTAGCTGAAGCTCTTCAGACGGGACATTCGTATCGATGTAATAAAATTTCGAGCGAATTCGACCATTTACACTGGTTCTTGCATGTCCAACTGCAATACCAGCGTCGTTGATGTCGTATGCTCGAGAATCGTAATATTCGCTATGGTCACGTGTTAAGCTGACCATTTCGCCATCTTTGTATACAAATGCATAGAACCAGCGATCTTCATTATTACCAGGTGTAGTCTCAGTTTCGTCGATCCATGCATGAGAATAGCCAACAACAACACCTTGTGAATTTACTGCTTGACCGAAACTTTGATACGTACGGTCATCACCTTCTGCTGGTGTCACCAAAATACCTAACGCTTCTTCATCAACTATATTCCCACTCTCGTCAAAGCGCCAAATGTAAGCGTTCAAATTGTATAAATTGGCCGACAGGTTTTGGACACAAGCTAAGTAAGGAATATCGTCGACAACATCTGGATCGGCACAACCGCCAGTTTCATCTTCTATACGTTCTACAATTTCTGGATTTGTACTGACAGATGCGTACCCAACGGCAATTAAGCCACGCATGTCAAGGATTGCAGACTCACCCTCATAGAAACTTGTCTCTGGGGGGAGAACAGGAATAACACTTTCACCATTATCAACAGATACAAATGCTCGAGTATTAAAATCTCGCAGCCACCATGTATCGTCATCGCCATCGCTGTCTGTAAAGACCAGTGGCAAATAAGGGGCAGAACCATTGCCGTACAACCAACCTCTGTCAGATATACCATTGGCAAAATCTGACACTGAGCGTGTTAATGTATCTGTTCCTTCAAAAGGCTCATCAAATACAACAACTTCTTTGGTTTCGATACCGTCGTTTATCATCGCAACCTGGTCACCAACACGCTGATAGAAGTTATTGTTGCGCCCACTTAACCATCTTACTGTCCAAGCAAAATCATTGGCGGTAGGCGTCCCTGCACGCAATAATTCTTCATTTTCAATATTTTCTAATGCAAGGACAATTTCATGTGTAGCATCAGCAAGATTCACGATACTGTCGTAGTCGTCTTCATCCAGTTCATCAAATTGGACAGGAAAGTTGTACAGTTCTGTGCCAGAGATTGCGGTTTCTGAACTTGCATTCTCTTGTTGTGTATATGTGTACTTAAGTGAGCTTACATCACCTTTATCGACTATTGTGTATGTTGCTGCATTGGCAATTGAGATGGCACTTGCCACGCCAACAGCGACTAAAGACTTTACGATATTATTCATTTAACTACTTATCTCACTTATTATTTTTCGTCTAACTCTTGCCACCTGTCGAAAGCAGCTTCGAGCTTTGACTCATATTCTTGCAGCTGGTTCAATATTTTCTGCGTGGACTCATTATCCTGTGTAAAAAAGTCAGGCTGATTGACTTGTTCTTGCAGAGAACCAATCAAAGATTCCAGATTATCTATTTCATCAGGCAAAGCTTCAAGCTCTCTTGCCTCTTTATACGACAATTTTTTCTTAGTCTGCTGATTAGTTGGCTTCTTTGATACTTCTTTTACTTTACTTTCATGAATTTCAGCGGCTTGTTTTGCCTGAGATGCCTTGTATGCGAGGTGCTGTTCAACATCATCATAGCCACCAACAATCTGCTCAATATGACCACTACCATCGAAATAGAGACAGCTGTTTACGCAATTGTTCACAAAGTCCCTATCATGGCTAACCAACACAACAGTGCCCTGATAGTTTGCTACCACTTCTTCTAATAGTTCTAGGGTCTCAATATCTAAGTCGTTCGTTGGCTCATCCAGTATCAATAGGTTATTGGGTCGTAAAAACTGACGAGCGAGCAACAAGCGGTTTTTCTCACCACCTGATAATGCTCTAACCGGCGTACGTGCACGTTTAGGGCTAAACAAGAAATCTTGTAAGTAACCCAAAACATGTCTACTTCGGCCATTTAACATCACTTCTTGTTTGCCGTCAGCAACGGTATCTTGAACCGTTTTATTAGGATCAAGTTGTTCTCTGTGCTGATCAAAGTAGGCTATATTTAGGTTGACACCTATGCGTACTTTGCCTGAGCTCGGCGTTAACTGTTCCATTAACACCTTAATCAATGTTGATTTACCCGTCCCATTAGCGCCAACTAACGCTATTCTATCGCCACGGGTTATAAGTAAATTAAGATGCTTTATTACGTGTTTGTCACCAAAGCTCACACTCATATCAGTTGCTTCGAGAACAAGCTTACCAGAGCGATCGCCAGACGATATCTCAATGTCGCCCTGCTTTTTCAGTTCGCGACGTTGCTTTCGTTCGACTCGTAATTTTTCTAGCGCGCGAACCCTACCTTCATTTCTGGTTCTTCGCGCTTTTATACCTTGCCTAATCCAAGTCTCTTCTTCAGCGAGCTTTTTATCAAACAATGCATTTTGCTGCGCTTCAACATTCAAATCGTGTTCTTTCTGCTCGATGTATTTGTCATAGTCGCCAGGATAAGACGTTAAATTACCACGATCTAAATCGACAATTCTTGTCGCCATTTTGCGAATAAACGCCCTATCGTGACTAATAAAGACTATCGTTCCTGTGTAATTTTTCAGAAACGACTCTAGCCACAACACACTATCGATATCGAGATGGTTGGTCGGCTCATCCAACAGCAATACATCAGGATTAGTGACCAAAGCTTTCGCCAATGCCAATTTTCGTAACCAGCCGCCAGATAAATCACTCACTTTTCCATCAGGCTCAAGTAATAAAGTACTCAACACTTGCTCTATGCGTTGCTCGTCTTGCCAGGCATTTGCTTGTTCCAGTTTCTGTTGAGAGTTTGCCAACTTTTCTAGGTTAGTTTCGCTAGGATCGCTTGCAACCAGTGCCACCAACTGATGGTATTGATTGATTAGTTCAGCATTGTCTTTAAGACCTTCAGCCACATAGGCAAAAATAGTTTCTTCACAAGACTCAGGGGGATCTTGTGCCAACATAGCAATCCGAATTTCATTTGAGTAGTTCAGTTGTCCATCGTCTAGCTGACGTTCTCCACTGATCACTTTTAATAATGAAGATTTGCCGGCACCGTTTTTACCAACCAAACAGACACGCTCACCTTTGTTTATTCTAAGGTCAGCATCATCGAGAATTTTGCCATCTCCGTAAGCAAGCTCAGCATTAGTAATTCTTATTAGTTCCACGCTATGCCTCTTTTTCGACTTGTTCAGTAACGAACGCAGTCAATGTCGCTAAGTCAAATGGCCAGAATAGTTCTTTACCATCAATATCTCGTTGTATTACCGGTATATGTTGCCCATAGTGTTTCACTAAATCTTCCTCATCAACAATATCAACCACAGTCAACATAATCGGAACTGGCAAGTGATGACATAACGCGAGCGCGTCCTCACACAAGTGGCAACCTTCGCTGCTATATAAAAGGAATCCGTTTTCTAACATATTATTTTTTTGTAAGTAACCAACTGTTATGGATATGCTTATTACGAGCAAAATCTTTATCACGCGTGCGCTCTGTTAAATTTTCAACAGAGAAGCCTAGCCCTTTCATGGCGTCTAAGTCCATTTTGAAATTGCGCTTATTGTTAGTAAACATAATCTGTCCGCCTTGCTCTAATGCGTTGTAAGCATCAGTGAGCATATCAACATGATCACGTTGTACATCAAATGTATCGTCCATGCGCTTTGAATTTGAAAAGGTAGGTGGGTCGATAAAAATAAACGAGAATTTTCGGCCGTTATCTTTTAACCATGAAAGGCAATCAGCTTGAATAAATTCATATTTGTGGCTTTGCAGTTTGTTTAACGCAAAATTCTCTTCGGCCCAAGTCAAATAAGTCTTAGACATATCTACTGTTGTAACGGAGTCTGCACCATGCAATGCCGCATGCACTGAGACAGAGCCAGTATAAGCAAACAAGTTAAGGAAAGTTTTTCCTTTGGCAAGCTTTGCTACTATCTGTCGGGTTTTTCGATGATCTAAAAACAAACCTGTGTCGAGGTAGTCCCACAAATTGACTTTTAGCTTTGCACCATACTCTTGAATCACGAGTTCATGATTCTTTTTATTTAGCTTTTGATACTGATTACTGCCTTTCTGTTTTTGACGCGTTTTTAGAACCACATTGTTTGTGGGTGTTTCAGTCACTTTAGGCGCCCAATAAATAACTTCTTGTAAACGCTTTGCTACTTTTTCTGGCGCAATCTTAGCTGGAGCAGCATATTCTTGAATAACCAGATATTCTCCATAAACATCAACAGCGACATTATACTCAGGAATGTCCGCATCGTAGCAACGATAACACTCTACTCCCTCTGACTTAATCCAACCTTTGAGTGACTTTAAGTTTTTCTTCAATCTGTTGGCAAAATCTGAATCTTGTTGATTTAAATCTACGGTGCCATGGGCAACATCACGCTCTTTTTGTTTTTCATCGATCAGGTATGTTGCAAGCACAGCATCAAGAGGTCCATTCTTAAATTTGTAGCGTTTAGTGCTCGCAAGCTTCAGTAATGAAAGCAATTCAAGATTGGCAGTTAGGATCGCCACCGTCCAATCGGCATATTGCTGTTTGAGCTTTTGGCCAAACTCGCTAAATAATTCTACGAGCTCAGGTAATTCACCTATACGTTCACCATAAGGAGGGTTAAACAACAAAACACCTGGCTTTGAAAATACATTGGTAATTTTGCCGGCATCTTTACAACTAAACTCGATTAAATCTGAAAAACCCGCTTTGGCAGCATTTTGTTTAGCCGTTTTAATCACTCTGTGGTCGATATCACTGCCGTACACTTTTCCAGTAAAGTTATCGAAGTTATTGATTGACAATTGTTTTGCATCGTTTAGTGCAGACTCCCAACTTGCTTCGTCATTTCCTAGCCAATATTCGAAGCCCCAGAAGCTCCTATCCAAGCCTGGCGCTTGCCCCGTTGCCATTGAAACAGCTTCAATGAGCACAGTACCTGAACCACACATAGGATCCACTAATGGTTTTGAGGTATCCGATAACCAGCCTGAGCGAAGTACGATTGCCGCTGCCAAGTTTTCTTTCAAAGGAGCAGAACCACTGTCTCTGCGATAACCACGTTGGAATAACCCTCTTCCAGAAAAATCAAGATAGAAGCTCACTTTACCTTTTAACAAACGCGCTTGAATACGGATATCAGGTGATGATTTGTCTACAGACGGTCTTACATCAGTATTCTCACGAAAACAATCAACAATAGCGTCTTTTACCGTTAGTGCGCCAAACTGACTGTTTCTTATTTCCTTGGATTTACCCACAAAATCAACCGCGAAAGGACTTTGTACATTAAACACTTCAGGCCATTCGACGGCTTTAGCACCTGCGTATAGCGAGTCTTTGTCATTCGCTTCACTTTCCGATAGCTTTAACAAAACACGACTTGCAAGCCTCGTCCATAGACAGACCTTGTATGCAGTAGCCAAATCGGCAGAAAAATAAACTCCTTCAGGTTTTTGAACCACTTGTTCTCCGCCAAGTTGATTTATTTCATCAGCGAGCAAAATTTCAATGCCGGGAGAAGTAAGCGCCAAAAATTGAAACATAGAAGTATTCCATCAGAAAAATTGGCGGCAATTATAAACAACCATAGATAGATTACCTAGGCATTACGGTAATTTATCGGTCAAATTTATGTAATTTTACGTAAGGAAAATCCGATATACGCCTAAATATGCTTCATTTCGTACAATTAATAGGCCAACGGTAAAAATAGCGTAAATATAGGTTGCAAATTAATTCAACTATCCTTAACATACGCCTCGCTTTCACAGAGGTGAAACAATTCTTTGATAATAGAATTCAAACATTATCGGCTTGTTTACTTCGGTAAACCATTCGGACGCGGGATGGAGCAGCCTGGTAGCTCGTCGGGCTCATAACCCGAAGGTCGTCGGTTCAAATCCGGCTCCCGCAACCAATTCTTTTCAACATTAGAAACAAAACAAATGTTGGGTTGTTATTCACGACCTTAGGTCGTCGGTTCCCTTTCAGTTAAAATACAGGGCTCCCGCAACCAACTCATAATTCTTTTATAGGTCAGAATTAAAACAACCTTGGCTCGTTTACTTCGGTAAACCATTCGGACGCGGGATGGAGCAGCCTGGTAGCTCGTCGGGCTCATAACCCGAAGGTCGTCGGTTCAAATCCGGCTCCCGCAACCAATTCTTAATTCTTTTGTAGGTCAGAATCAAAACAACCTTGGCTCGTTTACTTCGGTAAACCATTCGGACGCGGGATGGAGCAGCCTGGTAGCTCGTCGGGCTCATAACCCGAAGGTCGTCGGTTCAAATCCGGCTCCCGCAACCAATTCTTATCAACATTAGAAACAAAACAAACGTTGGGTTGTAATTCACGACCTTAGGTCGTCGGTTCCCTTTCAGTTAAAATACAGGGCTCCCGCAACCAACGCTTCTTATCGACCAACAAGAACCAATATTATTGGCGATACATGACCGTATTTCATCGGTTCCTTCTCTGAAAAAACAAACGACGCCCATAACCAAAATAATGGCTGCTACCTTATTGAAACTGTCATTTGCAGTGCCTGTAAAAACATTTTACCAACTCCATCCATCGAGCTAGTCATCAATTTCTTGCGGTACAACTCTTTTGGCTATGCGCTTCAAGTATGTATGAATCCGTTTGAGATTTTCTAAAATGGTCATCTCGTGACGCACGAGTTCTATGTTTTCATCGGTAAACTTTTCGGTTTGCAATTCAAAAGCCTGCTTAATCAATGTATCTATCTCTCCTTTTATTGATAGCACCGATTGTGCAGCGATTTGGTTGTTGTCTTTAATAGCCAGTGTCGAGTTTTGTAAAGCAACAGATAACTTGTCACCTATTTCCCGATATATGTACCTAATAGTGTTACTGGATTTGAGGTTGTTGTCATAAATTGTTTTGGCCACTCTCGCTAAATCGTTTTCAAGTACATCCCCTACACTTTCTATTTCATCAGCCATAAGCATGACCGTACTTAACTCTTTACTTTGTTGCTCATTTAGCGGTTGCTTTCTTATGTCAGACAAATATCGATATATTTCCCCTTGCAGCAGGTCAACTTTGTCGTCCTCTAGCTTGATTCTTGTAAATAGATTTCCATCCCGCTTTTGCGCATCTTCACGAATTTTCTCAAACATATTAGTGACAATAGACGCCATTCTCGCTACTTCAAGTCTTGCGCGCTCAATTGCCAAACTCGGCGTATCAATCAAAGTATTATCAAGAAACTTAGGTTTTATTATGACAGACAATGACTCAGCTTTTTCAGGCACTAGCTTTAACACAAGCTGCGCTAGAAAACCGGTAAGCGACAGAAAAAACAGCGTATTGAAAACATTGAATACCGTATGCGCATTAGCAATTTGTCTAGGCACTTCGGCTGCCAGTCTAGCAGTCCCGAAAAGTTCTGGGTGTTGTGGCGAAATCGTAACAATCCAACTCGCTAAAACACCGATAAACGGTAACCAAATTAATACCCCTCCTAAGTTAAAAACAAGGTGGACAACCGCAGCTCTGAGTGCCTCCCTTGATTTACCCAAAGCGGCGAGTTGCGCTGTTATGCAAGTACCAACATTCGCACCAAAAGCGAGAGCAATGCCGGCTTCCAAACTGATCAAACCTTGTCCAGCCATCGTTATAACAATGGCAGTCGTAGCCGATGAAGACTGAACTAACGCGGTAAAGAGTGCCCCTACCATAATAGCGAGCAGGTGTTCATCCATTTTAACCATCAGCTCAAGAAATGGCGGGTAGCGTCGCAATGGCTCCATTGCTTCTCCCATAAGGCTCATGCCATAGAAAATTAAGCCCAGTCCCATCAACATATTCCCATAATGTTTAGTCTTTTCGCGTTTCCCAGCAAACATCATTAAAAAGCCAGATGCGACCATCCATAAAGCGGCTTCCTCCACTTTGAAAGCAACTATTTGAGCTGTTATTGTCGTACCCACATTGGCCCCCATGATGACGCCAATAGATTGGGACATTGTCATCATGCCTGCCGAAACAAAGCCAACAACTAATACAGTAGTAACAGAGGATGATTGAATAACTGCTGTGACAAATGCCCCGGTCAACGCACCTGTAAACCTGTTCTTAGTCAGTTTCGCAAGCAGCATCTTCATTTGGTCACCTAGTGCTGACTTAAGCGCATCAGACATTTGTTCCATACCAAATAAAAAAAGCGCCAAACCGCCTAAAAGGCCCATGAAGGCTTCTGACCACGCTATATTTTGATGTGAAGCATCGCTAGCTACTGCCGTGAAATTGCACATAAACAATGTCGCAAATGCTAGAAGGAATAGAAGGATTTTCTTGGGAGCAATTGTAGTAGGAGTGAACATATCCCTTGCCTATACGTTAATTAATTCTCTATAACTCATTAAAGTATAAGCAAGTTCTTATTGTTTGCAGATGTAAACGCTCTATATGTTACTGCTAGAGACTTTATTTCTTAACCAACAATTTGCGGGATCTTTGTCTTGGTTTTTGTGCCAATACATATGTACGTCAAGTGGTGGGACATCTATAGGCAATGGTACAATGCCGATGGGTAGCAAAGCTTTGTACATACGAGCAGAATTTTCGGGGAGTGTCAGTAACATATCATTGTTTGTAATCACTCGACATGCCGACAGCAAATGTTGACACCTCAAGCCAACCTTTCGCTGTATTCCCAGTCGGCCTAGTTCATAATCTTCAACACTTGGTCCTGTTGTCCTAGCTGAAGCAACAACGTGTGTTTGGCTCAAGTAGCGCTGCATATCAAATTTACCCGTAAATATAGGGTGCCCCTCTCTAGCCACGACGACCAATTTGTCCTTGGTAAGCTGTGTATGCATGATGTTGTTGCTCACAGGCAACAATATATCTATGGCTAAATCAATATCACCACTGGCCAATTTGGTTTCAATTTCACTTCGCCGAACACGCTTGCTGGTAAAGTTCAAATTGGGCGATTCTGTGATTAACTTCTCTGCAAAATACGGTAAATAGGACGCTTCCAAAGAGCTATGCATTGAGACAGTGCAGTATTTTCTGGATGTCGCCGGCTCAAACTTTTGTGACTGATACAAACTAGTATGTAACTGGTTCAATGCTTCGCGCACGTCGCCTATAACATTCTTTGCAACCGTCGTCGGGCGCATTTGATTACCTTGGCGAACGAAGAGTTTATCGCCAAAATGATCTCTTAGCTTAGCAAGAGAGTGACTGACTGCTGGTTGTGACAAATTCAATGCAGAGGCGGCTTTGCTGATATTGCCCTCACAATAGATCGCTTCAAACACGACAAACAAATTTAAGTCAATTTTCATTAAAACTGCCTACTTTTATTAGAGTAATTAATTCGGCACACGAATAGTGACCGATAACTATTATTCATTTGTGTAATTTAGGTTAGCTCAATAATATGATTTTTAACACACATATTTTGCGCTGCTGTAATGAGCGCATGGTCAAGGACAACGATATGAATAATTTATTTGATCTCACGGGCAAAGTTGCTTTAGTCACCGGTGCGAGCCGTGGTATTGGTGAAAGTATTGCTAAAACACTAGCTGCTTATGGTGCCCATGTCCTGGTATCTAGCCGAAAAATTGAAGGTTGCCAAGCAGTTGTTGACCAAATTAAAGAAGCTGGCGGTTCAGCCGAAGCGTTCGCCTGCCATATTGGCGAAATAGAACAGGTCGATTCGCTATACGGTCATATTGAATCAGCACATGGTCGGCTAGATATTTTAGTGAATAACGCTGCTGCTAACCCCTATTTTGGCCATATCCTTGAAACAGATTTGAGCGCGTATACAAAAACAGTCGACGTCAATATTCGAGGGTACTTTTTCATGTCTACTAAAGGCGCTAACCTGATGAAGCAAAATGGCGGCGGTGCCATTGTAAATGTTGCGTCGGTAAATGGTGTGATTCCTGGAGACCTCCAAGGTATCTATTCAATCACCAAAGCAGCGGTTATTTCAATGACAAAAGCATTCGCAAAAGAATGCGCGTCTTTCAACATACGTGTGAATGCATTATTACCAGGTGCCACCGATACCAAGTTTGCAGCTACACTCGTCAAAAACCCCAAAATATTAGAACAAGCAATGCAGCATGTGCCGATGAGACGCGTTGCTGAACCCGATGAAATGGCAGGTACTGTGCTTTATCTCGTCTCTAATGCCTCTAGCTACACAACAGGCACCGCAATCAATGTCGACGGCGGTTACTTGATCGGCTAAGCAATTCAATAACGTAGAAAATCAAAAATGAAAGGGGCTTCTAGATGGACTTTAACTATTCTCCGAAAGTTACCGAGCTAATTGCACAGGTAAAATCGTTCATGGATGAACATATTTATCCAAACGAGCAATTGATGCATGACCAAATCCAAGAGCATGGGTGGTCAACACCTCCTCTTATGGAAGAGCTTAAAAAAATAGCGCAAGCAAAAGGTCTGTGGAACTTATTTCTCCCAGTGAATTATGGCGAGCATAGTGCAGGTTTAACAAACCTCGAGTATGCGCCACTCGCGGAAGAAATGGGCAAAGTCTATTGGGCACCTGAGGTGTTTAACTGTGCAGCGCCAGACACCGGCAATATGGAAGTATTGGCTAAATATGGTAACAAAGAACAACAACAAAAATGGTTAACGCCTCTGCTCAATGGTGAAATACGTTCAGCGTTTGCGATGACAGAACCTGACGTTGCGTCGAGTGACGCTACCAATATAGAAACCCGGATTGAACGAGATGGCAATGAATATGTCATCAATGGACGAAAATTTTATATCAGCGGCGCCTGTCGCGTACAGTGTGAAATTCTTATCGTTATGGGAAAAACTGATGCAGATAACCCCAATCGATATATACAACAATCACAAATCTTAGTCCCGAAGAACACGCCTGGTGTCTCCATTGTAAGGCCTATGCATGTATTCGGTTATACCGATGCTCCTGAGGGTCATGCTGAAGTTACATTTGATAATGTGCGAGTGCCTATTAGTAATATTTTGGTTGGTGAAGGCAAAGGCTTTGAAATTGCTCAAGGTAGGCTTGGCCCAGGTAGGATACACCACTGTATGCGAGCGATTGGTGCTGCACAAAGAGCACTCGATATGATGTGTGAGCGCGTTAATCAACGTCACGTGTTTGGTCAGCCAATGAGCAAAAATCAATCCGTACGTGAAGACATCGCAAAGTCAGCATGCCAAATTGAACAAGCACGTTTACTCACGTTGAAAGCTGCTCAAAAAATGGATGAAGAAGGCAACAAGGCAGCCAAAGATTTAATCGCTATGATTAAAATTGTCGCGCCAAACATGGCACTAGACGTACTAGATAGAGCCATTCAAATTTATGGCGCGGTCGGCGTTTCGCAAGATACCTTTTTAGCACATATGTTCGCAGGACAACGCACGCTTCGCTTGGCCGACGGTCCAGACCAAGTACATATGATGCAGCTAGGCCGTAATCTCATAAAACAATTCGAACATTAACACTGTAAAGTGAGGAACAATCATGGATTCCATGCTGAATTTTTCTGATAAAGTCGTACTCATCACCGGCGCAGCACAAGGTTTTGGAAAACTCTTAGCAGCAGCAATGACAGAACGTGGCGCTGCTGTCGTACTTGGAGACATCAAGTCAGAGCAGCTTACCGATACCGCAGAATCACTCAAAGCCACAGGGGCAAAAGTTGCTTACCTAGCGGGCGATGTTGCTTCTAACGATTATGCACAGCAACTGGTAAATTTAGCAGTAAATGAATTTGGCCAACTCGATATTGCAGTCAATAATGCCGGTGTTGCCCCAGCGTTCTCACCTTTGCACCTTACCGATGAGTCAACATTAGACAAACAATTTAACGTCAATGTCAAAGGCGTGCAATTTGGCATGCAACACCAAATAGCGCAAATGCTCAAACAGCAACAAGGCGTCATTTTAAACGTCAGCTCAATGGCAGGCCTTGGCGGAGCTCCTACAATTTCCTCTTACGCAGCCGCTAAACATGCTGTCGTAGGGCTTACAAAATCAGGTGCCGTTGAATACGCAAGCAGCAATATTCGCATTAACGCTGTGTGTCCATTTTTTGCGCTTACCAACATGGTTACCGATGTTTCAGATGAAGAAGGAAGAAAAGGCCTTGCACGACGAGCGCCTATGAAACGACTTGCTGAACCCAAAGAAGTGGTAGCGACTATGATGTTACTACTATCCCCTGCAAATACCTTTATGACTGGTCAGTGTATCGCCATCGACGGCGGCGTATCAGCCATGTAAATGATAGGAAATGCTATGTCTGCACCCATGATAAACGAACGTGATATTCAGTTCTTATTGTATGAACTATTTGATACGGAAAAGCTATGCGAACGTCAGCGCTATGCTGACCACGATAAAACCACCTTCAATGAAGTTATCTCTACGGCGAAACAGATTGCTGAAAAACATTTTTTGCCAATAAGAGGAAAACTCGATAAACAGGAGCCTTCGTTTGACGGTAAGCAAGTACATTTAATCGATGAACTAAAACCAGCATTAGATGCGCTAATTGAATCAGGTCTACCTTCTGCGACTGCTGATTATGAGTTTAACGGCATGCAGCTCCCCCCTATCGTCGCCAATCTCGCTGGAGCCTACCTGACGATTGCAGGTGGAACTGCTTTAGGCTATAGCATGTTGACGACAGCTAATGCGAACTTACTGCAAGCCCACGGCAGCCAAGAACTCATCGAAAAGTGGGTAAAGCCGCTTCGTACTGGGCAATACCAGGGTACGATGGCCATGACAGAACCAGGTGCTGGTTCAGGGTTAGCTGACTTAATCACCATGGCGGAGAAAACAGAAGAAGGTCATTATTTAATAACCGGTAATAAGATCTACATTTCTGGTGGCGATCACAACCTCAGCGAAAACATTGTTCATTTGGTACTTGCTCGTGTCAAAGGTGCTCCTAAGGGAACGAAAGGTATTTCGCTTTTTGTTGTTCCTAAATTTCTAGTGAATGAAGACGGCTCACTTGGTGAGAAAAATGATGTCGCACTGGCGGGTCTTTTCCATAAAATGGGCGGTAGAGCACAAACCTCCACTGCCCTTAGTTTTGGTGAAAATGGCGGTGCTGTAGGCTACCTTGTTGGAGAAGAAAACAAGGGGTTAATGTACATGTTCCATATGATGAATGAAGCTCGCATTATGGTAGGTTCAGGCGCAGCTGCGCTTGCCTCAGCAGGATTTCAATATTCATTGGATTATGCAAAAAATCGCCCGCAAGGCCGCCTTCCGTCATGTAAAGATCCGCATTCCCCGATGGTGTACATCATTGAGCATGCTGATATTAAGCGTATGTTGCTCGCACAAAAAGCTTATGCCGAAGGTGCACTTGCTTTGGTTTGTCTTGGTAGCCAGTTATCCGACGATGAGAAAACTGCATTAAGCGATGAAGAGCGATCCCGCGCAAGTGTATTGCTCGATTTTTTAACGCCAATTATTAAAACCTGGCCTTCTGAATATGGCCCCAAGGCTAATGACTTTGCTATCCAGGTTCTTGGTGGTGCTGGTTATATCAACGAACACCCAGTAGAGATGTTCTATCGAGATAACCGCCTAAATCCAATCCATGAAGGAACGACCGGGATTCAGTCTTTGGACTTGTTAGCGAGAAAAGTGCCAATGAATGGTTTAGCTGGTTACAAAGCAATGCTAGGTGAAATACATAGCACCATTGTCACCGCAAGCACTATGGATGGATTAAGTGAACCAGCGACATCGCTAGGAAAAGCTGTTGAACACTTGAATAAAACGACTGATACCTTGCTTACAGCAATGGGCAGTGAAAACATTGATCTAGTACTGGCCAACTCAGTGCATTACCTGTCTATGTTTGGTCATATCGTCATCAGTTGGTTATGGCTTAAACAAGGCATAATCGCTCAGTCAGCGCTTTCTGAAAATTTACATGAAAATGAAGTCGCTTTTTATAAGGGCAAGTGTCAGGCGATGCAATTTTTCTTCAGATACGAACTCCCTAAGATTTATACCTGGTCTGCAGTGCTCAACGACTTAGACGATACTACGTACGCCATGCAAGGCGATTGGTTCTAACCGTTTAAAAATGGTAAACCCATAAAAGGATTAAAGATGCCGACAATAATAAAAAAAGATCAAATTGATGACTACATTGGATTTGAAGCCGAGCCAACCGCATGGCATCAGGTCACACAATCGCAAATCAACAACTTTGCTGATTGCACGTTAGATCATCAGTTCATTCATGTTGACGAAGAAAAGGCGAAGCAAACGCCGTTTGGCGGCACAATTGCCCATGGTTTTTTAACACTGTCGATGCTTTCACATTTTGCAGAGTCTTTCAGCATAGTGATAGACGGTGTTTACATGGGAATTAACTCGGGCTTCGATAAAGTCCGTTTTCTAGCACCCGTAAAAGTAAACAGCAATATCCGTGCGCACGCCAAAGTTACTCATATAGAAGAGACTAAACCCAATCAATTTCGCATAAAAACAGAAGTGAGTGTGGAAATTGAAGGCCAAGACACGCCAGCATTAATTGCTGAGTGGATTGGTATTCAAATGGTTAAGTAACGCATCAGTAGGAATATAATCATGACAATTAGTTTTGAAGGAAAAGTTGCTATCGTCACGGGCGCCGGCAACGGTTTAGGAAAATCGCATGCATTAGCTCTCGCTAAACGTGGAGCTAAAGTCGTGGTAAACGATTTAGGAGGCGCGAGAGATGGTAGCGGACAATCATCAGAGGCTGCACAAGAGGTCGTCGCTGAAATTACTTCTGCTGGCGGCGAAGCCTTTAGTCATGGTGCGAATGTTGCTGACTTTGTACAAGTGCAAGACATGGTCGCGCAAACCATGGATAAATGGGGGCGAGTTGATATCTTGATTAACAATGCCGGTATCTTACGCGACAAATCTTTCGCCAAAATGTCACTTGATGACTTCAAGTTGGTGATGGATGTACACCTTATGGGTTCAGTAAATTGTACTAAGGCCGTTTGGGACATTATGCGCGAGCAAAACTACGGCCGCATTGTGATGACAACATCCTCTAGCGGTATGTACGGTAATTTTGGTCAAAGTAACTATGGTGCTGCAAAAATGGCCGTGCTGGGGTTGATGAATACTTTAGTGCTAGAGGGCGCTAAAAACGATATTCGTATTAATGCCGTCGCCCCTACTGCCGGTACTCGTATGACCGAAGATCTCATGCCTGAAAATATCTTAAAAATGTTTGCGCCAGAATTTGTCACGCCAGGCGTATTGACCTTATGTGATGACGATGCGCCTAATCGCACGATATTAGCAGCGGGCGCTGGTGGTTATGCAACAGCAAGTATTTATGAGGCAGATGGCATTTTCTTAAGCCCAGAACAACAAACCCCTGAGGCAATAAGAGAAAAATGGCAACAGGTTACTGACACCACTCATCATCAGGCGCTTGAAGCGGGCGTAAAACAAGGTGAAAAATTTGTTGGCAAAGCAATGGCGTCAATGAAAAACGGATAATCGCGCATACATTCCAAGGAGAAATAGCATGACTAGAGAAGCTGTAATCGTCTCAGTAGCGCGCACACCAATAGGTAAAGCGTACCGCGGAGCATTTAATAATTTGACCTCCCCTTCACTCGCTGCTGTTGCGATAAATGCTGCTTTAGACAAAGCAAACATCAGCGCGAGTGAAATTGATGACTGCATTATGGGTGCCGCTATTCAGCAAGGCACGCAAGGGATGAATTTTGCGCGTCAAGCGGCTATGGCCGCAAAGCTGCCAGTAACCGTTGCAGGCATGACCATCGACAGACAGTGTGCATCAGGATTAATGGCGGTATCGTCAGCAGCTAATCAAATTGTATGTGACGGCTCAAATATAGTGTTGGCTGGCGGTTGTGAATCGATTTCTCTGGCACAAACCGACAAGATGAATATGCATCGCGCCGTCGATGATTTAGTTAAAGAGCACGCACCCGCTGTGTACATGCCAATGTTAGATACCGCAGAAGTGGTTGCAAAGCGTTACAACATTTCACGCGAGCAACAAGATGAATATGCCTTATTGTCGCAGCAACGAACGGCTAAAGCGCAAGAGCAAGGGTTATTCGATGATGAGATTGTGTCCGTCACCACCATGAAGCTTGTCCAAAACAAAGAAACAGGCGAAATATCATCACAACAAGTCTCCCTGACAAAAGACGAAGGTAACAGACCAGATACGACGATAGAGGGCTTAAATAGTGTTCGCACCGTAAAAGACAATGGGACTATTACAGGCGGCAACGCGTCTCAACTTTCTGATGGGGCAGCAGCATTAGTCTTAATGGAAAAATCACTAGCCGCTCAACAAGGATTAACTCCCCTTGGCGTTTATCGCGGAACTGCAGTTGCTGGCTGTGAGCCCGATGAGATGGGCATAGGCCCAATATATGCCATTCCTAAACTGTTGGCACGTCATGGACTAACTATTGACGATATTGGCCTATGGGAGCTTAACGAAGCGTTTGCAGTACAGGTACTTTATTGTGCAAACCATTTAGGCATAGATATGGATAAATTAAACGTTAACGGAGGTGCTATTTCGATAGGCCACCCTTACGGCATGAGTGGCGCGCGCTTGGTCATGCACGCACTATTAGAAGGAAAACGACGTGGTGTTAAATATGTTGTAGTCACTATGTGCATTGGCGGTGGTCAAGGAGCAGCGGGTTTATTTGAAGTGTTATAAAAAAGATAAATTTGATTATTTTTTAATACATAACTTTGCTAGTGTAGACAGTGTCAAGATAGAAATAGCGACTAGAATAAAGCTAGCGTTATAACAACAAAAAAGACATGGCTTAAAAAAGACCACTGAAATAACAAGAGTTTATTAAAAGCCAGTAATCAAGAATACAACTTACAATTATTACAATACGTTCAGATAGAAGGATAGATTATGGAAAAAGTGTGGCTAGAGAAAAGCTACCCGCCTGGGGTGCCGTTCGAGATTGATCCTGATAAATTTTCTTCACTCAGTGAAATGTTCCTGACTTACACAAAGCAGTTTTCGACTAACACTAGCTTTGTCAATATGGGAGCAAGCATCACCTACCAAGAACTAGAAGACCAAGCAAAGGCGTTTGCTGCTTTTTTGCAAAACACATGGGGTTTCAAGCCTGGCGATAAATTCGCGATTATGATGCCAAACTGTCTACAGTACCCGATAGCGCTATTTGGCGGCTTACTCGCTGGCTGCACAGTGGTTAATGTTAATCCTCTTTATACCGCTCGCGAATTGGAACATTTATTAAAAGATTCGGATGCTAAAGGCATTTTAATCATCGAAAACTTTGCCAACACACTAGCGTCGGTTATCGATAAAACCAATGTAAAACACGTTGTCGTTACGGGTCTTGGCGACAGGCTTGGCACCATAAAAGGCATGATGGTAAATACCGTCGTTAAACACATCAAAAAGATGGTACCAAAATACGATTTACCACAGGCTGTTAAGTTTAATCACGTACTAGCACAAGGCAGTAAACAGGCATATAAGGCCGTTGATACAAAGCCAGAAGACCTTGCGTTTTTGCAATATACAGGCGGTACAACAGGGCCTTCAAAAGGTGTTATGTTGACCCATAGAAATATGATTGCCAACTTAGAACAATCAAAAGCGATGACAAACCCTATTTTCGATGTGAATGAAGAAATTATGGTCACTGCCCTGCCTCTATACCATATATTTGCGCTCAACTCGAATTGTCTTTGTTTTATAGCGTATGGCGGTACGAATCTACTTATTACCAACCCAAGAGACATGCCTGGCTTTGTCAAAGAACTGTCGAAATATCGTTTTACCGCAATTACTGGCGTAAACACCCTGTTTAATGGATTAGTGCATACGCCAGGCTTTGAAAAACTCGACTTTTCAGGGTTAAAAGCGGCGCTTGGTGGTGGTATGGCGGTACAACGACCTGTTGCCGAAAAATGGCAAAAGATAACTGGTTGCCGACTACTGGAAGGATATGGCTTAACAGAGTGTTGTCCAATGGTCACTATCAGCCCGTATAACCAAACAGAATTCAATGGGTCAATTGGTCTACCGGCCGCCTCAACGGACATTCGCTTGGTAGATGACCAAGGCAATGACGTAGGCATAGACGAACCTGGTGAAATGTGGGTGAAAGGACCACAAGTCATGAAGGGTTACTTAAACCGTCCTGACGCTACGGAAGAGGCCATTGAAGATGGTTGGTTGAAAACAGGTGATATTGCCACGATGGACGATGATGGCTATTTCCGAATCGTTGATCGTAAAAAAGATATGATCATCGTCTCAGGGTTTAATGTATACCCTAATGAAATTGAAGAAGTCATGGCGATGCACCAAGGTGTGCTTGAAGCCGCGGCTATTGGTATCGCTTGTGAAGCAACAGGTGAAAAAATACGAGTTTATATTGTTAAGAGTGATAACGGGCTCACCGAAGACCAAGTTATTGCCCATGCCCGTGAAAACCTGACGAATTACAAAGTACCGAAAGAAATTGTGTTTATCGATGAGATGCCCAAATCGAATGTCGGTAAAATACTGCGTAAAGAATTACGCGCGTTAGCGTCGGAAAAAGCTGCGGCCTAGGCTGCAGCGCATTTTTATAAGGAACACTTCCCTACTCATGATAGAGATATACGCGGGTAACACCGCGCTTAATACCATTAAAGAAAAAGGTTTTTCTCAAGAATTATTTACAGGCTTTATTGGCGCAAGCGGAGGGCCTAAATGGTTTACTTTGTTTGGCTTAGATAAATACCTGTTTGGTCAATTCTTTCACAAACGCACTGAAGCCCTAAACATAGTCGGTTCTAGTGCTGGCGCATTTAGAGCGTCTTGTTTTGGGCAAAACGATCCTGTTGCAGCGATAAAGCGGTTAGCGACAAATTACGCAAATACGGTCTATGCCTCAAACAAGCCATCGCCCGCAGAAATTACCGAGACTGGTCGAATTTTGTTAGACACAGTACTTGGTGATAGCGGCGTTACAGAAATTATTGAAAACCCGATAAGAAAAGCGCATTTTGTCGTCGCAAAAACAAACGGTCTAGTCGCTAGCGAAAACAAATTAATGCAAGGCGTTGGCCTTGCCAGTAGTTTCGCCAGAAACAAACTCAGCAGAACCTGCTTACGAAGCCAATATGAGCGATTTGTATTCCAACCAGAAACAAGTCGCTTAGCCATTAGCGACCCCGATGACTTTACAACGCAGATTACCTACCTGAGTAGTGCTAACTTAAAGCCAGCCCTTTTGGCATCGGGCTCCATTCCCATGGTAATGGAGGGTATTCGTGATATTCCAGACTGCCCGCCAGGTATGTATAGAGATGGGGGCATTATCGATTATCACTTTGATATAAAGTTCCACAATCCTGGATTGGTTCTCTATCCTCATTTTAGCCACTCACTGCGAGCAGGTTGGTTCGATAAAAGCACCACAAGAAAAGTACGTGCAGATAATTACGATAATGTCGTCGTGCTCTGTCCGTCAAAGGCATTCGTTAAATCGCTTCCAAATCAGAAAATACCGGACAGAACCGATTTTACTGACATTGAAACTAGTAAGCGCATTGAACTTTGGCACCACGTATTAGAAAGAAGTGACGAATTAGCAGAAGGCCTTCATGATTTCATTGAGAACCAAACAACAGAAAATGTGCGCCCGATAGAGACACTCCTACAGCATTAACGTATTTAAAATAAAAATAAACAACACGCAGAGAGCATCATGATGGAAACGTACCAAGCGATAAAATTAATCGCTCGCCCAAGTGGCGGACCGATTAGCGACGAGCTGTTTGAAGTCGTCAATTTACCCAAACCAGAAATAAATGACGGTGAGTTCCTCATCCAGCAAACGCATATGTCTTTAGACCCAGCAATGTTTGGCTGGATGAGTCCAGCGACCGACAGTTATATTCCACCTGTTGCGCTGGGTGAAGTAATGCGAAGCAGTGGAATTGGAAAAGTCGTGGAAAGTAAACATCCCGACTTTACCGTTGGGGACCGTGTAACGGGTTTATTGGGTTGGACTGAGCTACTAGTATCAACGGGGAAAGGCATTAACAAAGTTCAGAATGATTTACCTGACGAAACCATTCTTTCTGTTTTTGCATTGCCAGGGCTAACTGCCACGCAAGGCTTATTTAGTATTGGTAAGCCGGTATCTGGGGAAACTATTGTAGTTTCAGGTGCCGCAGGCTCAGTAGGCTCTATTGTTGGACAATTAGCTAAAGCTGATGGGTTACGCGTAATCGGTATTGTCGGCAGTGACGAGAAGGCAAACTGGATAACAGAAGAACTGGGCTTTGATGGCGCCATCAATTACAAAACTGATGATCTGGCATCAAAACTCGCTGACCTAACGCCAGATGGCATTGATATTTACTTTGAAAATACCGGTGGCGATATTCAGCAACATGTATTTGACCGAATGAATGTACATGGCCGCATTGCGGTCTGTGGCATGATTGCAGATTATGCTAAAGCAGTTCCATCGCCTGGTCCCAATTGGATACCTATGATTAAAAAGCGCTTAACCGTTCAAGGGTATGCGATGCCAGATCACTTCGGCGATATTCCGGCACTTTTAACAAAACTCACCCCTTACGTCATGCAAGGAAAAATCAAATATCGCAGCCATGTCCTCCAAGGATTAACGTCTGCAATAAGTGGGTTAAATCTATTTTTTACCGGCGGTAATAACGGAAAATTGATGGTGAAATTATAATGAAAACATTCAAGAAAACTATCGCAAAAATAGTTGGTCTTAGCACGCTAATACTTACCATGAACAGTGCCTTAGCTGATGAGCAAAAACAACTGCTTAAGGTCGATGAATCTACATTTACGTGTATCAACGATATGAGCCCTGTTAGAGACTTTTTTGTCGATAATCTGAATAAAAAGAATCTCGACAAAACACTTGCCGTTGCCAAAGCCGGACAAGGTGAATATCCCGAAGGTTCTATTGTCCAGCTCGTCCCAACGGAAGTCATGGTTAAACACGCTAAAGGAACAAATCCGACAACAAATGATTGGGAGTTTTTTGAATTAGCCGTGTCAAAAGAGGGCAATACTTTCACTACACGTGGTTTTGACAATGTGAAGAACAAATTCGGTGGTAACTGCTTAGATTGTCATAAAAAAGCGCGTCCTGAGTTTGATATGATTTGTGAGACAGGTCACGGCTGTGATCCTATTCCTATTACCAAAGAAATGATTAAAGTGATTCAAAAAACGGATCCGAGGTGCACAGCCCCAGTAGATTTGGACGAACGCGAGATAGCTATACTAGGTCAGCTAAAAGCGATGCTAGGTGGTTAGGTCAATGCTTTTTGGCTAGGTTATTAAGAATAACCTAGCCCTTTCTTGAAAAATGGAAAATTAGTCTTTTATACGAGATATTAAGTAGTCTCGATATGTCTTATATGCATTGTTTTCAACATTTTCTTCAACACTTATTGCCAACGCCTTTTTAACTTCATCTAGAGCCTTGTCTAGTTCGCCTATTTCCTCAAGTACGTAAGCAAACCTGAAATGTGCGTCAGCGTGATCAGGGTAAGTTGATATGAGTGTTTTGTAGATTGAAACCGCTCTATCCATTTCCTTATTTTTAAATGCCAAATTTGCAGCATCTCGAATTGTGCGATAGGAAGGCGTAATTGTTATGCCGTATCTCTTTGACTTAATTTGATAGCATTCACTTATTTTCTCAATTCCCTTCAAAAGTTCGTCGTCTGGGCAACTAAAATAAGACGTCAACGCTCTATATGCGCTATTGTGCCCTACCATTGCGGTTGTATTGTGGTTTTCATGTTCAATTAAATCAGCATGATACGCTACATTTTTTGTTGATACCTCATCGAGAACGGTTTTATATGCTTGAAAGGTTTCTAGCATATGCCCTCCTTCATTCCCCATATTGATGTAAAGAAAATTACTCACAGTTTTCTCGTTAGCGTAAAACTGTAAGGCGTTTTTCAAAACAACACGATTATGCCACCATAGGCTCGGACTAAATGCAAAATGAGCTTGAAATAGCGACGGTCTAGTGTGTAATGAGTAAACAGCGAGCAAGCCGCCAAGAGAATGTCCGGACAATATTCTTATATCATTGGCTCGATATCGATAATTTATGTATGGAATTAACTCCTTTTCCAAGAAGTCCAAAAAATTGTCTGCGCCACCTGATATTCCCCACTTGTTATAGCTCTCATCATAAGTGGGCGTAAAATCCCTCGTTCGGTGCGTATTTTTGATGCCTATTATGATCATTTCTTCAGTTATAAAAGACTGATTCAACAAATCTAATGTTCCTGCAGCATGGTTAAAATTCCTTAGCCCGTCTAACAAGTACATGACTGGATATTTACGTTTCGGTGCTTGGTGGTAACTATTAGGTAAATGAATGAGTAATTCCCTATTTTCATCCAGTATCTTTGAATAAAGTCCATCGGTACTTGTGTAACCTCTTACTTTTGCTTGAATTTGACATGAAAATGTTCCGATCACGACTATGAAGAAAAGCGTTGTTTTAATCAGCATATTAATCCTTGTTTAATTGACACATGAATATACTGATAAGCATTTTCTGAATGGTGATAAGAGTAATGAAAAAAGAGGGATAAAAAGGTGAAGAAAAAGTGAATTTTGCTATATCGGCGCTTTTAACAGTATACCTAACCAATTGCTTTTGTTTAAAATTTAGCTTGTGATACCCTCATACGACATATACTCAAAAATTAACCTAGAAAACACTTTATGAAACAAATTGGTGAGTTTATTGTTGACGAAGAGCAGAAACGTTTATGGGAAAAGGATGGTCAACAAGATATCCATATAGACCCTAAACTTTTGGAACTTTTAATACTGTTGCTAAATACACCAAAACAAACTATCTCTCGACAAGATATTCTCGACACTGTTTGGCAGGGCTCAATAGTAACGGATAATGCGATTAACAAAGCCATTGGTAACCTCAGAAAGCTACTTGGTGATGATGTAAAGGCGCCTCGTTATATTCAAACTGTTCCTAAGAGAGGATACCGTTTTATTTGCAATGTCATTGACTTTGAATTTCCCTCTATCGACGAAAAAGTAATAAATACGGATGAGATATCTAATAGGCCACTCAAAACCACTGATAGAGACGCAAAGCTTTCAACACACAACCTAATTACGTCAACTACGTTAAAACACCTATTCATAACCATAGCCATTTTTATTAGTTTTCTCAGTTCACTATTGATACTCGATTTCGGTGAAAGTAATCAAAGTAGCAATCAGACTGTTGTATTGACTAGAGATGCGGGTACTGAAGAGTCACCTGTATTTCATCCTGACAACACCCACCTCTATTATCTGAAGAGAAACACATTGGATAATGGAGAGCTTACTACATCTTTATTTGTAAAAAATATAGCAACAGGGCTGCTGAGCAAAGTAAACATTGCGCGATCGAAAATGACACACCTGATCGCCATTAAAAAAGAGCCTAGCAGCAATAAGTTGCGCTTAATTTACGCGATAATCCATCAGGAAAATTGTGGCGTTTATCAAGGGTGGCTATCTCAGGTTGGCGATGAAAACCAAGTGTTAGAAGAACCAGAAAGGCTGTTTGATTGCAGCGATAAACGGGTTAAGGATATCGATTTTCACTACCAGCAAAACAAAATTTATTACACCGCACAACCAAAGAATTATTGGCCCAACCACATCTACGCATACAATATCGATACTGGTCGTCACAGCATAGTCTCCCAGAATAAGCCAACTGGATGGGGACACCACAGTATCGATATATCTCCTGATGGCAAGAAACTACTAATTATGAGCACAGACAGTGATTTTAAAACCCAATTGCTGTCACTTGACCTGTTAACGAATCAAGTATCTATCGGTATCAAATTCGACTACCCTGTTTACGAAGCCATTTGGCATCACAACTCCTCTCAAATATATTATTTTGGTGCGCCTCCTTCTCAAACTGTAGTGATGAGTAACTTTGATGGAAGCAATGCTAAGACGATCGTAAATGCAACTAATGAACTTGCACCTAAAATAATCAGAATACCCGATAATAAAAATATTTTATTTCACACAACCAATAAGAATTTTGGTTTGCGCCAGATTACTTCTGCACAGCAGACATTATTTTTTGATAATTCAACCGTATATGACACTGCGCCTGCAATGCTCCACGAAAGTCCAGACTATTTCTTTATTTCCAAGCGAACGGGTACAAGGCAGCTTCATTTTGCAAACAGAAAATCAAAGGCAAGTCGTGTCGTCACCAACCTACCCGACACCAATTGGCTTGGTCTTCTAGCAGTTTCTCCTTGCGATAAATATTTACTACTTACCTTGAACAACGAGGTGTTCATTGTCCCCATTGCAGAGCTAACAACAAATATACTGACAGAGCTAAAATCAGAGTATTCTGTTTATAAAAGTGAACACCCTATCATCGCTATTGATTGGTTAAGTGAAACAGATATCTCTTTAACCTTAGTTAGAAATGGTAATCCTGAGCTAACGGTACTTAACCTACAAAAGCAAGGTGCTATAGTACGAAGCGAACGATGGGCGTATGGGATGGGTGACAAGCAAAACCCCAAAAAAATCTATTTCATTGAACAAAAAACAAATTCATTGTTTGTTGGCTTACTTAGCGAAGAAATAGCACTGTTTGACTCTACACAATATGAATTTATCTCAACATCAATATCACTTCCGCAAGGCTTTTATCACGCAAAGATAGATTCAAATATCCTTTATTTCGTTGTAACCGAAGAAGGGCGTGAATATCTATACTCTATTCCTTTGTCTAATGTTGATACAAAGGAAAAGTTTGTAGTCAATGGCTTTTCAAGCTTCGATGTTAATAGAAAGGACTTAATAGTAAGCGATTTAGAGAGCCTAGAAGGCAACATTCATAAAACTGTTTTCGAATAACACAAAAAAAGCCGCTTATAGCGGCTTCTTTTTTAACCAATAACAGGCTACTTTGCTTTTCTCGCTGCGACAGCAGCATCCAAAGTGGCGAGTAAAGATTCAGTATCTTCCCAACCAATACAGGCATCAGTAATACTTTGTCCATACGTAGACGCTTTACCGTCAACCAAGTCCTGACGTCCCTCAACCAAATGACTTTCAACCATGACACCAAAAATATCATCGTTGCCTGAAGAAATTTGACCGGCAACATCTTCACACACTAACATTTGGTTTTTGAACTGTTTTTTGCTGTTTGCGTGACTAAAGTCAATCATGATTTTTGTATTGAGATTGGCAGATGCCAGTTGAGACGTGACATCTGTAACACTCTCTCTATCATAATTCGTTGTTTTACCGCCGCGTAAAATAATATGGCAGTCTGGATTTCCACTTGTCTCAACAATGGCAGAGTGCCCATGTTTTGTTACTGACAGAAAATGATGTGATGCACTGGCTGCACCAATCGCATCTATCGCAATTTTGATAGTACCGTCAGTGCCATTTTTGAAGCCTACAGGGCAAGACAAACCGGAGGCAAGTTCACGGTGTACCTGACTTTCTGTTGTACGCGCGCCAATGGCCCCCCAACACATAAAATCTGCCATGTATTGTGGCGTGATCATATCTAAAAATTCACCGGCTGTCGGAAGACCCAGGTCGTTTAGATCAAGCAATAATTTGCGTCCCATGCGCAAACCATCATTTAACTTAAAGCTATTGTCTAGATAAGGGTCATTTATCAGTCCCTTCCAGCCAACTGTTGTGCGTGGTTTTTCAAAATAGACCCGCATCACAACCTCTAAGTTATCTTTATATTTTTCTCTAAGCTCAACTAACTTTTTACCGTAGTCAATTGCCGCATTTGGATCATGAATAGAGCAAGGACCAATAACAACGAGCAGGCGGTCGTCTTTACCATTAAAAATATTAGAGATAGCCTTTCGGCCGCTAAACACGGTTTCAGATGCTTTTTCAGTTGCCGGAAATCGCTCAATTAACGCGACTGGTGGCAATAACTCTTTGATTTGATTAATACGAACATCGTCAGTTTGGTATAACATGTGTTTTCTCTTTATATTTACTACTTAATGTATTTTACTTAGTTTTAATTTACGTCTAGACGCCTAAATTACTAATCCCGCCGTTAATCTATCAGGATATTTTGCTAATACCAACCATAAATACGAAAATCGCGGTATAATTTAAAAATACGCAGTAAACCCTATTCTATAAAGGTTGCTACTTTACAAATATTCTAAAAATTAAGGTACCAATGTCTCACGTAATTCAATCACTTCCCCTACTCGATTTACACCGTCATCTTGATGGCAACATCCGTGCAACAACCATCATGTCGCTGGCTGAGAAAAACGGTATTAAATTGCCAGCCAACAACATAGAAGAATTACTTCCTCATGTTCAAATTCAAGAGAGCGAACCCGACTTACTGGCGTTTTTAGCAAAACTTGATTGGGGTGTAAAAGTACTGGCCACACTCGATGATGTAAAAAGAGTTGCTTATGAAAATGTTGAAGACGCTTTCAAAGCTGGATTGCACTATGCTGAATTACGTTTCTCACCTTTTTACATGGCAATGACGCATAACCTTCCAGTTGCTGACGTAGTCGCCGCTGTGATTGATGGAATCACTCTGGGACAAAAAGATTATCCGGTAAAAATTAAACTTCTCGGTATTCTGAGCAGAACATTCGGTGTTGAACATTGCAACACGGAACTAGAAGCTATATTAACTCACCGTCATCATATAACGGGTCTAGACTTGGCTGGTGACGAAACCAATTACCCTTGTGAGCTATTTGTTGACCTATTCAAAAAAGCACGTGATCACGACATGCGGATAACTGTCCACGCAGGGGAAGCCCAAGGCCCTGATAGTGTATGGCAGGCAATAAAGCTTCTCGGAGCTGAAAGAATTGGACATGGCGTAAATAGTTATCAAGATCAGGATTTACTTGACTACATGGTCAAGTATAATATCGGGCTCGAATCTTGTTTAACGTCGAATTATCAAACGGGCACTGTGGCAGATTTATCGCAACACCCGATTAAAACGTTTTTAGCGAATGGCAACCTTGTGTGTTTAAACACTGACGATCCAGCCGTAGAAAACACCGAAATTAAACAGGAATTCGAGTTAGCGCACTCAATGCTTGGTTTTGGTAAAGACGAATTTACCAAGCTTCAGCAAAACGCTATTGAGATGAGTTTCTTGTCCAGCAGCGAGAAAAAAGCGCTACTTAATAGTATATAACTCATTGAGGGAGTGATTATGGCAGAAGTGCTTTTATCACTAGCTACTGGAGCCGTAGTGGGAATTGTTTTCTCATTATTTAAGCTGCCATTACCAGCGCCACCTGTCATTTCAGGTATCGCAGGTATTGTAGGTATTTATCTTGGCGGTTTAGGCTACACTTGGCTAGTCGAACGTTTTTTTAGTTAATAAAATTACACACATTTACTATCAACCTTCAGTAAAAAACCCTTGATAGCAGAGTAATCTGGCTTGAAACTTACTGAAACCTAACATTGAAAAGGTTTTATTATGGCAACACCTCATATTGAAGCAGCAGCGGGCGATTTTGCAGAAACGGTATTAATGCCGGGCGATCCGCTTCGTGCCAAATTTATTGCAGATAACTTTTTAGAAGATGCAAAATGCGTGACGCGCGTGCGAAATATGTTTGGTTATACTGGCACATACAAAGGCAAACGTGTCTCTGTAATGGGTTCAGGTATGGGTATCCCATCTATTTCAATCTATGCGACAGAACTATACAAAGATTACGGCGTAGAAAATATTATTCGAATAGGTTCATGTGGTGCAGTTCGCGATGACATCAAAGTACGTGACGTGATTGTTGGAATGGCAGCTAGCACAGATTCAAACGTAAACCGTCAGCGCTTCAACAACTGTGATTTTGCCGCCTGTGCAGACTTTGGTTTGCTACAAAGCGTTGTTAATACTGCAGACCGCATTGGTAAAAAAGTGCATGTTGGTAATGTATTTACCGCAGATCTGTTTTACACACCGCAGCCTGAAATGTTTAAAACGATGGAAAATCACGGCATTCTGGCTGTTGAGATGGAAGCTGCTGGCCTTTACGGTGTAGCAGCTGAGTACGGCAAAAAAGCGCTAGCTGTTTTTACCGTGAGTGATCACATTAAAACAGGTGAGCAAACCACTGCTGATGAGCGTGAAAATACGTTTAAAGACATGATGGAATTAACACTAGAAAGTGTTCTATAGAAATTAAAGCATCGACATGCAAAAACAAAAAAGCCGAACATAACGTTCGGCTTTTTTATACGTAACGTAAAGTGCTTAGAAGAAAGACACTTTAAATTCTGCACCAACGAAACGTTCTTCGTTAACAATTGCAGTGTTGTTACTAAAATCAACAGCACCAATTGCTTGCTGTTCATCAGTAATGTTACGAGCAAATACAGCGAAGTCGTATTCGTTGTCACCAGCATACCACTGGTAACCTACACGTAAACCACCTTCTAATAGGTCTTTACCTTCAAACTCTTTCGCTTCATATAGGAAGTAGTTAATTTCGCTACGGTATGACCAATCTGTGTAAACGTATAACTCACCTTCACCAATTTCTTTCGAGTAACGCGCGGTAATTACAGAGATCCACTCTGGAGCATGTGGAAGGCTGTTACCATCAATAACTGCACGGCCGTCTACCACTTCATCAGTTACGGTACATAGTGCACATACTGGTACAGTGTTATCAGTATCTAATTCTGTATTGTTGTAGCTGATGCTTGCTGTCATGATTAAGTTGTCAGTTACAACCCACTCAGAATCAACTTCTACACCGTAACCCGTCGTCTCGTCTGCATTTAGAAGACGTGCTGTGTTGCTATCGCCACCTACAGAAGTTAGCTGTTGGTCATCCATTGTAAAGTAGAATACAGACGCATTAACACGGCCTAAACCATCCATAACGTCAGCTTTGAAACCGGTCTCGAAAGAAAGAATAGTTTCAGAATCTGCTACAGAAATACCGTCGTCAAACGCAAATAATGAACGACCTTGAATACTTGGTGCACGGAAGCTATCCGCTACGCGAGCGTATACATTTACGTCGTCAGTGACTTTGTTAACTATGCTTAAGTCCCAGCTTACGTGTGTATCTTCTGGGTTGGCTTCACCGTACGCTGTGTCAGGTTGACCACAACAGCCCGCTAAAGGACCTTGGAAACGTTCAGCTGAAAAATCTTTTTCATCATCAGAGTAACGAAGACCTAACGTTACTTGAGTTTCATCACTGATATCGTAGTCGAATGAACCGAACACCGCCCATGCAGTAGTTTCTTGTTTTTGAACAACGAAACCATTTTGAGCACCGCCAGTGAACAATGCATCGTATGAATAACTTTCAATTTCTAAGTCTTCGTCAAAGTAGAAAACACCTACTTGGTAGTTGAAGTTGCCATCGAAGTTACTTGTTAAGCGAAGCTCTTGAGTGATCTGATCATGATCAGGAATAGCGTCAGCTGTTTCTGAGCTGATAGTAATTTCACCAGGGCCTTGGAAGCCAATGAAGTTAACACCGTAACCACCATCTACGTCACCACGCGAGAAAATTTCAGCACTTTCCCAACCAGTAATTGACGTAACTGTGTATTCACCGTAATCAAACTCTAATTTTAAGCTTGCACCTTCAGTCTCAACGTCTTGTGTTAAACGCTCTGCCGAGTCTAAAAACGCAGTGTCGCGCTCGAAGCCACTCACTAAGTTGTTAGAGCCTGGCTTAAATGCGTTTGCGTAGAATACGATTGGCTTACCGTCTAAGTCACGCATGTGGTAGTTGAATAAAGCGTTGAAATCATCGCCTTCATACAAGAACTGAATACGCGCAGCTTTATCTGTATAACCACCTGTTACGTCATCAGCTTCAAAACCTGGCGCACGGTTGTCAATGTAATCATCACGATCTTGGTGCAATACTGAAACACGAGCAGATAGCTTGTCAGTTAAACCGCCACCTACTGCTGCTCGTAAATCAGACGTTTCTTTACTACCGTATGATAGAGAAACAAAACCATCAAAGTCTTGAGACGGTTTTACAGAATCGAACTTAATAAGACCGGCAGGTGTGTTACGACCGAATAGCGTACCCTGTGGCCCACGAAGCGCTTCAACACGCTCAACATCGAATACAGGGAAACCTTTTAAAATTGGGTTTTCTTGTACCACTTCGTCAACAACTAACGATACTGGTTGAGAGGCATTTAAATCGAAATCTGAGTTACCTAAACCACGCATATAAAAGCGCGGGAAAGTACGACCAAATGATGATTCAACTGAAAGGCTTGGAATTTTAGCGTTTAAGAAACGAATATCCATTGCAGCATCGCTGATAGCGTCTAGGTTTTCGCCTTGTAGAGCAGAAACAGCAACAGGAACTTCTTGAGCGTTCTCTACACGCTTACGTGCAGTAACTTCGATAACTTCTAATTGAGTTGGTTTGTCGGCTTCTTCTGCGTGTGCAACAGTAGTTACAGCTGCAGAAGAAAATAGAGCGGCTTGCACGCAAAGTGCAATTGAAGACTGTTTTAACAGTTTCATTATATTCTCCCGAAGTGGTATATAAGCTTTTATTAGTGGCTAATTTATTGTTCTTATTAACTATAGCCAACCATTTCGGGAGTGCATTGTACTACCTTATTGCAAGCTCGTCTAAAAAACTTGTCCCGTAAGACAATTTTGTTACATTTAAAAGCTCTGCAATTGTCTGCCCAATATCTGCAAAGGTGTCTCTTTGCCCAAGGTTTACTGACCCAATGGTCGAATGATAAGCAATCACAGGGACAAATTCGCGCGTATGATCGCTGCCCTTCCATGTTGGATCACAACCATGGTCTGCGGTAAACATTAATACATCACCGTCTTTCATCGCGGCTTTGATGTCGACTATACGCTTATCAAACGCTTCCAACGCATGGCCGTAGCCGACGGGGTCACGACGATGACCAAAGTCTTGATCAAAATTGACCAAATTAGTAAAAATAATACTGTTATCAGGTGCCGTTTCCATGTGCTCAATGGTTGCATCGGTCAACGCTTCAATACCCGTTGCTTTTGTCTTCAACGTTATGCCTTGGTGAGCATAAATATCAGCAATTTTACCGACACTAACAACCGTACCACCCGACTCAGAGATGCGATCAAGCACCGTGGGCGCTGGAGGTAAAATAGAGTAATCTCTTCGGTTACCCGTGCGAGTAAATGATTTTGCATCATCACCAACAAAAGGACGAGCAATAACGCGCCCAATGTTCATTGGTTCAACAATTTTTTGGACTATTTGGCAATATTCATAAAGGTTGTCTAACCCGAAATGCTCTTCGTGTGCTGCCACCTGAAAAACACTGTCTGCACTTGTGTAGCAAATTGGTAAGCCTGTACGGATACTTTCTTCACCTAACTTCTCAATAATGACAGTGCCAGAGGCATGACAATTACCTAGCATACCTTCATAGCCAGTCGCTTGGTTAATTTCAGCCATTAGCTCAGGAGAGAAGCTATTTTCTTTGTCAGTAAAATACCCCCAATCAAACAAAACTGGGACGCCGGCCATTTCCCAATGACCTGACGGTGTGTCTTTACCTGTACTTAATTCTGCTGCGTAACCGTACGCCCCATTGATTTGAGTCACGTCTTGCGTTTGGTCAAAGCCTGATGACGCCTTGGCTAATTCAAACAACCCCATACTGCCAAGGTTTGGCAACATTAGCTTTCGACCTTCTTGTTGTTCGAAAACACCTGCCAAGTTACCAAAGGTATTGGCTCCAATATCACCGAACGTATCTGCATCTGGCGCATGTCCGACACCAAACCCATCGATTACCATTAAAATAACGCGAGCCATTTTCTCTCCTGACTATCTTTGGTGAGTAACGTTATGTGGTTACTAACACAGCTCTCATAGAGTTAATTATATCGTATCAATCAAAGGCTGTTTAATGTTCGTGTAATTACCTTTAATTGAAAAACTAATAATTATTTTAACAGCAAACATGACCATTCGGTCAACTTATGTTATTTTTGACGGAATTTTTCCAAGGTCAGTTATTCTGGCTTTAATTTGTGCATTTTTTCATCTTTTCGAAGGTATTTTACCCTTGCGCCGACTAACTATCGCTGTAAGAGGTAATAAAAGAAGCAAAAGAAATGAAAATAAGCCAAAATAGAGCAGTTATTACATAACACGTAACCTTTCTTTTAAATTTGATTACGGAATCTTTTTACCGAATGAAACCAACTTTGATAGCAGTAGTTGGCGCGTCAGCGTCTGGCAAATCATTATTTGCACAAACGATTTACGATGAGCTTCTTCCAGAGTTAGGTCATAACGCAATTTCTATTATCAAGGAAGACGCGTATTACCGTGATCAAACACACTTGGAAATGGAAGAAAGAGTTAAAACCAATTATGACCACCCTAACGCATTTGAACATGAGCTTTTGCATGATCATTTATTGTCATTGATTGACGGCAATGCTATCGAAAGCCCTGTCTATTGCTACAAAACACATACTCGAATTGACCAAACAACTCCTGTCAAACCAACGCAAATAGTGTTAGTTGAAGGCATCATGTTGTTAACAAACCCCAAACTCCGTGATGTTTTCAATATAAAGGTATATATGGATACACCGCTGGATATTTGTTTGCTTCGTAGAATAAAGCGCGACACGATTGAGCGTGACCGGACGGTCGAATCAATTTCAGAGCAATATTTATCAACCGTTCGCCCTATGTATTATCAGTTTATTGAGCCAGCTAAAGCACACGCTGATATTGTTATTACACGTGGCGGAAAAAATCGTATGGCTATTGAAGTCATCAAAGCAAAAATTAGACAACTAACTAATAATAACAATTAAAATTATAAAAATGAGGAAGTTATGGAAGTAACTGCACTTAGGGGAGTGTTAGGTATTGTTGCTTTATTAGCAATTGCTTATGCCCTGTCCTACAACCGCAAAAGTATCAATTTTAGAACGGTTTCTCTAGCATTTACCCTACAAATAGCGCTAGGTGCTTTCGTTCTTTACATACCTTTTGGTAAAGATGTGTTAGCGTCGATGTCTAATGGCGTACAACATGTTATCGACTCAGCACAAGCAGGCATTGCATTTTTATTTGGCGGCCTCGGCACCGATGCTATGTTTGAAAATGGTGTAGGCTTTGTCTTTGCTATACGTGTTCTTCCTGTCATTATTTTCTTCTCTTCACTAATTGCCGTCCTTTATTACTTAAACATTATGCAGCAAGTGGTAAAGGTGATTGGTGGTGGTTTACAAAAATTACTAAAAACCAGTAAACCGGAATCTCTGTCAGCAACAGCCAATATTTTTGTGGGGCAAACAGAAGCCCCTTTAGTCGTTCGTCCTTATATTAAAAACATGAGCCAATCAGAGTTGTTCGCCATTATGGTTGGCGGTCTAGCATCGGTGGCTGGTTCTGTTTTAGCTGGTTATGCAGGTTTAGGTGTGGAACTTAAATATCTGATTGCAGCTTCTTTTATGGCCGCGCCTGGTGGTCTATTGATGGCTAAAATCATCATGCCAGAAACAGAGCCAGCCGATAAACTGAAAAGCGACAAAATAGAAGAAGATAAAGAAGAAGATAGACCAACAAATGTGATTGATGCGGCAGCATCTGGTGCAGCGTCAGGTCTTAAATTAGCGGTAAATGTTGGCGCTATGTTGCTAGCCTTCATTGCCCTAATAGCATTGCTAAATTCAATGGTTCAAGGCATTGGTAACTTCTTAGGTTTCGAAGGTATTACGATTGAGTGGATTTTAGGTTACTTGTTTGCGCCTATTGCGTTTATCGTTGGCGTTCCATTTAATGAAATGTTGACTGCTGGCAGCTTTATAGGCCAAAAAGTGGTTGTAAATGAGTTTTTTGCATATGTACAGTTTGTTGAAGTAAAAGAAACATTGAGTCAATCTACTCAAGCAATTATCACGTTTGCTCTTTGTGGATTTGCTAACTTATCTTCAATCGCGATTTTACTTGGTGGTATTGGCTCAATGGCACCCTCTCGTCGCCATGACATAGCGCGTCTGGGTTTAAAAGCAATGTTAGCTGCTACGTTAGCAAACCTTATGAGCGCGGCAATTGCTGGCGTATTTATCGGACTATAAGCTGGAGACTTTCATGATTTCTGCACAAGACTACGCAAAACAGTCTATTTCGCTGATGGACTTAACAAGCCTTACCGATAATGAAACAAGTGAAGATATTATCGCGCTGTGTCATCAAGCTCACAATCAGGGCGGCGACACAGCGGCAATTTGTATTTATCCGCGTTTTATTCCGCTAGCTAAAAAAACACTCAGTGACGTTGGCGCCGCACATATCAAAATAGCTACTGTGACGAACTTTCCACATGGTAATGATGATATCGATATCGCCGTTGCTGAAACAAAAGCTGCAATTGCATATGGCGCAGATGAAGTTGACCTTGTTTTCCCTTACAAAGCGTTAATGTCAGGTAATGAGCAATTAGGCTTTGATATGGTTTCAGCATGTAAACAAGCATGTTCAACCTCTAACGTGTTATTGAAAGTAATCATCGAAAGTGGTGAATTGGGAGAAGAGTCACTTATTCGCAAGGCAAGTGAGATTTGCATTAATGCAGGTGCTGATTTCATTAAAACTTCTACAGGGAAAGTACCTGTTAACGCCACATTAGCGTCTGCCAAAGTAATGATTACTGCAATTAAAGACAGCGGTAAAAAAGTCGGCTTTAAAGCTGCTGGCGGTGTAAAAACGACGGAAGATGCTGCAGAGTATATAGAACTAGCCAAACAAATCATGGACGACAGCTGGGTAACGCCTGACAACTTCAGATTTGGAGCAAGTAGCTTACTCGCTGCACTTCTAGGTACACTTGGCATTGATAGCACCCCTTCTGAAAGTTCTTACTAATGGCGCAACTTTATTTTTATTACTCTGCAATGAATGCAGGAAAATCTACACACTTATTGCAATCAGCCTATAACTATCGCGAGCGCGGAATGCGTTGTGTGTTATTTACCGCGGCGCTAGATGATAGATTTGGGCAAGGGAAAATCGCTTCTCGACTCGGTATTCATGCAGATGCTGAGTTGTTTACCAGTGACACTAACATGCTCGATCAAATTAATAGCTCACATCACGCTGAGAAATTAGATTGCGTGCTGGTTGATGAATCTCAGTTTTTAACTAAAGCACAAGTAAAGCAACTAACAGATGTTGTAGATACGTTAGGTATCCCTGTGCTTGCCTACGGCATTCGTACCGATTTTCAAGGGGAAACCTTCTCTGGAAGTGCAGCGTTATTAGCTTGGGCTGATAAACTAATTGAGTTAAAAACTATTTGCCATTGCGGTAAAAAAGCCAATTTTGTAGTACGTTTAGATGAGAATGGCAAGGCCATCAAAGACGGCGCTCAGGTAGACGTTGGTGGTAATGAAAAATACGAATCAATGTGCCGTAAGCACTTTAAAGAATTGGTTTGGCAATAATAAAAGGAATAAATAAAATGGCTGTTTTTGCAAGTAATCACCCTCTCGTTAAACACAAAGTTAGCTTACTTCGTGAAGACTCTATTTCTGTTAAGTCTTTTAGGGAGTTAGCCAATGAAATAGCCACTTTACTTACCGTTGAGGCTACGTCGAATATTGCACTAAAAAACGCACCAATCTCTTGTTGGTCTGGTAACATTTCGGCACCGATTATGGCGGATAAAAACCCAACGCTCGTTCCTATATTGCGCGCGGGGTTGGGCATGTTAGACGGCGCATTAAATGTGATTCCTTGTGCCAAAATCAGTGTGGTTGGTTTAAAACGTAACGAAGAAACACTTGAACCTGAAGGTTACTATCAAAACATCGTCAGTGATATTGCCGAGCGCAAAGCTATGGTTATCGATCCAATGTTAGCAACAGGCGGGTCTGCAATTGCTGCTATCGATTTACTTAAAGAGTCAGGCGCTAAAGATATCGTTGCCCTATTCCTTGTAGCGGCACCGGAAGGTATAGAGGCAATGCAACAAGCTCACCCAGATGTTGATTTATATATCGCTGCAGTTGACCAGAAGCTAAACGAAAAAGGGTATATTTTGCCAGGTTTAGGTGATGCTGGTGATAAGCTGTTTGGAACAATTGTTTAGTGACAATTACTCTTAAGTGATAATAAAAAAGCGGCAGAAGCCGCTTTTTTATTTCCGATCTTTAGTGGCCCTATTTGATGACATCATATATTTCAGGAACAGTTTCAGGCGCTTTTTCTGAAAATTTGAGTGCACTTATATAACCATTAGTACCCTCTTTTGCCTGTTCAGCGCTAGACGCATGTATGCGTGCAATGACATCGCCTTTAGAGACTTGAGTGCCAACTGGCTTAACAGCATCCAAACCAACACTATGATCGATATCTTGGCCTGAACCAGAACGGCCTCCTCCCATAGATACAATCGTCATTCCAATAGCACGCGTATCCATGCTCGAGATATATCCATCATGCGGAGCAACAATATCTTGAACCGTGTTGGCCTTTTCCATTACATCCCATGGTGAGTTCAGTATATTAGAAGGCCCCCCCATGATATGAATCATCTTACTAAATAATTCTGCCGCAGCACCGCTGTCTAAAGCCTGATTAATTTTAGCTAAAGCTTCATCATTGTCCTTAGCTACACCAGTATTTACTAGCATACTTTGTGCTAAACGAACGGTAACAGCATGCAAACGTGGCTCGCGATATTTGCCAGTCAAATAGTCAACCGTTTCTATAATTTCCAAGGCATTACCAGCGCTATCACCTAACACTTGGTTCATATCAGTAATAATGGCTTCAGTTTTCACGCCTGCACCGTTAGCAACGTTGGCAATACTTTGAGCCAGTGCTTTTGCATCCTCGATATTGTTCATCATGGCACCGTTACCAACTTTTACATCCATAACTAATGCATCCAGGCCCGACGCTAACTTTTTAGATAGAATAGAAGCGGTAATAAGTGGAATAGACTCTACCGTTGCAGTAATATCGCGAACACCGTACAAGCGCTTATCTGCTGGTGCTAGGTCAGATGTTTGGCCAATAATTGCCATTCCTAATTCTTTCACCATTTTCTTAAACTGTGGAATGCTAGGCTGGGTATTAAAACCATTTATCGCTTCAAGCTTATCTACAGTGCCACCTGTATGGCCAAGGCCACGGCCTGCAATCATCGGCACATAGACGCCACAACTGGCTACAATAGCAGCTAGCATAAAGCTGACTTTATCACCTACACCGCCAGTCGAGTGTTTATCAACAACAGGTTTGTCTAATTCAGGCCAGGACAACACTGTACCTGAATGCATCATGGCTTGCGTAAATGCTACTATCTCGTCTGTGTTCATCCCCTGTTGATAGATTGCCATCGCCATTGAGCCCACTTGCGCATCATTAAATCCGCCTGTCGTGATCCCTTCAACAAACTGTCTAATTTGATCGCCGCTAAGTGCTTTACCATTGCGCTTAATTCGAATAATTTCCTGCGGTAACATCATCTATGTTCCTTTATTTGAGATCTTTAGGAGTAAAAGCATTGGGCAACAGGTCCTTAACCTGCCAAGAGATTTCTTCACCTTTATGATTTACTGCTTTTACTGTCGCGTCTTGTTCCATAAACTCCACGATAACTTGACGACATGCGCCACAAGGCGGCGTCAGTTTATCCTGTTCGGTGTAAACGACCAGTGCAGTTATGTCTTGTTGACCGTCGATAACTGCCTGCGCAATAGCATTACGCTCCGCACACACAGTTAATCCGTACGAGGCGTTTTCAACGTTGCAACCGTGGTAGACGCTGCCATTCCCTACTTGCAACGCTGCACCTACTTTAAATTGGCTATATGGAGCATAGGCGTTGTCGTAACCTAGCTTTGCTCTATCTTTTAATTCGCCCCAGTTAGATTTTTTCATTTTTGTAATCACCCTAACATCCTGACCATTTGGTCAACATATAAATATTAATGCACAGCTTAGGTAATTACTAGCGTAAAAATAAAAAAACCGCACAAAGTTGTGCGGTTTTTCTTTTAAGCAATAGGTTCAATTAGAACTTGTATTCTACACCTAAACGCATTTCCCAAGTTGATACAGGTTGCGTAGTTGCTTCTGGGTCACGGAAACCGTCGTAAATGTATGTGTTCGTAGCCGCATCGATTTCTGCGCTAACAACAGATTGCGTGTTGAAGTTATATTGCTTCAATACACCCCAATCATCGTTAATCATGTTACCGATATTTTCGATTACGAAGAATACTTTACCTTTGTGACCTTCAACTAGACCAGGAAGATCTTGGCTGATTTTAAGGTCAACTTTTGTCCACCAACCCGCGTCTAATTGGTTACGAGGTGCAATACCACCACGGTACTTACCTAAACCAGCATCATCAATCCATTGGTGGAAACCATCAACGTCAAAACCATCAGCGTATGTCACTAACGGATCGTTCACTGTCGGTACATACATTAACTGACTACTGTTAGACCAGTTTGAATCACCAAATTGTGAATCTGAGCGGTGGAATGTGTATGAAACACGCTTACCTTCACTACGTGTAGCGAACAATGAGAAACGAGTCGTGTAACCATCAAAGAAGTCATGACCATAGCTCAAGTTCAATGTAAAGCGGTGTGGAATTTCATAATCTGATGTCGAAACACCTGGATTGTTAGGATCTGTACGAGCGAAGAAAGAGTAGTTCGAACCCGCTACAGAACTAGTCATTGGACTTACGTCTTCTGAATCAGTGTATGCATAACCGATTGACGCATCTAAACCAAAGTCATAGCTCTTAGCAACACTGAATGAGAATACTTGCGACGTACCGTCATCGCCATCAACATTCGTTAATAAGAAGTCAGAAAAACGACCGTCAACAACTTGCTCATATAAAGGACGACCGTCTGGCGCTACCGCACCATCTGCACGGTAGTCATAACCAATGTTGTTGATGATTGCTTGGTCTTTCTTTTGTGTATAGATGAAGTCAGCGTTAATGATGTACTCATCTTCAGTGATGAATGTCGCACCTAATGAGTACTTCCACTCTGAAGGAATTTCGAAATCAGGGTCAATTGCATTTACAGAACCGTCACCTGACTCTTCTGGAATTGAAGCAATTTCATCGTACAATGCTTGTGGAATGTCGTAAATTGGACGACCTTCACCAGTTAATGGCTTATCAAATAAAGATTCACGAGAGCGATCTTGAAGACCGATTTGTACCAGACCATCATTTGAGTAGCTGTTTGAAATCCATACGTTCGGGTTACCACCAGAGAATAGACCGAAACCACCACGGATTTCTAATTGATCATCTGCAATCCAGTTGAAGCCGAAACGTGGTTGAAGTAAGTCAATACCGTCGAAGTTATTGTTGTTTGCATAACCGTAACGCTCTTCAAACTTAGCATTGTAACGAGGCTTGTCATCACTTGTGTACCAGTCGTAACGTAGACCGTAAGTTAACGTTAAGTCGTACTCATCAAGGCTCCAAACGTCTTGTACGTAGAAGGTGTTTTGCTGGTAAGAGAAAGTTGCTGCTACATCGTTAGGGTTGTTAGTACCCGCAGAGTTGTTGTAGTAAATACGAGCTGGCGTACCTGCTTCAAAATCTTCGATGCTATCGAAACGGTATTCACCTTGTGTGTGCTGCATAAATAAGTTGAATACTTCTAAGTCTTCATATTCGAAGCCGGCAGTAATTTCATGCTCATCAAGGTAATAAGTACCAGAGACTTTGAATGATAAATTTTCCCAATCAAGCTTATTTGATTGGCGAGAATCATCTGGACCGATGAATAACGTTGAGTTGTTTACGTCAATCTGAACTT
The DNA here is from genome assembly GCF_042682785.1 of Thalassotalea euphylliae. Taxonomy (GTDB): domain Bacteria; phylum Pseudomonadota; class Gammaproteobacteria; order Enterobacterales; family Alteromonadaceae; genus Thalassotalea_F; species Thalassotalea_F euphylliae. Next base: position 690,749 of record NZ_JBHUIB010000003.1, on the reverse strand, counting down.
CAGCGAAGCTGCTGTCAGCGTCTAATGAAATTTGACGGTTATCTAACTCTGAAGACTCAACACGAATTTCAGTCTCGAAGTTATCAGACCAGGATGAGTATAATGAACCTACAATTGAAGTGAACTCAGCACCACGCTCATAGAAATGGCTATCAAATGTGATGTCGCTTGAATCCGACTGACTAAGTGAGAAACCATCATTGTAGTTGTATACGAATGCTGCACGGTGATCTTCGTTAATGTTCCAGTCAACTTTAACTAGTAGCTTTTCATCTTCAACCGGCATACTTGCTGGGTTACCGCCGATGTCGTAGTTGTATAGGTTACTAGCAATCGCACGAACGCGCTCAACATCTGCTGCTGTTACATCATCGCCCAAACCAGGGTAAGTGAATAATTCTGCACCTTCTAGCTCTTCATAAGCAACGAATAAGAATAGCTTGTCTTCTATAAGAGGAAGACCAACATTGAAGCCGTAACGTTCTTCTGTGTAGTCTCCATTATCTACTTTTTCGCCTTCAATCTTGTCACCTTTAAGTGAATCAGACGTGTAATCGTAGAAGAAACCACCAGTTACTTCGTTAGTACCAGACTTTGATACAGCGTTGATGTTACACGCTGTGAAACCACCGTAGTTAACGTCGTAAGGTGCTAATTCTACAGCTACTTGTTCAATGGCATCGTAAGAGAATGGAATACGCTCTGTTGGGTAACCATTACTATTAAGGCCAAAACGGTCATTCATACGAACGCCGTCAAGTGTTAACGAGTTAAAGCGAGGGTGAGCACCACCACACTGAATTGAATCAGAGCTAGTTTCGTCAATGTAAATACGAGGATCAACACGAACAATATCTTTGATATCACGGTTGATAGCAGGTAAGTTTTCTAGTTCTTCGATACCGAAGTGAGTCGCAGGGCCTGTACCACCAGCATTTGCACTGATAACACGACCTGTAACTTCGATACGTTCAACATCTTGAATCTCGTTAAGCGTAAGGTTTAACGGGTAAGCTTCACCAACTGACAAGTAAACATCATTGATTACTTGGTCTTCTAATGATTGAGAGTCCACTACAATTGAGTATGGACCACCAACACGTAGACCTTTTGTTGAGAAGTTACCAGCTTGGTTAACCGTAACTGATTTACTTGTACCTGATGGTACGTGAGTAATTGTAATAGTAGTGTCAGTTACAGGCGCGCCATTTGTATCAACGATTTGACCTTTAACACCAGACGTAATGGTATTTGCCATTACTGGACCTGATAGGCCAAGCGCTACTACAACAGCACCAGCGATTTGTGAGAGACGATGACTATTCATCTTACTTTTCCTTGGTTTTTAATTTTTATATTTCGTGTTTACACAACGAAACACTTGTGACGTTTTTGTTACGGCGTATATTAAAGCAGAAAAAAATGACAAAATCATTACACTTTGTCTATTTGGTCAGGTATTAATTTAAATCAATAGATGAATTATTTTTAATCACTGAATAATTACTCTATTTTTCGTAGTTCCCCGTCAAAACATCGCAATATAAATTTAACCGCACCACATCTCTATCCGTCTGTATTTGCTACGCTTTTATAGCAGAAGCAAAAACTTACCAGGTGGATATATTTATATTATTTATTCAAATATTGTTTTTTTAATACGAAGACTTTAGTTATAAAAACAACTTATGTCTTATTTGTTTAACACTAATTTTATATAAACGAACGCTTGTGTTGACTAACTGGTTAAACACTATTTTCTAGTAATAATCTGTTGTACACTTTAGCCGTTACAGTTTTTACCCTAGAACAGGGATTTTATTGGTCAGAGTTTGATGAAAGAAGAAGAAAAAAAAGAACCGAAACAAGGAAAGATTCGCATCCAAAGTGAGGCGAAAATCTTAGCTGCTGCACAAGAAGAATTCATTCTACAAGGATACAAAGGCGCCACTGTCCAATCTATAGCCGACAGAGCTGGATTGCCTAAAGCAAACATCCTTTATTACTTCAAAAACAAAGAAAACATTTATCACGCTGTATTAGAGCAAACACTAGATATGTGGGACCAAGGCATAGGTGATATAGATCCTTCCGACGGACCTAAGGCAGCAATAGAAAAGTTTATTGCTTCGAAAGTAAAAATGTCATTCGAACACCCTAGTTCTTCTAAAATCTATGCCATGGAAATTATCCAAGGGGCGCAACATTTAAAAGAGTTTGCACGCACCTATTTGCGCAAATGGGTTCGAGAAAAAGCAGCCTTATTCCAAACTTGGATTGATAATGGCGAAATGGCGGACGTTGACCCATACAATTTAATTTTTCTTATTTGGTCTTCTACACAACATTACGCAGATTTTGAAACACAAATCCTTACTGTGATGAACCGAGCAGATTATGAAGAAGAAGACCAAGAGCAAGTCACAAGGTTTTTAACTGATGTCATCCTTCGAGGCTGTGGAATAACGAAATAATGAATAAATATTACGCTTCTGTGACAGCGGCTTTGCTATCTCAGGCAATTTCAGGAGTAGCAATGAGCGAAGAAACGAAAACAATTCGAATCGCTACATTTAATGTCAGCATGGAAGCCTTGAACTATTTACCAAAAGGTCAACGAGAATCACAAAAGCCTACAGGCAAAGAACTCGGTGAGTCTTTGGCAAATAATCACCAGCAAATAAAAAACATTGCTGAGATTATTCAACGTGTAAACCCTGACATTCTGCTTATCAATGAATTTGATAGAACTGATAATAATGGAATAGCACTGAAACAATTCATCAAACGTTATCTTAACGAAAGTCAGCATAAACAAAATGCCGTTGATTACCCTTATTATTTTCAAGGCCCCGTAAACACTGGCGTTAAATTCCCAATAGACATCAACGACGACGGTGAAATTACTCAGCCACAAGACACTTATGGATATGGGCACTTCCCCGGCCATTTTGGAATGGCATTATTGTCAAAATTTCCAATCGACCAAAATGACATAAGAACGTTTCAGCAGTTTAAATGGCAAGATATGCCGCAAGCAATGTTGCCAATAAACCCTGACACCAAACAACCTTACTACAATGAAGAGATTCTTTCTCATTTCCGACTCTCCTCTAAATCTCATTGGGATATACCGGTTCTTGTTAATGGGAAATCGGTAAGAGTGTTAGCCAGCCACCCAACACCACCGGTGTTTGATGGCCCAGAAGATAGAAACGGTAAAAGAAATCACGATGAAATTCGTTTCTGGACAGATTACATAACACCTGAGAAAGCAAGTTATATTTATGACGATACTGGTCATAAAGGTGGCATAGCGCAGTATAGTCGTTTCGTTATTTTAGGCGATTTAAATGCTTCAACGACAGATGGCGACGCTGTTATGTCGGGTATTGGTACATTGCTGTCACATAGTAATATCAATGATCCAAAACCTGCTAGCCAAGGTGGCGAGAAACATCGCTCTGACAACCCAAACGGCAAACATCACACCGCATACTGGGGTATGCGCGCAGATTACGTGCTGCCATCTAACCAAGGTTGGGATGTTGTTGATAGCGGTGTTTTCTGGCCAGAGCAAACATCACCTATGTATCGCCTTGTCTCTGACAGAAGTGCATCATCAGACCACCGTTTAGTGTGGGTCGACCTAAAAATTAAATAACTGGATAATTCATGCGTAAATTACTAACGACTTTGTGTCTAAGCGTTTCTATTTCTTCGGCATACGCAACCACTAATCAAGATATCGGGGCGGACAACATCATTATGGTGGTTGCCGATGGCATGGGACCAACATATACCACCGCATACAGGTATTTTCAGGATAACCCGGAAACTAATAAAGTCGAAACTACAATTTTTGATAAATATTTAGTTGGTACATCAAGCACTTACCCTGCTAAAATGTCAGGCTATGTAACCGATTCTGCAGCCAGTGCTACAGCACTATCAACTGGCGTAAAAAGTTATAATGGTGCGATTGGTGTAGACGTTAATAAGAAGCCCTTATTAACCGTTCTCGAACATGCTAAAACATTAAACATGAAAACAGGAGTGGTGGTGACATCACAGGTTAATCACGCAACTCCTGCTTCTTACCTCGCTCATAATGAAAGCCGAAAAAATTACGACGCCATTGCGAACAGTTACGTTGATGAAAAAATTAACAACAATGTGAAGTTTGATGTATTGCTTGGCGGCGGTTGGAAATATTTTATCCGAGAAGATCGAAATTTAGTCGAAGAACTTCAACAACAAGGTTTTCAATATGTCGACAAATATGACGACCTTGCTAATCTTCGTGTTGGCAAGCCAGCACTTGGCTTATTTGCCGATGTAGGATTACCATGGGCACTGGATGACGAAAAAGGCCGTCTTGCCAATATGACATCTCATGCGCTTCGCTTACTTGATAACGACAAACCGTTTTTCATGTTAGTGGAAGCAAGCCAAGTTGACTGGGCTGGACACAGTAATGATATTGCAGCTGCCTTACTTGAGATGGCAGATTTAGACGCAACTATGCAGGTACTCGAGCAATTTGTTGCTAAAAATCCAAACACCACCGTTATCTTAACAGCCGACCACTCTACCGGCGGCGTGACATTGGGTGTCAATGGTGACTATTTATGGAAACCAGAAATTATCCATCGAATGAAACACTCTCCCAACTTTATTGCGAAACAGTTATCCGAAGAAAAACTAAGCAAAGCTAAGGTGAACGAACTGTTTAACTTTGAATTAACAGAAGAAGAAATAAAAGCCATTTTTTCAAAGCAAGATGAGGTGTTTGCGGATAGTGAATTAGCATCGTGGAAAAAGGTACGTGCCATTGAAAAAGAGATCAAAGAAATCATTGATGTCCGAACATATACAGGCTGGACTACTAGTGGCCACACTGCTGTAGACGTACCTGTCATTGCGTTTGGCAAACATGCAGCAGTATTTGCTGGAAATCAGGATAATACTGACATCGCTAAAAAGATTTTTAATTTGATCGACAGCACTCAACAATAACACATGGATGTTTATCTTACGTTAGGAATATAAAAAGGAGGCTTCAGCCTCCTTTTTATTGTCTGACCCACCCAGGTCGATTAACGTGCAAGAATTCTTATATTCCTTACATTCTGTTTCGGACACTTCAAGCTTTTATTGAAGTGCCTCAGCAAGCACTTCCACAGGATGTCTGGCTCTAACTTTAGCAAACCTTTTTGCCTGACTTCGGCATGAAAAACCTGTTACAACAACTTGCCTTTCATCAAGATTGTTGAGTTTCCCCTGCCAACTCATTTCAAACAAGCTTTTTGAATTATCTAAGTTAGACGCTTCATGACCATAAGTACCTGCCATACCACAACATCCAACACTGACTTTGTCCAACGACAAATTATAATGCTGAAAAATTTCCTGCCATTGTGTTTCTGATTTTGGTAACGCGGTTTTTTCAGTACAGTGACTAAACAACTGGTAATTCGTTTGGGCGGCTGTATCTAAGGCTTGGTTATCAGTGTTTTTATAAACACTCAACAACCATTCGTGCGCTAAAAGCACTTCGAACTCCCCGCGCTCACCGTTTAAAATTTGTTTATATTCATCGCGATAACAAAGCGCAAGCGATGCGTCCATTCCTATCATGGGGATACCTAATGTGTGTAGTTCATTAAGGAAGGCTGCAGTATTTGCTGCTGTTTTTGCAAAACGGCTCAAAAAGCCCTTCACATGCTGCGGCTTACCATTTGGCTTAAATGGCAACAAAATCGGATCAAAGCCAAGCTTTTTAGCCAATACCATCATTGCTTCGACAGATTTTGCATCATAGAAGGAAGTAAACGGGTCTTGAACGATAAGTACAGTTCTCGAGCGCTCTTCTTGCGTGCGCAATTTCAATTGTTCTAAATTAAATTGCGTAAACTCGCGATTGGCAAGTCGTTGCTTCAACGTGGGATAGCTCAATAATGGTGTATCAACATAACCAATCGCTGTTTTAGACAACTTTTTATAAATCCCTGAGCTCAATACGCCGTTAACGACCTTAGGCATTTTCGCCATCAGCGGCGCCATGGTTTCAACATTGGCAACCAGATGATCTTTCATCGGCCTGAAATAACGGCTGTGGTATAAGTTAATAAATCTCGCCCTAAAATCTGGCACATCCACCTTGATTGGACACTGGCTTGCACAGGCTTTACACGCTAAACAGCCTTGCATGGCGTCCATTACTTCATGAGAAAAATCTTCTTGTGGCTCACCCAACAATTTATTCGAAACTTTGTTCAGTAGCTGTTTAACAGATGTACCTTGAATGTCTTTTTCAAGCGAGAGAATATCTACGCCTTGCTTTTCGACAAGCCTCAACCATTCACGCATCAAGCCAGCGCGACCTTTTGGAGAGTGGCGTCGATCTCGAGTTACTTTTGAAGAAGGACACATTGGACTATTAACGTCATAGTTGAAACACAAGCCATTTCCGTTACAACCCAAAACTGAATCAAAAGAGGTTTTTACTGGCGTTGATATTTGGCGATCAAAATAGCCTCGCTTTACATCGTCTACTGAAACAAGTTTCTCTTTAGAATCCAAAGGCGTACAAATTTTGCCTGGATTCATTTTATTCTTCGGATCAAACGCCGCTTTTACACGCCGTAATTCAGTGAAAAGTGTTTCGCCAAAAAACTCCGGTCCATATTCACTACGATAGCCTTTGCCATGTTCACCCCACATTAAACCACCATATTTAGCCGTTAATGCTACGACTTTGTCAGAGATATCGCGCAGTAATTTCTCTTGCTCAGGATCACACATATCAAGGGCAGGCCTTACATGAAGCACACCAGCATCAACATGGCCAAACATACCGTATTGTAAATTATGGCTATCGAGCAATTCTCGAAACTCTACGATAAAGTCAGCTAAATTTTCCGGTGGCACTGCCGTATCTTCAGCAAAGGCTAATGGCTTTTGATTGCCCTCGGTGTTGCCAAGTAAGCCCACCGCCTTCTTACGCATCGCATAAAGCCTACCAATGCTGGGTAGGTCATAAGTAATTTGGTAACCAATAATACCCTTATCGGCCGCAATGTCTTGGGCCAAAATGTCTTCAAGTGTTGCTATGCGCTGTTCAAGTGCATCAGTAGAAACATCGTTGTATTCGACCATGTTCAGGCCGTCCATTACGGCATCGGGTACGTCAGTGATTAAATCACTGACGGTGTGCCAAATAATATCCTGCTTGGCTAAATTTAATACCTTGCTATCAATAGTTTCAACTGAGGTCGCTTCTGCTTTAACAAGATCGGGAGAGTGCCTTAACGCCGAATCAAAACTGTCATACTTGATGTTTACCAACGCTTTGGCTTTCGAAATTGGCGTCAAATTAAGCTTTGCTTCACAAACAATACCTAACGAGCCCTCTGAACCGGTAATGACCCTCGAAAGGTCGAATTCAGTCAAATCATCATTAAATACATGTTCCAAATCGTAACCGGTTAAAAATCTATTTAAACGCGGAAACTTACGCAGAATTAATTCACGATTATCGCGACACGTATTTAGCACTGTTGAAATAACTTCAGCCTTGGTATCGCCCTGCTCAGCTCGCTTTTCAGCATCTGAAACGGACATCGGCGACGTGGCTAATAACGTACCATTGGCTAGCACCGTTTCCAAACCAAGTACATGGTCTGAGGTTTTACCATAGACTAAAGAACCTTGCCCCGAAGCATCAGTATTTACCATGCCACCTATCGTTGCCCTATTGGACGTGGATAAGTCAGGCGAAAAGAAAAAGCCATGAGGGCGTAAATAATCGTTAAGTTGATCTTTTACGACACCTGCTTCAACGCGCACCCAATTTTCTTCTACATTGATTTCTAAAATTCGATTCATGAATTTAGATAAATCAATCACAATGCCAGGCGTTAAACTCTGTCCATTAGTCCCTGTCCCACCACCACGCGCACTAAATTTTATTTCGTTAAATCTTGCTTGATTCGCTAATTCAGTAATTAACTGAATGTCTTGTTTAGAACGGGGGTGAAGTACTAATTGAGGTAATTGCTGATAAACACTATTGTCAGTCGCTACCGCGAGCCTTGAACTGTATTGACTGTTTATCTCTCCTAAGTAAGCGGTTTGCTTTAAGGCGTTAATAAAGTCTTGATAAATAGGTTTTATCAATTCAACAGGATCTAACCGAGGTAACATAACTACTTTAATCTAATGTCAGCAATACTTTATGGGGCATTCAGTATAACACGCCTTTATTGAATGTTTACTCTAGCTCAACATTAGATTAAGAACTTTTTAGCCTAACTAGTGATAGCTTTTTGCCTTATTTTTGAGCATAAAAACTGGTTATTAATATAGAGAGCATGGCTATTCAATTTTACGCGACAATTGGATGTCCACGTGAATAATTAATCAATACGTTTTGGAATAATGAATCGGATTAAAACACGTTACATATAGAAAAGCCCGCTAACTGCGGGCTTTTTACTCGTCGTTATTTACATCAACTATGAAGCTGGATATTGCTCAGCCAAATATAACCAAGTTGGTAACACCGTATCCGGGTTTAGAGATACGCTGTCAATGCCTTGTTCTACTAACCACGCTGCGAAATCAGCATGGTCGCTAGGCCCTTGACCACAAATACCAACGTACTTGCCGCGCGCTTTACACGCTTTGATAGCCATTTCTAACAACACTTTAATCGCTGGATTACGTTCATCAAATAAATGAGCAATTAATCCAGAATCACGGTCTAAGCCAAGTGTTAATTGCGTTAAATCATTAGAGCCGATTGAAAAACCATCGAAGTAATCAAGGAATTGATCAGCTAATAGCGCATTTGACGGCAGTTCACACATCATAATGATTTTAAGACCGTTTTCACCACGCTTCAGACCATGTGCTTCTAGGATTTCGATAACTTGCGCAGCTTCTTCTAACGTACGTACAAAAGGAATCATGACTTCAACATTTGTTAAACCCATGTCATTACGGACACGTTTAATAGCTTCACATTCCAATGCAAAACACTCGCGGAAATCTTCCGAAATATAGCGAGATGCACCACGGTAACCAATCATCGGGTTTTCTTCTTCCGGCTCATACTCGTCGCCACCAACAAGATTAGCGTATTCATTAGATTTGAAATCTGACATACGCACAATCACGCGCTCAGGCGCATAGGCAGCAGCTAGTGTCGAAATACCCTCGGTTAACTTTGCAATGTAGAATTCAACAGGCGACTCATAGCCTGCCATAATGTCATCTATTTCTGCTTTTAGATCTGCATCTTGCGCATCGTAATTGAGTAGCGCTTTCGGGTGAACACCAATCATTTTATTGATGATGAATTCTAGACGCGCCAAGCCAATACCTGCATGCGGTAAACGAGCGAAGGCAAACGCACGGTCAGGATTACCGACATTCATCATTATTTTCAACGGTAAATCAGGCATTTGATCAATTTCAGATGTTGTCACTTCAAAGTCTAACAAGCCCTGATAGATAAAGCCTGTATCACCCTCGGCACAAGATACGGTAATTTCATCACCTGTATTAATTTTGCTGGTCGCATTGCCACACCCTACAACTGCAGGAATACCCATTTCACGGGCAATAATGGCAGCATGACATGTACGGCCACCGCGGTTAGTAACAATCGCAGAAGCACGCTTCATAATTGGTTCCCAATCAGGGTCCGTCATATCAGTAACGAGCACATCACCAGGCTGGATTTTATCCATTTCATCTAATGACGAAAGCACTTTCGCTGTGCCGCTACCAATCTTGTGACCAATAGCACGTCCTTCAATAACAATGTCCGCACTGCCTTGTAATTTAAACTGTTCCATTACATTGCCGCTTTCACGACTACGTACAGTTTCTGGGCGTGCTTGAACGATGTACAACTTGCCATCTAAGCCATCTTTTGCCCATTCAATGTCCATAGGTCGCTGGTAATGCTTCTCAATAATGACCGCCTGTTTAGCAAGCTCCATCACTTCGTCGTCAGACAGTGAGAACTGGTTTGAAATTGACTCTTCAATATCTACCACTTCAACTTGCTTACCGTGTTCTTGCGTATCTGCATATATCATTTTTATCGCTTTACTACCCAAGGTACGGCGAACAACAGCTGGATTACCTTTCTCTAGTGTTGGCTTATGTACGTAAAACTCGTCTGGGTTCACAGCACCTTGTACAACCATTTCACCCAAACCAAAACTTGATGTAATAAATACGACATCTTCAAAGCCAGATTCGGTATCAATAGAGAACATAACACCACTTGACGCGATATCACTGCGCACCATACGTTGAATACCAGCAGACAATGCAACGCCTCGGTGGTCATAACCTTGATGTACGCGGTATGAAATAGCGCGGTCGTTAAACAGCGACGCAAATACGTGCTTAATAGCAACCATAACCGCATCTAAGCCTTTTACGTTTAAGAAGGTCTCTTGTTGACCAGCAAACGAAGCATCAGGCATATCTTCAGCAGTTGCTGATGAACGCACTGCGAAAGAGGCGTCTTCTGTGAATTCACCAGCAAGCCTAGCGTATGCTTGCTCGATGTCTTGTTGCATTTGAGGAAGGAAAGGCGTGTCGATAATCCACTGACGGATTTTAGCGCCACATTCAGCTAGTGCGTTAACATCACTAACATCTAAGGTATCAAGTAATTGATATATTCTGTCGTTAAGACCACTTTGTTCGAGGAACTCATTAAACGCAAAAGCTGTAGTAGCGAAGCCACCAGGCACTTGTACGCCCACGTTTGCTAGGTTTGAAATCATTTCACCGAGCGACGCGTTTTTACCGCCAACGCGCTCAACATCATTCATCCCCAACTCTTCATACCAAAGTACGTTTTCTTGCACGACATTATCTCCAAGATCAGTCATTAAAGTGTATAGTTAAGTAACTTTAACTTCGTTTACCCATAAAGTTACTTGAGTATAGACCTTGTTAAAACGTTGTTGGCATTTCAAGCGCGGTCATTCTACACTGCTCGACCTAAATACCAAAACATATTTTGAAAGTTTTCATAAGGACGATCATTTATGCGTGCAGCTTTTTATATCTCTGACGGCACAGCAATAACCTCTGAAGTGTTTGGACACGCCCTACTCTCTCTATTCCCAATGGAATTCGAGCACCATACTATTTCTTTCGTTGAAACCATTGAAAAGGCCGAAGAGGCAAAAGCTAAAATCAATGCCGCTAAAAAGCGCACTGGTGAAGAGCCACTTGTCTTTCATACTTTCGTGAACCCAGAGATTAGACGCATCATAGATAGTTGCGATGCTGTCATTTATAACTTTCTGGAGCATTTTGTATCACCCGTACAAAAGGTTTTGGGTGTCGAAGCCAAACCAAAAGCACATCGCACACACAGCATTCATGAAAATAGCTACGACTATAGAATTGATGCCGTAAACTACGCTTTAGCTAACGATGATGGCTCTAATGTAACCAATTATGCTGACGCAGACGTGATCTTAGTTGGCGTATCACGTTCAGGTAAAACACCATCGTCTTTATATCTTGCATTGCAGTACGGTGTGAAAGCGGCTAACTACCCATTTACTGACGATGACATGGATGATCTAAAACTACCGGATTTCCTAAAACCGTATAAAAAGAAAATTTTTGGTTTAACCATAGACGCAGAGCGCTTAATTGATATACGTGACAATCGCATGGCCAATAGTCGTTACTCATCTGCTAGGCAGTGTCGAATGGAATTAAGAGAAGTAGAAAAGCTATATAAAAAAGAAAAAATTCCTTTCATTAATACAACAAAATTCTCTGTTGAAGAAATTACAGCGAAAATATTGTCTGAAATGGGCCTACAACGTTACAAATATTAAAGTAATTGCTTAATTAGCGGTTCACAAACACCGCTATTTTCGCTATGTTAACGCCATTGTTTCGTGCCCTGTTTTGGGCTCACATTTGCATTAATTAATGACCATTAAAACTGATGAAATTAGAACGACGCTAATTGAAAATTTAGCGTCTCCTGCCGAACTTGCTGAACAAATCCCATTATCTGATAACACAGCGCAGTTTATTCTTGATAGCCGCCATCAAATTGAAGACATCATTAACAAAAAAGATGATCGTATTCTCGTTGTGATTGGCCCGTGTTCTATTCATGACACCGAAGCAGCATTAGACTACGCAAGTAAACTGAAAAAAATGCATGATAAGTATAAAAATGAATTACTTATTGTCATGCGAGTATATTTTGAGAAACCTCGTACAACGGTAGGCTGGAAAGGTCTCATTTCAGACCCAGATTTAGATAAGTCGTTCAAAGTAGCAAAAGGCTTGAACCTAGCAAGAAACCTTCTGGTTCAGATTAATGAACTTGGCTTGCCAGCTGGAACAGAGTTTCTCGACATGGTAACTGGCCAGTATATTTCTGACCTTATCAGCTGGGGCGCAATTGGTGCCCGAACGACTGAAAGTCAAGTTCATCGTGAACTTGCATCTGCACTATCATGTCCTGTTGGCTTTAAAAATGGCACTGACGGAAACGTAAAAATTGCAGTGGATGCAATAAAAGCATCAAGCGTGCCTCACGTACTTTATTCACCTGATAAAAAAGGCCAAATGTGTATTTACCAAACACACGGTAATCCTCATGCTCACATCATACTGCGAGGCGGTAAAGGCCCTAACTACGAAGCTGAGCACGTAAATGCAGCGCAAGAGGCCTTATTTAATAGTGGGATCAATAAACCGCTAATGGTAGATTGCAGCCACGGTAACAGCAGTAAAGACCACAACAGACAACCTATTGTGGCGGATGAACTAGCAGACCAAATCGCAAACGGCTCTACTGCAATCTTTGGCGTTATGATAGAGAGCTTTCTTGTTGCTGGTAAACAAGATGTAGTAAACGGAAAGGCAGAAATCTACGGTCAAAGCATTACTGATGCTTGTGTAGACCTAACCGCCAGTGAAGAAATGCTGACGACACTCGCTGCAGCGGTATTAGAGCGTCGCAAAAACGCCTAATATCTATAGGTGTTCGACAAAAAAGGCTGCATCATGCAGCCTTTTTAATGTATCTAATGAAAAATTCTTATCTAAATGATTTATACGCAACTATACAAGTTTCTGAATCAAACCATCACTCGCATCTTCGACAAGATCTAAAACGTATTTAAATCCGCCTGCGCCGCCGTAATAGGGGTCAGGTACCTCTTTTTCATCGTAGTTCGAAGCAAAATCTAAAAACAATGCAATTTTATGTTTGTATTCTTCTGGCGCAACTTTCTCTAACTCAGAGACATTGTAGTTATCCATCGCTAAGATCAAATCAAAATGTGAAAAATCTCGCTCTGTAACCTTTCGAGATTTAATACCGTCAAACGAATAACCTCTAGCTGCCCCTGCTTTCTGCGAGCGATGGTCAGGCTTTTCTCTCACGTGTGCACCCGTTGTGCCAGCAGAATCTATCTCTAAAGACACCCCTTTTTCTTGCGCTTTCTTTCGAAAAACAGCTTCAGCAGTAGGACTGCGGCAAATATTGCCCATACAAACAAAGAGGATCGACTTTACACTGTGTAATTGAGCATCCATGACTTAATTTTCCTGATTGTTGTTATTTTGCGTTTAAGCTTACCCAACAAATTTAATATCGTCCATCAGCTTAAATCATCATATTTTTGTAAAAATTACTGTGTAGGGCTTTTAATCAATTGTTTCTTTGTGGTAAAACGTCTATTCGGTCATAATTTTGACAAAATGTTAGAGGGAAGAAACGGTGTCAGTAGTATACGAAGATGTAAAACGCTTTTGTGATGAAGTTTCCAAAACAAATCAAGGAAGTGTTTTAAATTCGGTGTTGTCTCACTTCGATGCACCCCAAGGTCAAATATTAAACCTATTCAATAAGTGGCGTGAAGAGTCTGCGAGCCAAGATGCAAAAGACCTTGGCGTTAGTGATCATGTTATCACCCTACTAAATAATGAAATCAATCAGGCGGTATCTTCCGCTGTTGAGCGCGCCAACTCTCAAATTACGCAAGGTCAGCAAGTTGAAGCCTATCTAGCTGAACAACTTAGCCAATCTCAGCAGAAATTAACAACATTAGAACAACAGTTTGCAGACATACAGCAACAGTTAGCGTCCGCGTCGCAAAAGCATGATGATGCCATTGCACAGCTTTCAGCAACGCATCAGGAAACACTTTCCACGTTAAAAACTGAGCACGTATCTGCTGTTCAACACCTAAAAGAAACCCATGAAATAGCGATGTCTCAGCAGGCTAAAGAGCATACAGAAGTGCTTGCCAGCTTTACGAAAGACAGAGATGACTCTATTGCTCAGCTGAAACAAGAAGTCAAAGAGACAAAAGAGCACGCGAAAAGCGAAATAGCGCAAATACGCGATAATGCTGAACAAGACAAGAAAGCAGCTGTAGAAAAAATACAAACCAAGCTTGAGCAAGAATTAGCCGACACAAAACATACACTGTCTGAGCGTGCAGATAAACTAAGTGCTGAGCTATCAGACATTCAAAGCGTACATGATGAGAAAGTTGAATCATTAGTGACTAAGCACACCAATGAAGTTTCAGAGTTAAGAACATCATTCGAGGCGCAAACAGAGCAATTAACCGCTCAACATGAAGAAACCTTATCGTCAATAAAGTCTAGACATAGTGATCTGTTAGCCAACGCAACAAAAGATTCTGATGTCGTGATCACTGAACTGAATCAGCATCTTGAACAAGCCGAACAAGAGCGAGATTCGTTTAAAAATGAGCTAGCGCAATCGACGAAAAATATAGAGCAACTAACCCAAACAACAGAGCAACAACAGAAACGAATAGAACAAATTACCTCTGAATCTGCAAATTCTGGTGATGTTATTGGTCAGTTGCAAAACTCTATAAGCGAAGCGTCAGAAAAAATTCAGTCTTTAGAGTCAAGTTTAGAGCAAGCCAAAGCTGAACATGCTTCAGACAAAGACGAGTTCGCTAAAAAGCAATCAGCCTTTGATAGCTCTGCTGCTACGGTGGAAAGTGCACAGTTACGCGTAACTGAATTGCAAGCTGAGAATGCTAAGCTGGTTAGCCAAATGGACTTTGTGAAAAACAATAACATTGCCACGGTAGAGCGTTTAACCGCGAAATCAGAACAAGCAATGATGAAAGTGCGTGAATTAGAAACTCAACTGCAGCAATCACAATCTGGCGGCCAAGAAGCAAAAGAAGAGCGGATTAAATTACGAGAACAAATTGAATTTATGAAGCACAATCAAACCACTACATTTGAACGTTTGACCAACACAGCTGATCGAGCAAACGCTAAGGTTAAGGAATTAGAAGCGAAAATTGCGGAACTTGAGGCTGCAGCTAAAAGCTAAACGCATCTGTATCTTAGAACACACAAAAGAGCTATTTTATATAGCTCTTTTTTATTGTCCTTCGCTCAACCAAAAACATTGTTGATCAGTAGCTGACGCCATTGGCTAAAACCGACAGGTACATTAATTAGTTAAATTTATTCACACATTTTATAGAGAGGATATACGTGTTTTCATTGATCTCGCCTTTATAACTGATAGTGTAACTATCACAACAGCATCACTTATAAAGCAGAAAAGGAACATCAATGAAGCTATATACATATTCACCTGCGCCAAACCCTCAGCGATTGGGTTTGTTTCTAAAGTACAAAGGTATAGACATAGAAACAGTTGAAGTTGATTTGGGCCAAAAGGCGCAATTTGATGAAGGTTTTCTAAAAATCAATCCAAATGCAACGGTACCTACGCTTTATGTAAATGATGATTGTACTTTAATCGATACCATCGCCATTTGTAGCTATTTAGAGAAAAAATATCCTGCTAACCCCCTATTTGGCAACAGTGATGAAGAGGCGGCCATTGTTATTGGTTGGATGCACCGTATTTATGTAGATGGGCTATCCGCGGTTGCTGAAATTTTAAGAAACAAGAGCGAATTTTTTGCCGGACGAGCATTTCCAGGCAATATAGACATCGAACAAATGCCAGAACTCATTGCTAGAGGAAAAATGCGTTTAGAAGGTTTTTGGACAAACCTTGAACAAGCATTGGCAGGCAAAGAGTTTATTGTCGGTTCCAGTATTACCCAAGCAGATATCGATGCATACGCGGTAATTAAGTTTGCTGGCTGGGTAAAAGAAACCGTGCCGAGTGAAAACAAACACACGACAGCGTGGTTCGCTCGCATCAAGCAAATACTCGAAGACGATTAGCCAATTAAAACGATAACCTCAATTACAGAGCTGAATATAGAATAGATATTTATCTAATATGCTGTCAGAAAGTATCTATTTTTATCGGCTTTTATTAATTACCATAGTACCAACTGTTCCATGAATTAGAGGTGTACTTGAAACATTTGTATCGAATTATTATTTTGTTCATTCTATTTGTTGCTGCAATAACAGCATATAGCTATGGCAGCACAACAAGTACATTTTTGTTTGTTCTTATTGGCGCAGCATTAGAAGCGTGTTTCTGGTTTAAGCTGTTTCCACTCAAGAAGAATCAACATACTAAATGAAACAGCGTTAAATCAGAAAAAAATCAGTTCAACGTCAGGTAAAGGATTACCAAGCATCATAAGTTACCCCTTGTTCATTTTTAAAAGCACTTGAAACAAGGATACATTATGAGAGCAAACAACCCGCTAATTTACTTCATGGCATTGATGACGCCTTTGTCAACCTTGCTAATTGCTCAACCTGCCCTAAGTAAAGACTCCAACTTTCCCCTGATAGGGAAATACCTAGGCCAGGAACCTCCTTCTGATAACCCTGAACCATTCGCGCCTGGAATTGTATCAACACAAGGCTACGAATATATTGGCTTGTTTGCACCAGATATGACCTCTTTCTATTTCATTAGAGGTGGAAAAGACAACAAGTCTCAAGAATTTGTCACGTATCGATTAATAGATGACGAATGGAAAATAACGGACATATCCCCTCGCGCAGGACAACCCTTTATAACAACTGATGGTAAAACAATGCACTTAGGTAGACGCTATAAAGAACGTACCAACGATGGTTGGTCAGACGTAAGAATGCTTGATGCACCATTCAACGATCAACTCATTATGCGAATGACTGCGTCTTCTAACGGAACACGCTATTTTGATACTTATGACGAAAAAAACGATGCTTTTCCTCTACGATATTCTCGCCACATTAACGGCAAATTTGAGTCACCAAAACCGTTGGCTAAACACATCAATACCGGTACCTATTTGAATCATCCATTTATTGCACCAGATGAGTCGTATTTAATTTGGGACGCCAAAAAAGATGAAGGATTTGGTGATTCTGATCTTTATATTAGCTATCGACAAAACGATGGTTCGTGGGGCGAAGCAATCAATTTAGGGAGTAAAATAAACTCAGCAACGTGGGATGCTGCAGGCCACGTGTCCCCTGATGGCAAATATTTTTTCTTCAATAGGATGGTTAAGGCCGGCAACGAAAATGAGTTACCAAATGTAGATTTATACTGGGTCGACGCCGGTTTCATTGAAGAACTAAGGCCAAAATCCTAAACATCTCATGTACTGAATATCTGCGAACTTCGTAAAAGCGGCTTAGATAAGCCGCTTTTACGTTTTTTCAATTGTGCTTATGCATTCTACTGAAATTATTAGAGGCTCTCGCGCAGTTTGTTAATGATTTTCGCGCTTACCCAAAAGATATCAATATTATCGTAGTTTTGAGGGTGGTTCATATTGCGATTAAAGAACAGATACTTGCCATCCGGTGTTACATAAGCGCCACTTTCTGAGGCTTCTGTATTTATAGAGTCACCCATATTCAGTGCCTCAGACCATTTACCATTAGGTAGGCGGAAACTAATGTAAAGATCCCCATCACCTTGGCCGCTTTCGCGTTCTCCATCCCAAATAAGGTAAGAACCATCCGCAGCTAGAAATGGGTGTGCATTCCACTGACCTGTATTAATTTCTTTTCCAAATGGTTTCGGCGTTTGCCTTTTGCCATCGACAAGCTCTGAGTAACGCAATAATCCAGTGCCCCCCGGCCCCACTTCATCTAGCACGTACAGGCCGTCAAGTGATGAAGTCAATCGCATTACGCGAAATTGTTCAAAGTCTTTACCTAAGCTTTTTACTGTCGACCATTCAGGCTCTGCCGCCTCACCATTTAACGTCATGTATTTATTCCCCAGGTGCATAGTTTGTCCATCTGGTGAAATAAGTGGCCGACCTATTCGTTCCATAACAACTGACTCATGCCATATATTCTCGGTCACCTTGAAACTAACCAATGACCATTTATCTGAGTTTTTATATTTGCGTGTGAAGTAAAATGTCTTGAGATCAGGACTAAAAAAACCACTATTGTCTCTATGTTCTCTTGATACATAACCTGGGGCGAAAACAACAGGCGTATCACCGGGAAGTTTTTGCCCTAAATAAGGGCCTGATAACCTAAGTGGCTTTGTTTGGTAGTCTGGGGTTTCTGCTAAAGCTACATTGCTTACTATCAACATTCCCAACACTAACGCGCTTAGCTTCATATTTTTCCCCTTTTGTTTAACGTAGCTCGAACGTTTATTTCAGTATTTACGTTCAAGCCCTCTCTAAATTGAGGATCTTAGCGACCCATTAACATCTAAACCCTATCGCTTTAGTAAGATGTAAGCTTGAGCTTGCACTGACTTTTTCCTGAATTTTTACTGATATATTTATTTTCGATTATTTTCAGTACGTTACGTATTTGAATTTATGAGTAGACGCGTTTATGCTAGGCCAACTTACTTGGTTTTTACATCACATAATTTGTGGCAAAGATAGACGTCAAGTAGACAGCATTTTCAGGAATAGAGTGAATATGGCACAGCAATATTGGATCGGTGGTTTTTATATAGATTTGTCTCGTAATCAAATCACCCAAAATAAAGAATCACAAACGCTGGCACCTAAAGCACTATCAGTTTTAACGTATTTGGCGGAACATCAAGGTAAGGTGGTAAGTCAAGATGAGTTAATGGAACACGTATGGAAAGATACTATTGTTTCACCAAACACGCTACAGCGCAGTATTGCACAATTACGAAAAGCCTTAGGAGATGATGGCAAAGTTCAAGTTTATATAAAGACTCATGCCAAAAAAGGCTATTCCCTAGAGTGTGACGTTAGGTGGAGTGAGCAACTAGAACACGTTGCTAAACAGCATATACAAACGTCCGATTCAGCTGTTGGTAGTACCTCAGAGACTCAAACGGAATCGAATTTCCCCCCTCATGTTCAAGCAAACACTGATTCAAACAATGGTATTCTTTATTTGGTGATTACCATTGCATTTATTGCAGCCCTAGTGTACCTCCTCACTCCTGGGTCAAATCATCCAATGCTCAACATTGGTGAAATTCGCGCACTCACTGCCACTGACAACAAAGAGGTTGACGGTATTTACTCGCCTGACGGCAAGTATGTTGTGTTCCACAGGTACTCTAACGAGTTTTGTAAAAACAATATTTGGGCTAAAAACATAGAAACCCAAGAAGAATTCCAGCTAACAAACAACCTCAATTCATATGGCGCGCACAGTTTTTCAAAAGATGGCAAGTCACTCGTTTTCGTCCAGTCAAAAACATGTGAAGAACCGATAGACCAAAAAATGTGTTACCACCTGATGAGCTTAGACTTTGAAAAGGCTCTTCAGTCGCCTCGTGAACCAAGAACTTTACTTGAATGTAAAAACTCCATTATTCGAAATCCAAAATGGATGAATAATGACCGAATCGCCCTACTACAAAAGTCTACCGATCGGTGGAAATTGGTAAGCTATTCGCCAACTGAAAATGAGAGTGAAACCATTTTTCGTGTAGATAACGGAAACGTAGTCGATTATGACTACACGCCTCGAGACAACCTTCTATCTGTAATCACCACAGACCAAAATAATGATTATTTTCTATCAATATTGACTCCAGAAGGAGAGATTAATTCTCACGCTAAAATAATCTACCCTGAGAGTATTTCTCGTTTTAGAGCAATAGCGCCGAATTTCTCTCCTCTCAGCGAACAGCTGATATTTAGCACTGGCAGACAATTGTTTACCCTTTCTTTGGACGGCAAAGTATCGCCCATTAGTTTACCTCTTGATAGACCAATGGGCACGCCAGTGCTGCATCCTAATGGAGAGAGAATGTTAGCAACAAAGGGCAACTTTAATGACGATATTGTCGCTATATCGCTCAATGATTTCAGCCTAGAAGGTGAACCTAGTAATGTGCGCATCATAGAGCGGTCAAATGTGAGTGATTCCGAAGCGAGATTTCAGCCAAACGGTGATTTGATGGCATTTCGCACGCAGCGCTCTGGTCAAGCTCATATATGGATAAGTGATGGTGAAAAGCCGGTACAACTTAGCCACTTCCCAATGGATTCGTTTTTGTTTAGCTTTCTGTGGTCAGATGACGGCAAGAGCATTCTTGCCAACGCCAACAGCCAATTAACCAAGCTAACTCTAGATGGTCAACTGAAGGCCTACCCCCTTGATTACCCTGTCATAGATTTATTCGATTGGCATTCGCAAACTAATACGATACTCGCCAACATCAAGATTAACGGTTTAGCAAAGTTCGCTGAAGTTAACCTAATTACAGGTGATTTTGACGTGATTAACGACAAGCGTGTTTCATTGGCATTGAAAAATGCAGATGGCCAAATTATCTATACTGATCATATGGATAGGTTCTGGCGTCAAGGCCCATTAGAAGATATATCAATAGACACTTTGGATGCACACGGCAGCGATAAAGGGTTTATCATTAAGAATAATACTTTGTTTGGTATTAATGAAGACTTCCAACTTTGGCGCTATACATTAGACACTAAAGAATTTACCCTACTCGGTAACGCGCCACAAAACACAACCAAAATTAGCGATATCCGCAACGGTGAAGTCTATCTATCAATATTTATTACAGGGAAAAAAGAAATCGCAGAGTTACTGCTAGCGAATTAATAGTTATTGACTCTGTGGCTTCCAAAGAAGCAGAGTAACAGCTATCACACGTAGGTTATTATTCGCTTATTTTTAATCACTAATAGTTGCGTCAATTGCGAGCAACTCATTGAATATATGAATATACCGATCAGTGCATATCAGCAATTCAAGTACCTAAAGATAAAACAATACAAAATCGCTTAGACACTATCATGTGTTAGTTAAAGCGACAATGAATTCAGTAATCAACGTAAATGGGAAACCAAAGAATAGATACTTCCTCTTCGCTTCATCATAAAATCAGCTAAAAGTCATAGCAACATCAGTTCTTAACTCCCTAATTTCGTTACGTTATCTGTGAGTTTAATCACTGTAGAGCAACGTTAAAGGTGCTCGGCAAGCTTACATAAGGATAAATAATGAAACGTGTTTGCATACTGACTTCCCTAGTCCTATCAATCTTAACCTATAGTGGAAGTGGCCATTGCGATGACAAAGGCCAAAAAGAATTAACCGACAAACCATATTTTGGCGAAAAACCACCAGGATTAACCCCTAAGTTATTTGATCCCAAAATTGTGTCACCAAATGGAAGGTTAGAAGGTGGTACTTTCACACCTGACGGAAAAACATTTTATTTCTCTAGAAAAGATGCAGATTATAGAAAACGGACTTTTTACGTAATCCGACATGAAAATGGAAAATGGGGTAAAGCTACTGAAACGAACATTAGATGGCCTCAGTTTACTGCTGACGGTAATACCATGTTTGGCGGTAAATGGTATAGAGAGCGAACAAAAAATGGCTGGTCTGACATAAAAACACGTGGTGATTTTTTGAAAGAACAAGCACATGGCTTAACTATTTCAAATAACGGCACTTTTTACTTCCCTTTTTTCAAGAAAGAAGACAATGGCCATGGAAATATTGGCTACTCACGCCGAATAAACGGTAAAAACGAACTACCTGTCAAAATGGGTCCCGAAATAAACAGAGGAGAGTGGATTGCTCACCCCTATGTTGCCCCAGATGAGTCGTATTTAATGTGGGATGTTGTTCGAGATGATGGCTATGGTAACTCTGATATTTATATCAGCTTTAGAGATAAAACTGGCAATTGGTTACCTGCTATTAATATGGGAAACAAAATTAACTCTGACATGAATGATAGTTCTCCAAGAGTAACACATGATGGCAAATACCTGTTTTTTTCACGTGGCGACTGGTACAGACAGGATGATGGTACGCGCAAATGGAAAGGTAAAAGTTACTGGGTAGATGCCAAAATCATCGAAACACTTCGCCCTAAAAGCTAAAGTAGTTAGCGTTATTCATTGCCCAACCTAGCACTTATAGGTTGGGCTGCTTCCAGACTATTAATAGATTGGTTATCAAGTTTTATTGTTCGTGACTATGTGAGAAAAGTACTCTAGAGCTATTGATGACATAGCAGCGACATTTATTAGCATCCATCGTTTAAATATGTTGGCTAGGCAAGTGAATAAAATTACTTTTTCACTAACGTCAATACGTCAAAAACATCTGCCGTTTTATACCCTAGGTTTTTATCATTGTTTATTGGTTTTATCGCTGTTGAACCCATAAAATGCTCGCGCTGATTGCTACCATCGTTGTCACAATATGCAAGCATAAAACCAATCTTTTGATCAGCGCCAAGTCTTACTCTGCTCTTTTTATCACGAGAGCCGTCCAATGCATAACTCTCATCATATAGCTTAATCGCGGTTTCCCAGTAAATAGGATTGCCTGGTTCGTCGCTCCTTTGCCAAGCGCTAGTTACATGGCTATTGAACAAAGCTGGCTTTGAGTAGTTATCACCAATTGGCGCTAAATCAACAACTTGATTGTCCAATGCAACATGATAAGCAAACGCATTAAAATCATGCTGGTGCTCACCACCAGAAGCGTCCGCGTCAATAAATATTTCTAAACAGTCATCATCCCAATAGTTTTCGAGAGGATTAGGGTGAGAATCAAATAACACATCATCATAGATACGTGCTAACAAATAGAGGTATTGCTCATCCCACAACAGTTTGTAATCGCCGCTAAAGTCTGTGGCTTCTGGCAAATCACCAAGGATATGATGGTTCATGCCTCGCCAATTGTCGTTTTCCCAAGCTGTATCAATTTTACCGTCAACAGATATTGCCGTATCCGTGAAAATCACTTCACCATTAACGTCTTTTGCTTGGCTACTCAATGCTGCAACCGCACAAAATGCCATACCTATTTTTCTTAACACCATACTTTTTCCTGAGAAATACTGTCCACAACCAGAGCGACTTGCTCTTTAGGCAATAAGTTAATTGCAAGTTTTATCACTAATTCTTCGTTGGTATCAATAGGCTCCATCGCCAATATTTGTGATGGCAGTAAATCAGCCCCTGCAAAATGATCTGACCTATTCATTAAACGTTTGAGGATCAAATCAGGAGACCCCTCTAGCATAAATTGCCACTGGTTACTGAAAGAAGAGTAGACCTGTTTCCGATGAGCTTTCTTCAAGCCTGAAAAGGCCAACACGACATCTTGATCTGTTGATAATTGTTCTGAGATTCCTTTCATTAATCGTATCAACCATTCCTGACGTTGCTGGTCACTTATACCTATTCCTTCTGCCATCAGCGTTTTACATTCATTCGTATGAAAATCATCTGCATCAAGGTAGATGCCATTAACTTTGCGCGCCACAGCAATTGCTAAACTGCTTTTCCCAGTGCCACTCACACCCATGATCGTAATTAAACGTGGGGCCATTATACTGGCACTCTAATATCTAGTTGATAGTTTTTACCCAACTGCAAGTCTTTCACACGATTCGATTTAAGTTTTACGCCGTCAAGAGAAACAGTTACATCTAACTGCTGAGCTTTCTCAATTTTAAAATGTAATATTGCCCCTCTAAAAATACGCGTACCACACAGTTGCTGCAAACTATCGGGCAGTTTGGGCTCAACGATTAGGTAGTCACGCTGACCTTTCAGCCCACATAATTCTTCAATAATACAGCGATAAAACCACGATATTGTACCTGTATTGATTAGCTGACTAGATCGACCTGCATGCTCAGGAAACTGATAATATGCGCCGCGGTAATAATTCGGAATAAAGTTTGGCAATTGCCCTCTAAGCAAGACATCTTTCTCAGTAGGTAGCATTTTTGTTAAAACATTAAACGCCGAATCATGCTGCCCTATTTGGTATAAGCTATACGCGTAAAATGCAGCAGCATGGTTATAAACAGAGCCATTTTCTGATACACCCGGGTATTTTTGTGTAATACGTCCAATGTCATCTCTAAACTCGGTATAACTTGGCGCTAACATCATCACACCATAAGGGGTATTTAGACGCTGTTCTACCGCATTTAGCATACTATATTGCTTCGCTGTAGACGCTGCACCGCATAATATTGCCCAGCTCTGAGGATTGAGAAATATTTGTCCCTCTTTATCATCCATGGTACCAAACAAGTCATCATTGTCTGTGATTCCGCGCCCATACCAGTCTTGGTGCCAACAATGCGTATTAATAGCACTGTTAATTTCCTGACTAAATCTATCCCAGTCTTGCGTTTGTTTTTCAGCTAATTGGTTTTGGCTGCCATAGTGTTCTAAAATTTCCAACCATGCTTGCAGCGCGTATGAAAGTGCCATAGACAGCCATGAAGATACGCCCTTCCCTTGATGACCCACCATATTCATGGGATCACACCAATCCCCTTGTTCAATAAAGCACAGACCACGATAGTCCCGCTTTTCAAGTAAATAGCTTAACGCTCTCTCTACATGAACATGCAGTGGTGCGGATTCTTCACTGTCTGAGAATGAGATTGGCTCAACGAGTAATTGAAAATCATTCGTCTCATTTAAGTAGGCAAGCAAACATATTGGCACCCATATGCTAGCATCTGCATGCGGTACTTGATTAATATATTTGAGCGAAGCCGAGTCATTGAGCAGCACTCCTTCTGGCAGTTGTCCTGACAATGACTGTTGTGACAAGGCAGTGATAAATGCCTGTCGGCTTTTATCAGGCGTTAAATATGTGCTCCCCATCGCATCTTGCAGATAATTACGGAACTGAGGATCTGTTGAAAGACGCTGAAGGTCGCCATGATATTTCATCTGGTTGGGCAACCAATGGTTTAGGTAATCTTTGTGAACAATGTCACTCGTCACTGTCAGCGGAAACTGTTGTCTAGGATCACTGTTAGTATCTAGCTTCCCCTTCATCGAGTCGTCAAATAGCGTGTTTTTGATATCAGCAATTTCACGCTTGTTTTGTGCAGGACCAAATGCAAATCGAAACGTCTCCTGTTGTCCGGGTTCTAGCGCCAAGCTGTATTGCAGAACACCGCATCCCGGCTCATATCGTGCGTCATTGTTCGTCAGCAAACCATTAGAAGTAGCGGACGGATTATGCAACCCACCATCACCCTCAAAGTTCAATTGTCGACATTGCCAGCTATTGGGTGCCCTATCAGCCAGTAGGTAAGTACAATCCTTCAACGACTTATTTTTATAATGATCTTCGAGCTTTTGATAAGGCGTTATTGTTTTACTGACAATTGCGTTGAGCGTCTCATCGAAGAAGGTTTCTTGGTACATCCACGACAAATACCCTATCGAAAAATATGGATACATATCATAGCTAACATCACTATCACCATTGTTAGTAATAGAAATGCTCCATATCTCCGCTGCTGTCTCCTCGGCGAGTGAAACACGTAATTCAATGGCTAGGTGTTCATGTGTGATAAACCATGTAATCTCGTCTTTCTCGCAAGCAAACTCAAAACTCTTAAGTGGCACACGGCATGGCTCATAAGGCACGGAGAACAATTCACCGGTATGCCGATTTTTAAAGTAAAAAAATCGACCCGGTGAGTGAGCAAAAAAGTTTTGTTCTGGCTGAATGAAACTTGTCGCTTCCATGGTAGGTGAACGACTATATTTACTGGGTTCTGGCTGCATAAACTGCGCATTAACATAACCACGACAATTCACCTGTGCCAGCATATGCTGGTTGTACAAGTAGCTACTAGCCAATGGAAGCAGTGTTGGAGAATATAGGCTGACTTGACCATTTTCAGCTTTATATAAATTGCTCGTTGGAGGTCGTTTAGATACCACTTACCACCCCCGGTTGCTGTACTGAGCTTTCTCGGCTCTCTTCTATACTTCTTCTGCGACTAGAGAGTGCTTCTTGCACATCAGCGATCTTATCTTCGCTTAACGGGTAATAGCGAATTACCGCTACGGAGATAAACGCAAACACCGCAGGTATAATCGTCATCAACCAAACAATGCCCGATTCTGAAGCAGCACTTTGTTCGGTATTTGCGACGTAGCCCATAGATGCGAGTAACCAACCTATGATGGCACCTGCAACCGCTCCACCCAACTTTTGCGCGAACGCTGCTGCCGAAAAGACTAATGCTGTTGCTCGGCGACCATTTTGGTATTCAGAGTAATCGGCTGTATCTGCGTACATTGAAAATACGAGTGGTGATTTAGGCCCAAGAGCCAAGCCAATAAGAGCTTGTAGCACGAACATTAACGCCACTTGATCTTTCGGTATCCAATAAAAAGCAGCCGACAGAACCCCAACAATTAACATTAAACCGATCAACAATCGTTTTCGGTCAAAAAAGCGGGTTAATATTGGCGTAATTGCAGCGCCTATACCCAGTGCAATGAGATAAACCGTAGTAAAGCTACCTATAAGGTCTTCTTGCTGAACGTAATACTTAAAATAAAAAGTACCTGAACTGGCCCTCAAAGAGATGGTCACCATGATAACCAACGCCAAGACAAACAATACAATCCAAGGTTTGTTCTTTGACAAATCTTTAAGATCGCGTTTGATCGACGTTTGCTGGTTAGCAGGAGGCAAAATACGTTCTGTCGTTGAAACAAAACTAACAGCAAACAAAGCTGCTGCAATAAAGCCATACAAAGTCATCGTGTATTGCCAACCAAGCGCATCATCACCTGCGCCAAAATAATTCACCAGTTCAGGCGTAAAATAGGCAACTAAGCTACCACCTGAAAAAGCGCCAATAAATCTGAAGCTTGTTAAGGTAGTGCGTTGTTGCGGATCGTTTGTAATGACTCCAAGTAACGCACCATACGGCACGTTAATGAAGGTGTAAGCGAGCATCAGGAATATGTAGGTACAATAGGCCCAGATGACTTTTCCATCATCACCTAAATCAGGCACTGTAAATGTGAGAACACCTGCCGCAAACAGCGGAATAATACCAAGCAGCAAATAAGGCCTAAATTTACCAAATCGTGTTTGAGTGCGATCAGAAAGAACCCCCATTACAGGGTCTGACACCGCATCTATTATGCGAGTCACTAAAAACATAGTACCAACAGTAGCGGCCGGCAAGCCAAATACATCGGTATAAAATATTAGTAAAAATACATCTATAATGCGCCAATAAAAGTTGGATGCGACATCGCCAAATGCGTAACCGACCTTTTCACTCACGCTTATTATCGTTTTATTTTGCGTAGACACGTTACTCTCCAAATACCATCAAAAAGGATGCACGTCCTTGTGTTTCCAAACGTGTACAACTTTCATTAAAGCATTACGTAAGCGCTTTCATTATTATTCGGATTGATTTCTGAACAAATTAGCACAGCGAACATTTCTGTTCCCCAAACACAAATGTAAGCGCTTTCACAGAATATAGATACTGTCGAAATAAAAGACAAGTAAAATCTTTGTAATCCTACCAGTGAGATCTCACACACACATAAATCAAAGCTAAACAGTAAATTACGAAGAAATAGGTAATTAAACCATTAAGACCTTTTGACGACATTTTCACCGATTTGTAACAATAATTTTATTTATTTGTTGACCCTTTATTTTTTTTGAACTAACTTTATGTAAGCGCTTTCAATAAAAATTACACCAGAAACGCTGCGTTTTTTTTAATGCAAAATGTAAGCGCTTACAACAATCATTAAAGCATAAAAGATGATATAAAAATTAGAAAATCGAGGGAAAACATAATGATGTATAACAGGTTCAATAAATCAAAGTTGGCAACTAGCCTGTCTTTGATTTTAGGTGCTTCTGTTGTCAATCCCACGTTAGCGGCAGAAGAAGCAGACGCAAATGCTGATAACGTTGAAGTCATAGAAGTTCGAGGTATTCGTAGCTCACTTATAAAAGCTATGGATATAAAACGCAGCAGTTCCGGTGTTGTTGAAGCGATTAACGCTGAAGACATAGGTAAATTTCCAGATTCCAACTTAGCGGAATCTCTACAACGTATATCAGGTGTCGCCATTGACCGTGATAACGGTGAAGGCAGCAAAGTAACTGTCCGAGGTTTTGGCCCAGATCGTAACTTAGTGCTTCTAAACGGTCGTCAAATGCCTACATCAACTGGTGACCGTTCCTTTAATTTTGCAAATATTGCTTCGGAAATAATTTCAGGAGCAGAAGTATACAAAACAAGTGATGCAACTGTAGCTACAGGCGGTATTGGTGCAACCATTAATATCCTTACTCACCGACCTTTAGATAACCCAGGTCGAGTAGCAACAATAAGTGGCAAATTAATGGATGATACGTCAGCTGAAGATGGTGATATCACACCGGAATTTTCGGGCATGTATTCACAAACTTTTGCTGATGACACATTCGGTATCTCCATTTCTGGTAGTTACTCTGAACGTGAAAGTGGTAACCAGCAGGCTGAAGTTGGCACTGGTTGGCGTACCTTCCCTGCTCGCGTAAACCAAGACTGGAGTGGAAATAACGCAGATTGGGGTGGTGTTCCATACGAGAACCAGGTGAATCGTCCAGATCCGAACAGTGATTCGATTTATTCTGTACCACAAACGACTATCTACAAGTTCGAAGAACAACAACGTGAACGTATTAACGGCCAGTTAGTATTGCAATATGCACCAACAGATAAAATCACAGCTACGCTTGATTTTACACACATGACCAATGAAATTGATCGCCAATACAACGATGTTTCCGCGTGGTACACATTCGCACCATCTGAAAATGTTTGGACAGACGGTCCTGTTTCTGCACCACTTTTCTATTCGGAAGACTATGCAGCAAACGGCATTGGCAACCAAGATTTATCGATGGCTGCGTCAAGTTCATCAACAAAAGCAGAATCTAACTCAATAGGTTTAAATTTAAAATGGCAAGTCAACGACAGTCTAGTTGTTGAGTTTGACCACCATTCATCGGAAGCTGAACAAACACCAAATAGTCCATACGGTAGTTCAAATGCACTATCAACGGCTGGTTTTGTGCGTGAAGCAGCAGCAACTGACTTTACTGGCGACTTGCCTATTCTTGCTGTACGCGGTTCAAGCGGCGTAACTAAAGCGGATATGTTGGTTACGGGCTCATTCTTCCGTAATGAAGATAATCGTTCAGAGATTGATCAAACACAGATCAATGCGACTTACGAGCTCGGTGAATGGGGTAGTATTGATTTCGGTGCTAGCTTAATCAAAGCAGAAAAACACAACAAAGCCGTTCAAGTACAACGCAATGACTGGGGTGGTGTCGGTGCTGCTGGCGACTTGACAAATATTGCTGGTGACATAACGGGTGTTCAAGGTAAATTTGACGATGTAGACGGTGGTAACTTTGAAGATCACCCTGACGGTCCTGACGGCTTTGAGATTGTTGATACCATTATTCAATGGGATTTCGAAACGCTCCGTGACTTTGCAGCAGCAAATTATACTCCAGCTGGTTTTGTCGGTGGTGGGGATTGCGGAAACATGTTTTGTGCCTCTACTGACTACGGCACGGATACAGATCGGTTTGTTGAAGAAGAAATAACTTCGTTCTACGTTCAATGGAATTATGAGAGTGAAATTGGCGATATGCCTTACGACCTTCACATTGGTATCCGCTATGAAGAAACAGAAGTTGATTCACGTTCTATCGTGCCTGTTTTTGATGGCGCACGATGGGAAGGTGACACTGAAATCGTGTTAACCGGAAGTGGTGAGTTTGAAGCAGGCAGTAAGTCAGGTGATTATGATCATACATTACCAAATATAAACTTTAATTTAGAAGTTACCGATGACGTAGTATTCCGTGCGGCATACAGTGAAACTATTGGCCGTGCCGGTTACGACCAATTACAAGGTGGTACAACGGTAGGTACTCAATACAACCGTGGCGGTGGTAGTGGTAGTTCAGGTAACCCTAATTTAGAACCTCTTGAATCTACTAACTTCGATTTATCACTTGAATGGTATTACAGTGATACAAGTTACGCAGCTATTGGTTGGTTTAAGAAAGACGTTGAAAACTGGGTAACGAATGGTCAAATTCGTGACACCCTGTTCAACATTAACAACCCAATTGATGGTCCTAAGTACAATGAGGCTGTAGCAGCTGTTGGCGGTGATGCTGGTCAGCAACGTCAATGGATATATGAAAACTATGGCGATCGTCCAGAAGTTTACATGCAAGACGGTAAGCTTATTATCGAAGGCGTAGAGGAAGATGAGCTAGTTGAATTCTTGATCAACCTCCCTGTAAACGATGACATTGAAAATACATTCGATGGTTTAGAGTTTGCCATCCAACATATCTTTGATGATTCAGGATTTGGATTTTTCGTAAACTACACCTACGTTGACGCTGGTGACGATTACAACAACCAGTTGATTACTGGTGGTTCGTACGACAACACCGAGTTGCTCGGTGATACCAATGATGACGTACAAAATGGTATCTCAGATACAGCAAACTTCGTACTTTTTTACGAAAACTATGGTGTATCAGCACGTTTAGCGTACAACTGGCGTGACGATTACTTAGAAAAAGTGGGGGACGACACAGGCTCTAACCCTACATTTGTAGAAGAGTATGAGCAAATTGACTTTAATGTTAGCTACGATACTCCATGGGTTGAAGGCCTTTCAGTCTTCTTCGAAGGTATCAATATTACGGATGAATATCGTCGTAAACACGGTCGTAACTCAAACCAAGTGCTTAATGTTACCCAGCAAGGTGCACGTTATAGCCTAGGTGTACGTTACAACTTCTAGTCGGCAAAAAGTTCGATGACCTAAAAGCCGTATGATTGATTCTCCCTCTTCATACGGCTTTTTTATCTCAATTAAAAAACAGGATATTTAATAAAGTGCTCGATTAATGTGAACAACACTAGCCATTTAAAGTATTTAGTTCCCCCCCAGGGTTTAGTACTTTACAGTGAGTTATTATTGTTTAGATGATCGAGTACTTTCTTAAGTGTTTTGGTAGGTAGTATGAGTAAAGAAATAAAACATATTGTTGTCGTTGGTGGAGGCACTGCAGGCTGGTTAAGCGCAGGAATTATTGCCGCTCACTACAACACTAATGGCGAAAATGCTATCTCCGTAACATTAATCGAATCTCCAGACGTACCTACGATTGGCGTTGGTGAAGGTACATGGCCATCAATGCGAGGAACACTCAAAAAGTTGGGCATCAGCGAAGCTGAGTTTATTACGCAATGTGACGCGAGCTTTAAACAAGCATCCAAGTTTTACGGGTGGACAGAAGGTGGAAACGACGCCTACTACCACCCTTTCACTATGCCAACCGGTTATTTCGACGCGAACTTGGCTGAGCACTGGCTGTCACATCAAGGCTCAGTGCCGTTTGCAGATGCCATATCAAGCCAAAGCGTTTTATGCGCTCAAGGTTTAGCGCCCAAGCAAATATCTACACCTGAATATGCATTTATTCAGAATTATGGTTATCACCTAGATGCAGGTAAATTTGCAGCATTGCTAACTAACCACTGCAAAGAAAAGCTCGGTGTTAAGCACATTCTTGATAATGTTGTGCAAGTTCAAGTAGATGAGCACAATGACATTACCTCATTAGCAACTGAAAAGAGTGGCAATATCGAAGGTGATCTATTTATTGACTGCTCAGGTTTCCATGCCCTACTGATTGATAAACACTACCAAGTAGCGTTCGAATCTCAGAAACACGTACTATTTAATGACAGTGCCCTAGCTGCCCATGTGCCCTATGAAACCAACAGCGCGCCTATCGCTTCACATACAGTCTCTACCGCCCAAACCAGCGGTTGGATATGGGATATAGGCCTTCAAAGTCGTCGAGGCGTTGGGCATGTTTATGCAAGTAATTTCATTTCAGACGACCAAGCAGAACAGCAACTCAGACAATACATAGCGGACACTTCAAAAATAGACAGTGATATCTCAATTAGAAAACTCACGATAAACCCTGGTTACAGACAGAAATTTTGGCAAAACAACTGCGTTGCCATTGGCCTTTCAGCCGGATTTATAGAGCCTCTAGAAGCATCCGCTATTGCATTGATTGAACTATCAGCTACTTTTGTTGCTGAGCAACTGCCAGCCAACAGACAAATTATGGACGTTACTGCAAAGCGTTTTAATCAAAAGTTTACACATCGCTGGCAGCGTATTATTGAGTTTTTAAAGCTGCATTACGTGCTCTCTAAACGCAACGATAGCGATTATTGGATAGCAAATCGTCAACCAGAAACGATACCTGAACACTTAAAAGAGTTGCTTGATGTCTGGCAGTTCCAAACGCCCTATCAATTTGATACGCATCAAACAGATGAACTTTTTCCAGCGGCTAGTTTTCAATATGTACTTTATGGGATGGGTTACCCAACTAAACTACCGAATCGAGAAAAGCGGACAAGCTCTAGACAATTTGCGCAGCAACTCTTTAATGAAAATATTCAAAGAACAAAACAAATGATGCAGGTTTTACCGACCAACCGTGAACTGATAAACAAAATAAAACAGTATGGTTTAAGTAAAGTCTGATAGGTTTATATTTGGGGGGAACAACAATGTCACAACACGCACTAGTCAATAATATCGACCACAAAGATGTCAGAGTCATCACTGATCGCTCAGCGAAATTGGGTGATGATTTATGGTACGCACTCACATTTCCTAATGAATTTAGAAGCGTTCAAATTCACTACCCGATTTTTTTGAGAAAAGACCCACAAACAGGCCAGTTTGTTTCTGTTGCCCTGTTTGGCTTTCAAGATGGTGAAAACCTATTTCTTAATGAAACTGGTTGGCAAGCCGCGTATATTCCGATGTCGGTCAAGCGACAACCATTTTTAATTGCTAACAACACACGCGTTGAAAACGGTGAAGAAGTGAAAGATCGTATGCTTTGTATCGATATGGAACATCCTCGTGTAAGTAAAGATCAAGGAGAACCCCTTTTCCTAGAATACGGCGGTAATTCCCCTTTCCTCGACCAAACAGCTAGCATGTTAGAGGCTATGCATCATGGAGCGACAGACGGCGAGAACTTTTGTAGCATGTTATCAGAGCTAGACTTGATTGAAGCTTGCACGTTTGATATCCAATTAAATGACGGTAAGAAATACCAGATGATTGGCTTTTACACTATCAATGAAGACAAGTTCAATACCTTGAGTAACGAAAACATTATCGCTCTGAAAGAGAAAGGCTATCTTCAAGCAATATATATGATGCTTGCCTCACAAGGGAACGTGCACCATTTACTTGCAAAGAAAAATGCTCAGTTATAGCGTCTACTAGCGTTGTACGGAAGCTGATATGAAACAAGTTAAAGAAGTAACAGGTATTCAAGCGGACAATATACCTGAATATTTGTATGCATCAGAGGCACCGCTCCTACTAAAAGGATTCGGAGCCAATTGGCCTATGGTGAAAGCTGGATTAGCATCCCCTCAGGAAGCAGGCAACTTGTTGCAAAGCTATTACAGCGGAGAGCCTGTAAGCGCTTGCCGGCTGCCGCCAGAGGCTCAAGGTAGAGTTTTCTACAACAAAGAGGTTAATGGCTTTAACTTTGAAGCAGCGCGAATAGACTTATCACAAGTGCTGTCTAAACTTTTTGAAGAAATATCCAAGCCAACGGGCACCACCTACTATGTTGCATCGACAGAGGTGAGTCGATATTTCCCGGGTTTTAAAGAAGAACATAACTCTAGCTTAGACAACTTCAGCCCGCTAACCAGCCTATGGATTGGTAATCAAAGTCGCGTCGCAGCACATTATGACTTTCCGTTAAATATCGCTTGTTCACTCGTTGGAAATAGACGATTTACTTTGTTTGCTCCTGAGCAAATCAGCAATCTTTACCCTGGCCCGATGGAATTTGCACCAGGTGGACAGGATGTTTCAATGGTTGATTTTCACAATCCCGACTTTGATAAATTTCCAAAGTTTAAAACGGCACTTGAGAACGCTATTGTCGCAGAGCTTGAACCAGGTGATGCCTTATTTATACCCAGTATGTGGTGGCATCATGTTGAGGCACTAAGTGAATTTAGCGTGCTACTGAGCCACTGGTGGCGTGACACGCCAGCTTTCATGGGGCGACCAAACAATGCTTTACTCAACGCAATGTTGAGTTTACGCAATTTACCCAAAGCACAAAGACAAGCATGGAAAGCTATTTTTGATCATTATATTTTTGAGCATGAAGAGAATGACTTTTCCTACTTAAGCGACAACGCTAAAGGCATGTTGAAAAGACCTATAGATGAGCTAACAGCCCGTCGTATTCGTGCAGAATTACTAGAGAAATTGAAGCGATGATGAACAAACCAATTAAAAGAGTAGTCATAGCAGGTGGTGGCACTGCAGGCTGGATGGCAGCAGCATCATTGAGTAAGCTGCTAGGTAAACATTTGTCGGTTACACTCGTTGAGTCTGATTTAATACCAACCGTTGGTGTAGGTGAAGCCACAATACCTACCCTTCACATTTTGCATCAATTACTTGGCATCAACGAAGCCGAATTCATGGCCTCTACAAATGCAACCTTTAAGCTAGGAATATCATTTGAAAACTGGCGTGATGTCGGCAAAGACTACATTCATTCTTTTGGCTATTTGGGTCAAGAGTGCTGGGCGTGTGGATTTCATCACTTTTGGCGAAAAGGCCAAGAGTTGGGCATAGCCAAAGACATTGGGGACTATTGCCTTGAGCATTTGGCTAGTCGTGAAGGTCGTTTCGCGATTATGGCGAATCAAGATTTAAATCATGCATACCATTTGGACGCTGGTCTTTATGCAAAGTATTTGCAGGAGCTAGCCTTTAAACACGGTTGTGTGCGTGTAGAAGGAAAAATTGATCACGTTAACCTGGACGAAAATGACGGCTTTATCACCGGCATCCGTTTGGACAATGGAAAACTCGTTGAAGGTGACTTGTTTATCGATTGCACGGGTTTCAGGGCGCTGCTCATTGAACAAGCTTTACATACAGGCTACGACGACTGGAGCCACTATTTACCTTGTAACAGCGCAATTGCAGTACAAACAGAAACGGTAGGTACACCACCAGCTTACACTCGCTCTATTGCGAGAGAATCCGGCTGGCAATGGCGTATTCCTTTGCAGAATCGTACCGGTAATGGCCTTGTTTTCTGTGATAAATACATGACGGACGAAGAAGCAATTGATACCTTGATGAACAATATCGAAGGTAAACCGTTGAATCAGCCTCGGGTGATCAAGTACAAAACAGGAAGCCGTCGCAAACATTGGAATAAAAACTGTATCGCTATTGGCTTATCGTCAGGCTTTATCGAGCCTTTAGAATCTACAGGCATTCACCTATTCCAAAAGTCGATTGTACGTTTATTGCAAATGTTCCCACATACTGGCATCAACGATGCGGATGTTGCTGAGTTTAATAAACAAACGAAAGAAGAAATCGACAACATCCGAGATTTCATTATTCTGCATTATCATTTAACCGATCGCAGAGACTCTGCTTTTTGGCGCTATTGCGCCTCTATGCCGATACCCGATACCCTGACTCATCGTATGGCGTTATTTAAACAGTCAGGTAGAGTATTTAAAAAAGCTGAGGAGCTATTTGGCGAATCAAGCTGGGTACAAGTTATGATGGGACAGGGCCTTATACCTGATCAATACCACCCTATTGTTGATATGATGACTGAGCAAGAGTTACAAGCATTTCTGACTAACATAGAACAGAATGTGAAGAAGAAAGTCGCTAGTTGGCCGCCACACATGCAGTTTATTGACCATTACTGTAAAAGTAAGATGATGTAAGCATATGTCTGCGATAACAATTAACCCTGACTTTAGTGTCGGGGTTAACTATATCGGCAAGGAAAAAACTCCTGCCCTTATCATCGATAATTACTGCTTAAATATAGA
Organism: Thalassotalea euphylliae; assembly: GCF_042682785.1. Taxonomy (GTDB): domain Bacteria; phylum Pseudomonadota; class Gammaproteobacteria; order Enterobacterales; family Alteromonadaceae; genus Thalassotalea_F; species Thalassotalea_F euphylliae. The sequence goes on along the minus strand of NZ_JBHUIB010000003.1, from coordinate 654,472 downwards.
AAAATTAATTCAGCAAGCGTTGCATGGCGTATATAAGGTTGATAAGCAATCATACTATCCAGGCATTCGCAGCCCCATTTCCCAAAACACGATCATTTCTCTTATACAGCCCGTGATTGAAGGGTTTCATAAAGTACTTAATGTACCTACGCGGTTATTACCTGCTGCTCACCCCAGTTATTTTTCATTAATAACCAAACAACCTGACGAGTTAACGGCAATGCAAACCTTGCCACACTTTGATACCGCTCGCCCATACTACTTTGCCGTATTGCTTTACCTTAATGAGGGTAACCATGGTGGCACAGGCTTTTTCAGACACAGAAAATCGGGGCTCGAACGAATTAAAGAGAATCAGGTTGATAGCTATTTTGCATCAGTTCAGCAAGAAGTTGATAACAGTGGCCTAAGTCAGAATGGATACCAGATTGACAGCAATGAACATTATGAATTAATTCATTCGATTCCATACAAACCTAATCGTATGGTTATTTATCCTGGAAACCTTTTACACTCTACTTTAGTAGACGAAGAAAAGGACATTAGCGACAACCCAGCCCAAGGCCGACTAACCGCTAATATTTTTCTAGAATTTCAATAGAAATATATGCAGTGGCTCATATCTTAAAGGCAGCTATGAGTGAATTAAGGACATTGACCTCGACATTACTGAGAATTCTCAGTAAATCCCCAAACTACACAAAACATCTCTTTAACATCATGAAATATTTGAATAATAATCGGTAATTACAGCGGGATATTACTATGAAGTCTCAGTAGTATCCGCAAGAAGGCAAAGAAGTACGTTTATTTCTTTGGTAACAAATTGAATTAATTACGGTTTATGATAATTTAATTAGATAGTCGTAGGCGGATATTACTGAGACGTCTAAATAATATACTGTTAGCTATACATCGGAGGTATTGTGAAAGTAATCGGACTTATATTAATACTCTTTAGCTCATTTAGTTTTGCGTGCACGTGTGTCTCAGGAATACTTAAAGAAAAAGTGGATGCCTCAGATTACGTGTATATTGGTAAGGTAGTTTCTAGTCGGTTGATAGATGACAACGAAGTAGAAAGTAAACTTGTAGTATCCAAAGAGTTAAAGTCCTACCCAGATATAAATACTATGACTTCTTTTGTTAATTTCACATCGTGTGACTTGGATGTGACCGTTGGTTATGAATGCATTGTTTTTGGTAACTATGGAAAAACTCCTTCAATTAGTTCATGTTCTAGCACTCAGCCTATGGCATACAATATTGAAGAGCGTGAAAAACTCATCAAAGAAGTGAAAAGTATAGCTAACAAGTAACTCAAGCGGGACTGCTAACAGTTGGCTCAGTTCCGCTTCGCTGCACATTGTAGCCAACAATTATCAGCCTCTTATTGGGGCGTTATAAAGCACAAGGATAGTCATGAGAATAATTCTGATTTTGATGATCTTTTTAACATTCGAATCTATTGCTGTCGATTTAGATAAATTACAAGGAACTTGGGCGGGACATCAAAAGAATGGTCATGAATACTTTCATCATATTTTAGAAATTGATAATAAAGGAAAAGGGTTTTACGCCATTTCTATTGGAGACAGTTACCTTGAGGGTTGGATTTTTCCGGTTGACCTTTCAGGCAAAAAACTAGTAGATGGTCACGTAACTTTAAATTTAAGATCTGTTAATCCAAATGTTAATACCAACCAAGTTTTAATTTTGTCACCTCATGGCATGTACAAAGAGTTAGGCGTATTAACAATTAACCTTTTAGAAGATGGTTCCCCATTCCACTCTTTAGGTTGGAGCTTGGTAAAGACCGAAGCAAACCTCGGTACAAATGGGCTGTATAAATTTGCGAAAAGTGCTTTATAACAAGTTGCTCAAAAGGACGCAAAACGCTTGGCTTGCGCTCCTTCGTAGCTAATTTTAGCCAAGCATTTATGCGCCCATTAGTAAGGCGTTATATTCAAAGGAAGGATCGGCGTGTTCAATAAGTTTTTGAGTGGATTAGTGTTTGGTAGCGGTTTTGCGATAGCCTTTGTTTTTATTGCCTATTTAGGTCTACAAGTGCTCCTTCCTGCTGTAATGAATAGCTCTAACAAAACTCCTGAATTTAATGATTCGAGATCAGCCGAGGTCATAGAGCAAGAGTCATCATCTACTCCCAAAATGACAACCAATAATGATTTCAAATTATATAAAAACTCTAGCGCAAAAATGGAAGTGCCAGCAGGTGGCGGAATTTTATCTATAGCTTCAATAAATACTCCCGCTGGAAATAAGTTCCCTAGCACTTATCAACTTTGGATTACAGAATCAGAGTTTTGGCAGGTTAAAACGAATGAACAAAATGTCGAAATTGAACAACTTAAATATCCGACCGTTTTGCCAATAGATGCCGTTGACGCAACGATGAGAAAACAAGCTGGGTACGCTTTGAGTACAATGACGGTTCATTCTGAAGCAATTACATCTTTAAAAATGGGTAATGGTTCATGGCACGATAAGGACATGAACGGAAAAACGAAAATAACAAAAGAAGGTGTTGTATTTATTCAGCCCAATGAATTTTGAATATAACAAGTCAATTATGGCAGGGACGCAAAACGCTTGGCTTGCGCTCCTTAGTCGCTAATTTTAGCCAAGCATTTATGCGCCCCATATTGGAGCGTTAGCTATCAGGACGAAAAATGAGACATTGGCTGTTTATTTTATTATTTGGAGTTATTGGTATTGTGAATGCGGAAGAAAATGGAATTATTGGAAAAATAATGGAAAAAGGCATGCCGGTCATCTATTCATTTGATAATTACCTTCCTGAAAAATCAGTTATTGAGCATTTCCCAACTTTAGCTGTAATTAAATGGGAATACGACGGCAGTGAAAACAACGGAATGCCAACGAAAGAAGAACAAACAAAAATCTATAAACTAGAAGAAGCATTAAATGAAATTGCCGATTCTGGAGCTAGTTTTAGAGCTTATGCTAGAACAGGTAACAACCTTAGAGAATTTGTTCATTATACTGTTGATCAGCCAATGTTTTTAAGCGTTTTAAATGAAGCACTTAAAGATCACCCTAGATACCCCTTAGACATTGTGTTTTATCAAGATCCCGAGTGGTCTGATTATAAAAATTTAATGGCAGATTTTAAGAAAGATAGCTAACAAGCGCATAAAGTGATGGGACTGCTAACGCTTGGCTCAGTTCCGCTACGCTACACAAGTTTAGCCAAGCATTATCAGCCTCTTATTGGGGCGTTATGCGGATAAGTAGGGTATATGAGTAACTTTGAATGCAATAAGTTATATGCAAAAGAGTTTTGGCTTAATGGCAAAATCGTTACTTACTGTTGCACATTTTATTTACTCTTTGAAAATGGTGATTGCCTTCAGGCTACATACAGTGACGAACATTATATTTGGGAAGTAGCAGGAGTTAAATCTGTTCCTGATTTTCTAGTTGCGGAAGGTGATCATGAGTTTTCATACAAATATGTAGAGTATGCCCGCGATGATAAAAAGGCTATTGGATATATGCTTGGTTATGAAGTAATCGGTAATGATATTTTGGTCTTTAAATTTTCAAGTGGTCTAGAGGTTAAATTAATTTATAGTATTGAAAACGAATCTGAAACGATCAAAATATCCGCATAACAAGCCAATCAAGTACGGGACTGCTAAAGCTTGGCTCAGTTCCGCTTCGCTACACAAGCATTATCAGCCTCTCATTGGGGCGTTATATTGCTAATGGAGTCAGCATCTCTTGATACACTTTTCGTTTGTAGCATCTGATTCGATCAAGCCAGAATTCCTTAATGATCTTGAAGCAAGAGTTGGGCTTCAAGAAACAGTAGCTCTAGAATCGTTTGATGAACTTGTAATATTACTAAAGTTATTTGGAACATGTATAAAATCAGTGGATTTACCTGACATTGATGATGTAGAAAATTCTTGGGTGTTATCGCAGAGAATTAGGCACTTCGAAGATTCTGAGTTCGACATTTTCTATCAAGAGTGGTTAAAACAAACTGGTCGCGACAATAATATGGATGAGTATGGTCAATTACTTCATCTTAACAGCTTTGGTGTTACACTAAATCAAGCTAATCATAAGGTTGTGTTGCAAGAAGCAATATAACAAGTCGTTTAAAAGGACAAAAAACAGTTGGCTTTTTGCTCCTTCGTCGCTTAAGTTTAGCCAACTAAATTTTGCCCATTAACTAGGGCGTTACCACCGTCCGCTATTGGCACTTTTCGACTGTCAGATTTGATTACTTCCTAGTAATCGAATCTGACAGTTCAAGCTAATATCTATTCAAATTATCCACTTAAAGAGATGGTGCCTTTTTTCCCGGTAACACTTTAACGTTTTGACCTTTTGCCGCGCATCCTTTGCCTGTATTTTGGTCAATACTGCACTGATACACACGGACATAATCAATTTCAAAACGTTGCGGGAAAATGCTGTCATCAATGCCCTTTTCATTAACAACGCCCGCCCAATTTCCACCAACGGCAAAGTTAAGCAACAAATGAAACTTTTGATCGAATGGTGCGCTTCCCGTGCCGTTTTTTAACTGACCTTGCTTAACTGTGTACTGTGTATACCACCCAGAGGCTTGCTGAGTCGCGTAGTGGATGTTGTCCACATACCAACGAATTTCCCCTTCTTCCCACTCAACAGCATAGGTATAAAAGTCATCTGCTGGATTTTTACCTTCGGGTAATAAGTACCCGATACCACTATAGACGTTATCAGGCCAAGCCCTTCCGTAATGCAATGTGCCATGAATACGCGCTTCGGGTGACTTGTTTTCGGATGACGTGTTATCAAGGTCGCTGAGCGCTTTTAAATTTACGGCTTCCATGATGTCAATTTCGCCTGAACCTGCCCAGCCACCATATACCCAATCTGTTGGCAACATCCAGATTGCTGGCCAAGTACCCTGACCTTGTGGCAATTTGGCTTTGACCTCAATTCGGCCATAGCGCCAATCACCTTTGTTTTTGGTTCTTAAACGCGCCGAGGTGTATGGTAGTTCACGATTTCCTGCACTTTGGTAATTGGCTGCATCGTCATGAACCGCGGGACCAACAAACGACTCTTTTAGGGCTTTTATCACCAACACCCCGTCTTCGATGAACGCATTTTCCGCTCTATCGGTGTAGCATTGTTGCTCATTGTTACCGCCGCCATAGCAGTTCTGTTCAAAGCTCCATTTAGCGTTATCAATAGTGGGTTGACTAAATTCGTCTTGCCAAACAAGTTCCCAATCTTTGCTTACCGTAACCGCTTCACCTGTAGCCACGTCAGCTGCAACGGCGGGAAATGCGATTGAGGTTAGTAATACGATAGATTTTTTTATCATGTTAGTCGTGCAGCATAACCCATCAAACGCGTTATGCTGCTTTCCTTTTTTACTTTACTAAATCAGTTACTTTTAATAACGATGTTATCTATTTGATAAACTGCACCGTTCGCTTTACTCCACGTAGGGAAAACGAGAATCAATTTAATACTACTAGGATCTAACCCAAGCGATGCCAACTCTGACACATTAAAAGTATAGTGTTGCCACTGCCCTTGAATAGGTGCATGCCCCTCTACACTCTGGTCTAATCGAATTTCAGCAAACTGACTGGCATTAGCGCTTTCCACTTTAATAAGCCAATCTGCACTGCTATCTGACGGTGGCGTTGCCATTTTAAAGTCAAACTCTATCGTGGCGTTATCTAGCGTCGCGGCATTAACAGGTGAAGTAGCACTAGCACCAATAACCGTTGGCGCACCTGCAAACGACACCTCTACCACGTTGCCATTATCACTGTCGACGACTTGCTGATAACTTGCGCCGCCACAGCAATCCCAGAAGGTCCAATTGCTGTCAAATGATTCTGCATAAATCACGATATCACCTTCTACAGCTGGCGGCTCTGATGGCGAAGCCGTGCTAACCCATCGGATATTATCAAGCGAAAAGTCAACGCCTGCTTGATCGCCCCATGTAGGGAATATCACCAAACCAGTATTTACTTGCGATAGGTCTAAGCCATTAGACACTAGCGAGCTTACTGGTATACGCACAGTTTGCCATTCGCCATCTGCAATAACGCCAAGTAATTGGTCTCCGGTTGTACAAGGGTATACACAGTCAACTTTAAAGCTAATACCGTTTGACGTTTCAGCATAGTCATTAACCTTGATGTCGAACACTAGTTCACCACTTGCAAACGAACCCAAGTCAACTGCTGGGTCTGATTGAATATATAAAAGACCATCAATACCTGATGCAGAACCAAAGCTCACATTAAGCACATTACCTCGCGCGGCATCATCGCTTGCAGTAACGTCCCATGATACGAAGTTACCACTGTTATTGGTGTAATCACGGTTTATTGCCGTGTCCCATGCACCAATACCGTTATTCCAAGTATCGTTGTTCACCTCATCGTCAAAAACCACTAACGTGTCTATAGTGACACTTTGCGCAGGTGGGTTAATACCACACCCATTAGCATCTTTATGGCCGCAAATTAATTGAACATTATCCACTTGCACATGTGCAAAAGCGCTAAACTCAAGTACGAAAAGGTTTAACACATTGTTTAGGTTTACAGCTTGCTCGCCTGGCGTAGCAATTAACTCATTAACCGGTACAGATATTGTTTGCCATTCGCCAGTTTTAACATCAGCAAAGTTCATGACTTTTTGACCAAGCGCTGGCCAGCCGCTATCCATTTTGACAATAAACTGGCTATCTAAATCGGTATTTGCCGCTTCGACATAGACATCAAACTTAAGCTCAGCTGCATGTAGCATCCAAGGCTGCGATGAATCCCCCATACCTTTTAGTGCAAAGGTTTCACCGTCTTGCGCGTATATAGCAACATTGCCTTTATCTGTTGTGACAATGTCAAGAACGGTGCCTTGCTCACCACCAACATCAATTGTTTGAGCCGTTATTGCACCGCTATTATCCCAGGCAACAGAAATAGATAAGTCTCGCGTCAACGTTTCGCCATTTATCTCCCACGCTAAAGCATTTGCTTCATCGCTAAATAAATCGTATTGCGCGATATGTGGGCTGTTTGCAGGGGCTGGCTCTACACTATTATCAACATTGGAAAAACAACCTGAACCGTCTGCATTGTCAGCGTCACATTCGTAAACACGCACGTAATCTACTAACATTTGCGCTGGAAATTGTGTCGCCGCATCTGGTGAACCCGGCCAGTTGCCACCAACAGCCATATTCAATAGTAAGTGGAATGACTGATTAAATGGCGCCGCTTCATCAGACACATACCCTGTTTCAGTATCCTTATAGAAGTAACTCCACCACGTATCTGAGGTGACTGTCGCGTAATGAACATCATTGAAGAACCAACGAATTTCATTTTCTTCCCACTCAATAGCATAAACATTGAAGTCACTCAGCACGTCAGCGGTTAGCTCTTTACCCGAACTCACGTTTAATGGCCATGCCATTCCATAGTGAATGGTACCGTGAACATGGTTTTCTTCTGTTGATAGTGGATTTACCACTTCCATAATGTCGATTTCACCACCTGAAGCCCAACCGCCATATTGGCTATCTGTTGGTAGCATCCAGAACGCAGGCCATAGTCCTTGTCCTTCGGGTATTTTAATTCTTGCTTCTATACGACCGTATTGAATATCAACTTTGCCGTCAGTGCGAAGACGTGCTGATGTGTAATCATAACCATTAGACGCTTCTTCACGTGCTTCAATGACCAAGTTACCGTTTGCTACAGTGACATTGTCTTCTTGGTACCATTCTAATTCGTTATTACCCCAACCCGGGATGCCATATTGAGAGCCATCACCTGTTTCAATATTCCAGTTATCAGTGTTTAACCCACTGCCGTCAAATTCGTCACTCCAAGTTAATTGCCACTGTCCAGAAGCTATTGAAACGACAACAGTAAATTCATGCTCAACGGTAACTGTACCGTCGCTTATCGAAATAGAAACCTGATGACTACCGACATCCGATTGAGATGGCGTACCACTCAACTCGCCCGTTTCTGCATTAAAAGACAACCAACTGGGAAGTACTGTTGCTTGATAAGACAGCGTATCGCCATCACTGTCATTAACATCTAATTGATAGGTATAAGCCGTGCCAACTGCGAGGTCAGTAATTGGAACGCTATTGATTTTAGGTGCAATATTGTCACTGACATTCGATGATGAGCCATCAGAGCCCCCACATCCCGATACTACTAATGCTGTTGCTATAGCCAACGGTGTTATTTTACTTATCGTTTTCATTTAGTTACTCCCCGTTTTTATTAGAAATCAATGTAAGCGCTTACATTGATTTCTAATAAAAACGCTCAAAGGTAAAATACCAATGAGCGTCTAACTAGTGCTATTGACAGCTTATCGCTGCTTTTTCAGCTTTATTTGGCTCATAACTAATGGCAGCTAGTTGCAACGTAGCAGACTCAGTCGAATAGATTTCAAATGGAACTACTAGGTCGCCAAAGCTAGTCCCTTTGTCCGCAAAGCATTTCAAATCAATATCAACTTTAGCCCAGCCGTGATGAACAATAGGCTTTAGTTTGTCTGTAATATCGATTTCTGCCCCGCAATTGTCCGTAGGGCTCTCCGCCTTTTGACAACGCGTACCAACCATAATGCGCCCCTTAGGTTCATCTAATACACTCACCATAAAGGTTAATGCAGATTTCGCTTCAAGCGCTGATCGTAAGTCTTCTCTAAAGTTACTTTTGCTGACGATACGCAAACCAGCTTTTGCACCACCCTTCAACACAATTTGTCGGGCATCTTCTTGTACATTCATATCTACCGTACGGTATGAAAGCGCGCCTAATTCGTGGGTATTTGCGTTTGGCTGCATTTGATCATTGTCCGAAAATAGCCACATCAGCCATGGTTTATGCATTTTTCCATCGAACAGCATTTCTCTCGTTAAATCTGCATCAGAAACTACAACAGATTCATCCAGCTCTGAAGATAGCGTGCTAGTTTCACCGTATTTCAAACCAAAGCCGTATGGAAGCAGCGGGTCATAATCTGCATCACCGCGGTTAACGACTGCTTGATTTGCCGATTTCGGCCATGAGAATGATAGTTTACCCACAAAGTCATGTTGTACTTGGTTATCTTTGTCAGCAAAAATAACTTCTGCGACACCATCGCCCTCAGAACCAGGTAACCAGACCGCAACAAAGGCATCTGAAGCGTTCATTTCTGGGTTTACCCACATTGCACGCCCACTAATGAACAGAGAAACAACTGGAATTCCTTGCGCCTTCAGTTTCTTTAACAAAGCAAGATCGCGTTTATCACCGCGTTGGTATTCTAGATTGTCACGATCACCATGACCTTCTGCATAAGGATCTTCACCAAAAACAACCACCGCTACATCAGGCTTTTTGTCGAAAGAGCCATCTACACTAAGCGTTGCGCTCCCACCAGCACTTTCAACCTGCTTAGCTATACCATCATAAATAGATGTACCACCCGGGAAATCGTTATTATTATTGCCCGTGCCTTGCCACGTTACCGTCCAACCGCCAGATTGTTTACCGATATTATCAGCACCGTCACCGGCAACGAGTACGTTCAGCGAAGGAGAAAGTGGCAGAATATTATCTTGGTTTTTCAATAAAACGAGTGACTCTCTGACCGCTTGACGAGCAACGTCGCGATGCTCTTTAGCGCCAATTAGCTCTGTTTTGCCCGAGAATGGACGTTTTGCAGGACTCGGTTTTTCAAACAAACCCGCCCGTACTTTTACGCGTAGGATACGACGCACAGCATCGTCAATGCGTGACATTTTGATATCACCCGCTTTAACTTGCTCAATAGTATTCTCGTAAAGCGGCTTCCACGCATTGGTTGGTACCATGTAGATATCTAAACCAGCATTGACTGCCTGCGGACAATTATCGTTAGTACACCCTTTAATTTGGCCGTGCCCATTCCAATCCCCAACAACAAAGCCATCGAACCCCATTTTTTCTTTTAGCACTTGGGTTAATAAATATTCGTCGCCATGAATTTTCTTACCGTGCCAGCTATTGAATGATGCCATCACAGACTGCGAGCCTGCGGTTAAGCCACCAACATAACCTTGAGCATGGATATCAAACAGCTCTTGCTCGGATGAAATATTATCGCCTTGATCGTCTCCGCCAACTGTTCCACCATCACCAACAAAATGCTTAACGGTTGAAATCACACGTTGATCACTCAGAAAGTCGCCGTCAGCATGACCTTGAAGACCTTTTACAATAGCCGCCGAATAAGAACGGACAATTTCCGGGTCTTCCGAATAGCCTTCGTAGGTTCTGCCCCATCTATCATCTCGTACCACAGCAACGGTTGGTGCAAACACCCAATCAATTCCCGTTACCATCACTTCTTTCGCCGTAATTTCAGCAATTTTTTCGATTAAATCAGGGTTGTTTGCCGCACCAAGACCAATATTGTGTGGAAACAATGTCGCCCCAATAACATTATTGTGACCGTGGACTGCATCGGTACCCCACATCGTTGGGATAGACGAACCATCAAGTGAGTCATCAATTGATGCCTGATACATATCTTCCGCTAGCTGAATCCAGTCTTGTGGGGTTGATTGCTTATTATTGCTTGGGAATGAACCACCACCATTTAAATAAGAGCCGAAGCCGTACTTACGCATGTCTTCAACCGTGATATCGCGTATTTCGGGCTGGATCATCTGCGCAACTTTTTGTTCAAGTGTCATTTTTGCTAGCAAAGATTCGACGCTAGCTTCAATCTTTTCGTCTTTTTTTACAGCAATATCCAATGTTGGCCAAATATCTATGTTGTGAGTTGAAGTCACTTGGCTTTGATCTTCAACTTTATTTGGCGTAGCAGTTTCGGTTTTTTGCACCGACGTTGAATCCTGATTACAGGCTGTCAGTGCGACCAAAGCAGGGACCAAAAGTGCTAGTTTTTTCTTTTTAATCATTGTTGTTTTCATTGTAAGACCTTATTTATCAGCCTGTTTTACTTTACTGCCAATAAGGCCGTAATAAGCGATGTATACATAACATAAAATGGGTAATGCGAAAGACAGTTGAACACCAATACTATCTGCCAACATTCCTTGGAATACAGGGATAATTGCACCACCAACAATCGCTAAACATAATATGCCTGAGCCTTGCGATGTATGTTTGCCTAACCCCGTAATTGCTAAGCTGAAAATAGTTGGGAACATGATAGAGTTGCATAAGCCTACTGCTAAAATGGCCCACATTGCGAAATGACCAGAGCTAAAAATTGCAACGACAATAAGAATAACTGCCGCACAGGCGTTAAACGCCAATACTTTACCAGCAGCAATTCGTTGCATAACACCAGCACCAATAAAGCGGCCAACCATAGCGCCCCCCCAATAGTATGCGATGTATTTAGCGGCTTCCGCTTCTTCTAATCCTGCGATGTCTGGTTGATTTAAAAAGTTAACGAGAAAGCTGCCTATTGCAACTTCACCGCCAACATAGACAAAAATACCCAGCGCCCCAAGCACTAGATGACTGTATTGCCATGCGCTGCCAGAAACTTCTTCTTTCTCGTCAACCTGCGCCGTTTCTACAACAGGCAATTTCATATAGGCGAAAATGGCGGCAAGAATCAGCAACATGCCAGCAAGCATGATATAAGGCATTTGCACCGCCTCAGCACCTGCTGCAACATTGCCTACTTCAGTCGCTGCTTGCTCTAAAATTAAAAATGCGCCAAAAAATGGCGCCACTGTGGTACCTAACGAATTAAACGCCTGAGTAAGTGTTAGGCGAGAAGAAGCTGTCTCTGGTTTACCAAGAATACTGACATAAGGGTTAGCTGATACCTGCAGTAAGGTAATTCCGCTCGCCAAAATAAACAGAGCAACTAAAAAAACGGGATAGCTTTGCATTGACGCGGCAGGATAGAAGCCAAGGCAACCCAGTGCTGCGATGACAAGACCAATAACGATACCTTTTTGGAAACCCAGTTTTTTCACCAATACGCCAGACGGAATAGAGACGATAAAGTAAGCACCAAAAAAACAAAACTGTATCAGCATTGCCTGGGTGTAGGTTAAATCAAATACCGCTTTTAGATGTGGAATTAGAATGTCATTGAGACATGTAATAAAACCCCACATAAAAAACAATGACGTAAGTGAAGTTAGAGCGAAGCGGTAATTTTGATCACCACCTGATGAAATATTCGATGTTTGCTCAGGCATTGTGGTAGCACCTGCCATACAGCCCCCTATGTTCTGTTTTTAATAATTTTTGTATTAGTGTAGTCGCGCTTTTGATAATAAGGTTGACCTATCCGATAAATAACACTAACCTAAATGTAAGCGCTTACACAACTATTAAAGTCGAACAGCGTCTTTTTTTCAACAAAATTGTAAGCGCTTTCAAAAATAAAAACGGATTATCCAAAGCATGAGTGCTAATACTTGTGTTTGATGAATAGGTAAAAGAAATGAATCAATTTGAGCTGCCTTCTGGTTCGCGACTACTAGAAAAAAACTTCACTTATGGCGTAGCAACCGCTTCGTTTCAGATTGAAGGTTCTGCGGATACTCGACTACCATGCATTTGGGACACTTTTTGTGCGACACCAGGCAAAATCGCAGATAACTCAAATGGCTTCGTTGCATGTGAACATGTAAAGCGCTGGAAGGAAGATGTTGAATTAATAGAAAGCTTGGGCGTTGACGCATACCGCCTTTCCATTTCTTGGCCACGTGTTATGCATCAAGATGGCACGCCGAATGAAGAAGGCTTAAACTTCTATATTCAATTACTTGACGCGTTAAATGCGAAAAACATTAAGCCTTACGTCACACTGTATCACTGGGATTTACCTCAATACCTAGAAGATGAAGGTGGTTGGCTAAATCGAGAAACAGCGTATAGATTTCAGGAATACACCAAATTAGTCGTTAAAGCTTTTGGTGACCGTGTATATTCTTACGCCACCTTTAACGAACCTTTCTGTAGTGCGTTTCTTGGCTATGAAGTTGGTATTCACGCGCCAGGAAAAATAGGCAAAGAATACGGCAGAAAAGCAGCACATCATATCTTGCTGGCTCACGGCCTTGGCATGCAGGTATTAAACAGCGAAAGTCCTAATACACAAAACGGCATTGTTTTAAACTTTACGCCTTGTTATGCAAACTCAAAAGCTGATGAAGCGGCAACAGCCTACGCAGACGACTACATTAACCAGTGGTATGCAAAGCCGATATTTGATAAAGCATATCCTGACATTATCGATAGCATGCCAGAATGGCAAAAGCCTGACATCCATGAAGGTGACTTAGCGATTATTGGCCAACCTATCGACTTTTTGGGTATTAATTTCTATACACGCTTAAAGTATGTTGCTGATGAGCAAAACATCTATCGTGAACTGCCGCCGCAAGAACCATTGACCGATATCGGTTGGGAGATATACCCGCAAGCATTTACCGATTTATTGGTGGATTTAAACAAACGCTATGACCTCCCACCAGTATTTATCACTGAGAATGGCGCAGCAATGGCTGATAAACTGGAAAATGGCCGAGTTAACGATATCGATCGCGTAAATTACTACCAAGCGCATTTTATTGCGTTACATAATGCAATAGAGCAAGGGGTGAACGTTGCAGGGTACTTTGCGTGGAGTCTAATGGACAACTTTGAATGGGCAGAAGGTTACCTAAAACGTTTTGGCATTGTCTATGTTGATTATCCAACACAAACTCGTACCATTAAGGAAAGTGGTCTCTGCTACAAGCAACTGATTTCTAGCCGAAAATAATAAAAACAATAAAACAACGAGGCGAGGTAACAATGGTAAGTGTTAAAGAAAAGATAGCCTATGGCTTAGGTGATACCGCCAGTAACATCATCTTTCAAACGGTTATGATGTTTTTAATGCTTTACTACACTGATGTAGTGGGCTTGTCTCCTGCAGTGGTTGGTACCATGTTCCTCGTTGTTCGTGTAATTGATGCAGTTACAGACCCATTGATGGGTGCTGTAGCCGATAGAACACATACTAAGTGGGGACACTTTCGGCCTTACCTATTATGGCTCGCACTACCTTTTGCCATTATCAGTATTTTAGCGTTCACCACCCCAGATTTGGAGGGTACCAGTAAGATAGCGTATGCTTTCGCCACCTATACCATGCTAATGGTGGCTTATACTGCGATAAACATTCCTTACTGTGCACTAGGTGGCGTACTCACTGCAGATGCCAAAGAGCGTGTTACGGTTCAGTCATATCGTTTTGTATTTGGCATGCTGGGCGGTGTTATTGTTGCCGGCTGTACCATGCCGCTTGTTGAGTATTTTGGTCAAGGTGACACAGCCAAAGGTTACCAATACACCATGACCGCAATGAGTATTCTTGGTTTAGTGCTGTTTCTTTTATGTTTTATTGGCACTAAAGAGCGCATTGAGCAACCGAAGTCTCAGGAAGTGTCGTTTTGGGAAAGTGGTAAATCTCTTTGGAAAAATGACCAATGGCGAATTTTATGTTTAGCCGCCCTATTTCTGCTTACAGGACAAGTGCTGCGCTTTACCCTGGCCGTTTATTACGTGAAATACTACCTGGTAAGAGAAGACCTTATTACCCCATTTATGACCCTTGGGGTCGTCGCTAGCATGATAGGATGCGCTATCGCACAGCCGTTAGCTAAACGAGTTTGTAAAATCAAAGCGTATATAGCTTTGCAAACAATCTCTGCCGTTATATGTGTTTTGAGCTTTTTCATAGCTGCCGACCAAATTGTACTCGCGTTTGTAGCATTTATTTTCTGGAAGTTTTTCCTCGATATGGCCACGCCACTGCTATGGGCGAAAATGGCTGATACCATTGATTATGGTCACGAAAAAACAGGTGTGCGTGTAACTGGCCTTGTATACTCTGGGGTTATATTCTTTATTAAAATGGGTGTGGCATTAGGTGGCGCGATTGCGGGCTGGTTATTAGCCTTTTACGATTATCAAGCTGATACCGCGCAAACAGAAGCGACACAGCAAGGTATCTTACTGTCGTTTACAATACTGCCCGCATTGGGCTCGTTTGCAGTCGCCGCTATTATGACAAAATACCAGTTAACCAGTGACAAGATAGATCAAATCCAATCGCGATTAAGATTCTCGGCTAGTTAATGCGTTAACACTCCGGTATTATTAGAAAATATACAAAATTATTCGGTAGTTTTTTCTTCTATGGCAACAATTTACGAAGTTTCTAAACTTGCTGGTGTTTCACTTGCTACGGTTTCTCGCGTGATGAATAACAACGCGAAGGTCAGTGACAAAACGAAGCAAAAAGTACTTGATGCCATGAATGAACTTGGCTACCGCCCTAACGCTACCGCACGCTCCCTCGCCTCTAATCGAAGTGACTCAGTCGGGATATTAGTGTCAGAATTACACGGTCCATTCTTTGGACAGATGATGGCGGGCATTGAAAGCGAGCTCAGAACTGCCGGTAAGCACGTCATCATTACAACCGGGCACTCTGAAGAAGAAAAAGAAAAAGACGGAATAGAGTTTTTAATTGGGCGCAACTGTGATGCGATTATTGCTCATGTTGAAGCCGTCTCTGATGAGTACATTGTAGAGCTCAACAAAGGAAAAACGCCTATCTATCTAATGAGTCGGTTTGTTGAAGAGCTTGCTGACAAATGCATAAGCTTGGACAATGAGCTAGGCGGTTACTTAGCAACAAGCGCTATTATTGAGCAAGGGCATAAAGATATTGCTTATATCGCAGGCCCTCAATTCAAAGCTGACGCCAGCAATCGTTTGTTAGGTCACAAACGAGCTCTAGCTGAAAACGGCATAGTATTTAATGAAGACTTATTCTTTATTGGCGACTTTAAAGAAACAGGCGGCAGTAGCGGTTTAAAGCACTTTATCAAGCAAAAACATACGTTTAGTGCATTGGTGTGCGCTAATGATGAAATGGCGTCTGGTGCTATGAAGTATGCTCGCGAACATGGTTACACGTTACCAGATGATTTGTCGGTCATCGGCTTTGATAACGTTATATTTGCGAATTATCTATACCCTACACTAACCACTATCGACAACCCTGTTAATCAAATGGGTGTTATGGCAGCTAAGTTAGTCTTAAAAGAGGTTTATCAGCGCAAAAAGCTCGAAATCAAACGAGTATTCGAACCTAGTGTCATTACACGAGATTCGATTGCCCTTGCCACCAATTAATGCAAAAGCACAAAAACACACCATAAAATTGCATTTGCAATAACGTAGTTCTACAATAAGAGATGTTCGAAGGAGCTATCTTATGACTGCAATTGCTAAACCAAATTCGGCTAATGTGTTAATGAAAGCATTCAATAACGCATGCATGGCTTTAAAATTAACAACCAAAGAAAAAGAGTCGTTGTTAGGGGTTAATGCATCAACACTCTCTCGCAAACAACATTCAGGCTTCGCACCTGATTCCAAAACAGGCGAACTTCAATTGCACTTCATTAGGCTTTATCGTTCTTTATTTGCTATTGCAGGTGGCGACGAAGCGTTTATGCAACATTGGTTTCGTACGCACAACACAGCATTAAATGGTATTCCCGCGGAGTTATGCCCTACCATTGAAGGGTTATTCCGTACCAATCAGTATCTAGATGCAATGCGAGGGAAAATTTAAGCAATGCTGTTCAACAAGGATTTGTTGCCACTAAAAAGCCAGTACAAAAAGAATGTATATAGGATAGTCGAAACACAAGAGTATGCTGCGACTAGTAAGCTGGTTGATGATTTTGAAGAGCAGCACCTACTCGAGCAACTTCTCGATGGTGTCAAGCCCCCTTACCGTCCTGATACTATTGGAAGGCATTATCTCATTGCTACCCCTTTTCGTTATCCTCCTCTAAAATACGGTTCTCGCTTTGGTGACACCACAATGCCAAGCTACTTTTACGGTTGCGAGGAAGTCGACACCACACTTGCAGAGTGCGCTTTTTACCGCTTCGTGTTTTTGTCTGATATGGCAACACCGTATAGTAAACCGATACGCTCTGAACATATGACCTTCTCAGTGTATGTCGAAAGCAATGATTGTTTCGACTTAACCGCAATCATAGACCCACAGTTAAGCTGTGTAATTAAATCGCCTAGTGATTACCGCACAACTCAAGCAATAGGCAAATATGCCACGCTAGAGTTAGGCGTAGATACACTGCGTTACACGTCAGCGCGCAGCACCTCAAACGGTATAAACGTCGCAATAAGCCAGCCGTCGGTGATCAAATCCCAACAACCTGAGAACCAACAGCTATGGCAGTGTCGCTCTTATTCAGAGACCATCAGTTTTTCAGGTGTTGGCACTGAGCCTATTAACTTTTATAAAGAATCTTTTCTTGTTAACGGGCAGTTACCCAAGCTTGCTTAAATACGAGCAAGCGTAAGCTTATCCTTTTTGACATCAAATGCTTTTATCGCTTTTTTAAAGAGCTTGTTTCCTGACGCTTTAGCAAATAGGGTCATGCACGAAATAAATTTAAGTTTGTCTGGATTACCAAAAATAGCATCGAGCGATTTTCCTTGGTGCTTACACACCATTTTAGTCGCTTCGATAAGCCTTGGTCCGAGTATTTCATGCTCTTGATAAGCTTTTGCCATCGCGAGATCATCAATTCCATATTGCCTAGCCAGCAACGAGCTGCCGAGACCAGACAGCTGAGGAAATACGAACCACATCCAATGACTTGTTTTGTGGCCCTGTGATAGTTCTTCCTGAACGTTCGCCCAAACCATACTTTGAGCATCGACAAAATGTTGAAACGGATCCATGGGAGCCTCCTTGAATGAAACACGGAAAAACACTAAACCCTGAGTGTTACATTCAAGTATAGTAAGGCTTGGGCAGTACTATTTATTTTTCGGCATAAAAATAGCCCTTTCGGGCTTTTTATTGCGTTAATTAAACTTACACGGTCCGAGTAGCCGTTGCAGGGGCGATAAGCGTCGCTTTTTTCGCTGGACCATAGACGGCAAGTTGACCAATAGTGCAAAGCAACAACATACCAATAGGGATATAAAACCAATCCATAGGTGTGATTGATAGTGCATTTACCAATACCATGTTCAGTCCGATTGTTAGTGCGGCACCAACAACAACGCCAACACAACTTATCATGAGATTTTCGACCATAAAGTAGCGGAGAATATCAAATTTAGTCGCGCCGAGCGCTCTTCTAATACCTATCTGCTTTTTACGACGGTTTACACTAAAGCTGGCTAAACCAACAATGCCAAGGCTTGTAACTATCGTTAACGTTATAATGACAGTTGATAAAATTTTAATCATCGCTGTATGCCCACGGTAACTGCGTTCGCGGACATAGTCGATGCTGCGCATATTATCGATAACACGGTTTTTATTTTGCGCCAGTAACTCTTCTACTGTTTTCATCAACTCATCGCGTCTACCAGGCTCCGTACGAATCATGTAGCGAACTGCTGAGCGTTCCAAATGTTCAGGCGACAGCATGGCATTCTCAACGTTATCCCAACCAACCCATGGCGCTTGTAACTTATCAATAATACCGCTAATAATCATAGGCTCTGTATCGTTGATATAAACAGTTTTCCCAACCGTTTGGCTGTAATCATCATCAGGGAATAGACGATTGGCCATTGCTTTAGTGATAATGATTTTATCAGGCCAGTCACTCGCACCATTGCCACGCCAGCGAATATCAGAAGGTGTAAAGTTTTCACCTGCAAGCAACTCTAAATCCATCGCTTGTAGACCATGCTCGTCAACCATATAAACCGCTAACCCTATGCCGTCATGTTCAGCACCGGGCTGCGTTTGTAAGCCCATAGACCAGCCACCACCACTGATTGGAATCGCGTTTATTTGAACAGCGTTAACGACACCT
This sequence comes from Thalassotalea euphylliae, assembly GCF_042682785.1. Taxonomy (GTDB): domain Bacteria; phylum Pseudomonadota; class Gammaproteobacteria; order Enterobacterales; family Alteromonadaceae; genus Thalassotalea_F; species Thalassotalea_F euphylliae. The sequence continues at coordinate 635,526 of NZ_JBHUIB010000003.1, read as the reverse complement.
GGAAGCGCTCTAATTGCGTCCAAATCCTCTTGTATAGTTGCTTTCGCGCTAAAGTTTGCACCAAAGCCGCTGCTGCTTAAAAAGAATGTATTGGCTTCATCGATACCACTTTCGCGCTTAGTTTCTTGACTACGCTCGTAAATGATAAACACAGAATTCACAATAATGGCCATAGTAAAGGCAATTTGTACCGCGATTAGTAATGCGCCAATTTTGTTACGTGACAATGCACGTAAAATAGGTCCTAGTTCTAACATAATGTTTGTCCTTCTTATTGGCTTTTGAGCTGACTAGCTGGAGAAATATTGCATGCGCGCCACGTTGGATAAAGGCCAGCAACGATACTAGAAATTAGTGCTATAGCGATGCCAGTTAATGCCATAACAAAGTCAAGTTCAACTAAGTTAGTGACAAAGTCTCCGTATAAGCTTTCTATGCCTTTTAAACCGCCTAGCGCTAGTACTAAACCAAATAATCCACCAAGCAAGCCTATGATTCCAGCTTCTATCATGTGTTGAATAAAGATATCTTTTTTCTCAGCGCCAATTGCTCTACGAAGACCAATTTCTGAAGATTTGCCCATAAATTTCGCCAGTAATAGACCGACGGTATTTAACAAGCACACCATCAAAAACATAAACGACATCCACATCATCATTTTGGCATCGTCCTGCACGACGTCTTGGTTCTCCATCCATTCCATCACATCAGATAATTGATTGTTCATTGGTCGTGGAAATCTACCCAATGCTTTTTGGTCGCTTACATAGTTGTTCAAGAATGATAAATATTCTTTTTCTTGCTCAGCGTTATCCAACTGCACCCACATTTGGTAGTTGATACACTCTGATTGCAAGAACGCCTTAAAGCCCTCACCTTCGGGACTTTTCCAGCAGTTAGTGTTGCCCCAATTTGGTAATTCCATTGATTCTTTTAACAAAAACGGAATAAACAACTCTTCTGTTTCGTCAAAAGCGCCGTTGTTGACATCATAAAACTTCGGTACTGGTTCCCAGGTGTTTAATACACCGACGATACGAAAATTGCTGCCCGCTATTTCCAGTGTTTTACCTACAGAATTTTCGCCACCAAAGACTTTGTCGTTAATTCGTTTTGTCAGTACAACGACTTGTTCACGGCCCATATCCTCCGCGGCAGTCCAGCCTTGACCATATAGAAATGGCGTATCAAACATTGCAAAGAAGTCACTGGTCGTTAGACGAAACTCCGCTTCAAATGGATTGACATCTTTATCTGCTGGCACCAATACGCCACCTGATTTCGCCATAATCACTTGCTTTTCCGCTTTTTGAGCATTGAAAAGGTTATTGGCATCGGTCCAGGTTAACTGGTTGGGAGGCTCGTTAGATTCATCGCGAAACGCATTGTGAGGGTCCCAGCTATCAACTTGTACATAAAAAAGTTGTTCACTTTTATCTGGGATAGGATTCGCTGACATCAAATAATTCACCGTAATCGTGGTCATACTTGCACCTATTCCCAGCGCAATAGCAACCACCATTAAAAAGCTTAACAGCGGGTTTCGCTGAATACTTTTTAAGGCTAACTTTACATAATAACCAAACATACTGCCTCCTATGCTGACGCGGCTGTCATGGGGACAACAGTATCGAGTTCACTGACTTTGCCGTCTTTAACGAAGATATTTCGCGTTGCTTGCTGCGCCAATTGAGGATCGTGAGTTACCATGATAATCGTAGTACCTGCTTTATTTATGTTTTTAAGCAGTTCCATTACGCTTTGTGCCATTTCCGAATCCAAATTCCCCGTTGGTTCATCCGCGAGAAGAAAACGGGGTTTGCCAGCCAATGCCCGAGCAATTGCCACACGTTGTTGCTGACCACCCGATAGCTGTGCAGGCAAGTGTTTCATTCGACTTGCTAAGCCAACAATTTCCAGACTTTCTTCAATGCGCTTTTTGCGTTCTTTGGCATCAAAACCACGATAACGAAGCGGCACATCGACGTTATCAAAAAGACTTAAATCAGGTATTAAGTTATAACTTTGAAAGATAAAGCCTATTTTTTCATTACGTAAGCGGCTGCGCTGATTATCGTTAAGGTGGCTAACGTCTTCACCGTCTAACGAATAGGTACCGCCATTAAAGGTTTCTAGCATACCCGCGATGTTTAAAAACGTTGTTTTGCCAGAGCCTGATGGGCCTGTTACGGCTACAAACTCACCTTCATCCACTTGTAAATTAAAATCACGCAGCGCATGGGTTTCAACGAGGTCTGTTCGAAATACTTTTTTTACATTCTTCATGGTTAACATAGTGTTCCCCTTTCCCTATTGTTTATATGGATTACTGCGTAATCAGTACTTTTTCCGCTTTATTAAATTGATCTGTGCTGGACACAATAATGGTGTCGCCGATTTCAAGACCATCGACTATTTCGACATTTGACAGGCTTCTAGCCCCTGTACGAATGGTGACTTTTTCTGCCATATCGTTAGTTAATTTGTATGCAAATCTACCGCTTGAACTTTCCAAGAACTGTCCACGCTTAACCATTAGTACGTCAGTTTTGTTTTCCATCAGAATGCGGGTAGTTAGTCGTTGATTTTGGCGTAAACCCAGCGGTTGGTTTGTTGAAGAGTCGGCGAAACGTACGCGCCCAGTCACTTGATTGTTCTCAATTTCGGGTGAGATAGTCACTAGGTTAGCTGCGTACGTTTCACCATTAACGTTAATTTGTGCTGGCATGCCTATCGCAAGATCGTCGGCGTAGCTTTCTGGGATATCGACTTCAAGCTCAAACTCAGACAAATCAACAACACTTAAAATCGGTTGATTGCGACTCACTTGGTTCTTTTGCTTCACAGCCAAATTACCAACGATACCTTGCACAGGCGACTTCATCGTCAGTTCATCAACCTTGCGTTGAAGCTCTTTGACCAGTAATGCTTGTCTGTCTACTTGCAGCTCAGCAGTCTTAATTTCAAACGCTAAACTTTCCGAGTTCAATGATGCATCTTCTTCTGCATGCTTGAATACTAGCTCTGCGTTTTGTAAATCGTCTTGTGCCTTTTCAAAATCTATTTGGCTGATCGAATTGTACTCATAGGCTTTATCAGCGCGGCGCTTTTCACGCTCTGCGGCCACTAAAGTCACCTTAGCCAAATCCACCGCTTTTTGGTTTTCCAATGCTTGCTTTCGGGCTTGAATTTTTTGGCGTTCGATATCCAATGTCTGCTGTTGAAGGGTCGCTTGTTCTTGCTTTAGTTGGTTGGTTAGCTCTGGGCTTTCAATAATGGCTAACACTTGGCCTTTTTTGACTTCATCACCAGCATCTACCTCAAACGTAATGGTACCTTGGCCTGTCGCATAAAGCCTCGGACTAACTGCGGCGACAACACGCCCCTGTACTGAAAGATCTCTAACTAAATCTCCACGAGTAACAGTCGCTAACCTGACTCTATCTCTCGAAATAGTGGCTTCACCAGATGACCAAGTAGCAATTGATGGCATGGCAAAGGCAACCAATGCAATCAAGCCTACCGCGACTGTGGCTGAGACTATCCATGTTTTTTTATTTGACGGTTTTTCAAGAACAACGTCTTGACCGCTTGTATCTGCGATTTTCACTATACTTTCCCGAATAATTATTTGAACAATCATTGGGTATGTCGCAGTTGAAGTTGAAATGGTTTAAAAAAAGTTCAGCAATTTTAAAAACCGGATGTAACAATTTGTGTAATGTTTCACTTAAGTGTTCGGTTTAGGCTGTCTAAGCTGGCATATTTCCCTTGCTTTTACGTATAATGTCGGGCTTTTACGACACTACATTAACCTGCTTAATGGAACAGCGGTTATTTCTTGAATAAATTGTGTTGTAAATCAATTTGGTAAGTTGGCATTCACGCTTAAATGTATGTTTAGCGAAACACAAAGCCAGTAAAAACTTTGACAAAAAGAAGCGGAATCTATCTGCTCGCAGCAATAAGGCGTTTACATATGACTTCAAGTGTTGTTCCGTCAACACCTAAAAATGGGTTGTTTAACCGATTTTTATCAACGGTAGAATTTTTGGGTAACCTCCTCCCACACCCCATCACGTTATTCGCAATGTTTTGTTTATTTATCATTGTCTTTAGCGGGATAGCAGACTTTTTTGGTTTGAGTGCGATCGATCCTCGCCCAGTAGGCTCTGCTGGTAGAGATCCTGACGGCGTCATTGAAGTAGTAAGCCTAATGAGCGCAGAAGGTTTACAAAAAATATTTTCCGGTTTGGTTACTAATTTTACCGGCTTTGCCCCACTTGGTACTGTGCTTGTAGCGTTACTTGGGGTGAGTGTTGCAGAACACTCGGGCATGTTATCTGCTGCACTTCGTGGCATGGTGATGGGCGCGTCTGAGCGTCTAGTGACCTTCATGGTAGTATTCGCCGCCATTTTATCGAACACTGCTTCTGAGCTAGGGTATGTTGTACTTATTCCGCTTGCTGCGATGATTTTCCATAGTTTAGGAAGACATCCTCTAGCTGGCCTTGCTGCCGCATTTGCCGGCGTATCAGGCGGTTATAGCGCAAATTTATTTTTAGGCACAATTGACCCGCTACTTTCAGGGATTACAAGTGCTGCAGCACAGCTTATCGACCCCAATTATCAAGTTGGCCCTGAAGCGAACTGGTTTTTCATGATTGTATCAACCTTCTTAATCGCTGGTTTAGGTACTGTCATTACAGAAAGAGTAGTAGAACCTCGCTTAGGTAAATACAACGAAAGCGAAGCTAGCGAGCCTATTGTTTCAAATATCGAGCATCTCTCTGCACTAGAGAAAAAAGGCCTTAAATGGGCAGGCGTAAGCTTCTTAATGGTAGCTGCCTTACTTTCTCTTACGATTATTCCTGAAGACGGTATTTTGCGTCACCCAGAAACAGGCGCAGTTGCGGGTTCGCCTTTCTTAAAAGGTATCGTTGTCATTATCTTTATCGTGTTTGCCATTCCAGGTTTTGTATACGGAAAGGTGGTTGGCACTATGAAAAATGACGTTGATGTGATCAATGCTATGAGTAAAAGTATGAGCTCATTAAGCTTATATATTGTGCTTGTATTTTTCGCCTCTCAATTCGTCGCTTTCTTTAAGTGGACCAACTTAGGCACTATTTTGGCTATCAACGGCGCTGAGCTATTACAGGCCTTGAGCCTAACAGGCCCTGAAGTATTCGTACTCTTTATCTTTATGTGTGCGTTAATTAATTTGAGCTTAGGTTCATCCTCTGCTCAGTGGGCAGCTACAGCACCAATCTTTGTCCCCATGCTGATGTTAATTGGTTATGCACCAGAGACTATCCAAGCCGCTTATCGTATTGGTGACTCTGTTACAAACCTGATAACCCCCATGATGAGCTATTTTGGTTTGATATTGGCTGTGGCCACCAAATATAAGAAAGATATGGGTATTGGCACCCTAGTAGCAACAATGCTGCCATACAGTATGGCGTTCTTCGTTGGTTGGGTAGCCTTGTTCTATATTTGGGTATTTGCATTAGGTATGCCAGTAGGCCCTAATTCTCCGGTATATTACACGCCATAATGATCTATTCTGTTGTGGTTATCGAATTTTTCATTCGATAACCACGCAGACATAACCAATACCGCTTTTGACAAAACATAGTGAGCAACAGCGAACTAAATTTTTCCGCAATAACGTCAACTCACCCAAACTGTGATAAAGTTTGCACCAACAAAATAAGAAGACGTCTTGTACACGCGTTATGACAGCACAGCCTACAATTCTTTGGCACGATTATGAAACTTGGGGTGTTAGCCCTAAATACGATAAACCCTCACAATTCGCCGCTATCCGAACCGATTTAGAATTGAACATTGTTGGCGAACCCATCATGTTTTATTGTCAGCCACCCGCTGACTATTTGCCACATCCCGAAGCTGCATTAGTGACAGGAATTACACCTCAAAAAGCGTTAAAAGAAGGTTTACCTGAAGCAGAGTTTGCAAGGCGTATTCATCAAGAGTTTTCCCAACCAAATACGTGTGTCGCCGGTTACAACAACATTCGCTTTGATGATGAAGTTACACGCTACATGTTTTACCGTAACTTTTTCGACCCTTATGCGCGTGAATGGCAAAACGGCAATAGTCGCTGGGATATAATCGACATGGTCAGGGCCTGCTATGCGTTACGTCCAGACGGTATCAAATGGCCAAAAGTAACAAACGAAGAAACTGGCGAAGAAAGGGTCAGCTTTCGTCTGGAACTGTTAACAGCAGAAAATGGTATTAGCCACGAGGCTGCTCATGACGCCATGAGCGACGTTTATGCAACGATAGCAATGGCTAAGCTGATTAAAGACCAGCAACCTAAACTCTATCATTTTCTATTTGGATTAAGGAATAAAAAGGCTGTCGCTGAGCTAATAGATGTCTACAACATGACACCGATAGTTCATACCTCCAGTAAAATATCTGCAGAACATGGATGTACGAGTTGGTTTGCGCCAATTGCTTACCACCCAACGAATAAAAATGCGGTGATAGCCATTGACCTTGCGAAAGACCCTTCCCCATTATTTGAGCTAAGCGCTGGAGAAATCGAAGAGCGATTATACACACGCTACGATGAATTGGCGGAAGGTGAGTTACCGATTCCAGTTAAACTGATCCATATTAATAAGTGCCCTGTTGTTGCACCTGCGAAAACTCTACTACCTGAAAACGCCGAACGCTTGGCGATACCACGTGAAACCTGCCTAGAGCATTTAAGCAAGCTTAAAGCCCATCGCGATATTATTGATAAGTTAAACGAGGTATTTACCCAGGAATTTGATGATACTCATACTCAAGAGCCAGAACATGCGCTATATGGAGGCGCTTTTTTCTCTGAAGCAGATAAAGCACAAATGGCAATTTTGCAAAACTTGGCACCAGAGCAAATAGCAAATCATGAGTTTGCTTTCCAAGATGAGCGACTTGCGCCAATGCTATATCGCTATCGCGCCAGAAACTACCCGTATACGCTTACCCCTGACGAAGCACAACAATGGCAAGCATATTGTCGTGACAAAATTCAAACGGGTGGGAAAGGTCTGTTGAGCGCAGATGAATTCATGATCAAGCTTGAAAATCTTGTTCACGAATATGAAGACAATGCTCATAAAATTAGTATTCTAAAAGCACTGTACGAGTATCTTCAGAGCTAGCTACTCGTAAAACAGAGCGTTGTTACTCGCGGCAACAACGCCTTGACTCGGGAACGTGCTGTTTTTCAAATTGAACACTCTACGGTTGTCCAATTTAAGTGATTTAAGTTGCTCACCAAAATGTGCTTGGAACAAACTGATATACCCACCATCTTTTAGTAACAGTCGAAATCCTTTTTCGATCACCCGTGCTAACTCTTCATTATCTTTATTAACAAAGAAATAATAAGCCGCGGGATATTTCAAAATGATACTCGACTCTATCGATAAACCACTGTTCCTGCTTTCTTTGGCTTCTCTTACAATTTCGAGTACCGAACGAGGAAAATAGTCAGCTATGCCATCATTTACGGCTAGCGAATGATTTTCGAAAGACAAATTACCTTCCACGTTTAAACCGTTTTCTTTCAGTACTTGATAATCTGGCCAGTCGAAACGTTGCACTGCCACTAGTGATTTAAGCATCTCGAGCGACTCAATCGTGTTAAAGCGGCTTTGTTCACCTTGCTTGATTAATAAAACGCGCCAACCAATCAGCCCTTGATACAGCGGGATTTCAATAGCTCTAAGGTTCTGTTGTCGTTCTTTAGAAGTCGCAGACCAATTGAGGTTGATCGTATCGCTTTCACTGAGCTCTTTTAATGCCCGTCCTTGTGTAAATGTTCTGTCATTATAAACAAGGTCTAGATTTAAACCTTGTCGTTCGAAAATTAGGTGTAGAAGTTCTTCTACAAATGGGTTTCGCACGTTATGCCCATCCAAGGGACCAGGCGTAACGATACGATATGTTTGATTAGCTTGTGCAAATGTCCCTAATGCGAAATTAAATCCTATTAACATAGCAAGAATTAATCGTCGCACTTATACCTCACACAGTTGTCGACATTTAAATGAGTATAACGCAATAGCTACTTAGCGTCTTTAAAACGGGCAATTAAGCTAGACGTATCCCAACGGCTACCGCCTAATTGTTGCACTTCTTCATAAAAACCGTCCACCATTTTAGTCATAGGCAACGGTACATTGTTTTTCTCTGCTTCAGCAAACGCTATCGACAAGTCTTTGCGCATCCAGTCTACCGCAAAACCAAACTCGTATTCGCCATCAAACATCGTTTTGTAGCGATTTTCCATTTGCCATGAACCTGCTGCACCTTTGGAAATAGTCTCAACAAGCAAATCGGGGTCTAAACCAACCTTTTGCGCAAAATTGAAGCCTTCAGCTAAGCCTTGCACGACACCAGCTATACATATTTGATTCACCATTTTAGCCAATTGGCCGCTGCCAGCAGGTCCCATTAGCTGAGTAAAACGTGAAAATGCATCCATGATAGGCTTTGCTTGCTGGTAGTTTACGTCATCGCCTCCAAGCATAACAGTTAACACACCATTTTCCGCACCTGCTTGGCCGCCTGAAACGGGGGCATCTAAAAAGCCAATGCCGTTCTCTTTGCAAGCACTATCTAATTCACGGGCTAGTTCTGCAGATGCCGTAGTATGGTCGACAAGTATAGCGCCCTCTTTCATTGCCGCTAAAACACCTTGTTCTCCATAGACAACACTTCGCACATCGTCGTCATTACCTACACATAAAAACACGATATCGCAGTCTTTTGCCGCATCATATGGCGTAATGCCATAACCACCTTTATGCGCTTTCGTCCATGCTTCAGCCTTTTCTGTTGTGCGGTTATAAACCGTTACATCATGCCCAGTTGTTGATAAATGACCTGCCATTGGATACCCCATGACACCTAAACCAATAAATGCGACTTTTTTCATAGCAAAAATATTTGAGTGAATAGACCGCTATACTACTTTATTTGCTATACCTACTCTAGTAATTGATCTTTCTAAGATAAAATTATATATTGTGCACAATATTATTTTTCACAATATTTATAGGATCAGATATGGCAGCCTCTATTTATGACTTTACGGCACAAGACTTTAAGGGTGACGAAGTTTCCTTAGCAGATTACAAAGACAAAGTTGTACTCATTGTGAATACTGCAAGTGCATGCGGGTTTACACCGCAATACAAAGGCCTTCAAGAACTTTATGACAAATACAAAGATCAAGGTTTAGAAATATTGGCCTTTCCTTGTAATCAATTTAAAGAGCAAGAAAAAGGCTCCAACGAAGAAATAAAGTCATTCTGCGATTTACAGTTCAACATTAAATTTCCAGTGTTTGGTAAAATCGATGTAAACGGTGATAATGCTCACCCTTTGTATAAGTATTTGAAAAAACAAGCACCAGGCATATTAGGTAGTGAAAGCATCAAGTGGAACTTTACTAAGTTTTTAATTGGCCGAGACGGTCAAAGCGTTGAGCGTTTTGCCACAATTACAAAACCTGCTGCGATAGAGGGTGCAATTAAAGCACTGCTGTGAGTCAACAATGAGTGAAAATTTAAAACTTGAGAAGCAACTATGCTTTCGTGTGTATAACTTAAATAAAACCATTACTAAGTTATACGCGCCTTTATTGAAAGATATCGGCCTTACCTATCCACAATACCTTGTGATGCTGGTGTTATGGGAGGCAAATGACGGTGTACCAATAAAGTTCTTGAGTGAAAAATTGGATCTAGATACAGGAACATTGTCACCTTTGCTCAAAAGAATGGAAGCGGCGCAGCTCATCAAAAGACAGCGTAGTGAAGATGACGAACGCTCTGTAACTATTGCGCTCTCTGCGCATGGCAGACACATCAAACAAAAAGCACGACATATACCGGGCAAGCTATATTCGTTAACCGGTATGAAAGTAGATGAACTAGCAAGCTTGCAGCATACGCTCGACAAGCTGATGTCAAACGCCAAGTCTCATTTAAATTAGAGCACTTGGCGTTTTTAAATATCAGGGTGTTATTACGACTAACGTCAGTTAAGCGGCAAACAACGTGTCGTGCAGCTGTTCAACGACCGTGTTTGCGTCCTGTTCAGGGACCAAGAAGCATAGATTGTTGCTACTCGCGCCATGACAAATCATACGAATGTTAAAATCGTTAATTTTATCGAATACGCTACTCCCCAGCCCTTTTGTTCTGTGAAGGTTGTTGCCAATAACAGCAACTAACGACAAGCCATGCTCAACAGTAACTTCACAAAGCTGCTCTAGTTCAGCAACAACGTTACTATTGATAACCGATTGGGTACTGCCAGTTGGATTATCAAAAGTTAGCGCAACTGAGATCTCACTGGTTGTAATCAGGTCAACACTCAATTCATGCTTAGCTAAAATAGCAAACACTTTTGCCAAGAAGCCGCTTGCATGAAGCATTGCTGGGCTTTTAACTGTCACTAGTGTTTGTTCTCGACGCAATGCAATTGATCGATATGTTGGATTTGAAGCAACAGATTGTTGAATGAATGTGCCACCTTTTTCCGGCTCTTTGCTGGACCCCACAAATACCGGAATATTTTGGCGCATTGCAGGAATAAGGGTTGCAGGGTGGAGAATTTTAGCACCAAATGTTGCCATTTCAGCCGCTTCACCAAAGCTAATTTCAGGGATAGCTCGAGCTTGGTCTGTAATTCGAGGATCGGTCGTAAAAATTCCCACCACATCCGTCCAAATGCTTAAATTGTCAGCATCAACTGCCTCGGCTAAAAGTGCTGCGCTATAGTCTGAGCCACCACGGCCCAGTGTTGTGGTATGGCCTAACCCGTCTTGTCCAATAAAGCCCTGAGTAACAATGACTGAATCAGCCAGTAACGATTTTAACTGCTCTAACGCATGAGTTTTCAACCCTTCTGTATCCACAACTGCTTGACCATATAAACTATTCGTTTTCATCACTTGGCGAACATCAAAGCAGCGTGCTGAAACGCCTATTTCATTGAGTACTTGGGTAAAAAGTAAAGAACTGAGCTGTTCACCAAAAGACAATATCTCGTCTGCATGCTTTGCATTGAACTGTGAGGCTTGTACGTCCGCAAGTGTTGCTAACTGGTCTAGCGTTTGAGCCACTGTCCGTTTCAACTCATCACTATCTTGCAGTTTATCGACAATGGCACTTTGAATATCATGAATACTTTTTAAAATTTGACTACGTTCGGCTGCAGGTACGTCAGCCTGCCCTAATCGAACCAAGTGGTTAGTCACTCCAGCACTTGCTGATACCACGACTACACGGTTGTTCAAGTCATTTTTGATAATGTTGGCACAACGCGACATAGCTTCGTGATTTGCGACACTGGTGCCACCGAACTTTGCGACTGTGATATTAGCCATTGTCATTTTCTCCATCGATAGAGGAAAGCAAACAGCTTAATTGTAGCGAGCAATTCATTGGGTTTTCTCCCTTTCTTAGCAAATTAAGTACTAATTACAACAGGAAGAGCAAGGCTGAGGGATGCGCTTGTATTGGTATAGCTAACATTTTCAGCCAGAAGCTCTCCACCATGCTATTCGTTATTGGGAATAACGAATAGCGGTGACAATCCTAGGGATTCAACCCTAGCGACCGAATGTGTTTTGCCACTCAAAACAGCATCCTCGGCGATAGTCCCCCTCAGTAGCTTTCATCGGAATGTGGTTCCTCGCGCTACTTACCTGGCTATCGCACCTCTTCTGGTGCTGGAGTTTTAAAGTAAATACTCCAAAGCGACATCATTAAACCCCATTTAGCGGTTTAATTCAATAGACTTTTAGATGTCTATTTAATTTTGTTGTCAAAACAATGTAGTCCCGCTTCATTCATTGGTATAGTTTGCGGGCCTTAAACAACTAGCTATCTGATACATGGACTTTTTTCTCATAAAAAAAATTATTTCTGTGACTTTGATGCCGTTGACGGTATCGCTGTTTCTAATGTTGATTGCGCTTTTTACTCTGAAAAGAAAACCTGGACTGGCAAGAACAAGCCTACTGTCCGCTTTCATTTTGATGACACTATCCTCAATTAGTCCGGTTGCTGACAACTTGATGCACCCCATTGAAAATAGTTATGAGACATTTTCACGCTCGAGCACACCCGTAAATTACATCATTGTATTGGGCTGTGGACACACAACAAATTATGAAATGCCTGCATTGACGCAATTGAAAGATTGTTCATTAAGACGGCTAATCGAAGGTGTACGTATTTCCAAGTTACATCCAGAAGCCAAAATAATAACGTCAGGCTTTGCCTTTCATGATGAAGTAACCAATGCGGTAAAAGTAAAACAAGCTGCCATTGAACTAGGGGTGCCGAGAAGTAAAATTATCACTGAGCCTTTTCCAAAAGACACCAGAGAAGAAGCTCAGCTAATCGCGCCAAGAGTTATTGGTCAAAATGTCGTATTGGTGACTGATGCGAGTCACATGCCTCGTGCGATGAAATATTTTGAACTAGAGGGTGTTAAAGCTATTCCAGCGCCCACTGGATTTAGAATTAAGAATATTAATGAACCACTGCACTGGTCTCACTTTGTGCCAGTGACAGGTAATCTAGAAAAAACCAGCAATGCTTGGTACGAGTCAATGGGAAGACTGTGGCAATGGCTCGCCTATTAGCCATTAAGATAGTAAATAGAACTTAACAGTAAAGCGGCGAGCTATTATTGATTAAACTGGATTGTCGATATCAATAAAGGTGACATCTAATCCAAACTCAGTCACCAGATGTTCGCCAACCGCTTTCGCACCATAACGCTCTGTAGCGTGATGACCCGCTGCGAAGAAATGTATATCCATCTCCCTGGCGACATGTGTGGTCTGCTCAGATGCCTCGCCAGTTATATACGCATCAATACCTTGGCTGGCGGCTAAATCAATATAACCTTGTCCGCCGCCTGTGCACCAAGCAACCGTTTTGATAGTTTTGTTTGACGGCGCAGCTATGTGCAAGCATTCACGGTCAAGCTTATTTGAAATAAGCGCTTTAAAACTTTCACCATCAATACCAAATGGCAACTCGCCCTGCACACCAACACTGGTTGGGTTGCCCAGCTCCAATGGGCCCGTTGGCTTTATGCCCAATAGTTTTGCTAGCTGTGCGTTGTTGCCTAACTCTGGATGGATATCCAACGGTAAGTGATAAGCAAACAAATTGATGTTATTCGCGATTAACTTTTGAATACGACGATATTTCATACCAGTAATTGGTTGGTGTTCGTTTTTCCAAAAATAACCATGGTGTACAAAAATGGTGTCCGCACCAATTTCAATCGCCTTGTCAATAAGCGCTTCCGTCGCAGTTACACCACTCACAATTTTGCTAATTTCTTCACTACCCTGAACCTGAAGTCCGTTTGGACAAAAATCTTTGATAAGATGCGGCTGAAGTAAGTCATTTAAAATTTGTTCTAGTTCTTTTCTTTTCATAACACTTTCCAAATTTATTCTAACAATAGTGTCTCATATTTCGTATTTCAGCCCCAACTTCCGATTTATTTGTGTAATAAAACAGCACTTGAAAAATTTTCGTTTATACGAACGAAGTCGTACGAAAATCAATATAGCTCTGGGCTAGCGTCAAATTACGGTTATTTTTTGGACAGATTTATTTACAAATACCAATAGTTATATACATAAAACCTATTCCTATAAGGGAACATATTTGTTACAAAATTAGCGTCATGCATTGCCTTGTAAAACAGCGTGTTAGCTCTTGTTAATACGATGTTAACACCAGGATTTTATAACGGATTTGACAACAATAATTATAAGCAAAAGGAACATGGAAAATGACTAAATTTTTCTCAAAGAAAACCTCTCTTGCGCTCAGTATTTCAGCCGCTCTATTTGCATCACAATCATTTACAGCCGTTGCAGCAGAGACTGAAGAAGAAGTAGAACGCATTCAAATCACAGGTTCTCATATCACGAGAACCAGTATGGAAGGCCCATCACCTGTCACCAGTTTATCTTCTGAAGATATTCAAAAAACAGGTGTTACCGATTTAATTAGCTTATTCACTAAGCTTCCTATTTCAGGTCAAGGTACATTCTCAACACAAGCAAACAGCTCAGATGACACGGCCAACGGTGGTTCTTCTGTATCACTTCGTGGCTTAGGTGCTGACTCAACACTTATCCTTGTTAATGGGCGTCGTGTATCAGTAAGTCCATTTGCCAAAGGTATTGACACTGCTTTCGTTGATATCAACAACATTCCTCTTTCTGCGATTAAACGTGTAGATATCCTAAAAGATGGTGCTTCTGCAACTTATGGTTCTGATGCGGTTGCTGGTGTAATCAACGTTATTTTGCGTGATGATGTCGAGGGTGTTGAGTTATCAGGTAAATTTGGTGGAACAGCCGACGGAGGCGGTGAAGAAACGAGTATCAGTATGGTGTTTGGTAACCAAACTGAAAAATCGAGCCATACTTTTATCTTAGAGTATTTTGATCGGGAAGAAGTGTTATATGCAGACAGAGATTATTCAAAAACTGCCAACCAATTTGCTCGAACAGGTGACCCATTAGCAACAGACTACCGGTCTTCATCAGGTATATCAGGTTCGATTATGCTCGCTGATGGAACCGGAAGAATTGCTGACACATTTGGTAATGACGTTTGTCCCGCGGATCAGATTACACCAATTAGAGATACAGACGGTAACCAAATTGGGAGTAATTGTCGCTATGACTATGCACCTCATATGACAATGATACCGGATGCTGAACGTTTCAGTTGGAACTACATGGGCAAATATGAGATTAACGACACGGTTCGCGTTTTTGGCGAACTCAACGGCCAAAATTCTAAATCTGTTATTCGCGGTGCAGGTAGCCCAAGTTTCAATGAGCTTTTTATGTCTGGTGATAATCCAAATCATCCCTTTGCAGATATGCCCGATCACGAATTCCACGGTCAAGACTTAACCATGCGTCGTCGTACTGTCGATATTGGTAACCGTGAAAAGCGTGTTGACTCAGACTACTATCGTGCAATTCTTGGTTTACAAGGGGAGTTTGGGGATTGGAACTGGGAAGTAGCCTACAGTTACATCAAAAGTGAATCAACCGAACGCGGTGTAGATGGTTTTCCAAACTCTCGTCGTACACAAGAAGCAATTGATGGAGTATTGCAAGATGATGGTTCAACGCTGTACTGGAACCCATTTGAACCATCACAAAATTCACAAGAATCTTTGGATTATATAGAAACAACAACTACTCGAGTTGGAAAGTCCACTAACCGTTCAATTGACGCCAAAATCTCTGGCCCAATCATGGAAATGAAGTACGGTGATCTGATGTTGGCTGTTGGTGCAGAGTATCGGGAAGAGAAAATTTCTGATAACCCAGATGACCAATTTATTCGCGGTGATATATTTGGAACAGAAGCAACGCAAGCTAGAGGCTCGCGGGACAATACAGCTGTCTTCGGCGAACTTGCATTGCCTCTTTTGGAAACATTAGAAATCCAACTCGCTGTTCGACATGAAGATTACAGCGATTTTGGTACGACAACCGATCCAAAAGTATCATTTTTGTGGGCGCCGAATGAAGATCTAAGCATCCGAGGCTCATATGGCACCGCATTCAGAGCACCATCATTGCATCAACTAGGGTTAGGTCGAACAGATGAGTCTCCAAATCTAATAGATACTGCACGTTGTGCTCTTACAGCAAACGCAGACAACTCATGTGATGGTCAAGAATATACGTTGGTATATGAAGGCAACCCTGATTTGGACGCTGAAGAGTCAACAAGTTATAACTTAGGGGTAATATACAATGTTACAGAAAATCTCAACTTCTCAGTGGACTATTACACTTACGAAATAGAAGATGTAATAACTGCTGATGGTCAGTTTTTAATGGATACTCAAGGTTTAAACCCTGAAATTGTCGAGCGTAGGCCAACCACGATTCCCAATGACCCTGGTGAAGTTATTCAAATCAACGACACTTTCAGAAACATCGGCAACATCGATACATCAGGTTTTGACTTAGATGTCAGATATAATCTGGAAACAGAGTATGGTCAATTTAGATTCGGTTATGTAATGAACTACGTAGTTGAGTTTGAAGATACGCGACCTGACGGTACAGGAGGTTCAAGGCTACATCTCAAAGAAGGCGATTTTGAACAACCTGAGATAAGATGGACTACATCAGTTGATTGGATCAAAGATGACTTCAGCACGACGATGGCCATCAACTTTGTAGACGAATTTAATCAGAAAGACCCTGCAAAAGGAAAAGTTGACTCTATGACAACAGTTGACGCATCAATCAATTACTTCGGTATCGAGAATACCGTATTAACGCTTGGTGCAACTAACCTGTTCGACGAAGAGCCACCATTTGCCTACCATGACTTTATGGGCTTTGTTGTAAATGTTCACAGTGGCCAAGGCCGCTTTGCATACGCACAAGCAACATATAAATTCTAAACGCGGTTTAGTCAGACTAAAAAGCCTGGTATTTACCAGGCTTTTTTATTTCCGGAACTGCTTATTACTGTTCATTGATGGCACTCGCGCAGGCTGCAAACTGGGCCGCAACCGCCACTTAGGCTTAATTGGCGTTAATGGGTGGACACGCTTTTTCGCCACTATCACATAAACGCTCCCAATAGAGGATAGATAATTCGACGCAAATCGTTGCCAAATTTGCATTACTTTGCCATTACTGCTGGATTTATTCTGACTACTCGCAAGTGTTGAATACAACATTCGTTTGTCTTCGAGTATTTCAAATCCCATTAATTCTAACCAATCCTTAATACGCATTGGCGTGAAAAACTGCTCTTTCCAGGGGATTTGATTGCGTCGGTATGGTACTAGTTTGTTCAGACCTGCAAAACTTATCGGGTTATAGCCTGTCAATACGATATAACCATTAGGTATCAATACACGGCTCGCCTCTCGCAACACATGGTGAGGGTCAACACTAAACTCCATCGCATGTCCTAACAGGCACACATCAACACTGTGCTCAAGCATTGGCAAATCATCGATATCTGCAATTACCGCACTCTTTTCGCGACAATGAGAAATTGTCACCTGATGCTTTATTGGTGACTGGTGACAGTCAATAGCACCGCTTAAAGCCCCTATCTTAAGTAGATGATAACCAAAAAACTTATGTGTCCACGGTTCGATCGCTTGGTTAACTGCCGTTAGTATCGTTTCTCCCATAGGCAATTCACTCCAACTTTGCGGAGAGCTGGGTTCACGATATGCTAATGCTGACTTCATAAAGGTTTCCTATCTCAGTCGCCGAGTTATAATGTGAAAAACGATAAAATATGAATGCTATGACTATTACTATAACGCCAATTCCTGCATTTAATGACAACTATATTTGGGCAATCACCAATAATAGCAACAAGTTAGTCTTAGTTGACCCTGGTCAAGCTGCCCCTTGCTTTGCTTTTATTGAAGCAAAGGGGTTAACGTTAACCGATATTCTAATTACCCATCATCACAGAGATCATGTGGGGGCGATTGATGAGCTAACCTCTGCGTTTGACGGCGTTAATGTTTACGGTCCAAGTTACGAAGATATTCCACATCGTTCGGTTTCATTGCAGGGAGGTGAAAGCATTCATATACCCGCCATTGACACTGAATTTAAAGTAACACATGTCCCAGGCCATACTTCCGGACACATCGTTTACTATACACTAGGCGCATTGTTTTGCGGTGATACACTTTTTTCTGCCGGATGTGGGCGTTTGTTCGAGGGTACGCCCGAACAAATGTACAACTCATTATCAACCTTAGCGGAGCTCCCGAGTGATACAAAAATCTATTGTGCTCACGAATATACGCTCGCTAATCTTGATTTCGCACTAGCTGTTGAGGGAAACAATGTTGAACTGCAACGTTATATCGTACGAGCGAAACGGCTAAGACAAGATAACGTTCCTACATTGCCAAGCTCTATCGGACTGGAAAAGGCGATAAATCCCTTTTTACGTTCAGCCAGCAAAGAGGTAAAGTCAAATGCAGAGCAATATGTTAATCAATCATTAAATTCAGACGTCGAAGTCTTTACCGCTGTTAGGAAATGGAAAGACAACTTTTAAGATCCTTGATTTACCCCTGTAAACGAGTAGAATTTTGCTACTTTTTGCCAAATTTTTGTTTTATGAAGTATTTACCACTTTCAATCTCGGCATCACTATTTCTTTTTGGCTGTCAAACGCTAGATGTAGCAAAGACCAGCCAAGAATCTCCACTAGTGAATGAAAATGTCGCCTCTCCCATAGAAATTAATCAAGCACTGCTCGTAGATGAAACCATTGATGTTATTCATCCTGTTGCCGATGTAGATATTGAGCTAAGCCAAGGCGACGTGCACGTTTCAGAAGATATTTGGCAACATATTCGCTCAGGTTTAACCTTTGATGTACCGGAAAATAAACGGGTCTTAAATCAGCGTAACTGGTACGCTCGCCATCCAAGTTATATGGATCGCGTCGCAAAGCGCGCAGAGCCTTTTCTACATTACATTGTGCAAGAGCTTGAGGCGAATGACATGCCAATGGAAATGGCACTACTTCCCATCGTAGAGAGTGCATTTGATCCATTTGCATATTCTCATGGTCGCGCATCAGGCATGTGGCAGTTTGTCCCTGGAACAGGCAAGCGTTTCGGCATGAAACAAAATTGGTGGTACGACGGTAGACGCGATGTTATTGCTTCGACTGAAGGTGCTATTAAATACCTCAAGTACTTACACAAATATTTTGATGGCGACTGGTTGCATGCTCTAGCCGCATATAATTCAGGCGAAGGCCGTGTAAAACGTGCTATCAGAAACAATGCTCGAAAAAATAAGCCAACTGACTTTTGGTCGTTAGACTTACCAAAAGAAACACGCGCATATGTACCTAAGCTGCTAGCACTTGCTGATCTTGTCAAACGTCCAGAAGACTTTGGATTGAAGCTATACGAAATAGACAACGCTCAAGTTATTTCAAAAGTCGATGTGAAGTCACAGCTAGATTTAGCAAAGGCGGCAAGACTCGCCGATCTGAGCTTAGCTGAATTCCAGCGCCTAAACCCTGGCTTCAACCGCTGGGCAACAGATCCAGACGGACCGCACAACCTGCTCATCCCAACAGCAAAAGTTGAGTCGTTCAAAGAAAAGCTTTCGAAACTGTCAGAAAAAGAACGCTTATCTTGGCAGCGCTATCAGATAAAAAGTGGAGATAGTTTGATTCGCATTGCGAAAAAGTTCCACACCACGCCAGAGTTAATTCGCAAAGTAAACAATATCAACGGTAATAATATACGTGCTGGTAAACACTTGTTAATTCCTGTAGCAGCACAAGCGTTAGATGATTATATTTTGTCGCAAGACCAACGCCTCACGCAAACTCAACAGCGTAAACGCAACGGTGTAAAACTTGAGCATAAAGTAAAGTCTGGTGATACCTTATGGGATATTAGCCGCAAATATAACGTATCGACTCGCAGTATCGCCAAGTGGAATGGCATGGCGCCGCGTGATTACATTAAACCCGGTCAAACACTCGTTATTTGGCAAAAAGTAGGTTTAAAACAAGCACCAGGTAAACCTGCTGCACAAGCAGTAATGAGAAATATCACCTACAAGGTTCGTCGTGGTGACTCGTTTGCGCGCATCGCTGACAAATTCAACGTAAAAATTAGTGATATCGAAAAGTGGAATAACCTATCACGTAAGAACTACTTGCAACCTGGTCAAATGCTTAAGTTATCGGTAGATGTTACCAATAATATTTAGCCACTAGCGCTGTGCTAATAAAAAAACGAGCAGTCATGCTCGTTTTTTTATTTGTCCGTTTAACGCTAACAAGTTATCAGCCAAAAGCTAACCAAATGCCTACACCTATCATAAGTGTACCTGATATCCGGTTCATCAATTTCACGCTGTCGCCTTTGGCTAAAAACAATCTCAACGTTTTACCACCACTCGCATAAATCATCATACAGAGGAACTCTGATAAGGTGATCACTAAAAGTATAATTACCATTTGAGGCAACATGTCATTCTCGGTATTAATAAATGGTGGTAATAGCGCTATCATAAAGCCCCAGCCTTTAGGGTTGGAAATTGCAGTAATCAGCCCTTGTGAAAATAGCGCAACTCGCCCCACTTCCGATTGCGTCTCAGTGTCTATGACCATTTTTCCACGAGACAGCCACATCTGGTAACCTAAGAAACACAAATAAGCGCCACCTACCCATTTAAGCGCTGCGAAAATATCAGGGTACTTTAACATCACAGACGCGACGCCAATTACCGCTGCAATAGCCACCAACGCAACACCAAGTAATTCTCCCACCATCATATATAGAGTTCTTCTGATACCCACTGACATTCCAAGTGTCATAGCAAGTGTCATACACATACCGGGAGTAATTGAGACAAAAAAAATGGTCGGTACAAAAATGGAAAGTGTTGTTAAGTCCACTAACTTCTCAACTTAGCAATAACGGTGAACCGCTAGGTTAACGTAACTGAAAAAAACACGCTATAAAAAACAAATTTTCGACATGTCAAAGCGCCTAAACTCATGCACGAACCTCTATATTTTCAGTTTAACTGCCGCTGTTTTAGTTTCCAACGTAAGTACACCGTTAAAATTCGACATATTTTTTACAGTTGTAACTATCGACGCACTCTGTATCAAAATATGAGTTACATAAAAGCCCACCTAGATAATGAGTTAGCAAGCTGAAGTCCGTGAACAGTAAGAACTGACGTTTTAAAAACTTTAATCAAGGCAAACCTATTTCGGATACAAATTATTACAGGCGTGTATCAAACGAGAACAGATTTACGTGGCGTCAGGCGTACAATGACGCTGTCTTAATTACTATGAGTGATTTACACATGAGTCATATCTATGCATCAATCGGAATTTTAGTTGCGCTAGCCATTGCCGTTGCAATTGGTGAGATAAAAGCAAGAAAGAAGTAGGGAAAATGTCATGGCAGTAAACAATAAACGCGCGTTTGGCGCCATTGCAGCCGTTGTATTGACTGCACTTGCAGCAGTTACTGTAATTCCCAAGGCACTTGCATCTGAACCCGATGCCCTCAGCGCTTCAGTGATGGATGGCTTGGTCAGCAATTCAGATAGTCATGGCAACGGCTTAATGGACCTGTTACCAAAAGACAAACGTTGTGATTTTGAGTCACTATACGCCGAAAACATCATGTTGTTGAGACAATATGGTGCCAGTTTAAGTGATGTATATGGTGAGCTGGAAACACGATTCGCAAAAAGCAAATCAGCGCATGCTTGGTCTATGCCTATTGGCGCGAGTCAAGATGACAAAGCAAAAGCCGTTGCTGCGTTTAAACAATTGGTTCACCAAGAGTGTATGAACAGTAAAGCCTAGAATAGTTAGAGTCTTCCATAGGTGAGAAGTACGCCGCAACACACCTATTAGTTGTGTTGCGGCTCATATCTTCATAGTTAACGACTCTGATTGTCCTCAATCGCTCTTGAATTACGGTAACTCGTAACCGTAAAACTCTTATTTAACTCATTGATTACATTATCTTTTTGATATTTTACCGTTAACCAAACTCGCCAAGTCATTTTTGCTTCGCTACAACTACCAAATAAACTTTCGGCACGGAAAATACGGTGATCTTGCACTTTATTTTGTTCTATACCACCGAGCGTCTCTTGGAAGAATAACGGTATCTTCCCCATGAACATATCATCCCCTTCCATATAACCTTCGACAGCAATTACATCGACGCCTTCAGCGAACACCTGAAAATTGAAAGGAGTTTCTGCCAACAAATGGCTGACATCAAACTGATAAAATAAGTGACCATTCTCTAACGAACTGAAGCAAGTTGATTGTCCATCAATGCAAGCCATATCTTGCGTCAAAATCGTCATATCATCGTGCTTCGAACAAGCGCCGATTACCAAAATTACAAAAAGACACAGTGCGTATTTTTTAGCCACTTTTCAACTCGTTAAATCCTGAGTGATGTCATTTTATCTCCATTTTTCTCCGTTATTGTAATTATTCGTAATTTTTTTTGATTTAGGTCAGGTTTTCAATGATGAGCTGATGACATTTATTAGTGAAATCATTATTATGCGCACCAGTTGGAAACCCGCTTAGGTGATGTCGCGATTTTTGGTCTATAACTAACTGTAGATTAATTAGTGGATTATCTGGCGTTTAACCTACTTTTTACTGTTTTAATAATTATAACTGCGGAAACCTAAACATGAGTCAAAGTAATACAGCAGCAGTAGACTACAACATGAATGTTGTACGTCAATTTACTGTGATGACTGTCATTTGGGGATTTGTTGGTACGCTTGTTGGTGTTTTAATTGCCGCGCAGCTTATCTGGCCGGCGCTAAACTTTGAAACGCCCTGGCTAACTTATTCTCGCTTACGTCCATTGCACACAAATGCCGTTATCTTCGCATTTGGTACCAGTGCCCTATTCGCGACATCTTATTATGTTGTTCAGCGTACCTGTAAAACTACCCTTTTTGGCGGTAGCTTAGCTTCCTTTACATTCTGGGGCTGGCAAGCAATTATTGTTGCTGCTGCAATCACTTTGCCGTTAGGTTACACGTCAAGTAAGGAATATGCAGAATTAGAATGGCCAATCGATATTGCAATCGCTGTAGTTTGGGTCAGCTATGCAATTGTATTCTTCGGCACGTTGGTCAAACGTAAGACATCGCACATTTACGTAGCTAACTGGTTCTTTGGTGGCTTCATAATTACCGTAGCTGTGCTACACATCGGTAACAGCATGGCAATACCAGTTTCTGCGATGAAGTCTTACTCGATTTATTCAGGTGCTATCGACGCAATGATGCAATGGTGGTACGGTCACAATGCTGTAGGTTTCCTATTAACAGCTGGTTTCCTAGGTATGATGTACTACTTTGTACCTAAACAAGCCGAACGTCCGGTCTACTCTTACCGTTTATCTATCGTTCACTTTTGGGCGCTAGTATCATTATATATTTGGGCAGGTCCTCACCACCTTCACTACACCGCGTTACCAGACTGGGCACAAAGCGTTGGTATGGTAATGTCTGTTGTTTTATTCCTTCCTTCATGGGGTGGTATGATCAACGGTATCATGACGTTATCAGGTGCATGGCATAAACTTCGTCATGACCCTATTCTTCGTTTCCTTATTGTTTCATTGTCTTTCTACGGTATGTCTACATTTGAAGGTCCAATGATGGCAATTAAATCAGTTAATGCTCTTTCTCATTACACAGACTGGACTGTAGGCCACGTTCACTCTGGTGCATTGGGTTGGGTTGCAATGGTTTCAATCGGTGCAATGTACCACTTAATCCCAGTGCTATTTAGCCAAGAGCGTATGTACAGCATTCGTTTAATCAACATCCATTTCTGGATGCACACAGCGGGTATTGTTTTATACATCGTTGCGATGTGGATTTCAGGTGTTATGCAAGGTTTGATGTGGCGTGCAGTAAATACTGACGGTACATTAACATACAGCTTCGTTGAGAGTTTGACAGCGTCTTACCCATTCTACTTTATGCGCTTCTTAGGTGGTGTATTGGTAGTTGCTGGTTTCGTTATCATGATCTACAACATGTTCAAAACCATAGGTGCTGAAAACGGCAGCCTTAAGAAAGTAGAAGCAGCTTAAGGAGCATCATCATGGCTAATAGCAATCCACAAAACAAACATGAAAAAGTTGAAAAACACGTTGGTTGGTTTTTCATCTTTACTATTTTAGCTATCAGTATTGGTGGCTTAGTAGAGATCACTCCTCTATTCTTCCAGAAAGAAACGACAACGCCAGTGACAAACTTGCGTCCGTATACTGCGTTAGAAATGGAAGGTCGCGATATCTACATTCGCGAAGGCTGTAACGTATGTCATAGCCAAATGATCCGTCCGTTACGTGCAGAAACTGAACGTTACGGTCACTATTCAGTTGCCGGCGAACATGTATGGGAACACCCATTCTTATGGGGTTCAAAACGTACGGGACCTGATCTTGCGCGTGTTGGTCAACGTTATTCAGATGACTGGCACCGTGCTCACTTAATAGACCCTCGTTCTGTTGTACCAGAGTCAAATATGCCAGCATTTCCTTGGTTAGAAGAAAATAAGCTAGATGGCAAGCTAACTGCTAAGAAGCTTGAAACATTTAACTTACTTACCAGAAATCGTGGTCATAAAGACGAAAATGGTAACGCCATCCCGCTTTACTCTGCTGAAGACATTGCAAACGCACGTCGTGACGTAGAAGGTAAAACCGAGATGGAAGCACTTATTGCTTACTTGCAGTCACTTGGACACGCGTTGAAGTAATATGGACTACGGTACATTTAGAGGGCTAATCGCCCTCCTAATAATGGCACTTTTTTTCATCATTGTGGTTTGGTCCTACAGTAAGAAGCGCAAGTCGTCGTTTGACGAAGCTGCAAATTCTATTTTCGAAGAAGACCGCGATGATAAAGTAAACAAACAGGAGACTAATAATAATGTCTAGCTTCTGGAGTATTTGGATTTCAGTTCTAACACTTGGTACGTTAGTAGGCTGCTACCTACTATTACGTTGGTGTTTAAAGAACTTCGCAGGTGTCCCTGAAGGCGAATCTATGGGTCACGAGTTCGATGGTATCGAAGAGTTAAACAACCCACTCCCAAAATGGTGGTCTACATTCTTCCTTATTACGATTATTTGGGGCTTCGGCTACTTATTGTTCTACCCTGGTTTAGGTAACTGGCAAGGTCTTTTCGGCTGGCAGAGTTCTAACCAAGGCATCTTAAGTATCGAAGAGTCTAAAGCGAAAACAGCTGCTAACCTTGAAGATGGCTCAGGCGTATTGAATCAATATGACCGTGAAGTGCAATCGGCAAACGAAAAGTACGGCCCTATCTTTGAAAAGCTTGCAACAAGAGACATCAAGGACCTTGCCCTAGCTACAGACGATGAAGCCATCAATGCACGTAAGATTGGTCAACGCCTATTCTTGCAAAACTGTGCACAATGTCATGGCTCTGATGCTCGTGGTACTACAGGCTTCCCTAACCTAGCAGACAACGATTGGTTGTACGGCGGTGAACCTGCTGACATTAAACATAGTTTATACTATGGTCGCAAAGCACAAGGCATGATGGCATGGTCGTCAGCATTGGGTGGTGAGCAAGGTGTTAAAGATATGGCTGCATACGTGCTTAGCTTGAGCGGTCGCGAAGTAGATGTAGAAGCGGCGAAACGTGCTGAACCTAAATTTGCGATGTGTGCTGCGTGTCACGGTGCAAATGGCGAAGGCAGTGATGCAATGGGCATGGCTGCTCTAGGCGCTCCGCGCTTAGACGACAATATCTGGTTGTACGGCGGTTCTCAAAAAGCTGTAGAAGAAACCATTCGTAACGGCAGAGCCGGTGTGATGCCAGCATGGTTAGATATTTTAGGTGAAGATAAAATTCACGTAATTAGTGCTTACGTATACAGCTTATCGCAAGCAAAATAATAAGCTACTAACCTACTCTTTTAAAACGCCTTGTTAAGTATTTAGCAAGGCGTTTTTTTATTGATTCAGATCTTAATTATGCGATTAAATATTGGTGGGGAAATAATAAAAACGGTACAATAGCGCCAAAATTTTTGTAAAGCATATTTCAATGAAAACACCTTGGTACAAAGAGCCGTGGGCTTGGCTCGTTTTTTTCCTACCTTTCTCTGCAGTAGTAGCTGGTATTACGACATTTATTATTGCCAATACCAACCCAGATGACTTGGTCGTTGGTGATTACTATAAAAAAGGTAAGTCAATTAACCTTGAAGTATCCAAAGTGAAAGAAGCGCAAAAATTGGGGATGAAGTTCGGTCTCAAGCTCAAAAATAGCGAGCTAATTATTAAACCGATGGGCATTGAAAAAACGTTTCCTTTGCTAAACGCTAACTTTTATCACCCTACCCTAAAAGAACGAGATTTTTATTTAGCACTGACACCTGATGGCAGTGGTAATTTTCGTCACACTTTTGACCATGACGTCAGTGGTAAATGGCAAGTGACTATCACTTCATTTGAAAATACGTGGAAAGTGCAATCTACCATTGCATTGCCACAATCTGATTTTATTGAGTTAATTCCAAACCCTGCTGAAGCACAATAATGCAATCGCCATGTTTTCACTGTGGCGAGCCAATCCCTAAAGGCATCTCGCTTCAAGTTACTATTGACGGTAAAGCGCAAGACATGTGTTGCGTCGGCTGCCAAGCAGTCGCGCAAACTATTGTTGATAATAAGCTAACCGACTACTACAAATTCCGGACAGAAAATGCCCCTAAAGGCACCGAACTGGTTCCTGAGCAATTACAAAAAAATAAATTGCTCGACGACGACAACTTACAACACGAGTTTACCCATCAAGATGGGAGTAGTCGGGAAACCATATTAACAGTTGACGGTATTTCATGCGCAGCCTGTGCCTGGTTGATTGAAATGAAGTTATCAGAAGTTGATGGTGTGAGTGACATCAGTGTTAACGCAACCACACAGCGTGCTAACTTAAAATGGCAAAACAGTACAGTAAAGCTCAGTCAACTTATAGAGCATATAGAAAGGCTTGGCTATCATGCACTGCCATTTAAAGCGAGTGATGCAGAACAGCTGAATATTTCACAAAGCAAAACTTTCATCAAACGATTAGGTGTTTCTGGCATTTTAATGATGCAAGTCATGATGATCGCAATAGGGCTATACTTTGGCGCATTTTCAGGTATGGCTGACCACAACATGGTCTACTTACGCTATACCAGCCTTGTACTTACCACACCTATAATTTTCTATGGTGCTTTTCCCTTTTATGTCGGCGCCATCAATGCCATCAAATCCAAGCGGCTATCCATGGACGTGCCCGTATCCATTGCTATTTTGTTGGCGTTTTTCGCCAGTGCTTGGGCAACAATAAGTCAGCAAGGTGAGGTGTATTTTGAATCAGTTTCAATGTTCACTTTCTTGTTACTTATCGGTAAATTTTTGGAATTCAGAGCACGTTCTCGCGCTGCGCAAGTGTCAGCTAACCTGCTCAAATTAATGCCTATGACAGCGACAAAGCTTGTTGATGGCATCGAACAATTCGTTACAGCAAAATCGCTGACAATAGGCGAACAAGTCATGATAAAGCCAGGTGAAACAGTGCCTGCTGACTGCACGATTGAAAGTGGAAAGAGTCACTTTAACGAAGCAATGCTCTCTGGTGAACAACGACCAGTAGCCAAAAAGGTAGGTGATGCAATATTAGCAGGCACAGTAAATGGCGATGGAAATATTGTCGCTCGTGTCACTCAGCCAGGTGGTGAAACCTTTTTAAGCCAACTTATTCGCCTGAGTGAATCTTCGCAAAATCATAAACCCAAAATCGCCCAGCTTTCTGACAAAATTGCACAATACTTTGTCGCAATTATTCTGGTCACCGCGATAGGTACTGCAATTTACTGGCAGCAACACATGCCAGAAGAAGCGTTTTGGATCACACTATCGGTGTTAGTCGCTACATGTCCGTGTGCGTTATCTCTTGCTACACCAACTGCCCTTACCTGCGGCACGACGCGATTAAACCGTGACGGCATCATGATAAAGTCTGGCCATGTGATGGAAACAGTCCCCGAAGTTGACGTGTTCGCTTTCGATAAAACTGGCACATTAACCATGGGCGAATTCACAATCAGTAATATTAAGCGTTTGGACGAACCAAACGACAAGCCAACTTCCGAGCAAGAGCTACTGGCAATGGTCTCAGCTCTTGAAGCACATTCACAGCATCCTTTGGCAAAGGCATTTGCGACACATCGAGACTTCTCTTATGTCGCTACCGATGTAGAAGTGCACCCAGGCTTAGGTATCGAAGGCAAGGTCAACAATGTGCCAGTAAAACTTGGTAAAGCGAGTTGGTTGTTAAACGATACTAACCATACCGCTGCGGATGCACAAATAGTGGTATTGATTGACAATAAACTTACTGCTGCGTTGTACTTGTCCGATAAGGTTAGAGATGACGCGCAGTCAGTTGTGTCTTCACTCCAACGCCAAAACATAAAAGCAATAATGCTATCGGGAGATGGAGAAAGTGGCTGCCGTACCGTTAATGAAGCACTTGCTCTGGACGGTGCATATTCGAGCTTAACAGCGCATGACAAGATGTCTCATGTCAAACAGCTGCAGCAAACACATACTGTCGCTATGGTCGGCGATGGTGTGAATGACACCCCTGTATTTAGCGCCGCTCATGTTTCTATCGCTATGGGCAGTGGAACTGATGTCGCTAAAAGTGGCGCTGACGTAATATTGCTTAACAATAAGTTGTCCTCTATTGGAACACTTCAACGGGTCGCCAAGAAAACTCGTAGAATTGTATGGGAAAATTATGGCTGGGCATTTGGCTATAATGCTATTGTGTTGCCATTGGCTGTATGTGGTTTTGTTACGCCCTACATGGCGGTTATAGGCATGTCGACAAGTTCAATTCTCGTCATCACGAATTCACTAAGGCTTTTGAAAAAATGAGTGTAATTTACGTTTTAATACCTATTGCTATATTACTCACAATTCTAGGTATTTATTTGTTTTTTTGGGCCGTAAAAACAGAGCAGTTTAACGACCTAGAAAAACAAGGTTTAAGTATTCTTTTTGACGAGGAAAAAAAAGAAAAAGCAAATACTGAAGACCAAAGTAAAGACGCTGCTACAGTAAAACGTGAAGACAAATCGGAGGATACGCCAAGTTAAGGCGCTGCGTAATGACGCTCGATTTGTTCTCCGCTTTTGTTATTGGGTTACTCGGAGCTGGCCATTGTCTCGCAATGTGTGGTGGCGTCAGTGGTATGTTACTCTCAGCAATCCCACAACAAAGTCAGCAAACAAAGTGGCCATTGGTTCTGTTTTACAACATTGGCCGAATAGCATCTTATAGCCTACTCGGCGCAATTGTTGGCTTTACAGGATCAATTGCCGCAAAAAGCTTAGGAATGCCGCTTACCATATTAAGGCTAGTCTCAGGCATCTTCCTAATTTTACTCGGATTATATTTGGGTCAATGGTTCATGATATTGGCCAGAGTAGAGGCCATTGGCAAAAACTTATGGCAGTATATTCAGCCTTTGGCTAAACACTGTATCCCCGTTAAATCAACCAAACAGGCGCTAATGCTTGGCGCGATTTGGGGTTGGCTACCCTGCGGACTCGTCTATTCCACATTAACCTGGTCCCTAGCAAGCGGCTCATTCTCACAAGGAGCACTTATCATGGCAGCATTCGGACTTGGGACGTTGCCAGCGATGTTAACGCTGTCTTTTGGTGCACTTTCCCTCAAATCTTTATTACAAATGCCGACTTTTAGAAAATCGATGGCATTAAGTTTGATTATCTACGGTTTTTATAGCGTCTTTGTTGCCTACCAATCAATGATTTAATCTCATTGACTCCGTTGTCATTACACTCTTGGAATACCATAACTATGGCTCAACATTGCCCCGCAAATAACCATATTCACTGTCAAAATTGCAGTATTAGTGAACTTTGCTTGCCGTTTTCGTTGAATGACCAAGAATTAGATAAGCTAGATAACATTATCGACCGCAAGCGTCCTATCCGTAAGGGTGAACAAATTTTCCAAGATGGTGAAGCGCTTCACTCTTTGTTTGCTATTCGCTCTGGCACATTTAAGACATTTACTATCGACTCTAACGGTGAAGAACAAATCACAGGCTTTCATTTGGCAGGTGATTTACTGGGTTTTGATGCATTAGCGAATAGTGAGCACCAAAGTTTCGCAAAAGCGTTAGAAACTGCCATGGTATGTGAAATTCCTTATCACACGCTTGATGAGCTATCCAATAATATGCCATCACTTAAACGCCAAGTATTGCGTTTAATGAGTAATGAGATTCGTACAGACCAAGACATGCTTTCTTTGCTTAATCGCAAAAATGCTGAACAGCGACTAGCCACGTTCTTATCGACGCTGAGTTCACGTTATCAGGCAAGAGGCTTGTCGCCATCTGAATTCCGCTTGACCATGACACGTGGTGATATTGGCAACTATATTGGCTTAACTGTAGAGACTATCAGTCGCTTGCTAAATCGCTTTCATAAAGAAGGTTTAATCACCGTGGAAGGCAAGCTTATCCGCATCAACGATATCGAAAAATTACACCAAGTAGCTCTGATCTAAAACGCTTTAATTACCTCGCTTTACATACTATGCTTTGTGTAAGCATAGTGTTGAATAGTTGATTTAAAACAAAAAATTATGCTCTTGTTTAAGGCAAACTATTCCCAGTAACTCAGTGACGGCGAGGTAAACATGGAAACCTATCAAAACATATTAGTGGTAATCGACCCGACGACCGAAGAACAAAAAGCGTTGAGTCGCGCAATAGAATTGGCAGGTAAAACTGGCGCTAAAATTACGGCCTTTCTTAGTATTTTCGATTTTTCCTACGAAATGACAACCATGCTTTCAAGCGATGAGCGAGAAGCTATGCGTCAAACCGTTATTAATGATCGCACCGTTTGGATTGAAGAGCGAATTAAAGCCCTTGGCGTAAATCTTGATGTAATTGATATAAAAGTGCTTTGGCACAATCGCCCTTTCGAGGCCGTCATCGACCAAGTTATCAATGAAAAATTTGATGTGGTTATTAAGGGTACACACGAACATGACAAATTAAAATCTGTGATCTTTACCCCAACAGATTGGCATTTGTTGCGTAAATGCCCTTGCCCTCTGCTACTCGTGAAAGATCACTCTTGGCCTGAAAACGGCAACATTCTAGCTGCTGTTAATGTAGGTAGTGATGAGAAAGAGCATTTATCACTCAACAATATCATTACCGAAGAGGCTAAAAATCTGGCGAATATCATTAATGCCAATGTAAATCTGGTGAATTCGTTTCCAGGTACTCCAGTCAATATTGCCATTGAAATACCAGAGTTCGACGCAAGTCAGTACAATGACACCATGCTAAAACATCACCAGGACTCAATGACTAAACACGCCGAAGAATATGGCATAGACCCTGCGCGTACCTTCGTAAAAGAAGGCTTACCTGAAGATGTTATAGACGCCGTTGCGCAGGAGTTAGATGCAGAGCTTGTTATTTTAGGCACCATAGGCAGAACTGGCCTGTCTGCAGCACTTATCGGTAATACGGCTGAACACGTTATTGACCGGTTAAACTGTGATGTATTGGCACTTAAACCTTCAGATTACATCTCCCCGCTTCAAAGCTAGCTATCTCCTCATATAAGTTTTAAGGAACAACCTAAATAACCAGTGCAATCGCACTGGTTATTTTTTACTTATCATTAGTTCTGGTTCCATTTATAATACGCGCCCCTTTATTTTGGTTGTTATTTGGGTATGACAGACGCAGACAACAGAAAAGCTATTTATGAAGTAAACAAGCTTCAAAAACGCCTTCGCAGCAAAGTAGGTAAAGCTATTGCAGACTACAACATGATAGAGCAAGGCGATGTCGTCATGGCTGCTATTAGTGGTGGCAAAGACTCTTTTGCAATGCTTGATGTGTTATTAAGCTTACAAAAATCTGCGCCTATTGATTTTAAAGTGATTGCGGTCAATCTCGACCAGAAACAGCCTGGCTTCCCAGAGCATGTATTGCCTGAGTATTTCGAGTCGCTAGACATTCCTTACTACATTATCGACAAAGACACCTATTCGGTTGTGAAACAAAAGGTGCCTGAAGGTAAAACAACTTGTGGTCTATGTTCAAGATTACGTCGTGGTACCCTGTACTCATTTGCTGAAGAGATTGGCGCCACGAAAATTGCCCTAGGCCATCACATGGACGATATCGTTGAGACACTGTTCTTGAACATGTTCTTTGGTGCCAAGATGAAGGCAATGCCTCCTAAACTGCGTGCTGACGACGGCCGAAACACAGTCATTCGTCCACTCAGTTATTGTCGAGAAGAAGATCTCGTTAAATTTGCTGAGGTTAGAGAGTATCCTATTATTCCTTGCAACCTCTGCGGTTCACAGGAAAATCTACAACGCCAAAATATTAAAGCGATGCTAAATGAGTGGGATAAGACATCACCTGGTCGCGTAGAAAACATTTTCAAATCGATTAAGAATGTCAGTCCGAGCCAGTTAGCAGATAACAACTTATTTGATTTTGTGAACCTTCCAATAGACCGCTCTGCGCCACGCGACGAATACGACTTTTCGAAAGAAGTAGTGTCATCTACAAACATAGACGATTCGTTGATTATTGACGTATCAAACGTTTAGCCTCGCATTCACGTTGATGTGTAGTTGAGCACATCAACGCCCCAAAAATCCATCGCAAAATTACGAATTCATTCTATACTTGCGAATAAACAATAAAATAATCAATCTATTATGCTCGAACGCCTCTTTAAGTTAAGCGAACACCAAACGAACGTTCGTCAGGAAGTTATTGCCGGTATCACGACCTTCTTGACCATGGCCTACATAATTTTTGTCAATCCAACCATGCTAGCAGATGCAGGAATGGATCAGGGCGCTGTATTTGTTGCTACGTGTATAGCAGCCGCAATTGGTTGTTTCATCATGGGCTTTTATGCCAACTACCCTATTGCCCTAGCTCCTGGTATGGGGTTGAACGCTTTCTTCACCTATACCGTGGTGTTAGAAATGGGCTATACATGGCAAGTCGCTCTCGGTGGCGTTTTCATTTCTGGTATCGTATTTGTCGTATTGAGCATATTCAAAATTAGAGAATGGATAATCAATAGTATCCCACAGTCTTTACGTTACGGTATTGCCGCTGGTATTGGGCTGTTCCTCGCCTTTATTGGATTAAAAAGTGCAGGGATTGTCGTTGATAACCCAGCGACATTGGTAGATATGGGCGATATCACTAGCCTATCTGCTCTGTTAGCGGCATTAGGCCTTTTCCTGATTGTTGCTATGAGCACGCGCGGTATAAACGGTGCAATCATGTACTCAATACTTATCATTACAGGACTTGGTATTTTACTTGGCGATGTTGCATATACAGGTATTGTATCCTTGCCACCAGATCCATCCCCGACCTTTATGCAGCTTGATATAGCAGGTGCAACCGAAGTTGGTATGATTAGCGTTATATTCGCGTTCCTCTTTGTAGATCTCTTTGATACATCAGGTACCTTAGTAGCCGTTGCACAAAAAGGTAACTTACTGAATAAAGATGGTACATTACCCCGCTTAGATAAAGCGCTACTTGCCGATAGCAGCGCAACAATAGCAGGCAGTATGTTGGGCACTTCTACTACCACAAGTTATGTCGAAAGTGCCTCTGGTGTCTCAGTAGGCGGTCGCACGGGTCTAACGGCTGTCGTGGTTGGTGTCTTGTTTTTATTAGCACTATTCTTTTCACCGTTGGCAGGTATGGTGCCAGCTTACGCAACTGCAGGGCCCCTTTTCTTTGTTGCCGTACTTATGCTTTCTAGCCTTGCTCATATAGATTGGGATGATTTGCTAGAGGCGGTACCCGCCGCGCTTATCTGCATAACGATGCCACTGACCTTCTCCATTGCACATGGTATTGCGTTTGGCTTCATCAGCTTTGCAGCAGTTAGAATTTGCGCAGGTAAGTTTAACCAGCTTTCCAAGAGCGTTTTGGTTTTAGCGCTTTTATTTGTCGTGAAATTCATCTATTTCGGGTAACAATGACTATGTCTTCTAAAATTCGAACAGCTCAGATTTGTTCAGTGCTTCTGTTCCCAATGATTATGTCGCCTGCAGTTGCAGAAACACTGTGGAGTAAAAACAGCCTTAGCTACTTAAAAAACACCAGCGACTTTGAAGTCTTAACCAACGACAGCATAAACGTATTC
The DNA here is from genome assembly GCF_042682785.1 of Thalassotalea euphylliae. GTDB lineage: Bacteria > Pseudomonadota > Gammaproteobacteria > Enterobacterales > Alteromonadaceae > Thalassotalea_F > Thalassotalea_F euphylliae. Next base: position 601,566 of record NZ_JBHUIB010000003.1, on the reverse strand, counting down.
ACCTTGGAACACACTTCCGGCCATAACTGGGGCGATGTATTTATGTTTATGGATAGAATTGATGCAAAAGCAGATAAACAGAATCCTGAGCACAAAGAAACGTACGGTGAAGTTTCTGCCCGACTCAGTTTGGATTATGCCCTAGGCATAAAATTACCCATACCTGCCCTCAGTGATACCTTTGTAGCCAGCATGTGGGAGCACAGCACGGTTTCAGAGTCGGATTTCAGTCAAGGGTTTGATAACTACCTGTTAGGGTTTGGCACATCGTGGCAAGTACCGGGATTTAACTTTTTCAATGCTAATGTCTATGCGTCGAACAATGAGTTGGTAGACAACGATGTTCAGCTAACAGTAGCGTGGGGCTATCCTATTGAATTTGGCAATCACAAGTTCATGTTTGACGGCTATTTTGATTGGGCGTCAGCAGCAGATGACCATGCAGCAGATTTTCATTTCAATCCCCAATTTCGCGTCGACGTAGGCAATTATTTTGGCAACCCGAATACCATTGACGTCGGAATTGAGTATAGCTACTGGCGTAATAAATTCGGCATTGAAGGGCTGGACAATGAAAGCGTTGTTAGCCTAATGGTTAAACTCTACTTGTAACCTACTTTAGCAGCGGCGGCTCGCTCCTAAGGAGAAACCGCCGAAATAGTTGGAATATCCAAATAGCGCTGATTATGTCTTAGCATATCCGTTAACTCTATAACATAATCTGAACCTCGCTCAGAATAAGGTAGCAACCCTGTCGCCAATATCTCTGGTATCAATGGCTGTTCTTGCTCTCTTAGCTGCTTTCGGATGGCTCTAAACATAATGTAAGCATTGTTGGTATTGATGTTATTCAAATAACGAGTAACTGCTTCGTCTACACTTTGAAACGCTTGGACTTCATGGTTTGCACCAGCATTTCGAGAACGCGGCACCATGCCACACCCTTTCTTGTAACACCAAATACCAAAAAAATTGAGTCCTATTCTAGCAAAGCGTGATGTACCCCATGCCGACTCATTGGCCGCCTGGACGAGCACAAGTGCGCTGGGAATTACGTCGACTTTAATATGAAGCGCATGTAACTGTTCAAGCTGAGAGGCGCTCGATTTGACGCGATATTGTTTGGCTAGTTTTGCAAGATTTTCAGCTTGCTCAGCTGATAAGGGCTCACCAAGAGAAACTGCCTCCAACATGCTTTCCACTTGTCGACGTTGTGCCATTATCTCCTTATTTTTTTCCTCAACCGCAGGTCGGATAAAACTAAAAAATGCCTGCTTTTTCATTCGAACGTCTTTGATATCACCAAAGTTTGGTAATGCCACATTATGAAGAGGTTTTTCAGGTGGTGGAGCTGGCTTTTCTTCAACTTTTGGCAGCGCTGGCTTTTCTTCCTCTTTGACTGGCAACTCGACAAGAAAGGGCCGAGCCAACATATAAAGAAAGGCAAATGCACCGACAATAACGCTGATTCTTTTTAACATAATCAATTAACAATCCATTGAAAACGAGCACTAAGCTATAAAGGTATCATCTACCATGGGCTTATCTGCATGCACAGCATGAAGCTTCATGCCGAAAATTTCGCGGTATAAAATGCCTTTTACGTTGTAATACAGCGGTGCGATATATGTCATCATGACAATAAAAATAACGCCTGCAAAAATCATTAATTCAGACTGCGCAGTTAATGCCATTGGCAAGAGTGCCAATAACAACGCACCAACTAATGCCAAATAAACCAAGAAAATATTAAACCACTGAAAACGCAACGCTTTAATTGACGTAACAATAGCGTTTGCAGGAGACATTTTCTTTTCGACAACCAAAGGTATTGTGAGTGACAACGCAACGGCGAGGAAAATACCCGGTATAATGAGTAACTGCAGGCCTAGGCTAATGAATAGCGATGTTAATACTGCACACAATGCCACCCAACTACCACGCTTTAGAAACGCAAAAATCAATTTAGGCTGGGTTTTCAAGCCAACGGCATGCAGAACGCCCATCATCTCTACACCAGCTAAAAATGGCCAAATAACGATGGTAACAACGATATTTAGTACAAGACTTGCTTGAGGATCTTCAAAGACTTTTTCAATACCGCCCAAATAGCTGCTCACTATTACTGACGAAAGCATTCCAAGTACCATCACGAATAATAAGCCAACGTTAATCGTCCAGCGCGTGGTATGTGTATTACGCCAAGCTTCTTCAAGCACTTTTTTGGGTGTAATAACGTATTCACCTTTTAGGGCTTTATCAACACTTCCACCAATTTCAATTACGTTTTTCTCTTCCACGTACAACCTTTAACTTAATAGTTACCTGCGATTTTACGAATAGTTTCGCCGAAATAATGCAGTCTGTGGGTGAATTGGCGGCTATTGTACCCGAATTAGGTAATTTAATCTGTGGATTTTTTAGACAGATAGATTATTGAGAAATGTGAATTTCACAACAACAATTGCGTGCTTATGCTGCGTTTGATTTTACAGTTGGCTTTAATTGTTGCGCATAAAACTGCCAAAGTTCGTCAAACGAATTAAAGTAATAACGTTTGCCTTTGTATAACGCACTCATAATATTGCTCCAATTCATCTATCAACGGTCTAATCATAGATAATTGTTCGCAATACAACTGTCAGCATTTGCTACCTTGCTGTTACAAATTGTACAAATATTGTTCGGGTTACATTTTTTTAATTTTTGCTAAATACTGTCGAAAAAAAGCCGCGCCCTTTTCTTCTGTCAACGCGATATTATTTTCCGGAATTAGCTCAGGATCCTTATACACCGACAGTACCTTCTCCATGCTTGCTTCTCTAATCAAATGAATGGTGGGGTATGGAGAACGATTAGTGTAGTGGCTAGGTGAATGCTCATCTTCACCATCAAAAACATAGTCAGGATGAAAGCTGGCTATTTGTATGTCACCTTCAAAGCCGAATTCAATGAGCAAATCATTGGCGTATTCAACTAAATCCAAATACTGCTCAAACCGGCGAAAACCGAGCGAGTAAATAACCAGTGTCGTTTCAATGTCATCATTTTCCATTAGTTTCTGGCATTGCTCTGCAATAACCTCTAATGCTTTATCTAATTGCCCTGCCGTTGATATTTCATAATGGATAGTGCCATTGATAAACTCTTTTTTAGCGAACGGGCAAAAATTCAACCCAATAACGATATCTTCAAGCCATTTTTGCGTGGCCACTAATGCAGGGTGTTGTTGATTCATTGGCTGTTTTAGCTCTGTAACTTTAGTAATCTATTCATTGTATACGCTCAGAGAGCGCGTTTTTCATTTTGTTGAAGTGCCCACATTGACGCATAAACACCATTCTTAGCTAATAACGTGTGATGACTTCCTTGTTCAACAACGCGACCTTTACGCATCACAACTATTTCATCTGCATCAACAACGGTTGAAAGGCGATGTGCTATCACCAAAGATGTTTTGCCCAAGCTCACTTCCTTCATCGCATTCAAAATAGCCCTTTCAGAGTGACTATCTAGCGATGAAGTTGCCTCATCAAAAACAAGTATGGATGGGTTCTTTAAAATAGTTCTTGCAATTGCTACACGCTGCTTTTCACCACCAGATAGCTTCAAGCCTCGTTCACCGACCATGGTGTTTTCTTTATCAGGCAATTCGTTGATAAACGTTTTTAGGTGCGCCATTTCAATCGCTCGCCAAACATCGCTTCTATCGGCGCGTGGGTTACCGTACTGAATGTTAGCAAATAGAGTATCGTTGAAGAGCACAGTATCTTGAGGAACAATACCGATATGCGCGCGCAAACTTGTTTGTTGAACAGTTGCGATATCTTGCCCATCAATATAAATAGCGCCAGCTACAGGATCGTAAAATCGAAACAGTAACTTCACTAATGTAGATTTACCTGAGCCACTATCACCCACTACGGCGACTTTTTGCCCAGGCATAATGGTTAGGTTGATATTGTCTATCACTGTGCGACGCTCATCGTAATTAAAAACCACATCTCGAAATTCAATTTGGCTCGATTGCACCGCTAATGGTTTGGCATTGGGCCCGTCTGTCACTTGAGGCTTTTTCGACAATAAACTAAACATGTGTTCAATATTGGCCATTGATCCTTTTATCTCTCGATAAACAAAACCTAAAAAGTTCAATGGTAGAAACAACTGCATCATAAACGCGTTAATCAAGACGAAATCACCCAATGTCATAGCCTCATAGGTCACTTGATAAGCAGCCATCGCTAGCATTACTGTCATAGAAATAGCAATAATTAACGCCTGCCCACCATTTAAGGCAAACAGTGACAATCGGTTTTTTATTTTAGCCTTTTCCCATTCAGCTAATTGAGCGTCATACGCCTTTGCTTCATAGTCTTCGTTAGTAAAATATTTCACCGTTTCATAGTTTAACAAGCTATCGATAGCACGAGTATTACTCGAAGAATCGGCCTTATTGGCCTGTCTGATGTAACCGGTTCGCCATTCTGTCGCTTTTACAGAATAGGCTACATAAGTCAAAATCGACACAAGCACCATCAAAGAAAAACCAATGCCATAGTTGTAACCAAGAATGCCAACAACAAGCAGTATTTCAAACAATGTTGGCACAATATTGAAAACCATAAAGCGCATCAAAAAACTAATGCCTGAAGTACCACGATCAATATCGCGAGACAGTCCTCCGGTTTGCCGATTTAGATGAAAATTAAGCTCTAACTGATGGAGGTGCTGAAAGACTTTTAACCCAATTCGCCGAATGGCTCGCTCTGTCACGCGACCAAACAAGGTGTCACGTATTTCGGCAAAAATAACGATGGAAAATCGAACCAATCCATAGGCAGCCACCAAGCCTAGCGGGACAAGATAAATTTTATTGGATGTTTGCGTATCTAGCGTATCCACAAGGTCTTTGAGGATAAATGGCAGGTATACAGACGCTATTTTTGTAAGAATCAAACACGCTACAGCAATACTGATTCTCAATTTAAACTCTGTTAAATAAGGCCACAGCGTTTTTAGCACACGCCAGTTTATTTCAGTGACTTCATAATCTGGGTGATGGCTGCGGCGCATAATCTACACTAATCTAGGTCAATATTATGATTACCATGTGCCTTTTTGGCAGCAAGGTAGTCAGCATTGTCTTGTTTGAGGTGAACTTTCGTATTGATAACCTCTACCACAGTAAAATGCTCAGCAAGCGCTTTAGCCTTTTTAGGATTGTTAGTTAGCAGCTTAAACTTAGATATATCTAATCCGTTAAGCATGGCTATAGCGTGCTCAAAACTGCGCTGGTCATCATCAAAACCTAATTCATTATTAGCTTGATATGTATTTAGACCTTGGCTTTGCAATACATATGCATCAATTTTATTGTAAAGGCCAATACCTCTACCTTCCTGACGCATATAAAGAATAATACCGCCCTGCTTAGACATAATGTCGATGCTTTCATCAAGTTGCTCTCCACAGTCACAACGGGACGAGTGAAAAACATCGCCTGTTAAACATTCTGAATGCACACGAACAATCGGAGCTTCTTGTTTTATATCGGCTTGTTTAAAGACTATAGCAACATGTTCATTGTCTTTATCAAAGCAGGTAAAGCTAATGATTTCAGCATCGATGTCACTTTTGGGGCCTACTTTAAGATTTACTCGGGCTCTAATTTCAGACATAAAATTTTCTATTCTCACTGCGTTATCAAGGCTACGACACCTGATAAATTAGACGCGGAATTTTACCGCTTGTTAATTGAATTCGCGAATATTTATATAAAATATTCTCGTCTATCTTGTGCTATTTATAACTGTCAAATTGGCGACCATTTCTTTACATAACCAATGAATATAAGGTTTGCAGCCAAATGCACTACACTTATAAATGAACCCACTGATAAAAAGAGGATGTATTTATGAGTGCTATTTGGAAAAATCATGCCATGCATTTAGCCAACATGATTAATTGCAACAATGAAACACAAGCCCATTTGTATTTGGAGCAATTAATGCTGTTTCCTGTTGATGTACAGGACAAAATTATTGAAGAAATTAGTAATCTTACACATTGTAATAGCGATGCCGTTGCCGACATCATTACACGTTATTCAATGCCCGAATTAAAATAGAAATAATTCATTAACGGCGAAGTTGTTGGTCGCGTAATTGCGCAATTTCGTCTCTAACCGCAGCAGCTTGTTCAAACTCTAGGTTTTTCGCATGCTCTAACATGTTTGCTTCAAGCTGCTTTGCTTTCTCTTCAATATCATCAAACGACATGACTTTGTAATGAGCCGCTTTTTCAGCCACTTTCTTAGCGATAAGCTCTGATTCAGGATCGACGCCAACATCCATAACATCTGTTATCTTACGCACTACACCCTTCGGCGTAATATTGTTGGCTTCGTTGTATGCAGCTTGCTTGTCACGACGTCGGTCTGTTTCATCGATAGCACGTCGCATAGAACCGGTAATTCTGTCTGCATACAAAATAGCATGGCCGTTAACGTTACGTGCTGCACGACCGATAGTTTGAATTAAAGAGCGTTCAGAGCGAAGAAAGCCTTCTTTGTCGGCATCTAAAATTGCCACCAGAGAAACTTCTGGCATATCAAGACCTTCTCGCAACAAGTTAATGCCGACAAGCACATCAAATTTACCTAAACGGAAGTCTCGAATAATTTCGACACGTTCAACGGTATCAACGTCAGAATGCAAATAACGTGTTTTGATATTATGTTCATCTAAATAGTCGGTTAGATCTTCTGCCATACGCTTAGTTAATGTAGTCGCGAGAACACGCTCACCAATAGGTATGCGTTTGTTGATTTCAGACAAGAGATCGTCAACTTGGCTATCTACAGGACGCACAGTAATCTGCGGGTCTAGCAAACCCGTTGGGCGCACTACTTGTTCTGCCACTTCCCCACTCGACTTCTCTAACTCGTAATCGCTTGGTGTGGCTGATACATATATTGTTTGAGGCGCTAGTGCCTCAAATTCTTCAAATTTTAGTGGGCGATTATCTAGCGCTGATGGCAACCGGAAGCCATACTCCACCAAATTTTCTTTGCGAGAGCGATCGCCTTTGTACATAGCACCGATTTGAGGCACAGTTACGTGAGACTCATCAATAACCAACAAACCATCGTCAGGCAGATAATCGAAGAGTGTCGGTGGCGCCTCCCCCGACGCACGGCCAGAAAGGTATCGGGAATAGTTTTCGATACCTGAGCAATAACCAAGCTCAGTCATCATTTCAATATCGAACTGTGTGCGCTGAACTATACGCTGCTCTTCAATAAGCTTGTTCAGATCTTTGAGCTGCTTTGCACGGTCTTTGAGTTCTATTTTAATAGACTCAACCGCTGATAAAATTTTGTCTCGCGGCGTCGCGTAATGCGTCTTAGGGTAAACGGTAACGCGAGCCAATGTACGCTCAACAGCACCAGTTAATGGGTCAAATTCACTGATCTTTTCCACTTCTTCGTCAAACAGCTCAACACGTAACGCAATACGATCAGATTCAGCCGGGAATATATCAATAACATCACCACGAACACGATATGTAGCGCGCTGAAAAGCGACATCATTGCGCGTGTATTGCAGTTCAGCAAGCCTACGTAAAATATCGCGTTGATTAATAATGTCTCCTTGACGGAGATGCAACATCATTTGCAAGTAAGAATCTGGGTCACCTAGCCCGTATATCGCTGACACTGACGCAACAATAATAACGTCACGTCTTTCCATTAATGCTTTCGTCGCCGACAGTCGCATCTGCTCAATATGATCATTAATAGACGCATCCTTTTCGATAAAGGTATCTGTTGTCGGCACGTAGGCTTCGGGTTGATAATAGTCGTAGTAAGAAACAAAGTACTCAACAGCATTATTTGGAAAGAACTCTTTCATTTCTCCATAAAGTTGAGCCGCCAACGTTTTGTTCGGTGCGAGCATCATAGTTGGACGGTCAAGCTGCGCAATAACATTGGCTACAGTAAAAGTTTTACCTGACCCCGTTACTCCCAGCAATGTCTGATGTGCTAAACCAGACTCAATACCTTCTAACAGTTGGGCAATTGCCGTAGGCTGATCGCCGCTTGGCGTATAATCTGAAACTAATTCTAACGACTTCATGTAGATTGAGGCTCCGCGTCAGCATCAACGTCACGATCACTAAACTGACGGGTAAATGAATAATAAGAAATAAAGGCCATCACTAAATTGCCGCATAGCGCACCAATAAAGAAACCTTCTATACCGTAAAACTTGCTACCTAAATATGCCAAAGGCACGTAGCAAACGAACAAACGAATAACAGATAGAACAAGCGCAACCATAGGCTTATGCAGCGCATTAAACGATGAGTTTGTCAGGATAATAATACCCTGTAAGCCATAGCCTAACGGTAAGGTATATATAAATAATTTAATTAAATCAGCGACTTCTTGCTCTTGCGAAAACGCATCTGCGATGAACGGCGACGCTAATATAAGTACGGCGTAAATCAATACCTGCCAAACCATGACAAACTTGATCGATGTTCGATAGGCTTGTTCTACGCGTTCCATATTGCCTGCACCAAAATTTTGGCTAATAAATGGTGGTAACGTCATCGACATTGCAAGAACGACTAAGCTAGCGATTGATTCAATGCGCGAACCCACACCAAAGGCAGCAACCGCTGGCTCACCATATTTAGCAATAATGGCAGTCATAATCGCTGCTGCAATTGGCGTTAACATGTTGGCGCCAGCTGCCGGTAAACCGATATGCAAAATGCGCTGACAGGCAGCATTGAACGTTTTTAACGGAATGAGGCATGCATGCACTAACTTGCGTTTGTTAACCAATATATGGAGCACAAAAGCCAACGCAAACAGCCAAGAGATAAGCGTAGCTATTGCAGCGCCTTTGACCCCCATCGCCGGAACAGGACCTAATCCAAAAATAAAGAGAGGGTCTAGTATCGCGTTTATAAGACCGGCACTCCCCATTATAATGCTCGGTGTGCGTGTATCACCCGATGCACGAAGCACCGCATTACCTATCATTGGACCAATTAAGAACACACTGCCGAGATACCAAATATCCATGTAATCATGAATAAGCGGCAATAGTTCTTCGCTTGCGCCCAGCAACAAAAAGATTTCGTCAGTGTAGTAGTAACCAACAGCAGAAATGATGGCAACAATTGCGGCAGCTAGGTACATAGCACTCGTTGCACTGTCTTTAGCAGCTTCTTTGTCATTCGCCCCAAGGTACTTTGCAATAACTGCTGATGTACCGATACCCAAACCAATAGCTAAGCTAATAACAGTAAACGTAATAGGAAAGGTAAAGCTCACTGCTGCAAGCGGCTGCGTGCCTAACAAGCCGACAAAGAATGTATCGACGAGATTAAATGTCATTAATAGGATCATTCCGTAAATCATGGGAATGGTCATATCCTTTAATGTTTTTGCTACTGGATCTCGAAGCAGGTCTATTTGATGTTTATTTTCGTTATCTGTCATTAATTAAGGCGCTTTTCAGCGGTAAAGTCATTACACGGCATATTGTAAAAGATACTAATAGGAGTCGCTACGCGAATATATAATTTCATCGTAATAATAGCGTCTAATTCGTAACTAAGCTTTTCCAACAGATAAAGACAATATTAATAATTAGAAAATCCTAAAAACATTATATTTAACTTAGCAAAACAAAAGATTTGTACAAATTTCGCACTCAACTAACGTTTTAAGCACATGTAAACACCTAAACAACTGTAATATAAGCACTTCTGATTTATGTTACATTTTTTAACCAATCTGTCTGAGGCCCCGATTTTGCGTCGTCTCGATCTGTTATTACAGCTTAACTCACATAGTTATCCACAACATGCGTGGATAACTTAATAAAGTTACGACGAGACACTGGGTAGAGACCACTTTTTATACGCACCGTTTAGATTTAACGCTAATTGGCTACAAAGCGGGCAAACGATACGATTATTAAAATTTTTTGTCATTTTTGTGTTGACACTCTCACAAAGCGGCTTTAATATTCCGCCCCGTTAGCGAGACGCAAGCTTGTTAACGGAATAAACACTATTCCCCTGTAGCTCAGTTGGTTAGAGCGGTGGACTGTTAATCCATGTGTCGTCTGTTCAAATCAGACCAGGGGAGCCACATTATAAGTGATGGCTAGTTATTAAGGTAATTAGCGGTTGCTTGAGTCAACGACTCAAAAGTAAAAGTTTATTCCCCTGTAGCTCAGTTGGTTAGAGCGGTGGACTGTTAATCCATGTGTCGTCTGTTCAAATCAGACCAGGGGAGCCAATAAAAAAAGCCGCTTTTTAGCGGCTTTTTGCTTATCTAGCCTATAAAAATTCTAAGATATCTATTCTCATTAGCTACCTTACCTGTAATGTCCACTCTGGTATGTAAAGAAACAACTTTATATCGAAACTCTACAGCGCAAGCGCGCTAAATAGTCGACAGCAAAATACTTGTTTCACTAGCTACTACGCCTTCTATTTCTCTTACTATCCGCAGTACGCGATCGAACTCAACTAAATTGGTCGCAGTAATTTCTGCCACTAAGTCCCATTTACCATTAGTCGTGTGCAACTTTTCGAGCTCTGGAATGCCTCGCAAATGCTGAATAACTCTAGATGTTGAACGTCCTGTAACTTCTATCATCATAGTTGCTCGCACAGCATTTATATCTAATCCTTGATGCGCCCTTATAGTAAAACCAAGAATCGCCCCTGTTTCAACGAGCTTATCAATTCTATTTTGTATTGTTGCTCTGGATACTCCTAATATATTCGCTAAATGAGACACACTGGCTCGCCCGTCCTCACGCAACAATGCTATCAGCTTTCTATCCAAATCATCATATCGATGAGGATTGAGTGACTTTTCATCAGACTTACCAATTTGCACAATGCAACCTTTCATTTTGCTCAATTTATATAGCAAAACATCATATTTTTTGTCTTTTTGTTTATCAAGTGTCTTTTGTAAGCTACAAAAAATAACTTAAATAATCGAAACAGAAATGACTAAACAGGCCCCAAATACCGTTGTAATGGTTCGCCCTCACCACTTTCACCCAAATCCACAAACACTTGCAGATAATAGCTTTCAATCATCTGACTACACAGCCGATACAAAGCAACAAGCTCGATCTGCGTACGCCGAAGTGACCGAGGTTGCCCGTGTATTGACCAACCGTGGTGTAACAGTAGAGCTGTTTGAAGACGAAACCACCATCACGCCAGACTCTGTCTTTCCTAACAATTGGTTTAGTACTCATGACTCTGGTCAAATTCTACTTTACCCAATGTATGCGCAAAACAGACGACTGGAGCGACGCCATGACATCGTGCAAACACTAAAAACACACTATGGATTCAAAGGAGTAGTTGACCTCTCTTACTTTGAACATGATGCTATGTATTTGGAAGGAACTGGCGCTCTCGTATTAGATCATGACAAAAAGCTTGCCTATGTAGCACTGTCCAATCGAGCACACAAAAAACCGGTACATGAATTCTGTGAATTGATGGGCTTCGACGCAGTTTACTTTGCAGCGCACAACAAAAATAACGTTGCCGTCTACCACACTAATGTAATGATGGCAGTCACTAGTGACTTCGTATTTTTAGCTGATGCTATGATTTTTAACAAAAGCGAAAGAAATCAGGTATTAAATACTATTGATCGTAGTGGCAAAAAGTTAGTGCCACTTAGTGAGGAGCAAATTAATAGATTTGCCGGAAACGTTTTGGAGCTAGACGGTAAAAATGGCCGATTCATTGCCATGTCAACGTCAGCATTTGATGCATTGACTCAAGAACAAAAACGCTTGATTCAAACACACGTTGATATCGCCCATATAAATATTCCAACAGTAGAGCTTGCCGGTGGCTCTTTGCGCTGCATGCTTGCAGGTATTCATTTACCCCCCATCGAACCTACTGAAAAATAGCTGATAAAAATAAGATGGTTAGCCAATACAAACAATATTCGATAAGCTAAAACGATAATGAAAAATAAGGAATAATTATGTTTGACCAAGCGCTCAATTTTGTCGTCGGAAACGTCAATGATGTCCTGTGGGGTTCTGGTCAACTACTCATTTATATTCTAGTTTTCGCTGGCTTTTGGTTTACATACCAGTTGCGCTTCGTTCAACTTAAACAGTTTCGTCATATGTTTTCAGTGATGAAAAACAGTCAACATGGCGATAAAGCTGGTATAAGCTCCTTTCAAGCATTGTGCACAGGACTGTCTGCTCGTGTCGGTACCGGTAATTTAGCGGGTGTATCGGTTGCGATTTCCTTAGGCGGTGCTGGTGCTATTTTTTGGATGTGGGTTATCGCTTTGCTTGGCATGGCGACGGGCTTTGCAGAAAGTGTACTCGGCCAACTATATAAAGTGAAAGACGAAAACGGCGAATACCGTGGAGGCCCAGCTTACTATATTCAGATGGGGCTCAATAAGCGTTGGTTAGCCATCGCATTCGCGCTTTGCTTATTCCTAGGTTATGGCCTGAGCTTTAGCGCTATGCAAGCAAACACCATCACCGACGCCTTAAACCATGCTTTGGATATTAACCCTACATACTCAGGACTCGTCATAACCATTTTAGCAGGAGTTATTGTTGCAGGCGGTCTGCGCAGTATCGCGCGGTTTGCCGAATTAGTCGTCCCTTTTATGGGTATCGCTTACATTGCTTCTGCACTTATTATTACCGCCATCAACATTGAGTTGGTCCCCACACTTTTTGCAGAGATATTTGCGAGTGCTTTTGGCTTAACCGAAGCTGGTGCAGGAGCACTTGGCGCTGCCATAAAAAATGGTATTCAACGTGGTTTGTATTCAAATGAAGCAGGAGCAGGTTCAGTACCGCATGCATCAGCAAGTGCAACGCCAAACCCTAACCACCCTGTTACTCAAGGGTATGTTCAAATGCTTGGTGTATTTATCGATACCATGGTGCTGTGTACATGTACCGCCTTTATTATTCTTCTGGCTGGTATCGAAACGAGTGGGCAAATGGAAGGTATACGCTTGACTCAAGATGCTATGACCAGCCATATGGGCGATGGCGGTGTTTATTTTGTTGCCGCTGCTATCACGTTATTCGCATTTACTTCTGTTGTAGCTAACTTTGCTTACGCCGAGAGCAACCTACACCTATTCCATATGGATAACAAAATAGGAAGAAGTATCTACACTGCATGTTACTTGGGTATGGTACTTTGGGGGGCAAACGCTTCTTTAAAACAGGTGTGGGCAATGGCTGATATGGCATTAGGCTTAATGACACTGGTTAATATTTTCGCCATTGTTTTGTTAACTCCTACTATCAAAGCCCTTTATCAAGACTATTTGGCCAAACAAGCCAGTAAGTCCGACATGACCTTCCGTCAAAATGAAGTCCAAACACAGGGGACGCTAGAAACGGGTATATGGAATAACGAAAAGAATTAGAGCTTTTATACAAAAATTAACATCAAGGTGTTGCAATTTAAAAAAAATACAAGCATGTTAAATAACAAGTGCAGACGGCCCACCGTTTGTTAAACCGTTAATACTAACCCTTCATAGTTTTCGTCTGTCGACTATGCAGGTCATTAGACAGACAACATCCCTGGTGTATCTAATCCACACCAAGGAACTACAATTTGGAAAAAGGAGTAGCGCTTCAATGTGTTCAATCTTTGGAATTCTCGATATTAAAACAAGTGCAGAGGCATTGCGCCCTATTGCACTAGAATGTTCTCGCTTATTACGTCACCGTGGCCCTGATTGGTCAGGTATTTACCACTCTGACAACGCTATTTTAGTTCACGAACGCCTAGCTATTGTTGATACTGAGCATGGCGCACAGCCACTTTATAACCAAGACAAAACAAATGTGCTGGCGGTAAACGGTGAAATATATAACCACAAAGCCTTGGCATCAGGTTTAGGTGTAGACTACGAATTTCAAACAGCATCTGACTGTGAGGTTATTTTGCCTCTATACGAAGAGCATGGCGCAGAGTTTGTTGACAAGCTCCAAGGTATGTTCGCATTTTGTTTATACGACCAAGCACAAGATCGCTATATCATAGCCCGCGACCATATCGGTATTATCCCGCTTTACACGGGTTTTGATGCAGATGGTAACTTTTACGTTGCCTCTGAAATGAAAGCCCTGATGCCGGTATGTAAAACAGTTTCTGAATTTCCTCCAGGCCATGTACTTGACAGTAAAACAGGTGAAATTCGCAAGTATTACAAACGTAACTGGCAACAGTACGATGCAATTAAGGACAACAACACGAGTAAAGAGAAATTACGCGCAGCATTAGAAGATTCGGTAAAGAGTCACTTAATGACAGACGTACCTTACGGTGTATTGTTATCCGGTGGTCTAGATTCGTCGCTTGTGTCAGCAATCACGCAAAAGTACGCTTCTCGACGTATTGAAGAAAATGATTTATCTGAGGCTTGGTGGCCTAAGGTGCACTCTTTCGCTTGCGGCTTGGCTGGCTCTCCAGATTTAGAAGCAGCGCAAAAAGTAGCAGACAGTATTGGCACTGTTCACCACAGCGTCATTTTTACCGAGCAAGAAGGTATTGATGCGCTAAAAGAAGTGATTTATCACTTAGAAACGTACGACGTAACAACGGTTCGAGCATCTACGCCAATGTACCTTATGGCAAGAAAAATCAAAGCCATGGGCATCAAAATGGTACTTTCTGGTGAAGGTGCCGATGAAATCTTTGGTGGTTATTTATACTTCCACAAAGCACCAAACGCTCAGGAATTTCACGAAGAACTTTTACGTAAGTTAGATAAGCTTCACATGTTTGATTGCTTACGTGCCAACAAAGCTATGTCTGCATGGGGTATTGAAGCACGAGTACCATTCTTAGATAAAAACTTCTTAGATGTAGCAATGCGAATCAACCCAGAAGATAAAATGTGCGGTGGCGGTAAAATTGAAAAAGGTATTTTGCGTGCGTCTTTCGAGGGCTACTTGCCTGAAGAAATCTTATGGCGTCAAAAAGAACAATTTTCAGATGGCGTAGGTTACTCATGGATTGATGGCTTGAAGACCTATGTTGAATCACAAGTAAGCGATCAACAACTGGAAAATGCTAAGTTTAAATTCCCTATCAACACGCCTGATACCAAAGAAGCATACTTCTACAGAAGCGTGTTTGAAGAGAAATTCCCATTAGAAAGTGCAGCTAAATGCGTTCCAGGTGGAAAATCGGTAGCCTGTAGTACACCACAAGCACTCGCTTGGGATGAAGCATTTAGTAAAATGGCAGATCCTTCTGGGCGAGCAGTTCAAAACGTTCATAACGACAGTTACTAGTCAGTATTTTAATAAAAGGCGCAATAAGCGCCTTTTTTTATTACAAAACACAAACTTGATGACAATTTGCAGTTAAACTTTACTGGAATTTACTTTAAAGTAACGCCTAGTATTCTGTATAAGCTCAACAAGTAGGACAATTCACGTTGAATAAGCAAATTGATGACAGTATTCCAAGCATCAAACCTGACCGAGATCAGGTTGAAGCATATCGCACCAACAAAAAGGCAAGTAAGTCATCAACAGGTCCTTCCTCTACTGTAGATACATCATCAACGCCAGCGAAGTCTTCTGGCTTAGGTATTTTTAACAGCCTTGTACTTTATGCTGCTATTGCTGGTGGTGCTTATTGGTTCTATCAACAAGATATTAAAGGTGAGCAAGCATTGGAGGCAGCTGAGCAGCGTATTGTCGAGCTTGAGCGCCAATTATCCGCAACAGACGAGGAAATGGGAGAATCTACCGTTGCAATGCGCGCTAAACTCGAAGGCCTTATCGAGAAAACTGATACTTTATGGGGCGAAATGGACAAGTTATGGGCATCAGCATGGCGAAAAAACCAATCTCAAATAAAAGAATTGCGTTCAAAGTCTATTAAAGCTGAAAACAGCTTCAAGGATATCAATGCAAATCTAGCCAACTCAGCTGCATCTCTACAGGATTTAGCAGACAAACAAACGGCTGCGACGTTTAACATTGACGCACTTGCTGAGCAATTAACGCAAGCTCAAAATATCAAATCAGAGATAGATGCGTTGAACAGTAAGTTGATAAGCTTAGAGAGTAAATCATCTGAGCGTGATAGCCAGCAAGTTGAGCTGGCAACTATGGTTCAGGAATTAGACACTTCAGTAAAGATGTTAATTGAAAGAATGCAACCTACTAGCGCAAGTTCGTCTTCTCCTGCAACGCCTCAAGGATAACGTTTACCTGTTTGAGGTTGTTCTTCAAAAAAGCGCCCTATTGGGCGCTTTTTTAATGTCGATTTATAGGTAATAGGCTTTATAAGGAGTCAACAATATCTTTGATCAGGCTTGGGCCTTCATAAATAAAGCCGGTGTATAACTGAACAAGAGCAGCGCCAGCTTCTAACTTTTCCTTCGCGTCTTCTGCACTATGAATTCCGCCTACACCAATAATAGGTAATTTTCCGTCTAATGCTTTTGCTAATTGCTTGATGACAATCGTGCTTTGCTCTTTTACTGGCTTGCCACTTAACCCACCTTGCTCATTACCATGTAGCAAATGTTCCACTTTATCGCGTGCTAAGGTTGTATTGGTCGCAATGACGCCATCGATATTGTTTTGCACTAAACACTCAGCAATACCATTCACTTCTTCTTCCGTTAAGTCTGGCGCAATTTTCACAGCTAGTGGAATATACTTACCAAATTTTTCAGCTAATGTTTTTTGTTCTTCTTTAAGTGCAGCTAACAACTCATTTAACGCTTCACCGTATTGTAGAGAACGCAAACCAGGTGTATTTGGTGACGATATGTTTACTGTAATGTAACTTGCGTGATCATATACTTTACGCATGCAGTGAATGTAATCATCTTTTGCATTTTCTTCAGGCGTATCTTTGTTTTTACCTATATTAATACCCAGTACGCCTTTAAAGTCTGCTTTTCGCACCTGGTCAACAAGGTAGTCTACGCCTTTATTATTAAAGCCCATGCGATTAATAACTGCATTGGCTTCTTCTAGACGAAATATACGAGGCTTTGGGTTGCCAGGCTGGGGGCGTGGCGTAACTGTACCAATTTCAACAAAACCAAAGCCAAGCGCTGAAAACGCTTGAATACACTCACCATTTTTATCTAATCCCGCCGATAACCCAACAGGATTCGGGAAGCGAATACCCATGACGTCTACAGGCTTTTCTTGTAATGATTGCTTATAAAGCCCCTTTAATGGTGAGTTACCAGTAAGGTGGAGACTTTTAATGGTAAGGTCATGAATAACTTCAGGATCTAACTGAAACATCACTTTACGAATAGCCGAATACAACATGGTGTTCCTCTTTTTCTAGGGTAGATAAAATAAGTCCCCGCTAAGCAGGGACTTTTCTAATCGCTATAGCACGGCGGCTATTATACAGCGCTGTGTAAACTAAGCAGCATTAATTCTCGAAGCGCTACTGAGAATTTCGCAAACTCATGTGTTTGTGACGTTCTAAAGTCAGCTAGAATATGCTGCCAACGCTCCAATGGTTGAGCGCTTTGTTCAAACCACTTATCGAGAAGCTCGTCGGTACTCTTGCTTTTCGCATCAGCTTTCAAAGCAACCATCGTAATAGAGCGCTGCTGCCAGTCCAACTCTTCTCGGAATGACGCACGTGCTAATGCTTGCCAGTGGTTAGATACTGGTTGCTTAGTAATCTGGTCTAAGAACCAATGCAGATCTAAACGGTCACCTAACTTGAAGTATAGTTCCGCGACTAACTCAACCGAACGACCATCTTGGTTCGCAATTTCTGCTAAGTCCATAACAGAGAACAAAGTACTTAGTTGAGAAATACGTCGTGCTGTTTTCTTCGGTACACCCGATTTAACAAGCCCATTTTCAACATGCTGCAATTGTTCAACTTCTTCTGACGCCATGAACTTATCTAAGCTCTTAGTCATCGTTGCAAAGGTGCCACTGAAGAAGTCTATTGTTTGTTGAATGTCCATGCCTTTATCACGATGACGCAAGAACCAACGGGTTGCACGACGAACGTTACGACGCAATTGGAAAAGCATTTCCGTTTGAACCGAAGTAGGAATCTTGTTATCAAGCTTGGCGATATCGGCCCATACAGTGCCCATTTCGAATACTTCGCTCGCCATTGTGTAGCAATTTGCCACTTCTGCAACGCTCGCACCAGTCTCTTCTTGCATGCGGTTAACGAAATTGAAGCCCATGTCATTGCCAAGTTTGTTGGCAAGCTTGGTGGCAATAATTTCTGCACGAAGCGGATGATCTTGCATTTGCTTCGCATACTTCTCTTGAAGTTGTTTAGGGAAAGCACTAATTAGCAAGCGATCGTGATATGGGTTATCTGTAATTTCAGGACATACAAGATCTTCTTTCAACACCATTTTGCTGTATGCAAGTAGTACTGAAAGTTCAGGGCGAGTTAATCCTTTATTTTGCGCTAAGCGTTCTGCAAGTTCATCATCATTTGGAATAAACTCTAACGCTCTGTCAAGTTTACCTGCACGCTCTAACTCATGAATAAAGCGAGTTTGCTCTTTCAATTGAGACGCGCCACGCATTGCGGTAATGGACAAAGAGTGTGTTTGGTCGTAACAGTCTTCTAGCACGATATCAGATACTTCATCGGTCATATCGTAAAGTAACTGATTACGTTGTTTAACCGTTAAGTCACCCGATGTAACTAAGCCGTTAAGTAATATTTTGATGTTAACTTCGTTATCAGAACAATCAACACCGCCGACATTATCAACAGAATCAGCATTAATACGACCACCTTTAGCACCGTACTCGATACGGCCAAGTTGTGTAAGGCCAAGGTTACCACCCTCACCCACAACTTTCGCTCTTAGCTCGCTACCATTGATACGTAGTGAATCATTCGCACGGTCACCCACTTCCGCATTGGTTTCAGTCGAACCTTTCACATAAGTGCCGATACCACCGTTCCACATTAAGTCGACCTTCATCATCAATATTGCTTTGATTAGGTCGTTAGGTGCCATGCTTTGCTTTTGGGTGCCAAGCATTTTCTTAATTTGAGGGGTAAGCTTGATTGACTTCGCCGCTCGGCTAAAGATACCACCGCCTTCAGAGATAAGGTCTTTGTTGTAATCTTCCCATGTACAACCAGGCATGTTAAATAGGCGCTCACGTTCTTTGTAAGAAGAAGAAGCTACTGGTTCAGGATCGATAAAGATGTGCATGTGGTTAAAGGCTGCTTGCAAACGAATATGTTTAGAAAGCAACATACCATTACCAAATACGTCACCAGCCATATCACCGACACCAATTACTGTGAAATCAGTAGTTTGACAGTCAATATCCATTTCACGGAAATGACGTTTAACGGATTCCCACGCGCCTTTAGCGGTGATACCCATACCTTTATGGTCATAACCGACACTTCCACCTGATGCAAAAGCGTCACCCAACCAGTGGTTGTACTCTTCAGAAATCGCATTTGCAATATCTGAGAATGTTGCCGTACCTTTATCGGCAGCAACAACTAAATATGGATCATCTTCATCATGGCGAACAACGTCATTCGGCGGAACAATCTCACCTTTAACAATATTATCTGTAATATCAAGTAGGCCTCGAATGAAGGTACGGTAACACTCTTTACCAGCCTCAAACACTTCTTGTCGTGAACCATTAACAGGAAGTTGTTTACAAACGAAACCACCTTTTGCGCCTACAGGTACAATTACCGTGTTCTTTACTTGCTGTGCTTTAACAAGGCCTAGTACTTCTGTACGGAAATCTTCTCGGCGATCTGACCAACGTAAACCACCACGAGCCACTTTGCCACCACGTAAGTGAACACCTTCGACTTGTGGCGAGTAAACAAAGATTTCAAATGCAGGAATAGGCTGTGGAATATCTGAAATTTCTTTTGGCGTAATTTTAAACGAGATATAAGACTTCTCGTTGCCCTGCTTATCATTTTGGAAATAGTTCGTACGGATTGTCGCATTAATCATTTCAACAAAGCGTCGAATGATGCGGTCATCATCCAAATTAGCCACATTGTCTAACGAGCTTTCAATATCCGTTAGTACTTTTGTTATCGCTTTTTCTGAACGTTTTACCGTTGGATCAAAGCGTAAATTAAATAGCTTAATTAATAATTCAGCGAGATTTGGATAACGCGCGAAAGTATCTTCAATATAGTTTTGACTGAACGTACCACCTATTTGACGTTCATATTTTGCAAACGCACGTAAAATCGATACTTCTCGACCACCTACACCTGCACCTAAAATCAGGCGGTTGAAGCCGTCATCTTCTAAATGACCACTCCACACTTTAGCAAACGCATCTTGGAATAGTGTTTGTACTTTATCAAGATTGAACTCGCGTTCACCAGTAAGCAACATGGAGAAATCCAAAATCCAACATGTCTCTCCTTCTGACGTGCGAATTGCATATGGGCTTTCACCAATCACACGCAAGCCAAAATTTTCTAACATAGGTAATACGTCGGAAAGATGAAGTGGCTCGCCTTTGTGGAACAGCTTCAGTTTAACAAATCGACTGGTCGCATCTTCTTCCTGCGGTTGATAGAACAACATCTCTAAAGGACACTGTTCACATACTTTTTCAAGCTTTTCGATATCAACAATCGCAGTACCCGGCAAGATTTCATCTTTATATGATTGCGGGAATGCCGAATATTTACGGCTTAATGCTTTACCTAGTGCCTCACCTTTGTGTGAGTTTAACGCAGCAGCAAGCTTATCATCCCAGCTACGAGCTGCTTCATTTAAGTTCTTTTCAATTTCTTTCACGTTAATATCAGCTTTTGTATGGTTCACTCGGACGATGTAATGGGTTCTTGCTTGAACAGACTCTGAGAAGTAAGTATTGAATTCAACTTCTTGATCACTGCCAAAGAATTCGCCAAGTAACTGCTGAGTTTGAATTCTCAATTTAGTGTTGTATCGCTCCCTTGGTACATACACCATACAAGAGTAGAAGCGACTGAACGCGTCACGACGAACAAACAATCCCGTGTAGTCGCGCTCTTGCATTTGCATGATACCTTTTACGTTTTGTAAAAGCTCACTGATGCTACTTTGTAAAATTTCATCGCGCGGGTATGTTTCTAAAATATTGATTAATGTTTTGTAGGCATGCGTCCCCTTACCGAACCCTGAAGCGTCGCATACACCAATCACCTTAGATTTGATAAGCGGCAAGTTCAATGCACTATTTGTGTAGTACGCTGAACCAAACAAGCCTATAAAGCGCTCTTCACCTACGACATTACCTTTGTCATCAAAACGTTTAACACCAATATAATCTAAGTGTGCTGGACGATGAACACGCGAACGGGAGTTGGTCTTGGTTAAAATCAGAAGGTTTTTACCCAGAGCTATCTCACGTGCCGTTTCGCTCAACGTAGAGATAAGGCGTTGCTTTGTGCCTTTTGAATTGCGCATTAAACCTAGGCTAGAGTCGACATTGGCAGCCAATGCAACATCACCTTTTAACGTTTTTACATCGTAAGAGCGATAGCCCATAATGGTAAAGTGATTGTCAGCAACCCACTGTAAAAACTCTAGCGAGTCTTCTTTTTCTTGCTTTTCACAAGGAAGTTTCGCCTTTTTAACGTCAGTAATGACATTGTTGAGTTTTTTGAGCATCGGTTGCCAATCATTCACAGTGAGCAAGATATCACTGACTACCGAGTATAATTCTTCGGTCAGTGATGCCATCACTTCTGCGCTGTCTTGGCGATCTATCTCGATAAAGAAAACCGTTTCAGCCTTTGATGAGCGGATTTTTGCATCTGCCGTAGACGCAATTTTAGTGATCTGATTCTTCGTGTTTCTAACAACCTGAATCGGGCTGTTGAGCATCAAATGTGGCGATAATCCTTGACGGTTTAACGCAATACGCAACGAGTCCACCAAGAATGGCATATCTTGGACGATAACTTCGATGATCGTATGGCTTGACTTCCAACCGTGCTTCGACACTTCTGGATTAAAGACTTTAATCACTGGTTTATCATCTACATGATCACTAAGTGAATTCCACAGACTCATCGTCGCACCGTACAAATCGCTGTCGTTGCGGTGTGCTAAATCTGATGTAGAGATATTGCCGTAAAGCAGGTTTGCAAATTGCTCAACTAATGGTGCCGTTTGGGAAGGCACTTTTTGTTGGATAAATTGAGCAACATTTTTCAATAATACTGAGGGTAGACCGTCTACGAACGCCATGTCGCTTTCCTTTTGGATAAAACGCTTAGAATAATTGTTGTACTGCTTTTAGTTCGTTTGCCAAACTGGAGTCGGCAAAAGCGAATTGGTCTTGTTTTACTTATTATTGAAGTCAATACGCCTCAGCAAAATCAGCTAAAAATCAAACAAACTGAACTAAAATCAATCTATCCCTATGAGGATAGACCATAGTTTTCAATTTTATTAATAAATTTAAGGTATTGCGAGCAATATTTTGTAGCCAAACCGTACAGGTTGACCAATTAGCGAGTTATTTATTCAGTGGAATAAGTGTTTATTCAGGGAGGTTAAATAGAAAATGGCCTTTCGGCCATTTTCTTGTTTATTTATGCAATGAAAAAAAGCTTATTTTTTTTCATCTTTTTTTGGTGCTGGCCATAGGAAAGCCGCAATCGCTGGCAGCACGATAATTGCCGCTAGCATGTTCACAAGGAACATAAAGGTTAGCAATATACCCATATCTACTTGGAACTTAAGTGCAGAGAAGAACCACGTAGAAACACCAATAGCAAGCGTAATTCCAGTTAGTAGCACAGCACTGCCACGCTCTTTCAACGCTGCAAAGTATGCTTGCTCCACCGAATCACCTTCGCGTAAACGGGCACTCATTGTCGACAAGATATAAATACCATAGTCAACCCCGATACCCACACCTAAGGCGATTACAGGTAACGTTGACACCGTTAAACCAATGTCTAACCCTGTCATTAAGCCTTGCGCGAGTGTCGACACAACATAAAGAGGCAATACAACAACTATAGTTGCACGAATACTTCTAAAGCTAATTAAACACAGCAGTATGACAGCGCCATAGACGTATAACATCATTGGTAATTGTGCAGCCTCTACTGCTTCATTAGTCGCAGCCATAACCCCCACTGGACCTGATGCTAGTTTAAACTGTAAAACATCATTATTTAGTTCGGCAGAGACTTCTTTCACTTTAGCAACTACACGCTCTATGGTTTCTGCCTTGTGATCTTCAAGGAACAGCACCACAGGCATAACACTACAATCACGGTTTAATAGACCACTTGTTGTTGGAACTCGAGCAATTGATTGCACTAAGGTTTGTTGGTTACGCGATAGCACACGCCACTTTGGGTTACCTTCGTTGTAGCCAGCATTAACCACTTTAGCAATCGACGCTAGGCTCACAGCAGACTGAACACCTGGCACGTTTTCTAGTCGCCATTGGAAGCGATCAATCACATCAAGATTATCATATGATGTACAAGCATCAGGTTGAGTCTCCACAATGACTGTCATGTAATCAACACTGATCGCATAACGATCTGTGATTAAAAATGTATCTTGGTTGTAACGTGAGTCTTCGTGCAATGAAGGAGCTCCAGCATGCAATTCACCAATTTTCATGTTCTGCGCATGGTAATAGCCAAACGCATATAGACCTGCCGTTAACACAAGGATAACTGTTGCAGGGCCGCGCGTAGCCAAACTTGCCATTGCGTGCCAAACATCAGATTTATGGACGCCAGAATGACGCTCCGGTTTTTGTGGTTTATTTTCTAACTTCATGTACGAAATCAGAACTGGCAGCAATACCAAGTTCGTCAAGATGATCATTGCCACACCTAGCGACGCTGTTATGGCAAGCTCTCTTATTATGCCAATGTCGATAGACAGCAGCGTAATAAAACCAATGGTATCTGATAGAAGCGCAACACCACCCGGGATCAGCAACGCTCTAAAGCTATTCTGAGCACCTTCTTTACAGGTGATCCCTGTGCGTACTTGCTTAACAACTGAGTTAATCATCTGTACACCGTGGCTCACACCAATAGCAAACACTAAAAACGGTACAAGGATAGACATCGGGTCTATACCAAAGCCTAAGCTAGATAGCATACCCATTTGCCATACTACAGCAATTAACGAACAGGCTATGGGTAGGAATGTGAGTGTAATCGAACGACAGAAGAAAAATACCATGACAGCTGTAATTGCAATCGCTAAAGCGAAAAACGCAACCACGCCTTTAGCACCATCAGCAACATCGCCTACCATTTTGGCAAAGCCAATAACATGCACACTGATTTTATTGTTCTCGTACTTTTGACGAATATCTTCTTCAAGTTGCTTAGCAATTTTAAGCGTATCTAGTTTCTCACCTGTATCAGGGTCAATTTCCATCAAAGATGCAGTAACCATTGCACAACTATAATCGTCAGCAACTATACGGCCTACAATACCCGCCTTTTCTATATTTCCTTTTACAACCGCCAGGCCTTTTTCATCTGGCTTGAAGTTGGCAGGGATAACAGGACCACCAGCGAAACCGTCTTCGACCACCTCAACAAATCGAGTACTCGGCGAATACAGTGACTTTACGAGGATCCTATCGACACCGGGAATAAAAAATAATTGGTCATGAACCCCTTTTAACGCATTGAAGAAAGGCTCATTGAAAATATCTCCGTCTGCATCACAAACCGAGATAAGAATGTTGTTAGCACCACCAAAATCCTTCTGATGCTTCAGGTAGGTTTTCATGTATTGATGGTTGAGCGGAATATTTTTGGTAAACGCCGCGTCCAGTTTTAATTGCGTTGCTTGAAATAGCAAAACGGCTGTCGCAACAATAAACATCGCCAACACAAAGGCGCGATGTCGGAAAATCCCGATTTCTATTTTTTGAATGGCAGAATTAATACTCATAGAACTACTTTGTGATTGTTATTGTCTTAATACCGTCCTCGGATACGGCAATCAGTTTATTTTGATACCAAGCACCCGCGATTAGCGCTTTGCCATCAGGTTGTGGACGCGCCATAAAACGTTGTCCATCATCACTACTCACTAACAACATGCCGCTGTTACCAAGTAGAAAAATTCTATCATCGTCGGTTAACACTATATCATTGATAAGCGCAGTCGTATCAGTATCAATATGCTGCCAAGGAGTACCGTTTCGAAGGCTTCTAAATACATTGCCACGTAAGCCTACCGCTAGCAAGTTGCCTTGCTGTGTTCTGTCAATGTCAAAAAAAGACCCTTGATAAATGCTGTCTAGCTGCTCCCACACAACGCCAAAGTCATTACTTTTAGCAATTAAACCAAGTTCACCAACTAAGTATGCTGTACGACCATCTAAGACCATTTTATTAAAATGTGGAAGAATAGTGCCGCGTTCATCTAAGTACGCTTCTTCATCTTCCATTTTTAATTCATTTAAATACTCTACGTCTTCTTCTGGTAAGAACTCACTGTGGAACTCTTCTTTCCACGTTTGTCCACCATCGGCCGTTCTAAAAAACTGTCCATATGCACCTAGCGCCACACCATTGTTTTCGTCTTTGAAAACAATATCCAACAATGGTTTCTCTCGCTCAGGGAAATACTGTTGAATCGTCCAAGAATTACCACCGTCATTGGTCGCTAAGATTGTTGAATCGTGCCCAACAGCCCAGCCTTTGCTGACATTGACAAATGTGATAGCCGTTAATGTAGTATTGACAGGTACATCTACTTGTTGCCAAGTAACCCCATCTGTAGATTTTAAAATGTGCCCTCTTTCTCCAACCGCAATAAGAAAACTTTCGTTGACAGTTTCAATATCTAACAGCAACGATTTGCTTGCTAACGGGGCTTGCATAGCAGGCATTGGATCTATAGCAGCTGTAGCTTGTATAGCTATGGTGCTACTCAAGATTGCGGCAAAAAAACTCTTCATTAACTAACCACACTTATTCTTAGATTTAAACAAAAACGGCTGACATTGTAGCCAGCCGTTTGCTGAGGAATGCGTCGATTAACGACGACCTTCCCTACGTAACGCTGCTGGCGTAAATGATTTATCTTTTAGCTCAGCACCAAAGTCGTACATATTCGCTTCGTTATCTAAACCGATAGCAATGTAACGACGTGCTTGAATGTCATGGAACACTTCAAGCGTAGACCATTGTGTCGGTACTTCATAGTAATTAATACCATGTGCAACACCTACACGGTATAGCTCATCACGGTTATCGTAAATATCGGTAACTGCTACTTGCCAGCTATCTTCGTCAATGTAGAAGACACGTTTCTTGTAGATATGACGAGTATCACCTTTCAAGTTAGCCTCAACAACCCATACACGGTGCTTTTCATAACGCACTAAGTCTTGATTGATATGGCCTGGTTGAATGATGTCATCATAGCTCACACTGTCACTATGCAGGCGGTAGTCGTTATATGGAATTAACAACTCTTGCTTACCCTTTAGTGTCCAGGTATAGCGATCTGGCGCGCCATTGTACATGTCGAAATCATCAGTTGTACGCAAGCCATCTGACGCTGTACCTGGTGCATCATATGCTACGTTTGGCGCACGACGAACACGACGCTGACCCGTATTGTAAGTCCACGCTTGGCGCGGAGTCTTAATTTGATCCATTGTCTCATGTACTAATAGTGCAGTACCTGCAATACGTGCCGGCTCCGACACTTTTTGCTTGAACTTAAACAAGATGTTAGTTTCTTGTAGCTCTTCTGGATTCGCACCTTTTACATTGTATGGAAGCATTAATTGCTCATCAAAACCAATGTACGTGTAGTCTCCACTTGCTGTTGGTGCAGCTTGACCACCTTGACGTGTTAGTGCTTCACCACGGTAACGTAGAATATGGTTCCAAATGGCTTCCAATCCTGTTTTTGGAATTGGGAATGGAATACCAACTGCAGCTTGCGTAATTCCGTTACCTTCTTCAATCAATTCAGTACGCGTAGCGTTCTTCATCGTTTCGTCATACACATGTTGCGGGTATGACGCAGAGCGGCGTGTTTGGTATACGTTCATTTTGAACGTATCTGGATACGTTTCAAACAACTTGATTTGACCTGGCGTTAAAAACTCTTTGTATTCATCCAAGTTTTGCGCTGTCACTGTGTAAAGGGTTTTGTCTTCTGGGTACGGATCAGGGTGATGATCACCAACCGAGTAACCCGCTGGTACAGACGTAATACCACCTGTCCACTCAGGGATTGAGCCGTCAGCGTTTGCGCCACGAACAGCGCCCATAGGTGTTAATTCAGTCGTTAATTTTGCAGCTTCTTCTTCAGAAACTTTTGCTAGTGCCGCACCACTAGCAACCGCTAGTGATACCGCCATTGATAATAGGGTAAGTTTTTTCATTATCGTTGTTCCCTTAAATCGAGTACTTGATACTAAACGAGATGAAATCTCTGTCTTCTAGTTTATTGGTCGTACCTACACCATCGAAGAATGCATTGTAACCGAAGTTTGCTTGCCAACGACTTTGGTAATCGAAATCAAGACCGAATGAAACCGACTTACGATCTTCAATAAACAGGAACAATGGATCAGGTGTAATACCTTTTACATCGTGTGAGAAAACGATTCGAGGAGATACATTAATACCCGCGAATACGTTGTTGTAATCGAGCTTAACTAGTGCACGGTAGCCCCAAGAGAACTCTTCTGGGAATGGGTTTGTTTCAACACCATCTTGAATCGCTAATTCTAGGCCTTCTTTACCCGCTATACCGCCATTACGTGCAGTACCAGGACCATTTAAACGTAGTTCATCTTCATCAGGCATATCATTAATATTGATACCACCCACTTCTAGTAGACCAGTTAACTGGCTTGCACCAAATGTAGGTCCAAATAAGTGAGTCAGCGTGAACTGCGCTTGCACTGTGTCAGACAGAATGAAACCGTCTGCCTGTTCGCCAGGACCGAATACTGGCATTTGAGAAACGCCGTCTAAATCAGGGCGAATACCTGCATTAGCAAGTTGTTGTGGCATTGCCGCGAATAACAACTCTACGTCGTCAATCTGTAAAGGCTCATCTTGACGGTAAGTGACTTCACCAGCGAATGCTGTTGTACCAATCGTAGTGTTGAAGCTCATTGCATAAAGTTTGATGTCTTCAGGGTATGACAATAACACTTTAGAGAAGCCAGCTAGGTCGTAATAGTTGTCTTCAGTAATTTGGTTACCAGCGATGAAATTCAAATCCTGAGCAACAGAAGCTGTCGTAAAGTCAGCTGTAATTCCAGAAAACAAAGGACGACGGCTGTGGTAGTTCATGTGGTATAAACTAATCTCGGTATCGTTTAATTCAGGTAGATACCAAGATAAGCGCAAACCATATTGGCCACCATCTTCCGGCTCGATTACTGCTTTGTCCCCTGGTGCACGCAACGTTAGTTTTGTACCGTAACCTAAGTAACCCGCAGAAGCTGCAGCTATTTGCGCAGGGTCACCTGAACTTAACATATCACCCAACCCATTTAGCCCAGCTAAAACAAAGTCAAGATCCATGTCTGGGTTACTTGAGAAGTTCAACTGTACGTTGTTGTAGTGACCACCGTCACCAGCAAAGTCGTTTGTAGAGAAGTAGCTACCTGGCGCTGGGATTATTGTTTTTTCCCAGTCGTATTGGTAGAAAGCTTCGATGTTAAAGTTCTCTGTTACACCTAATGACGCCCATACAGCGCCGAAAGGAATAAACGCTTCTTTAACTTCAGCACCCGGCGCACGTAAACGCGCAATATCAACCGGGTTCAACTCACTAATACCATGAGCGATCAACGTACTTTCACCCCAACTAATGACCTGTTGACCAACGCGAACAGAGAATGGCATTTCACCAATATCGAAATCACCATAGAAGAATGCATCTAACAATCGAACGTCTTGACAAAGCTGTTCTTCAGCTTCGCTATCACGACAAGGATCGTTGTTAATGCCTGATGTTGGATTTGACCATGCACGGTCTTCATCCGACATTTCAAAATCATAGAAGTACATTCCACGAACGAAAACACCCATGTTTTCGTAGCGG
Organism: Thalassotalea euphylliae; assembly: GCF_042682785.1. Classification (GTDB taxonomy): domain Bacteria; phylum Pseudomonadota; class Gammaproteobacteria; order Enterobacterales; family Alteromonadaceae; genus Thalassotalea_F; species Thalassotalea_F euphylliae. The sequence goes on along the minus strand of NZ_JBHUIB010000003.1, from coordinate 572,423 downwards.
ATATCTAGTTCATGCACACCTTTAAATACAGTAGAAAATGCTTCGCCAGAATCGAAGTTTAAATTGCCGTTGTCACCGTTGGTTGAGTATATACCCTGACCATCCCATAACTCAGCGCCTGTTGGTTGTACATTAAATGAAGGATGGTAAGTGCTAAAGTCGAAACCATTGTTTACATTATTAGCTTTACCGATGTTGTCATTCCAGTTGCGATCTTCAACTCGGATGCTGGTACCTAATGAGAAGGTAGAGTCGAAGCTAATATCAAAATCGCCTAATTGGAAGTTTGCAGCCGAAGCTGACGATGCAGTCATTGCCATTAGCGCGGCTGTTACACCTATCGCCAAAGGCTTTTTGCAAAACGATACACGAGGGCTATGTTTCATTCATTCTCTCCCCAGTCCTGAAACAAAGTATTTTCTACTTCTTATTTTTTTAGTGTCCACTTTGTGGATTAAACAATAATTGCATCATTTTCACTATGAGGCAAGGGCAAAACGACCAACAAAAGGCACTTATTTTTCATGACCTGTACACTATAAAAGCAGTTTTTCGATAACTCGTTTAAAACACTTGTTTTAAACATTTTAAAGGTAAGAGGTATTGCCGGAAGAACAAGCGTATTATGGACTACATACCTAACATAACCTCTATCTATAATACGCCACTTGGTCAGACCACTGTTTAAAGCATATACTCTAATTATCGTAATTTTGTTAATGAAATGAATTTATTATTCGCAGTTTCTAAGCAAAATGTGCCCTTAACGCCGCCTGCCGTCATAAATTTTCTCATATGCATAGCGGGAAATTGAACCCGCTGGCCATTCGATGCTGTGGTAACAATGCTCGAGTACTGCCCTCTGTAATAGGGCAGGAATTCTTCAGGTGTCATTGTTAGCGTAAAGTAATATTTCAATCTTACTGCTCTGCTAATGCCGCGTTTAGCTTCTCTGTAATATCTTTTGATAGTTGCGGTGATTGGATAATAGTTTCCAATGCCTGAGTCATAAGTTTTTGATATTCGCCAGAGAATGCCTCACGTTGAATAAGTGGAGTTATTAGGCGCGACGCTACCTGCGGGTTAAGTTTGTCCATTTCTACGACCATATTCGCAAGGAAGTTATACCCCTGCCCCGATTTACAATGAAACTGTTTAGGGTTTTGCATCGCAAAAGCCCCTACTAACGCACGCACTCGGTTAGGGTTTGTCATTTCAAAATCAGGGCGTGTTTTTAACGCCTCCATGTGGGCAAACAAATCACTGCTTGGAATATTAGTGTTTACGCTAAACCATTTGTCCATCACCAACGTGTCATTAATCCACTGCTGCTCAAACTTTTGCAATAAAGTGCCTGCACCTGATGTTTGCTGTCTCACGGCAATAGTCAGTGCGGCTAGTTGGTCAGTCATGTTGTCTGCGTTGCCGAATAACTTGGACACCAGTTCATGATGTTCTGGCTTTACTGCTAAGTAGTTTAGTACAACAGAAGAGAGCGCACGTTGTCCTGGTGCACTTTGAGCATCAGAATTAATTGATTTTCTAGATTCATCAAAGAGACTCAACAATGGTTGTTCAAATACATTTGCCACAAAAATTTTCAAGCGCTCTAGCACTTCAACTAGGGCTTGTGCATTAACGTTCTGTTCTGATCCTGTAACTTCATCAAATGAAGGCAACGTTAGCATCAACGCTTTAAAGGCAGGATCAATATCTGCATCGATAACAGCCTGAAATGTTCGCATTACACTCTCTGAAATTTCGTCATTATCGTTTTGCATGAGGCGAACCACTTCTTTACGTAATATGGACTGCCCGGCCTCCCATACACTGAAGCTATCTTTAGCGTGTTCAACGATGGACAATAGTTCGTCATCCGACTGTTCAAAATGTACCTTAACGGGTGCAGAAAACTCCGCAAATGGTGCTACAACTGTCGATTGAGGAACATCAAATGACCAGGTTTCACTTTCAGATTTAAGCTCCAATAGCTCTTCTATGACTTCGTTCGATGCTGGCTTGATAAACTCTACTTTGATAGGGATATGTAGCGCTTGCTTTTCAGGTTGTGATGGTGACGCTGGGGTTACCTGGCTGAATGTTAAATGAAGTCGCTCATCAAAATATCGCTTTTCTATCGTGACTTCAGGTGTACCTGATTGACCATACCAGCGTTTGAATATCGACAGGTCTCGGTTATTCGCTTCAGCCATCGCGTTAACAAAATCATCGCAAGTGACGGCCATCCCATCAAACTTTTCAAAATAACGATCCATACCAGCTCTAAAGCCTTGTTTACCCAGTAAGGTATGAAGCATGCGAATGACTTCGGCACCCTTTTCATAAACAGTCAGTGTGTAGAAGTTATTCATCTCCATCACTTTTTCAGGTCGGATCGGGTGAGACATTGGGCCGGCATCTTCTGCAAATTGCTGGGCTCTCAATACTTTTACGTTTTTAATGCGAGTAACTGCAGCAGAGTGCATATCCGCACTGAATTGCTGGTCACGGAATACAGTCAATCCTTCTTTCAAGCTAAGTTGAAACCAATCACGACACGTTATTCGGTTACCTGTCCAATTATGAAAGTACTCATGTGCAATGACGGCTTCAATATTAAAGAAGTCTACATCGGTAGCGCTTGCCGTATCTGCCAATACATATTTGCTATTGAACACATTAAGCCCTTTGTTTTCCATAGCACCCATGTTGAAGAAATCGACAGCAACAATCATGTATATGTCTAAGTCATACACTAGGCCAAACGTCTCTTCATCCCAGCGCATTGAATGCTTTAACGATGCCATTGCATGCTCTGCTTTTGATCGGTTTCCTTTATCTACGAATATCTCCAAAGCAACGTCTTTACCTGAAGATGTCGTATATGTGTCAGCCAACAAATCAAAATCACCCGCCACTAGCGCAAACAAGTAACATGGTTTCGGGAACGGGTCGTGCCAAGTGACAAAATGCTTTCCATTTTCCAGTTGTCCCCGCTCAACCGGATTTCCGTTAGCTAGCAAATATGGATAGGAAGCTTTATCACCAATTACTTTCGTGGTGAAAATAGACATCACATCGGGGCGATCTAAATAATAGGTAATACGCCTAAAGCCCTCTGCTTCACATTGCGTGCAATAGGCTTGTCCAGACTTGTATAAGCCTTCTAATGCAGTGTTGTTGGCTGGGTCGATTTCAGTGACGATATCCAGTGTAAATTCGCCAGACAACCCTTCAATAACAAGTGAGCTATCTGAAACGCTGTAATTGCTCTCTGCTATTTCTTTACCATCTACTAACAACGAAACCAATGTTAAATGCTCGCCATCTAACTCTAGCGGTTGGCTGTCTGTCGCCACTTTCTCCATAGAAAGTTGACTTGTCACTTTGGTTTTATGGTCGTCTAAATCAATAACTAAACGTGTTTGGTGAATGCGATATGGACTTGGTTGATAGTCCGCTAAAAATCGTGGCGTAAATTCTGACATGATGTCTCTCAATCTAAATCTTCAAAAATGGACATAAAAAAGCCTGCTTATGCAGGCTTTATCAGTGAATAGCTATTCAATAAAACTTAGCTTTCAGCCTTAACTAATTTTTTAATTTTAAAGCCAACAAAACCATATACAACAGCTAATACCGGATTAATTAAATTAAAGAAGCAATAAAAAACGTACTCTAATGGATTTACCATTAAGACACTATGCATGTAAGCACCACATGTATTCCACGGAATCAATGGCGATGTAATGGTGCCAGAGTCTTCTAACGTACGACTTAGTACTACAGGGTGCAATCCGCGACGCTCATACTCTTCTTTATACATTCGACCAGGCATGACTATCGCCATGTATTGGTCAGCAGTAATTAAGTTAGTGCCAATACACGTAGCTACAGTACTGGTAATCAAACTTCCTGTAGATTTCGCTGCTGCTAGAATTGAATCTACGAACTTTCTTAGCATACCTAAGTGCTCTAGTACTGCACCAAAGCTCAAGGCACACATAATCAACCAGATAGTGTTTAGCATCGACGCCATACCACCACCGCTCAGTAAGTCATTGAGCTCAGAGTTACCAGTCTCAACAGAAACACCATCAAAGAACGCCGTCCACACAACAGTTAATGTTGCTCGAACACTTTCAATCCCTTCTGCGGCAAGCCTTGCGATTAGCTCTTGTTGGAATATTACGGCCCAAATAGCACCTAAGATTGCACCAATTGAAACAGCTGGAAAAGCCGGTACTTTTTTCAATGCTAGCGCGAGTAATACAACAAGCGGAATAAGGTTGAGTGGCGAAAGGTTAAACTGATCTGCTAATTGCTGGTTAAGGGTATCGATTGCCACACTGTTTGCAGAGCTCGTTTCTGTTAAACCTAAAATGATGAAAATAATGATAGCAGTACAAATTGAAGGTACTGTCGTCCATAGCATATAGCGAATATGTTCAAAAAGTTCACTACCAGCAACAGCTGGCGCTAGGTTAGTTGTTTCAGAAAGCGGTGATACTTTATCACCAAAATATGCACCAGAAATAACGGCACCAGCTGTTATTGCAGAGGAAAGCTCTAATCCCTGAGAAATCCCTAGTAGCGCTACACCAATTGTAGCGGCGGTCGTCCAAGAGCTACCAATACTCATAGCGACAATACCACAAATGATACAAGACGCTGCATAGAACCAGCTAGGGTCAAGTATTTGCAGTCCGTAATAAATCATAGTTGGTACGGTACCTGACAGTAACCATGTGCCAATCAATGCACCTACTGCCAGCAGTATCAGAATAGCCCCTAACGATAATGAAATACCATTAACTATCGCTTTCTCAATATCTGGCCAACTAAAGCCATTTTTTAAGCCAATAAGTATGGCTATTCCCATAGCAACCAATAGCGCAATTTGGTTCGGGCCGTAAGATGAATTGTCACCAAAATACACCACCGCGAAGGCAAGCATAATCACCAGCGAAATAATGGGGATTAATGCGTCAACCATACTCGGAATTCTTGGTTGAGATTCAATTTGATCAGTCATTGCTTGTGTAAATCCTAATAATAATTATTTTGAGCCGAGTAGACGGCTAAATAACATGCCTACAGTTAGTAACTACTGCAAGACATTTATTAAAGTAATTATACTAAAATACGAAGCACATCATAGAGCGTATTTGTATAACTATTCGGGCTTGTTGTATAAACATTTGTGCAGAAATGGATACAAAAAAGCCGCCTTTTCATGGCGGCTTTCTTTTTTCTAGCATTCGCTACTTTTTAGCGACCTTACCTAATGCGACTAAATCGAATGTAATTTTTGCAGTTTCATCTAAGAAAGGATCTAACTCATCAAGCGCTTCGGGCAAGTCGTCTAAATTTTCAACTTTTGCTAACCCCAATCGCCCAAGCCTTTCGTTCGCTCTCACTAATCGTTTCGCCTTACGCTCTTCACGTTTAGTCTTACGCTCTTCCAAGTTAAGAGAAATACTCTTATCGTCTTCTTCCGCTTTATATTCAGCAATATCATCTGCTAGGTATAAAAACTCAGGATTGGTTTTGATTCGCTCTTGGTGAAGTGAGTCCAGATAAGCTAAATCAGTGCTCAAATCGTCTAGTTTACGATAACGAGCCTTTGAGATTTGATCCCAAGGCAGTGCGTTTTCTTCTTTGCTTTCGCCCCACTCTTCAGGCTCTATCGCTGAAGGGAATGCAATGTCAGGTTGAACACCTCTATGCTGCGTTGAGCCACCATTGATACGGTAAAATTTTGCAATAGTGAATTGAATGCTGCCAAGCGGGTTTTCATATAAGTCATAGACTCGGCCTAAACCACGATGCTGTTGCACTGTACCTTTACCGAACGTATTTTCACCAACAATAACGCCACGTCCATAATCTTGAATTGCAGCGGAAAAGATTTCCGATGCAGATGCGCTGTAACGGTCAACCATCACCGTTAATGGCCCTTCGTAGTAGCTGTATCCATCACGGTCGCTGTTTACTTGCACACGATTAGCGCCGTCACGCACTTGAACAACTGGCCCTTTATCAATAAATAGACCAGTTAAAAGTGTTGCCTCAGTTAACGAACCACCACCATTGCCACGTAAATCAACGATTACACCTTCTACTTTTTCTTCTTTCAACTTCTCAAGCTCGGCTTTAACGTCACGAGACAAGTTGTTATAGAAGCTAGGAATAGTAATAACACCCAGCTTTTTGCCGGTTTGCTCTAACGAATTTTCGTAGTATACGTCTGATTTTGCCGCACGATCTTCAAGTTTGATTTTGTCGCGAACAATAGACACTATCTTCATACTTGAGGCATCGTCAGACTCACCAGGCAGTACTTGCAATCGTACATTACTACCCTTAGGTCCCTTTATCAGTTCGACAACGTCATCTAAACGCCAACCAACAACATCTTCAAATTCATCCTCGCCTTGGGCAACACCGACAATGCGATCTTTTGGCTTGAGCTGATTTGATTTGTCCGCAGGACCACCATTCACAATACTTTGAATTACGGTGTAATCTTCCTCTGCACGAAGCACTGCACCAATACCTTCTAGCGAAAGATTCATTTCCATTTGGAAGCGCTCTGCATTCCGTGGAGAAAGGTATGACGTATGAGGCTCTACGACACGTGCAAAGCTGTTCATTACAATCTGGAAGACGTCTTCACTTTCACTTTGCTTCAAGCGTTTTATGGCATAACGGTATCGTTTACCCAATACCTCTTGAACCTTTTCCCACTCTTTACCCGCAAGAGTAAGGTTCAGCGCATCGTATTTTACTTTTTGACGCCAAAGCTCATTTAGCTCATCAACATCTTTGGCATATGCTGCATCTTCTCTATCAAAGTTGTATGACTCTTTAACAGTGAAATCAAAGGGTTTATCCAGCAAGGTTAACGCATATTCGTAACGCTCTAAGCGTCTTTTTAGGTTCAGGTTGTAGATATCGTAGGCAACATTGAGCTTTCCGCGAGCAATAACGTGGTCGAAGTCTTCACGATATTTTTGCAGACCTGCAATGTCTGATGCGAGGAATACATTCTTGGAATAATCGAGTTGCTTGAGGTAACGCTCAAATATCTGTTGTGACAGTGTGTCATCAACAGATATTTGCTTATAATGGGCTCGCGTAAATTGTGCCGTTATTCGTTTACTTGCAGCTGCGTGCTGTTGTTCAGGTTTTAGAACGGGAAGCGCTTTTTCGGAAACATCTTCAAAAGCAAAAGCTGTCGAAGAGAAAGCGAAAGAAATGGCAAGTGCGATACGACAAAATTTTTGCATGCCTGTTACCTCGAATTAATTTGTAAAAATATTTTGAATGTGAGTCTTAATCACCATTCCAGAGTCGAGTTGAACACTAACGTCGTTACCTGCTACTTCAGTAATGGTCGCATTCATTGGTGCGTTACCAAGTTGCACCTTAACACTTTGGTTAACTTTTATTGTAGATGATTCTACAGGTTTTAGTGGAGCTTCTGGCTTTTTCGCCTTCTTCACAGGTGTTTTAACTGACTTGAACTTGTTGCTACGTTTACTGTCACCGCTAGGTTTAGCATCGCTCTTCTTACCTTTATAAGGCTTTTTCTCTTTAGAGTCATGCGGTTTTTTGTTAGCAAACTTTTCTTGGCTTTCTTTCAACGTTTTTGCCGCATAATCCGCTTGTTCAGCATCAATTTCTTCAGCGTTATTTCCTTCAAGGTCTACGCGAAATTGACCTGCTTTCACAGCTTTTAAGTATCGCCAGCTGCTCGTATAATGGCGAAGCGCTTGACGCAAACGTGTTTTACTGACCGTTTCATCTTCTGCAAGTTTCTCTGCTAAATCTTGGAAAATGCCCACTTTTAGCGGTTTTGCAGCACCTTCAATAGAAAAACATGCTGGGAATTTTTCCGCTAAGTAAGCAATGATTTCTTTGCTGCTAGTACGTTTAGTTTCCATAAATACTACTTTAATTCATTAATCTTGAGTGTATTGGTCTCGGTTTGCTAATACATGCCGACACCAGTCGTAAATATCGTCCATATCCAGTTCAGGAAGTGCTTCTTGCGGAATCCAAGTCTCCCACACAAGTTCAAGCAATTTCACCAGTACCTCTGGCTCTATGTCTTCCTCAGCCATGTCATAAAGCGCATGGTAGATTTCATTTATGCGTTCTGCGACTAATTCTTCTTGCCCATCCCAATCACCAACAACGGCTTCAGAAACAAGGTAGTCGTGAATTACTATAAATTCTTTCATTATTGGATAAGTTGTTTTTCTAATATAGCAACGATGCTTTCAAGCCCTTGCTGGTCAGCTTCATCAAAACGCTCAAACTGCGTACTGTCGATATCAAGTACGGCAATTACTTCACCGTTTCGTTTAACCGGGATGACAATTTCTGCGTTACTTGCAGCGTCACAAGCTATGTGCCCATCAAACGCATGTACATCAGCGATACGTTGTGTTTCCGCCGTTTTAGCGGCAGTACCACAGACACCTTTTCCCACAGGAATACGAATACATGCAACTTTGCCTTGAAATGGCCCTAGTACAAGCTCGCCATCAACCATGCGGTAGAAGCCAGCCCAATTTACATGCTCCAAAGATTCGAATAACAGTGCGCTGATATTTGCCATGTTGGCAATTAGATCCGTTTCGCCTGAAATAATTGCAGCAGCTTGCTCATTTAATAAGCGGTAAAAAGACGCTTTTTCCATTAATTAGAAATCATCATTTAGAAAAGCGCTAAAGATACCTTGATATAGCACAGAGTTAAAGTATTAATCGCGTTAAGCAGCAATTATCTTAAGGCTTTAATGAAAATGTCACAGTCACTTCCGCGCTGATTTGATCAAGTCCAGCGAAACTACTACCAACCATTTCTTTTCCCATAGCGTCGGCTGCCATCATCATTGGACTTGGTGCACGATGAGAATGCTCATTAAGTACAACCACCTTACCTAACTTAACACCCAAGTTCCCTGCCAAACGTTCAGCTTTTTTTCTGGCGTTTGCGACGGCCAAAGACAGTGCTTGTTGATAAAGGTTATCGGTATCAGAAATACTTGTTTGTACAGGTGATATTCTGGTGACACCAATCTTACTCGCTTTATCGATAAGCCTTTCATAATCGTCAATATCGGCTAATGTAACATCAACACGACGACTCACCGAAAACGATTTTATGCGACTAACTTCATCTTTCTTCAATTGCCCAGGGGCCACTTCTACAATAGCTCCGTCATTGCTTGGTGCGCTAACATATACACTCTCTGCATTGCGCGGTTGCGTAGGGTATATAGGGTAGACCTGAAGTTGGGTGGTTGTAATACCTTCTTTCGGTACATTTAACCCAAGTGCTGCTTGGGTTAGCATTTTAACCCGGTTATCAACACCTGCTTTCGTTTTTGATAGAGAGTATCCTCTGTCTTCAATGGTAAAGGTGACTTTGAACTGGTCTGGTTCTTTTTCGATCGTAGCCTTCCCTACAACCGTTATACCGTCTTGCGCATGAGACATCGGTGTCAAAGCAAATAGAAACAAAAATGGAGTCAATAATAACGGGTTAATTCGCATACTTTAGTGTCCTTGTTGGATAGAATGAAGAAACGCTTTACGCTCTTCCTTCGACGCTTGTTGCCACCAATAGTTTAGCATTTGATACGCACGACTTTGTGACGAAACGTTACCTGATTCGCTGTCCTTTGGTAACGCGGAACCAGTATTTGAGTCATTTGGTATTTGATTATCATTTGCAGGAGCAGTTGTGAGCGGGGTTTCTCGGGCAACTTCTATAGCTCTTTGATACTGCGCCTTCTCGAAGTCTCTCAACGAAGACAAACTAAAGCTTGCGGGGGTGTTATTAGAACTCATAATCGTCAAAGTTGGTTTCAATGCATATTTTCTTGCCTGCATTTCATCAAGTATTTCTGGTGACTGAACCGTTAAATTGGCATCAGACATATCAACAATCATAACAAAAGGTTCTGACTTTATTTTTGCATGATCATCATTTGAAGGATCTTCAAAAAGCTCATTATAGCGATACAAAACTACATGGCGGCCTGGGGTCAATTCGATGTCCGACTTTTTTGAGAAAAAGCCAGACGAATAATCTTGGCCATTAACTTTTAAGACATCGTATACTTCAGGAAAAGTAATGGTTGCCGCAAATGACATTTGAAAAGAGAAACACAGGAACGTAATCAATGATAATGCTTTACGCATAAAAAAGCCCTTATTAACAATATAATAAGGGCAAGTTTAGCGTAGTGGTGCTTGTATGAACAAGCTCAGCCAATGCGTTACACAATAAACTTAGACGTCGCTTCACGAATTTGCGTTGCATTACCATCAAGTTGTTGAGCTACGTCACCAATTTCTTCTACTGCTGTCATCGTAGACCCAAAGCTGTTGTACATTTCCTCTATATTGGCAACAACCGTTTCAGCTACACTTGACTGCTCTTCCGTCGCCGTTGCAATTTGGCTGTTCATCGAACTGATATGGCCAATTTGCTCTTTAATGTTAGTCAGCGACTGGTCTACTTCACGTGATATTTGCTCATTTGAGTCAGCTTTCTCCTTAGCAGACTCCATTGAATTTACAGACTGATCAGCAGCGGAAATTAATTTATCTAGCAGCTCACGGATTTCAGTAGTAGATAATGCTGTACGCGATGCCAAGCTTCTTACCTCATCGGCAACAACAGCGAAGCCTCGACCTTGTTCGCCTGCTCGCGCCGCTTCAATAGCTGCGTTTAAAGCAAGCAAGTTAGTTTGTTCTGCTATACCGTTAATTACATCAAGTATCTGATTCATGTTTTGAGAATCTTGTGCAAGTTGATTAATAACACTTGCTGCATTCGTGATTTCCTGCGTTAAATCGCCAGATACACTGAGCGAGCGATGAACATTGTCCATACCTTGATTTACTTCCACCTCACCAGCGCCCGCTGCATTTGCCGCTTCAGCTGCTGATTTAGCGATATCAGTTACGCTGTGCTGCATTTCAACCATTGACTGCTTAGTGACTTCTGCAACCTCTGACTGACTTTTCACGTTAGTATCAACTTGATGAACTTTTTCAGCTAGCTGCTCAGCACTCGAGGTTAGCGGGTTAACCACGTCTACAACTTCGCGAACAATACCACGCAACATTTGTGTAAATATGTTGAAGTGCTTAACAACGCTGCCTAATTCGTCTTGGCTGTCGACACTGAGTTGGTTGGTTAAATCACCATCCCCCTCAGCCAATTCCTGAAGTGAATCACTGACTGAAATAACCGCTTTACTGATAGACTTGGCAATCGCGAAACTCAGCAATGTCATCAATCCGAGCGATACAATACCTAATAAAATACTTAGATTACGGGAGTCTTCACCGTTCTCAACTGTTTGATGCACAAGGTCGTTGAACATCGTAGCTGCGTCGGCTTTTTGATTACCAAGTGTTTGCCCTACTTCTTCAAATAGAGCAGATTTTTTCTCTATTTTTCCTTGAGCCGATGCAAAATCAATTTCTTCATTGATAAAGCCGACGGATATTTCTTTGGCAATATCGTTATATTCCTTAGCTTTTCTGCTTACGCCATCAATGTTACCAAACTGACTATCAAGTGATTTTATCTTGTTAAGGTTAGCAACCAACATATCAAGTGATGCCTCAGCGTCAGCTAACAAGTCTTCATCACCAAAAGAAACACTCTGCGTGTAGAGTTCATCTATGCGTTGCCAAGCTGTCACATTTTCACTGGTTAAATTTACCAAATGAATAGCGGTATCTTGCATCGTAGTCAGCAAGGCTTGGTTTTTAGATATCGCAGTAATGGTAATCACCAGATTAAGCAAAAATGCGATAAACGCTATGGCCAGTATCGCCATTATTTTATGGAATATTTTCAACGATTTAAAAAATTGCATCGATAACCTCGGTTGCTAACATACGTCTATATTGTATCGGTCTGTTGGTTGTTCTCTTTAACTATAATTCGATTTTCCTAAATTACTAATTATGCTCAGAATTAAGGAAATACCGCACAAAAAAGTGCGGTGTAATCTCGCTAAAAAGTGGCGACAACTTTTACATCGCCTGTAACACTATTACTGTCAACAAAACCTATTGCATTTGGGTCACTTTTGACAGCATCAATCATTGCGCCATCATTGGCTATTTCCTTTGGCGGTGTCCCTTTACCTGTAAACGCTAATTTTGACCAGTAAGACTTAAATTGACTGTTGGATTTACTTAGCGCTTTTTGGCGAAAGTCTTCAGTTGTGGCAACACTGTCCGGAAGAGAAAGCACGCTAGCCTTCCCACCACCTGGGAAAGACTTTGCTTTCCCCAAATAAATGCGCTTAATGATTTTTGCATCTATTGCGTCTGCGTTCGCACTGTTCACGATAACGGACACTTCTGCTACAGAAGAAAAACTGATCAATACGGCAACTAAAGCAAACACCTTATTTAAGGTTTTCATCACTACGACTCCTCGAATACACTACCTTGGCCTGCACGTTAACACTCGATAAACTGCTTAGCTCTGGTGTACCACAGACGTTAAAAAATTTAATCTGCGATACTCCGGCTTAATCTGCCAAAGCAAAAATTAGCTGATTAAAAAACGAAATCTAAACCAAACGATACAATGCCTGTATCTTCATCGACTGCTTCACTGTGAACATTGGTATATTCAAATTTATAGGCAATACCTGCAGCAGCGTCATAGCGGAAATGAATCCCTTGTGCGTCGTATTCATTTGGTAGTAAGAAAGCGTCTGTCACGCCTCTGGCCCATACGTTGACGAAAGGATCTTGAGAGCTTGCACTATCATTTTCGTAATCATAAGACACTTTCTCGAAAACGCCCGTCACAACCCAATCACCAAACCGATACCCAACTGAGCCATACACTTGCTCAGTAGACTCACTGAACGAATCTTTAATTTCAGAGGTAGCAAACTCCAGATTCAGCAACCAGTTGTTATAATCGATTGTTGAACCTACCGTGAAATAAGTAACATCGTCTTCATCGATGTACGTGTCGTTCATGTCATATACAGCTTCACCAGCAGGATTGAATACAATAGAGTTTTCTACCATGTAGCCCGGCAGTGCACCCTCAAGGTTTGCATCAAGCAGTGGAGAGATACTTAAACTAATTTCAGAAAATAACGCCCCCGCATAAATCGAAAACCATTCGTATGTATAATCAGCTGAAAACTGAATGATGTTATTGAGCTCAGTGTCAACGACACCTAGCGCTGTATCACCATTTCCGTCAAAAGCACCGAAAGACGCTTTAATCGTCAAGTCACCATCACCAACAAAGGTAGAGTGCATCACACGAACACCTTCAATCACATCGAAGTCCTGTCCACGGTATATTGCAGTAGGCATTCGCGTGTAATTGTGGCTATAACCAATATCTTGCGTATCTGAATGTCTGAAATAAGGTAACGCAAAACGACCAAACGACAGTGTCGTTTCTGGTGAAAACTGATAATTTAAATATGCCCAACGCGCTTCAAGATCAAAATCTTCCTCGCCTCTGGCTTGCATGACCAAGACTGCGCTCCATTCTTGGTTCAATACCGCTGTGGTTTGTAATGCAAACAATGATTCGCTCTTAAAATCGATATCATCGTCATATGGAAAGCTTACTGGAAAGTGATCGTCATCTAGCGTCATACCACCACGGATTGAACCGTAGCCATTAAAGTTGATTTCTACCGCTGACGCGGCGGCACTCAAACAGGTGCTAGCAACTAACGTCGCTAAAAGAGATTTTTTCATGATTGCTCCAATAGAGTTTCTGTAATTCAGAGTTATTAACGTTATTTTATCTTTAATAACAATTAGTTACTTTTATTTATTGTTACAGCTTTGTTTTACAACCTTTTGTTTTACATTGTTTTTATATGTCGCTCACTGTAAGTAAAGTAAATAAAATCAAAAATTCCAGTAATTTTCATAATTTACGTGTTTTTTCTCTGAACAAAAAAGGCCGTGTAATCTCTTACACGGCCTTTTTAATTTACACTTCAATTACAGGTTAGAAGGTTGCAATCACTTTAACGTCACCTGTAACGTTTGCACTGGTAACAAAACCAATCGCAGACGCATCATTTTTCACAGCGTCTATCATTGCTGCTTCACTCGCAATCTCTTTTGGTGGTGTGCCTTTGCCCGTGAACGCCAACTTTGACCAGTAAGATTTAAACTGACTGGTAGACTTACTCAACGCCTTTTGACGAAACTCTTCGGTAGCAGAAATAGAATCGGATAATGATAAAACATTCGCTTTTGTTCCATTGGCAAACGATTTTGTCTTACCTAAATAGATGCGTTTAATAAGTTTTGCATCAATAGCGTCACTGTTAGTCGAATTAACGATAACTGAAATTTCAGCGGCTGAAACTGCGTGTGTCACCAAGAATAACAATACAATGATTATTTTGTTTAAGAATGTCATGTTGTTCCCCTAAAAAACTACGTCGACACCAAGCGTTAACGCTTCGCTATCACCCGCTACAGCGAGAGAGAATGAATTGTCTTCAACTTTGTCGTATTGCACTTTAAAGGCTGCTGATGGGTGGAAATCCCAACGTAAACCAACCATTGTTGTGTTATGGTTTTCACCGTCTTGGTCGTCTTGTTCGTACTCTGAATAGCCGACAAATGGTGTAAACTCATTCCAACGGTAGCCAAATGTGACCATACGAGTATCAAACTCAGTATCAAGTTCTAAACGACTCATTTCGGTTAACACAAACCAGTTTTCAAAATCGAAATTAAACGCTGCGCCATAAAATGTGCCATCACGATAGTCTTTGTCTCCAAAATACTGACGCTCACCCTCAATGTAACGCTCATTTGTATATTCCATTACCGTTAAGCGGGCTTCAAACCAATCTTTACTTACGTTAACGACACCACCTAAAATATCTTTCCAGATTTCTCGTGTTTCCGCACCACCAAAGAAGAAATCACCTAATAGCTTATTGTCTTTGTCGTCCTCACGGCCTGCGTAAACATTAGCTTGTATCGACCATTCACCGATATCAGTTGAATAAAGCGCATTTACACCGTTGTAGTTAAAAATCTGCCATGTGTAGTTGTCTGCAGGCGCACGCATCCAAACGTAAGCGTAGCCAACATCATAGAAATCTGAGTAGTAGAATAACGGTAGGCGCTTTTTACCAGCTTGAACGGTCCATTCGTCGTTAATTTCGTAAGAAATATATGCCCACTCGAACTCTGGATCCCATTCGTTGGCACCACGCGCTACAATTTGTGCAGTAGCCGATAAGCCATCGGTCAATTCCGCACTAACTTGTAAACCAAATAAGCTCTCTGGGTCAAAGCTCCACTCATCGTTGTAAGCAGACACAATTGGATAATCAGCAAGGAATGTTGGTTCTACTCCATATTGGGGAACACCGTCACCACTCAAAACCTTACCAGCGTTAATGCTGGCAAAACCTGATAAATTTACTTCTGCCATAACTGGTAGTGAAGCAGTTAACGCTGTGGCAGCGGAAAGTGCTATTGCAGACTTAAGTTTCATTTTGATTCTCTCTCGGTATGTTTTATCAAAACCATGCGCTAGTTTTAATACTTGATTACAAAACGGCGCGCATTATAGAGAGATTTTTAACGTTTAAATACATAGAGTTACAATACTATCTCAAACGTAACACTTATGTATTTCTTTAGTGTTAAAACACCTAGTTTGTAACTAAAAACACGGTTAGCTGTTACAAAATTAGATAGCCTTTAGTACAGAGGTGTAACAATAGATACCTAAGTCCATTATAAAGACAGGAAACGGCAGGAATATAAAAAGAAATCATGCTCTGAATAAAATGTTGAAGGCCATTAAGCAAAAAAATACCGAATCTACGATTCGGTATTTTTGTTAGTGTACAAAGGTGTCAATTTAGAAGGTAGCTACAACTTTTACGTCACCGGTTACACTGCCACTATCGACAAAACCAATGGCACCAGGATCCGCTTTTACCGCGTCTACCATCGCATTATCGTTTGCCATTTCTTTTGGCGGTGTTCCTTTTCCCGTAAACGCCAATTTTGACCAGTAAGACTTGTATTGGCTGTTGGACTTTCCGAGTGCTTTTTCTCGAAAGTCTGACGTCGTTGACGAAGAATCCGGTAGTGACAACATTTGCACTTTTGTGCCACTGGGAAAAGATTTGGACTTACCTAAATAAATCCGCTTAATCGTTTTCGCATCAAGGTTGTCTGCATTATTACTATTTACAATTACAGCCACTTCTGCAACGCTAGAAAAGCTTAATAACAGTGCAAGCAGCGAGGTGGTTTTAAGAAATATTCTCATCATCTATCTCCCTAAAATACAACATCAACGCCAAGGGTAATAGCTTCACTATCACCGGCTACCGCGAGTGCAAAAGAGTTGTCTTCTACTTTGTCATATTGCACTTTAAACGCTGCTGAGGGGTGGAAGTCCCATCGTAAACCAACCATTGTTGTATTGTGCTCTTCTCCATCTGGATCGTCTTGTTCATATTCCGAATAACCAACGAAAGGTGTAAATTCGTTCCAACGATAACCCAGTGTTAACATCCGCGTATCGAAGTCAGAATCGAGTTCCAGACGGCTCATTTCGGTCAACACAAACCAACTTTCAAAATCAAAATTGAATGCTACTCCGTAAAATGTGCCATCACGATAATCTTTATCACCAAAGAACTGTCGCTCACCGTCGATATAACGCTCATTGGTGTATTCCATTACCGATAATCGAGCCTCAAACCAATCTTTGCTAACATTTACAACACCGCCAAAAATATCCTTCCAAATTTCGCGTGTTTCAGCACCACCGAAAAAGAAATCGCCTAGCAGTTTGTTGTCTTTATCGTCTTCCTTACCGGTGTATAGGTTTGCTTGTAGAGACCAGTCGCCTATGTCAGTCGTATACAAAACGTTAGCGCCTGTATAATTAAATATTTGCCATGTGTAGTTGTCAGCTGGCGCTCGCATCCAGACATAGGCATAACCTACATCATAGAAGTCTGAATAATAAAATAGCGGCAGACGCTTCTTACCCGCCTGCACCGTCCAATTATCATTTATTTCATAGGATAGGTAAGCCCACTCGAAGTCAGGATCCCACTCATCTGCACCTCTAGCAACAATTTGTGCTGTAGCGGTAAGTCCTTCCATTAAATCTGCGCTTACCTGAAGCCCAAATAAACTTTCAGGATCAAAGTCCCATTCCTCTTCATAAACCGACACAATCGGGTAATCAGCAAGAAACGTTGGTGGTAACCCGAACTGCGGAACACCATCACCACTGAGCACTTTACCAGCGTTTATACTAGCAAACCCCGAAAGATTGATTTCTGAATGGGAGGATAATGAAATTACCGACGTTGATAGTGCGGCAACCAGTAATGCTGTTTTAGTCTTCATGTTGATACTCTCTTAGTATGTTCAATAAAACCAATGCGCTATTTCAATAGCGTAAAACTTCCTTACTCCATTATTTTTATTATTAAACTAAAGGCTGCCATACAGCATAGAAAGCAGCCTTAGTATCCTTAACCTCGTAGACTTCATCCGTCGTTAACAAAAATACAAAACTTGGATGCGGAAACCTGCAACTGCATAAGCCACTTCCACATGGACTCATTTACATGTAAGTAAAGAACAAAAAGTAAGAAATGCCAGAAATAATCGGTATTTAGAAATATTTCCTGTAGATAAATACAAAAATGCCGCACTAAAGAGTACGGCATTTGCTATGACAATGTTTTAGCTAGTTAAGGGGCTAACGCATTAAAAACTATCTGCAGGAATTCGAACAAAACCTTCCATTAAGATCCTTGCACTTCTACTCATAATGGCTTTTTCAACCACCCAATTACCCGCTTCGCAACTTGCCTGCGCGCCTACTTTCAATGTTCCCGAAGGATGACCGAAAGTTACAGCAGACTTATCACCACCGCCAGCAGCTAGGTTTACCAACGTTCCCGGAATCGCAGCAGCCGTACCAATGGCAACGGCAGCCGTTCCCATCATGGCATGATGCAATTTACCCATAGATAAAGCACGTACATTTAAATCAATGGCTTCTTGCTCAATCAGTTTGCCACTCGACGCGGTATAAGAACTTGCAGGTGAAACAAATGCAATTTTAGGGGTATGCTGACGTGCTTTTGCTTCTTCTAAATCAGTAATCAACCCCATTTTAAGCGCACCGTGCGCCCTAACATTTTCAAACCAAGCGAGTTTTTCATCACTGTTATTAATGTCGTCTTGAAGTTCAGTACCTTGATAGCCTATTTCATCGGCATTTAAGAAAATGGTTGGAATACCGGCGTTTATCATTGTTGCTTTAAATGTCCCTACTGATGGAATTTCTAAGTCATCAACAATATTCCCTGTTGGAAACATAGCTTCAGATGGATCGACAGGAGCAACAAACTCTACAGGGACTTCAGCAGCAGGAAATGTAACTCCGTCTAATTCAAAATCACCTGTTTCTTGCACTTCACCATTGGTAATTGGAACCTGCGCAATAATGGTCTTTTCGATGTTTTTCTGCCAAATGCGAACAGTACAAACCCCATTTTCTGGAATTCTACTTGGGTCAACTAAACCAGAATAAATCGCAAAAGAACCAACCGCAGCGGTTAAATTGCCACAATTACCCGACCAATCAACAAATGCCTTGTCAATGGCTACTTGGCCAAATAAGTAATCGACATCATGATCAGGAATTTCTGACTTCGCTAAAATAACCGTTTTAGACGTACTCGAGGTAGCACCACCCATGCCATCAGTTTGTTTACCGTATGGATCGGGAGAGCCAATCACACGAAGCAACATATTGTCACGGGCTTCACCTGGGATCTGACAACGTTCTGGTAAATCCGTTAAATTAAAGAAAACACCTTTTGACGTGCCACCACGGATATAGGTAGCTGGAATTTTTACTTGTGGAGTATGTTTCATATTTTCTCCATGTGTTCACTTGTTATTTGCAACGATTACTGCGTTAGTTAACGTCACATAGACTACTATGCTCCTTTTAACCGCCTTGTACTCCTTCCAAATAACTCAGTGAAAAATCTATTTTTTAAAACATAAAGGCGACTCTAGTCGCCTTTGAATACAATTAACTTGAATAGAGTTTGATGTTTTAGCGAGATATTTTTGTTTTCTGCTAGGCGGTGACGCGGAATGTACAAGTGTACATGAGCATCACCAACAACGCAGAAAGCTAAAATATCCGTTTAAACATTAGACTCCAAGAAATCGGCTGCAAATTTTTGTAGCACCCCACCTGCAGCATGAACAACAACTTCTTCCGCTGTATCCAAACGACATTTCACTGGGATTTCTACCGACTCGCCATTTTTGCGGTTAACGATAACCGTCATCTCACCACCTGGTGACGTTTCGCCTTTAACATCAAATGTTTCTGTACCATCAATGTTGTAGGTCTCGCGAGTTTCACCATTTATGAACTGTAAAGGCAATACACCCATACCAATTAGATTTGTACGGTGAATACGTTCAAAGCCTTCAGCGACAATTACTTCAACGCCTGCTAAACGAACACCTTTAGCGGCCCAATCTCGGCTAGAGCCTTGACCATAATCGGCACCCGCAATAATACAAAGCGGTTGTTTGCGTTCCATGTAGGTTTCGATTGCTTCCCACATACGAGACTCAACACCTTCTGGCTCGATACGAGCAAGTGAACCTTGTTTAACATTACCTGCTTCGTCACGCACCATTTCGTTAAATAACTTAGGGTTTGCGAATGTTGCACGCTGGGCTGTTAAGTGATCACCACGATGAGTTGCGTATGAGTTGAAGTCTTCTTCTGGTAGACCCATTTTATGTAAATAGGCGCCAGCAGCACTGTCTAACAAAATTGCATTTGATGGTGATAAATGATCCGTTGTGATGTTATCGCCTAACACCGCTAATGGACGCATACCTTTCATGGTGCGCTCTCCAGCTAATGCACCTTCCCAGTATGGTGGACGACGAATATACGTCGACATTTCTCGCCAGTCATATAATGGGCTCTCAGCAGGTTCAAAAGCACCTAAATCAAACATTGGCGTGTAGATTTTTCTGAACTGCTCTGGTTTAACTGATGATTCAACAATTGCATCAATTTCTTCATCAGAAGGCCAAATATCTTTCAAACGAATATCATTGCCGTTTTGATCTTGCCCTAATACATCTTGCTCAATATCAAAACGCATTGTTCCTGCAATCGCATAAGCAACAACCAATGGTGGCGATGCTAAGAATGCTTGTTTGGCATACGGGTGAATACGGCCATCAAAGTTCCGGTTACCCGAAAGTACTGCCGTAGCGTACAAGTCACGGTCAATAATCTCTTGCTGAATTTTCGGGTCTAATGCACCAGACATACCGTTACACGTTGTACAAGCGTATGCAACAATACCAAAACCAAGCTTTTCTAATTCTGTTAACAGCCCTGCTTCTTCTAGATAAAGTTTGGCGACTTTAGAGCCAGGAGCAAACGAAGTTTTTACCCAAGGCTTACGAATCAAACCTAGTTCATTAGCACGTTTTGCCACCAAACCTGCGGCAACAACGTTGCGTGGGTTAGAGGTGTTGGTACAAGAAGTAATAGCAGCGATGATACAAGCGCCATCTGGCATTAAACCTTTTGCTTCTTCTGCTTTTGCTTTATCTAAATCTTTTGCAATTTCTTTCGACGCTAAATCAGCGGTTGCTAAACGACGGTGTGGGTTTGAAGGGCCTGCCATGTTGCGGCCAACCGTTGATAAATCAAATTCCAATACGCGTTCGTATTCAGCGTTAACTAAATCGTCAGCCCATAAACCTGTGTGTTTAGCATAAGTTTCGACGAGCTCTACTTGCTCAGGTTCGCGTCCTGTAATTTTTAAGTAATCAATCGTTTGTTGATCGATATAGAACATACCTGCTGATGCACCATATTCTGGTGTCATATTTGAGATAGTGGCTCTATCACCAATAGATAGTGAGCTTGCGCCTTCACCAAAGAATTCTAGGTATGCGCCAACAACTTTTTCATTACGTAAAAATTCAGTAATGGCTAAAACGATATCCGTTGCCGTGATACCTGGTTGACGTTTGCCAACAAGTTTAACACCGACAATATCAGGCAAACGCATCATTGACGGGCGACCTAACATTACCGTTTCAGCTTCTAAACCACCAACACCGATAGCAATAACACCTAATGCATCGACATGTGGTGTATGAGAATCAGTACCTACACAAGTATCAGGGAATGCAACGCCGTCACGATTTTGAATAACTGGCGACATTTTCTCTAGGTTAATTTGATGCATGATGCCGTTACCAGCTGGAATTACATCAACATTTTTAAATGCCGTTTTTGTCCATTCAATAAAATGGAAGCGATCTTCATTACGACGATCTTCAATAGCGCGGTTCTTCTCAAATGCATCAGGGTCAAAACCCGGAGCTTCAACAGCAAGAGAGTGATCAACTATTAGTTGTGTTGGTACTACAGGGTTTACCTTCGCAGGATCACCACCTTGCTCTGCGATAGCATCACGCAGGCCAGCTAAATCAACCAAGGCTGTTTGACCTAAGATATCGTGACAAACAACGCGTGCTGGATACCAAGGAAAATCTAAATCACGTTTGGTGTTAAGGATCTGCTCTAAAGAAGCGTTTAAGCTTGCAGGGTCACATTTTCGTACTAACTGCTCTGCTAGCACACGAGATGTATAAGGGAGTTTGGCGTAAGCGCCAGGTTTGATGGCTTCACACGCTTCACGGGTATCGAAAAAGTCAATATTAGCGCCCGGTAGCGGCTTACGATAATCGTAGTTCATAATTTACCTACAATTTGAATTTGATTAGAAATTGAAGCCCTTTTCGGCAAAGAGCTGGGTATTGAGTACTGCTTCGCTCTCAACACATAAATAAAGGAAGAGATAGTTTGGTTTTTCACAAGGCTTTAAGAAAAGTTAACGCGCAGCATACAAGAAGTATGTGAGCAGTTAACTTTTCTTTATAACGTAGTGAAAAGTCTAACTAGACTTCCGAGCTAGTTTCTATTTTCAATAGAGACAAAATCACGAGCGTCTGGACCTGTATAATCTGCTGACGGTCGAATAATTCGGTTATTAGCACGTTGCTCCATCGCATGAGCAGTCCAACCCGATACACGTGAACAAACAAAAATTGGCGTAAACAACTTAGTAGGAATACCCATAAAATTGTATGCTGATGCATGGAAGAAATCTGCATTACAGAACAATTTCTTCTCGCGCCACATAACAGCTTCACAGCGCTCAGATACAGCGTACAATTTAGTATCGCCTACTTGCTCAGAAAGCTTCTTCGACCACTCTTTGATGATAGCGTTACGCGGATCTGACTCACGGTAAACAGCATGACCAAAGCCCATAATCTTTTCTTTACGAGCTAACATACCCATCATTGCTTCTTCAGCTTCATCAGCAGTTTCCCACTGTTCAATCATGTCCATTGCTGCTTCGTTGGCACCACCATGTAATGGGCCACGTAAAGAACCAATAGCGCCGGTAACAATAGAATGAATGTCAGAAAGCGTTGATGCACAAACACGGCCAGTGAACGTCGACGCGTTGAACTCATGCTCAGCATAAAGCACTAATGATGCATGCATAACGTCTACGTGAAGCGGTTCAGGCTTTTTATTGTGAAGTGTCCAAAGGAACTGTTCCGCAATTGAGTCAGCTTCTGTTTCTGTTTCGATGCGAACGCCGTTATGGCTAAAGTTGTACCAGTAGTTCAACATGCCAGGGAAAATGGCTAACATCCGGTCAATGTGGTCAAGTTGATCTGAAAAATCTGTTGCTTCCGTTTCTAAGTTGCCAAGCATGGATGTACCTGTACGCATCACGTCCATAGGATGTGCATCCTTTGGAATGTTCTCGAGTACAACTTTCAGTGCATCTGGCAACGCACGCATGCCTTTTAATCGCGCTTTATACGCGTCTAATTCAGCTTGCGTTGGTAAGTTGCCGTATAGTAATAAGTACGCGACTTCTTCAAACTGTGCATTTGCTGCTAAGTCTTTGATATCGTAACCACGATACGTTAAACCAGAACCCGTTTTACCTACAGTACATAATGCAGTTTCACCTGCGCTCTGACCACGAAGGCCTGCTCCACCCAATTTTTTATCAACCATTACTCTATTCCTTCATACTTAACTTGTTGTTAGAGCTAACTGCTTTATCGTCAGCTCTTTTGCATTGTTCTATTAATTATTTATTTTTGCCTTCGGCAAATAGTGAATCTAGCTTTTGCTCATAGTCGTGATAGCCAAGGTAGTCATAAAGATCCATACGCGTTTGCATATTCTCAATTTCGGCTTTCTGATGACCATCAGTCAGTAACGTTTTATAAACAGATTCTGCCGCTTTGTTCATCGCACGGAATGCAGACAATGGGTAAAGCACCATATCAGCGCCCCACTCTCCTAACTGCTCTTGGCTCCAAAGTTCGGTTTTACCAAACTCGGTAATATTCGCTAGAATTGGTACATCTAACGCTTCAGAAAATGCGCGGTAGTGCTCTTCTGTTTGCACAGCTTCAGCAAAAATGCCGTCAGCACCGGCTGCAACATAAGCTTTAGCACGTGCTATTGCAGCGTCCAACCCTTCTTGTGCGAATGAATCTGTTCGAGCCATGATGAAAAAGTCTTCATCTGTTCTTGCATCCACAGCAGCTTTGATACGATCAACCATTTCTTCTGTAGAAACGATTTCTTTGTTTGGGCGATGACCACAACGCTTTTGCGCCACTTGATCTTCAATATGTACTGCCGCAGCACCTGCTTTTTCCATATCACGAATGGTTTTAGCGATGTTAAATGCTCCGCCCCATCCAGTGTCGATATCTACCATTAAAGGTAGGCTAGATGCTGAAGTTATACGTTGCACATCGGCAATTACGTCATTGAGTGACGTCATACCTAAGTCAGGTAAACCATAAGATGCATTTGCTACACCACCACCTGAAAGGTAAATAGCTTGATGGCCAATTTGTTCTGCCATCATTGCACAATACGCGTTAATTGTGCCTACAATGGCAAGCGGTTTATTGTTTTCTAGCGCCTTTCGAAACTTAGCGCCCGGTGATAATCTTGCAGACATGTCATTGTCCTCTTTAATCGTTATTTGCTTGTTTATTCGTATTGTCTGATTGCAATAAAGCAATCTTGTTTTCAATGTTTTTACGTGATGCCGCAATATGTCGCCTCATTAGCATTTCAGCCAGTTCACCGTCCCTATCTGCAATCGCGTCAATAATTCTTGAATGTTCATCAAACGCTTTGCTTGCACGCGGACTGTTCATGCCAAATTGACAACGATACATGCGCAATAAATGATAAAGTTGACCACAAAGAATGTTGATCAACTGTTGATTGTGACTGCCTAAAATCACCTTGTAATGAAAGTCGAGATCACCTTCTTCTTGATAATAGGCAATGCCGTCTTGCAGGTCTTTTGCTTTAGCGTGATGCGCCAGCATTTGCTTCATGTCTGAGATTTCTTCATCAGACATTTTCATCGCCGCTTGTCGACAAGCCATACCTTCCAGCGCTTCACGGGCAATATAAAGATCTAACAACCCATCCACTGTGCACTCTACGACGCGTGAGCCTACATTAGGCTTACGTTCAATTAAATGGCACTTCTCTAAACGGTTTAATGCCTCGCGTAGCGTTGAGCGAGAAACTTCGTATTTTCGAGATAACTCCGGTTCACTGATTTTGGTACCAGCTGGCATCTCCCCTTCCACAATAGCTTGTTGGATCTGGGTAAATACCTTATCGGCCGTCGTGATTGGGGTTAATTGTGTTGGATTATTGCTCACAAATTGTCGACAATTAGTAAATTTCAAGGCAAGTATAGAGGTTTATCTCGGAAATACAAGTAAACCAAAGTCTATATTGTCGACAATTAATGAATATTTTGTGATGTATTTATGACACTTAGCTAGGCAATTTAACCAAAGAACCAGTAACAGACTAATATCGCAGCAAATATTCCTGCAAAATCAGCAAACAGGCCACAGCTAACAGCATGTCGCGTATGCTTAATACCGACAGAACCAAAATACACGGCAAGTACGTAGAACGTTGTTTCAGTCGAACCTTGCATGATAGAGGCTAAGCGGCCTGCGAAAGAATCTGCACCAAAATTATTCATGGTCTCAATCATCATTGCTCGAGACCCAGAACCACTGAGCGGCTTCATAATGGCCGTAGGTAACGCATCGACAAACTGCGTATTAAAACCAACAAAAGCAACGGCATAACGAAATATGTCGACAATTAGCTCTAATGCGCCACTTGCTCTGAGCACCCCAATGGCGACTAACATTGCTAACAAGTAGGGTATAAGTTTGATACTGGTATCAAAGCCCTCTTTTGCTCCCTCTATGAACGCGTCATATACATTCACTTTTTTCCGAACGGCTACCAAAATAAAAGTGATGATAGTGACCAAAATGAGAGAATTGCCAAGCAAGGATGACTGTTCAGAGAGCGCTTCACTAGTGAGTTGAGCAAAATACAATATGAGTGACATCAGTACAGCAAAGCCTGCAGCAAAATACATCAACACTACTTTATTCAATAACTGAATATTTTGCTTATAGGACACTGCTAATAAGCCAGCGAAACTAGACGCAAAGGTCGCTAACAATATAGGAATAAAAACATCAGTTGGATTAGCTGCACCTTGCTGCGCCCTATACACAAAAACAGCGATAGGAAATAAGGTGACAGAGCTGGTGTTTAATACTAAAAATAAAATCTGCGCATCTGTCGCCGTGTCTTCTTTTTTATTAAGCGTCTGCAAGTCTTTCATAGCTTTTAAGCCAAGTGGTGTAGCAGCATTGTCTAACCCAAGAAAGTTGGCCGATAGGTTCATTGTCATCGATCCCATAGCAGGGTGGCCTTTAGGCACTTCTGGCATGAGCCGTTGAAAAAGAGGTGAAATCCAATCTGCAATTTTTGCAATAAGCCCAGCATGCTCGGCTATTTTCATCATCCCTAACCAGAAGCTCAAAATACCAATAAGGCCAATCGCAATATCAACGGTGACTTTTGACATGTTAAAAATGCTATTAATCACATCAGAAAAAATAGTGGCGTTGCCGTTAAAGAGGTATTGATAACAACAAGAAAAAAAAGCGAGGAAGAAAAAGCTTATCCAGATTTTGTTAAGCACAATAGTTTATTTATTTAAGTTGTTATTACGCCATCATGACATAAATTAGCCTGTAAACCTAGCTGTAGACAAGGTGTGCACAAACAGTGAACAAATTATGGATGAGTTGTGAACTAAAACGAGTGAAAGGCTATATAATTACATAAAAAACAATAGGTTAAAAAATATTCATTTTTTAATAGCATTAGTGAAAGAATGCACTACAATTAAATTACTTTAGCTTATTTTTTAACCAATGCTCGCACATAGATAAAAGGTAGATAAAGACAAATAAAAGGAAACAACAGATTAATTAATTAGCGCACGGCTCAATCACATGAGCCATTCCCCTGGAACCCGAAACAGGATTCGTTTCGGGTCCTTTTTTATCTAAAGCTTGAAAAGTGTCTTAAAATTCTGGGTTGAGAGTTCCGCAATTTGCTCTACCGATTGACCTCTAATGCTCGCTAAATGTTTAGCGACTTCGACCACATATGCAGGCTGGTTCTGTTTGCCGCGATAAGGAACAGGCGCTAGATATGGCGCATCTGTTTCAATAAGGAAACGATCATCAGGTATAACTTTAGCAACTTCGCGCAACTCTGACGCATTTTTAAAAGTAACAATACCAGAAAATGAAATGTAAAAGCCCATTTTCATTGCTGCTTCTGCCATTTCTAGGCTCTCGGTAAAACAATGCAATACACCGCCAACCTCGTCCGCCTTCTCCTCTTTGAGGATATCTAATGTATCTTGCCTTGCATCACGCGTGTGAATAATAAGAGGTTTATTTAAGGCGCGAGCAACACGAATGTGTTTACGAAAAGCGTCTAATTGCACCTCTTTTGTTTCGGGTGCATAAAAATAATCTAAACCCGTTTCGCCAACAGCGATAACACGCGGGTGAGTGGCAAGTGATTGCAATCTCTCTTGAACGACTACATCTGACTGATTAAGCGGATGCACGCCACATGATAAATGCACATTGCTATAGGCAGCCGTTTTTTCAACCATTGATGGAAACTCATCAAGCGTTACGCTCACACAGAGCATTTCACTAACGTTTGCATCCACAGCAGCAGCAACAACATTATCAATAGATTGAAAGTCATTGAGATCAAGTCGATCTAAATGACAATGAGAGTCTATAAACACGGAATAACCTTTAACTACATGGTTAATGTGGGTTCAGCAGAATTTAGATGGCGAGCGATCATTTTCTCAATTTGCGCGCGTACATTTTCTGAATCTTCAGTAAAGCTAACACCTATGCCAGGGGGCGTACCATTTTGAGCGCCAACCGGTGTTAACCAACAAACAACACCTTTTACATTCGACTTTTCAAGAGAGTCTGGTAACAAAACATCTAGTGAAATCTCAGTGCCCAGTTCAAAATATTCAGGGGTGCGAATAAATAAACCTCCCTGCTTAAGAAAAGGCATATATGACTGATATAGATCTCGCTCTGTAATAAATTCGATGTGTAAGTTATCCATGTTCCCTCTTGGTTTACGAGACTAAGCGTTGCAGTTTTACTAAAAACTGTTGCTTTGCCATCGTTTCGTTTACCTGTGCGTAAGTCGCTAGTTGCTTGTTTGTCGCTAATATTAACTGAAAAATACGATGGAGCGAATCAATATCTAGCTTTTGTCTGATAATTTCCGTCAAATCACCACCGATAGCTTCATCTTTAAGCCAATCATGTTGCTCTCTGATGATATTGCTGACGAGGCGTTCTAGCCATATCAGCCCTTTTGCTTCACTCAAAAATAGATGTTCAAATTCGACAAAGGCTGCATGTCCCGTTACCCAAGTTAAAAAATGCGCAACAAGTTGGTCATGATTTTTTTTGCTTTCAAAGTCAGATAGCTCGGGTAAATAACTCGCGTTAGCAAATGGATGATTTTCATGCTGCTCGGCAGTCAATTGCTGGTTATTAGGTCTGATATCAACCCGCTGACAGCGACTCACAATAGTCGGTAATATCAAGTCGATGTTATCAGTTGATAGGATGAGAACGTTACCTACATTAGGCTCTTCCAGCGTTTTTAGAAGAGCATTGGCTGCCGCTACGGTCATATGTTCTATCTGAGAGATAACAACGACTTTTGATTGACCAATCTGCGCAGTGGTTTCTAAAAAGCGTGTTACAGAGCGGATATCATCAACACCTATGTTGTCATTTGACTCCAACGATTTTAAATCCGGAAACGTTCCACTATTTATCAGTAGGCAGTGCTTACAATGACCACACGCTTGAGAATCAACATTGCCATTTCTAATAGGCGTTTGACATAAGATTAGCCGAGCTAACCATTCAGCAAGGTGTTTTTTACCAACACCTTTGCTACCAGAAAGCAGTAACGCATGCGGCAGTCGACCTTGTGATAACTGGCTAGAAAGTTGACCTTTTAACTGCTCAACCCAAGGAAATTGCATAAACCTAGTTACCTTGCACAAAAAGCGTTAATTGCTGGCGAATATCTTCGTGCACTTTCGGCATGGTTTGGCTTGCATCAATCGTCACTACAGTGTCATCCTGACTGGCAAACTCACGATACTTTTGGTGGGTGCGCTCGAAAAAGGCCATATCTTCTTGCTCAATACGATCTAATGCGCCCCTCTCTCTGGCTCTCGCCAAACCAATGGCTGGTTCAATATCCATATAAATCGTGATATCTGGTTTAAAGCCTTTCAGTGTTATATCTGCAATTGTATTCATCACACTATCATCAATATTGCGTCCACCGCCTTGATACGCGCGTGACGATAGATCATGTCGATCGCCAATCACCCAGTCTCCGCGCTCAAGAGCGGGTTTGATAACATTGTTCACCAATTGGCTTCTACTGGCATACATCAAAAATAATTCTGTTTCTTGGGTAACCTTTTCATCGTGCTCTGCCGACTTAACAATGGTGCGTAACTCTTCCGCCAATGGTGTACCACCAGGCTCCCTGGTTTGAATAAATGAAATATTGTGTTCACTCAATACTGCTTTGATGACATCAATGGCTGAAGATTTTCCTGCTCCTTCCATTCCTTCAATAACAATAAATTTTCCGCGGGTCATTAAGATTTGCCTAATATGTATTTTCTGACAGCCTTATTATGCTCTGCCAAGTCTTTTGAAAAATAATGGCTACCGTCACCTTTGCTGACAAAGTAAAAATAATCACTTGCTTCTGGATGCAAGGCTGCTTGAATAGCTGAAAGTCCTGGCATGGCAATTGGCGTTGGCGGTAAACCATCAATTCGGTAGGTATTATATGCTGTTTTTTCTCGCATGTGAGCACGCGTTATATCGCCTTTATAGCGTTCGCCTAAACCATAAATAATGGTTGGGTCTGTTTGAAGGCGCATTTTTTTACGTAGACGATTAACAAAAACAGACGCGATACGAGATTGCTCAGAAATAAGTCCTGTTTCCTTTTCAATAATAGAGGCCATGATCAAGGCTTCATAGGAAGATTTATAAGGTAAACCCTGCTGGCGGTTCTCCCACGCGCTATCAAGTTCTTGCTGCATTTTCACATATGCTCGCTTGATCAGTGTCTTATCAAGCGTACCGGCAGTAAATGCATAGGTATCGGGAAACAGCAGCCCTTCAACATTTAACTCATCAACACCAAGTAAAGCGCGCAAACTATCGCTATCTAAAGATGGTGTCGACTGTTTAATTTGAGGATGTTGGCTAAGCGCTGCAAGCCACTCTTTGTAGGTGCTTCCCTCAACGAAAGTCATTGAGAACTGATGTTCTTTACCTGAAACAATTTTGTCGAGTAGTGAAAGCACTGTATCGCTGGGCGTTATTTGATAAGTCCCTGACTTAATGGCCACCTTATCAGGATTCAGTCGCGCGTAATTGCGGAGCCAAAAACGCGAGTCTATAAGCTGAGATTCAACCAATTGCTTGGAAAACTTGTGCATGTTTGCGCCAGGCTTTACAACAATGAGTTGTGTCTGTTCAAGGTTCAACGGTGCATGCATTGATTGCGACATTTTAAAATAAAGGCCCCATAGCACCGTCAGTCCAACAACAGCTAGGATTAAAAATTTCTTCATAACTTAACCATCTCTTGTACGTCTTGCACGGCGTTTATTGTTAGTGGCTTATCTCGCCACATTGAGACAGGTACAAGCTCCATCACAGAGTTACAAATAAACGCAGCCTCGGCATTATCTAGCAAATCAATTGGGCATTGTTCAACAATGGTCGTCGGAATTTGAGATAAGAGCTGTTGGCGAACTAAACCATCAACGCCAGCGTTAACAACAGAAGGTGTCTGCCATTGCTTACTTCCCCTGGGCAGCCAAAAAATATTTCCCGCTGATGTCTCCACGACATTATTGTTGATATCCAGAACAACGATGTCATCCTCTTTACGAGCGTCCAGCTCTCTTCTGACAAAAACCTGCTCCAAACGATTTAAATGCTTTTTGCTCGCAAGCAAAGGATTGATGCCAAGTTTAGTCTCTGCTAACCCAAGCCAAATCCCCTTTTTTTGCCAATTAAAATAATGTTTAGGAAATTCGTGAACGGTAATCAGTATTTTTTCTGCACTCGCATTGGCTCTTGAGTAACCGCGCCCCCCCTCTCCAGCGGTTAGTAAAACCTTCAATACTGCTAGGGGAAACTGTTTCGCTAGCTGTTGTAGATGAGCGGTCAATAAAGTCGAATCAAAGGTTAAGCCAAGCCACTCGGAGCCTTCAGTTAGTCGCGTAATGTGTAAGTTTAAGGCCTTTACTTCACCCGCTTCAATTTTTGCAGTCGTAAAAATGCCATCACCATATGCCACTCCTCTGCTGGTTATTGGCAAGAATGTTTCGGGTCCTTGAAAAATCTCTTGATGCAGTAACGTCATAAATTACATAAAAAAAGCCTGAATACCATTAAGTATTCAGGCTTCGAGATTTAAGCGCAAGCGAATTCTATGAATGCATGCTTACTTGACCACTAATTAATCAGTGATTTTCTTAAATAATAACGAACCGTTAGTACCGCCAAAACCAAATGAATTACACAATGCGTATTCTAGGTCTACGTCTCTTGCACCATCAGTGATGTAATCTAAATCACACCCCTCATCTGGATTTTCTAAGTTAATTGTTGGAGGCACTTTACCATTAGCAATCGCTTGGATAGTAAAAATGGCTTCTACAGAGCCAGCAGCACCTAACAAATGGCCCGTCATTGACTTGGTAGAACCAACCATCAAACTATTTGCATGTTCGCCAAATACTGATTTCACAGCATTTGTCTCTGCAATATCACCTGCTGGTGTCGAGGTACCATGGGCGTTGATATAGCCAATTTTCGACTTATCTACACCAGCGTCATTAATTGCATTTTGCATTGACGCCGCAGCACCTTCACCATTTGGCGGTGGGGATGTCATATGGAATGCGTCACCACTCATACCAAAGCCAACTAGCTCTGCGTAAATGTTAGCGCCACGCGCTTTAGCGTGTTCATACTCTTCTAATACAATAACACCTGCACCATCACCTAACACGAAGCCGTCGCGGTCTTTGTCCCAAGGGCGAGAGGCTTTCGTTGGTTCATCGTTACGCGTTGACAATGCACGTGCTGCCCCAAATCCACCCATACCAAGATGAGTAGAAGCTTTTTCAGCACCACCAGCAACCATAGCGTCTGCATCGCCATAAGCGATCATTCGTGCGGCATGACCAATATTATGTACGCCACTCGTACAAGCGGTAACAATAGAGATGTTAGGTCCTTTTAGGCCGTACATTATAGATAAGTGACCCGCAATCATATTGATTATGGTTGAAGGTACAAAAAACGGTGAAAGCTTGCGCGGACCACTCTTCAGCATTTTTTCGTGGTTTTCTTCAATCAGGCCTAAACCACCAATGCCTGAGCCTACAGCAACACCAATGCGGCTAGCATTAGTTTCTGTAACTTCTAATCCAGCGTCTTTAATCGCTTGAACACCTGCAGCAACACCATACTGGATAAATAAATCCATTTTTTTGGCGTCTTTTTTAGGCATATAGTCTTCTGCATTGAAGTCTTTCACTAAACCTGCAAATTTTGTTGGGTAGTCTGACGTATCGAAATGTTCGATCATGCCAATACCGCTTTTGCCTGCTAGCAATGCTTCAAATGTAGATTCAGGTGTGTTGCCCAGTGGGCTTAACATACCAAGACCGGTAACTACAACACGTCGCATAGGATGAGTTGCCTCCGATAGAATAGAATTGAGAAAGGTAATAAATGTTCGTTACTAAAACGAAAATGCAATACGTAGAAAGTAATCAGGCGGTTTACTGACAAACCGCCTGATTCGAGATATTACTGGTTAGCTTTTACGTAATCGATTGCAGCTTGAACAGTAGTGATTTTCTCTGCTTCTTCATCAGGAATCTCTGTATCAAACTCTTCTTCTAACGCCATAACTAATTCAACAGTATCAAGCGAGTCAGCGCCTAGGTCGTCTACGAATGAAGCTTCATTTGTTACTTCGTCTTCGCTCACACCTAGTTGTTCAACTGTAATTTTCTTTACGCGTTCTTCGATAGTACTCATTTTTTTTCCTTTACTAAAATATGCAATTTTGCAAATTGCGTGTAGTGTATTCGCCAAAGGTTAACCATGCAAGCAACTAATTTTAGTTTTTCTTCTGGTCTAACCTCTTGGCAACTTTATATTTATATCAAGTTTTTGGTTTTTAACAAGGTTCGTAACAACACTGTTAAACCATGTACATGCCACCATTCACATGTAACGTTTCACCGGTAATGTAACCCGCTGCGTTAGACGCTAGAAACGCTACTGCACTCGCAATTTCCTCAGGCTTACCTAGGCGGTTAGCCGGTACTTGAGAGAAAATACCTTCTTTTTGCTCGTCCGTTAAGGTTTGAGTCATATCGGTGTCGATAAAACCCGGAGCAATAGTATTTACCGTAATGCCGCGAGATGCAACTTCACGTGCTAAAGACTTAGTAAACCCTAGCAGACCAGCTTTCGCAGTTGCATAGTTCACTTGGCCCGCATTACCCATAGTACCTACGACAGAACCAATATTGATGATACGGCCTTCGCGCTTTTTCATCATCGGGCGCAGCACTGCCTTGCTGATTTTATAAACAGACGAAAGATTCGTATCAATTATGTCATTCCACTCATCGTCCTTCATACGCATCATCAAATTATCACGCGTTATACCGGCATTGTTGACTAAGATATCAACGCCGCCGTGATTCGTTTTTATTGCTTCAAATAACGCATTAATTGAGTCATCACTTGTTACGTTTAATACCATGCCATTACCAGCACCTAAATAATCGCTGATTTTCTCTGCACCACCTTCTGAAGTGGCTGTACCGATAACGGTTGCACCAAGCTCTTTTAATTGGCTCGCAATTGCTTTACCAATACCACGGCTTGCACCTGTAACAAGTGCAACTTTACCTTCCAATGAAAACATAGTTTTTCCTGCTGTAATTCTTTTATTAATTAACCGTTTGCTAGCATTTCTTGTGCTTTGGTTAACGACGCATTGTCGTTGACTGAAACACCAGCAATTGTTTTATCTATTCTTTTTACAAGCCCTTGTAATACTTTACCTGGACCAACTTCTACCAAGGTATCAACACCTTGAGCCGCTAAATACTGAACCGTTTCAGTCCAACGTACGGGGCTGTATAACTGACGTATTAGTGCCGTTTTAATGCTTTCAGCATCAGACACTATCGCAACATCAACATTATTCACTACTGGGATTACCGGTTGGTTAAATGTCAATGCGTTCAAAGACTCAGCCAGTTTATCAGCCGCATCTTTCATTAATGCACAATGAGAAGGTACACTAACTGGAAGCGGTAACACACGTTTGGCGCCAGCTTCTTTACACAATTCGCCTGCTCTTTCTACTGCAGCAGCATGACCAGCAATAACAACCTGCCCTGGTGAATTAAAATTCACTGCCGAGACAACGTCATCACCTGCGGCTTTTTCACATGCAGCAATAATATCAGCATCACCTAAACCAATAACCGCAGCCATTGCACCAATTCCCTCAGGTACAGCCGCTTGCATATATTCACCGCGCTTTTCAACTAACACGACTGCGTCTTCTAATGATAAAACACCGGCGCAAACAAGTGCCGAATATTCACCAAGGCTGTGACCTGCCAAATGCGATGGCTTTGCTTGTGAAGTTGCTTCTAATACGCGAAACATCGCAACGCTCGCCGTCAATAAAGCTGGCTGCGTGAAATTAGTTGCATTAAGTTTCGTATCTGGGCCTTCAGACACAAGTTGCCACACGTCATACCCTAGCGCGTCAGAGGCTTGCTTAAAGGTACGTTGAACAATTTCATTGTCTGCAAAGTCAGCCAGCATGCCAACTGCTTGAGAACCTTGTCCAGGAAAGACAAAAGCTAAATTTTCTTGCATTGTATTACCTAATTTATTTTTATCGAAATAGCGATTAGTACTTAACTAACGCCGAACCCCAGGTAAACCCGCTACCGAAGGCTTCTAATAATAGTGTTTGACCGCGTTTAATTCGTCCATCACGAATGGCAATGTCTAGTGCAGTAGGAATTGTTGCCGCCGATGTATTACCGTGTTTATCAAGTGTGACAACAACTTGCTCCATCGGCAATGATAGTTTTTTAGCGGTAGCAGAAATAATTCGGAGATTGGCTTGATGAGGAACTAACCAATCAATGTCGGTTTTTTCCATGTTGTTGTGCTCAAGTGTTGTGTTAACAATTTCACTAAGTTTGGTCACCGCAACTTTAAATACTTCATTACCTGTCATGTAGATGTATGACTTATCAACAGACATTGCATCACCACGTTGTGGCAAATCACACCCCAGTAAAGGTTGGAATTTTCCATCTGCGTGCAAATGCGTTGACAATATACCTTGTTCTTCACTTGCTTCTATAATGGTTGCGCCAGCACCATCACCAAACAAAATCAAGGTAGTGCGATCACTTGGATCACACATGTGTGACAAGTTATCCGCACCTATTACAAGCACACGCTTTGCCATGCCTGATTTAATATACTGATCAGCAACACTCAAACTGTAGATATAACCTGAACATGCCGCTGCAACATCAAATGCTGGAATATTCGGTATTTCCAGGTACTGCTGCACCATACAAGCAGAGCTAGGAAGAGAAATTGCGGAACTGGTTGTTCCCATGACAATCATGTCGATGTCTGTAGGCTTAAGGTTAGCCGCTTCCAGTGCTTTTTTGGCGGCTTGAGCCCCCATATAAGCCACTGTTTCTTCAGGATTAGAAATTCGGCGTTCTTTGATACCTGTGCGTTCGGTAATCCATTGATCAGTCGTATCGACTAGTTTCTCAAGGTCAGCGTTAGATCTTACTTGAGCGGGAAAGTAGCTACCGGTACCAATAATTTTCGAATACATATTTTATTTAGGGCCTTTGTATTAATCCTTGTTCCAACTTATCGCTAATTTTTTGCGGAACTTGTCTTTCTACTTCTTTTACAGCTTCCATAATCGCTGTAAAAAATGCTTTGGAATTTGCGTTACCGTGGCTTTTAACCACAATTCCACGCAATCCTATCAGACTTGCACCGTTGTACTGGTCGGGGTTCAGCGATTTAAACAGTTTTTTTAAGGTTGGAGCCAAAAAACGCCCTAATATTTTGGCTATTACGTTCTTTTCAAAAACTTCTCTAACTTTTTCATAGACTAATCGCGCTACACCTTCGCACGTTTTCAGCGCTACATTACCTACGAAACCATCACAAACTATAACGTCGGCTTTGTTGTTAAAAATATCATTTCCTTCTACAAAGCCAACATAATTTATATCCGGGTTTTGTGACAATTGTGCGGCAGCAAGCTTAATATGATCACTACCTTTAATGTCTTCTTCGCCCATATTGAGCAGTGCAATACGTGGTTTTGGTATACCATCAACTTGCTCTGCCATTACCGCCCCCATCAAACCAAATTGATAGAGGATATTCGCATCACAAAATACGTTGGCCCCAAGATCTAACATAAACACATGTTGACTATTATCTTTGGTTGGCAACGCAGAGATAAGCGCAGGCCGCTCTACACCCGGTAGTGTTTTTAACACAAAGTGCGCTGTGCCAAAGAGAGCACCAGTGTTTCCCGCACTAACACAAGCCATCGCTTCGCCAGAATCGACTAAATCTATGGCTTTGCGAAGCGACGAATCTTTCTTCGAACGAATGGCCACAGACGGTTTTTCACACATAGAAACGCTTTGCGTAGTGTGCAAAATTGTCAATTGGGGGTGATTTAATGCTTTATGACGAGCGAGTTGCTCTTGGATAATATCTTGGTTACCACAGAGGATAAGAGAAAGTGTGGGTAACCGCTCTACCGCCATGATGGCAGCAGGAATTGTTACTAGGGGGCCTTTGTCGCCCCCCATAACATCTAACGCTATGGTTAGATTATTCAAAGGTCAATCGCTTACTTAGCGATTACTTTAACACCTTTGTAGTAACCATCAGCAGTAACGTGGTGACGACGGTGAGTCTCACCTGATACTGGATCTACTGATAAATTTTCTGCTGTTAAAGCATCGTGTGAACGACGCATACCACGTCTTGCACGAGACTTTTTGCTCTTTTGAACTGCCATAGCCTAACTCCTAAAATCGGTTGCTAACTAAAATATAACTACTTGAGTTGTTTCAATACGTCAAATGGATTCGGCTTATCAAGCTCCTCGGGCAACTCCCCCCAGGTTGTATCCGACTCAGCGTTACAATCTTCAGGTTCATGCCTTGGAATCAATGGAATCGCAAGGATTAACTCGTCTTCCACTAACTCTCGCAAGTTAACTTCACCATTTTCATCTAATTCGATTGCGTCGTAATACGACGGCAAATCATCAGCACCTTCAGCGTTCTTAACCGGACTGAACTGGAAGTCGATTTCCAGTTCATGCACAAATTCGTCATTACAACGTTGGCATGTCAGTCCTACTGATGCCGACCCCTTACCTGATATTACTACCAGACCAAGTTCATCCACATCAAACTGAAAACTAACTTCAACTTGCTCTTGTGTGCTAACACACGCATCGAGCAATCTCTTCATTTCCGATAACTGAAATACACCTTCGCACTCAAGTCGTCGTTGCGCACTTTTGTACGGGTCTATCGTTATTGGAAGCTTAAGGTTCTGCATAAGGCGCGCATAATAAAGCCCATACAGGCATGTGTCAAAAGAAATTTAAGGTTTTTCTTTAAAAATGATTAACAGATACAATATTAGACGAAGATAACTTTTAATACGCATATTTTGTGAACGAAACATGAAAAAGATTGTACTTGGTTCAACCTCTCCTTATCGCAAAGAAATTTTAGCGAAATTGAACATTCACTTTGAAACAGCTAAGCCCAATATCGACGAAAAACCGCAAGCAAATGAAACACCAGAGCAACTTGTCGCAAGACTTGCCGAGCAAAAAGCAATGGCGGTTCAAGCTGATTTTGAAAATG
Organism: Thalassotalea euphylliae; assembly: GCF_042682785.1. Taxonomy (GTDB): domain Bacteria; phylum Pseudomonadota; class Gammaproteobacteria; order Enterobacterales; family Alteromonadaceae; genus Thalassotalea_F; species Thalassotalea_F euphylliae. Next base: position 534,664 of record NZ_JBHUIB010000003.1, on the reverse strand, counting down.
CGCTGATCATAGGCTCAGATCAGGTTGCTGTATTTGGCGACAAAATCTTAGGGAAGCCCCACACCGAAGAAAACGCTATCAAGCAACTAATGTCATTTAGCGGCCAGCACGTTACTTTCTTAACAGGTTTATCTGTGTTTGATACGGCAACAAAAGAAGCAAAAACATTGGTAGAACAATTCAGTGTTTATTTTAGACAACTGACAGAACTAGAAATTAGAGCCTATGTTAAAGCCGAACAGCCGTTAAACTGCGCAGGTAGCTTTAAAAGTGAAGGTTTAGGTATTTGTTTGTTTGAAAAGTTGGTAGGCGACGACCCCAACACGTTGATCGGCCTACCATTGATAAAGTTGTGTGAATTGTTTAAACGTTTTGGTGTGAATGTACTGGAGCACCAGTCAATAACTGAATAAGCTCTGAAATTGAGTCAACAATGACATTGGGCTGGCACTTTTCTAATGACTTTTTGGTGTCAGCACCCAGTGTAATACCTACACTGTCTATCCCTGCATTATTAGCCATCGTTAAATCATGAATAGAATCGCCTATCATCAACGCTTCATGTGTTTCGACCCCCAAATCCTGCAACAATATTTCTAACATTCGCGGGTTCGGTTTAGACTCTGCCTCACACGCACATATCGTTTGGTGAAAATACTCTCCAGTATTCGTGTCAGACAACATTTTGTTTAGACCTGGTCTATTTTTTCCTGTTGCCACAGCCACTAGCTTACCCTGAGAACGCAAGGCTCCCAACATCACATCGACATGTTCAAACATCGGCGACGGTACGGTATTTTCATGCAAGTATTGTTGTCTATATTCAGCGATTAATTGTTCAGTTTGAGATTCCGTCACTAAGGGAAATAGCCTCTCTATTGCCGGTACTAAACTTAATCCGATGATACTTTTAGCGGCCTCGTCTGTTGGAGGCTCCAATGAAAGAGCGCGCGCAGCAGCTTGAAGCGATGACACTATTCGACCAATAGAGTCCATTAATGTGCCATCCCAATCAAAAATATAGAGCTTATAATTATCCATTTTTAGCCACCGTAAGCTGTTTTAATGCATTAGCTAAATTACCATCGAGTGGCGCTTCTACTTTTAAACGCTTTTCAGTACGTGGATGCGTGAACTCAATACTTGCTGCATGTAAAAAGAGCCTTTTTAGCCCTTTATCTCGCATATCATCATCAAATGGTTCATAACCATACTTGGGGTCACACGCTATTGGATGCCCTTTCGTTTGACAATGAACGCGAATTTGATGTGTTCTACCTGTAACAGGAAAAGCGCGCACTAACGTTGCGCCCTCATAATGTTGAATCACTTTATAACGAGTTTCGGATTCTTTACCGTTTATGTTGTCGACTACAACAACTCGTTCACCTGACTTCAGATCATTCTTTTTCAGACCTTCGGTCACTTTTGTTAATTTTGGTGACCAGCGTCCTTTAACAAGCGCTTGATAAAACTTCTGCACTTTTTTATCGCGCAATTGCTGATGTAAATTACGCAAGGCAGAGCGCTTTTTGGCCACAACGAGGCAACCAGATGTGTCACGGTCTAGTCGGTGCACCAATTCCAACATTTTAGTATTTGGACGCAATGCACGTAACGCTTCTATCACACCGAAATTAACGCCGCTACCACCGTGTACCGCCATTCCAGAGGGTTTATTTATGACTAATAACGCTTCGTCTTCATAGAGTATTTGTGACTCTAAATTAGACACAACATTAAGCTGCGTAGAGACCGGATTAGATTTTTCAGATACACGAATTGGCGCCACACGAACAATATCATCGGCTGCAATTTTATATTCAGGTTTAGTGCGTTTTTTGTTAACACGAATTTCCCCTTTCCTGAGTAACCGATAAATCATACTCTTCGGCACCCCTTTTAGGGTTTTAAGCAAATAATTGTCTATTCTTTGCCCGCTTTCATCTGCATCAATGGTGAAAAAACGTACTTTTGGTTTGCTGTCTTCTTTCATGCGCGCAGTCTAGCATAAAAATGTGCAATTTTTCTTTAATTTAACCCTTGAATTGTTTGCGTTATTAGCAAACTTAGTGGGATAATAAAAGGGTTACGCTGACAGAAGGTCAGCTACGTAACAAAAGGACGCAATTTTGCGAAATGTAAGAGGCGAAATGCGGCTACTTTAATGCGCGATAGACGTGTTAACTGACCAGCCCATTGCACAGCTTGGCGCGAGTAACTTGCCAAGAACTGGCATCAACATTTTGTCCAGCGTAAAAGATGCAAATATTACAGTTAGTCATGTAATAGCAGGTAGAAAAAGCCCTTGGCGAATGAATATCTAATGCCTGACTATGCATGTGGCGCAGCACACTCGCTGAGCACATAAAGAATTTTAAATACGAGACACGTCTCGTCTAAATACAATCAAATAAATTAACAGCTTACTAAGTATTGCTGGCTTAGTAAGAATGACATCCGTGAGGCTGACAAACTGCTGTTACCATTGCGATAGATTGCTTTGTGTTCTAAGCAAATGGTGTGCTGTGGCAAAAATATAGAGTCACAGTTACTATGAAACGTATGTTAATCAACGCTACACAGTCAGAAGAGTTACGTGTAGCCTTGGTCGATGGGCAACGCCTTTACGATTTAGATATCGAAAGCCCAGGCCATGAACAGAAAAAGGCAAATATCTATAAAGCGAAAATCACTCGCATTGAACCCTCTTTAGAAGCAGCTTTCGTTGACTATGGTGCTGAGCGCCACGGTTTCTTACCAATGAAAGAGATTGCTCGCGAATACTTCCCTGAAGGCTACAAATTCCAAGGCCGTCCTAACATCAAAGATGTGTTAACTGAAGGCCAGGAAGTAATTGTTCAAGTTGATAAAGAAGAACGTGGTCAGAAAGGTGCCGCACTAACAACATTTATCAGCTTAGCAGGTAGTTACCTAGTATTAATGCCAAATAACCCACGTGCTGGTGGTATTTCTCGCCGTATCGAAGGTGATGAACGCACAGAACTTAAAGCATCTTTAAGCAAATTAGACTTACCTAAAGGTATGGGGCTAATTGTTCGCACGGCTGGTGTCGGTAAAGATTACGAAGAGCTAGCCTGGGACTTAAACGTTTTATTGCACCACTGGAAAGCGATTGAAGACGCAGCAGCGAGCCGCCCAGCTCCATTCCTTATTCACCAAGAAAGTAATTTAATCTTGCGAGCGATTCGCGATTATTTACGTCGTGATATCGGTGAAGTTATTGTTGACCGCCCTAAAGTATTTGAGAGTGTTAAACAGCATATCGAGCTGGTTCGTCCTGATTTTGCTAGTAAAGTGAAGTTATACACAAACGATGTACCATTATTCACGCATTACCAAATTGAGACACAAATTGAGTCAGCATTCCAACGCGAAGTAAGACTTCCGTCTGGCGGCTCAATCGTTATCGATCCAACAGAAGCGATGATCTCTATCGATATAAACTCAGCTCGAGCAACTAAGGGCGGAGATATCGAAGAAACGGCCTTCAATACAAACCTTGAAGCCGCTGAAGAAATTGCACGTCAGCTTCGCTTACGTGATGCTGGTGGTCTTGTTGTTATCGACTTTATTGATATGACGCCAGTTCGTCACCAACGTGAAGTCGAAAACCGTTTGCGAGAAGCAACTCAGCAAGACCGTGCGCGTATCCAGTTGGGCCGCATCTCACGTTTCGGCTTGATGGAAATGTCTCGTCAACGTTTACGACCTTCAATTGGTGAAACAAGCCAAAATGTTTGTCCTCGCTGTAATGGTACTGGCCATGTTCGAGGTATTGAATCTTTAGCACTATCAATCCTTCGTTTAATGGAAGAAGAGGCCATTAAAGAAAATACGGCGCATGTACAAGCACAAGTTCCTGTTCCTGTTGCCACATATTTATTGAACGAGAAACGCCGTTCTGTCATGCATATTGAAAAGCATCATGGTGTAAAAGTGCTTATCATCCCGAACCCGAATATGCATACGCCGCAATATGAAGTATTGCGTGTTCGTCAAGACGAAACGGTTGATGAGGCAAGCTACGACACAGAGTTGAAGCAAGCTGAAGTTGAAGAAGCAGTAATGCCTAAGTTCAACAAAGAAGCGGCTAAACGTGATGAACCTGTTATTCAGGGTATGACGGCACCTAAGCGTACAGCAAGCCAACCAGTGAAAAGTAAAAACACGCCAGAGAAACAAAAAGAAGAAAAAGGCATAGTAGCTTCATTCTTCTCTTGGTTAGGCGGTTTATTTTCTTCTGAAGAACCTAAACAAGAAGAGAAACCTAAACAGCGCCAACGTGGTGGTCGTCGCGACAACCAAAACCGTAACCGTAAGCCTCGCAACAATAATCAACGTCGCAACAACAGAAATGCGGCGAAAGAAAAAGATGAGTTGAGAGATAACAAGGATACGCAAAAACAAAACAAAGCGAAAAAACCTCGCCGACAAGAGCAAGATAAAGTTGCTAAACAGCCGAGAGAGGAAAAAGTAGCAGAGCGCAGACAACGTCGTAACAACCGCAAAAAAGTGCGTATTAATGAAGAGAACTCAGCGGTTGCAGCGGAAGATGCAGTTGTTGATTCGGTTGCAACTACTGAGAAGCAAGAGAAACCAGCAAAAACTAAACAGCCGCGCAGAAAAGCTGAACGTTCAGAGAAAGCTGACAAGTCACCAAAGCCGACCAGTAAGCAGGCAAAAGAAGACGACGCTCAATTAACGCCAACTGACAACCAAGATGTTGCTGATACAGATGAAAACGCAGATGGTAAAAAGCAAGAGCGTTCTCGTAGCAGACGTTCTCCTCGTCACCTACGTTCGCATGGCCAGCGCCGTCGTCGTTCGGCTGAGCATGAAGGCGATAAAGACGAAGCTACGGTATCTACAGAAATCACAGAAGATCCGGTTAAAGCCCGTTATCCAAGTGCAGCCGAATCTGAAGTTTCTGTAACAACTGAAAGCTCAACTCGTGAGGAAGTTCAACAGGACCTTCCTGGTCTTGAAGCTGATGCTGCAGCAGCCAGCGTGCAGGTTGAAACGCCCCCTTCGACGGAGGAGTCAGGCGACACAGTAACCTCTAACTCTGGTGAAGAAAATACAACTGAACAAGCGGCTGAAGAGACGAAAACAACCGAAGGTGTCACTGACGCTCATGCTGCGCCAGCTGAAGTAACTGTGGCACAAGAAGAAGCACAGGCAGATGTTACTGAAGCGCAAGCTAGTACAGAAGTGGCTGTTGTGAAAACAACTGAAACAGCTGTAGTGGCGCCTCAAAAGGAAACAGTGACTGTAGAAAAAAGTCAGCCTGCTGAGCAGACGAAAACTGCCAAAGCTAAAAAGCTTAATGGTAAAGCGAGCTCACCAATGGCGAAGCCTGAAACCATTGTCTCTGATTTAGCTATTCCAAGAGATTTTCTGGCGCAAAGTGAACGTTCAGCACCTGCACGTTCTTCTAAACAAGCAGCAAGGTCTTTTGCTTCAGATGCAAGTAGTTCAGGCCCTGTGAAGTGCTAACCTTTTTTCATCAATAAGATGAAAAGGTCAAATTAAAAAAGCCAGCAGATTGCTGGCTTTTTTATTACCTCATTTATAGGCTCTTATTAGCGTTGTTGCGTCTATAAGCTGATAAGCGTCCTATTGTCGGCAACAATTTTATCGCCAATACCTTTTACTTCGGTTAACTGTTCAATCGAAGAGAACTCACCATTTGATTCACGGTAAGCAACAATTGCTTGTGCTTTTTTGTTGCCAATACCTTTCAACATCGTCAACTGTTCGACCGATGCTTTATTGATACTTATGGGTGTTGTTATCACAGATTGGATTCGACTTTCTTCCTGAATGTCGTTTGCATGTACTAAAGAAAGAGGTAATAAAGTGGTTGCCGCTAAAACGGCTATTTTTAGAATATTCATAAAAATCCTTGTATGTAAGTCCATATTAAAACAGTCATATAAATATGACTGTTTTAATATTTAGTTCACAATCAAAGATTTGTCAAAAACTAAGTAATTGATTTATTGATAGCTTCTAGAACTTGCTGTGGGTTATCTGCTTTAGTTATTGGGCGGCCGATAACCAAGTAATCAACACCAACGCCAATTGCTTGCTCTGGCGTCATAATTCGTTTTTGATCATCTGTGCTTGCACCTGACGGCCTTATACCCGGCGTTACCAACTTAAACGTTTCACCAAATGCGTCTTTAAGTGCTTCAGCTTCCCAAGCAGAGCATACTACACCGTCCAACCCAGCATTTTGTGCAAGAGTCGCCAAGCTAGCAACATGTTCAGCCGGAGATTTTTCAATACCGATGCCTTCTAGGTCTTCTTCACCCATACTGGTTAAAACTGTGACGGCAATTAACAATGGCGCTTTATCACCATAAGGAGCGAGTGCTTCTTTAGCCTTTTCCATCATTTTAAAGCCACCTGTAGCATGAACATTTACCATCCATACGCCTAACTCTGCGGCTGCAGTAACGGCTTTAGCCACTGTGTTTGGAATGTCATGAAACTTGAGGTCAAGGAAAACATCAAAGCCACGCTCAACAAGCGCTTTAACGAAATCTGGACCAAAATAAGTAAACATCTCTTTACCTACTTTTAAGCGGCAATCTTGTGGGTTTACTTTATCTACAAATGCCAGTGCATCAGCTTGATTATCAAAGTCTAATGCAACGACTACTTTCGCATCGCTCATGAACGCTTCCTATTAAAATATATTTCCCTTATTTTAACTGACTAGCGCTAAATATCGAAGTACAAATATGAACGACATGATCAGAGTGATTCGAAAAAAACAGATATTTTGTAGTTACTTTTTAGTAGGATGGGCGACAATTAATAAGACCTAAGGTTTTCCATGATCGCGCTATCGCCTCTCGATGTTTTTGACTTATTTTTGCGTTTTTCTGCGACAGGTATTTTGTTTCTGTTAATAGGTTGGTTTATCGCTTTCAGTCATCAAAATCATCGACATTCAGCAGTAGCACTTATCGTTTGCGTCATCTCTTATATTCTTTTAACAACACCGGTACCAAATGATGACTACGGTTATTTAAGACAGCCTTTGCTTTTATTTACCGACCTTACGGCTTTCGCGATTCTATGGTTTTCACACACTGTACTTCAGCCCGAGACTGACATCAGACGAGTTTCCAAATGGACACTTTATCCCATAGGTCTCTGGTGTACTTGGCTAAGTTATTTCTTTTTGTTCACCGACGGCAAAGGCCCTCTTCACGATTTGAGCCATCTCGTCGGATTTACAGTGCTCATTATTGTTGTTTACAAAGCAGCCGAGGGCTATTTCGATGACTTAGTCGATAAACGCCGAAACATGAGGCTAATTATCGTTGCTGTATGTGGCATTTACATGGCGTTGTTGACGCTCTTTGAACTCGTTTTTGTTGATGTGAAGGATACACCAATTTTTAGTGTTATTAATGCAATGACTATATTTCTGTCATGCTTCATTATTGCGCTAAAGGCGACTAAACTCCCTATCAATAGCGACTTGAATATTCCCCCCCTCTCTTCAAGGAAGAAAACCGACACCATCAAGCAGGAGGTTTATAGCCGTCATAAAGATGCGCTAATACAAAAAATGAATGATGGTGCGTATAAGCAGCCAGGATTGACAATATCCGCATTAGCGAAACATATGAACGTTCCCGAGCATCAGCTTCGCCAATTAATAAATAAAGAACTAGGTTTTAGTAATTTCTCACATTACCTAAACAGTTACAGAATTCCCGATGTATGTGAACAACTAAAAGATAAGTCAAAGGAACACATACCTATCCTCACGTTAGCATTGGATGCAGGTTTCGGCTCAATAGCCTCATTTAATCGCGCTTTTAAACAGCAAATAGGTGTGACACCTACAGAATTTCGTGCGCAATTTTAAAATTGCGCAGCTTTTTTTAGTTTTGATAAGACTTTATTAAACGCTTTCGATGAAATTATGTTCTCGTTTAGTCAACTACTTTTACGTGAACATTACTTTCATGAAAACAATTAGAAAAAAAAACATATACGTTTTTGTCATACTTGCCTTGTTAACTTTTGTTAGTTACTCACTGCTCCCTATTTATCAATTTTACGCGCACCGTTATCAGGCCCCACTTTTTCCATGGGGTTTTACTGATATACCAAAGAACCCACCAAGTCATTCGGTAGTGAAATCTTCGAAGTATTCAAATATTGAAGCAAAAGCTATTAGTATGCTTGAAGCACACCGAGAGAAAATAAATAGCCCCGGCATTTCAGTCGCTGTCGCTATACAGGATAAAATCATTTGGCAAGCGGCTTCAGGGTGGCGAAATATAGAACAAAGAGAACCAATGAGCGTCGATACCATACTGCGGATAGGGAGCACGTCAAAAGCACTTACCTCAGCAGGTTTAGCGAGACTCGTAGACCAGGGCACTATCTCGCTAGACGACACGCTTGGAGAAATATTAACCCCCTTACCCAACCCCAATTGGTCTTCCATTAAAATACGTAACCTTGCTTCCCATACGGCGGGTATTCCGCACTATGGTGACAATACAGAGTTGATGGGCCTTGTTAAAACAGTGAGTTTAAATACGCAATACAATAACGTTACGGATGCTGTAAAACTATTTGATAAAAGTGACCTTTTATTTGAGGCGGGCGATAAGTTTGAATACTCGAGTCTAGGAACTGTTTTACTGAGTTTAGCGCTTCAAAAACGTGCTGACATGCCCTATCAGCAATGGATGAAAGACCAAGTATTCAAGCCACTAGGTTTAATTAATACCATAGAAGAAAACGTCAAGGCACCAAACCCTAAACAAGCAACATTTTACATTCAAGAATCAGATACTCTTAGAGTAAAACCATGGCGTCCGGTTAATTTGAGTCATAGACTTGCAGGAGGCGGTTGGCTTTCGACTTCTGCTGACTTGGCAATGTTTGGCCAAGGTTTTCTTTCCTATGACTTTATTAGTGAGTCAACAAGATCCGATTTTTGGACACCACAAGCCTTAAACAACGGAGAAATAAACCATCAACAGTATGCGATAGGTTGGCGTGTACACGATGTTGATTTAGGTGAAAAGATTGGGCAAGTGAAGTATGCACATCACGGTGGTGTTTCTAGAGGCGCCCAAAGCTTTTTGATGATCATTCCTGAATATGGCTTCTCATTAGCTGTGAACATTAATACTAAAACAAAAACTTTTAGCGAATTCAGCGCAATTGTGAAGCCACTCACAAAGCTATTTATTGAAGCTTCACTGGCTAATACGTTGAAATAGAATGTTGGAAGGGAGTACAGCTTTACTCCCCCTCGAGCCCTCTTACAGGTTTTAATGTTTCCCAGTCATGGCACGACGGACATGACCAATAGTGTGTGCTGCTATTGAATCCGCATGACCTACAACTGTAACGAGGGCGCATATTAATATATTCCGTAATCATCTCTCTAATAACTGTCAGACTCTCTTTTTCTGCATCACTCGCTTTACGGCCCAATTGGATTTTGACGAAGTGCTTGAACCCGCGAATTGTCGGCCTTCTTTTCAGTGCAGTTAACAGGAACTCAACCGCTTTATCAATATTGTGCTTTTCTGTTAAGTGCTCAAGATATTTTATAAGAGCGCTCGTGCCGCCAGTTTCGTCATACACCTGTCGGATAAATGAGAAAAACTCGTCTTCTCTCCCTAAGTGTTTATAACAGGCGTGCATCTTTTCTATGACTTCCGGGAAAAAGTCTTTATCTTGTCTATATATCGCTTCATAACACTTTGCAGCTTGCTCATATTGCTCATGCTCTTCATACACACCAGCAAGGTGCCAGTTGGCCCGACAAGATTTAGGGTCACAAATAAGTGCTTGCTCTAGCAGCTCAATTACATCGATAAACTTGTCTTGTTGCTGCGCCTCTACTGAAAGTTCACAATAAAAGTTACCAAGGTTATGAAGCAATTGCTTGTTGTTTAATTTAAAAATTGCTTTTCGAAGTAAAACCCCTTGCTCCCAATCCTTAGTCGATTGGTATATTTGCATCAAGTACGTCAAGGATTTTTCTTTGTATATTTTTGACTTGAGCAACTTATGGAACATATGCTCAGCACGGTCATAAAGGCCAGCTGTTAGAAAGTCTTTCGCTAATTCAAATACTGCCTGTTGCTGCGGTTTTGATGGCAAATTTCCGTGTCTTACTAAATGCTCGTGTACTTTAAGCGCTCTATCAAGTTCGCCACGTTTACGGAATAAGTTTGCTAACGCGAAATGTGCTTCAACTGTATCATCTTCAACTTTTAACGCTTCGATTAAGTAATCAATAGCCTTATCTTGCTGATTAGACAGCAAGTAATTTAAACCCGTAGAGTATTTTATTGAAAGGTCTTGTTTGGCTGTTTGATCCTTTTGCTTAATGCTATTACGGCCCATAAACCAGCCATAACCCATGGCAACCGGCAATAACAAAAATAACAGCTCTAACATAAAAGAAATTAACTCTTATTCGATTGACGTTTAAATGGCTTCAACAGCTTCAACATCAACACGAATAGTAAACCCAAGAAGAAACCTAAAGTCATGAATAGGCTTACAGCCATTGCAATAGGCATAGAGGTTTTTGCAATTAAATAGTTCAACGTAATAACTTGCTCATTCTGACTACCAAATACAAAAGCGAGAATCAGCAAGAAGAACATAGCAATAATTGTGAGGTAAAGTTTCAAACTAAATCCAAAATATTGTGATGAAAAAAAACGGCATGCCAAAGCATGCCGTTTTTGATTTAATTTCGCAACTTAAGCTAAGGACGCGTTTACGCGTTCTCTTAACTCTTTACCAGGCTTAAAGTGCGGTACATATTTACCGGTTAACTCAACCGCTTCACCCGTTTTTGGGTTACGACCCGTACGAGGCGCACGATAATGAAGCGAGAAGCTACCAAAACCTCTAATTTCAATGCGCTCTCCTCTTGAGAGAGATTGAGCCATCATTTCGAGAATTTCTTTAATTGCAGTCTCAACATCTTTAGCAGGGATATGTGTTAGTTTCTCTGCTAACTTTTCAATGAGTTCTGACTTGGTCATTAGACCTCCCAGTGTTCATTCAGCATCACGCTGTTGAGTATTATGAGGAGGCTCATAGCCTCCTCTCCTTAAGCCCTAAAGGAAATTAACCTTTAGCGTTCTTGAACGCTTCTGCCATTGCGTTAGTGAAACCTGCATCTTCTTGCTGGTTCAAGTTGTCCATCGCTTGACGCTCTTCTGCTTGATCTTTCGCTTTAATAGATAAGCTGATAGTGCGGTTCTTACGATCAACACCCATGAACTTAGTTTCAACTTCGTCGCCTACAGATAGTTCAGTAGTCGCATCTTCGATACGCTCACGAGAGATATCAGAAGCACGTAAGTAGCCTTCAACACCTTCTGCTAATTCAACTTTAGCACCTTTAGCGTCTACTTCAACTACTTTACCAGTAACAATAGCACCTTTTTTGTTATCTGTCAGATACATATTGAACGGATCGTCTTCTGCTTGCTTAACGCCTAGAGAGATACGCTCACGCTCTGGGTCAACTTGAAGAACAACAGCTGAAATCTCATCACCTTTCTTGTATTCACGAACAGCTTCTTCACCGCCGTTCCAAGAAATGTCAGATAAGTGAACAAGACCATCGATGCCACCGTCAAGACCAATGAAGATACCGAAGTCAGTAATTGACTTGATCTTACCTGATACTTTGTCACCTTTGTTGAAGTTCTTAGCGAACTCTTCCCAAGGATTAGGAACACACTGCTTAAGACCTAGAGAAATACGACGACGTTCTTCGTCAATTTCTAATACAAGTACTTCAACTGTGTCACCTAAGTTAACAACTTTAGATGGGTGGATGTTCTTGTTAGTCCAATCCATTTCAGAAACGTGAACTAGACCTTCAACGCCTTCTTGGATTTCAACGAAACAACCGTAGTCAGTTAAGTTTGTTACGCGGCCAGAAAGCTTAGAACCTTCTGGGTAACGGTTAGCAATTGCTACCCATGGATCTTCGCCTAACTGCTTCATACCTAGAGATACACGTGTACGCTCACGGTCGAACTTAAGAACTTTAACTTGGATTTCATCACCAACGTTAACGATTTCACTTGGGTGCTTAACACGCTTCCAAGCCATATCAGTGATGTGTAATAGGCCGTCAATACCGCCAAGGTCTACGAATGCACCGTAGTCAGTAAGGTTCTTAACGATACCTTTAACTTCTTGACCTTCTTGTAGAGACTCAAGTAACTCGTCACGTTCTACGCTGCTTTCTGATTCGATAACAGCACGGCGAGAAACAACAACGTTATTACGCTTCTGGTCAAGCTTAATAACTTTGAATTCTAAATCTTTGCCTTCTAGGTGAGCAGTGTCACGTACTGGACGAACGTCAACTAGAGAACCTGGTAAGAATGCACGAATGTTGCTTACTTCAACAGTGAAACCACCTTTAACTTTACCGTTGATAACACCGATAACAGTTTCTTTTTCTTCGTAAGCTTTTTCAAGCACTTGCCATGCTTCGTGGCGTTTTGCTTTTTCGCGAGAAAGTACAGTTTCACCGAAACCGTCATCTGTTGCGTCTAATGCTACATCTACTTCTGAACCAACTTCGATTTCTACTTCACCAGCAGAGTTCTTGAATTGGTCAATTGAAATTACAGACTCTGATTTTAGGCCTGCATCAACGATTACGTTGTCTTTTTCAATTTTTACAACAGTACCCTTGATAATTGAACCAGGGCGCGTTTCGATCTCTTTTAAACTTTCTTCAAAAAGTTGTGCAAAATTTTCAGTCATACCTGTGTATAAACTCTTTTAAATAATCCAATCAACGTCAATGTGTCATGGGGTTGTTAAAACGACCTGTTGTATCCTTACTTCAGGTTAAATATTTTCAGTTTGCGTAAGCTTTTCGTTCGTGAACGATAGGATTTTATTGACCACTTCTTGTATAGAAAGATCAGTAGAATCAATACTTAACGCTCCTTCTGCCGGTACAAGCGGAGCAACCTTACGGTTTTGATCACGCTCATCACGTAGACGTATGTCTTCCAAAAGGCGCCCGATTTTAACATCGAAGCCTTTTTCTTTCAACTGTTTATATCTGCGTTCGGCACGTTCTTCAGCACTTGCTGTTAGAAAAACTTTTACCGGGGCGTCGGTAAACACGACTGTCCCCATATCACGACCATCGGCGACTAAGCCTGGTGAAACTCTAAACGCTCGTTGACGCCTAAGCAGGGCTTCACGAATTCTAGGGAAAGCTGCAACTTTTGACGCTAATGCACCAACTTCTTCGGTACGAATACTGTCAGATACATCTTCACCTTCAAGGATGACTTTGCTGTTGCCGTCATCAGTAATCTCAAATTGCACATCCAAGTGTGCTGCAATTGGTATGAGTGGCTCTTCCTCTTCAACTTCAATATTGTGGTGAATAAGAGCAACTGCCAGTACACGATAAATTGCGCCGCTATCAAGAAGTTGCCAACCTAGTTGGTCTGCAACAAGGCGCGAAACTGTTCCTTTACCCGCCCCACTAGGGCCATCAATGGTGATTACTGGAATGCTTTCTTGCATACATTTATTCTCCTAATGTCGCAAATCGGCGGCATTATACGGGAAAAGATCTTTAAAATCGTTTAAAAAATTATTTTTTAACAATTTTTAAACACAAAGTTTGTTGCCGCTCAACAAAGTTTATTTTGCAATAGAAAAGGCAAGCGACTCTGGTATTTTCTTTGTTTACCAGGGGCGCTTGCCTATTAACTATTACACTATAGAAGTAAAAATGATTTTCTTCTTGTTACTTAGCTCGAGACTTGTTTTAGTTTATCGAAATAGTCTGGGAATGTTTTTGCCGTGCATTTCGGGTCATTAATTGTCACAGGCGTATCGCTTAACGCAACCAAAGAAAAGCACATCGCAACTCGGTGATCATTGTATGTATCAATTTCAGCATGCATTAATGTGTCCGGAGGCGTGACAGAAATGTAATCTTCGCCCTCTTCAACTTCTGCCCCAACTTTGCGGAGTTCTGTTGCCATCGCCGCTAAGCGATCAGTTTCTTTTACACGCCAATTATATATATTCCTAATACTGGTTGTGCCTTTCGCAAAAAGAGCCGTGGTCGCAATAGTCATTGCGGCATCAGGAATATGATTCATATCCATATCAACCGCAGTTAAAGGCTTGCCCTTAACGGTAATAGACTCATCATGCCATATCACTTCAGCCCCCATTTTTTCGAGTACATCAGCGAAGTGTTTATCACCTTGAACACTAAGTTTACCAACACCATGTACGGTAATATCGCCGCCTTTTATCGCGCCTGCCGCTAGAAAATAAGATGCTGATGACGCGTCACCTTCTACCATGTAACGTTCAACAGCCATGTAAGACTGATTAGCTTTTACGTAAAAAGATTGATAGTTATTGTTTTCAACATTTACGCCAAATCGGGCCATAATATCCAAGGTAATATCGATATAAGGTTTAGAAACTAATTCACCTTCAATCACTATTTCAGTATCTGACCTTAGCAAAGGTGCAACCATCAAAATAGCCGTTAAGAACTGACTAGAGATAGAACCGTCTATTGACACCTTGTCTCCACTAAGAGGGCTACCGATGATTTTCACTGGTGGGTAATCAGTATTTTCAAGGTACTCAATATTGGCATTCAATTGATTGAGCGCATCAACTAGGTGTCCTATTGGACGCTCTTTCATTCTTGGCTCGCCAGTTAACACAAACTCACCTTCACTGGCAGCAAGCGCTGCACAAAGAGGACGCATTGCAGTACCTGCATTACCAAGATAAAGCTCTAATGGTTCTGTTGTGGTGAAAAAACCATTATTACCTGTGACCACACATTCAGTACCACAATCACTTAATTGGTATTGAATACCAAGGCTAGTCAACGCATTTAGCATGTGCTTGATATCGTCACTCACTAATAAGTTGGTAATTTTTGTCGTACCATTCGCTAGCGCTGCTATGAGTAACGCGCGATTCGATAAACTTTTCGAGCCAGGTAAAAAAACCTCACCATTAATTCTATTGATCGGTTGTAAAGTTAACTGTTCCACTTTAACCAACCTCTTCTACTTGCTTTTTGATTGACATAAACTCTTCCTTCTTTTTCTACTTCTATCCTTTATGACGCTCAGCGAACGCGTTCATAAAGTTAACCAACGCTTGAACACCAGCTAATGGCATTGCGTTGTATATGCTAGCTCGCATGCCACCGACACTGCGGTGACCTTTCAATGCGACAAGACCAGCGTTTTCGGCCTCTGTTAAAAAGGCATCATTGAGTGATTCGTCAGCTAACCAAAAGGGTACATTCATCAATGAGCGATTTGCTGACGAAATATTATTCTTATAAAAACTGTTATTATCGATACAGTTATAGAGCAGTTGCGCCTTAGTTTGATTAATTTCACTAATAGTAGCGACCCCACCCAATTCGCTTAACCAATCAAAAACTAGGCCCGCTAAATACCAAGCAAATGTAGGAGGCGTATTATACATTGAGCCATTAACGGCAGCATATTCATAGTTAAAGACAGAAGGTGTCTCTTTTCTTGCGTTGCCTAACAAGTCTTCACGGACAATAACAATGGTAAGGCCCGATGGCCCGATATTTTTTTGTGCACCCGCGTAAATTAGGCCAAACTTACTGACGTCAATATGACGAGATAAAATCGTTGATGACATATCAGCGACTATTGGCACTCCGTGTGTTTCTGGAACATCAAAAATTTCGATACCGTCAACTGTTTCGTTTGGACAATAATGCACATAAGCACTGTCACTTGAGAGTGGCCACTTTGAAGAGTCAGTAACTGTCTTCTTGCCATCAACGTCACTGACCGGTTCAATCACATTGATTTCACCGAAATTATTTGCTTCTTTGGCAGCAGCTTTTGACCAAGACCCCGTAACAACATAATCAGCTTTACCACCAACAGGTAACAGATTAAATGGCACTGCAGAAAACTGACCGCGTCCGCCTCCATGCATAAAAAGCACTTTATAGTTGTCAGGAATATTCATTAAAGAACGCAATGATGCTTCTGCATGCTCAGCAACCGCCATAAACGACTTGCTGCGATGACTCAACTCCATCACCGAGCAACCATGAGCTTGCCAATTGACCAGTTCAGCTTGCGCTTTTTGCATAACAGGGGCCGGTAACATAGCCGGGCCCGCACAAAAGTTAAATATTCCTGACATCTATCTATTTCCTACGAGCAGAGAAAAATATTCTAAAAAAATTAAATCGTGCAAACAAAAATGGGCGGATAACCCGCCCATTTCAATCGCCTGCGGATCTACTTATTCGTCATCACCGAGCGACTCTTCTGAAGATGGAGCTTCCGCATTTTCAGACGTTTCAGCGTTTGCTTCGCCTACAGCACCTTCAACGACTTCACCTTCAACAAATGACTCATCTTCTTCGATTTCATCAATGCGTTGTAAAGCTACTACATGCTCATCTTCGACAGTACGAATCAAGCGAACACCTTGGGTATTACGTCCAATAACGCTTACCTCGTTAACACGAGTACGCACTAGTGTACCGTTGTCAGTGATCATCATGATCTCGTCGTTCTCTTCAACTTGAACGGCACCAACAACTTTACCGTTGCGCTCGCTCACTTTGATTGAAACAACACCTTTGGTTGCACGGCTCTTCGCTGGGTACTCTTCTAGCGCAGTGCGCTTACCGTAACCATTTTCAGTAACCGTTAAAATTGGACCGTCGTTCTTCGGCACGATCAGAGAAACAACTCGTTGCTCCCCTTCTAACTTCATACCACGAACACCAGTAGCAGTACGACCAATTGGTTTTAACGCCCATTGCTGCTCGCCGGTTTCTGGATCAATTTTTATTTCACCAGTTTCGCTATCACGTTTTTTCTCGTTAAAGCGAACCACTTTACCTTCATCTGAGAACAACATGATGTCGTTATCACCGTTAGTAATATCAACACCAATTAACGTATCATCGTCACGTAAGTTAAGCGCGATAATACCGTTGGCACGCTGATTAGAGTATGCTTTTAATGCCGTTTTCTTCACCGTACCTGATGCGGTTGCCATGATGATGTATTTGTCATCTTCGTACTCACGCACAGGTAAAATAGCTGTAATGCGTTCATCTGCCTCAAGTGGTAATAAGTTTACAATTGGGCGACCACGCGCAGTACGACTTGCCAACGGTAATTGGTATACCTTCAACCAGTACAACTTACCGCGGTTTGAGAAACACAAAATGGTGTCGTGAGTATTAGCAACCAATAAGCGCTCGATGAAGTCTTCTTCTTTCATCTTAGTTGCCGCTTTACCTTTACCGCCGCGACGTTGTGCTTCATAGTCAGTTAACGCTTGATACTTGACATAGCCTTCATGAGAGAGCGTTACTACTACGTCTTCTTCATTAATAAGGTCTTCAAGTGAGATATCATGAGACGCATTGGTAATTTCAGTACGACGCTCGTCTCCAAACTCATCACGAATCGCTTCAAGCTCTTCTTTTATGACTTCCATCAAACGCGCTGGTGAGCTAAGAATGTGCAGTAATTCCGCAATCAAGTCTAATAACTCTTTGTACTCGTTTAGAATCTTTTCGTGTTCCATACCTGATAGCTTGTACAACTGTAGATCTACAATCGCTTTCGCTTGCTCAGGAGTTAGGTAGTATAACCCGTCACGAATACCATATTCTGGCTCTAACCATTCAGGTCGTGCAGCGTCAGTGCCAGCTGTTTCTAGCATGCCACTAACATTGCCTAACTCCCAACCTTGCGCTACAAGCTTTTCTTCAGCTTCTCGACGGTTGCTTGAGCTTTTTACGAGCTCAATCACAGGGTCAATATTGGCTAAGGCAATCGATAAGCCCTCTAGGATATGAGCTCTGTCTCGCGCTTTACGCAGTTCGTAAATTGTACGGCGTGTTACAACTTCACGACGGTGAAGTAGGAATGCTTCAAGCATTTCTTTCAAGTTGAATAACTTAGGCTGACCTTCAGTCAAGGCAACCATATTCAAACCGAAAGACACTTGCATTTGAGTTAGTTTGTATAAGTTATTTAGAACAACTTCACCCACGTCACCACGTTTAACCTCGATGACCATGCGCATACCGTCTTTATCAGACTCATCACGAAGTGCAGAAATACCCTCTAAGCGCTTTTCTTTAACCAGCTCAGCCATTTTTTCTATAAGGCGGGCTTTGTTAACTTGGTAAGGCAATTCATTAACGACGATGGTTTCTTTACCCGTCTTGTCGTCTACCTCAATCTCAGCACGCGCACGGATTTTGATTTTACCGCGACCTGTTTTGTATGCTTCGATGATACCTGACTTACCACTGATAATACCCGCTGTTGGGAAATCCGGGCCTGGAATGTACTCAAGCAGCTCGTCAATTGTGAGCTCGCCGTTATCAATCAGTGCTAAACAGCCATTGATGACTTCAGTTAAATTGTGTGGCGGGATGTTAGTCGCCATACCCACAGCAATACCTGATGCACCGTTCACTAACAAGTTAGGAATACGTGTTGGCATTACTGCTGGAATTTGCTCTGTACCGTCGTAGTTAGGTACGAAATCGACAGTTTCTTTGTCCAAATCAGCAAGAATAGAATGCGAGATCTTATTCATGCGAATTTCGGTGTAACGCATTGCTGCCGCAGAATCACCATCTACTGAACCAAAGTTACCCTGGCCGTCTACAAGCATGTAGCGCATAGAGAAATCTTGGGCTAATCGAACGATGGTATCGTATACTGCTGTATCACCGTGCGGGTGATATTTACCGATTACGTCACCAACAACACGTGCTGATTTTTTGTAAGGTTTGTTCCAATCATTGCCTAATACATTTTGTGCAAATAGCACACGTCTATGCACAGGCTTAAGGCCATCACGCACATCAGGAAGTGCGCGGCCAACAATTACGCTCATAGCGTAATCTAGGTACGAAGCTTTTAGCTCGTCCTCGATATTAATAGGAACGATTTCTTTTGCCAGATCGGACATAAATCGATGGTATCCCTGTAATTAGAAATTCGACGTTATTATTTTAATAAAGCGCTGCTTTTGACCTTGAAAGCAAGGGGCGCAGAATCGCTATATAGCGGTTCATTTTGCATGGATACCCCTCGTTTTTCAAGGGATTATTACACTTCCAAGAAACCTTATTTAATCCTTTATTTTTCATACAGTTAAATGTGAGTCATTTCGCCAAATTTACCGCGCTTAATTTCTGGTCAAATATCCACCAACAAAACTGCTCACGGATTAATCAGATATTTTTCTCAGCCGGTCATTTTTTGTAACAAGTGCAGTTACAATTGAAAACAAACTTCTACAGACGCTGTTCAAAAAAACGTCTACACTTAGCGCTAGTTGTGTAGAAGAAGGAATATTCCGATGCCATCGAAACACCAACAAGTAACCGTGTTTTATTTTGACGATAATGATCTACAACTTAAGCATCATATAGGAAATTATCGTTGTAGCGACAGTGGTCGCGTTGTTCTTCCCAATGCGTTTAAAGAAGACAAGCAGGTCATTGCCGTTTGTGAGGGTAAAGTTGATATTCTAAATAAAATTGGTGACAGGCTAACGTCAGCTCACTTCTTCCCAAGTGACTCTATTCAGGCATTGAGCTATTAGTATACACCTAGCGATTTGAGTTAAGCAGGAAAAAGCGTGCTTAGGCACGCTTTGCTTGTTCAAATAGTTTTCGTTTTTCTACCGCTTTTTCAAAAACGGTTTTTTCCATTTTTTTATCAAAGCCAAGAGAGAAGTATATCTCGGCAATTAAAAACAGTGGCCCTATTAACAATTGATTCAAATCATCGACAAATGCCGGCTTTGCTTTCTCGTACGCATGGCCAATGAATTGAAAAACCCAGCCTACTACAAAAGCCCCTACCGCTAGTGCCCATGCATATTGCATATCGACAAAAAACGTTGTGCTGTATATGAGCGGACCAAATAACAAAGCAATCATCAGAGCAAGCGGTCTATGGAGCGCAACATAATAACCGAGTATAGCCACACCAATTATCGATGCTAATCCAATATGAATAGCGCCATCATCAAGCACGAATTCAAATTGAATTAAATTCAATAATAACGCTACTGACCAGATAATAAGAGGAATGCCAACAAAGTGTGTTTTGATATTACTGTGATTCAAATGCACGCTTTTGTAATTTGATAATTGTTCGATGATATTTTTCATTGTTATCTTACATCTTGTCAGTTAACCCACTCTCATCTTAACGAAGAGTGGGAGAAAATCAATCTAGCTTGCGTTTAGTCACTATAAACATAGCACTGCCAACCCCAGCAAATAGTAACGTGAACATCCATACACTTGCGCTTGCCTGGAAAGCTAACCATAAACACACAGCAAGTGCTGAGCATGGCACCAAAATCCCGAATGGTAAAAACCACACATTCTGCTGCACATATTCTGGTCGCAATTTAATCAGTGCCGCTATCGAGATAAAATAACCAATCAAGCGCGCCAATGAACTAATAATGGCCAACCAAACAAAGCTTCCAGTGACAGCCAGCACTGCAGCAACAATAACCAAGAAAGAAATAGCATTTTGGGGAACATGATGCGTTTCTGATAGCTCACCAAACCACTTCGGTAAGTTTTGCTCTTTTGCCAGCGCATAAGTCATACGTGGTGCCGTAAACACGACGGTTGTTAAATTTCCCCATATCGACACTATCGCTGCTATTGTGATGATTACTGCTCCAACACTGCCCACCATGACAGTTGCTGCGTCTGCCAGCGGTGTTGTTGAATCAGACAAGTCTGGTAAAACCGACAACGAAATACTTTGAATTAAAAAGTACATCACAGCAGTAACAACTAATGTTGTTATTAAGGCATAGCCAATATTTTTCTTAGGGTTTTCACTTTCCCCTGCTGGCACAAGCGCCCCTTCGAAACCTATAAAGGCATACACGATAAGCAATAAACTCACGTCAAATTGACCAAGATCTTCGCTATTAAAGGCAAACACTATATCGTTATCCCAAAAGCTCATGCCAACGAGGATGAACGCAATCAATGGCAGGAGTTTAAGTATAGTGATGCCTTGAATCACCGACATGGCTTGTCCGACATTTCTTAGGTTAATCAACAGTAGCAACGTCAAAACAAAGAGTGATGAAATGGCATGCCAAAGACCTTCTTTAATCTCTGGCAAGAAAAAAGAGATATAAAGTAGCAAAGCATTTGTATTGGCAGCGAGTGCTGTAAGCCTGCCCACGTATAGCAACCAAGTGGTTTGGAATGCAACATGATTGCCAAAGGCTTTCTGCGTATATGCGACTGGCCCGCCGGTTTCATCAAACCCACGCGAAAGTTGAGCAAAACTCAAAATAACGAGTGACATCAACAAGGCACAGACGATAAATGCCCAAGGGCTCCATGAGCCGCTTAATGCAGCAGCCGACGCTGGCAAAGCAAAAATACCCGCACCAATAAGACCGTTGATGGCTAATGCCGCGATACCGAGCTTGCCAATAGCTCTAGACAGGTTGTTTTCAGACATGAATTTACTCTTGTTCTTGTTCTTTGCTACTAGGCGAGCATTTATTATTGGTTTAGAATCGTCGCCACTTAATCATTTCTGACACCGTAATACAATGTCTAATTCTCTGAATGTTAACCCTGATGAAATCGCCAAATTTGAAAAAGTGGCCCACCAATGGTGGGATTTAACCGGCGATTTTAAGCCTCTCCATCAGATTAACCCGCTACGACAGCAATTTATCTTACAACATTGTGAAGAGCTGTTTGGCAAGAGCATTATCGATGTTGGCTGTGGAGGCGGTATTTTAGCAGAGAGCCTTGCCAAACTTGGGGCTAAAGTTACCGGTATTGATATGGGTGAAGAACCTTTAAATGTGGCTAAACTTCATGCTCTAGAGTCTGGCGTTGAGGTTGAATACCAACGTATACCAGTAGAGCAGAAAGCGGCAGAAAATAACGCGACGTTTGATATTGTTACTTGCATGGAAATGTTGGAACACGTGCCGGATCCAAGCTCAATAGTTCAAGCGTGTAGTGATATGGTAAAGCCTGGTGGTTATGTGTTTTTTTCCACACTTAACAAAACGATGAAGTCTTATTTACTCGCCATTTTAGCTGCGGAGAAAGTATTTAAGCTTGTTCCTGACGGCACTCATGATCACGACAAGTTTATAAGACCCTCTCAACTTATTTCCTGGGCTGAATCTACAGGGTTAAAATGTGTCGATGCTACGGGCATTCATTACAATCCGATCACGGAAAACCATAAACTAGCCCCCGGTTTGGATGTGAATTACATATTATGCTGCAAAAAGGTTGCCTAAGATGACACGCTCGTCTCATACATACAAAGGTGTGTTGTTTGATTTAGACGGCACACTGCTAGATACCGCTGACGACTTGGGTCATGCACTGAATTACGTATTAGAAAAACACGGTTTAGCAGCGGTAGAACGGGAACGCTACCTCCCTGTTGCATCTGACGGCGCGAAAGGCCTACTAGAGTTAGGGTTTTCAGAGCAGCTCGCGCAATATGACTACGAGGCACTAAGAAAAGAGTTTTTGTGCTTTTACGAGGACAATATTGCCACACACACCCGTCCATATGATGGCGTTATTGAACTGCTTAAAACACTCGACGATAAAAACATTAATTGGGGTATAGTCACAAACAAGCCTATTGGGTTAACGGAAAAGCTACTGCCAAACTACACATGTTTTGATTCAGCCAAAGCTGTCTTGGGCGGCGACTCACTTAACACACGCAAACCTCATCCAGAGCCCTTGATTGTTGCCGCTAACAACGCAGATATCATTGCTGAACAATGTGTCTACGTAGGCGATGCTCCCCGAGATATTCAAGCTGGAAATGCAGCGAACATGTTATCTTTAGTAGCAGCTTGGGGTTATATCCCTGAAAGTGAAGAGTTAAGCACATGGCTCGCCGATGAGATCATCGCGCATCCAATGGACGTTTTGCGTTACCTAAGCAATTGATTACTTTATAAACACAAAGCTAACTGGTTGAATTATTTAGAGATCGGACCTCATATTCTTTTTATGAATATCAATCATTATTTATAGTAAAAAATAATTCTATGGATGTAATTTGTTTGAAAAAAAGCGTTGATCTTTTATAAATTCAAACGAAAAAAGCATTACTACGTTAGTCACTACTAACTGGTCAATTTTGGTGCAGATTATTAAATAATCATCCCAAATTTTAGCACTTGCAATACCCCCTCAACCTCATTATCTTGTGATTATAAATTTTCAAAACCCAATATATTGTGCATCGAATGTTCAATCACACACTACAGGAAAATATCTCCTCACCTGTGAACTGCAACACAGCCGCAATATCTACTCCCGAAATAATTAGAACAATAAAGAAAACTCAAGGTCTTTCATGAATAGCAAACTTTTTGTAACTAAACGGAATGGTGAAAAAGAAGCAATCGACTTAGAAAAAATTCATAAAGTGATTGCCTGGGCCGCGGAAGGCCTTGATGACGTATCAGTCTCACAAGTTGAACTAAAGTCTCACATCCAATTTTATGACGGTATTAAAACCGAAGACATTCATGAGACGATTATTAAAGCGGCAGCTGACTTAATTTCTGAAGAATCTCCTGATTACCAATACTTAGCTGCGCACTTGGCTATATTCCATTTGCGTAAAAAAGCATACGGTCAATTTGAGCCGCCTAAGCTTTACGACCATGTTGTGAAAATGGTGGAAATGGGCAAGTACGATCAGCATATCCTAGCTGACTACACCAAAGAAGAGCTTGAACACATGGAGTCATTTCTTGACCACAGCCGTGACTTGAACTTCAGCTACGCTGCCGTAAAACAACTTGAAGGTAAATACCTCGTTCAAAACCGCGTTACTGGCGAAATTTACGAGAGCGCGCAATTTCTATACATCCTTGTCGCAGCATGTTTATTCGCGAAATACCCGAAAGAGAATCGCTTAGAATATGTAGAAGGTTTTTACAACGCGATTTCAACCTTCAAGATTTCATTACCTACGCCAATTATGGCGGGTGTTCGCACGCCTACGCGTCAATTCTCTTCTTGTGTATTAATCGAGTGTGATGACAGTTTAGACTCTATCAATGCAACGTCATCTGCTATTGTAAAATATGTATCGCAACGTGCTGGTATTGGTATTAACGCGGGTCGCATTCGCGCTTTGGGTAGCGCGATTCGAGATGGTGAAGCCTTCCATACGGGTTGTATCCCTTTCTACAAACATTTCCAAACGGCCGTAAAAAGCTGTTCACAAGGTGGTGTTCGTGGCGGCGCGGCTACACTATTCTACCCGCTGTGGCATTTAGAGGTAGAAAGCTTGCTCGTTCTTAAGAACAACCGAGGCGTTGAAGAAAACCGTGTACGTCACTTGGATTATGGCGTCCAGTTTAACAAGCTTATGTACCAACGCTTAATTAAAGGTGATTTTATTACCTTGTTCAGCCCAAGCGATGTACCTGGTTTATATGATGCGTTCTTTGAAGACCAAGATAAATTTGAAGAGCTGTATGTAAAATACGAACAAGACGAATCAATCCGCAAAAAGCGTATAAAAGCTATTGAATTGTTCAGTCTGTTTGCGCAAGAGCGCGCAAGCACTGGTCGTATTTACCTGCAAAATGTTGACCACTGTAACACACACAGTCCATTTGACCCGTCAGTTGCTCCTATTCGTCAATCTAACTTATGTTTAGAAATTGCATTGCCGACTAAACCATTTGAAGACGTAAACGATCCGAATGGTGAAATTGCACTGTGCACATTGTCAGCATTCAACTTAGGGGCGATCGACAATCTAGACGAGCTTGAAGGCTTAGCAGACTTAGCCGTTCGTGCGCTAGATAATCTACTAGATTACCAAGACTACCCTGTACCTGCGGCTCACACAGCAACAATGGGACGTCGTACATTAGGTATAGGTGTGATTAACTATGCATACTACCTAGCGAAAAATGGTGTTTACTATTCAAATGGTAGTGCGAACAACCTAACACACCGCACATTTGAAGCGATTCAATACTACCTATTGAAGGCGTCTAATCAGTTAGCGAAAGAGCAAGGCGCATGCCCATTGTTTAACGAAACTAAGTTAAGCAAAGGTATCTTACCAATTGATACATACAAGAAAGAGGTTGACCAAGTTACTGGTGAGAAATTACACCTTGACTGGGAAGCTTTGCGTGAAAGCATTAAAGAGTATGGTGTTCGTAACTCTACCCTGTCGGCATTAATGCCTTCAGAGACATCATCACAGATTTCAAATGCAACAAATGGTATTGAACCACCTCGTGGTTTAATCAGTATTAAAGCTAGTAAAGACGGTGTTTTAAAGCAGGTTGTACCAGAATACAAACGCTTGAAAGATAACTATGAATTGCTATGGAATATTCCAAGTAACGACGGATACCTTGAACTAGTAGGTATCATGCAGAAATTTATCGACCAAACGATTTCTGCGAATACCAATTACGACCCTTCACGTTACGAAGGTGGCAAGGTACCAGTGAAGCAAATTATCAAAGACTTGCTGGCTGCCTATAAGCTAGGCGTAAAAACCTTGTACTACCACAACACACGTGATGGCGCTGACGACTCTCAAGAACCAGTTGATGAGGGTTGTGAAGGCGGCGCTTGTAAGATTTAACCGTACTTACAAGTTGATTTATTGAGCCGCATATTTCTACGAAATATTGCGGCTCTGACGTATAAACCGTTTTGAAATTGCCAAATAAGAACGTCAACGATAGGCAATACAAAGCACTGCGCTGGCATTGGGCCAGTGCGTTTGGGAGCAATTGAATGACTTACACTACTTTTAATCAAAACCCTACTAATGCGCTATTAGAGCCAATGTTTTTAGGGAATAGCGTAAACGTTGCCCGTTACGACCAACAACGTTACGTTGCGTTTGAAAAGCTTATCGAAAAACAGCTAAGCTTTTTCTGGCGACCTGAAGAAGTAGACGTGTCAAAAGACCGTGCCGACTGGCAAGGCTTAACAAGCTCAGAAAAGCACATCTTTATTTCTAACCTGAAATACCAAACCTTGCTTGATAGTATGGCAGCACGTTCGGTTAATGCTGTTCTATTACCACTCGTGTCACTTCCAGAACTTGAGACTTGGATAGAAACATGGGCATTTAGCGAAACTATTCACTCTCGCTCATATACGCATATTCTGCGTAACCTCTTCACTGAGCCTGGTGAAGTATTTGACGATATCGTGGTAAACCCAGCGATTCTTAAGCGTGCATCGAGCATTGCTAAGTACTTTGACGACGTTATTATCACGACACAGCTTTTACAAGCTCAAGGTGAAGGTGAGTACGACGTTGAAGGTAAAACAATAGAAGTAAGCAAGCGTAAGTTGAAAGAACGCTTGTTCTTAGCTATCTGCTCGGTAAACGCACTTGAAGCCATTCGCTTCTACGTTAGTTTCGCTTGCTCTTTTGCTTTTGCAGAGCGTGAGCTGCTTGAAGGTAACGCAAAGATTATTAAATTGATTGCGCGCGACGAAGCACTTCACTTAACCGGTACACAGCACATTCTTAACAATTGGCAGTCAGGAAATGACGACCCGGAGATGAAAGAAATAGCTGAGCAACTTCACGAAGAAGGTCGCCAAATTTTCTTAGACGTTGTTGAACAAGAAAAAGAATGGGCGCAATACCTATTCAAAGATGGCTCTATGATTGGACTAAATGCTGAAATATTGAATCAGTACATTGAGTACATTTCCAATCAGCGCATGGCCGCTATCGGCTATGAAGCACCGTTCAATATTAAGAGCAACCCTCTGCCTTGGATGAACGCATATCTTGTCAGTGATAACGTGCAAGTAGCGCCTCAAGAAACTGAGATTTCTAGCTACCTAGTCGGTCAAGTTGATTCCGCTGTATCTGCTGACGACTTTGACGATTTCGATTTATAAGCTGCAATTAACTGGTTGTCTATCGCTATTTATGGACAGGTTTAGTTAAGTGAGTGACAATCAGCTCTGCAAAAACGTGTTGGCAAATGGCCAACACGTTATCTTTACCGACAAACATAGTTCGTTACTTGAGTGCCTCGAGTCACAAAACATAGAAGTTCATTTCCACTGTCGCGACGGGTTTTGTGGCGCATGTCGTGTCAAATTAAATAAAGGCCAAGTGAACTACCCTCAAGGCGAACCGCTGGCATTTGTGGGTGATGGTGAAGTGCTATCTTGTTGTTGTATACCAACAACAGATATAGATATCAGTGTCGAATAACCTTAACTAAATAGCCGCAGAATAAAGCGAAAGGAACTACCTTTCGCCTATATCAAGCTCTTTTCGAATCCCTTCTACTACCCGGTTTAATTCAAACGACACATTATCGAATAAGCTTTGATAAGTGCCAGTATTCACCTCATTAACCGCTGTATCTAGTGCCTTACACTTTTCAAACAACTGCATCGCACCGATAGAACAAGCCACGCCCTTGAGGGTATGCACAAGATGTTTAATACGCGCTTGGTCCTGTCCGTTAATTGCTTGTTGAATGTTATCGCTGTCTTGATGATGATCATCATAAAACATCTTTAAGATTTCCATGAACAAATTGTCATCACCTAGCACGTTATTGACGCCTACCTGATAATCAATACCTACTAAACTACCCTGTTCAGCCAAATCCTCAGTCACTATTGGTGTCACATCAATGTCAGCGTCATGAGTATCAACAAAACGGTGACTGACAACTCTGTTACGAGATTGCTCTTTCGCTTGGTATAAAAACTGATCCGCTAAGCTCATTAAATAAGTAAAATCATGCTTGCCATCAACGTGTTGCGCTGATGCAACACCAACACTTGTTGTAATAGAGATGTTTTGCCCATCAGCAGTTGTTATCGTCTCTCTTTCAACCAGTCGTCTTAAGCGTTCACATGCTGAAATTGCATCATGCTGACCTATATTTGGCATACATACGGCAAACTCTTCACCACCAACTCGACCAACAACATCATAATCTCTAAAACACTGCTCCAAGATGCGTGCAAACGCCTTCAGTACCTGATCACCAGCTTCATGTCCGTATGTGTCATTCACCTTTTTAAAGTGATCAATATCTAACATAGCAATAACAATATTTTCGTTGTTGCGAGACATTTGGCTGATTGCTTTTTGAGATAGATGTTCAAATTCACCACGGTTTATCAACCCCGTAAGAAAATCTGTTTTTGCAACATTTTCTAGCTTTAACGTTTTTTCTCTCAAGCGCAAAGCGTTGCGGATACGCGCTAACAATACTTTAGCGATGTAAGGTTTGGTCACATAGTCATGTGCACCTAATTCCAACGCTTCCACTATTTCATCTTCATCGTCAGATGCAGATAACATGATGACAGGGACGTTTATATGTTCACTGTTTGCTCGTAGTTTACGTAAAGTGTCCAAACCGCTCAGACCTGGCATATAAAGATCGAGTAACACCAAATCAATGTCTTTTTCTTCTAATATTGCTAACGCATCTTGACCATCAGACGCCTTGATGACTTCATAGCCTTCCGCCTGTAAATCAAATTCAAGTAGTAATAATGTGTCTTGGGCGTCATCTACCGCCAATATTGTTTGCATACACTTTCCTAATTAAGCGGCTTATAAAAGTATAAAGCCAGCTTGTTTTACGACTATCCACTTTTTTCAGCGTTTGCGAGATACTCAGAAATATCTTTAATGAACTGCTGGTAAGCAACTTCATATTGATTTAGCTGTTTTTGTATATCGCTTATATTATTCTTCTTGGCGAGAGATTCAATATCACCACTGCAGTTTGCCAATGCAATCCCGCCTAAATTTCTAGCGCTTCCTTTCATTTTATGCGCGTTAGCAACTATTGCCTCTTTATTTTCTTCTTTAATGGCTGTTAAAAGCGCTTCGTGCTGACTTGTCGACTCGTCGATAAATAGCTTTATTAAACTATTGATCAACGCTTCGTTTCCTCTCACTCTTTTAAGCACACCATCAAAATCCCAAGATTGGTTTATAGGCTCTTTTGACTTAGTTTTTTCTTTTGGTTCATTTTTATCGTCTGAGTCCCGCTCAATGGGAGAGCTTACCTTTCCAGTCCATTGTAGCAATTTTTGATAAAGTTGCTCTGACTCTACAGGCTTTGACATATAATCAGACATTCCTGCAGCAAGACATTTTTCTTCATCACCTTTCATCGCATTGGCCGTCATCGCAATAATAGGGATATCTTTGTAATCTTCGCCCGCTTCGCCACGTCTAATCGCTTTAGTCGCTTGATAGCCATCCATTTCTGGCATCTGGCAATCCATCAACACTACGTCATACTTGCCAGTGCCCTGATCATTATTCAATGCTGAAAGCGCTTCAACCCCATTACCGGCAACATCCGCTTTGGCGCCAACATTGCCAAGTACTCCTTGAACAACAGCTTGATTGACTCTGTTGTCTTCCACAAGCAGAATTTTAATCGCTGAATATGATTGACTACTTTTGCTTATCGGCTTCTCTTCTGCGTCGACAACTTCTGTATCATCGCTTTCTGCGACAATAATCTTTTCGCTGTCCAATGCCAACATTAGAGCGCTGTGAAGATCTGATGGGGTGACAGGTTTAGGGAAGTAAGCACTAAAGCCAAGTTCGGTGTAATAAGACGCTTTATTGAAATCGCCAATGGCAGTCATCATGATCAACTTCGTGATGCTTGCCCTAGGCTCTCGCTGCAACAATTTACCGAGCGCCACACCGTCCATTTCTGGCATCTGCATATCGAGAATCGCTACATCAAACAAGGGGGATTCAGACGCCCGCACTTTATTCAGGGCTTCTTTTGCATTTAATGCTGCTGTGACATTTGCCCCCCAATGGCTTAGCTGACCCGCAAGCACATTAATATTGGTCTCATTGTCATCGACAATTAATATATTGCGCCCTTGCAAGTCTCTACTTGGTAATACTGTATGTTCAACATCACTTTTAGCTAAGCACAAAGAAAAGAAGAATGAACTGCCATGCCCTTCTTTGCTCTCTACCTTGATTTGACCGCCCATTAGGCCAATTAGTTGCTTAACAATAGCAAGACCCAGCCCTGTTCCACCATATTTGCGTGTTGTGCTGGCATCTACTTGGGTAAAACTATCAAACAGGGAGTCTATTTTGTCTGCAGCTATACCAATCCCACTATCTTTAACCACACATGTAAAAATAAGCTGCTCATTTCTGATGGCTAACTCACCACGAACAGTAACCTCACCTTGTTCAGTAAACTTCAATGCATTGCCAATAAGGTTGTTAAGAATTTGGCGGAAGCGAGTGGGATCGCCCTTAACCATAGGCATGCTAATTTTAGTCGTATCCAGTATTAACTCTACGTTCTTTTCCTGCGCTTTTAACGCAAATGACTCAACCACTTCGCTTAGCTGGCTTAATAGGTTGAAATCTATAGCCTCTAAATCTAGTTTGCCCGCTTCTACTTTAGAAAAATCTAAAATATCGTTGATCAAATTTAGCAATGAATACGCACTGGAGCTGGCTAGCCTCAGGTAATGTTGTTGTGTTTGGTCGAGGGTGGTTTTGTCGAGCAGTCCCAACATGCCAAGAACACCATTCATTGGTGTTCGTATTTCATGACTCATACTCGCAAGAAATTCTGACTTTAACCTTAGCGACTCTTGCGCCATATCAAGCGCTTGTTGTTTTAAATCATGCAATAAACGCTGCTCTGTGATATCCCAACTCGTTCCAACAATGCGTTTAAATTGTCCGTCTTGTTCGAATATCGTTTTAGCATGTGACTCTAAATAGCAAATCTGCTTGTTTGGGTGTACTACACGAAATACATGATTAAAGTCGTCGCCGGTGTCCAACGAGTGCTGAATTTTCAATTGTAGAGACTTTATATCATCAGGATGTACGGCTTTCATCCATACCAACTCTGGCAATGGCGCTTCGTCAATCGTATAACCATACAAGCGATACATTCGCTTGTCCCACGATACACGCTCTGTCTCGTTATTGTATTCCCATACCCCTATTTGTGGTGCTGATAGCGCGAAATCGAGTCGCCACGCCATATCCTTTGCTTCTTTCAATGCTGATTTACGTTGCGACTCCAATATTTGGCTATACGTGTTGTCACGTATCAATGCCGTATACGTCACCGACTCTCCGGTATTCACTTCAGCAACACTTAACGAGACAGGGAAAACTTCACCTTCTTTTCTCTGAGCGGGCAAATCCCTAGCAAGGTTAGTTAATTTGTAATCCCTTGAATTAAAGTAATCTTTCAGGAAATCACGTTCTTCATTAGAAAAGGGTTGTGGCAACAGCATACCGATATGCTTATTCAGTACTTCTTTTTCACTGAACCCAAACATGTCCTCAGCGGACTTGTTGAACGACAACACTCTTCCTTGCTCGTCTATACTGACGACAGCATCAACAATAGAGTTTAAAATTGACTGTAACTTCGCTGAAGATGTTTCAGCATCCTCAATCGCCAGACGCATCGACATTTTATGCTGCTCTACATTTGACAGCAGGCTTTCAAAACTTTTTGCTAGTTTGCCTGTTTCATCAGCAGTATTGATCGGTAACTGAAGCACGCGCCCCGTTTTCTCATAATGTCGAATACTCTCCATCATTCTTAACAATGGTTGTATCAAACGCTGAGAAGCAAAAATAGCAAGACCAAGGGTAAGGATAGCTAACGCTAACCCCAACACAATTGAGCGCTGTTCCATATTGTCTATCGATGAAAATAACGTGCCCCCCTGTTGCATAAGCACTAAGCGATAAGGGTGGTACTTTCCAATGTTGTCAAAATCAACCTGACTGATTTTAACGACCGCCGTTTTATCACCAACATCTACATATCCGATATCACCATATTCACTATGAGCGTTTTTAAATTGGGTATATGCTGCATCAAAAAGAGCCACCTGCTCGCCCTTTAACTGGACATTATTAGCACTGTATAGCGCTTTACCAGTCATATCCTCAAGGTACAATTGCTCCCCATCATGTAACATGGTCGCTATAAGTCTGTTCAAACTAGATAATTTTACCGCAATCGCTAGCGCAGCTATGGTTTGTGTTTCTTGCTTTACTTGCTGAAAAAACACTATGTACTTTTCGCTCTCACCGTTAGCAAGAATTGAATCAAACAATTTAGCATTATTTTCAACTGACTCATTGGACGCATGCCATTTAAAATGCTCTGACCGTATAAATTCATGGAGCCGTTCATCACCTTCTTGGCGATTTATTGCAAGGACTCGAGAGTCATTAGACAGCAATACTATTTGGTCATAAATCTTTCTATCCTGACCGACAAGAGTCAGAACATTGACCACGCGCTCTTTAAACGGCTCAAGAATGTTGTTACCAAGTAAAAACTCTCGCGTGTATTCCTTAATGGTAGGAGCATTGGCTAATACATAACCGGTCTGGTTGTGTTGGTCGACAAAATCTTGTACCAACGTATCAATAACTTGTGACTTTTCGGTCAATGCCTGCTCAGAGCTTTCTTTAAGCACCTGATTTACTTCATAGTAAATTGTTACGGTGACAACCGTCGCGACAAAAAATGCTACAAAGAAGCTTGCTAGTGGCAGTTTATATTTGAGCGACCAAAATCCTCTGACCGACTGTTTAACTCTAGCTTCAGACTGTTCACCCACAGGCGTAAACAAGTCACTTGCTCGATATCCTCGGTAATCGACAAGCATAGTATCTATGATCACACCGACTAGGATAACGCCATAGGCTACGACTTTGATAAAGTGGGCGATGTTAAAATGGTTGTCATACAATGCTGTTGAGCCAAACACCATATGAAGTTGTGTCATGACTTCTGGCAAAATGCTCAATAACAATGCGAATCGAAGTACTCTTTTTTGACGTTGATACCAAATCCAATACGCGATGCCACAACACAAAAATAAAGCAAGCGGTATAGCGTCAAAAGGGCGGGTAATCAGTGCATCGGGAAATATGGTTTTGGGCAAGCTTTCATTACTCGCCACCAAATACATGATGTATAACGTTATACAGAGCAGCGCTATTGCCATTTTCGCCAGCAACCCAAAGCGGCCTTTTTGGGTTAACTTCTTCATTGAGCCTTTGTTATTACTAAGCACTATCACTGCTGTGACAGCAACCAACATAATGCCTGCATTAAAAAAGCGTGATATTGCCCATGTAAAAGGGATGAAATCTTCTTGCGGTGAGCGTGCAGTGACTACTTGTGTAGCTGCTAGCGTATGAAAGGCATCCATAGCTCCAGCACACAACAATGAAATACCAATAAAAGGCACGGAGATATCATTGTTCTTGATAAAATGAAAAATTGACAGCACAGCAATACACATTGCCAATGTTACTGCTGTCCACTCAATTAACGCATGATGAATTTCACCAAAAGATAGATGAGACCCTGTTAACCGTGGTGTCGGAGAAGTAAAATCTACTCCTGCAAAATTTAATAGAAGTGGCGCAAAACTAAACGTTATCACACCAATAAACAGTACGTATTTTGATACCTTTGTTGTTTTACTTATATTGAACAAATGACGTCTCTCTATTCGCTTCGGCTTGTTACGCTAGTGGTGATAATTATTATTGCTAGCATACTTATATTACCCTGAACATTAGAAAAATGTCTCTACCGAATTGCCCACATTTTGTACCTTTATTGTCAAAAAAAAGCGTTAAATAACAACAAAGTTCTTGAGTAGAAGGAGAACAGTTGAGTTGTATATTTTTGTTTAGATTAAAAAAGTGCGGATTGCGTGAGGAATAAAGAGACTTGCTCGACTCCAACATGGAGTCAACATTAACGTTTTTGGGAACAGCTAACGAATCACAAGTCATTCACTTTAAAGAAGTTTTAGTCATATAGTAAATTCAACTATCGACCATAAAGTTAGATTCTTCAAGTAAGAATAGAACTTATCGGTTGAGAAAGAGCGTTGCTTATCGCAAACAACGTAAAGTGGGCGTATATGTAACGAAAAGCCCGCTAGCATTGTGTACTTAGCGGGCTTGGTAATTCGTAATCACTTTTGTGACGTAGTATTAGAATTAACTCACCACGTATTCAGCCCGAACATGGCTTCCACCATTCTTGTATTCAAGTTGCTTACACAATTGAGAAACAAGCATAATACCGCGGCCATGTAATCGATTTTCCTCGCCCTCTTGCACAGCCATACTGGCTCTAAACGCATCAAAGTCAAAGCCATCTCCACTATCGATAACTTCGACGACCATTCGACCATGGTGTTCATCTCGATAATAAGCTAGAGAGAGATCTACCGCCCCAGATTCCAATTGCTGTAAACGTTTTTCTCGTTCTTGAAAATAAAGTGCAAAACCTTCAGCCTGCTGTTTGATGCTCGAATCTAAGCCAAGCACGCCATGCTCTAAAGCATTCACGTATAATTCCGTCAACACCGTAAAAAGGTTCTGCCATTTGTCATCTGGACACTCTAGTTCATGTACACAGCTCATAGCGATAGGGATAGGATTAACCTTCGCTAATTTATTGCCTGTTAGTTTCATTCTCCAACGCCAAATAGAGCCTGTCGAAGAGCGTTCATAGACGCCTTCTCCAATTTCAACCGACAATGATTTTTTAGCGGTATGATGTTCTTTTGCCCATATGTTACACGGTACATCAATAAGCGAGATATCATCTTCTTGTGGCGTGTTTTGACAAAACTCTTCGACATCTCCTATTACTGCAGACGCTATATCGTTGTTGATAACACCAAGTTTCGCTGCTTGCTCAAAGCGCTCAATACCATACATTTCACCGCTTTCACTGCGTGCTTCGATGATACCGTCACTCAACAACACAACTCTGTCTGTTTGCTCGACACTATAAACTGCCATTCGGCTGCCTGAGATCAAACTTGGCACAACACCTAACGGAGGATGAGAAGAGTCAATTTTCTGTTTTATCTCACCTTGCTCATCATAAATATATGTTTCTGGTAAGCCCGCATTGAAAATATATGCAGTGTCATCATGACTTGAGATACTGACGAAAGAGGCCGCTAAAAAGAGATCAGCAGGTAACAAATCATATAATTGCCGATTTACTTGGCTGACTATTTCAAACAGCGTAAAACCTTTTTTTGTCATTGCTCTAAAGGTTTCTGCAAGTGGAATTGCGCCTACCGATGAACGTAACCCATGACCGGTAAAGTCGCCTAACATAACGTTTACGTCGCCGTTGGGACACTGCGCGGTTAATTGAATATCGCCGCTAAACAATGTTGCGGGCTTTTTCACAATACCTATTTTGTCTAGCGCAAAGTTCCGAGACTCGATAACACCAGACATTAGTTGCTCTGCGAGTTCAGCGTCCTTTTGCTGACTTTGTTGAAGGGTTTTTACTTGCGCATACAAATCACTAATACGCTGAATAGACTTTATTTTTGCTTTAAAAACCTCAGGAGAGAATGGACGCACTAAAATGCCATCACCACCGGCTTCAATCGCTTCTATGAAAGACTGGTCTGAATCCATACTGGTAATAAATATCAAAGGAGCTAGTGTATTAGCCGACAGTGCTTTGATTTCTCTCGCCGCCTGGTAGCCATTCATGACCGGCATATTGATGTCCATTAGCACCAAATCAGGTTGGTATTTGATGTACATGTCTACACCACGCATACCGTCGTTTGCCGTAAATACGCGATAGCCTTCTTCTTTGAGCAGCACACTAAGTACTTTGCACTGCATGACAGAGTCGTCAACGACCAGTGCTAGCTTGCTACCTTTGGTACTATCAAACTCTGCCATTTATTAGCACTCAATCGCCATCAATCTATGAAATTGTGCTATTTCCAAAATTTTTGCAACTGAGTCACTGGGGTGACGAATAATAACCGAACCTTTAAGCTTTTCTGCATGATCACGTAACAGTAAAATCATGCCTAATGCCGAACTGTCCATATATGAAGTCCGTGAAAGATCTAACACAAATTTAGCGCCGGCGACTTCAACATTTACATAGGCATCACGGAAAAGTTGATGCAATGAAAAGTCAAACCTATCTTCGATGGTAAGAGTAACGGTTCGCTGGTTATCACTGACTGTTTTTTTAACTGACATTTTTATAACTCTCCATACTAAAACAGTTCAACTTCACCTTCGTCCATAGACGACTGCGAAACACTGCGAAATTGATCTTTCTGCTGAGACTTAGACTTAAGCGCTTTACAATGTGATTGAATAGCTTCAAGTTTTTCAAGCATATCTCCGTTTTCACCAACAGAGGCTAACTGCTCACCAAGTAAAAGTAAGTTCTCTATATTAATATTTAAAGAATCTAATGATTGATATGTCAAATCTTCGAACTGTAAAGACCTAACACCTAAAGATGCCGTATCGCTAATTTGTGGTGATATGTGCGCGAGTTTCTCTACCGCTTCTTTAGTTTGCGTGTTAACGTCGCCCACATGTTCCATCATCACAGCTACTTTATCTTTAGCACGTAAAGTAGGTGTCATATCTGCTGATGCCATAACCTCAACCGATTCTCGCAAATTAGCAATGGTTTGCTGTGCTGACGACACCTCACTTCGAATATCGTTATTCAAATCTGTTGAGCTAACTGACAAGCTTCTCACTTCATTGGCTACTACCGCAAAACCTCGTCCAGCATCGCCTGCCCGAGCAGCTTCAATTGCCGCATTCAACGCAAGTAAATTTGTCTGGCTAGCTAGACTTTCTACTTGTTCTAGCAAAGAAAATATACCATCAAATTTTTTCACCATTTCATCTGTGTAAGACATGGTTTTCAAGCTTTGTTTACTGGTATTGATTATTACGCTGACAAAATCCTCTAGGGTTTTGTTTGAGTCGACAATAAAGGACTCTAATGACGTATGTTCTTCGTCACCAATATGCTGATTACGGTCCAGCACATGGTTTATCATCCCCTGTTGCTCAGACACTAAATCCTGCATTGTTTTAAAACTATTTGAGATACCACTTACAGCGTCACGTACTAGCTCAGTAACACGCATGTGCTCTTGCTTGATAATGTCGACTTCACTCTCAAGCAGTTTGTTAATCTCATCAATGGTAGCCGCCACTTCGCTTTCGATCGATGATGGGACATTGTCTGGTTGGCTCGTTTGAGAAACTGTTTGTTGTTGACTATAGAAAACAAACGCTGCACTTGCTGTGCTAACCACCATAAAAAGCATGGGTATGAAAAGTAAATCAACGGCGAATAACGTAACAATAGCTAGCAACCCACTTACGATTGCTCCAAGCAGCAGCTTGTCCTTATGCTCTGCCATTTAAGGCCTCCTTCATTTCTGCTTTGGCTAAGGTTGCGAATTCAAGCAGTTGAGACGAAATATCCATAAGTGGCATCTCATCCGTATACGCACCCAACTGATGCGCCCGCCCTGGCATTCCCCATACCAAACTTGTTGTTTTATCCTGAATAATGGTTCTCGCACCATTATTTTTTAACTCTAACATGCCTAAGGCTCCATCTTGTCCCATACCGGTTAATAGCACTGCCTGTATATTTCCAGCATGCTCAACCAGTGATTTGAAAAGTACATCTACGGCCGGTTTGTGCAAGTTGACTTTGTCACCGTCATCCAATGTTGTATACAACACACCGGATTTATTAGCAATTTTTAAATGTTTACCGCCTGGTGCTATGTATGCAACACCTGCTTTTATCCGTTGCCCATGCTTAGCCTCTGTCACCGAGATTTCACATATACCATCAAGTCGTGCAGCAAAACGCTCGCTGAATTTTTCTGGGATATGCTGCGCTATCGCAATAGGCGGACAATTAGCAGGCATACACTTTAGAATTTGTGCAATAGCTTCTGTCCCACCCGTTGAGGCTCCTATCGCAATCAAATGATTTTTACGTTTCACGCCATCAAAGCTTAGGACATCTACACTAGCATTTTTCTTAACAGCACTAGCTAGTTGATAGTTTTTTTGATCGACCTCCCCCGCCGATTTCACCTTTTCAACAAGTATTTCTTGAAATCGTTTTTTATTGGCTACTAAAACGTCAAAGCTGGGCTTGGCAATAAAGTCTACTGCGCCCAATGCTAAGGCCTCTAAAGTAATATCGGCGCCCTTCGTTGTTAATGTTGATAACATCACTACTGGCATTGGACGTAGCCGCATCAAATTACTTAAAAATGTAATGCCATCCATTTTCGGCATTTCCACATCAAGCGTAAGTACGTCTGGATTCAGTTGCTTTATCAAGCTTCGTGCTTCGTAAGGATCACCTGCTTCACCGACAACCTCAATTGCAGGTTCTATACTTAGCACCTCTCTGATGACGCCGCGTATAAGAGACGAATCATCTACAATTAATACTTTGATTTTATTCATAAATCAAAAAAGTTCCACATCGCCTTCAACCGTCTCTTGGTCAATCCGGCTTCGGTAGTCAGTTTCGCGTTTAACAATTGTGTCATTGTGCAAGTTATCCAAACGCTTTACGAACGCTCGACCTGTTAATGGTTCAAAAATAACCTTTCTCGGATATATCAAACCCACATCTTGTTTTACAACGTCAATACCCTCTGTTGATAAATAGCGAAACACAAAATCAATGTTACGTTCACCGACATCAGACATCTTCTTTAAGACTTTTCCGCCACCAAACACTTTGGCTTTTAGATTTCGCTTAAGTGCTCCGTTTTTCAATAACGTATTGATCAAATGCTCCATGGCAAAATTACCATAACGTGTGGCATCACTGGCTAAGCCTCTTTGTCCCCAGTCAACTTCATGTAACTCTTTATCAGTAATAGGAAGCATAAAGTGATTCATCCCACCTATCCCCATCTGCTCATCCCAGATACAGGCTGCGATACAAGAACCCAAGGTAGTCGATATTGCGACATCATCAAACGTCGCGTAAAACTCGCCAGGTAGTATTTTTGCTACGACACAATTGCGCTGCTTATCCCAATAATGATTCACATGAGTAAATTCAGGTAAACATTGCCCAATAACACTTTTTACTTCTGCATGTTGATGCTTTAAAACCATCCTAGCTCCAACGATTACGTGTCAAACGGCTTTCTGAATATCGTACGTCCGACATTCTCAAAATACTGTTGAAACTGCCCCAGGTTCTCACTATGACCTAGCATTAGAAGCCCACCAGGCGCTAACATCTCATAGTATCTTTCAAACAAATCTTGCTGCGTAGGCTTATCAAAATAGATAATCACATTTCTGCAAAAGATTACGTCGAAAGGGCCATTCATAGGCCAATCATGCAGTAAATTCAGCTCTTTAAAAGTAATCAATGATTTGGCCGTATCATTTACTTTCACTTTGTTTTGGTTAGCCCCAGCACCTTTTTGAAAATAAGCCTTTTGTAAATGTTGCGGCACATCTTCGATACGCTGCGAATCATATATTCCGGCTTTCGCATGAGCGAGCACGTTACTGTCGATGTCTGTCGCCAAAATCTTAACATCCCACACACTGAGAACATGTTTGAATGCTTGATGCGCGGTTATAGCCAAACTATACGGCTCTTCCCCCGTAGAACTAGCCGATGACCAAAAGCGTAACCGCTTACTGTCTTTGTTTTTTTGTAAAAGTGTTGGAAACTCTTTACTCAGCAAGTAGTCAAAATGATGCTTTTCTCTGTAAAAGCTCGTTAAATTAGTTGTTATCGCGTTAATAAAGTACGTCTTTTCACCTTCTGGGTTGCTTCGCAATATTTGGCAATATTCGGCGAATGTTTCCAATTTCCGTTCACGAACAACACGAGTCAATCGTCGATATACCATTTCACGTTTTGCTTCACCCAACACAATACCGGCAGCATCGTATACGTAATCGCAAATAAACTTAAAATCTCGACTATTTAACGTGTGCGAACGATCCCTTACTTCTATCATTAACGCTTAAAACTCTTGCCACTCATCATCGGACTTAACACTGGTTCTTGGTGTTTTAATGCTTACCGGCCGCAACGGCTGAGTTTGTTTACCCAGTACACCAACATTCCGAGTCATAACATTCTCCTGGGTATCACCATTATTAAAAAATGCGACTTGCTCAAGGAGAGCTTGTGACTGTTCTTCCATTGATTTACTCGACGCGGCAGCTTCTTCTACCAATGCAGCATTTTGCTGCGTCATTTCGTCCATCTGACTGACTGCTTGGCTGACCTCTCCAATCCCCGCCGACTGCTCTTTTCCTGCACTATCTATATCACGGATCATGTTGCCCACTTCTTCTATCGAAGAAACAAGTAAGTCAAACGTTTGGCCTGTTTCATCGACAAGCTTAGTGCCTTGTCCTACAGCTTCAACACTGTCATTAATCAAGCCTTTGATTTCTTTCGCAGCGCCCGCTGAGCGCTGTGCTAAGTTTCTTACTTCAGCAGCTACCACAGCAAAACCTCGTCCTTGCTCTCCTGCTCTTGCCGCTTCAACCGCCGCATTCAAAGCCAACAAATTGGTTTGAAAAGCAATTTCGTCAATTACTCCGATAATATCTGCAATTTTTTTGCTCGATTTATTAATGTCAGCCATCGCAGTAATGGCACTTTTAACGACATCTCCACCATTAATCGCACGTTCAACAACTGTGCTAGACAACTTACTTGCCTCAGAGGCATTCTCTGCATTTTGTTGTACCGTACTGGCTAACTCTTCCATTGCCGATGCCGTTTCTTCCAAGCTCGACGCTTGTGATTCCGTTCGATGACTCAACTCATTGTTCCCTTCTGCAATTTCTCTTGCAGAATCAAACACATTTGTTGAGGCATTTCGAATTTCCTCAACCATATTACTGAGGTTCTCTATTGAGCCATTCATGGCGTCAGCTAACGCTAAAAATTGACCAGCGTAATCACCATTCATCGTATTGGTCAACTGACCTTCAGCCAAAGATTGAGCAACTCGAATAGCATCGTTTAATGGCTCTACAACAGCATCCATTAAGCTATTAATACTGTTTCCAAGGTTATGCATGAAACCTTCGTATGTTGCTGTGTCTATTCGCTGCTCAAGTTCGCCATTAATCGCTGCGTTGATTAAGCCCTCTACTTGACCTTGCGCATCTTTTTGTTCAGTTAAATCGAGCCATTGAACTGCGTTACCGACATGGTTTCCATCGTCATCTTTTAATGCAATCGCAATCAATTCAAAAACCAGGCCGCCAACCGAAATTTCCGTGTTATAAGGTAAATTGTCAGGATTTCCCAGTAAATTTTGCTGATGTGCTGGATTTTTATGGAAGATGTCGAAATTACTGCCAACAATCGTATCAACTTTGAACGCTGGTAGAGATTTCTGAAGTTCCACTTCTCGCCGTCTTAACATATTTAAAACTGAAGGGTTCGCATAAACGATGTTCCCTTTAGTGTCAGCCATCATTAAGTTAGTTGTCATGCCCTCCACGGCAGACATCAATCTCCCTACCTGTATGGCTTTGTTTCTAGCCTCTGTGACATCCTGCCATTCCAAAGCATTACCTATGTAATTTCCTTGCGCATCATTAATCGCTGTGACATTTAATTCAAAGGTTAAATCAGCGATTTTAATATCTGTTTTCCATGGCAAATTACTGGGATCGGCCAGCAAATTACGTTGGTGGTCTGGATTGACATGAAACATATCAATGCAAGATCCTATTAACTGCTCTTCAGATGCTTTAAAACCTGGCCATTTTTCTGCAAATGTTTGCTCATGTTTTTTCAACAATGTGAATGTTGCTTTGTTTGCGTAGGTAATATTAAAGTCACGGTCAATAAACATACTCGGCGTATTGGACTGATCGACAGCACCTTGCAGTTGCACAGCTTTGTTTTCTTGCTGCCTTACCTCGGTAACGTCCTGCCATTCGAGAGAGTTACCAATATAGTTGCCTTCGGCATCATTTATTGCCGTAACGTTTAATTCAATAGTCAGAAATTCAATTTGGATATCAGTCTGGTATGGCAAATTACTCGGATCTGCTAGCAACTTTCTCTGGTGTTCTGGCTTAACATGAAACATATCGATGCATGAGCCGATTATGGATGATTTTTCCGCTCTAAATTCAGGCCATTTCATTTGAAAAACGGCTTCATGTTTTTCTAGGAGCTTCATTGTCGCTTGATTAACATAGGTAACGTTAAAGTCTCTATCAATCATCATAAATGCGGTGAGTGACTGATCGAGAGCGCCTTGAAGCCTAACAGCTAAATCATCCTGTACATGCTCTGCTATATTCATTTGTGCCTCCATAACTGCTGAGCCTTCGTGCTCTGCTTCGGCGCCGCTTTGCATTGTCTTCGCCACGTGACGATAGAATGCCAACCATGCGCGTTTTACAGCCAAAGTGAACTGCTTATCTAAGGCTTGTTCTAATGTTTGAATGAGAGCATTCCCAACCGTGTCATAATGCTGGGGTTTTACTCCGTATTGAATATGTCTCTGTCCCAATTCGCTTAATGCACTATCGAGCTTTTCTGAGTTTTCGCTGATGCTGATAGCAACGTCTAGCATCGATACCAGCTTGTCGGCTTGCTTAGCGATATCTGACGTGAATAGGGATTGTAGTTGGGGGTCTAAAGCAAATAAATGTTGATAGAATACTTCGCCGGCATTAGGCACAGTCGACTTTACAATCGCCCAACTATCCTTGATCGTTTGTATTTGCTTTGGTGTCATAGCAATCCTCGCTAAAAGTTTATGCCTCTACTTCAAATTCCGGCTGTTGCTCCACGGTAAATAATTCTTCTTGATTTAGTAACGACTCGGTATCAAGTAACATAATCAATTTGCTCTCTACTGACGCTAAACCTTTTAGAAAACAACGATCTACCTGGTTACCTAGGGCTGGAGGCTGACGTACGCTGCTCGGTTCAAATTTATAAACCTCTGAAACTGCATCAACGATAATGCCTACCACCATTGGGCTGCTGGGGTCTAGACTCCGAAGGATAATCGTGACTGTTTTATCATTGTATGCCAAGGCGTCCTGCCCGAAGCGCTGCCTCAAATCAACAATCGGTATAATCACACCACGTAAATTAATAACGCCTTTCAAATAGCTAGGCTTATTCGGCAGTTCAGTGACTGACGAAAGCACTCTTATTTCCTGAACACAAAGAATATCAACTCCGTACTCTTCGCCATTCAAAATAAACGTCAAATATTCTTGTTCCATTACTGCTACCCCAAGCCGGCTGTATGCGGTTCAATTTCTTGAAGCGCTTCGAGGTTCAATAGAGTTACGACCCCTTCTCCAACATTGACTAAACCATTAACAAAATGATGCGGAATTACGCCACCAAAAGCAGGCGATTCTCGCACTTCATCTTCTTCAGCGTTTAATACG
Organism: Thalassotalea euphylliae; assembly: GCF_042682785.1. GTDB lineage: Bacteria > Pseudomonadota > Gammaproteobacteria > Enterobacterales > Alteromonadaceae > Thalassotalea_F > Thalassotalea_F euphylliae. The sequence continues at coordinate 491,165 of NZ_JBHUIB010000003.1, read as the reverse complement.
TCAGAAACGGCATCAACAACGAACCCTATGGTTCGGCTATGCGTCGGCGACTCATAGCGGAGTACAATAACCACTGTGGTTTCGTTGTAATCTGCTACACCAATGCCAAACTTAGCGCGTAAATCAATAATTGGAACAATTACCCCGCGCATGTTGATTACACCTTTTACATAATCAGGCGCATTTGGGATGCGGGTTGGCTTTTCCCAGCTTCGAATTTCTTCAACACATAAAATATCAACCGCGTATTGTTCAGTGTCTAGCATAAATGTCAGGTACTGATCACCGCTTGTAATAAAATCGACGCCTTCTAGGGAATATTCACCTTCAACAGGGATCTGCTGCGCTAACGCTTGAATGTTCATTAAGCCAAAGCCCCTTCTTCAGAATTTACTACTCTCAACCTATTCTGTTTTTCTCGTGCGCTGGTCAGTGCCATGTCAATGATGCCAGGAATATCTAAAATCATTGCTACGGAGCCGTCACCTAATATTGTTGCACCAGAAATTCCCCCGACTTCTTGATAGTTATCTTTCAAACTCTTAATCACGACTTGTTGCTGGGCAAGTAAATCATCAACCATTAAGCCAACCTTTTGTCCGTCCGATTCGACAACAACCAATAATGAATTATCGACCTCTTGGTTTTGTGCAGGTAAATTGAACAACTGATATATCGGAATAACGGGCACATTATCTTCTCTCAACCGATACAACATCATGTCACCCGATACCCGGTTAATCAGGTCTGCTTTCGCCTGAAGTGACTCCACTATAGTAATCAACGGAATAATGAACACTTCCTCTCCGACGCGAACCAGCTGACCATCAAGAATAGCTAACGTAAGTGGCAGGTTAACTTTAAACGTACTTCCCTCTCCAGGAATTGAATCAACTTGAATGCGCCCACCAAGAGACTGAATGTTTTTCTTAACAACATCCATCCCAACGCCACGCCCCGAGATGTCGCTGATTTCCTTCGCGGTTGAAAACCCGGGTTCGAAGATAAGTTCAAATACTTGCGTATCGGTCAAACTTGCTGAAGGTTCAATAAGTCCCTTTTCTACCGCTTTATTAAACACAGCTTCTCGGTTGATACCACCGCCATTATCTTTAATTTCAATAACAATATTGCCGCCTTGGTGATAGGCATCTAGCCAAATAGTTCCTTGTGCTGGCTTGCCAGCAGCAATACGTTTTTCGGCTGACTCGATCCCATGGTCGACTGCATTGCGCACCAAGTGAACAAGTGGATCGCCTATCTGCTCCATGACCGTTTTATCAAGTTCTGTATTTTCACCGTGAATAACCAACTCAATATCTTTGCCTGTTTTCTTCGCTAAATCATGAATAAGGCGTGGAAAGCGATTAAATGCAAAGCTTATTGGGAGCATTCGAATACGCATCACGCTCTCTTGAAGCTCTTTGGTATTTTGTAATAACTGCTCAAGCCCTGCCGTCAACTTTTCTACTTTTGATAGGTCAAAATCATTGCCCAGCTCAGATAGCATGCTTTGTGTTATCACTAACTCACCGACAAGATTAATCAAAGTATCAACCTTATCGACGCCCACTCGAATAGAGCCACTTTCGCCTTTCGCTTTTACCGGCGCCTTGTCGGCAGACTTAGGCGTCGGCTTGGACACTATTGCGGACTGTGGAGTTGTCACCACTTCTTCTGCTATCGCCTTTTCTGAATTTTCTGGTGCTGTTTCATGAAGCGCTTTAGGCGCAATTGCTGCCTCAACAGGTGGCTCAATGTGTTCGATAGCTTGTTTCAGAGCGGCACTGTCGAACTCCGTAGCCGGAATTTGTTCATTGAATGTTTCTGTCGTGTTTGCATCATCCAAAGGTAAGTTGTTTTCAGCTAGCGAAATCGACAGTTGGCATTCATCTTCGACCCACTCAAACACTTCACGAATATCGTCTTCAGTTATACCTTCAGCAGTCAGCTCTAGTGTCCAACGCAAATATAATTCTTCAACATCCATTTCCGTCAAAGACGGTAAATAATTTGCACTCGCTTTAACCTCAAGAGTACCTAAATCTTCAAGGGCGCTAAAAAGTAACAGTGGATCATTGCCCGTTTGAACCAGATGATGCTCTGGAACAAATTCGATATGCCAAACTTGTCGCGCGGCTGCAGATGCCTTTTCGACTGCTTCGGGTGCAGTCTGTTCATCGGTGTTAGAACTAGTCTGGCCCGTTTCATTGTTACTATTATTGAGAATGGTTTCTAGTTTGTCTGACGTGTCTGCGATTTTAGCTTCATCGTATGTCGACTCTTCCTGAATCGCATCTATCATTAGGCGAATACAATCAACAGACTCGAGCAACACTTCAACTTGCTCAGTATCAATAGTGCGTCGACCGTCTCTCAGTTCATCCAACAATGTTTCTACAAGATGTGTGAACTCAGTCACATGGCCAAAACCAAAAGTGCCCGCGCCCCCTTTAATTGAATGTGCAGCTCTAAATATTGAATTAACCGTTTCTTCATCGCCCTGCTCAAAATTGAGCAAGCTAGATTCCATTAACTCTAAGCCTTCATAACTTTCCTCTAGAAAAGTTGGAATGAATTGAGATAAATCGACGCTCATCTTACTTACCGAATCACACGTTTGATCGTCGAAAGAAGTTTGTCTGGGTTAAATGGTTTTACTAACCAGCCAGTCGCACCTGCCTCTTTACCCTTCATTTTCATATCTGTCGAGCTTTCCGTTGTAAGCATCAAGATAGGTGTGAATTTATACGCAGGCAATTTTCTCATTTCTTGGCAGAGCGTAATACCGTCCATAATTGGCATATTTACGTCTGTAATTACTAAATCAAAATTACCACCACTGGCTTTTGCTAACCCTTCCTGCCCATTGGCAGCCTCATCCGTTTCGTAACCCGCCCCCTTGAGGGTGAAACTTACCATATCTCGGATTGAATTCGAGTCATCTACTACAAGCACTTTGGCCATAAAGTTTTCCTTAATTAAAAAGCTTAATTTTCTAAATACTGAGATAAAATCGGCTCATTAATGCCAAGTTTATTCAGGCTGTCCTTGATCAAGCTAGAAGTACAGTGCCACGTTATTGTTTTATTTTGTGCAGCAAGGTGGGTAACCATGGCTAATAGTAATTGACAACCGATGGTGTCGATTTTCACTACATTAGCGTCTTCAATTTCGATGTTGTCATTATCTGACATATAGTCAAATAACGATGATTTGAAAGCTTCCGCTTTTGCGATAGTTAATTCTTCGGGTAAGTGGAACATTGCCTTCCCTTTCTAACCTAACGAACTTAGACAACAGATCCTGAAAATATAACCAATCTCATTTCCAATCAAGATCCGCCGCGTAACAATTTATTTTTTTTCAGCGATTTACATCTTTTTAACGCGAAAAAACCACCAATTTTACAAAACTGCTTAGCTTTTGAGCGGTAGACGTCCGTTAATATCCCTACTACCGCTCTGGTTATATTCTAAAAGGTAGACAAAAATTTTTATTAGTCAAAACCAAGTAGTTCATTTTTCGAATTTAGTTGTGTTCAAATTGATTTAGTGTCGATGAATCATTAAGCTGATAATGAACATCATTTATCTTGCAATGGTACAGGTATGTCAGCAGAAAATGTAAAAGCACCCAGTCAAGTTTTTCGTTGGTTTGAGAAAATGAAATCAAACTACGAACAATCAATCAAAGCGGTGTTAAACCGGTTTGAGCAATATAACGAAAAGCAACAGGCAAGATTAGATGCTTCACACTTAGAGCATGTCAACAATTTGAAAGATGCTCATCATCAATTACACAACCAACAACAAGCAACTATTGCTAGGCTTGAAGCAGATATAGCCCACTACAAGCAACAAGTGGCTCAACAGCAGCAAACTATCGAGCAACTTAACAACCGATATGATGCTGTCATTACGACTTTTCTAAGCGCAAAAAAAACAGCTGATGACGTATTGGATATCTCTGCAGAATATTCAGAAAACCAAGCTATTACTCAGCCTGCTGCGTTGAAGGGAGATTCAAACGAAACGGCTGTCGACAAGAACAGCTCTGAAGATAATATTACCGAAGACATTGCAGCTCAAGGGAGCGTCCCTGCTAAAGATGACTGTCGCCCCAATAAAGACATCACAATAACCGTCAAAGAGAGCTCTGCTGAAAATGATCTCGAGGCGGTGCATCAAGAGGCAATTTTACTGAGAACAACTGAAAACTTCGATGAAGCTATTCCACTCTTCATGGAAGCTGCAAAGCAAGGTTGCAATAAATCTATGGGAGCGCTTGGACGAGCTTACTTTCTAGCAGAGGGCGTTGAGCAAGATCCATTGAGCGGCCTAGCATGGCTTATAAAAGCAGCTGAGGCTGACTTATTGCAAGCTAAAGACAAAGTCTCAGCGTACCAAACCGCTGAACCTGAGATGTATAAACAAGCACTAAAGCTGAGTGAATCTCTAATTAGCTAATCACTCCTTAATTGTGTGATAAAATAGTTGACCAATTTGCTTGGATATAATCATTGCTTTCAGTAAAATCAGAATCCACTGATTTAAACACCGATGAATTATGCACGCATTTTTTGAGTATGTTCCGCTAGTTTTGTTCTTTGTCGTATACAAGCTTTACGATATCTACGCGGCAACAGCAGTTCTTATTGTAGGTTCTTTGCTTCACATCATTTACCTCTATGCAACCACACGAAAAGTACCAGCAAAAAACTGGATTATTTTTGGTTTAATAGCCGGCTTCGGTGGGTTAACTATTTTCTTGCAAGATGATGCTTTTCTAAAATGGAAAGTCACCATTATTAACGAATTTTTCGCCGTAGCATTGCTCGTCAGTCATTACGTATTTGGTAAAAACATCATCAAACAGTTAATGGGTGAAGCAATAGAATTGCCAGATGCTATCTGGGCTAAACTGAATTTAAGCTGGGCTGCCTTCTTTGCATTTTGTGGTGCATTGAATGTATATATAGCATTCAATTTCAGCCAAGAAGTTTGGGTAAACTTCAAAGTGTTTGGCCTAATGGGATTAACGTTTGTTTTTGCCATTGGTTCAATAATGGCACTAAGTAAACATCTCCCAGACGATGAAGACAAAAAAGAATTGAATACCGAAGAGTAGTATCGAATTATGATGTATTACATGATTTACAGTGAAGATGTTGAAAACAGCCTATCGCTGCGTATGCCTGTACGTGAAGCACACTTAGATAGATTGCGAGCTTTGCAATCAGAGGGGCGTTTGCTAGTTGCAGGCCCTTGTCCCGCAATTGACGCTGAAAATCCAGGTGAAGCTGGCTTTACAGGCTCTTTGGTTGTTGCCAAGTTTAACTCACTTGAAAGCGCTCAAGCGTGGGCAGATGTTGATCCGTATGTTGATGCTGGAGTTTACGCTAAGGTAATCGTCAAACCATATAAAAAGGTGTTACCAGCTTAATATGAAGTATTTACTGCCCGCTACCCTTCTACTATTCTGCGCCGCAACAACGCCATTATCACAAGCCAAATCGATTGAGTCTTGTGAAGAAAGTATGACAGACAATGTCGAGTATTCTCGATGTTTGGATGGTGTAAAAGAGGCAGTAGACAGAGAATTGCAAACATGGGTCAATAACCAAACCTTCATATTAGAAGAAATCGCAATCCAAACGGGAAGAAAAGCAGCCCTTAATATGTTTAAGCGTTCGCAATCAAATTTCATTACCTATCGTGAGAATAACTGCCGCTGGCAGTATCTAGCAATTTCCCCAGGCACTGGTGCAGGTCCTGCATACAAGAAATGTTATATCACTGTTAGCCAAATGCGCATTGAAGAGCTAAGCGCGCTGAGTCAGTAAGGCTACAAAACATTATTCAACACTCTGTTGTAACATTCATAAAAAAGGCTGATGTTCATCAGCCTTTTTTTACTGTACCTCGTATTGCTCAACACTACAGCATTTTTCTGTGTTTTAACGTCGATGAATTAGGATTGAATCTGTCGCTCGACTTCTTCTTCGCTCGACAACATAACTGCAAGCCAGCGTCCATCCTGAGAGCTTTCTAAACCAATCTTGATTATCATGGTAAGCGGCACTGACAACAGCATACCGACCGTACCCAATAACCATCCCCAGAAAATTAATGACAGGAACACCACCAACGTTGACAAGCCAAGCCCCTTACCTAAGTAACGAGGTTCAACGACATTGCCCATCACGGTGTTAATCGCTAGATAGCCTAAACCAATCCCCCCTGCTGCCGCTGGTCCTAACTGCAATACTGCTAGAGACATTGCCGGTACAGCTGCAATTATTGAACCGATATTGGGAATGTAGTTGAGTAAGAAAGCCAGCACACCCCATAACAAAAAGAAGTCTAATCCGATGATGTACAGCATTAATGAAACAAGGGCTCCTGTTCCAATACTAACAACCGTTTTTATCGCGATGTAGTTATTAACTGAAGTCAAAAAGCGATCAATTTGATTGAGACGCATTTCAGGATCATCTAGCGCGACATGCAGTTTATTCGACAATGAAGATGCCTCGAACAGCAAGAAAATCACAGTGATTACAATCAAAAACAAGTTAGCCATTACACCACCAAGGCCACTAAGCATGTTGGCAGCAAGCCCCATAGCCGCGCCCGGATCAAAGTATTCCATGATTAGCGCGCTAGACACAGCAATGTTGTATTCAGCAAGTTTAGTTGTTAGCCATGCAAACTCTTCATTTAATTGAGCACGGTATTGCGGCAATAATTGTGAAAGTTCATTGAGCGAGTTACCAACCAAGCCTGCAATTGACAATGCTATCGATAAAAACATCGCGATAACAAATAAGACTGAAATTCCCTTTGGAATTTTATACTCACTCGCTTTCACGACTATTGGATTACAAATAATCGCAATAAATACCGACAAGAGAAATGGCACCAACATATTTGATGCAGCTTTTATCCCAGCAAAAACAACAAAAAGCGCGGCCATAACCACCATGCCTTTTAAAATGCCAGATGAAGATTCCTTTAATCCCATAATCCATCCACGAAAAAAACGACTTGGCTATCTTGTTGTTATTACCTTAAAAAAGCAACGAATTCTTATACTGGGCTAAACTTTACCTAACAACGCTTCGTAAAAAAGGCTAAAAACCAGTGCAAGAAAGTATGCGAATTCTTATTACAGGTGCGACAGGCCTTATTGGCAGAGCATTTATATCAGCGTTTCAACATAAATATCAATTTACGGCGCTGTGCCGTAACCCTGCAACAGCAGAACTGCCTAAAACAGTGTCAATCATTGATAACTTATCTAATTTACAAAACCTTGATGATTTTGACATTGTGATAAATCTACAAGGTGAGCCAATCTTTGGTAAGCGCTGGTCAACAGCAAGAAAAAATGCGCTACTGCAAAGCCGGGTATTTGTAACGCAAACACTCACCACATTATTTAACAACTCAGAAAAGCCACCTTCCGTTTTTATTTCTGGTTCAGCCATTGGCTACTACGGTAGGCAAAGTGACATAAGTATAAATGAATCGTTCGACTCCCCTTACCCGGAGTTTAGCCATCAATTATGCAAGCAGTGGGAGCAAGCTGCCAGTAAAGCGAAAAAGACTACCCGCGTATGTCTACTTAGAACAGGAATAGTACTCAGTAACCGTGGTGGTGCACTCGACCAAATGGTACCGCCGGCAAAGTTTGGCTTAGCCGCTGTCATTGGTGATGGACGACAGTACATGTCATGGATTCATATAGATGATATGGTCAACGCTATCGACTTTATAGCGGATCATAGTGAAATAGAGGGGCCTGTAAATTTAACTGCCCCGAAACCTGTTTCAAACCGAGAATTTACAGATACCCTGTCACAAGCCCTTAAAAAGCCTCGCTTTTTATCTGTCCCAGGTGCATTTATGCGGGTTATGCTTGGCGAAGGCGCTGACTTGCTTACCTTTGGACAACACGTGATTCCAAGCAAACTTGAACGCGCCGGCTACACGTTTCGTTTTCCAACATTAAAGCCTGCACTTACGCAAATTCTTGCGCCTTAAGCAAAAGTACTTTCGTGGTAAATCAAGAGAGTGAATAGAGCAGAGCTCGGTGTGACTCCGAGCTCTTTGTTATGATTACATTGTCCTACGAATTAACGTAACGCTCGACATATTGAGCAGACGCCAGCAACTGATCATTCCCATAATGCCAACAAATGCCGCACCTGAAACCATACCAATGCCCCAGTATTCAAGATGAAAACTCGCCTCCATTTTAAATACTTGAGTTTGAATAAAGAATACGGCTATTTCCATCGCCATTCCGGCCATCAAGCCCGCAACTAGCCCAAGACAGATAAACTCCAGCAACACGCTATTTTTGAGTAAACTTCCTTTTGCACCTAAAGTCCGAAGAATCGCGATTTCTCGCTCACGCTCCTCCATACTTGCTTGCACTTGGGCAATCAATACAAGTGTCCCTGCGATAACAACGAGCACCAGTATAAACTCCACCGCCAGAGACACTTGTTCAATGACGCTACGAAGTTGATTAATTAGCGCTTCCACATCAATCATCGATATTGTTGGATACTGCGCTAAAAACTGATTAAACGCTTGTACTTTTTCCGGCGCAACAAAGTGCGAGGAAATATAAGTTGCAGGGAAATCTTGTAATACGAATTCGTTAAAAACCATGAAGAAGTTTGGCTGTAACGACTGCCAGTCAACCTTGCGAACACTGGTCACATCAACGGTAAAATCTTCACTGCCAAGTTGAAAAGTAAGCTTATCGCCTACCACCACGTTGAGTCGCTGCGCAACCCCCTCTTCAATAGAGACCTGCGGACGTGTATCATCGCGAGAGAACCATTGCCCACTTAATATTTCATTACCCTCTGGCAACTGATTACGCCAAGTTAAATTAAGTTCACGCCCTATTCCACGGCGCTGGCTTTCAGGCTCTTTGTCTTCTTCTTTTGTCACTTCTTTAGTAACAGAGTCGTCATTGATGGCGACAAGTCGGCCTCGAACAACGGGATACAAACCACTGCCTGGAATATTCTGCGCTTCCATGAAACGGTTAACGTCATCAACCTGCTGCTGGCTTATATTCACCAGAAAGCGGTTGGCTGTATTGTCAGGTAATTGGGATTGCCAATCACTGATTAAATCACTACGAATAACCACAATAAGCAACAACAACTTAATGGCGATTGTAAAGCTGACCAGCTGAACACTGTTTTCCTGTGCCCGACGTTTTAAATTTGCAAACGCTAAATGAAGTGCCTTGCCAGACTTGCTACCAACACTTCGGCCAGCGCTCACAAACACTTGGCCAAGCACTAGCAAAATTGCTGACACTATAGCGGCACCTAGCAGCAACACAACGCTAAGCAACCAGTTTTGGCTGAACATATAGAGTAAGAGGTATAGAGCAATAATAGCCGGCACAAGCTGAAGCCAGTGGAAAGTATCGTGTTTAAAACCTCTGATTACAGCGAGTGGCTTGATGGTCACCAGTTGCTTAAGTGGAGCAATAGCGAAAGCTATAGCGCATAGCACTCCCGTCGCGATTGCGACCAATAGTGGCATGGTCATCGATGCTTTAGCCGATATCTCCAAATAGTCTTGCATCGCATTTAAACCGACTTGCTGCAAACCGAAGCCAATAACGAGACCAACAACAATAGATAGAGCAGATAACAGCCCCCAATGTAGACAGTATAATGCCGTAATGTGCTTCTGACTTGCCCCCATCGCTTTAAACACAGCAACCATAGGTTGATGACGCTGGCCATATCGACGACTTGCTACCGCCACAGCAACCGCTGCCAGAACAATGCCCAACATGCTTGCAAGAGACAAGTACTGCTCGGCTGCATCTAATGAAGAAGATAACGCAGAACGGCTAGATTGGATGTCATACCAGCGCTCTGTCTCTTTAACTTGCGGCTCGACCCACTCGTCGAACTCAGCCATCACATCAGCATCGCCTGCAAACAAAACCTTGTACCCCAATCGACTGCCCGGCTGGATAAGCTCTGTTTTAGGCATATCATCGATGTTTAGGAATAACTCAGGTCCAGAAGTAAAGACACTAAAAGATGCATCGGGTATTTGGGTAACAACGCCCGCTATTCTTAGTACCGCCATCCCCACTTCAACAGTGTCACCAATGCCAACGCCAAGGATATTAAGCAGCTTTTGTTCTACCCATATGTCACCAGGTTTCGGCGCTTTGCTTACTGAAATTATACCGCTAGCATCTTTAACGAGCATTTCTCCTCGTAAAGGATATTGGTCGCCTACTGCGTTAATTTCTGACAATTGCAGTTTTCCATTGGCGAAGACCATAGAGCTCATTTCTAGCTTTTGTGCAGATTTGATACCTAGTCCTTCGCTACGCTCAATGATGGCTGTATCAATTGGTCTCGGGGAGCTATAAACCCAGTCTGCAGCAATGAAACTGGTACTTTTGTTAAGAATCGCTGCTTGTATTTGATGTGAAAAGCCTGATAGCGAGAATACCGTGGCAACAGCCAACACAATAGCGAGAAAAATAATGGTTAACTCACCACGACGTAACTCGTGGCTGAGTAATCTGAGTGATTGCTTTATCCAGACATTGTTACTCATTAACAGTCCTCAATGTCTCAACCTCTGCAGATTGCTCATCGACAATTCGGCCACTATCGACAACCACTTTACGGTGACAACGGTCTGCTAGTTTTTCATCATGAGTAACGAGAATCAGTGTTGTGCCATTCTCTTTGTTCAAATCGAACAGCAGTTCTGTAATATGGCGCCCTGTTTTACTATCGAGATTACCCGTAGGTTCATCAGCAAATAAAATGTCAGGACTAGTGATAAATGCACGAGCAATTGCAACACGCTGTTGCTCTCCTCCTGACATTTGTGAAGGGAAATGGTTAATGCGATCAGGTAAACCCACTTGCTTTAACAATTCTATGGCACGCTCTTCTGCATTTGCCATGTTTGCTAACTCCGCAGGTAGCATCACATTTTCAAGCGCTGTTAAACTGTTTACTAACAAAAACTGTTGAAAGATAAACCCTACATGTTGCGCACGCACTGCGCTGCGCGCCTCTTCATCCAATTTTTGTAATGAGTGACCCTTAAGCTCAATCGAACCGCTACTTGGTACGTCTAAACCAGCCAGCAAAGAGAGTAATGTTGTTTTGCCAGAACCAGACGCTCCAACTATGGCTAATGTTTCACCAGCGCTTACCGCTAGATTTATGTCTGACAATAGGTCTAAAATATCATTTTCCAACGATACAGATTTCGCTAAGTCTGTGACTTTTAAAATAATGTCGGATTCTAACTTCATGTTTAAATGCACTTCCAAATTAATGTTAACCGCTTTATTGCTTGCTTTTTGTTTCAACGCAAATGCTGTGTCACGTATTTTATTACTGGGTGATAGCCTAAGTGCAAGTTACGGAATGAAACAAAACCAAGGCTGGGTTTATTTACTTAATCAGCAATTAAAAACGAATAACGCTGGTTACGAGATCATCAATGCTAGCATAAGTGGTGAGACCACAGCAGGCGGTTTATCTCGCTTACCTGGAATTCTATCGAAAGAAAAATTCGACTATTTGTTAATTGAATTGGGAGGTAATGACGGTCTTAGAGGCTTTCCGGCTGACTTAATAAAGAATAATTTGTTACAAATAATTGGCTTAGCTAAAGCAGAAGGCATCAAAGTTCATCTAATGGCGATAAGAATTCCGCCAAATTATGGACCGCGTTATAACAAACTGTTCGAGCAAGTCTTTGTTGATGTATCGCAACAAGCACAGGTACCGCTTATGCCTTTTTTCTTAAATACCGTTGCAATCGATACGAACAATATGCAGTCCGATGGTATTCATCCGAATGTTAAAGCACAGCCTTTGATTGTAGATATTATGGCAGAAGCTACAGCCAACATGATTAAGGGAAGCTAATGGAATTCATCTGGATTTTATTTGCGTTTATATGTGGTTTAAGCGCAAAAGTTATTTCTCTACCACCGTCTATCGGCTATCTGATTGCAGGTTTTGTCCTGCACTTTTTAGGTCTTGAGGCTGACGCCAGTTTAACAACGCTTGCTAACTTAGGCATCACATTGATGCTATTTACGATTGGCTTGAAGCTAAATATTGGTGATTTAACTAAGTCGGAAGTCTGGCAAGGTGCCCTAGGACACAGCACGCTTTGGATAGTGCTTTGCTTCGCCGTGATCAAGCTATTGGCGATAACAGGGCTCGCCTATTTTGCAGATTTAACGACGTCTTCCGGGTTACTTGTCGCCTTCGCATTAAGTTTCAGTAGCACAGTCTGTGTCGTTAAACTGATGGAAGATCACGGTGAAATGCGCACACGTCATGGTAAATTAGCTATTGGTATCCTTGTTATGCAAGACATCGTTGCCGTTATCTTTCTGGTTGCAGCAACAGGAAAAATTCCTAGCTACTGGGCGTTTGGGTTAGTTCTCGCATTCGTACTGAAACCCCTAATTTATCGCTTAATAAACACTGTAGGGCACGGTGAGTTAATACCACTAACCGGTTTTTTCATCGCTTTAGGCGCCTATGAGCTATTCGAACTCGTTAAAATAAAAGGTGATTTAGGTGCATTGCTTGCAGGTATGTTTTTGGCAGCCCATCCAAAAGCAAGTGAAATAAACAAATCACTTCTTAACTTTAAAGATTTATTCTTGATCGGCTTTTTCTTGCTTATCGGCTTTACTGCGCTACCGACACTGGAAATGCTGGGCATTGCCCTACTCATTTGCTTGATGCTACCAGTAAAATTTGTGATGTTTTACTTATTGTTTAGTGCACTGAAACTGAAAGCTCGCTCGGCTTTTTTAACCTCTATGGTTCTGACTAACTTTAGTGAATTTGGACTCATTGTTTCGTCTATCAGTGTACAGTCTGGTTGGCTATCAAAAGAGTGGTTAGTGATACTAGCGCTCGCTGTATCGATTTCATTTGTGTTAACCAATGTAGTCTACCGCTTTGCTGAACACTTGTTCATGGAGAACAAGCCGAAACTTATTAAGTACGAGCGCAGTTCACGTTTGGAAGAAGACGTATTCAAACAGCCTTGTGATGCGCCAATCGTCGTCGTTGGTATGGGCCGTGTCGGCATGGGTGCCTACAACGCTATTGCTCAACAAGTGGGCAAGAAGGTTTGGGGACTTGATGCTGAACGGGCTAAAGTAGATTGGTTAACAACAGAACATGTGCAAGCGTTTTGCGGTGATGCAGAGTCTCGAGATTTTTGGGAAACGATTGATTTAGACAAGCTGAAATTGGTCATGATTGCTGTCCCCTCCGTAAAAGACACCATAAATATTACTCATCAATTGCGCCTTGCGAACTATCAGGGCCAAATAGCCGCTATTGCGCGGTTTGACGACGAACGTGAACAATTAGAAGAACTAGGTATTAACAAAGTATTTAACTTCTACCACGAAGCTGGTGTTGGTTTTGCCGAAGAGAGCCTAGCCATGATGTCCTCTCAACAGGAAGCCAAGGCATAGCCTTGGTTTCTTCTGTCACAACATAACAAGTGCGTTAGAACAATGTTACAGAAGGGATGGCGCAGCATAAACATAAAATAAAGAAAAGAAAAAAGCCGGCATAAAGCCGGCTTTTTGTATGTGGCATCCCGTAGGGGATTCGAACCCCTGTTGCCGCCGTGAAAGGGCGGAGTCCTAGGCCTCTAGACGAACGGGACACTAAAACTTTTCAGATACTCTGCTTTCACAAAGCCTCTTGTTTTAGTGTAAAGCTAATTCCGAGAACTAACCTTACATCTTTAAACTTTTCAGCTAGCTTTCGCTAACTTGGTCAGTTACCAGACCTAGATGGTAACTCCCAAAATGTGGCATCCCGTAGGGGATTCGAACCCCTGTTGCCGCCGTGAAAGGGCGGAGTCCTAGGCCTCTAGACGAACGGGACACTAAAACTTTTCAGACACTCTGCTTTCACAAAGCCTCTTGTTTTAGTGTAAAGCTAATTCCGCGAACTAACCTTACATCTTTAAACTTTTCAGCTAGCTTTCGCTAACTTGGTCAGTTACCAGACCTAGATGGTAACTCCCAAAATGTGGCATCCCGTAGGGGATTCGAACCCCTGTTGCCGCCGTGAAAGGGCGGAGTCCTAGGCCTCTAGACGAACGGGACACTAAAACTTTTCAGACACTCTGCTTTCACAAAGCCTCTTGTTTTAGTGTAAAGCTAATTCCGCGAACTAACCTTACATCTTTAAACTTTTCAGCTAGCTTTCGCTAACTTGGTCAGTTACCAGACCTAGATGGCAACTCCCAAAATGTGGCATCCCGTAGGGGATTCGAACCCCTGTTGCCGCCGTGAAAGGGCGGAGTCCTAGGCCTCTAGACGAACGGGACACTGAAATAAAATAACGAACAACTTAATCGTTATTTCAGTGCGAGACATCAGTCTCATCACTAGAATTCTTACCAATGCGGTAGCACTGATGGTGGAGCTATGCGGGATCGAACCGCAGACCTCTTCGCTGCCAGCGAAGCGCTCTCCCAGCTGAGCTATAGCCCCCCAGCTGTCTTTCTCAGAGCGACCTAGTACTCGTCGAAAGCGAGGCGCATTTTAGGCAGCCACCTAGTGAGTGTCAACCATTAATTTAAAAATAATCGTAATTTTTCGGAAACTTCTAGCTGTTCGTTCAGTAAGTATTCGATTTGACTATTTTTTACATAATCAATCATTTAGATGAGTGTATTGAAGCACAACTTCTATATAATTGTTCTCTTCTCCGATCTCTTACCCTCGTTCACTTTATTTTTTAAGGGTTTATGAGTAAAGTTTAACTAATTGGTTAAGAAATTACCGAATATATGCAACTAAAAAAATTAAATATTGTTGCCATTGGTGGCGGCCACGGTCTAGGTCGCGTACTTTCCACGCTTTCTTTTATGCAGGATCAGTTAACAGGGATTGTCACAACAACTGACAATGGTGGCTCAACAGGTCGGCTCAGAAAACGAAGCTCTTCTATCGCTTGGGGTGATTTAAGAAACTGTTTAACCGAGCTCGTTGACGACAGTAGTGTTGGCAGCCAGTTATTTAACTATCGATTTGATGGTGAAGATGAACTGGGTGGTCACAACTTAGGTAACCTTATTCTCTATGGCTTAGGTCAGATTCAGTCAAGGCCGTTAGAATCAATAAAACTTGTTAGGCGAATTCTTCGCGTTAAGACACCTGTTCTTCCGATGTCTGAGTCCCCTACTGACCTCATGGCCTTTTATCCCGAAGGCCGATGTCGTGTAGGAGAGTTGTCTGTTGACGATATGCCTATCATGCCCAAGAATTTGATGCTTGCGCCTTTGGTCAAGACGCCAGACCAATGTGTCACTGCCATAGACAACGCCGACTTAATTATTTTAGGTCCTGGCAGCTTCTTAACCAGTGTTGTGCCGCCACTTCTGGTGCGAGATATTGCAAAAGCATTGAAGAGGCGCAAAGGTCATTGCGTGTTTGTAGAAAATATTGTGAAGGAAAACAGTCCTGCTGCAACATTAACACTCGATGAAAAGCTAGCATGGATTGAGGAAAATATAGGGTGTTTGCCGGTGGATAGCGTCATCAGCCACCATCGTGATGTTACATCAGAAAAAGTGCGTGTCATATACCATAATATGTCATGCGATGACGTTGCCCATCATCACGACAAAGCAAAGTTGGTCGAAGCGCTTCATCAATGTATAGCCGATGTGCCACCTATCAACGAAACCAACTCTCCTTTAAAAATAGCCAATGCTGACTAAGCATTGGCTATCATATATTCAACTAAGGTTCAGAATAAGCCGCTGTGACTGCAAAATTAAGCTGAAGTATCGTCTTGGCTAATCCGGCTAGCAACTGCGCCCATTTGTCCTTTATATTTAGCGTCATCTCTTTTGTTGTATGGTTTGTCCGCTTTACCTGACATGGTTTCAAAGTTCAGCGCCGCTATTTTCATTTTAGGGCGTAACGCTAACGGCAACTTACCACTGTTGTAGAACTCTAAAACGATTTGACCAGACCAGCCCGGATCAATTCGGTGCGCCGTAACATGTACCATTAGACCAAGACGTGCAAGAGATGAACGACCATCTAACCAACCAACGATATCAGCTGGTAGTGTCACCGATTCAAACGTTACTGCGAGTGCTAGTTCACCAGGGTGAAGAAAAAAGGCTTCGCCGTCAGGGATGATAATTTCATCACTCATCACTGCGTTCATTTGTTGCTGAACTTCTTCCCTAGGACCACTTAAGTCAATGTAGGGAGCCGTATTATTTTTAAATACCCGAAACTCATTGCCGAGGCGAATATCAACACTTACCCCCGAAATGGCACCATCTTCGGGCATCGGGCTAATCGCGATTTTCCCCTCATCGATACACGCTTGTATATCCTTGTCACATAATCTCATGGTATTCGTTTACCTTTTGGTTTTTATTAGCATCGTTAATTTTCAATAACGATATTGGCATTAGTTGGGCTACGCGCATCTAAATGATGATATACATTGCTCACCAAGTTGCGCGCTATTTTACGGTACTGTGCGCCAATGTCACTATTGGCTTGGCGAATATATGAAAAGTCACCCAAATCTGCATTGGTTCTAATACTGACATCAAGTGGCAATTGGCCAAGTAATGCGACACTGTTCATATCCGCAATATCCTTGCCGCCATCTTGACCGAATACATGACTATGGTGACCACAGTTTTCACAAAGGTGATAACTCATGTTCTCAACAACACCTATCACTGGTACTTTCACTTTATCGAACATAGCGATTCCTTTCTGAGCATCAGCAAGCGCTATATCTTGAGGCGTTGTCACAATGACAGCTCCCGCAACCGGTACTTTTTGTGAGAGCGTCAACTGAATATCACCAGTACCGGGCGGCATATCAATCAGCAAGTAGTCCAACTCTGGCCATGCCGTTTCATTAAGTAACTGTGAAAACGCGGTACTCGCCATAGGACCTCGCCATACCGCAGCATCACTATCTGGCACCAAAAAGCCGATAGACATTGCAGCAATATCATTCGCCACTATCGGTAACATGGTCTTACCATCTGTAGACCCAGGCTTTTCATCACCCGCACCTATCATCAGTGGAATAGACGGCCCGTATATATCGGCGTCTAGTATACCGACATTGGCCCCCTCAGCTACAAGCGCTGCGGCTAGATTAACCGTTGTTGTAGACTTACCCACCCCACCTTTGCCAGAAGCAACCGCAACAATGTTTTTCACGTTTGCTATTGAATGACTCCTAACCGCTTTCACATCAATATCAACATTTATCATCACTGACTGTTCTAGTGAAGCCGACAATTGTTCAGCTAGCTCTGCCAGTTCGCCTCGACACGGAAATGGCAAACTAACCGTCACTAAAATACCCTGTTTATTTGTTTCAACTGTGAATGCCGACACTAAGGGTAAAATGCCGTTTGGAAAACTCTCAGAACGATAACTATTCAGTGCTTCTTTTATGAGTTGCTGAACATCGTCGGAAATAGATTTATCTCGGGAGAAAAATTGACTGAACATTAATTAAGTGTAGGCCAGAAATTTTAATGAAAATAACCATTAAATTCTGTACTATTGCGCCATTGATTACCACCTAAAAGTGTTTATACACGAATATCTAAAACAAATGTCACAAGAAAAACGTAAAATTTTAGTTACCTGTGCTTTGCCGTATGCAAACGGCTCTATCCACCTTGGTCACCTGCTTGAACATATCCAAACCGATATTTGGGTCCGCTTCCAACGCATGCGCGGCAACGAAACTTACTTTGTGTGTGCTGACGATGCACATGGCACGCCTATTATGCTGAAAGCGCAAGAGTTAGGTATCACTCCAGAACAAATGATTGATGGTGTGCGTGAAGAGCACATGGCTGATTTTAACGATTTCTTGATCAGTTTCGATAACTATCACTCAACGCACAGCGATGAAAACCGCGAGTTTGCTAGTGAGATTTACAACAAGCTACACGCGGCTGGTCACATCAAAACACGCACAATTTCTCAACTTTACGACGAAGAGAAAGGCATGTTCTTGCCTGACCGTTTCGTAAAAGGAACTTGCCCTAAATGCGGCAGTGAAGACGAAAACGGCGACAGCTGTGACAACTGTGGTGCGACTTATTCACCTACTGAAGTCATCAATCCACGCTCTGTTGTTTCTGGTTCTACTCCAGTACTACGTGATTCAGAACATTACTTCTTTGATTTGCCAGCGTTTGAGCAAATGCTTAAAGACTGGACGACTGGTGGTTCACTTCAGGAAGAAATGGCTAACAAACTGAATGAGTGGTTTGAATCAGGGTTACAACAATGGGACATCAGCCGTGATGCGCCATATTTTGGCTTTGAGATTCCTAACGCGCCAGGTAAATTTTTCTATGTATGGCTTGACGCCCCTATTGGTTACATGGGGAGTTTTAAAAATCTTTGTGATCGAGAAAATATCGACTTCGATACATACTGGAATGAAAACTCTGATGCCGAACTGTACCATTTCATCGGTAAAGACATTATTTACTTCCACAGCTTATTCTGGCCTGCAATGCTAGAAGGTGCTGGCTATCGTAAACCTACCTCAGTATACGCTCACGGCTTTGTAACAGTTAATGGCGCGAAAATGTCTAAGTCAAAAGGTACGTTTATCAAAGGCCGTACCTACCTCGACCATTTAAGCCCAGAATACTTGCGTTACTACTATGCAGCCAAGTTAACAAACCGTATTGATGATCTAGACCTTAACTTGGAAGACTTCGCACAGCGTGTAAATTCAGACTTAGTCGGTAAAGTCGTCAATATTGCTTCTCGTTGCGCAAGTTTTATCACTAAACGCTTCGACGGTATGCTTTCAAGCAACGTGGATGACCAAGCACTAGCCGACGAAGTAATGGCAGCCGGCGACAGACTAGCTGAGCTATACGAAGCCCGCGAATTTGGTAAGGCAATGCGCGAAATTATGGCGCTTGCAGATAAGGTCAATGAATACATTGCCGTTAAAGAGCCTTGGCAGTTAGTGAAGGATGAGTCCAAGCAACAAGAAGTTCAAGATATTTGCTCGCTGGGTATTAATCTATTCCGCATCTTGATGACGTATTTGAAGCCTGTATTACCTGCACTTGCAGAGAAAACTGAAGGCTTCTTGAATGATGAGTTGGTGTGGGAAGGCCATAAAACGCTACTTAAAGATCACAAAATCAATAAGTTCAAAGCACTAATGCAACGTATTGAGATGGATAAAATCAACGACATGATTGACGCTTCTAAAGAATCTTTAGCAACCGACAATGCACAAAAGTCCGCGCCTTCTGGTCCTTTAGCTGATGACCCAATTGCGCCGGAGATTCAGTTTGATGACTTTGCGAAAATTGACCTACGTATTGCTAAAATAGTAAAAGCAGAACATGTAGAGAAAGCGGATAAACTACTTCGTTTAGAGCTAGATCTTGGCGGTGAAACTCGCCAAGTCTTTGCGGGTATCAAATCAGCGTACCAACCAGAAGACTTAGAGGGTAAGCTAACTGTTATGGTAGCTAACCTAGCGCCTCGTAAGATGCGTTTTGGTATGTCTGAAGGTATGGTGCTTGCTGCGGGTCCTGGCGGAAAAGATTTATGGATACTCAATCCAGAAGACGGCGCCCAACCTGGTATGCGTGTAAAATAAACGACCACATTTGTTGTTTGCAAAGCCTGTCAATTTGACAGGCTTTTTTATAGGGATTATCACCCCCTACTATTTACAATAGACACTTTAAACAACTCGCTAAGGGAATAGCACTATGAAGAAAACAATTGCTAACGCGCTACTTGTCTCTGTCGCATGTATTTCTTCTGCGACCGCAATTACACACTTATCGTGTTTGTACTTTGGGCCAGAATGTTATGCAATCCAAATGGCACCACCAAAGATTATCCAATCAGCAAAAGACAGCACATGGCTAGCCCCTTTGGGTAACATATTTATCTCTTCATTATTCATTTTAGTCGCTTGCTATGCATTATCTGCCGCTAAAATTATAGGCAAAGTTCCCTTGTTAAAACTCGGCATATACACCATAACAACACTTTGTATTGTTCGCGGTTTATTACCTATTCAACTGTGGCTGCGCCATCCAGAAAAAGTCACCGACATTGTGTTGTTAGTCGGTATCGCTTGGCTAATGACAGGATTAGCGCTAGGTATAGGGCACAGGCTTAACCAGCAAAACTAGAGCGTTAAACATATTCGCTGTTGTAAATTCGACAAAACCTGATACTGTACAAATATACAGCAACCTAAATTACGGAGATACCAGTGAAATACAAAGGACAATGCCACTGTGGCGACATTCAATTTGAATTTGAAGACAGTAATCTAGAAGCCCTTCAATGTAATTGCTCAATTTGCATTCGTAAAAACGCAATTATGTCTAAATCTACCTATTCACCCGAGCAATTTTCTCTGTTAAGTGGCAAACAGAATTTGTCTACATACCGATGGGGGGATAAAGATGTTAATCATTACTTTTGCAGAAGCTGCGGTATTTACCCATTTCACGATACAACATATGAGCCGGGAACATTTAGGGTTAATTTGGGTTGTGTAGAGAACATAGACTCGAGAAGTTTGACTACACTGCAGTTTGATGGAAAAAACGCGCTTTAATTTCTCTAAAGCGGCTAAATAAGGAGATAACGCATGAACAACGCAATTTTTAATACAAAATGGATGTTCCCAGTATTACTGATGTTTATTACCTTCTGGCACTTCCCTATTAGTGCAAACACAGTAAAAAACAACAAGGAACAACCGAGTAACCTAAACAAGTTTCAATACTACTTAGAAAGCTATGAAAATATGGACATAAATAGCGTCGCGAGTATGTTTGCAGATGATATCCTGTTGCGCGATTGGAAAATATCGGTAAAAGGAAAGACTGAAGCAATTAGAGAAACTCAAAAAAACTTCCAGTCATCTGAATCTATTGTCATCGAAATACTAAGAACCTTCGAGTCAGCCAACGCTGTTGCTGGCGAGCTTAAAATTACCGTAAACAGCACAGAAGTGCTCTATGTGACAGATGTTGTTACTTTTAATAGTGATGGCAAAATAACAAGTGTCAGAGCCTACATTGGTCGCGAAGACTAAAAAAGGGCGTCTAGCCAACCAAGCCAGTAAATGATTCGCTCTTTCTCTGCAGCTAGTATCAAATTAATCACTAAAATTGTTGATGTAGCTATACACAACTATACTGCTATAGCGCGAGCAACATTTTTATTTAACGCTTATGGCTAGTAACTTCCTTTAAGCATAAGTAGCTTGCGATACAGGCAATTGGAGATTGCCTGCGTAAACCCTGTTAATTGTGAATAAGGACTTCAAAATGAGACGACCTACCACATTACTGGCTTGTGCTGGTATGGCACTTGTTCTGTCAGCATGTAGCACCTTCCCTTTGGTCAAACACACCGTTAAAGACGATCATTTTAGATTCGAGAACATAACAAGCTCAGAGGCTGACGATAATTACGAACGTATTTACCTTATGTGTCATAACCAACAACCAGAAGAATGGGCGCAGCCACGCCAGTATGAAGCGGGAAAACATAATCTCTGGTTGAAAGTACTCATTCGAGATCAAGACCGACCAATGGCGCTTCGAAGAGCTTACGCAAACTTTAAAGTGAATTTGGCACCTGGCACAAGCTACATGCCAAATCGTCGAGTAGAAGGCCATTTAGTTCATTTATGGATTCAAGAATCTGACACAGGTATTCGTGTATCAGAGATCGTAACAACGGAACTCGAAGCGCCATGGATTAACAATCGAATTGAGCACAAAGCTCGCTGTAAAGGCAGTTCAGTATAACAGTAAAACTGTCCATAGTGGCGGCTCTATACTCTCCACCGCAGATGCCGCCCCTATAAAACACTTTATCGTCTAATAACCTCTTCCTGAACTTTTTCCTAAGTTAGCTGACTAAATATTCGCTGCTTCAGTAGCTTACATAAATATAGTTAACCTAAATACGGAAGTTTTTTATGAAAAATATCCTAATGGCGATCACCTTAACGATTTCTGCCATCCCTGTATTCGCGAGTGAATTTATTGAAGGAAAGCACTATCAAGTATTGGCTAATCCAATATCAGATAAGCAAGAGGTAAGGGAGTACTTTTCATTTTATTGCCCACATTGCTTCAAGCAAGAGCCATTCATGAACGAGGTTGCCGCAACCTTACCGCAAGGAGTCGCTTTTAATAAAAACCATGTTGACAGTATGCCCGGACAACAACCCGACATTGAACATGCCTTAACTAAAGCCATTATTACTGCGGATCGTCTCGGTGAAAAAGACAAAATAGTTGGTGCTATTTTTAAATACATTCATGTCGACAGAGCAACGTTTGATAAAGAGAGTGACATTCGCAACTTATTTTTAGTTAATGGTATTGATAATGAAAAATTCGATAAGGTGTTTAATAGCTTTTCCGTCAATGCACTGGCAAACAAAATGAAAAAGAATACCGAACAACTTCGAGCACAAGGGGTAAGAACGGTACCAACGCTTATCGTAAACGGGAAATACCGCCCATTAACTAATGACATTAAAAGCATTGCCCAATACAAAGCATTAATTCAACATTTATTGGAAAAGAAAGCATAAATGAGCCGGTCTAGTTCATGACTTGTTACGTAACACTATTCGCACAACCGTGAAGTTGTTGCTAACGTACAACACTGCAATTAATAACAACAAAAGAGAATTTTATGTTTAGTCATATCATGATTGGCGCTAACGATATTCAAGCGTCTAAAAAATTTTACGATGCCGTACTCGGTGCAATGGGCCACCCTGAAGGGGTAATTGATGAAAAAGGTCGCTGTTTTTACTTCACCGAAACAGGCATATTCGCGCTGACCAAACCAATTGATGGCGAAGATGCCAGTCATGGCAACGGAACAACAATAGGTTTCGCAGCAAAAACACCTGAAATTGCAGATGCTTGGCACGCTGCGGGCTTAGAAAATGGGGGAACGACCTGTGAAGATGCACCAGGTATTCGTGAAGGAGCAGGTATGAAGTTGTACTTAGCTTATTTACGTGACCCGTCAGGGAATAAGATATGCGCGCTGCATAAACTGTAGAAAAGTTAACAAATAAAAGAGCGGCGATTGCCGCTTTTTTGCATTTTATGCCTAAATCCATATAATAGCGTCCGCTGCGTCAGGCTATCCCTACTGCAGTATCAATTTATCACTCTTGCACCGGTTTTACGTTCCGGCCAGTAAAAGGAAAACACATGACTTACGTTGTTTGCGCAATGTACAAATTTGTTGCGCTTGAAGATTTTGAAGCTATCCGTCCTAAATTGCTAAAAACAATGGAAGACAACCACATCTGCGGTACCTTGCTTTTAGCCAAAGAAGGCATTAACGGGACAGTTGCAGGTTCTCGTGAAGGCATTGATGCCTTATTAATGTGGTTAAAAGCGGACGCTCGCCTTAAAGACATTTCTTACAAAGAATCGTTTACAGAAGAAAAACCGTTTAAACGCACTAAAGTTAAACTCAAAAATGAAATAGTCACCATGGGTGTTGAAGGCATCGATCCTCGCCACGTTGTCGGTACTTACGTTAAGCCAAAAGATTGGAACGCGTTAATCTCAGATCCCGAGGTATTTGTTGTTGATACCCGCAATGATTACGAAGTGCAAATCGGTACTTTCGAAAACGCCGTTGACCCAGACACGAAAACATTCCGTGAATTCCCCGCTTGGGCTAAAGAAAACATGGATCCGACAAAACACAAAAAAGTCGCCATGTTTTGTACTGGCGGTATTCGTTGTGAAAAGTCGACTGCTTACATGAAAGAGCAAGGGTTTGAGGAAGTGTATCACCTTGAAGGTGGTATCTTGCAGTATTTGGAAGATGTTCCAGCAGAAGAAACCATGTGGAAAGGCGAATGCTTTGTCTTTGACGATCGCGTTACGGTAGACCACAGCCTAGAAGCAGGCAAATACGATCAATGTCATGCATGCCGTATGCCCATACTAGAAGAAGACAAAGAGAAACCTGAATACGAAAAAGGTGTCAGCTGTCATCACTGTTTTGACAAAACGACTGAAGAGCAGCGCGCACGTTATGCTGAACGCGAGCGTCAAATGCAACTAGCAAAAGAGCGCGGTGAAACACACGTAGGTTCAGATGCGGCTAAAATATTGGAACAAAGAAAAGCGCAAAAGAAAGCGCGTATTGAAGCACAAAAGGCAGCAGCAGCTAAGTAGTTAAACAAAGAAATTTTACCCCAAAAGGCACCATTCGGTGCCTTTTTTATTTTCACTGTTTCTAAAATTTATTCGCTTTTTGAAAAACTTACAGGGTAAAATTTGAAGCAGCTGACAAGGATGCCCTGCATTATTACTAATTCCCTTTAAGGACATATCCATTGAAAACTATCGATAAGCTTGCGTGGCTTTATATCAAGAACAATAAACTTTTATGTGCCCGTTCTAAGAATAAATCACTGTTTTATATCCCTGGTGGCAAACGCGATCCAGGCGAAAATGACGAACAGGCGCTTATTCGAGAAATAGATGAAGAAATATCTGTAGCGCTTATACCCGAAACTATTACCTATGCAGATACTTTCCTTGCCCCAGCTGACGGTAAAGACGACGGTACCAAAGTTAAAATGACATGCTATTTTGCCGAATATACGGGTAATGCTTCACCCGCAGCAGAAATAGAAGAAATAACCTATCTTGGATACACACAACGACATGAAACTTCTATAGCGTCAGTCAAAGTTTTTGATTGGCTCTACCAACAAGGACTAATCAACGAATAGAGGCGAGTTTATTTATGCCAAACGATGTCATTAACTTCAACGAGAAATTTAGCCAATTTTCCAAGCATTGGTCACCTAAGGTAATTGCAGAAATGAACAATTATCAACTTAAACTGGCAAAAGTTGAGGGCGAATTTGTATGGCACACTCATGAAGATACCGATGAAGTATTTATCGTAATGAATGGTAGTTTAGCCATTCATTTGCGAGACCGTGTCATTCAGTTAAACACAGGTGAGATGTTTGTCGTCCCTAAAGGCGTAGAGCACAAACCAGTTGCTCAATCAGAGTGCCAAATTTTGTTAATTGAACCGCGAGGTGTTGTTAACACAGGTCAAGCGGGTGGGAAATTGACGGCAGATAATGATTGTTGGATATAAATAACAGCGCATTAATTACAAGCTTTAGCAAGGACCAAGGATGTTTATTATATCGCTAACGTATAAAGTTGAACTCAACCAGGTGGATAGACACTTGCCTGCTCACCTCGATTTTCTCAAGCAACAATATGCTGACGGCAACTTTATTGCTTCAGGCCGAAAGGTCCCTAGAACCGGCGGAATTATACTCGCACAAACCAAATCGCGTGAGCTATTAGAAGAGATTCTCTCCTTAGATCCTTTTCACAAGGCCAATATCGCCGACTATGAAATCACTGAGTTTGTGCCAACAAAAGTTGCGCCTCACTTAGGTTCACTGCTAGAAGAATAAATAATGATAGAAGCATTACTGACTCTAATTACAGCAACTGCCCTGCTACTGGGCTCTCCGGGTCCAGCACCATTGGCGCTTGCGGCAACAGGAGCTACATTTGGCATCAAGCGTGGTACACCCTTTCTCTTTGGTATTTTACTCGGTCTTGCATGCGCAATTGTCGGCGCATCTGCAGGACTCGCGGCCCTATTTGCTGCATTCCCACAGGTAAGACTCGCCTGCCAAATCATAGGGGCAACTTACATGGTTTATGTAGCCTACAAAATTGCTTCGGCTCCCGTTAATTCAAATGTTGAAGCAGACAGAGCGCCAAGCTTTAAAGATGGTTTTATCCTAAATCTTCTCAACCCCAAAGCTTATGCAGCATTCTTAGCACTTTTTTCTCAATATCTGCTGCCATTTGATAGTTCGTTGTTCGGCTACTTCGCGACTGGCATCATTTGTTTTCTGGTCGCGACCGTCGTAGATATCGTATGGCTTTGCCTCGGCAGTACGCTTCGGCCAATTTTTACCAAACCAAAGCAAGCTAAAATCGTCAGATGCACATTTGCAATCGTGATGGTTATTGCTGTGCTGTATGCTTTACTTAGCTGACCCACATTTGGAGAGCTCTATGCAAGCAATCGACGTCATCCACTACTGGTTCGAAGAATTAACACCACAGCAGTGGTGGATAAAAGACAATAAATTAGACATGCAAATCACAAATCGATTTGCACAGCTTCACCGCCAAGCTATGCAAGGCGAATTGTTTAGGTGGCGTGAAACCGCGCTTGGCAGCCTTGCGGAAGTGATTGTACTTGATCAGTTTTCTCGTAATATTTATCGAGACACAGCTAAGTCTTTTGCTGCTGATCCACTCGCTTTAGCATTAGCTCAACAAGCAATCAGTAAATCGTATGACAAAGAAGTGTCTGAACAACAACGCGGCTTCTTTTATCTACCCTTCATGCATAGCGAGTCTGTCATCATTCACAAGGAAGCTGTAAAACTCTACAAAGAATTAGGAAACGAGAATAATCTATCTTTCGAATTGCAGCACCAAGCGATTATCGAACGTTTTGGTCGTTACCCACATCGCAATTCAATATTAGGTAGACAATCTACCTCTGAAGAGCAGGCCTTCTTGAAAGAGCCCGGCTCAAGCTTTTAAGGCGATTTTAATTACTTTAAATACGCTTACACAGGTACAATTACCGTACAATAGAAGCTGTGGAGAGAAAACATATCAGATAACTAACTGCTTGTTTCATATAAAAAGATATAATAATTTAGGCATACATAAGTTTCCAATTGATTAAGCTGTACAACGAGAAACGCACTATTACCTAGAAGCAGGAAGCAATGAACACTGCGTTTAAGCCATGGCAGTACAATGCCATCATATGTGTAACCTACTTCGTTCTTGCTGTTTTTACCATGCAAGTCCTGAAAACATTAGCTGCTTGGCCGCCAGCAGGTGTTGCTTTAGCAGGCGTCATGATTTTTGGCAGAAACGCGTGGATAGGTATTGCCATTGGCACGTTTTTAGTCGTTACCTACCATTTTCACCTTGTCGGACAAGATCCATTCGCACTTCAACATTTGATCATTAATGCGTCAACCACAGCAGGAAATACTCTAGCTGCTCTTTGTGCGTATTGGGTCATCAATAAAAAACTACTGCAACAGAATCTATTAACCAGTGTGGCAGGGCTAGCCAACATATTCATTGTAGCCTGTATAGCTATTGGCCTAGTATCAGCTTTGTTCGGTGTTGGTATCTATTACGTAGTCGGCCTTTCATGGTTCGATGGTTTGTACATGGGTATTTTGAACTGGACTATCAGTAACGCGCTAGCCGCTATTGTCATAGCGCCAGCGCTTTACTTTTTGTGGCAAGGATGGCCTCATAAATTTACGTTGGAAAAACTCTGTCCGGTAATGATAGTGACGATGATTATTGTCATTATTTGTTATCTAGTGTTTGGTCCATCTTATGCGGAATATTCCCACCCTATTTTGCAACCGGCACTGTTACTTTTTCCACTGCTTTATTCCGCTATTAAACTCTCCCCAACATCAACATGTTGCATGAATGTGTTAATATTTTTTCTTGCGTGGATAGGCAGTAATCAAGGTAAAGGCTATTTCTTCCAGCATCATCCAGAAACAGCAGAAGTTTCTATGCAATATTTCTTTTTGTTTACCCTGTCCGCAATGCTGCTGGTTCAAGCGGTCTTTATACAGCGACGAAAAGAACAGAATCAGCTAACCTCAATACTAGAACATAAAGTCGAAGAGCGAACAAAAGAATTAGAGCAAGCGAGACAAGAAGCGCTAGCACTGTCTCTGACAGACCCTTTGACGCAAATCTACAACCGCCGAGGTTTTTTCAAAACGGTTAATCAACAATTTGGGCAATACACGCGGCACCCCGTATCATGCGCATTACTTTTATTGGATTTAGATAATTTTAAAAGCATTAATGATCAGCATGGTCACGCAACTGGTGACAAGGTTATATGTGCCGTTGCAAACACCTTGACCAGACACAGCAGGGATTCAGATATTTGTGGCAGAATTGGTGGTGAGGAATTCGTCGTATTTCTTCCTCTAACAGATGCAGATAGTGCTCATAGTTATGCCGAAAGGATCCGTCATGATATCGAAGCACAGCACCTGGTTTACGAATCAACAAATATTACCTACACAGTAAGTATCGGTATAAGCGAATTGACAGCAAACGATACGGATATTGAATCGATGTTAAAGCGGGCAGATAAAGCGTTGTACGACGCTAAAGGTTCTGGTCGAAATCAGGTTAAATTCAGTCAGCATTGAGTAAAAAGAGTCCCTGTGAGCAGCGATATACTGTGACCTCCAACTCTACAATGTAAGAGCTCTCATTTTCACGCGAAAAGTAAAACAATAACGATAGTTGAGACAAAAGTGAATCGTACAAAAAATCACAAAAATACGAAGATAATCAGCCAAGTTGCACAATATATTTATGACAATAGTGACAAAGCAATCAGCTTAGATGCACTAGCGAGTCACACGGGATTTTCGAAGTATCATTTTAACCGTCTATTTTTTGCTGCTACAGGTTACCAGTTAGGGGAATTTATTCAGCGACATAAACTAGAAAAGGCGCTTAATCATATTAAGACAGGCAACCACAATATCATCGACGTAGCACTAAGTATCGGTTACGACTCCCCGTCGTCCTTTACCCGAGCGTTCAAAAAGCACTTTTCCCTGACACCAACGGATGTCATGCAAGGCAAACAGCCCAGTAATGAGCGAGCTGGTAATTTACCACCTAAAAAACTATTTGCCGAAACGCCAGTTATTCCAGTTCTCGAAACATTGCCAAAACAAACAATTTTAGGTCTTTATGGCAAAGGATTTAGCGAACAGTCTTTTTCTGCGTTAGCCGGTCAACTATACGGCCGCCTCGCGACTATTGCAGAAAAAATGAGTTTTGATGCACTGCAGCCTATAGGCGTCGCAGTTGACAACCCTTGGGTTGGTGCACAATCGGAAAGCAATTTTTTCGCTGGTTTTATAAATGGACTTGATCAACATTTCCACACCTTACAAACATTTGAATGGCAAGCGGGAAAATGGGCCTGTTTCACACATTTAGGTTCTCACGACAGTATGTGGCAAACCATTTCTCAAGTTTACTCGCAATGGGTGCTACCTAATGATATCGCGTTAAAAGATCAGCAAATTGTTCAGCGGTATGTAAATAGTCCTTTAGATACACCACCAGAAAGGCTTGAAACCAAACTCTATTTTGCGATAGACGAAAGCCACACAGAAGCAACTTAGGTTGTTTTACTAAAAACGCACTTTCTGCACAGCGCTCTCTGCTGACTACATATATAGTCAACGCATAATAAATTTAAGGAAGATTAACCATGGTACTGATGAATTTACAGAGCACCTATATCCAACGTTTACGCACTTTTATCGTTTTGCTGGTGGCAAGCTTGAATGCTTTCTCGAGCATAGCAGCAGAATTATCAACAAAAGAAATTGACTTTTTTAATCAACAATTGAATCGCCCTGCAAAGGTTAAGTTTTGGTATCAATCCAGCGAAAATAGCTGTCATGCAAAGATGTGTTTAACGCCACAACAAACTCCCAATCGAATCGCAATAATTTCACATGGTGCTTTTGGCTCTCCAAGGGAAATGAATTGGCTTGGATATGCCCTTGCCTCACAAGGGTGGGTGGTTGCAGGCGTTGCTCATTTCGGTGAGTCTTGGGTTTATGGCACAGAAAGCATTGACCCGAGCACAGCCTCACGCTTTTGGCAGCGACCACAAGATGTAAGTTTCGTCATAGACAGCTTATCCAATGACGGGTTATTCAACCGTTCCCTCGCGCTAGACAAACTTATTATGGTTGGTCATTCCTCTGGCGGTTTTACTTCTTTAGCGTTAGCCGGTGCCACATTGGAATCAGGCAAATCTGAAGCCTATTGCCGCTCAGACAAAGCAAATAATGATAAAGGCTGTCAATACAGCAAAAAAGGTCGTTCCAAACCACTAACTCAGGACATGATGCGAAAAATTGGGTTACTTCAAAGGCAAATGCAAGACCCTCGTATCGGCGGAGTAATAGCGCTCGATCCTGCACTAGGTCATGCGGTAAATGAGCAAAGCCTTGCCCAAATAGACGTCCCAACGTTAGTGATAGGTTCAGTAAACAATGACTTTTTGCCATACATAACACATGCTAAATACTATGCTGACCACATTCAACGCGCTACGCTTGTCGGCATTGAACAAGGAGCTGGTCACTTCATCTACATAGATAGCTGTAATGCTGATCGAAAAGCTAATGGTGTGCCTTTATGTAAAGACCGTGATGGCGTAAACAGAGACGTTATTCAAAAACAAATACTGGTACATATTTTTGGTTTTATTTATAAAAACGGCTTGGGCTAAACGCTCAGCCGTCTTTTAAGAAAGACAGCAACAGTTTTGTATTACTATTATCCGCCGTATTCTTAGTCCAAATGGCAGATAAAGGTAATGCTTCTACTTCCCAGTCAGGAATAACATGAAGCAGCGTTTTATCCGCTAAATTACTTGCAACTTGTGATTTACTGAGCACAGCTAAACCAAGGCCGCTAAGGCAAAATTGATAAATAGCTTCGACACTATTAACCGTAACGGTGCTGTCAAAAGAAATACTTAACGGCATACCATCAAACAAGAATGTCCTTTTATTGGGTAGCTGAGCAAGCTTGAGCCATGGCCATGTAATCAAGTCTTCAGGGTGTTCGGGCACCGCCTGTTTTTTGTAAAACTTAGGTGAGCAAACCAACACACGTTCGATAGCGCCGATTTTCGTCGACTTGAGCTCGCTATCCGCCAGCTCACCTGCCCGGATGGTGAGGTCTACGCCCTCATCAATAATGTTTTTTCGTGTATCAGAGTATTCTATGTCGAGCTCTATTTTAGGGTAAGTTAATGCGAAATCGGCAATACGTTTATTGGTGTCAGAACGACTCAGTGCCGTCGGTAAAGAAATCTTTAATTTGCCTGTCGGCTCATCCTGATTATGTGACAGCATACTTATGGCACCATTGGCAGCATCAAGCATCTTTAACACTTGCTGATAGAAAGACTCTCCATCATGGCTCAGCGTTAAGCTTCTCGTTGAGCGGTACAACAATGCACTGCCGACTTTGGCCTCAAGCTGTGCAACATGATAACTCACCACGGACGGTGACAAACCAACAACGTTTGCCGCTTTTCGAAATGAGCCTTGCTTGACCACTTCGGCAAAAATAGCCATAGCTTTTAATTCGTTAATCATTCCAATTGTTCCATTTTTTGGAATTATGAAATCAAATTAAAGCATCTATTCATACAAACAACAATCTTCAACAATATCCACACCTACTCAATTAAGGAAATGTTGATATGTCGATATTAATTTCAATGGCTGTTTTTTCTGTTTCAATGTCGGTAAGTCCCGGCCCAGTAAACTTCTTAGCGCTAGCGAGCGGCCTTAACCATGGTTTTATGCCTTCACTAAAGTTTGTTACAGGTGCCACATTAGGCTTTATCAGTCTGTTGCTTCTCATCGGGTTAGGTATAGGCGCAACCAATGAAAGCTTTCCTGTAATTGTTGATTCACTGAAATATATAGGATGCGCTTATATTTTCTACATAGGCTTTAAGGTCTACTCTGAGACTGCTGCTCTAGATGACACGACAAGTCAGCACAATAAGCCGACCTTTTTGCAAGGCTGGCTAATGCAATGGCTTAATCCAAAAGCATGGGTAGCCTGCCTTGCCGGTTGCTCAGCATTTAGCGTTTATACATCTCACATTAGGCTTGCTCAATTTCTCTCGATTTACTTCGTTATCTGTTTCGTTGGCATTGCTAGCTGGGCATTACTTGGTAAGCGCATAAAAATATGGATTAGCACACCGAAACATGTCAGGTTATTCAATAAAGTTATGGGTATTTCGTTGTGTGTACTGGGGGTAATACTGCTGGTGCAATAGTGCCCATCGATTCGTTTACTGCTAAGAAAAGGATTATTTGAATGCAACTCTATCGATTTATCACTGGCCCCGATGATGCAACGTTTTGTATGCGAATTTCGACGTTGCTCAATCAAGGTTGGACGCTACAGGGCAACCCCACCCTAACATACAACGGTGAAACCACTATCGCAGGGCAAGCCTTAATTAAAGAAGTTCCTGGGCAGACATTTCATCAAGATATTGATTTAACTGCATACTAAACGACGTATTAGCGAAGGCACTCAAATGTATGGTGCCTTTCTTAACACAACGCTCTAAAATAGCTTTCAAATAAAGTGCGCACACGCTTAATCTTGGTAAAATGTTAGATGCGTAATTAAGCGCCTAAAAGTCTCATACTGAAAGGATTTCTATGATAGACACGTCCATATTACCCGTGTTTTTTACGGCTATTATCTTTTTAGCCATTTCCCCTGGACCTGACCTTGTTCTTATTTCAACTTATTCTGCAACTAAAGGCGTGAGAGCGGGTTTAATGATTGCTATTGGCGTTTTCGGTGCAGGTGTTCTGCAAACCATTCTTGTCGCGTTGGGTTTGGGTCAGCTCATGCAAACCGCCCCCGTATTTGCTTATGCGATAAAAATAGCGGGTGCATTGTATTTGAGTTATTTAGGCATAAAAATGCTAAGAAACTGGTTTGACAACAACAATGAGATTAAGCCTGAAAAGCAAATGGACAATGTTGGCTACGTAAAATTGATATCACGCGGCTTCTTTAATAATTTGTTAAACCCTAAAGCATTGCTGTTTTTTAGCCTGTTCTTACCACAGTTTACATCAAACGTTGGCAATCTCTCACTGCAAACAATAGCGCTAGGGTTAATCCTAAGTACTTTTGTGATGCTAATAAACATTGGCTTCGCCGTTGCTTTTAGTTCCTTTGGACAGATAATGGGAAGCAAGCTTAAACTAGGACGTCATATTGACGGGTTACTCGGTATCATTTTTATTGGTTTAGCCGCTCGGCTAGCTGCAAGTAAGTAATCCGTTTTCTGACTAATAAAAAGGCCTCAAACGAGGCCTTTTTATTAGTTAAATACGCAATGCTTAGCGTAGTCTGACGCTTCGTTTGCAGTCCAGTCGCCTTTAGGTTTCTCTTTCATCGCTGCACACCATTTTTCACTACCAACTTCCGGGGCACATGCTGCAAGTGTGAATACAGCCATAAAAGCGATTAAAACTTTTTTCATTATACTTCCTGATATTTTAAATAGTGGCAGCATTATACGGTTGGGGTAGCGTTTGTATAGCCCAGCTCTCATTTACGCATAATTACAAACCAATACGACATTAGTGGCTATAATAAAAAATGTAGTAGAATAAGCGAGTTAGCTGACCCACTCGGACAATAAAAAAGGTGTGCTTTTGCTCAATAAAATCCCTTTATCGGTAAAAATCCTTATTGGCATGTTGCTTGGACTGGCAGCAGGTCATTATGTTGCACAACCCTATCAAGCAATTAATAGCGTCGCAGATGGGTTCGTCATGCTTCTACAAATGACAGCTTTACCCTATATTTGTTTGTCATTGATAACCGGTATCGGTTCACTCACACCCGGCAAGGCAAAGTCGACCGTCAAAGCCAGTATAATTCTTGTCCTTATTTTGACCCTTGTTTCGGTTACCTTTATTTTGATGACGCCAATCTCATTCCCTGATTGGAAAAACGCGTCTTTCTATAGTGCAAGTACCATTAAAACAGAAGCTGAATTTGACTTAGTAAAGCTTTTTATTCCCGCAAATCCATTCAATGCATTTGCTAATGCAGTGATTCCTTCCGTTGTCGTGTTTAGCGTTTTTGTTGGTGTTGGGTTAATGACCGTTCGAGGTAAGCGTCACACGCTTGCGGTACTAACAAACTTACAATCCGCTATTGGTAATATTAGCGGCATCGTCATGAAACTAGCACCTATTGGTGTATTTTGTATAGGCTATCGTGCACTTGCAACGCTTGATATGAGTCAACTTGAAGCGTTGAGTGTATATATTGTAGCCTCTGCTGTACTCACCATTTTGCTTGCTTTTGTGGTGTTTCCCACGATTGTGGCAACTATCACACCATTTCGTTATCGCTCAGTCATTAAGGTATGTCGAGAAGCTATGATAACGGCCTTTGCGACAGGTAGCTTTTTCGCCGTAATCCCTATCATTATAGAAAAGACAAAAGCCTTAATTGCCGAGCGTATTCATATAGATAAAGACTCAGACAAAGTCGCCAATATTTTAGTGCCTATCACCTTTAGTTTACCGGT
Source organism: Thalassotalea euphylliae (assembly GCF_042682785.1). Classification (GTDB taxonomy): domain Bacteria; phylum Pseudomonadota; class Gammaproteobacteria; order Enterobacterales; family Alteromonadaceae; genus Thalassotalea_F; species Thalassotalea_F euphylliae. The sequence goes on along the minus strand of NZ_JBHUIB010000003.1, from coordinate 456,737 downwards.
TGGTGGTAAGTTATTAGGCTTGGTATTTACCTTATTCGCTGCTTGGTTTTCAGGTGCATACATTGGAAATAATGAGTACTTCAAACTGATTTTCGTAGGAATTCCTCAGCTGTTCGGCACGACAACTATTGCTGTACCTGCACTATTAGACTTATTCAATGTCGCCAGCAACATGTTTGATTTGTTCTTAGTTGCAGAAAACCTTGTTGTCGGCCGATTAAGCTCGTTGTTATCTGTGAGTTTCGCTAGTTGCTTCGTATTATTGGTGGTTTCGCATATTAGTGGCCGAATCGTCTTTAAAACCAATTACGTTATTCGCAATTTACTTGTGCTTCCTATTGTTTTTGCGTCGGTATTTTTCGGCGTACAACATGGCTTTAACAAGCTTAGCTTACAGTACAAGGGGTATGAAAAATTCATCGATAGAGATTTACTATACGAACGAGTTAATGCCACCAAATTAGAGAAGCCGAATGCGAATGGCCAAACCCAACAACCCTTTACCGACGTGCTAACACGAATTAAGCGTAGGGGCTTTTTGCGTGTTGGGTATTTCATTGATGATTTACCTTACTCCTTCCAAAACAAAGAAGGTAACCTTGTTGGTTTAGATATTGAGATCATCAATATGCTGGCAGGCGATTTAGAAGTTGATATTGAGTTCGTCAAAATCCTTCATGAACAGGCAGAGCCCCTTCTGTCTTCCGGTTATTTGGACATGACTTCTGGCATACCTGTTATCCCTGACAATATGAAACGCTTCTCGATGACCGTGCCATACAGTGAACAGTCAATTGCCTTCTTAGTAAAGCACAGAAGGCGCGCAGAGTTCACCGATTGGCAAAAAGTCGTCGCGCGTGAAGATTTAATCATAGGTATTCCCGAAACCTTGTTCTATCGAGATGAGGTCGAACGCGTCTTTGTAAACGGTAAAGCTTGGGAGATATCGACACCACGCTTATTTTTTAGGGAAAACTACCAACACATCGACGCCATGCTATTTGGTGCCGCAGCGCTTTCTGGCTGGTCATTGTTGTATCCAGAATATACGGTAGTGGTACCTAAACCCGCTTTAAAACCAATTTATATGGCTTTTCCAATTAATAAAAATGACCTTGCATTTGAACTATTTATGCGAAATTGGATCGATATGAAAAAGCAAAGTGGTAGACTAGATGAGCTTTTCCGCTATTGGATTGAAGGCCAGTCACCAGAGTCGGCGATCAGAGTAAATATAGAATAATTCCCATATGACAACTAAAAATATTAGCATTTTATCAGCACTATTTATAACAGGTGCAATTGTTGGCTGCGCCAAAATAAGTACCGTAAATACCAATTTAGATCGTGAAAATTTTGAGCACTATTTTTCACCTTCTCGTGTCGCTATTTATGAGTCTGAACAAAACTTTATAGGCAAATATCAGTTCATTGGTGCAGTTGAAGGCGAGAATTGCCAAGCAAAAGCCCACCTTGCTGCTCCAGACCCGATCGAAGCAAGGACAGAAGCGCGAAGAGCAGCGTATCAATTGGGGGCAAATGCTATTGTTTTTAGTGGTTGCGCAGAAATTGAAGATAAAACTAAACATTGCCACGCCAGTGTAATTTGCTATGGCAAGGCTTATCAAGTTGAGCAAACTGGTCAAGAAAAATAACTGATGCAGAGTAAATTTACTGTCTCTACGCTTGGCATCGTTCATTCTCCATACAAAGAGAAATTTGCCATTCCCCGTCAACCTGGCTTGGTCACAGCCGCCAAAGGATTTATCGACATCAATTGTGGTCAAGATGGCCAGGATATGGTGCAAGGCCTTGAAGGGTTCAGCCATATTTGGGTACTGTTCATGTTTCATCAAACCTTGCCACATGGTTGGAAAACGAAAGTAAAACCACCAAGGTTAGGCGGAAACAAAAAAATAGGGGTGCTTGCAACGCGTTCAACATTCCGGCCTAACGGTATTGGTATGTCAGTTGTAGCACTCGAAAATATTGAATTGACCACTCAAGGGGCAAGGCTGCACATCTCAGGACTAGATTTGCTTGACCAAACTCCTGTGGTGGACATAAAGCCATACATTGGCTATTCAGACTCCATTAGTCATGCAGATTCAGGATTTGCTGATGAGGCGCCCAAAAATGCGTTGACAGTTTTGTTTGAAGAGAAAGCAGAACTGCGAGCAAAAGCCCACGCCGAGCCACTTTTTGAGATGATACAGCAGGTACTTACTCAAGACCCGCGACCTGCTTACCGACAAGGAAAACCAGATGAAAAAACGTACGGCATGCGCTTGTTTGACGTGAATGTTACTTTCGCGTTTATGTCACTCACAAGAGTCAAAGTACTTGCTATTGAATAAGCGGTTTCATTTTCCAATGTGCTAGACCAATAAGGAAATTCTTGCATGTCATCTAAATCATTTGCCGAACTAATGCTTTTGGCAGCCATATGGGGCGCGAGTTTTCTTTTCATGCGCATAGGTAGCCCAGAGTTTGGGCCTTTGCTATTTATGGCACTTAGAACACTCACTGCTGCGCTATTTCTCACGCCATTTATGGTACTCAAAAAACAACATTCACAACTGCATGGTCGCTGGCATCAGGTGTTTATTATGGGAGCATTCAACACAGCAATCCCCTTCGCCTTGTTTGCGTATGCGGTATTAAGTTTATCAGCAGGGGTCACGTCTGTACTAAATGCGACAACCCCTATATTTGGCGCTATCGTCGCTTTCTTTTGGTTAAAAGACAAGATTACGCCTTTGGCGATGATTGGCCTAGCACTCGGTTTTATCGGTGTTTATGTACTCATGTCAGATAGGCTTGCAGCCGATGCGCAAAGTACATTTTTGCCAGCTTTAGCATGTCTAGCTGCAACGTTTTGTTATGCTATTGCTGCAAATTATACCAAGCAATACATGAGTGACATTAAGCCTCTGGCACTTGCCGCAGGCAGTCAAATTAGTTCTGCAGCGATGCTGCTTCCGCTCGGGCTTTTCTTCTTACCCAATACAATGCCTTCGGGTATGGCGTGGCTGGTTGTTGTCGTTTTAGGGGTGCTGTGTACAGGTCTGGCCTACATTATCTTCTTTCGCTTGATAGCCGATGTTGGGCCGACAAAAGCGATATCTGTGACTTATTTAATTCCTGTATTTGGTTTAATGTGGGGCAGTATTTTCTTGGACGAAGCCATAACACTAACTATTATCGCTGGTTGTGGCTCCATTCTAACAGGGGTTGGACTGACAACCGGGTTTATTGGCCGTCGTCGATAACTTTGTATGGCAGTGCTGATTGCGCTGCCATAAAATGTTCCTCAGTAAGTAAATATTCCTGCTCAATAAAACGTTCAATAGCCCCCACAAAACTTGGGTGGAATACTTGGTAGCTCCCGTATACATAAACAGGTTCAAAGCCTCGTTTTATTTTGTGCTGCCCTTGAGCGCCAGCATTAAAACTGGACAACCCTTTTTCAATACAGAGCTCAATACCTTGATAATAACAAAGCTCGAAATGCAAAAAATCAAACTCAGCTAAGCATCCCCAGTATCGTCCATACAAATGTTCATTATCATGGAAAAACAGTGCCCCAGCTATCAACACGTCATTGTGATATGCGAATACCAGCGTCGTCTGACTATGCATCGACTTACCTATTTCCCTAAAGAATGATTTGTTCAAATAGCCAAAATGGCCGGACCGCTTTTGGTAGGTGGACACATAGAACTGGTGGAATTGATGCCAGTCTTCAGCACTCGCTTGTTCACCTGCAATACGCTTGATCGTAATTTCGTTTTGTTCAACTTTTTTTCGCTCTTTCAGTAACGACTTTCGCTTGCGTGCCGTCAGTGTCGCAGTAAAGTCCTGAAACGATGCATAGTTTCGATTAAACCAATGATATTGCACGTCTCTGCGCGTTATCCATCCATGGTCACGCATTTGGTTTTGTTGCGCTTTGGTTAAAAATAACAATTGAATCGTCTGAAGATGATTAGCCTCGGCATATCGAGCGAAGAGCGATGTAACATAAGTCAAAATTTCAGCTTGTATCGCTTTACTATCTGTTGCGAAACCTATGCGATTCGCGCCAACAGGTGTAAAAGGCACTGCCCCCAGCAGCTTAGGGTAATACTCAATACCATGCTGTTCATAGGCTTGTGCCCAGCTCCAATCAAATAAATATTCGCCGTAGGAGTGCCCTTTTACATAACAAGGCATGGCCGCTACAACTTCATCTTCTGCATTACTGATCACTAAGTGGAATGGCTGCCAGCCGGTATCGCCTGAAACACAACCTGACACCTCCAGCGCAGCGAGAAACTCATACCTTGTAAATGGATGCTGAGTGCCAAAGCACGTATTCCATTGGCTCGGAGAAATTGTCTCGATGGATTGATGAAACTGGTGCGTTAAACTCATGAATAATCTGCGTATTGCCTTTACCGTATTAGCTTATTTAGCGCTAAATGCTTATTGTTATGCACAAAAAAGCCATGCGCAAGCATGGCTTTGTATACGTTTAGTCGTTCGCTATTGTTTATACACCTTGCCACCTTTCATGACAAAATCGACATCCATTAATTCTTGAATATCTGCTAATGGACTGCCATCAGTGGCAATAATATCTGCATGCTTACCCACCTCTAACGTACCTAAGGTTTTGCTCATACCAGCGAGCTCAGCGGCATTGAGTGTAGCTGCTTTGAGAACATCAGCGTTTGTCATACCAGCTTGTTGCATCAAAATAGCTTCTTTCATGTTAGTGCCATGCTTTGACACGCCACTATCTGTACCAAAAGCAATTTTGACTCCTGCCTCATAAGAGCGTTTAAAGTTCGCTAGCATATCAGCACCTACTCGAATAGCTTTCTCCTTGATAGGCTCAGACATAAAGTTAGATGTTTTCGCCATACCTACCACGGTTTCGCCAGCAAGCAAAGTGGGCACCAAGAAAGCCCCTGTCTCTTTAAAGAGCTTAATGCTCTCTTCATTTGAGTAGCTGCCATGTTCAATACTATCTACTCCGGCGCGAAGCGCAGCATTTATACCTTCAGCCGCATGAGCATGGCTCGCAACTTTTCGTCCTAGTCCATGCGCTGTTTCAACAATTTCCTTCATTTCATCATCAGTCATTTGTTGACCAGTACCCGTTGTCGTATCTGATAACACACCACCAGTTGACGCTATTTTTATCGCATCAGCGCCGTATTTAATGGCATATCGAGTCGCTTTACGACATTCATCAACACCATCACACACTGTTTTTGGGGTTTTCATTGTCAATAAGTCTGGTGACATACCGTCAACATCCATATGACCGCCGGTAATGGTTACCGCTGTACCAGCAATGATACGAGGGCCGTCAATCCAGCCCTTGTTAATACCGTCACGTAAGGCAAACATTTGCTCTGGTTGGTTACCCAAATCACGAACTGTCGTTATGCCAGACATTAGCGTTCGTTTTGCAAACAGTACGCTTTTCATCGCTACATCAGCATCAGACATTTGTACGGTTTCTTTATGGTTATTGGGTCCCAATTCACCATGCAAATGCACATGCATATCCATAAAGCCTGGCATAACAAAAGATGATGACAAGTCGACAAGCTTCGCTTCTTTGCCGTATTTTTCTACATTAACGAAGCCTTTTTTAACGGCGATAATTTTGCCGTTTTCAACGATTACCGAGTGCTTCTTAAGAGGCGATTCACCGGGAATAGCCAGCAGTTCACCTGCATGTATAACTTGCGTTTCAGCAATGGCTTGGCTAGAGAGAAGAGTAGAAAGTGCGAGTGCAATTGAAGAGAAAGGTTTGATCATCGACTTCATGTTGCTTCCTTAAGTGATTTTCGTGTTTTTATAGTTTTGATTTACCTTAACAGGTTAGACCAAAAGCGCAATTGCACCGAACCTAATATTGCTGCAACTTATCGCTTCACGACTTCATAGCTGTTTCACAACGGTATCTGTCAGCATAACGCATCTAGCCAATGTTGCTGCCAGGCTACAGCAATCACGTCCTCTTTTTCAGGTAAGGCTTCTGCCACCACAGGAAGTATGACTAATTGGTGCTCCCTCGCCCAATAGTCTGGCACGATAGCTACAAAGCCACCGGTTTTAATGAGTTGAAGGAGTACATTATGATCATTAACGGTTATCGGCATTTTGCGTTCGGGTAGCGTTCCTAACCAACCGTCACACCCCCTACCTCGTTGCTCACCGCAAAAAGGAGAACGTTCAGGCACGGCGAAATCTAATTCTGCTAATTGGTCAGCACCTATTTCACTGCATTCACCCACAATTGCGTGCGTTTTACCAACCGCAAATACCTGTTGAAATTCACCCAACACCTGTGTGTGCAGCATATCAGGTATTTGATGCTCTATTTCGCGCGTAACGATGGCAATATCTGCGTTGCCCTGCAACAAAGATTCAAGTGATTGCTGCTCGTAAAAACTTTCGAAACTAATATTGGATGTTCTAGCATTCAGCAGCTCCCTTGTCGTTACACTGGCCCACTTACTCAATAAAATTGATGGACCAACTACCTTGATTTTGTCTTTCGTCAAATTGCCGATCAGGGATTGCGCTTCATCTATTTGCTTAACTGCTGCTAGTGCATAAGGCAAAAAGCGACGTCCATGAGCATTGAGAATAAGTTGCTTACCACTTCTGAGAAACAGCTGTGTCGATAGTAGCAGTTCAATACGCCTGAGTGCCTTTGACATTGCACTGGGCGTAACATCAAACTCTGCAGCTGACTGCTGCATATTTTGGCTTTGCGCCAATGAAATAAACTTTTCTAGGTCGTCTGTATTCATGTTTCAGGCTGTATGGCTTAATTACAATAACCATTTCCATTTTGGAATCAATATTGACTTATTGCAAACGATTCCACATTTATGATGCGCTAAACTAGAAACAAATTTCACCAAGGATCCTATCAATGCCATTACTTTTTTCTCGAATACTACTTAGCGCTTTATTTATTAACCTGTTAATTTCAATGTCAGTGCTGAGTGCAAATCACGAACACCACTCTCGTTTTGGTACACATGGCATGGCGCTCATGAAAGTCGACCAATGGATCATTGCTTCCCATATGCCGCTTCAAAATTCGATGCACGACCATCAGATTATTTTCACAACGAAAGTTGATCAAAAAAGCGAAAAAACAACATTAAATCTGTTAGAAAACAATCAACTGGTTAGTATTGTGCCTGAAAAATTTGACTTGGTAGCGCTGATTGACGGGACGTTAAAGTCGTTCAATGCAAGTGTTGTTGCAGGTCACTTTGAGCGCGGTGGAAAAACACAGATTGCGGAATCATTATTCGTGGTTGATAACCCGCTAATGATTGCTGACGCCTCAAAACAGCAGGAAAATGGCACGTATCAATTAATAGAGCTTGATGAACAAAATGTGTTAGCGATCCACAAGATCGCAGCTAACCCAAGCTTTGATCACATTGTTTGGCTCAAGAAAAAGACGCTTGATGCGCTTTCTTCAACAACCATTACAACATCTGGCGTGCAGTTGAATAAAGCGGTGTTAGAAACAATTGATATGCCACTTACATGGCAGAAACAGCTTTACCTAGAAACGAAAGATTTTCAGTAATAGGATGATAAATATTTTCTAAATGTAAAAATTATAAAGCCGCTCTTCCATTTCACATTAAAGCAAACAGAAGAGCGGCTTTGATACAGTAAGCTAGCTGCAATTAGTGCTGATGACCACCAACGCCGTGTGCGTGACCGTGCTCTATTTCTTCTTCTGTCGCATCTCGCACATCAACAACTTCAATATCAAACGTTAACGTTTTGCCTGCCAACGGTGGGTTTAAGTCACACGTCACCATGAAGCGGCCTGCTTTTAACACCGTTACTTGACGGTGGCCTTGCTCCGTGTGAACCACAGCAACCATGCCGGGCTTCCATACTTTCGCACCCTGCAAATGCTTGACTGGGATTCTTTGTATAGCGTCTTCTTGACGCTCGCCATAAGCATCTTTTGGCTCTAGCGTGATAGTAAATTTATCACCTGCCACTTTCTCGCTTAACGCGTTTTCTACACCTACAATCATGTTGTTGTGCCCATGAAGGTATGCCATTGGGTCGCCATTTACAGAGCTCTCAATTTCTTCACCCGACTGATCGGTCATTGTGTAGTGAAACTGAACGACTTTATCTTTTGAAATTTGCATAAGTTTTTTCGGTTATCTATAGCGCAAAAAGTTACGCGCCTACATTAAAAGTGAGCGCAGTGTAGCAGATATCGTTGGTCAATGGTAAACGCCGCTTAGCAAACAAACTCGAAGCTGCAGTACATCAAGACACTTGATTATAAAACGGACTCACTGTTCGCTATGCCAACAATAAAAGCACAACAACACTGACTACAATGAGCATCATGCCCACGATTTCTTTCACTGAGATAGATTCTTTGAACAGGCGATACGTTAAGATCAGGGTAATAAAAAACTCTACTTGGCCTAACGCTTTAACGTAAGCAGCCGTTTGATAGCTAACTGCAGTAAACCAACCAATGGACCCCAACAAACTGGTGATGCCGACAAACAGCGCTAAGCGCCAATTCACCAACATATAACCCAGCTGTTTGCTGTCTTTTAGCAAAAGATAGGCAATAGACAGAAGAGACTGTGCGGTAATCAAAAACACTAAGGTTACTGCTGCTGCAACCATGGGATGGGTGTTTAGCACCAAGTTAGACTCTCTTATCAGCAAGGTTGTTATAGCAAGACCTAAGCCTGACGCTAAACCGTATCCAGCACCGGGATTCATAAAGATGTCGCGTACTGAAAACTTTACTTTAGAAACAAGTATGACGCCGACCACGCCCAAGATAACAGACAGCCAACCGAAGCCACTAAGTGGTGCAGCAAACAAGAGTGCGCCGATAATAGCCACCTGTATGGCCTCTGTTTTCGCGAGGCTAGTTGCTACAGCAAAGTTTCGATATTGGAAAGCTACAACTAAGCACGCCGTGCCAATTAACTGAGCAAAGCTGGCAATCATTGCATATTGGAGAAAAGTGCTATTTAGCCGAGGTAATTGAACTTGATAATGTTCAAGTGCCCAAAACAAATATAACCAAGCAAAAGGAAGCGCAAATATATAACGAACACCTGCTGTAGCTATCGATGATAAATGCGTTGAAAGTTGTTTTTGGCCTGCTGTACGTATGGCTTGCATAAAAGCTGCAAGCAATGTGAACGCTATCCATGTATCCATGCGAGTTCCTCTGTTGAGAGCCAATTTTACGCACAGGATAGCCACGAAACCAATGATAAAACGTTATCACTGGCATTACACAAATCAATAACTGTGTAATGCCAGACACTGATTTCTTGCGCCTACGAAGTTAAACTTGTGATAGATACGGTAGAGCCATGTCGTGAAGGTGTTACATCGATACGTTGCGCCATTTGCTCTTTAAGTTCAGACACGTGAGAGATTACACCGATCATTCGCCCTGTTTGTTGCAAATCCACAAGTGTTTGAACCGCAAGATCGAGTGATTCTGGATCTAAACTGCCAAAGCCTTCATCAATAAATAAAGTGTCCAACCGAATACCGCCACTGTATGACTGGACAACATCAGAAAGCCCTAGAGCTAGGGCTAGTGCAGCCATAAAAGATTCACCACCCGATAGCGTTGCAACATCTCTTGATTTGCCGGTATAACCGTCTTCAACCATTAAGTCTAACCCTCTGCCTGCAGCCCCTTTGAAGCCCTCAGTTTTACGTGCAAGCATGTAGCGGCCTTTACTCATCAAAGATAGTCGTTGGGACGCCTGAATAAGCACATCGTCTAGCAACACTCCCAGCACAAAACGGTGTAAGCTAATGCGACTTCCTGTTTTGCCGCTAGCAACGTCATATAAGGTACCAAACACTTTATAATCAGCTTCTAACTTGGCATTTTTCTCATGCAAGCCGATTATTTGTTTGCGAACGCTCTCTATTTTTTCCATTAGTGAGCGCGCATTATCAAGCTTTTGGCGCTCTATATCATAAGTTTGTTGGGCATGGGTAAGTTGATCTGTTATCGCTGACAAATCAGGTTTTATTTTGTCCTGTAACGCCAAATTTAAGTCAGCTAATGTTTGCTCTAGCTGAGTCTGTTTTTGCTTGAAAGCTTCAACTTCTTGTTGCCATACGTGCTGGTCTTGTTCAGAAGCCTTGTTTTGTATGAAATGGGATTCGTCTTCAAATACACTGCCTTGCAACGAGTTTTGCCATTCATTTTGCATTTGCTCGTGCTTTTCTTGTGCGTCATTAAGCAGTTGCTGATGCGTATTGAGTTCATTTTCAGCCTGCGTCTTAGCAATTAGCGCTTGTTGATATGATGCATTGGCGGTATCTAACCCGTTGACGACACCCTCAATGTTTTTGGCAATTAAGGCGATTGCTTGCTCCAGTTGAATAAGCTCATGAAATTCGTTACCCAGTGCAGCAATAACCTTGGCTAATTGCGCGTTATTTGCCAATACTGTTGAATCGTTTACGGCTATTTGATTCTGTAAAGCAATAATTTTACTCTCACCATCTGCACAACGCTCGTGAAGTCTGTTGACGTGTTCAGTCATTTGTTCAACATTGATCAACTGCAAACTCTGTGATTGCTGACTTAGTATTGCTATTTCTGACTGAATGTCACCGCTTGGTAATTGAGCGCGTTCCCCTAACTCGCTACCAAGCTGATTCAGCTGTTGCTGGTATTGCGCTATCAATACGTTGTGTTGCTCAAGTTCACTCGACACCTTGTGTAGGCTGGATTGAGCGTCTAACGCCTGATTACGAGCAAACTGTACCTGTTCTTTCGTGACTTGCTCGCCTGCAAATGTAGCGGGCATAGGATGTTCATGACTACCACAAACCGGGCACGCTTGCCCTTGTTGCAAACGCTGGGCTAGCACCGCGGCTTGCGCGTTGTGCCAACTGAGCTCAAGCGTATCTGCATGATTAACCATTTGCTGTAAATGATGTTGGGCTTGGTTTACCAAGTCTTGCTTTCCAGCCACTTGAGCATTTTGTTGATGCAATGTTTGTTGTAACGCCGCAAACCGCTCTAAATCTTGAACCAACCGCTGCTTTTGTTGAATTTCAGCCTGAATGGCAGATATTTTAGCGACATCGATTTTCGCCTGCTCTAGCGCTTGTTGTGCTTGGGTTGCTTCAGCAGCAAGCTGCTCTTTAAAGGCTTGATACTTTGTGAATGTTTGCTCGTGTTGTATTTGCAGCTTTTTGCCTTCTGCAATGGCTTTTTCAAGGCTTATTTTTTCAGCAAACTGTCCTTTCAGGCCCTCTAACGAATAAAGTCGTTCTCTCAATTGAGGAAGTGTAGCTTCCTCAAGTTTGGCAAGTTTTAACGCCTCTGCTTTTTCTTTTTCTGATACTGTTGCAGTTTGCACACCAACAACCAGTTGCGTTATTTTTTGTGAAAGATCTTCAACTTGTTTTGTTGCAGCCTGAACGTTAGCAAAGGGTAATGTCAATTTGTTCGCATGTTTTGATAAGTCCAAGCGCCGTTCAAATTCTTTTACTCTTTCTACCCCTTGCTTGTGTTGCATTAATGCTTGTTGTGCTTGTTCTTTTTGCCTAAAACTTTGAGATAACACTTCTGCTTTTTGGCGGTTAGTTTTTACTAAGTTCAACTGCTCTAACGCATTTTGTTCGGCTGATTTGGCGGTATTGAATTGTTGTGATAACACCTCATGTTTTGACATCAATTCGGCTTGGGATGAAACCTCTGCTACTTGCAATGCACCTCTAATCTGGTTGTCGAACTCGTTCTTTTCCTTACTGATTTGACTCGCTTTGTCTTTTAATGCAAATTCTATTTTTTTGTATATGTCTGTTTGGAACAGTTGGCCAAAAATCTCTTCACGCTCTTTGGATGAAGCCAATAACAACTCTCTAAACTTTCCTTGTGGCAACACCATGACCTGTCGAAATTGCGTTTCACTTAAGCCGATGATATTGGCCACTTCGCTTTTTACTTGTCCGGTTTTGCTGGTGATAAGCAACTCTTGTGTTGAAACATCATATAGAAATGCACTGTGTTTCTTCAGTGTCATGCCTTCGCCGCGGGCTTTAGGTGCTTCTTGCTCAGGTGAGCGAGTTACGCGATATGTTTTCCCGTGCAGTGAAAACACAAGGGTGACCTCCGTTGGCAACTCTGGCGACGCCATGTCACATCGCATTTGAATACCTTGGCGCTCATTCCCCGTTGTTTCGCCATACAGTGCAAAACAAATGGCATCAAGTATCGACGTTTTACCAGAGCCTGTAGGACCATTAATAAGAAAAAGCGGATTACTGCCCAATTTTTCAAAGTGAATGGTCTCTGTTTGCGCAAACGGTCCGAATGCTTGCATAGATAGGCTGATAGGTTTCATTGAACGCTCTGTTTACTGCACTGAAGTGTGGGAGGAAAGTTGTTTAATAATATCGCCGATAGCTTGGTCTTGCTCTGGCGACAATTCGCTGTCTTGCGCTTCTAAAAAGAAGTCTCTGAACATGTCAATTTCACTTCTGGCAAGTTTGGCCTGAGCCATTTCTTGCTCAATACCGATAAGCATACCAGGCTTTTCCAAATGAAGAACATTTGGATAGACAGCGCGGAGTTTCTCCATGGGGTTTAAAATAGCGTGTTTGTCCATCAAGCGGACTAATAGATAATCTTCGTTATTAGGATCTGTTTTTCCTGCTTCAATCACCGCTTCAAGCTCACCTTCAATAATGCGCATTTGATGCGGCGCTGTTAAATCGATATGTTCTGCACTAACAAAACCTTGCTTATTGATTTCAACTAACGTTACCCCTTTTTTTTGGTGTTGCTCGCCAAAACTATATTTCATCAGTGAGCCAGAGTAGCGAATAAAGTCTTCACCTTTTTTCTGTGGTTGGTGCAGATGGCCAAGCGCAACATAGTCAAAATCAGTGAAGTGTTCATGACTTACTCTATCCGAGCCCCCAATTGACAGCGGGCGCTCTGAATCAGATTCTATCGCTCCATCAACAAAGCAATGGCTTATCAAGATGTTTCGTTGATTGTCAGTAAACTGTTCTGCAATTTTTTCAGTAAGATGTTTATGTGCATCATCGTGACTGGACGCTGCTACGCCAAATGCAAACCGCACCTGTTCTGGGTCGTTATATGGCATACCATAAAACGCCACTTCGCCAGCATCTTTAGTTTTGATGACAACAGGGTTAACCATATCCTCAAAGTTACTAATGATGTTTAAACCTGACTGCTTCATTTGTTCTGCGCCAAAACCTAAGCGTTCAGCGCCATCATGGTTGCCCGAGATCAAGATCATAGGTGTTTTGAGTTCGTTGCAGATTCGATTTACTACGGTATTTAGCAGTTCGATTGCCGCTGTCGGTGGCACGGAGCGATCATAAATATCACCGGCTACAACAACAGCATCAACCTGATGTTGTTCAATGTAATCGGTTAATTGTTCAAGCACCGCTTTTTGGTCTTCAAGCAGCGAAACATTGTGAAATTGACGACCTAAATGCCAGTCAGAAGTGTGCAGGAATTTCATGCAAACGCTTTGTAATCTTTTTCGCTAATTCTACCGAAATGTTTTACATAAAACACAATTTACTTTTATCTATTTTTTACACATATTTGCTTTGTAAAGAATCGTAAGACTTGTTGACGAAACAGTCACTTAGCGACTACCTTAAAGGGAATGGTTATAATATAACAATGAGGCTATACAGCCATGGAAGCGTTAAATTTTCTCGCAATTTTCGTCGCAGCAATAACGAGCTTTATATTAGGTGGACTTTGGTATTCACCTGTACTCTTTGGGCAAGCTTGGGTTGAAGAGTCAGGCTTCGACGAATCTCAAGCTGAACATCCTACTCAAGTATTCGGTTTGTCTTTTTTATTTGCGCTAATTTCTGCATTTGGATTCGCATTGTTGCTGGGTCCCGAGCCTACGTTGTTGTTTGCAATACATCACGCCTTACTCGTTGGGTTTGCACTGGTGGCAACCAGTTTTGCAATTAACTACCAATTTAGTCATAAGTCACTCAAGTTATTACTTATTGATGGCGGCTATCACCTAGGGCAGTTTTTACTTTATGGGTTAGTACTAGGGCTGTGGCACTAAGCCGAATAATGCTCTTTAAATACGACATCAACAGTTAGCCATTAAATGCTAACCGTTCGGTTTAAGTATCACCTTCCCGTCACTTTTATGTTCAGCATAGTGATCGATAGCTTGATAGAAGTCCTCAAAGCCCACGGTTTTATATATATCCGTTTCGAAAATGCCATCGGCAAAAAGCTTCTGAACTTTTTTACTTAATCGATAGACCTGCCAAGGCTTGGCATTCCCGATATAGGTTGCCAGCCAAAATCCCTCAATTCGAATATCTCTGAAAATTACATCAGCAACACTAAACATACCGCCCAGAGGGTCATGCGTTTCAGTTAATCGACCATAAACAATAGCCGTCGACCCTTTAGGCATATTTTTTAATACCAGTGGGGTATCCTGACATGCAACAGCATCGAGTAAGACAGATGCGCGATGGTTTTTACAGGCAAGTTTCAAATTCACTTGAAAATCTTCCGCTGTTGTTAATAACACCTCATCTGCACCCAACTCATTTAATACAGCGACATTGCTTTGACTGCGCACAGTAGCGATGGTGGCGAGTCCTTCCTGCTTTGCGTAACGGATAACCCCTTTGCCCACTTGACTGGCTGCTGCATTAATGACGATAGCCTTAGCGCCTAACGCTTTAGCTCTCTCAACCATACACACTGATGTGCACGGATTTACAATGATGGTTGCAGCTTGTTCATCTGGAATGTCGTCCCTTAGAGGCAAGCAAAAGTTAGCTTTGGTGATGGCATATTTTGCCCAAACACCATCAATGCTTGGTTGTGCCGAAATAGCGACGCGCTTTCCTTCAAGCCATTTGCCATATAGCCCCGCATTTGCTTTTACAACAATGCCACAGCCTTCAAACCCTACATAAGCACCGTCTTGTGGCGGGAGTCCGTATTTTCCCATCAAGTATACTAAATCTGACGGGTTTACAGGTGTCGCTAACATTTTGATAAGTACTTGCCCGCGCTTAAGTTCAGGAACCTCCTTTTCAACGAGAGTGATCCGCTCTGACGAGAGTGCTTCCATGTTATCAAGTAACTTTAAGCTAAAACCTTTATTCATTTTTTCCATGTGACTATTTTTCTTGTTGTTAATTGTTTATTCACTATCTGCGACTAATTGGATGATATGGTCGCCGACAAGGTATGCTTCATCAACGGGCTCTAGATTGTTGTAGGTGATCAATTCACTGATACCGTCGATATATGCCTGTCCTCGCTCCGAGTATTTATCTAATGTCTCTACCAAACCAAGTCCTGTAATCGCTTGATGTTGTTGCCTAAGTCCGGCTCTTTTATCGCGAAGTTTTTGATAAGCATGGCCTGTATTAATGTTGAACATATACCCTTTGACTGAATCAAACGGCGTATCAAATCGAGCCAAACCATAATTACCAAGTTCTTTTCGTTGTTGTTTGGGGATCATACCTTGGCCACTAAAATCCCATTGGCCAAAAAAGGCATTGCCTTCAACGGTGAAACGCGACGTAGCCCACCCACTCTCTTCAGCTGCTTGGGCAAGCGCCAGTGATGGCGGCACAATATCTATGCGATTTAATAGCTGTGACCTTTCATCTGCGCCCAACCCCGCGCTCTGACTCCCTTTTTCAATGACCTTATACTTTATGGCCAACTGCTTTAATGGTTCAGAAGACAACGGGGCATTTTTCGCCAATTCGCGTTCAGCAAGGATCTCTTCATTCGACATTAAAATAAGAGGAGCCATCAAACGAAAAAACACTTGCTTTTTCTCATCGACAGGCAGGTTTTTCGACCCTTTTTGCCATCGTTCAGTAACACCATCAAATGTTAATCGTGGTACTGCACGGCTACCTTGCGTCCATGCTTCAGAGTTGTATTGATACTTGTCAAATAAGTCAGTGAGATCATCAAGCGACTTAATATGTACAATCTGTGTTGGCTTAAGCGTTTGCTTTACCTGCTCTTCATCTTTACTAGGACTACAAGCGAATAAACAGAGTGCAATAAAAGTAAGCGCGATATGTTTTAAGTGAAGTTTCATAAGCAATGCCAACTAAAAGCAGATATATTCTATTTAAGTATTAGGAGTTTAGCGTATGCAATATAAAAACATTAATTCGAACAAAATAAAATCTATTGCTTTAGTTGCTCACGACAACATGAAAGCCAATCTCATCGACTGGTGTAAAAAATATCAAGACAAGCTAAACCAGCATAAGCTTTATGCAACAGGCACAACAGGTGCGCTCATTCAACAAAAGACGGGCTTAGCGATTGAAGCATTAATCAGCGGTCCGCTAGGTGGCGATCAGCAAATTGGTGCGCTGATTACCGAGCAATCAATCGATATGTTGATATTTTTTTGGGACCCTTTAGAAGCACAACCTCACGATCCAGATGTAAAAGCGTTACTAAGACTAGCTGCAGTTTGGAACATTCCCGTGGCATGTAATCAAGCGAGTGCAGACTTGTTGATCAACTCTTCCTTGTTTGACCAAAGTTACGAAAGATCAATTCCAGACTATGACAGTTACTTAGCAAAACGAACCTAAACGCGACATGTTTGGATACATTTCGTGCTGAAGATGCCACTTATCCCATATATCTTTCAATTTGTCCCAAGGCATCTTTTTAAGGAGGGCGAGTGTTTGCCATACTAAAAATGTCAGAACAATATATGAATTTAAATACTCTCTGGATCCATATATTCGATGACAATTGAGGCATGTAGTATTGTGTTTTGATCTGTCAATGAAAGCACAAATGATGACTATGGGGGATGACGTTTATCCCCCTTTTTTTATGCCTAAATACTGTGCTTATCGCTCTATTGGTTAACTGTCACCCAATAATTCATCTAACTTCGACTTATTTCTGCGAGACAACGTTAAGTTTTCACCGGACTTAAGCACGACCGTGTAATCACCATTTTCATTAGAACGTAACTCACTGACACTGCTTCGTCTGACAATAGTTGAACGATGGATACGCACAAAGACTTTCGGGTCGAGCTGATTTTCTAGGCTTGTCAGCGTTTCACGATGAAGCACGGGTTTGGTTTCAAACAAATGCACTTCAGCGTAATTACCCGCGCCTGCGATATAGTTTATTTGTTCCACATCCACCAACCGAATACGGCCCGGATCTTTTACTACAAGGCGACTCTTGTATGGTTTATCCTGTTCATCAACCATATGCTGAATGAGCTGCCCTACTTTCTTAAAATCACTCGACCTGTTGCCTGCTAGTTCTTTACGTGCACGATTCAGTGCCGCATAAAACTTGTCATCATCAAATGGTTTCAACAAATACCCTATCGCATTTAGCTCAAAGGCAGTAATGGCAAATTGATCATAGGCCGTTGCAAAAATGATCACCGTGTCATTTGGTAGCTCTTCTGCTAATTCTATCCCAGTTTTTCCGGGCATTTGAATATCGAGAAAAACAATATCTGGCTTGGTTGTTTTAAACACGTCAAGTACCTGGTTGCCATCTTCGGCTTCAAATACTTCACCAATGTCTTTCTGATCTTTTAACAATAATTTTATTGTTTCTCTGGCCAACGATTCATCGTCAGCAACCAGTACTTTAAGCATCCAATACTCCTATCGGTAGGCATAGATAGGTTTCAAAATATCCGTTATCCATGGGGGTTAATGTTAATTGAAAATCATATTCATACAGCTTTTCTAAGCGTTTTCGACAATTGCTTAAGCCAATTCCAAAGCCCTGATGTTCATCTTTTTCAGGTATTTTGTTGATCAGTTTTACGTGCAAGTAATCATCTTGGCAGTAAACATCTAGACGCAACTCATTCTTATTGCTTTCCAACTGTGAGCCATGCTGAACCGCATTTTCGACCAAAGGTTGAAGCAACATGAAAGGAACATCCAAAGTTAAACAATTCGGATCTACGTTGACCTGCGTCGTTAATTTATTCTCGAATCTCATCCGTTGAATAATTAGATAGCTTTCAATAAATTCCATTTCTTGTTTTAACGAAATCAGCTGGTGACGTTGATTTTCAAGAACTTTTCTTAGCATCGAGCTCAGCTCGCTTAACGCTTTAATCGCATTCGGTTTATTGTCCAAACGAATCAAGCTTGCAATGGTATTTAGCGTGTTAAACAAAAAATGTGGATTCAGTTGAGATTTCAACGATTGTAGTTCTACCTGCAATAGTTGTTCGCTCAGCTCTCTGTTACGTTTACTTTGTTGACGTGAACGCGTGTAATACGTATACGAATACCCTGAACATAGCACTGCAATATAGACAAGAAAGTCCATGTGTAATGGGCTCAACATAAGTTGCGCAAATGACTCACGTAATGCTGAAATTGACAATGTGCCTTCTGAAATAAGTGACACCTCAACGATAGTTAAGCTCCAATAAAAACAGAAAAAGACCATCATAACCGCTAGCGTTTTAGCGATAAATTTATGCAAACTGTTCCCGTCAAATGAAATCATTTGCGTGCTGGCGATGATAAGAGGAGCAATTAACGCCCAATTGCCCCACCAAGGCAAATACTCAAGCCAAACATCTAACCAATCCACCTGTCGGTTGAAGTGCAAATTCATCCGATAACTATTGGTCGCAGCAAGTGAGTTGAGCAGTAACCAAAATACGATATTGCCAAGCCAAAAATAACGCGATGGCAAATTTTCTATTAACGATTTAAACATAACCAAAGGCACCACATGTCTATGGAGCATTATTCTGATAATTCATAAAAAATTGCAACTTTTGCCTATAATGCCCTGCTAGCTCCAACTGTTGCAAATACATTTTTCAATATAAATCAATAACATAAAAACACCTCTTTTCCCTTAAACGCCAGTAAAAACGGTACTTTTAGCCGTTTAACTATGGCTACTGTCCTGTTATCCCACAAATTCAGCCATTGGCGTATTTGCTAATGTCGGCACCTTCTCGCAGGAGTAAGTTGACCATGGTTCATCTCTTTGCTGCATAGGAAGCAGTCATGTTCGCAAGAGGAACATCATGATTATAACTAAACAGGGAGAATCTCATGTTTAACAAGTCAAAACTGACCAGTGCTGTTCAGTTTGCGTTGTTATTTGGTGTTAGCGCAAGCGCAGCATATATTCCAAACCAAGCATTTGCTCAAGAGTCAGAGCAACAAGTCGAAGAAGATATAGAACGTATCGCGGTAACCGGCAGTCGTATTCGACGACCAGGCGCGGTTTCTGCAAGCCCAATAATGTCTGTCGGCGCACAAGAAATTGAAATGTTGCAGACGCCACAAATAGAAGAAGTTCTTAGAAATCTGCCTTCTACCATTCCTGGCGATGGTGCCAGTGTAAACAATGGTACGGCTGGTGCTGCAACCGTCAACTTAAGAGCCTTAGGGACGCAACGTACGTTAGTGCTCATGAATGGCAGACGTATGATCCCATTCAATTTCAACGGTGTGGTTGATACAGCCTCTGTACCTGTTTCACTGGTTGAGAGCATTGATGTAGTCACAGGTGGTGCATCCGCAGTTTACGGCTCAGATGCTATTGCTGGTGCTGTAAACTTTGTTATGAAGAATAATTTTGAGGGCGTAGAGTTCCTCTACAATTACTCAGAAACAGAAGAAGGCGATGGTGAAACAGACAGTCTAGCCTTAACACTAGGCTCTAGCCTAGATGAAGGCCGAGGTAATGTCGCTATTTCAATGAATTGGACTGATCGCAAACCAGTCATGCTTGGCGACCGCCCTCTGGGTGTTTTAGGTATAGCAACCGCGTCTGGAGGCGGCTATGAAGAATTTCTTAATGGTGAAGGTCCGGTACCTCCACACGAAAACTGTGGTGGTCCAGACGTAACCACTTTTGAAAGTGGTGGTGGCTCTACGACATCAATGCCAACAAGGTTTGCTATTGTAGGCGCAGGGGTTAACGGCCAGTTCCGTGAAGACAGAACACTTGGCGATGACTGTAGCCGCTTTAATTTCAACCCCTATAATTTCTACCAAACGCCACAAGAACGATACGGCGCAACGACGATTGCACATTATGATGTGGCAGAAGAGCATACCGTTTATGCCACAGCGATGTTTAATAATACTCAAGTTAAACAACAAGTTGCTCCTTCAGGGACCTTTGGAGAAACCTTTAATATCCCGCTTGCTAACCCGTTTATTAGTGATCAAGCACTTGGCTGGATTCTCGAACGTGCCAACCAAGCACGTGAAGACGACCTTTTAAATAATGGCGTAGAGAACTGGCAAGACATGAATGGCAATGGTGTTGTTGACCAAGAAGACTACCTGTTAGTTCAGCTTCGCCGCCGCACGCTCGAACTTGGACCACGCTCGACAAACTATGAAACACAACTATTTCAGTTAGTCGCAGGTATCGAAGGTGTCTTATACGACGATTGGGAATACGATATTTCTTTCCAATATGGTGAATCAAACCGTACCAATATAAGTGCGGGTTACACCAACGTTAAGAACATCCAAAAAGCACTCGACAGTACTGACGGTGTTACCTGTAAAGGTGGTGACGCAACCTGTGTTCCAATCGATCTTTTTGGTGGTTTCGGCACAATTACACCTGAAGCTGCAGCGTACTCATCTGCTACTGCGTTAATCAAACAAGAATATGAACAGGAAGTGTTTACAGCAAGTGTTAGTGGCCCGCTTAACTTTATAGAGCTACCTACTGCTGGTGTGCCAATGAGCCTTAGCTTGGGCTACGAGCATCGCCGTGAAACGGGTGAAACCATTCCTGATGAGTGCCTTAAAGAAGCGCCCTCGAGCTGTTTAGGTGGCGCTGGCGGTAACACTTTACCAATTAAAGGTGGCTTCAAAGTTGAAGAGCTGTTCTTCGAAGGTGTCTTACCGATATTTGATGGCCAGTTCATGGCGGAAACTCTGGACTTAGAGTTTGCATACCGTAGTGCAGACTATGACTCAGTTGGTAGCAACGACACATGGAAAATTGGTTTAAGCTGGCGACCTGTTGAGGACTTACTCATTCGCGTTATGGATCAAGCAGCTACACGCGCGCCAAACGTTGGTGAAATAGCAGCACCTGTCGTAACGGGGTTGAGCAACGCTTTGCTAGACCCATGTTCAGTAGCAAATGCTGGCAACATTGATGCTCGCCTACGTGAGCTGTGTATTTCTACGGGAATGACAGATGCACAAGTTGGTAAAGTGCAAGACGTAATTTCTGGGCAAGTCAACGCCTTCCAGGGCACAAACCCAGAGCAATTGCCTGAAGCAGAGGAAGCAGATACATTCACTGCCGGCTTTGTTTATACCAATGATGATTTACTCAACCTTGAACTGTCAGTTGATTACTACGACATTGAAGTTGACAATACGATCGGCACCTTTACAGCTCAGCAAACGTTAGATGCGTGTTATACCTTCGGTGTCACTAGCGAGTGTGAAAAAATCGTTCGTATTGGCGGCGACTTAACTATTTCTGGTGCAGGTATTCAGACTTACACCACCAACCTAAGTTATCGCCGTGCAGAAGGTTTAGAGATTGGACTATATTTCAATGTCGGTATGGAAGATTGGGGCGAACTTAATTTTGCCACCAATGTAAACCATTACTTGACCAATGAAAGGCAGTCTTCTGAGGTTTTACCGATTATTGATTGTTTAGGTATGTACGGAAATAACTGTTCACCTACACCTGAAACCACTTGGAATCAGCGTGTTAGCTGGAACATGGATGACCTAACAGTATCACTACTTTGGCGCCACTTGAGCTCGATCGATATGGAAGAAGTCCAAGCAGAGGGATCATTTGAAGAGTTCAGATCGATAGACTCGTATGACTACATCGATCTATTCGCTAGCTATAACCTGGGTGAAAATACCAAGTTAACCTTTGGCATAGACAACATTACGGAAGAAGATCCACCCGTTGTTGGCGGTGAAGCTGGCTCTACGGCTTTCAATTCAGGTAACACCTTCCCAAGCACATACAGCGCACTGGGCAGAATATTCAAAGCAAGCGTTAAGTTTACTTTCTAGTATTCTACATAATAAAAAAGCGAGCTTTACGCTCGCTTTTTTGTTTGTATGTAAACAACAAGCACCTAATATTGTTTGTCGATTCTCACCGTACCATTGGCTAAATACACCATACGGACGTCATCACCTCTGCTAAACAGCATGCGTCTGTCATAGTCTTGAACCACCATATAGTCATCGCCCTGCTCGGTGCGGATCATAAGCTCAACAAGGTGTAACTCACGGACTTCTGATTTACGCCCTTTTTTATCAACCACTGCTGCACCAATGATACTACCGAGCACAGTCGCTATATCACGACCACTACCGTCGCCTATTTGATTACCTAGTACACCACCAATTAATGCCCCACCAAAAAGCTCCCAGCCGTTTGCACGATCTTCAATAATCTCTCGTTCGGTGATCTGACGTACCGAAGTTACATGACCAAAGAGCACTTGCTGAACAGGTACCGCTTTGTTGCGCTCATAATCAGCAGCAGTTGAATGGGTCATAAACCCCGTTATTAAGCACAGAAAAAATAAAGGTACCAGTTTCATCAGTGACTCCTTAATCTACCAAAAGTAGCTTGTTACCAGCCCACACTGGCTTTTTCACGCGTTTTACGTATTTCCGTTTCATCGGCCCATTCGATAATACCGCTTTCTAAATCCATTAAACGCATTGTGAATTTATAATATACGTCTTTCTTGTCAGCATTGGCTTTTACAATGCTAGACAAGTTGCCGTATAGCATGTATTCAGCACCTATCTGCTTACCAAACTGTATAGCTTTGGTTGGATCAACCAAACCGCCTTCTTGTTGAAACTGTAGCTGCTTTTTAACTGACTCAACACGAGACATGTCAACAAAGCGGAATTTGCCCGAACGCAATACCTTTGTTGAAATTGAATCAGTAATTGACTCAGTATCAATATGTTCACTGGTTTTATTTTTGATGCGCTCAACAAAAACAACTGGGCGTTTATTTTGCGTCAGCGAACCAATCACCGGTGAGGCGATCAATGAATCAGTCATTTCATTCGCTACTTTTTGTAAATCCGTTGAGCCAAAGTTGATATCAGTGGTTTCAACAGCAGTAGCGTCGCCATAACTTACCACTTGCTTGCTAGAACAACCTGCTAGTAATGCTATTGAAATTGCTGATGCGATAAAAAGTGTCTTCTTCATAATTAGTTCCCGTCAAATTCATATGCCCGTTTGTGGGCTTCTCGCACATAAAACTTAAATGATTTCGCCTGTGGAGAAGGCGCAATCCCTACTAAACTTTTCTCTTGGCCCCCATGCAGTTCTAGCGGCTTCCAAGCTTGTGATTCAGCTTCAACTATGTAGCCTTGTTCATCAAACCAAGTGAACTGATACTGCAATGTTTGGGTGTACCCGTCTTTATTTTTCAGTTGCACATTACCTTGAAGGAAGCCGTTGGTCTGCTTGCCTTTCACAGAGGTAATGGCGAGCAACTCAGCTAACTCTTCATTGTCAAACGTTGACTCAGACAGCAATTGCTGATCGACTAGCCTCGCACTCACGCCAATGCCTGCGGTTATCGGAGGTGGGCTGCTACATGCGGCAAGGCAAGCGGCTAATAAAAACCCCGTACCTATTTTTTTGAAATTATGCGCCATTGTTTTTTCCTGTTCTCTCTATGCTACCTTGCGTTAAAGTGTCACGGTGTTAACGTGTGACAGTTGACCGACTTGCGTCACTAACATCAGTGTAATTTTACCAGCCTTAATTTGAATATCTGTCGCTGGTATGGTGCTCCCACCAAGTTTGATTGAATGTGTTCCTGCCTTAAAACTAGTTCTCATCACTTGGACGTCACTCGGTAACGTTAACCAACTGCGAGTATCTGCGCGTTCAGACGCTATCGAGTAGAGACCAGCTAAAATATTGCCGACATCGCCACCTTCTTTGCTTAGCTTGCGCCTTACTTGTTCTTTCGCTACCAACCGTAAAACTTGCCTCGACAGCATGCCAGTCATACTATCTTGTAGTTGTTTGGCGACCAAAGCTTGCAAATTAACAATGGGCTGCGTCTCCAAAATTTCAGTATTCTGTTCAAGTAGCAAAGGCTTTTCTACAAAATTACTAACCTCATAAGACGGAATAGCAACACTATAAAAACGCATATCATTACCACTAGTAAATATAGGCAGCCTAAGTGACTTTTCTACTTTGGCGTCTATCAAGCCTTGCTCATAGATAACAACCAATTGCCCTTCATCTGCCCCAAATCTCTTTGCGTTAACGCTGAACTGTTTCTTAAATGTTTCAAGGTCAGTTTGCATACCTAACTCTGAACCTAACCTTAATATATCTCTCTGCAAATACTCGTTATCAGGATAGATTTCTACAGCACGTTTATAATCAATATAAGCATCATTCAGTTGGCCTGCTGCTTCATACAGAACACCAGATAAATAAAACGTATAAGCGTTTTGAAAACCATTTTTAACGTCACCAATGCGTGAGTTTAGTGTTGCCGCGGCGTTGTTGATGTAGCTCGGATCGATACCAGCTTCATTACTCGCCTCAAGAAGTTCACTTTCATAGCTTTTCAATGCTTGTTCTTGAATGAAATTTGCACGACGAACTTCAACTAACGCTCCTTCCAAGTCCCCCTTAAACGCATAATTTAATGCTTGGTAGCTGTGCATCATGCTTTGCTCATACGCTGGAGGCTGATAGCTAATAGCGTTATCGTTAGTGACTAGGGTATTAAACTTTTCAACCCCTTTACCCAGTCTGACTTTTGCTTTAGCTCTCTCCTGCTCTAGCGCTTGGTAACTTTGATCAAACCACCATTGGCTTTGCTTAAAGTCCTGTGCCAAGAATGCTAAACGACCTTGTTCCAATAACGCGAGTTGGTAATTGGTATTCCCCGGCTTGGGTTTGTCGGCTTTAGCTTGCGCACCGTCAATATCTCCTGCAGTCAGCGCCTGACGCACAGGCTGCTGACTTGTCGCGTAGTCAGAAAATAAGTTATTTAATTGAAGAGACGCACAACCGGACAACAGGGCGGCAAAACAAAACACTAAGCCTTTTTTTACGTATTGCGGCATTAACAACAACAGTCCTTATCTATGGAATACCTTGAGTTTATTAAGGTGTTAATGAATGGTTAATGAACATGGTAACTATAGTGCAACCATCGAGAAAACATAAGTATATTGTTGTAAAGAATCGTAATAAACGGTCAAAAAGAGTGCTAGTTAAAACGAATGGCGCACAGGGTTAAGTCATCATCAAATTGATCTGACTGTGTATGCGACATCAAAGAATGAAACACTCTATCGATAAGCGCTCTAGGCGAACCATTTTCTTGGTAAAGAAGCGTTTCGAGTTTATCAAAATCAAAAATGTCGTTGTCTATATTTTTCGCTTCTACCACTGCATCGGTATACACAAATATCAAATCGCCAGGTTCAATCTTGCAGGTATAGGAGTCCCATGTTGCTTCGCGCATGACACCCAGAGGGATACCACCATTATCAAGCACAATCAATTCATCGCCTCGGACGATATACGCTGGTGGGTGCCCCGCATTCGCATAAAGCAACGTTTCAGATTCAGCAAAATAACGAAATATGTTGATGGTAATAAAGCGACCACGCTCTTTACGGGTAAAGAAATGTGTATTGATATAGTTCAGTACTTCTGAAGGCCCATGTGTTGGGTCGGCGGGTCGATATGTTCTTAAGATTGCATCAACCATAGCGGCTTCAACAGACGCGGCAGCACCGTGTCCGGCAACATCCGCGACAATCACACCGAAGTCATCTGGCTTTTCTGGGTGCTGAGTGAAATTGACGATATCAATATAATCGCCGCCCGCGCCATTCATTGCTTGGTAAAGGTAAGCGTAGTCGATACCGTTTATCTTGTTATTCGCATTGGGCAATAAATTAGATTGAATTTTTGCAATGTCTTCAAATTCACTTTCAATCCACATATTCGCTTTACGAATTCGCGCGATAAGTTTCTCTGAGATAAACCGCTGTGCTAACCAACGCAATTTGTAATATAGCGTTAGTGCATCTTGTTCTGTGGGCGCGTGGCTTTTGCAAAGCGCAATGTAAACGTTATATTCTTCCGTTGATATATTGGCAAACCAATAGGTGCTAACATCGAAAGGTAACTCGACAAGTTGATCAACTTCAGTACCAAACTCACTTGGAAACTGCATTCGTGCTAGTCTTGAGTTAAAACTAACATCAACTAATTCTTTCGCGGTTATATCAAATATTGAGTGTCGACCTATACCGTTGAAGGTAACTAAATAAGCAATTCGACGCTGAACAATGTCATTTAATTCGTGACAAAGTTCGATGAACTCATTATCTAAACTCATGAAGCCTCTTTAGGTTCATTCAACTTTTCTGTAATGACTGTATTGAGACCACCAATACCATCCTTCTTCAAAATCTTTTGATATTGCTGTGCAAAAGAGCGAGTCATAGAAATACCTTCTGCCACGAAATCATAAATCTTCCATTCATCCTTACGAAAAATTAAGCGATAACTGACAGGAATTTTTTTGTCCCCTGAAATCACTGTTGTATCCACGGTTGCATACTTCTCTTTTTTAATTTGCTCATCATCAAACAGTACTTCTTCATTCTCATATTTCTCAAGGAGGACCGAATAAGTGTTAATTAAAACCTGTTTATATAAACCTAAGAATGTCTTCAGTTCCTCTTTATCCGCACCTCTAGCATACTTGGCTAACACACGAGCGCCAGACGCATTTATATCAACATACGTGTCTATTGCTTTATTCAAGCCTTCAACTTTTTCTTCCTGACCCAACGCTTTATTACCGGCAATAGCAATAATGTCGCTTACCGCCGCCTCTACAACTTTTGTGGGTGTTTGTGCAGCGTTAGAAAGCCCAGAAACTAACAAGAATACAACGCCCAATACAAAAGACTTCATAACACTATTCCTCACTAAACATATATTTACTGACTAACTCTTCAAGATTGATAGAAGATTCAGTTTCAATAATCTCTTCTCCATCTTCCAAGTTTAGATCAGAGCCACCAATAGAGAGTTTAATAAAACGATCGCCTATTATTCCCGAGGTGCGTATAGATGCCACTGAGTCATCAGGAATTTGCACTCTGTGCGGCAAGATAATTTCTACCACCGCTTCAAAGCGCTCTGTATCAAGTTCTATATCTCCAACTTGACCTACTCTTACACCGGAGACTTCAACAAAAGCACCTTCTTTAAGTCCTGATGAATTATCAAACTTCGCGATAACAGAGTAATAACCTTCACCAGACAGCTGGGAGCCTCCAATAGAGACAGACATAAAAAACAGCACACCTAAGCCAAGCACAACAAATATGCCCGCGATTAAATTCATTTTTACATTACTCATTGAATTTCCTATTTTCTATAGCATCAGCGAGCTGACGATGTAATCAAAAACCAGCATTAAAATTGCACTAATAACAACGGCATTGGTCGTTGCGTTACTTACCCCTTTAGCACCTGAATTTTTTCTATCCAAATGCAAATAGTAGCCAAACACGAGCGGAATCCAGATAACGATCAGTGCAAACACTAATGATTTAACTTGGCCCATCAATACATCTTTAGCGTTTACGGTATCAAAAATGCCTTGCACATAGGCGCCTGGACTTTCACCTTGGATAACGACACCAACAAAATAGCCACCAGCAATACCAACCATATCGAATATAGCCGTGAGTATCGGCACTGACACTAGTGCAGCTAACACTCTAGGCAACAACACATACTGGTAGGAGTCTATTGCCATGCATTTTAGTGCGTCTAATTGCTGCTCATTTCGCATAATGCCTATTTCTGCTGTCGTTGCAGAGCTTACACGGGCAATAATCATTAAAGCTGTCATTACCGGCCCAAGTTCTCTTATCAAACTAAGTGCCACAGCAGAGCCCAGCAAATCAACAGAGCCAAAGCGCACTAGCGTGTCGTAGAACTGCAAAGCAACAACCATTCCCGTAAAGAATGACGCTACAAGCACCACTAATAAAGAACGACTCCCGATAAAAATAATCTGTTGAACAAATTCTCTAAACGGAAAGTTTTTACTAAAAAGACTATAAAAAATACGCAATAAAAACGTGAAGCTAAGACCGATAAAAGCGATACGGCTAATACTAGACTGGCCAACCTTTTCAACGATATTCATTATTCCCCCTATCCATTGGTTAACCGTTTTAGGTATTCATCACCGTCAATATCATCTTTTCTTGGACGACGATGGATAAGGTTTTGAATTCTTTCATCTGTTGAGTTTTTGATATCGTCAACTGCGCCATAAGCAGCAATTTTTCCTTCGAATAAAACAAGCACTTTGTCAGCGATTTTAAACGCGCTTTCTAATTCATGCGTCACGATAATCATCGACATGCCCATTGCTTCACGCAGAGAAAGCAACAGTTCGTCCAGCTCCACAGACATGATGGGGTCGAGTCCTGCAGATGGTTCGTCAAAAAACAGAATTTTCGGATCCATGATTACTGCCCTTGCAAGACCCGCTCGTTTAAGCATTCCTCCTGAAAGTTCAGACGGCATATGCTTGCCAAACCCAGCAAGGTTCATTAACTCCAACTTCAACTGCGTCATTACTGAAATAGTCGCTGCATCTAAGTTTGTATTGCGTTGTAGAGGCAGCTTTATGTTATCTTCAACAGACAATGAGCTAAGCAAAGCCCCCCCTTGAAAGGCCACGCCCATCTTTTGTCGCAGTGATTTAATGTCTTTATCTGACGCATTAATCACGTCGACACCGTCGATACTGATACTGCCTTGTTTAGGTGTCAGCAAACCAAGTAAATTATTCAATAACGTACTTTTTCCTGAGCCTGAACCACCCATAATGACCAATATTTCACCTTGCTGAACTGAAAAATTGATATCAAACAGAATCTGACGTTCATCATAAAACGCATTTAAACCACTGACCTCTATCGCGAACTTATCAGTCATTCAAAAACGCCTCGACAGACCCAAACATAGGAAAAATACTGTCTAACCGCGTTAGTTTTAGCACCTGTAAAGGTGCACCATTAACGGCAATAAGCGCCAGTTTAGTCTTGTTTTGCTTGGCGGTATTAAATCCTTCAACCAATGTAGCCATTCCGGAACTATCAATATAAGTCAGTTTTTCTAAATTAACGGCCACCGGCTTTTTTTGCCCGGCAGCCTTAAGCAATTCAGCCTTAAGCGTTTTGGCGTTATGTAAATCAACTTCGCCAGTCAATTCAATAACAGTTGCACCAGACTGCTCGTGAGTATTTATTTCCATGCTAATGTTCCAACTTCTTACGTAATTCGAGATGATTGCCTTTGCCTTGATGGCTAAGAAAAGTCACTGAGTCCATAATTGTGCGCATTAATGACACACCTAGACCGCCAGGATCGGATAAACATTCGTTTTTGGGTGTTAAATCTTTTTCAGATACTTTGGGACAAGTATCTTTAATAACAAATACGGCGTCGTCTTTATCTGTGTATGACTCAACACAGAGTTGGCCACATTCGTCAAAATGGTAACCATGTCGAATGACATTGGCACATGCTTCATCTATTGCCAAAACAATGGCATCAACATTGTCCTTGGAATAGCCAAAACTCTTTGCACGGTCACGCACATAAGCTCGAATATCTTTAAGTGCTTCCGTTTTGGAAAAACAGACATAGCTATTGTTATTATTATCAGATTGGTTCATTTCTACCGCATCACACCATCAGCCGGCCAATAAGGCCGTATGCCACTACTTATGTAACAGGTACCACGTTAAATAAAATTGCTTATTTAACAACCTCTTTCTGATTATAGACTACCCAAGCTAATTTTATATTTCGACTATTATTTAGACACTTCGTTTTGTGTTCTAAATTAGCTCGCGTTAACAATATGACTTTTTAGGTAGGAAAAATTA
This sequence comes from Thalassotalea euphylliae, assembly GCF_042682785.1. Lineage (GTDB taxonomy): Bacteria > Pseudomonadota > Gammaproteobacteria > Enterobacterales > Alteromonadaceae > Thalassotalea_F > Thalassotalea_F euphylliae. The sequence continues at coordinate 426,641 of NZ_JBHUIB010000003.1, read as the reverse complement.
GCATATTGCAGAGCAAAAATACTGAGAATGAGGGAGCGAAGGAAGAGTGAGCCAAACGATTTTTTAAATATTTCAGCCCACAACTTTTTATTCTAGTTTTCTTCCGTTGTGTGCGTCGGTGTACTAAAACTCATTATTCTCTGTTGAATAATGCCATGGAGATAAGGGTATGAGAATGCAGCTGACTCTGCTTCCTTCAAGTCAGCAATTAGAGAGTGTTTGCTGATGATTGTCGCAGCCTTCAGCCGTTCACTTTGAATGGCATAGACTAATATCGAGATACCCTCACATTTCATTCTTTGCGAAGGAATTGGATTCGGTAATATATGGCTTAAACTTTCCCAATCGTCTGTATCAATGGCATCGCAAATATCTTCTCTGTTATCTAGATTTGACACCAGTAACGCTGAATCCTTACCCTTCGTTTCTCTTACAACAACCTCAAGATATTGGGCTTCTGATTTTCCCATCCGTCTCAAACGCTCAACATCTTGCTTTACAATACTTGTGGCGACTTCAATATCATTAATTTTTGTTTCGATATTTTGAAGAAACTTATCTAACTTCACGTCTTGTTTGCTAGACGCTTTCGGTATGTTTGACGCTATATTCCAAGACGACGTAGTGGTGTTTTCTGCACCTTGAGCTAAAAGGTCTGTCAGCTTTTGTATACGTTCACTTTGGCTTTGCAATTTAGAGTCGAAAACTTCACTTAGGACAACAGCAGTAATAGCTGCACCAATGAGAGATGAAACTGCGATAGTCACAATGAATTTAAAATTGGCAGTCACGTCGCCATCCTTACTTGCCGTTGCCATTTCCTCTGCATGCAATGTCTTATCACTATTGATAGAGCAGAAACGGCTATTGGTTATTGGTTATTGGTTCAGCATAGCATTACAAGTAAAGGGTGGAAATAAATGTGTTATTCGGTCGCAAGTGACAACACAATCAAATAGGTTTTGGTGCAGTACAGGTGCAATTCACAAACCACATTACAGACAAAAGAAACTTGGAAGTGTTCTTTTAGGTTAAGAGCAGTATAGATACTTAACACGTTTATTATTGTGCGCAACATGCACAAAATTTTCAGGCATAAAAAAAAAAACCGGAAGAACCTGTTCTAATTAGGCTTTCCGGTTTTTATGGGTTCTTAATGAACCTTGTATTGGTGCGGATGGCGGGACTTGAACCCGCACGCTGTTAAGCACCACCCCCTCAAGATGGCGTGTCTACCAATTCCACCACATCCGCGAAACTGTTAACGATAGTGACTAGTTTGGTACGTCGCTGTCGTTGTTGTCTTCTGACGCTGGAACATCTTCGTTAGCGGCTTTAGGTTCTGCGCTTGCAGCTGCAGGTACTTCGCCAGGAATTTGTTGTTCCGCTGGAACCGACAAATCATTCCACTCGTCTACTTGCTTCGTGCGTTGCGCAGTAAGGTTACCCAATACTAAGCTGATAGCGAAAAATGCAATCGCTAACCACGTTGTTGCGCGAGTTAAGAAGTTACCTGAACCACTTGAACCGAAGATTGTTGCTGATGAGCCTGCACCAAATGACGCGCCCATGTCAGCACCCTTGCCTTGCTGGATAAGTACTAAACCAATCAAGCAAATTGCAACAATCAAGTAGATGACAATTAAAATTTCATACAACATGTTAGTTTGTTCCTTTTGCTGCTGAACAAATTACCGTAAATTCGTCAGCTTTCAAACTTGCACCGCCAATTAGACCACCGTCTATATCAGCTTGTGCAAACAATTCTTCACAGTTTTTAGCATTTACGCTGCCGCCGTATAGCACTGGCGTTTTTTGTGCGATATTCGCATCAAGCTCAGCTAAAAACGTTCTAATAAATTGATGTGTCTCTTGAGCCATTGCTGGCGAGGCTGTTTTACCGGTACCGATAGCCCAAACTGGCTCGTACGCGATAACTATGTTGGCGAATGCCGAAATGCCTACTTCATCAATTACTGGCTGGAGCTGAGCAGCTAATACTGTCTCGGTTTGCTCCGCCATGCGCTCTGCTTCACTTTCACCTATACATAAGATGGGAGTTAAGCCGTTTTCAAGCGCTTGTTTTACTTTGTGAGCGACTTGCGTGCTTGTCTCTTTATAAATAGAGCGACGCTCAGAATGCCCCAAAATAACGTATTGTACATTACACGCTTTCAACATATCTGCTGAAACTTCTCCTGTGTATGCACCGCTATCAAACTCATTCACATTTTGGGCACCAATTGCAAACGTATCTGCTAACTCATGCTGAATAAATGAATGGCTTAAAGCACTTAAAAATGGAAACGATGGACACACAACCACATTAACGCTTTCTTGCAGTGAAATGTGCGCTAAACGCTCACTCATTTCCTCAACTAACGCAAAGCCACCGTTCATTTTCCAGTTGGCTGCAACGATTGATTGTCTTTTCATAGTGCGTTCCCATTTAAAGCGGCGAGATAGTAACTAACCTGCCGCTAAGTTACAAGTATTTATCATTATATTGCGTTTATTTGGCGATTATTCATGCGATTACTCACACGCAACTTTTACTGCCTCTGCAATGTCTTGCGCTAATGCCGTTACTTCTTCCTTATCTGGTCCTTCAACCATAACGCGAATGAGAGGTTCTGTACCCGATTTGCGCAGAAGTACGCGACCTCTGCCTGTCAGCTTTTCATTTACCTTATGAACAGCAGCAACGACATTCTCAGCAACAAGAGGATCTGTATCGCCTTGGAACCTTACGTTGACTAATACCTGAGGAAGCTTTGTCATGCCTTGGCGTAAATCAAATAGTGATTTTCCACTACGACAGATAGCGGTTAACACATTCAATGCGGCAATAATGCCGTCGCCCGTTGATGTGTGATTAAGATTAATAATGTGGCCAGAATTTTCAGCACCAAGTTGCCAGCCATTTTGCTGTAACATTTCCATCACGTATCGGTCGCCCACTTTACTGCGCGCAAATGGCACGCCCATGTCGGCAAGCGCGAGTTCTAGGCCCATGTTGCTCATCAACGTACCTACAACACCGCCACGCAACGTTCCTGCAGCTAAATCGCTATTTGCGATAACGTAGACAATTTCATCTCCGTCGATAACTTGGCCAGTATGATCAACCATCATTAGCCGGTCGCCATCACCATCGAGAGCGATCCCCATATCGGCTTCATGTTCAACAACGGCAGCTTGAATTTGCGCCATAGACGTGGCCCCACAGCCGTCATTGATATTTAGGCCATTTGGACTCGTCGCTATTTCAATCACTTCTGCGCCAAGTTCTCTAAATACGTTGGGTGCAATGTGATATGTAGCGCCATTCGCACAGTCGACGACTAGCTTCATGCCTGCGAGAGAGTATTGACTTGGGAAATTACTTTTACAGAACTCAATATATCGCCCGGCGGCGTCGTCTATACGCGCAGCTTTACCTAGCTGAGCGGAATCAACGCACAACATTTCTTTGTCAATTTCAGCTTCAATTTCAAGCTCTACTTCGTCAGGTAGTTTCTCGCCAGACTGAGAGAAAAACTTAATACCGTTATCATAATAAGGATTGTGAGATGCACTTATTACAATACCCGCTTCTGCGCGGAAGGTTTTCGTTAAATAAGCAATACCTGGTGTAGGCATTGGCCCTAGAAGGCCAATATTTACACCCGCGGCTGAGAACCCAGCTTCAAGCGCAGATTCAAGCATATACCCGGAAATGCGAGTATCTTTGCCAATTAACACTTTTTTAGTGCCTTTTGCCGCAAGGACCTTACCTGCCGCATAACCTAGCTTCATAACAAAGTCAGGCGAAATAGGGGCTTTGCCCACTAAACCACGAACACCATCTGTTCCAAAATATTTTCTATCTGACATTTTTATCCCCTTGCCAGTTCTGGCTGCTCAGCAGCCGCTAAAACTTTAAGTGCATCCACCGTTGCTTTTACATCGTGAACACGAATAATCTTTGCACCTTTTTGCGCGCTAATCAGTGCTGCCGCTAAACTACCTGCTAATCGCTGTTCAACATCAGCATTAAGCAAGTTTCCAATCATAGACTTACGAGATATACCAACTAACAATGGTAAGCCAAGTGCTTCAAATTGTGCTAATTCATTAAGAAGACGATAGTTTTGTTCTAATGTTTTACCAAAACCAAAGCCTGGATCAACTATTAATCGCTCTTTTTCAATGCCGTTCTTTTTACAAACCTCGATGCGTTCTGCAATAAAGGTAACAATGTCTTGAGTTACATCATTGTACGTTGGGTTTGCTTGCATTGTGCGCGGAAGGCCTTGCATATGCATAAGGCAAATTGGCACATTTGTTTGAGCCGCTGCGGTGAGACAGCCTTCGTTTTGGAGCGCTCTGACGTCATTAATAATGCCAGCTCCTGCTCTAACGGCTTCAGCCATCACTTGCGCTTTGCTGGTATCAACCGAGATGACAGTATCAAAACGTGCGCTTATAGCTTCAATAACAGGCACCACCCTATCGAGTTCCTCTTGCTCTGGAACATCTTTCGCGCCTGGTCTCGTAGACTCACCACCGATATCGATAATTGATGCGCCATCGGTAACCATTTGCTCGACTTGTTTTAGTGCATGTTCAAAATTTGTGAACTTCCCACCGTCTGAAAACGAATCAGGCGTGACATTCAAAATACCCATGACCTGTGGCACTGCTAGAGAAAGTGGCTTGTTACCACATTGGATAATTTTATTATTCATCAATAAACTTTTTACAAAAGAAAGCCCCGAATGTTCGGGGCTATGCTAGATATGATGTTGACTTACTTTGCCGGCTCTTCGCTAGGCTTATCAAGGTCTGGCCCTTTTGGGGTTTCCTCTTTGTCTTCCGCTTTTGGCTCTGACTGGGCACCTGCGCTTGGAGTTGAACCTGAACTTGAATCATCAAAATCAGCTGGCGCGCGTACTTCACGGCGTGCCATTAAGTCATCAATTTGGTTTGCGTCAATAGTTTCATAACGCATTAGCGCATCTTTCATTGCATGCAAAATATCCATATTGTCTTTTAGGATTTGCTCCGCACGTTGGTAGTTGCGATCAACAAACTCTTTGATTTCATCATCAATCGCTTTTGCCGTTTCATCTGACATGTGCATTGATTTAGCTGACGTACGACCAAGGAACACTTCGCCTTCTTCTTCAGCAAACAACATTGGCCCCATTTTTTCTGATAGACCCCATTGCGTTACCATTTTACGCGCAAGGTTTGTTGCTCGCTCAATGTCGTTTGAGGCACCTGTCGATACTTTATCTGGACCGTAAATAATTTCTTCTGCAATACGACCACCGTATAGCGACGAAATATTGCTTTCTAGGTGTTGCTTACTATGGCTAAAACGATCTTGCTCAGGCAAATACATCGTTACACCTAGCGCTCTACCGCGAGGAATGATACTTACTTTATAAACTGGATCATGCTCTGGCACTAGACGACCAACAATTGCGTGACCCGCTTCGTGGTAAGCTGTCATTTCCTTTTCGTCTTCGCTCATGACCATTGACTTACGCTCTGCGCCCATCAATATCTTATCTTTTGCTTTTTCGAATTCTTCCATTGATACGAGGCGACGAGAGCCTCTAGCAGCAAATAGAGCAGCTTCATTCACTAGGTTAGCAAGGTCAGCACCCGAGAAACCTGGCGTACCACGAGCAATTACCGACGCTTTAACATCGTCAGCTAATGGAACTTTACGCATGTGCACTTTTAGAATCTGTTCACGACCTCGAATGTCAGGAAGACCTACGGTGACTTGTCTGTCAAAACGACCTGGACGCAATAACGCAGGGTCTAATACGTCAGGACGGTTAGTCGCCGCGATAACGATAACACCTTCGTTACCTTCGAAGCCGTCCATCTCAACTAGCATTTGGTTCAACGTTTGCTCACGCTCATCATGACCACCGCCAAGACCTGCGCCACGCTGGCGACCTACCGCATCAATTTCGTCGATAAAGATAATACACGGCGCAGACTTCTTCGCTTGCTCGAACATATCACGTACGCGAGATGCACCAACACCAACGAACATTTCTACGAAGTCGGAACCTGAAATTGAGAAAAATGGAACTTTTGCTTCACCCGCTATCGCTTTTGCTAACAACGTTTTACCCGTACCAGGTTGACCTACCATCAGGACACCTGATGGAATGCGACCACCAAGTTTTTGGAATTTTGTTGGATCGCGAAGGTAATCAACGAGTTCAGCAACTTCTTCTTTTGCTTCATCACAACCAGCGACATCAGCAAATGTTGTTTTGATTTGATCTTCACTTAATAGACGCGCTTTTGACTTACCAAAAGACATCGCGCCTTTACCACCACCGCCTTGCATTTGACGCATGAAGAAAATCCATACACCAATAAGCAATAACATTGGGAACCAAGAAATAAAAATAGACGTTAAGATGCTTGGCTCTTCAGGTAATTGACCTTTAGCACGAACACCTTGTTTCACTAAATCGTTGATAAGGTCGCTGTCGTAACCGCCAGGGATTACGGTTTTGAATTGCTCGCCACTGCGTTTTGTACCGATGATAACGCCATTGCGGTCAACGGTCGCGTCACGGACTGCCCCTTGTCTTACATCCTGTATAAAACGGGTGTAGTCCATTTGTTGTTCATTACCGCCACCCGGTGAAAATGACTGGAACACAGACATTAATACCACGGCAATTACTAACCATAAAATAAGATTTTTAGCCATATCGCTCAACTTAACAACCTCTCGCTGTTTTCAATTCTGGTGCGACCATAAATAAGAGTTAATTTACTACAATTTGAAACCAGTAGCTACCAGATAAACTTCCCGTGAACGTGCACGAGATGATTCTGGTTTACGGGTCTTCACTACGTTAAAGACTGCTTTGACATCTTTCATAAACTGGTCAAAGCCTTCTCCTTGAAATACTTTGACCACGAAAGCGCCGTTTTTCTTCAATACTTGGTGACACATATCAAGTGCCAATTCTACTAAATACATGCTGCGCGCTGAATCTGCCGCATCATTACCAGTGAAATTAGCGGCCATGTCTGACATCACGACATCGATGTTCTTACCATCGATTCGCTCAAGCAAAGCGTCAAGAACTGCATCTTCCCGAAAGTCACCTTGCAAGAAGTCTACGCCGGCAATAGGATCCATCGGTAGAATGTCGCAAGCAACCACCTGTCCGTCATCACCCACAACTTTCGTCGCGTACTCAGACCAACCACCGGGTGCCGCTCCTAAATCTACGACTTTCATGCCCGGCTTGATCAATTTATCTTTTTCGTTAATTTCTTCGATTTTAAAGACAGCTCTAGACCTGAGGCCGAGCTTTTGAGCTTTTTTAACGTATTTATCGTCAAAGTGTTCGTCAAGCCAACGTTTACTGCTTGCCGAATGCTTTTTTTTACTCACGTAAATTCCTTCGGAAAATCACCCAATCTAACGTGGGTTAAACATAGTATTACAGACTAGATAAGGGTAAAATATAATTATTCAAGCAACTTGTAACGAAAAGTATTAATGAACTTAAGCAAAAAACAAACCCAACACCTAAAAGCATTGGCACATGATTTAAAGCCAGTGGTGTTATTAGGCAGCAATGGTTTGACTGAAGGTGTCGTTGCGGAAATCGACGCAGCCCTTAGCCACCATGAGCTTATTAAAGTAAAGATCCCAACGGACGACCGTGAAACGAAAGGCTTAATTGTAGAGGCTATCGTGCGCGAGACTGACGCAATTAAGATTCAAGTGATCGGTAAAACATTGATTATTTATCGTCAATCTGAAGATAAAAAAATTCAGTTACCACGAATCTAAATAACAAGTAACTGTCGTTACAGAAAAAGCCACCTATCATGGTGGCTTTTTAATGCTCACAATCCGCAGTTCATTTCATAATGTGGATTTTCAAGTGCCTCACTTGTCTCTTTTGAAAGTAAGGGGTTTTTGAGGTTAAACACTTTTCTTTTAAAATCACCAGCACGACTCAAGACTCCACTGCTATATGGGTTGCTCTCAAAAAATTGCGCAAAGCTGCCATCCTGATACATTTTAACCAAACCATATTCCAAACGCTCAGCCAGTCTCTTATTTTCATTACTCACAAAAAAGAAAAAGGGAGCGGTATACTTAAGAAGAATAGTTTCTTCAACAGCCAACCCCTCAAAGTGATTTACTTCGACAAATGCCTCATGCATTGCCCGAGGAAAATAATCGAAGCGCCCTTTCTCTAACATAGAAAACAGCGTGTCATGTACGGCCGCCTTTACAACGTTATATTCATTAAATTCTAAAATTTCAGTATCTGGCCAATCAGCGCCTTGGCCGGCATATAGTCTTTTCAACGCTTGTTCAGAGTGAATATTGTTAAATTCAGGTTGATTCCCCTTCTTTATCAAAAACACTCTACAGCCGCCTAGACCCATAAATAAAGGCACTCGTACGGGCAGCAACTCTCTTTCTCGCTCTTTAGACGTCATTGTCCAAACAACATTAATCACTTTTTGATTTTTAATAAGGCTCACTTGGTTTGCTTGTGACTTTCCGACATCGACACCATTAAGTTGATAGTCGCCGAATTTATCTTTTGAATTTTCTAGTGCGGCTCTGAGAAGATCTTGATAGTAAGTGTCATACGGTAAATTGTCCCTGCCGTACGATGAGTAATTGACAACATCCATCGCAAGACAAGGCAAACAGAAAAGAAATAAGAAAAGTCCTTTTAGCATATCAACAGGGCGACTAGTTTAAAGGTAATTGACACCTAAAAGACTATATATGCTTGCTCATAAAAACAAGTCAGCAGTTGACTCCCTATTACACAACCCAAAAAAGGCGCCTATTGGCGCCTTTTTAACGAAACTCTAACGGGCTTCTAAATGTGCTCTACCGAAATAATTTCATATTCCACTAAGCCAGCTGGTGTCTTGATCTCTACTTCAGAGTCGACTGTCTTGCCGATTAGACCACGCGCAATTGGAGAGTTGACAGAAATGCGGTTATTTTTAATATCCGCTTCATCATCACCAACAATTTGATAGGTCACTTCTTCGTCAGTTTCAATATTCAACAAACCAACAGTTACACCGAAGATCACTTTCCCTGAATTAGGAATCTTCGTGACATCGATGATTTGTGCATTGCCTAACTTGCCTTCAATATCTTGAATACGGCCTTCACAAAAACCCTGCTGCTCACGTGCGGCATGGTATTCGGCATTCTCTTTCAAATCGCCGTGCTCACGCGCTTCAGCAATAGCTTCAACAATTTGCGGGCGCTTTACAGTTTTTAATTCGTTCAACTCTTCACGCAAAGCTTCAGCGCCTTGCAAGGTCATTGGATACTGGTTCATCTAAACGTCTAATCCTAGAAAAAGATAAAGGTGGCTATGAACCACCTTTATGCATAATTTACGGTAATGATTATTAGCATAACAAAACTGTCATGATTCGACAAAGTGAAGTTTCACCTTGCCGAATATCATTACGTTATATTTAGCTACAACGTTTGTGTAACTCTTGAATTGAAGTCACGGTATTACGGTCGTCTGCAGCATGGGCCTGACAAGAAGCAAATGCAGCATTTAACGTTGTCGTGTAAGGCACTTTGTAACGCAATGCGCCACCACGAAGTACTTTAGAGTCTTCAATAGCCTTACGGCCTTCCGTCGTGTTGATAATGTAGCTGTATTCGCTGTTCTTAATACGGTCAAGAATATGCGGTCGACCCTCGTGAACTTTATTCACTAGGCGGCATGGAACGCCAGCTTCACCCAATACAACAGCAGTACCGTGCGTAGCATCTAACTCATAACCTAAAGCAACAAGTTGCTTACCAAGCTCAACTACGCGCTCTTTATCACTGTTACGTACAGAAATAAGTGCACGACCCGACTTAGGAATCACAACACCAGCACCTAGGTTCGCTTTAGCGTACGCTTCTTCGAATGTGTCACCTACGCCCATAACTTCACCAGTTGAGCGCATTTCTGGACCTACTAATGGGTCAGAACCGTGGAACTTGTTGAAAGGAATAACCACTTCTTTTACTGAGAAGAACGGTGGAATCGTTTCTTTAGTAACGCCCTGTTCAGCCAAAGACTTACCTGACATAACACGAGCGGCAACTTTTGCTAACGGTACTGACGTTGCTTTCGATACAAATGGAACCGTACGTGCAGCACGCGGGTTAACTTCGATAAGGTAAACCTTGCCATCTTTTACCGCCATTTGCGTGTTCATCAGGCCTATTACGCCTAATTCAAAAGCAAGTTTAGTCACTTGCTCACGCATTACGTCTTGTACTTCCTGGCTGAGGCTGTATGCAGGTAAAGAACATGCTGAGTCACCTGAGTGGACACCTGCTTGTTCAATGTGTTGCATGATACCACCAATGACAACATTCTCGCCGTCACAAATTGCATCAATATCAACTTCAACCGCGTCATCTAGGAAGTGATCAAGCAATACTGGAGAGTCGTTCGAAACGCTTACCGCTTCGTTCATGTAACGACGTAAGTCATCCTCGTCATACACAATTTCCATTGCGCGGCCACCAAGTACATAAGATGGACGTACAACAAGTGGGAAACCGATGTTCTTCGCTTCAGAAACTGCTTCTTCTAAAGACGTTACTGTTGCGTTTTGAGGTGTTAAAAGACCTAAGCGATCGACAGCTTGCTGGAAACGTTCACGGTCTTCAGCTCGGTCAATGGCATCTGGAGATGTACCGATAATTGGCACACCAGCAGCTTCTAGCGCACGTGCCAATTTAAGTGGAGTTTGACCACCGTATTGTACGATGACGCCTTTTGGTTTTTCTACATTTACGATTTCCAAAACGTCTTCAAACGTTACTGGCTCAAAGTATAAACGGTCTGATGTATCGTAGTCTGTAGACACGGTTTCTGGGTTACAGTTAACCATAATTGTCTCGTAACCGTCTTCTCGCATTGCTAGTGCAGCGTGAACACAACAGTAATCAAACTCGATACCTTGACCGATGCGGTTTGGGCCACCGCCGATAATCATGATTTTTTCTTTGTCTGAAGGTGCTGACTCACACTCTTCATCGTATGTCGAATACATGTAAGCCGTATCAGAGCTAAACTCCGCTGCACAAGTATCTACACGTTTGTAAACTGGACGAATATCAGAAGCATGACGCTTCTTACGAATCTCTGACTCGTTAACACCAATAACATCAGCCAAACGTTTGTCAGCAAAACCTTTGCGTTTCAAGCGACGAAGTGCAGCTGCATCTAAGCCCGCCATACCGCTTTCTGCTAATGCTTTCTCTTCATTCACTATGTCTTCAATTTGAACTAAGAACCAACGGTCAATTTTCGTTGCATTAAACACGTCGTCAACAGACATACCAAGGCGGAATGCGTCAGCTACATACCAGATACGGTCTGCACCAGCTTCTTGAAGCTCATGCATAATTTCAGAACGGGCTTCAGGGTCATTCACGTCGACTTTCGGGTCAAAGCCATTTGCACCAACTTCTAAGCCACGCAATGCTTTTTGCAATGACTCTTGTTGATTACGACCAATTGCCATCACTTCACCAACCGACTTCATCTGTGTGGTTAAGCGATCTTCAGAACCTGCGAACTTCTCAAAGTTAAAGCGAGGAATCTTCGTTACAACGTAATCAATTGTTGGTTCGAATGAAGCAGGAGTTGCACCACCTGTGATGTCATTCTGAAGCTCATCTAATGTGAAACCAACAGCAAGTTTTGCTGCTACTTTCGCAATAGGGAAACCTGTTGCTTTAGATGCTAATGCCGATGAACGAGAAACACGTGGGTTCATCTCGATGATAACCATACGACCATCTTTCGGGTTAACGCCAAACTGCACGTTTGAACCACCGGTTTCAACACCAATCTCACGAAGTACAGCAAGTGAGGCGTTACGCATCAATTGGTATTCTTTATCCGTTAAGGTTTGTGCTGGTGCGACAGTGATCGAGTCACCCGTATGAATACCCATTGGGTCGAAGTTTTCAATCGAACAAATGATGATACAGTTGTCGTTTTTGTCACGAACAACTTCCATCTCGTACTCTTTCCAACCGATGAGCGACTCATCAATCAACAATTCATTTGTTGGTGATAGGTCTAGACCGCGCGTACAGATAGTTTCGAACTCTTCTTGGTTGTACGCGATACCGCCACCTGTACCCCCCATGGTAAACGATGGACGAATAATACATGGGAAGCCGATACGCTTAGCTGTTTCCTTCGCTTCTTCCATTGAATGAACAATTTCAGCGCGAGGACATTCTAAGCCAATATTCTTCATAGCTTGGTCAAAACGTTCACGGTTTTCCGCTTTATCAATCGCATCAGCCGTTGCACCGATCATCTCAACGTCGAATTCGGCTAAGACACCATTTGACTCAAGTTCTAGTGCACAGTTAAGCGCAGTTTGACCACCCATAGTCGGTAGAATGGCATCTGGACGCTCTTTCTCAATAATTTTACGAACAACTTCCCAGTGAATAGGTTCGATGTAGGTCGAATCTGCCATTTCTGGGTCGGTCATGATAGTTGCAGGGTTAGAGTTAACCAAGATTACACGGTAGCCTTCTTCACGAAGCGCTTTACATGCTTGAGCACCTGAGTAGTCAAACTCACATGCTTGGCCAATTACAATTGGGCCTGCACCTAAGATTAGAATACTTTTTATGTCAGTACGTTTTGGCATAGTGTTTTTCTCTCCTAACCTTATTTAGATGCTTTTATTAAATCGATGAAGTGGTCAAATAACGGCGCAGCGTCATGTGGACCAGGGCTTGCTTCAGGGTGACCTTGGAAGCTGAATGCTGGCTTGTCTGTACGATGAATACCTTGGATAGTGCCGTCGAATAACGAAGTATGTGTCACACGTAAATTGTCAGACATATTGTTTTCATCAACAGCAAAACCATGGTTCTGTGCTGTGATCATCACAACATCACGGTCAATATCTTTAACCGGGTGGTTACCACCATGGTGACCAAACTTCATTTTTATTGTCTTAGCGCCACTTGCTAAGCCGAGAAGTTGGTGTCCTAAACAAATACCAAACACTGGAATATCAGTTTCTAGAAATGATTGAATTGCAGCAATAGCGTAATCACATGGTTCTGGGTCACCAGGACCATTTGAAAGGAAAATCCCGTCAGGGTTCATGGCGAGTACATCAGCGGCAGGCGTTTGCGCAGGTACTACAGTTAGCTTACAGCCACGATCCACTAACATACGTAAAATATTGTGCTTCGCACCGAAATCGTAAGCAACTACGTGAAAGTCGAAGTTTTCTGGTGTTACATGGCCTTTGCCTAGCTGCCAACTGCCTTCTGTCCACTCATATTGTTCTTTTGTTGAAACAACTTTTGCAAGGTCCATTCCCTTTAAGCCTGGGAACCCCTTTGCTTCAGCTAGAGCCTTGGCTTCATCAATGTTGTCGCCTGCTAAGATACAGCCGTTTTGAGCACCTTTTTCACGTAAAATACGCGTCAGCTTACGCGTATCAATATCAGCAATACCTAAAATGTTATTGCGCTTTAGATAGTCGCTCAAATTTTCTTCATTTCTAAAATTACTTGCCAATAATGGTAAGTCACGAATCACCAAGCCTTTTGCCCAAATGGTGCTAGACTCTTCGTCTTCTTTATTAGTACCAGTATTGCCAATGTGGGGATAAGTGAGGGTAACTATTTGTTCTGCGTAGGAAGGATCAGTAAGGATTTCTTGGTAACCGGTCATTGAAGTGTTGAACACCACTTCACCAACTGCTACACCTTCTGCACCAATGGCGGTGCCGTTAAATATAGTGCCGTCTTCGAGCACCAAAATGGCAGATTTAGTCAATTTAACCTCCGAAAGAAGAAAATAAACTCAACAATTTTTGGCTGATTTTTAGCCAAATTCATTAAGCGCGAAAATTGGTCTGTAATCCGTCTTTTGGCTTGCAAATGCAAATTTTTGACAAATTCCGCGCATTCTACGCCCATTCTCATCTTACGTCTAGTAAAATCATAGAAAATTAGCTGTTTAATTCCTTTTCTTAACTAAACGGCCAAAAGTGTACCTTTTCTAATTTTACTTATTCGTATTTTATGACAATAAGCCTTACCTTTTTACTTTAAGCCAAGCACATCTTGCATATCGTAATACCCGTTTTCAGCGCTTGCTAGCCATAGCGCTGCGCGCATTGCTCCCAACGCAAATGTCATCCTCGAACTGGCTTTATGGGTGATTTCGAGTCTTTCGCCCAAATCTGCAAAGAATGCCGTATGTTCTCCAACCACATCCCCTGCTCTGACAGTTGCAAAACCGATTGTTTTAGGATCACGCTCTTCTGTAATCCCTTCACGACCATAAACAGCACATTCGTTTAAGTCTCTGCCTAAGGTTTCAGCAATAACTTGTCCCATTTTTACTGCAGTGCCTGACGGAGCATCTTTCTTAAAGCGGTGATGCGCTTCAAAAATTTCTATATCAGTATAGTCGCCAATTGCTTTTGCGGTAATTTCTAGCAACTTGAACAATAAATTGACGCCTACACTAGTATTCGGTGCTAACAAAACTGGTGCTGACTGCCCTGCATTTGTTATTTCATTAACCTGTTCGTCACTAAATCCTGTCGTGCCGATAACTATTGCTTTGTTACGTGCTTTACACCACGCAAGGTTTTCGAGTGTAGACTCAATGCTGGTAAAGTCGATTAACACATCAGCATGCTCAACTGCGTCTATTGTTGTTTGCGTTTTAATTCCAATAGCGCCAATTCCAGCAAGTTCACCCAAATCAAAGTTCACAAACGAAGAACTTGGCCTTACCGTGCCACCAACAAGCTCTATCTGCTCATGCTCGTGCGCAGCCTGAATTAAGTTTCTTCCCATACGGCCACTACAGCCTAAAATAGCGACTTTAATTGTCATTGGTTATGCCTGCTCCATTGTTATTTTTAGCGGATTATTCAAGGAATTTCCTTGCGGTACGTCATGAGAAATGACGTTGAAGATTTTAAAACCGCTTGGCGAATTTGTTAAATGATAAATTGCCGTAAACTGTGCAAAAACGTTATTAGTGCTATCAATAAACTCCCAATCGATTGCAACTAACGCTGTATTTTCATTAATTTCCTCAAAACTCGCGGCGCTTACTTTAAACGCTGTCAGCTTAGCGCTTCTCACCATCGAAAATATTTGTTCGAATTCTTGTTCAAAACTTTTCTCATTGTTTAGCAGCAAGAGTTTTTCGGGTGTCGACATAACACAAGGTATTTGATAGCAAGATTTGACGCCCGCCATAGAGCATTGGGCGAAAGCTTTGATGTATTGACTGAACAATACCGCTAATTCGGTTTGCAAGTAATCCCCTTAACTAGTTTCAATATTCTTAATGCTAGCCGAGCAGTTGCGGCTAAAACGAATGAAGCAATGCGACTTTATGGTTTAACGAACATGTTCGCTAAGCTTCACAATTTTTATTTATAGCACCGCTAAAGCTACGTGCTAGAGTTCTATGCTATAAGCACAAAAAAGCCGGGAAAACCCGGCTTTTTTATTTAAAGGATGTCTAGTAACTCAACATCAAATACTAACGCAGAGTACGGAGGGATAGCACCCTGTGAGCCACGCTCGCCATACGCTAGGTTGTAAGGAATGTATAAACGCCATTTTGCACCCACGCTCATTAACTGTAGCGCTTCAGTCCAACCAGCGATAACTCCGCCAACAGGGAATTCTGCAGGTTGTCCACGATCGTATGAACTGTCAAAAACGTCGCCATTGATGAATGTACCGTGGTAGTGTGTGCGAACAGTAGACGCCGCAGTTGGCTTGTCGCCTTCAGCATCCGTAATAATTTCGTACTGTAAGCCAGATTCTGTAACTGTTACTTCTTCACGTTCAGCATTCTTAGCTAAGAACTCTTCGCCTTCAGCCGCTTTTACTTTCGCTGCTGCTTGCTCTTCTTCTTGAAGTTTCTTAGACACTACTGCAAATGCTTCGTTTAACTCTTGATCGTTAACTTGACTAGCAGCACCTGCAAGTGCGTCTGCTAAACCAGCTTGAACAGCCGTTACGTCGAAGTCTTTAAAAGGGTTATTGCGAAGCTGGTCACCTAGTTGACGACCTACACCGTAGCTTACACGTTGTTCGATAGATTCAAATTTGTTATCTGACATTAGCTTATCTTTTCGATTAAAAAATTGGCGGCAAGAATAGCATAGACTCAACCGATTAAGTAGTAGTTAGTTGTACTGACTTGTATTTCTTTCTGCAGAGTCGCTTCATTGATTATTGTGCAATTTTTCAACCCAGTTTAGCCATCTAAACATCTAGATTGACACTTTTAATTAACCCCTTATAATGCCGCCAATCACTATCGATTTTTATGTTTGGGTGTTATAACAACACCATAACAACAAGAAACTGAGAGAACACATGGTTAACAACGCATCTGCACCTCAGCTCAAAAGTCTTATCCCTTTTGGTGTATTTTTGGTGCTATTCCTTGGCACAGGTATTGTCCTATCTTTACAAGGCGTAGAGTTTGCTTTTTACCAGCTACCCGCATCTGTAGCTATCATTCCTGCAATCGTTGTTGCTATTGCAATGGGGAAATCAAGCATCAACGAGCAAGTGCAACAATTTATCGCTGGTGCTGGTCATAACAATATCATTACGATGTGTCTGATTTACTTGCTAGCCGGCGCTTTTGCCGTGGTAGCGAAAGCAACGGGCAGCGTAGATGCTAGTGTCCAACTTGGGCTAGCTATACTCCCCGAGTATTTAATTATCCCAGGCTTATTTATTGTCGCTGCTTTTCTGTCAACAGCAATGGGTACATCTGTTGGCACCATTGCCGCAATAGCGCCTATTGCTGCTGGCTTTATCGAAACTGCCGGTTTAAGCCCTGCTCTTGTAGCAGGCTCTATTCTTTCAGGCGCAATTTTCGGCGACAACTTATCGATTATTTCAGATACAACTATCGCCTCTACCCGTAGCCAAGGCGCACACATGAAAGACAAATTCAGAGTAAACTTTAAGTTTGCACTGCCAGCAGCTATTCTATCTTTGGTTATTTTTTCGTTGTTGGGCGGCAGCGCGGACTACCAAGCAGAAAAAGATATAGACGTTATTGGGCTCTTACCTTACATCGTAATTTTAGGGCTTGCCTTGTATGGTATTAACGTTTTCGTTGTGCTATTGGTCGGTATTTTATTAGCGGCTTTTGTTGGTTTAATCACAAACGGTTACGAGATGACAGCCCTAGTGACTGACATTAACAAAGGTTTTTCCAACGTGCAGGATGTGTTCATTCTCGCGCTATTTATTGGTGGTTTAAGCGAATTGGTTCGCCAGCAAGGTGGCTTGGCAGCGTTGACAGCAAAAATTAAAGCAACCGCAAGCCGTTTAAGCCCGAACAACCCTAAACGTGCTGCTGGGCTAGGTATCGCTTCTCTGGCATTTAGCGCCAACTTTTTCACAGCGAATAACACCGTATCGATAATCGTGACCGGTGAAACCGCAAAAGATCTTGCTACCGATGGCAAACTAACACCAGCAGAGTCCGCAAGTTTGCTTGATATATTCGCATGTATAAACCAAGGCCTTTTACCATATGGTGCACAAGCGTTGTTGTTAGGGGCCACGATTGGCATTTCACCGGCAAGTGTTGTCGTATTTGCTTTTTATCCAATGATATTGTTTTTCGCTGCGCTGATTGCGTTTTGGAAGATAACTAAGTGATTATGTCTATATAAAAAAGGCGCTTAAAGCGCCTTTTTTATTGCATAAAGCTTTTCTTTCAAAAAGCTGACATCGAAAGTCCTTCTCGCAAACTGCTTGTTAGGTACATCGCGTTCCGCAACTAATTCTATATCAAAACCACTAAATAGCGACTCTACATCTTTTGAAACTATCGGAAATGGCGGCCCTTTGAGCTCTTCTTCTGGGAACTCCACACTGATTAAATATAACGTCGTTCCATCCTCAATAAATGACGACAAATGATCGCAATAAGCTTGTTGCATTGCTTCTGGAAGAGCAATCAATGCTGCTCTGTCATAAATGTAGGTGAACGAGGGAAGCTCATCAGCTTTCAATGAAAAGAAATCACCCTGATATAGCGTGATTTCTTCATAGGAATATACGGTAAACTTACCTGCTTGATGAGAGGTATAATCAAGTGATTGTTCAGTAAAGAAATCGCGACAAGCAATACCGCTCAGTTCATTACCGACCACTTTTGCGCGCTCTGCCCACCAAAACATATCAAGGGACTTCCCGCACAAAGGAACAAACACCGCGCGCTGTAAATCTGACTTAGACTTCCTAGCTATCTTATCTTGCAGTAAGTGCTTTTCAAGGGCACCAGATAAAAATGGATGAATGGAGTCCTGGTGGAAACCTATCGTGTTTCTTTCCCAGACCCCATGCCAAAATGCAGCTTCCAACGACTACTCCGGGAATACGCGATTACGCTGCATCAATTTGCCCAAAATACTGTCGAAAGACAAAGACGCAGCTTTAGAAAGTTTTTCAGCTAAGCCTTTTTTTGTCTCAAACTTCAAGGCAATAACTTTTCGAGTTTTCGCTGCTTCATACAGATAATCATCACTCGTTTGTATTTTATCAACCAAACCTAATTCGAGCGCTTTAGTACCGAACCAATGTTCACCTGTTGCAACTTTATCCATATCTAATGATGGACGTCGCTCGCCAACAAAGTCTTTAAACAATTGATGCGTTTCTTCTAGTTCCTCTACGAACTTTTCACGCCCTTTGTCAGTGTTTTCACCAAACATAGTTAATGTGCGCTTATACTCGCCCGCTGTAAGTTGCTCAAATTCAATATCATTCTTTTTCAACAGTTTGTTGAAATTGGGAACTTGGGCAAGAACACCAATAGAGCCAAGAATAGAAAACGGTGCCGCAATAATTTTATTTGCCACACAGGCCATCATGTAACCACCGCTTGCCGCTACTTTGTCGACGGCAATGGTTAGCGGTATTTCTTTCTGGCGAATTCTATCTAACTGAGATGATGCTAGGCCATAGCCATGCACCATACCGCCACCACTTTCCAATCGAATGAATACTTCATCCGCTGGAGTGGCAACAGAAAGTACCGCAGATACTTCTTCTCGTAAGCCAGCAACTTCTTTTGCATCTATGCTGCCATTAAAGTCTAAGACAAATAAACGAGGCTTTTCTTGAGGCTTATCGTCGTCTTTTTGTTTTTTAGCTGCTTTAGCCTTTTCCTTTTCCGCTTTTTTGTCAGCTTTTTCTTTTTCTTTCAACTCATCCTTGCTTAGCAATGCATGTACAATTTCTTGCTCTACATCTTCAAAGTGCTCTGATAAGTCGTCAATCTCAAGGTGACCCTTTTTGCCCTTCTGTTTCATTGCTTCACCAGCGACTACAGCCACTATGGCAATTACAGCCACGACAAAGGTAATCGCTTTTGCGAGAAACAAACCGTATTCGTATAAAAATTCCAACATCATCTCCAATGAGTAGTAAACGCTTTGGCATTCATGCCTTTGTAACACTATATAAGGGTAAACACATAAAAAAAAAGCTCCCGATTGGGAGCTTTTTATATCTATGTGTATTTTTTATTACTTTTACTGAACAACGTCAGTGTTAGTTACCGAAATCAGCTGTCCCATTGTAGCGAAGAAAGTAGCTACTTGAGATTGCATTTCTTGAGTCGCTGCAGCACTTGCCAGTGGGTCTGGTGACTCAGGGCGTGCTGATGGGTCAAGCAATGAGCTATGATGACCATTTACGAAACGCACCGCACCTGATCCTGGCGTTGTTTCGCTTACGCCAGGTAAACCAAGAAGCGCAATAGCAGCTTCCGTACCCGAAAGTGGTGAAGTCGACACGACATTAGGGATAACTTGGTCAGACAAGTTGTCCATTCCATTACCAACGACTTCAATCAAATGAGTTGCCGTTTGCGTTGCTGCCATGATACCAGCGTAGTTTGCTGGGTCACCAGCATCAGTTACTGACTGCGCAGCAAAGGTAAATTGTGCAAATGAACCTTCTAGTTCAGCTTGCTGTTCTGGCGTTAG
Organism: Thalassotalea euphylliae; assembly: GCF_042682785.1. Classification (GTDB taxonomy): domain Bacteria; phylum Pseudomonadota; class Gammaproteobacteria; order Enterobacterales; family Alteromonadaceae; genus Thalassotalea_F; species Thalassotalea_F euphylliae. The sequence goes on along the minus strand of NZ_JBHUIB010000003.1, from coordinate 406,538 downwards.
TAACGCATAGAATTGATTGTAGGCTGCCACTAACTCAGCTTCTGTCGGACCTTCTGGATACATTTGAGCAACAAAGGCCTGGAACTCTTCAGAAACTGACAACGTTAGGTTTGCTTTGATCAAACCACCAAATGAAGGAGATTCCATTAGTAGGTTAGCAACACCGACACCCGGCATACCTAATGACGCTGCAGATACTCTGAATAAACCGTCTACTGCAGGGTCTAATGGTGCATTTGCCATTGCAACTGTATTGATACCACTGATAGCACCTAAAGAGTGACCCAAGAAGTAAACTTGAGAGCCATTCAGGCTGATAGGGTTACCGCCAGCATCAACACCGCCAGCGAAGTTTAGACCAAAACGCAAACCAAGCGTATCAATCGTACTTTGACGAAGGTTGTCACGTGTCGTCAATAAATTCGCCAGGTTCATGTAGTGAGTAGCTGAAACTGTCGATGCATTTAGTTCGTCAACACCATCGCCATCTAAATCAAAACCACGACTACCGTGAATTGGATGGTCAATGGCAGCAGTTGCAATACCCATCACAGATAAGATACCAGTAATTGCTAACATATCTTCTTTCTTAGACGTAATGCCGTGTTGAAGAATAGCTACTGGCCAACCGCCTTCAGGCTCAACTAAGTCTGCTGGTAAACCAAATGCTGGTCGTACAGCATTAGCATACGTTAAGTCTGGGGTTGTTACTTGAACCGTTAGGCTCATATCTGCACGTTTAGCAGGTAACGGATTAAACTTAGTGATGTTACGCTCTGTATCTAGCGGGAACGCAGCACTTAGGTCACGCAAGCCAGGAGCTGGTAAACCGGCAGCTGCAGATAACGCCATACACAACGCGTCTGATTCACTTACTGGATCAGAAGGAATAGCTTCAGGGTTTTGTGCAGCTAAACCAGCTAACATGACCGCTGAATCACACTGTGCTTTCCACCAATCATTCACCGGTGCTAATGGGTTTTCAGCACTTGGCGTACCCAAGTAGTATGGCAAGGTAATAGAGCCTTGCATGTAATTTGCAGAGCGATAAACGAACTCTAGTTCAGCTGGAATAGAAATACCTTGTGATAAAAGCGCTTCGTATACTGAGATAGATGTGTCAGCAATACCAATAGTTGGTACGTTACCAAGCTGAGCATTTTGTGCCATCACTTGTTTCAACGTACCTAATGCATCAATAGTTGACTGGGTTGTCATTGCCATCGTGTAAATAATCGTAGATTGATCTACACCTGCAGCAGCAACCGCTGCTTCGTAACTATTTACTGTTGATTGAAGTGCCAACTGTGCTTCTGAGCCAAGAGGCTTAGTATTCACGTCTTGTTGCACTAGCTCGTATGTTGTAGAGCCCGCAATCGCTTTACCGCGGTCATCGGCCAACGAGTCCGTCAACACAACAATATAAGAGGTTTTCGCTTTGAGTGGTTTCAACGGAACAACTGCAATGCTGTTACCCGATTTTTGAGCGACAAAGTCAGACCCAAATGTTAGCTCTTCAACAACGCGACAAGCGATACCAGAAGGTAACGTTGCGCAGTCTTCAGAAGCAGCTGTTGGACCACCAAATTCGGTTTCAAAAACGCGCACAGACGCAGGGTTGAATACTGTATTACCGTCAAGACTAACGCCTTCTGGCAAATCAATATCTAAAACGAAAGGCTGAACCGTTGACCAGCCATCTAGCGCGCTTGCAGCAACTAGAGGGTCAGAGAAGTCTGTTGGGTCGTCAACAGGAAAATTAAGAGTGCCGTCTGTTGTACCTTGGAAAAGTAAGTCATTTGGTACTGAAAGAACGCCATTTGTTGGATCAAAAATAACACGTGATGTTGGTGTAGTTACTGGTCCGTTCTCAGCAACGTCTTTTTCAACATCTTTTATGGTTTCATCGTCACAGCCACTTAATCCGAGTGCACCTGCGATCGCCATACAAAGAACTAGCTTTTTCATTATATCTCCCCAGAGACTAGTCTACTTATTTTTATATTTAAAACTGTTATTTTCTTTGCCGTGTAACACGACCAAGTTAACTAGTTAGACCAGTTAAACTTACCCCAAGATGGGGTCAAGTGCTAGCGCTTTTTTAGATTTCATGGACTTATTTCCATAAATAGTATGAATTTTGATAATTAATACTCGTCACTGCTTTCAGAGCAGAGTAAAATTGCGCCACGCAAAAGAAACTATTGAATCGGTTACTAATGTTCGATTACGAAATCAAAGAAAACAGCCTTCATAATAAAGTTATTTTAGTCACAGGCGCAGGAGATGGTATAGGCAAGCAAGCTGCCAAAACCTACGCGCAATTAGGGGCTACCGTAATCTTGCTGGGCCGCACCGTTGACAAGCTAGAAAAAGTATATGACGAAATTGTTGAAGCAGGTCACCCTGAGCCAGCTATCGTTCCTCTAGATATGAAAGGTGCAACCAAGCAAAACTATATTGACTTGGTAAATACGATTGTCGATCAGTTTGGAAAACTTGATGGTGCACTACTCAACGCATCAATATTAGGTGAGTTAACGCCTTTTACTACCATACATGAGCAAACGTTTGACGATGTAATGCAAGTAAACGTAAAAGCCCAAATGCTCATCTCACAAGCGTTGATCCCTGCTCTTGTCGAATCAAAAGGCTCGCTTGTTTTCACCTCTTCTGGTGTAGGTAATAAGGGCCGTGCATATTGGGGACCTTACAGTATGTCTAAATTTGCGACTGAGAGCATGATGGAACTCATCGCTGATGAGTATGAAGATACCGGTTTGCGCACAAACGCGATAAATCCGGGTGGCACAAAAACACCAATGCGCGCAACAGCCTACCCAGCAGAAGACCCTGCAACTGTTGCAACACCTGAGCAGATAATGCCGTTATATGTCTATTTGATGTCTGACGATAGTAAAGAGATCAATGGACAAACTATAAAAGCGCAACCGCAACGAAAATAGCCATTAAAAGCACTCTTTCAATAACAAAAAAGCCAGCGACTAATCGCTGGCTTTTTTATCTTACTTCGTTCGAGCTTATCTAAGCTCTCGACGTAATATTTTACCGACGTTAGTCTTCGGCAACTCGTCTCTGAATTCGATAAGTTTTGGTACTTTGTAGTTAGTTAAATGCTTCCCACAATGCTCAATGATATTCTTCTGCGTTAACGAATCATCTTTTTTAACAACGAATAGCTTGATAATTTCTCCGCTAACTTCGTGCGGTACACCTACAGCAGCTGCCTCAACAATGCCTTCATGCATCATCGCTACTTCTTCAATTTCGTTAGGGAATACATTAAACCCTGAGACGATAATCATGTCTTTCTTACGATCAACAATTTTGAAGAAACCACGTTCATCCATTTCGGCAATGTCACCCGTAGCAAGCCAACCATCTTTTAATATCTCGTCAGTCGCTTCTTGGCGGTTGTAGTAGCCTTTCATGACCTGTGGGCCTTTAACACACATTTCCCCCGCTTCACCAATATCTGCTTGGCTGCCATCTTCACGAATAATTTTCACATTCGTTGACGCAGCTGGAACACCAATAGTACCGTCATAACCGTCGAGGTTATATGGACTCATTGATACCATTGGCGAACACTCAGTTAGGCCATAACCTTCTAAAAGACGCGTTTTCGTCAAGTCTTGCCAACGCTCAGCAACTGGCTGTTGAACCGCCATACCGCCACCTAGCGTTAATTTAAGCGTAGAGAAGTCCAAGTTGGCAAAACCTGGCGTGTTCAATAAACCATTGAACAATGTGTTTACACCAGTAATCGCCGTGAAAGGATACTTTGCTAACTCCTTGACAAAATTTGGCATATCGCGCGGGTTGGTAATAAGTAGGTTTGTTCCGCCCAGCGTCATGAACGTTAGGCAATTCGCTGTTAACGCAAAGATATGATAAAGCGGTAACGCTGTTACCACTAACTCTTCACCTTCGTTCAACATTGGGCGAATAGCAGCTTTTGCTTGTTCAAGGTTTGCTACCATATTGCGATGAGTCAGCATGGCACCTTTTGATACGCCGGTTGTACCACCGGTGTATTGTAAGAACGCTAAGTCTTCGCCTTTAATTTCGACAGGGTCAAACGTCAAACTAGCACCCTTTGAAAGCACTTGATTGAATTTAATAGTATTTGCCAACTGAAAGCTAGGTACCATTTTTTTGATGTACTTAACAACAAAGTTGACTAACGCCCCTTTTACTCCGCCAAGCTGATCACCCAGACTAGTCAAAATGACATTTTCAACCGGGGTGTTAGCAACAACCTCTTGCAACGTATGTGCGAAATTTTCGACAATCAACATCGCTTTTGTGCCAGAGTCATTTAACTGATGTTCCAACTCGCGAGCGGTATATAGTGGGTTAACATTAACCACTGTTAAACCTGCTTTCAGTGCACCAAATAAAGCAATAGGGTATTGCAATGTATTTGGCACCATAATAGCGAACTTATCGCCCTTTTTAAGCCCTAGGTCCTTTTGAAGATAGGCAGCAAATGCAGTTGCCTGAGATTCCAGTTCTCGGTAGCTGATTTCAGCCCCCATATTGATAAATGCGGTGCGGTCAGCATAAACCTTTACGTATTTATCGAACATCTGATCAATAGATGCGTACTTATCGGGGTCAATGTCGTGTGGAACTCCTGGAGGGTAACTTTTCTCAAGCCAAATTTTTTCCACCATCCTCTCCTCTTTCTAAACGTGACACTCGTGGCTATTGTAATTTTAATAGTATTATCAACCTCAATTGATAACGCCACTGTTAAATCGGGTCAAAACACTAGATGTCAGACCTCCGAGCTTTTACTCGAAAGTTCCGCATAGTTTCATATTTTGAATAAAAATCCTAGTGTTTTGTTGCACTAACGGTTAAGGCTTAACCAAAAGTCGTGGATTTTCGCCGCGACAGCGCCCGGATGCTCCATATGTAGGTGATGACCGCCTGGCAATTCGTGAATAGTTATGTCGGTTATCACGCTAGAAAATACATCGATGCCTTGCTTCACCATGTCATAACCTTTTTCACCACGAATTACACAAACAGGACTCGTCACGTCAGCCATTAACTGCTTTGCCTGAGCTAATGTAAGACGGTAAGGTGACGTGTTTCTGAGCCGACTATCAGATCGCCAGATAAAATCAGAGCCCTGCTGCATAATGCCTCGCTTTACTATCAATGTCGCAGCCTCCAAGGTTAGATCTGATACAGCGACACGGGCTTTGATTGCAGACGCCAAGTTAGGGTGCCGGTTTTTTTGTTTGCTTTGGTTACTGATACGACTAAGTAAGCCTTTTCTGAGCTGTGTTGTCGTACTTTCTGCCTCACCTGCCACTAAGCCAATTGAGTCTATCAACGCAAGAGAGCGCACTTTTTCAGGAAATGCAGCAGCAAATGCCGACGCAATCATTCCCCCCATAGAATGGCCAATAATGTCAATCTGCTGCCACTGATTGTGCTCGAACAGTTTCAGTAAATCATATACCCAATCAATAAAGTGATAATGAGCATCACTACTACGATGTGAGGAAAAACCATGTCCTGGCCAGTCTATCGCAATATATCGACCAGGCTTGAGTTCAGGTAGTAACGGTAAGAAACTTGCGGCATTATCTAGCCACCCATGCAACAGCAACACAGGTGGTAAATGTGGGTCGCCGCAGGCTACTCCATGCAGTGTTAAGTCACCAATTTCATAACAAATTTCGTCTACTTGTAGCATGCTAATATCGGGAATGTTGTTTAGCTAACGCGTACAGGAAGAGTAATCCGATCGCCATCCAAATAGCAACCCAAGCAAGTTCGGGGATTAGAGTTAAGTTGGCCAGAGTCGCTCCATCTCCTCGAGCATGACCATCAACGAGATATAGCGGGCTAATCACAGCATTCAGCAATATCGTCAACCCCAGCAATTGCACTAATCTATTTAACCATCGACTAGTCGCAAACCTCAACTTGGCGAGTAATACCGTTGCCAATACGAGTAAAATAACGAGAGTAAATAAATCACGAGTCCATAAAACTAAACAAACCGTTATCAGGACAAGTAATAGCGCAATAACTGTTTTGGTCAGCTTAGCGTTGTATGATGCCAACTGGAAAATAAGGTACCCCCAGAGTGCTGCCCCGGCATATCCAGCAAATGCTGTAAAAAAACGGATACCACCTAATGTCGTACACAAACCAGCACCATTTAACATCAACTCTATGCGAATAATTTTCCCGCCAGTGAGAATGGCAGCAAAGCCGTGGCTTATTTCGTGGAAAAAGCTTTCAAACCAGTTAAATGGAAGCGACAAAAACGGAACTTCTCTGATGATGGCGGCAGCTAAAAGAACGAGCCAAAATTGGTGTTTATTCCAAAAGGATGGTGACCTAGTGACTGTCATGAAAATCCTTTTAAGATGCGTGTTAAGCGTAAATGTCGACACCTAGCAGTTGCTGGACACTATCTTTTCGCTCAAGGTTGTCGACAGTTTGATATGCACCAATAGCGCGACTATTTCGTTGTGAAGGTGCGTCATAGGTCGTGTTATTGCGTTGTTGTGCTTCTCTATCGCGATCAAGCACTGCAATAGCATTTTGATCTATTGATATGCGGTTAACACGTTGCTGTTCTCGACTGTTTTGTTGATCATTTTGCAGACGTTCGCGCTCCGCAACTTGCTGATTTTGCTGTTGCGGAGTAACCTGCTGCTGATTTGAAATGACCTGAGTCGACAGGTTGCTGTTATTAACTTGCATCTTATTAATCTAGCAAATATTTGTGTACCTAGCTATTCTCGGCCCGGCAGCTTTTTCCACGACACAGTATCTCGCACGTAAACAGGCTGTGCCAGTTCTGCAGGTTGAGTATCACCATCTGCCACATGGCGTCGAGCACACCCGAGCATATACTTAGCATGAGGATATAAAATAGTAATGTCCTCACTATTACTTGCCAACCCAGCGAGTTGCTCTTGGTATGACTGCCAGCCAGTACCAGCACCGTAAACATTGGTGCCCTCGCCTAGATGCTCAGCAAATGCTTGCGGCGGCATAACACGTTCCTCACCTCGCAACGTCATAATACCCGACTCTGCTAGCTCGTAATTTGCGCAGTAGACTTCTGACATGCGGGCATCGATAGCGACACTAACATCGTGCTGATGTTCAACTTCAAACGCTTGCTGCGCCATAGCCTGCATTGTTGATATACCTACTGTTGGTAAATCTGCAGCAAATGCTAATCCTTGAGCGACACCTATACCAATACGAACCCCTGTAAAACTGCCAGGTCCCCTGCCATAAACTAGTACATCAAAATCCGTTAACTTGCAGTCCGCTTGATGCAGTAATTTGTCGACCATTGGCAGCAATACCACACTATGCGACTGCGGGCACAATTGAAAGTCACTGAAAATTTCGTTATCGAGTTGGATCGCAACAGAACATGCTTCTGTTGAGGCATCAATGGCTAATAATTTCACTACTACTTCGTCTCACTGTGTAAGTGCGCCAAAAACTGGGTCGCTGAGTCTGTATCTCTGCTGCGACGCATATCTGGCAAACTTTTCAAAAACACTTGCCCATAAGGGCGATTTACTAAACGATTGTCACAGATAACCAACACACCTTTGTCTTGGACATCACGTATCAACCGCCCAACCCCTTGTTTCAAGGCAATGACTGCCTGTGGAAGTTGGATATCAGCAAATGGATCTTTTCCTTGGCGCCTTGCGTCCTCGCTCCGTGCTTGTAACAACGGATCATCGGGTGACGCAAAAGGTAGCTTATCGATAATAACACACGTTAGCTTATCTCCCCTAACATCAACTCCTTCCCAAAAACTTGATGTTGCTAATAGCACCGCTTCTGGCTCCTCAACAAAGGCTTGCAATAAATTACGCTTCGCCATCTGCCCCTGAACTAGTAGACGGTTTGGAATGGCATCCTCTAGGAGTTCCGCGACTAGGTTCATGACACGATAGCTGGTAAACAACATAAAACAAGCACCGCCTGACGCTTTGATCAGAGGAATGGCTAAGTCAGCCAGTGCCTGTGGGCGCTTTGCATCATTAGCTTCAGGCAAATAACGCGGTACAATAAGTTGAGACTGCGTGAGATAATCAAAAGGACTATCTAACATCAACGTATGCTCTGTGTTTAACCCTAAAGGTCGGGCAAAGTGCTCAAAGCCATTGTTTACGGCAAGTGTCGCACTGGTAAATATCCAACCAGCACCGGAGTCTTGAACCACCTGACTAAATTTATCTGCAATTGATAAAGGCGTTTGATGAAGCACAATATGGCGTCTGGTCGTTTCATACCAAAGACTGACTTCGTATGCCTCTACGTTGGCAACAATGTCATATTTTCCAAGCAAACTAACCGCACGTTCAAAGCAGTTATCTACCAATTCATTACGAGAAACATTGAGTTTTAAAACTTGATATAAAAAATCTAAGTCCGTTTTAATATGCTCAAACGCTTGCTTGATACGTGGCAATGAAACTTTCTCTCGCCAGTTACCACGCTCAGGATCATGAGCAAAAAGCAACCGAAAGTCTTGGCAAGTACGTTCAAGTTTTTCAGCAGCCTTGCCAAGTTGCTTCACATCAGTCACGGTTGTTTTGTAGGCTTGAATAACATCACTGCAAAGTTCTAACACTTGCCGCGTTGAAAATGAATCACCGAAATATTCACTCGCAATATCCGAAATTTGGTGAGCTTCGTCAAAGACAACCACATCCGCTTTAGGTATCAACTCGCCAAAGCCAGTATCTTTGAGTGCCATATCCGCAAAAAACAAATGATGATTGACAACAACAACATCCGCGTCAATTGCTCGCTGTCTCGCTTTTACTAAGTAGCAATCCTCAATGTGAGGACAGTCGCGAGCCAGACAGTTGTCCACTGTACTGGTAATATGCGGGAAAACAGTTGAGTCTTCTGGAATAGTATCTAGTTCGCCAATGTCGCCCGCTTGAGTCGCGTTTGCCCACTTTCTAACGTTAACAAAGTCTGCTAGACCTTGGGCATCCAATACACCCCGAGTATGTTGAAACTGCTCGAGTCGATATAGACAAAGGTAATTGGCTCGCCCTTTTAACAGCGCCATTTGGGCACTTGTTTTGAGCGCTTTCTTGATCAAAGGTAAATCTTTATGAAACAACTGCTCTTGCAGCGTTTTGGTACCCGTTGAAATTATCACTTTCTTTTCCGAAAGTAATGCAGGAATTAAATACGCGAAGGTTTTACCCGTCCCTGTGCCCGCTTCAACAATTAACGTCTCTTGCTTTTCAATCGCACTTTCAACCGCCATCGCCATATCTAACTGAGCCTGACGCGGCGAGAAACCATCAATGGCTTGTGCTAAAATCCCATTTGATGAAAAGGCGTTGTGTGTAGATGTCATACGTGAGCTGCTGTCGTTTCGAGCCACGTATTATAGCGATTAGCAATGAAGATTAAACAAAAATATCCAGGTGTTTTTTGGGTATTTCTTCTTCGCCTTCCATACTTCGATTAACTTGTTCTAGTTGCTCTTCAATATCTTCTTCTTTGGTACTGTCAGGCGCATTATGTTGTTGATACTGCTTTTCGGCATGTTGATGGGTAACGGTATTTTTTTCATGCTCATCAAGGTGCTCATGTTCTTCATCCATCGCCTTAAGCGAAGATTCTTTAGTTACATTTTTTACCTTTAACTTACTCGGTTCTACCTTATTCGGTACGACCCTCGTGAGCTGCGTTGTAAAAATATCCATGTTTACCTCTCATCATTTGCCCTTTCAATTAAATCGAACGAGAACAAATAAACTGTTTGAGCCTTAATGCCAGAACTTGGTGCATCTATGATAAGTATAGCGCAACACTATTTTCTTTATATCGGCACACCACGTTATAAGTTTAATTTGACTGGCTTAGCGTTAATTGTCATATAAAACTATTTTTTGTCATAAAAGAATCATATTTAAGGGTTGCGCTAACATTATTTAGCCAGTATGGTAATTAGCAATTGACGTACAAACAAAAACAACAGAAAGAAACGTTGGCGTCAGCAAAACTTGAACAGAATTGATTATTAGGACAAACGTAAATGTGTTTTAACTTGAGCACTATCCATCACCATCATCATACGGATTAGCCGCTCAGGTTTATTCGCTGAGGGGCTATGGCTCTTTCAGCGGTAAGCGAATTAGAACAAAATTCCTAAAAACCCCGAAAGAGTCAAACTCTCTCGGGGTTTTTTACGTTTAAGAGTTTTATTTTTAACAATTTAATTTACACGCTTAAATTTATACACATAGGAAATGGGAAAATGACTACAGAAACTCGCTTACGCATCGCTATGCAAAAGTCAGGTCGCCTTAGCGATGAAACGCAATCACTGCTAAAGCGTTGCGGTTTAAAACTGAACGTTGCTGATAGGCGTTTACTCGCGCATGTTACCAACATGCCAATTGACATTATGCGAGTTCGTTCGAGTGACATTCCCGGCCTTGTCATGGATGGCGTATGTGATTTAGGTATTGTGGGTGACAATACCCTAGAAGAGACTGCGTTGGAGCGCGAACTCCTTGGCCAAAACTCTGCTTACGAAAAAACAACAGGTCTCAATTTTGGCGGCTGTCGTTTATCACTTGCTATGCCAGAAGAATTTGAATACACCGGTTTAGATTCATTGAATGGCTTGCGTTTTGCTACCACCTACCCACAACTTTTAAAGCGTTTTGCACAAGAAAACGGTATCAATGTTGACTTCTGTCTCTTGAAGGGGTCGGTAGAAGTTGCACCTCGCGTTGGATTAGCCGACGGTATTTGTGATCTTGTCTCAACAGGTGCCACCCTAGAAGCCAATGGTCTTAAAGAAGTTGAAGTTATCTACCGTTCAAAGGCGTCGTTAATTCAAGGTGTGGAACTTGCGCCTGAGAAACAAGCGATTTTGGATACGCTACTGCCTCGTATCCAGGGTGTCATGAAAGCAAAAGAAAGTAAGTACATCATGCTGCACGCACCAAAAGACAAATTGGCTGAAGTCAGTAACCTTATGCCGGGTAAAGAAACCCCTACAGTGCTCCCCTTAGCAGGTCGAGATGATTTAGTAGCCGTTCATGTCGTGGCTACCGAAACGTTTTTCTGGGAAACCATGGAAAAACTAAAGGCACTCGGTTGTGACTCTATTCTTGTCATGCCGATAGAAAAAATGATGGGTTAATGCGCACAAGCAATGTCTAAAGATAGAGAGCAAAACGACATGAATACATCCAACCAGGCACGTAGTTTATTACCTACAACTACTTGGTCAGCACTTTCAGAGCAAGAGCAACTAAATGCGCTAGCACGTCCAGCGATTGCAGAAAGTGGTTTATTGGAAACGCAGGTAGACAACATTATCAATCAAGTGGTTGAACAAGGTGATGCTGCACTGATTAATCTTACAGAGCGTTTTGATGGCATTCGATTAGCCTCATTGCGCGTCACTGAGGCGCAAGTCGAGGCAGCCATTAACAGTTTGTCATCGACACGTTTAGCAGCCCTTGAAACGGCTTATGGACAAATTAAGCGATTCCACGAAGCTCAAGTACAAAACGATGTTGTCGTTGAAACGAGCCCTGGCGTCACCTGTATTTTGAAAACAGAAGCAATTGAAGCGGTAGGGCTTTACATCCCTGCAGGCACAGCACCATTGCCGTCAACGGTACTGATGCTGGGTGTTCCAGCTGAAATCGCGAATTGCCCTCGCAAAGTGTTGGTATCTCCACCAGACAAAAACGGTGATATTGCGCCAGAAGTGCTTGCCGCAGCCAAACTATGTGGTATCGACGAAATTTATGCTGTTGGTGGCGCTCAGGCAGTTGCAGCGCTTGCCGTTGGTACCGAGACAATTGCACCAGTGAACAAGGTGTTTGGTCCAGGCAATCGCTTTGTGACAGAGGCTAAAAAGCAACTTTCCCAAAAGATCCCAGGCTTTGCTATCGACATGCCAGCAGGTCCTTCTGAAGTCCTTGTTATTGCTGACATCGACGCCAATGCCGACTTTGTTGCTGCCGATTTGCTTTCGCAAGCTGAGCACGGTGAAGACAGTCAGGTTGTTTTACTCTCTGATTCGAGCGCGTTGATAGATAACGTACGCGTCGCTTTGGAAAAACAACTAGAAGCGTTACCTCGTGCCGATATTGCGCGAGCAGCACTATCAAAAAGTCGTTTAATTCTCACCGACGACATTACTATGGCGGTTGATGTATCAAACCAATATGGCCCGGAACACCTGATAGTCCAAACAGAGAACCCTAATTCATTAGTAGGCCAACTTCGTAACGCGGGTTCTATTTTCCTTGGTGCCTACACACCAGAATCTGCTGGTGATTATGCGAGCGGCACCAACCACGTGTTACCAACATACGGCTACTCAAAAGTCGTCAGTAGCTTATCTCTGGCCGACTTTTCGCGCCGATACACCGTGCAGCAAATAACAAAGCAAGGTTTAACCAATCTAGCGCCAGCTATTATCGAATTGACTGACGCAGAGGGCCTGATGGCTCACCAGAAAGCAGTTACTATTCGATTGGCAGATTCAGGTACAAAAAATGGAGGCGATGCATAATGTCTGCGTCTATCAATAACATTGCTCGCGAAGAGCTTATCGACATGGTGCCTTATCAGTCCGCTAGACGCCTTCAAAAAGCAGATGGTGATGCAAGTGGACAAAGTGCATTTAATGACAAAATTTGGTTAAACGCTAATGAAGCATCAGGCCAAGGCGAATATAACCTCAGTGCCGATTGCATCAACCGCTATCCTGACTTTCAGCCTGACAACCTGCTAAGCGCATACAGTGAATATACGGGTTTACCAACAGAACAACTATTGGCAACTCGCGGTGCTGATGAGGGTATAGAACTTATCATCCGCACCTTTTGTAAAGCGTATCGTGACAGCATCTTAATTTGCCCACCAACCTATGGCATGTATGCCATTAGCGCCGAAAACCATGGCGCGGGTATTGTAAAAGTACCGCTAATAAATAACACGCTAGACGTTGATGGTATTGTTTCAGAGCTTGACCAAGTCAATGTCGTCTTTTTGTGTTCTCCTGGTAACCCAACTGGGAATTTACTTCCGAAAGCACAAATTAAAGCGGTACTCGATGCTGCGCAAGATAAGGCAGTTGTGGTTGTTGATGAAGCATACATCGAATTTTCACCACAAGACTCCGTACAAAGTTGGTTAGGCGACTACCCGAATTTAGTGGTGCTACGCACCTTGTCCAAAGCATTTGCGCTTGCCGGTTTACGTTGCGGCTTTACGCTGGCATCGAGTGAAATCATTACACTGCTAAGTAAAGTCATTGCGCCTTACCCTATCTCAGCCCCTGTTGCAGAAATTGCGAGTCAAGCGTTAACCGGTGATAACTTAAACATTATGAAAGCACGTGTAAAAGAAACAAATGCACTGCGAGCGCAATTCATTGACTGGCTCAATGAGCAAGATTGGGTAGAAGACGTCTATGCAACGGATGCCAACTTTGTGTTGTTTAGAACAACATTAAAGAATGAAATTTTTGATGGATTAAAACAACAAGGTATTTTAATTCGTGACCAGTCTAAACAGTTACAACTCAACAACTGCCTTAGAGTAAGTATCGGCAATCAAAGTGAGATGGAAACGTTAAAAACGTCTATAACGGGTTTAGTAACAACATTAAGAAGTGGCAATACAAATAACACAGTAGTAGGAGAAGCCAACTAATGACAGCACAGAATATATTATTTATTGACCGCGACGGTACATTAATTGAAGAACCGCCTGTTGACTATCAAGTAGATACGCTGGAAAAGTTGGTATTTGAACCTAATGTCATTCCCGTTTTATTGGCGTTTCAAGAAAAAGGATATCGTCTTGTGATGGTATCTAACCAGGACGGCTTGGGCACAGACAGCTACCCTCAAGCTGATTTTGATTTGCCACACAACAAAATGATGGACTTGTTTACGTCGCAAGGTATAACTTTTGATGAAGTACTTTTGTGTCCACACTTTGAAGAAGACAATTGTAGCTGCCGCAAACCAAAGCTTGGCTTGGTATCAGACTACTTGCAGCAAGGCAAAGTGAACTTTGCTAATTCTTATGTCATTGGCGATCGAGAAACAGACATGCAGCTCGCTGCCAATATGGGCATTCAAGGCATCAAGTATAACCGTGAAGACAAGAACTGGAACAATATTGCTGAGCAGTTACTGACAAACCCTCGTACTGCATCAGTTACAAGAACAACAAAAGAAACAGACATCACCATTGATGTAAACCTTGATAAAACAGGTAGTAGCATCAACACAGGTTTGGGCTTTTTTGATCACATGCTTGAACAGATATCTACACACGGCGGTTTTTCACTGAACGTGAGCGTAGAGGGTGATTACCACATTGATGAGCACCACAGTGTTGAAGATACCGCACTAGCCTTAGGGAGTGCCCTAAAACAAGCGCTTGGTGATAAGCGTGGTATCGGACGTTTTGGTTTTGTGCTGCCGATGGACGAGTGTCGCGCAGAATGCGCGATAGATTTATCAGGTCGACCTTGGCTTGAATTCGATGCCAATTTTACCGACAGCCGCGTTGGTACCATGTCGACACAAATGGTCTCGCACTTTTTCCGCTCACTTGCCGACAGCATGGCTATCACCCTGCACTTGTCGACAACCGAAGGCAACTGCCACCACCAAGTAGAAAGTCTCTTCAAAGTATTCGGCCGTGCACTTCGTCAAGCGATTGCCGTGCAAGGCAATGATTTACCTAGCTCGAAAGGTGCACTTTAATGGCTAATGTAATTGTAGATACAGGTTGTGCCAACCTATCGTCCGTTAAGTTCGCTATAAAACGACTCGGCTTTGAAGCAGATATTACCGATGATATTGCACGCATCAAAGCAGCAGACAAGGTGATACTACCGGGTGTCGGCAATGCTAAGCATGCAATGCAAAACATCCAAGAAAAAGGACTCGTTGAGTGCATTCAATCGCTTACTCAGCCCGTGCTTGGCTTTTGCCTAGGCATGCAGCTAATGTGTCGAGACTCTTTAGAAAGCTCTGTTGGCAACAACACAGACCTTATTGATTGTTTGAATGTTGTGCCTACCTCAGTAAAACCACTTGAAGCAAAAGAATTAAGGTTGCCTCATATGGGCTGGAATACGTTGACAAGTGTCATTGAACACCCCGTATTTAAGGGTGTTAGCGTAGGTGATTATTTTTATTTTGTTCATAGCTTTGCAGCGCCTGTAAGCGAATATACCGCGGCAAGTTGTGAATACGGCAATGAGTTTTCAGCAGCTATCGTGAAAGACAACTTTATCGGCTGCCAGTTCCATCCTGAGCGCTCAGGTGAAAATGGTAGCAAGATTATTAAAAACTTTTTGGAGATGTAAGGTGTTAATCCCTGCAATTGATTTAATTAATGGTGAAGTTGTCCGTTTATACCAAGGCGACTACGCACAAAAAACCAGTTATGAAACCTCTGCCGCACAGCGACAAGCCTTATATTTTGAGGCGGGTGCACAAGTTATGCATTTCGTTGATCTAGATGGTGCAAAAGACAGCAGCAAACGCCAGCTAACGCTATTAAAAACACTAGTGAACCACCCAAGTATGACGATTCAGGTAGGCGGCGGTGTGCGCAGCAAATCTGATGTGGAAGATTTGTTAGCATTAGGCGCTGATCGCGTTGTGATTGGCAGCCTTGCAATTAAGCAGCCCGAACTCGTGCGCGCTTGGATAGAAGAATTTGGTGGCGAGAAGATTGTGCTGGCTTTAGACGTCAAAATCGACGAAAACGGCAATAAAACGCTACCTACACATGGTTGGATTGAAGACAGTGGTGTAAACCTTGAAGAGTTATTGGACGACTACATTGCCGCGGGTCTTATTCACGTGCTTTGTACCGATATCAGTAAAGATGGCACGTTATCAGGCAGTAACGTAGGCATGTACCGCGAGTTATGTAGCGAATACCCAAGCATAAAATGGCAAGCTTCAGGAGGTATCGGTTCACTTGATGATATCGAGGCATTAAAAACAACTGGGGTAAGTGGTGTAATTCTTGGCAGATCGCTGCTTGAAGGTAAATTTACCTTAGAAGAAGCTATCGCATTATGGCCAAATAACTTTGTTTCAGTCGCTTCTTCAGCGAGTACAGAGGGAGCTAAATAATGTTAGCTAAGCGAATTATTCCTTGTTTAGACGTGCGTGATGGCAAGGTGGTGAAAGGGGTAAAATTCCGCAACCACGAAATCATCGGTGACATTGTCCCACTCGCTCAAAAATACGCAGAAGCAGGTGCTGACGAACTCGTATTTTATGATATTACTGCCAGTTCTGATGGCCGAGTAGTGGACAAAAGCTGGGTTAGCCGTATTGCCGAAGTCATCGATATTCCTTTTTGTGTAGCCGGTGGAATAAAGTCAGAGCAAGACGCCAAAGACATTTTGATGATGGGTGCAGACAAAATTAGTATTAACTCGCCCGCCCTGCAGGATCCAACATTGATTGAACGCTTAGCCGATCATTTTGGCGTGCAATGTGTTGTTGTTGGCATTGATAGTTACTTTGACAAAGAAACTGGCGCTTACCAGGTTTATCAATTCACTGGTGATGAGAGTCGCACGCAAAAAACAAGTTGGCAAACGTTTGACTGGATTGAAAAAGTTCAGCAACTAGGCGCTGGTGAAATTGTGCTTAACTGCATGAATCAAGATGGCGTCCGTCAGGGCTATGACATTGAGCAACTTAAACGTGCGCGCGATGTCGCCAATATCCCACTCATTGCTTCTGGCGGTGCAGGCGAAATTATTCACTTTACCGACGTATTCAAACAAGCCGATGTTGACGGAGCACTTGCAGCCAGCGTATTTCACAAAGGTATTATCGATATGAGCGAGTTAAAGCAAACGTTAAGAGCTGCTGGTGTCGAAATAAGGATTTAATCATGATTGTAACAAAAGAGAATGCAAGCGAATTAGCTTGGGAAAAAATGGACAACCTACTCCCAGCGATTATTCAAGATAGCGCTACTGGCGCAGTATTAATGCAGGGCTTTATGAACCAAGAGTCACTGCTTGCGACGCTTGAATCAGGTAATGCAACATTCTTCAGTCGCTCGAAACAGCGGTTATGGATGAAAGGTGAAAGCTCTGGCAATGTGCTCGCTGTCAAACAGGTACTGTCTGATTGTGACAAAGACTCGATCTTAATTTCAGCAGTCCCGCATGGACCTACTTGCCACTTAGGATTTAGATCGTGTTTCCCAGAAGAGGAACTGACACAACAGAATTTCCTATCGCACCTAGAACGTTATATTTCAACACGCAAAAACGATCCTGTTGAAGAAAGCTATACCGCTCGTTTACTTGCAAAAGGTACAACCAAGGTTGCCCAAAAAGTGGGGGAAGAAGGTGTGGAAGTTGCCCTAGCAGCCGTTGCCGAAACGAAAGAAGACTTACTGGGCGAATGTGCAGACTTGTTTTATCACACTCTCGTCTTGCTTCAAGACAAGAACATTGAGCTTTCAGAAGTAATGGCAGTGTTGCAACAACGTCACGGCAAGTAACCCTCTTCCCTTATAAGGTTGGCTGGTCTAGTTTGTTTTAGGCCAGTCACGCTCTACACTTTTATTTACCACCATCAAACTTGTTGTAAGGCATGAAGTTTGTTCTCGCGCTGGCGCTTTCTTTAGTCATATTTTCACAGGCTTTAGCGGAAAGTATCGTTATCTATATACGTGATGATGTCTATGACGACTATGTATCTTTTCTCAATGGACGTGATGTATTGAGCATTAGTGACTTTTCAGGGAAAACGATCCGTCGTGACGTGGTAGATATGATCATCGCACAGCAAGCCTTAACGCTAGGAGGCTTCGAACACTCGTTTAGCTACGCCCCCGGAAAAGTAAATTTCCGCAATACCAAAATGCTTGAACTTGGTCAGCTTCTCATTAGTTTCGATTCCTATTGGCTTAACGATGCTAATGCAATGCGCGAACACCTATACGTTTCAGATGCCGTTATCAGACAAGGCGAGTATATTGCGGGAATTTACACTACGCCGAAAAACAAAGACGTATTGAGTATCAGTAAATTAGAAGATTTGTCAGCATTTTCTGCTGTATCAACACCCAAATGGCGGACTGACTGGCTGACATTATCCAACCTCCCTATCAAAGAGCTTGTCCGAGAAGATGAATGGCTCAGCATGGCACGCATGGTGAACATGCAATGGGTTGATTTTATG
Source organism: Thalassotalea euphylliae (assembly GCF_042682785.1). Classification (GTDB taxonomy): domain Bacteria; phylum Pseudomonadota; class Gammaproteobacteria; order Enterobacterales; family Alteromonadaceae; genus Thalassotalea_F; species Thalassotalea_F euphylliae. The sequence continues at coordinate 388,254 of NZ_JBHUIB010000003.1, read as the reverse complement.
TTGATGCCCTTTCATTCAACGGCAGACAGAAGTTTTACCTTGGAGAGCATTAAGTTGGTGCCGGTGCCCAATGTTGCCATTGCACTATATGACAGCCGCCACTTTGTCATCAGTAAGAAACATCCCTATGGTGAAATAGCCTTTCATGCTATTCAAAGAGGATTGAAGCAGCTTCGCGCACAGAAAAAAATAGTTGCCGCGTATCAACAAGCACGCTTTTTCCTACCTAGAGATGAAATCAAAATTTTAAATGAAACATCAAGTAATTAGCCATACACAGCGGGTTTTTAAGCCAATTTCCATTGCAAAAATGTTGCAATTCTGTATACTTCCGTCCCTGTACTCAATGGACAAGATAATCACTAATCGCTAAGGAATGGCAATGTTTAGATATTGGTCTATTAAAAGATACGGTACCTGCTTTTTACCGACTTTAGAAAAACGTTACGGCAAACTGCCTTATTATAACGCACATCAAATCCGCTCTACTGTTTACCAAAAAGATTTCAATCCAGAATTTTTGCCGTTGGCTTACATGCTTTTTCTGACGCCAAGTGAGCTGAGCAGTGTACTTTCAGCAGAGTTTCCTGATCTTAATGTTGAAGAATATAAACTCGATATAATTAGCTATTTGCAAAGCAAAAGTTATCAAGGCTACCTAAACGTCTTGCAGCAAGCGAGTTAATCATTATTTAACAAATCGTTATAATAGTTTGTTGCGTGTAATGAGTTGAAGTGGTTGAATAACCTTTCGTTATTCAACCCGCATATCTCTCTATGAACTGGCAAATAAAAGCATTTAACGAACTCACACTTGATGAGCTCTATGACATCTTAAAGCTGCGCATCGATGTATTTGTTGTCGAACAAACTTGCTATTACCCTGATTTAGACGATTTAGACAGACACCCAGGTACACTGCACGTATTTGGTTATCAAGATGATAAAATAGTAGGCTATTTACGCATACTGCCTAAAGGTACGACATACCAAGAATATAATTCTATCGGCAGAGTGATTGTGAGTGATGCGCTAAGAGGAGCAGGGCTGGGCCACAACCTAATTGCTCATGGAGTTAAAGCGTGCCAAGAGCAGTTTCGTGAAAACGACATAAAAATTTCTGCGCAAGAGCACCTTGCTAAGTTTTACCAAACACATGGTTTCAAACAAGTTACCGATATGTACCTAGAAGATGACATTCCACATATCGGTATGCTCTTATCTGAGGCTTACACTAGCCGTTAACCCGCAAAAAACTGAATAATATTTACGATTGCTAATACCAACATACAGATAAAGGTAGAAATCATGCCAATAAAGCGCGGCATAGACGTACCCTTTGTTTTCGTTAAACCAACGGTATGCAGCAATCGCCCTACTACAAAAGTAATACCTGCGATATGCAACCAAGCATCATCAACATTACTTAATTCTGCTCCAGCCATTAACAGCATCGCTAGCGGCATGTATTCAGCAAAGTTACCGTGAATACGAATAGCCTTATCCAATTCACTGTGCTCGCCCGCACCAAGCCCTACTTTATATTTAAAGCGAAAGCGAATCACATTAAATGCTAAAGCAACAAACAAAATAGCCAGAATACTGGCATAAAGTGCTGTAATCTCTATGGAAAAGTTCATTTTCAAAACCTCTTATTATTTTTACCTTAGCTTACCCAACGAACGGGTTAATGCCTATAGCGAAATATGACAGAAATAGGCTATAAACGTCGTTATTTAAGAACAAAAAAGCCGACAGGAGCCGGCTTTATTTTCTTATACTGAGAATGGGTATGCTATGGGGTCATGGTGTTGATACCCCTCAACGTTGAAGTCATCCATGGTTACCCATGTTTCCAAATCTTCTAATGTTTTGATATCCGGGTTGATGATTAATTTTGGTGCAGGAAACGGCTCTCTTTTAAGCTGCACGTTTTTCATTAAATCCAATTGATCTTCATAAATATGGGCGTTAACTATCTTGTGATATGCCATCCCCGCTTTATGACCTGTAATTTGAGCGACTAACGCCAACAGCACAAATACTTGAATTTGATTAAAGTTCAACCCCAGCGGTACGTCACATGAACGCTGGTAACTGGTCAGATACAAAGTATCACCCAACAACGAGAAGTTGTGCGTGTGCATGCAAGGTCGTAAGCACCCCATGTGAAATTCACCAGGGTTGTAGAACGACAAGATTTCACCACGGTCATCAATGCCATTTTTTAAATCATCAACAAGCTTGCGTAGTTGGTCGACAGAGCCACCATCAGGTTTTGTCCAGCCACGGCCTTGGACACCGTAAACTCTGCCCATATCATCTTCACCTTTACGGTGAGGATTGTTTAACCAAGCGTCATTGTCATTGGCATTGGCATTCCAAGTGTTGCAGCCAATAGCGCGAAAATCAGCCGCGTTGTCATAACCACGCAAATAACCTAACAATTCAGCAATAGCAGCCTTCCAGAAGCTTTTACGTGTGGTTATTAACGGAAATTCATTATTCGCTACGTCATAACGCAACTCGGCATCAATCACGGTTAAGCAGCGCTTACCTGTGCGCTTATTATCTACCCAAACGCCCTCATCAACGATGCGTTGGCAAAGATCTAAATACTGTCTCATTTTGTTGCTCCATTAATGGCTGCTCGAGCTTGTAAATTGTGACCAATAACAATAATGGCAATACCTGCCAACACCATAGGTACACTTAAAATCATTCCTTGCGTAATGTGCGCAAAAATAAATCCAAGGTGTGCGTCTGGCTCCCGGAAAAACTCGATGAATATCCTAAATACGCCATAGCCAATCAAGAAAGCACCCGATGCTAAACCTAGCGTTCTAGGCTTTCTCATGATCCAATACAATATGGCAAATAACACGACGCCCTCTAGTGCGAATTCGTATAACTGTGACGGATGGCGAGGTAATGCTAATGGGTCATTGGGAAAGATGACAGCCCATGGTACGTCAGTTTCTCTGCCCCAAAGTTCAGCATTAATGAAATTACCAATGCGTCCCATACCGAGCCCTATAGGCACAAGTGGTGCAACGAAGTCGCCTACCGCTAAAAACTGTTTATTCGTTTTACGCGCAAACAAATAGATAGCCGTGATAACCCCTAGCAAACCGCCGTGGAAAGACATTCCACCTTCCCAGATTTTGAATAAATACAAGGGTTCTGCTAGCAAGTATTCAAACTGATAGAACAACACATAGCCAACACGGCCACCGAGGATAACGCCCAAAAAACCATAAAAAAGTAAGTCACTGACTTGTTCGCGAGTCCACTCACCTTTGCTATTGTCAGCGACGCGGTTTGCAATGTATAGCGCAGCAATAAAACCAATAAGATACATTAAGCCGTACCAGCGCACAGCTACTGGCCCAATGCTAAAGATGATAGGGTCTATTTCCGGAAATTGAATAAATTGAGATGTCATTAATCAAGTAGCGCCAGCTTTGCACTAGCGTAATTCGTTGTTAAGTTTTGCCTAAATTATGCCGAATAAAGTGCGGGATTACTAACGATTATTTGTGGCAATTTATAACATTTATGATCTATAAATTTTTTCAAAGCACCATTCGTACAGCAACGAGAATCAAAAACACAGCAAAGCATTTTTTCAGCGTTTTTACGGGTAGTTTGGCCGACAGTTTTACGCCTAATCGAGCAAAAAGAGAACTAGTGAGGCTAATACCAAGCAGCGCAGGTAGATACACATAACCCAGGCTCCACGGAGGCAACTCTTTTTGATCGAGGCCCGTTAAGATATACCCTAATGAGCCAAAAAACGCGATGATTAAGCCACATGCTGTTGCAATACCGATGCTTTGCCGCATTTGTACGCCGAAATAGCTTAAGATAGGGATCAGAATCGCTCCTCCTGCAATTCCCATCAGGCTTGCCATAACGCCTGTGAAAAAGCCCACCCCCTGAAAAACGGGTAAAGACGGCATGCTGCCCGTTTTATCGAAGCGAATAGAAATAAGCATATACGCAGCAAGCACTGAGACAGACATAGCAAAGATATAAGTCAACATAGCACTTGATAATTGGTCCGCTATATTCGCGCCGGCGATAGCACCGCACGCAACAACAATCATAATTTGCCGAGTAAGTTGCCACGGAATATTGCGATTTTTATGATGTGCACGTACCGCTGTTATCGATGTTACGACAATCGTGGCTAAAGATGTCCCTAGAGCTATTGGCATCGCGACTTCTGTCGCAATCCCCATTTGTGGTAATAGGTAGACGAGTGCAGGGACAATAACAAGCCCACCACCGATCCCCAAGAGGCCGGCAAGAAAACCTACAAGCGCCCCTAAAATGAGGCAAGCGACAAAGAAAGTAAAAAGCATGTAATACGTTCAGTAAAACTACATACCAGCGCGAACAAATCCGCCTAGGCCTAACTGTTCTAGCTGTTCGTTTAAATAATTGTGTACTTGTTTTGCAGTAGTAAGTGTTAATGTGTGAGATAACATTACTTTGGCACGTTGCATTTCAACATGCCTTATCACCCACTTTATGCGAGCGATATTGTATGAGTTCATACTCAATTTATCGTATCCCATAGCTAATAATAGCAGAGCACCAGCAGGTTCACTTGCTAATTCACCACATAAGCTTAATGGAACCAGATAGTTAGCCGACTCTTGTGCGATCCAGTTTAAAGCGCGAAGCACAGCTGGGTGGTAGAAGTCGTATAGTTCAGAGACGCGCGCGTTGTTGCGATCAACTGCTAGTAAATACTGGGTTAAATCGTTGCTACCTACTGAGAAAAAATCTACACGTTGTGCCAATTCTTTTAATTGGTAAAGAACACCCGGCACTTCCAGCATAATCCCGATACGAGGCTTCGCTATTTTTTCGTCATGCTCTGTACAGAGCTCATGGTAAGCTTGGTTTATCAAACGCACTGCATCATCAACCTCGGTCACACTGGATATCATAGGTAGCATGATTTCAAGATTATTGTGCCCAATGTTCGCTTGCATCATTGCGCGCACTTGCAGCAAGAATATTTCTGGGTGATCTAACGTAATCCGAATTCCGCGCCATCCCAAAAATGGGTTATCTTCTTGAATAGGAAAATAAGGCAATGCTTTGTCACCGCCAACATCTAAAGTACGCATGGTAACTGCTTGCGTCGGAAAGGCAGCCAAGACCTCTTTATACCAGAGCATTTGTTCATGTTCTGATGGAAAACAACTGCGATTCATAAACGGTATTTCAGTACGATACAGCCCAATACCAACCGCCCCCACTTTCTGTGAGTGCTCAAAGCCAGCACTAAGTCCCGCATTCAAGACCAACTCTATCGCTCTGCCATCTGGTGTTATGGCAGGAAGATTCGCTACCGATTTCACCTTTTCAGAAAGCGCAGTCTCTTCGTGAATTAAGTGCTGATATTCTTGTACAAGCGTAGTGTCAGGTGAAATAAATAAATCACCGCTGTAACCATCCAAAATGGCCTGTTGATGATCGAGTTGATGTAATGGCAGCGAGGCAACGCCCATGGTTGCAGGAAGGCCCATCGCTCTGGCGAGAATAGCGGCATGAGAGTTATTAGAACCACTCAGTGACACTATACCTTTTAACCCGTTATGTTGATATTCCGCAATCATTGATGCGGTCACATCGTTCGCGACAAGTATAAACTCTTCGGGGAGTTTCTCGTTTGCAAGTGAGGTTTGTTGCAAGTTAAACAATACACGATTACCTAGGTCACGAATATCACTTGCTCGCTCGCGCAAATATTGCTCTTCTAGCGCCTCAAACTGACCTGCATAATGGTCTATTACCAGCTTTAAGGCACTTTCAGCGCACCACCCTGCTTTAATTTTTTCTTCAACATCTTTACCAATATTTGCACTATCAAGCAGTTGTTTATAAATCTCGAATATATCGAGACTGTCTTGCGCAACAATACCCGAAAGTTTCATGCTCATCGCTTCAAAGTCAGTACGTGTTTGCACAACCGCTTTACGGAAGCGACTTGACTGTTCCGTACTTGCGTATACTTTCTGTAATGGCAGTTTATTCAAATCGGCTCTTGGTTGAATGACAATCATAGGTGCCATCGCCACCCCTGGCGAACCTGCAATTCCTTTGAGTTGTTTAAAAGGAACCGCGTCGCTGCTTTCGCCCATGTGTTTTTCAGCGGTAGCAAGTACAGTAGCTAACTGCGCAGCAAGTGTTACTAAAAAGGCTTCTTCGTTTTCGCTAAAGTTGCGCCCTTCTTTTTGCTGGATAGACAAAATACCTATCACTTTGCGCTGATGAATAATAGGTGTACCTAAAAAAGCATTTAATGCATCTTCTCGAACTTCGGGGGTATGTTTAAAGTGAGGGTGTAACTTAGCGTCGGCAACGTTGAGTGGCTCTTCTCGTTGACCAACTAGGCCAACTAAGCCTTCATTGAAGCCTATACGAGTTTGACCTAATGAATCTGTCGCTAAACCATCTGACGCCATTAGCAGGAAATGTTGGTGCTGATAATCTGCTAGATACACAGAGCAACAATCGGTAGACATCGCGTGTTTGACTTGTGTAACGAGTTTTTTCAGTGCAGTGTCTAGCTCTGGCTCTTGGCTAAACTCCAACACAATGCGGCGTAAGGTGGTAAGCATGCAATCCCTTTTTACGAAAACAGTATGAAACTGTGTAGAGGTTAACTGCCTTGCATTAAACAAAATCGCTCACCGAAAAGGTAAGCGATTTGGCAACATAATAATAATCAGTTTCTGCGTTTTTTACGGTCATTGCGATGAAATGGCATTGCTACGGAAGCAAATTCTTTCATCACTTTACGATAAACGTCTTTCTTAAAAGATACGACTTGTCGAACCGGATACCAGTAGCTTACCCATCGCCAATCATCAAATTCAGGATGAGACGAATGAAGTAAATTAACAGCAGACTCTTCTGCAACCAGCTTTAGTAAAAACCATTTTTGTTTTTGACCAATACACACCGGTTTACTGTCGTGTCTAATAAATCTTTTCGGTAATTTGTACCTCAGCCAATGCTTGGTAGTAGCAACAATCTTAACGTGCTCAGGTTTTAAACCCACTTCTTCGTATAGCTCACGATAAAGTGTTTTCTCCGCTGATTCGCCTTCGTCAATTCCTCCTTGTGGAAATTGCCATGAATGTTGACCAAACCTTCTTGCCCAAAATACTTGTCCCCTGTCGTTGATTATTACTATGCCGACGTTGGCTCTATAGCCATCGGCATCTATCACAGGAACTCCCAGTAATTTTTCTCAATATGCAAATGATTCTTCCATAAACTTGGGGAGCGAGCAAATAAATCGTAAGATTATTTTTAGCTTTGCTTTTCGTGGGTTAGAATTCGCTCACATCGATAAATTTGTTAATTTTATGATCACCCCTACAGAAAATATTCCAGCCACAGAAGATGAGCTTATTGAAAAAGCGCACGCACTAGCAGGCCAATCCTTGGGAGAAATAGCGAAACAGGCAAACATTGAAGTGCCGGCTAATTTAAATAGAGACAAAGGATGGCCTGGTCTGTTACTGGAATATGTACTTGGTGCAACCGCAGGTTCTAAGCCAGAGCCTGATTTCCCGGAGTTAGGTGTTGAATTAAAAACCATCCCAATTAATGCTCTAGGCAAACCGCTAGAAACCACGTTCGTCTGCGTTGCGCCTCTTGTTGGGCTTACAGGGGTGAATTGGCAAACGAGCCACGTAAAACATAAACTTTCAAAAGTATTGTGGGTTCCAATCGTTGCAGAACGTTCAATTCCCATACCTGAACGTATCGTCGCGACACCATTTTTATGGACTCCCTCCCCTGATGAAGAGCAGCTTTTAGCAAACGACTGGCAAGAACTTACAGATATGATAGTGCTTGGCGACGTTGAGAACATTAGCGGTAAGCATGGTCAAGTCATGCAGTTAAGACCGAAAGCTGCTAACAGCAAAGCACTGACAAATGCCTTTGATAAACATGGCAAACCGTTTAAAACACTGCCAAGAGGTTTTTACTTAAAAATTCCATTTACTCATATGCTAATCAACCGACATTTACGCGTCGGCTAACTTGGCATTGCAACCGATGTCTAACCCTCATATAGTTACAGAGTAGCAACGCTTTTTGCCGGACAACGCGAGTTGAAGTTAACGAAACGGTTTGACCGACATGTCACTATAGTTTTTATTGCAACCATCATTGTGATTATGGCGACGTCGTACTTTACGTTCAATAAAGTCATTCGTGAACATATCAATCATCAACAACAGGCCATAGTGCCGCTACTAACCCTTGTTACGCACGAAATTGTGAGGCCGCTTACAATTTCACATCACATGGCGAATAACTACTTTATTAAAGAAATAGCTAACGCTCCAACAGCAGACAAAAAACAACTTGTCTATTATCTTGAAAGCGTAGCAGCAGCATACGATTTACTCGCATTTATCGCGATAGAAAAGCAAAACCTGATGATAGATTCTGACGGTAAACAAACGTTGCTGTCAGACAAGAAAGCCGAATGGTTTCACCGCCTCAAGGAACTTGAGGGCAATCAATTTGCTGACATTGGTAATGCAGATAACCCACACCTTTATTTCGATATAAAATTAACCGACGAAGAGAACGAGTTTCTGGGCTTTATTGGGGTTGCTGTGGATTTAGACGACTTTGCTGAACGTTTTAGGAAGTTCAAAGACCGATATGGATATGAGTTGTTTGTTGCTGACAGTAATAATGATATCACCCTGACCTCACACGCTTTAATGAAAACGGGCAGTCACCACCGTCGTGACGAAATAGTGAATTTGAGCGCGCTGCCTTGGTTTGACTCATACCAAAATAGCAGTAATGAAGAACATGTCAGTCAAGTCACCGATACCACTGGTAATCAATATATCGTTAGCAAAGTGGCAATTCCGGAATTGAATTGGAACCTCTTTTTAGTCGCGCCGCCTAATTATCAGCAAAGCGCTTATTGGCAGCAATTTGCTAGTAAAGCCCTCATCATCTTGCTTGTTTCTTTTGCACTCTACTTCGCGTTTGATTACACCATCAATTTATTTAAGTCGAATCTAGTGAAGGACTCTGAGACTGACTTTTTGACGCAACTGCCAAATCGCAGCTACTTGAACTGGAAAATTGAAGAGCTCCGTAATAAGCACGACGCTGTTGCCGTTGTCATAGCCGATATCGACAAGTTCAAAGCAATTAACGACAAGTATGGCCATTTGGTCGGTGACGAAGTGTTAAAAGTTATCGCTAAAAACTTGGCCGACTCGCTAAGAAAAATCGATGTGGTCGCACGTTGGGGAGGCGAAGAATTTATTATGATTCTACCTGATACCGAATGCGAGCATGCCTGCGCTATTACGGAGCGAATACGCCAATCTATTGAGCAACAAGATATTGAGTTAACCAGTGCAAGTGATGTACTCAATGTTACCGTAAGTTTTGGTGTAGCAATGGGGAACTTGTCAGAAGAATCTCTAAATGATGTGATACAGCGAGCAGACTACGCGCTGTATCAAGCAAAATCTAAAGGGCGAAATCAGGTTATTCGCTACAACGAAAGCTAATTAGATAGCTGAAAGCGCCTTTATTGAGACAGTTTGACCAAACGTCACTGTTTTCCCAGCTTCCACCTGTTGCCACTCCGTGTTAGCGGCTTCTAAACAAACATACTCATTTTCACCACCTAAGTGGATATCCTGCATTGTCGCGGCAATTTCTTTACCAGGATTCCAAAGCACCCATTGGTTGACATGTTCAGGCGTCAATACAATTTGGCGTTTATATGCCTTGTCCGAAATCACCATTTCATCCTTGGAATGATAAACGCGATCAATAGGGCCAACACAATTCTTCAAGACATCTTGCTGTTGTTTTTGCCTGCTCAACTTGCAGTCAAAAGGCACATTATCAAGTGTTGCAACCGTCACCTGGCTTGGGTGCCCTGTTGCAAAATAGCTATGTAGCGCGCCAGTATATTCGAACGAGTCTTTACCTAGGTTTTTGACAATTAAGCGTTGTGAGAACTGTTTACCAAAGAATAATTGCTGAACCACTTTAGCCTTGTAAGGCCAGTGTGGATGCACATTTTCCCCTTGCCAAGACAGTTCAACGTTAACGCCTAACTCGTCTGCAGATATTTCATCTAAATGCCACTGACTTTGCCTTGCAAACCCATGGTTACCGGCGTCTTTGTATGGACCAAACCATGGCCAGCACAAAGGAACTCCGCCACGAATAGCCTTGCCTTCTTGATAAGCAGTCTCGCTAGATAACCAGAAGACTTCATCCTCATTTAAGGGTTGCCAGCTCAGCACATGGCCGCCGTATAGGCTGAGCCGCGCTTTGCAATTGTGGTGAGCAATGTCTAATTGCTCTAACGCTTCACCCAAAGGTGCTTTCATCACCTCTGCGTAGGCATTTTCGAAAATTAGATTCATGGTTTATTTAACCGTCACATGTGGAGAACGTTTCACTACCTCATCATTTAATTCAATACCAATACCCGGCGATTCTGACACTTCAAATGTACCATTAACCGGTTGTGGGTCTTGAATACATAGCTCACGATTCCATGCTTTTATTGCATAAGTATGATGCTCATGAATTAAAAAGTTAGGAATGGCCGTTTCAAGATGCAAAGAAGCTGCTGTAGCTACAGGGCCACCGCATACGTGAGCTTGAACGCGAATGTCGTATACATCTGCATAATCACACACTTTTTTCGCTTCAGTGAAGCCGCCACACAAGCCCACATCAGGCTGCAAGACATCAATACTTTGATCTTCAAAGTACTCACGAACATCCCAGCGATGATACAAACGCTCGCCACCAGCAATAGGTACATCAACACGATCAGACACTTTTTTGTGTACCTTTGAATTCAAGTAATTCACCGGCTCTTCGTACATCATGCAATCGACTTCCTCGATAACTTTGCCCATCTGAATGGCAGATGCTGCGCCCATTAAAGAGTGTGATTCAAAGATAATATCGACATCTGGCCCAACAGCGTCACGAATCGCGCGCAAACGATCGCCAAACAAACGCATTTGAGGACGTGTAAATAACTTGGTTCGATCGAATGAAGATTCACCATTAGCGTCATAGACGATTGGATCCACTTTCACCGCATCATAACCTTCTGCAACAGCCTTTAATGCTGCTTCAGCGTATTCTTGAGGCTCAATCAGCTTTTTACATTCTTTGTCCCAGTCAAACTGCAACTGGCTCGCATAGGTGCGAAGTTTTTCGTTAGTTTTACCACCCAACAGCTGATATACAGGCAAGCCTAATGCTTTACCTTTGATATCCCACAACGCCGTATCAATAGCGCTCATCGCAGCATAAAGTACTGGTCCGCCACCTAACCCCCAGAAGCTTTCACGTAACATTCGTGACCAAAGAAGTTCAGTTTTGAACGGGTCAAAACCAATAAGAACAGCCTCAGCGATTTCTTTCACCATTGCAGCCGCTGCGCTGTGTCCCCAATCATAGGCTAGACCAGCTTCACCGACCCCATGAATGCCTTCATCAGTATGTATACGCACGAAAACAGGGTTCCATGGTGGGCGTTCTGGACAGTGAATATCAAATATTTCGACGTGAGTAATTTTCATAGTCTTTCTCTTAATTTTTACGCTACATTCGCTACAAATTATTCAGCGAATGTAGGATCTAAACGATAAATACGACGCAACATAGCAGGCCAAGATTTTTGGCCACCTGTTAATCCTGTATGAACAACATTTGCTTGTGCTTTAATGCCATCAACAATAGATTGTTCAACCTCTATAATCTCTGCACCAGTTGCTTGTACTTGGAGTTGGACCTGACAGGCTCTCGTCAAGTCATACATATGCATAAAGGCGTCACCAATCGTTTTACCACAGGTTAGTCCACCATGATTTCGCAATAACATAAAGTTAGCATTACCTAAATCAGATTGAAGGCGCGCTTTTTCATCTTCATTAACTGCAAGCCCCTCGTAACCGTGATAGCTCATTGAAGCCAACGCAAAAGCAGAGTATTGGCTAAGCGGCAAAAGCCCTTCTTTTAATGTTGCCACTGAAATAAGTTCGTTCGTGTGTAAATGCATAACACACATTGCATCATGCCTTGCTTCGTGAACAGCACTATGAATCGTAAAGCCGGCAGGGTTAATCTCGAACGGGCAGTCTTGATCTAAGATATTCCCTTCAAGGTCAATCTTAACGAGATTGGACGCGGTAATTTCGTCAAATGCCAAACCAAATGCGTTGATCAAGAACTCATCGGTATCGGGTATGCGTGCGGAAATATGAGTGTAAATTAAGTCATCCCAGCCATGCAGGTAAGCGAGGCGATAACATGCAGCGAGGTCAACTCTCGTTTGCCACTCTGCTTCAGAGACTTTATCTTTTAGATTTAATTTGGGTAATTCAAACATAGAAACGTTCCATGAAATGCGTAGCGCCACTTTATCGCACGGCGCCCTTTAGTTAAAGAGTTGAATAGGCTAAGTTATTATAGTTTTTAATAAGCTTATTTTACCGCTATGTGCATTTTATTTATTGCGTTGAATCAACACCCTGAATACCCATTGATTCTTTGCGCAAATCGTGACGAATTTCGTGCAAGAAAAACTCAACAAATGCATTGGTGGTCAAATAAGAACCTGCTTGCTGGCAAAGACATGCAAGCAGGTGGCAGTTGGCTAACAGTTACCCCTGACGGCGATATAGCAGCCCTCACTAATATTCGGGAGCCGCAAAAAGCTGACAATACATTGCGAAGTCGTGGCGAACTCGTGCTAAAAGTAAACAAGCTTTCAGCCAGTGCACTGGCAACTGACCTAACGTCAAATCGACATCACTATCAAGGCTTTAATTTAATCTACTCAAAAGACAATGCCTTTACATGTTTCAACAGTCGTCAAAACCAGTTTATTAAGTTTACTGACGGTATTCATAGTGTTTGTAATGGTGCGCTTGACGACGAATGGCCCAAAATGGCAAAAGGGAAAAAGGCACTAGAGTCCTATATTTGTGAGCAACCTGACATTAACCACAGTGCGCTGCTCAACTTGTTAAAAGACACCAGACAAGCCCCCGATGAACTCCTACCCAGTACCGGTGTTCCGATAGATTGGGAGAGACGACTAAGCAGTATATTTATTCTTGGCGAAGAGTACGGTACGCGGTCGAGCTGCATTGTAACGAGGGATAAGAGAGGAAAAATTAACGTCACAGAAGCCAACTATAATGCCAATGCTGAGCTTGTAAATACTGTTGAATTTTCATGGCTACAAGGTGACAGGCTTCTGTAGTTAGCGTTTAGAAGTCACCCGCTACCCTTTTAGCCCACAAGTTGATTGATGATGGCAATGACCAATGACCCCATCACTAAAAAGATAATAATTTTACTGTATTTCCCCTGTTCTTCTGACGTTAATGGCTTGCCATACTTCTCACCAAAAAACACCATCAAACCGATCCCAAGAAATACGCACGCTAAAATTACCAGCAAGGCCATAAAGTTACTCCTGCGACTGCCAAAAAAGTAGGCTTTTGTTCAATTTAATCAACATTTTTCTGTAAAAATACCAATAATTGTTTACCATAGTCAAAGTGCAAATGGTTAGGAAATATTGCCAATGATGCAAAGCGATGAATTCAAACAAAAAAGACGTTTTATCATAAGCTTAGGCAAAGCATTACATAAATTTGGTACAAACTCTTTTCGGTCGGAAGCCCATTTGCAAAGTGTCGCTCAATTTCTCGATATAAAAGCATCATTTATTATCACTCCTACGGCGTTAACCTTCATTTTGATCGATGAAGAGTTAAACGAGCACAATTACATGGTGCGCGTAAAGCCAGGTGATCTAGATCTTGGTTCCTTGGCGCGCACCGACGAACTGGTTGATGAACTTAGCTCCGGTCAACGAACACTTGAAGAAGCTACCGAGCGTCTAGAAGAAATCTACGACAAGCCGAATCCTTATGGCAAACTCATCTCATTTTTTGCATTTGGCGCATCAAGTGGGGCTTTTGCCATGCTTATGCACACTAGCTGGAATGATGTATTTTGGGCAACCTTGCTCGGCTTTGTTGTGGCAATATTCGTATTTTGGGCTGGCCGTTCCAAACGTGTCACTGAAATGCTAGAGCCACTAGCAGCCTTGGTGTGTGCGTTGCTCGCTTCTGCAATCACAAATTATGACCATCACATCAACATGCCGATTGTCATCCTTTCCGCCATTATTGTCTTTATCCCCGGTTTGTCATTGACTCTAGGCTTATCCGAGCTCGCAGCAAGGCACTTAGTGTCAGGAACAGCGCGCGTGATGGACGCTATTATGGTGCTATTTAAACTGTACTTTGGTGCTGCGCTAGGCATTGCACTTGGCACTTTGTTTTGGGGAATTGGCACGTTCGAACAACCAGAGACAACTCCTCAGTGGACATCATGGGCGGCAGTAACCATTTTATCGATTAGCCTAGTTATTTTATTCCAAGTCCGTAAGAAAGATGCGCCTTGGGGTGTCATTTCAGGTTATGTCGCATACGGGGCAACCTTGTTAGCAACGCCTTATTTGGGTGTTGCGCTCGGCGCATTTGCAGGTGCATTTGCATTAGGCGTATATAGTAATTTATTCTCTCGTGTAATGAATCTGCCAAGTAGTATTGTTTTGCTGCTTGGATTGGTTGTATTGGTACCAGGCAGTAAGGTTTACATAGGTTTAAATACCGCAGTCTCAGGCCAGAATATGCTAAACGCAACCGATATAGGTTCTCAAACATTTTTAATCTTTATGTCGTTAGTTGCGGGGTTAATTTTTGCCAACGTCGCTGTACGCTCTCGGAAAACCTTGTAACTGTTAATCACTGAACAATGACAACAAAAACTAAAACAAGCTATCACCATGGTGACCTTCGCCCTACTTTGCTTATCGCCGCAACTGAAATGGTTAATGAAGGTGGCGTAGAAGCGTTGTCGCTGAGAAAGCTGGCAGAGAAAGTAGGCGTTTCTCGCACAGCAACCTATCATCACTTCAAAGATAAGCATGACTTGTTATGTGCAGTAGCAGCCCAAGGCTTTGCTAACTGGCAAGATATTGAACAAGCAATATTTAACGACTGCTCGCTATCAACACACGAGCGTTATCGAAAGTTTGTCTTCCAATATATTGAGTTTGCTGCAAAAAACCCTGCATTATATGACTTAATGTTTGGCTCTACCTTGTGGAAAGACGGCAAGTCGAATAAAAACCTACGAGACGTTGCTTACCCTGCTTTTCAACATCAAGTTGATATGACAAAGGCATGGCAAGAAAACGGCATTCTGCCTCGTTCAGAAAACACGTTGCGATTAGCGCAAGTAACGTGGGGCACCATGCATGGCATAGCTCGCCTTTTAATTGATGGCATTTACGCCGACGCATCAAGTGTTGAAGAAATGTGTGAATGTGCGGTCAACTTATTTTTAAATGCCGAAAAAACTGCGTAAAAATTCTGCTCCGTAATGCTTGTCTTACATAAATGCGCAAGCAAATGTTAATATTTTGTTAACATTGATAGTATCAAGAGCATATTGGGTTTACTATCTAGCCATAGAAATTCAATAGAGCACTTCATGAAATATTCTCTATATGCCGCCATATGCACTTCGCTGCTGCTTAGCGCCTGTCAATCAACAACTGAAACATCACAGCTAGACGCACAGCGTGAGAAGTCTACAGCTAATACCAACATGCAAAAGACTAAACTCGCTTCTGGTATCGATGTATCCAATATGGATTTGACCGTTAGACCACAAGATAATTTTTACCGTTACGTTAACGGTGGGTGGTTAAAAACAAACGAAATCCCTTCAGATAAAACCACAATAGGCTCTTTTTACGACTTACGGGATGACGCTGACAGGCAAGTACGCGCCATCATAGAAGAGTTAGCTGAAACGCCAAACCTTATTGTAGGAAGTGATGAGCAGAAAGTTGCTGATTTGTTTCGTTCATTCATGGACACAAAAACACGTGACCAATTAGGTATAACACCTATCAAGCCAATACTGGCTGAAATTGAAACGATTAATACAAAATCTGAATTAATGGCGTTTTTTGGAAAATACCAATCTATCGGTATTACCAGCCCAATGTATTTATACATCAGTGTTGATGCTAAAGATTCTAGTCGTTATGCCACACATGTCTGGCAAGGTGGCTTAGGTTTGCCAGACAAAGACTACTATTTGAATCAAGACAAACGCTTTGTAGACATTCGTGCACGCTACCTTGCGCACATTGAAAAAATGTTTTCACTCGTCGGTATTGAAAGTGGAAAAAAAGCAGCGAAAAATATTCTAGCCATTGAAACGGCAATGGCTGATAAACACTGGACACGTGTTGAATCTCGAGACAGCGCGAAACGATACAATAAATTCAAAGTGGCAAATCTACCAGTGCTTTCAGCGGGCATTGATTGGAAAAGCTACTTAACTGCTCAAGGGGTCGAGCAACAGTCTGACTTGATTGTTAACCAACCCGACTTTGTTGAAGCACTGGGCAAGGTTGTCGCTGACACCCCATTAACACAATGGAAGCAGTATATAACTTTCCATACACTTAGCGCATATTCTAGCTATTTGACTAGCGAACTAGATGCCGAAAATTTTGCGTTCTTCTCAAAACAACTAAACGGCCTGCAAGAGCAGCGCCCTCAGTGGAAACGCGGTGTTAACATAGTTAACAGTCATTTAGGTGAAGTGATTGGTAAGGTGTATGTTGCCCGTTACTTCAAGCCTGAAGCAAAAGCACGTATGCGTGAGTTAGTTGAAAACCTACGCAACGCATACGGGCATTCAATAGATGAACTTGAGTGGATGTCTGCTGATACCAAGAAAGCCGCTCATGTAAAACTCGCGGCGTTTACCCCCAAAATTGGCTATCCAGATAAATGGGAAGATTACTCAAGTTTAGACATTAATCGTAACGACTTAGTGGGCAATCTTATACGCTCTGGCAAAGTCGCTCATCAGAAGGAAGTCGCCAAACTTGGTGGACCTATTCGAAAGTGGGAATGGGGTATGACACCTCAAACGGTTAACGCCTATTACAACCCAACTGTAAACGAAATCGTTTTTCCTGCTGCTATTTTACAACCTCCATTTTTCAATATGGCAGCTGATGATGCGGTTAATTATGGCGGTATAGGCGCAGTAATCGGCCATGAAATGGGTCACGGTTTTGATGACCAGGGTAGTCGCTACGACGCTGATGGTAACCTGCGTAATTGGTGGACTGAGCAAGATTTGGCGGAATTTAAAAAGCGTGCTGCCAATCTAGTGGCTCAGTATGACAATTACAAAGTTTTTGACGACCTAAGTGTGAATGGTCAGCTTACGCTGGGTGAAAATATTGGTGACTTGTCAGGCTTAACGATTGCCTACAAAGCCTATAAAGCATCACTTAATGGCAAAGAAGCTCCTGTCATTGAGGGGCTTACCGGTGATCAACGTTTCTTTATCGGATTTGCCCAAATATGGCGTGCAAAATATGTGGAAAAAGCCCTACGTAATCGCGTAGCGACGGACCCACATTCTCCGTCAGAGTTTCGTGCTATTGGCTCTCTGTCAAATATGGATGAGTTTTACGACGCATTTGATGTCAAAGAAGGCGACAAAATGTATCTGCCACCAGAGCAGCGCGTCAAAATCTGGTAACCCCTTTACGTGCTATCAGCAAGCGCTAAAGATCAGCAGCCTTCGGGCTGCTTTTTTTATGATTAATTTGATACTAAGACAGTATCGATAACATGTACAACGCCATTTGAAGCAACGATATCTGTCTTAACGACAGTTGCGTTACCAACCATCACGTTATTGCCATTTACCGCTATATCCAGTGTTTTACCACTGAGTGACTGCGCTGTCCCCAAAGTCACAACCTCATTCGCCATCACCTCACCTTCGACGACATGGCGCGACAATAACGCCACGAGCTGCTCTTTATTTTCAGGCTTTAATAAATGGTCCAGTGTACCTGCTGGCAACTTAGCAAATGCTTCGTTATTCGGTGCAAATAGAGTGTATGGTCCATCAGTTCTGAGCGCATCAACCATACCTGCGGCATGAATAACCTGAACTAACGTGGTGAGTCCTTGTTCGCGTATTAATCGCTCTTTAGCGTTTGGCGTGTATTCAAACTTCGCGTTATTTGCGGGCCCTGCTGCAACAGCCATATCTGAAACCAACACAAACGACAATATCGCTGAAATAAGGGCGGCATTAAACAGTTTCATCATCATCACCTTTTCATCAAATAAAGCAGGTTCCCTGCGCTATCTGTTCATACAGCCTCCGGCGATTGAGAGATCAATAGTTACAAAAAAACGGCTATTGCAGCCGTTTTTTTCGTTAGTTTTTACGTCCTATTTAGCTGCTTTGTTAAAAGCAGCAACTGCATCCCTGAATGCTTGTCCCTCTTTTTTATCTGCTTCAGCCAATAGTTTTTCTATCGACTCAAACTGTTTCAGACTGGTGTTGTTTGGTGGACCTTCAGAAGACTCAGCCATATTGTGCAACCAAGTGATCTTTGAGAACAACTTCGCAGGCTGGTTAATAATTTCAGCAAGTGTGCGACCAAACGGAATATAAACCGCTTTGTATTCTTCAAACGCTGCATTGACTGCATCAGCTTTTGCTTTTAGGTTTGAATTTTTCTCTGCTGCCGCATTCACTTCTTTTTGCTGAGCCATTGCCGCTAAAATTTTATTCGAATACTGATTAGATACATCATACATCTCCATCCAGTAATCGTATTTAGCATCAATTTGCTCTTGCGTGTAGGTCTCATTTGGGTTGATGTTCAGCGTAAAATCACTGGTTTGCACATCACCATCCACTTCCAGTTTCGCGGTGTAAACTCCAGGTTTTGCAATAGGCGCAACTTTCAACAACGGCGCCTGCGTCCAACGCATATCCCAAATGAATTTGTTTAAGCCATTGTTAAACGAGTTGTCATTAGCACTTCGCACCTTCAGTTTCATATCCTCTTTGCTGTAGGTACGCACAACCTTGCCTTCATCATTTAAAATAGTCAGGCTAATATCTTTTGGCTCTTTGGCCAGTTCAAAGTAAATCTTTACACCGCGAGGTTTAGCTTCACCAGTTGTGATCCATTCACGTTGTTTTTCACCATTGATATCGCCAAGCTCGTAATACTGCATATTACCGTATTGGTTTTTTACAAAGTACTTTTTCATACCAGCAGGATCGCCACCGGGTGCATAATCCAGCCACCACGTATAACCAAAGCGAGTATGGTCTTGCACATCAAATAAAGTAGCTGGTTTAGTTCCTCGTAAAGCGTCATTTCTCAGTGGTGTGATATCGTCCATAATAAAGAAACCACGACCATTTGTGGCAATTACCAGATCATTGCCTTTTACTTCAAGATCCATCACTGGTGTTGCAGGTAAGGTTAATCCTAAGTCTTTCCAGCTTTGACCATCATCCATTGACACATAGACGCCTGTTTCAGTGCCCGCGTATAGCAAACCTTTAACTTTGGTGTCTTCGCGAACCGTACGAATGGTTTGATCTTGCGGAAAATTAGCACTTAAATTAGTCCACGTTTCGCCGTAATCAGTCGTTTTGTATAAATAAGGTTTGTAGTCGTTTGTTGTGTTGTAGTTAGACAATGCCACATACGCGGTGCCAGGGTCGTAATGCGACGGCTCAATTTCTCGAACATGTGAATACTTCGGTAAGCCTGGAATGGTGACATTTTTCCAGTCTTCGCCATCATTCTGAGTAATATAAATTAATCCATCGTCAGAGCCTGTCCAAATCATACCTTTATTGAGCGGTGATTCAGCTATACGCGCAATGGTCGAATATACTTCTTGACCAAAGTATTCAGGAAGCCAAGGTGTACCTGTGATTTGCTGCTTGTCTTCATAATCGTTTGTTAAATCGCCACTAATTTGTGTCCATGTTTGGCCTTCATCCATTGATTTGAAAACAACGTTGGCCCCAAGGTAAATCGCATCATGATCATGTTCTGAAATAAACCAAGAGGTATCCCATTGGTGTCGTGTTTCCATCTCAGCGGCACCACGCCCAAAAATAGGGTCGGGTAAAACACTTCTTAATTCCGTTTGACTGGTTTTAATATTGTGTTTTGTGAAAGGAGAACCACCACCGGTTGGTTGGCCTGATGAGATCAAAAACACACTGTTGTTATCATCTGGATCTGGAATTGCCGATGAAGTTTCTCCGTTTCCTAGCACCAGACCTACATCTTGTGGAATACCACCCAATCGGTGAGCACTAGGTATTTTAAATACTAAGCTATCTTGCGAGCTTGCATAAACGTTATACGGAAACTCGTTGTCTGTGTTTACACGATAGAATTGCACATTCTTTTGTGTGTATTGAGTAGACCACGTCATACCGCCATTTAATGTCACACCAACACCGCCATCACTGGTGCGGATCATACGATTGGCGTCTTCTGGATCAATCCAAACATCGTGGAAATCATCTTTAATACCTGGCTCAACACGCCACGTTTTACCCGCATCTTGAGACGAGAATGTACGGTTGTTTGGCGACCATATTTCATCAGCGTTACCTGGGTTGGCAATGATATGGCTGTAATAGAACGGACGACCGATAACTTGGAAGAAATCTGAGCGGAATTCCCAGTTTGCGCCGTTGTCCTCTGAGACGTAAACACCACCTTTGGTTTCATTATCAGCTAAAATATAAACACGGTTTGGGTTAGCTGCCGACATGGTAATACCAATACGACCATATTGACCTTCAGGTAAACCTGGATTTCTAGAGATATCGTTCCATGTTTTGCCACCATCGGTTGAGTGCATCAAGGCACTTCCTGGACCACCTGTTTTAGGTCCCCACGCTTTGCGCTCGAATTCCCACACAGAAGCAAATAATTCATTAGGGTTAGATGGATTCAATACTAAATCGATAACACCTGTCGTTTCGCTTTTATATAACACTTGCTCCCAATTCTTACCGCCATCCGTGGTTTTAAATACACCACCATCTTTAGTCGGCCCAAATGCAGAACCAAAGCCGCTAACATAAACCGTGTTATCGTCATCAGGGTGAATTAATACTTGTGAGATATGCTTGGTATTTTTTAAGCCGATGTGCGTCCACGTTTTACCTGCATCAGTAGTTTTATAAACACCATCTCCCCAGGATACATTGTTACGCATTTGCGGTTCACCAGTACCTGCGTACATCACATCTGGGTTTGTTTGACTAATTGCCAGTGACCCCATTGAACCAGCGCCAAATTGACCATCACCCAATGGCTCCCACGTGTCGCCCGCATCAGTAGTCACCCAAAGGCCAGAGTTAGCTGCATGATAAAAAACATTTTTGTTGGTCGGGTGCCCTTTTACATCAGAACCACGTAAGCCTGTCATAGGGCCAATATGTCGCCATTTCATCGCAGTTAGGTCGTATGGCCTTTGTTCAGGAAATGCTACACGCGGAATTTGCTTTTGCGTATTCTTGGCCACATTAGCACTTTTGCTGGTATCTGTTGTTGTGCTGCCACACGATACAACACTTGCCGCCGTAAAAAGCGCAATCGAGAGCTTAGATAACACTGATTTGTTCATATTATTTCCTTTAATAGACAAACTTCGTCTTTGAATACGTGTAAATACTTAACAGCCAACTCACTCAGGATAGGAGCTTCACTCTAAGCAAGATATCGCTATTTTAATTATTGTTTATTGTTCCAATACGAATAGCACACGCTTGAAGATTTTAAAATCAAAAGAACAAAAAACGGACGATAACATATTAAAAATTAAACTATTATGTAGAGAAGTGAAGCTGTATAACTGGCTAACGCTTCCCTTAATTTCGAGCCTCAGTTTGGACACAAGGCTCAATTGAGTTTTTGACGTATTTGAACAGGATTAGTTATGACGCTCAGGAAAATTGCGCCGCTAGCTTTAAGCACATTAATAGTGATGAGCAACTCTGCTATAGCAGAGGAAGCTATTACCTCGCCTACATCAGTTGGACAAACCATCAAAGATAATAAGAAAAAGAAGCCACTGCCGCTAAAACAATATCTTGAGCAAGAATATAACTTTTCCATTACCGCCGATTACAATGCCTACGCTTTGACCTCAGACGATGTTTTCCCGGGTACAGATGAATCAGTATCGTCTGGTGTGTTTCGTTTTATGGGAAAGTGGCAAGCCACTGAAAATGGCAGTTTCAACTTCAAAATAGAACACCGACACGCCTATTCCGACGAACCGCCAAAACTGTATGGTATTACGAATGTGGGTATGGCATCGCTCGCTGGAGCTGCATTTAACGATCAAGGTGGTCGCGTAACCAATATGTATTGGCGGCAAAACTTTGATGACAACAACACAGTCGTATGGGTTGGTTGGATGGATATCACCGACTATATCGACGCCTACGCGCAAGCCAGCCCTTGGACAGACTTTAGCAACCTTGTCTTTTCGACAGGTAGCAATACCATGGCGCTGCCTGATGATGCCGCCTTTGGTGTAGCTGCAGGCACTATGTTATCTGACAGTGTCTATCTGTTAGGAGGCATTACCGACGCCTCAGGCTTTTCTGATACAAACGAGTTTACGGACAATATCGATAAGTTCTGGAATGACAGTAAACACCACAAATCGATAGAACTCGGTCACACCGGCGCTGGCAAAGGCCAAGTGTATTTGAACAATACCCATGTTACCTATTGGCAGCAAGATGGTGGCACAAGGCACGACAACAACGCATCTGGCGATGACAGCGAAGGCGTAAACTTTTCTGCCAGCTATATGCTTGGTAAATGGATGCCCTTTATTCGTGGCGGTATTGCCAATGGGCCAGTCCCCATGCTTGAAAAGTCAATTTCAGTAGGTACGGGTTATTATGGTTTGTTTACTGAGGGCGACATCCTGGGCGTTGCATTTAACTGGGGCAAAGTAAATAAAGAAGCCTTCGGCACAGATAACAGCCAGTACATTAGCCAGATTTATTACAAAGCAATAGTGAACGACTTTATACAACTGATCCCAGATGTACAGTTTGTAAAAGATGGTGCGTTAACCAACGAAAGTAGCCAAGTTATTTTTGGCTTACGCGCAAGGTTTATTCTCTGATATCGTAGATAAAAATATTTAGTTTTGGCACACGTGGCTATATTGATTCAGTGTATCAATAATATATTTATGCTTTTTACTCGCCTTCGCCACGTAAAAGCCAACAAGTGTGGTGTCGACGACATAACTTTGCAAAACTTGTTGCACCGACTCCGGCGCTTCTGACAATAGGTTTTCAGGGATAACTGCGCCAACTACGCGCTTTGCCACTATCATACGTAAGATCTGATCGTAAGAATCGACTTGGCGAGGGATAGCGTTGAGCTCTTTCACCATGTCCACCATATTTGAATCTCGCATAACTGCCACTTCTCTACCGACAAGCGCCTCTTCGTCATCGAAATCCGGGTCAGAGTATGCGAACACATAACTGACAAACACAATGGATTCTGTGTAATCAGCAAAATTATCACGCCCTTCCGTTCTGGCAAGCCCTGCACCAATATCTACCGAGCCTGTCTCAAGGCTTTTCAACAAGCGCGTGATTGATTGCACCGTAAATTGAAAAGACAAACCACTGCGTTCAAGCACACATTGCATTTTCTCACCTACGAGACCTCTTAACTTGCCGTCTTCATAGTAAAACTGGTTACTGGTTGAGCGGTTTACGCCAACAATAACATCCTCGGCACGCACTTGATGACTAAAGTACAAGCATAATATTGCGAACCATATAGCGATGTTTTGGGCTAATACTTTGTACATAAGTCTAGCCACGTCTCCACAAAAGCCTTTTATATCAGTGTAGTAAAGCGAGAGTTATTAGCAAATTGAGTGTATCTCGCCCTCTAATCGCTTTTATCGATTACAATAATCTATTCATTCAATTTTAATAATTAAGAGAGCTCAATTATTATTTCTCCCGTAAGCAAATAACACTGTTTCAAACGGAAACATCATTGGAGAAAAGAAAATGACTCAATCACTGATTAACACAACTATTCAGCCATTCAACGCAACAGCTTTCCACAAAGGCGATTTCGTTGACGTATCTGAGAAAGACCTACTAGGCAAATGGTCTGTTGTATTCTTCTACCCTGCAGACTTCACGTTCGTGTGTCCAACAGAGCTAGGTGACATGGCTGACCACTACGCGAAACTGCAAGAAATGGGCGTTGAAGTTTACTCAGTATCAACTGATACACACTTCACACACAAAGCATGGCATGACGCGTCAGACACAATCAACAAGATTCAGTTTCCAATGATTGGTGATCCGACAGGCCGCATTTCACGTAACTTTGGCGTGATGATTGAAGAAGACGGTTTAGCATTACGTGGTACTTTCGTCATCAACCCTGAAGGTGAAATTAAAGTAAGTGAAGTTCACGACTTAGGTATTGGCCGTTCAGCATCAGAACTCGTTCGCAAGATTCAAGCAGCACAATATGTTGCAGAACACGACGGCGAAGTATGTCCTGCAGCTTGGACACCAGGTGAAGAGACATTAGCTCCTTCATTAGACCTAGTAGGCAAGATTTAATCAACTAAATCACACCTACACACCCGTTGATTTATGTGAACAACAACGGGTAAGAACCAACGGGTGGGCTTGCTCACCCATACTCCCGGTTTCTGATTTGTTCCGCTTAGGCTTGGCGCTCTCTTCTAGCATCTACAGCATGCGCCAAGCTTTTTTTTACTTTAGTTTTGCTACATCTCGGTGATGTGGCCTCAGGAGTTTCGCATGTTAGAGCAACAATTACAGACACAATTAAAAACTTATTTGGCCAACTTAACAAAGCCGATTTCATTATTAATCGCCGTTGATGACAGCCCAAAATCAAAAGAATTAGCAACATTAGCTGACCAAATTGGCGCACTTTCGGCTCATATTACCGTGCGTAAAAATGACGATGCATCAGCTCGTGTACCTTCAATGGTTGTTACAAACGAGCAAGGCACACATATCAGCTTCGCTGGTATCCCTTTAGGCCATGAATTCACCTCACTAGTGTTGGCATTACTCCACACTGGCGGGCACCCAATAAAGGTAACAGAACAAGAAATTGAGCAAGTTAAATCACTTGAAGGCACTTTCAACTTTGAAACTTATGTATCACTGAGCTGCCAAAACTGTCCTGA
Organism: Thalassotalea euphylliae; assembly: GCF_042682785.1. GTDB lineage: Bacteria > Pseudomonadota > Gammaproteobacteria > Enterobacterales > Alteromonadaceae > Thalassotalea_F > Thalassotalea_F euphylliae. Next base: position 362,989 of record NZ_JBHUIB010000003.1, on the reverse strand, counting down.
CGTGGTTCAAGCTTTGAACATGATGGCAGCAATTAACCCAAACATTAAAAACACTATGATTGACGGCGCGCTATTCGAACAAGAAGTGTCTGATCGCAACATCATGGCTGTACCTAGTGTGTATCTTAATGGCGAAAGCTTCGGCCAAGGCCGCATGACACTTGCCGATATTTTGAAGAAAGTAGACACCAATGCGGGCGCTCGCCAAGCCGCGCAAATGAGTGAAAAAGAAGCGTTCGACGTGTTAGTTGTTGGTGGTGGCCCAGCAGGTGCATCTGCAGCTATTTATGCCGCACGTAAAGGCATTCGCACAGGTTTAGTCGCAGATCGATTTGGCGGTCAAGTGATGGACACTGTTGGTATCGAGAACTTTATATCGGTTAAGAAAACAGAAGGTCCAAAGCTTGTTGCCAGCTTGGAAGAACACGTTCGTGATTACGACGTAGATATTATGACCAGTACGAAAGCCGTTAATTTAGACAAAAATGGCCTGATTGAAGTTGAACTAGACAACGGTGCAACGCTATCAAGCAAGAGTGTCATTTTGGCAACTGGTGCTCGCTGGAGACAAATGAATGTACCTGGCGAAGAACAATACAAAGGCAGCGGTGTTGCTTACTGTCCTCATTGTGACGGTCCACTGTTTAAAGGCAAAAAAGTAGCTGTTATTGGCGGTGGTAACTCGGGGATCGAAGCTGCAATCGACTTAGCAGGCATTGTTGACCACGTAACTGTGCTTGAATTCGACAGCAAACTTCGTGCTGATGAGGTGTTGCAGAGAAAGGCACGTTCATTGAGTAATGTCGATATCATCGTCAATGCACAAACTACAGAGGTGGTTGGCGACGGTAACAAGGTAACGGCACTGAACTACACTGATCGCGTCACCAATGAAAACCACCAAGTTGAGTTGGCAGGTGTATTCGTACAGATTGGCTTAGTACCAAACAGCGAATGGGTAGATGGCACTATTGATTTAACTAATCGTGGCGAGATTATCACAAGCAAGAGTGGTGAAACGTCTATGCCTGGTGTATTTGCAGCGGGTGATGTGACGGACTCACCCTATAAGCAAATCATCATTGCGATGGGTGATGGTGCTAATGCTAGCTTAGGGGCGTTTGATTACTTAATTCGCCAAATAGACGATATAGCAGAAGAACAAGCTGCCGCTTAAATAACCTTCTTCAACAATATAAAAGGGCGCTGATGCGCCCTTTTATACATCTAACAGAAAGCTATTTTCAGGTAGTTCGATTTCATCTTGTTCATTGAACTGTAATAGCTCGTGGTTTAGCACGCCGATAAGATGCATCATACGCTTTTCTAATATCGCCAGCTCTTTTGACGCCTTATCGACACCAGAGTGCTTAATCTTTGCGTGTGCATTTTCTACGCACCGAAAATCTTCTTCTACACCGATATAGCTGACACTGCCCTTGAGTTTGTGCAACAGTTCACGTACTTCAATGGTGTTGTTTCGAGAAACGTATTGCCGTAACTCCGCCAATAATTCTGAGGTATCTTCACTGAAGATAGACGCAACTTCCACTGCGATATCTTGTTCAAACTGCATGACAGCAAACGACTTATCTAACTGTCCCATGACTTACTCTCCAATCCCTAAAAAACAGTGGTGACTTATCTATTTATGAGGCGGATATTGTAACGAGATGTAATCAAGAGTGTGTTATCACTTTGTTTCAATCGTAAAGAATATTATTTTCAATTAGTTAACTGGTAGGATGAGGTTTTACTCTATCTGGTAGCCGACATTTGTAAGTTAATTGTATCGTTTTTTAGATGGGGCTGAACAAGCCATTTGAATTTCACGTGTTTATTCACGCGCCAATCAAACCCTCTTGAATCAGCCCAATATTCACTATGCAGCATTTACCGAAAGCGTTTGCTCTGGTTGTATGGTGCCGTCGATCACGATTTGATTGCGACCATTATTTTTACCGTGATACAGCGCAACATCGGCTTTTTTGACAATATCAGACACCAATGTTGTACCGTCGAACGCAGCGATACCTGCAGTAAAACTCACTCTTTTCACGCCTGTAAACTGGGTATGTTTGATACTGTCTTTCAGTTTTAACATCAGCTTTTCCGCGCCACCTATCCCTGTATTCGGGAGAATAAGCATGAACTCTTCTCCGCCCCAGCGGGCAAGCACATCACTGCCTCTTAAGCGCTTGCTGATCACTTGCGCAAACTGTATCAGTACCTTATCGCCAACAGCGTGACCAAAATTGTCATTAACTTGCTTAAATCGATCAATATCGAGTAAAACAACACTGCAATCTTGTTGCGTTCTGCTGAACAAGGTTTGCTGCTTGTAAAGCTCTTCTTCTGCGTATTCACGTGTATACGTTTCAGTAAGTTTGTCGCGAATATAGGCATGAGAAAGCCGAGCGTGCTTGCGCTTGAGGCGAATGAGCATTGCACCAGTAACCAAAAGCACAAATGCCGTAGTGCTTAAACCATAGACCAACCAAGGGTTAACTTTGTCGTCTGGCACATGCACATTCAACCACTTAGCTAATATTTTGCTTTGCTCTTTAGGGGTAATGCGGTCTATTGCTTCATTTACGTCAGCTAGAATATCGGGTCTATTCTTGTTGATCATGACCCTTAGCTCAGACACATGCTCACTAACACCACCTATTTTTAAATTAGTATAACCATAATCAATCAAACGTTGGGTGAGCACTGGCAGGATATCAGCAACGGCATACACTTCACCTGCCGCAAGTAACTCAAGGCCCTCGTAAGTAGTGTCTACCTCAACAAAATGAAAGTTTGGGTATTGCTCCTGTAGAATGTGATATGCATTGTAGTTAATACCAACTGCGATTTTTTTGCCTTGCAAGTAGCTAAAATCAGAGACAAATGGGCGATGTGTTTGTGTAGCAACAGCGACAGGGAATGAAGCATACGGTTTTGAAAATAGCGCAATTTCACTCCACTCTTCCGACTCATTGCTCGCACCAAGCGTCATGTCTACCCGACCATTTTCAAAGTTGTCGAGCACGTCTACCCACAGCGGATTATTGATTAACTTTATTTGGTGCCCTGCTTTTTGAGAGATTAGCTCTGCAAAGTCGATATTTATGCCAATGAGCTTTCCCGCCTCATCATCCATATTTAACGGTGACCAGTTCGGTGAAAAATGCACTTCCAGCGGTTTACTCATCGCAGAGGCAGTAAAGAAACCCAGCGTTGCAGCCAGTACCAAGGTAAGAACGTGTTGTTTTTTAGCGCTAAATATCGACCACATCATGTTGACACCTCTGCATAACAGTATTGGATTAAATTTTAACCAAGGACTTGCTCTGTAGGTGTAACCAAGGTGTAATTGTCAGAAACAGCATTTACGTAAATGAAAACAGTGAGTTAATATCGTAGAGAGGATAATTAACAATTGCTGGTTGCGCGTAACAATTCACTAACAATGCGCACAAATGTTTGAAATCAAGGGAGATTCTCATGTTAAGAGTTACAGACATAATGACACCCGGCGCTATTACCATCAATATGGACGACAGGCTCCAGCATGTTCGCTATCTTTTCGACCTTCACAAGTTTCACCATTTATTGATGGTAGATAGCCACAATAAATTAATGGGTGTGCTCTCTGACAGGGACTTGTTAAAAGCGTTAAGTCCAAATCTAGGTAAAGCATCTGAAACGACAAAAGACATTGCTACATTAAATAAACGTGCTCATATGGTGGCGTCGCGCAAGCCTGTAACCGTTAAAGAATCAGATTCCCTCTCCACCGCGGTTGAAACTTTTTTTGATTCTCAAGTATCCTGCTTACCTGTCATAGATGATAACAATTCTCCCGTTGGCATTATCACTATGCGCGATATCATTAGGATTCTTCACAACACTGCCCGAGCAAAAGGGCATTAACGCTTAAAAAAACAAGGACAAGCGAAAAGGATTCACGAATGAGTACAATTACCACTCGATTAGCGACTTTTGACGATTTACCCACACTTCTTGCTTTTGAACAGGGCGTTATTTCTGCCGAGCGTCCACTTGCTGACAACCTAAGAAGTGGCGATATAACGTACTACGATTTACCTGCGCTCATAGAGCAAAACAATAGTCATCTCATTATCGTCGAAAGTAATGGAAAACCGGTGGGCAGCGGATATATGAAAATACTCCCCTCGCCTAAGCATCATAAGTACGATAATCATGGTTATATCGGTTTTATGTACGTTGACCCAGATTACAGAGGACGGGGGCTGAGTAAGACAATTATCGACGAACTATGTCACTGGGGAAAATCTCAAGGCGTAATAGAGGTTATTTTAGAAGTTTACGATAAAAATGTGCAGGCTATTCGGGCTTATGAGAAGTCCGGCTTTAAAAAAAGCCTTGTGTCGATGCGCGTCGAGATATAGAACAGCCTTTAACGGCTTACGTTAAATCGATTGCACATCGCTAAGCCATGCACTGGGTGACGTACCTATCACTTTTTGAAATGCTCGGTTTAAAGACGCAGGGCTATCATAACCAACACTGTTAGCCGCTATTTCGACACCTTTACCGGCTAACAAATGCGTTTGCGCAACAGACACTCGCCATTGGGTTAAATATTCATTAGGTGTAATTCCGGTTATGTCTTTAAACAACGGCGAAAACTTTGAACGAGACATCAACGCAACTTCAGCCATCTCATCAAGTGACCAAGCCTTTTCAGGCTGCTGGTGAATACTGTTTAACACTTTAGCTAATTGCGGGTTTGCTAGACCTGCCAGCATACCCTGCTCTATCTTATCTTCATTAATAAGATGCCTTAACAAGCAAACAATAAAGACTTCCATCAAGCGATTAAGAATCGTCTGCCTACCCAACGCTTCCCCCGTCGCTTCTTGAAGAATCCACGCAATGTTTTGTTCTAGCGCATTTGCTTGGCTAAGCGGCAGTACCATGACATCAGGCAGCGCATTAGTGAGCGGGTTGTTAAGACCTATACCATAACTGACAGTCGCACAAATCAAATGAGCGCCATCGGTTTCAGATGTCACTAAACGATGCGCTTTGGGGCGAGGAAAAAACACAATAGCAGGTTCATCCAAGACTATTGCTGGCTCACCCTGTTTTTCTATTTTTAGCTCACCACTTCGCAAAATGTGCACATGGCCTTCGGCGATATGTGTGTCCTCAAACGGTGACAACCCACATAACTGACCGGTGAAAAACACACCTGCGTGAATAGTAAACTGCTGAATTATTTCTGAAAGTTTATCCATTTTTCAACGTTTGGACGATTTGCGCGATTGTTTGGACGATTGTAGCGCATGGCATGTCAATTCGTCAGTACTATTTCTCCCGAGTTCAGAAATCATGTTTTACAGAGGATATACAAAATGAAAACGTTCACATTGAAATCAATTGCAGCCGGTTTACTTCTTTCAGCGTCAAGCTTCGCATTTGCGGCAGACATAGACATGAACGCGGATGCAAATGATTTAGCAATTAAAGGTTTCGACCCAGTTGCTTATTTCACCATGGATAAAGCCGTCAATGGTTCACCAGACTATACAGCGACATACAAAGGTGCGATTTACCAATTTAGCAGCGAATCACACCGCGACATGTTCCGCGCTAATCCAGCCAAATATGCGCCGCAATACGGTGGTTACTGTGCATTTGGTGTAGCGATGGAGAAAAAATTCGATACTGATCCAAACGCTTGGAAAATTATCGCAGACAAACTTTACTTAAACTTGAATAAAGACGTTCAGAAGCGCTGGGCACAAGACACTACTGCCTACATCGAACAATCAGACAGCAACTGGTTTGATATTAAAAACAAAACCGTAGCTGAGTTATCGGAGGCAGAATAATGGCAGTACAGGCAATTGATAGCATTGAGCAATTTGCTCAGCTATCAAGCTCTCAAGAAAAGCTTGTTATCGACTTTTGGGCCCCCTGGTGTGCCCCATGCAATGCCATGATGCCTGTCTTTGAACAAGTCATGAGCGAGCAACAAAGCCCTACAACCGCAGTAAAAGTGAATGTAGATGAACTGCCAGCACTGGCGCAAAAATTTGGTGTTCGCACTATTCCCACCATCGTTGTGATTGAGGGTGGTGATGTCAAACAGCAAAGCTCAGGTCTATTAACTGCCAACGAGCTTCAACAGTTAGTAAATTAATCGAATTTGGGGAAGAGAGATGAAAAACCAACTATTACTATCAGCAGCATTAGCATCAGTAGTTTCTATGGGGGTTATTGATACCGCAGAAGCTGCAGAGAAAAGCCGTAAAAAAGTCGCAAAAGAGCGCTGCTACGGCATTACACCAGCGGGACATAATGACTGCGGTAACTTAGCTGGCACCCATTCGTGTGCAGGGCAATCGACTATTGATAACGACCCAGGCGAGTGGCGCTTAGTAAACAAAGGCTCATGCGAATCATTGGGCGGCATGTTACGCAAAGAAGCTAAAGCGAAGTTCAAAGCATCGCAAAGCTAGTAAATATACTCTACAGAAACGTTCATCATGTTAGGAAGTAAAGCGATGTCAATTGATAACCAGCAAACACAACACACATTGCCACTGGTTGGTGTGGGGTTAAGAGATGCGCATTATCAAGACGCGCTTACTTCCTCTTTTTCTGTCGACTTTGTCGAAATACATGCGGAGAACTTTTTCGCGCCAGGCGGTATTACACAAGCACTGCTGGCAGACATTATCGATAAGTTCTCGGTAAGCCTGCATGCAACGTCATTGGGGCTGGGTTCAATTGAACCAGTGCCAGCAAGTCACCTTGAACGATTTAAGTCATTAGTAGATCAAATCAACCCTATTTTGGTGTCTGACCACGCCTGCTTTAGTTGGGGACAAATTAATGATGTGACAGTGCATGCAGGTGATTTATTGCCGGTACCGTTTAATGACGAAAGCATTGCGCTTATGCAGTTAAATACATCGCGTATCGAAAACGCGATTGGCAGAAAGGTGTTGATAGAAAACTTATCGGCTTATCTTACGCCGCCAAATTCCACCCTATCAGAAATGGGATTTTTGAAGCGTTTGCATGAAGCAACCGGTAATCAACTGCTATTAGATTTAAATAACCTAATGGTGAATGCCGTAAACTCAAAGGCTGCTGAACCACTGGCGACCGCCTTGCAATGGTTAGAGGAAATTCCAGCATCGGCCGTGGGTGAAATTCATTTAGCGGGCTGTAGTCCAATCGGCGAAACAGGTGTCATGATTGACGATCATAGTCAGCCTGTATCAGACGAAGTGTGGGCGCTTTATAGCGCGGCACTATCAAGGTTTGGCCCTGTTCCAACATTGATTGAGTGGGATATGGATTTACCTTCTTGGGAAGCATTATGCGCACAAGCTGACACCGCAAAAGCTGTAGCTAAAGAGGTGTTCGAATGTCATTAAAAGCATACCAAAATGCGCTATTGTCAGCGATTCAGCAACCCGCTTTTTCGCCAACAAACGAAGCATTTGATGATGTAGGGCTTCAAATATATCGCAATAATTACGTTGCTAGTGCGAAACGCTCTCTGGGTATTGTTTTTCCACAAACCCAGAAACTGTTGGGAGAAAACTTCAACGTCGCGGTAAATCATTTTTTAGCTAATGCTGTTCGTAAGCAAGCGGATTGGGCAGAAGTAGGAGAAGAATTTCCAACTTATCTGCATCAAGAAGCGGCCTTAGCCGACATGCCATTTGTCGCTGAATTGGCTTCTTTGGAGCTAGCAATGTCAAAGTCTGAACGCACGAAAGACATACCTCATGACTTGGCGACATTAACCTTGTTGGAGTCTGAAGACAGTAGTCAACTGAAGATGGAATTTGCCCCTGGGTTTACGCTGTTGGTATTTAGAGCTCCTATTTACGCGCTGTATCAACACCTAATCGAATCTGAAAGCTTCGATTTAGACACATTCGATACAGAAAAACTTGAGGTAACAACGCAAGTTGCAGAAGACATTGAACGAGAGACATTGAGCCAAGAGCAATCAAATGAATTGCTTGCAGTATATCGAATCGGTTTTAGAGCCCATATTGAGCAGCTTAGTTACGATGAATATATCGCCTATCAAGTGTTTACAGAGGCAGCTTCAATCGACGACGCGTTAACACGTTTAACTGACACCAAATTTGAGTTATCGACATGGCTAGCAAATGCCATAAGTAAACAGGCCTTATACCGCATAGATACAGTGGCATCGCCTTGTTGAAAAAGGCCCAGCAGCGTTAGTTCGGAGACCTTAGCTCTATCCCCTTTAATAGCTTTAAGACAACCATTTAACAACACATATTCAAACGAATTACATCGAGGACATTATGATTAGCAAACTTTACCCGCTAAGGGATTATTACAACCTGACGTTTGGCCTATTCGACTATTTGAAAGCCCCTGCACTGTTATTCGCAAGGCTATACATTGGTTGGGTTTTCTTTAAGTCTGGCTTAACGAAAATTGACGATTGGGAATCAACTCTCATGCTATTTGAGTACGAATATATGGTACCAGTGCTGTCTTTTGAGTCAGCTGCTTATTTGGCCACGATTGGTGAACTCGTGCTTCCTATATTGCTGTTTGTTGGTTTAGGCACTCGTTTTGCGGCCTCTGGTATCACAGTTATTAACATTGTCGCGGTTATTGCTTATGTTGATATTTCGGTTGCTTCGCTAAACATGCACATTGTGTGGGGTTTAGGGTTACTGGCACTGATGATTTTAGGTGGCGGTTACTTATCACTCGATAAGAAACTTAAAGTAAGTTAAGTCTTCGCTTGGTTTAATACGCGCAGTTGGTTACATTAACAGAAAATTCTATGTAACCAACTGATTATGGATAATAAATCTTGGTATAAATCACCGGAAATGATTGTCGGCTTATCGGCCTTGGCCGTGAGTTTAGTGGCCGTTTTTGTCGCTATCTATTCAGCCTATGTTGACCGCACCTACGCCAGAGCATCTGTTTGGCCAAGACTGGAAATATACCGTTCTTACTCAGATTTAGCAGGTAAATTTGAATATGGCGTAGACAACAGTGGTACTGGCCCTGCTATTATTAATTCAGTAAAAATATCGGAAGACGGCAAGTATATTAAACGCTGGAGTGAACTAGGCATTCACAAAGCGTTAAAAATTCCATTTATTCAATCTCAAATCAACGGTCGAATCATTCCACCACAACGAACTATCACGCCCATAAAAATCGATAGTCAAAACAGCGCAGACGCGTTGAGAGATTTCATCCTCAAAAAAGATGGTACAGTAAACATTGAAATTTGCTATTGCTCAATCTACGAGGAGTGCTGGTTAACCGACAGAAACAATAAGCCAAAACCTGTCACCCAGTGTGATATCAGTGAAGATGACTTTATACAATAAAAAGACACACTAACTATCAACCACAATTAGCTGCAATCAATAAAGTCTGAAAAGTAAAATGACACTATAGGGCTTTAATTACTTATCACACTACCACGCGAGATGAGCTGAGCTTCTGCTGTACTCTCTTAAGCACATTCGCTCAATTAAAATGGTTCTTCAAAAATTCAATAAACACCTTGGTTTTTGCAGGCATAACACGACCACTAGGAATCAATGCGTTAATTGGCGGCCCCTTAACGGCACTCTCAGGAAAGAGTTCAATAAGCTCACCTGTTTTTAGCAATGAACCGAGCGCTTTATCATACAGCTGACCTATTCCCAGGCCAGAGACTACCGCATCAACCAATGTGCGGCCGTCATTAAACAACGCTAAAGGATTGGGTGACATCTCAATAGTGCTTCCGTTAGTCTCGTGAAATATCCATGGCCTCCGTTTCCCTGTCGGCATTCTAAACATAACGGCATCGTGCTCTCTTAACTCATGAAGGTTCCTTGGTGTGCCTCTACGTGACAAGTATTCAGGAGAAGCGCAGAGTACAGGCGAGACATGACATAGCCTTTTTGCAATAAAGCTGCTGTCACTCAATTCACCTATTCGCACGACAATATCCCACTCCCCTTTTATCGCATCTTCAAAACGGTCTGAAAGCGAAAGTTCAACTGTGACTTTGGGATAGTTTTGCGTGAAGTCTTTTAGCGTATTAGCAATATTGCGCCCTATACCGATAGGTAAATTGACTCTTAAATGGCCTGCTGGCTCATCTTTCCTCGCATCTAATAGAAGCTTAGCTTCATTGATCGTGTCGACTGCATGTTTAGCCGCATCTAGAAATATTTGTCCTTCTTCTGTTAGTCGCACTGAACGGGTCGTTCTATTAAACAGATTAAGCCCAAGTTCTGACTCAAGCTTTTTGACCGCTTTTCCTGTGCTAGATTTGGTCGAATTTAGTTGCTCAGCTGCGAGCGTAAAACTACCAAATTCAGCAACCGCGATAAACGCAACAATTTCATTCAATAGTGCTTGTTGAAACATTAATTGTTTCCATATTTGATACTATAAGTTTCAAATTACCATGTTTATCAACTTTTATTCAATCAATAAACTGCACTCATTGGTTTGAGGCAGTCATTTCTTTCTGAGCGTTAGAACGTCTGACTTAACTCAATAAATTTTTACTTTTAAAAATGACATTAGAGGATTTGAACAATGACACTACAAACTCAACTCAACGCGTTTAAAGAACAGTTCAGAAAGCAAGCACCAGAAGCGGCATTCAATGCCTTTGCGCAATCCACACAAGACTTAATTGCGACAGGTCAAGCAGAGCGTGCGCTAGGTGTTGGCGCTACAGTACCTGAATTTACCTTAACCGATGTTGACGGAAACGCTGTAACACTAAAAGATTTACTCGACAAAGGCCCTGTTGTTATGAGCTTTTATCGCGGTGTTTGGTGCCCATATTGCAACATCGAATTAAAAGCACTAGAAGCTGCTCATCACGATATAAAAGCGAGAGGCGCAACACTCGTTGCTGTGTCAATGCAGGGCGCTGCTGATAGTCGAAAATCGAAAAGAGAGAACAAACTCAGTTTTCCTATTTTGACCGATAAAGCCGGTGAATTAGCAAACAAACTTGGGATTCGTTGGAAAGTACAAGATTACGTTATCGAGTTCAAAAAGATGTTCAACGTGGTACTTCCGAATATACATGGTGATGGAGAGTGGCACTTACCCATGCCTGCACGTTATATCATTGATATCAATGGTAAAGTTGCTTATGCAGAAGTAAATCCTGACTACACGCAACGTCCAGAGCCAAGTGATCTATTTCCAATATTAGACCAGCTCACTAATAAAGCCGAATAGTGAAAATCAACACTTCAGAACCAGCAGCCTTGCTATGCAATGCTGCTATCCACAGTTACCGGGGGTTATCCCCTAAATTCAAATAAGAGAGTTAGTAAGATGAAAAAGTTAATTTTACCGCTAATTTTACTGAATATGATTGGCGGCATTGGATCAGCTATTATGCTTTGGCTGTCAAATGGTGAGCTACTTTGGTTAGGTACATTATTAACCACATTACCACTACCATTTTTACTTATAGTGTTGACTAATGTATTTGGTATTGCTCGTACGTCCGCTCGTTTACCTATCATTCACTTATTAAGTATATGCGGGGTTATCCTTGTTGGGCGTAGTGTTTATCACGCGCAAGAACTAGTTGAATCAAGCCTATACGTCGCATTACTGCTGGCTATTTTTGGTGCCATTTTCATTCAATGGTTTATTTGGAGTTACTCAAGCTATGGCCGTGAAAAAAGCAAAGCTATTGTGAAAGGGCAACCCCTAGCTGAATTGCAATTTACTCGACTAGATAACAGTAAGGCATCTTCTTTATCTTTTAACGGTTCAAAAACCTTATTGGTTTTCTTTAGAGCAAATTGGTGTCCATTCTGTATGAACCAGTTGAAAGAAGTTCTGGCACGTGCGGAGTTATTAAGCCGTCTAGGTGTGCAAGTTAAATTCATATCAAACCAAGGTATAGAGCTGTCTAAGCAACTCACTGAAAACTTATCGCTACCTGCTCACTTCGAAATTTTGCAAGACGACGACCTAACATCTGCAAAAGCGTTAGGCATAGCTGATATTGGAGGTACACCTGCAGGCATGTCGGCATACCCTGAAGATACTGTCATGGCTACAGTGATAACACTCGATGAAAAAGGCATCGTGACGTTTGGCGACGAGACAGATAATTATCGCGTTCGCCCTCACCCTGATACTTTTTTACCTGTGTTTAGTTAGCAGACATCTAACGAGTATGTATCACTCACAGAGCCACCAAAGCTAATTACATTTCACCGATAGTTCAACCAGGATTAGAACTGGCATTTGAACCTTGCGCATTAGACACAAAAAAGCCCGCTAATTAGCGGGCTTTACATTTTACTTCGTCAATCAACGATTTGATTAACCAAGTTGCTCTGCAAGAATATTGCTTACTTGCTCAACTGGTTGTGTACCGTCAATCGTAAGGTACTTACAGTTACCTGCATCAGCTTCTTTTTGGTAGTAATCAACAAGCGGCTTAGTTTGCTCGTGGTAAATTGCTAAACGCTTACGCACTGTTGCTTCTTCATCGTCTGGACGAATGACTAAGTCTTCACCCGTCTCATCGTCTTTACCTTCTGCTTTTGGCGGGTTGTAAACGATATGGTAAACACGACCTGAACCAGGGTGTACACGACGGCCGCCCATACGCTCTACAATCACTTCATCAGCAACGTCAAATTCAATAACGCTATCAACGTCAACGCCGTTTTCTTTCATCGCATCCGCTTGAGGGATAGTGCGAGGGAAACCATCAAGTAAGAAGCCTGCTTTACAGTCATCTTGGGCAATACGCTCTTTTACTAAGCCAATGATTAGGTCATCTGAAACGAGTTGACCTGCATCCATCACTTCCTTCGCTTTTTTGCCAAGCTCAGTACCTGCTTTAATCGCTGCGCGAAGCATGTCACCCGTTGAGATTTGAGGAATGCCGTACTTAGCCATTAAAAATTGTGCTTGTGTGCCTTTACCCGCGCCCGGAGCACCTAACAAGATAATGCGCATAAAAATTGCCCTGTGAGTTATATACTAATTTGCTTGTCTAATTATTAGTGTTGTAAACAAAATTAACCAAGCAAATGAGTATGAAAATTCGCTGTTTAATTAAAGTGTCACACTATACATTTTCACTGTTTGCCAAACAAGTAACATTTCATCGATGCGATCAAAAAAGACGCATAAATACGCCTTTTTTCGACTAATGTCTAATGCGATAAAATTCGTACGTTAAACATTCACGCAAGCGATATTTAGTTGTTGAAAACATATACGCGTACTCAGAACAAAAAAGGCGCCAATAGGCGCCCTTTCATAAGATATAAACGGTGCTAATTACTTAGTTAAGTTCATCATTAACTTGTTTAGCTTAGCAACGAAAGACGCTGGATCTTTCAAACTACCGCGCTCTGCCAATGTCGCTTGTTCAAACAATACGTCTACCCATTGCGCAAACTTTTCATCGTTTTGCTCATCAGCAACGTGTTTAACAAGCTCATGTTCAGCGTTAATCTCAAAGATAGGCTGTGTTTCTGGTACTTCTTGACCTACCGACGCCATAAGCTTCTGCATTTGAATACTCATGTCATCTTCTGCAGTAACAATAACCGCTGGTGAATCTGTTAAGCGGTTAGAAATCTTAACATCTTTCACCTTGTCGCCTAATGTTTCTTTCATACGCTTAGCGACTGAATCAAATTCTTGCTCAAGCTTTTCTTGTGCTTCTTTTGACTCTTCATCTTCCATACTGCTTAAGTCTACGCCACCACGTGCAACAGACTGAAGCTGCTTACCATCGAACTCTGTTAAGTGGCTCACCAACCACTCGTCGATACGGTCTGAAAGCAACAATACCTCGATACCCTTCTTGCGGAATACTTCTAAATGCGGGCTATTTTTCGCCGCTTCGAAGCTGTCAGCAACCACGTAGAAAATCTTGTCTTGGCCTTCTTTCATGCGCTCTACGTAGTCAGGCAATGATACGTTTTGAACACTTGAGTCTTCATGCGTAGATGCAAAGCGAAGAAGCTTGCCAATCTGTTCTTTGTTCGCCATGTCTTCCGCCGGGCCCTCTTTAAGTACCTGGCCGAACTCATTCCAGAATGACTGGTATTGTTCTTGGTCTTTCTTACCCAGCTTTTCTAGCATTTTCAGCACACGCTTAGTACAACCCTTACGGATAGCTTGCGTGACTTTGTTGTCTTGTAAAATTTCACGCGACACGTTCAATGGTAAGTCGTTTGAGTCTAATAGACCTTTCACAAAACGTAAGTACGTTGGCATGAATTGCTCAGCGTCATCCATAATGAATACACGTTGAACGTATAGTTTTAAACCGTGTTGTTTTTCACGGTTGTACATGTCAAATGGCGCTTTGCTAGGAATGTATAGCAGTGACGTGTACTCGGTTGTTCCTTCAACTTTGTTATGTTCCCAAAGCAAAGGATCTGCATAGTCATGTGATACATGCTTGTAGAATTCTTTGTATTCGTCTTCAGTAACGTCGGCTTTCTCACGAGTCCAAAGCGCTGTTGCCTTATTCACAGCTTCCCATGTTGGTGGTACAGCGTCGCGCGCTTCAACAGCAGGGCTGATCACATTGCCTTCGTCATCTTTCTGTTCTTCTTGCGCTTCAACCGCAGGAATTTCTGGCGTTAACATCTCGACAGAAACAGAGATGTGATCTGAGTATTTCGTTACGATAGACTTCAAACGCCAATCGTCTAGGAATTCATTTTCTTCTTCTTTCAAGTGAAGAATGATATCAGTACCACGGTTTGATTTTTCAATTTTACGGGTAGTGAATTCGCCTTCGCCTTCACTTTGCCATTCAACACCTTCAGATGCATCAACGCCCGCTGCGCGTGAACGCACAGTCACCTTGTCAGCAACGATAAATGCTGAGTAAAAGCCAACACCGAACTGACCAATAAGTTGTGAATCAGCAGCTTGATCACCAGAAAGCTTTGAGAAGAACTCTGCCGTACCTGACTTCGCAATAGTACCTAAGTGCTCAACGATTTGGTCATGTGTCATACCAATACCGTTATCAGATATCGTTACCGTGTTGTTGTCTTTGTCTGCAGATACACGTACGCGCAATTCGCCATCACCTTCATAAAGGTTGGCGTCTTGTAGTGCTTTAAAACGTAATTTGTCTGACGCGTCTGCCGCGTTTGATACCAACTCACGAAGGAAAATCTCTTTGTTTGAATACAGTGAGTGAATCATTAACTGAAGTAATTGTTTTACTTCCGTTTGAAAACCATGAACTTCTTTTTGACCTGTCTCAGACATCTGAAACATCTCCTATCTGAAATCAATTTAACCGTTACAGCAATGACACATTAGCCATGCTACTTTTTACTTACAAGGAGATATGGGGATAGTGTTTTTGAATTCAAGAAAAAAATGTTAACCAGCAAAAAAGCAGTACGTTAGTCGCTAATATTAAGCGATAACGCACGGTTTACGATTGCAGATGTGACCGGGTGAACGATAGTACGCTGAGGTGTGATTATGTAGTATTCCTGTTTAATTTTCTCGGCCATGCCTACGCAACTCACATTAAAATTGTTACTGATTTCCTCCTCAACGATCAGCGGCGCGGGAAAGAGTCCAAAGCCATCGCGCCCTAATGACTTCATCAAGGCAATATCGTTAGCATATACAGTGACATGTGGCTCAATATCGTAAAGCTCAAACCATTGCGCCAAACTCCGACTTAGTCCGCTAGTCGCTCCAGGCATAACCAACTTGGCTTGATGCAGTGACTTGGGAAAGTCTGGCTGGTATGTCTCATAAAGTTTTCTGGGCGCAAAAAAACCAATACTGCTATGGCCGATACTTTGGCAATACGCCGCGGGCTCAAAATCTGGCAACAATGGTAAATCAGTGAGAATAAAATCAAGTTTGTGCAGCGCCATCTGTGCAAGTAAGTCTTCTAACTTACCGTCCTGACAATCGAGCACCACGTTTTGTTCAACTTCTAATACCGGCGACAACCATTTACTGATCAAAGATTTTGGCAGTCCGTCCGTCACTCCAATTGTACACGTTGTTGCTGTATTCAGCTGTCCTGACGCTGCGGTATGAGCCCACTCTTGCGCCTTAAGAAAAATTTCATCCGCATAGGATTTAGTTAACACGCCAAACTCGGTCAACTTAATCGAACGCCCCTCCTTCACGAACAGTCTCCGCTCTAAGCGTTCTTCAAGCGAGTTAAGCTGTGCACTAACAGTTTGTGGAGTGAGATGTAATTTGTTTGCAGCTTTTGATATGCCACCTTCAGAGGCAACGACCCAGAAATAATACAAATGATTAAAATTGACTTGCATAACATTTCGCTTTTTTCGAAGTTATTTTCAGTTTAAAACAGATTTTACCTTAGTGTCGATTTAGATAAAGTGCAAATGCGGTGCGCAATATTTGCGCACCCTTATTATTTGACGAGGTCACCTATGCGTACTTTAACTACTCTATCAACGTTACTTTTACTCGGACTGATGACGCAGGTAAACGCTTCGACATTTTCTGCCAACAAAATGATCGACCAATGTCTTTCAGATGATTTAAGCATGCAAAAACAAGCAAGTTGCCAAGGCTTTTTCTATGGACTCCTCAGTAAAAAAGAAGCTTTGCTGATGCCGCAGAAAGATAACAGCCTTGTTGATCGCGCCTACACTACGCGTACATCAACAAGCAATTACGATATCGTAAAAGCACGAAAATACGGACTAGATACAGTCTGTATGCTAGACAACATCAGTTATCAAGATTTCAAATCTGTCATTATCGCGAATGCGCCAAAATACAGCCAAACCACTAATGTGGCAGTCGTTACTGACATCCTTGCTCGAAAGTACAGTTGCTAGTTGCCCCCTGCGCTAGCATCCCCGTAGAGCGGCGCTTTTAGCGCCGCTCATTTTTTCTAGCAGTGATAAAGGAGATCATATGACAGCAATTAAAAAATTTTTAGAGCTCGAAGCTGCTGCAGGTATTATTCTTATTTTTGCCACCTTTGCTGCCCTTATGGTTGCCAACAGTGGGCTCTCGGTATACTACGAGATGCTGATTTCAATTCCCGCGGGTATCCACATTGGCGACTTAGCTATCGATAAGCCAATATTGCTATGGGTGAATGATGGCTTAATGGCTGCATTTTTCTTTCTTGTTGGATTGGAACTCAAACGAGAAATTTTAGAGGGTCATTTATCGCAGCCGCAAAATGTTACCTTGCCAATCATAGGTGCAATAGGAGGCATGGTTGTACCTGCGCTTATTTACCTATCATTTAACTACCACGATGAAATCAATCGCATTGGTTGGGCAATCCCCGCAGCAACGGACATTGCGTTTGCACTCGGTATTTTAATGCTTGTTGGTAAACAAGTGCCCACAGCACTGAAAGTATTTTTAGTGACTCTTGCCATCATTGACGATATAGGTGCTATTGTCATCATTGCACTGTTTTATACAGAACAGCTTGAGATGACTCCGTTACTGATAAGCGCCGCATGTCTGATTGTACTTACTATATTGAACAAACGCGGTGTAACCGATATTCCCCCGTACATGTTTGTTGGTGGTATTCTCTGGGTAGCGGTATTGAAGTCAGGTGTTCATGCAACCTTAGCTGGTGTGCTGTTGGCGTTCTATATTCCGATGCGCGACAAGCGTGATAAAGACTTTTCTCCGGTCAAGCACCTAGAGAAAAGTTTGCACAGCACCGTCGCATTTTTTGTTCTGCCTCTGTTCGCATTTGCTAACGCCGGAATTGATTTTAGGGAACTTACCATCGACGCCATTAGTCACCCAATAACACTGGGTATTGCGTTAGGCCTCTTAATCGGTAAGCCTTTAGGCATATTTGGTATTTGCTTTTTGGCAGTAAAAACCAAGTTAGCAAGACTTCCGGCCGGCGTGAATTGGCTCCACATATTCGGTGTATCTTTGCTGTGTGGTATTGGCTTTACCATGAGTCTATTCATCGGTTCGTTGGCATTTGAAACGACGGGTAGCAATATCATTGTCGATGAGCGACTGGGCATCTTAGTGGCGTCATTTATTTCAGCCATTGTGGGTTTCTCAGTGCTCAAACTCGCCAGCAAGCTTTACCCGGTGTCAGACAGTGCTATATCGGCGACCCTCGATACATCAACTATCGAGCAACCAAAGGCAGGGTGGACGCCTAGCCAAGCTAAGCGAACACGTTCAAATAGCAAATTAATTACAGATTGATTCCTTGCGTAACTAATGGACGACCTTTTCGACACGGATGTCTAGTCTTTTTGCCAACCTAATCAAGTTAGCGCGGTCAACACTCAAATGTTTGGCCGCCCTGCTCCAATTCCCTTGATGCAATACAAGTGCTTGTTTAACCAGGCGCCGTTGGTAATCGTCAAGTACATTCCTTAAATTTATCGGTTGCTCTATTTCTGCATAAGTCAGCGTTGTGATCTCACTTCGCTGCGCTTCATTTGCTGGCGCCTGAACAGACGAGGATATATCATTTGATGATTTGTGTGGATTATCATATTTGAGTTGAGACGAGGCTAGCTCGTCACTATCGGATGCATGAATTGTCACTATTTGCTTGTGTCGATTGTGCGCAGGTACTTTGGCACATGCTTTAAGCGACGCTCGGTTCAGCAAATGTTCCAATTCACGCACATTGCCAGGCCAAGCATAATTATCCAATTGCACAACCAATTCCTTCGACAACTTCAGTTGATTGACCCCCAACTTCCTTTTTGCACGCTCGATAAAGAAACCTGCAAGCAATGCCACATCACCATGACGCTCTCTTAAGGCAGGCACTTTTAACGGATAGACATTTAATCGGTGATACAAGTCTGCTCGAAAACGACCGTTCTCGACTTCCTCTTTTAGATCACGATTAGTCGCAGCGATCACACGCACGTCAACTTTCACAATGTCATCCTGGCCAACAGGCTGAATTTCATTGCTTTGCAAAGCTCGCAGCAACTTACTTTGTGCTGCTAACGGCAATTCCCCGACTTCATCTAGGAAGATAGTCCCACCATCAGCTATCAAGAACTTACCAGCTCTTTTGCTATCTGCCCCCGTAAACGCCCCCTTTACATGACCAAACAGTTCGCTTTCTACCAAATTTTCCGGCAATGCTGCGCAATTCACATAGATTAAAGCATGCTCTGAGCGGCTTGATTGTTGATGAACACTGTGTGCAACAAGTTCCTTACCTGTGCCACTTTCCCCCTCAATCAATACCGAATAATTCGACGGCGCAACCAAGGATATCTCATGTTTAAGCTTTTCAATACTGTGGCTGTGGCCAACAATTTCCACGTAGTTGCCAGACACACCAGGCTCACTCAACGCACGCATGACTTCTTTTGAGTGATTAACATTAGCTTCTAACGCATCAACTGACAGCGCAGTGTGTAAACTCACGGATGCCATCGACGCGATAAGTGCTAAGGACCGCTCAGACAACGATTCAAAAACACCTGGCGTTAAACTGTCCAGCGTCAATACGCCGATAAGGTTGCGTGCGAAATATAGCGGTATTCCCATGCATGCATGCACGGGTAAGTCGCCATCCATCGCTGTCAGTAATCCATCATAAGGGTCAGGTAACTCAGATTCAGCCGGAAACCTCACAGCTTTAGATGACTGACAAATAGCCGAAAACCGTGGATGTTCACTAATGATAAAACGACGCCCCATTGTTTCATGACCTAACCCTTGCAGCGCAAGAGGTTGCAAGTAGTCACCTTTAAATGCCAGCAGAACAATTGCGTCGCAAGTAATGACTTTTCGAATGGCGGTAAGCAATTCATCAAAGCGTTGCTCACTGGCGACCCCTTGAGCAAGGGCTATCGACAATTCAAGTAACTGGTTATTACTGAGATTATTCATATGGGTTAGTATCACCGAATGCATTTAGACTCATTATAGTCATATTGACACACCCAGCAACCATGTCATTTTGACTACAAAACTCTTCACAAAACAATAATACCTTTAAATTACAGAAGGTTGAAGTTTTGGCACTACTCTTGATAAAGAGACAAGCATATACATGAAATAGCTTGGAATACTTATGTACTCAAATTTTGCACTCGCTACCAGCCACCAATTTGATGATACGCAACTAAACTTTCAGAAATGCATAATCGCAGGCAACTGGACCATGATGGTGTCATTTTCTATCACCGCAATGTGCTTAATGCTGACGTTTCAGTTTGACCAGTATTTTTCAATCCCCGTGCAGGTCAGTGCGCATATAGCAACCATAATATTCGCGGGCTTTTTTAAGATTGGCTACGTGTTGCGATGTGTTGGTATTCACGGCCTAGGTTTTAAAATTTTTTAATATGCAAATATCTGAACCGCAAACTAAGCCAAGCGCCCAAACAGGGTTTAATCACCCACTATGGCAACTCGCCTTTCGATCTTTTTTTCTCGCAGGAGGTTTGTACTCAGCGTTGAGCGTAGGGTTGTGGCTTTTATCCCTAAGTGGCTTTATCAACTTATCTCAGGAGGTGCTACCGAGTGTAATCTGGCATGCTCATGAAATGATTTTCGGGTTTGCAGCGCTGATCGCCGTTGGCTTTATTCTAACCGCTGTGCAAACCTGGACCGGCACCCCTAGCATTACTGGGCTTCCTGTTTTCTTGTTGCTTATTACTTGGATACTCGTTCGAGTATTGCTCTTTATTAATTTGCAAGTCACCGCTTTGGTTGCTTTAGCGTTGCTTCTAGGCTGGTGGTGCACCGTTGTTACGATATACGCAAGGATTGTTTGGTCAGCTAACAACAAACGCAATTACCTTTTTGTACCATTACTGAGTATGCTGGGCATTTTGAACGTCTCAACACTTGCGCTAGCTATCGCGGGATTTCAGGATGTTGCACTGCACATAGCGCGGTCAGCTGTACTTCTATTTACGATGATTATGGCCGTTGTTGGTGGCCGAGTAATTCCATTTTTCACGGTGCGAGGCGCACACGTTGAACCTCAAGAGCCGTTAAACTGGCTAGAAAAAATACTACTCCCGACTTCATTCATTGGCATCAGTATTTTTATTGCAGGGCAGTTTGTTCCACTCCCTATTACGCCTGCTGTTTTTATGATACTTGCTGGCAGTTTACACCTGATAAGAATGACAACCTGGTCAAGCATTCATACGCTAAACGTACCTTTACTATGGTCATTGCATCTATCTTATGCATTTATGGGTTTAGGACTTATCGCACTTGGCTTGAGTTACAGCATAGACGCATTAACGTTTAGTACAGCCCTTCACATTATTACCCTTGGTGCGATTGGCCTAATGATTATCTCAATGATGAGTCGAGTCTCACTCGGTCATACTGGTCGTTTACTACAGGTTAAACCGCAAATTGTTATCGCATTTTTATTGATGATAGCCGCTACCGTCCTGAGATTCGGGCTATCAATCGCTGGTCACCCTTTTGAAGCATGGATTGCTAGTGCATCGCTATGGGTTATTTCATTCTCAATTTTCTTTTTCACATACTGGCCAGTGCTCTCAGCGCCACGCCAATAACATTTCGGAGTATTCATGTTATCTTCACAAGACATTAAGATTGTCCAATCAACAGTGCCCCTCATTGAGCAAGCAGGAACCGTTGTTACTGATCACTTTTACCAGCGCATGTTCTCGCATAACCCTGAGTTAAAAGATATTTTCAATTTAAGCAACCAACATACTGGCCGCCAGAAAGTCGCGTTGTTTGAAGCGATTCTGGCATATGCTAAAAATCTAGATAACGTTGCGGTGCTCAAGCATGCCGTAGAGCGCATTGCGAACAAGCATGTGAGCTTTCACATCAAGCCTGATGACTATCAAATTGTTGGGCACCATTTGATTGAAACTATGCGAGAGCTACTTACTACACAATTCACGCAAGCCGTTGAAGAGGCCTGGACATCAGCATATGGTGTTTTAGCTAACTTGTTTATTGGTCGCGAAGAAGAGTTGTATACCCAAAGAGAATCATCAGCGGGTGGTTGGCGTGGTAAACGCGCCTTTATCTTAGTAGAGAAAACAAAGGAATCAGAACTAGTAACCAGCTTTATTTTTGAACCTGTTGATCAGCAGCCTGTCATGGATTTTCAACCTGGCCAATATTTAGGTATTGAGCTAAAACCATCAACATCTGATCACATTGAGATTCGCCAGTACTCCTTATCAACAGCGCCTAATGGCAACACTTACCGCATTTCAGTAAAACGAGAATTAGGTGAGTACAAGGGCGTTATGTCTAATTACCTGCACGATCATCTCAATGTTGGCGATATTGTCGATCTGCATGCGCCAACCGGTGACTTCTACTTTAAGGACAAACAAAAGCCCGTGGTGCTAATTTCAGCTGGTGTTGGTATCACGCCGATGCAAGCCATATTAGATACCTTAGCTGAAAGACGTTACGAGCTGCCCGTTACCTATATTCATGCCTGTGAAAACAAAGCACAACATTCATTTGATAACCACACAGCTAGTATTTGTAATACACAAAATTGGCAGCACTTTACGTGGTATAACAATGAACAAGGTAACAACCAGAACACGTTTGGTGGACTTATCGACTTTACAAAAATTGAATTGCCTCTCACTGATGGAGACTTTTACTTGTGTGGCCCCGTTGGTTTTATGAAGTTTGCAAAAGATAACTTAGCCACTTTAGGCGTTTCTGAAGAGCGAATTCATTACGAGGTGTTTGGCCCGCACGCTACCCTATAGCTTCTGCGGATATCACTGAAGTCGCTTTACTCAAAATGTTTAACCTGAGCCGGTATTTACAATAGATACCGGCTACAACAGCTATATATTTCTTTGAGATCTATCGGCTTGCCAACATGCTGTTGAAACCCTGCTTCCATGTATTTTTGTTTGTCACTTTCCATTACGTTTGCTGTTAATGCAACAATAGGTATATCGGGGTGCATTGACCTGATAGCCTCACAAGCTTTTACACCGTCCATGACTGGCATTTGAATGTCCATAAAAATAAGGTCAAATGTTTGCTCGCCAACCGCGTCAATCGCCTCTTGTCCATTATCAACGACAACTACAATTGCATTTGTAGGCTTCATCATTGACTGAAAAATGGTTTGATTAATGCGGTTATCCTCCGCCAATAAAATTGTATTGCCTGCTAAATTTGGCGTTGATACTGAACTAGAATCTGATTTGCTATCGATAACTTGTACTTGTTGAAGAGGCAAAGTAACAACGAACTTAGAACCAACATTAACTTGGCTCGATACACTAATATGTCCGCCCATTAAGTCTACCAAACTCTTAGAGATTGCCATCCCTAGCCCAGTACCGCCAAAAACTCGCGTAGTTGATTTATCTGCCTGTTCAAACCTGTCGAACAAGCGTGACAACCCCTCTTCCGACATGCCTATTCCCGTATCTGTTACAGTCAATATCAACTCGTCTCCATCACCTATGCATGCAGATACTTCAACTTGCCCTTTTTCGGTAAACTTAACGGCATTTGAGCTAATATTGAGCAAAATCTGCTTTACTCTTACGCTATCTCCCAACCAACCTTTATGGTAGTTCTCGGCTTTTCTAACGACCAAGTAGATATTTTTCACTTCCGCTTCTGGTTTTAGTGATGCATAAACCGACTCGATAACATCATCTAAATCAAAAGGGTTATCTTCCAGGGTAAGTTTGTTCGCTTCAATTTTTGAAAAATCTAATATATCGTTCAGGATAGCGAGCAACATTTTCGACGAGTACATCGCTTTTTTCAGTAAATCCCTCGCTTCTTCACCTTGAGTCATTTGTTGAAGCAACTGAATAGTCCCCAAAACACCATTCATTGGCGTTCTTATCTCATGGCTCATATTTGCCAAAAAGAGTGACTTGGATTTATTCGCATGTTCAGCATTACGTCTCGCTTCTTCAAGCTCAGATTTTTGCACGCTCAGTAATTGGATATGTCGCTTCAACTTGTCATTCGTTGCTTCAAGTTCATGGGTTTGTTCATTCACCGTTTGTTGGAGCCTTGCGTTAAATCGCATCTGGAAAACAGAATACAGAACAAAAATAAGAATGACCCCGACAAGGCTATAGACAATGCGGGTGTCGAGCATGTATGGCTTTTCCATGTAATCTTGCAGTAACAAGCCCTTGATATCACCATCTTGTGGCACCATTTGCAGCGCTTGATAAGTCTTCGCGATACGTTCAAAACGCTCAGGAAACACGTTACCAATCGGCGTAAGTTTAGGCTTAATAAGACTCTCAGTGACTTTTGCCTCGTTTAGCAGCGCCTCATACGAAACATCCGAATTGTATTTATCGATAATAAGTTGGGCGACTTCTTTTTGGTTATCTAAAGCATACTCCCAGCCCTTTCGTGCCGCCTCCGCAAATCGCCTTACGCCATCAATGTCATTCTGAATTCTTTCTTCCGTGGTAAAAACCAGATCACCATAAAAATCAATGCCATAGCTTGATGGATCGATTATATTAATTGGGATGCCTTTCGCTTCATATTTATAGGGTTGATCAGAACGGTATGCCGACATCACATCAGCCGTATTTTCCGCTACCGCCCAGTCATTAAAATTGTGTTGAATAAAACGATAGTCTTGCTCGCCTATACCAAACAATTGAAGTAAGGCTTGCAATGACGCATCGTCAACATTTCGCTGAAACATCAGCCGCTTACCCTTTAGTTCGTAAGGGCTATTTATTTCTGCGTCTTTGAGTGATAAAAAAACAAGTGGGCTGGTTTGAAAGATGGTACTGACAATGACTAGAGGTTTACCATTGAGGCGCTCAACAACAATTGACGAATCAGAGACGCCGAAATCTGCACGCCCTTCGTAAACGTCAGCAATAGCGCTAGTTTTGATATCACGAGCGCGAATTTCAACATCAAACCCAGCCTGCGCGAAATACCCTTGCTCTTTCGCGGCATAAAAGCCTGCAAATTGAAATTGATGAAACCATTTCAATTGCAAAACGACTTTTTCTTGTGCATTGATGATCGCTGAAAACAGTAACATCAATAGCCAAAGGTGCTTCATAGCTTTTCGTAAACGACTAAGTGATTACTTTGAGCATAGTCCGCTTTTTGAAAATCAGTAAATAATTGTATTGTTTATAAATTACTTCAACTCACCTTTACCACAACAAGTGAATAAGCTACCTCTGGGCCAATCTACGTTATGCAGCAATACTTTTCTTAATCTCTTCTACTTGCGCATCAAAAATAGTATTCAACGAGGTCATCGTCTCTGTAGCCTGTGAGAAATATTCATCGCGACTGATAGCAATGCGCTCACGATCGATAATCTCTTGTTCAATAACACTGGTAAGAGAACGCGTTTTAGAGAGCCCAGCTTCTAGCATGGTTTTCGTTCGACGATTCTTACTAGTAATTTTAGACAGCACCTGTGCTGAAATGGTATTGATATGCTTTGTCAAAAATTTGAGGCGAATCAACTGTACGCTGTCACAATGCCCCATAGTCACAGATGCTGTGCCAACCGCCCGAGACTGGCCCACACTCTCTGTTACGTTAACGAGCTCGCGCCATACAAAGTCTATGTAAGCAAATTCGGGCAGGTAATGGGCACTCAGCTTATGAAGCTGCGCAACATCTTCTAGTAGATAAATAAGATTACTTATCAACTGCGTGTGCTGTTGGAAGCTATTTTCTGCAGTCACTGTTGTTTTGTCATTTGCTAAACGTTGCCAATGATCATGAAAGCTCTGCCAACGTTCGCTGTCCTCATGGATTAAGCTTTTACTGCTCATCAACTTAGCAACCTGCTGTTTAATAACACTGAGATCGCCACCCACTGATTGATCACCCTGGCACTTGGCAGCACTTAAGCCACGATGTTTTTGCAACAAGCCTATCAGTAATTTAACCGACGATATTTTAGCTAGCCCTCGCTCTTGCAATTCATACAGTGCGATACGCTTAGCGCGCCAAAACAGAAATGAAAGAAAAGCGATAAATAGCACAACTATGGTAAACAGAATGCCCTGAAGCATAGTATCTCCTTATTCCTGATTAAGCGGCGTTCGTTAAATTTTTCAAATGGTTTGCTAATCTTTCTGCTTGCTGCGCTATGTCCGCGTTAGCCCTAGCACTCTCAACAACCAGTTCAACATGCTGTGAAATCTCATCAGTTGCCACCTTTTGCTGTTCTGCATTAGTCGATACGATACTTACTTGCAGCTGAACATCGTCAGTTTGTTCAGTAATCGACTCAAATTGTTGGTCAACACTCGTCGCATGCTGCTCGCATTGATTAGCACTAGAAACAACAGCTGCCATGCTCTCAACAATGTCATGGCTTTGGGTGCGCACTTTACCTATGTGGTCGATAATTTCACTGACAATTTGATTACTGTGTTGTGCGAGCATGCGAACTTCATCAGCAACAACAGAGAAGCCTCTTCCCTGCTCGCCCGCTCTTGCAGCTTCTATTGACGCATTTAATGCAAGCAAATTGGTCTGCTCAGAAATGCCGCGAATAGCCTCTGAGCGCTGAAGAGCTGCTTCGCTGGCACTGTCTAGGCTTAACATTAGCTGCTCAGTTTGCGCTGAGAACTTTGTCATTTCAGAAATTTGTAAATGCAGCTGATGCAAATGCTCACGCCCTTTGTTTGATAACTGATTCGCCGACTGCGCGGTGTCGTGTACCTTGATAATCTCTCCACTAACTTCCTCTAGCGAGTGGCTCATTTCATTAATTGCTGCTGCGGTGGAGTGGGTAGAATCAGATTGGTGCTTAACGTTTATCGCCACTTTATTCGCCGTATCAATCACTTGAGCGGAAGCAAATTCCACTTCATCAATACGTTCTTTGTAGCGAATTATTTCACGATTGAGTTGTTTAAATAAGCTAATTGCGCTCGGATACTGCTGTCCAAAGTGCGGACATTGGCGCTCGAGCTGTCGATAGTCAAAAGAGGCCTGATGTAAGCCGGAGAATACTCGATTCACTTCGTTGATGCTTTGCTTGAAGAAATAAATATAAGACGTTGTTATCAGTAAACCTAACAACACTAAGGCAAGTGATAAGAATAAAAGACTATTGAGTGCAGAGAATACTGCCCCCACTAGCACTAATTGTGCGACCAACAATAGACGCCAATCTTTAAAAGGACTTGTCAGATCAAGCGCCGATGTTGAGCCAAGATTTTGCTCCATGTATCTTGCTCCTCGTTTACTACTACAACAACGATGCAGTAACTTGAGCAAACCTTGTACCAGACAAGAAAGTCATAGAAGAAAAACAATTATGACACTGTAAATACTATATTTTTCATAATATTACAGATATATGACATCCGGTTGGTGATTTATCTGTTTCAATGTGTAGAGACGGTTAGCGCACCAAAACAAAGCAAATCAATGCATTTGCGCCAAGCTAGAGCATTTTGTACAACAATTGTTCAGTTCAACAACCCATTGACTTAATTGCTAATGTATTAGCAAAAGGGAAAGGTTCCTGCATTATCGCTAATTGCGCGTTACTTGGCAGGCAGTCTTGCTCGCAATGCATAACGATATCCGGCGCTTCATCACAATAAAGCACATCTAGTGCTAACCGTTGTTTGCCGTATAACCCACGGTGAATCATTAAACCTGAAAATACCAGCACATCGCCTGTGTTTAGTGCAATGGTTTGCCCTTCATCCAATTCATCTGAGGGCGTTGCACCGTTTTGACTTAACCTGACATCAAGTTGTCTTTGCGTATCCCATTTTCTGTGACTTTTAGGAACAAGTTCAATACCTGGTTCGTCGGCAAGAGGAATACGAATGTGCACCACATCAGGGCCAGACAAGGCGAGTTTTTGTTCTTCCAATGATAAATGATATTGCGGGTCACGGTGCCAATAGTTTTTCTGCTCGGGATTAACCGGATTAAAAAAAAGCTGAGTATTTAAAAAACATGCCTTTTCACCCAGAATGTCGCTGACAATACTCGATAGTTTTTTCGATGAGAGCCACTGAAAGAATGTATTTCGTTGTGCTTCAGTCAAGTGTTTGTTGCCGGTCAAATAGGCAGAATTTATTGCTCTCGCTTGATAAAACGATTGGTTCGCTGCAGTCCAAGATTGATGAAACCTTTTCACGACAGGCTTAATGACATTTAGCTCGTTCGCGGAAAAGAAGTTTGCCAAGCGCACAAATCCTTGCTCTTGATACTGCGCTTTTATATCCATAGCTTTGCGCCTTTTTTATTATTTTTGAAGTAGATTAATTATTGTTTAGGTGACAAGCGCGTAGACATTACATTCAACCGCAGTGCCGTCATTAAGCCGAGCCTCTACCATTACACGCTCATAACCTTCACCTTCAAACGCATCAAGTTCAGGCCAAAATGCCTTCAAGTGCTCAGACTCAAATAAAAAGCCATCAACATTATCATCCG
This sequence comes from Thalassotalea euphylliae, assembly GCF_042682785.1. Lineage (GTDB taxonomy): Bacteria > Pseudomonadota > Gammaproteobacteria > Enterobacterales > Alteromonadaceae > Thalassotalea_F > Thalassotalea_F euphylliae. The sequence continues at coordinate 334,543 of NZ_JBHUIB010000003.1, read as the reverse complement.
TGGCATCTAATACGATGCCAGGATAGCCAAGCGCTGCACCCCAACCTTTTTCATATAACTTGCCATTAATAGTCGCTGCCTGCCAACTACCACCTAATGGTGCCAAAATATGTTCATTAGGCCTACCTGGTGCTAGCGTACCATATACAAATAATCGACAATTGGTGTCCATAGGCTTATTCATATTATCCTTCTCCAGCACAGCAAATTACGCTTGGTAGTTTTTACGACCAGATAACGCATGAGAAAGCGTATTGCCGTCAACATACTCAAGTTCACCACCAACAGGTACACCGTGTGCGATGCGTGACAAATTGACGTCATAAGACTTAGACATTTCAGCGATGTAATGTGCCGTAGCCTCGCCTTCAACTGTCGGGTTTGTCGCCAAAATAACTTCTTTAATGTTGCCACTTTCTAATTGCTTAGCCAGAATATCCAAACCTAAATCCGAGGGGCCAATACCATCAATGGGTGATAAATGTCCCATCAAGACAAAGTAACGACCTTGGAATTCACCCGTTTGTTCAATCGCAATGACGTCTGCAGGACTCTCTACAACACATAACAACTCTGATTGCTGTCTACGTGGCGACTCACAAATATCGCAAAGTTCTTGCTCTGTAAAATTACGACACTGCTTACAGTGGCCAACATTTTCCATTGCTTCGCTAAGTGTTTCGGCTAATTTGGCACCACCATTTCTATTACGTTCTAAAAGGTGAAACGCCATACGTTGTGCCGTTTTAGCACCTACACCGGGTAAACAACGAAACGACTCAATAAGCTCTTGTACTAAAGGGCTAAACTTCATTAAACCATCCAATTTATTCTATTGCTGGCTAGTCTAACTGATTTGGTTAAACGGGGTAAACGATTGAAGCATTTACAACGACTGATTAAAAACTACGGTTATATTTTCACCAACAATCTTTACACCCAATTACAAAATAGCTGCCATACTAAAAGGTGTTTAAAAACAATGTACTGGCTTGAGACGGAATTAGGTGTGAGGTAGGTTGAATGATAAAAGTTGTAGCGTTAATAGCAGGCATTGCGATGATGTCGGTTTCATTGGGCTGTGATAGCAGGCCGCAAACACCGACGTCAAACACCGCGACTTCGTCAAAAGGCGCCAGTGCAAAACCAGTGAACACAAAAAAAGGTGCAGTTGCTTGGGAATATCCACAACCTAGAGAGCTTAATAGCCAACCAGCGATTGTGCATGCGCCCCAAATTCAAGCATGGCCAGAGTTTAAAACGTTAGACGCGCTAGTTGCCATCGAATATTTTGAACAAGGCCAAGATAAACCTGCAACGATGTTAAATGCTCGCGTTGGCGGTGATACAGAAATCGATCTAGATAATCGGCTGGTCACTATTAAAAACGCCGCCATAACTTCTGTATATAGAAATGGTAAAAAAGCGCCCGACATGGTTGATGATGTGCAAACATTGATTCGCAGTAAGTCGTTAGCAATGCCACTTGATATTTTTCTTACCGCACTGTCAGATACTGTACTCGATGACGAAGGCGAAAAAGGCTTTAACACTGCACCGCCTATTATCAAAGTGATGGTGCAAGATACCATTGCTCTTATTGTTCCCGGCAAACCTTATTTGAAAGCTATCGACGGCACAGACTGGCAGGTCGCACAAAATGCAAATTGGCCACTTCTAAAGCTAAAAGACAGCTGGTACTTATTGGTTAACAAGCAATGGCTAACCGCCTCAAACCTCGCTAGCGAATGGCGTAAGGCGGCTCAACTACCTCAAGAAATATCGCAGCTAGCGGGCAACAAAACTCACAGTATTATTGCCGAATCCATTCCTGCTAAGCAGAACAGTAGTGACGTACCCATTGTTCTGTACCATAGCTCTCCAATAGAGTTAATTGTAACGGCTGGAACGCCCACCTTAGAAAAGATCACAGGAGATCTTAGCTACCTTAGCAATACGGAGTCACCGCTATTCAAGCTAGAGAACACTTGGTACTTTTTAAGTGCAGGCCGATGGTTTAAAACCAATGACTTAAACAATGGTCCTTGGCTTTTCGTTAACCCACTGCCTGACGAATTCACTAACATCCCTGCTGATCATAAAATGAGTTTTGTACGTGCATCCATCAAAGGAACCGTTGAAGCAAGGCTCGCCATACTAGAGTTAATGCTGCCGCGCACCAAAACAGTGGAAAGAGACAACCAGCCTGATATCAAGGTGCTATATGACGGCGAACCCACTTTTGAAACCATTCCTGGCACCTCAGTAAAACGAGCGACAAACAGTCCACAAGATGTATTTATCGTTAATGGAAATTACTACCTTGTTTACGAAGCAGTTTGGTACCTTGGTGCAGGCCCTGACGGCCCTTGGAAAGTTACCGACAACGTGCCTGATGCTATTTATGATATTCCTGCCGACTCGCCAAGTTACAGTGCCACCGACGTTAAAGTAGCCGAGTCATCCGGCAATCAAGTCACTTACGTTCACACAGCAGGTTATGACTCCAACACATACGTTTATTATGGCGTCCCTGTTTATTCAACTGGTTACTACTACTGGCCATACTATGGCGCATACTATTGGTACTACTATCCTGCTTATGGCTACGGTCGATACTATAACCCCAATACTGGTGCATACGGTTGGCGCTCTTCATGGTATGGCCCTTATGGCGGTTACAGCTATGGTGAAGGCTATAATCCGAAAACAGGCCGAATGGGCTATCGCGAAACGTGGTGGGACGGCGACGAATGGGCGAGCTATGGTGAAATGTATAACCCTCGTACGGGTATTGAAACACGCACTAGCCGCTACTATGACGAAGATTCAGAACGCTACGAATTTGAACGCGAAATTGAAGGAAAGCGCAATGAAATTGATGTTGAGCGCACTGTCGATATCGATGACCAATGGTCTGAATCAAAACGAGAAAACAGCCGTGGCGGCAGTGTTGAAATGCAACGAGAATGGGATGATGACGGCAACCTGAAAAGCTCAGGCACTATCGAATCTGCCGATGGCAGAACAGCGACAGTTACCGGTAACTATAAAGACGGTGAAGGCACCACAACCATTAATGGTTCTGATGGTGGTGGCGGCACTATTACTCGTGAGAAGAATGGAGATACGGTCACTCGAAGCGGTGAATTTACCAATAAAGACGGTAAAACTTACGAATCAACCAGTACACGAGATGGTCGTGATAGCGTTTATCATGGCGAGTCTTCAACAGGCGGCGAAATAAAATCAATTTCTAAAGATGGCGAGCGCAAAACGATCGGCAAGAATGACCAAGGTGACGTCTTCGCTGGTCACAATGGTGAAGTGTACAAAAAAACAGATGACGGCTGGCAAAAATACGACCCTGACTCTGGTAATTGGCAACAATCTGAATCAACGCGTTCAAGCAGAAACAATGGCACTGCTACAACAACGCAACAACGTTCTACCGACGCTACAAAACGGGCTCAGAACTCAACATCGCGCACAACCAACAACGCGACAACCAATGCCAACAGAACGACAACGCAACAATTAAATAGAGATGCGCGTTCAAGAACACAAGGCAGCCAACGCTTTCAGCAGCGACGCGCAAACAGTGGCGCAAGAGCGGGAGGGCTATTAAGGCGCAGACGCTAATGACATCGAAAAATGCAATACTTGCGTCAATCAATGTCACGTAATACTTTAACGATATAATAATTTGGATGATTGGTTAGCTTAGGGAAGTAGATGTGTGCCGTTTCTTAACAACGTTGGTAATGTGTATAGCAGTAAACATCTGTTTTACGCATGCCCTCGCAAAAGACCTACCAACACTCAATGTGGTCACTGAAGATTGGCCGCCATACAACTACCTAGATGGTGAAGGGAAAGTTGTAGGTACTGCAACAGCTAGAGTGAAGCGCATACTTCAGTTAGCCAACGTTAATTACTCCATCAATTTGTTACCCTGGGCTAGAGCATATAACGCCGCTATTAGCCAACCCAATACTCTCATTTACTCTATTTACAGAACAAAAGAACGAGAGACGTTATTTCATTGGTTTTGTCCGCTGTCACCAAAAAGTGATTTCTTTGCCTACGCACTGAGCGAAAGGACAATTTCAATTAAAAGCGATGAAGAACTCACCCACTTCTCTGTTGCCGTTTCTCGTAATGAAGTTGAGCATATTTATCTCAACAATATTGGATTTAAAGAAGGCAAAAACCTCTACATCTCCGCTGAAGATGAAAGCAGCTTAGACCATGTACTCAATAGAAAAGTCGATTTATTCATAGAAAGCCAAGAGTCTATCGAGACGAGATTAAAAAAACGTAGTCTTCCAAATCATATTGTCGTCCCTGTTTACAAGCTCAATTTAGAACAAGCACAGCATTGCTTTGCCTTTTCTAAAGGTACCTCTCCAGAAGTATTGAAACGGACTCAAGACGCTTTCAACCAACTAAACAATAGTAAAAACTAAGAATATGAATTTAGGAAAATTTGTCATTTATTTAGCGGGAAGCTTTTTCCTACTTTACGGGTTAGCCTTCAGCATTATGCCAGACACCATGTCACTGCTGGTGACAGGTTCAACACCGCCTGAAGGTTCAGCGTCTATCGACTTCCGAGCAACTTATGGAGGCTTGCAACTCGCCTTAGGATTGGCGATTTTTTATCTGAACGGTATTGGACAAACCAATGCGAGCCTCTTTATCGTCGCATTGGTTTTAATAAGTATGGCGTTTACCCGCACGCTCGGCTTTTTTGTCGAAAGCTCAGGAAATTTATATATGTATTTATTTTTGACTCTGGAAGTCTTAGGTAGCGCATTGGCTTTATTTGCGCTTCGCAAACTAAACCAACAAGTAAGCCCTGTAACATAGAACCCAGCTGATACAAGAATCACTGACAACAAAACAAAAGGGATTTAAAGGTCGTTATGCCATACGTTAATGTTCAAATTACAAAAGGCGCCACACGCGCTCAAAAAGCAGAAATTGTTGCTGATATCACTAATTCTTTACAGCGCGTTTTAGGCAAAAAGCCCGAACACACTCATGTCGTCCTACAAGAAATAGAAGAGGAAGACTGGGGCTATGCGGGCATGTTAACTGACGATTGGAAAAAATTACAATCAAGTAATAGCTAGCCCCTATTTAGCTAGTTGAGCTAGCTGAGCAGTTTGCTTTTTGGGTGCTCGGTAATTGTCTTTACCGACAATATAGTCACCAAACGGTACTTTGTTAAATACGCGAATAAACACCAGTGACGTCACAATCGTCATCAAAAACAACAAGGGCACTGACTGCCAATACACCAGATTATCGATAGGCAGATACGTTGTGTAGATAATGATTATCGGCCAGTGGGCTAAGTACACACCATAGGACGAACGGCTAACTGTTTGCACCCACCAGTAATCACCAAAACGAAGACCGTACAGCAAGAACATGCAGAACAGGCTGATGGTCAATGGAATATTCTCAAATAGCTTCGAATGCACTTCCTTACCATCGTAGAAAAAGTTGATTGCCGATATACCTACCCCAACAAGCACTACACCATGGGTAAGCGCTTTATTGTCTCGAATAAATTGGATGACATGTTTGTAGTGTCGACCAATAAAATAGCCACAACAAAAGAACGCCGCCCATGTCGACACATAGAATTTAAAGTCGCGGTGGTCAACGTGAGGGGTAATATATTTGTAGTGAACGTAGCAGATAGCTAAAGACAGTAAAATAATGCTGAGCTGGCTTAGCTTTAATTTCACAATCACCATATGCAGAATGTAGAACTGCACAATCACCACCACAAACCAACCGTGGTATTCGCCCATCAAGTAACGTTTTAAACGTTCTGGGTCAAAGGGTTCGCCAACGACAACTACTTTCACCAATTCAGAAATAAACGCGAACGCAATAAACGGCGCCAATATAAACTTCAATCGCTTGCTTAAGAACTTTTCTGGTAGCTTTTCAGAATAACTCCGTGCAATGAGAGCCTCAGACAACATAACAAAGGCAGGTGTTGCAAAGCATAGTAATACACGCACGAGATCAAAATAGTCGCGCGATCCCTCTGGCACGGTATTAGGTAAAAAGAACATACTATGTAGGAAAACAATGGAGAGACATGCGCACGCGCGCACCATGTTAAATTCGTGATGAATTACTTTTGCTGCCGTTGGCTTGGTCGGTGTTGTAATAGTGACGCTCCCTATATCTTTCACGCATAATGAAAAGATCTACTACTCGATATCAACCATACAAGTGGTTGTTTTATAAACTAATAGCATGTAACGAACAGCAGAGCAATCAAAGCCTTGTTAACGACTGTTAACTTATTTCGTCGCTTGTGCTTGGCGAATAAAGTCGCTCAGGTAATCTATGTGTTGTTCGTCTTTCCGAACGCCGACAAATATTTGTTTGCTAATGCCCTGCTCGCCAAAACGTAGGCTTTTGATCGGCATTGTTTTCGCAAACTCATCGACTAGCCAACCAGGCAATGCACATACGCCGCGACCAGCAGCCACCATTTGCAGCATTATCTCTGTGGTCTCAATGATTTTATGCTTCTTAACCGAGCACTTAGCGGGGTTGAGGAACTGACTAAAAATATCGAGTCGCATAGGCTCAACTGGGTAACTAAATAGCACTTCGTCGCTCAACTGTTCAGGCATTACAAAGTCTTGTTTCGCCAATTCATGCGCTGATGACACCACAAGCCTGTGCTCGTAATCAAACACGGGAATGTATTCAATACGCGGTTTAAAGAGCGGATCAGGTGTAATAAGCACGTCTATTTCGTAACTAAGCAATGCGCCCAATGCGCCAAACTGGAACTCTTGTCGAACGTCAATATCAATATCAGGCCAATGCTCTAAATACGGGTGAATTACTCTAAGCAACCATTGATAACAAGGGTGGCACTCCATCCCAATGCGCAGCGCGCCCATTTCCCCTTTGGCAATTTGGCTCAACATCAATTCAGTATGTGCAAACTGAGGTAGCACCCGATTAGCGAGCTTTTGAATACGCTCGCCAGCTTCGGTTAATCGCAAATTTCTGCCTTCCTTTTGCCAAATGGGCGTACGCACCTGCCCTTCAAGCTTTTTAATGCTATGACTTAATGCCGATTGCGATAAATAGAGCGAATCAGCCGCTTTGGTTAAAGTGCCGTGCTCTTTAATTGCCGTCAGTATTTCTAAATGAATTCGCTCTAACATGCGTTAGACTCAACCTTATAAAATGATGAATACTGTTCATTGGATAATGAAAATATATCACTTTTATTCATCAAACAAGGGGCTTTACAATGAATATGGATATCTAAAATATACCCGGCTACGCGCTAAAAACCGGCTCGCAATATCACATAAGCAGTAAAAAGAAGTACCTAACCATGAACATTATTGACGCTATCACACCGAACTTACCCACTATCTTTGCACTTGCAGCTACAGGCGTTTTTGCAGGCATTTTGGCAGGTTTACTGGGCGTGGGCGGTGGCATTGTTATTGTGCCAGTGTTGTTCTTTTTATTTCAAAACTTCGGCGTATCGCCAGAAACAGCCATGGTTGTTGCTACCGCCACATCACTGGCAACCATTATTCCCACGTCAATTAGCTCGATACGGTCTCACCATAAAAAGGGAAATGTTGATTTCGAACTACTCAAACGTTGGGCGTTGTTTATCTTTGTCGGTGTGCTTGTAGGCAGTTGGTTGGTTACCCGTGTAGACGGCACTATTCTCACGATCATGTTTGGTATTATCGCCACGCTATCTGCTCTCAACATGCTATTTCGAACGGGCAAATCAGCACTATTTAACCAACTGCCGCATCACGCGGGTCAATCAGTGATGGGGGCTTCAACGGGCTTTTTCAGCGCTATGGTTGGTATTGGCGGCGGTACAATTTCAGTGCCGTTATTAACGCTGTATAACTACCCTGCACATAAGGCAGTAGGCACTGCTGCAGCTATTGGGTTGATTATCTCATTGCCTGGCGCGCTTACCATGTTGGCGTTAGGCACAACACCACAAGACGCACCCGCTGGCACGTTTGGGCTGGTTAACCTTATTGGGTTTATCTGTATTGTGCCACTTACTGTATTATTCGCCCCGGTTGGTGCATCGTTAACGGCAAAGTTAGATGCAGATAAACTGAAAAAGGTTTTTGCCTTTGTGTTGCTGTTCACAGGTTTGCGCATGCTTGCCCAGTCATTTATTTAATACCAGCTAAGCACTTATACACGCTACACATATCACAAGTTACACATTTTTAGTCAGCAAAGCGTAAAAGCACTTGTAATTAAAACGCCATGCATTAAAAGTATGACTGATCTTTGTATTGGGCTGACTCAGTATCAAATGATTATCAACTGAGTCACTCAATCAAAACCTCTTTATACAGTTTATGTTTAGCAAAAAGCGCATGGAGTTTTATGGATAGTCTTACACAATTTACGCTGGGTGCAGCGGTTGGCGAAGCGGTACTCGGCAAGAAAATTGGCAACAAGGCTATGTTATGGGGCGGCATTTGCGGCACAATTCCCGACCTTGATGTGTTCATTCCCATGGGGAACGCGGTAGCCGACTTTACCTACCACCGCTCGTTCAGCCACTCGTTATTCGTATTGGCACTACTTACGCCATTGGTTGCATGGCTCGCCATGAAAATACACAAACAGCCAGAAGGAATGAAGCAACGCTGGTGGGTAATGGTCTATCTGGTGTTTGCTACGCATGTGCTGCTAGATAGCTTCACAGCATACGGCACACAAATATTCTGGCCGATATCATCAACCCCCATATCGTGGTCGACTATTTTTATCATCGACCCGCTCTATACTGTGCCGCTGCTCATCGGCTTGTTCGCAATTTTGATAAAACGAACCATGGGCACTGAGCGATGGAATTTGTGGGGACTTGGCATTAGTTCTGCGTATTTATGCTGGACCGTTGGCGCAAAAATTTACGTGGATGACCAAATCCACAAAGGGCTAGAAGCACAAGGTGTCACTAACTATTCGTTATTTAGTACCCCTGCTCCGTTTAATACCTTGCTGTGGCGCGGTATTGCCAAAACAGAAACGGGCTATTATGAAGTGTATTACTCACTACTCGATACACAGTTGCCAACAAACAACCCATTTTTTACAAGCGAAGAAGACTTACTCACTAGCATTGAAAGTGACTGGTCAGTCTCTCGCCTGCAATGGTTTAGCAAAGGGTTTTACAACGTTAAGTTGCGCGATAACAAAGTGGTAATCAGCGATTTAAGAATGGGATTAGAGCCAAGCTATGTCTTTCAGTTTGCAGTGGCTGAGGTAAATGAAAGTGGTGATACGCCAACAGCGGCTCCAACACTTATTGAAGTGGAACAGCTGAACCCAGAACGTGACCTTAGTGTGTTAGACAAAGTATGGAAACGTATTTGGTCTGAAGAAGTCATCATCTAGCAAAGTAATTCTCTGCCAGAAAAATATTGGCTACCAAGCGGTTCAATCTACAAGCGGTTTAATCTATAAGCGGTTCAGGCAAATGAAGCGAATTGAGCGAATAAATGTATTCGCTCAATTCGCTTGGTAGTTTTTAGTTAAACGCTGCTAGAAATGAGAAGAGAGAAGTTAGTAGTTAGAAGCAATCAATTCTTGTCTCACAATCTCTGCGCCAGCGCTTAAAGCGCTTAATTTACCTCTAGCAACGGTGCGTGAAAGCGGCGCCATGCCGCAGTTAGTGCATGGGTAAAGCTTGTCAGCCTCAACATACTGCAGTGCTTTGCGGAGCGTATCAGCGACTTCTTCCGGTGTTTCTATCTCGTCACGAGCAACGTCAATCGCCCCCACCATCACTTTCTTACCGCGCACTAACTCCAATACTTCAAGCGGTACACGGCCGTTGTGACATTCCAGCGAAATGATATCGATATTTGATTGCTGCAACTTTGGAAACGTTTCTTCGTACTGACGCCATTCTGACCCCAATGTTTTCTTCCAATCGGTATTCGCTTTTATGCCGTAGCCATAACAAATATGCACCGCGGTTTCACATTTCAAGCCTTCAATCGCTCGCTCTAAACAGGCAATACCCCACGCATTCACCTCGTCAAAAAACACGTTAAACGCAGGCTCGTCAAACTGAATAATGTCAACGCCAGCCGCTTCTAGTTCTTTCGCTTCTTGGTTCAGTATTTTGGCAAACTCCCAGGCCAGCTTTTCACGACTTTTATAGTGGTCATCATAAAGCGTATCTACCATAGTCATTGGCCCAGGAAGCGCCCACTTTATTGGCTTGTCTGTTTGTTTACGCAGGAAGGTAGCGTCTTCAACAAACACAGGCTTTTGGCGACTAACAGGGCCAAACACGGTTGGCACGCTTGCATCGTAGCGATTGCGAATTTTCACCGTTTTGCGGTTTTCAAAATCCACACCATCAAGGTGTTCAATAAACGTGGTCACAAAGTGTTGGCGAGTTTGCTCGCCGTCACTGACAATATCAATGCCTGAGGTATTTTGTTCTTGCAGCGACACTTTCAACGCGTCGTGCTTACCGTCAACCAAGGCATCGCCCTCTAGCTTCCACGGCGACCACAGTTTTTCAGGTTCTGCCAACCATGACGGCTTAGGCAAACTGCCCGCAGTAGACGTAGGTAATAATGTTTTCATAGGTACTGTTGCACTCTCTATCTGAAATCTATCTGAATTCGTTCTTAGGCACTATCTGTAAGGTGCTACTAGGCATAGTTTGCCGACCATTGTTGAAGCACATTTTGGTAAGGCTTTATAAAATGCTCTTCAGCAAACTTACCCTGCTCTTTTGCCAAACGGCCGCGCTCTTCACGGTCGTACACAATTTGTGTTAACGAGTGGTCAAGGTTCTTCAAGTTTGGCTTATAACGCTTACCAGCCGTAGCATTGGCGTTATAAATTTCTGGGCGATAAATCTTCTGGAACGTCTCCATAGTGCTAATGGTGCTGATTAGCTCAAGGTTGGTGTAATCCGTGAGTAAGTCACCAAAGAAGAAGAACGCCAGCGGTGCAACGCTGTTTGGCGGCATAAAGTAGCGCACCTCTAAGCCCATTTTTCTGAAATATTGCTCGGTTAGCGACGACTCATTCGGCAAGTACTCCACACCCAGTACAGGGTGTTCGTTCTCGGTACGATGATAGGTTTTGTTGTCCGACACACTTAAGCAGATAACCGGCGGCTTCTCGAAGTTCTGCTTGTAGGTGTCTGAACTGACAAAGTGCTTAAACAACTTACCATGCAAATCACCAAAGTCTTCAGGAATACTAAACTGCGGCTGGTCTTTGTTATGGTCAAGCAATACCACACTAAAGTCATAGTCACGCACGTACGACGAAAAGTTATTACCGACAATACCTTCTGTTCGCTTATTGGTTTTGCGATCAAGAATGTTGGTTTTTAAAATTTCGATTGACGGAAACGCCTCTGCACTGCCCTCAATACCCATGTCCACCGAAATTATGTCTAACTCCACTGTGTAACGATCGCCATTCGGGTTATCCCAATGGGCTAGCGCATTAAAGCGGTTATCAATCATTTTCAATGCATTACGTAAATTTGACTGACGGCTTTCACCACGCGCCAAGTTAGCAAAGTTTGTAGTGATACGCGTGTTGTCTGATGGGTGATAGTTCTCATCAAAGCAAATGTTCTTAATGGCAAAGGTAAAGTCTTTGGTAGTCATGATCCGTTATCCAATTCTGAAAGATAAATCCACACTGTTTAGCTTCGACCAAATGGCTGCGTCAAAAGCTAAGGATTAAAGCAATGTGGTATTTATACCTCGACCATTACATGAATAAAATTGACTTTATTTCATTAAACAATGAGCTTTATTCATAAATAGGATGAGTACAGATTTAATGGATTACGCGTTCTGTAGAAGAAATACTCTTTATCTACACACCATATAAAGAGTCGGATTGACTGAAATCTGCCTTTCAACAATATTTTTCTAAATATGACCTAATCAGCCAAAACAAAAACGCGTACCCATCGAACTTACTTCATTGAAAAAATTAACAAAAGAAGATAATTTACGGAGTGATTGAATTGGAACTACAGGCAAAAGTCACCTCACAGACAAAGTGGGACTTTTCGTTCTATTAAGCTGTTAGGGTATTAAGGATAGGCATGGAGCCAATGAATACTATCGAAATCGATTTTGATAAAAAACTAGAAATTAAGATTAATAATGAAAGACCAGTTAACTTGACTGATTTAACTGTGTCCTTACTAGATCTTAGTTCGCAATTTCAAAGGTTTGTTGAGCGTGAGTCTTCAGAAGACTATGACATTTCAAGTGAGCTTTTAATTAAAGAAGTGCGTTCTGGTTCAATAATTGTTGAATTAGTCACTAAAGCTGCACCTCTTGTTCCACTATTGTGGCAAGGCGGATCGCTTTATCAATGGGTATCAACGTCTTCCAATATTATTGATTGGTTTCTAGGTAAAGTTAAAAACCCACCGCAGGATTTAACTAAAAAAGATCTACAGCAATGGAAAAACATTATTGAGCCTGTAGCAAAAGATGCAGGTTCTCAATTAGTTATTTCTGCTAGTGACAATGCCACCGTTATTAATCAATTAGTTGTAAGTTCTGAGCAAGCTAATGCAGCTCAAAACTTTATTAACCGAAAAATTGCCAACATGGATGAGCCAGCTGATCATATTCATTCAAAGAAAGTACTTGTATGGTATCAAACGAAGTTTGACACCAATTCAGAAACAGGCGACAAAGCAATTGTTGAAGATATCAGAAAAAATCCTACAAAAGTAATTTTTGAAAATAATGCTGTTAAAGAAGCTATGTTACATGGGCATAACAATTTTAATAAACAGTGGCATGAATTGGCTTATGTAGTAGATATGGAAGTCCAAACTATAAATGGAGTTCCCAAACTTTATAAAATATTGCGTTATTACGAAGACTACACATTTGACCCCGAGGAATAATACCCTCGAGAGGCATTAGAGAGCATGGAATTCTCACCATCAGATATAATCCTTAATAGTCGCGACGAAAATCGTGAAAAAGAATGTGCAAAATATTTAAGGTCTTTACCTACGAATGAGAGATATCCTTTTTTGTGGGAAGTGCTTAAGTCCAAGGATAACTTAACGCAGTTGGCTGGTTGCAGGCTGGTGTCTCGTTCCGTTCAGGAAAATGATTTTATCTATGAATTGCTCAATTATGCTTTGGAAAACTGTGATGTTAGTACAATTGGTTTTTGGTTAGTTCCATGCTTGGATGTAATGGGCGTTAAACGCACAATTGAACACCTAATTCGTAAAAATGATAATTACCCTGTTTTGGTTAATGCTGCTTGTTATAAATTACACTGGCACCTACAAGGTAAGCCTAAAAAGGATTTGTTATTGCTGGAGAAGTTATCAAATGCATGTAGTTTTGATAGAAGCTCTCTCTAACAAGCCAATTATATGCGGCACAGCTAACGCTTGGCTCAATTCAGCTCCTATACACAAGTTTAGCCAAGTATTTATCAGCCAATTATTGGGGCGTCAGGTTTACAGGAGAAGTCATTGAGTATTAGGGCTGAAATCAACTTATTGAATATCCCTAGGCCACCACATATGTATCGATATTTTGGTAATGGTTGCTGGGTAAGAATTGAAACAAGTACATTTAATAATGTAGCCTGCTTAATTAAATTTCCCGGCGAACGAGAATACTTTGACGGTGATATTGTTACCGTGAATCTTGAGTTCTACCCCGATGAACCTTGTATTAACCAGCTCAGTTCAGGTGTTGAATTTTACCTATCTATTGTAGGGCTAAATATAGCTATAGGTAAGGTTTTGTAGTTTTAAGCTTAGAGGGCACCTAGTAAGTCAATTATGGATGGTACGTCTATAACTTGGCTGGCACTCGTTCTTCGCTAATTTTAGCCAAGCTTAATTCGCCTCATATTGAGGCGTATAATCTCACTCCTTCAATAGCAAGATGCCTACGTAACATTCGTCAGCACTTCCTTTAATTCCAACATCATTTTATGGGCGCTCTCCCCTCGCATTTGATAAGGATCAAAAATACTGCTGCCAGAGAACTTCAAGTTAAGTGGCGCGGTTAGGCTAGATTCTGGCACGTACGCCATTGACCACTGTGAAAACTCGCGTTCGGTAATTTCACTGTATTCCAGCAACACAATATCGTTATGGCGTTTATCGTTGAGTATTTGGTGATAAAGCTTGTTTACGCTACTGCGTGAACCTTCTAAACACTGCAGAAAGAACTTGCGGCTAAAGCACAGCATGCCGGTAATTTCTTGTTTTTGGTTGTAGTCTCTTGCCGTTGTTAGAATGTCGTCGATATCTTCTGGTTTAAATGCATCTGTTGCCTTGCTGGCATAAATAATACGAGTCAGAAACATGGTGGTATTCTCCGCTTAAAACACATAACTGCTGTGTTTGAATTCTTTATTGTTATTGTAGATGCGTTTGCATGGTATGCAGATAATTATTGCCTTTCGCATACACATCAAATAGCTATTACGAAAAAAAGCGCCAAAAGGCGCTTTCTATTTTCGAGAACTTATCGTTCTTTTTAGCCTTAAAGCTTACGCTTTAGTAACCGCCTTACTTACCGTTTGAAGGTAATGTACCCGGTAACCAGTTACCACCAGCTTTGGCGATAGCGTCTTCGGTTAATTTCACCGATTCAGCTAGCTGCACAATGCGTTGGTAAACATCGTTGTAGCCTTCACTTGCGCGAGTAAAGCGCAGTTTTTGCTGACCGTTTACAGGCGATGTGCTTTCACTGCGTGACCACAATAAGTAGCTGATGTAGCCGTAAACGGATGTAGCTGTTGGCTCAGCACGCTTAGAGACTACAGAGTTACCATTTAGGTCGAGCTTGATTTCTTTTAAATCACGCGTCATTTGATGCGCTAGCTCAATAGTTTTCTGGTCAAGTGCTAACGTTTCTGTGGTTGCTGCACTAATGTGGTTGATACGCGACTCTAGTTCACCAAGGTACTTACGCGCACCAGCAATAGCTGCGTATAAACGCCCTGCTTTCATATCAAATGCTAGGTCGGCTTTGCGGTCTGTGCTTGGGAATGTGCGGTTATCAATAGACACCACTTCAAACGTTTGCGATTGGTCGTACGCCGTTTCAACACCGTTCACTACTTTTGATAGTGACACTGTGTATTTGCCCGGCACGACTAACCAGCCTGCGTCCATGTCACCACTTGCTTTGATTGGCTCAAAGCCTGGGTAACGTAGGTCCCAATGAATACGGTTAAAGCCTTTCTTCGCTGGTGCTTTAATGCGACGAACCAAGTTACCTTCGTCATCACGTACAGTTAAAATTAATGAAGATTTTTGTTCAAAGTCTTCTTCTTTTAACGCTTCCCAGCTTGGATAGAATACTGGCTCTTTCTCTTTACGAAGTTCTGCTTCTTTCGCTTGGCGTTTGGCTTTTAGTGATTTGAAGTCTTCATTCACGTAAAAGCTAAATGCCGCGCCGTACTCTGGGTTGTCAGCAAAGTAGAAGTCAGCACCACGCATGGCTTTGCCCGGTAAACCTAATGGATCATGCTCAATAAACTGGAACGCACGACGCACAGGGAATAGCGTAGCGTCTTGCTTTTTCACGTCTGTTGCACTTTCACGCATTGGTGAGTAGTCATCTAGGATGTAGAAACCACGACCAAAGGTCGCTAGCGCTAAGTCACTTTCACGACGTTGAATTACTACGTCACGTACCGCGATAGTCGGCATACCAGACTTTAACTGTACCCAGTTTTTACCGCCGTTTTGCGTGAAGAACACACCGAATTCCGTACCTACGAAAAGTAAGTTTTTGTTTTCGTGGTCTTGCGCAATTGCGTATGTTGAACCGCGTACAGGTAAATCACCGGTGATGTTTTTCCAGCTGCGACCGTTGTTGTCACTGCGGTATACGTATGGTTTGAAGTCACCACGCTTGTGGTTGTCAAACGTTGCGAATACGGTGTTCTTGTCGAACAACGATGCTTCCATATCGCTGACGTAAGAGTTGTCTGGTACTTTTGATGGCCAATCTAACTTGTCCCATTCTTGACCGCCGTTTTTAGTCACGTGCATTACGCCGTCGTCACTACCTGTGTATAGCAAACCTTCTTGCAATGGCGATTCAGTTAACGCGATTAATGAACCGTAGAACGACGTAGATGTGTTCTTCGCCACTGAATCAACGCCCCAAACTGTATCCATCACTTCTAACTTGTTGCGGTCGATATTGCGTGACAAATCACCACTAATTGCGCGCCAGTCATCACCGCGGTTATCTGATTGGAACAAGGTTTGTGAACCGTAGTAAATACGTTCGTTGTTATGTGGGCTAATCAACAATGGTGAGTTCCAGTTAAAGCGCTGCGCTACATTAGCGTCTGGCGATACTGGTTGCATTTGTACACGTTCACCTGACTGTTTGTCGTAACGTGCTAGGCCGCCGTATTGGTACTGCGAGTAGATGATGTTTGGATCGGTTGGGTCGATAACCGTTTTGAAGCCGTCACCAAATTGCGTGTACAACCAGTCAGCGTTTTGGATACCCGAGTTAGTAGTTGTACGGTGAGGTGCACCTAGAGATGCGTTATCTTGTGTACCACCAAATACGTTATAGAACGGGTAGTCATTGTCAACAGTCACTTTGTAGAACTGTGTTAGCGACATGTTGTCTTTAAACGTCCAGTTCTTTGCGCGATCCCAAGATTCGTAAATACCGCCATCACTACCAATGATTAAGTGGTTTGTGTTGTTCGGGTCGATCCAAAGCGCGTGGTTGTCTACGTGTTTGTGGTCTTCACCTGCACGGGTAAATGTTTTACCGCCGTCTTCCGTTACCATCATGTAGGTATCAAGCGAGTACACGCGGTAAGGGTTTTTCGGGTCTACGACAATTTCTTGGTAGTACTGCGGGCTGCCTGAAACGTAGCTGCTTTGCTTGTTCCAGCTTTCACCGCCGTCGGTTGATTGGTAGAAGCCTGACTTGCCATCAGCCGCTTCAACAATGGCGTAAATGATGTTGCCGTTGCTTGGCGCTACATCAATACCAATACGACCTAGGTCAACACTTGGTAAACCTTTATTGATTTTCTTCCACGTTTTACCGGCATCTGTCGACTTGTAGATAGTTGACTCTGGACCACCGTTGATAAGTGTCCAAACGTGACGACGACGTTGATAAGACGTTGCATAAATAACATCAGGGTTTTGTGGGTCGAACGCGATGTCACTAACACCTGTGTGCTCAGAAATTTCCAGTACGTTGTCCCATGTTTTACCGCCGTCTGTGGTTTTGAATAAACCACGGTCGCCGCCTTTGCTCCAAAGTGGACCTTGCGACGCAACATACACAACATCTGAGTTACGTGGGTCGATAAGGATTTCGCCAATATGCTCTGAATTTTTCAGACCAACATTGTTCCAGCTTTTACCGCCGTCTACTGACTTGTAAACACCGTCACCGTAGGCTACTGAGCGCTGAGAGTTGTTTTCACCGGTACCCGCCCAAATCACGTTTGTATTGTTCGGATCCATGGTTACATCGCCGTAAGAGTAACTTGCTTCGCCATCGGCAATTGCTGACCAAGTTACACCGGCGTTTGTGGTTTTCCACATACCGCCTGAGGCTGTCGCAACGTAGTATTCAGCTGGGTTATTTGGGTTGAACGCGAAGTCGCTAATACGACCACCTGTTACGGCAGGCCCCATGTTACGAAGTTTTAAACTGCTGTAGATTGACGCATCTACTTTTTTGTCTGACTTAGCCGCAATAGCTGAGCCTGAAATACCCATGGCGATTGACGCAGCAAGTAGGGTTGGTAGTAGTTTCATGTGTGCTTTCCTAATACTTTAAAAAAGTAAAAAGCCCGACAGTTGCCGGGCTTGAGTGTTTTATTATTGTTAGTTTAACGCGATTGGTTGTGCGCCTGAGAACAGGCTTAAACCAGCTTCGTTAAAGGCTTGGTTAAACTTCGCTAAGTCGTCGTTTAAGAAGCTATTAATGTCATTAACGTGCTTCTGCATTTCAACTTTTGCTTTGTCTAGATAGATTTCAGCCGTTGGTGATGGCTTGCCGTAACGGCTGCCAACATAACCCCATGCCATAAAGATATGTGATGTTGCTTTGTAGCTTTCATCAACAATCCCCGTTGTTTTTGGCAATGAGCGAAGGTTCTTGTCGAACTCACCAATTTTCTTCAATAAGTCATCAGCTGTTTTGCTTAGCTTAGTGGCTGGGTGCTCGTCTTTACCTTCAGTCATATCAGCAGTTGCTTTGTCAGCTGCTGCTTTTACAAGCTCGATATCTTTTTTGCTGTCAGTTAATACGTGTACCGCTTTGATTAGCGTGTCGTACAAGCCAACTGCTTTGTGCTGAAGCTTGTAACCGGCCATCAGATCTTCGTCTGAAACGTTGAAGCGTGGGTCTTTTAATACCTTAGCTGTTGTTTCAAATTCTTGGTCGTTGTACTTTACGTGGAATGTGTAAGTACCTGGTACCACTTCTGGGCCACCGTTTAAGATGTCTTTGTCTTCTTTCGGCTCTTGACCTGGCATGTGACCAGTACCGTCAGACTCCATACCCCAAACGATACGGTTTACACCTTGGTGAAGCTTAGTCACGAATGTACGTACCACTTCGCCATCGCTGTTTTTCACGGTAACGCGCGCTTTGTCAGAAAGTGGCTTTTTGTCGTCTTTCTTGTCTTTGCTTGCTTTGTCAGCTTTGGCTTTCTCGGCTTTTGCTAATTGACGCGCTTTTTCTTTCTCTGCATCAGGGTGCTTCAAGTGATCGCCTGATGCCATCACATTTAGCGTAACACCGTAAACTTCGTTTTCACCTACGTAGTCAGCGTCACCCCAGAAGCGTGTTGATGGTGCACGGCTAGACACGTACTGCTGACCGTCACCTACACTTAATAGCTTGAATGACTCATCGAATGATTTTTCATTTAATCCACGCAGTGGGCTGTAATCGTCAACAACAATGACTGAACGACCGTGTGTACCAAGTACTAAGTCGTTTTCACGTTGTTGAATCGCCATATCCATTACAGAAACTGTCGGTACGCCGTTCTTGTATTTGAACCAAGAATCACCGCCATCAGTGGTTGCGTATAAGCCTAGCTCTGTACCCAAGAATAATAAGTCTTCGTCAACGTGGTCTTGCACAACCGACAGTGAGTAACCTTTGATGTTCTTGGTGGTTAGGTTAGTGAACTTGCTACCGTACTTAGACGCTTTGAAGATGTATGGCTTCATGTCACCACGACGGTGGTTGTCGAATACGATGAAGGCTTCGTCCGCTTTATGAAGTGACGGTTGAATGTGCGGTACAAATGCGTTTTTAGGCGCTTTGCGTGCTTTCTTTTCAACGCTCTTCCATGTTTTACCGCCATCTTGTGTGACGTGAATACGGCCATCGTCAGTACCTACCCAAATCACACCTTGTTTAATTGGGCTTGGCGCAATGGTGATGATAGCGGTGTGGTTTTCTGCCGCCGTTACGTCTGGCGTCAAACCACCTGATTCTTTGTAACGCTGCCAATCTGGGTTGTTTGTTGATAAATCACCAGAGATGATTTCCCACGTTTCACCTCGGTCCGTTGATTTATGAACATATTGGCTTCCATAGTAAATGGTGTTTGCATCGAACGGGTCTTGCGCAAGGCCAGCATTCCAGTTGAAACGCAGTTCAGAATCATGATCTGCTGGTGCAGGACGGATTAAGTGCTGCTCACCAGTATTAAGGTCGTAACGGTTTAAGTAACCACCTTGTGATTGCACATAACCTTTTGTTGGGTCATCTGGGAATGGCATGGTGTCGAAACCGTCACCAAAACCTACTTCTTGCCAGTGCAAGTTACGAATACCCGCTGT
Source organism: Thalassotalea euphylliae (assembly GCF_042682785.1). Lineage (GTDB taxonomy): Bacteria > Pseudomonadota > Gammaproteobacteria > Enterobacterales > Alteromonadaceae > Thalassotalea_F > Thalassotalea_F euphylliae. Next base: position 314,631 of record NZ_JBHUIB010000003.1, on the reverse strand, counting down.
ATGGAATACTTCTGAAGGACCACGCCATGAACCGTTGTCTTGAAGACCACCGTAAATGTTGTAAGGCGTCGCGTCGTCTACACGGATGTGGTAGAACTGCGACAATGCAAGGTTTTGCACAAAGCGCCAGCTGTCGCCTTTGTCTTGTGTAATTGCTAAACCACCGTCGTTGCCTAGGATGATATGCTCAGAGTCTTCTGGGTTAATCCATAGCGAGTGGTTGTCGATATGAATGGTGTTACCCGCCGCACAACAATCAACTTTGTCGATTTTGCTAAACGTTTTACCGCCATCAATTGAACGACGGATAAAGGTTGCAATGTTGTAGATGATATCAGGGTTGTTTGGATCTACTTCAATTTTTGAGTAGTAGAATGGACGGTCAGCAACATTGTATTCGCTGTTAACCGTGCGCCAGTTGTCACCGCCATCGTCTGAACGCAATAGCGCACTTTTTTCAGCTTCAACCAAGGCGTAAACCGTGTTTGGTTGGCTTTCAGCAATATCTAACGTGATACGGCCTAAGTCACCTGACGGTAAACCGTCTGCAACAGTTTTCTCTTGCCACGTTTCACCGCCATCGGTTGATACAAATAAACCCGAACCTGGACCACCTGATTCAAATTTGTCTGGCCAGCGGCGGAACTGCCACATTGACGCGTACAATTTGTTTGGATTGGTTGGATCCATTTTAATGTCTGTACCGCCAGTTTTCTTATCAACGTAAAGAATATTCTTCCACGTTTTACCACCGTCGGTTGTTTTGAAAATACCGCGCTCTTCGTTTTCTGACCACAGTGTACCTAGCGCAGCAACGTATGCGATATCAGGATTTGTTGGGTGAAGCGCAATTTGGTTAATGTGCTCAGAATTCTTTAACCCCATATTTTTCCAGCTTTTACCGCCATCTACTGATTTGTAGATACCGCCGCCAATTGACACAGAGTTACGCACGTTACCTTCACCAGTACCAACCCAAATAATGTCTGGAATTTGCTGGTTAATTGCTAATGCACCTGTTGATGCGTAGTCTTGCTCGTCAAAAATTGGCGTCCAATTCAAGCCCGCATTTTCTGACTTCCACACGCCGCCTGATGCCGCAGTTGCGTAGATAATATTTGGATTTGAAATAACGGCTTCAACGTCTGAAATACGGCCACTGGTGGCAGCAGGGCCGATATTTCGTGCTTTAATGCCTGATAAAAGGCTGGTATCAATGCTTGCCTGTGCACCAGTTGTAAAGAGTGCGGCAGATACCAAGAGTGAGGTTAATGATTTTTTCATATCAAAAATAATACCTTGATTATTATTAGAAAAATGGCTGCTGACAAAACTATCAACTGCCACTATTTATTACAACAACTGACTGGTCGCCCAGATGGTGAATCTGCCCTAGGCTCATATATAACGCTATGTCGGTTGAAATTATGTTGTTAAGTGTAGAACGTAATTCAGCAAACCGTTGTTTTGCATTGCCGACAAGCGCCGCAACCTTAATTTGGTTGCACACGGTACAGGCAAATAACAAGAAATGGCGAAGAGAATATAAAGGACGTGTTGTAGCCATGTGAAGCTCACGCACTGAGTCGCTTATTAGCGCTAGAACGCATTGCTTATTCACATTATTCAATCTTTATTCCTTAATACACCTGAGGCATTTTGCATTACACGCCAACGTTCTCATTACCTACCAACGTTATATGGCGGCTTGTTATTATTTTTTGCTAACAGCTTATGTGCTGAGTGCGCTTGGCTGTTCCATATTAGTCATTTCAATATAGCTAATATATTTAACCGATACTGCAAATATTCGATAGAAAATAAGGTTTTAGCGACGAAATGACAAAGGGTAATTTGTAAATAAAAGAGAACAAAACGAGCGACAACAATGCCGCCCGATACAATTGTTATAATATAACAATTTAATTTCAACGACTTATCAGAATTGTCCGAGTTCGAATGACTTCGACACACTCAGCATTAACACGTCGTCATTTCTAAATTCACCGTCATCGACTTCGTATTCGCTATCAACATCGTTAAATAAGTAAGCGAGTGATACGTTGAAGCCTTTAACATCTGCGCTAACGCCAATTGAATAGTCGGAATATGAGCCAATGTCGTATTCGTCCCAGTAGTCCCCCGAGCTATGACCTGCATGCAAGGTTAAGGTCACGTTCTCTAGTAAGCCAAGGTTTTCACGAATCAGCTTTTCGTAATTAATGGCGACATATGTACCCGTTTCATCGGTGTTGGCATAATCGTCACTGTAGGCAATTTCGATATTAAACGCACCGTAGAAAATCTTGGTGATCATCTCGTTGTAGTCGCTGCTGTAATCAAGACCTGGATAGGTATAACGATTAATCGAGAAATCAATGCCTAAGTCTTCGGTAATGTCGGTGTAGTAGCCGATGTAGTAATCGACTTCGTGGTCACCATCAACACCAAAATCGATATTGCTGGCAAAAATACCACTGTAAAAACCGTTCTCGAATTCAATGTCGACGCTACCCTGCAAAGCTGGATCCCCTGCGGATTGAGAAATACCTCTGAAGCGGTAATCGCTGACGCCGGAAATAGTGGTCGACACATCTGCCGCCTGTGCAGTTGCAGCGAGTAAAACGCTCGACGCTGCAATAAGTGTTAATAATTTATTCATCATATACTCCAAACTCGCCAGCTCAGCGCCAGCGAGTTAATGATTTATTTACTCGTAAGTAATTTGAGAAACTTCGGTAGACACGGTTGTGCCTGCTTTACCTGACAACATAGCCACCGCGTTATCGAGTGAACCAATACACGCCCTTCCGCCAGTTGCATTGGCAAACTCCATCGCAGCTTCCACTTTTGGTCCCATTGAACCATCAGGAAAATCTAGCTTTCCTAACGTGTCTGGCGATGCTGAGCGAATCGCTTTTTGGTTAGCCGTTCCCCACTCAACATAGACAGAGTCAACGTCTGTTAGTACCAGTAAGGCGTCTGCTTTAATTTCTTGAGCAAGTAATGACGCGGTGCGGTCTTTATCAATAACCGCCTCAACACCTATAAGCGAGCCATCTTCTTGGTACATAGTAGGAATACCACCACCGCCAGCGCAGGTGACAATAACGCCAGCCTTAATTAGCATTTCAATCACTTCGATTTCGAAGATACGCTTTGGCAACGGCGAAGGCACTACGCGGCGGTAATACTCGCCATCAGCCTTAAACGTAAAATCACGTGTTTCTTGAATTTTGGCGGCCTGCTCTTTTGAGTAAACAGGGCCAATAAATTTGGTTGGTTCATTAAACGCAGGATCGTCTTTATCGACTTCTACTTGCGTTAATAAGGTCGCAAACTTTTGACTGAACGGGAGAATATTCCCCATTTGCTGTTCAATCATGTAGCCAATTTGACCGACGCTTTCAGCACCCAACACATCTAATGGGTAAGGTTCTACGCTGCCATAATTTGCCGCTTGTAAAGCCAGCAACCCAACTTGTGGGCCATTACCATGCGCAATGACCAATTCATGTTCTTTTGCCAGTTCCGCTAATGTACTTGCCGCAATTTTTACATTCTTCAATTGATTTTCGGCGGTCATTGGTTCGCCACGCTTTAATAAAGCATTTCCGCCTAGAGCAACAACGATTCTCATAATAAGCTCCTAAATTTGAATAAGATAATGACGCCAAGTACTCAGCAGAGTACTTGGCTATACGTGATGCCTATAAGGCATTTAGGAAGTCATCTATTTTCGCTTTGTGACTAGCTGCCACATCTTCTGAAGCTGGCTTAGTGTGCTGATGTGTGAAGTACACAAGTAGCGCCATTTGTGCCGTTAAGCGGTTTTCCGCTTCGTCGAAGATAAGTGAGCTATCGCCGTCCATCACTTCACGAGTAGTTTCACGCTTGTCATTTGCTGGCAAACAATGCATGAACATCGCTTGTGGGCCTGCTATGTCCATCAGGCGTTGGTCGACAATGTACTCAGGCATAAAGGTTGCCAAGCGCTCTTCTTTCTCGTCTTCTTGACCAAACCAGTAGAAGCTGTCTGCCACTAATATGTCGAAACCTTTCACTGCATTGATGTCGTCTGTCATCACAAATGAGCCGCCATATTCTTTACAGTTATCTTCCACCATACCGACGATTTCTTCTGTCATATGGTATTTCTTAGGACCTACGTGGGCGTATTCCATACCGAACTTGGTGCAAATCATTGCCAGTTCATTTGATACATTGGTTGCGTCACCAATAAAGGCTACTTTTAAGTCGTCTAGCTGTTTCCCTTCTGGCAAGTGCTCTTGCATAGTGAAGATGTCTGCCATCATTTGCGTTGGGTGTAACCAGTCACATAAGCCGTTGATTACTGGCACACTTGCCTCTTTCGCTAAGCCTGCAACTGTTTCATGTACGTCAACGCGTGCCATGATGACATCGACCATGCGTGAAAGCACACGACCTGTATCTTCCAGGCTTTCTTTAGAGCCTAAGTGAATATCATTTGGTGATAAGAACTGTGCGTGTCCGCCTAATATGGTTGCCGCTGCTTCAAAAGAGACACGTGTACGTGTTGAAGGCTGCTCGAAAATCATACCTACGGTTTTACCTGCAAATAATGGTGGAACCGCATTTACGCGACGTGCATCTTTTAACATCTTCATTAAATCGAGAATTTCCGTTAACTCTGCACGAGTGAAATCTTGAGTCTTAAGGAAATGACGTAGACCTGATTTGTTTAAGTTTGTCGCTGTTGATGATGGTAATTTCATAATGTGTACTCCTAAATTGAGTGTTTGCTTGTCACAGCCCTCAATCCAGATACGGGCTTACAAGCGTTCAAAAAATAAAAACGATTTCGTCAATCAATCTCTGCTTCCGAATTCGAGACGCATGATAGACCCGTATCTAAAAAAGAACTTTGATCTAGATCATATTTCGATATTTATCCGGATATAAATCGGTTATTTTCAAGTTTTACATGCCAAAAAACCAATCCATAAAACACTAGAAACCACACAATAAACTTTATATCACAACCATATAAAGCATTTAGTAGCACGTAAACACAAGATTCAAAAGATAGCTATTAGCTTTTAATTAATTTTTACACAGGCGAGTCAAAATCAATTTTTATCGATTTATATCGAATTATTTGATCTAGAACAAATATTGGGAATGAGGTCTGATCATAAAATAAGCGCCAGTTAGGAAAACACCTTTTAGCTAGGTGAGTCGCTCAATACATGCAGCACACAATGGCAGTCAATGAAAGGTGAGTTCCTTTGGACTTTACCCTTTTATAAGGAGTTGTGTTATGTCACAAGAAACGAATGGGAAAATGGGCCTCGCAAGCCTTACCCTTTTCAATGTCTGTGCAGTGTTAGTTATTGACACCTTAACTGCGTCTGCATCTTTGGGGCCATCAGCTATTACTTGGTGGCTTATTACCTTAGCAATATTTGTTATCCCTTATGGCTTAATTTCGTCAGAACTAGGTACTACCTACCCTGGTGAAGGCGGTATTTATGACTGGGTTAAACGCGCATTTGGCACCAAGTGGGCGGTAAGAACCACTTGGTATTACTGGATAAACGTGGCGCTGTGGATGCCTGCGGTATACATCATGTTTGCTGGTATGTTCGCTGAAATGTTTGTGCCAGGTCTTTCACTTTGGTGGCAAATAGCAATGTGTGTCGGACTTACTGCTATCACTATCTATATCTGTAATGTATCGGTAGATGCTGGTGTCTGGGTCACTAATTTAGGCGCAATAGCAAAAGTTGCAGTCATTGGTGTGCTAGGTATAGGCGGCTTCCTTTACGCGTTTGAACACGGTGTGGCAAATGAATTTACGCTGGCTTCAATGACGCCAAGTTTTGATTCTGCTTTAGGCTTTTTGCCAGTCATTATTTTCAACTTGCTAGGTTTTGAGCTTATTGCTTGTATGGGCGATGAAATCAAAAACCCACGTAAAGATATTCCAAAATCTATCTTCTTGTCTGCTGCTACTGTTACCGGCTTATATATCTTCGGTACATTAGGCATTTTACTTGCGCTGCCAGTAGAAGAAGTTGGCCTTGTTTCAGGCATCATCTCAACGCTTAAAACACTATTTGGTGAAGGCACATTTGGCACCGCTATGGTGTATATCGTCGGTATCTTAGCGCTTATCACCTTCGTCGCTAACATGGTGACGTGGACAATGGGTGCTAGTCGCGCTGCGATGGAAGCTGCTCAACAAGGTGAGCTACCAGAAGCGGTTGCAAAAGAAGATCCGGTACACAAAACCCCTGTTGGTGCGAATAATATCACGGGCATTATCTCAGCAGTTGTTATTGTGCTTTACGGTTTATCTTCAGGTGAAAGTGACGAACTGTTTTGGTCAGTATTTGCATTCTCTTCATGTATTTTCTTACTGCCATACCTATTGATGTTCCCTGCGCACGTGAAGCTTCGTCTTCAAGACCCTGAGCGTGAACGTCCATTTAAAGTGCCTGGCGGCTTAACAACGCAATACATTATCTGTGCAATTTGTACTTTCTTTATCGCACAAGCAGTACTGCTGTTCATCTTCCCAGAAATCTTTGTTGGCGTTATCGATTGGAACTACACCATTCCTGTTGCTATCGGCATTGTTGTCACCGTCTTGATAGGTGAAGTGCTACTAGCCGGTGCAATGAAACGCTTAAGAAGTATTAAACAACACTAATGCATTTAGCCAGTGGGGCTAAGTGCCCTGCTGGTGGTAACTAATTTGGAGTCAATATTATGAGTACTTTATTACACACTACCCCAGTAAACGATGGTTTCTTCATGCCAGGTGAACAAGAGCCACAAGATGAAATTTGGATTGCTTGGCCAGAGCGCACAGACAACTGGCGCAACGGAGCAAAACCAGCGCAACAGGTGTTTATTGACGTAGCAAAGGCAATTGCTGAAGTAACACCGGTCACCATGACGGTGTCTGCTGACCAATATGACAACGCACGTTCTCGTTTACCTGAACACATTCGGGTTGTTGAAATGACCACGAATGATTCTTGGATGCGCGACATTGCACCAAGCTACGTAGTCAACAAAGACGGTGAGCGCCGAGGTGTTGATTGGGAATTTAATGCTTGGGGCGGCCTGGTTGATGGCCTTTACTTTCCTTGGGATAAAGACGACCAAGTAGCGAGTAAAATCTGTAACCTGCGTGGTGATGCACGTTATAGAGCGCCAATCGTATTGGAAGGTGGTTCAATTCATGTCGATGGTGAAGGCACGCTTTACACCACTGAAGAGTGCTTGCTGCACCCAAGCCGTAACCCTGATTTAACCCGCGAAGATATCGAGCAAGTGCTAAAAGAGCACCTTGGTATCGAAAAAGTAATTTGGATTAAAAACGGCTTATACAACGATGAAACCAATGGCCATGTCGATAACTTAATTCACGTGGCACGTCCTGGTGAAGTCGTATTGTCTTGGTGTGATGACGAGAATGATCCTCAGTATCAAATTTCTCGCGATGCGTATGAAGTGTTAAGCAACGAACGTGACGCCAAAGGTCGTCAAATTAAGGTGCACAAAGTCCATATTCCTGGTCCTTTGTATATCAGTGCAGAAGAAGCCGCTGGTATTGACAGTTGTGACGGTATGGAGCGCGAAGCAGGTGAACGTTTGGCAGGTTCTTACGCTAACTTTCTGATCACTAACAATCGCGTGATTCTTCCCTTGCTTGATCCCAAGCGCGATGACGATGCAAAAGCAGTCTTGCAACACGTGTTTCCCGAGCATGAAGTGGTCGGTGTAAATGCACGTGAAATATTGCTTGGCGGTGGCAACATCCACTGCATTACACAACAAGTTCCGTCAGCGCACTAGCCGCTAGTCTCAAGTGGCTTTCTTGGAAGCCACTTTCCTTCAAACATTGAGCAAGAGAGTATTACCATGGTTGCTAAATTAACAAAAAAGGAAATCACGCTTTTTACCATAAGCGCAATTCTTACCATTGATGGCATAGCTGCCGCTGCAGCCATTGGTGTTCAGTCACTAACTTGGTGGATTCTTTCTTTCCTTTGCTTTGCCATTCCTTACTGTCTAGTTAGTGCTGATTTGGGCACAAAATTTCCTTCAAAAGGTGGATTAATCCATTGGGTTGATTTGGCTTTTGGGAAAAAGTGGACGAGCCGTGTCGGCTGGCTTTACTGGATAAACGTTGCGTTATGGATGCCAGCTGCGTTTATCATGTTAGCAGGCTTTGCTGCCGAGTTATTCTGGCCCACTATGCCGTTGTCAGTGCAAATTGCAATAGCGTTAGTTGCTACTTGGATATCGGTATATGTATGTGTTGTTTCACCTGATACAGGACGTTGGATCCCAATGATTGGTGCTTGGTGCAAAATGATTGTCGTTTTATTACTGGGTATTGGCGGCGCATTTATGGCTTATACCCATGGTATTGCCAACCCGATAAACTTCTCAACGCTAACACCGAGCTGGGGGGCTGGACTGCAATTCTTCCCAGTCATTATCTTCTCTCTTATGGGCTTTGATTTAATTTGCTGCTCGGGCGATCAAATGGAAAACCCTAAGCGTGATTTGTCAATTTCCCTTATCATTGCTGGTTTTGTTATTACTGTACTTTATCTGTTTGCCGTACTAGGAATTTTGATTGCGATTCCCGTTGAAGATATTGGTTTAGTAACAGGCATGATGGAAACCTTTAAACGGATGTTATCGCCCCTTCCCTTTGGCGAATATGTTATTTATTTGGTTGGTTTTATGGCGATTTTCAGCTTCATCGCTAACTTGGTTACATGGGGTATGGGAGCTAACCGTGCAGCAAGTGAAGCAGCACATGAAGGTGAACTACCCGAAGTATTTAGTCATGACCACCCGAAATACGGTACACCAATTGGCGCAAGTGTATTAACCGGTGTGGTATCAACTAGTGCTATCTTAGTCTACGGGTTGATGGCATCGAATGCAGAAAGTCTGTATTGGTCACTATTCTCGTTTGCTAACTTGCTGTTCTTAATGCCATATTTAGCATTATTCCCAGCTTATTTAACCCTGAATAAAACGAACAACATATCCGGACATAAACGCTTTTTGCTTGTTGTGCCACCAATGCTGTTTATCACACAAGCTATCGCATTTTTTATCTACCCTCCAGGTGGCGTAGACATGGATAACCTTGCTGTGATGATTATTGGCTTGACTGTTGTGCTTGGAATTGGAGAATGTATCGCACAGCGGAATAGTCCTAACAAGTTAACCCTCAAAAGTGCTTGAAAGGGTGATAGGCGTAATACCTAACCTGTATTGTTTTAGCCATAATTCAAAGAGTTATTATGAAGACAACACTGACAAAAACGGGAAAGCCTCGTAAAGTTCAACAACGACGACTAGAGCGTGAAAAGCTGATAAAAGACGCGGCTATTGAGCTGCTTAAAGTGACTGATATTCATGAGCTTTCACTTTATGACGTGGCAGAAAAGGCAGAAATTCCTCCGTCGTCTTTGTATCACATCTACCCGAGTGTTGATGAACTGTTGGCTGGTCTTACGGAGCAGTCTGGTGACATCATCTATGAGCTAATGAAAAGCATAGCGATTAACGGGACATTTAATTCTTGGCGTGAGCTTTTGAGGCTGTGGTTCGACGCTATCCAACACCATCACAATCACTGTAGCTATACCAGTAAATTGTTGCTTGGTGTATCCGGTTCTCATGTACTTGCTGAAACCAAAGCCGCAAGATTTTCGTCAGGTCGACAGCGCTCATTTGAGTTACTCAACGACTTGTTTGAATTACCTGCAATGCCAGAGAAAGTTGACGTGTTCAACATTGCCAGACTGATTGGTAATCAGATATTTTCCTTTAGCTTCCGCCTCGAAGGTGAAATAACGGATCTGCATAAAGAGGAAGCGTACCTAGCGGTTATAGGTTATTTGCAGAATTACTTCCCACGCTATATGCCGCGTAAAGTGATGCCGCAAGAAGACGAGGTGGCTAATTAATCCCAAGGATTATCTTTGAAGTAATCTGACAAGAAATCAATAAGCGCGCGAACAGCTGGCGATTGAAACTTGCGGGATGAATAAAGCACGTATATCTGCATAGTCGGCAAAGTCCATTCAGGAAGTACTTGAGTCAAAGCGTTTCGCTTAATGTCGTCGTTAACGAGATAAGTAGGCAGCATCGCGATACCCATTCCTGACAATACCGCTTGTTTGAGTGACAACACTTCGTTCGTGGTAAACATACAATTTGCCTTAATAGACTCGATGCTTTCGCCCTTGCTAAGGTGCCATATTTGCTCGCCAAAGTTTTTGTAACCAAGCGCCTGATGTGCTGTTAAGTCGCTTGCCGACTTTATCGCGTCTTTCCTATCGATATAGTCAGGAGAAGCGACTAATGCAGATAAGCAGCTCGCGATTGGCTTACCAATTAAAGATCCTGATGGTGACGATGAAATTCTAACGGCAATGTCAATTTGATCATGAATAAGATCAGCAGTCACGTCTTGCGCATCAAGCTCTATCGATACTTTAGGGTGACGTTGCATAAAGCTGGCAAATGCAGGTATCAGTTGGCTTGTTGCCAACGATGTCGCTGCCGTAATTTTAATATTCCCAGATAACTCAGTATCAATTTGCGAGATTACCGATAGTGCTTCAGCTTGGCTTACCCATGCCTCAACTTGTTCAAGACAGCTTTCACCAACATGGGTCAGTGTTACTTTTCGCGTTGTACGATGAAACAAGCGCGCGTTTAACCAGGACTCCATTGATTCGACATACCTCGTCACCATAGGTCTAGACATGTTTAGTCTGTCTGCAGATGCAGTAAAGCTCCCTGTTTTGCTGACATCTAAAAACACTTTAGCGGCGACTAGTCTATCCATAATTAGCTCGTTTTAAGAAACAATAATACACATTATTTGATATTTATCCGAGCATATCAAATCTCTAATATAGCGCTCAACACTCACTCACATTAAAAATAACCCGCTATAAAAGGTGAATCTATGAAACGATTTCTATCACTGATGTTGTCAATTGTTGTTACAAGTACAGTATGGGCAACTAATACCCCGTTAACATTTGATGTTTACAACGCTCATGAATCGAGTTTTCACGTGAACGCAACTGTGGTATCGGGAGCAACTGAAGCCGCGATCATCGACACCGGCTTTACCCAAGCTGATGCTCTGCGCATAGCGGCAAAGCTGAAAGACTCTGGAAAAAAGCTGACCACCATTTTTATAAGCCAAGCCGATCCTGACTTTTACTTTGGCGCATCAACATTAGCGACCATTTTTCCTGATGTTGCCATTGTAACTTCAGCACCAGTCGCGAAAAAAATACGCAAAAACATTGACCAAAAAGTTGCTTTTTGGGGACCTAAAATGGGCCTTAATGCGCCTGAACAGCCAAACGTGCCTCAAGTACTGGCTAAAAGCCATTTCAGCATAGATGGTATCCGTATTAATGTTTTGGGAGCAAAAGGTAAACTTTCACATCGCCCATATCTTTGGATTGAAGAAACAAAGACGATTCTTGGCACAATAGGTGTGTTCGGCAACCTTCACGTCTGGACTGCCGATACACAAACAGATGAAGCAATTGATGCTTGGATAAAGCAGCTTGACGACATGATGGCATTACAGCCCCAGAAAGTGATTCCTGGCCATATGCAAGCTGACACGCAATTAAGTCCAAGCAGCATTGACTTCACTAAACACTACCTCTTGGCGTTTAAACAAGAAAAGTCAAAGGCAGCAAATAGTAATGAATTACAACAACGCATGAAAACGCTGTATCCAGATCTAGGATTGTTAATTGCCCTTGATATCGGTAGTAAAGTTCACACGGGTGAAATGGCTTGGTAAAAACGTTATCCGCTGCTCAATTGAGCGGCGGATATTACTTTTTCTGTAAGCAATAGAATTACATTATGTGAATACGGATTCACTTTTCATTTAAATTTGGGTAAAATATGCGCTATTACTAAACAGATACATTAATTAGAGCATCAAATATCCATGAAATTATTCTTAAAAACAATCGCTTCGCTAGCTATTGGTTTAGCAACTGCCAATGCTGTAGCAGCACAGCTGCCTTATTATTCTGAAGAAGCCAATAATAAAGCCGTTGAATTTGGCAAAGGCATAATTTCAACAGAACGTTTTGAAATTAACGCGGTATTTAATGAAGCTGGAGACAACGTTTTATTCGCCCGTTGCGCCGATGATTTCTCGACCTGCCAAATGATGTCATCTGATTACGAAAATGGCCAATGGCAAATGCCTACTGCCCTGCCATTTTCAGGTGGTTATTTAGAGGCTGACCCTTATTACAGCGCAGATTATTCAACGCTATATTTTGTATCAAAGCGCCCAATTGATGGTTCTTTAACGGCAACAGAGTCGGTCAATTTATGGAAAACTAAAATGGTTGATGGTCAATGGCAAGAACCTGAATACATGCCAGAGCTTAGTTCAGATGCTAACGATCTCTACCCATCAGTCACTAACAACGATGATTTGTATTTCCCATCGTTTAGAAACGAAAAGCGCTTAATGTATGTTGCAAAAGCAACTGCTAATGGTTTTGAAAAGCCACAAGCGCTACCAGCAGAGATGTTCGGTGAAGGTGGATTAATTGGTGATACGGTTGTATTACGAGACGGTAAAACCATTATTTACAGCATGAGACGCGCAGATAGCCTAGGTAAAGGTGACTTATACGTGTCAAAATTGGTTGATGGTAAATGGACTGTAGCGACAACTTTGGGTGATAAGGTCAATACCGCTGACCACGAGTTCACGCCGATTGTTTCACCCGATGGACAGTATTTATTTTTCACACGCATTGAAAATGGACGTGGAAATATCTACCAAATTGCCCTTAGTGCGCTAGGACTTTAATGGCGACATTGCCACTAGTATTAAAAAAGGGAGCTATATGCTCCCTTTTTAATTTGCGATTACCACTAAATTTTTACTTACTACCGTATTTTTCTTGCAGGTAAGCAAACACCGCGCGAACACCAAACGCTTCGCCACCTTTCGGACGACCCGGTAATTGACGAATGTTGAACGCCATAATATCGAAGTGACACCAGTCGATACCTTCAGGTACAAACTTTTGTAAATATAACCCTGCAGTAATAGCACCACCGAATGGGCCAGCTGCACAATTGGTCATATCTGCAATGTCGCTTTTCAACATATCTGCATATGGCTGATATAGCGGCATACGCCAAACAGGATCTTGAATTGGCAAACCTGCATTAGTAATACCTTGCGCGGTTTCATCATTCGTTGCGAAGAAACCCGGCAACTCTGTGCCAAGCGCAACACGCATTGCACCGGTTAACGTTGCAAAATCGATTAGCATTTCAGGCTTTTCTTGCACCGCTTCATCAATAGCATCACAAAGCACTAAGCGCCCTTCTGCGTCGGTATTATCAATCTCAACAGTAATGCCTTTGCGTGTGGTGACGACATCACCAGGACGCAGTGCATTGTCTGATATTGCATTTTCAACGGCAGGGATCAGCATCCGAAGGTTTACTGGCAAATCAAACGCCATAATAAGTCTTGCTAGACCTAATACGTGTGCAGCACCGCCCATATCTTTCTTCATGTAGCGCATACCGGCTGCCGGTTTGACATCTAAACCGCCACTGTCAAAGCAAACACCTTTACCGACAAGTGTCACTTTAGGAGCGTCAGCATTGCCCCAACGCAGGTCCAATAAGCGCGGCGCGTGACAACTAGCACGGCCAACGGCGTGAATAGTTGGGTAATTCTGCTCTAACAATTCATCGCCGACAATTTCTGAGAAACTGCCACCAAACTCTTCCGCTAAATCCTTTGTCACTTCAGCTAAATGTTGCGGCATCATATCGCCCGCGGGTGTGTTGACTAGGTCGCGTACAAGCGCAGTTGCATACATTTGTTTTAGCGCCTCATCGACAATGGCTTGGTCGTTTATCGCCAGCGTTGCTACGTCAGATTTATCGTCAACGTAACGATCAAATCGATAACTACCTACTGCCCATCCAAACGCTACAGCTTGCTGATTTTCAGCATTCGTTTTCAATGAATAAGTCCCTGCAGGAAGCTGCTTAGCTAAATCACCACATGCAAAAAATTCTGAAGCGCTGCTAACAACAGCAACAACCAGGGCAAGCTCTCCAGTACTGGCAGGAACTGAAGTCCAGCCCTTGCCTTTGAAGCCAGACGTTGTCAGCCAGTTTTGCGTGAAAGTTTCTTGGCTTGCCACCCAGTCGCTGTACTCAGATTCATTAAGTACATGCAAAGGCGTGCCGTTTTCCCCATAGATTAAAATGTCGGTCATATCGAAATTCTTTATGTTGTCGTTTATACCTAGTGTAAATCAAAAATGGCGCCTATAGGCGCCATTATAAAACTCAATGCTTTGCTAGAAAGGCATTTTGAACCCAGGAGGCATTTGCATACCGCCCGTTAATGCGCCCATTTTCTCTTTGTTCGCTTCTTCAACACGACGAACTGCATCGTTAAAAGCTGCTGCTACAAGATCTTCAACCATGTCTTTGTCGTCTTCCATTAGGCTTTCGTCAATTTCTACACGACGAACGCTATGTGAACCTGTCATGGTAACTTTAACCATGCCTGCGCCAGACTCACCTGTGACTTCCATATTGGCAATTTCTTCTTGTGCCTTTTGCATTTTTGCTTGCATTTGTTGGGCTTGCTTCATTAAGTTGCCCATGCCACCTTTCATCATAATATTTCTCCAATAAGTCTATGCCGCAAAGATAGTGACTATCTGGTGAGATTTCAAGAGTATCTATAACGCGACTATGGTTGTTTCGTCTACGGTCGCCTGAAAATCTTGTTGTAAAGCCAAAACAATGGTGTCTTGTGCTAACAACTCTTTTGCATAATCGTAGCGCTTCTCGTTTATTTGTCCTTGAATTTGAAACGGGTCGTCGACCGTTTCATCAACAATATTTACTTCAACCTGCATTTGCTGATTGAAATAATCAGAGACAAATTGATGCAACTGTTCCATTGCTGCATCGGTCTTTAAATGCTTAGTTGCTTGATTCAAATTAAGGATCAAGGTTTGATCGTTGCTTTCTGGCGCAATAGTCGCTCGTAACGCTAGCTGACGTAAACGTCCATTCAGCGCCATTGAGTCGATCATATTTGCCCATTTATCAACTTGGTTTGCTTTTTTTACTTCTGCCGGATTAACATCCTCGATGGTAAAACCTTGCTCTGGCAAGGTTTCCATATCAGGTACTTCAATCGTTTGTGCTTGTTTCGCCTGTGCGACAGGATCTAAGGCTGGCGCGTCGGCGCCACTAGACTTTTTTGCGTCTTTCTCCAGCTTCTTCTTGCGACTTCGCAGCATATTTCGAGTCGCTAATACCGACTCTACAGAAGAGCTCAATACCCCTTCAGGTAATGCATTGTTTGTTTCTGGAGACTCTTCTTCTGATGCATCCCTGTCATCAGGTTGTACCGTGTTGCCTGATTCAGCTTTAGATGATTGAATCTGAGCCAATAGCGATGGACGTTCTGTTCCTGTGTCGCTCTGCACCACCTGTTGGTCACTATTAACTGGTTCATCTATTGAAGTGGTATCTAGAGCAGGTTGACTTTGAATTGCAGGAGATTCAAATGAAGCATGTAATTGTTCATTAGTACCGCCACCTTCAGGTAATGTTTGCGTCGGCTCTTCGATAGTTTCAGCATCATCACTCGAATCTATATCTTGCTCAGAACTTAAAGTTACGCTTTCTTCTGTAACACTCTCAGTTATCGTCGATGGCGCTTCTGTATTGGCTACTTTCTGCACATCTGGTTGATATGTAGCCGCGTGTTGTTGGGTTGCTTTTTGCTCGAATGCTTGCTCTTCAATGGCAAACATTTCTTGATGCAAAGCTTCAGGTGCCTCACTTTCATCAATAAAGCCAGTGTCTGAATCATGTCGAGAACCAGTTGTTGGCTCAGCTAGCCTACCATCGCTTTCTTGCACCGTAGATTCAACAGTATTTAATGGCTTTAAAGCAGATTCTTCAGAAGATATTGGAGTCACTGCCTCTTGAACGCTAGACGCTGGAAGCTCTATATCGTCAAAATCTACTGTACTTTCATTTGCTGTTGCCGACTGCTGGTGCGTTGTCGCTTCATTAGCTTCCATCGGTTTGAATGCTAATAAACGTAGTAACGTCATATCAAAGGCAGCTTGCTCGTCACCAACATAAGCTAAATCTTTTCGTCCATTCAACGCTAGTTGGTAATAAAGCTGAATGTCTTGAGCAGACATAGACTGGCTAAACTTTTTAATCAATACCGCATGTTCAGGTGACACATCAAAATGCTGTTCAACAATTTGATACATAGCAACATGATGAAGTAGCTGAATGAGTTCAGCATACAGGCGATGATAATTAGGCGCATAGCTCGCTATTTCTCGACTCAATTCCATTAACTGTATCGAATCACGTTTTAACAGCGACATTAAAATTTTATACGGCCAATGCTGGTCAATGCCGCCTAGCATGCTTTGCAAATTGGCAACACTAATATGACCTTGCCCTTGCGCAACCGCTTGGTCAGTAAGGCTAAGAGAGTCTCGCATACTGCCACGGGCTGCCTTAGCCAGCACATTGAGGCACTCTGGCTCAAAGGTCACCTGCTCTGCATCAAGAATTTTTTCAAGTTGCTGTGCAATTTGTGTCACGGAGAGCGCTTTAAGATGAAACTGAAGACAACGAGATAACACCGTCACAGGTAGTTTCTGAGGATCAGTTGTCGCCAAAATAAACTTTACATGTTCTGGCGGTTCTTCAAGTGTTTTGAGTAAGGCATTAAAACTGCTACGAGAAAGCATATGCACTTCATCAATAAGGTACACTTTGTAGCGACCTCTAGTCGGTGCATATTGGACATTGTCCAATATTTCTCGTGTGTCATCTACTTTGGTTCTAGATGCCGCATCGATTTCAAGTAAATCGACAAATCGCCCCTGATCGATGTCCAAGCAGGTGTCGCATTTTCCACAGGGTTCAGCACTAACACCTTCTTCACAATTCAAGCTTTTTGCGAAGATACGTGCAATCGTAGTTTTACCAACGCCCCGCGTACCAGTAAATAAATAGGCGTGATGCAAGCGCTGTTGCGTAATAGCATTAACTAAGACAGAAACTACATGTTCCTGCCCCATTAACTCACTGAACGTTTTTGGACGCCATTTTCGCGCCAGCACTTGGTAACTCATATTTTGCTATTCACCTTCGTATTGAATAAGCGTTGTGACGTTTAAATCCAAGTCAGCTAAACGTTTTTCACCACCTAAATCAGGTAATGAAATAATAAAAGCCGCTTCTGATGTAGTAGCACCAACTCGACGGATTAGCTTAGTTGTCGCTTCAATTGTGCCGCCTGTTGCTAACAAATCATCAACAATAAGTACATTGTCATCAGCTGTTAATGCGTCTTGATGGATTTCTAACGTATCTGTGCCGTACTCTAGTTCGTAGTCTTGCGCATACGTTTCTCGCGGTAATTTGCCAGGCTTACGAACCGGAACAAAACCTACACCTAAAGCAAGTGCTAGTGGCGCACCAAACAAGAAACCACGCGCTTCAGTACCAACAACTTTGGTGAACCCTTTGTTTTCAAACTTTTCTTTAAGTTTTTCGATAGTTAACGCGAATGCGTCAGTATTTTCTAAGATGCCTGTAACATCGCGGAACAAAATGCCTTCTTTGGGATAGTCTTTTATCGTGTGAACGGCATCTTTTAGGATCTGAATTTCCGAGTCTGTCATATTTTCATTTATGTTTACCAATTAGATGGTAAGAATAAATGAATTCTCGACGTTTTTACAGAGAAGCGAGGTGAGTATTTTGCTTGTCGAACTGTTCTATTAATGCTAGGAATTCTGCTTCATTAAGCGGTTTTTCAATAATCCAATCACACAGTGACTGTTCTATCAATTCGGCAACTGAATCTTTGCCTTGTGTCGTCATAAAGATAATTGGCGTAGCTTGCTCTTGCTGCTTAATGTTCTTGAGCAATTGTACGCCATTCATCAACGGCATCAAGTGATCGATAATCAGCAAATCAAACGCTTCTTTCTGATACTTCTCATACCCATCGAGTCCATTACATGCAGTAACGATTTGATGCTGTTCTGACAGTATTGAAGAGACCTGATTTAATACTGTTGATTTATCATCAACCACTAATATTTTCATAAAGATTATGCTAGGTACGTGTACCAGCCCATTAACATTGGTAATAAAGGCATAGACACTAACGCAACTACCGCTAAAAATAAATGACGTTTTGACGCAGATTCTTTGAAGTTTTCGTTGTGAGACATCTTTTACTTCCTACACAAAATTAAAATCGCGGCGAATTATAGAGCAACTCAGGATCAAAGAACAGATTAATTTGATCTAGATCAAGTTTTATCTATAACCATTGGGTAGCGTTTTGTTGCAGCGGCGTTAATAGAGTGTGTACGATAAATTTTAAGCAAAAAAAAGTCGGCTAACGCCGACTTTTTATTTAGTTAAGTGTTAGCCACCACATTTACCTTCGCCACACTTACCTTTGGCTTTCTTTTTGCCTTCGCCGCATTTGCCTTCGCCACATTTACCTTTGGCTTTGCCTTCGCCGCATTTGCCTTCGCCACATTTACCTTTGGCTTTGCCTTCACCGCATTTGCCTTCGCCACATTTACCTTTGGCTTTACCTTCACCGCATTTGCCTTCGCCACATTTACCTTTGGCTTTGCCTTCACCGCATTTGCCTTCGCCACATTTACCTTTAGCTTTTTTGCCTTCGCCGCACTTGCCTTCGCCACACTTGTCACCACCAGCAGCTACTGAGACTGTTACTACATCTTCAACAGCAAAAGGGTTAACATCCGCCTTTGCCGGCGCAGAAACTAACAAGCCTAAAGAAAATAAGCCCATTACTGCAGCTAAAGTTGATTTTTTAATTAAGTTCATCATGTTTTCCTTTTATATAAATATTTTAGCTAACTTATATAGTTATAAGTGTATTTACCTAGACCATCAAGCGAATAAATAAATTTCAAAATATTTACATCATTTTAACTACGTATGTTTTTTGCTCTTCGCTTCATATAAAATGCGCCTCCTTTTATCGATACTTCTGCAACTGTGAAAGCGAGAAAAATACTGCTAGCCCCTATGGAGGGGGTTGTCGACCATATAATGCGCGAGCTCCTTACCGAGCTTAACGATTATGATATATGTATCACGGAATTCGTTCGCGTTGTGAAAGGAAAAGTACCAAAGGCAACGTTCTTTAAAATAGCCCCTGAATTGAGGCATGACAGCAAGACAAAATCTGGCACTAAAGTAAGAGTACAGTTATTAGGTCAGCATCCACAGTGGTTAGCAGAAAATGCCATACGCGCTATTGAATTAGGCAGCCACGGTGTTGACCTGAATTTTGGCTGTCCGGCGAAAACGGTCAACAAAAGTCGCGGTGGCGCAGTACTATTAAAAGACCCTGAACTCATGTATCAGGTAATTTCTCAAGTTGTGGCGGCATTAAAGCCACTAAATCAAGAAGTATCAGCAAAAATTAGGCTTGGATTCGACGATGTTACCCTGCTAGATGAAATTATCGATGCTGTATCTCAAGCTTCTCCAGATATGCTAACTGTTCATGCAAGGACAAAAAAGCAAGGCTATAAGCCTCCTGCCTACTGGGAGTACATTAAAACAATTAATGCTAAATTAGATATTCCAGTGGTTGCTAATGGAGAAATATGGACACTTCAGGATGCACAGACGTGCATGGACCGTTCAGGGAGTGATCACATTATGCTAGGTAGAGGCGCCCTTGCAACACCTAATCTATGTAACGTAATCAAGCGTAATGATACACCGTTCAATTGGCTACAAACATGTCTTTGTATAAAACACTGGCTTCTACTAGATGATGGTTCATTTAAAGAATTCTATTTTTCTAGCCGGCTGAAACAATGGTATCGATACCTAAAGGTCACTTACCCCGAGTCTCAACATTTATTTAATGAAATCAAAACACTAGAATCGAAAAACCAAATACTAAAGGCAATAAATCTACATCTTTGAAAATATTTAAGATATAAAAAAACCAGCATTACTGCTGGTTTTTTTTATATTAAGCGTTAGCTTTTAAATTGCTACGTTCTTACGACGCGCAGTATCTTCAATGAATGACTTCCAACTTCTCGCAGCTTTACGAGACTTAGGGTCTTCCATTGCACGTTTGATTTCAACGTGTGCCTGCTTGTACTGGCCAAGGTAAAAGTGTGCTTCAGCAAGACTCATATAAATACGGCCCTTGTCTTTAACACCCATTTGAATGGCTTTATTCAACGTAACAATAGCTTTCTTAAACTGTTCGTCTTGTTTAAGAAGCATACCTGCTTTACGGAAATGTTGAGCTTCATTTGTTAACTTAGCAACTTCAGCATAGTAATCCGCTGCAGTGCCTACATGCTGTGCAGCATGATATGCGTTAGCAAGAGAAGATAGCGTTTGGTCATCACGCTTGATGTCGCCAGAGCCAATATGCTTCTCAAGTAAAACCGCTGCTTTGTATGGCATACCATTAGACTGGTATAAACTCGCTAAAGTTTTTAGCTCAGATTCTTTCGCTAAGAAACCTTGCTTGTACGCCATATCTAGCGTTGCCAATGCTTTCGGGTAATCTTCTACCAATAGGTAGAACATACCAAGCTGCGTCCACCATTGCTTATTCTCTGGGAATAATTGCAATACAGTTTCAAGAACCTTTACACCATCGCGGTACATCTTACGTTCATAGTAAGAAGTAAGTTTCAAGATGTATGGGTTTTGATTTGGCTTGTCACCAAATAACGCAATTGCTTTGTCAGCCGGCTCAATCATTTTGTCTAAACGACGGAGCTCGTAATAAGCTTGAGCAATCTTTACGTAAGTCGCCGAGTCTTCTTGACCGGTGAAATCCATCCAAGCGTAGTAGTTAGCCAATGCTTCTTTGTACTTTTTGGTTTGCATTTGCAAATCAGCAAGTAGCTTCAGAGATTCGCCATGGTCGACTTCATTAAGAATGTCAGGCTCTACCGCTTGCTTTAGATAGCTTATCGCTTTCTCTTCTTGATTACCTTTAGTTGCGTACATAACCGCGATGAAGCGAGCAACGTATGCTTTGTCGTAATCTTTCTTTGCTTCGATATCTAGAAGTAAAACAAGAGCACCGTCGATGTCGTCCATACTGTAAAGCTCAAACGCTTTTTGTACTTTCTTACCAACTGAAGGGCCAACTAATTGCGTTGGGCGCTTTTTCTTTTTCTCTTGTTTAGCTTCTGCAGCTTGAACATCGAAAGAAAGAGGTAGTTGTACGGCCGTTACTGCTGATGCAATAACTACGGCTGTTGCAAGTTTTTTAAACATTACTTACCTCCATCCATTTTAAAGTCAAGTTGAACCGTTAAGCCAAGTTGTTTCTGAGGTTTGCCATCAACAACTTTTGGTTTGTACTTCCACTTACGCAGAGCACGCTTAGCTTCTTTGTCGAAGATACGCTTAGGTTGTGCTTCAATAACCTGAACGTCTTCTACACCACCAATTTCGTTGATAGTAAATGAAAGTCGAACCCAACCTTCTTTACCGTCACGTGCTGCTTGAATTGGGTATTTAGGCTCAATTCGAACAATTGGTGTAGCTTCACCGTCTCTACCAAAACCAGCACCAGGAGCTGACAAACCAGTGTTAGCGCCAGCTAGCTGGACACCTGGCATGTTAAACTCGATACCACCTTGAGCGTTATTTGTCTCAGGCTCTGGAGCTTGAGGCTTAGGCGGTGTTTTAGGCGGCGGTGGCGGCGGTGGCGGCACACGACGTCTAGTTTCTGCTGCAGACTTTGGTGGCGTAGTATTTACTTCAACCACAATGTTTTCTTGTTGCTCTTCCTGTGCTCTATCGCCACTAGCGATAAGGAAAGCCATAAAAGAAAACAGACCAAAAGTTACTGCAGCGCCTAGTAATATTGATACTAAAAAGCGAACCATATATTACCCCTTACTTAGCTGCTGCAATAGAGATTCGATCGATACCCGCTTCTTTGATCGCATCCATAACTTTTGTCACAACACCGTGTTTGGCGTCGCGGTCAGCTTGGATGATCACAAAGTCAGTAGGTTGTTCAGCTAATAATTTTTCAATATTTGCTGAAACACGTTCGATATCTACACGACGTTTATCTAACCAAATTTCACCAGAGTCACGAACAGCAATAAAGATGTTCGCAGACTTCTGTTTAGTTTGATTGGCCGCTTGAGGTTTGTTTACTTCGATACCCGCTTCTTTAACAAAAGAAGTAGTAACGATGAAGAAGATAAGCATGATAAAGACAATGTCTAGCATTGGCGTCATATCAATTGCAGCTTCTTCTTCTTCACGAATACGATTACGTGCCATTCGAAACTCTCTCTAGTGATGAGGCAAACTGTCAACCAGTTTAGCCTTTGCTAGTTTAACTTTGGCGTCTAAGCGCGAACTGAAAAATACACCCGAAAGTGCCGCAACCATACCCGCCATTGTCGGGATAGTTGCCATCGAAATACCAGCAGCCATTAGACGCGGATTACCTGTACCCTGTTGGGCCATCGTTTCGAATACCGAAATCATACCAGTTACGGTACCTAGTAATCCTATCAGTGGACACATTGCCACTAAGGTTTTAATGGTGAGCATATTACGCTCTAGTTGTTCTGTCGCTTCGGAGATCCATGTATCTCTGATACGATGTGCATACCAAGATGTAGTATCCGCTCTAGCATCCCAACGCTTGATAATACCATCACGCATTTTTGGGTAGTTTGCTTGAAGGAACCAATATCTTTCGATCATTAAGATCCACATCAATAAGAGAGCAACGGCGACAAAGTAAAGTACATTACCGCCGGTTGCAATAAAGCTCCTGACAGATTCAATAAGCTCCATCAGGAATAGCATTATTTAGACTCCTTCTCTGCGATTTCAGCAATTAAACCAGCAGCTTGCTCGTCCAATTTGTGAAGTACAGATTTTGCTTTACCCGCTACAATGCTGTGAACAAGGATTAACGGAAGTGCAGCAATTAGACCTAATGCAGTAGTTACTAGGGCTAGAGAGATGTTACCAGCCATAAGTTTCGGGTCACCCGTACCGAACAATGTGATTGTTTGGAACGTCATGATCATACCGATAACCGTACCTAATAGACCCATTAGAGGTGCAATAGCAGCGAACATCTTGATGATATTGATACCACGGTCAACTACTGGAGTTTCACGTAAAATTTGCTCGTCAAGCTTCAGCTCAAGCGTTTCAGCGTCAGTATCTTTGTTCTCTTGGTACACTTTAAGTAGACGACCTAGAGGGTTGTTGCTGTTTGGCTTATCCATGTTCTTAGTTTGTGCTTTGATCTTAGAACCAATAGCAGTAAGAACAACCATGCGCTCAAGAGCGATAAGTAAACCAATGATAAGTAGTACCGTGATTGCGTAACCTACTTCAGCACCTTGGTGGTAGAATTCCATAAGCGTACGCTTACGAGTTTCTAGTGCTAGGATTGCACCACGTGAAGGATCTAGGTATACGCCTGTGTAACCTGATGAAGTAGTGAAGAACTCACTAGCTGTACCAGAAATGTAGCCAGCTGGTTGCTTAGCTAGAGGCTGAACTTGACCTAGTTCATCATTGTAAGTTAGGTAACCGTTTGAAGATACTAAGTTAAAAGTACCGATACGCGTTACTGTTTCTTGTGACTTAGTACCGTCTAAGTTAGTTACTTCAGTTTGGAATTGAGCAACTTTACCTGACTCAGTCATTTCTGTTTGAAGTGCAAACCATAACTCTTCTAAATCAGGAAGACCTGGGATTTCTTTAGAGTTTGCGATGCGGTTTAACGCTTCACCACGACCTGGGTATTGAGCACTTACGATTGATGTTGAAATCATACCGTATGCATCTGCAGCAGCTGAACGGCTCACACCGAACATTTCACCTAGTGTACCTTTAGCGTTATCAAGCTCCTGCTCTTTTTGAGCAAGTGTGATTTCGTTAGCAGCGTACTCTTTAGTTAAACGAGCGTTGCGGTCTTGCTGTGCTTTAAGCTCAGCTTTTGCTTTGTTCAATAAAGCTTGCTTGTCAGCACGTGCAGCTAAGAACTCAGCTTCACGCTTTTTGTCAAGCTTAGCTTCAGAAATACGATCAGCTTTTACTTGCTCTAGTAACTTGTCTAAGTCATTTGCGTTAGCTGTAGTTGCGAAACCTGCTGATAATGAAGCAGCAAGCAATACGAAGTTAATTACTTTTTTCATTATTGAGCTCCTGCTGCAAATACTGGAAGTTTAGTCATATCCAATGAAAGCTGCTTACGCGCCATACGGATAGTGTCAGTGATAGTCTTAGCGTACTCTTCACCAATTTCTTCCCAAGAACGAGTAGCGTTGTTCCATACCCATGCTTGTTTGTAGTCAAGAGACTGAGCAACTAACGCTACGCGGCCCATGTGAACGAAGTCAGCCGTGATAACACGGTCGCCTAGGTCCAATTCGCCTTGGTAAGCGTCAAATACTGTACCGTAGCTTGCTTCAATTTCGTAAGCTTCAAGTACAAGACGGAATTGCTCAGACGTTGTAACGTTTGAATCATTCATAACGTCACGTAGAGTTGCGATGCGCTCTTTACGGCTTTCAAGGTTCATTGGAACATCAAGTTCAATAAACTTCTCTAATGTATCAATCATTTTGTACATTAAAGGAACAACACCTTGCTTAATCTTGTCGATACCGTCGATTTGACGTTGTAAAGAGTCGATGTTTGCTTTTTGGTCATCAACCATGCGTTGAACGTGATCGTTGTAGCCTCTTAGTACGTCAGCTTCGTCAACTGTTGTACGGTAGTCAGCTAGCAAATCTTGTGTTTGCTCATAGATGCTATCGATCTTGCTTTGAGATTTAGCTGATGCTTTGAAAATTTGCGCTTCAGCTTTTTGTAAATCTGTTAAAGCATCAGCTGCAGCAATATTGCTACCCGCTAACGCTAAAACACCTGCTATCGTCGATGCGATAAGGCTTTTTTTACTTATTTTGGACATAGTTCCCAACCAATTGCTATTTAATTTAGATAACAAAAATTTCAACTCACCAAAGCGGTGAATTTAAAATCTGCCATTTAATAAGGATTATTTATCTAGAATACAACCAGCCAATATTCCCAGACGACAGCTAAAGTGTCAACCTAGAACACATAATTATGAACCAAATAATTTATAAATTTACTAAACTGTTTTGCTTTAAAATAGCGTCGCTACAAGCCTAAAACAATTTATTAAACTCAATAAATTTTAATTAACAATTCACATAAATATGCAGCTAACGTACTCCTAATCCTTCTCAATATAAAATTTCGCAGACTGATGTTTTACTAATTCATTCGTACTAAGTCAAATCTAATTACATAAACGCTTACAATTCGTACAGTTTATGTCGTTAAATTAATGTTAACTACGAGCGAAACCAGCCAGTTACTGAGTATCTATTCTTTGGCGAAAACGGCGCTATAGACGTGACAGAATGGACTTTGTTGACATCGAATATTGTCAGAGAGTTAAATTCAGGCATATATGAATTTGTTGGTGTACCATTTAACTCAAAAAATTGTAACAAGCCTCCCCAATCTGGGTGCCACTCTGGGCTTAAGCCAAGCACATAAGCAATCTCTCTCGTCTCTCCTTGGATATTATCGATGTGTCTAGTCAAATAATCTCCAACTCTATAGCGAGTAACCTGTCCATCTGCGCTTTTCAAGTTTTGCTTATTAGTAATAGCATTTATTAACGACAAACAACGCTCGCTATTTAAAGACTGGATTACTTGATCAAAGTTCCCTGTTTCACCCTCTGATAACTTATGTCTGCCATACAGAAAGCCAACACCTGTCGATGCCAATTTGTATAAATTACGATAGAGGTTTCGAACTTTGTCAGCAGGCATTGCTCGAATGTCATCATCTGACAATTCCTGGTTTTTTCCGTCTAGAAAAAATGCATTTTTAAACGATACCGAGTCTGCATCATTCGCTAAACTTTGGGCAACATCTGCGTCTAGAAAGTTATTAATGCGGACAACGCCGTGAGCTGCAAACGTATCATGTAATGATGGCAAAGCATCATTGTGTTGTTCAAATTGAATCAAAGTATTTACCTTTTCTCTTTAGGGTTTTCGCCACTACGCAACCAGCCTGTTATAGAAATTCTTTTATTAGAAGCAAAAGGACTTACATAGCCTACATAGTGATCTACGGGTATCTTAAAAATGTTTATTTCATTGAATGACGGTAAGAAACTTTTATGGATATTTTGCTCACTGTCAAGAAGGTGTAGTGCCCCTCCCCAATCCGGGCGCCAATCGTGTGTTAGATTAATCACGTATGCTGCAATCCTATTTTTATTAGCTACAGCGTCGTTGTGCACGTTAAGAAAATGTCCTGGGCCAAATCGTGTAATTTGCGCGTCGACAAAAGAAATTGCAGGCTCATTTAATAACTCTCTAAAAAACGTGAGTGTTTCTTTACTGTTTAAAAACTCATAAATAGTATTAAAGAAGTGTTCAGGAAGAAGGTTGTCATAGTAGATGTCGTATAAAGGAATGTTTTCATAAAAATACTGAAATCCATCGCTCGCCTGAGCATTCACTATATTAACAAGATCTTTTTTCTGCTGCTCTGTCCAATCAGCTACTTGCAGAGCGTTTAAGTCTTGATGACTACCCTGATGGTTAAATACTAAGTTCCACGAATGCTGATTATCAATAGCTTCTTTGATTATTGTAGCGGTTTCACAGTGCAGTGCTTGTGGAACCTTAACGTAACCGTCTGTTTGAAATGCGTCTATTAAAGCTGTAGGTGGATTTTGCCAGCCCAACGCCAATGTTTTTCTAGAAGACATGTTATTAGATTGAGGCGTTAAATTAATATGCGGCTTATAGTATCATCCCCTTTCATCAAAATAGAATAGATACGATTAAAAGAAATACTATGGCTGTACAAGGGTTAATTGAGCAAGCAGAAAAGGCTCATAGAGATGGGCAATTGGACACTGCAGTAGACCTCTATTTACAAGCCAATAATCAATCGCAAACGGCAGATGCCTGGTTTGGGTTAGCCACTATTCACATGCAGCAGAACGAGCTTGCCAAAGCTGAAGCCTTTTTCGAAAATGCCCTCGCAATCGAACGCAATGCGCTAGACATTAACTTTAATTACCTTTTATGTTTGAGAGCCAGCAACAAATTTCAAGACGCTTCAGAAAGGCTCTACGAGCTTTCTGAAAACGTAGCAAAGTCTGACCCTATGATTGTGCCGTATGCTCAACTTGCCATATCGCTTTCAGCATTTGATTGGGTAATTCAATTGAGTAAACATTCACGTTGTACAGATCCTCACTTCATATTCTGCGTTGCTCAGGCCAGTATGAGACTAAACCTTTGGCAAGAAGCGATATCAAACTGGCAAAGACTGGATAAACAATTACCTAACAATCCGCAAATTTTAGATGGGCTTTCACAAAGCTTTGCAAGTACATTAAATTTTGACACTGCATTAGCATACTTCGAACGTTATCTATCTATAAACACATCAGAGAATGACTTAATTCGAGCTGCTGACCTGGCATTACTGGCCCAAGATATTCCAAAAGCGACACTTTATTTAGAACAAATAAGCGACCAAGGGACTGAAGCTGTATTAACACTAAAATGTAAGTTAGCGAGACTGTCAAACAATAAGGCAGACGCGATTCGCATCGCTAACCTATTAATAAAAATGCGGAATGATTGCTCATTCGCTTGGCAGGTCATTGGAGAGCTCGGTGACTCAGTTCAACTAGCACAATTACGAGCAAAACTTCCCGCCCTTGTGGCCTCTGCTACGACAACTGATTTCGAGAGGCAGCAAAATTTATACACTCTCGCAAAAGCACTAGAGAAAAATGAGCGTTTTGATGAAGCATTTTCTCGTTTCAAGTCAGCAAATGCATCGCAACAGCAGCTATTTTCTCTGCAAGGTGTTACATATTCACCTCCGGAAGAAGAGCGCCAATTAAAGAAAATCATGGCAATAACTTCCCCGAGTACTGGTCGACGAAGTGAACACACAAATAACGTTTTTATTGTAGGTATGCCCCGCTCAGGTACAACTTTAGTTAATAGGCTATTGAGCCAATTGCCTGATAGTCGCAGTGTTAATGAAAGTAATGGCATAGCGAGTTGTTTCCATAATCTTTTCTCTGGCAATTACACGGTAGAGATTGCCATTGAACATCTCCTTAGCCGAAAAGAGGAATATGTGAATGGATACAGACGTTACGTAAATGCTAAAGACGAAATCATCATAGACAAAATGCCTCATAACTTCAGATTCGTGGGTGGTATCTTATCAAGTTTCGATGATGCAAAAGTGATTCAAATGAGAAGACAGCCAAGCGACTTGGCGCTATCGATATTTAGTCAACAATTTAATCATTATCATGCTTACTCAACAGACCTAAAGCACATAGCGCACGCTATTTGGAATGCCAATAAATTAATGGATGTTTGGTCAAAGAAGTTTGAATCTAACGTACTAGACGTTGATTACGAAGAACTAGTGAGTAACCCACAAAAAGTCTGCCAACAAATATTTTCATTTTTAGGCTTTACATGGTCAGATAAGTTTCTCGACTTTTACAAGCAATCGGTATCTAGCTTTACGTTTAGTGAAGTTCAAGTAAGGCAACCAATTAACCGTAAAAAAATAAATTTTGCAGCGAAATACAAAAAGCAATTAGTCGAGTTTGAACAGGAATATCAAAGGTTACAAAGGTAGCCTTGTCGACCTTCAAGCCACAAAAGCCTCGCGTTAAAGGTTTCTTGAATTGCTTTACGTTCCTCACTAGACAACTCAGGGTGCCATATAGAAAAAATAAGCACCACCCTATCCTTTGACGATTGGTTTATCGCCTCGTGTTCAAAGGAATCGTCAAAGGCGACAAGCTTGCCTTCTTTCCATGTTTTTTTCTCTTCACCCACTCTAAGATACCCTTCTCCTGGAATAACTAAGGGTAAATGAATAGTTAGGCTATGGTTTGATGGTCCGTAATGAGGCGCAATGTGCTGTCCCGGCTTAAGGACAGACAAAAAAACTTCGTAAGGATTTTCATTTAAGCCA
Organism: Thalassotalea euphylliae; assembly: GCF_042682785.1. Taxonomy (GTDB): domain Bacteria; phylum Pseudomonadota; class Gammaproteobacteria; order Enterobacterales; family Alteromonadaceae; genus Thalassotalea_F; species Thalassotalea_F euphylliae. The sequence goes on along the minus strand of NZ_JBHUIB010000003.1, from coordinate 285,384 downwards.
TACAAAGGCAATCGTTTCAAAATCCCTATTGTCTTTTCAAATTTGGAAGTTAACACCTTGTTCTCAATCCCATTTTTAAAAAGGTGCAACGCCGTCCAATTCAAGCTTCCCGCTAGCTTTTCAAAGTTACGGGACGTGAAACCAGACTCTAAATAAGGCTCACCTGATAGGTAATCACGCTCTGTCAACGACAGAAACTCTCTCCTTATGACGTCAAAATTTTGCTCGACATATTCGCCTCCAAACGCTTCTGCAGACCAATACGGTTGAGCTTTCAAATGCGGAATATACAGCACGTTTGGCAATTGCTGCTTATGTTGATAATGAAACACTTCATCGTGAGTTTGGGGCCAAATAGCCTTGTATATAGAGTGTCTACTGGGCTCCTCTCCCACCGTTATTCGGTGAAGTTCACTGAAATGTTTGCGTAATATTTGGTTAGCTCTGTACGAGCGTTCTCGCGTCTGCGATTCAAGCTTTTCATCCCGATAAAAGTGTATCAAACGCGGGTCTTTATCTTGTCCTAATGACAAAATAGCTGTCGCCTTTGGGGTGTCGCCCACCTTGAAGAAAAAACAGCCAGCATATAAGTAAACTAAGACATTGGCGTCAAGGTGCTTTAAGCAAGTATCCCACGCGTTACTTGCTTCAACTTTTGTGCCCAACTGTTCAGCAAGAACAGCGAACCGATAAAGCTGAGATAAGTCATGCTGATTTTCCGCTGTATAAGCTTGTAATGCCCTAAAGCCTGCATCATTTTTCCCATCATTAAAAAGCGCGTCAATATGTTTAAGATCTGTCACATTTGCGCCCTTTTATTACCCAAGCAAGTAAGAGATTATCAGAAGAATACAGTGGTTCACTTGACACAGTTACAGGATACTTTCCTATTGCATTTACTAAGCAACTCAACGCAGCTTCATCTAGAGCGACGTTTTGTAATTGTTTCAAACGAGACTGCTCCGCAGTTAACTTGCCAAATAATCCATTTACGTGCTCAGAAGCTTCTTGAAAACGTTCTTTTGCTACAAAAGACACTATATAGTTAATAGTTGCAAATACATCTCCGGTAATAGATTTAGTCAGCCTTCCTTGCCTATTAGAGATTAGCGTTTGGCCCGCCGCTTCAAGCTCTTCTATTGTGATTCGCTGATCAACATAATTGGTCAACACACTGAGTAAACCATTTTTATCAACCAGCGAGCTAATCTCTTCAAGACGCATCATATTACTTTCTAATATTGCACTACCTGCGTGGTGCACTACCAACTGAAAGTGCCCACCAGCGACCAGCACTCGAACTAATTCCTCAAATGCTTTTACTTTATCGGCGTACTCAAAACCAAATTGACTAGTGATCCCTTGAAAAGAATCGTCTGCAAAAGGTAAAGCTGTTATATCAGTATTTCCTGAAAACTCTATCGACTCATGAGTTGGCAAATCAATGTCTGCATAGTCTACCCCAACAAACTTATGATCTTTCACCTTAGGTAACATACTCGCGATTGCGGCACCATTTCCTGTCGCTAAATCTAGTATGCGCCCTTCAGAGTGAATGTTCTCCATCCAAGATTGCCATAGGTTATCAAGTAATGTTTGATCTGCTTCATTTGCCATGAAACTGTGAGTTTTTTGCGTTTGCCAGTAGGTTGACCAAGCGCCTTGGTTTGTTTGCATTGTCATTTCGCGGGCACTACATCAAAAGGAGCAGTAAGTCTAAAAGTGTCTACATCTGCATTAAATGGCACTGTTCCATGCCACGTATAAGATGGGAAGAGCACTAACATGCCAGGGCTTGGTGAGACAATCTTCGCTATTTCTTCCCTTTCCCCCAATTGCATTGACGTTTCACCAAATTTAATCGCACCCGCATTATCGTGTTCTTGTTCAAACTGTGAAAAATTCGGCACATTGACATAGAAGGCTGAACTTATCCAACCTGCAGGGTGCACGTGGTTCACATGAAAGCCGTTAGGTTGTAATTTTACTGACCAAGAACCTGAAAATTCAAAGCGAGTAGATTTTCTACTTAATAACGGATGAGAGTTATCGGTTCGCATTGACGAGACATAATCAGAAACCACTTCCTGTAAACCTGCTTTAAACTGACTAATAACAGGGTTTCTTTTGTGCAGCAGTCGACCAGGTGTCTGAGATCCTAGTTTCAACGTTTGTTTGAGCGGCGCATTTTTCATATTGTGCATTGATACCAATACACTCTCTAATTCTTCTAAGTACTCACCAATTGTGTTGTACCCGTTTGGAACAGGTAATTGGTATGGACGAACAAAATCAGCGTAATTATTTAGCCATTCATGACGTTCGTCGCCAATTAGCCGCCATACTGTTCCTTTATAGGCGAGTAGCAACTGATGGTAAGGAGAAACTAATTCGGCTTTTTCTATAAGACTAAGCGCTCTTTCATAGTCACAGCTGACAATCGCTACATTAATAGCATCAAGTGCAAGGTCCATATCAAACTTGATAGCTAAACCAGCTTCGAATTCACTTGACGCGCTTTGATATTCCTTATCCCTTGCATACACTTTTCCAAGAAGGTGATGAAGACCACTGGTTTTACCCGCTTTCAGGCCTTTCTCTGCAATTTTACGTGCAAAGTCGAATTGATTTGAGGAAAATAGCAGTTCTCCATAACCTTGCTGTAGCGACAAATCATCAGGCATATGCTCTAGCGCTAGCTTGTAACTACTACCAAATTGGTCTTTTCGATTTAATTGCCAGTAAAACTCATTTAGCGTGTTATGGTAATTTACATCTGTGGGCTTTTTATTTAACGCGCTCCAGTAAAACTGCTCTGCATGCTGATAGTTTCCTTTTTCAAAAAGTGTATTTGCGATATTAAATTCTATTTCAGCAAGATTTGGTGCATGCTGTCTCGCTTGTTGGAAACACTGAAGTGCAAGTTCATGTTGCTCGGTTAATTTATAGCAAAGCCCCAAGTTATTCAGCGCATTAACATAACGAGGGTTATGCTGAAGTGCCGTTTTATATGATGCTATAGCTTCTAAGAGCCTGTCCTCGGCCATCAAAACATTGCCTTGAACGGTATGAAGAGAAAACGAACTTGGGGATAGTCTGATAGCATTTTCAATATATTTTGAAGCGCCACTGAAGTCTTTTTCCTCTAGCAGCGCAATTGCCAAGTTTTTCAACGCATCAACGTAGTTTTTATCGAGTAACAAGGCCTTCTTATAGTTCTCTACTGCTTCAGGAAGTTCGCCTAACGATTTTTGCAAATTTGCATAATTATTAAAAATGACAGCCTGATTACTATCAGCATCAATAGCCTTCTGGAAATAGTCTTTTGCTTGTGTTGAGTCGCCATAATTTTTATATGCCAATGCCCCTAAATGCAAAATATCGGCCTGCTTTGGAAACGTTGTTAAAAGCTCAGGGAGGATTCTAATGACATCATGAAATTTCTTCGACTGTAACTTTTGCTGAAGCGATTGTAGCGCAGTGGCTAACGACTGATTTTGATGATATTGCATACGACAAATGACTTGCTCAAACTGCCTTTATTCTAAAGAAAAACCTATGCTTTTCCACACTTAATTATGGGCAAAAAAAATGGCCAACTAATGTTGGCCATTTAATAACTCTATTTAACTAATGATTAGTTAAAAGTGTAAGTACCGCTGATGAAGAAGCGAGGACCCATTACGTCGTAAAGCTCTGGGAATGTGTTCGCTTGTTCTTGAGAATCACCAAGTGCTTGTGGCTCTTCGTCGAATGCGTTCTTAACACCGAAGTTAACTTTCATAGCGTCGCTGATGATGTAGCTAGCTGAAAGGTCAACGTAAACTTTAGAATCTAGTTCTGAAACAACTAAGTCAGAAGCAGATAGGTCTGGGTCAACCATTAATTGGTCATCTTCAGTTTCACCGATGTAACGAACTAATGCTGAAAGCGTTAGATCACCAGTTGTCCAGTTAATACGAGTATTAGATTGGAACTCTGGGCGTGGCGTACCACATGTGTTACCGAAGTAACCGTCACACTTGTTAACTTGGTCTGGTAACGAAGCAATCGGAGTGATTTCGAACTTGTCTAGGAACGTTGAACGGAATTGAACGTTTAAGCTAGAACCGTTACCGAAGAAACCGAAGTCGAACTCAGTGTTGTAAGTGATGTTGAAGTCAACACCTGAAGTTTCAATTAGACCGATGTTTTCGTTAAGAGACTTAACAAGTGAAACGTTACCGTCTGCACGACGAGTAATGTTTTGACACGTTACGTCATTGATATCTTGAACAACGTTGTAACATACGTTAAGCGTGTTGTTTACACCGAAAGATGCGATTGCGTCTTCAATTTCGATTGAGAAGTAATCGATAGTGAAGTCAAGGCCGTCCATTGGTTGAACAACTAAACCTACAGTGTATGTATCTGAAGTTTCTTCAGAAAGGTTTTCGTTACCACCGAATGAACCTTCAATTTGTGAGTTAGCTTGTTCGAAGTTACCCACCATACCAGCTGGAACACCTGTAGCTTCACAAAGCGCTACGTCAGTAACACCAGGTTGGAAACCGTTTGATGCACATGGATCTGTTGCACCTGGGAAGCCGTTAGAAGCACCTAAGAATAACTCAGTTACGTTAGGAGCACGTACCGCTTGTTGGTAACCGAAACGAGCAGAAACCCACTCAGTTGGCGCCCAGTTAATAGCTGTTGCGAAAGATTCAACGTTACCGATGTTAGAGTAATCTGCGAAACGCGCAGCACCCCATAGGCTTAAGTCTTCAGCGAATGTTTTACCCGCTAGAACTGGAATTGAAATCTCTGTGAAGAATTCATCAGAAGAGTATTGACCTACTGTTGCGTTACCAGCGTTGAAACCTAGTACGTCACCTGCAGATAAGAACTCATCTGGACGGAAAGATGATTCGTCTTGACGCTTCTCGTAACCGAATACAACACCAATTGGCTCTTGAGCGCCCGGTAGTGTCCAAGGAGTAGTACCAGCAACGTTCGCCATGAATACTTCTTGCGTAATGTTAGTTACGTTAGCAGCACCAACGTTTACGAAATCAACAGCTTCTTGAGAGATGTTACCAGCACCGAAGATGTTCATAGGAACACAGCCGCCAGAAGTATCTTGACACGCTGTACCATCGTCAGTAACTAAAACTGCTTGCTTGAAGCGAGACGCTGAAACGTCATTGTTTAGAAGGTTAGTTTGGTCAAGCATTGCGCGGCTGTAGTATACATCGTATGACCAATCGTCATTAATGTAACCGTCAATACCTACTAAGATACGGAATGCATCACGAGTATCAATTGCTTGACGAGGACCATTCTCAACCATACGGCGACCGATGAACACATCGTAGTTACCGTTTTCGTTCAAGCTACCGCTGTTAAGGAATGCTTGTTGTGTTTCTGGCGTGAAGAAAGCACTGTTAGGGTTAACTTCGATAGTAGTGAACGCTGGAGTTGGCGCTAACTGTTGTGGAACTTCGTTACGGATGAAAGAAAGCTCTGAGTAAATGCGAGTTTCATCGTTGATGTAGAAGTGAGCAAATGCACTTGCTGAGTAACGCTCTTGTGGTAACTGTAAGTAGTTATCAGGTGCGTAGTTGAAACGTGAAGAAGGCTCAACCCATGGTAAACCACCACCGTTTTCGTCGAAAGTACCTACAACAGTACCGTCAGCTAATACAACATCGCCAGCGAAAATACGAGTACCTGGTACACCAGATGAACCACCTGGAACTAGCTCGTCACCGCTTTCAGTTAACGCAACGCTTGAGAAGTCACGCTCACCTTGGAATAATTCTTCACGCTTAGAGTAACCTAAGTAGATTACTGCGTTACCACGGTCGTCAGCAAAGTTGCCACCTAAAGTCATATCTAGGTTGAATTTCTCTGCATCGCCTTCTTCTGTGATATCGTAAAGAGTTGAGAATTCAACGCCTTCGAAATCATCTTTCATGTTGAAGTTAACAACACCACCTAACGCGTCTGAACCGTATACAGCAGAAGCACCACCAGTGATGATTTCAACGTTCTCGATTAGAGATGCAGGGATAGTGTTTAAGTCAACAACACCCGCTTGGCTTGCTGGAACCCAACGACGGCCGTTAACCATAACTAGTGTACGAGAATCGCCTAAACCACGTAAATCAACACGTGCAGTACCGTCACCTGGGTTGTTTGAGCTTGGACCGAAAGAAGGAAGAGTTGATGGTAACTCAGCTAGCTTTTGCTCAACGTTTAAGTTACCTGAGATTGCGAATTCTTGTGCGTCTACTTCGATGATAGGCGTTACAGCCGTTAATTCTTGACGCTTGATACGAGAACCAGTTACCTGGATGCGCTCTACGCTTTCGCCTTCTGCAGCTTCTTCAGCGAATGCAACTGAAGCAGGCATTGCCATTGCTGTAGTCGCAGCACCAGCCGCAATAGCAAGTCTTACAGCTCGTGTAAGCTTATTACTTTGATACATTGTATACTCCCTGGATCACTTTCGTGATTTTAGTTTTTGAGTTCAAGGCTATGTTGCCTTGTTGATTTTTATGTCGGTCTAGGACCTGATCTGTCGCCAATGATATTAAACGCATTCCGTTTACAGCGTCAACACCATTTATAACTAATGGGTTACAAATATAACGATAAGTTACGATGGGTTACATATTTTAACATTTAGCACTGCTCAAATATCCATCACCCAAAACTGTTTTATCAGACAAATAGTCGCCAATAGCACTAATCAGACCAGACATTTTCCATCACTCGACAGCACGTAAAAAGAACAACGTAACTCATTGTAATAAAACATTTTTACAAAATTTTAACATTTGAGTTTTGTATTGAAAATATCTGTTAAGAGTTCATCGACAGCATGAATTTTCGACGCCAACCCGACGTAAAGAAATTTGAACGTTTTACGAGATATACCTCGATGACAAAATTGTAACACACCGGAGAATATATAGACTCCAAGCATTTTTTGCTCTAAGCCCTCATCAAATACAGATTTATCTTGATAATAACGTTAAATAAATCAATGGTTCTAAACCGGTTATGCTAGTATTAGCCTTTCGTTTTCTGGAGGGATTAATACATGGAACCAATGTTAGACGCCACAATGTGGGTAACCATATTGAGCGTAGGCTTTATCGCTGGTTTCATTGATGCTGTTGCAGGTGGTGGAGGTATGCTAACTGTGCCGACTTTACTTGCGTCTGGACTTCCCCCTCACGTTACATTAGGCACAAATAAGTTAGCGTCTACCTTTGGTTCATCGATCGCTTCTTATACCTTTTATCGCAAAAAGCTATTTAGTCCGTCATTTTGGCGTTATGCACTGATTTATACCGCCATTGGCAGTATTCTAGGCACAGTTATTGTCAGTTACATTGACACTGAGCTACTCGAAAAAGGGCTACCTATTCTTATTATGGCAACGGCTATCTATACGCTGCTAGCGAAGAATGTAGCAACGGATAATGTTGATTTACCTTCAAACATGGCTTGGCTGAAGACAAAACAAGCCATTCAAGGCATCGTTCTTGGTTTGTATGATGGTGTTGCAGGTCCAGGCACTGGCGCTTTTTGGGTTACCTCCAGTAGCATTTTGTACAAAGTAAATTTACTACTGAGTAGTGGATTAGCCCGTTCATGCAATTTTGTGAGTAACATATGCTCACTAGTTACCTTTATTTACTTGGGGCACGTCAATATTCTTTTGGGTTTATCCATGGGGATTTTTCTCATGCTTGGAGCATGGGTTGGCGCGCACTCTGCCATTAAATTTGGTAGCAAGTTTATTCGACCGGTCTTCACGCTTGTCGTTGTTATTCTCTCTTTAAACCTAGCTTATAACGCTTGGTTTTAATCTAAAAACTTATGAGAACTAATTCAAAGTTACTATCGAAACTTGCTGAGCTTATTGCACAGATAAAGAATGATGCAATGAGCCTACAAAAGACAAAAAGCAGTAATAGTTATTCCGAACGCTACATTATCGAAAACAATATATTTGCTACCAGAAGCTATGAGTACCTTGACTATATTTCAGAGACTGAAAACAAGCTAAAGCAGCTTGAACAATGCTTAAACAAGCAACAAATGACTTATGCTGCAACTCTCGCGGAACAAATTGAAAACCAGTGCGGGGCTTTGGTGACTGCAATAGCAAGCCATCAAACCCGACAAAAGAAAATAAGGGCGGCGACACCCAGCTTTAAGCAGAATAAATATAAAAAAATTGCACAAAAAGTGATGCTTCCTACTCACGCACTATATGCGAAGCTTGCTGAGCACCACGAATTTGAGCGTCGCCTAGCTTTAATGATCACAGAGCGCGAATACGAACGTGCAAAAGCAAAACAAGAGAAAGCAGCCCAATTAAGTGCCGAGATACTAGCACTTCACCAAAGGTTGGGACGATGTAGAAAAGCCATTTCGACGATCGAACGGGATATTGAAATGGCGGAGAAGCGACCTTCATAGCAAGATCGCTCATCGAGTCAGTTAACGTTTATTAAAATAATAACCTAATGCTTGATGAACATTGTCAGGTAGTTCAGGTAAAGCATCAGTTGGTAACAGAAAAGTCGCCAGGTTAAAAAAGTCTTTGTAGATACGGTTACTTTCTGTTGTACGCTTTAAATAGTCATGCCCTGATGAGCCACCAGTACCTATTTTACTACCAAGCATTCGTTGAACCATCATCATGTGTTTATAACGCCATAGTGTTAACTGTTCGTCAATTTCCGTTAAACAAGTTATAAACTGAAACGGTAAATTAAACATAGGCTTATCGCGATACATGCTGATAAAGAGAGCCGACAGTGTTGCCCTTTGTGTCAATCTAAAGCGCCCTGCACTTCTTACTTCGTTAAATAACTTTTCATCTAACAAGGCTTCAAAATTAGCTCGCGTAGAAGCATGCTCTTTAAGTTGTTGAGAGAGCTCTTTTTCAGAGAGCATTTCATTTTGGTTGATAATCTCAAGTTCTTGGTCGAGCATTTTGTGGGTGGCGTCTTGGTACAACTGCCAAAACTTAAAATCTTCAAACTCCAAAAACGGCATTCTTTCCAGCCAAGACTCTACACGGTCAAACAAACTCGGCTGTTGCTCAAGCCCCTCAAGGAACTCTCTATGGTCATCGGTTAAGCGGTTGTAAAAAGATTGTTTATCGAAATCGATACGATACTTAGACTTCAGACCTAAAGATATTTCTAGCACCTTGAATTGGATGCTTTGAAAACCCGAAGCTGGTACCAAATAGTTCCTGAATGACAAAAAGTCTTGTGGCGTCATCGTTTCCATAACTTCAATTTGTTGGTTCAATAACGCTTGAATTTTAATGACGCGTTTTAGACGGTGAACTACCTGTGTCAACTGCTCATCTTTGACATCGTCTCTAGCAAAAACTTGCATCACACTATGAAGCTCATGCAATATTTGTTTAAACCATAGCTCGTAAGCTTGATGCACAATAATAAACAAGGTTTCATCATGCGCCTCATCACCGTAATTTCCGCTAACCGGTTTTTGGCTATCTAAGAATTTTTCTAATTGTAAATAATCGCCGTAGTAACATGGCTTAATTGTTTTCTTCATACTCTCGGTAAAGATTGTTTCCCCATCAATTTTATACACGGTAATTCACCAGAATGGTTAGCTTTTTTTCTTAAGTCGCGTTACGCTTTAGCCATGAATGAAAATCAATGAGGATAGTAATGAAGATTTCCGACGACATTCACAATTATTATGAAAACCTAGTCATTGCGCATTTTAGTGAGCTCAATATTGATGAGAAGCATGACGCCGACTATATCGCCGACTTAACCTGTATTGTCCTTAACCAGTTACCTACTCGCTATATTCGTCACGAAGTAGATATGGCTTTCTATTTGCCCGCATCTGAGCGGTTTGAAATGGAGAGTAAAGTGAAAGTAGCCGTGCAAAAAGGCATGGAATTTATGGAAGCACATCAAGACTCATAAAATGGCCTCCTATTGACGATTAAAACGCTTGGTCGATAAGTAGGTGCTCTAAAATCTTTTCTACTTGCTTATCGGCTTCATTAAACTTTATTCCAACAAACACTTTTCCCTGCTCAAATCGGCTATTGCATACCAATGCTGGAATTTCTATCTTCTCGTCTTCGCGCAGCGCAAGACTAATCATCACATCAGTTTTATTCACTTTTAGCTTTTCGTTTTCAGTTTGAAACGAGAATCCGCACCCTGATGCGGATATATCGCTAATTATACCTTCGATGCGGTGCTGTCCCTCTTGTCTGTTCGTTGTAGACCAAATAGAGGCTGGAATATGCGTAGTAAACCTTTGATGCGTGCGTAGTTCGCGCGACTCTATTTTTTGCGGATAATCGAGAAAAAGTAATGTATGAGGATGTTTAGTGATGTGCTTAATAGCCGCTTTAAATGCATAGCACTTCCCTGTGGTCCCCTCGACTATATATCGCACTATGACAATATTACCCTCAACCAAGATATTTTTGAGGCCGCTTGCTGTCGTAATTTCTGGCGGTCGAACCAATATATACTTACCGATCTCATAGCCAACGAGTAATGCTTTTAAGCGTGTATTTACGGGGTGCGTGAGCTGTATATCCATCGCCTTACCAGGCGTTAACTCGAAGAAAGTGTCAACTTTTTCAGCAGACAACGACATTCTTTACATCCTTAATTTATTACTTCACCGGAACAGTCTAACGACAAATGAGTAAAAGGTTAAGGTTGAGATTTTCTAGTGAGGAAGAAAAGTTGGGTGGTCACCCTTCCAGCCACACCCCGGCACATGAGTCGTCTGCTACGGTTGCTCCCTTCCGGGCCTGGCCGGGTTTACAGAGTATCATTGCGAGGGGACCGAAAGGGTCACCATAAAACTATCCGGTGGGTTACCAAGATAACGGCGCGAATTATCGCTAAAGCACAGCATGGTTGCAAGAACTTAGTGCTATTCTCTATACCGCTTGGGGATTTTTTGCACAGGCGGTGTCAAAATACGACTTTACTCTCACCAATTCTTCGTCTATGTCGCCTGAAATGTTCATCGCTTTATGAAACTTCAATTCTTTTTTGTCGAAATGAAAACTGACAGGAACAACGGGGACGTTTGCTTTTTTTGCGATATATAGGAAGCCTTTTTTCCACTCTTTCGTTTTACTGCGCGTACCTTCTGGCGCAAGTCCCAGTGCGAGCTTTTCTTTACGTTCAAACTCTTTTGCCATTTGCTCTACCACGCCGTGTGGACAACTCCTGTCAATAGGTATGCCGCCTAACTTAAGCAGCAAACCACGAACAGGAAATATAAAAATGGACGCTTTTCCCATAAAAGATACTTTCAACTGTAAATGAAGCATCGCACAGAGTGCGATTATGAAGTCCCAGTTTGATGTATGTGGCGCTACCGCAAAAACAACTTTAGGGTGGGCTGGCAACTCACCCGTTATTTTCCAACCCATGACTTCTAGGATATAGGTCCCAATCTTAGCGAGGATAGGCCTATTTTCAGTGGCCATTTCCTCGGGAACAACCGGTGAAATCATGATGCATTGGCTTCAGCACGTGCTAATGCGTCACTGAATTCCAATAAGAAAGATTTAATAATTAACAAGTTATCTTTACCAATACGAAGCAATAGCTTTTCTGCTTCCGGCATCGATTCAAATGCTTCGTTTTCATACTTGTACATTACACTGGGTCTAACTAACGTTAGCGTATCTTTTGGGATTTCCATATCTAGTACACGGACGATAGCATCTTGAAGCGTCTCAGAAAAATCTGAATCCGGGTAACCAAGCTCAGCATAGGCTTCATTAATCAGCGGTTTTAATTCCACATACCAAGCCGCTAGGCGCTCTGGCTCAAAAGAGCGCATTAAATCAACATAGGTACTAAAACGCTTAGTCTGCGATTCATCCCAAAGCCAAGTGGCTTGACCACCTTCAGCAGGCCGATCTTCGATTGCAGAAAACTTGATACTTGGATTAACGAGTGGGCTATATTCATATGCTAAGTTGCCTTGAGCAAAGTTATCGGTAAATACCACTAAGCGGCGCACCATATCGTCATCAATCACGAGTTTTAATAGCTCCTTGCGCCAGGTTAGTGACACTAACTGCTCTTTTAGCCAGCTGTCACTTTCATTAAGTTCAGGCAAAGGATTTATCACTTCCTCAACGGGCTCAGGCTCTACCTCTATCGGCGGTAATTCAACCGGAATTGGCTCTGGCGCAACTTCGGGTTCTGGCTCAGGTTCTGTCACTGGCTCAGGAACAACAACAGGTTCAGGAGCTACAACAGCGTCTGGTTCTTTCGGTTTCTCAACACTCAAATAGTAATAAATAGGCAAGACGATGGCGGCGACAACAATAACAACGACGGCCCAGATCACAGTCTTGTTATCTTTCTTTTGAATGTCATCAATGCCAGGTGAGGTTTGATTTTCCATAAATTTTACTTCTAATTTTCTAATCGGAATACAACAGCACTACCTTTAAGTGTAGCTAGCCCACGGAAATTGTTCGTTTATTTAGACCAAATTTTCTTAGAAAGTTTAACAAATTAGGAAAAAAAAAGAGAAGCAATGCTTCTCTTTTTCGTAACGACTTGTAATTTGTTATTACGTTGCGTCTGCTTGATTTTCAGGTACCGCTTTATCGAACGCAGAAAGCGCAAGGCAATTTTCAACCACTTTAGTAATTAGTGGATAGGCACTCATATCAACATCAAATCTATTGGCGTTATAAACCTGTGGTACTAAACATAAATCAGCAACACTAACACGATTACCGAATGAAAAGTCTCCTGCAAATTTCTCCAGTTGCCTTTCATAAGCGGCAAACCCTGTATGCATCCAATCATGCACCCACTGCATCTTTTGTTTGTCATCAACACCTAGCTCTTTAACGAGATATTGTTGAACGCGCAAGTTGTTAAGAGGGTGCACTTCACACGCTATATCAAGTGCCATCGCTCTTACTCTTGCAGCATCTTCTATGTTGTCAGGGTATAACGAATGACTTGGATATTTTTGCTCTAGGTAGTCGATAATGGCCATTGATTGATTAAGAACCAAGTCACCATCCACAAGCGTTGGTACTAAGTGTGTAGGGTTCATCGCTACATAATCAGCCTTGTGCTGCTCACCGCCCTCTTTAACGAGGTGCACAGGAATTGACTCAAAGTTAATGCCCTTGATGTGCATGGCGATTCGAACGCGATAAGCCGCTGAAGAGCGCCAATATCCGTATAGCTTCATGCTACTTAAGCTCCTTTATACTCAACAACAGTTTGATCAATTGAGCCGAAAATCGTATTGCCTTCTTCATCGAACATTTCAATACGAACCTTGTCGCCAAACTGCATAAATGAAGTGCTTGGCTTACCGTCTGCAATGATTTCTAACATGCGCTTTTCAGCTAAACAGCTTGAGCCTGCTGAACGATCATAGTTTGAAATAGTACCAGAACCAACAATTGCACCCGCAGACAAAGGACGAGTTTTCGCTGCATGTGCAACAATTGTTGGGAAATCAAACGTCATATCAACGCCACAGTTTGGCTGACCAAACAACTCGTCGTTCAAATGCGTCGTTAATGGTAAATGAATTTTTTTACCGTTCCATGCATCACCAAGCTCATCTGGTGTTACGGCCACAGGAGAAAATGCGCTTGAAGGCTTACTTGAAAAGAAGCCAAAGCCTTTTGCTAGCTCGCCTGGAATTAAGTTACGCAGTGAAACATCGTTAACTAGCATCAGTAATTTAATGTGTGACTCTGCTTGTTCTGGCGAAGCCCCCATTGGCACGTCGTCCGTAATCACAGCAACTTCAGATTCGAAATCAATACCAAAGTCTTCAGAAGCTACTGGAATGTCATCGCGTGGGCCAATAAATGCATCAGAACCGCCTTGATACATTAAAGGGTCAGTCCAAAATGTCTCTGGCATTTCTGCATTACGCGCTTTGCGGACAAGCTCTACATGGTTTACGTAAGCACTGCCATCAGCCCACTGGTAAGCACGTGGCAACGGCGATTCACAGTGTGCTTCATCAAAATCAACAGCACCTTCAACAGCACCATCATTTAACTGTGCATAAACAGCTTCTAATTTTGGCGAAATTGTCGCCCAGTCATCAATTGCTTGTTGCATCGTATTCGCGATATTTGTCACCGCTACAGCCTTCGATAAGTCGCGACTAACTACAACAAGTTGGCCATCACGTGTGTTGTTCTTCAACGTTGCTAATTTCATAGTGATCCTTAGTAATTCTTATGCGCTTCCAATAAACAATGGAAGAAAGGATAAAATATTGATGCCGATTTTACGTTAAAGCCATTGAAATACTAGCCTTTACCCAAATTCAGGCACACCAATAATTCGTTAGTATTAGTTTACAAAAGGTAATCACGCGAGAATAAAGCGCTGAAAAAGAAAAAACGCCAGTAAACGGTGTGTTTCACTGGCGTTTTGGATAAATCACGTAATTAAATCTTTACGGTTTTTTTGTTGATGTCATACTCTCGAAGCTTATTGGCAATAGCTGTATGACTTAAACCAAGCTTCTTGGCAAGCTGTCTTGTGCTTGGATATGCCGGGTATAACTTTCGCAGTAAATCAGCTTCAAATTTTTTCACCGCGCCATCAAGCGTACCTTCGAATTCCTGCTCTAGATATCCATGTTCTCTTGTGTATGAAGGCAGCTGCAGATGCGACGTTTCAATACTTGTACCTTCCAACAATGAAACAGCGCGAATAAGCACATTTTCTAATTGACGGACATTACCTGGCCACGGGTAGTGCTCAATAAAGTCACGACAATCATCTGTCATGGTGAGGTTGTATTTCCCAATCACTTGACCAGCTTTAGTGATAAAGTGCTCAGCCAAAGGTAAGATATCAGGGCGACGCTCTCGCAAGGAAGGGATATTTAATCCCAACACATTCAAGCGATAATATAAGTCTTCACGAAATTCACCCGTTGACACCAAATTGAGTAGATCTTTATTTGTGGAGCTAATAAAGCGCACATTGACTTTAATTTCTTGCTCATCATCTACACGCCTAAAGCTGCCGTCTTGAATAACGCGTAATAGTTTGATTTGGAGCTTAGAGGACATTTCCCCCACTTCATCTAGGAAAATGGTACCGCCGTCGGCACTTTCAAATAATCCGCGTTTTGCCGGTTTACTACCTTGGGCACCGGTGCCGAACAATTCAGACTCTGCAACATCATCCGGCAATGACGCACAATTAAGCGTCATAAATGGGTGCTCTGCCCTGTCACTTGCATCGTGACACGCTTTCGCAATGAGTTCCTTGCCTACACCTGTTTCACCAATCACCAACATAGACGAATCCAGAAGTGCCATTCGTTTAGCCTCACGAACCACTTTTTTCATTGCACTACTAGCAGTTTGAATACCAGAAAAAGTGTTTTCATTGTTCTGTTTAAACGCGCTTATTTGCTGGCCAAGGCGAGCCTCTGACTTCAGTATCAGCACGGCACCTGCATTAACAGGGTTGCCTTCCTCATCCGAAACATTAATTGGTAGAATGTCGGCAACGAAGTCTTCTTCTTTGAATTTTATGCGGCGAGTTTGAGCGAGAATATCATCGCCTTCAAGCCAGCGCGTAATATTAAAACCTTTGATCCATTGACCAGCAGGCTCTCCCACCAGCTCTTTAATATGCTCGCCCAAAATAGAGCATCCAATATCATTAACGCCACGGATGTTTCCGCGCGTATCCACTGAAATGAAAGGATCAGGAAAGGTTTTAATTAAGGTAGCCAATTCATTACGTTCGCGCTCTGATGGCATAAATGGAGTTGTTTTAACATCCTCTACGCCTTCGATAAGACGTAACTGAGGCATAAAGCTTTGTAGTTCAGAAAAATCTAAATCCGGAATATGCACAAAAATATGCCCGGTTTCAGTCACTGCATCAATACCTTTGATATTGATTTTGTGTTCAACAAAGACGCCTAACACTTGCTGTGCAATACCTACACGGTCTTCGCAAACAATTTCCAAACGCATAAAAAAGCCCCCACTGAATTTAGCTGGGGGCTATTGTAAACTAATTTTTACAAGAATAAAGCTTTTCGTGCAGAGCAGCTTATTCTTCTAGTAACTTGTCTGTTTTCGCTGCGCAAATAAAGTCATTTTTATGAAGACCTTTAATTGAATGACTCCACCAAGTGACAGTTACCTTGCCCCACTCGAGTAAAATGGCTGGATGATGGAACTCTTCTTCTGCAAGTTCTGACACTTTATTAGCGAATGCCCATGCAAGCTTGTAATTTTTAAACTTGTAAACACGCTCGAGCATCATGATGCCATCACGTACTTCTGGTACCCAATCAGGAATTTCCTTGATCAATACAGCTAACTCTTCGTCAGTAACTTTCGGTGCATCAACGTGACAGGCTTCACACTTTTGTGCTGTTAAATTTGAACTCATTATTTGTCCTTAACTGGCAATTTTTTCTTTTGGTGGAAATTTAGGTGCATGAAGACCTAATGCTTTAGCTTGCTCAACCAAGCTCATTAAATCTAGCGCACGAATAGCATCTAGATCAGACATTTTTTCAATCATGAAGTATATCGGCTGCATAATGTCGATACGATATGGTGTACGCAGCACATCTACAACTTGCTCTTCATTGGTCAGGAAGCGTCGCTCTGCGTTGCCGTCTTGCATGGCATAAGCCGTCTCGCCCGGCGAAGACAGGATACCGCCACCGTATATTCTTAAGCCGTCAGGCGTGCTCATCAAGCCAAACTCAACAGTGAACCAATATAGGCGCGCTAAGAAAACCCGATCTTCTTTCGATGCAGCAAGACCTAGCTTGCCATATGCTTCTGTGAACTTGGCGAATGCAGGGTGCGTTAGCATGGCGCAATGGCCAAATATTTCGTGAAAAATATCCGGCTCTTGCAGATAGTCAAATTCCTCTTTGCTGCGAATAAACGTAGCAACAGGGAATTTCCTTTCTGAAAGCAGTCTGAAGAATTCGCCAAAGCCAATCAACGCCGGTACTGCTGCGCATTCCCAGCCAGTCTCTGCGCGTAAAACTTTGCTAACTTCTTCCAACTGTGGCACGCGATCTAGCGGTAGGTTAAGTTTTTCTAACCCCACCATGTATTCGTCGCACGCTTTGCCTTCTATACATTTAAGCTGACGCTCAATTAGCGCAGCCCAAGTGTCGTTCTCTTCCTCAGTCCAATGGATAAAGCCGCTTGCATCAGCTTCTTTGGAGACATATTTAGTCGCCTTGCCCATTTGTAATAACCTTCTTATCTTTATTCGTGGCGAGCCACTTTAGTTGCCCTCATATTAAGTGATGGTTATTTACGAAGGAAAGACACAAAGGGTTGGTCAAAAGTTAAACAAATATCAATGCCGTACAATTTTATGTACGGGAATTGTCAATTTACTACTTTTCAGCTGTCGGTTTCATTAACTGCTTTATCTGCCCGACAATCTCACGTCTAACCTGCGAAAGCTTAGGTGCGTTATCATCAAATGGGATAGGACGGCACAAATAAATAGTTTTCAAACCAAGACGAGCCGTAAGCATGCCCGCTCCTAAACCTTGCGCTAACCGACCAGAGAGCTTACCGAGCATATCTGCACCTAACATATCAGCACTAACGTCAGCAACAACTTCTGAAGCGCCTGCAAATATCATATTAAAAATAACTTGCTTCACTAATTTTATGCGACTCCAGTAACCGAGTTTCAGTCCGTATAGCCCTGCAATTTTGTCAACGAGAGCAAGATTTCGCCAAAGCATGATAAGCATATCCAATACAGCGACTGGACTCAGTGCCACAAGTACCACTGATTCAGAGGAAAACCGGGCGACTGCTGCTAATGCCTTTTCATCAGTCTCACTCAGTACTTGCCTGCTGTATAACTCTACGACCTCTTTGTCACTGAAATGCTCGGCTAAAGATTTTTCCCATTTTTGTTGTTGTGCTGCCGATAAGTCATTCGATAATGATTTTGTTAACTTAGTCACTACCTTTTCTGCGTTACCATGTGCATCACTCTCAAGCAATTTTGCAAGCTCTTCTCTGATTTGATCTCGCTGCTTTAGCTGCTTTAATCCAACAAACTCTCTTACCAGTGAGGCACCAGCAAGAAAACCAACTAGACCCAGTAACCCTGCGTAAAGTGAGGTAGTAATTGGGGCCTCTGTAAAACCCGTTACAAAAAAGTCTGCTAATTCTAATGTAACGACAAGTAGCACAATAAACGTGAGCAAGCGCCAAACGACGTTATTACTTTGTGCAGACTGTGTACACTCTTCAGCAAACGCTGAGTCATCTGCAACCTCTTCAGCCTGCCATTCATCGTTATCGACAATGACCTGCTGTTCAATCGGTAGAGATTTATTTTCGCCAGCATCAATCTCTTTTTCTTCAAATAAAATTTGCTGTTGAAAGTCAGTTGGTTTACTCATGACATCTTATCTCCGAGTAAAAATTGTAAGACTTGATCCATTCTCAAATGCGGCAATACTTCATGACGTGCTATCGAGGTTGCAGGTAAAAACTCGATAAAATTAAACTGATGTTGCTGCCAAAATGCATCCGTGGGTAATTTTTCAGGCACAGTACCGGGAAACAATGTTACCGTTTTATTGGTATCTTTTTGACGACCGCTAATGACTGGCAGTGCTCGCCCATCGGCCTTTGCCTTGCCATTCTGTGTAGTTTTTACAGATGCAATGGCCAATGTTTTCATATCGATGGCATCAAAATTAAGTTTCTGTTTCGTTTGATGGATTAACTGATTTAACAAACTCGTTAAATTCACATGTTGCTCGGCAGTGATATGATCAGCTTTCGTAGCGGCAAACAACAACTTATCAATTTTAGGGGAAAACAAGCGGCTCAAGATAGTTGATTGGCCATATTGGTAACTTTCCATAATCATATTGATGGCCATTTTTAAATCTTCAAAGCTCTCCTTACCGTTATTTAGTGGAGTCAAGCAATCCGCCAGCACAATTTGGCGATCAAAATTAACAAAATGCTGCTTGTAAAAACGCTTAACCACTCTTTCTCTGTACTCCAGAAAACGTGCCCGTAGCATGCCAATTAACGAGCTATCCTCAGCATTTTGATAGTCATTGCCATCCACCTCATCGATACTAATAAACGGGAAAAACTCGAGTATCGGTGCACCTGCTAGTTCGCCAGGTAAAATAAAACGCCCTGGTTGTATAACCGATAAGCCTAACTTTTCTCGAAATATTTTTAGTAACCCGGCATATTCTTTTGCTAACTCAGCAATCTGCTCCTCATCTGCTGGTGCAAATGGATCGAGAGCAGCAACCTTATCTAGCCAGTGTTGTGCGAATTCTTTTCTAGGAGCTTGCTGTAATAGCGCTACCATTTTTTCTGACCACTCTTCATAAGTGACAGATAACATAGGAAGGTCTAAAAGCCACTCACCAGGGTAATCAGTGATATCTAGAGTCAGCGTCGCCATATCGGTCGCATATTTAAGCAGAGAGTCTTTGGGCTTGTATTTAATCGCTAACCTAAGCTCACTTATTCCTTGCGTTGGTTCAGGCCACTTCGGCGGTTCTTCCGCGAAAGCGCTCATGCCCTCCTCATATGTAAAACGAGCAATATCTATATTCTTTTGAGCCTCGCGTTTAGCGGCTATAAAACGACCTTGCGAGACTGGATTGAAAAAGCTCAGCTGTGAATCAGCTCCCTCATTTATCAGTTGATTAACCAGAGAAGTAATAAAAGCGGTTTTACCGCTTCTGCTCAAGCCGGTAACAGCCAAGTTTACATGTTGATCAACGGTACGATTGAGCAGGTCACCTGCCTTTGCTTTGATAGTGTCGAGAGTATTACTGCTTAAAATTGACATAGTGTGCACACAAAAAGGCGCTATTTTGATTTCGATGGTATCGGTTTTTACCGATAGATAACAAGTATTTAATGGGAAAAATAAAGCGACTCTATGAGTCGCTTTATAGTTTATTGATTTCCCGAGATACAGTGAACTCTGGGGATGTCACATATCTTTCCATAGTACGAAGCTGCTTTTCCATATTGGTAAACTTACGTCGAATATCATGGAATGCTTGTTTTGGCGGTTCTCCTGCCTGCCAAATTCTCGCTTTAACCTTAATTGGCTCGGAGTCGATATCGTCACTTTTCGGTTCTGACTTTTTGCTAGTAAAACCGTGTTCTTTGCTTTCGGCTTCTGCGGCTGTCGCAGGCTTCTTATCCAAGATAAACCATGCAGCAACATATAAGAACACTAACCATGGCATGCCAAACAAAACACCAGATACCACCAAAATACGGATCAACCAAGTTTCCCAGCTGAAGTAGTCTGCAATCCCTGCACACACTCCAGCTATTTTACCTTGGCTCGGAATGCGATATAACTCGCCTTTTCGTCTGCCACTCATACCTTGTTTCTCCAATCAGGTGATTCCGCATCTAAAATTGCTTCTAACGTTTTAATACGGTCTGACATTTTGTCAGCTAACTCCGCAAGTTCAGACAGTTGCGTATATTCCTCTTCGCTCAGGCCCTGGCTAATCTGGCGCTTACTACGGTAATGTAAAATTAACCATATTGGCGCAACAATCAGCATAAAAATGATCAACGGGGCTACAATAATCTCTTCCACGATACCTCTCCTTCTTCGACGTTATGCTGATGAATTATTTTTCTTCTTTTGAGTTTAGCTTAGCTTTTAGTGCTTCTAACTCATTATCAATATTTTCATCATTTTCCAACTCTGCAATTTCGTCTGACAAAGACTTACTGCCTAGGTCATGCGCTTCCACCTGCGCTTCTAAATCGTCAATTTTACGCTCGTAGCGGTCGAATCGGCTCAACGCATCGTCAATTTTATTGCTATCAACATTGCGCTTCACTTTTAAACGACTGCTCGCCGTTTTTTCACGCATAATGATTGCTTTCTGACGCGCTTTAGCGTCCGCTAATTTTTCTTGTAGCTGTGTAATCTCGTCTTGAAGCTTTGCGATATGCTCATCAACGTGTGCTAGCTCATCCTCCAGTGCTGCTGCACTGTCTGCGGCCTTACCTCTTTCCACTAATGCTGCACGTGCTAAATCTTCACGTCCCTTGCTTAATGCTAGCTCTGCTTTTTCCTGCCACTGTTCTGCGTCTTTCTGGTAACGCGCTATTTGACGAGCCAACTCTTTCTTATCAGCTAGAGTTTTTGCTGAGCTTGAGCGCACTTCAACAAGCGTGTCTTCCATTTCTTGAATGATAAGGCGAACCATCTTTTCTGGATCTTCAGCCTTATCTAGTAATGAATTAATGTTTGAATTAATGATGTCTGTAAACCGTGAAAAAATACCCATAACATCTACCTCAATTTAATTAGCGTATTGTTTGTCTTGGTGTTGTTATATTCATGAACTACGCCAACCTGCCACAACGCATTTAAACAACTGTTTTTTATATATTTTATTAATTTTAGTAAAAACACTTCTATCGAGTGCGTTAATAAAATACACTATTTGTTAGCGAAATA
This sequence comes from Thalassotalea euphylliae, assembly GCF_042682785.1. Lineage (GTDB taxonomy): Bacteria > Pseudomonadota > Gammaproteobacteria > Enterobacterales > Alteromonadaceae > Thalassotalea_F > Thalassotalea_F euphylliae. The sequence goes on along the minus strand of NZ_JBHUIB010000003.1, from coordinate 263,830 downwards.
AACTAATAATTAGGATCAGCATGGCGAGATTTAAACAACAAGACAATTTGATAGGACAATCAAATAGTTTTCTGGAAGTTTTAGAACAAATCTCTCAGATAGCGCCACTGAGTAAACCTGTGTTAATTATTGGTGAGCGAGGCACCGGTAAAGAGCTGGTTGCCGCTCGTTTACACTATCTTTCTAAACGATGGGAGCAAAATTATTTAAAGCTGAATTGTGCTGCTTTAAATGAAAACTTATTAGAGAGCGAACTATTTGGTTACGAAAGTGGTGCCTTTACTGGCGCCAACAAACGCCACGAGGGACGCTTTGAGCGCGCAGACAAAGGGACCTTATTTCTTGATGAAATAGCGAATACTTCCGGGCTGATTCAAGAAAAATTACTCCGTGTTGTTGAATACGGAGAGTTTGAGCGTGTAGGTGGCTCCCGCACAATAAAAACAGATGCTCGCCTGGTTGCTGCGACCAATGAAGATTTGCCTACATTGGCTGACAAAGGCGAATTTAGAGCAGACTTATTGGATCGTTTAGCCTTTGATGTAATTACTTTGCCACCATTGAGAGAGCGAGTTGAAGATATCCTCATTCTTGCTGAACACTTCGCCATCAATATGGCTCGTGAACTCGAATTCGAATTATTCAGCGGTTTTACGGAGAAAGCCAAGCGCGCGATGCTCGAGTATCATTGGCCTGGTAATATTCGTGAATTAAAGAACGTGGTAGAACGTAGCGTATATCGCTGTAACAACCCACACTTACCTGTTCATGAACTTGTTGTTGATCCGTTTGAGTCTCCTTACCGCCCCACCCAGCGAGTTAAAACACAAGACCGTGTTATCGAGCGAACACCTGAGCAAGCAGACACGCATACAACCAGTGCACCTGTGGCAGATACACCGTTGAAAATGGCACCAATTCAAGAAGCTGCTCCAGAATTCCCCGTGTCGTTGAAGAATTTATCGCAAGATTATGAAATAAAGTTATTGAAATCAGCGTTAGCATCATGTCAATTTAATCAAAAGAAAACAGCTGAAGCACTAGAACTGACGTACCATCAATTAAGAGGCTATTTGAAAAAGTACAACCTATTAGATGGAAATGGATTAGATGAAGCTTAGTCAACGCATTTCATTTGGTAGCATACTCACAGCTTGCGTGTTACTGACTGGCTGTGAAGTTGAAAATCAAGAAATTGCGCAAAACAGCATAGTGTACTGTGCTGAAGGCTCACCTGTCTCTTTTAACCCACAAACCGTGACTTCAGGCACAACTATTGATGCCGTGGCGAACCAAATCTACGACAGACTTATTACCTTTAACGCAGGTGACAACAGCATCGCTCCGGCACTAGCCAAATCATGGCATGTTACTCGCGATGGTAAAATGATCACATTTTACTTAAGAAAAGACGTAGCATTCCATACAACAGACTACTTTTGGCCTTCTCGTAACCTCAATGCCGATGACGTAGTATTTAGCTTCAGACGAATCCTAGACAAAGAAAACCCCTATCATCAGGTATCAGGTGGTCGTTACCCATTTTTTCAAAACGTACAGTTTTCCAACAGTATTGAAGAAGTAGAAAAAATTAATGAGTACACCGTTCGGTTTAAACTTCGACAAGCAAACAGCTCTTTTCTCGCAAACCTGGCAACGGACTACGCGGTTATTTTATCGAAAGAATATGCAGATAATTTACTCGCTGAAGATAAAGCATCAGATATAGACCTCTTACCTATAGGCACAGGGCCCTTCAAATTGAAAGAATATCAAGCGGGCTCGCTACTACGCTTTTATCGACACGATCAATACTGGAATAGCCCAGCTAAAATTAAGCAGTTAGTTTTCGACATTACCTCAAGTGACACGGGCCGTTTAACCAAGCTGCTGACTAACGAATGTGATGTTATCGCCTACCCTATCGCACAACATAAAATTACCGAAAATCCAAACTTGTTGTTGGAGGAAGTGACCTCGTTCAATATCGGCTATTTGGGTTTTAACACAGAAAAGCCGCCATTTGATGACCCTCTAGTACGAAGAGCTATAGCTCATGCAATTAACAAAGAAGCTATTATTGAGGCAATATACGCAGGCCAAGCCGAAGTTGCCAAATCAATTCTCCCTAAAAATTCTTGGGCGCATGACGATACCATTACAGATATTGAATACTCTCCAATTAAAGCGAGACAGTTATTGGTTGAAGCAGGTTACGATGAAGAACTAAGCTTCGATATTTGGGCAATGCCAGTCCAGCGCGCGTACAATCCAAACGCTTTAACCATGGCAAAAATCATTCAAGCTGATTTAAGCCAAATTGGTGTCAATGTCGATATTGTTACTTATGAATGGGCGACATTTTTAAGACGAGTGAGTGAGGGAGAACATCAAAGTGTCTTACTCGGTTGGTCAGCCGATCATCCAGATCCTGACAACTTTTTTAGTCCACTGCTCAGCTGTAGCTCCGTCGCAACAGGCAGTAACCGAGCGTTGTGGTGTAATCAAGAGTTTGACAGTTTGATTGAGCTGGCATTGCAAACGACAAATGTTAGTCAGCGAACAAGTCTTTATAGGCAAGCACAGAATATTCTTCACGAAGAATTGCCGATATTGCCGCTTGCTCACTCAAAACGTTATCAAGCGCGACATAAAGATGTAAAAGGTCGACTTTTAAGCTCTTTCGGCGGCATTAGTTTTGCGGAGGTAAGTAAGCAGTAATGTTAATGTTTACCTTGAGGCGTCTAAACCTTTTTATTTTTACGATTTTACTGCTTAGTATTCTCAGCTTTAGTCTTTCCTATATGTTCCCAGGTGAACAGCTGATCAACCTAACAGGTCAGTTGAATGCAACTCCAGAACAGCTCGCGATATTAGCGCAAGACTACCAGCAAGAAAGCAACATCGTAGTACAGTTTTTTAGTTACCTATCTCATATATTTTCCGGTGATTTGGGTATTTCTATGGCGACTCAATCCTCTATTGCAGATGAAATACTGAGATTGCTACCAGCGACCATTGAGCTGAGCCTATTTGCCTTTTTAATTGCGACAATAGTGGGTATACCCATCGGCTTTGTCGCTGCTATCCGCCACAACAAAATTGTCGATCATGTCATTTTATCCGTTGCCATGGTGGGTTATTCAATCCCTGTATTTTGGCTCGGACTACTTGCCATTCTTACATTTTCTATTCAACTTGGGTGGCTACCTTCTGGCGGACAAATAAGTCTTCTGTATGAAATTGAGCACGTCACCGGCTTGATGTTAGTCGATGTACTCTTGAGTGACACACCTTACAAATGGCAAGCTTTACAGAATGCATTTGCACACATTATCTTGCCAGCTGCCGTCATAGCTATTGCGCCTGCCACCATTTTTATTCGCCTAGCACGCAGTGCGATGCTAGAGGTATTAGAGACAAGTTACATCAAAGCGACAAGAGCAAAGGGGTTAAGCTTTGCACAAATCATCTTTCGACATGCTATTCGCAACGCGTTAATAAAGGTTGTGCAACATATTGGACTTCAATTTGCGAACCTAATCACTCTTGCAATGATTACAGAAGTTATTTTTAATTGGCCCGGAATTGGACGCTGGTTAATAGAAAGTATTTATCAACGCGATTATACCGCTATTCAAAGTGGTTTATTGGTGCTTTCAACCTTTATCTTTATTGTTCATATCATTACTGACTATACATACGCAGCATTGAATCCATTAGCGCGAGGAGCAAAATATGGCTCGCGATAAAATATACTTAGAAGAAGAGTTTCCCTCACCACTCGTCCAACTTTGGCTTGTCTTTAGAGAAACTCCTAGCATTATGATAGGTTTAGGCGCCTATGCCTTTCTTATTTTTATCGCCATATTCTCCCCGGTATTTGCACCACACTCCTCTGTCGAAAGCGACGTCGCCATGGCGATGCTACCACCTGCTTGGGATGATGCTGGAAATGTGTCGTTCTTACTGGGGACTGATGATCTAGGCCGAGACATGCTTTCTCGTCTAATGCACGGTACTTCACTAACCTTTGGTTTAAGTTTTATTGTTGTTATCATTGCCATGACAATTGGCGTTCTTATTGGCTCCCTTGCTGCACTAACCAAAGGTGTACGTTCTAGTTTTCTTAATCATTTTCTCGATGTAATTCTTTCTATTCCATCTCTTTTGCTCGCCATCGTTATTGTTGCGATTTTGGGCCCAGGTCTTGAAAATACATTGTGGGCGATCGTGATGGTACTCATTCCTCAGTTTGTACACATTACCCGAAACGCAGTAAAAGAAGAGTTTGAAAAAGACTACGTTCTCGCAGCAAAGCTCGATGGTGCTTCATCGATAAGACTTCTGAATCACACTGTATTGCCAAATATCATTGAGCGTATTATTAGCCAAGCCACATTTGCGCAATCAGCTGCTATTTTGGATATAGCTGCCCTGGGCTTTCTGGGCTTAGGTGCCCCTATTCCTCTTCCAGAATGGGGCGCTATGTTGGCAAGCGGGTTTGACTTATTTTATCTCGCCCCTTGGACGGTGTATCTGCCGGGGCTAGCAATATTATTTGCAGTAGTTGCGACTAACTTAGTCGGTGAAGGTGTTCGCCATGCAATCAAGCAAAGGAAACTCAGCTAATGAATTTGCTCGATATACGAAACCTCTCTATTGAGCTCATTGGCAAGCACGAAAATACGCTTGCTGTCGATAGAGTAAGTCTATCGATGAAAGAAGGCGAAGTACGTGGCCTAGTTGGAGAGTCTGGTTCCGGAAAGTCATTACTTGCTCAAGCAATTGTGGGGGTTTTAGATGATGAGCGCTGGAAAGTAAGTGCAGATCGTTTTCATTGGCAGGGCAAAGAGCTTTTACATCTGCCAATAGAGGAAAGAAAAGCAATCATCACGAAAGACGTGGCGATGATTTTTCAGGAGCCCATGTCATGTCTTGATCCGACAACTCCTATTGGTGAACAACTTGAAGAAGCTATCGGTACCGAGGGTTTAAGTGGCTACTTTTGGCAACGCAGAAAACAAAGAAAGGAAGAAGCAATAAAGTTGCTTCATAAGGTTGGTATTAAGCAACACACCATATGTAATAAAAGTTACCCTCACCAATTAACCGAGGCAGTATGTCAACGGGTAATGATAGCGATGGCCCTTGCTCGTCAACCTAAGCTGCTCATTGCTGACGAACCAACGGCATCAATGGAAAGTACCAACCAAGGGCAAATTTTTAGATTACTCGCTAGCTTAAATCAGCTAAAAAACATGTCTATTTTGCTAATTAGCCATGATTTGGAAAATATTACTCACTGGACAAACACCATAACCGTGATGTATTCAGGGCAATTTGTAGAGGCGGGTACTACCGATCAAATCTTTAACAAACCGCTCCACCCATACACACAAGCTCTTCTGGATAGTAGCTTGAATGCAAATAGCAACTTGCCCGCAAAATCGCGCTTGATGGCGTTACCAGGAAGTATTCCAATCCTGCAGCACTTGCCTATTGGCTGTCGTTTAGGACCCAGGTGCCCTCGCGCGCAGCAAGCCTGTGTAAAAGCGCCAAAAGTGAAAAGCTATCATGGCCACCAAGTCAGTTGCCACTTTTCGTTAAAGGATACTTACTAATGTCTGTTTTACTGGAAGTCCAAGAGTTAAGTAAGACCTATCGCGTCAAGGAGGATTGGTTCAAAAAAAAGGATATCCCTGCCCTTTCAGCTTTATCATTTGAACTAGAAGCGCAACGAACACTCGCCATTGTCGGTGAAATGGGCAGTGGTAAGTCAACTTTAGCCAAACTGCTTGTTGGCGCAGAGCATCCCACAACAGGCAAAATAAAATTAAACGGTCAACATCTCGAGCCTGGCAATTTTAAGCAACGTTGCCAACATATTCGTATGATTTTTCAAGATTCTGCAACAACGCTTAATCCTAGTTTAACCATAGGTCAGTTGCTGGATGAGCCATTGAAAATTAATACAAACTTGGATGAAGCAGAACGAGAACAGCTCATTAAAGTTACATTACTCAAAGTAGGCCTTTTAGCCGAACATATGAACTTTTATCCGCATATGTTCTCTGGTGGTCAGAAGCAACGTATAGCGCTGGCAAGAGCGATCATTCTTTCGCCTCAAGTAGTTATACTAGATGAAGCTTTAGCCGCTCTGGACCCCTCTCTGCGTTCTCAAATGATAAATTTGCTACTCGACCTACAACAACAAATGGGCTTGGCGTTTATTTTGATTTCGCACAACTTAGGTATCGTTCGTCACTTTAGCGATGAAGTAATGGTGTTATCTGACGGGAAAGTCGTCGAATATGGCAGTACCAGTAGTGTCTTAAAAAATCCAAAACATAAGTACACTAAAAAATTGATCATGAATCAGAAACTGCAAATGACCCAAAAACTGAATTAATTAATGCACTTTCAATAGAGAGATTGGCAAGCAAACCTTATTTTGCTGATAGTTTGACGAAAAAACACAACGTTCATACATAAAAAAAGCGCCTTGTAGGCGCTTTTTTTATGTCAAAGCAAGTAACTTAGAAGACGTTACTTTCTTGTACCGTTTGGCGTTGCTTGATTTCAGCACTCGCTCTTAATGTATCAACATAGCCTTGATACGCAGATTGAGCCAGTTGACTTGCTTTTTGCTCTGCTAAGTTTGGATTTACAGCAGCTTCACCCGCAGTTACCGCTTTCACCGTAATAATCGCTAAATCACCATTGGCAAGCTCTGCACTGTCCACTGTTGGAGCTCCTTCAGGATGTGGCATAACAAATGCCTTGCGAACCACTGCTTGATCAAGTGTAGAACCGAAACGCGCCGTATTAGCATGGTCAGTGAACTCTGCGCCCAATTCCGCAAGTTGAGAGTCAACAGATTCACCGCTTTGCAGCTTAGCAACCATTTCATTTGCTAGCGTTTGAGCTTCCGAAGAGGCTTTCTCATTTACAAGCTGTGTTTTAATTTGCGCCTCTACTTCTGTTAGCGGTTTTACAGCCGCAGGCTTGTGCTCTGCAACACGTACAACCATTACCAAAGTATCTGACACTTCAATAATATCTGAATTCAAGTTCTCAGTAAGCACAATGTCAGAGAATGCAGCATCAATCACAGCTGGTACGTTAAATGGAGCTGGGTTGCCACCACGTGTTAACCAACTAGACGTTTGTACTTCACCATCTACAGCGCCCGCCGCGTCATCCAATGAATCCGGAAACTCGAAACTAACGCGCGCAAGTTCTTGTTGAAGTTCAAAGAATTGCTCTTGAGCTCTGTCATTTTTAATACGCGCGAGAATTTCTTCTTTAACTTCCACGAACGGCGTTGTTTGTGTTGGCTTTAATTCTGTCAATTTAATAATGTGGAAACCAAAATCAGACTTCACGAGTTTTGAGACATCACCAGCCGAAGCTAACGCAAATGCAGCATCATCAAACGCTTCGCCCATAACACCACGTTCTACCCACTCTAAGTCGCCACCATTTTCTCCACTAAACGCATCTGCAGAATGTGCCTTTGCTAGCTCGGCAAAGTCCTCACCAGCATTAACTTTAGCTAATAATTCACTCGCTTGTGCCTCTGCAGCTGCTTCGTCGTCACCAAACTCTATTAAGATGTGAGATACACGGCGCTGTTCTTGTTGCTGGAAATCACTAATATTTTCGTTGTAGTAGCTTTCAGCTTCTTCATCTGTTGCTTCAATGCCTTGAGACAATTTATCAACATCAAGCGCAACATATTCAACTTTAACTTGTTCTGGGTTCTCAAAGCGTGCTTGGTTGCCCATGTAATACGTATTAATTTCTTCGTCGGTTACTTCAACGGTCGCTTTAAATTGCTCAGCGCTAACGGTAGCAACACTAATATCACGCGTTTGGTTTTGTAACGCTGAAAGTTGCTCTGTTTGGTATGGAAGGCTGAATTCAGTAGTAACAAGCGCCTGGCTTAACTGGCGACGAGACATTTCAGTGCGCAAGTAATCACGAAAATCTGAAGACTGGAAGAAACCCGCCTGATTAATTACTGCTAAGTAACGGTTGTTATCAAAATTACCATCTACTTGGAATTCCGGCATTGTGCGTATAGTTTCTTTAATTTGCTCATCTGACACGCGAATAGCTAAATCACGCGCGCTTTGATCAATTAAGATTTCATTGACTAAATTATCTAACACACCTTTGCGGAAATTCGCCATGTAAGCTGGGTCTGACGCTAAGGTATCAAACATCTCACCAAACTGCTGAACCATACGGTTACGCTGAGCCTGGTATGCTTGGTCGAATGCCTGCTGGCTAATTTTTTGGCCATTAACTTCAGCGACAGAGGTATCTACAGAATTTGTGTAACTGCCAATACCTGCAACGGCGAAAGTCAAAATAATGAAGCCAAGAATGATCTTAGCCACAAGTCCTTGAGAGTTCTCTCTAATATTCTCTAACATCTTTTTCTCTTCAACACTTCAGTGTATTTTTTGCTTGCGCGATTCTATCAGAAGCGACGCTATGCTTGAAGTAACATCAACGGAATTTGCGACAAATATGTCTTAGGAATAGACAAAAACAGAACCGTAGAAACAAAAAGACCACCATAAGGTGGTCTTTGAAATTCTACGAATGGAACTGTGATTAGTTACATGCGTCTTTTAAAGCTTTACCAGCTTTGAAAGAAGGAATTTTAGCCGCAGCGATTTCGATAGTTGCGCCAGTTTGTGGGTTACGGCCAGTACGAGCAGCACGGTCACGAACTGAGAAAGTACCAAAACCTACAAGAGCAACTTGCTCACCAGATTTTAATTCTTCAGTAACCGCTTCGATAAATGAATCTAATGCACGGCCTGCAGCAGCTTTAGAGATGTCTGCACCAGCAGCAATTTTCTCGATTAGTTGAGACTTATTCACAGTGTCTTCCCCTTCAATTGTTATTATTCAGCGCTATCTTTTGTTTTTAGCGTCCTGCAGAGACTTTTATAACAAGCTTCTTTTTGAACATCAAGCACTGAGTTAAAGAAAAAATGTTTAGATAATTTTCTTATTATCTTCCACTAAGACCCCGTCAATATTGAGGTCTAGCGCTATCAGCGTCTTTAACTTACCACGTTTTCAGCGTTTGAAAAGCGATATTTGCAATTTTTTCCTATTTTTTTGCACTTTTTTCGCTTTCCAGCCTATGAAAACAGCTACAACGCTCTATTTTTCACCAACTTGCCACTTTTCGACTGGGTGTTCCAACGCTAATTCAAGCACCTCATCAATCCACTTCACAGGGTGAATTGATAGGTCCTGTTTCACATTATCTGGGATTTCTTTCAAGTCACGTTCGTTATCTTTTGGAATAACAACAGTCTTAATGCCACCGCGATGCGCAGCTAGTAGCTTCTCTTTTAATCCACCTATCGCCAACACTTCACCGCGTAGCGTGATTTCGCCCGTCATAGCAACATCGGCTTTAACTGGATTACCTGTTAAGCTCGACACTAAAGCGGTACACATACCTATACCGGCACTCGGGCCATCTTTTGGTGTTGCACCTTCAGGCACGTGCACATGAATGTCACGCTTCTCGTAGAAGTCTTCGTTGATACGTAACTTTTCTGCACGACTTCTTACAACAGTCATTGCCGCTTGAATAGATTCTTGCATCACATCGCCTAACGAGCCGGTATAAGTTAACTTACCTTTACCAACATTTGACGCCGTTTCTATTGTCAGCAAATCACCGCCGACTTGTGTCCATGCCAAACCAGTAACTAAACCTATTCGATTTTGATCGTCAGCCTTACCATAGTCAAAACGTTGTACACCTAAAAACTCACTTAGGTTCTCATCAGAAATAACGACCTGATTGGTGCCTTTATTCAATAGAATTTCTTTCACGACTTTTCGACACAGCTTTGACACTTCTCGTTCTAAGCTACGAACACCAGCTTCCCTCGTGTAATAGCGGATAATGCCGACAATGGCGCTATCTTGGATATCAATCTCTTTCGCTTTTAAGCCATTTCGTTCAATTTGCTTTGGTACTAAATGACGCTTCGCAATATTGAGCTTTTCATCTTCGGTATAACCGGATAAGCGAATAACTTCCATTCGGTCCAATAGTGGGCCAGGAATGTCCATACTGTTCGACGTTGCAACGAACATTACATCAGATAAGTCGTAATCCACTTCAAGGTAATGGTCGTTGAAACTTGTATTTTGCTCAGGGTCTAATACTTCAAGCAACGCTGACGCTGGATCACCGCGCATGTCAGAAGCCATCTTGTCGATTTCATCAAGCAAGAACAACGGGTTTTTTACACCAACTTTTGCGATTTTCTGGATGAGTTTACCTGGCAAGCTACCAATATACGTACGACGATGCCCGCGAATCTCAGCTTCGTCACGTACACCACCTAATGCCATACGCACATATTTACGACCCGTTGCTTTAGCTATCGATTGACCAAGTGACGTTTTACCAACCCCAGGAGGACCAACTAAACAAAGAATAGGACCTTTAAGTTTGCTGACACGTTGTTGAACCGCTAAGTACTCTAAGATGCGCTCTTTGACCTTGTCTAACCCGTAATGATCTTTCTCAAGTACCTCTTCTGCAAGCGCTAGATTCTTTTTAAGCTTGCTGCGTTTTTTCCAAGGAACATTACACATCCAGTCAATGTAGCTGCGCACAACAGTAGCTTCTGCAGACATACTCGACATCATTTTCAGCTTTTGGAATTCAGCCATCGTTTTATCTTTGGCTTCTTTCGGCATTTGTGCTTCTTCGATGCGCTTGAGGGTTTGCTCCGCTTCATCTGGCACATCATCCATTTCACCCAGCTCTTTTTGAATAGCTTTCATTTGCTCATTCAAATAGTATTCGCGCTGGCTTTTTTCCATTTGTTTTTTAACGCGCGTACGAATTTTTTTCTCGACTTGCAGTAAGTCAATTTCACCTTCCATCAATGCCATTAAGTACTCAAGACGTTCAGCAATATTGTTAGTCTCTAATACTTTTTGCTTATCATTAAGTTTAAGCGGCATATGCGCAGCCATGGTATCAGCGAGCTGTTCTGGGTCCTCGATACCTGATAGAGAGGTAAGTACCTCTGGTGGAATTTTTTTGTTTAATTTTACATAACCTTCAAACTGTGAGATGGCAGAACGAACAAGTACATCGCTACTGTCATTATCAACCTGCTCCGAAGCGATATATTCGATATCTGCGGTAAAGTACTCTTCTGTATTGACGAATTGTTTGATAGAAGCACGTTTAACACCTTCAACCAATACCTTCACTGTGCCATCAGGCAGTTTTAACATTTGCAGAATTGATGCTACCGTCCCTGTTTTATACACGTCGTTTTCTGTTGGGTCGTCTACAGCGGCATCTTTTTGCGCAACCAAAAATACTTGCTTATCGCTTTCCATCGCAATGTCTAAGCTGCGGATAGACTTCTCTCGACCAACAAACAAAGGGATTACCATTTGTGGGTACACCACAACATCGCGCAACGCTAATACTGGAACTTCTACTACACCAGTTAATTCATCGGTCATAGATTACTCTCTTGAAAAATAAGAAGAACAGTGGCGAAAATAATGAGAACTCGCCCTACTTTTCACAGGTTAAATGCTTTTGTTAAAAAGTATATGGGGATATTCAAATAACTTTCAACGGAGGAAATAAAAAAAGAGCCTTTCGGCTCTTTTTTTATTTAGCTATCAGAAGCTGCTTGGTCTTGCTGAGACTCATAAATAATTATCGGTTTTGATTCACCTGTAATGACAGTTTCATCGACAACAACCTTTGCAGCATTTTCCATCGAAGGGAGCTCGTACATAGTATCAAGCAACACCCCCTCAACAATTGAGCGAAGACCACGTGCACCTGTTTTTCGAACCATAGCTTTATTTGCGATGGCTTTAAGGGCATCTTCACGGAATTCTAGCTCAACCTCTTCCATATCAAACAATGCCATGAACTGTTTCGTTAAAGCATTCTTTGGTTCTTGGAGAATTTGTATTAATGCATCTTCATCAAGCTCACTTAATGTCGCCACCACTGGCAGTCGACCAATGAACTCAGGAATTAAACCATATTTAACCAGATCTTCAGGCTCGACTTCTTGGAAACGCTCGGTTAACGACTTATCTTCGTCTTTACTTCGCACTTCAGCACCAAAGCCAATGCCCGTACCTGTCTCACAACGTTGTTCAATGACTTTATCAAGGCCAGCAAAAGCCCCACCACAAATAAACAAAATCTTAGACGTATCTACTTGTAAAAATTCCTGTTGCGGATGCTTACGACCACCTTGCGGCGGTACTGAAGCAATCGTACCTTCGATTAACTTCAACAGTGCTTGTTGCACACCTTCACCAGAAACATCGCGAGTAATTGACGGGTTATCTGACTTACGAGAAATTTTGTCAATTTCGTCGATATAAACAATACCACGTTGTGCTTTTTCTACGTCATAGTCACACTTTTGTAGAAGCTTCTGAATTATATTTTCTACATCTTCACCAACGTAACCAGCTTCAGTTAACGTTGTTGCATCGGCCATAGTAAATGGCACATCCAATAGGCGTGCTAGCGTCTCTGCTAGTAATGTTTTACCACTACCTGTAGGACCAATAAGCAAGATGTTACTTTTGCTCAACTCTACACCATTGTGAGAGTCACCATTACGCAAACGCTTGTAATGATTATAAACAGCAACAGCCAACACTTTTTTCGCGTGCTCTTGACCAATAACGTAGTCATCTAGACTCGCTCGAATATCGACAGGTGAAGGCAGTGCTTCTTTATCCTGTTTCGGCGCAATCTCTTTAATTTCTTCGCGGATAATATCGTTACAAAGCTCAACACACTCATCACAAATAAAAACTGATGGGCCTGCTATTAACTTGCGTACTTCGTGTTGGCTTTTGCCACAAAACGAGCAATACAGTAACTTGCCGCTATCACCGTCACCTTTTTTAATATCGGTCATACGGTACCTCTAATCTTGAATTCTTTTATACGGTATACAAATAAGTATTTCACAAATTAAGCGGATAACAATCTTATTTGTCCGCTCTTTGATTTAATATGGCGTCAACTAATCCATATTCAACCGCTTGTTCTGCACTTAGGAAGTTATCGCGGTCTGTATCTTGCGCTACTTGGTCGTACGGTTGGCCTGTATGATCAGCCATTAAACGGTTTAGTTTTTCTTTTATGTACAATATTTCTTTTGCGTGAATTTCGAAATCAGACGCTTGGCCTTGGAAACCACCCAATGGTTGATGAATCATCACACGTGAATTTGGCAAACAGTAGCGCTTACCTTTTTCACCACCAGATAACAAAAATGCGCCCATACTCGCGGCTTGACCAATACATACAGTACTAATGTTAGGCTTGATAAACTGCATCGTGTCATAAATTGCTAGACCTGCTGTTACAGAGCCGCCCGGAGAGTTGATGTATAAGAAGATATCTTTTTCTGGGCTCTCTGATTCAAGAAATAACATTTGAGCAACAATAAGGTTTGCCATGTGATCTTCTACTTGACCACACAGGAAAATAACGCGCTCTTTTAACAGACGAGAATAGATATCGTAAGAACGCTCACCCTTAGCAGTTTGTTCTACTACCATAGGGACTAAAGCGTTTTCGATGATGTTGCCTGAATCGGAAGAGTTTAGATGAGAATTAAACAACAGATTTTCCTTAGTATAAAAAAAATGGCTCATATGATTCCATACAAGCCATTTAAGCTATTGCTTAGCGTATTGTCAACGAAAAAGCTTATTTTGCTTCAGGGTTCATGATGTCCTTGAAGCTAGCTTTTTTGTCTTTTACTTTCGCTTTGTCTAAAACGAACTCAACTGCTTGCTCTTCAAGCGCAACATTTTGCATCTGTTGGTTCATTTCTTTGTTTGTTTTGTAGTATTCGATTACTTCAGCTGGGTCTTCGTATGCTGAAGCTGCAGATTCGATTAGCTCATTGACTTTAGCTTCATCTACTTTCAGCTCGTTTAGCTTGATTACTTCACCAAGTAATAAACCTACTTTAACGCGACGTTTAGCTTGTTCTTCGAACATTTCAGCTGGAAGCTGAGGCATGTTTTTAGGGTCCATTTGACCACCAAAGCGTTGAAGTGCTTGTTGGCGTAATACGTCAACTTCTTGTGCAACTAGTGCAGCTGGCAATTCTACTTCATGGCTTTCTAGTAAACCTTCGATAACTTGCTCTTTCGTTTTAGCCTTGATTGCTTGTGTCAATTCACGGCCCATGTTTTTAGCTACTTCTTCACGAAGTGCGTCAACACCACCTTCTTCAACACCAAATAGTTTAGCAAACTCTTCGTCTACTTCTGGAAGCACTGGGCCTTCAGTTTTGTTCACTTTGATATCAAACTCAGCGTCTTTACCTTTTAGGTTTTCAGCGTGGTAGTCTTCTGGGAACGTTACGTTAATCGTTTTTTCTTCGCCTACTTTCATGCCAGTGATTTCTTTTTCGAAACCTGGGATCATGCGGCCAGCACCTAGTTCAAGTTCAAAGTTCTCAGCTTTACCGCCTTCAAACTCTTCACCGTCAACGCGACCAAGGAAGTCGATAGTTAGCTTGTCGCCTTTCTTCGTCTTACGCTTGTTTTCTTTCCACGTTTTGTGCTGGTTTTGAAGTGTTACGAACATTTCATCAATATCTTTGTCTGTCACTTCTGCAACTGGACGCTCAACAGCGATTTTCTCTAAATCCTTTACTTCAACTTCTGGGTATACTTCAAAAGTTGCTTCGAATTCGAATGGCTGGCCATCTTCATTGCTTTTTGCTACGAAGTTAGGGCGGCCTGCAGGGTTAATCTTCTCAGCAACAATTGCTTCAACAAAGTTGCGTTGCATTAGCTCACCAGTAATTTCTTCACGTACTGCTTTACCGTAACGCTTTTGAATAACTGATGGTGGAACTTTACCTGGACGGAAACCATTGATGCGTTGTGTCTTAGCTAACTGACGAAGACGATTTTTAACTTCAACATCTACTTTTTCAGCAGGAACAGAAATAGTTAAACGACGTTCCAAACCTTGTGTAGTCTCAACAGAAACTTGCATTTATATACCTCAAACTAGCGTCTTTTTACGCTCTTTATTTTCCATCTATCTATCCAAGCGAAATCAAAAATTGATTTTGCGTTAAGCCCAGAAAAATCAAGTTCTGCGCTTGGAAAAACCTGAATAAAAGATGTTCAGATTAAAAATAATGACGCGCAATTATAGCCATGGATTTTACAAGAGTCGAGTTAATCGCCGAAATATTTTGATTTTATATAAAAAACAATAAGTTAATTGAGGTTTTGTGCGGTTTCAACAGACAGGTTATTAATCTATTGATCTTACTAAAAAATCGTAAAACACGACATAAAATGTAAGGTATGAAGAATAGAGTGGTCGGTGATGTAGGATTTGAACCTACGACCCCTTGGACCCAAACCAAGTGCGCTACCAAGCTGCGCTAATCACCGACGAAGATGGGGTGGCTAATGGGACTTGAACCCACGACAACCGGAATCACAATCCGGGGCTCTACCAACTGAGCTATAGCCACCACTGAATGGCACGCCCTGCAGGATTTGAACCTGCGACCCACGGCTTAGAAGGCCGTTGCTCTATCCAGCTGAGCTAAGGGCGCACATTACCTACAAGTGCGTCTTTCTCATGAAAAGAGAAAGTGGTCGGTGATGTAGGATTTGAACCTACGACCCCTTGGACCCAAACCAAGTGCGCTACCAAGCTGCGCTAATCACCGACATTTGTCGTTAAAAGCAGTGTCGCTTTCAACGGGTGCGGATATTACCGAGTTGCCCTTTGCTCGTCAAACACTTTTTTAAATATTTTAGCGCGTTCGGTTACTTTTGCGCCACCTTGATTAAAAAACCGTTCGATTGCCTATAAAATGCAAAATAACTATATGTTTTAGCCGGTTAAAGAGATCACCTTTTTTCGCACTTTATTAAGGTATGCGCTACAACCGTCTGCCCTTTTGTGCGAAAATAATCGTGTTATTTATCTTCTAACTTCGACAATTCATAAAACTATGACGGCACAATTAATTGATGGTAAAGCGATTGCGCAAAACCTAAGAACTTCTGTAAAAGAAAAAGTGGCAGCTCGACTCAGTGCAGGTAAACGTGCGCCAGGATTAGCAGTGATACTTGTTGGCAGTGATCCAGCTTCGCAAGTATATGTAGGCAGTAAACGCAAAGCATGTGAAGAAGTGGGCTTTGTTTCCCGCTCATACGATTTGCCGGCCAGTACAACAGAGCAAGAATTGTTGGGCTTAATTGAAGAGTTGAATAACGATGACTCTGTTGATGGCATCTTAGTTCAATTGCCATTACCTGAGGGTTTGGACCCTAACTTGGTGATTGAACATATAAACCCGCAAAAAGATGTAGATGGTTTCCACCCATCAAATGTTGGTAAGTTAGCCTTACGTCAACCAGGCCTTCGCCCGTGCACCCCAAAAGGGATTGTAACCTTAATTGAGTCAACAGGTGTTAAACCTCATGGTCTAGAAGCATTAGTTGTTGGCGCTTCCAATATTGTCGGTCGTCCAATGACGTTAGAATTATTATTAGCTGGCTGCACTGTTACCACCACACATCGCTTTACACGTGATTTAGAAACAAAAGTACGAAACGCAGACTTAATCGTTGTCGCTGTGGGTAAACCAGCCTTTATTCCTGGTGACTGGATTAAAGAAGGCGCAATAGTGATAGACGTCGGTATTAACCGTTTAGACTCGGGTCAATTAGTGGGTGACGTTGAATTTGATGTGGCAAAAGACAAAGCTGCATTCATTACACCTGTTCCGGGTGGTGTTGGTCCTATGACCGTTGCAAGCTTAATCGAGAATACCCTGATTGCATGCGAGCAGTTCGGTAAAGAATAAAATTACAGATGCGCAAAATAAAAAGGCTCCCAACGGAGCCTTTTTTGTACGTAATACCTTTTGCGAGGTAAAGGTTTAACTAACCTTTACGCCACGTTGTCTTACCAGCACTGTCTTCAAGGACGATATTCATTGCTTTCAACTTATCACGCGCATCATCAGCTAAAGCCCAATTTTTATCAGCGCGAGCTTGGTTTCGCTGGGCAATCAATGCTTCAATAACAGCTACTTCATCATCATCACCGCCACCTTGAAGAAAGGCAGCAGGGTCTAGTTGAAGTAAACCTAATAGACCACCTAATGATTTGAGCGTGCCAGCTAACTCTTGAACATTGTCTGCATTGTTTTGTTTAGCAACATTCAATTGTTTTGCTAGTTCAAACAACACTGCAATGGCTTCCGGCGTATTGAAATCATCATCCATTGCCTTCACAAATTGCTGGACGTATTCATTTTGTTTATTAAGAGCAAACTCTGCACCTACTTCTACATCTCGTAAAGCAGTGTAGATACGTTCAACCGAGGCTCGTGCTTGATCTAAGTTTTCCGTCGAGTAATTTAACTGACTACGATATTGACCAGACGTTAAGAAAAAGCGCGTTGTTTCCGCATCATACTTTTCTAGCACTTCACGAATAGTAAAGAAATTACCTAATGATTTAGACATTTTCTCTTGGTCAACTTGAACCATACCTGTGTGAATCCAGTAATTTACATAAGGCGTGTCAGATGCACAGCAGCTTTGCGCAACTTCATTCTCATGATGCGGAAACGATAAATCCGAACCACCACCATGAATATCAAAATGCTGGCCAAGTTCTTTTTTGTTCATTGCAGAACATTCTATATGCCAACCTGGACGACCATTACCCCATGGAGACTCCCAGTAAGGCTCTCCAGGTTTAGCTGATTTCCATAAGGCAAAATCTAACGGGCTCTTTTTCGTTTCGTCTATTTCAACGCGAGATCCAGCTTGCAGTTGTTCTAAATTTTGACCACTCAGCTTGCCATAATTTTCGTAACTGGCCACATCAAACCACACATCGCCATTGCCCGTTACATAGGCGTGCTGCTTCTCAACCAAGGTTTCAATCATCTCAATGATTTCGGTCATATGTGTGGTTACGCGCGGCTCGATATCTGGACGCAAAAGATTTAATGCATCGAAGTCACGATACATTTCATCGATATTGCGCTCAACCAACGCCATTGGCTCTTCACCGTTTTCATTTGCACGATTAATGATTTTGTCTTCAACATCAGTAATATTGCGCACATAAGTAACGTCGTAACCTGAAAACCTCAGGTAGCGCACAATATTATCAAAACCAATATAGGTTCTTGCATGGCCGATGTGACATAGGTCATAAACAGTTACACCACAAACATACAAACCTACTTTACCGTCTTCGATAGGGGTAAAAGTTTCTTTAGCGCGTGTTAGCGTGTTGTATATCTGCAACATTGTCGTTTATTTTCCTTCTGTTAAGTTTTCTAATTCGCCAAATATCTTTCTGAAAATGGCCTGGCGCGCATTGTAACGCAACCAAATAGTGGATTCATCTGAATAGTGCCATTGAGGCGAGAAAAATGCGATTATTTGCGTTACAATTTGCCGACTTTATTTCTGTAGGAAGAAAAATATGATCACTTTCAAAACAAATCTAGGTGATATCAAAATTAAATTAGATTTTGACAACGCGCCTATTACCGCGAAAAACTTCCAACAATACGTGGAAGAAGGCTTTTACAACGGTACTATTTTCCACCGTGTGATCAAAGGATTTATGGCACAAGGCGGCGGCTTTGCTTCTGGTATGGATGAAAAAGTAACGCGTGAGCCTATTAAAAACGAAGCAAATAACGGCTTAGCAAACAAACGTGGTACATTAGCAATGGCCCGCACGCAAGACCCTCATTCTGCATCTGCACAGTTTTTCATTAACTTAACCGATAACGACTTCTTAGATTTTAAAAACGAATCTGTACAGGGTTGGGGTTACTGTGTATTTGGTGAAGTTGTTGAAGGTATGGACGTCGTTGACAAAATGACTTTAGTAGAAACTGGTCGTTTTGGTTTCCACGATGATGTGCCTAAAGACGAAATCATTGTTGAGTCGGCTGAAGTAGACGCGGCATAAGATGACGTTATCTGAATCTGCAAGCGTCAGTTACTTTATTGCAGATTTGCACCTTGCTGAAAACAGGCCGGATATTACGGCCTGTTTTTTATCGTTTCTCAAACACCAAGCCCCTGAAGCAGATAAGCTATTTATTTTAGGTGACTTGTTTGAATACTGGGTAGGTGATGATGACGATAACCCTTTTGTGCTCAAAATTGCAGAGGCGTTAAAGGCGCTGAGCAATAACACTGAAATTTTCTTTATACAAGGTAATCGAGATTTCCTGTTGGGCAAGCGATATGCCCTAAAATGCGGTATGACGTTGCTTGATGATGTCGAAAAAATCACGTTGTACGATAAAGAACTCGTGATTTTGCATGGAGATACGTTGTGTACAAGGGATGAAGGTTACCAAGCGTTTCGAAAAAAATCTCGCAGTTGGTGGTGGCAAGCTATCGTGAAGAATTTACCGCTCGCGCTTCGTAAACGTATTGCCGAGAATTATCGCAAACAAAGTGCTGACGCGACGGCAATGAAGTCACAAGACATTATGGATGTTACGCAGGAAGAAGTTGAAACAACGTTAGTCAACAACCAGTGTCAGTTGATGATTCATGGGCATACACATCGTCCGAACGTTCACACCTTCAAAGCTAACAATAAAGAATATACTCGCGTTGTACTAGGCGACTGGTACGAGCAAGGCGCTTGGCTTAAGTTTACTCCACAAGGTTTTGAGTTACTGAGTGAACCATTTCAGCGTTAGCGCAAAATTGCAATGATATAAAAAAAGCCGCTTCGATAGCGGCTTTTTTATTAGCACAATATGTATGGGTTATACTGCCTTTTTCTTTTCGCTAACTACCCAGTCTTCAACACGCTTTTTCAATAGAGGCAATGGCATGGCACCACCACCAAGCACAGTGTCGTGGAAGCCTCGAATATCGAACTTATCACCCAATGCTGCTTTTGCCTTTGCACGCATATCCAAAATTTCTAACATACCTATTTTATAAGCGGTTGCTTGGCCTGGCCATACAATGTATCGACGCACTTCAGAACGAATGGCATCTTCTGCGACTGGCGCTTTTGATTTGAAGTATTCAAATGCTTGTTCCTCCGTCCATCCCTTGGCATGAATACCTGTATCAACAACTAATCGTACAGCACGCCAAATTTCATTCACTAAGCGGCCAAAGTCAGAGTAGTCATCCTGATAACCCCCCATTTCCTTTGCCAACAGCTCTGAATACAAGCCCCACCCTTCACTGTAGGCAGTAAAGTTAGCTTGAGTACGAAACTTAGGCACAGACGTTAGCTCTTGTGCAATAGAGATTTGCATGTGATGGCCTGGATTTCCCTCATGGTAGGCAATACCTTCCATCTCATTCTTTGGCATTGAACTCATATCAGAAAGGTGCGCGTAGTAAACACCTGGCCTTGAACCATCAGGCGTACCTGGGAAGTAATGTTGCGCCGCGCCGTCCTGCTCACGGAAAGGTTCTACTCGCTTAACAACTAGGGGAGCTTTGGGCAAAATGCCAAAGTAATCAGGTAGCTTTTTATTGATGAAATCTAAAAAGACTTCTGTATCCGTGATATATCCCTGACGTCCCTCGTCTGTATTTGGATAGAAGAACTGATCATCAGTTTTGATAAAAGTAAAGAAGTCTTGCAAACTGCCTTCAAATCCAACTTTCTCTTTTATAGCGACCATCTCTTTGGTGATACGATCAACTTCACTCAAGCCAATTTCATGGATTTCTTCAGCGGTTAATCCAGTTGTTGTCGAGTGCTTCAAGCGCATGTTGTAAAAGTCGACACCATTTTTATGTTTCGCAACACCCGTCGCTATTTCATCGGTGTTAACA
The DNA here is from genome assembly GCF_042682785.1 of Thalassotalea euphylliae. Classification (GTDB taxonomy): domain Bacteria; phylum Pseudomonadota; class Gammaproteobacteria; order Enterobacterales; family Alteromonadaceae; genus Thalassotalea_F; species Thalassotalea_F euphylliae. The sequence goes on along the minus strand of NZ_JBHUIB010000003.1, from coordinate 242,908 downwards.
ATATCTTGTTCAAACCAATCAATTAACGCTTGGTAAGACGGAAGGTATGACGTCTCGAGTGCTCTCTTAGTTTCTGCCAATAAAGCATCTGCTTTTTCTTGATTAACCTTGCCATCTTCAACTAGCTTAACCACTTTCGCTTTTGCATCAGCCCAAAGCGGCGCATCCGTCTCTGATTCAGTAAATGGCTGGCCAGTAACAACATTTTTAGCTTGTTCAATCACACCTTCATACGCAAACTTAGGAGGCCTAACACCGTAATCTGCATTCTCCTTTGCTTGCACTAACAAGTTATTAAGTGCAACTGAAAGCCCATCGATGCGTTTGTTATATGCTTCCATATCTGACAAGTCATCGACCTTGTGAAAATTAATCATAAACTGCGTCAAGAAAGCCTGCATTCCACTCATTTGAGTAAATACATAGCCATTATAAGGAAAAGCATCGCTCTCCTTGGCTTCTTCATACTGGTAAATTGCAAGGTCGTATGACGTTTTAGCCTCCTGATCTAATTTGTCGTAATCAAAGCTACGTTTCATTTCTTCGACTGCTGCACCTTGCCACGCTAGTTGCTGCTTCTGTTCTTCACGCGACATTAGGTTGAATTCGTCGTATTTGTCCTTGCGCCCCAAAAACGTCATCATCAATGGGCTCATTTGCAGGTTTTCTTCGTACTTTTCATCGAACCATTTATTAAGCTTTTCTGCTTCAGTCATGGTTGATTGCTCAATGACTTGTTGAGACGCCTCTGTTTGAGAAGCTTGTGAGGTATTTTGTTTAGCGGATTCGCTTGGTTGGCAAGCACTTAGTGCCGCTATGGCACAAAGTGCAGAGAATAAAGTACGCATTTGACGTCCTGTGTTCTTGTTCTAATTGCTCCTGATAATAGCTAAGTTAGTCCAACACTGGAAGGTCAAAATTTGTAACCTGTTAATTCATATAATTTTTAAGCAGGTAGTCCTGAGTGGAACTTAAAATCATCATCAGGAGAGGCAATAAGCTCAGCTTCTACTTCTCCAAAAAATTTAATCCGATCTGAAATATCTCCGCCCGCAACTTGCTCCGCTAATGTTAAGTAATCTTGATAATGGCGAGCCTCAGAACGAAGCAGAGACACGTAGAATTTACATAATTCATCATCCAAGTGCGGTGCAAGTTTTGCAAAACGTTCACATGAACGAGCTTCTATGTAAGCACCACAAATGAGTTTATCAATCAAAATAGCCGGTTCATGCGTTCGCACGTTTGTCATCATGCCCTTTGCATATCGCCCTGCCGTTATATTATCGTAGGGAATATTACGCGCTTCCATAATTTCCAACACTTGATAAAAATGGTGCAGTTCCTCTTTAATTAGCAAGACCATTTTATCAATGAGATCCTGCCCTATCGGCGAAGAGCTTTTGGGCACGATCGCTTTTGAGAACTTAAGCTTTTCTGCCAAGGAATCTAAGGTTCCCTCTTTGCGATATACAAATTTTTCGTAGGGCTGTAACCAGTTAAGTAGTTCTTCACCACTTTTTTTATCCACCGCATATTTACGGATGAGCCACATCGCTGTTTGCGCCGCTTTCAATTCACAAATAAGGTGATCGGTAAGCAAAACTTGTAGGCTCTCTGGTTGCTTTGCCACTTCAACCCATTCATCTGGGGTATCCGTTTGCAAGAACGACTTAATCGGTGCCAACAGTTGCTCGTAGTTCATAGTATTACTCGGTTACTTCAATATGAGAAAACGGCGGTATTTTAAAAGGACTAAAGATTGGATTCTAGCAATTTTATTTTTAAACTAACGGAAACTTTACCTAGCGCAAACATTTCGTGAATTCAGACGTCAATAAATTACTTAACTCTCACAACCAGTTAACGCATACCAACGACATAAAGGTTGAATCACATGTGCAACGTGAGCAAGAAGACTGGTACGTTAATACAATTATGCTTGAGGGGATATCAACACCATTCAAATATAAACGTAAAAGGCTGTACAGATCACTCAAAGGCAACCGAGTAAATATTACCTATTACCCAACAACTGAAAATGTTGCAGGAATTGACATTGAAGTCATGAATATTGTTCGCATCAAAATAGCGTAACGATTATTTTTTAATCACTTTCTTGATTTGACGCATCTTTTTTGCTTGTTTTTCGATCAGTTCTTGACGAATGCTTAGCCATATTACATAAATAAATAGTCGGGATTAAAAAAATACATAATCGACGATAAAGAAGTGCGGAACACAAAAATAACAATACCGTACATATAATCGGGGACTGCGAGAGGACAAAGTTATGATACTAAATCATATTTGGGGGCTATACGCTCACCCACGAGAAGAGTGGCAAACCATCGAAAAGCGCCATGAGAGCTTAATGTACAGCTTGGTGCACATCTTAACTATTGCATTAATACCATCAATTTGCGGCTATTATGCGGCAGCCCATATCGGCTGGTCCATTGGCGCAGGAGATCCAATACGCTTAACAGAGCAAAGCGCAATGTTTATGTCGGTAGGTATGTATGGTGCGATGATATGCGGTGTATTTGCCTTGGCCTATTTAATCCACTGGATGGCAAAAACATTTGATTCATCGCCAAACTTTACTCAGTCGTTAGAGCTGGCTGCTTATACTTCGACACCACTATTAATGGTTGGCATAACTGCCCTGTTTCCAGTGCTTTGGTTTGTTGTTTGTGCTGGACTTGCTGCGATAGCGTATTCGGTATATTTACTCTATTCAGGCGTTCCTATCATGATGAACATCCCTGAAGAAAAAGGCTTCATCTATTCAAGTTCAGTGGTAACCTGTGGCTTGGTGCTACTCGTCAGTATTATGGCAGCCACTGCTATTTTATGGAGCATGGGTTTTGGACCAGAGTACGTAGCCTAATTAGCTGACTAGATAGCTCTAGACTGGTTCATTAATAAAAAAGCACCCTTTAGGGTGCTTTTTTGTGTCCTTAACGTGTCTTTAATTACGCACCTTCGTTATGAAGGTCGATAATTGAATCTGCGTTTTTGTCACTTTGTTCTTTCGTTTCATTATTACGAGCGGCATCTAGCTTTTCTAGGTAGCTCTGATCGATATCATTTGTAATATATTTTCCGTCGAACACCGACGTTTCAAAACGCTTAATTTCACTATTATAAGTGCGAACTGCATCTGTTAAGTCGTCAATCGATTGGAAAATTAGTTGGTCTGCACCAATAAGTTCACAGATATCTTCAACGTCGCGGCCATGTGCAATCAATTCATTCGCACTCGGCATATCAATACCGTATACATTTGGGAAACGAATCTCCGGTGCTGCAGAAGCAAAGTAAACCTTTTTGGCACCTGCTGCACGAGCCATTTCAATGATCTGCTCAGATGTAGTTCCACGAACTACGGAATCATCAACAAGCAAAACGTTTTTGCCAACGAATTCAGCATTGATAGCATTTAGCTTGCGGCGAACTGACTTCTTACGCTCTTCTTGACCAGGCATGATAAAGGTACGGCCAATGTAGCGATTTTTCACAAAACCTTGGCGATAAGGTAAATCTAATTCATTAGCAATTTGCAGAGCGATATCGCAAGATGTTTCTGGAATTGGAATAACCACATCTATATCGAGGTCCTCCCACTCACGCGCAATCTTCTCACCCAACTTTTTGCCCATTTCAACGCGAGTACCGTAAACAGACATTTTGTCGATCGTTGAATCAGGGCGAGCAAAGTATACAAACTCAAAAATACACGGACTGTAATTTGGATTTTCAGCACACTGTTGGCTATATAGTTTACCATCTTCAGTGAAGTAAATTGCTTCACCAGGCGCTACATCACGAACAAACTCGAAGTCACATGCATCTAGTGCAACTGACTCTGACGCAACCATATACTCAGTACCAGTTTCGGTTTCACGCTTGCCAAATACTAATGGACGAATACCGTTCGGGTCACGAAACGCTACCATACCGTGGCCAATGATCAATGCTACTGTAGCGTACGCGCCTCGAATACGGCTGTGTACATTGCTAACAGCAGTAAATACATCGTCAGGTGTTAGATTAAGGTGTTCTGTTTGTGCCAGTTCATGACCCAAAATATTTAACAACAATTCAGAGTCAGATGTTGTATTTACATGGCGACGTGCGGTATTGAATAACCACTCTTTTAGTTCGTCAAAGTTCGTTAGGTTGCCATTGTGTGCTAGCGCAATGCCAAATGGCGAATTAGCGTAGAAAGGCTGAGCTTCAGAGCTACTAGACGTACCCGCTGTTGGGTAACGAATGTGTCCAATACCAATATTGCCTTGTAAACGGTGCATATGGCGAGTGTGAAACACATCCTTCACCAAGCCGTTTGCTTTACGCAACCTGAACATATTGTCGTTGATGGTAACAATACCAGCAGCGTCTTGACCTCGGTGCTGTAACACCGTTAAACCATCGTATAAAGCTTGGGCGACAGGTGAATTACCTACAATGCCAACAATACCACACATGAACCAATTCTCCGCAGAATGTGTTTACGTTAAAAAGCTTGAACTTTGTTTGAGATATTCAAAGAACCACTCAATCACTAACTTGAACTCTGGAATAAGTGTAGATGCTTGCCACCACGTTGTAGAAGACGCTGAAGAAAAAGCATCCATAAAGAACAACAGAGCGCTAACAATAAGTACACCTCGTAAGCCGCCAAACGCTAACCCTAATACGCGATCCGTTCCAGACAGCCCTGTTTTTTGCACTAATTGACCAATCAGGTAATTAACTAAGGCACCTAGAATTAATGTTGCAATAAAGAGAATGGCAATGGCTGCCGCATTTCGAAGGAAATGATCAGAGATATTAGTAAGGAGGGCTGCTAAGTTTGGATAAAAGGTACTGGCGATAAAAAACGCGCCGATCCAGATAACGAGGGATACTGCTTCTTTCACAAATCCGCGTATCAGACTAACCAAGGTTGATATGCCAATAACAACCAGAATGGCATAATCGATCCAAACCATAAATGAGCAATCTCAAGAAATTAGTGGCGCGCATTCTAACAGATGCGCGACCGCTCTACTAACGTTTTTATTATTTTGTTACTTTGAATTTAGCCAAGCGCCCTTGCACTTTGGTCAGTTTCTTCAATTCCGGAATATTCTTTTGCAGTTCTGCTTTATTCAGGCTTGGGCCAACGATGACCTTAGTCAACGTCCCTTTCTGCGTTTTAATTGGCTGAGTGAATGCCGTATAACCGCCTGCTTTAAGCTTGCGCATTAGATCATCAACGTTTTTTTGATGTTTAAAACTACCTAAATGAATAACCCATGCATTCTGCTCTTTAGCCACGGGCGGCAGTGGCTTAGGAGGCTTGCTTGTCGTCTCAACAACTTTACTTGCTGTCTCAGCAATTACGGGCTCCTTTTTCACTGCTACAACCTGAGTTGTTTGGTTGTCGGAAGTATTGGGTTCACCCGCCGAGTCATCTGTTGCTTGTTCAATCGCTAACAAGTCATCTTGTGCTTCTTCATCACTTAACTGCTCAGTTGGAATGGCGTTAAGCTTTTCTTCAGGAAATGCTTTGTGTTCTTGTGCGCCTTGAAATGCTGGCGCTTCTGGAATGGCTTCAAAGTCTGCTTGATACGTTTCTTTTTCACCATCAAGAATATCGGGTAAGAAGATGATCACCGCCGCAGCAACAATGACGGTACCTACTAATCTATTTTGAAACGGCGTAGACAAGCTAACTTCCTCGTAAAGTTATTACGTGCGTTCAAGCAGCATAGGGCGAATTTCAGCTACCGTGAAAAACGAACCAAACACTAACACCAATTCGTCAGAACGCGCATTTTTTTGAGCCATTGTATAAGCCTCAACGACATTGTCAAAGCAATTCCCACTGATTGACATGTCTTGTGCTAATTCGCTGATATCTAGAGATTTTGCCGCACGATCGCCCGTAAGCGTAGCAAAATACCAGCTATCTACAACGTCTTTCATAATATTAATCGTGCTAGAAATGTCTTTGTCTTTCATCATGCCTAGTACGGCATGAACCGCCGAATACCGTCTCGATGAAACCACTTCTGCTAAATATCTTGCAGCCTGGGGGTTATGGCCTACGTCAAGCATAACCTCACAATTGTCGTTGAATAACTCAGTGCGGCCCGCAACTTTTGTTTTCTCGATAACTTTTTGGGTAAGTTCTCGTTCAAGGTTCACATTGAGTGATAGAAGTGATGCCAATGCCGTCGCGACATTATCCAACGGAATATGAGGCCACGGTAATGTGTCTAATGTTGTGTCGCCACAAGTCCATGACCAGCCAGAATCGCCATGCTCAACACTGAACGATTTATTGCGAACAATGCAATTCGCTTTTATCTCTGTCGCAAAGCGAATTACAGAGTTGGGCGGACAAACATCGCCAATAATAGCCGGCTTACCGGCTCTAAATATTCCCGCTTTTTCGAAACCTATAGTTTCTCTGTCATTTCCAAGAAACGCTTGGTGATCTAAATCGACTGTCGTCAGCACACTGCAGTCAGCATCGATAATATTGGTTGCATCTAATCTGCCACCTAAACCCACTTCCAAAATGACAAAGTCAGGCGTAATTCTTTGCAAAATCAACAATGCTGCGAGTGTAGTGAACTCGTAATAGGTCAGGCTAATTTCTTCTCGCACTATCTCAATTTTGCGCAATGCCTCCACCCAAGACACATCTTCGACGTCAACACCGTCGAGTCGCAAGCGTTCATTAAACTTTTCAATATGAGGAGATGAATAGACAGCAACAGAGTGCCCAATTTGGCGCAAATAGTTTTCCAGGAAAGCACAAGTAGTGCCTTTCCCATTGGTGCCAGCTACAGTAATAACTTTACTGTTCTTAAGATTGATACCTAGGCGATTGGATACTTGCGAAATACGTGCAAGTCCTAAATCAATTTCTTTGGTGTGAATGGTCTCTAAATAACAAAGCCATTGTGACAACGACCAATTGTCACAATGGCTTTTATCAAAAGCGGTTGTCATTTACTGTGCCAGACTTGGCTGCCCCATAAACTTAGACAATAAGCGCGCTAGTGTATCTCGCATTTCACGGCGGTCAACAATTAAATCGATTGCCCCTTTCTCGAGCAAGAACTCGCTTCGCTGGAAGCCTTCAGGAAGCTTTTCACGTACCGTTTGTTCGATAACACGAGGACCAGCAAAGCCGATAAGCGCTTTGGGTTCAGCAACGTTAATATCGCCAAGCATAGCCAAACTTGCTGATACGCCACCCATAGTAGGATCTGTCAGCACTGATACGTAAGGTAAACCTTTTTCACTCATTTTTGCCAATGCAGCGCTTGTTTTTGCCATTTGCATTAACGAGAACAACGCTTCCTGCATACGCGCACCACCACTTGCAGAGAAACAAATTAACGGTGTGTTATGCTCTAAACAATATTCCACCGCCTTAACAAAGCGAGCGCCCACTACAGATGCCATAGAACCGCCAAGGAAGGAGAATTCAAATGCAGCGGCAACAACTGGCATTCCATGAAGTTCACCACGCATAACAACAAGTGCATCTTTTTCACCAGTTGCTTTTTGCGCCGCTGAGATACGGTCTTTATAACGCTTAGAATCTTTGAACTTTAGAATATCTTGCGGCTCAAGCTCTTCACCTAGCTCAACGCGCTCTGACTGATCAAGGAAGCTTTCTATGCGCTTGCGAGCAGATATACGCATATGGTGATCACATTTTGGACATACGAAGTTTTGTCGCTCTACTTCGACTTTGTAGAGCATCGCATTACATGCACCACACTTGAGCCAAACACCTTCTGGAATATTTCTTTTTTGGGTGCTTTTAGCTTTAGGGAGAATTTTTTCTATCCAGCTCATAAATTAATAATGCCTATTGCAAAAATTGACGCAGACTGATGGTTAGTTTTGCATCAACCTACGGTAAATTAGTATTCAAATCAAATATAACGGCGAATTAAACCATAGTTTAGGGTTGGAATGTTACAAAAAACTGGTCTGTGTTGTTCGTAAGTGTGCGGTCTTAGTCCGGTAAAAAAAGAGGGCCAAGAGGCGGTTTAGGGATACAGAACTCTTCAGGGTAGTCTACATCGACAAAATACAATCCACCTGCTGGTGCTGTCATACCGGCTACACAGCGATTCCTCGCAGCCAAGACTTCGGCAATCCATTCAATTGTTTCTAACCCTCGCCCCACTCGTATCAAGCTGCCAGCTATATTGCGAATCATATGATGTAAAAATGCATTGCCTTTTACATCCAAGACAAGAAAGTTTCCTGTTCGCGTAACATTGCAATGGTGAAGCGTTCTAATTGGTGAGTTAGCTTGACAATGTACTGTACGAAATGATGTAAAGTCATTCTCGCCAACTAATACTTGCGCAGCTTCATGCATATCTTCTTCATTTAGTGGATGATGACAAAAAGTAACCCCACTTGAGAGAATGGCAGGGCGAAAAGGCGAGTTATTGATGATGTATCGATATCGACGAGATGTCGCACTAAAACGGGCATGGAAATCTTCGCCGACCTCTTTCACCCAACGCACTGCAATATCTTTTGGAAGGTTAGTATTAACGCCTAACGTCCAAGCCACATCCTTTCTACACTTTGTCGTATTAAAATGAATAACCTGATTAGTTGCATTTACACCGGTGTCTGTACGACCAGCACAAACAATCTCTATGGGTTCATCGGCTATTTTAGACAGTGCTTTTTCCAATGTCTCTTGGACACTTGGTGAATGGTTTTGCTTTTGCCACCCACAATAATTTTTGCCGTCGTACTCAATACCTAATGCGTAACGCATACTTTTCTCCTACAAATTCGGCGCGCATTATCGTCGATTTTGCTATTGAATTCTACGTTCAAGTGTTTGTAGAGATATAAAAAACGCCGCTAAAGCGGCGTTTTTTATTTATAGGTTATCAAGCAATTGCTGGGCTTCAAATTGCTGTTGTGGATCTCCAAGCTCAACCACATCTTGTAAGATTATTTCAGCATTCTCGGCATCACCAATCTCGATGTAAACTTTTGCTAAATCTAACTTAGCAGCAATTCCGTTATCGTCTTCGTCGGAATCAAACTCACCGCCTCCGCCCGTAAATTCAGGGAATTCACCTAAGCCCACATCAATATTAGTTTTGTTATAAGGTTCATCTACAGAGGGTTCTAAGCTGTCAGAAAGCAAAGAGTCTACTGAGACAAAGTCATCATTCTCAACCGGTTTAGGTTTTGGCTCAGGCGCTTCTGTCGGCATATCGCTGATATCATCTCCGATATCTAAACCATCCGTTAAATCAAAGTCTCCCTCTGATGAGGTTGTCGTAGACTCTTCTTCAATGTTGGCAAGAAGCTCATCAAAATCTAAGCTATCAAGCTCTTGAATATCATCAATTTCACTGGCTTCCGACACTTCATCTTTGGTTGATTGCTCTTCAGCGAGCAAATCAGCTAGCACATTACTGTCGGTAAAGTCGGGTGACAGTTCAACTGGAGTGGTTGCTTCTTTTTCTTCAGTTAACAATTCTGACAGGGTCGATTCATCAAATTCACTATTTACCGCTTGCTCAATGTCAGAAACAACGTCTTCTTCAACGGAAGCATCTTCACCCAAGTCAAATCCACCGAGTAAATCATCTCCAATGTCAATTTCATCTGTGGAACTCTGTTCTTGCTGGCTGTCAGCAATCAGCGCGTCGATATCTAGGTCATCACTCAACTCTTCAATAACGGAGTCTTGTGCCAAAGGCTCTGGTACATCATTAGCCTCATCTTCAGGTAACAACACATCACCTAAGTCAGTGGCTGGTTGCTCATCCGTACTCGCAATATCGACTGTTTTATCTTCATCAATGCTATCTGTACTATCAACATTAGACGCTTCTGGCAAATCACTGCCTAAGTCAAAATCGTCCTCGCTACCATCTGATTGTTCTTTCGAAACTTGCTCAATCAGATCGTCAATATCAACATCATTCGCCGTTATTTCATCATCAATAGCTGGCGGGGAGTTATCAGCGTCGTCCTCCTGTTCACTCTCGCCTGATTCAATAATGTCACTAAAATCAGCTGACAAGAAAGGAGCCACATATTCTTCAGTAAAGCTGTCAATCTGCGCCTGGTGTTCGGCTTGCTCTGAATCCGTTTCATTCGATTCATCGATATTAGTCGACAACGACTCCGCTAATGGCTCTTCTGCAACTTCAACCCCCATGCTATCAATCAACGCGTCGATATCATCGGGATCTGTCACTTCTTCTGTTTCATTCAATTCATCTGCAACAATATCTGTAGTATCGCCGCCACCGATACTATCAAGTAAAGCATCAATATCATCTGGGTCTGTAACATCTGCACCGTCTGGGATGTTTTCAGCCAGGTTGTCTTCTGGTCCTAATTCTGCGGCTGGATCGGTACCTATACTATCTAGTAGTGCATCAATGTCGTCGGGATCTGTGACATCTGCACCGTCAGGAATATTGTCCGCAACAGCTGCTTCAGGCTCTGTCCCAATGCTGTCTAATAACGCGTCGATATCATCGGGATCTGTAACGTCTGCGCCATCAGGAATATCGTCTGCAACCGTTGTTTCGGGTTCAGCGTTTACACTGTTTAACAATGCATCAATATCATCAGGATCTGTAACATCAGCATCATCAGGAATATCTTGTGCCGCACTTTCTTCTGACTCTGCATTTACACTATTTAATAGAGCATCGATATCGTTAGGGTCTGTAACATCGGCGTCATCTGGGATGTCTTGCGCAGCACTCGTCTCTGGCTCAGCGCTCACACTATTCAACAGGGCGTCGATATCGTCAGGATCTGTGACATCGGCGCCATCTGGAATGTCTTGTGCAGCACTTTCTTCTGGCTCTGCATTTACGCTATTCAACAAAGCATCGATATCGTCAGGGTCTGTGACATCGGCGCCATCTGGAATGTCTTGTGCAGCACTTTCTTCTGGCTCTGCATTTACGCTATTCAACAAAGCGTCGATATCGTCAGGGTCTGTAACATCGGCGCCATCTTCAATGGCATCTACTTTATTTCGAGGGTCTGCTTCTGCAGCTTCGTTTTCATCCGCGATTTCACCAAGAATGTCATCAACATCAGGTCCCTCATCGTCAGAGGCGCCTTCAGCTGCACCTGACAGTAGTGCATCTAAATCATCTTGTCCTAGCTCGCCACCATCTAATGGCTCACTCTCATCACTATCATCTAAGCCTGATAACAAGTTATCTAGGTCACCTTGATCGAGCTCACCGCCCTCTAGAGGCTCATCTTCCTTGTCATCATCTACACCAGACAACAGATCATTAAGGTCGTCTTGTGCAAGCTCACCACCTTCCAATGGTTCACTTTCTTCAATTGGCGCATCTAAGTCGTCATCAAGAGAAATATCTTCAAGATCGTCTAGTTCATCTAAATCATCATCTAAATGAATGACATCATCACTAAATTCTTCATTCAGTAGCTCGTCATCCAAATCATCTAAATCGTCACCGAACAAGTCTTCAGAGTCATCTTCCGACTCGGTAAGATCAATGGATAGTTCATCATCTAAAGACAGCTCTCCATCTAACTCTAATTCGTTGTCGAGAGTACCATCTAGCTCACTCGATGTATCATCAGCTACAGTTTCTTCTAACGTATCTACTGGCGCTGCTTCTTTAGCGACCGTTTCCGTGGTGGGCTCTTGTTGCTGCTTTTTCTTGCGTATAACGAAGAATGCGATAGCACTTGCAATCAATAACGCCGGTAATGTGCCCATCAGCACTTTAAACCACAGGCTAGACATCCAGTTTTGCTTTTCTAACTCTGCTTGTTGTTTTTCCAATAATAATTGACGCTCGCGCTCTTCCGCTTTAGCTAGCAGCTCTTTTTGAAGTTGCAACATACTGTCCATTTGTTGCTTAACTTCCTGCCCCTTGGCTACTTCCCCTTGCAATACGTCAAGTTGCTCATTGAAATTAGTTAAACGCCCCTTAAGCGATTCGTTTTCTTGCAAGATAGCTTGTAAACCATCAATAGAATCTAAAACGTCGTTTTGGATCGTTTCCAAACGCTTGGTTTGTTCGGTATTTTGTGTTTTTAGTTGTTCATTAATTTCAGATTTGGCAAGCTCCAAATCTTTTTTCTTAACCGAAAGCTCTTCAGGTTTGACCTCAACTTTCTCGTCTTTTTTAGCAACCTTCCTCTGCCAGCTTCTGTCATCCTGTTGCGCCATGCGCTTCGCTAAAAATGGGTCTACAGCATTTATCTCACTGATTGAAGGAATATTCAGGTACTGACCATTAACAAGATGGTTACGGTTTTGGTCAACAAACGCTTGCGGATTCAATTGATATAGCGCCTGCATGACTTGGTAAACCGTCACCGTCGGCGCAGGTCTTACCGTTAATGCTATTTTCCAAAGCGTATCGTTGTTTGTAATAGGACCATAACGTTCATATGGATAAACGTCTGTTGTTTTGGGACCACGAATGCGAACACCTGCTTCTTGCGCCGTTACAGTAGGCGTACAAGCAATGATGACACTGGCTATTAGAACCTGACAAATACACAGGGTAAACAGTCGTAGCATTAAGGATTTCCTAGTTATTATCTTTATCTGCCAAAAAATTGGCTTTCTGTTCCACAGAATTTCAAAGCAAAGTTTATTCCAACCGTAAAACAAATACCATTAAAAACCAATCAAATACACCTAAATTATAAGGAAACATTGAGCAGTTATTAGTTTGAATAATAGATCTATCAGGCACAAAAAAGCGGCCTAACTATATAGCGGCCGCTTTTAAAATTTCTTTAAAAATGAATCAAATAGCGATTACGATAAATACTCACTAATCAACAATTCGGCAATTTGAATACTGTTTGTTGCCGCGCCTTTGCGCACATTGTCTGCCACAACCCATAAGTTAATGCCTTGATTATGGCTAATATCTTCACGAATACGTCCAACAAAGGTCGCGTCCATTCCACTTGCTTCGCCAATTTGCGTAGGAAAGTCTTCATCTTTTTCACAAAGCTCGACACCTGGTGCATCTTTTAGCAAATCTTTAACAGCTTCAGCCGAGATTGGCGCGCCTGTTTCAATATGAATTGCTTCCGCATGACCGAAGAATACTGGAACACGAACTGCAGTCGGGTTAACGCGAATAGTATCGTCACCAAAAATCTTTTGCGTTTCCCATACCATTTTCATTTCTTCTTTGGTGTAACCGTTATCTTGGAACACATCAATTTGAGGAATGACATTAAATGCTATTTGACGAGAAAAGCTTTTTGACTCTACAGGCTTACCACTGAGCAAATCCGCACATTGCTTCGCCAACTCATCCATCGCTTCTTTACCTGCGCCAGACACCGATTGGTATGTACAAACGTTGATACGGTCAATGCCAACAGCATCGTAAATAGGCTTCAACGCAACCAACATTTGGATAGTCGAACAGTTTGGGTTCGCAATAATATTACGATTGCGGTAATCAGCTAGCGCATGAGGGTTCACTTCAGGCACAACTAATGGTACGTCAGGCTCGTAGCGAAACTCAGACGTGTTATCAATAACTACACAACCGGCATCACCAGCCATTGGTGCATATTTAGCAGAAATTGAGCCGCCAGCTGAGAAGAAACCAATCTGTGCTTGGCTCCAGTCGAAGTTGTCAGCATCTAACACTTCTACGCTTTTACCGTTAAATTCAATAAACTCTCCAGCAGAGCGCGCACTTGCTAACGGGTAGAGATTGTTCACTGGAAAGTCACGTTGCTCCAGTAACTCAATGATTGTTTTGCCTACAAGACCTGTTGCGCCCAATACACACACGTCAAATTTCTGTGCCATGTTTTTGTTCTTCCTCTCTTCGCACACTTACTTAAAACCGAGTCGAGACAGCGTACCCAACATCGGACTTTCTCCGGCAATAGACAACGATGAAAACTCCCTGCGAGCTGGGTACGTTTTACGAATTTGGTCAAAGCCGATTTGATTCAATTGTTGACGAAAGATGGCATCGTCACGTCGAACATCGTATACCATTTTTACGAGTTGGTTTAGTAAAATATCGTCAATTTCGTTATTTATTTTCACTTCAGAAATAGCGGGCTTCGGCAAGAAGTCTGATAGCTGTTTTTCAGCAGAAATACCTAACTGATGACATAGTGCCAAATAGAGCATTTCCGTGCCACGAGCTTTTCCTTCTAAGCTATAACCTGCAATATGCGCCGACGCTATTTCAGTAAACGGAATCAGTTCTTGAAGTACATTGGGTTCATTTTCCCAGACATCCAAGACGAGTTTTAACGCGGAACCACTTTTTTTCCGCGCTAAAAATGCATGATTGTCTGCCACTTCTCCGCGGCAAGCGTTTATAACAATTTGATCTTCCCTCAACGCTTTTATGCGCTGCTCAGAGAGTAAATGATAGGTTGGACACTCTCCATCAATGGTTAGTGGCACATGAAGAGAAATAACATCGCAGGCTAACGCAGTTTCAACATCAACAAAAGCACGGGTATCGTCCCCCTTTTCAAGGATAGGGTCACATAGCACATGTTCGATACCCAGCGCTGTCAATTTCTCACTCAGCCTCGAACCTGTATTTCCTGCACCTATAATACCAACCGACTTTTCTTTGATCGCAAATTGATATCGCTCAGCAAGAACAACAAGACTACTTATCACATATTCTGCTACCGAGATTGCGTTACAACCTGGTGCCGATGTGAAGTAAACCCCCAAATCAGACAAGTCTGCTCGGTTTATGTGATCGACACCAATCGTAGCGGTGCCTACAAAACGAACATTGGGTGAGTTGTTGAGAAGCGCTTTGGTTACTTTGGTGATTGAGCGCACTAACAACACATCAGCATCAATAAGTTCGTTAGCTTCAAGCTGTCGGCCATTAAAAGGGATAAGCGTATTAGCCTTGCCATTTAGCTCTTGGAAGAATTCGCGAGCAAAAGGCATGTTTTCATCAAAGTAAATGTTCATCGAAGCAGTGAAAAAGAGTCATCGAAAGATGAAGTATTGTAACTGACTCGCCAAAAACAAAAAAGCCAGCATAATGCTGGCTTTAACATGCAATGTTGTCGTTACAGAGTTAGTCGTTAAATTTTTTCATGACTAATGTTGCGTTCGTTCCACCAAAACCAAAGCTATTTGACATAACTAAGTTAAGGTCTGCAGGGCGCGCTTCTTTAACAATATCCAAGCCTTCAGCTTGCTCATCTACTGTCTCTACATTTACTGAAGGAGCAACAAAACCATGCTCCATCATTAGCATTGAATAGATAGCTTCATGCACACCAGCCGCACCAAGTGCATGGCCAGTCATCGCTTTTGTTGCACTGATTGCTGGAGACTTATTTGCGAATACTTCACGAATTGCACCTAGCTCTTTCACATCACCAACAGGTGTTGATGTACCGTGAGTATTTAGGTAATCAATGTCACCTTCGACACCGTTCATTGCCATTTGCATACAACGAATAGCGCCTTCACCGCTTGGAGCAACCATGTCAAAACCGTCAGAAGTAGCGCCGTAACCAACGATTTCTGCGTAGATATGAGCGCCACGAGCTAATGCGTGCTCTAGCTCTTCAACAACTACCATACCGCCACCGCCAGAGATGACGAAGCCGTCGCGGTCTGCATCATAAGTTCTTGACGCTTTTTCTGGCGTGTCGTTGTACTTCGTTGATAAAGCTCCCATGCCATCAAACATCATCGCAAGTGACCAATCAACTTCTTCACCACCACCGGCAAAAACCACGTCTTGCTTGCCTAACTGGATAAGCTCCATGGCGTGACCAATACAGTGTGCACTTGTTGCACAAGCTGAACTAATTGAGTAGTTCACACCTAAAATTTTAAACGGTGTTGCTAAACATGCTGATACCGTACTCGACATTGTTTTAGGCACTGCGTAAGGGCCGACACGCTTCACGCCTTTGTTGCGCAATGTGTCTGCTGATGAAACGATATTTGCAGACGATGCACCACCAGAGCCAGCCACAATACCCGTACGAATATTTGACACTTGCTCAGCGGTTAACTTTGCGTCTTCAATCGCTTGTTCCATGGCAATATATGCGTACGCAGAAGCTTCGCCCATAAAACGCATTGCTTTACGGTCAATATGCTCTTTAACATCAATGTCTGGTTTACCCCAAACTTGGCTACGCAAGCCTACTTCTTCAAAGCTCTCAGAGCGAGAAATACCTGAGCGACCTTCTTTTAACGATGCTAATACTTCTTCGGCGTTATTACCTATGCTTGATACAATACCAAGCCCTGTGATCACGACACGTTTCATTGATTCCAACCATATCTGTTTTAAAAAACGGGCATATGATAGCGGCTTTTACTTTAAAGACTGGTCTGTCCAGCGTACATCTGTACACTGAATTTTTCACACTATTAATATAACCCAATGACTTTGCAGCGGAACTCACGGTAAAATAGACCTAGAGTAAATTCAACTGCATTTCCTGTTACTGTGACAAATAAAACTCAGATCAGTTTCCAAGCCAATGGTGCGCCCTATTCTTTGCAATTTGATGATATCTACTTCGATACGGAATCTGGCTGCCAACAAAGTGAACAAGTGTTCATCAATGGCAACAACATCAACTCTCGACTTTTGTCATCTGAATGCCCTGTTATTATTGGCGAAACAGGATTTGGCACAGGACTAAACTTTTTTCTAACAGCACATAAATTAAGTCAGGCGATAGAGGAAAATGGTGCAGAGAATATTGCTGACGTCACATTTTATTCGGTGGAGAAATTCCCCTTATCCAAGGCGCAGATAAAAACTAGCCTACAGATGTGGCATGATCTTCAGCCATTAATTGATGATGCATTGACACAATACCCAGATGTCCCAGAAGGAAAAACCACCCTGAGTTGTTTGGACGGGAAAATAAAGCTTGTTCTGATATTTGATGATGCTACCGAAGGTTTTAAGCAGTTAAACCTAAAGCACAAACAAAAAATAAACGCATGGTATTTAGATGGGTTTTCCCCCGCAAATAACCAAGACATGTGGAGTGAGGCTTTGTTTGAGCAAATTGCTCGACTGTCGTCAGATGATGCTAGCTTAGCCACTTTCACTGTTGCAGGTTTTGTCAGGCGACATCTCACAAATGTTGGTTTTAGAGTAGCGAAACGCAATACGGTTGGTAAAAAGAAACAGACACTTGTCGCTAAATTTCAACAACCAAAAAACAAAGGAAAAAGCTACCTTAATCGCCCTCAAAAGCCGAAGGTACAGCACGTCACCATCATTGGCGGTGGTATCGCGGCGGCATGTTTAAGCTACCAACTGACGAAACAAGGAGTTAAAGTCACCCTACTGTGTAAAGACGAAACCATAGCAGAAGGGGCATCTAGTAACGCTATTGGCGCTTTGTATCCGCTAATTCATCTTGTTCAAGATGAGATCAGTCAATTCTATGTAGACGCTCTTCACCGTTCGCGAGCATTTTACGACACCTTGCTCAGTGATGGATATCAATTCGCGCATGACTGGTGCGGATTGCTGGAGGTTTCCTACAAAGAGTCCTTACAAGTGCGCCAGAAGAAATTTGAGCAATCCCCCTGTTGGCCGAAAGATGTCATTCACTCTGTAAATGCAGATAAAGCATCAAAACTTTCTGGTGCTTCTCTTCATAGTGGTGGGATGTTTATTCCTAAAGCGGGCTGGATAGCCCCAAAACAATTAGTAAGTGCACTAGTTCAAGCTGCAAGCGATCAAGGAATTTTTAAAGTAAAAACAAATACTCAAGTCACCGAATTGACCCAACTAGACAGTGGCAACTGGTTGCTTACCACGAGCAAAGGTAAGATAAATGCTTCCACGGTAGTAGTATGCGCTGGCGCGGATTCTGATCTATTGACGCCCATCGATGAGCTGCCTCAATACCCTGTACGAGGACAAGTTTCAGAAGTCGCGGATACCGGTGACGCTGTAACCACTGTTATATGTCACAAGGGCTATTTAACGCCTGCCAACAACGGTAATTTTTGCATAGGTGCAACCTTTGACAAGCAAGATCGTGATATCAACACTCGTGATGTTGATAATGATTACAATCGAGAAGTATTGGCTGAGACATTACCAGAGATAGCGAGCATTCCAAAGGAGCGCATTGTAAACAGCAAAGCGAGGTTGCGTGCCATGACTCCTGATCATTTACCTATCGCCGGCCCCATGCCCAAAACAGAACTGTATCCCGCTATTTTTGGTAAGTTGGCACAGGACAAAAACTGGAAAATCAATGAACCAGCCCCCTACTACGATAACTTGTATGTAATGAGTGGACTGGGCGCTCGAGGGCTATGTTCAGCACCGCTTGTTAGCGACATATTAGTTGCTGACCTGTGTAATTTACCCTATCCAGTAGACAGTAAAATGCGATTTAACCTTGCGCCAAACCGCTTCATCTTAAAAGACATCATTAAAGGCAAGCACAAAACTCAATCGCAGTAACTGTAGAGCATTTGCAAACTAAGAATCTTGCTAATAGAGGTTTGGCTATGCTGTGAAGGCAGGTAATAGTGATTGCCAATAGTTGTGAACAATTAACTGGTCTTGTGGCGACAGTTCACTTTTTGCGTCACGAACTTGTTCAGATACTTTTTCAGCTAATGATGACGATAATGCTTGTTGCTCAGTACCTGTTTCACTAGCCGCTAGCGCGATAAAACCGCGAAGGTAGCTTGATGCAAATAATGTATCAGCATCAGCGTCTTCCATGACTAAGTTATCAAAATATTCATATAAGGCTGTTAGGTTTTCAAATTTCAAAATGTTCTCCTACTGTGGGCTTGCCACCGGATAAAGCACTTGGTCTTTATATCCGGTTGTCACGGTTAAGAAGCCCGACAACTCTTGATCCAGTGCCTCGTCGCCCGTATCAGCAATTAAAGGCTTATTATTTAGTGCTGCGAGTTTCGTTTTTGTCGCAACAACCATGATATTTTCTTTTCCAATGGCGCGAATGATTCTTGGGCTAAGCTGCTGATTGCCGCGGCCAAAAATATGCCCCTGCCCACCAATCAATGTGATCACAAGTTTAACATTTCCCGGCTGTTCGCTTATTGCATTCCAAAGCTGCGGTTCTGTTACATCAGTGCCAACAAGCCCTTGATGCTGCACCAAATCCACGCCTAACAATGTATTTTCTAGCGACATTTCTTCCATAATAAAGGCGGTAGTTGACCCTGATCCCATGACGACAAGTTCTTCGTCAATTTCATCAATAATATGGGCAGCTATATCTTGAAGTACCAGCTCATCAGACTCTTTCCCACCAGCCTTTACTGCCTGTACGTAGCGAAGCTCCATTGGAATTTGCATTTCGCCGTACCGTTTCGCTTTGACAACACCTTCTCTGAACAGAGACTCATCGATATCCATCACGTCTGCTTCACCAAGCGTGACCATCTGATTAGTCACCATCATCTCGACAATGCGACCAGCGGCTTTAGGTGTTACCGCATAAACGCCAGAGTGAATTTTACATCCTGCCGGAATGCCCAGTACGGGCACCCGATCAGCCACCTGATTACTGATGTTTCTCGCAGTACCATCACCGCCAGCAAATAAAATCAAATCAACTTCAGCAGCAAGCAAGGCATTAACTGCGTTTTCTGTATCTTCAAATGATGTTGGGCTACTAGCTTTCATGACAACTTGTGTGGAAAACCCAAGGCTTTGTGCACATTGCTGTCCCATTTCTCCACTTACCGTAAACACGTCTATGTCATCACGGTAAGGCAATAGCACTGACAACGCATTAGCTGCTCGTTCATTCGATTTAGCAGTCGCTCCCAAGGCTATGGCTTTTTCGGCAATACCTTCGCCATCACTCCCCTTTAATGCGACACTTCCACCAATACCCGCAATCGGATTGATAATTAACCCAAGCTTAAACTTGCTCATCAACCAGTTACCTCTATAAAATCGTCGACGCTATTTGGCATGGATGTGCCGTAAAATTTAACAAGCGATGCCATCAACATTTGTGCTCGCGCTGGAAAGCCATTATGTAAATAGCTTTTTACTTGTTCAAAGACCTTAGCTTTGAAACCTTCGATATCTGGCTCTGCGCCATCTAAGTTATCTGCCGAGATATTAAAACGTTTGTTTGCCGCGGCGCAAAGCGCCCACTCTACCGCTTGCGGCTTAACTTCTACCTGCTCAAATGCCTTTTGTTGTTCATCATTTCGTCCATCGGGCACATACCAATAACCAAAATCTTCTAGCAGGCGACGTTCAGGTCCAGCGATGCACCAATGCGCAATTTCATGTAATGCGCTGGCATAAAAGCCGTGTGCGAATACGATACGGTGAAAATCACACGTTTGGTCAGCGGGTAGATAAATAGGCTCATCATCCCCCTTTATCAAGCGCGTGTTATAAGCCTGATAAAAAGTCGAATCAAAAATAGAGATGATATCTTGAATGTTGTGCATACCACTTATGTTGAGAGTAGCGCGAATAAAACTGGCGGGGATTTTAACGAAAAACGGCGATTGTTGCACCGCCGTTTTTATATATAAATTGTAAGTTACTCTGGTTTGAGTTTCTTTACCCCTGCTTTTATAACTAAGTAGCCTAGTGTTCCGGAAATAATTGAGCCAACGATGATGCCCAAACGGTCCTGATAAATCAGATTGTCACCCGATTGCTCAAATGCCAAAGAGCCGATAAATAAACTCATGGTAAAGCCCACACCACAAAGCAGTGCTGCACCATATAATAATGTCCAGTTTACATTTTCAGGCAGTTTTACAAGTCCCGTTTTTATGGCAAGGAAACAAAAGCCAAATATCCCTAATTGTTTACCCACCACTAGGCCCAAAATAATACCCAACGGAACAGGCGCAACAATGTCGCTGATGCCAACACCTGTAAGGTTAACCCCGGCATTAGCAAACGCAAATATCGGCAAAATAATAAATGCTACAAGCGAATGCAGGTTGTGCTCTAAAGATTTAAGTGGCGATGGCTCACCTTTACGCCCCTCAATCGGAATAAATAACGCAAGTACGACACCCGCTAACGTCGCATGTACACCAGACTTTAATACCGACACCCATAAAATAATACCTAAGAAAATGTAGGGCGCTGTATCTTTCACACCGCGCTTACTCATGATGAATAAGCCGAATATAACGCTTGCTGCAACAACTAACGATGTTACAGACAGTTCACTTGTATAGAACAAGGCGATAACGATAATGGCACCTAAGTCATCAAAAATAGCCACTGAGGTTAGGAATATTTTAAGCTGCAGTGGCACTTTACTACCCACAATGGCAAGAATACCTAATGCGAATGCAATATCTGTTGCTGCCGGAATTGCCCAGCCATTCAGGGCCGCTGGGTCATCAAAATTCACCCATGCGTATATCAGTGCAGGAATTGCCATTCCGCCGATAGCCGCTATCGCTGGTAAGGCGATTTGGCCTGGCTGTGATAAGTCGCCCTCAAGAAATTCTCGCTTAAGCTCTAGCCCCACCAGAAAGAAAAACAACGCCATTAAGCCATCATTTATCCATAGTAATAATGGCTTTGCTATCTCAAACGTACCAACTGCAATCACGACAGGAACATCGAGCAATAATTCGTAGTACTGATTTAACGGTGAGTTGGCCAGTATTATGGCTATCACCGCCGCAAACATTAAAATAATCCCACTTGCAGCTTCAAGTTTTAGAAAGTCTTGTATGGCTTTGACTGGCATTGCCTTCTCCATGAAAAATTTTAGACATAATATGTCAAATTAAATTATGCGTCCAAATAATCTTTATTATTTTTTCTTTAAATTCTAGTGTAATGGATATTAATTCGGAAAAATTACAGAAAGTCGTGCTAAATTCTATTTAATTACAGTTTGAATTCTGCTACTTTCCTTCACTCACCTATACAAGTTAGATAACAAATACGCATTGGGCAACAACGTGAAGAAACTTGACGCGATCGACTTAAAGATATTAACGATATTGTTTAATGATGCTGACATCACGAATAAAGAGTTAGCGGCTAAGATCAGTATCGCCCCATCAACCTGTTTAGAACGTGTAAAGCGATTAAAACAAGCAGGAGTCGTAAAAAGCTCATACGTAGACATCAACTTCAAAACCATTGGCGGTAATATTGAAGCCATTGCAGCGATCCGCCTTCAGCCCTACTCAGAAGAGATCGTCAATCAATTACGGGACGATCTACTGCTTTTACCTGAAATAGTCAGTCTCTACCATATGGGTGGAAGCTATGACTACTTTATTCATATGTCGGTAAAAGATAGTGAACACTTACGTAAATTTGTTTTTGACGCCATCACCTCGCGCGATGAAGTACAAACCGTAGAGACTTCACTGGTATTTGAACATAGTCGTAGCGGCGTATTACCCAACTTTACCGATGAGGATTAACCTGCAGGTTAACCCTCACATGTATTAATCGCATACTTATTTTGCAAAGTCTTGGGTTTCATAATACATAGGGCGCATCGTACCGCAATTGATAAAGCGACGATGAATTTCATCTTGACTAGGTACTGCAGAAGACGTCGCAATTTTGGTTGGACAACTCGCATCTAAGTCGATATGCAATATGTGATCATAACTTGGTTTTTGCTGGATATGATGTATGTATAGCCGGTCGTTTTTACTGTTATAAGATACAGATGAATATTCCTGAATTCGACTAGATGCTTCCGGCTCATTAATTTCGCGCAAAAAGAGCTGTTTATCAAACGTCAAGGTGACTCCTTGATAAACCGCCATTCCTTGACGCTCAAAATGACCAATATAAACATCACCGACGACAGCTAATTCTTCACCACGCATCAGGCGCTGCAAATTAAAGGTTTCTGGCTTAAACGTTACTAACGGATTATCGCGTACCACTTGCAGTAAATTCACGTCTTTTACGGCCAGCTTATACAATAGTTGAACATTGTGTGGCTTAGTATACATTGGCATATGTGAGGCAAAGACCGTAGATCCTTTTTGCATTAATGCCATACCATGTATGCCTTCATAGGCGGGATCTAAAGGTGGAGGTGGTGCTTCCTCTTCCGCAGAAACAAAAAAGCTCAGTAGCAATGCAAGACCTGTCGCACAACACTTTTTAAACATTTGAAACCTTATCTTTCTACTATTCAGGTAAATTCTAGTTCAAAGACCATTATTATTCTGTACTCAATAATACATAAAAATAATCACCGTATTCTGGGTCAGAATGGTTCGTTGAATTACTGTTAACAAATGGCCACCAAGATTCTGACATAATATCGCGACCTATTTTCATCCACACAGAGACATCAGTTTGAAAACCTCTCACTTCACAGATTGACGTTTTACAGATGACTGATTCAAGCCTGACATTAATACCTTGCTCATGCATGGTTATGGCATCTTTGATTTTGTATTCTAAATCATAGGCCCAATCACTATTTTGCTCTTGCTCATAGTAATCCATAAAGGTTTCGGCCATACCACCATTTAACTCGTAAACCTTTGTTGCAAATGGCTCAGAAATTGTTCCTAATAAGTCATCATAATTAACCGCCACCTTGGCTTTAACGGTTTGCTTAAGTCGATTATTTTGTGCAGTTCGCATTTCAGCTATAGCGTCGTTGGCATGTTGTTTAGCTTTAACTACTTCCATTTTTAACTGAAACACTTCCTCTTCTAGTTGTGCAATTTTTTCCTTGTCATTTGACTCTACGATTATCGTTGCAGTGCCACCATTGGAGTCATCAGCAACAGAAGCATTAGGGGCTAATTCAATAGGCTTTATCACGACAAGCGAATCAACAGGCGCATAATCACTTTTTAACCACGTAAATACACCTACACCACCGACTATGAGTCCAGAAGCAAAAATCAAAGTAGCTCGAATCAATTAACCATTCCTTTTAAAAATAAAAATATAACACTCCACTACTACTGTAATGTTTTTTATCGTAAAAACAAAAATCCCGCCAAAAGCGGGATTTAAAAATAGTGATTAAAAACTTAAAAATTTAGGTAGAAGTTTTAGCTTTTTAAGTCGTCAAAGAATTTTTTCACACCATCGAAGAAACCTGTTTCTTTCGGGCTGTGTTTCTTGCTGCTTGCTTCCATTTTAGAGTCTAACTGACGAAGCAATTCAACTTGATCGCCCGTTAAGTTAACCGGTGTTTCAACCACAACTTTACACATCAAGTCACCTGGACCTGAGCTACGCACAGACTTAACGCCTTTGCCTCGAAGACGGAACATTTTGCCCGTTTGCGTCTCTTTCGGCACCTTAAGTTTTACTTTACCGTCAAGCGTCGGTACTTCGATATCGCCGCCTAATGCAGCCGTTGCAAAGCTAATAGGCACTTCACAGTAAAGGTGATTTTCATCACGCACGAAAATTGGGTGCTCTTTTACGTTCACTTGAACATACAAATCACCTGCTGGTGCGCCATGCTCGCCTGCTTCACCTTCGCCGGCCAAACGAATACGATCGCCCGTATCAACACCTGCAGGGATCTTAGCATTTAGGGTTTTTGTTTTCTGAACACGACCTTGACCATGACATGCATTACAAGGGTCCGAAATAACTTTGCCTTGTCCACCACATGTCGGACAGGTTTGCTGCACAGCAAACAAACCTTGACGCATTTGAACCTGGCCATGGCCATGACATGTAGGACATGTTTTAGCTGACGTACCTTTTTTCGCGCCGCTACCATCGCATGGCTCACAACTAACGTAAGTAGGTACTTTGATTTCTACTGATTTACCTTTAACCGCTTCTTCTAGCGACATTTCAAGGTTGTAGCGTAAGTCGCTACCACGACGAGCTCGAGAGCCACCGCCACCACGACGACCGCCACCAAAGATGTCGCCGAATACGTCGCCGAAAATATCGCCAAAATCAGCACCACCGCCGCCGAAACCGCCACCGCCCATGCCACCTTGTTCAAAGGCTGCATGACCATATTGGTCGTAAGCTGCACGTTTTTGGTCGTCGTTTAATACCTCATAAGCTTCTTTTATTTGCTTAAAGGTTTCTTCTTTCTCTTTGTCACCTTGCGTGCGATCTGGGTGATACTTCATCGCAAGGCGCTTATAAGCCTTTTTAATGTCACGTTCTGACGCATCTTTTGAAACGCCTAACAACTCATAATAATCACGTTTTGACATAGCTTTAATTCTTTACAGTTACTTCAATGATTCGAAAATTAATTTGTTTACTGGCTTGTAAGCCACCAAAGAAATTAACGCTCAACACTTATTTTTCTGGATTCTTTAACATAAGAAAGCGCCGATAAACGACGCTTTCTCTACTTTGAAATCAAGCCTAAGGGCTTAGCAAATTAATGCAGTAAGACATTAGCGCAAGGCGGGAAAAGGGAGCATAGACTTCTATGTAACCGTTTCCAACGCAGCTATTATGCTTTACTGCGACAATTTGCAAGTCCGACTTACTTGTCGTCCTTAACTTCCTCAAACTCCGCGTCAACTACGTCGTCAGCTGGCGCTGCATCTGCTTCAGGAGCTGCACCTTCAGGAGCCGCACCACCTTGCGCTTGCGCTTTCGCTTGAGCAATTTCCATTAATTTCGCAGATGCTTCCATTAATGCTTGTTGCTTAGCTTCAATCGCTGCTTTGTCATCGCCTTTAATCGCTTCTTCTAACTCAGCGATTGCTGCTTCAATCTTCTCTTTGTCTTCAGCTGGTAAATCATCACCCGCTTCTGTTACTTGAGTTTTCGTTGCGTGGATGATGCCATCAGCTTGGTTACGTGCAGTCACTAGTTCTTCAAACTTAGCATCAGCATCAGCATTCGCTTCTGCGTCACGTACCATTTGCTCTACTTCATCATCTGATAAACCAGAAGACGCTTTGATTGTGATCTTCTGCTCTTTACCCGTGTTCTTGTCTTTCGCAGACACGTGCAAGATACCATCCGCATCGATATCGAAAGTTACTTCGATTTGTGGCATGCCACGTGGTGCAGGGTCTATACCTTCTAGGTTGAACTGACCTAATGATTTGTTAGCGCCAGCTTGCTTACGCTCACCTTGTAATACATGAACCGTTACCGCAGCTTGGTTGTCTTCAGCTGTAGAGAACGTTTGCGATTGCTTAGTAGGTATCGTTGTGTTCTTGTCGATAACTTTTGTCATCACGCCGCCCATTGTCTCAATACCTAGAGATAATGGAGTAACATCTAGAAGAAGAACGTCAGTTACGTCACCAGCAAGTACACCTGCTTGTACCGCAGCACCTGATGCTACCGCTTCGTCAGGGTTAACGTCTTTACGTGGCTCTTTACCGAAGAAATCAGTAACAACTTTCTGTACTAGAGGCATACGTGTTTGACCACCAACCAAGATAACGTCAGTCACGTCAGACGTTGATAAGTCAGCATCAGCTAAAGCAGTTTTTAACGGCTCTAGTGTTGCTTTAACCATGTCTTCAACTAATGATTCTAACTTTGCACGCGTCACTTTGATGTTCATGTGCTTAGGACCAGTCGCATCAGCTGTTACGTATGGTAAGTTAACATCTGTTTGCTGTGCTGAAGAAAGCTCACATTTCGCTTTTTCTGCCGCTTCTTTAACACGTTGCATAGCAAGTGCGTCGTTTTTAAGATCGATACCTTGGTCTTTCTTGAACTCATCTACTAAGTAGTTGATTAGACGGTTATCGAAATCTTCACCACCTAAGTGCGTGTCACCATTTGTCGCTAGTACTTCAAACGTGTGCTCGCCTTCTACTTCATCAATCTCAATGATTGAGATATCGAATGTACCACCACCAAGGTCGTATACCGCTACAACTTTTTCACCTTTTTGCTTATCCATACCGTAAGCAAGGGCAGCAGCTGTAGGCTCGTTGATAATACGCTTAACATCTAACCCAGCGATACGACCAGCATCTTTGGTTGCTTGACGCTGTGAATCGTTGAAGTATGCAGGCACAGTGATAACTGCTTCAGTTACAGACTCACCTAAGTAGTCTTCTGCAGTTTTCTTCATTTTCTTAAGCACTTCGGCAGAAACTTGTGGTGGCGCCATTTTTTCGCCTTTTGCTTCTACCCATGCATCACCATTGTCTGCTTTCTTAATACCGAAAGGCATGATGTCGATGTCACGTTGTACTTCTTTGTCTTCGAAACGACGACCAATCAAACGCTTGATCGCGAATAAAGTGTTTTTAGGGTTGGTTACCGCTTGACGTTTTGCTGGTTGGCCAACTAACGTCTCGCCTTCTTCTGTGTAAGCGATAATAGAAGGCGTTGTACGATCACCTTCTGCATTTTCAATAACACGTACACTGTCACCATCAAGAACAGCTACACATGAGTTAGTTGTCCCTAGGTCAATACCGATAATTTTGCCCATCGCTAGGATCTCCGAAATTTGTAAACATTCGTTTATTACTTAGTTGACTTGATTTATGGGGGTGGGAAATGACATTTCAATGGCGAAAACGAAAAAAATGTAAAAAGTTTTTCAATTTTATGAAATTTACTATTCACGGCGTTATCCATGGCTCACAGCACAATTATTGCTGATAATTCGCAAGCATTGAGCACTTTGTACAAAAAGTGACAAAACGATTTATACCCTAACTACGTACAACGCTAGTTAAGCAAACACGCAGGCACAAAAAAGCCGAGCATCTGCTCGGCTTTTCACTCAATAATATCAACATTATCTTATGCAGTCGTATCTACACTTGATGCTTTAGATACCATTACCATTGCAGGGCGAATCAAGCGGCCATTCAACTCGTAACCTTTTTGCATCACTGCAATAACGGTATTTGCTGGTACACCTTCAACTTCCTGCATTGACATTGCTTGATGTAATTCAGGGTTAAATGGTTGGTCTTGCGGGTCAATCGCTTTAACCTCGAATTTCTCTAGCGTTGAAAGAAAGCTTTGCAATGTCAACTCAACACCTTCAAGCATTGCTTTTTGTGCTTCGTCTTCACGATCAAAGCTAGCAATAGCGCGCTCTAAGTTGTCTACGACTGGTAACAAATCACCCGCGAATTTTTCTAACGCAAACTTGCGCGCTTTTTCCACGTCTTGCGCACTGCGGCGGCGAACGTTATCTACTTCAGCTTTTGCACGAATTACAGAGTCTTTTTGATCGGCAACAGTTGCTTGTGCCGCTGCTAGCGCTAACTCTAATTCATTAATTTTTTGCTGTTCTTCGCTAATTGATTCAGCAGCAGCGTCTAGTTTCTCTTCAACTTGCTCTTCAGCTTGAGCAATGATTTCTTCAGCGGCAATCTCTTCTGCCGTCTTATTTTCGTTTGACTCTGTTGTCATGAAAATCTCCTGATAATTCGCAATTGAGCTAATTATGGGGATTAGAATTAAGGTTTCAAGCACAAAAACCATAAGATTTCTTATTTCACTGGCTTTACAACGGAAAAATAAAGAGAGACACTGCCCTTGGTAAACAATCAGAGGTTAAAACAGCAATGGGTCGCTTGTATCAAACTATTGGTTTAATTGGGAAACCTAATCACGAAGGTGCCAGTTCAACCATTACTACTTTATACGAATTCCTCACGCAGGAAGGCTATGAAGTGATTGTTGAGCGCTCAGTAGCCAAATCATTAGCTTTTGACAATATCAACATTCAGTCCCTTACTGATATCGGCGAATTGGCAGAGTTAGCCATTGTCGTCGGTGGAGACGGTTACATGCTAGGCGCGGCTCGGGTACTTTCGGGCTATCATATTGGTGTAATTGGCGTGAACCGAGGCAACCTAGGCTTCTTGACTGACCTACCGCCACAAGATGTTATTCCTCCGCTAGAAGCTATTTTACGGGGCGAATCTCGCAGCGAACAGCGCTTCATTATAGAAGCAGAAGTTTATCGACATGGAAAACTGAAAAGCTCTAATGCCGCGGTCAATGAAGCAGTACTTCACGCGGGTAAAGTCGCAAACATGATTGAGTTTGAAGTCTATATTGATAACTCTTTTATGTTCAGCCAACGCTCTGACGGTTTAATCGTATCTACACCGACGGGGTCAACAGCCTACTCAATGTCTGCCGGCGGCCCTATATTAACGCCAACGCTAAATGCGCTGTCACTCGTACCGATGTTTCCACATACATTGACCAGTAGGCCAATTGTCGTCGATGGTGATAGTGAGATAAAACTTGTTTTGGCGAATGAAAACTATGAGAACCTTCAGGTAAGCTGTGACGGGCACGTTATATTAGCGGTAATGCCAGGCGACCAAGTAATCATCAAGAAAAGCCCGTATACGTTGAGGTTGATACATCCTTTGGATCACAATTACTTTAATGTGCTACGAACTAAATTGAGCTGGGGTAATAAACTTTACTAATTTCAATCTATTAGTAATTGCTCAATAAAAATACTTGCCTAAACATTTTTTACTGTATAAATTACCAGTAAAGGTAATTTACGCATTAAACGACATGTTACTTCAATTAACCGTTCAAAATTTCGCTATTGTTAAGTCACTCGATATTGATTGGCAATCAGGCATGACGACAATTACTGGTGAAACAGGTGCTGGTAAATCTATTGCGATAGATGCACTAGGCTTATGTCTCGGCCAGCGAGCAACAACAAATGTAGTGCGCACAGGCGCAAAAAAAACAGATTTAGCCGCGACATTTGATTTAACAACTATACCTAATGCAAAACACTGGCTTGAAAATAACGACTTAGATGATGGCAATGAGTGTATATTGCGCCGAGTTGTATCCGCTGAAGGTCGCTCTAAAGCGTATATTAACGGCAGCCAGGTACCACTTGCACAACTAAAAGAAATTGGCCAACAACTTATCAGCATTCACGGTCAGCACGATCACCAGTTGATAACCAAAGCAAGCGAGCAATTGCGGATGCTAGACGAGTTCGCCAGCCATCATGAACACCTAGATGCCGTCAAGTTTTACTATAAACAGTACCGCCAACAAAAGTCGGAGCTTGAAGCGCTAATTAAATCGCAACAAGAACGAGAAGCTCGCCAGCAACTGATCGAATACCAAGTGAATGAACTTGATGAGTTTGCCATTCAAGCGGATGAATTTGAAACGCTAGAGGCAGATTACAAACGTTATTCTCATAGCCAACAAATATTGTCGGACACTCTGCAAAGCTTGCACTGGATGTCACAAGACGAACACGCCAATGCGTTAGATTTACTTCGTAAGAGTCATGATTCACTCTCTTCGTTAGCAGATTATGATCAAGAGCTGTCAAATATAGCCGACATCATTAATGAATCACTCGTCCAGCTTGAGGAAGCCAACAACGATTTGCGTCACTATCATGATAAGCTAGAACTTGATCCAGAGACTTTTAGCTTGCTTGAAGAGAGGTACTCTACTGCCATTCAACTAGCTAAAAAACATCAAGTGGCCCCCGAAAAACTACATGAATGTCATGCAGAGCTTGCTGCGGAATTAGCGGCTATTTCGACTGACAAGACCCGTTTAGAAAGTTTACACCTAGACATCGCACACACCAAGCAACATTACCTTGACGCCGCAGAGACACTCTCTTCATCTCGAGCTACCGCCGCTAAGAAATTGAGTGAAGCAATCACTGATAGTATCCGTGAACTGAATATGGAGCACGGTGTATTTGAAGTATCTATATCGAAACAGTCTACAGATTCACTCAATGCATCAGGCATAGATGATGTCTGTTTTAATGTCAGTATTAACCCTGGGCAAGCACCAGACGCGATGCATAAAGTTGCATCAGGTGGTGAGTTATCAAGAATCAGTTTAGCTATGCAAGTAATTTTGTCTGATAAAGTGATTACACCAACACTTATTTTCGACGAAGTCGACGTGGGTATCAGTGGACCAACCGCTACCATGGTAGGTAACAAACTCAAACAACTAGGCGTAAATACACAAGTTATTTGTGTAACACATTTACCACAAGTTGCCAGTAAGGGGCATCAACAGCTCTTCGTCGCAAAACTGACGGACGGCGAGCAAACTGAAACTACCGTAACGGAACTAAGTGAGGCTTCTCGCGTCCAAGAGATTGCACGACTATTGGCAGGAAACACAATTACCGACTCTAGTTTGCAAAATGCCGAAGAATTATTAGCAAGCTAAATATTCTCCAATTTTTCACAAATTGTTTTGTATGTCAGGGACGCCTTGGGTATTATCCCCTGTCAAAAGTAGTAGGATTAGAATTATAAAATGTTGAGAAGCATTGTTTTGGCACTAGCGCTAAGCACCACCGCTTGTTCAAGTTGGGTATATCGTATAGATATTCCGCAAGGTAACTACCTTGAGCAAAAAGACATCGACAAGCTGCAAGTGGGCATGACGAAAGAGCAAGTTAAATTTGTTTTGGGTACACCTGTCGTAATTGACTCGTTTGAAAATGACACTTGGCATTACGTTTATCAATTCAAGTCAGGACGCAACGAAGAGTTCAATACACGAAAAGACTTCATATTAAATTTTGCTGACAACAAGTTGGTGTCCGCAGAAGGTGATTTTGAATTATCGGAAAACTTTAATACGCCTTACGAAAACTAATTGTAGAAAAAGCGACCAGTGGTCGCTTTTTTATTGCCCTTATCTTTCAACAAGCTTTTTCTAGTTTAGTTCATTGTAAACTAGGTTAGACATGGAATAATTAGAGCCCCATTGGTTGTTGTAACGAACCCACCGAACGTTGCGCCCACCGCTCCACCACTTTCTTTCAGTTTTAGTTGCAAAGCTAACATTCAAACCACCGTAATTTTTATTATTGTTAACAGTTGTGAACTCGCTACCTTTGTTATTATTTATCGTACCGCCATGGGTTGTTTTTTCACCCATCAATATCGGGTAGTGATTTGCCCATAAAGAGCCTGCACCGCGCACCGATTTAAGCTCACCATTATTTGCGACATTGCCGACACATGACTGGTAGTCACCAAAGTTCGCTGCCCCGCAAGCACTATGCATCGCAACAACACTATCACTTTTGCCCGTTAAAAATGGCTTAGTAGCACCTGCAAACTCTGTTCCTGTTCCCACATAGCGAAGTCGAGGAACACCAACATAACCAGTTGCAATAGACCTAGATTTAGAAGGTACTAGGTCATACATTACTCCCATTTTTCCTTTTTGCGGTGTAAACTGAAGTGCTTGCTGAACAGCCCAGCGCTGAGCACTATTCACTGCGCCACTACCTTCAGAAATAGCGACAGCAATTTCTGCCAGCTTTGTACCACCACCGGCACCTGCAAAGTCAATGACGGCATCAACTTTTACTTTATTACTGAGCCCCCACGCACCAAGGTTTTTTAACATGTAGCGAGTCACTAAATCTCCAGTAGAGTGAGTGACAAAAATACAACCGTTAATGCAGTCGTTCCCCAATGCGATCAACTGACTTCTAATTTTGTCTTTAATTTTCCCTTCAACACGCTCAGCTGAAGGCCAATATAAAATATGCTTGTTGACGTTACTGACTTTGCCGCGCCAATAGTCTTGCCAGTAGCTTTTCGCACCATTTAGCAACTGGCTATCAGAGCGGTTTTGATTTATATCCGTCGAAATAAAGCCGTGGACTAGAATGACATTTTTCCCAGCTAATTTAGCAGAAGCATTCATGCTAATGAGTCCTAACAATATCACGGCGATGTGTTGTAATAATTTTGGCATTTCTTTTCCTTTTTGGTTTGTTATTGTTTTGCGTCCTTACGTTACTGCTCCTAAAATTTTTACTGGCTAATGTTTGCAATTGCTTTCATTACTCGTATGCGCTCTTTGTCGTGCGGATCGTGGTGTGGAATATTCGAAAATGTCGAAAAATCGACTCTGTCAATGTGATAGCGTGACTCTAGTGCTCGCCCTTTCAGATCAAAAGACTCTCCTATTGCAGCACTTCGTGTTATGTCGATATCTGCCAAATAGTAAGGTCCTTCAAGACCAGACACTTTTAGCGCGTCAATATGGGCTTTCAACGATAGTTTGTTGTTTAGCGATGACATCTCACCTTCAGCAGTCAGGTGAATTAAAGGTTTGTTCGTTTGTTGCTCATAGAGGTTTCCTGTAATGAAGAAATAACCTTTTTGCTCTACATCAAACTCCAAGGAAATATTTAAGAACTGCTCTTGGACAGAGCCAGTGCCGACAGAATTGAGTTCAGCAACCGGTGCCTGATACCTGAATGGGTGGAACGTATACAACGCTTCACCATTTACCATCACTAATAGACGAGCCTCTACTTCAATCGGCCAATCACTCGCATTTATTAGAGATGTATCAATGTCAAACTGCCAACTTGACTCTTGATGCGATGGTTCTAGTCGATAGAGCTCATCACCATCAACACTGCTTAGCCAAATTGTGACATCATCTATTTCCTGTGTGTCATTTAGATGGGCCAAAGCGTTTATTGAGATAACCTCTTCCTCAAAATAAGTCGACCTTTGAGTACTAATCCCCAACCTAACTTCACTATCATCGCTCTCTAGTAAAAAAAGGGTTTCAGATTGCACTGATTCCAAGCTAGGCTGAAAACTCTCAAGTGGTGCGTGTTGAGTTATCGGCTGTGAAAACGGAGGGTACTTCGTATGCTCGATGAATGACATTAATGCGTTTGGACTTTCCACTTGTCCAAGCAGCTTCTGATCAATTGATTTTTCTTGAATGTCTGTGGATTTTGATATGACTACAGTATCTACGTCTGCTTCATGCAAACTCTCTTCTGCAAGCATTGTTTTGCCTTGCGGCTGAATAGAATCTCGAAGCCAGAACTTCGACCAAAAAACAAAAGTTGCACATACAAACGCAACGCCTGAAATTATTATTGTTATTTTCTTCATAGCGATATCTCATCATGGATGCGATATCAGCCTAGATTAAGAAAATAATTGCTGCAATTTTAATCATACAATATGACTTAACATATCTTATAAAAGATATAATACATTTGCATTTAGTAGTTAAATATCAAAACGTTAGTTGTTCAATTTACAAACTAAATAGCGAATATAACCTTTATTTATACTCGCTATTTTATTAGTAGATGATTTTTAAGATGTGGATCGATAGCAGTGAGTTACGGACGAGGAATTAATTACCGCGCAGAGGGTTTACGCGGCCGCCGGTAACTTTGTCAGCACGACCTTCTTCTTTCGCTTTTTCAGCGCGACGCTTACGCACTTCTTTAGGGTCAGCAATCAACGGGCGATAGATTTCTATGCGATCTAGGTCTTGTACTTCTTCAGAGAGCTTGACCGCTCTGTTCCAAATACCTACTTTGTTTACTTTCAAGTCGATATCTTCAAATAAAGCCATGATGCCAGACTCGATAATTGCCTGCTCGACGGTTGTACCCGGCAATACGGGTAACGCAATCAACTCTTGTTTGTTTGGCGTGCCATAAACAACTTCAATATGAATTTGTCCACTCATTAGCCATACACCTTTTTCGCACGCATAGTAAACGCTTGAACCATATTGTTCGCTATATGGTTAAACACTTTGCCGAATGCTAAATCGAACATTTTATTGGAAAACTCATAGTCTAGGTTCAAGGTAATTTTACAGGCTTCGTCAGATAATGCCGTCAATTCCCATACGCCTTTTAATTTTGAAAACGGCCCATCAACCAAGTCTAGTGTGACTTGTTGATTTTCAACTAATGTATTCTTCGTTGTGAACCATTTGTTGATACCTGCTTTAGATACTTTTAACGCGGCTGTCATCGACGCTTCGTCATGAGAAATTATTTTGCTGTCGGTACAGTCAGGCAAGAATTGCGGATACGCAAGAACATCATTAATAAGTCGGTACATTTGTTCGACACTGTGCATAACCAACGCACTTCTATGTATTGACGGCATTTATCCTCCTAGTAAGACGGCGCAATGATAGCAAAAGCAATCACAAAGCTCACCCTAAGGTATAAAAAATCAAATTATTTTTGTTATACGATTTAAAACCGCTAATTTCTCCGTATAATGTGCGCCGTTAACGTTGGAAATACAATGGCAAAGAAGAAATCTAAACAATCAAACAGCAACACCATCGCCTTAAATAAAAAAGCACGCCACAACTACAATCTTACCGATAAGTTTGAAGGTGGTATGAGTCTTCAAGGGTGGGAAGTGAAAAGTATACGCACCGGTAAAGTCAACATCTCTGACTGTTTTGTCATGGTAAAAGACGGGGAAGCGTATTTAGTTGGTAGCGAGATTTTGCCACTCAATGCAGCCTCTTCACACGTTGTATGCGATCCAACACGAGACCGAAAATTACTCCTTAACCGCCGAGAGCTAGATAGACTGATTGGTGCAGTAGAACGTGATGGCTATTCATTAATAGCAACCGCTATGTACTGGAAGCAATGTTGGGTAAAGCTCGAGTTTTATCTAGGTAAGGGTAAAAAGTCGCATGATAAACGCGCTGATATCAAGGACCGTGAATGGAGCATTGATAAAGGGCGTATCATGAAAAACAAAAATTTGGGCAAGTAACTGTCTAAAAAATATCACGTTGTTTAACGTGAGAGAGCAAGGTAAAATGCTCTTAATTGCACTTAGGTGCATCAAATACTTTGGGGCCGATTTAGGATTCGACAAGATTCGCGAAACCCAAGGTGCATGCCCAGGGGCGGTTGGCCTGGTAAAAAGCCGCAAAACTATAGTTGCAAACGACGAAACGTTCGCACTAGCAGCTTAATGCTAGCCATCCTCTCGACGCTTGGTTCATTGGCGTGAGAAGCGATGGTCATATCAAATGGACTAGCGAGGGAACTCTGTCTGAGGGTGAACCGCGAAACAGTATCAGACTCACCAGAAAGCAGCCTGTCGTTCGGCGGCTGACTGGTTAAATAAAAGATCGACTAAGCATGTAGGACCGAGGATGTAGGTTTTTTGGACGGGGGTTCAACTCCCCCCGGCTCCACCACATTCAATGAATAGAGTGACAACGTTACTCTGTTATCTAAGAGAGATTTTAGGCGGAGTGTTATAATTGGTGGTAGCGATTAAGCTGCTTCGTCTAGCGCTCATCAACCTAGCCGTACAAAGTTAGGTTTACACTAAATGAGCGTTGTTTGTCGAGATACTTTACAACGACATAAAAAAAATCGTTCAAAAACAAAATAAATCCTTAAAAATCAAAACCATAAAACCAAGGCACGTATTTTGCTTCGGTTGATATAATATATAAAGTTAAGTACATCTAAATCACTGAGGTACAAAATGATGTTAAATCCAAAAAAATGGATTGCTGCGGGTTTAGTTTTAGCGTCTTCAAGTGCACTTGCTAGTGTTACGTCAACTTCATTTCAAACTATTGAGGTTAATGGAAACACTTATGCTAATGGGGAACCTGGCTCAAACTTCAACACATTCTCTATAGATGCAGGCAATGGTATTACAATTGATGTTTCGGGCTGGTCTGATACAGCTGGAAGCTCAGTACCTAACGGGATGAGTAACAACAACTACAACAGAGATGCATACATTGAACGTGCTGTTGACTTAGACCGTAATGGAAACGGTTGGTCTATGGTGAACGTTGATGAAGCAAATGGTGCCTGTGGTTATCATCACTCTGCTGACAACTCAATCAACCAGTGTGGTACGAATGGCTACGGTGACTACGACTTTTTCTTGCTTGATTTCAACGGTGTTGATGTACAGCTCGATCAAGCGGCATTCAGTTGGCGACTTGGTAACACATCTGATAACCAAGTAACTTTCATTGCATTAGATTCGAGTTACGGTAACGACCTTACAGGAGATACCTTTGCAGACTTGCAAAGCGGCGCTTCTGGTTACGGTTACTCCCAAATGTTTAACGGTGGCAACATATCAAGCTACTATGCAGATGTGAACGTAAACAGCTCATCATCGCTATGGGTAGTGAGTGCGTACAACAGTATGTTCGGTGGTAATTCGAACATGGAAGGTAATGATGGTTTCAAGCTAGCTGGTGTGCAATTTACGGTAACACCGCCAACAACAACCACAATTCCTGAGCCTACTCCGTTTGCTATTATGGCGGTTGCCCTTGGTTTACTTGTACGAACAAGAAAACAACAGTAGGCAATAAAGCGCTGAAAAAGATGGCTTATGCCATCTTTTTTTATGTCTATTAATTGCTACTATAAGAAGAAGTAAGTCGTCTACTTGATTTGTCTATATGAAAACATTTTTATTTATTTTTTGTCTCCTTATCTCCACTCTCTCTCTCGCTTCTGACAACTTAGAGAAAGCCGTAGCTGCATATCAAGCAAACGATGTTGATACTGCTTATATCTACCTTAAAAACGCATTACAAGAAGATGAAGACAACCTACCCGCTAAAGTATTGATGGGTCACGTGCTAGTTGCCAAAGGATTGTATAGAGACGGTATTCAAGAATTTAACGATGCGCTGTTAATGGGGGCGGACGCAAACCAATTTATTTATGAGCAAGTGCGCGCCATGATGCTAATTGGTCGCTACCAAGACATCATTGACTTACTCAAACATAGAGCCCTCAATGAAAAAGTTGAAGTAAAAACACTGCTTGTCAAAAGCAATGCGTTGATGGCAATGGACAAAACAGAGCAAGCACTTGAGCCTTTAGTTAGAGCTAAAAATTTAGCGCCGAAAGACGCCAGTGTTCTGAGCTCATTGGCCAACTACTACATCACTATTCGACAATTCAAAATCGCAGAGAACTACATAAAAAATCTGATCGAGTTTACACCGCAAAACAGCAAAGTCTGGAATCTCTATGCGGACTTTTACACTGCACAGGGTATGGAGAAAGACGCACTTGAAGCGTTAACAAAAGCACATGATTTTGATCCTGATGACCCTGTCATCATGCGCGCGTTGGCTCACCAATACACAAATTTTCGTAAGCATGAAAAAGCACTAGAACTCGTCAATACAATTATTGAGAGAACGCCAAACGACCCTTATGCGAGATTACTGAAAAGCCAACTGCTGACTCAGAATAACCAACTCGATGAAGCCCAACAGATCCTTGAAGACATCAGTGCAAAACTTTCATTGCTGACAGACGCTCAGAAGAACAGTAACGCATCGCTAGCCTATGTTGCTGGTGCTGCAGCCTTTATGCAGGGAAACCTAGAATTAGCCCAGAAAGAATTGGTAACTTATGTCAACAGTAACCCTAATGACTTATCTGGTCTGAATATGTTGACAGAGATTTATCTTCAGCAAGGTCAGCCAGATAAAGTTCAACAGTTACTGGAAAGAAATGAAAAAATAGTACTACGTGACCTTGGCTTATCATTAAAGCTTTTCAATGTTTATCTGCAAACAAACAAAACATATAAAGCGAAAAACATCTTAGCCGACTTATCCAAAACGTTTACGAATAACAGCCAGATTATCATCGCTCAGGCAAATTATTTGGCTAAAAGTAAACGCTATAAAGAGGCATTAGCGTTATTGGATAGCCACCAACCTGAACCAGTAACGGCTACTTTCGCCCTAAACAAAGGGTTGATTTATATGGAACAAGGTGACTACAACCAAGCAAGAAATATTGCCGAAGATTTGCTCAAACTTGCCCCAAACAACACAAGTTTCATTAACTTCAAAGGCGTCATTCTTTTGCGCAGTGGTCAATATTTGGAGGCTGCGAACGAATTTAATCGGGTACTAACGATAACGCCAGACAATTACACCAGTAGTTTCAATTTAGCGAATGCATATGCTAAAAATCGAGAGTTTACCAAGGCACTATCAATAGTAAATAAACTGCATTCAAACGGAAGTACACAGCAACCGCTTTTGATGCTTAAAGCTAAATTGGAACGTGACACAAGGCAAGCAGACAAAGCGAGAGAAACAGTCACTGCGGTGCTAGATAAAGACGCATTTCATGTGGGTGCCATTGAGTTACTGATGGGGCTTGAATATCAAACGGGCAACTATCAAAAAGCGTTAGACCTAGTAAATAAATTAGAAAACCAAGTGTTTTTGGAACCCAAGCATCTAATTTATAAAGCGAATATTTTTATCAAACAAAAGCGGTATAAAGAAGCTAAGCAGACATTAGGTGTACTGCAAGGGCTAGCTGAAAACGGTGGCGAATTTTACCAACTGAGCTTGTTACAAAACAAAGCATTTGACCTTGAAGGTGCTTATAAAAGTATTGAGCAAGCGATAATAAAACAGCCAAACATTGCTATTTATCATTTTACTAAAGCACAATTTTCTCTTGCCTTAAACCCCATAAAAGAGAGCAAATCACAAATATCTGCGCTAAATAAAAAGTATCCTGAAAATGCAAATGTCGCATTACTTCAAGGAGATTTGGCACAAAAAGAGCAAAAACTTAATGACGCTTTTAATCACTATTGGACTGCTCTCAAAAGAGATAACAACTTCAACGACGCGGTAACACGCCTCTACGTGCTGGCTAATCAACAGGTAAAGCCTAAAGCCTTTGAAAAGCGTTTGGAAGATCTACTCACAAAGAACGCTAATAATGTATACATGCGCAATTTACTTGCTGACTACTATTTAAATACCAATCAGCCCGAAAAGGCACGTAAACACTACGAATTAATTGATAAAAATCAAACATCTAATTACGCTAACATACTCAATAACTTAGCAAATATTTATTTGAGTTCTGATTTATCTAAAGCACGGGAGTTAGTTGAGCAAGCTGTCACTTTATCGCCAAATAACTCATCTTACATGGACACTCAAGGTTGGATACTCTCTTTACAGGGGGAACATGTCGAAGCATTAAAGAAATTACGAAATGCATATGCACTCAATTCATCAAACCCGAGTATTCCCTATCACCTAGGCTTTACTTTGCATAAACTTGGCCGTGACATTGAAGCAAAAATAGAGCTAGAAAAAGCATTAGCGAGTGACACCCAGTTCTCGGGTCGAGAAGATGCTGAGCAGCTTTTAAACGAATTAAATAAACAGAGTTAGATTAAAAAAGCCCCTTGCCAGGGGCTTTTTTAATCTAACTACTTTATATATTTTGATCCGCTAACAACACTACAAAGCTTGAATTCATTCCTTCAACTTTTAGCGCCTCTATTCTTAACGCGATAGCTTTATGACACCCTAAGGCAATAAGAGTAAACCGCCTTGGAATACATCAAAAACTAAAGGCAATAAAAAAAGGGCCTTCCGGCCCTTTGCGCAAAAATATGATTACTTCAAGCTAATCGTCGTATGAACCTCTGAACCATCTTGATGATCAGGTTCAAACCAACGTGCTGTCACAGATTTAGTCTGTGTCCAGAAGCTAACTACTTGCTTACCATTAGGACCTAAATCTCCTAGCTTAGATGCACGAGAGCCCGTAAAACTAAAGTATGCAACAGGCACCGGAATTGGTACGTTGATACCTACTTGGCCGACATCAATATCATTTTCAAACTTACGTGCATTCCATCCACTTGACGTGAAAATAGAGGTACCGTTACCGTTAGGATTAGCGTTGATTATTTCAATTGCTTCTTCCAACGTCTCAGCTTCTAGTACACATAGCGCAGGACCAAAGATTTCTTGCGTATAGATATCCATATCAGTGGTTACGTTAGAGAACATAGTTGGGCCAACAAAGTTGCCCTTTTCATAGCCCTCTACGACACAATCGCGACCATCAACCAGTAGCGTTGCACCTTGCTCCACACCCGAGTCTAAAATACGGATAATACGTTGTTTGGCTTGCGGAGAAACTACCGGACCTAGGTCTGCATCACGTTGTGTACCTGGGCCAACTTTCATTTGCTTCGCGCGTTCAGCAATTTCAGGTAACCAGTTACGTGCTTCACCCACTAAAATAGTAACAGGGTTGGCCATACAACGCTGACCTGCAGCACCAAAAGCACTACCTAATAAGTCA
Organism: Thalassotalea euphylliae; assembly: GCF_042682785.1. Taxonomy (GTDB): domain Bacteria; phylum Pseudomonadota; class Gammaproteobacteria; order Enterobacterales; family Alteromonadaceae; genus Thalassotalea_F; species Thalassotalea_F euphylliae. Next base: position 202,000 of record NZ_JBHUIB010000003.1, on the reverse strand, counting down.
TTAATTGCGCGATCTTTGTTGGCATCCGGCATGATAACCATATGGTTTTTTGCGCCCATCATGGCTTGTGCACGCTTGCCGTGTTTACTTGCATGGTTATAGACATGTGTCCCCACATTTGTTGAACCAATGAAAGACACCGCTTTTACATCATCATGTTCACACAATGCATTCACGACATCTGGCCCACCATGAACAACATTAATAACGCCCGGCGGAATACCTGCTTCTAGTGCTAACTCAACAAAACGAATAGTTGAGGATGGATCTTGCTCTGACGGCTTTAATACGAATGTGTTACCACAAGCAACCGCTGGCGGGAACATAAATGCAGGAAGCATTACTGGGAAGTTAAACGCTGTAATACCCACACCAACACCTAATGGTTTGTTCAACGTGTATGTATCAACACCTGTTGCAGCGTTATTCGCCATTTCACCTAATTGCAGGCGTGTAATTGAGCAAGCATTTTCAACCGCTTCTAGCGCTCGCCCTACTTCACCCTCTGCATCTGGTAGTGTCTTACCGTGCTCTTCGGTAATTAGTTCTGCAATTTCACTTGTGTGTTGACGCACCAATTCTTGGAACTTCAACATAATGCGCATACGGTTTGTTAACGAAACTTTTGACCATGTCTTAAAAGCTTCTTTTGCAGACGATACCGCGGCTTGAACTTCTTCCGGTGTGGCCATTGGCACACGAGCAACAACTTCTTGTGTTGCAGGATTAAGTACGTCTAACCATTGGTCAGATGTTGATTGCACTTTCTCGCCACCGATAATCAGTGGAATTTCTTTGATCGTCATATGTTACCTCTAAATGGGCGTTATACCTGTCGTAATGCCGCTAAGGTAGTCCTTATACTAGAGACATACAATACACATTTATGCAATGTACTTTGCATTTTTACAAACATAGTAATTAGCGTTACAATAAGTCTATGAATTGGGACGATTTACGCATATTTTTAGAAGTTTCGCGCACAGAAAAGTTATCTGTAGCCGCTAAACGCTTGAGCCTAGACCCCTCAACGGTTTCACGACGCCTACATCAATTAGAAGAAAGCTTATCGACGCAACTATTCGAACGAACAACCTCTGGACATTTTCTCACAGAAGACGGCACCAAGCTTGTAGAGTCCGCCAGAAAAATTGAACAAAATGCAGCTATGGCGTTTGAGCAAATCGCCAACCAAAATCAAGGCGACTCGGGTGTGGTAAGAATAGGTGTTACCGAAGCATTCGGTAATCACTTTGTCGCCCCAAACCTGAAAGAACTGAAAGCACTGCATCCACAGATAGATATTGATCTTTTGCACTTTGGACGCAATGTGAAAATAAGTCGTAACGAAGCAGATATTGCCATTGCTATTGAAAAGCCCAAAGGCACATCAATGATCGTCACTAAACTCACTGACTACACGCTGAAGCTTTATGGATCAAAATCTCTTCTAAAATCTTGTCCGCCCAATTCGATCAGTGACTTATCCGCGATGTCCTGGGTAACCTATGTCGATAACTTACTATTTACAGAACAATTAAGTTTCTTAGATGAAATTGGAACTGACATCGTACCAAGTTTCAGAAGCACAAGTGTCAACAGCCAGTTTGCAGCAATTAAATCAGGGTTAGGCATTGGCATTCTGCCCTGCTTTCTTGCTGAAACAGACCCCGAACTGACGCCTGTATTACCCGATACAATTTGTCTCACGAGGAGCTTTTGGTTGGTAACACACCCTGAGCTTAAGCGACTTAAACGTGTATCCATTGTCTGGGATTATTTAAAAGCGCTCGCAGAAACCAATCAAAACACGTTGCAACCTAGTTAACGGCATTGCAATTATCGCTGCTTAGTGCTTAAAGCCTATTTTACTAATACAGAATAAAGCTACTCACACTGTCATCGCTATTTAGTTCAGACGGTGCTACGGCAAAGCCAAGTTTTTCAAGCAACTTGATTGACGCAGTGTTCTGATGACTTGTTATCGCCATAACAGGTCTGAGTGCTTTGAAATGGGCCAATACCGCTTCACATGCTTCAAAGGTGTATCCTTTACGGTAATATTGTGGCAAAAGCGCATAGCCAATATCAGGGAACGGCAAAGTATCGCGTTTAAGTAATCCACATAACCCAACTGGTGTGCCTTCATCGAGCCTCATTGCCATCAGACTAAAGCCATTTTCTTGTTGGCACTTTGCTGGTCCAGTAGCAATGTATTTTAGGGCTGACGCCTTATCAGATACTTGTTTGTCACCTATTTGCTCAATGAAATCTTCAGTATTAAGCAGTTCTAAAATAAATGGCCAGTCACTCGGTGTTAGCGGAGATATTGTAAGACGTCCAGAAGAGATCATAACGCGCTATTAATCCTGTATTATTTGTACGTGGTTTAAGTAATCGTTTAACGCGTCTGCCCTACCTAAATTTACCTGGCAAACACTTTGTTGATATTGATAATTGAACACTTCAAACCACAATGATAAATGCTTTGCGGCATTGCTTTCATTCATAGCAGCCAGACTTCTCGCTGCTACTTGTGCTGTCGCGAACTGGTTATCTACTTCTGCTTTTCGATTGTATTGTTGAGAGTCCGCCTCTATACCAGCTCCCGTGAAACTTAGAATAGCCAATTCATTTAGATATGGGCTTTTTCTAAACATCTTCTTTGCTTCTCTCCAACTACCGTCCAGTAAAATAAATAACGGAGTGAGATCTGCAACAGTATTATCAGGCAAGAAGTTTTCATAAACAGTCTGGTTTTCGCCAGCATAAACTCCTGGAAATACAACCACAGGAAAATACTTTTTATCTGCTAATAACGCTGAAAGCTGTGAATTAATCTCTGTACGTGACCACAAAAAACAATGAGTATCTGCCACCACATCAGCTATCAATCTTGCAGTATTACTGGGTTTTAGTACTTCAGCATCATGCATTAACAGTAAAAATGCCGCGTCCGTTTTGGCTTGTTTGCGGAAGTGACAAATACAGTTTTGCATCGCGACTTGGCAAAGCTCACATCGTTGCACTTTTTTGCCCCGTGCATTAAACGGTTTAGTGCTGATGCTTTTTCGGTATCGATAGATTCTTTGGACAGCGTGCAAGGTATTCAAAACGGTCAACAAGTGATGAAAATGATTTTACCTCGTGTCCAGGTTTGTTGCGAACTTTGTATACCAAGGCTAAAAAACGAGAAAGGCGCCAAAAGGCGCCTTTCTCGTTTTTTAAGTCATATTCACTAGATTTTATCGCTAGGAGATACTTTCACACGAATTATGTCTACATTTGGCATTTCTGGAATGTTGTCGCGTAATTGATTCTCCATTTCGTCAACATCTGCCAGTTTCATACATAGTTGATGTGCACTCTCTTCAATACTTTCAGCACGTGCTTCCATTTGCTGCTCGATTTCTTCTCCAAACGTTTCCATGCGAGCTTCAAATGCTTCCATGTCGCCACCTGAGAATAACATTTCGCGTCCCATTGCGATCATTAGCGTGCCCATTGATTTTTGGACGGCATTTTCGATAGATTCCTCTAAACGATTTTCAAAATCTTCGCCGAAGTACGTATCGCCAACAAAGCCGTCTTCACTAAACTCAATGCCATTTTCTATGGAAAATGACGTATTAACATGTTCGCTAAGCTTATCAAGTTCAATATTTAAATCTTCACTAATTTGATTGCCAGAACCTAACAATTCAGTGAACGCCAAGTCGATACCTTCTTTCGCTAAGCCAATCCCTTCAATTGCAATAGTCTTAACTTCTGGCACTAATGCACGAACATTGCTTGCGTATTCACCAACCAAGTCTTCTTGCGCACCATTAAGCGCCACTTCCTCACCGTTCACAAATAATGTGTCACGTCCAACGATTTTATAACTGTTGTTGTGATCATCTCCAAACTCTAATGCTTCAGTTGTCATCTTAACGCGGCCATTTAGGTCAACATCGCACGAGTCTGTATTAAAATCATGCGCAAACACGGAAGACGTTAATAGAATACTTGCACCTGCTAAAATCTTTTTCATTGGATAGTCCTTTTTATTTTGGCTTTCACTTTATTACACAGATGTTATTACAAATGACGCGCCAACATTATTATCGCATATTTTTCAACAACTTAAACAAGAATCAGCTCTAAAGCGTCTAGTGCACACTATCTATATTTAGTTATTTAAGCCAATTATTCGCTTTTTACACCATCTTATACAACCAAGAATCTAGCCTTAATTCACTGGGTAATTTCGATAAGTGTTTGAACTGTGTTAAATTCAACTTTTCGGTTTTCATTCAAGCATTATTATTCATCCGACAGGAAATCGCGAAACTATGACATCGCAAACGGACTATTCAGAAAAACCTAACGGTACAGGCATAAAACGCATCATCAAAGCAGCATATTGTTCTTTTAAAGGATTTAGAGCGGCATATGAGCATGAAGCTGCATTCAGACAAGAACTTGTTATGTGTGTGATATTGACGCCATTTTCATTCTTTCTAGCCAATTCAATGACCCAGCTGATGGTGCTGTTGATGACTTTAGCGTTTGTGCTGTTCGCTGAAATTATTAATTCAGCCATTGAAGCACTAGCAGATAAAATCACACTCGAGCATGACGAATTAATTGGAAGAGCCAAAGATCTTGGCTCAGCTGGTGTCTTTATCGCGTTTACTTTACTTGTTTTTTGTTGGGGACTAGCAATTATTGAGCGGTTTTTTTACTAGGTTCGATAATCGTTTCGTCATCGCCAGCCAAATTTTGCATCCACTTTTTAGTGAACGTGCGCCAGCCAAATAAAACAATTTTGGCAATCTCTTCAGAGTAGGCAGCTAAAGCGACCCAAATTAGCGGTAACTGCCAGACAGTTGCCGCAACGAAGGTCAATGGAATACTCACTACCCACATGCCTGTGATATCTGTCACCATACAGAATTTATTGTCGCCACCTGCACGCAATACGCCTAGAGCTAATGTCATATTCGTGACTTTCAGCCATGCTCCCAACGCGATCAGCACAAAAACTTGCTTAGCCATGAATAAGGTTTCTGGTGCCATATTTTGGTAAGGCATTAAAATTAACGACTGTAACGACAATACCAGCCCGCCGGTCACTAGCGCCACTGCAGGGCATATTAATAGAAACGCTTTTGCAACACGCCATGCTTTATCAAAATCATCCGCCCCCAGTGCTTGCCCGACCTGGATTGAACACGCCGATGCAAGTCCAAAAAATAAAGACAGAAACATACCCTCTACAGGTGACAATAAACTCATGACAGCAAGTGATTGAGTGCCTAACTGACCGTAAATCAATTGATAAACAAACGTTCCAACTGACCAGATACCGAAACTGATCATCATTGGCCACACCAAGTGAAATAATTTCCACCAATCTTTTTTCTTGCGCAGTTCGGCCAAGTCCCCTGACTTTGGCGCTAACATGTGTTTTGCCGAAATTAAGAAAAGCACCAAGATAGCCAGATGGATAACTCTGGATATAAGGGTTGCCCATGCAGCCCCCTCTACACCGAGTGCTGGTACCCCAAAGCCACCATTGATTAGCCAATAGTTCAATACAATATTGATTGCAATGGCAATAACGCTAAAGACCATGGGCAATTTAACCTGGCCAATGCTACGTAACGCGTTCTCAATAATAAGTATGATGCCCACGAAAACGAGGCTTGGCATGGTTATCCATAGATACGTTTCTGCCAATGAAATAAGTTCTGGGTCATTCGACGCCCAACTAACGACATTATCAGCAAGGAAAAAGCTGGCTACTGCAATAGGGGTCAGTGAACAAATAGCAAAGACACTTGCCATTTGCATCGTTTGTCTAATTTTGATCGTTCTACCTGCACCGTAATATTGTGCAGCCAAGACGCCAACGCCCCACGATAAACCAGTCGCAATAACAAGTACAACGAACTGAATTCGATTCCCTAACCCAACTGATGCAACTGCTGCATCACCTAAATGCCCAACCATTACGACATCGATCATGCTTAGCAACGTCACGAGTAGATTCTGTAATGAGATAGGCCACGCTAATCTGAGTGACTGGCGCAATTGAGACTCTGGGTTAGCTGTCATTAATTGTGAGACGGTTTGTAGTTGAGAACCCACTATTTTAGCGCGATCGACACTATTGTGCTTATTGAATACGTATTTATTTTCAGGTAAAACATGACAAACTCCTGCCGAGGTGGCAGAGAGATACCTGGAAAACTTATGAAAAAAACGTTAGTAGCATTGGCACTGTGTGTCGCATCAACAGCATCGTTTGCCAATACTGTTCAACCAGCTCCTTTAGTCTCTATTCCTACCCATGACAATTTTTTCAGTGCGATTGCAAAGCACTGCGATAAATCGTTTGCAGGCAAGGTAGTAAAAGACACCAGTCATAGTGAATATTTCAAAAATAAATCATTAATAATGCATGTGAGAAAGTGCACAGAAAACGAATTACAAGTGCCTTTTCATGTAGGTAAAAACGCCTCTCGTACGTGGATTATTACCAAGACTGGCTCTGGGCTATCACTAAAACATGACCACAGGCATGAAGACGGCAGTCACGACACACAAACCATGTACGGCGGGCATACTGCCGATGCAGGATGGGACAGTGTGCAGTCGTTCCCAGCAGACCAGTACTCTAAAGAATTATTTGTTAAGCAAGGGATACCGCAGTCTGTGGATAATACTTGGCAAATGTTCATCTATCCGGACACGTTCAGCTACCGTTTAGTGCGTCAAGGTTTTGAGTTTCGTGTTGACTTTGACTTAACCAAACCTATTGAATCTCCAAAAGCACCCTGGGGATATTAACTCACTGATTTATCTAAGAGTAAATCCAATAAAAAAGGGGCTAACGCCCCTTTTTTCATTTTGCTGTCCTATTTATGATGCTGACTTCAGCTTATTACGTAATTGCTGAATAATACTGTAGAAATATGGTACAAGCAGTGTACCGAGTATTGTCGCTGCCATCATACCGGCTAGGACCGTTAGACCCAAAGATACACGACTTCCTGCCCCTGCGCCTGATGCGAATACTAAAGGCAGAACCCCTAACACAAACGAAAGTGCCGTCATTAATACCGCTCTAAAACGCAGTTGTGCGGCCTCCACAGCAGCTTCAAATACGCTCTTGCCTTGCGCATGGAGCTCCATTGCAAACTCAACAATCAATATTGCTGTTTTGGTTGATAAACCTATCAAGAGAACCAAGCCGACTTGCGCATAAATGTTGTTGGGCATCCCAACCATATAGAGCGTTATCATCGCGCCAAATATCGCTAAGGGTACCGCAGCAATTACAGAAAATGGAATTGTCCAACTTTCATATTGCGCAACCAAGAACAAATAAACAAACAGCAAGGCGAGACCAAACAAAACTGGGGCTAAATTACCTGCTTCAATCTCTTGTTTAGATTGGCCAGCCCATTCAAATACATAACCTTGTGGTAAGTTTGCAGCAAGTTCTTCCATTACCGCAATTGCTTCACCCGAAGAATATCCAGGTGCGCCCTGTCCGGTTATGCTGGCGCTGCGATATAAGTTGAAGTGATTAATTGTTGTCGGTCCCAAAATGGGATCTAATCGCGCCAACGTGGTTAACGGCACCATGTCACCATCGGCGTTACGAACGTAGTAAAAGTGAAGGTCTTCAGGTTTGGCACGATATTCACTTTCCGCCTGAATCGTTACCCGATAAGTGCGTCCAAATTGACTGAAGTCATTGATATATAGAGAACCAAGTTGTGCTTGCAAAGTTGTGAAAATATCAGATAGCGCCACCCCCTGTGCTTTGGCTTTATTGCGATCAACAACTAATTGGTATTGAGGCACAGTGGCGCGATATGTACTAAACACACGGGTAAGCTCGGGCCGCGCATTAGCTTCAAATATCAAACCATTCATGACTTGAGCCAGCTCGATAGGATCTTTACCTTCACTGTCTTGCAACTTAAACTCGAAGCCAGCAGCGTTACCCAGCCCAGGAATGGGTGGCGCGTTGAAAATCATAATTTGGGCATCTGGCATTGTCCAAAGTTGCCCCATTAGTCTTGGAATTACTTGCTTCAATCCAAGCTCTGGAGAGTTACGTTCTTCCCAATCATGAAGCATGATAATACCAAAGCCATTATTTGAACCCGCACCGCCCATTAACGAGAAACCCGATACAGTAATAATATCGCTTACAGCCGGGTCATTTTTAATTAGCGGAGTAATACGGTCAATAACGGCTTGCGTCCGGTTTGCTGAGGCCGCGTCAGGCAATTGCACATCTAAGAAAACAAAGCCTTGGTCTTCTGCTGGCACAAATGCAGTCGGTACTTGCGTAGTTAACCAGCCCGTCGCCACAAACACAGTACCTACCATAATACCAATACGTAATGCGCGTTTTAATAAATAAGACACTGCGTTGGTGTAGCTGCCCGTTAGTTTTTTGATACCGCGCTCAAATGGCATCAGCCAACTAACCGGCTTCATATTTTTCTCACTAAGCAGCACGGTACAAAGTGCAGGACTCAACGTAAGCGCATTGACAGAGGAAATAAGTACAGCAAACGAAATAGTGACCGAGAACTGTTTATAGAGCTCACCAGTTATGCCTGGCATAAAGGCTACGGGCACAAATACAGCCAACAGTACTAGCGTTGTTGCAATAACAGGTCCTGAGACCTGTTCCATAGCTTTAGTCACCGCTTCTTTAATTGGCAGCTTTTCTTCTTTAATGAGACGTTCGACATTTTCAATAACAACAATTGCATCATCCACAACAATACCGATAGCCAGTACCAAGCCAAATAAGGTAATAGTGTTAATCGAGTACCCCATAACCTGCATAAACGCGAAGGTACCAATAAGTGATACCGGAATAGCAATCGATGGAATAATCGTCGCTCGCCAGTTTTGTAAGAACAAAAACACGACCAAGATTACCAAACCAACGGCTTGATAAAGTGTTACTTGTACTTCTTCAATCGAACGCAGAATAAACTCTGTCGTGTCATAAGGTATGGCATATGCGAGTCCGTCAGGAAAACGCTCAGCCAATACTTTCATTGTTTCTTTGACCCCAATTGCAACCTCTGTTGCATTGGCATCAGGCAGCTGATAGATAACCAGAAAGGCGGTTGGCTGACCGTTAAGCTTGGCGTTTATACCATAATCTTGAGAGCCAAGTTCAATACGAGCCACATCAGCAAGCCTTACATAGCTGCCATTTTCATTCGCCCGAATAATCGTTTGCTGAAATTCTTCTACTGTTTTCAAACGACCTTTCGCTTGAATAGAGTATTCGAATTGTTGATTAGGTAATGCCGGGCTTGCACCAAATTTACCCGCAGCAACAATCAGGTTTTGCTCTTTAAGCGACTGCTGTATTTCGGCAACCGTGACACCTAGAGACGCCATGCGATCTGGCTTTAACCAGGCACGCATACTGTAGCTCATTTCGCCCATCACGGTTGCTGCTGCAACCCCAGGTACACGGGCTAACGGTTCCGTAAGATAGTTTGTGGCATAGTTGCTGAGAAACAGCTGGTCAATATTATCGTTTTCACCATACAAGTTGATCGCCATCAACATGTTGGATGACTTTTTCTTAACACTTACGCCCTGACGGTTAACTTCTTCAGGTAACATATTTTCGGCAAGTGCTACACGGTTTTGCACGTTGACTTGTGCGATATCCCCGTCTGTTCCCACTTCAAAGTAAACAGTTATTGTCGCAGTGCCGTTGTTAGATGCCGTTGACTCGATATACATCATGTCTTCGACACCGTTGACCTGCTCTTCTATCGGCCTTATTACTGCCTCTTCAACGACTTGTGCACTTGCACCAGGGTATGTCGCGCTAATTTCTACTTGCGGAGGTGTAATTTGTGGGTACATATTGACTGGCAATACGCTCATTGCGATCAAGCCAGCAATAGTAATGACTATCGAAATGACGAAAGCAAATTTAGGGCGCTCAATAAAGGTTTTACTTATCATACAAAGCCTCTATTTCACCAAGTCGCTAACGGTACCAGTAATGGGGTCTACCGTTTTTTCAAGCGGCTTTACTTCACCACCCGCTCTTACTTTTTGAACCCCTTCAATAATGACACGTTCATCCTGTTCCAGACCGCTTTCGACGACCCACATAGCGTCAATTCGACGCCCTAATGTAATCATCCGTTGACGCACTTTATTTTCGTTATCAACCAAGAGTACAAACTTACCTTGTTGATTTGATTGAACAGCTGCTTGTGGTACCATTGCTCTCGCTTCTTTTTCCGAGCTTTCAATAAGCAAAGTAACAAAGAGGCCAGGTAGGATAATCCCTTCCTTATTCGGGAATTCGGTACGCATTTCCACCGTTCCCATGCCCGCTTCGATTTGCGTGTCGGAGTAGACTAACTTACCTTTTTCACTGTACTTGGTATTGTTAGGAAGGCGTAAGCTGATGTCGAAATCATTAACGGCAAAGCCTTTGTTTTGCGCCTGTGCCTGGCGGAATGAAACCAACGAACTTTCATCGACTTGGAATATGGCATAAACCGGGTCAGTCGCTTGCAATAACGCTAATTGTCCTGACGTTGGTCCAACAACATTACCCACATCATAATCCGCTTTACCAATTCGACCGGTAAAAGGGGCTGAGATTTTGGTATAGCTTAAGTTGAGCTCCGCTTGCTCTAGAGCTGCTTCTGCAGAACTAACCGCTGCTTTTGCTTGTAAATCTTCCGCGATCAACTTGTCCAAATCAGACTGCGAAATAAAGCCATCTCCAGCGACTTCTTGTCCACGTTTTAAGTTGCGTTTCGCACGCTCAGCCGCTGATTCCTTACTTTCTAACTCAGCTTTAGCTTGATTGAGTGACGCAATGTAACTGGCAGGATCAATTTCAAACAGCAAGGTATCGGCTTCAACGATACTACCCTCTCTAAAATGGCGAGCAATCAACTCTCCTTCAACACGCGCTTTAATCGTTGCTGATTTAGACGCTTCAGTTCTTGCTACAAAGTCTCTAGCACCGCCAACTTCAGTCATGCCTATATTAAATACAGACACTTGAGGAGCTGGCATTGGCGCAGCTTTTTTTGCTTCTTGGCTACAGCCAGCAATAAACACTAGGGCGAATAAGCCCAACGCGGACTTAAATGAAAAGAGAGGGTATTGCATATTTGCTCCGTGTTATTTTTCTTAGAGTGCCTAAGACAACTTCATATTTTTCAATTAATTCAGTATGACATCACATGGAAACAAAAACGAGTAACATTGTGTTAACACCTAAATTAATGCGATAGCTAAGTGCGTGTGACAGCACATGTACAAGGTTGTATAGATACCAAGTAAGCAGGTGTTGCAAAGCTGTTCTATGCTTATTTTCATCCCCATCATTCTTAAAGGACGAAGTATGAAACGTTGTGCACTAGTTATTGGTCATAAAAAAGATAACCCCGGTGCAATAAATGCTGCACAGGGGCTCAGCGAATTTGATTTCAACGAGCAGTTAGCAAAAGACATAGAGCAAGAGGTTTCAGGAGCAAGTATCCAACGCGTATACCGACGCACATACCGACAACTGCCCGATGACATCAATGAGTTAAACCCAGACTTTATTGTCAGCCTTCACTGTAATGCCTTTAATACACAAGCTTCAGGTTGTGAAATGCTTTACTACCACCGGTCGTCCAATGGTGAGTTGATGGCAGAGATACTGCAATCGCATGTTCAAAGTGCCCTAAACAACAACGATCGCGGGAAAAAACCGAAAAGTGCTGAGGACAGAGGCGGCTTTTTGCTCCGTTACACATCGGCCCCCTGTGTGATAACCGAACCTTTTTTTATTGATAATGACCAAGAACTTGCCAATGCAAGAGACAAGTACCAACAACTTGTTCAAGCTTACGCTGCTGCGATTGATGAAATAGCGAGCAAGATTTGACTAAAGTTTATCTTTTTTATGTCGATATGAAAGGTATTAGCAATAACATATGAAATGGATACATGTTAATTACTGCTGTTCTCAACAATAGATATAAGGTGGATAGTACTTCAAGTACCGTTAAGGATCGCACGCCTAGCGCTAGCGCCAGTGCAACAAGCACGTCAAAAGCAATTAAAGCGCTTGCTCCTAGCAACGGCTCTTGGGACGGTATTGAACGACGCGACGGCAATGATAGACGTAAAGAGAATACGATTAACCAATCACGCCTAGATGGGCGCAGTAAACGTGATAGACGGGCAACAAAAATTTCATACCAAATATAGAAATGTCACAAAACTAAGATAAGCTACCTTAAGTACCTGTCAGTGATATTATTTGTGATGTTTAAGTTAGTCTCCACTCTTTGTCTAATTCTTCTTCCCTTTTTCAGTAGCCCAGTATCAGCAACGAATTCTCCTACAAACCTGAACAACTCCCCCATCGTTATAGCGCATAGAGGCGCTAGTGGGCATTTGCCGGAACATACGCTGGCAAGTAAAGCGTTAGCCTATGGCATGGGGGCAGACTACATTGAACAAGATGTCGTAATGACAAAAGATAATGTATTAATTGTTTTTCACGATCTTGTACTAGGTCACATGACCAATGTGCAAGATGTCTATCCTTCAAGGAAAAGGACAGATGGTAAATTCTATGTCATCGACTTCACCTTCCAAGAGCTTAAAGCGTTAACGATCACTGAACGCAAGCTAGACAACACATTGAAATACCCAGAACGTTTTAACGTACAAAACATTAGTTTTCATTTTCATACGCTAGAACAAGAACTTGCGCTTATTCAATCACTGAACAGAACCACCGGACGGAATGTAGGTATATATCCTGAAATTAAATCACCTTGGTTCCATAAAAAGCATAACAAGGATATCTCACTCCATGTACTAACCATGCTGAAAGCGTTCGGCTACAGCCGCAAAGGTGATCACGTTTTTGTGCAAAGCTTTGACCCAAATGAGTTAAAAAGAATTAAGTATAAATTACAACCGCAGTTAGATATTGAGCTTAATTTGGTGCAACTTGTTGCCGAAACAAGTTGGAGGGAAACAAAAGAATTTGTTAATGGAAGCTGGCAAAACTACAGCTATGACTGGATGTTTGGTGCGAATGGGATAAATGAAATAGCGGCGTACGCGGACGGGATTGGCCCCTGGTTTCCAATGCTTGCAGACTCTAAGGGCAATGCAACAGCATTTTTACGTGATGCATTAACACATAAGCTTGTTATTCATCCATATACTTTCCGTACTGAAAACACCCCGGAACTGTTTGGAAACTATGAAAGTTGGGTTCAGCATTTTGTATTTCACTTAGGGGTTCATGGCGTATTTTCTGATCAACCAGAGCAAGCCATTAAGGCGCTTAACCCAACATTTAATTAAATACCTTTATCTGTTATCTTGCCGTCAAGTTAGTCGTAATTTGACTAGCTTATACGTATTGGACATTTACACAGACCGACCGGTCGGTTAATATATTCACGAATTAATGAAGTAAGTGATGATGAGAGACGCAGAACAAACCAGACAACTTATACTAGAGGTTAGTAGCGAAGAAATCCGAAAACATGGGTTTCAAGCGACAAGTTTGTCTACTATCTTAGCAAAGTGCAACATTTCTAAAGGTGCGCTTTATCATCATTTTGCCAACAAAAATGAATTAGGCTATGCGGTATTTGAAGAAATATTTACACCTATGTTCATAGAAATGTGGGAACCCGCTGTCACACAAGAAGACCCAATAGCTGGACTTTGTGATTTTTTCCACGATATGGCTCACGACATGAGTTGCGAAGATGTCGTTTGTGGCTGCCCACTCAATAATCTTAGCCAAGAAATGGCGAGTGTTGATGAAGGTTTCCGCCTGCGAATACTAGCCATGCAGCAGAAGCTGAATACGCTGATTGCTGAAAATTTGCGACGAATGAGCGATCAGCTGCGAAATGATATCGATTACTCACAGGTCTCTTACTTCATAGTATCAGCGTTTCATGGCTCTACGAGCTTAAGTAAGACAACGCAAAATAAGACCTTATTTCAAACAGTAATGGCTGAACTGTGCTTATATATCCAGTCATTAAAAAAGGCTTAAGCAACTAAAACTTCTTTTTCGCATGTAACTCTTCAATTCTCATGTGAAAAATCGTATCTAAAAATTAACAGACCGACTGGTCGGATTGCTATTTAGGGTGAATATAAATGTTTAGAAAAATACTGTTCATGTCTGCCATACTTTTTCAACTGAGCAGCGCGCAGGCGGAAACCGTATCTCCATATAAAGTGCTAGAAAATACAGGCAAAGGTCTGTTTACTCGCATTGCGGCAAATCAGCAGGAACTAGCCAAATTCCCAGAACTAATGCGTACTATTGTTGAAGAAGAGCTTATGCCTCATGTTGACTATCAATACGCTGCGTACAAGATCCTAGGTAAACACATCAAAAAGACAACGGCGGAAGAGCGCAAAAATTTCGTTAAATCAATGCGTCACTATCTGATTCGCACATACGCTAATGCATTAACAAAATACACTGATCAGAAAGTCATTTATGAACAAGAAAAGCCAACAAATGGAAAGAAAGTCGTCGCTATATCAACTCGCATAGTTGACAAGAATGCACCAGAAATAGAGCTACAGTTCAAAATGCGTATCCACAAGAAATCAGGTCAGTGGAAAGCGTATGACATGGTAGTAGAGGGTATATCTCTTCTTCAAAGCAAAAAAGCCGAGCTTTCTCGCAAGATTCAACAACAAGGCGTTGCGCAAGTTAGCCTAGAGCTAGCATCTATTGCTAAATAAATGCATCACATAGCGTGGTAACCTCAGCTAAATCGCTGAGGTTGCTGCCTATGAATTTCCCACCTAGCTGTTTATACTTTTATCCTGCATTAGCGACTAACAGGATGTAAATGATGTCTGGTACTACCATGGTTGTAATGATCGTGCTCATCTCGGTTGGATTTGGCGTTATATACGATATGTATCAAAAACACCTAAAATTCAAAGAACGTACAATGAAATTCAATCAACAAAACTCTGAAGAAAATACTGAGTTACGCAACAAAGTAGCAACCCTTGAAGAGCGTATTCAGGTCTTAGAGAAGATTGTTACCGATGAAGGTTTTCAGGTTAGCCAAGAAATCAATAAACTCTAGAGTAGTAAATGAAGTTAATCATGCGTTCAGAGTTCGACAACCTCAGACTCAATGACCAACATAGCTATGACACCGATAGTAATGGTGACAAACAAATAGTGCGTATTTATTGTGGCGATACATTAATTGCCAAAAAGGTTAAACAAAAAAAATCGATACGATATTTCGGTATTAGTGATTACAGGCAGTACTTAACGGATGAATAGTGCAATTCAATACCTAGCAAAAGTTATTTGCTGTTTGGCATGCGCCATTCACGTTTCAGTCGCGGCAGACAATGATGTTAGTGCCCCTTATACCGTTGTTACTGAAATTGCACCACCACTGCAATTTATGAACGGTAATGACATTGATGGCCAAACAACACGTATTGTAAAACAAGCTTTTCAAGCAGCATCTTTGGAAGCAAAGTTTCAGGTTTACCCTTGGGCTCGTGCTTTTCAGATGGCGCAGCAAGAAAACAATTTGCTTATTTACCCTATGGTACGCACCGAAGAGCGTGAAGATAAATTTACCTGGGTAGGTAAATTAATGACTTTCAACATCTGTATCATCAACATAAAAGGCACCTCTGTTGTCGCTAACACAATAGATCAACTAAAAGGTTACAAAATTGGCTTAATGCGGAATGATTACGCACATCAGATGTTGGACAAACATGGCTTTATCGAAGGGCAACATTATCAGTTAACCAGTGATATCAGCTCAGTGTTAGATTGGCTTTATGCAGGAAAGATTGACGTTATGCTTGCTGACCTTGAATTACTTAAAGTAATGGCAACGGTTCAAGGCTACGATGCTAATCAGCTCAATGAAGTATATAGACTTCCCGATCAACAGGTAGATGTGTATTTAGCCGCAAACAAAAATACGCCTACACACGTCATAAATTCACTTAGGCAGGCGCTTAAAAACATTACGCAATAGTCCTATTGGCTATTGCTTTGTTACCGTTAAACTAGCTTCAGTAAATAGCATAGTTGTCGGCCCTTCAAAACCGGAATCGGTAAACACATAGAAATAAATACCAGAATTGTCATCTGTGTTTAACGTTAACGTTTTCTCAATATCATTAAACGTTTTCAAACCATAAACCGTTGATGAGGGATCACAGTCGTCCAACGCATCTAAACCAATATCGCCCAGACGAACAGCGTTTTCCCCTTCACTCATGTTATTACCTATGTCTAAGTTGACACGATAATGGCCAATGTCATCGATAATTAAATGAGGATATGTGTTCGCAACGCCTGCTTTTACAGAAACCGCATGCGGTGCTCCACCAATACCACTACAGAAAGGGTTAACATTGGTTGCTACTGTTGCATTAAACGTCGCCTTATAGGTACTATTTGGCAGTAGTCCTTTAACGGGCAACGTAAGCATCATCCCTGTATCGTCACTGCGATTATATGAGTGAAGCAGATAGCCTGACTGGCTCTCGCCGCTAATCAACGTTACCTCTGACTGAGGTTCTGCTGTTAGTTCCCATTCACCTTCACGTCCAACAGGATAATCAAAAAACACTGCAGATACACTCGGCTGTTCAACCGTGAAGTCAACCAATTGAGTAAAGTTATTTGGATTTTTCTCTGATGGTGTGAACTCAATATCAACCCCTGTAAAGTACAGCGTGGTTGGCCCTTCAAATCCAGAATCAGTGAGCAATGTCACCCAAAGTTCACCTGAATCGTCGGTAGTGACTTCAAATAGAGCGCCATCATTGTTAACGCTTTGCTCGGCAAAAATGTCACTGCCAGGATCACAATCTGCAAGGGTGTTATTTGCGATATTTGATAGCGACTGCATATCCAGTCCGCCATTGGTTTGATTGCCCGTGTCAATGTTCAAACGATAATGTACCAATTCATCAACGTAACGAGATGGCTCTATTATCGATAAGCCAGCTTTTACGGTAACCGCATGCGGAGCCCCCCCTATACCTACACATTCCCCGTTTACATTACTGGCAAACGATGCACTAAGCTTTACGTTGTAATGAGTGTTTGGCATTAGGCTACCAAACTTTCGAGTTACATACATTTGTGTATCGTCACTGCGGTTATGAGAATGCAGTTTATAGCCTGCCGATGTGGTACCGTCAGCCAATGTGAAGGGGGCATTTGCAGATGCTTCGAGTTCCCATTCAGTTTCACCGCCTACAGGATAGTCGGCAAAGCCAGACTGCCACAGAGCATCTGGTTGCGCTAAATCAAAAGATAGTTTTTCAATATATGTCGGCGTGCTGTCATTATTGTCGTCACACGCACTTAATAGAGCTAGCACGCAAAAGGCACTAGTGAGCGGAATCATTTTTGATTTCATTGTGTTGTAGTCCATGAGTAAAAACTTGTCTCATAGTGCATTAACACAAAATGCAATTCTGTTATCGCTTGTTAAAAAGCGATTAACATTTAATCAATCATTGCACTACCTTTGTTACATAACCTAGCAAGAGCTGGGTATATGAAGACTGAAGAAAAACAAAACGGCTAAGAAAAGTTAGCACTAACCAGATTAAGCTTTGAGCATAGCTTCAGCTTCTTTCACAAAGCTTTTATCAATAGCCGGAGGGGAAATATCTACGCCATGTTCAAGCCCAGCAATAACTGTCTCCAACACAGCAAGTCGTGCATGCCATTTGTGATTGCCGGCTATAACATGCCAATCAGCATGATTAGTCGCCGTATATTGCAGCATATCGTTAATGGCTTGGTGATAATCTTTCCACTTGGCACGATTACGCAAGTCTTCTTCCGTTAGTTTCCATCGTTTAGAGGGGTTATTTAGGCGTTCTTTAAATCGCTTACGCTGTTCATTTTTATCTATATGCAAAAACAGTTTGATAATCTTCACGCCATCATCTGTTAACATGCGTTCAAACTCGTTAATCTCTTGATAAGCACGTTGCCACTCCTCTGTAGTTGCAAACCCTTCTACTCGCTCCACGAGTACGCGCCCATAATAAGAACGGTCAAAAATCGCTATACAGCCTGGCTCTGGAAGTTTAGTTTGAAAACGATAAAGATAATGGCGTCCTTGCTCTTCGTCTTTAGGGGCGGCAATGGGATATACTCTGCACCCTCTAGGGTCAAGCTTCTCAGTTAAACGACGAATAGCTCCCCCCTTACCCGCGGCATCCCACCCCTCAAAAACAAGAATGGCACGCATGCCTTGATGAAAATATGCTTGTTGCACCTGCTGCATTTTATTCTGCAATATCTGAAGCGCTTTTTCGTACGCCTTCTTCCCTTCACACTCTTGTTTAAGATCGACTTCTTCAAGACGCTTAGCAGGCTGTAAAACGATTTCGCTGGGTTCAAACATAAAAAGTATGTGCTTAGTGTTTGTTTATTTTTAGCCTAGCACATCGTTCACTGTAATTTGCACGAATCTTTATTATTACAAAGTTTAACCGAATAAAAACAACATCTTTCAGACTTTCTCTCTGTACTGCTCTACTGTGAATTTAGCTAAATTGGCTCGGAGATAAGACATGAAAGAAGTCGCTATTTTGTTTTCATTTTTTATTTTGGTAGGTTTGCTATCTGGTGCAATAACGCCATTGAGTTCAGCATTTATCGCTATGTTTGGGGTCATTTTGATAGCGACTTGTTACACAAAGCAGCTATCAAAATGGTGGCAGTCCTTTGCCTTGCAGGAAAATGAAAATTAATTTCTACGTTTCGTCGTACTCTTCGCATTCACACTTCGCGAGGAAGATGCGCGATAAGACTTATTATTGCTACTTGCTTTATAGCGCTTTGCCGTTGAGTTAGAACGACTCACGTTGCTTGATTTAGTCTGATAACTCGGCTGACTTTTGTAATTCGAACTACGGTTTGTTGTCGCTGCATTGTATTGTTTCGACAGCGAATTTCCCGAATAGTTCTTATTTTTTGACGACCTATTATTAATAACATTATGACCACGGTTGTTTGCTACGTATACCCGCTCTTTGCTATCACCACTATATGTCGCATTATATTTTCCTTTGTTTTTTATTACCGTCGATTTACTGGTCTGCGTTTTTGAGAATGACGACTTCACTGGGCGCGACTTATTATTGTGTTTCGCTGAATGTGTTGTATTCGCTAACTTAGTTTTCGTTTTTTGATGGCGAACCACGTCATTTGACCTGACCAACTTTGCCTTGTTTTTTTGGTGGCTATATCGAACACCATGATTCACCGATTTTTTATATTTGTCTTTTGCATAATGAGAACGATAAGCAACATTTTTTCTGTGATAAGGCTTGTGATGCCACCGTTTTGCATAGCCACTTTTGATAATATGGTGACGACGCGGATACCTGTGCTTGTAATGATGATGGTGGTGATTAACAACTACATAACCATGATTCCAATGAAACGCACTGAAATAGAAACTGCTCGCGATATAAACACCTGAGTGCCAATATATCGGGCTGTGGTAATGATAGCCATGATGATGGTGCCAATGTACCGGCGGGAAATATGGCCAGTTCCAACGTCCATAAACCACCCTTGAGTCATAATATGGGACATAAACCACATCTGGCTCGACGTTTACGATCACAATCTTTTCTTCATCTCGCTCTACAATCGCGTTATCCATATTGTCGAGACTCCCTGCCACGTCTGCTTGTCTGCGCAACGACTGTATTGTGGCGAGTACTTCCTCTTCCTGAGCAAGAAAAGCATCGCCAAGGTTGCGCATCCAGCCTAAATCCTCATTCATTTGCTTCATCAAACGCTCAAATGGTAGTAGCGCTTTTACGCTGAGATCCCAATCTTGGTCTTCCGCCAACTCTACGATTTGATCGCCATCGAGATGTTCATAATCTTTACGCCAACGATAGGCCTCAACAACCTCTAACGGGTAACTGGATGCAATAAGCACGTGAGTAAGCAAGCTATCAGGATACAGTGCAATAGGCGCGAGCATTTGCGCAAGCTCGGCATCAGAATAAGAAACCTGTTGTTCTTGGCTTTGATTTATTTTGGTAACAGACCTCACCTCTGCAGAGGCTGGAAAGCTTAATACCAATGCTACTGGTATTAGTAGGGAAGACAATGACACTCTCATCTTGTAGCTCCTTTTTAGAGTCTTGATTGCAGTGTATCGTCTGTAAACTGAATTAATCCTGAACAGATATAATCAAAAAGATAAATTTAACGATTGGCTGGAAATTTCAATGAAAATTGAGCGCCTCCAAGTATTTCATCATTTCCTACTGAGATACTTCCTTCATAGCTACTCACTAAATCACGAACAATAGCTAACCCTATGCCATGGCCTTGTTCATACGTATCTGCGCGGACGCCTCGTTGCATGATGCTATCTGCTTCTTCTGAGCTAATACCTTTACCATCATCTGCAACACTAATAGTTAAACCACTGTCACCCGTTTTGACATTTACGTTAATGACTGAATTAGCTGCTTTGCAGGCGTTGTCTAACAAATTGCCCAGTAGCTCCATTAGATCCGCTTCATCACCTCTAAACTTGATTGTCTTGTCACAGGAGATTGTTAATGTCAGCGCTTTATCTCTGTATATTTTTAACAAAGCACTCTCTAGTTTAGTGAGTACGGAAAGAACAGACACAGAAAGGCGCCAAGAGGTTTGGCCAGCGCTTTGCGCGCGTTTAAGCTGGTGCTCAACTATGTCATTAATTTTATCGACCTCTGCAATAATTTCATCACTTATATCCTGCGTCGACTTGATACCAGCTAGCGGAGTTTTCAGGCTATGCGCAAGATCTGAAAGTGCGTTTCGATATCGAGAACGCTGCTGTTGCTCTGTCTTTAGTAGGTGATTCAATTGATGGGTTACAAGGACCAGCTCATCTGGATATGTTTTGTTTATTTGCTCGCTTTCACCCAGCTCAACTGCTTTTATTTCATTTGATAGGCGGCTCAACGGCTTCAAAGTCCAGCCTAGCCATGCCCATAGCAAACTCGCAAACGCAGCAATGATAACAAGCAACCACAGTAACATTTGCTGTTGAAAAGCATGCAAAGCTTTTAAGAATTCCTCTTGTGATTCAATAATATAAAGGATTACAGGCAGTTCACTGTCTACGGAGCTATAGCTAACGGCAAAGCTACTCACAAAAAAACGTTGCTCAGCTGTCAATTGAATAAACATCCTCTCACCTTGCTCTGGCAAAGGGAGGTGCTCAGGCAGGTTAAGATTAAGTGCCGATCGTGATTGCCATAATATATCCCGTGGAGGGTTGGCGCGAACTACGAACGCATAAACAGATGAATCTATCACATTAAATTCACTGTCCATAACATCAGAGCTGATGCTGAACTGGCCATCAATGTAATCTGATTCAGCTAGAATACCGAAACTCTTTGCGCTTAGCTCTTTCTCTATAGCAGCAAGTAAATGAGTTTCAAACGCACTATTAAGCGTAAAACCGATGGCAGGCATGATGATAACCAGCAACAAAATACCGCTTATCGTGAGTCGTTTTTTAAGAGAACTAATTCTGAGCACGTAATTTGTAGCCCTGCCCGCGCAATGTCTCAATAAATTGATGCTGGCTGTCTGGATCTAACTTTTTACGTAATCGACGGATAAATACCTCAATAACATTAGAATCTAAATCAAAGTCTTGGTCATAGAGATGCTCTGTGAGTTCTGTTTTTGAAATAACCTTACCCTGGTGAAGCAACAAATAAACAAGCAACCGATACTCATAGCTACTCAAGCTTACCTCTTTATTGTCCACCGATACCTGGTGACTTGACGTATTAACGGTCAACACACCTGAGGATAGTATAGGGCTGGCTTGACCGGCAGAACGTCTGATCAAAGCGTTTAACCTCGCCACAAGTTCTTCTGTTTGAAAAGGCTTAGTCAAATAGTCGTCTGCACCTGCATCTAAACCTGCAACTTTATCTTGCCAGCGATCTCGAGCAGTCAACACAATGATAGGAAACGCCTTGTTGTCTTCTCTTAGTTTGCCAATTAGCGTGAGTCCGTCCATTTTGGGCAAACCGATATCGATAATCGCTGCATCGTACGGGTGTTCTGAACCCAGATACAAGCCCTCTTCGCCATCTGGCGCAGTATCAACACTGTAGCCTTGGTTTTCTAGAGCAAGCTTTAGGTTTTCTTGTAGTTGTTCATCATCTTCAACGAGAAGTAATCGCATATGTTTATCCTTTGATGCGACCAGACTTTCCGTCGACAAAAACGGAAATGATACGGCCATCCTGCTTTAACAACTTTACACGGTAGCCTTTTCCCGATGACTGCACTTTAAGTACTTTTCCACCATAAGCCGACTGAACAATACTCGCGGCTTGACGCGCGCTTATCGTATTTTTACTAGACGGTTTAAACTTATGATTATCAGCCGAGTAATAAGGCAACGCCGACACTTGATGTGTCACCGGCATCAACAATACACCCAAAATGATGGCCAATATGGCTTTATTCATAATTACTTCACAGTCACTTTAGAATTAACGCTAGTGTAAAAGAATGTGATGTCAGATGAAAAGTCTTATCTAACATAAGCGTAGGATAAGTATTCAAAAGTGAACTTTAGCTTAACAACAGGTTAAGGATCTATTCAGTTTACAAACGTTTTAATGGTGGAAACTGTCAAAGGAGTCACCATGATGACAAAAAACAAAAAAGCTTCACGAATTATCAATACACGTATCATGCTGAAAATAATTTTGTGTGCATGGATTTTTGCATTCGCCATCTTTTTTGGTAGCAAAGCCAACGCTGAAACCACGAAAAGTAAACGTGTATTAGAGTTTAATCCAACGAAAGCAGTTACTTCTAAAGAAGCTATTGTCTCCTCGGTGCTGAATCAACCGATAATTGACTCGACAAAAGAAACGCGTGATGAGCGACAAGCCTCAAAAGCTATTAAAGCTGCCAAAGCAAGTAAGCTCAAAGCGCAAGTTAGTGCAAAACAGTTTTTTTATGATTTTTCAATTTACGAGGGGTTCGCTCAGCTGTTCGACGATTTTGATGGCGACGGCTACTATCAAACATTCAGTGTTACCTTTGATGCCGACATTCTCTCAGCAGATCCCCAAGCAGAGGCTCTTGTTTATGGTGAAATTTACTTGTCACAAAATGGTGGTCCATGGGAGCTATTTCACGTGACAGAAGACTTTATTATTTTCAGTGACAGTCCAGAAGACGCATGGGAAGTATTAAGTAATCTAGAAACGGGTTATGTGCCTGATACTTATGATGTCTTGATAGATCTCTACGAGGTAGGCTTTTCGGGTATTGTAGCAACCTACAGCAGCAATGATACTGATCGCCTTTATGCACTCCCGTTAGAAAGCAATGAATACGATGAAGTTTACATTCATGACCACGATGATGACGGAGGAAGCATGCCACTGAGCCTACTTATCGCGTTGGCTACAATTATGGCTTATCGCTTCCGTAATCAAAAATAATTCATCCACTTTTATTACTTTAGGTTTGAAAAACAGGCGTTTAGTAGGATATATTCGTGTCTGTAACGTGACTACTTCAAAGGATAAGGATTATTAATGTCAGCTTCGGCCATCGCTCTTACTGCGTACCTTGCTGCTCTGGGCGAGAGTATTCAAGATGAAAGCCAGCAACGACTTGCGCTAACTGAAACGTCTTTGGTTATTCAGTATCACGATATCGATATACCATTTAGTCACAGTCAATGGCGCGTACTCGATCATACGGTTTGCTTTAACCATGATCGTAATACGCCAGAGTACTCTGAGTGTACAGTACAAGCGAAATCCTTATTCACACAAATTTGTTCAGCACTTTCAAATCAATCAAGCCGATATTGGCACCATCAAAAATATAAAGAGATGTACTGTGATGCCGCAGTGAATTTTCAACCGATGGTTGCAACGATATCATATGGCAGCAGCACGCTTCTCTCTGATGAGGAGAAAAAGTGTAACCAGGCTATATTAAAGTCTCTGACTAACCCAGAAGATGAACAAGTGTTTAGAGATAAGCTAGAGGCGTGTAAGGGCATAAAACAATAGTTTTACGCCCTACATAGCATCTATTAGTTGTAAGTATGTACTACGCTGTTATCTGAGCCATATACATTTGGCATGTATTGGTCAGCGTTGTAGTCATTTTCCCATTCTTCACCATTCAGTAAATAACGGAAATGGAAGCTCTCGCCCACGGGAAGGCGAAGCTTGGCACGAAAGACGTTCGACTTTTTATTGAATTTCATTTCTACCGGTTGCCAGTCAGTAAACTCACCCAATAGTTCAACGCTGTCAACGTCGTCACGACTAAATTCAAATGTTACTTCCGCTTCATTTTTGGTTTTAAAGTATTTTTTGGTCAACATAAGCTTTTCCCTTTGGCTAGTTTATTCATAGACTAGCGGTCAATTTTTAAACTTTTATTAAGCGAAGTCCTCAGTTACGCGACAAACTGGTGCAATTACAATGACAAACTGCACATTTTTCGCTCAACCAATATCAGTATGGTTCATTCTGCTAGACTGCCAAGTTTACTGAGCAGATTTTGTACCTAAAATTTAATGTGCTACTGGTTCTGAAGATGAATTCGTATGCAATAGTGGACATCAGGTATTAAGAAACCTTCGGTAATTCAATGATATAAAATTTGCTAATCTGTAAATTCCTAGACTATGCTCTATAGTACTCAAACAGTGCCTTTTCGCTGTATTTGAGAGCAAAAGGAAGGCTATGAAAAAAGATTGGTGGTATCGTTTTGCCAATTACGATTCCAGTGAAAACATCGACGTTAAACGCAAAAAGTTAGTCCTTAGCTTTTTCACGTACATTGGCACTGTTTTTCTCTTAATATTTGGGTTCAAAACCCCCGCCGAAGCTACCCTATTAAAAACAACCTTGTTCAGTGCTGCTGCGCTATTTTTGATCAACTTGTTTGTATTGCGATTCCACAAAAGGCTCGAGCTAACCACCACCCTGACGGGTCTCTCTATTATCCCTCTGGTGCTCGCCATTGTGTATACCGGAGGCCACCAAAATACAGGTCTCTACTGGACTTATCCATTCCCAATCACTCTTTTTATTTTCTTTGGTTATTGGCGCGGTTTAGTACTTAACCTCATTTTGTTCGCTGGCATTACCTTTTTAGTGTTTTCGCCGGAACTCACGATTGCGGTTTACCGAATTGAAGAAATATCGCGCTATTTTGCATCATATATTGTTAACGTCATCTTGTGTTTGATAGCCGAGTATTTCCGTTTTAAAAGTCATTCTGAACTCACCAACGTCAATATAGAAAAACAAAAGCAGGCCAATACTGACGCATTGACAGGTCTACCAAATAGGCGATTCGTCGATTCAGTATTTATCGAGGACGTGATCAGTAACCCTTCACGTCATTTCCCTTTATCTATCGCTATCCTTGATATCGACCACTTCAAACGGGTTAATGATAATTATGGCCATGATATTGGTGATTTAGTGTTAAAGCACGTCGCGACAACCATCCGCCGTGTATTAAGAGAGTCTGACCTTGTTGCACGAATAGGCGGCGAGGAGTTCTTACTAATTTTTCGTGATGTAGACATTACCAAAGGCATGATGGTTGCAGAAAAAGTCAGAGCAGGTATCGAAGCAGCGCCATTTGAAAAAGGGAATACTCACATAAGAATCACCGTCAGTATGGGCTGCGCACAGGTGGATGACACAGTAAATTTTGACAATGTCATCAAAACTGCAGATGAGCACCTGTATCAGGCAAAAGAACATGGAAGGAATCGAGTGGTTTGCTAACGCTTAGTTGTCAAAAAACGCCGCCCACACATTGTAATGCGAATTATCTTGGTAAATTTGCTTAAAAATAGCTTTGATTTCACCCGATTTTTTCATCTCCACTAACACCTCATCTAATCGAGCAAAAGCCTCATGTCGAGTGTTGCTGTTAGCGTTATACATCAAATGCATAGAATTAGAGGCTAACGCTGGCTCTAGCGGCTTCAAGCAGTGATGATTGGCATCCTCGCTATATTTATGACAATAAATATGGGTAAAAGTATCTGAGAAAATGAGATAGTCGATACGATTAGCAACCAGCATTTTGTAGAGTGCATTTCGGTCAATAATCGCATACACATTATTAAAGCCTAACTCTATTGCCATTTTGTGTTGAACCGAATCTTTAGAAACGCCGACAGTTGCTGCTTTTAAATCTATTTCCCTTAAGTTGTTGACGGAGTTTGATTTATGAGTAAATACATGTACCGCATCATTGGAAAGGGGTAACGAGAACTCTGCCCACTGCTCACGTTCAGCTGAACGCATTGCACCAAAGACACCGTCTAAGTTCCCCTTTTTGAGTTCTTGAATACTCCTCGCCCACGCTTCTTCAACAGGCACTATCTCCAAACCAGCCTTATTTGCTGCACGGTTCAATACTTGCCAACCTACTTGATAGGGCTTGGAGGTTTTGAGGTACATAGCATGTTCGTCGAACACACCAACATTGAGCCGCTCACTGGCAGCAGGGAAAGCTATAAAGATTGCAAGAACACAAAATACGTATTTCAACGGCAACAACGTCCTCTTTACTTTGCATATACAAGTATAAGCGCAAATCATAAAACAGAGGTCCTTATTGTTCATTTTTGCTATTTACACGTCTTTGTTCAGCGTCTAGCCTGTTTTCACGTGTCATTAGCAAAAACGTTAAGTACATCTTTGTGGGTAAACTAAATATGAGACCCAACGCAATACAAGCAGCGCTGATCACCATCCCCTTGACGCCAAGCGTTTCGGGTAAGTTTGCATAGCTAATCAAATAGTGCCCAAGCAACAATAGACATAAACCTATGCCAATACATATTTTAAGGGCACGGATTGTTTGCTTCTCATTCATCTCACAACTCCTTGTTATTTTTATCGTATTGGGTTTGAGACTTTCTTGTATTGATTTACATCATACCGTTGATCTTTGCCTAGAATAAACACATATAGTAATCAGTGCACACATCTCGGGTTAAGGACCTACTCCCTATGAATTTTTCTTATCAAAATCAAACCGCTATTCATTTTGGCCAAGGCCAAATAGCGAAACTTGCTAAGTCTATCGATAAGCAACACAAAGTGTTACTTGCATATGGTGGCGGCAGCATTAAGTCAAACGGTGTCTACCAACAAGTACTGACCGCACTTAAAGACCACGCGATTGTTGAATTCTCTGGTATTGAGCCCAACCCAAGCTATGAAACCACAATGAAAGCGGTTGAGTTAGTGAAAGAGGAAAACGTCGACTTCATACTTGCAGTCGGCGGAGGCTCAGTTGTCGACGGATGTAAGTTTATTGCTGCGGCCGCTAAATTTGACGGCGAACCATGGGATATTCTAGCCAAGAATGCACCGGTTAATGCTGCCATTCCTCTTGGTGTGGTACTTACACTGCCTGCAACTGGCAGCGAATCAAATAGCTTCGCGGTGGTTTCTAAATTATCAACAAAAGACAAATTTGCATTTGGTTCTCCATACGTCCACCCGTTGTTCGCAGTGCTTGACCCTGACGTCATGAAGTCATTACCAGACAGACAGCTGACCAATGGTATTGTCGATGCCTTCGTACACATTATGGAACAATACCTAACCTATAGTGTTAACGCCAAAGTACAAGACCGTTTCGCGGAAGGGCTATTACTGACACTTATTGAGGAAGGCCCTAAGGTATTTAGTGCTAATGACGATGAAGTGCGTGCTAATGTCATGTGGAGCGCAACAATGGCGTTAAATGGTTTAATTGGCGCAGGCGTTCCGCAAGATTGGTCAACTCATGGTATTGGTCATGAAATCACGGCGCTCTATGGATTAGACCATGCACAAACCCTCGCGATTATTTTGCCAAGAATGATGTCTGAAATGCGTAAAGAAAAACAAGATAAATTAGTGCAATACGCAGCACGAATTTGGGGAATTACAGAGGGCGATATAGACAAAAAAATTGATCAAGCCATTGAGAAAACTGAATCTTTTTTCCACGCCGTTGGCATGAAAACACGATTTGCTGACTATAACTTAAATGAAGAAGTCGTTGACGCGCTAGTCGCACAATTAGAGCGCCACAATCAAACAGCAATGGGTGAAAGGCAAGCGGTTACGCTGGAACGTAGCAAGCGCATTATTCGCGCATCGTTATAAATAAAATCTGCTTACATTGGAAAGATGAAAGCCCCTAAATGGGGCTTTTTTATCCATGTCTATACATTGATACGTATGCGCGCTGCACTCATTTATATGACCTGCACGAGTAGCGATATTGCTATCGACCACATAATTAACGCGACAAATAAGTTGATACCACGTTGCACGTTCGGCTTGCTCAACCAGGGTGACATTTTTGCCGCTGCCGATGACAGTGCATAAAACCAAGTCAATGAAGCCAGTGCCGTACCCAAGAGAAATAATAGCTTTTGATCATCACTGTACTGACTACTAATACTGCCAATTATCACCACCGTATCCAGATAAACGTGAGGATTCAACAAAGTAACAGCTAGCGTTGTAAAAATGACAAGCCTTCTGGTGCTAGGCTTGGCTAGGTCCGTCATTTTTCCTGTGGCTGAACGGATAAAATCTCGAAAGAATAAGGCCCCATAAACTGATAAAAATAAGATACCGCCCCACGTAATACCGTAATATAAATACTCGTTACTGTTGACTAACGCGCCGCCACCAAATACACCAAGCGACATCAATAGGAAATCACACAATATACAAATGGTTGCTGCGGTAAAATGAAAATTCTTTTTGATTGCTTGGCTCAGCACGTAAGAGTTCTGTGCGCCAATCGGGATAATCATTCCTGCTCCAATAATAAAACCTTTCGCTACGGTAAACATTGCGCCTCCAAATCGTTATCAAGCTATATGTCGTAATGTAAGGACTTGCACAATTTAAGTAAAATTAATAAATTTAATTATTCATTAGAAAAATTAATACCCTTAATGTTCTCAATTGACCCTAAACTCTTATTCGCGCTACAAGCAGTCATCACAGAACAAAGTTTTGAGCGAGCCGCTAACAGGCTAAACATTACTCAGTCAGCGATTTCTCAACGCATAAAGCAATTAGAACAGCTTGTCGCCCAGCCAGTTTTGGTAAGGAATGTACCTATCGTGGCAACGCCCATGGGGGAAAAGCTACTCAGGTATGCAAAAGAATTAGCGCAGGTGAATAACCGCCTGCACGCCGAAATTTTTCCAAATGAGCAACAGCAACCGACAAAGTTAGCAATCGGACTAAATGCTGACACACTAGCAAGCTGGTTTATACCGGCAATTGCACCGCTGCTAGAAACCAAGAATATCGAGCTAGACTTGCATGTTAGCAATGAAGCAACAACACAGAAGTTGTTAACCAAGGGAGAAGTTTTTGCCGCATTAAGTAGTCAAGATAGAAGTGTTGCTGGCTGCAAAACACAATACATAGGAGAGTTACAATATGTCCTCTGTGCTAGTCCACAGTTTGTGAAAAAGTACTTTACTAATGGTATCACTAAATCAGCATTAACCAATGCGCCTGCTGTGGACTTCGACGCTAACGATAATATGCACAGACAATACATTATGGAGAGGTTTGGATTAGCAACAGGTGACTACCCATGCCATCGAGTTAGATCGTCAGAAGCGTTTGTAAACCTTGCTGTTGCAGGGCTCGTTTATACACTTTTACCCATGACACAGGCAAAGCAACACCTAGACAACAGAAGATTGATTAATATTGCGCCAAAGGAACCGCTCACCCAACACCTATACTGGCACTCTTGGGTCCTAGAAAAAGGTGTCTTCAAACAAGTATCGGAACATGTCGTAGACTATGCCAAAAAACTGTTAGCATCTTACTAACGTTTTAAGACATATGCGTCTACTTGTTGCACTTTATCCATACCGATAACTTCAGTCGCAATAGGCGATTCAACGATATCTAAAGTGTGATAGTTCAACGCAAATGCCATTGCCTCAAGTCGACATACGGGCTTTCCGTTCACTTGAAACTGTTTTGCATTATGGTTTTTAATGTGGCGAATAGCCTTTGGCGTGTCAAATTCCATTTTAGCTTCTCCCTGAATACTCTCGGTAAGTATAGTCATCTTTGCGCTAAAGCCAATTTAGTGGTTTGTAACATTTAATTGCATAGAAATTCAGCACTTAAACAAAAGGCCACAAAGTTGATATTGCATCACGCCTAAAACACAGTATTATTCGCCGCCCGTTTGCTTTCTTATTGCAGTTTTTATGAGAAAACTTTTAACCGCGCCAACGAAAATGGCCTTGTCTGATATCGAGTCACAGCAGTACCAAAACATGCTAAAGCATGTTACTGAACTAAGCCTAAATCTGATGGCGGTAAAGGTTGAACATCACCCTGAAGACTTCTTAGGATGGTGCTACACCTTCCATGACATTTGCCAAAACAAAGTTAATCGAGAACTACTTGATGAGGCGCAGTTCAAGCCACTCAAAAAGTTAGAAGACTTACTCGCGAATGCTATTAGTTGCTACCAGTTAAAAACACTGCGCGTAGCACCATGGCCTATCTTTGCAGCGTATATTGAGCAAAATGCTGAAAAGCAGTCTTTACATGAGCGACTCGCACTACTCGACTATGTGAGTCAACTTCAACGACAACCTTTCTCTCAATTAAATATTGAGGACCGCTTAGTCATTGCCGGTAAACATACCGCAAGCCATGCGCCTGAAAGCTACCCTTTTGACATTGAGTGGTTCGGTTCCACGAAAAGTAACAAAGCATTTATGGCATTAGTTAGTCAGCATGCAGAACAGCTTGATGACGTTATCAACTGCATTCCATTAGAGGGAGACGTGACACTTGCCGATTACCAAGCATTCGTCGCAGGATACAAGCAAGCTTTCAACGCTGTAGACCCAGAAGCTAGTCCTACACTAACACCTGCTACTCGCTTATTGACGATGCGTCGTCCTGATGTATTTGTTTGTCTGACTACTGCAAAATTCGAGATATTTGCTAACGGACTTAACTGTGCACGTTTAAACAATCAAAGCTTTGAAGATTACTGGCAGCAACTAGTACTTCCTCTTCAGCATATGGCCTGGTTGAGAAGCGACGAGCCAGAACTAGAAGCGGAGCAAAGGCTATGGAAGTACCGTTCAGCGCTTGTTGATGTTTTCTTGTTTGCTGACCAAGACCAAGCGAACCAATCTAATTTTATTCGCCTTCGCGACAAACCCAAAACGGTAAAAGCAGTTTCACCGCGCGCAGGCAAACGGAGTAAAGCATCTGCAGAACAGCTGGTCGATCAAGCGCTTGAGAACCCAGAATTGCCTGAGTTTATTCATAATATGCGAGGCACACTGATAAAATCAGTACAAAGTGGTAAAACAGTAGACCAAGCTATTAATCTTATGAAAAGTATTTTCAGTTAACGTGTCTACCCCCATATAAAAAGGCTTAGCATCTGCTAAGCCTTTTTTTGTGTTTAGTTAACATTAATTAAAAATATTCTTCAAACTATCAGCGAAGCCAATAAATTTCTCTTTAAGTGACTGTCTCACTTTAATATCTAAACCACTAAATATTGCAACGCCCTCAACCACTATTGTTGGCGCCCCCACTTGCCCCATATTAGGGGCTTTAATATCAATGCCGCCAAAAATACAAAACGCTTTTGAGACCACATTCACATTTTCTGGAATATATATATTGTCGCCACTAAACAGACTGAACACTTTGACATGTGTCTCTGGGTGCGTAAAACGAGCTTGGCTAAAGTCGATATCTGAACCAGAGAACAAGCTAAACATTCTAATTTCTTTTGCTACTTTCCACGCCCCTCCTCGGCTGCTGCCACTAAAGACATTAACCAAAGTATCTGTTTCTTCTCCGCCTTCTGGTTCAAAACTAAAGGAGAAGTCGCGCTTTTTAGAGTCCACATATTGCTCATCTACTTCCAACTCTAAATCCTCTGCTAGCGCGGCGATTTCGACGTTGTCTTCGCTATTCATCGCCTTATCGAGTCTACGCTCAAACGCGTCGTAAGATAAACGGCCGTGACTGTAATTCATAATAAGTTGATCTATTACTTCGTCTCTCACCGCTTGAGTCGGTCTATCTTCAATGACAACTGGCATGGGGTATCCTTTTCTTCGTAGTCTACAATGTAAGTTTTAGCGTATCCGCAAACACAGCATTTACTACGCCAACTATAAAATTTCTATAATTTTCAAAATGTTAATTTTTTCAATTTGGATTTCTGCTATTTTTAGCACCGATAACTTAGCCAAATTGACCACTTTTTGCGTGAATGATATCAATCAAGCCCTGCTTAAATTTAGGAAAAACGCGAGTTAAAGGTTCACCTTCTTGCTCCTCAATACAAATAACGCCGATGCCCAAATCTTTGCCGCCATACTCTCCCAAACTACCAGGCGTTGGATAACCAATATCTGGCTGTGCGTGATAGCCTGATGACATACTTAATCGCTCTGCCGCCCACTTCGCTTTATCATTAGTGTAGACAATACTGGGTTCCCAACTATGAAAATGAATAATGATCACTGGTGTTATCTGCTCAACTAAGTGTACTAGAGCCTTTGTCTCAGGCTCCGAAGCAGGCCCTATTCCAGGAAAATAGCGAGGTTCATCATGTACACCTGACCAGCATCGGGATGGAAAATTACGATTTAAATCAACACCGTTGCCATTGGTGCGTTCAAGTTTGTGATAGCCATCAGGGTTAATACAAGGTATCAGTACCCAGTCATTCAGACAGTTATTCTGGGTTAACCAGGCAAGCCAGTCTTCAGCTAATGCTACGCCCTCAGGTTCATCGCCATGAACACCACCAACAAACAAAATAGGGGCGTGTTGTACAATTTCGTCTATTGGTCTACTCGCATATATGCTGATAGGCAAACCGTCCGCTGACTTTGCCCATTCTGCTTGATGCCAGAGTTTTTTAGCCATTTACCACCTCGTTAAATATCGACTGATAGTCACCAATTAAGTTAGGCCATGTAAAACGCTCAACATTTGCTTTGGGTAAGCTGTTGCCAGCTTGCTTCCTCGATGCATAAACGGCTAACTTTTCAACAGCTAATACCGCCAATTTATCTAACTCCATACTATCTTGTCCGTAGCAAAATTGTTGTCCTAGTATTTCTGGATAAGCGAGTTTATTAGGGACTAATGGCGTACACCCTCGATAGACGGCCTCTAGAATAGATAAGCCTTGAAAATCATGCTCTGCCGTAGAGAGAACAACATCTGAAGTGCGTAGCAATTGATAGTATGCGTCTCGGCTTTCAACAAAGCCAAAGTGCCCTAGTACCGCTTTACTTGTGGTTTGTTTTAACAGTTCTGCTATTTCGTCAAACTCGACTGGTGTATACCTAAATCGCTGCCCTACAATATGAAACTTGATGTCGAGCGATTTAAGCAATGCCTTTTCCACAATATGTTTAAGCAATATTGGCCCTTTGTCATATTCCCAACGATGGTTCCAAACCACCGAAAGCTGTGTCCTATTGCTACTTTCTCTGCACTGTTTGTCGCAACCACGAATAGGTACAGCAATGACATGCGACTTTGCTTCAAGGCTTTCCACAATCCCTTTAGGCACTTGATCAGGCAGCTTTTTCAATAACTGCCGAGCACCCGCTAAAAACGTTTGTCGATTAAAATCTGTGTTAAATACCAATCCGTTTGCAGCAACGCCCGAATAAATCGACAGCATTTGTGGTTCAACCGAATTAAAAGCCTGCTCAGTTTTAGGGTAGGCAAACTGGTTTTCATGGAAGTATACGATAGTAGGAATATGAGCTAGCGAGGGTACGAGTCCCTTCAAGCCGCTGATATCTGCCATAGACGTTGCAACAATTAAATCATAATGCTGACTCAGTATTGCTTTTTGTTCAAACGCCCACGTCAAGCTATTTCCTCTAACACGCCAAGAAAAAAAGCGTGCGGGCAACGTCAACACTGTCCACTCATGTTCGGGAATATGCTCGACTATGCCTTCTCGCCAATACTGGTGGCTAGCAGCATCATACGCAGATAACAGTAGGATTTTCACAATGGTATAGCTGAATCAACGCTTTCTCTTACTGAAGCAACGGGTGATTGTCGGGCAATTGGTTCATGATCCATTTCACTAAGCGCTTTTTGATATTTAACAAATTTTCTTCATGTTCTGCTAAAGGGATTAGCAACTTATCGTTAACTAACAGACGATAAATACACTCTATTTTCTCATCATGAGAATCTGTACCACTAAACGCGTTATACCCGCGTTTCCGTGCATAATTTTCCCCAACAGTGAGCGCTTTTTTCAACAGTTCTTTTTCATTTTTAATTTTTTTCATTGCTTATCCTTGCTGTTATTTTTCATACCAGTCACGAGGTGCTAATTGCTCGCATTTTACACATTGTAATTGATGTCCGAGCATTGTCTTTCTCCCCTGCTCGGTTTCAACCCATGGTCGATTTGTCCACGGCGGTTGATGTCTGACATGTTGATTATGTCCACAGGCCAATCGAGCAACCCAATGGTTTTCTTCATCTTTATGATAACTAACAATGGCTTGTTTCAATGGATAAAACTCTAGCTTGTACAAGATCTTATGTCATCAAGTGTACACGGTATTAACAGCCAATGTATGACATATAGCCAAACTAGTCATCCGACCAGAGATTGAAATTACACGGCAGTTACGTTAAAACACTGCTAACGAATCTGTTACATCTGCATTATGAACGTTATACATCAACAAGCACTGAGTGAGTCGACTACGCTTTACGAGCTGGATGGCCACATTCAATCTATCTACCTAGTTAAGCAGGCAGATAAGTTATTGTTATTGGATGGTTGCTGCCGGGCAGATGTCAATGATCTATCAACATTTATTAGATCCACTTTAGGCCTGCCTCTTTGTGCCTTGTCCCTTGTTGTTGTTACCCACATGCACCCAGACCATGCAGGCGCAGCACACAAGCTTCGTCAATTAACGGGCGCAAAAATTGCCTCAGCGAATGTTTCCGGTCATTGGTACACAGGTTTAGATGGCATATTAATGCATATTACCGATATTGCATTAGCAGGATGGGTGGCGAAGCGCAAAGGCAAACCTCGCCGGTATTTGTGGTACTCAAGAAAACTACATCCCGATATATTGCTAGATGACAATGATACCTTACCCGGCTTCCCGGAATGGCAAGTATTATTCACTCAGGGGCACACAGACCGAGATCTTTCTATCTATCACAGTACTAGCCATAAAGTGTATGTGGCCGACTTAATGGTAACGGTAAAAGGCCGATATATCCCGCCATTCCCGCTGTTTTACCCACGTAGATATCGCGAGTCACTGGAGCGTATTGAAGCTCTGAACCCTGATTCAATCATACTAGCTCATGGTGGTGAAGTTCACCCTACCCATAATGATTACCAACATCTGTTTGAAAAAGCGCCCAAAGTACCGTTAACCCACTGGCGTTCAGTAAAAATCAAACTCCGCAAAGTATTGTTTAATAAATAGTTGCGCTTGTTATCTCATATTTTCTCTGTGTAAACTGCTAGCAAGCTTTATACAGGGAATAACACAATGGTAAACGCTGACAGTCGGAAATCATTTATCAAAACGCATTTGACCTCTGTTGATGGGAACCAACCCTCTAAGACAATGCCAAAACATGTGAAAATGGCCTCAAGCCCATTCTTGTTTTACCGCGGTTCTGCACCTCTGTTTTACCACGATATCAAGAACAATCTATTGTCACTACCCTGTGAATATCAGGCCGTACCAAGGACGACTGTTATTGGTGATTGCCATACATCTAATTTCGGTTTTTTAACCGAAGAAGGATCTCACGGCGACAAAGTCATTTTCAGTCCAAATGATTTTGACGATGCTTGTGTTGGCTATGCAGTTTGGGACTTGGCACGCTACATTACCAGTTTATTTCTTTGCGTAACTCATGCTCAGGGCGTTGTCGATGGCACGATAGTCAGCGAGAAAGACTATTCAGGTAAACCGAGCATTAATAATGAGCATGCCATTCATGCGGCCCATACTTTCATGACCGCTTATCAAGAGACATGTACGCAATGTCACACCAACTTTGAAGCTCGTTATCAAGCACTGTCCTCATTTGAAGAAAACAGTATTTTGTTTAAGCCATATCAAAAAGCACTTAGTAGAGGCACAAATGGCGATTTGTTTTTAGAAAAAAGTGCGCTCGCCAAAGCAATTGATACGAAAGTCCTACCAATTAAATTCGCTAATAACACGGAAAAGTTTGCTCGTTTAGCTGACAACCAATATCGCGAGATTTTCAATCAATTCCGCCCTTATGTTGATGATCATATTCACGATATTGTTGCTCGCTTAAACGCAGGAACCGGTTCGGTGAACATGGCTAGGTATTACCTGTTAGTTGGACCTGAGGAGCTTGATTTGTCCTGCTTACATTTGTGCCATATTGTTGAAGTGAAAAAACAAAGACAAGCTGCTCCACTTGCCGTTTTTAACAACCTTTCGCCAGTAAACACGCTAAATCCTGCGCATTTAACTGTTAACTGCCAACGACGCATGCAACGCAGTCCAGACTTAGTACTTGATGAGGTAATTTGGCAGGATCAACACTGGTTAGTTCGCTCTCGTCATCATGCCAAAGTGGGCATCAAACCAGAGCAAATAAGTATAGGCAAAAAAGTGTTAAAGAATAATGGATTAGCGCAATACGCAAAAAGCTGCGGCATTGCTCTAGCGCTAGCTCACAGTAGAGGAGACAGGCGTTCAACGCTATTTGAACAAGCCATGAGCATTATGCCAGTAGTAGCTACCCAGACACTTATCGAGAATTGCCAGCAGTATGCTCAGCAAGTTACAAAAGATTGCGAAATGCTTAAAGAGTTAATCAGCGCTGGCTGAATAAAGCCTAACATCCAATGCCCAAACTGATAACTAAAAGTAAAGGTTGCAGAGAGCACTTTACAGTTATTATCTCTCTGCTCGAGGCCCCTGTTTGCTAGCCTTGTACTTTTATTCTGGCAACAATTTCTTTTGCTTTAATCGCAAAACTATTGTTGCTCAGTTCCTTTTCAATTTCAGATAAACGCTGCTCAGACACCATGTTTTTTAAATGGTAAAACGCTAAATCACCACCAAGCTGATAGTCCAATGTTTGCATTGAAAGTACATCTTGATTGTTTTCAAATACCACCATGTCACTGAGGCGACAGATGATGTAACACAACAATAAATCATCTTGTTGCTCTTGCGGAAAATCACTCCCCACTAATTCATTCGTAAAAGCATGAAATTGATGGCTAATATCAGCAACCATAGAATTGGGTAGCTCCCACTCTTTTGCCAACACCGCACCAGCGATAGCAGGGTTGGTTCGTACAGTCATTTGAACTTGGTCTAAGCGCTCATAGAAATTGAGCGGTTGAAGATATATCGCGGCTAGATCAGGTTGCGTTTTCAATAGCGCTAAATCGCCTAAGTACAGCAGCAGGCAAAGCGTCGATAGCTCTGCAGCATTATCTTTGCCTAAACTTTTTGACAACAACAAACAAAGCTGACTTGCCAAATAACTCGACTGCCAAACTCGCTGATAAGCTCGTTCTTGCATTGGGTGTTCAAACTGATGATCTTGTTTCATTGCAAACTGCAGTGCGATATTACGCACTTCAGTGACGCCTAAAAAGATAATGGCATGGTGGATATCTTTAATCGGTTGTTGCAGCGCAAATTGCGCGCTGTTAACCACTTTAAGAATTTTAGCGGCGATATCAGGGTCAGACTTAATTAATTCCGTCAGCTCTTTTTGTTCAATAAAGCCATCAAGCAATTTCATCAGTAACGGGTGAGGCTTACTAAAATTCTGCAATCGTTCATGGATAGCTTGCTTATTATCAGCCGTCAAATCAGCATATTTGAATAGTTGAAACTGTACGAAATCCTCAGGTACTTTTCGAGAGTTGTCATGCTCCGCTGACTTATCAATGCTTCGCTGTTTCTGACTGTCGATAGCTTTTCGAGTGGCGTAACTTACGGCCGACTTTTGGCTTGCATTCGCCGTCAATTTTTTCGGTTTTTCACGATTTAAACGACGAAAAATAAAAAAGAAAACAACAAGGACTATTAAGAGTGCAATGGCATCCGTGGACATACTACTTCCTTACTACGACTACTGACCATAATCTATACAAAAAACCCACTGATATTCAATCGATATTTTGATTCGTTATTCACACCATAAATTCGCGTAATTTACTAACATATCACGCACTTCAAATTAGGATGTCCATAAAATCTAGAAAAGCCTTTGAAATTACTCACTAAATTGAAATGGCACAACACATGCTGAAAGGACAGTGATAACAAAGATTCAAGGGAGAAGAACAGTGGAACAAACCGCCACAACATTTATTCAAAACAGCTCAGCAGCCAACGAAACGTTACTCAAGTGGTCAGCACGCTCATGGTTTACTGTTGCCGTCATTGGACAATGGATTTTCGCAAGTTATGTTTTAGGTTTCTATGGACAAGCTGTCATTGATGCGGATCTTGCGAGATGGAACCAAGTTATGCCACATGGATACGTTGAAGGTGACTTGGCTGGAAATATCGCAGTCGCGTTACACCTAGTTTTAGCGCTCCTTGTCTTGTTTTTCGGTCCACTACAGTTCATCAGTAGCATAAGGGCTCGCTATCCAGCATTTCACCGCTTTAATGGTCGTGTTTATGTCACCACAGCGATAGTCCTTGCTCTAGGTGGGTTATATATGGTGTGGACCAGAGGCGTTGCAGGTGGCGAAATAGGAAAATACAGTATCAGCTTGAACGCATTTTTGATCATTTGGTTTGCCTATATGGCGGTAAAAAATGCTATGGCAAGAAACATTAAGATTCATCAACGCTGGGCTCTAAGACTTTTCTTAGTCATGGCTGGTGTATGGTTCTTTCGCATTGGTCTAATGCTATGGCTGATGATCCATCAAGCACCCGTTGGCTTTGATCCGAAAACATTCACCGGTCCCTTTTTAACCTTCTTAGGCTTCGCCCAATATTTGATTCCACTTGCTATAGCAGAGCTTTATTTTTCAGCAAAAGAAAACGACTCAGCTTGGCTCAAATCGTCAGTAAGTGCGATGCTCATATTAGTGACGTTAATGACAGCGGGCGGCGTATTTGCGGCGACGATGGGGATGTGGCTACCGAGATTTAGCTAGCAACCACACTAAAGATTCAGACACAGTTCAAGGCTGCATTCTTGCTCCGCAGCCTTGTTTTTACGTATAAAGCTTTATAACAGATAAAGTCTCTGTTATAGCATCTGTTCCTTTGCAATCACAAAATCTAAGCCGCCTGTAATACAAGCAACTTGTGCTAGGTTACAGTTTTCACTGTCAACTTTTGGGCTATCAGGATAAACCTCTGTTGTCGTCGTATATTTGGCGTCACTTAAACCTGCGCACAACCCCAATGGTTTATAGTCGTAGGTAATAACACCGTGTTGCTGAAGCGGCACACCTATGATTTCACCAGCGTCGTCTGGCGGTGCAATATGGGTGACCTTTTCCACGGCGTCAATCATCGCCTTCTGAAATTCTGGCGATGGGTTTGACGTATCGGCACACAGATAAAATCCATCTGGGATATTCCAAGTTTTTTGCTCAATAGCATCACGCGCTGACAGTGCAGGTCTAAATTCGCTGTTATCAGTATCCGTTGTTTCATGTAAATCGATATGAATAAACACTTCACCTAGTAAGCTATGTAT
This sequence comes from Thalassotalea euphylliae, assembly GCF_042682785.1. Lineage (GTDB taxonomy): Bacteria > Pseudomonadota > Gammaproteobacteria > Enterobacterales > Alteromonadaceae > Thalassotalea_F > Thalassotalea_F euphylliae. Next base: position 162,061 of record NZ_JBHUIB010000003.1, on the reverse strand, counting down.
ATACGCCATTGCTTTGGCTGATTCTTCCGCCGGCGAATCTGCATAGAACGAACGGTTAGGATCAATCGCTTTAGGGTTCCAGCGATTTATGGTCTCGTAACCCCAAGGACTTATACAAGGCAACACCACCACATTGAATACATGGGTGTAATTGGCCATTTCGGTATCAGCAAATTGGATAGCGCCTTGCACACCGCTAGTTTCATAACCATGTACTCCCCCTGTGACTAAGGCAGTTGGCTTCGACATATCCCAGTCATTACTTTTAATCGCAAAAAGCGGATATTTTCCCTCGTCATAAGAAAGCGCACCATATTGTTCGATGTTCCACTTGCTGCTGAGCGCATTGACTTTCTCAACCACCTCGGATTTATAGCTTCGTTTAATTGACTGCAGTGACAACCACTCGGCTTTTTCACTATCGCCCCATTTTTGACCCTGAACACCTATTTTATACATTATACAATATACCCAAATAATAATTTTGTCGTAAGCATAATCAGCTATTGACGATAATGCAACGCAATGAATTAACCATACGCTACATATTGCAAGTATGAGGTTGTAACCATTAATCCGCTTAATGCAGCCGCTTATCACTAAACCCTTATCGTTTATCTATTTTTTTGTTATCAAATCAACGTCTTCTTTAGATAAGCATTTACGATGAAAAACATTATAACAACGATACTACTGTCCGCATTAATTGGCTGCGGCGGCGGTAGTTCTTCGGAAAACGAAAATTCCACGCCATTAGAAACAAAAGACATTAGCACGCGCCTTGATGACTATGCCGCAAACACGACTATCCCTAGTAATGAAGACTCGAGTCAATACAAAGTGCTGATATTTGGCAATAGTCACGTTATTGGGTTGGCGAGCAGGCTAGATGCTCTTATTCAATCCGCACACCCGGAAAAATCACTGGTTACGAAATACACCGGTAGCAACGACTACTTACAAGAACGCCTTCAACATGAACAATCAGTCTCATTGCTGCACACGCAAGACTGGACACATGTTATCTTACAGGCGCAAAAGTACTCCCAGTCAGGCTCCTTCTTCTACCCTACTCGCGGTGCAGAAACATGGATTAGAATGGCAAAAAGCTTAGGTATTACTCCTGTATTGTTTCCAGAGCACCCACAAGACGGCAGACTGTTCGAGGGCGAATTTATTTACAATATTCATGTTGATATCGCGAACACTGAGCCTGCATGCGTTAGCCCTGTTGGCCTAGCTTGGGAAAGTGCAATAAAAGCAGATAATAGCTTGGCTTATCATGCACAAGACGGCAATCATGCCGCAAACACAGGAGAATTGTTAACAGCCATGGTGATGTACCAAGTGATTACAGGAGACGATGCCAGTACTATTCCCTATACCGATGCTGTCAATGAACCTGAAGAGGTATTTAACTTTTTAGCGCAAATCGCCACACAGACCGTATTGGATAACCCACCTTGTAATTTTTAACTGCATAAGCGAAGCAAGGCATCAACCCCATTTTCAATTATTAAAGTCCTCGGTATAACTCGCTAGCATCGAAACATGCTAGCAACCGTTGTTTTCCTAATCATTGCAGGTTAGCCTGAAATTTAGAGGAGCTTCCCTAGTTTACTTTTTGAGACGGCAATGCAAATAATATACGTGATGGATCCGATGTGTGGCTGGTGTTATGGCTTTCAACCAGAGTTAGAGCAATTCTTATCACAACATCCTAATGTCACCGTTGACTGGGTTATGGGAGGATTAGCACCAGACACGGATGAGCCGATGAGTAATGAGCTCAAGCAAATTATTGCATCTTATTGGCATCAAATTGAGGCGCGTTCGCAAGTCACCTTTAATCACGACTTTTGGACGGTTAACACGCCTTATCGTTCAACATACCAAGCATGTCGTGCCGTCATTTCCGCAGAAGCTATTGCGCCAAACAGCGCACAAGCGATGGCAAAAGCTATTCAAACAGCCTACTACCAGCACGCAAAGAACCCTTCTTTAACAGGAACCTTGCTAGCATGTGCGAGCACTATTGGAATTGATGAAAGAGTCTTTAAACAGGTATTTACGTCAAGAGATACAGAACAACAACTTCAGCAGCACCTTAGTGTTTCTCGCCAACTCGGTGTGAGAGGATTCCCAGCATTACTTTACATTGATGAAAATAAAAGACCTTACCCAATAACCTTAGGTTTTTGCCAAGCATCCGAGCTGTTGGAGCGGTTCAACTTGATAGCCAGAAATACTAACTATTGAGCGCCCACACTTGACACCTTGATAAAATTTTATCCTTACACAGAACACTTTATGCGACTTCAACAAGAGTATCGATTTCCGCATGCGTCGTCATAAACCAAGATAACCCCGCTCAATGATAAACGGTTTTATTGCGCTCGCATGCAAAATAAAACATATTAAAATCTGGCTAGACTAGAGTAGGTAATGTCACAGTGGAACCAAAGCAAATTATCCAAAATTGGGTAAAAGCATTCAATAAAGGGGATGCTAATTTAATTGCTGAATTTTACAGCGAAAAAGCTATTAACCACCAGGTTGCAAATGAACCAGTCATTGGGAAAAGTGCGATTAAACAGATGTTCGCTACTGAGTTTGCTGCTGCGGAAATGGTTTGCATCGTTGAAAATATATTTCAAGATGGCCATTGGGCTATTTTAGAGTGGAGAGATCCCATTGGATTACGTGGTTGTGGTTTTTTCCAAGTTGAAAACGGTCTAATCACGTTTCAACGGGGTTATTGGGATAAGTTGAGCTTTCTCAAAGCACACAATCTTCCAATTCCCAATTAGCAACTTCACAAATCGCTTAAGCCAAATTAGTAAAAGCCAGCCAAACTCGCTATCGTTGAAATATGGTTTGCGTTAACTCACAGCGTCAACTGATACACGTGATAGTAAGATAAAAGAAGCTATACTCATTACCCATTATACAACCGGAACTCACTTTTTTTTCTGCACCTGTAATGATGAAACTTAACACTGATAGGTTGAATGCTTTTTATCAAGTCGCGTTAGACAAGAGTTTTTGTAAAGCGGCTGATACCTTGTGTATTACACAGTCGGCGCTTTCTCAACGAGTGCTTAAAATTGAGCAAGAAGTGGGTTGTAAATTGCTGATTCGTGGCAATGACGGAATAGGGCTTACAGAACAAGGTAAACTCTTGTTTCAATATGCATCAGAACAACAAGCCAGAGAGCAAGACGTTCTAAATAATATTTCAGGCCGCAGTGCAATTGCGAATGGGATTGTACGCATTGGCGCATTTAGCTCAGTAATGCGCTCTGTGATCATGCCCTCCCTCATCCCTTTAATAAATTCAACACACCAGTTAAAAGCTGAGTTTTATTCAAAAGAATTACGCGAACTCCTCCCCTTATTAATGTCTGGCGAGGTCGATTTTATTGTGACCGACAAGGTTATCGATGACCCATTGATTGAATCAATTGTTCTGGGCGCCGAAACACTCGTGCATATCCGAAATAGCTCCCTATCACACCACGTCGAACCGCCATGCTTTTTAGACCATGATGTGCACGATATGACCACATATAGTTTTTTTGCGGCACAAGGCCTCTCAGAGTTTGAGTTTGACCGAAGCTTTTATGATGACGTCTATGGCATTTTAGATGGCGTGCGACTGGGCTTTGGTGAGGCCATTGTTTCAAAACATATGATAAAAGAAACTGATTCTTTTGAACTGGTACCCTATGAACAACTGTTTCAAAGCCCGGTTGTGCTGTGCTTCATCAAAAATAGATACTTGTCTTCGTTACAAAAACAAATTATTGACCATTTAAAACAGAATGCCCCTGGCTATTTATAACCAACTACCTAATAAAAGATTGTGTAAAAATTCCCATCAAGCCTTCCCTAAAGCTTTGTTTATATTAGTTTAAAGTTAAATTAATACCCTGATTAAATTTAATAATTTTACGACGAATACGTTCATCGGTAGTCTGAGCCGCAATGGATACATTGAACCCAATGTGAAGTACCAGTTTTAAGTAGCTATTTAAGCTACCAAGGTGACTACACACCAGTGTGTTGAATGATTTTGAAACGGAGTCGAAAAATGAAGAAGTTTACTATTTCCTTATACGGAATAATTGCCTATCTCATAGGGCTATCAGGGTTAACCGCTTTTATTCTATTCATGGGAGGTTGGGATTTTCTCCCTATTCACATTAATTCTGGAACTGCCGCCGGAAGTACTACACAAGCAGTGTTGATTAATCTAAGTATTTTAACCTTATTTGGTCTTCACCATAGTATTGCTGCACGTGCGTCGTTTAAAGAGAAGTTAGCACAATATATTCCTGCAGAAGTAGAACGTAGCACATACGTGCTTGTGTCCGGAGTATTTATGTACGTTTTGTGCCTTTACTGGCAGCCATTGTCAGGTGCTGTTTGGCAAATAGATAACGCTATTATCACTAATATTTTAGGGGTTATTCACATTATGGGTTGGCTGGTGATGGTGGGAGCCACCTTTGAAATTGATCACTTTCATTTAATGGGGTTGAAACAAAGTTTGACCCCCAATAACGCTGAAGGAAAAGAACTCAAAGAAAGCTTTTTGTATAGCATTGTCAGACACCCTATACAAAGCGGTGTACTAATGGGCGTTTGGTCAACCTCATACATGAGTATGACCCAATTTGTGCTTTCGTTGGGTTTAACATTCTATATCGTCATCGGTCTATATTTTGAAGAGAAATCACTGATAGCCCACTTTGGCGACACGTACCTAAACTATAAGAAAAGAGTCCCCAGCGTCGTCCCTTTTTGGCCAACGCATTAATCTCCCTTAAGTTTAAACAATGTCATAAATGGAGCGATGAAAACGATGTTTACCATAGTAAAAACACTAGCTAAGGCACTTACCCTTTTTAGCCTAATGGCTATATGCACACACAGCTATGCAGCCTTAGTTTTTGAGTTTAATAACAACGAGTTTCCTGAAGTTGATTTTGTCGGAATAGAGTCTTCAGATGTACACCTGTCCTTTGGCCCTGATTTACTTGATATAGGTGACTCATTTGACCTACTGATTGGTGCAACACCTGGCACTAGTGAATTAGTTGCCGCTTTAGATGTAAGTTTCAATGAAAATGGTATCCCTGGCTTTAGCTTCGGTAACACGCTTAATTTGATACCACAGACAGATCAGTTTTTTGTCACCATTGTTGAAAAAAACGGTTCGTTTAACTTAAGTAGTGTCAATGCGTACTTTAGTAACAATGGAGTCGGTGCTAACTTTCATGGTGTCGCATTTCGCCCAGACGACGCTGTTCAAGTATCCGAACCTACATCAATCACACTAATATTATTGGTACTTTCCATTTTGTGGGTCGCATTACTAAGCAATTCAAAACACAACGCTTAAATACCCCAATCGCCTAATTATGGCGCACGAGTGTGATAGCAAACGTTTCAGCTATCACACTCTTTCATTAAACAACGATTTTATTTAATTTACTGTGGTGCTATTCGTCCAGCGCTTGTAGAACGCGATCAGCAAGCGCCCATGGATTAAAGCCTTGCTTACCGTAATCAAGGCCTCTACGAACAATCACTAAGTCTTTTTCGGGGATAATCACAACGTATTGCCCGCGATTCCCGCGCGTAGTGTAAGCATTGGCAGGGCCATTATTCTTGTCGGCTTTACGTAACCACCATTGAGCACCATAATCGAAGCCACGGATCGCGGATGCCGGTGCAGGTGTCGTAGAATAGGCAATCCATTCTGGTGAAATAATCTGCTCACCAAACCACTTCCCCTCATTGGCATACAGCATACCGAAGCGCGCTAAGTCACGAGCCGTTGTGTACATTTGGCTACTGAAAATAAAATCGCCATATTGATCTGTGCTCACCACAGTGTTGTGCATACCTAGCTTCTTAAAAAGCGCTTGTGATGGAAATAAATGATAGTCTTCTACGTTATCAAACGTGCTTTTAAGCGACATTGTCGCAAGCAAGGTGTCATAGTTTTCGTAATCCCAAAATGTACCTGGTTTACGCACTAGCCCTCTATTCACGGCACCCTCTGCTGAGCTCTCTCCTGCCCAGTAAGACAAACCCGAACCATTAGCATATTCCATATTAAAACTATCGACAGGATAGAGACCTGAAGACATTTGCAGGGCATCACCCAGTGTAATTGAACGACGAGGATCACTCTCAGAAGTCGCTAATTTTGGGGACCAATTGACATTCAACGCGTCATCTACCGACATTTCCTTATTATCAACCTTGATGCCGATTAGCGTCGCCAACACGCTTTTTGCTGTGCTCCACGTTCTCGTTTTCGTATAGCGATTTACACCCTCAGCATAACGTTCAAGCATTATTTCACCGCGATGGACAACAACGAGGCTCAAGGTATCCTGTTCTTCTGTGGGCGTTTCGAACGCCCAGTCAGCCACTTTCTCTATCGCCTTTTTCTGTTTTTCTGATGCAAAGTTGTATGGCTTTGTAGCTTCGCCCATCGGCCACGCCATAGTCTCGAAGTTGGCGGGAGGTGTTGGCAACTTGATTTGTGGCAGACTATTGGCAACGGAGAAATCTTGGTCAGGACGTAAAACAACACAACCAATGCCTTTACGGTACAAGGCTCTAATTGTAACTCCGGCGTTGTTGCTGATTGACACACCACGGTTTTCTTGATCTATCGTAACGAGTTGAGAAGGTGGAACATCAAATTTGCCGGGGATGTACTGCAACTCCTGCGCGTTAATTTGTTCTATCGTTCGATTAGACGTAAATAGCCCATTGCATGTAAGCACCGCTTGAACACCAAGATGGATCATCTCTCGTTGTGGTTGGAAAACATCGTACTCGGCATGTGCACTTAATGCGTTCAACGCAAAAAAAGTGGCAAGAAGAGTGTGTCGTCGTTTCATAGCGATACCTTTATTATTGTTTGCACGTGATATTGAGTGGCGAGAGACTATTCAAAGACAACGCCGTCATCCGCCCTATCAAAACTCTACTCTGACTCTCCCCCCTAGCCAATGAATTTTAACGAGTTATATGCCGCATTCATCGTATCTTCGGCAGCTGAGAGCTCTAAAGCACTGTTACACAATAGGTATAAAAAAAGCACCTCATGAGGTGCTTTTTCTTCAACAATGCCATTACTATTATTTATCAGCACGGCTCATAAAACGCTTCTCTTCAGTGTTGATCTTTATGCGATCACCGTTGGAAATATGCTCAGGAACCTGAACAACAAGGCCTGTCGATAGTGTTGCTGGTTTAGTACGTGACGTCGCTGATTGACCTTTAATCGACGGGTCAGTTTCAACAATATCAAGTTCAACACTCGACGGTAAATCTAGCCCCACCGGGTTACCGTCTACCAGAATAACCTGCAAACCTTCCGTGCTCTCATTGATAAATAGCACTTCTTCAGCAATGCTTTCTTTATTCATGTTGTATGGCGTGTAGTCTTCATTATCCATAAACACATATTCTTCACCATCAAGGTAAGAGAACATCGCTGGACGGCGAATTAAATCAGCAAGATTAAGCATATCAACATCTTTGAACGTTTCGTCTACCTTTTGGCCAGACACCACATTATACATACGCATACGGTATAGACTGCCACCTGCTCGACCTTGTGGTACTGAACGTTCAATGTCCTTAACAATATAAACACCACCGTTGTGTTCAATAGCTTGGTTTTTCTTAATATCACTTGCCTTTGGCATGAGGTTTCCTGATTACAAATTACGTTGTGCAGACATTATCAAAAGCCGTTTGAGAAGTTAATAGCTTACCAACACTAGAATGCACAAAAGACAACTATTTATAAGCATTTTTGACTGGAATATACGGTTGAGTTGTCAATGTGATTGCTTAATAATGCTTCTAGCAAAATAACAATGAGTGCAAAGCACATGTCGCGAAAGTCGCCAGTTAACACCAAACGTATCAATGGCCACGGCCACCTGTTGCCGACACCTGAGCAAGTTCCTGCTTTTATGAAAGAAAAGAAATTCTTTTGGGTAGACGACAAGCGTGAGTTTATGTGCCAAGGCAACTGGACGCGTCCCATTACTGACCCGAGCTTTTTTGTTGACGAAAAAATTCAATGGATGGCAGACAATAACATTGACCATGAAGTCGTACTCAGCTTGTCACAACTCTATTGTAATGGGGTAAGCGAGCAAGATACATTTGATATTATTCGTTTTCAAAACGACTTCAATGCCTCTATTCAACACGATAACCCATCACTTTTTACCACTGGATTTGTTGTTCAACCTGCCCATATGTCGCAGGCGTTAACAGAGATTCAGCGTTGCGCAGATATGGGGATGAAATTGCTGTGTTTAAGCACGCATTATCAGACGGCTGACGGTCAGTGGCTGTCGGTTGCAGACGAAAGCGTTGAGCCAATTTGGCAATTAGCAGATGAACTTGGTCTTGCTGTAGAAATTCACCCCTATGATGCGGGCAAAATGGTCAACCTTACCGACCAGTACTGGCGTTATCACTTAGTGTGGATGATGGCACAAACTGCCGATACTTATTTAATGTTTAGCTTTAAAAACTTCGCTAAACGTTTCCCTAATGTCCGCACCTGTTTTGCCCATGGGGCAATGCTTAGCCACGCGAATCATGGTCGCACAAAGCAAGGTATTGATGGTCGTCCTGATCTATTTCCTAACGCTTCGCACCCAAACGATACGATTGGACAGTCGAATGTGTTTTTTGACTCGTTAGTACATGACCCTGACACACTTGCCCTGATGATTAAGCGTGTTAGCAGTGCACAAATAGTATGGGGGGTAGACGACCCTTATCCGTTAGGTGAAATGGCAACGGTCGAAAATTGCTATCCGGGCATATTGCTCGACCAAGCACGTGATGCAGACGTTATTACTTTGCCTGAACAGCAAAACATCATGCACACCAATGTTATCAACTGGCTTGGATACAACCCTCTTTCATAGAAAAATCACAGTAACTAGGTCTTTGCCTAGTTACTGTATCACTATTAATTCATTGTTTGACCTGAGTTCAATGAACCTCTGGAGCTTGAAGAGGGACCTTGCCAATTAAACGCGTCGTAGCCAGTGCCCTGTCCTCGCAATTGAAGCGAATAGCCCGTTGGCGTTGATGACGTTTCAGATACATTAATCCCGTCGGAACGCAGACCTGAAGCAACGCCATTAGTCGCCGTCAAAGTGCCTTCATAACTAATAAACTGAACAACCTCACCTTGCGCATTAATGAGTGCAATACCGTCTGCCGAGCCATTTTGTAAGCTGGTCGCCGTAAATGCTAACGCGCCGTAACCGTTAGATTGGTTGCTAATAACACCAGACAGGTTAATGGTTTTGTACAACTTACCGCCGTTACCATTGTAGGCTTCTATCTTCCAACCACTTAGGTTTGTGCCTGCAACACCTGCTATTTCAACAAATTCGTCGCGATCACTACCTTGATTGTCATAGTGGAACTCATTGATCCAAGGTGCTGTGTCATTCGGTATAGGGTCAGTGCTTCCGCCTCCGCCCGAATCATCTGAACAATTGCTTTCAAATACACAGGCAACATATTCAGGTCGATCAATAAATGGGTTTCGGTTGCCTTGGAAGCTATAAATCGCATCATTGCGTCGTCTTTCAAAATCATCCACTGGATCATCTTTATGCCACTGCAACAGTACAGATTTTAACCCCATATAAGCAACGCTGATATTAGCGCCAGTGTTGGAGTTATCGATTAGCGTTCTATTGTCAGTGAGAATTAAATCTGGCTCAGAAACGCCGGTTATACCATGGTTTCCGCCCTCATAACGAACAGCCATATACATAAGAGCGCGAGCTACGTCACCTTTACGGCCCGCCCACGTTTGCCAGCTACCTTGTACATATGACCCTGCTGTCCAATTTGATTCTCCAGCGCCGCCACCACGCACATTATTGTACTGTGTTACCTTTTCACTGCAGCCACTCGTACAGTTAGCGTAAGGCTTGTTACTGCGGCTAGAGTTATAGCTACTATCAGCAATAAAAAGTTGATGCGCATCGGTATACGCATAGTTGGTGCTGCCATCTTTGGGAAAACCATAAGATTTTGGCCAGCTATGTTCGCGATTGTAATTTGAATTACCGCCACCGGCTTTGGAGTAACTCGCATTTTTGTATATATCGATAACATGGGTGGCATTGTCAGGGTTCTGGTCTGCCTGCTCTAAAATATCCCACGTATCAGTGCTTGATGAGGTATAAGGAAAGCGCTGATGATCGTCTATTACATCATGCAAACTTGCTCTAAGCGAACTCGCATTTGACGCGTTAACAGCGTCGTAGTAGCCAGATGGAATATCCGCAATGGCCTGTTGTGAAAACAGCGCCACAAAAACAACACCTAACCGTTTAGTCAAATATCCTTGATTATTTTTCGTCTTCATAAGTTTTCCTGGTTTTTATTTTTGTTAATTACAGATAACCAGCTAATGATCGATAGCGAGTTTCTGCTTGAGTGTTTACTTATGATGACGGCGATCATCCTCCCTTCCTCACACCATCAACCTGACCTTTCGGTCAGATAATAAACAAGCAATAATCTAGGACGGTTTTATGTCAATGAAATGACTGAACGATGACCGAAAAAATATGGTTTTATGGCAGAACAAAGACGTCGTTATTTAGTGACAGACAGGTCAAACTTTGTCAGCTATCCATAATTAAGAATTGGTAAGTTAATAGATTGAAAAAGATAAAATTTGATGTCGCGAAATCGGATAAAAGCGTTTTATCGCATAGTAGAATGAGAGCTGACTTTATTACCTAATAATACGCAAGCGATACCACCCAGCACTAAGCTAGTGGCAATCAATAAATGAAAACTTAAATGTTCACCGACAAACACAACGCCGCCAATAGCGGCAATTACAGGGACAGATAGCTGTAATACTGAGGCTTCGGTAGCAGACAGGCCAGTTAACGCGCGATACCAAATAGCGTAGCCCAATGCCGAAGCAAATATACCAGATAACATGGCGTATACAGCACCACTAATGCTTATATTAACTTCAGCGTAAGACACCAGGGCAAGCAGCAAAACAAAAGGAACCGTTAACGTAAAATTGGTAGCAGTGTCATGCAGTGGATTCGTTGAGCCTTTTCCAGCTAAGGAATAGAAGCCCCATGCAACACCGGCACAAATCATAAGTATCACACCAGTAATATTTGGCGTCTCGAGTGTTGGCCAAACAAGATAGGTTAAGCCACTAAAGGCGATACAGACACCGAGCCACTCAATCAAGGTTAATGTTTTCCCCTGAATTAGCGACACTGAAATCATAGTCAATTGAACAGAACCAAACAGAATAAGTGCTCCGACACCTGTTTCTAGCTGCACATAAGCAAATGAAAAAGCCGCGGCATATACAAATAGCATAATGGCCGACGTCCAGTGCTGCTTACCATAAGCAACGCGAGACCTAGCTGACTCAGTTTGGCGCTTACCCATAAAGATATTCAGTAAAATAACAAAGGTAGTAACCCCAGACAGTAAACGAATAACAGTAAAACTAGCAGGGTCAATCGTATGCTCTGCAAGTGCCAGCCTGCATAGAACAGAGTTTGCGGCAAAGGCCAGTAAAGCCAGTAGTGTGTAAAAAATGACTTCGCTAGATTTTGTTTGCATGCTTAATGAAGTGTGACAAGAAAATACACTAGACAGTACTATCTAGAAAAAAGTTTCACATAGCAATCAATGATTTGCTATTCAGCACAAGGTAACAAAATTGCCTCAGAGGGTAGCCAAATTCCGCTAGCTACCCATATCGATACCCTCTGTGTTTTATGACGCTATTGGTTGGATGTCTGTGCTGTTCTTACCGCGAGAAAAGGCCTTGGTTAGCACTAATAACAAAGCATGATGAACCACCAGCGTAATAGCCAACATTATTGGCATCATAGCAACGACTTGCCATGGCGACAGAGTCTTGAAGCCAACGACTCCCATACCCCAGCAAATTAACGTCCATTGTGCGATATATAAGGTAGTAACATGTCTTGAACAGTACGACAGGCTGTTCATGATCTTATTTAGTATGGCAGTCGAACCGTAATTTTTGATCATTTTACCTACCAACCAGAGTGCCACTAAATTAAACCCTGTTAGATACATAATGCCACCAGGACCCGTATGGAAGAAATCAGCAAAGTGATATTCGTAATCGTATGCGCTTAATGCAATACCCGATGCGCTCAGTCCTAGCCCCCACTTTAAAGATAAGACATAAAGTTTTTCAGGATCTTTGTTCTCACTAAAACACTTCCCTAAATAAGCACCGATTAAAATGCTAGAAAACCAAGGAAATACAGGGAAATAAACATTGTAGTTTGCGCCAAAGAAAAGGTCGGCAACATAGTTCACACCTTCTATTCCCGGTTGATAACCGCGCACCACTTGGCTAGTTGCAGCAACCACAAATGCTAGTCCCAAATAAACGTACTTATTCGACGTAACAAGGTTAATCAATGCCAGTAAAAACAGTGATACCCCAGCCATTTGTAAGATATCCCCTGTACGCAACAGGTACAAATATTGACCTTGTGTCAGTGGTGATTCCCAGCCATATGCGTTAACAAACGACTCTGGCATAGTGCCAAATACACCAATTGGTACAATAAATTTAAGCGCATTCATCAGATAGCCTAACGACAACACATATATCCCACGTTTTGCCAGTTGCACCGGGGTTGTGCGTGAAGAAAGCGCCATTGAAATCCCCATGGTAATCAGAAACGCTGCTGTCCCCTGGCCTAACTTATGGATAAAACTGCCAAGCGCAGCCTCAGTTTGTGTATAGGTATCGCCATACATCCAGAGCGTATGGACACAGACCATAATGATGACACTCAAGCCTCGCGCAAAGTCGATGGCTTCAAGTCGTGTTGATTTCATGTTTTTTTCCCTTTCGATTTAATTTTGGACAATTAGCACACGGCGCCTCAGGCGTTATTTTGATATGCATGCAGCAATCTGCGCGCACTAACTGTGGCGTTTCATGGTCGGTGAAGTGATTAAGTGCAGGCATTTTTAATGCTTGTTGCCACGCACGTAACATCGGTTGTAAAACCTCTGCCCCTTGCTCTGCATAAATTCGTTTTAAGCCAACAGCCAATAAATCCTGCACTTGCGCATTAGCTTTGTGACGCTGTAACCGACAGACAGACTGAAGCATCGACAACATTTCTGTTAACGAATCAATCAAGTGCTGGCAAACCTCATGCAAATCCAAAGGCTGGTTCGATGCCAGGTAGCTCCCCCCCTCGCAAACCTTGTAAATAACTGCGTCATCGACGCACTGTTTTACTGTGCGTAAATTGGGTAGTGGCAACTGATAACAAACGCTAGTAATGGCCAAATAAATAGGCTGCCACACGAGTTGGCGCCATAGGTTTACCGACCAATAACCTCTGCCAGCGTTGGGGTGTTTTTCTTGAATACGCTGATAAATATCCGCTATCGCGAGTGAATGCTTTGCATCGATGGCAAAGAAGTCTCGCTGGCGATCTCGCTCAAACACCAGCACAGAACACGCTTGATGATATTGCGCAGTGATAGCAAGTTCGCCAGCTTTCATCTATCTATTCCGGTTTGAATTTAGCAATCGGGTTCTTCAAGTACCCGGCAAATTGCAAACTATTCGCAGGATCAGTCAGATCAACCATTTGCTTGTTATTGCTTAGCTGCAAGCGATTCAGACACGACAATTCAAATTGTTCAGCAAACAAATCATGCTGCTTGAATACCTCTTTTAATTCTGGGTGCTTCGACTGATAGTCGATAATGACATCGGCGGTCACACGCCAAAAATTGCGTTCGTGATAACCCAGCTGTTGGTCGAGAATGTCGACTAGGTATCTGAAAATGCAGTCAAACACATCGGTGAAAATAGACAGAATCTCCATTTCTTCTGGCATTGTGATCGCGATGCGCTCAACACCTTCAGGTAGCTCTGGCTTCACGTTTAACAAGCAAACTTCTTCGCCTATGTCTTTCATAAAGGCTTTAACTGGCACATGATTTTCTAGCGCTAAGATGAGATTCTCGCCATGTGGCATAAACACCAATTTGTACTTGAAAAAGCAATGCAATAACGGCGTTAAATACGCATGTAGATATGAACTTAACCACGCATCTGTCGATAGCCCAGATGCCTTAATTAACTCAACCACTAAGGCATTTCCATCATTATCAATGTGCAGGAGTCCTGCCATGGTCATCAGTTTTTGACTCGAAGCTATTTGATTGACGGGGTTTTCTCGCCATAGCGCCGCAAGCATTTTCTTGTAAGGGTTATCACCTAGTGCTTCGCGGTCGTAATATTGTGCGTCGTAGCCTATGGTGGCTAATTCGCGCAACGGTGTGAAACCCATCTCTTGTAAGTCTTGGTCGTTAGCCACTAAGTCATACAGCCATTGGTTAATAGCCGGTGTCACTTCCATATATTTGGCAGACAAACCTCGCATAAAACCCATATTCAAAATGGACAAGGCGGTTTTCACGTAGTACTTACTTGGTTGAGAGATGTTGAACAGCGTTCTAATCGACTGTTGTGCTAAGTAAGCGTCATCACCGTATCCCAAACATACCAGCTGTTTTTTCGCGATATCAGGGCTGTAAAGGTGGCAAAGCTTGTTGAACCACTGCCACGGGTGCACAGGAAACAAGTAATAATCGGCAAGCTCAAGGCCCTGTTCTTGCATCTGAGCATCAAATTGACGCGTTAAGCTAATATCAAGTTCTTGCGCAATTAACTGGTCGTAATCAACACCAGGAATGGCACTAAATTGACTGTGCTGGCGGCTTGCAGCCAACCATAATATTCTGAATGGACGAGCCGCTTCCGGAGCAAAGTGATGATAGTCCTGCGTATTGAAACCTATGCGCCCGTTGTTGGCGACAAAAGTAGGATGACCTTCCGACATCGTGGTTTCGAAGTCTTGGAAGTTCAACAAGGTAAGCTCTTTTGACGTTGGTACATCTTTCTCTGCTTTGTAGCAAGACGACAACAGCGTAGAAGAGACCTCCTCCAGATAGGTGCCTAACATCTCAGCGCTCATGCCCAACGCTTGATGAAACTCGATAACAAATTCCAGAGCGTCTACTTCAGCTGCAGTTCCTGCCGCTATTTTAACAATGCTCTTCACGTCAATCTGCAAATGCGATAGCTGCATCATTTGCGCGTCAAACTGATAGGTAAATTCATCACATGGGGGTGCTAGCTGATACTGGCTACCACCAATATGAATAGGCGAAATCAAACGTTCGTGACTAAACTCACAAATCATTTTTTTCACCAAGTGACGGTTAGCAGCTTGCCAAGCAGATGCATTGAGCTGGGCACTAGCAAGCATAGGTTTAACCTGCTGCGCCGATAAGGTTGCGACGGTCTTCGACTCTAATGTGGCCACATGCTCTGCTTGCTCAAAGTCGTCTCTACTGCAAAAACCTAGGAACGCGGTTTTATCGCCCATTGTGATAATACGTTCATGCACAAAGCCTACTTTGGCGTTTAAACGGTGTACTTTGTGATTACGAATATCAGGCTCTACCACAACACGTTTTGCTTGATAGCCTTTAAACATAAAGTTCATGACTGCACGCATAATGCTGTGGCTAAAACCTGTCATAGGGATACTCGCAGGCGCCAGCATGATGTGCATGCCAATATCACCGTCACTCACTTCATAACACTTGCCAACAGCATCGCTGCTTGGCTGGTACACCTCTATCAAACACTGTGGCGCGCCATTAACCACACCAAGGTAAGCGTGTTGCGTACCCGACGCCATTAGGGTTTGGTAAAAGTCTTTTACTTCGGCATCAGACTTATCTGTCATCCCCCAAAAGCTGGCGTACTCTTGTTGCACCCATTGGGCAACAAGTTGATGATCATTTTCTTCAACGAGAGGACGAAATGTAACGCCACCAATTGGTGTTTTGAACTCTTCAAATTGTGTTAATACATTCATAATAAAGATCGAATCCTATGACTCAGAAGGCACTAAGGCGGCATATTTGGCGCGATAGTTTTTTAAGTAGAGAAGTGCAAACAAGGTCACAATGAAGCCTACAGCTGCAATGTAGAACGGTGTTGCCAAGGTATATTCAGCCACTACCTGACCGACACATAGCGACGCGAGAATAACGCCGATGTTTTGGAAAATATGGACGAGAGAAAAGTCTTCGCCGTAGAACTGTGGTTCACTTTGTTCGAACAGCATGACTTCGAGTCTGACCGTCGTAATAAACAGGGTGACACCAAGCAAACAACGACCAAGAACAACAATACTAGGTTCACTCGTCGCTTGAAGCATTAAGCCGAGCGCACCAACAGAAAGCGCTTGTGCCATAATCTTAAAATGTTGGTTATTAGGTTTTGCCTTTGACTGGTACCAAAGGCAGGCTAACGCAATCCAGGCGGGTATCGCATAGACCAAACCAGCAATCAGCTCGCTGCCAATGCCACTAACCTGCTGCCAGTATTGAGCAAGGTAAGGTCGCGCTAAGAACGCACTAAAGTAAAGCAGTAACGACAAGCCACCAATTTGCCACACAAATGCAGGCACGCGTTTTCGCTTCGCTGCGTCATGAGTGGGCATTTTCAGCTGCCACTTCAAGTTAAGTTTATGGTTTAATGCTAAGCAAAAAATGACTTGAATAGCATCGCTTGCTGCCATCACTAAGAAAACGTCACGGGCTGAGAAGTTTTCTATAATTGCCCCACCCAAAAGCGCGCCGCCAATACCGCCAAAATGCATCAGCACGGAGAACAAACCTACAATACCTAAATGCTTATTTTTGTCTTCAAGGCGTAACACGAACGGGTAAATAAGCAGGTAACTGGCTTTGAAAACCAGCATTAATTGCGAGGCGACCCAGAACGAGATGACATCTGCCGCATAAAAACAAGCAATGCCTAAGCAGCCAGCAATAATTTGCGTAACAACCCAAAGGTGCAGCTCTTCAACGCGACGCGCAACTCTCGCCCACACAGGGAAAGCCAACATTACCGTTAAACAAGTGGCGGCAATGTATAAACCCACGTGCTGTGAAGACGTTATACCAAATTCTTGTTCAAAGAACTGCGGGTAGAACGGCAGCAGCATCGTATCTGCAACTACCGATATGACTGTGAGTAAGATTAACCCAAGCTTTAGCATGCCACGTCCTTCTTCTTGGACGCTACATTGGCACGACTTGGCACGCCAAACTCTTGAAACGCTATACGCTGTTCAACACGGTAAACTTCACGACCAGCCAGTTGATTGATGATTTGGCTGTTGCGGTAGCAGGCCATACCTAAATCAGGTGTGACAAAGCCATGCGTATGAATTTCAGCATTTTGTACAAAAATCGATTTGTTGTTGTCGATGCTATACAGGCGATCAACAGCATAGCGCCCTTTCTCATCCCAATTGATGTGACTTTCGATGGCTTTTAGGAAAGCCGGTACTTTGTAGCTATACCCGGTGGCCATGACCACTTGTTCAGCATTTAGCTCGTAGTCTTGCTCCTGCTCCTTATGATGAACAGATAAACAGAACTGCTGTTCCTGTGTTGCTGTAATGTCGACTAAGGCGCTATTGGTTGCAAGCGTCGCACATTGATAACCGGCAACTCCTTGTTGGTAAAGCAAGTCATAAATGTCATTGATCAGACAACTATTGATACCTTTATATAAGTTTTGCTGTTGACCAATAAGCTCATCACGCTTTTCACTTGGCAAGTTATAAAAGTAATCGACATACTCAGGAGAGGTCATCTCCAACGTAAGCTTGGTGTATTCAAGTGGGAAAAAGCGATTGGCACGAGTTAGCCAGGTAACGTGATACCCTTTCTCTGGCGCTTCTTGCAGTAGGTCATAGAATATTTCTGCAGCACTTTGGCCACTACCAACAACAGCAATCGACTTTGCATTTTGAAGCATGGCTTTACGCGGTAAGTACTGGCTAGAATGCACCAGTGCCGTTTTCAATGGTTCCAAATTTTCTGGTAAATGTGGCGCAGGCCCTGTTCCTAAAACGAGTTGTCGAGCAAAATAGTCAATCGCCTCGCCGTTGCTCTGTTCAACACACTGAATGTGATAACAACTGTGTTCTGGCAAGTAAACAACCGACTGCACCTGAGTATTAAAACGCAAGTTGTTAAGTTGCTCTGTTGCCCATTGACAGTACTGGTTATATTCCTGACGGAGTAAGAAAAAACTTTCACGAATGTAGAACGAATACAAACGTCCTTTTAGCTTGCTGTAGTTAAGGTAGCTATATGGGTTAGTTGGATCGGCTAACGTAACCAAATCTGACATAAATGGAGTTTGCAATGTCACGCCATCTATCATCATACCTGGGTGCCAATCAAAGCGACTTCTCTGTTCAAGAACAACACCTGATAGGTCTTCTAAATGATCGGTTAAACACGCCAAGCTCAGATTAAAGGGCCCTAATCCTACCGCAACAAAATCAAGAATTTTCATTATGCTGTTACCTCTGTTTGAGTTTCTTGTTGATTTAGGATTTGATTACCCTTTGCTTTAATTGCATGCACTATTTCCTTTATGTCTTCGATAGTGGTTGCTGGATTAAGCAAGGTAAATTTAAGGTACTGAACGCCTTTGTATTTGGTACGCGCAATGGCAATTTCGCCAGAAGCAAACAGCTGTTCTTTTATCGAGTTATTCAGACTATTAAGTAATGGCTCTTCAACTCCTGATGGCGTGTAACGGAACACTAACGTGCTAATTTCGGGGTAATGAATCACATCAAATTCTTCATCTTGATTGAGCAACACATAACTCTGTTTAGCCAATGACATCACGTTGTCAAACATTTGCCCTAAGCCATCTGCGCCAATAGTGCGAAGCGTTACCCACAGCTTCAATGCGTCAAAACGACGAGTCGTCTGGATACTTTTATCGACCAAATTTGGTGTAGTATCGTTTCTAGAATCTAGCGGGTTAAGGTAGTCCGCGTGGTGAGTGATTAAGCCAAAGTAGCTTTTATCTTTGAGGAAAAATGCACTGCAGCTGACAGGCTGCATAAATGATTTGTGATAGTCGACAGTAACAGAGTCAGCCTTTTCAATGCCATTGAGTAATTCTCTAGAACGTTGTGAAAGCAACAAGCCGCAACCGTATGCAGCGTCAACGTGACACCACATGTCGTGCGCTTTACATAACTCGCTAATCTCGTTGATAGGATCTATCGATCCATAATCCGTTGTGCCCATTGTTGCTACAACAGCAATAGGAATAAGACCATCACGTTTGGCAGATTCGATTTGCTCAGTTAACGCATGAGCATCCATTTTGAACTGGTCATCACACGGGATAGAGACTACCGCGTTGTATCCTAAGCCTAATAGTGCTGCCGATTTTTGAACACTAAAATGACTCACTTCAGAGCAGAAAATGCGGTACTTGCTGGCTTGCTCAGGCAAACCATTCTCTCGCACATCATGGTCACCCAACGCGCGTCCTGCTCTATCGCGGGCTACCAGTAGCGCCATTAAATTTGATTGCGTGCCACCACTGGTAAATATACCGTCAGCTTGTTTACCCAACCCAATTTTATCTGCTGTCCAGTCGATAAGCTTTTGTTCAATTAGCGTGCCTGTCGCGCTTTGATCCCAGGTATCGAGTGATGAGTTTACCGCAGTCAATAACTGCTCAGCGACAACTGCTGGATACGTGACAGGACAGTTTAAATGGGCAACATATTTGGGATGATGAAAATATACAGCGTTGTTGAGGTACAGCTCTTCAACTTCCAGCAATGCTGAATGAAGTGATTGCAATGGCTGCTCTAGATCAACCTTTGACACTTGTTCGGCAGCTTGTGAAGGCGTAATACCAGAGAAAGGCGTATCTGCGTGGCGAATTGCCCTATGAAGAACTGACAATCCCTGCATGGCTCCAACTTCGTAATGAACCAAGTTTTTATCATTGAAAATATAGGCTTCGGCATTTGAAACCTGATCGACGTGCGCTTTTTCCGGAGTAACTAATGCGGTTTGCGAGGTGTAATTCATTAGAATATCCATTCCCTGTAGTTTTTGAGAAAACGGATCCTAATGATAATAATTCTTATTTACAACGATAAATGAATGAAAATTTTGTGATCTGCATTAAGAGGTACAACGTGTTCTATATAGCACATAAACACTGAACTAATGCATTACCATTTAAACAATAAATCAGTAAATACAAAACGTTAGGAAATTATCAACGATTTTTCATGTCACCTGAATTCGTTACAATTGAGTAACTCCATATTCCAAAAGTATATAAATAATAAGGATTTTAAATTAAAAAAAACTAAAATCACTTACTTTACACAAGGGTATTAAGCTGGATATTTAGCCAGAGAAATCAAAAGAGTGTCGCTACTTAGCAACAATTTGAAAACATTGAAAATTAAGTGACTAAATTGATTTTCTCAACACGATAGAGAGATGTGGATTGAAAAGATAAACACTTTCAATCCACTGGATTATCAGTTGGCCTGAGT
The DNA here is from genome assembly GCF_042682785.1 of Thalassotalea euphylliae. GTDB lineage: Bacteria > Pseudomonadota > Gammaproteobacteria > Enterobacterales > Alteromonadaceae > Thalassotalea_F > Thalassotalea_F euphylliae. Next base: position 141,488 of record NZ_JBHUIB010000003.1, on the reverse strand, counting down.
TAATGACCAAACCGAAACTTTAGGGAGATTTAACAAAAAAATGAAAGTAGCGTCCCGCCTTACTATTTAGCCTCTAGGTTCTCTTTCATGTTGTTCAAACCAAACTGCAAATCATCACCAATGACTTGTTCAAAGTCCATGAACAAAAACATAATATTCATTGGATAGTCCAAGGAACCTTGAAAGCCCCACTTAACCGTCGTTTGATTTGGCGATACAGCATGGGTTGTCATATACGCAGGCGATGTTGCTTCAAATGGCTTTAGAAAACGCAATTCGTAATCGATACGCTGACCGTCTACGATACCAACAATTTCTTGTTCACCGACGCCTACGTCGTCGTTTTTCGAATCCCATGCCGATACAAACCCTACTTCACCGTCAACCCCGGTATAGGTTTTCTTCATATCAGGATCCATCTGCATCCACTTACTGAAACTATCTTGGTTTTTCAACAGCTTCACATAAGCAAAGACAGTATCTAGCGGTTTGTCGACCGTGACTTCTCGCTCTACTTCATAATGAGTTGGTAGAAACAGTGCTATTGCAAAAGGTATGGCAAGAACAAAGACTATGGCTAACGATATTTTTTTTATCATAATTATTTCAACCTATTAGCGTTAATTTAGTCTTTTAGTGTGGTTGAAACAGTCAATATTTGCAATGTCGGCTGAACCGAGTAGTGATAAGTAAAATAAAGAAAGTTAGGTGGCAAGTCTTTTACCTACCACCTAAATAGTTGTTGTGACTTTAATCTAAAATGCGCTTGATGTAAGGCATGACCGAGTCAATCGAGGTGCAATGGTTTGGGATAGAAACACTCTTATATCCATCCCCTATGAACGCTCTATCCACTTCAATCAAAACGCCCGTTTCTTGGCCATTATCGACGAACGTCACCTCAATCTCTTTTGCGCCAAAGAATGAGCGAGATTCTGGTTTGAATTCATACTCTTGGTAGCAGTTCAATTGCGATTGAAAACCACTGCCACGTACCTTGCCTGCTTCAATATCGACTTTAAACAAACGATAGCCACTTTGAGAAACAGCGTCTAACACTGCCAATTGCGTTGCTGAAGGTGAGATATACAGGCTGTCTTTATCTGAACCATCAATCCCCATTTTGATATCAAGTCCTGTTTGTAACCACACTTTTGAAATTTGCTGGCCAAACAATTGTGTTGCCGGCACTTCAGGGTGAAGCTGCAAAGTAAACTGTCGTGTGATCACTTCGCCGGGCTGAATAGTTAAATCAAGTGCTTGGTTCCAATGCTGTAAAACAATACTTTTATTGTAGGTAACTTCATCATCCCCTACTTCAGCTTCGGCTTTAGCTTGTGCCATTACCGCTAGTTCAATGCCATTTAACTCTTGCTCAACATCGCCGCCTTTAATCACCACTTCTACGTCAAATGATTCACCTGCGGTTAAATGGTCGCTTAGCAAGATGGTGTCAACTTTTGCCTTCCCAATGCCTACACTGGCTAATATTTTCTTTAACACCTGCTTCTCCTATTGCGTTGTGTCACTACTTCATTGTTTTCAACAATTTAAAGAGAACCACATTAAAAAGCAAAGGTTGGCAGGTGTTATTTGTGTTTCAAGGTATTTACCAGCCACCGTCGCCCGTGTAGAAAGAGCTCGACTTGGTCAGCTGGTGATTGCTGCCCTTTGCTTCAATATCAAATGCTAAATCAAGGCGCTGGTTCGCAGGTGCTTCACGGTATTCAGCGGTTAACGATATGGTTTTAAGCTCCCCTGGCAGGACGACAATATCTGATGTATTCCCCGTGAATTGAATATCTGCGTCGCTTAACAGCGTTACCTGATAGCTTGCTGGCATATTCGATTTGTTGCGTATTTTGAATACGTAGGTGTTTTCTACAGCGCCTTGTTCATTTATTCGATAAAGTGCTTGGCGATCTCGCAGTACGTTAACCTCAAAGTTCGTCCACATAGATGCCCAAATCCCCATACTGATCACGATAAGACCAATAACACCGGCATATCCAAGATGTCTTCGCCATCCGCCAATTGCCGCCTTTTCTTGAGCAAAGCTAATAAGACCTGGCGCGTAGTTGAACTTACTCATTGTCGTGTCACATGCATCAACACACAAACCGCAATTGATACATTCATACTGCAACCCTTCACGAATATCGATACCTACTGGGCATACTTGCACACATAAATCACAGTCAACACAGTCTCCTAACCCTTGAGCTTTCTCAGCATTACGCTTGCGCTTTCCACGCGATTCACCGCGTGCGGCATCATAAGTAACCAAGCTAGTAGATTTATCAAACATCGCTGACTGAAAGCGAGAGTACGGACACATGTGTTGGCACATTTTCTCGCGTATCCAGCCTGCATTGACGTAAGTACAGCCTGCGAAGAACAATACCCAACCAGCCACTAGCGCAGAGCTTTGCAGCGTAATAAACGGTAAATACAACATCTCAACAGGCACAAAGTAGGACATAAACACAAGCGCAGTAAGCAATGACAATGCTCCCCACAAGCCATGCTTTACAAGCTTTTTAACGACTTTGTCTGCCGTTAAAGGTTGGCTGTCTAACTTCTTGCTTTGATTGTGGGTGCCTTCTACCCGACGTTCAATCCAATTAAACATCAATGTCCATATTGTTTGAGGACAAGTAAATCCACACCAAACACGACCATACAGCTTAGTGACGTAAAAAAGTGAAAAAGCCGCCAGCGCAAACAACAAGCTAAATATAAATAAATCTTGTGGGAAAAGCGTATATGCAAAGAAATGCAGTTTTTGCTGTTCGACATCAAACAATACCGCTTGATGACCTTGATAGCGGAAAAATGGAATAACGATAAACATCAGCATTAGCAGCGACGATAAGTAGCGCCTAATGCGTTGAAACTGGCCAAACTGTTCACGAATATAAATTTTGTCATCAGAAACAGAGGTTTTGATGATGAGGTTTTCTTTTGAAAGATAAGACTGATTCATCGCGCTACTCCAAGCTATGCATCGCGCGAAGCAGTGTACTCGCCACAACTGTTATTAATAGATACAGTTTTTTAATTTATAATAGGTACAGATGAGTTATTTGAGCACAAAAATGTGAGACAGTTTAAGTATCAACAGCTAGCACAGTTGTTTCGAGATAACATAGAACAAGGTATCTGGTTACCACATGAAAAACTTCCTTCTATTCGTGCGCTGGCGGCAAAGTATTCACTCTCGAAAATTTCCGTTCAGCACGCGCTGCAGAGCCTTGAATCAAAGCAATTAATCGTCGCAAAGCCTAAATCTGGGTATTATGTTTTACCGAAGCAAGTTGCCTCAAACAACGACAATCAGCGCTACTCCATTGCTTCACCCAAGCAAGTCACCATGCCTGAAATTTTCTACCGCATCATGGAACAAGGCGCAGCCTTTGACATTGCCCCTAATGCCAGTGACCAAGACGAAACTAGCCAACATATAGCGACGTTGCAAAGACATTTAGGAAGAGCACTTCGTCAGTCTTCATATAAAAAAGCCATGTACTATGCCCCACCTGCTGGTTCTGACGCGCTAAGAGAACAAATAGTTCTTCACTATCAGCGACGCGGACTGTTTGTATCTGCCGATGACATTTGTATTTCTGCGGGCTGCCAAAATAGCCTTTACCTGACCTTACAAAGTCTCTGTCAGCCTGGCGATATCGTCGCGGTTGAAAGCCCTGCTTTTTATGGTGTGCTGCAATTACTGCAACATCTACACCTAAAAATTATTGAGATACCGAGCTCATACACCCAAGGGATAGACGTTGACCAACTTGAACAGGCGGCACAAAAGTGGCCGATAAAAGCCTGTATTGTGACGCCAAACTTCGCCACACCAACAGGTGCCCAAATGCCGCAAAGTCATATGAAGGCTCTCCTGCAAGTCGCTGAGCAGCATAACTTTCTTCTTTTAGAAGACGATATATATGGCGACTTAGGCTTTCAACAGTTAACCAGCCCGCTAAAAGCCTTTGACCAACATGAGCAAGTCATTCTATGTAGTTCATTTTCTAAAGCACTGTCGAGAGACTTGAGGATCGGTTGGACGATAAATAGAAAGTACGCAAAACAAATTGCACAGACCAAACTTGTTAATCAGCTATCAACCAGCCAAGCCACACAGGACGGATTAACATCCTTTTTGCAAGAAGGACATTTTGAAAGGCACCTCTACCAACGAAGGCGCCAATTACTCAAACAACGTGATCAACTGCTAGCCACAATAAAACAATATTGGCGATTTGAAGTGAGGTATACCGTACCAGATGGCGGCATAGCATTGTGGCTAACACTACCCGCGATAATAGACACGCTAGCCTTATATAAAGAAGCACTCGAGCAAAGTATTTTATTAACGCCTGGGCAGCTTTTCTCAACTGAACAAACGTTTAGTCAAAATTTGCGGCTGAGCTTTGCACATCCAATGAACAAAGAAAGGTTAGCCGCGTTTAAAACGTTAGGAAAACTGATTAAGGCCAAGCTATAAGCTTTGGCTTGCGCCTACTTTCCATTAAAGGCAAGATCAGCAGCTCTTAACTTAGCTTCGTATTCACTTGTTGAAAGGTGCCCAGCTGCTAAATCGGCCTCAGCCTTTTGATAAGCAAGGGTGTGGTCATTTTCGATTTTGGCAAGGATATAGCCATACTGGGTTTCGGTGATTTCATTTGCGAAAAACGCCGATCGTGCATTTATTTTATGCCACTGTTCTCCTTGCGGAGGCACGGGTAAACTGAAATCGCGCGCAACTAATTCTGGCAACGATGTTGTGCATTCACCTTGATGTTTTTCTTTACATGCTGCGAGGGCAATTTGCGCACAATAATGCAAAATCCAGTCTGTAGATGCCTGCACGCCATACGGATGCCAGTCAAAGCCGCTCGTGCAATGCCCAACGGTTTTTCCTTCTTGGTTGTATACAAACAACTCGCCACTCGCACAACCAGTCAGCACAAATAGTAGCGGTAAGACTTTCTTGAGCACAGTAATCTAGCCCTTTGCCAATATGCTGTCGAGCCACCGTGTAGGTAGCAGCCGCTTCAACACTGCCATCATTTTGGTAGGCACCGTGACCCGATAACGAAGTTTAGGCTTTTTACTTTCCAATGCATGAATTAATGCCCGGGTGACATCAATAGGTTCAAGCGTATATTTAGCCGTTGATGTTTCTGACTCTAAGCGATCTTTTTGTTTCATATACTCGGTATGATGAACGCTATTTTCAGCGTCGATATGTGCGTTAAAAGCTTTAAGTGCGTTCGCACGAAACTGGGTATTTATCGGACCTGGCTCAATCAAAAGCACATCGATATTCGCATCTTTTAGCTCTAATCTAAGCGTATCTGTTAACCCTTCAAGTGCGTACTTAGATGCATTATATGCGCCGCGATAAGACATCGACACAAAACCCAGTACCGAGCTACATTGCACAATACGCCCATGTCCTTGTTTTCTCATCACAGGTATAACAAGCCGCGTTAGCTCATGCCAACCAAATACATTGGTGTCAAATTGCGCCTTTAGTGCCTCTGTTGGCAGATCCTCTAACGCTCCTGGTTGTCCGTAGGCACCATTATTAAACAAGAAATCCAAGGTTCCACCGGTTTTTTCTAACACCTTATCGACGGTATTCTTAATGGTATCAAAATCGCTATAGTCCAATTGAAAAGCGTCCAACCCTTTCGAGGTTAGCAGCTCGACATCTTCAGCTTTTCTTGCTGTCGCAAACACGCGATAGCCTCGTGCATTCAAAGTAAGTGCAGCATCCAAACCAATGCCAGTTGAACACCCTGTGATAAGAATTGATTTTGTAGACATGAAGATAAATTGTTAAGCAGAGAGTGACGATAAAATAACAGATTGAATTAATTAGTAAATGAAAGCCTAGACTAAACTTGTAACGACAAATATCGAGTGTTGAAAAATAAGCACTAGACGATAAAAAGGCGCCAATAACATTATTAAACGCCTTATTAACTAACTGTTGTCTACCAAATCTACTGAGAAGATTGCGCAGTTCTATTTTGCTGTTTCTGCTCTTGTTCCCATGCCCATGTTGGCGATTTAATTAATAACTTCATTCGGTATCCAAATCCTTTGGCTTGCCATAAACGTTGAAATAATTTCACATAGCCACTAAAGAAAACTTTAACGGGATTTACACTATTGATTCGAGGGAAAACACCATAGCGCACTTCCTCTTTTTCTTCGGCAAAGGTACCAAACATTTTGTCCCAAATAATGAAGATACCTGCGTAATTCTTATCTAGGTATTGTTTGTTGGTTGCATGATGAACACGATGGTGCGATGGCGTATTGAAGATCGCCTCTATTGGTCGTGGTAATTTTTTTACCGTTTCTGTGTGCAATAGCGTTTGATACACCTGAACAATCACTTCCGCCAAGAAAATCACGAACGGATGAAAACCCAAAAGCGCCAAAGGCAGATGGAAAAACAATGGAAAGAACCAGTCCATTGGGCCATGTCGATACGCCACCGAGATATTAAAGTGTGGAGAGCTGTGATGGACAGTGTGGGTTGCCCAACCAAAGCCGTTTTGATGTAAAAAGCGATGCTCCCAGTAATACGCTAGGTCAGCTAAAACAATACAACACAAAATAGTCCACGGCGTAATTGGCAAGTCGGCCAATCTAAATTCTTCATAAACATAAAAGAATACACCAGCATAGGCGGTTGCCACTAAAGCAACAATCACAATAAATGCCCCCAGCGTAGCAAAGTTAGCAACACTGTCTCCTAGCAAGTTTTTGGTAAATTTTTTCTTGAGTACGTAACGCAACATTTCAACAACAAACAAGCCAAGCGCAATGACCAAGAACCAATCGTCAACCCAAACTTCTAACCACCAAACATCGTCAGGCGTAAATACAGTTGTTAACCAATCCATCATGATTACTCGCTTCCGTAGATAACAAACACTTCAGCACTGTCTGGTTTACTGTTACTTAAATGATGGATTTCAATAACCTTGCTAACGGGTCTGCGGTAATCAATATTTTGCCAAGCTTGAGCTAACTCAAACTCTCCGTAGCGCCCTTTATTAAGCAAAACTTCATGCGGAGTATACTGCACGTTAACTGGCTGGTGCTTACCACCAAATTCTTTAATGTCGTAACCAATCGTAATATCTGCAGTTTGATAATCGGCACTGAAGTTCTGATAAACCACATAAACCTTTTTCGGATTACGTTTTAAGTGTTGCTGAATAGAAAGCGTTGATTGAAAACGCTGCCACAGTGATGGTACTAGGCTTATGGCTTGTCGCTCAGTCAAGCCAACAAGTTTGATAGTTTCAGCTTTACGCTCGTTTGTGTAGGTCACCTTTGCATCTTGAATATCTGCGGATGACGCTTTCGAGAGCTGCTTTTCAATCACAGAGTTGACATGAGAAACCGCATTTTTAGCAGATGCAGTAACCTTTGATTGCGTGCCCTCTGCCACCAATATTTCAGCGTTTGGTTGCGCCAATGCTGTAGTCCACACCAAGCCAATAATAATGCCAGTGGTAATAAGTGAGCCAAATAATTTCATCAATACTCCCCTAAATGACGAACAATTTTTGCGCTATTGTATGACTCACAAAGTTAATTGTCAACATGACAATTAACTAGAAAAGTTCTAATAATAGCGTTGTCGCCTGCTTAAGTTTGTGAATCTCATCCACTAGGTTTAACGGTAGCAAAGATTCATACATTAGGTAGTTTGAATAACAAGTAAGTGCTACCAACTCTATTCGCTCAGGGCTTGCCTCAGGAAAGTCTTGGCTGAGCGCATCGGAAAAATGTTGGAGAAATTCCGCCATACTTTTTTGCTGATCTTGCTTAATAGCGTCTAGTCGCTTTGCTTCTGAAAACAGTGCTTCACCGATAATTGTGCTCGATATCATATCGCCAGCACGAATTGAAAACATCGAGTCTATCAGTGCTGCCGTGCGATTTTTAGCGGGTAGCCAGGCAATAACATCCTGCCATTCTTGACTATACTTTGCTGTCCAGCGAGCACTAAGCGCACAGATGATGTCGTCACGATTACCAATGTAGTGACGTAGAATTGTCCGTTTCATTTCTGCTTTTTCAGCAATGTTCTCAAGCGATGTCGCCTGAATACCTTTTTCCAAAATACATTTTTCCAAGGCATCTAGTATTTCTTCTCGGCGCTGCCCCGCCATACTCGGTCGAGCCATAGTGTTCTCTCATAGTCTTCAGTAATTGCAATATACCAAACCCATTTAAATTGTCACGTTGACAATTTATAAAAACCAAGTATAAGCTATAAATTGTCAACTTGACAATTTACTCTATTGAGGGATTGATATGAAACATACAATACTTGGCTTGATCACATTAGCCGTTATATCGGCCTGTGGCGGAAGTAGCAGTAATACAACAAAAACACCTGCACCAAGCTCTGATAAGCCAACAACAGAACAACCACCAATGGTCGAATCACCGGCTCAACAAAGTGAGTACATAGGGTTTGAATCTGCGCCAGTAAGACCTATTGCAATGGCTGAGGATAAGCAGTCGCTCTTCGTCGCAAACACGTCGAACAATTCACTTGAGTGGTTTTCGTTAAGTGAAACCGGCGATGCGTCGCATGTGCAAAGTATTCCTGTGGGTATGGAACCTGTTGCAGTGGCCGTCAAAGGAAACCAAGCTTGGGTCGTTAATCACCTGTCGGATTCAGTAAGCGTTGTAGATTTCTCGACAATGCCTGCTCGCGTTACTCGCACTTTGCTTGTCGGTGACGAACCTCGGGATATTGTGCTTGCGAGTAATCGAGCATTTATTACTACTGCACACCGAGGGCAGCAACGCCTTAACTCAGCATTAGCTGATGTGCCAGGAGCAGGTGATCCTCAATTACATACATCAGGTGTTGGTCGCGCTGATATTTGGGTGTTTGATACAACAGATCTCGGCCAAACTCTCGGTGGAAAGCCCATCAAGATAATGAATCTCTTTGGCGATACATTACGCGGACTTGCCGTATCTCAAGATGAATCCACCCTATATGCTGGCGTCTTAAATTCAGGAAACCAAACCACAGCTGTTCATGAAGCCGTGATGTGTTATGGCTATGAAGATGATGAATATGGCGCCTATCCGTGTCAGGTAATGGACGAGATTTCGAGCCCCTTCGGTTTGGAGGACGGTTATTTACCCGGCGGCAGAACCGCACCAGGTACAAATGCAGATGGCGAATACCAGCCATGGACCAGTATGATCGTGAAGTACGACTCTGCCAGTGGGCAATGGCAAGACAGCAAAGGTCGCAATTTTTCAAACGGCATCCGCTTCAATTTGCCTGATTTAGATGTCTTTGCCATAGATACCGCTTCACTAACAGAAGTTGCCGCGTATCCACATGTCGGAACTACCCTATTTAATCTTGCAACTAATCCAACAAATGGCCAGCTTTATGTTACCAATACTGACGCGAATAATGCCACACGCTTTGAGGGGCCAGGCACTTATGCGGGGTCAACGGTGCAGGGAAATATTGCAAAAAGTCAGGTGACTGTTATCAACCCTTTTCTAGGCACGGTGAAGCCTCGACATTTAAATAGGCACATAAATTATCAAACCTTAAAAACGGACACTGATGCAAGAGCGCACACGTTATCAACGCCTACACAAATGGCTGTATCAAGTGACGGTAAAACGCTGTATAGCGCTGCGCTTGGCTCTAACAAAATAGCAGTATTACCGACGATGCAATTAGAACAAGACAGCTTTTGGGATGGCGAAGGTGAAGAGTTTACACCACAAACACTGAGTCAGGCACACATCGAAGTAGCAGGTGGTCCGTCTGGTCTTATGTTGTCTGAATCGCACAACGCTCTGTATGTCTTTACTCGTTACGACAATAGCCTCGTCAAAATAGCGCTAGATACCAAACAAGAACAGCAACGTTTAACCATGGCAACGTTTGAGCCTGAGTCCTTTATGGCGGGTCGCTTTATGCTCTATGACGCCAACCGCTCTTCCAGCAATGGTGAATCTTCTTGTGCCAGCTGTCATGTGTTTGGTGACACCGATCACCTCAGTTGGAACTTAGGGAACCCTGACGGTAGTAATGGCTATAACCCACAGCCTTTTCCTACCCAAAACCTATCAGAACTCGGTTGCTTATTAGTGGGCCCAGAAGAAGCCAGTTGTCAGTTATTAGATCTGATTAATGGCAGCGGCGATGAACGAGCTTTTGCCAGTATGAAAGGCCCAATGGGTACCCAGACGCTGCGCGGTATGCAGCACCATGGACATATGCACTGGCGAGGCGACCGATCTATTGGCTATTTTGGCGATGACACAAACCAAACCCTTGATGAACGTACGTCGTTCAAAAACTTTATTGTCGCCTTTGAAGGCTTGCTTGGGATGGACATAGAGCTGCCAGCAACAAGTGAAAACGCAGAAAAATCGATGCAAGTTCAAGCACTCGAACAAGATATGGGTAAGTTTGCTGACTTTATGCTGCGCATAGCGCTGCCTCCGAATCCGATTAGAACGTTAGATAATCAATTGTCTGCATCAGCAAAACAGGGACATGACTTTTTCCATGGTACGCGTCGTTCAGACGGTGCAGCAGAAGATACACCAATAAATGGTGACAGCCCAGATGGTGTGAACTGCCAAGGTTGTCATGGTGTTGACCCTGCACAAGGCTTTTATGGTACGCGAGGTGAAATAGCACACGGCGGTGAAATTCAAATATTTAAAGTGCCTCAACTGCGTAACTTGTATACACGCGTTGGTATGTTTGGCTTACCTGACCGAGAAGGCTTTCTGCCGTCGCACACCAAGGAGCATCAAGGCGACCAAATTCGCGGTTTTGGCTTCTTGCATGATGGTGCTACCGATCAGCTCCTTAACTTCCTAAAAGGTGGCGTATTCGACAATGGTGAAACAGGCTGTCCAACCGGAGCAGACGAGCGTCATGGCTGTCACTTCAATGCAGGGACCGTTGGTATACCGGATGAGACAACGCGCCAAGGTTTAGTCGATTACATGATGGAATTTGATAATGACATTGCACCTATTGTCGGTCAGCAAATTACGGTGTCAGAGCAATCATCAGATGCTGCGCTAACTCGTGTCAATTTGTTAGAGCAACGGGCAGCAACGCCGTTTGTGTCGAAGCTATTGGGTGGCAATGTCACCGAATGTGACCTTATCGCACAAGGTGTAGTGGATGGGCAAAGCCGCCAATACTTTTATCGTCACTCAGACAATACCTATCAAGCAGACAGTAGTGCCGACGCTGCACTCTCGAAAACAGCGATGCTTGAACTTGCGCGCAATGGTACTAACAGCATCACATTTACTTGTGTGTTACCGGGTAAAGGTTGGCAAATAGCGCTGGATAGAGATCTAGACGGCACATTGAATCGAGACGAGGTGGAATAAGATGATAATGGAATTTCCTTGGAGTTACTGGCTTGGCGCGGCTCTGCTCATATGGTGGGCAGTTGATCTTATCAGTGGTGAAGTCTACTTGTGGCAACCTTACAGACGCAGTGAGCAAGCAGGCGTGTATTGGTTGACTATGGCCATTTGGGGACTTGTTGCGCTGAGTTGCTTTATATACCCCCATTGGCAATTCTAACGGAGGCAATATGAATCAGATACTCCCCGTAGAAAGCTATACCAGCACTGATTACTTTGCGCTGGAACAAACCCATATTTTTACCCAAAGTTGGACATTTGCGGGTCTTACCGAAGATCTATCAGCATCAGGTGATTACTTAACAGTCCAAGCGGGTTTAGCCAACATTGTCGTACTAAAAAACGAAGATGGAGCATTGGTTGCCTACCATAACCGCTGCCGTCACCGTGGTATGCAATTAGTGGATGGCAAAGGCAGTGGCGTAAAGCGCCTAACTTGCCCTTATCATGATTGGTCTTACGGTATCGATGGCACGTTAAAAAGTTTACCTAAGCAAAAGCAAGAGTTTCGTCAAATTGACAAGTCTTGTTATAGCCTGCAAAAAGCTGCTGTTGGAACGTGGCGAGGCATGATTTGGGTAAATCCAAATATTGATGCTGAGCCTGTTCAGCAATGGTTTTCGCCAATGAACCAGCATATTGCCCCCTATAACGTTGACGATTTAGTTGAAGCTACCTCAGACCGTGAAAATTTTATCATTCACGCAAACTGGAAGTTGGTGGTGGAGAATTATATCGATCACTATCATTTAGCCCAGTTGCACAGCGGCACACTGAACATGTATGCGCATAACAAAGCGTCGTTTGGCTTTGCTGAACGTCACTTTCACTTTTGGGAGCCGTTAACAGACGAATATCGCGATAACTTATCGCAGTTTTCACCGCTCCCACTGCTGATGTCGCAGGAAGATGAAAAACTGGGTGCGTATGTGCCGATGCTCTTTCCTGCAATCGGTTTAGTGGAATCTGAGTCAACATGGACAGTGTTCAATGTGATTCCAGAAGCACCTGATAGAACGCGAGTAGAAACACGCACCAAAGTAAAAAACTGCTCAACAATACGCTACGTTTCTCAAGCCGCAAAATCCTATTCATTTTGGCAGCAACGAACTCGTCAAAAAGACAGAAAACTCGACAAATCACACCCTTTAGGAAGCGCAGACTTTATGCAGGAAGATATTTACGTATGTGAGAGCATACAGAAAGCGATGCGCAGTCCATACTTTTCAACGGGGCCAACCGCCGAATATGGAGAATCGCCGATAAGGCAGTTCAGGCAACAAATACATCAGATAATAAAAGAGCGTCAGTAAACACTGACGCTCTTTTCCAAATATCAAAATATCAACGTATCGGCTTGCACTCGCGCGCCCTAACACGCACTAACCTCTTATGATGGGGACGGACTATATAGCACCACTTGATAGCGATACGATTTATCAGAGAGAATAAACGCATCATGGACACTTGGACTCCACGAATCATCACCGCCTATCCCCATGTGCTTATGGTCAATGCAAATGTGTACATCACCAGTTTCTGCCAAGTCATTGGTATGTTTAGCTTCCACCAATTGTTGCAGCCCATACTGGCTGACATTAAAGTGGAACTCCCCTTCAACAACCAATGGGTTTAACACCAATTTCTGTGTATTTGATCGCAAGCCATTTTCTGTTGGGAAAATATAGTCGGTATGCATTTCTTTTAGCGGTAATTGAAAGTCACCGAAGCGCGCAGCACTCAGTCTATCAGGATAGTTTTCATGCGGCCCTAACCCTAACCAGTTTACCATTTGCCCACTATCCTTGATGCCCATGGTTAGACCTATTCGCGGTAAAGGTGGTAAGTGTTCTGCAAGTTCAACTTCAACGCAAAGTTCAAGCTTTCCATCTGTGCCAATTTCATAACGCCAATAGGTTTGTGCAACCGTTCGACCTTCATACTGATAGTCAAACATCGCAACAACTGTCGCCTTAGCTGCTTTAGCGTCCACAGATAAAGGTTCTGCGTTAAGCGAAACTAGCGTCTGTTGCCACTGGCCTACCCCAGCAGCCTGCCAACGGGACACCCAGGCGTTCGGGTCAACATTGTCAGCCTCACTGGTGCCAATATCATTGTCTAGTGGTGCGCGATAAAAATTATCGACTAATGGCGCGGTTAATACCTGAAGCCCTGACGCTTGCCAGTCAACAAGTAAGCCCGACGCTTTGCTCCATTCGAAGCGATTGTCATTTGCTTCTACAACAAGATATTTGTCGTTTTCACTGATTTGCACGGTTGCTTTAGCAGTTTGAGCAGTTTGCTGAGACCGTTTTACCGCCATTAAACCGAGCTCATTACTGACATTTAACTGCTCTGTCGCATAACTATGCCCAGCTGTCGCATAGGCCGTTTCATCAATAGCGACAACCGCAAGATTTAAATGATAGATGTTGCCAGCTGATGCTTCATACTCCCCTTCAATCGACACGAGCTGTGTATTGTTCGCTTCGATATTTAACACAACATCGCCAGACAACACCGGTTTACCATTTTCAAGTAACTGCCACGTCAAACGTTCGTTATCACATGCTTTGAACAAGTACTCACTTGTTACCTCAATTGCGGCCTTTATACCTTGGTCATCAATTGTCGATTGAAGCGATTTAAACTGGAAAAACTGCTGGCAGTATTTAGCCTCATATAACGATGGATGTGGTGTGCGGTCAGGAAACAACAGACCATTAATACAAAACTGACGGTCATTTTGTGTGTCACCAAAATCACCACCGTATGCCCAAAAATGTTGACCATCGTCATCAACTTTTGACAAGCCTTGATCAACCCAATCCCAAATAAACCCGCCTTGCAAACGAGGATATTCGCGAAACGCCTGCCAATAATCGGCAAAACTACCAAGGCTATTACCCATAGCATGGGCGTATTCACATAAAATGAGTGGCCTTTGTTCTTGTGGCAATGACACCCATTTTTTAATCGACCATTTCGGCACCGCCTCAAATGGCTGGTCTACATCAACACGGGCATACATGGGACAAATAATATCTGTAGCTGAAGTAGCAGAACCGCCCCCTTCGTACTGCACTGGACGAGAAGGGTCAAAATCTTTTGACCATGCGTACATGGCATCATGGCTACTGCCGTGGCCAGACTCATTACCGAGCGACCAAATGATGACCGACGCATGATTCTTATCACGCTCCACCATTTGACTATAGCGACTCACAAAAGCTGGCATCCATAGCGGATCGCTAGCAAGGCGCCCCATAGGGAACATGCCATGAGTCTCAATATTGGCCTCATCACACACGTATAAACCGTATTCGTCACACAGTTCATAGAAACGCGGATGATTTGGATAATGCGCCGTTCGAACCGCGTTAAAGTTGTTCTGTTTGAGCAATTTGATATCGCGAATCATGTCTTGCTCAGTAACGACGTGTCCTAGTTCTGGGTGATGTTCATGACGATTCACGCCTCGTATAAGCAGTGCCTGACCGTTTACACATAGTTGACCGTCAATCATCTCAATGACCCTAAAACCTATATCGTAAGCTTCAACGTCAACAACAGATTCTTCATCGTTTACTAACGACACCACCAACCGATATAAATAAGGTGTTTCTGCGCTCCACTGCTTAGGCGATTCAATGTTGAGCGTTTGAAAACAGACATCTGCCCAACCACCTTTTTCATCAACTACCTTGTCGTCCAGCTTACCTACAGCAGCTGGTGATACGGGTGTTTGGCCGTCGAACAGTTGGATATGAATTTTATAATCAACTGGTGCGTTGACTCTAGTTTTAACGTTAAGTTGTCCGTCTTTGTAGCATGCATCTAGTGAAGGTGTCGCAAAGACATCTTGGATATGGTGTTGAGGCTTAGACAGTAAATAGACATCACGGAAAATACCGCTCATCCACCACATATCTTGATCTTCTAAGTAGCTGCCGTCGCTCCAACGAATCACCATCACAGCGATATCATTTCTGCCACATTGAAGGAAAGGTGATACATTAAATTCGCTCGGCAAACGGCTATCTTGCGAATAGCCAACATAATAGCCATTACACCATAGGTGAAACGCCGAGTTCACACCGTCAAATACGATATGGTTACACTGGCTTAGCGTATCTTCATCAACATCAAAACAGGTGTGATAACAGCCTGTTGGATTTTCCACAGGCACATAAGGCGGGTTAACCTCAAAGGGGTATTTCACATTGCAATAAATCGGCTTATCAACACCGTGTAGTTGCCAATTCGCAGGTACGGGCATTGTGCGCCAGTTGTCACCTTCGGGTTCAAAGCCTACTTGGATGAAGTCGTCTGTCACCGACTCTGGCTTATCAAACAACTGAAAATTCCAGTCACCGTTTAGCAATCTTCGCTGGCTATTTTGCTTAGTCAGTGCCTCTTCAATACTTTTATAGCCGTTTAACGGGCTATGTGCCCTAACTTGATTAACCTGAAAGCAGAGCTGGTTTTCCCAATCTCTTCTTGCAACAACATCTTTAATCCCGATCATGCAGTTTGCTCACTGTTTTGCCTGCTTGCTTTCTTGCTTATTTGGCTTGGTATTTAGCGCTAATAATCGCTGATATACCGGTGTTTTTTCAAGCGGCACTTAATTGTATGACTAATACTATAAATATTAACCTGAGGTTTACGGTGAGACCAGAATTAATTTCCGATACTGCTATTCAAGACTATGCTAAATGAACCACAATCCTAGAATAAACAGAGGACATGTAAATGAGTAAACTGACCATTGTCGCTAATATCAAGGCACATGAAAGTAAAATTGACTTGGTAAAAGCAGAGCTTCTCAAGCTCATCGACGTTACCCGTGCAGAGGCAGGCTGTATAAACTATGACTTGCATCAAGATAACGAAAACCCTGCTCATTTTCTGTTTTATGAGAACTGGGAGTCGCGTGAACTGTGGCAAACACACATGAACAACAAACACCTGGCCGACTACTTAGTCGCTGTTGAAGGTGCGGTTGATGAATTTACCTTGAACGAGATGACACATATTGCATAAGTCGTTGAATTTAAAAATCGTTACACTTTATTTGTCTTAATTATTTCGGAGGATGCTGGGCATTTTTTGACGCATACGATATAAAAGTCATCAGGTGCCCATAGACTTTTAGATTTCAGTCGGTATTATTTGCCACTTTTTCCGCCACAATGCGTGATGATGAGATTTTTTCTACTTACACTGCTTGCCCTACTTTCACCATCAGTTTTTGCTGATACGAGTGAGCAGTTCCTTAACAAGTTTAAACGACAAGTTGGCGTTCAACTTTATAACAAAAATATTCCGGGTGGCGCCTACGCCATTATCAAAAATAACAAAGTTATCGATATTCAAACCTTCGGTTACCTTGATACAAAGAAGAAGCAAAAAGTCACGCCAGACACTGTTTTTCGCCTTGCCTCGGTATCCAAGCCATTTGCAGCCACTATTGCAACCATGCTGGCGCACGAGAAGGTGTTAAACCTTGAAGATCCAATCACTAAATATGTGCCTCACTTTAATTTAGCCACACAAAATGCTGCAAAGAAAATTAAAGTAAAACACGTCATGAGCCACACCACAGGCTTAATGCCAAATGCTTACGACAACCTACTACATGAAAACTGGAGTATGGAAAAAGTCATTAAGCGTTTTGACCGTGTTACCCCTATTTGCCAACCAGAAAAATGCTACGGCTATCAAAACATTGCGTATGGCTTTTTAGAGCCCGCAATAGAGCAAAGCCAAGCGAAAAGTTATGAAGATTTACTTGAGCAACGTCTATTTACGCCGCTAAAAATGGATAATGCGTCTGTTGGCTTGGCACAATTTAAAGAAGAGAAAAATAGTGCCAAACCACATGTGTTGATTAATCGCATCAAGACAGGGAAAAAAGACAGAAATGGTAAGGCGGTTACTCGTTTGGTGTGGAAAACCGTCAAAGTCGACCCAGATTTTTACAAAGTCCCAACTGCAGCAGGTATCAACGCCAGCATTACCGATTTAAGCAAGTGGCTTATCGCCAACTTAGGACACGCGCCAAAAGTCATCACGCCTGCAGTTTTGGCAGATATGACTACACCGCGTATTCGCACGCGAAAAGACCTTCGCCGAAAGTACTGGCGCAAGCATTTAGAAGATGCTCACTACGGTTACGGCTGGCGCATATACCAATTTGAAGACTACCCTATCGTCTATCACTCAGGTTGGGTTGAGGGATACCGTGCAGATATCGGCTACTCGCCGACTCTGGGTATAGGTTTTGCCATGCTGATTAATGCGGAATCAAACACCATAAATCGAATCTCCAGTGACTTTTGGTCTCAGGCGTACAAGCTAGCACCAGAGAAGCGAATTAAGTCTTAATGTAATCACATCCCAATTGTTCAATAGTAAAAAGCCGCTTTTAAAAGCGGCTTTTTACTTGCTAAATTTAATACTAGCTAGCTTCTTTATCCCGTATAACGGAAACCAAAAGCGCAGGCAAAAACGTTAAGCTCAATAACGTCGACACGACAATACCGCTCAACACGATTACCCCTACCCCACGGTATAGCTCTGTACCTTCACCCGGAATTAACACTAGGGGCGCTAAGCCAAATATCGTCGTCGCTGTCGACATTAAAATCGGCTTTAACCGCTTAGCAACAGACTCTAATACCGCGTCTTTAACCTTCATACCTTCTAGGACAAATCGACGTGTCTGATCGACAATAAGAATTGGGTTATTCACTACTGTGCCCAGTAATATGAGGAATCCTAGCATGGTGATCATATCGAACGGCTGATGGTAGGCTGCCATCCCCAAGCTAGCGAGCAAGCCATTAATGCCATTAACCAACACTAGGCCTAGTAATCCACCTGCCATACCTAGTGGCACAGTCGCTAATATAAACAATGGATAACGCCAATGTGAAAATATGGCGACAAGTAATAAGTAACTCAGCACAAGCGCAATAATAAAGTTACCAGATAGAGATGCTTTAGTCGCTTCCAACTGATCAGCAGCACCACTGATACTAACATTAATACCCTGAGCAATTTTGCCTTCTCGCCACAATGCTGGCAGTAACTCTTCACGCACGGCTTGCTCAGCAGTTTCTAGTGCAACATCTCGTGGTGGAATGATGTAAACCGTCACGGTTCGATTACCGTCAACACGGCGAATTGAGTTGCTATTTTTGCTTTCAACTAAATCAGCCATAGCGTGCAATGGTAATACTTGTCCTTGCGGTGTCACCATCGGCGTAGAAGCCAGCTCAGATAAGTTTTGTTCATTACCTTGGCCGCTAAACATAAAGATATCGACTTTATCGTCATCAAGAATAAACTCGTCGACATAAGCACCATCACTCATGGCGGCGACTGCATAGCCAAAATCATTATTGTTAATACCGAGTTCGGCTAATCGTTGCCAACGCGGTTTTATCTCAATCAACGGTTGATCGAGGGTTAATGAATTAGGTTCTGAATTAATCTGCGGATTGTCAAAAAGCTTATTCGCTTGCTGATATACAGCATCTGCAGCCGTGTAAAGTTCAGTGATGTCACTGCCGGCGATATCGACGGCTACCGCACGAGTACCGCCATCGTTACTGGAAATGATAGAGCCCCGTGCAGAGAATGCACGCATATCCGGGTAGCTTCTGAATTTCTCTGTGATTGCCGTCATCATCTGGTTTATGTTGGCAGGGTCAACCGGCGCACTTAAAAACCAAATGCGGCCAACCGACACCGACATAGAATAATATTCCAATGGCGGCATATTGGTTTTGCCAGCGACGAAGTCAGCCTTATCAGCTTCGACAAACGCATCAAAGTAGGTGCGAAGTTCTGCACCTATTTTCTTCATTTCAGACAAGTTGTAACTGGGCGGTGCAATCATCATTGAGAAAGCTTTAGGCTCTTCCCCTTCCGGCAAGTATTCTGCTGCTGGCATCAACGAATAAGCCGCACCTAAAATCGCCACGAAAAAGATTAAGGTTGCTGCACGCGCTTGTGCTTTAGAGCGGGTGAAATACGCCGCAAGCCCTAACCACTTTTTCGACAAAGTAAACTGCTTGCCTTGCTTTAAATCTTCTTTCTTACCCAGGCGTGCTAATGCGACAGGTACAACAAAAATGGCGACTAACATTGACGCTATAATGGCGCCAGAAATGGCAATGGCGATGTCAGAATAAAGTTGACCTGCTTCTTGCTCGACAAAAAGAATTGGCGCAAAGACAAGTACAGTAGTCGCAGTTGATGCCAATACTGCAGGCCACACGTCGGTTACGCCATTAATGGCCGCTTGAATCTTCGATACGCCTTGTCGTTTAGCTTGCACAATAGCTTCTAGCACCACGATAGTGTTATCAACCGTCATACCGATGGCAAACGCGACACCCGCTAGGGAAATCACATTAATGGTTCTGCCAAACATCATCAGCGCCATAAACGCGGCAATAGTACATAGTGGAATACCAATAACACCAACCAATGTAGCTTTACCTGAGCGCAAAAAGAAGTACATCACCAGTGTGGCAAGCAAGGCGCCAAGGCCTAAGTTAAACCAGACATTTTCAAGAGAGCTTTTAACGTACTTTACGTCGTCGCTTGTCAGCATAAGCTCTAAGCCGTTTTGCACGAGCAGCTCTTGGTTAATTTGCTCTACAACGGGCAGAATACCCTCTTTTATCGCAAGTACATTGGAGCCACTTTCACGGCGCACAGAGAGGCTTATTGAACGTTCACCGTCTTTGAACGACAAGCCCCGCGTTTCAAAATGATCTAGCGTCACTGTTGCTACATCTTTGAGTAAAATATTAGCCTCGTCTTGTCGACTAATAATTAAATTTTCTAGCTCGGGTAAATGCTCGAAACGGCCGATAACACGGAGTAAGTATCGGCTTTTACCACTTTCAATATCACCAGCCGATGTATCTTTGTTGCGATTACGAATAGCCGTTCTTAGTTGCGCTAAACTGATACCACGTTTTGCTAGGCGTGCTGCATCTACCTTAATTTGGATCTGGCGCTGCGCACCGCCGCCGACACCGACCTCAGAGACACCCGGCACACTCTCCATTCTGGGGCGAATATAATCGTCTGCGTAATCTCGTAATAGATCAACATCTAAGCCTAGAGGGTTTCCTGCTTGTGGCTTTAAGACAAAATACATAAAGGCGTTGCCTGAGAATGAACTTGAAATTAATCGCGGTTGATCAACATTTTCGGGATATGCAGGAACTTGGCTTAGTGCATTGTTGACGCGTATCAAGGCGTCGTTAGGATCTACGCCAAATGGGAATTCTAGCTGAATTGATGCTTCACCCATTTCGGCATAGGAAACCATGCGCTTTAGGTTCGACAAGCTACGTAAATAACGCTCTTGCTCAATCAGAATCTCTTTTTCAACATCTTGCGGTGTTGCGCCAGGCCAACCTGTTTGTACGGTAATGGTCCGCACTTCCAAGTCAGGTATCATCTGAACAGGAATATTCAACGCCGCCACAATACCCAAAATTGTGCTTATCAGCACGGCTACCGCGACGAGAATGCCACGATGAACAGCTGCTGAAATCATGGGCGCACTCCACTTGTGCTATTCACTTTTACGGCTTCATCCTGTTTAAGCAATGCCACACCCGTTGTCACTAAAGGCAATTGCGACGGTGCACCAGTAATGGCGACAAAACCGCTCTTCTGATCAACAACATTGACCACATAGCGCTTAGCTTTATTCGCTTCTACTGCAAAAATACTGCGCCCACCATCAGGGTGCTCTTTTAAAGCTGATTTAGGTATCCAGACAATTTGCTGTTCGCTGCCAGGCATCTCAACGTCTACACGCACTGACACACCAGCGATTAATTGCGTATCGCGCGGAAGATCAACATAGCCAGTTAATGTTCGGCTCATGCCACTGGCAACACGAACAACTTGAGTGAGCACTGAGGTAATACTGTCACTCGTACCAAAATCAGGCGTCAGGGTAACTGGAATATTGTCTTTCCCGCGCAGCCGACCAAAATACTCTTGAGGAATAGCCACGCTAACCCTCAGTTGCTCTTCTGAAACAAGGTTCAACACTTTTGTTTGCTGTGTCACCCATTCGCCAAGGTCTACACTGCGCTGTGCGATAACGCCTGTAAAAGGTGCATATAGCGAGTGGCGAGCCAGGACTTCTCGCTCTAAATCCAGCTCTGCTTGCGCTCGTAGCAACTGTGCTTCAGCTGTAGCAACACCCGCTTTACGCTCCCCCATTAAGGTTTCTGCGACCAGCTGACGCTTAGATAGTGTAATAACTTCTTGATACAAACGCTCAGCTTCAGCTTTCGCAACCTGCGCAGCAACTAATGCCGCTTCCGCTTGCGCAACGTTGAGCACCGCAAGTTTATTATCGAGAGCCAATAGCTTTTGCCCCTGCTCTACATGATCACCAGCTTCGACATACAAACTTGCAACAACACCAGACTCCAATGGCGCTAGTTCAGCATTTTGTTTTGCTTCAACAGTACCCGTCAGCGTTAGCAGTTCTGCACTTTGTTCCACTTCAGGGTAAACCACGTCTACTTCAGTAAGCGCTTGCGCTATCGCGGTTAAATGATAGAAAACACCCAGCGATAATACGCCTAGTGAAAAGAAAATGTTTGAACGCATAATTTTCTCAAATGATTATTATTATCAACTGTATGAAATATACAGCACTTTTTACTATCAGTCAGTATGGCACGTGATAGGTATAATAAATGTCAGGCGTGCTTTTGTTTTGATGAACGTTGTGAGATTTAATAAAAAAGCCTACTCGCTAAAGCGAGGTTTATTGTTCGGCTTCCGGAGGTAACAAAAAGACGCCGCGCTTAAACGCATCAAGGGTTTTAAACGCGATTTCTTCATCACTTAACGACAATCGATGTTTTTTGCTGAAGCCAAAGTAGGTTTCTTTAGCCCGAAGTTCGTACAAAGAAATAGGAGATATTTTCAATTCTGCTTTTTTGATATCTGTTATGTGTGAATCTAGTACCTGTTGGCTAGCCATAATTAAATCGATTCGCTCTTTCAATATCAGTGAAAAACCAACACGTTCACTTTGAATAGACACTTTATTTAATGTGTCGTCATTATCAAATTTATAAAAGTAAGTTGAACCGCGCGGTATACCTATGATTTTGCCTCTAAAGTCGTCGTACTTTTCGATTGTGATATCTTTTTTAGTAATCACGTTTAATTCATCCGCCATTTTAAATGGCGCCCAAAATGCAAAAGCTTTGCGCTCTTCAGTGATATTCAAACCAGCAACCACATCAACTTCACCAGATTTAAGCATGGCAACACAACGAGCGAAGTTAGGTGAACGAACATAAACGAGATTTCTATCGAGAATTTTAGCGAGTGTTTGGAGTGCAGCAATATGGGTGCCGTACGGCACTTCTGCCAAGTACTGATAAGGGGGGTGATCATCAATACAAGCGACAATATCTTCTTGTTTTGCTTGCGCTGACGCGACCAAAATAAAGAACGAGAGTAGACATAAAACACTAAACTTCATACTAGCAAGATAGCTAAAACTTCCAATTCTGTAAATAGTCACTCATCGACAAAACCCTGCGACTTAGCTATTTGTTATCACTTACTTTATTCCTGTCAGTAACATTGAAATCAAAAGTAAACGCTTTTTAACAAAACGCAGATAACAAAAGAGGGCTGCAATAGCCCTCTTTTTCATTTACTTTGAATCTAGTAAGACTACTCAAACTTACTTTCGTAGCCTTTAGGCGGCGGTGTCCAGCCACGCTCATCGCTATGATGTTTATCCATACGATCTTTCTTCATTGCCTCTTTGATCGTATCCTCTAACTGTATGAAAAGTTTCTGATAACTCGGGTCGAACTGTTGCCCTTCACTACCACCTTTCCATTGTTCATATAAATGTTCAGATGCTTCATGTTCAGTTTTACAGAAGGTTTGACGCTTTTGCTCCACTTGGAATGGGTGAAACCCTAGCTCCTGCATTGCTTTAGCGCCAAGCTCCAATGCGGAGAAGTATGTTTCATTGACAATTTCATCTGCGCCAGCCTCTCTGAGTTCATAGCTGTGGCCTTTATCAAATGCTCTCGCTAATATTTTCACATGTGGATAGGTGTGCTTAACGTAATGCGTTAACTCTTTCGCCGCTTCTCGATTATCAATAGCAACGACTAACATGGCAGCCTCTTCAATACCTGCGGTATGCAAAAGTTCTGGTCGAGTGGCATCACCAAAATAGGTTTTGATGTTTATTTTTCGTAGGTTCTCAACCTGCGAAGCCTCATGGTCGAGTACTACGGTGTGCACACCATTAGCCACGAGCAGACGATTTACAATTTGTCCAAATCGACCAACACCAGCAATGATTACCTGACCTTTTTCCTCTATGTTATCAAACTCTTTTTCCCCTTCACCTTGCTGGTAACGAGGGATGATAACCTTTTCATAGAAGATAAATAATAGTGGCGTAAGGAACATGGAAATCGCCACGACTAACTGCAAAATCGCAATAATGTCGTTTGGAATAACGTGGTTTTGAACACTAAAACTCAATAGCACAAAACCAAATTCACCGGCTTGGGCCAAGCTCAGCGCAAATAGCCAGCGGTTACTGTTTTTAATTTTGAAGATAACTGCTAAGAACCACAGTATGCCTGCTTTACCTATCATGACAGCGAGAGTAAGCATGACAATCAAGCCAGCGTTTTCAGACAGTGTACTAAAGTTTATACCTGCACCCACTGTGATAAAGAATAAGCCAAGCAGTAATCCTTTGAACGGTTCAATGTTGGATTCGAGTTCATGTCTAAACTCACTGTTAGCCAGAACAACACCTGCTAGGAAAGTTCCAAGTGCGGGAGACAAGCCAACCAAGCCCATCAATGCTGCAATACCAATCACTAACAGCAAGGCCATGGCGACAAATATCTCACGTAAGCCAGAGCTTGCGACGTAATGAAACAGTGGACGACTTAAGAAGTGACCTAGCACAATAACACCCGATATGCTGCCTAAAATGGCTAATGCATAGCCCCAAGTTGGTAACCCTGCAACTAGGCTCAATTCTTCATGATGTTCAGCTGCGGCTTGCATACTCTTTGCAGCTTCAACCAATTCAGGTAATGCCAGCATAGGCATAAAAGCAAGCATAGGAATAACGGCTATATCTTGCATTAACAATACAGAAAACGCATTGTTGCCCCCTTCGGTTTTCGTTAACCCCTTTTCATTAAAGGTTTGAAGCACAATAGCGGTAGACGAAAGAGAGAAGATAAGGCCAATCGCTAACGCAACGCTAAACGGCTGATTGAAAAGTAAAGCAACGCCGGTGATTAACAATGTCGTCAACCCAACTTGCATACCGCCTAAACCCAATAGCCGATTACGCATTTGCCACAGCATTTTGGGTTCAAGCTCAAGGCCAACCAAAAACAACATCATAACGACGCCAAATTCAGCAAAGTGTTGAATGGTGACTGTTTCCGCGCCGACAAAGCCTGCAACAGGGCCTATAATAACGCCTGCAATCAAATAACCTAATACGCTACCTAAACCCAGTTTTTTCGCTAAAGGAACAGCAATGACCGCTGCAGCTAAGTAAATAAATGCTTGCACAAAATAAAGGGTCATGGCGTTACTCCTTATTCGCTGACACTGATTCAGCTAAATTCATCGTGCAAAGGTCATTGATCGTGGTCAGTGACTCTGCTTTTTGCAGGTCAATCTTGTTTAAATGAAGATGCTCAAGCAACAATCGCCATTTCTGCAAATGCTCGGTTAGACGGTCTTCTTCTACCGCCGAACGGCTCCCAAATAAAGCGAATGGCGGTAAATACTCCATGCCTGTCAAGCGAGCCGTTTGTTCTAACGGTTGCAGCAGCTCTCTCACCGTGAAGTGATTATAGCCTTGCGCGCGATAGGCATCTTCTTTACCACCCGCTGTAATTGCGGTGATAAACGTTTTGCCGTGAAGTGCTTTACCCTCATGACCGTAAGCAAAACCATACTCAAGAACGAGGTCTTGCCATTCTTTAAGAATTGATGGCGTTGAATACCAATAAAATGGAAACTGAAACAAGACGACATCATGAGCCAATAGTCTTTTCTGCTCACGCTCGATATTGATCTCAAATCTAGGGTATTCCGCATATAGATCAACGGCTGTCACATAGTCTAATTCTTGTGCTGCTTTAAACAGTGGTGCGTTAATTTCCGAGCGGTGCTGTGAGGGGTGAGCAAACAACAGCAAAATGCGTTTATCACGAATTTCACTTTCATTTACGGTGGAACTATTTGGCGTCATAAAGCTTTCCATTTTTTATCATTATAAAAACAGCATAGTGCGGATTTAAGACAATTTCATTTCTTTCAATAGCTTACTATGCTGCTAGGTATTTCTATGCTGTTTACTTATTTGCTAGGTTTAACGTCGGCCTTAAATCGAGCGGCATTTTCTCGCTCAAAGGCTTCAACATCGCCCTTGCCAAAGAATGCCCAAAACGGCTTTGGTATTTCCAACGCTTTTTGTGTAGCGGGACGAGCATCAATGCGATCAAACCATGCTTGAAGATGAGGTAAGCCATCTACCGAGACATTTGCCCAATAATAGGCACGAGCCCATGGGTACATTGCCATATCTGCGACGGTGAATTCATCGTTAACAAGGTATTGTCGGCCTTCAAGACGGGTATTAAGTACTTCCATCAACCGGCGACTTTCATCGACATAACGTTTTATTGCAAAAGGATGTTCTTCACCTTGTTTGGCCGCAATGCGCTGAAAATACATTGCCTGTCCCATCATCGGCCCAACGCCACCCATTTGAAACATTAGCCACTGCAGTGTTTCCGACTTTGCTTTTTGCTCTTTCGGTAAAAACACGCCGTATTTTTCAGCCAAATACCAAAGTATTGCCCCTGACTCAAAAACAACAAAATCGTCATTACTGCGATCGACGATCGTTGGGATACGTCCGTTGGGATTTAACTTGACGTAATCAGGCGCTTTTTGTTCTTGCTTGGCAAAATCGATATACGTTAAGTCGTAATCTACGCCAGCCTCTTCCAAAAAAATGACAGGTTTCCAGCCGTTCATCGTTGACGCTGTATAAAGGTGTATATCCGCTTGTTTACTCATTTCATGCCCCTTGAATCTGATATTCTTATTTTCCATAGTTCAATTAGAATGTTTTTAACGGTGTCTAGAAGTGCTCGTTAAGGTGTGCTTCAAAACGCGTAAAGTCATTCTCAATATCAGGGTTTTTCATCACGTCGTAACAAGCAAAAGTAGGTAAAGCTTGCATATCAAAAAAGCGAAAGTTCATATGCATTGGAAACCACAAATCATCCACGCTTTTGCCCTGGAAAAGGTATTCACTTTCATCATCAAATGATGCTTTAGGCGCATTAAACGTGAGTGAGAGCATATATTTTTTACCTGACATGGTGCCGCCAGCACCGTAGTTAGCGGTAGGGTTTTCGCTGGTGCGACCATCTCCTGCACACAGTGCGCCCGCCATGCCTGCGGTGTAAACTTCATCCATGTATTTTTTAAACGTCCAAGGAACGCCCATCCAATTGACTGGGCTTTGCAGCAGCACAATATCTGCCCATGTATGATTTTCTAACTCCTGATCAACATCGATGTCTTCTGTCATCGTAACAACACGTATTTCATGGCCTTTTGCCTGCAATTTACTGACAGCAATATCGACTAAGGAAGCATTTAGTTTTCCTTCTGCGAACGGGTAATACTGATGGGCATTAATAATTAATACATTACTCATCTAACTTTCTCCTAAAACGACCACAGACCTAAAGCAAAGCTTTCATGGCGTGAACTGTTTTAATGGTTTGGGTTTAAGAACTTTTATGTGGTATATTTTAGTAACCTTTTAACTTCTATCAACCAGTCACCTTTTAGTAACCACCTTAAATTTGGAGCCTGACTTTTGGAAAGTGTTGTAAAAACAGATAGTAAGGGACGAAAAAAAACATTAAATGTTTGCACTGAGCCATGCGCAATCGAAAAAGGTATGCGCTTAATTGGTGGCAAGTGGACCGGTTCCATTATTTATCACCTCAAAGACGAGCCAGTTCGCTTTAATGATTTATGTCGCATGCTTGGCGGTGCCAGTAAAAAAATGATAGACCAACGTTTGAAAGAACTCGAATCACGCGACATGGTTATTCGTAAAGTTGTCGAAGAACGCCCTATTGCTGTCACCTATCAATTAACTGACTTTGGTCGTTCAGCATTAGATATCCTTGACAGCTTGCGTATTTGGTCCGAGCAAAACGATGTATAAAAAAGCCTAACTTACGTTAGGCTTCTCGTTGATACTTAGTAGAGTTAGTCGACTGTAATGACCACTTTACCCATCGCTTGGCCACTCGCTAAACGCTCGTGAGCCTTGCCAACCTCTTCAAGTCGATAAGACGTTTCGTCAAGCACTGGTACTAAATCACCCGCTTCAACGATGGATTTCATCGCTTTTAAGATGGTTGCATGTTCTTCTCTTCGATGATTGTGCAACATAGGGATCAGCATAAACACAACATGCAATGATAAGCCTTTGAAGTGAGCAGTGGAGAGATCTAGCTCGACCATTGACACTGTCGATGCCACGTGACCATTCAACGCTGCCGCTTCGAATGAATTTGCCATGTTTGCGCCACCAACTGAATCAAATACCACATCAAAGCCAACACCATCAGTGTGTTTTTGAACGTAATCTGCGACAGTCTCTTCACGATAGTTGATTGCGGTTGCGCCAAGCTTTTCAATCAATGCAGACTGTGCGTCGCCACCGCCAGTAGAAAATACATTGGCACCGAAATGTCGAGCGAGTTGCAATGCCACGTGACCAACACCGCCAGAACCACCGTGCACAAGTACATTTTGGCCCGCTTTAATACCCGCACGCATTAAGCCCTCATAAGCAGTAATACCAACCAATGGCAACGCAGCAGCTTCTTGCATCGATAAGTTCGTTGGTTTTAATGCGATAAGGTTAGCGTCAGCAACAATATACTCAGCCAACGTGCCCGGTAAATCAGCTAACCCACCTGCGCAACCGTATACTTCATCACCTACGCTATATTCAGTAACACCGTCTCCAACGGCTTCAACAACACCCGCGAAGTCCATACCAAGCAATGCAGGAGCAGCAGGTGAAAGAGGTAATTCGGCGCCCATTTGACGGATCATGGTGTCAACGGTATTCACACTGGTCGCTTTAATACTGACAAGTACATGGCCTGGTTTTACATCTGGTTTTGGTACGTCTGCCACTTCAAAAACTTCTGGACCGCCAAAGGTGTTTACGAGCATTGCTTTCATGTTTATCTCCCGTTACATAATTGGAACAAAGTATATTTACTAATGACTAACTTGATAATAAGCTAAATATACAAATCAGTTTTTATATTTTGTTGATAATGAATATTGAGCACCTTAAATTGTTTGCCCGTGTTGCACGCACTAACAACATCAGCTTAGCAGGAAATGAACAAGGTCTATCGCCCGCCGTGGCAAGTGCATACATTAGCAAGCTTGAACAAGGGTTAGGTGTTCGCTTGGTTCATCGCACAACGCGTAAAGTGTCCTTAACCGCTGACGGCAAAGCATTTCTACCTCATGCAGAAGAGGTGTTAATGCGTGTCGAAAATGCACGAGCGTCAGTGGGTTCAGGGAGTATTACGGCTACGGGCACATTGCGGATTTCAGCGCCAGCTTCTTTTGGGCGTATGCATATCGCGCCAGCACTCGCAGATTTTTTCGAACGCTTTCCAGAAATAGATATTGATCTAAGACTGAGTGATTCCATCATTGATATGGTCGATGGCGGGTTTGACATTGCGGTTCGCGACTCTAGATTGAGTGATTCAAGTCTCGTCGCCCGTAAATTAGCCAAAGATCACAGAATGTTGATTGCCTCCCCCGCCTATCTCAAAAAATTCGGCACACCTGCTTCAATCGACGATTTAGCTGGACATAACTTTTTAAACTTAATAGGCATGGAAACTTGGTCGCTTGACACGCCAGACGGTCCGGTGGCGGTCAAAACTTCAGGAAATTTTAGAGCAGATAACGGCGAGGCTGTGCGCGACGCTTGTGCGGCTGGTTTGGGTATTGCTGTCAGTTCAAGCTGGTGTGCCTATAAGCAAATTCTAGCAGGGAAAGTCGTACCAGTAATGACAGACTTTCCCCTCATTCACGAAGCCGCTATATGGGCGGTGTACCCTAGCTCTCGTTTAGTTGCCCCAAAAGTGCGGGCATTTATTGATTTTTTTGCGGAATTATACGGTGATACCCCCTACTGGGATAAAGCGTTAAGCACTGGCTAATCGCTGATAAAGAGCATCTTTTAACGTTGCCCTGTCATGTTTTAACTGCTGCATAGCTTCGTCATCAATAGGTGCGTTGTTCAGCTCTAGCTTTCGAATTTCACTATCGAGCTCGTTGTATTTTTTGTTGTTGGCAGCAAACTCAGTATCAGCTGCCAGTAATTTATAAATGGTGTCTTTGTATTCTGGAAAGTCATTTTCCAAAGAGTGAACTTCGCCTAGCATGTTTTGCTCCTGTACATGGTATTAATCAATAATCTCAGCAATGATTTGCTCAATTTTATCTACTACTAACGTCACTAAATGCTCGTTCAGTGCATCTTGGTGTGGCTTGGCAAATTGACCAATATCATTGTCAAAATATTTGCCTGACGCATCGTTAAATTCGTCTGATAACGCTGCTCTACACAAAATGTCGGCGCCAACACTTAAGTTACCACCTGCAACACCATAAGCTTCCTTCACCATCTTGCTACCAAGGAATGACTTTGGATTTACTGCGATAATCGATGGTCCTTTGTCACCAAGCTCTTTTGCCATTTGCATCGACCACATCGTAATCGCCAGTTTGCTTTGCGCGTAAGCCGCGCCGTCCGATAACTCTCTGTGGCCAGAGATAGCATCTAGTTCAATGGTTGCTTGCGCTGCAGATGAAAGATTAACGACCCTGCCGTCTGATGGCATTAACGGCAATAATTTTTTGGTCAACAAGTATGGAGCGAGTGTATTGACAGCGAAGCGGACATCAAGTTTATCTACCGTTTGCCATTCTCTTGTGCTGTATATACCCGCATTATTGATAACGACATCAATGTGTTTTTCATGTGCGACGATATTGGTCGCTAACTCGTTAGTAGCAACAATAGAGGATAAATCTCCTACGTATTTTCTTACGTTCGCTTTTGGGTTAATTCCATGTAGCTGCAGCGCTACATCGTCTAACTTTTGTGGATTTCTGCCGTGGATAAGCAAAGTATGATCAAGGCTGATTAGTGACTTTGCTGTCTCAAATCCAATGCCATCGGTAGCGCCTGTTAACAATATTGTTTTTGTCATTATATTCATTCCTTACACCGCAAACGTAGGTAATATTAAATCGCCGGTTCACATACAGTTATAAAGCCAAAGCGCCAATTAAACGCAACTAATACACTTTGTGAACAATGCTGACATTCCCCAGTGAACTTAACTATAGCAGCAACTGATTCATTCCCAAGGCCATCACTCCCCACCAGCTCTCTACGTCCGATTTTCCTCATCATTTGCCAATTTACGACAGTAAAATGACAGTTTGATTGTCAGCCAGTGCGTGAATACCGCCCTGTTTAGTTTAAAACAAGGTTAGCAACCTAATCTTTTAATGATAATAATCACAAATAACTAAACACTTTTTAGTTTTTATTAACAATAATGACTAACGCGGTAACACCGTCTATCGAAGCAATTCATATATTCCTGAATTCTTCTGCCTGCTCCCCTCATAAGGTGATTAATGCTGAAGGTTTTCATACAAAATTGTATTAATGTCATCAGGTTAAATACGTTAGTATTAAATGAGATAAGGTGAACAAGGCTGATCATGAACGTACTACTGGTTGAAGACGACCAAGAGATTGCTGACTTTATTACGCGTGGCCTGATGCAAGAGGGTGAAAGTGTGCATCATGAAAAAGATGCCCGCAAAGGCATGCTCGCGGCCTCAACAATGGATTTCGATGTACTGATATTCGATCGTTTAATGCCAGGAATGGACGGTATTGATGCCATTAGAATTCTTAGGCAAAGCCAAGTGAATACGCCGACTATAGTTCTCACCGCTTTGACTGAAACCGCAGACCGCGTTGCTGGATTAGATGCAGGCGCCGATGACTATATGGTTAAGCCATTTGCATTTAGTGAACTTTATGCGCGACTGAGGGCATTAGCGCGACGCCAGCCAATGCAAGAAACAGTTAACGAGCTCACACTTGGGGACTTAGTAATAAACCGCACTACTCGGCAGGTAACACGAGCTGGTCAGTTATTGGATTTACTGCCACGGGAGTATCAAATATTGGAGTATCTGGTTCAAAACCCTAATCAACTGGTCACCAAAACCATGTTACTTGAAAAGGTTTGGGGCTTTAGTTTTGATCCCAAAACGAGCTTAGTACAAACCCATGTGAGTCGACTTCGTACTAAGCTAGACAAACCTTTTTCTTTTGACCTTATAAAAACCGTTCGCGGCAGTGGCTATATTATTTCCGAGCATGAATAACGTTATTAAAACCCCTATTTTTAAATCTGTTGTCGTCACAGGTACGCTTGTTACGCTAGCGATTGTCGCTCTCATTAGCGGTTACAGTGCGTGGCGATTTAGCGAAATTGAAGCTGACGTCAAAGCTGAGATCATTGAATTTAAAGAAGAAGTTGTAGGCATCTACGAAGAGGACGGGGTTCGAGGTCTAGTAGAAGAATTTCATATCGATGAATTAGATATTTGGCCAAGAGAAGAAACAGAATCGCATTTTCACGAAGACGAGCTACTATTTTCATTACGAAATTCAAGTGGCGAACTGATTGCGGGTAGTCAACTACCACTGACATTAAATACCGAATGGCAAATGTTCACCTACCCTTTGGAAGACGAAGAGATTGTTGTCTACAGTCACCATTTTATGCTTGGTAACGATCTTGGCGTTAGTCTAACACGAGGTCAAGCGCATGAGCATTATGAGCTTTTGGAGTGGCTTTATTCACTTAGCATAGGTTTGCTCATTTTCTTACCTCCCTCAATCTTACTGATCAGCTACTTTGCTAGCCGTCGATTCCTAACAGAAGTAAAACAGCTGTCTGATGAAGTCAGCACATTAAAGTCAGATAAGTCACTAAAGACACTTGATATATCAAACAAAGGCGACTCCTTGTCTCCACTTCGTTTAGCGATTAATGAATTGATAGGTAAAATGTCAGCGCTGCATCAAGACATTGAAACCATGTCAGTTGGCATTGCTCATGATTTAAAAACACCGTTATCTCGGGTCGCTAATCGTTTGCAACTGATGCAACAAGATATTGATAATAAAGACATGACGCAGCAGCATATCGACCGCGCAGTGGAGCAGCTTGATGTTGTTATTTCAACGTTTAGCAATATTGTCCGTTTGAGTGAAATAGAGTCTGGACGACGTAAGCAGCAGTTCGTCTCTCTCAATCTCTCAGCTTTAATTACTGATATGGCAGAGAACTACTCCCCTGTATTCGATGATACGGGTCGAACGTTAGATGTCTCAGTTGTCTCTAACGTTAGTGCTAAAGGTGATGCTGATTTACTTAATCAAATGCTCAGTAACTTGTTGGAAAATGCGCTTGAATACAGTGAGTCTAATGCAACCGTTTGGGTAAGGCTACAAAGTCATACATCGGGTGTTTTACTGCAAATTGGCGATAGTGGTCCCGGAATTCCAGCATCAGATCATATCAAAGTATTTAGCCGTTTTTATCGAGGAGATATCAGCCGAAACAAGCCGGGTAATGGCCTTGGGTTGAGTATTGTAAAAGCAATTTGTGACCTACACGACGCCGATATTCAATTGATCCCCAACCAAAGTGGCGCGGTATTCAATATCGTAATTCCAACAGCATAACGCACTCAGACAACACTTAGCGCAGTATTCAGGCTATATAGGCGGTTGGCCGAAACATAAGCTCTATCAAATGAATCCCTAACCCTTGTTAGTAATGCAAACCATACATTTTTGTATGGTTTGAGCAGTGAATATGTAAAACACAGGCACGTCATATCGCTCTACAATGAAAATGTAACCAATTTGTTGTGGAGCAGTACAGTGGAACGAAACCTTACGCGATTCAACGTTACCGCATTTAATGCGTTTGACCTTAACCAACGCTGGTATCATATTCTGATACTTTGCTTATGCTTAACATTAACTGCCTGTGGCGGTGGCTCGTCCGGTGGAGATGCCGATGCAAACGACAATGATGTTGTTGCAACACTCGGCACATCTGACGATGATTCAGACGAAGAATCCAACGATGAAAATGGCCAAGATGGTGATTCAGGACAAGACCCTGGAGAAGGCGACGATCAAGGTGGAGGTGGTGATGACCAAACACCGTCTGCGCAAGACAATACGTTTTCAGACAACTTAACAACAGCGCGTTTCCTTACGCAGGCTACCTTTGGCCCGACACCAACAGATATTGCCCAACTCACAGGGACAAGTGCTTCAGATTGGTTTAGACAACAAATCGATATTACGCCGTCTCTCACTTTACCTGTTGTATTAGCGAACGCCCCAGACGACCCAGAGGATGAATTCAATTTACTTTATATTGAGGCGACTAGCTTCGCGTTCTGGCAGAACAGCATTACCGGCCAAGATCAATTGCGTCAACGCATGGCCTTTGCACTGTCTGAATTACTTGTAGTGTCTAATGGTGGTGGCGAAGTACTGACTGACATTCCCCATGCCGTTGCACATTATCAAGACATTCTAATAAACAACGCTTTTGGCAATTATCGAGATCTACTAGAACACGTAACTTACGCTCCGGCTATGGGCTACTACCTAACCTATTTAGGCAGTGAAAAAGGTGATGAAGCTACCGGTAGAATGCCAGACGAAAACTATGCCCGCGAATTACTGCAACTCTTCACTATTGGCGTCGCTGAATTAAACGCCGACGGCACTGAGAAACTCGACGACGACGGAAAAAGTATCGAAACCTACTCTAATACCGATATTACAGGGCTTGCTCGCGTATTCACTGGCTTAAACCTTAACGCCGAAGCGGTTGAAGAGTCAGTCGAAATAGCATTCACCTACCCCATGCAAACGTACCCACGCTCTCACTCACAGAAAGAAAAAACGTTTTTAGGAACAACCATTGCCGCAGGAACTGGCGCGCAGGCTTCAATAACACAGGCGCTTGACCATATATTCTCGCACCCTAATGTTGGGCCCTTTGTTGGCAAACAGTTAATTCAACGCCTTGTTGCCTCGAATCCCTCTTCAGCCTATGTTAGCGACGTAGCGGCAACATTTGATACAGGCAATTATGTATTGCCCGATGGCACCAGTGTTGGCGACGGTCGACGCGGTGACCTACAAGCAACGTTGGCCGCTATTTTGTTTCACCCCGAAGCTCGCTCAATCGCCAGTAATACAGGCGGCAAGATACGAGAGCCAATTTTGCGTTTTACACACTGGGCTCGTGCGTTTGACGTGCAAAACATCACACCTATGTTCCAATTTATCCTATGGGATACATCAGGTGCGAGTTCACTGGGCCAGCATCCATATCGCTCTCCGTCTGTATTTAACTTTTTCCGTCCAGGTTACAAAGCTCCGGGTACGATATCTGCTGAACAAGGGCTTGTTGCGCCAGAGCTACAAATCACCAATGCGAGCTCCATCCCAGGCTATATCAACTTTATGACCTACTTTGCGACGGGTCAGCAACAAGACATTGATATTGATGAGCTACGAGAAGAGTTCCAGGAAGAGCTAGGAATGGAGATTGATGTCAGCCAAGCGCAAAACAGCTTTTTAGTGACTTACGACACCGAAGTAGGGTTGCTCAATGACCACGCAGCACTCGTTAACCATCTCAACGAGTTATTAACCTATGGTCAGCTTTCCACAGAAACAAGCAATGCCATTCTTACCACGTTGTCGGAAATGGAAGAGGCCGAGTATTACGACGAATTCGACTTCATTTCTGTCGCCGTTTTAATGGTGATGACGTCAACGGATTACTTGGTTCAACAATAGGGGCACATTATGAATAGACGTAACTTTTTAAAAGCAAGCTCAGCGACAGCTATGTCAGCATCTATGCTGAACCTAGGCGGCCTAATTGCCAGTAAAAATGCGCGCGCCGCAACTGATGAAGACTATAAAGCCCTTGTTTGTGTGTTTTTATACGGCGGCATGGACAATCACGATACCGTTATTCCATTTGATGAAACGAGCTACAACCAATGGGCGCAAATTCGTGCATCGATGCTTTCGCAATACAGCACAAGTCGCGCACGTAATAATCTGCTACCACTGTCAACGCCCGCTCGCTTTGGCGAAAGACAATTCGCCTTACCACCAGAGATGACAGGCCTGAGTGAGCTTTATAGCCAAGGAAAGATGGCGATAATGGGCAACGTAGGGCCTTTAGTTGAGCCTACAAACGCCACTACCTTTAATAATCAAACTGCACGTGTACCTGCAAGATTGTTTTCTCACAATGATCAACAATCAACATGGATGTCTGGCACAACAGAAGGTGCGCAGGTTGGGTGGGCAGGTCAGCTTAACGATGCACTGATACAGAATGGTCAAACCGATGTAAATACATTTTCAGCCATCACCACCACGGACGGCGAATTACTGTTAACAGGTCAACAAACCTCGCCTTATCGCATCGAAGGCAGCAGCGCCGTTACTATCGATGCAATTGAAGAAACCGATGCTGAATTGTCGAGTCGACTCACAAACCATTTCAGTATGCAAAACTCAGGAGTTGGCAATATCTTACAGCAAGATATGGCGAACAAAATAAACCAGTCGTACGCAGCGAATAGTTTGTTTGACCAAGCGCTTTCGTCAGCGTCAGATAGCACGGCAACCTTCCCTGCTTCACCTATTGGTCGACAATTAGAAGCAGTTGCCAAAACTATCAGTGCCCGTAGCCAGTTGCAAGGCAAGCGCCAAATGTTCATGGTTGCGATGGGCGGATTTGATACCCATTCAGGTCAAGCACAAAGTCTTCCTGTGCTTCAAATGGCACTAGATAGAGCCGTGTCAGCATTTCAAACGGCAATGGACAGCATGAACCTAAGTCAAAATGTCACACTATTCACCGCGTCTGATTTTGGTCGCACCTTAGCAGTAAACGGCGATGGCACTGACCATGGTTGGGGCGCTCATCATTTTGTTGTCGGTGGTGCAGTCAATGGCGGACAGATATTCGGTGATATCCCGCCTAGTACGCTGAACCATGAACTTGATTCTGGCAGCGGCAGACTTATCCCCACGGCATCAGTTGAGCAATACGCTGCTAACTTTGGTGGGTGGTTAGGGCTTAGTGAGTCTGAACTGAACTCGGTATTCCCGAACCTCGCCAATTTCAACGAACGACCTGAGTTGTTTACGAGTTAGTTGCTATAAACAGCCAACATTTACAAACAGCCGATACTACAACGAAAGATGGGCCTTTAAGAAGTCGATAAAGGCCCGAATTCTTGGCGATAACGTGGTTTGTTTATAGTAAACCGCCTGCACAAGCTCGCGCGGGTTAGGACTTGCAACTTCACCGGGTAACACTTCTATCAATCTGTTGTTTTCCAGATCTTGATAACTCATAAAGTTAGACAACAATGCAATTCCCTGGTGGTTCAACACCAATTGCCTTACCGACTCTCCGCTACTTGCGTAAATGCTGGGCCGCAAGGTAACCGATTGGCACAGTGGCCACTTATTCAAGGAAGGCGTACCTGCAAAGCCAATAATTTTGTGTGTAGCAAGTTCCGCTATCGATTGAGGCATGCCGTTCTCTTCAAGGTACTTTGGCGTAGCAACCATACGCAAAGGACTTCTACCTAGCATGGTTGCGTGTAGGTTTGAGTCAGTTAACTGGCCAATACGAATTGCCACATCAGTTCTCTGCTCTAATAGGTCAATGATGCTTTCGTTAGAAATTAGCTCTAGTTGAATGTCTGGAAATTCTGCAGAGAAAGCGCCGATCAACGGAATGACTTGATGGATCAGAAATGGGCTTACTGCATCAACACGTAACTTGCCTGAAGGTTTTTGCCTTAATGCCTTAATCTCTTCCTGACCTTGATTTAACGTTGCCAATGTTTGCTTAGCATAGCCAAGAAATAGCTTACCTTCGTGGGTTAACTCCACACGCCTAGTTGTTCTATTAAACAAAGTCACCTGTAAGTGCTGCTCTAGACGGTGAACAGATCGAGACACTTTAGCAATTTGAATGTCGAGGGCATTTGCCGCATTAGAAAAACCACCCGTTTCAGATACCGCGATAAATATCTCTAAATCAACAATGTTTGTGCCATTCATAGCGGACTCACTTTTGCACATTTAACAAATATTTTTCTCATTATTTGTAGTTTATGTAAATAAATAGATTTTCGACAATACCCTTCTTAAATAAATAACGAGGAAAAAATTATGCCTTTAGCACTTTTTGCGTTAACCCTAAGTGCATTTGCTATAGGAACCACTGAGTTTGTTATTGTTGGTTTAGTGCCCACTATTGCGGCTAATTTAGGTGTGTCGCTTCCCTCTGCTGGTTTGCTAGTTAGCTTGTATGCATTGGGAGTTGCTATCGGTGCGCCACTGCTAACCGCTTTAACAGCCAGGTGGCCACGAAAAGCTGTATTGTTGTCGCTCATGGCGTTGTTCATCGCAGGTAATTTATTAGCCTGGCAATCCCCCAGCTATGAAAGCCTAGTATTGGCTAGAATATTGACAGGTCTCGCCCACGGTGTTTTCTTCTCAATCGGAAGTACAATTGCAACGAGCTTGGTGACTAAAGATAAGGAAGCAAGTGCCATTGCTATTATGTTCACGGGGTTAACCGTTGCTTTGGTGACAGGCGTTCCATTAGGAACATGGATTGGCCAAGAATTTGGTTGGCGGGCAACCTTCTTAGTGGTATCTATATTAGGCTTTATCGCTCTTATTGGCAGCGCATTCCTCATACCGAGCAATTTAAAACAAGGAAAGAGCGCAACCTTTAAAGAACAACTGCAAGTACTGACACATCCGAGACTTTTATTGGTATTCGCGATGACAGCGCTTGGGTATGCAGGTTCATTTGTCGCCTTTACTTATTTGGCGCCTATTTTGGAGCAAGTATCAGGTTTTTCATCAGGCGCTATTGGCCTAGTACTTCTGGTGTATGGAGTATCCGTTGCCATTGGTAATATTTGGGGCGGTAAATTGGCGGACAAAAAAGGCCCTGTGTCTGCGCTAACCACGATATTCGCGCTTCTTGCAGTAATCCTAGCGGTATTCTCATTCACGGCAACCCACCCAATAGCGGCTGTGATTACCGTACTAATTTGGGGCGCTTTTGCTTTCGGCAATGTACCTGGGCTACAAGTTTACGTGGTTCAACTAGCTGAAAAATATACACCAAAGGCCGTTGATGTTGCGTCAGGCTTTAACATTGCCGCATTCAATATCGGTATCGCCTTAGGTTCAATAGTCGGTGGTAAGGTTGTCGATTCCATGCAACTAACTGATACTGCCTGGATTGGTGCCATAGTGGTTCTATTTGCGCTTGCCCTTACTCGACTATCCGGCAGTTTAGACAAGCGTCAATCAAAATCAACACTTTGCACTGCCAATTAGCGTATACAGAGACGTTAAATTTACTGGTTTTATAAGCGTTAAGAACCTGTATACCCTCATTTAGTCGACGCGGACGCAATTGCGTCCGCCCTCTTTCGCTTGGTAGAGCGCTTTATCGGCACGTTCAATGTTAATTTCCATGACTTGTTGTAGTTGCCACAATGCAACACCAAAGCTGGCAGTGACGCTGGTTTCTTTGTCGCCAAACTTGATTGCCGTAACCATCAATTTACTACGAATTCGCTCAGCTACTCCCATTGCCGTATCAATTTGTACGTTCGGCAAAAATAGAAGAAACTCTTCTCCACCGTATCGGCAACACACATCATAATCACGCAGCTCTTGTTTAATGATGTCAGCAAAGGTTGCTATCACTTTGTCACCAAACAAATGGCCATACGTATCATTAACCTGCTTGAAATGGTCAATATCTGCCATGATAACGGCAGCGCTGTTGTGATTTCGACGTAACATGCTGACATGTTTTTCGATTTGGCTAAATCCAGAGCGACGATTAGCAATGCCGGTTAACGCATCAAGGCTGGCAAGCTCTTTTAACTTATCGTTTACTTCTATTTTATAGCTTAACAACAAACATACAGTGACAGCACAAATGTAGGCGGGTAAAGAAATTAACACCCAGATAAAACCAAATCTGTAGTGCTTGTCTTTATCTATATCTATTGGCAGCACAAACAATTCAACGACAAGCAATAAAAACATCGCAGTTAGAACTATTATTAGACCAGTTTCAGCGATGTTTAAATTCTGCTTTCTTATCATTACCAATAAGCCAACACCTATTGCCAAGCCCGCAAATACATAGTTCGAATACGTTGGATTACTACCAAACAAAATAAGAGATAAGTCAATAACAAACAGAATGACTAACAGCCGGAAATGAATTACAGCTCGCTCTCTCTTGCACAATGCTGCGGGTAGCGTAAAAGCGAATGACGCGCCCACAACATTTCTAAATAGCTGAAAGTAATATCCATCGAATTTACTTGGGTTGTAATGAGCAAGAAAAAAAGTAAGAGCAAACAAGAAAAAGGCCATTAAGTACGGGCGTTCGGGCTCTCCACGTAACTCTCCTCGCACTAATGCTGAAGCAAGCAGACAGACAAGAACAAGTATGGCGGTGGCTAGTGCAGTCGCGTCTTGTGCAAGCAACTGAGTTCCTTATTTGAATTTTCTGAAAAGTATAGACAATCAGTTTGAAACACGCTTATTAATTAACATTTTGGTTTTATTTTTTGCTCAAACCATTGCTATTGGTTACGCTTAAAATTGCACTAGTGTTCTATAGTTCGACATTAAGCTAATTAGAAACAACTAGATATGGCAACATGTTAGGGAGGAGTAGTGGTATATCGACTGATTCTTTATTGCATACTGAGTATGGTCTGTATCGTTTCAACAATGGCTTTCGAACAAAAACATGGACCGAAAAAAATCGATCTATGCATCGGTACATACGGATCGTCGAGCTGGGACGAAAAAGTAAATCAACAATTAAGACGGCTGTTCGCCGGCATTAAAGTCGATGTAGACTTTAATTTCTCTCCACCTAAGAGGGCAGAACTCGAACTGTTTTCAGGCCTGTGTGATGCATATTTCGCTGGGCCAGAGTTACTAATAAAACAAGTTTCAGGGCAAAATTTTTTTCTCATTCGCCCGCACCTGCTCATCGTTCATTTAAACCTTTACTCATACAAAGCTAACAACTCCATTACTAAATCACTAGAAAGCATCGATAAAAGAGATATTAGAATAGGATACTTTACCTCTTTACAATTAAAGTCTTTTATGGAGCAGACTATACGTCGAGCTAGCCTTCAAGAACTTACCAATGTTGATCAAGGCTTCGAAATGTTGGAAAGGAAACGCATAGACTATTTCATCTTTCCTGAGGTTGAGAATTCACCCGGATTTACTCGGAAGAATGATAAAAATTTGCAGTGTACGACACTGGCAACAATTCCTTTGTATCTATTGATGGATGAGAGCTATATTCATTTGAAAGGCACGATAGAAACAAACATAGATTCTATGAGTAAAACAGAGGCTTGGGTTCAAGTATTTCAAACTAGAAAATAAAAAAACGGCTTGAATAATCAAGCCGTTTTTTGCTTTAGGTAGTGTTTACCTGTGTAAGTCTAAAACTAGTTTAAACCACGGTTACGAAGTAACGCGTCTGTCGTAGGTTTACGACCACGGAAGCCTTCATAAGCTTCGAAGTAATCTAAAGTGTTACCACGACTGTAGATGAAGTCGTATAAACGTTTAGACGTTTCTTTGTCGAAGATGTTACCCGCTTCTAAGAACGCATCAAAGCCGTCAGCATCTAAAATTTCAGACCACATGTACGCGTAGTACGCTGAAGAGTAGCCACCAGCGAAGATGTGACCGAAATGCGTACTGCGGTGACGCATGATGATCTCTTCTGGCTTGCCGTAATCTGTTAAGATTTTGTCTTCAAACGCACGCACATCTAAATCAGTGAAATCTGTTCTGCTGTGGTATGCCATATCAACTAATGCTGATGCTGTGTACTCAACCGTCGCGAAACCTTGGTTGAAGTTACCTGCATCTTTAATACGCTTAAGTAAGTCAGCAGGCATTGGCTCGTTTGTTTTGTAGTGACGAGCAAACTTTTTCAGCATTTCAGGCTGTTCAATGAAGTGTTCGTATAATTGCGCTGGGAACTCAACCCAATCGCGAGGCGTGTTCGTACCAGCAAGTGTTGGGTACGTTACGTTAGACAGTAAACCGTGTAGACCGTGACCAAATTCATGGAATAAAGTTACCGCATCAGAGAAGCTCATTAATGTTGGCTCACCTTCAGCAGGCTGGTTTAAGTTCATGTTGTTGATGATTAATGGCTTCACGTTGCCCGCAAGTTTTTGCTGAGTACGGAATGAACTCATCCAAGCACCAGAGCGCTTAGTCGAACGAGCGTAGTAGTCACCATAGAATAAACCGATTGCATTGCCTTGCGCGTCTTGCACTTCCCATACACGAACAACGTCGTTGTACACAGGTACATCGTCACGCTCAACAAACTTAAGACCGAATAATTGCTCAGCTACGTAAAACTTCGCTTCAATCATGTTGTTTAATTCGAAGTACTCCGCAATTTCACCCTGATCTAGGTCGAACTTAGCTTTACGTACTTTTTCAGCAAAGTAGCGCCAATCCCATGGCTTTAACTCGTGATCAAAACCTTCAAGTGCCATTTGCTCTTTTAACCAATCGCGCTCTTGCTCAGCTTTAGCAACTGCTGGCGTCCAAACTTTCATTAGCAAGTCCATCGCTTTTTCAGGCGAGCTTGCCATTGCTTCAGTTAACACATACTCAGAGTGATGCTTGTAACCCAACAACTGCGCTCGTTTTGCACGTAGTTCTACGATTTCGGCAATGTTTGCTTTGTTATCAAACTCATTGTCGTTGTCACCACGAAGTGCCCAACCGTTAAACGCTTTTTCACGTAAGTCGCGACGATTTGAGAACTGTAAGAATGGCTCAACGCTGGCTCGGTTTAAGGTAATAACATATTTACCTTCCATATCACGTGATTTAGCCGCTGCTGCAGCTGCGTCAATTTGTGATTGAGATAAACCGTCTAAGTCACCTTCTTCCAACACAAGAGTGAAAGCAATTGAATCTTTGTAAGCGTTTTGGCCAAACTCGGTTGTCAACGCCGAAATACGTTCATTGATTTTTGCAAGTTCAGCACGCTGCTCATCATTAAGGTTTGCACCAGTGCGCACAAAGCCTTCATAAATCACGTCTAGTAAACGCAGCTGCTCTTTATTCAAGTTTGCAGATTCACGATTGTCGTACACAGTTTTAACACGCTTGAACAAGTCCATATTCATGTTAATTTCATTGCTGTGACGCGTAAGCGCTGGCGAGAATTCGCGCTGAAGCGCTTGCATTTCTTCGTTTGACTCAGTGCCTGTTAAGTTAAAGAAAACACGAGCAACACGTGACAACGTGCTACCTGCTAGCTCCATCGCAGCAATAGTGTTTTCAAAGTCAGGGTCACGCTCATCGCTAATAATAGCGTTGATTTCTAACTTGTGCTCTTCCATACCTTTTTCAAAAGCAGGCTTGAAGTGTTCAATTTTGATTTCACCAAATGGAGGCGCACCAAATGGTGTGTTCCACTCAGTAAAGAAAGGGTTCTGCGATTTTGCAGCCTCAGTGTTAACCTGTTCAGTTGCTTGCGTTTGTTCAACTGCTTGGCCTTGTTCCGCTTTTGCTTGTTCTGGTTCTTTGGAACAGCCGCTCATTAGTAATGCAGCTGAAACCGCAGCTGCTGAGGCGAGCAGTTTAAATCGACCGTTTGACATTTGTTTCTCCTCTAAAGACAAATCACGGTAAGAAATACGAGAAGTGTTACCCTCTAACATTAAGGAAAAATATTCAAGACGTTTACGTTAATTAACAGGTAAATTACGACTAATTAACACAACCTGTTTGTATATTGAGCTTTCCATTTAACAACGATTCGTTGAAACGCTTGCAAACAAGGCATTAAAAAAGCGAACGCTAGGTTCGCTTTTTCGCATTTACGATTGCTTTTTCAGCCGAATGTCCAACAATGGAATGAAAGTACCCATTACACTAATGAGGCCAAGTGACACGAAAATACCGCGCATCGTCCCCCATTCGACACATAGCGCGACGGTACTCGCTATCATAAGCCCAAAGCCAATTAGTTTGTAGGTCGTATTTGATGAATAATGTCCGTTTTCGTCCAGTAACAAAATACCGAAGATAATAACGACAGTGGCTATTAACGTGATCATAAAGCTTCCTCCAACGGCGCTGAAACTGGTTCGTTTGCGGTTGCAGACTGCGCTTTAAGTTGCGTAAATTTATTGACAGCCAGCCACATGTATACACCCATAATAAACGTCACTACATCAATACCGACATTGATATAGTGTCCTGTAGACAACACGTTGAATACATGGCTTCCCGTTAAGATAGCGTCCATTGGCATAATA
Organism: Thalassotalea euphylliae; assembly: GCF_042682785.1. Classification (GTDB taxonomy): domain Bacteria; phylum Pseudomonadota; class Gammaproteobacteria; order Enterobacterales; family Alteromonadaceae; genus Thalassotalea_F; species Thalassotalea_F euphylliae. The sequence continues at coordinate 97,220 of NZ_JBHUIB010000003.1, read as the reverse complement.
GACATCAACAAAATCGCACACAAATAAGTAATGTGTTTAGCGGTTTTCTTTTCACACGGAGAGAACATTGCCCAAAGCACTACTGCTATCCAACTCCCAAAAAATGGCCACCAAAGTTTCGGGCCGACATTGGCAAAATCAGTGAAAAACTTCAGGTACATTTGAGTGGGAAATAAGAACAAGGTCGCCACAACAATACCGCCACAGCCGCCGACGATTAGGCGATTAAATCGTTGATAGGTTTTCATTGAATATTTCGGATTCGCAGCATTAACACCCCGCTCCATCCAAAGCATTAAACCGGTTAACGGCAATAGCGCTGTACCCAAGCCAAGTACCGCCCATATGGCTTTCACAAGCACACCACCAAAATTACCAAAATGGAGCGGGAACATGACATCTAGAATCACACCGGTAAAACCACCAATGCGCTCAAAGTTACTGTAACGCTCCTCAAACTCGCCAGTTGCGCCATTAAACACTGCAGTTTGCCCAGCAACTGAATCACCACCGCTAATGCTGGCATACGCCATAGCACTAGCATCGCCAATGCCTTTAATCACAACAGAGTTAACAACAGTATCTGCGTGAATCTCATACGCACCTTCAATGATTTTGGCAACTTGCGTTGACTGCTCGACATGCTGGATAACAGGGTCAGGCATTGCAGTGAAGGTTTCTATCAGTTTTTCTTGGTCTCCGCCAAAACTAACAAAGGCGGCGGCAGGTACTAACACAACAAGCGCTAGTCCTAAAAAAGCCCCAGTAAAGGCGATGACCGAATTAAATAGCAGTCCCCAAACACCAATTACTTTGTGTCCATCATTTAACATTAAGGACAGATTCTTGCGCGGCCTGAAGGTGAAAAGCTGCCCCAATATTTTCCGATGGATAAAGATCCCCGTCACAATCGACAACATCATTGTCAAGCCAAGTACCCCCGTGGTAAGCAAACCAATAGGACGCCCCATGTGCAAGTCAGCATGGAATCCGACAATAAAGTCAGACATATCCCAATATCGGCTTTCGAATATTTCTTCCATTAACCCCTCTTGCTCTTTCACCAACTCATAGGTGTAGGGATCAAATTCATAAAGCTTGCCTACAGGCGGGCTGTGGTGCTCTGGTTCAGCCTCACCTTCAGGTACTGGCTTTTCCGCTTTTTCAGGTTGGCCAGAGTGGGATTCAAATATAATCGCTAAATTTTTATAGCTGCGAGTACCTGGCAAAAATATAAGCACCTCTTCTTTGTAGTGTTCAGGCACCGTCACCACATATTTTTCGACTAAGCTTTGTACTTTTGCGACATCGACTTTGGGTAGATCACGCACTTCTGGCGTCGCCCATACTTTTATTTCAGGTCGCCCAAATACTGAAACTGCGCCAGTAAAGGCAATAACAAACAGGAGAATACCCGTGATAACCCCTACCCAACTGTGCAATGTGTAGAGTTTTTTTATCGTTTTACTTTTCATGCGTTACCCCGTTAACGCTAAGTAAGAAAGCGCCGCATGCGAGAGTACTAGTACGACCATTAGCGCCCATGGTTGCCAAGCCTTTTCAGCTAGATAGCTATACAGACAAAGCCCTGTCCAAATAAACGGAAATAATAAAATAGGAACGGCGATTTGGTCGGCAAGACTAAATGGCAAGTAAGTTGTCATACCCGGGATTAGTACCACACAGGTTAGAAACGCCATTAGCACACCAGCAAAGTTTCGCGTTTTCAATGACGTAAATACACTGACACGCGTATTTTCGTGAGACTCACTCATCCTTTGATTGCTCTATGGTAATTATCAAAGCAGCAATCATAATGGCAAAACAACTTAGTTACAAATGAGAATTGTTTTTATTTTTAATACCTGTCAAATATGTTGATATATGTCTTTTCTTCTTTTCTTGATGTAAGCAACGTTGGTAGCACTAATGCACGAGGCTTCTCATGAATTCTTCACGTAATGCTTGAAGCGCCTTTCCTTTGTTAACCAGCTTCCAAGCCATAAATATGTCAACAGGTGACTTTTTGCCTTCAACATCTATTTCTTCTAGCGCTCCAGATGCCAAATGCTCTGCAACTCTTGCTCTGGGCAAAAAGCCAACGCCGATATCGGCGATTATGGCTTGGATTTTTTGCTCAACTGACGTGACGTAAAAGTGCTGCGACTGTTCAATGATGTTGGCCGACCAAGGAACTGCTTGCTTTGCGCTATCGTGCACAATGACTGTTCGATAATGCTGAATATCTTGTCGTTTTATCGGCTGGTCAAAACGGGTAAGCTCATGACCTTTAGCTACCACCAAGGTATGGTCTAACTCACCTATTTTCTCGGCACGTATACCTTGTTGGTTCGGTACCGGTGAAGGCCCACCAATAAGTAAGTCAACTTTATCTTCAATTAATGCTTCCCAACCGCCATTCATCACCTCTTCTGACAAGTCAATTTCGATATTAGGGTGTTGATACAAGAATTGTTTTAAAGGGGGATACAAGACACTTAGATCGAAAATAGAGTCAACTGCAATTCGAATTTTAGGCTCCCAGCCATGTGAAATGGTTTGCGTTTGTTCAGCTAACTTACTGACAGCGCCCAGTATTTTTCTTCCTTCTTCCAACAAATGGCGACCTGCTGGCGTTAATACCGAACGACGCCCTTGCCTAACAAATAAGGTGACGGAAAGCTGTTCTTCGAGCTTTTGGACGATATAGGAAAGTGCCGACGGCACTTTATTCAACTGTTCAGCAGCACCAGCAAAACTTCCTCTACTGTCTATGGCGTCAAGCACTAACAATGCCTCTAACGTGATAGGTGAACTATACATAGGCAACCAAATTAATTGTTCAAATATTTTGAACATATTAAACAAAATAAAACGGTTATTCCACGAAAACCAAGAAACTACAATGGCTACATCTTTTAGAGAAAACCTTTATTTATTAACAGCAGATACAAAGAGAGTAGATTATGAACACTTCAATTATTGAGAAAGTTTTTACTTCAGACAACGCATTGTCAACCCTACCACTGCGCCTAATCGCCGGTATTATATTTGCCGCTCATGGTGCTCAAAAGCTATTCGCCTGGTTTGGTGGCTATGGATTAGACGGAACAGGTCAATGGATGGAGTCTATTGGCTTAGGACCTGGTTACTTAATGGCACTGATGGCAGGAAGTGCAGAATTCTTCGGCGGTTTATTGCTTATCGCGGGATTACTCACACGACCAGCAGCATTGGTACTTGCATTCACCATGATAGTCGCAATCTTTAGCGTGCATTTTGAAAACGGCTTATTTATGTCAAACAACGGCTATGAATTTGGCCTAGCGTTATTCGCGATGAGTGTTGCCTTACTTTTCCAAGGTGGTGGTCGCTTAGCCATTGACAACATTATTGCAAAGAAACTTGCGTAACAACTGTCCCGAAAAAGATGAGGCACACGTTTGAACCGTGCCTCAGTTAATCACATACAACCTAAATTATAGGTAACCACTTTCACCAATTGGAGAGTAATCATGGGCTTAATCGTAGATGGCAAATGGGTTGATAACTGGTATGACACAAAAACAAGTAAAGGCGAATTTCAACGCCAAGAAAGCCGCTTTCGCCACACTATTTCTGACGAACCGGGCAGCCAATACCCTGTTGAAGCTGGGCGTTACCACCTCTATGTATCACTAGCTTGTCCGTGGGCACATCGTACACTGATTTTCAGGCAACTTAAGCAGCTAGAAGACATCATATCGGTCAGCGTTGTTCAGCCAGAAATGCTAGAAAACGGTTGGGAGTTTGGTGAGCAAGGCAGTGAATATGTTGATTCATTGTATCAACACAAATACATGTACCAATTGTATTTAAAAGCTGCGCCAGATTATCAAGGTCGCGTTACCGTGCCTGTCTTGTGGGACAAGAAAACCCAAACCATTGTTAACAATGAATCAAGTGAAATCATTCGTATATTCAATACCGCGTTTAACGAGCTTACTGGCAATATTGATGATTATTACCCAGAGGCATTACGAAGCGGTATTGATGAAATGAATGAGCGTATATATCACACCATCAATAACGGCGTTTATCGTGCGGGCTTTGCCACTACCCAAACAGCTTATGACCAAGCATACGATGAGCTTTTTGAAAGCCTTGACTGGTTAGAGCAGCATCTGAGTGAAAATCGCTACCTGATGGGTGCTGAAATAACCGAAGCAGATTGGCGCTTATTTACCACATTGTTGAGGTTTGATGCTGTATACCACGGGCATTTTAAATGTAATCGCAACAAACTTAGTGAGTTTCATCATATTAGCAATTATGTACGCGAACTATTTCAAATAGACGGTATTGCCGACACGGTTGACTTGCCATATACAAAAATTCACTACTACGCGAGCCATCGCACTATTAACCCAACATTAATCGTACCTAAAGGGCCAGAGCAAGATTTCAGCTTGCCGCATGATCGCAGTTTGCTGTCATAAGTTAAATGCCCCAATTTTAATGCCACGGGTATGGAGGCAGACTTAACGGTTCGCCTCTCTAATTATTCACTGAAAAATAGCGTTAGGAATAAGGACAATACGATGATTAAGCATTTTCCTCATCAAAATCTAGGCAAAGCCAATCATGGCTGGCTTCGTTCAAGTCACCATTTTAGTTTCGCTCACTACTATAATCCCGCTCGAATGGGCTTTGGCACCTTGCGCGTCATCAATGATGATTGGGTAGCCCCCGGAACTGGCTTTCCGCCGCACCCACATCGCAACATGGAAATCATTAGCTTTATTCGATCAGGTGCCATTACCCATCAAGACAGTGAAGGTAATAAAGGCATTACACCTGCGGGTGAAGTGCAAGTGATGAGTGCGGGTACTGGCATCATGCACTCGGAATATAACCGCACGAAAGAGCCACTCACCTTTTATCAAATATGGATAGAGCCAAACAAAATAGATGTGCCGCCACGCTGGGACAGCAAGTTATTCCCTAGTGAAGTGAACGACAAAGGGCTGCCGCTATTGGTATCAGGCTACCCTGAAGATAATAATCATGCGCTATTTATTCATCAGCATGCTCGTATTTATGGTGGTTCACTCGCCCCGCAACAAGAAGTGGTTGTACCGATCGCACATCAAGCCTATGTACTTGCCTCGAAAGGGAAAGTGACAATATTGGACAATGGCAAATCAGTTACTCTCTCAGAAGGAGATGGTGCCGAAATAACTAAACAACGAGAAGTAACCCTAGTTGCAGAGTCGGATGCAGAAGTTATCGTGATAGATGCGCCCCTGCATTAACTCCAAAATTCGATTGCAACAAACTAAGCGTAGCCATGCTAAAAAAGGCTATGCTTAGGCTGTTACCTAATTAAAAGCTTGGATAAAAGCTTAGATCAAAGTGACATGACTATTCGTAATAAAGCTTATTGCAAGGTTAATTCAGGAATAACGCTTTGGAGCACGAAAAAAAGATACCCACTTCTCGCTTTTCACGATTAACAACCTTTGGCGGCTTTGTTGCCAAGGTAGCAGGCAATGCCGTAATCGATGGCGCCAAGCAATGGTCAAAAGGTGAATCACCTACCCTCAAAAATCTGGTACTCCAACCCAAGAACATAGAAAACCTCGCCGACAAGCTTGCGCAATTGCGTGGTGCGGCAATGAAAGTGGGACAATTATTGTCGATGGATGCAGGTGACTTACTGCCACCAGAGCTTAGCCAACTGCTCGATAAATTACGTTCTAACGCTGAGCCTATGCCACATAAACAATTATTAAGCGTACTCAACACCGAATGGGGAAACGACTGGCTTGATAACTTTAGTCACTTTGAACTCAAGCCATTTGCATCAGCCTCCATCGGACAAGTTCATGTTGCTTATAAAGATAACGGCGAGAAATTAGCGGTAAAAGTGCAATACCCTGGTGTGGCTAAAGCCATAAATAGTGACGTTGATAACGTAGCGACACTACTAAAACTGTCTGGTCTATTGCCACCACATATTCGAATTGACGATTTGCTGGAAGAAGCCAAAAAGCAATTGCTGACCGAAGCAGACTACCAGCAAGAAGCCGCATTTATCGAGAGCTATCGGGCGAAACTTAGTGATGATAATTTTATCGTGCCGACTGTAGAGCCATCATTTAGCACACCATCGATTTTAGTCATGGGTTATGTTGACGGCGTTGCTATCGACACTATCGGTCACTGCTCTCAAGCAATAAGGGATAATGTTGCAAGTTTACTTATCAAGTTATTCTTTGATGAGTTGTTTACTTTCAAACTGATGCAAACCGACCCAAATTTTGCCAACTATCTGTACCAAGAAAGTAGCGACAACATAGTATTACTCGACTTTGGCGCAACAAGAGAAATACCGCAAAGCATTAGCGAAGGCTATCGTGCACTTATCTCTGCTGGGGTCACTGGCAACGAAAGCGATATGCATGCTGCCGCAAAGCAAATAGGCTTCTTTGCAGATGATATTTGCCCTGACTATTTGAGCCAAATCCTCGAAATATTCACGTTAGCATGTGAACCACTTCGTCATGAGGGTGCGTATGACTTCGCAAACAGTGGTCTGGCACAACGTATAAAAGCTAAAGGCCTGAGTATTAATCGACGTCAAGATCAATGGCACACGCCACCAGTGGACGCGATTTTTATTCACCGTAAATTAGCTGGGCTATACCTATTAGCAGCCAAATTAAAGGCGCGAATAAACGCTCAGCAATTATTTAAACCCTTTAACTTCTACGATTAATTCAGCTCCGCTTTGCCTAGCTACACACGAAAAATCAGGAAAATACATGCTTTCAAGTGAAGACCAATCTCGCATTATAGAAATGGCGTGGGAAGACAGAACGCCGTTTGAAGCTATTGAAAACTTATATGGGCTAAACGAATCACAAGTTATTCGTCTCATGCGCCAACAGCTAAAATCAAAAACGTTTAAAAATTGGCGAGCACGCGTTTCAGGCAGAGCGACTAAGCACCAGCAACTGAGAAGCACCGACGTTACGCGCTCACACTGCCCAACACAGTATAAAATAAAGAATAAGTAGTTGTTCCATACTCCTCCCCATTATGAATACAAAATAATGTACAAAAAAAGCCCACTGTAGGAAGTGGGCGAATGGTTGGAACTAAAAGTTTGAAATTCGTTTAGCGCTTAGCAGTTGTCGCTTTGTCTGTTGGCAAGATAACGCTATCGATAACGTGAATCACACCGTTAGATGCTTTGATATCGGTTTTAATTACGTTTGCGTTGTCGACCTTCACTTTGCCGTTCATCGCTGTAATATCAATATTCGCGCCTTGTACAGACGTTGCTGAATCGATGTTGACTACCTGCTTTGCGTATACCTTACCTGGCACTACGTGGTAGGTCAGAATAGCGACCAGTTTGTCTTTGTTTTCTGGCTTTAATAGGCTTTCAACAGTGCCTGCTGGTAACTTGGCAAACGCTTCGTTAGTTGGTGCAAACACCGTAAACGGACCATCACCTTTTAAGGTGTCGACAAGGCCGGCAGCTTTCACTGCAGCAACCAAGGTTGTAAAACTGTCATTTGATGCGGCCACATCAACTATGTCTTTCTTGTAGCCATATCCACCACCTGCACTAGCAGCGAATGAACCAATTAAAAATAGCGGCGCTAATACAGTGGTAAGTAACTTTTTGAACACTCTCATCATGTTTTCCTGTTGTTAATCATTTGCATTAAAAATAAAAGCTGTTGACCTGCAGCATTCCCATCCTGAGAGCGCTACGGTCGTTGCCGCGGTTATTGCAGATTACGCAGCATGTTAAATTTGGGTTTAAAAATTAATCACTTTCAATGCGTAACAATTTGTGTCGATTACCTACTTGCCTGTTAAAAACGAGTACTCACTATCGCGTTAACATCACTGATTTTGCGCAATCTTTGCAGCACGTGTGCTATCAATAACATCACGTAAATCATTTAACGCATCAACAGCAAAACCGCTATCGTAGAAATACAAAATCGTACCTTGTTCATTCAGTAGCAATACTCGCGCGTTATTCGGGTTTTCTGTACCAGTCAGTGCTGTTATCTTTTCTGCTTCGTCATAAACCGTGATCACACCTCCCCATAACTGCTTGGGAATTCCTTTGCGCATACCGTTATTGATGAAGCCCTCAAACATTCTTGGAAACATACCTTTGATAGTCGGTATCTCATATGCCGTCACTTTCGTTTGCGTCATATCAAGTCCAATTAACCAACGGTCGATATCAAACTGCGAATCTTGCACATAACCAACTAATAGTAGTCGCAAGTCACCTTCGAGCTCTTTCGGTAGTACAACTTGCTGGCGATTTAAATTTTCACCGGCTACTTGAGGAAATGATTCGTTTATTGGTGTGCGATTAGCGACTGGGTTTGAGCACCCTGCGATAACAAAAACCAATAAAGCTAAACATGATAAACGTAACATAACAATCTCTTTTCTAATGTGTTTTTACAATTTACGTATAAACGCCAACTAACGATTAACTCCTTATTAAAAATGATAACTAACAGGTAAGTAAAAACTTACTAGGTGCCACATAAAGCTATTCGCGGCGTTACGAGATAGTCATAAAAACTTCATACGGATATGAGATCTTGAGCTGCTATGAAACCTATATAAAACAAATAACGAATCTGCACATTTTTAGAATTTCATGCGCAAGCTAACAACGTCACACGGCATCACACTGAGCTATCAAGACCGAGGACTAAAATCTCAACCCACCATTATTTTGATTATGGGATTAGGCGCACAAATGACGATTTGGCCAGACGAGCTTTATTTCGGGCTAGTTGATAAGGGCTTTCGTGTTATTCGATTTGATAATCGAGATGTGGGCCAATCAAGTCAATTAGATGACCATGGCGAACCAAGCATTATTAAAGCATGGCTAAGTCAGAGGACACCTATTCGTGCTCAAACACCTTATAACTTAGATGATATGGCCGACGATGTGTTAGAGCTGATGTCAGCCCTTAAAATTAAAAAAGCCCATTTGGTCGGCGCTTCAATGGGCGGCATGATAGGTCAAATTATTGCTGCCAAGCATAAGAAAAAAGTACTGAGCCTGACGTCAATCATGTCAACAATTTCAGCGCCCGGTATCTCAGGCTCAAACCTGAAAGTATTTTTACAATTGGCGAAACGTCCGAGTAAATTCAATCGAGAAGCCGCTATTCGCTATAACATGAAAATGAATCGTCTGATTGGCAGCCCCGCTTATCCATTAGATGAAGCAAGATTGAGACAACAAGCGACGGCTAATGTCGATAGAGGCTACAACCCATCGGGCTTTAAACGACAATTAGCAGCGATTACAGCAAGTGGTTGTCGCCAATATCTGATGCGAAAAATCAAAGCGCCAACCTTAGTCATCCATGGTGCAGAAGACCCGATTATTCCTGTTTCAGGTGGGCAGAAAACAGCTGAGCAAATAAAAAAATCAAAGCTTAAGGTGGTGCCCGGAATGGGTCATGACTTCCCTCCGGCACTCATACCCAAAATGAGAAAATGGATAACTAAGCATGTCAAAAAAGCTGAAATTAAACGAAAAGAAAAAGCAAAACGCCTAAAAGAAAAGCGTGTATCAAAACTAGCCGAACAAAATCAACTCGATACAAGCACTAACGAAAATTTGTAACACTAATATTCGACAGCACAATTAAAATAAGCTTTTTATAGTTAATAACTACTCACACTTTATATTCGATTCAAAACAGATTTGCGCTACTATAAAGGGATGAATCGGTTTATTTATGCAGTGTCACTGCTTTTAGTTATTGCTACATCGAATGTAACCATAGCAAGTGATTTTAAAGTAGTTTTCATTAATCCTGGTCACCCAGATAGGGACTCGACAGGAACATTCTGGTCGACGGTGAATCATGTCATGCTCGCCGCTGCTGACGATCTCAACATTGAGCTAATTACACTATTCGCCAATAGAGACCATATCTTAATGAAGGAGCTTGCTAACGATGTTGCCAAGCATCGGCCTGACTTTGCCATTATCGTTAATGAAAAAGGAGCAGGCTTAGAGCTTGCCAAAACCATTGCAGGTCATGACATTCCTATTTTTACGTTGCTCAATGGTTTTTCTTTAGCGGAAAGAGCAACGCTAACCGATAAACAAAAATCATCGATTATTGGTAGTTTAACCCCTGACAATTTCAATGCTGGTAAACTACTTGCGAAGGATTTAGTGGCCCTGCATCGTCTTAAATATGTAAACCAATCGTCGTTTAATCTGCTGGCACTGCAAGGCGACTATCGCTCTGCTGCGGCTATCGAACGAGGCAAAGGCTTATCGGACTTCCTGAGTACGCAACCCGATATTGATCTTATCGACAACCCTGTCGCCAATTGGTCTAAGGATGAAGCGTACCTTAAAGTTAAAGGTCTTTTGAGACGTCAACGTATAGACATTATTTGGGCCGCTAATGACCCTATGGCCTTTGGCGCTAGTCGTGCCGTAAAAGAGGCTAACCTACCCTACAAAGTGACTATTGGAGGATTTAATTGGGATGAAGCCAATAGCCTTTACCCAATAGATATTTCCTATGGTGGCCACGTTACATTGGGCGCCAAAGCGCTCGTCATGTTAAAGGATTTCAAAGCGAACAGTATGCAGCCCTGTGAAATGCATCAGACAGTCAATATTTTCGAGCCGAGTTCAGAAGACCGTGTGGCAAGGTTTAATGCCAACATTAGCGACAGGAGCTATGAACGCTTTGACTTCAAGCGCTTTTCTAAATCCCACCCCAATAGAGCGAGTTTTGTCATGGAAAGTTTTGTCAGTCGAATCTACAAGGCAGCTGATAATGTACTAGACAATATCAGCTGCCCTAAAATCATCATTAATTGATGAGGTGTAATTGAAGAGTTGATAGCTCGCACTACCACTTTTCGTTGCAGACTATGCCTTTTTAACAAATTTAGCAGTTACCATCATTTCGCCAACACCATCGACTTTACAATCTAGTTCGTGATCTTTCTTGTCGAGTACACGGCGAACCAACGCTTTAGTGCCTATTTTAATTACTTGTGAACTACCTTTTATCTTCAAGTCTTTAATCACGGTCACTTTGTCACCATCGGCAAGCAATGCACCATTAAAGTCTTTGACAATAATCGCTTCTTCCTCAGCAGCTTCTTTAGGGTTCCATTCATGCCCACATTCAGGACAAATTAAGAGTTCTTGATCTTGGTAGACATATTCAGACTGGCAACTTGGACAAGGGGGTAAACTATCGCTCATAACTTTTTCAGGCGGGTAATCGAAATAAGCAACTATTTTAGCAGGCGAGTAACGTTTGTCGAAGCTTTAAATACTATGCCATATCTGTCGTGGCTAATTGATTCACCAATTCAAGCGCTTCATCAAACTCGTAATCATTCAGCATCCTTTGAACGCTCTGAAGAATGTCATCAACACCTGGTTCTAACTGGAAAGAAAGCAGCTTAGCAATAATATCTTGCGCTTCGGGTTCAAAGCTCTCGCAGCACTCTATCAGTTGCTCAATTAACTGCTTATATTCTTCAGGGCTAATCGGTTGTTTATCTCTACCTTCAATTTCAGGTACTTTCAATATAGCTAAATCTTTCAGTACGCTTGCCAGGCTTTCATCAACGTTTGTAAGTTTAGCTGCTGCGGACTTACTGTTTTGCTCTGTAGACGCTTTTTCAAGCTGTTCTGCAAAATCTGCCAATTCTTTAGCGCCAATAGTCGCAGCTAATCCTTTCAAGGTATGAGCGAGACGCGTGCAAGTGATAAAGTCGGTTTCCGCTAAACTTTGTCTATACTGTTGGCAAAATGTATTTTGCAGCTCTCTAAAACGTATAAGTAACTTGAAATACAGGGCTGTCGTGTTGTTCGCATTATCTAAGCCGGACTTAATATCGACCACCTTCAACGATGAAAGCTGATTATGTAAAGCATTATCATCTGCATGCTTAGTATCATACTCTTCGTCTGAGCTTACTGGCTCAGAAGGGGTAATCCATCTAGCCATTGTGCCAAACATTTCTTCTATGCGAATAGGCTTACCGATATGGTCATTCATACCCGCTTTCGCTACACGTTCACGGTCAGAGGCCATTACATTGGCCGTCATGGCAATAATAGGTAAATCGGCGTATTCAGCGCCTAATTCACGAATTTTTTGGGTTGCTTCGAACCCATCCATGACTGGCATTTGACAGTCCATTAAGACACCGTCAAAATCTTCTTGTTTCACCAATTGATAAGCTTTCAAGCCATTTTCAGCCAAGGTGACTTTCAGTCCATGTGAATTTAACAACTCTATAGCAAGCTCTTGGTTTAACTCGTTATCTTCGACAAGCAATATTTTGGCACCTCTTAACTGTTCAATGTCCTGTCCCATTGCTTGATCAGAGATTTGATCACGGCGCATACTTTTGTCGACCGTAAAGCCAAATGTTTCCATAATGGCGTCATGAAGTGACGATGCCGACACGGGCTTGCTTAGTACACATGCAAGCAGTTCACTGGCTTGTGCATTGTCGGTAATATCGCTAAGCCCTGCCGCTGTAACCATAATGATGGGAATATCGACATGCTGCTTCATCTGTTGTGCAGTGCTTATTCCGTCTAAGCCTGGCATTTTCCAATCCACTAGCGCGAGGTCAAATTTGTGCTCATTTGACGCAATCACGTCCACGGCCTTTTGGCCCGAATTAACGGCGACTACATTAAAGCCGAAAGAGTGCAGTAAATTACTCATGATTTCATTAGCAGTAGCATTGTCATCAACAATCAGCACGCTAAGGGTATGAATTTCGGACCAATCCAGCGAGGAACTAATATAACTAGGTTTCTCATCCTGTAAGCCAAGTTTAACGGTAAAATGGAATTTGCTACCTTTGCCCCGCTCACTTTCTACCCAAATATCACCGCCCATCATTTGAGCCAAACGTTTAGAGATGGTTAACCCCAACCCTGTACCACCATACTTACGAGTGGTTGACGTATCTGCCTGAGAAAAGGACTGAAAGAGTTTTTGCTGTTGTGCGTCAGTCATACCTATGCCTGAATCAATAACTGAAAACCGCAAGATGGTTTCTTCAGGCAACACTTCTTCAGTGCGCACTTTAACTAGGATTTGTCCCGTTTCTGTGAACTTAACGGCATTGTTAGCTAAGTTAATTAATATTTGCCCCAACCTAAGCGGATCGCCAGTGAGAAAGTTAGGTACATCAACACCTACATCAAATAACAGTTCTAACTCTTTTTCATCAGCTTTAAAGCTTATTAAGTTAGCAAGGTTCTCCATTACGCCATCCAGTCGGAAAGCAATTTGCTCAATATCTAATTTACCCGCCTCAATTTTTGAAAAATCGAGGATATCGTTGATGATGCCTAACAATGACTCTGCAGATAAATGCACTTTTTCTACGTAGTTGCGCTGCTTTCTGTCAAGTTGTGTCTGCAAAGCTAAGTGAGACATACCAATGATGGCGTTCATTGGCGTTCTGATTTCATGGCTCATGTTCGCTAGAAAATCACCTTTCGCTTTATTCGCTGAGTCAGCTTGAAGTTTCGCAAACTCGAGTTGCTCAGTGCGCTGTGCTACCTGTTGTTCTAATTCTTTTGAATGGTTTTCTAATGTTTCGTTCTTGGTTTTTAGCTCAGCTAATAGCTCTTGCCTGCTCTTGTGTTTGAAAAGATTGATGAGTTGTTCACTGCTTCCTTCTATCACCTTTGCTTGATTGGGCGTCAGAGACAAAAACAAACGGTGGTGATGCAACTCAGCCGTTACAGTGTGATCAGTTTTATAAAACAGGGTACTAGCAACATCAGGTAGACCAATGCTGTTCGGTGCAACAACGTTGAATACCAGGGCAGGTTGAGCCTCATGATAATCAACCGCTATCCTAAATAATACGTTGCAAGTATCAGGGTTATCATGAATCACTTGTTTAAGTAATGACGAAATACAGCCAACAACACGATTCAAGAGAATAGCCTTAAGTCCACACAATAAACCTGCATCGTATAGCTTTCGGCGAATACCATATACCATGCTAATGTCTGTCAATGGAATGTCGGCTAAGTTTTTCATGTTAAAATCGATAGACGATACATGACGCATCGTCATAATTTTTCTCAAAGTTACTAAAAATATAGCTCAGTATTTGCTCGACCGATGCTTTCAAGTAATCGCTATCAAACTGCCTCAACAAACGGCTTTGAATACCGTCACTGTGCATCACAATGAGGTCGCCAGCGGATAAATTCTTGGATTGCGCGAGCGGTATGCGAGAGTGGCAGCCAACTGTTCCATCACGGCTTGCGAAACTTTCACTATTTGCCCCCATAACATAAGCAGCAATGTTACCAACACCGGCAAAATCAACCCGATGAGAGTTTTCATCAACAATAGCAAGCCCAACTGAAGCGCCAATACATGGATGTGAAATTTTGTCCATCGCGTCAATCATGGCAGAAGGTGATTCAAGTGTCTCGAGCTGCAATAAATAGCGGGCCAAAATTTTTGATACTTTGTCAGCCTCTGCGCCATGACCCACACCGTCGATTACAGCAAGCAAAAGTTTTTGTTCAAGCTGACGCACGACGACCTTATCGCCACTGACAATTTCGCCATATTTAGCGCGATTTCTCGTGGCAACTTTACTGCTCACTGTTAACACCAAGACACTATAGTTACACGAGTCCCTTGCGACGAAGACTCGATATCAAATTCATCGACCAACCTTTTCGCCCCTGGCAACCCCTGCCCTAACGTGCCACTGGAACTATAACTATCCGACATAGCTAACGGGATATCCTCTATACCCTTACCTTGGTCTACCGCCGCTACTTTGATGCCTTTTCGGTTAAGCCTTTGCACTTGATTAACCTCAAGCCACCCCTTATCAGCATACTTCAAAATATTACGAGCAAGTTCAGATACCGCGGTTAAGAAACGCGACGCCTCTATTGACGAAAAGCCCGCTGTAATCAACCGAGACTTCACATGCAATAAAGCGGTTTGAAAACTCGCTTCATCTTCAACATCGAAACGTTCAATTACTGCCATTATCGAACCTAGCCACCTTCTCGCACCAACAGTAGTCCTTCATCAATATTGAGCGCGAAGCGGATGTTCTTCGTATCAATATCGTAGTCGACTATGGTTGCAGCTAGGCCTGGACTCAATCCCACAATAATTGACGTCACCCCCATCAATTGTGCCATTTGACAGATTTTCTGTACCGACTGGTATTCGTCGATATCGAGTAAATCAAGGCCAGAGAAATCACATAACAAGTACTTTACTGACGTTGCGGATAAGTGTGTCAGTAGGTCCTCACGAAACCGATTTAACACCTCATCTGTTAGCGCGGACTGAATGGTTGCCAATACAGCCGACTCAATTTTGTTTAAAACAATATTACTCTCGCCAAGCATGTACTACGCTGCCACTATTCTTTGACCGATAGTGGTCAGTGCATTTTCTAATGCATTACTCAAGGTTGCCGTTGTCGTCAAACTGTCGACCTCTATTCCCAGCTCAACAATAGTTTGTGCTATTGCCGGTGACAAGCCCGAGACAATGCAATCACAGCCCATAAGCTTGGACGCTTTAGTAATTTTTATAATGTGATTGGCTACTGCAGTATCAACCACAGCAACACCACTGATATCGAGAATGATAACTTTGGCACTCGTTTCGCCAATTTTTGCAAGCACCGTATGCATTAAATCTTGCGCGCGTTTAGAATCTAAAATCCCAACAATAGGTAACATCAACACCCCCTCCCAAATAGAAGTAACAGGTGTAGACATCTCCAATAATGTGCGGCTTTGGTGCTCTATTTTTTGTTGTGTCATGGCACTGTATGCCTGAACGACAATCGACGTTTCTAGGTGGACGAGTTTACCTAATGAGATTTGTTGTTGATGAAAATGCTCTTTATCGCTGTCTTCAAGAAACAACCCTTGGAAAAAGCTCAAGCTTTTACTGACACCAGAAAAGTAACTCTCTAGGCTTAAACCAATTTTTGCATGATGTGCACCTAAGTATTCACGAGACTGAATATGGCCCTCATCGATATTGGCCAAAAAGGTTTGATGCCAGTAGTTTTTTTGTGCTTCTTTCACGCGAGCGAGTCTGTTTTTATCAGAGAAAAACTGCAGAAACTCTGGTTGAGGCTCAAGCCAATCATAGAATGCCTCAACATAATCATCGAGCAAAGGGATGATTCGCTCGCCCAGTTCACCGACGAGTTGAAGGTCTCGCTCTGAAATCTCATAAACCTTCATTAAACTTTTCACGTCAACCACAACATGCTCCTGCTTGTAATTATGTTCTCTAACCTATTCTAAAGCTTAGAAATCATTCAACTTTTGTCAAATCAGTAAGAAAAATTTCATATCAATAGAAACCACTTTTTTAAAAATGGACAGTTTAGCCATATCTCACATATGCCCAGCCTCCTATACTGGCGCCAATTAACATATTTAGAAGAGGTGAGCATATGGTGAAGTTATTCAAACAAATGTCAGCATCGATTGCTTTGTTGGCATGTAGCCACATGGCCAATGCATCACTTATCACCAATGGTAGTTTTGAGCAAACAACGTTTGGTGATAGCACGGTATCTTATGGTGCAGTGAAAAATACTGATTTAGCTGACTTCGCAAACAAACAGCGTGGTTGGGATGTTTTCAATATCATTCCCGGTTGGTACACCAGCTACGGTAATGGTATTGAATTGCAAAAAGGCGTTGTTACAGCTTCACAAGACGGCTTCCAACATATTGAATTGGACTCGCACAGACGTAACGGTTCAAACTCAATGATGACACAGACCATTGATTCGTTGATCGTTGGTGAAGAGTACGTATTGGAATTCTTCTATAAAGCAAGAACCAATAACCAGAATGACAACGGCATCAACGTTTACTGGCATGATGCTGCAGCTAATTTTGACATGTCAATGGACGCTATCTACGCAGCAGATGGTATTCGTCGTGATACGCCAAATTGGCAAAAACAAACAGTAAGCTTCAGAGCAACATCAACGTCAATGAATTTAAGCTTTGCTTCTTTTGGCACACAAAATACGTTGGGTGGCTTAATCGACAATGTATCGCTAAACCATGTTGCTCAGGTGCCTGAACCAAGCATGATAGCGTTAATGCTACTACCTATAGGCTTTTTAGCTGTTCGCAAGAAAAAAGCGAAGGTAACGTCTTAAATCAAAAAAGTTAAAGACCTTTATAGAGGGTGGCCAGCCCCCAAATTGCGCCGCTCTCGATCTCAAGTGAGATACCGAAGGCACTATAGCCAGTTAGCATACATGTTTAACTGGCTAACCTCTCTTTAAAACTCTATCAGTAATTAGTTATCGCTAATTAATCGACACTAAATAACGACTTCTTCCAGAATTTCATCAAGTGTATCTATACCAAGCCACTGCGCTTTCTCTCGAGTGCTTTCATCGATTTCGTGTTCACCTGCCAGTTGGTACATGCATGCGAACATAAACTGCACAAGTTCTTGCTCAGGTGTGCCTTGTTCAGAAGAGTCACTCAGCTTGTCTAAGTCAGTCAACATCTTGATAACGTTCGCATCAATATGCCACTGCGACAGCATAAGCGCCGACGCCATATAAATACTGATACCACCAGTTTGTTTGACATGACTATTAAGCACTTGTAGGTCTTCAATACCTCGTAATGAATGGATAACAAGTTCATGCTGCTTAGCGTCTTTGTGGCTCAGTAAAAATACGCCTAATAATCCGAACACTAACACTTGTTCTACCAAAGGCACATCAAACTTCACACTACTGCTCAAGCTGCGGCGTAACTTTTGAAATAGCTTAGGTGCAAGCATGAATGCTTGGCTGTATTTTTCGATTAATTTCGGCGAAACTTGCTCGCTTAACGCGTCTTGCATGGCAAAGATCACGGCGAAGTTGAGTACGGTATTAATGCCCAAATTTCGGGTGATGGCTTCGCGCAAATCATCTGGCGTTTTGCCGTAAATGGCTTTACTTGCTTGTCCCATCAGTCGACCAGAGAAAATCGGGTCTTTACTGACGATGTCAAGCACGCGTTGGACATCTAAGTTTCCTTGATCTTTCTCCTGCAGTAACTCACGACAACTATCTGGCATCGCAGGTATGTTCTGGGCTATAGTTTTCAGCTCTTTCTCATTTTCAGAGTTCAAACCTGTTGCCGTTAATTCTCTAAATTGTGAGGGCGTCAAACCAAACTTTTGTCTAAATGCACGCTCAAATGTTGCTCGTTCTGAGTACCCTAGTCGAACCGCTAAGTCGTCTATTTTTACATGTGGTAAAGACAACACCATGACACAAAGTTCATTCAAAAACTTGGTTTGGATGAGCTTATAACTGGTTTCTTCTTGGCTGAGTTTGCGGCGAAATGATGTAGTGCTCATTGCTAGTGCAGACGCACATTGTTCCAATGTTAACGCTGCCGGTAAATCACTATCACCTAATAGGTTGTTAACTGCTTCGGTTAACATTTTCGGTTTGGGTACTCGAGACATAAAATACGGCCATATCCTTCGTAATGTATCGCTCGATTATGTTAGTTTTTTTGATAAGCAACAAGTGCTTTTGCAGCAAATAAAGAATTGATTTTTAAGAACACATATATCTGGCTTTTACATCATATTTATCACAAGAAAAAGTAACTCACTATTTACTCTGTGTAAGGTTGTTTACCAGCGCCTTTCAAGCATTAACAATGAACTTCAAAGTCTGACAAACACACTGTTGTACCATGTTCGTTACTGGTGACATTTAATGATAATTGCAAACACTCTGTCAGTCGCTTAACTAAAGACAACCCAATCCCAAATCCCTCGCTTGATTGACTCTTCACACCCGCTTCAAACATGTGCTGTTGTATGGCTGGAGATATGCCTTGTCCATTGTCTTTAATAATCAGTTGGCCTGCTGAAAAGCTTATTTCAACTGCTCCACTATGTGAATGGGTGAAGGCGTTAGCGACTATATTGCTCACTATCATGTTCATTGCTTGCTCATTGCCAATCACACAAACTGAATTACTGACTTTCACATCCACCTCTATCGTTTTCCCTTCTAACAATTGGTGATGCTCAACAATTGCTTTTTCAACGACTGGTAGCAACTTGAACGAGTGCATTTCAAATGACTTTTCACGAGCTAATGTCAGTAGCCCTTCAATGCACTTTTCCATATAAGTGTTGGCTTCTTTAATTCGACTGACTAAAACCCGTTGTTCACTCGTCAATTCGGCACTAGCCAACAACGTCGTTGCACCTTTCACAACAGCAACAGGCGTGCGCAATTCATGGGAGACATCGCGAGTAAAGTCTTGCTCTCTAACAACAAACTGCTGAACACGTTGCATGGCGTCATCGAGTCGTCGTGCAAACATCCCTATTTCATCGGGTTTAAATTGCGCAGAAAAATTTGCCGGTAACGCATTATCTTGAACTTGATCAAGTACCTGCATTAACCTATCTATCGGCCTTACTAGACGCTTAGCTAAAAACCATGTCCCTATCCCAATCAACAGGCCTGTAATCGCAATGAACGCTAGTTGCGCCTGTAACATGCCACCTTTGATTTTTCGCACAACTAGCTGATCACTCACTTCTGCGACTAAAAAGCCAATATCCGTTTTAAGTAAATGGTAGTGTTCCCCCTGCGGCCCTGAAAACTCAATACGCTCAGGTTCTTCTACTAACACGGTGCGAATAGCGTCAGGCAACGCCTGTGAGGACTGATAAAACGAGATGTAATCAAATCTTGATGACGGATGTTCACCTCGTTCTACTTGTGCTTTGACTAAGCTCATTTCATCTTTAAGTAGCTGAATAAAATAATTGTCTTCGACGTTATAAGAAAAAATAAATACGAGTGCTGTGAATAAGGTACAAACCAGCATAATCATCGTAATGAAATAGGCAACGATACGGGAACGAATATTGATAAACACGAGGCTTTCCTTAATAAATAACGTCAAACAGAGAGGCTAAAACCAACGCCATGTATTGTGTTAATGATGGGCTCTTCGAAGGGTTTATCGATAGCTTTGCGCAATTGATAAAGGTGTGAACGCAGCGCATCAGAGTTTGTGGGTTCATCTCCCCAAAGCTTGTCACATAGTTCTGAGCGGGTAAGTGCTCTGGGGTGCGCTTCCATCAAACACTTGAGAATTTGAAACGCAATTGGCTGCAGGTGAATATCTTGACCATTGCGTTTCACAGCTTGCCTCTCGGCGTTCAAACATATCGCTTTAGTGCCACTACCAAGTGTCAGTGTTTTCGGAAGGTGTTGGGCTTGCCTACTGGCCAACGCTTGGCACCTTACCCAAAGTTCTTCGAGAGCAAAGGGCTTTGTCAGATAGTCATCCGCTCCTTGGCCAAAACCTGTTAACTTATCTTCTAACGTGTCTCTTGCCGTTAGCATAATAATAGGAATATGACGGTTTGCCTGTTCTCGTAATACTTTACATACCCCCAACCCGTCGAGTTTAGGTAAAGCAATATCCAGCACTATACCGTCGTAATACTCTGACAGAGCAAGCTGACACGCTTGCTCACCGTCATAGGCAAAATCCAAAATTGCATCTTGTTGTTCGAAATACGTCGCAATGTTTTGGCTTATCGCCACACTGTCTTCAACAATCAATAATTTCAGCGGCTTACTCACTCATACCACCCTGTAAATGTTTCATAGTATCCCTCAGGCAAAATATGACCACCTTCAAACTGAACATGTTTTTTATCAGCCGCGGCAATTGCGCTGAACAATTTAGCATTTTCTTTCTCAGAGGCATGCTCATCGTCATTCGCAGTCACCAGCCAGAGCTTATCCACGTGGACGTATTCAACGAAGTTTTTAGGCGCAACAATCGCCACCTTATCATCTAAATACGGTGGAACAATAGACAGCACGCGACTAATGCGACTATCAACAGCAGCGAGCAAAAGAGAAACATGTCCCCCCATACTGTAACCACCGACCGCAATATTGCTGTGGTCAAATTGTGGTTGTGATAGTAACCAATCAAGTAAAACTCTATGGTCTTTAACAGTGTCAACAATCATAACTTCATAAGGATCTCTTTTCCCCCAGAAGTGCATATTTGTCATGACGTCACGAATGGTGTAATTCAGGTCTTTCCGTTTACCATGGTTTCTCGCATCTATAGCAATAACTGCATAACCTGCTTGTAACGCTTGTTCTGTTATTTTATCTGTCTGCTCTATGGTTGGACGTTCTTTAAAGCTGTCCATAAACCAACGATTGTCACTCCTACCCATGCCATGTGCCCCAATAAAGACTGGCACCTTTGCCATATCTTTCGCTAGCGGGTGCGGATATTCCAGACGACCATTGACTTCAGTACCATCGAAAGTGGTGTATGAAAATGCAAAGTGTGTCGGTGATTCTTGAGTTATCTCCATTTCTGGTTGTACGCTATTGTAGCTATATCGCGTTTCTATCAGTTGGCGATCTACATCATAAGGCTTAAGCCCCCAGATGATGTACCAAATCAGTGCCAGTATCGAAATGGTGGCCAACACTGTCAGTACGACCTTTTTGAGGTTCGTTTCTTCCCAAATAGTTTTCAATTGAATAGCCATTATTCTGATAGCTCCGCTAGCATCGAAGCAATGGCTTCATTGTCAGGGAATTTCTTCTGTGACTTTTGCAGCACATTAACCGCTTTGGCTGTTTGGTTTTTGTTGGTGTAAGCCTTTGCAATCGAGGTATCCAACATTGGGTGGTTAACGGCTGATTGTGTTTGCTCCATAATGGCAATTGCCACATCAAGTTCTACTTGAGTGTTAGCAAATTTGGACTGATACACACCTAGCATGGCAAGTAACACTGTGTCGTACTGCTCTGTATTGTTAGCGAACTCTTTAGCTGCTAGCTGTCTATCAGCGAAGTACATTTCAGCTAATTTAACTGTGCGATCATCTTTAAAATCCTCAATACCATCAACAGACAAGCCAAGTTCTTGTACCAGTGCTTTTGCAGCGTCTGCCGTAGAGAATGGATTTTGAGCAGTGACGATGCGATCATCAATACTTACTTGGTTTAACATCAAACCATCTCGTTGATAATGCGCCCCTTGTGCTTTGATTTTGTCTTCCAATGAAAAAGGTAGTTTCCACTTTTTGGTAAATGCCGTTTCTTCTTGATTAGTAAAACCAGAAACACGTTTGTCCGCTATCAAATATTGGCCATCACTTAACTGCACATCAAGCAGCGCTGCCGGCCCATGACAAACAGCACCGACCACGCCATCGTCTTCGTAAATAGCGGCAATAATACGCTTAACGTCCACATCATTAGCTAAGTCATACATAGGACCTTTTCCGCCAACAACATAAACGGCATCATATAGGTTAGCATCAATATCCTTCAGTCTAATGGTGGTATCGAGCGCCTTTACTGCTTCTTCATCCTTTAAAAATGCCTGATTGTATCGTTTTTGAGGGTCATACTTGTCTGCTATAAGCTTGCCACCTTTAGGAGAGGCGAAGGTAACATTAGCGCCAGCTTGATCAAACACAAGGTACGACTTACTCATTTCATCAAATTCAAACCCTGGTTTGATCACCTCTCCGTCATCGCTTTTTTCACCATAACTGCTCAGCACCATCAAAATATTCGGTGCTTGCTCATTTGCGTTAGCTGTATTTGTGACACCCGTTAAGGCACTTATTAATGCAATAGTTGATAATAGTTTTTTCATGTTCACGCTCCTTTTGTGATGCCTTAACGCTATCAACTTGGCTGTGAAGAAAATGTGAAGACAGCCCACATACCTTTTAAACGTAGGAATTTGTTACGCATTTTTGATTGCGCAATCAGTAAGGAATGCATAGGCTAACCTTGGTTTTCATTATTCCAGGGTAGGTTATGTCAATTGCAGTTAAGGTGTTATCTATTGGCACTGTACTCGTCACTTTTCTTTTTCATTCAACGGCATCTGCTCAAGAGCGAGAACGTCGTTCCCCGCCTCGTAAGCTGACGGCTCATCAGGCTGAAGTCGCTGCTGCCAATTACCAAAAATACTGTGCGTTATGTCATGGTAAAGACAGAGAAGGTCATGCCAACGATCATGCGCCGTCATTGCGCAGTAAAAGTTTGATGGAGTCAGGCATTGCGCACCAAGTACTTCGCCCTATGCAGTACGGTAGGAAAGGCACAGCGATGGGCGGCTATTTAGATGAAGTGGGTGGCCCTATGACCTTGGATGAAACCTGGGACTTAACGTATTGGCTGTTTGAACAAGCTGGCTATGACCGACTGAAATTTTCTACAAACCCTGTACTTGGTGATGTTAAACGTGGTGAACAAGTGTATCAACAACAATGTGCGAACTGTCATGGTGTCAAAGGCGAAGGCGTCAATGCGCCAGCGTTAATGAATCAATCTGCGCTTGCACATAATACCGATGAGTTTATCCGCCATGCCATCGTAAATGGCCGTCAAGACACACCTATGCAAGCATACAAAGATAAGCTTTCTGAGGAAGACATTGACAATATCACCGCATTTTTACGCAGCAAATCACTTGGTTGGAAAGCAGAAAAACCAATTTTACGCGCTTTACCAGAGCCAGCGGATTACATTGTCAATAAAGATGGAGATGACCCAAACTTCGATTTAAAAGATGGTATGTATGTACTTTCTAGTGATTTAAATGACGCTCTTGTCGCGAAGAAACGAATGGTGTTACTCGATACTCGCGTAACATCAGTATGGCAAACCGCACATATTGAGGGCTCAATACCGTTCCCTTACTACGCCGATTTGGATGAAACCGTAAGAGGTATTCCGAAAGACGTGCAGATTGTTGCCTACTGCTCGTGCCCTCGCGCTGCCGCCGACTACACAATTAACAAGTTACGCGACCGCGGTTACACTCGCACGGCTGTTCTATGGGAAGGCATATTTGGTTGGATGCATCAAGGGTTCCCAGTTCAACGCGGAGAGATTGAAGGTGTTAATGACTAACACTGAAACCATTAAAAAAAGGCGCTTAAGCGCCTTTTTTTAATGCCAATGAATAGGGTCCACGTGATAGTACTGAGTTAGCTGCTTATACAGCTTAGGGTGCATATCATTAAGCTGCTGTGATTGTTCAAAAAAGACTTCGCTAGCAACCGCAAAAAACTCTGCTGGATTGGTCGCGCCATAATAATCAAACAACGATGGAAGCCCTAAATGCACCTTGTGTTTTAGCTGCTCATATTGCTCGGAAAATACCGAAGACCAGCATTGATAGCTGTGGTCTTTCCCTAAAATTGGGGCGCCATTTGCTGGACCATTTTCTTGGTCTAATTGATGGGCGAACTCATGAATAACAACATTTTTTCCATCATTAGGGATATCTGCCCCGTCAACAGTATCCTGCCACGATAGTACGACCTTGCCGAAATCCCACGACTCGCCAGCAAGTGTCGTTTTCTGCACAAAGTGAACGCCGGCCGCATCGCTGCTTTGCTGACTTTTAATAAACGCGCTCGGGTAGACCAAGATTGACGTAAGCTTGGGGTAGTAGTCCGTTTTTCTGTTGAGCAACAAAAGGCACGCCTGCGCTGCTACTGTAACTCGAATTTCATCGGTAATGTTGACCCCATTGCAACCGATAAACTGTTTCTCTGCTAGGAACACTTGGATGTGCTCTTTTAATTGTAACTGTAAATCAGAAGGCATTTGCCTGAAATATGGAAAGCGTCGTTGTAATATCTGTCGCCATTCTTTTTTAAAAGGCTGTTTTTTGATGCGCCTTCTCTGATACTCGCGCCAGTATGGCTTGCCCGCGGAAAAACCAATCAGTAAAACGGCTATAGCGATGGGTAAAATATATTCAATCATTCAAAAGCGCCTATCTTTATCTATCAAATAGACGTTGGTGCTAAACACCAAAATTCAATAGGTAAACGTTATTCGTAAAGGTTCAACTTTTAGCTTTTACTACACTTAGCTACCAAAACACCAACAATTTGCTATTCTTTTTTATATGCTTTTCAAACACCTAAAAATAAAAAGTCAGAAGTTTTCGCTATAAGTCATCACACATGAAAAAAAGCATTCAACCTTATGTCTTAAAACTGCTGTCCAGCGATACGCTTAAGTATCTACGCAGAAGAATACATGCTGTTTCGCGCTTCTTAATGGGAGATGTTCCAACGATTAATGTGTTCTTACGAGTAGACGACCCATATAGCTATTTACTTGTCCAAGCACTGCCTTCACTAGCAAAACGATTTGATGTGGCATTCAAGTTTGTTGTCATCACGGATATTGATGAAGCCATGTACCCAAGACCTGACTTATTGCAGCAATACGCACTCAAAGATGTTCTTAATCTTGCAGAGCTTTATGACATGGACTTCCCTATGCATGCTGCGATTGCGCTAGACAATAAAGCTCGAATGCAGTTATTTGCTGAACGTCTGGCGAGTATCCAGGATTCACCAAAATTCATCGTACAAGCGAGATATTTGTTACGCGCATTTTGGCACAATGAAATTTTTGAAGACTTAGCCCCTCTAGATATTGAGGCTGCCAAATTTAGGCTTAAACAAAATCACTTAGAAATGGCGAAGAAAGGCCACTACCTCGGTGCAATGCTTTACTTTGAAGGGGAATGGTATTGGGGGCTTGATCGTCTGGATCACCTAGAACGCCGGCTTATCGAACAAAAACTATCAAAGTCTTCAAATGAGTTGGTGTTATTCAACCTCACCTATAAGGGCTTTTGCGCCAACAGGCAAACATACCTTGCTGAACCTCAGCCACTGACCCTGTTTTGGTCAGCCCGCAGCCCCTATTCGTACATAGCGCTGGAGCGTGCAGTGCAATTGGCTGCGCACTACAAGCTACGTTTAGTGATAAAACCTGTTATGCCTATGGTAATGCGAGGTATGCAGGTCCCCGACACGAAAAAGTTCTATATTTTTCAAGACACAAAACGTGAGGCCAACAAGCTAGGGCTTTCATATGGCTTTGTTGCCGACCCACTTGGGGCAGCGGTTGAACGATGCTATGCATTAGTTGAGTATGCCGAGAGCGAGAACAAGCTTATCGAGTTTTTATTAAGCTTTGCTCGAGGGGTAAACACTGAAGGGATTCGTGCAGACACAGACAAGGGCTTAGAAAAAATAGTCTCTCGATGCGGATTAGATTGGCAAGTTGCCAAGACAAAGTTGGATAACACTGCTTGGTATAGCATGACTGAAAATAATATGGATGAGCTCAACGCCCTTGGCTATTGGGGAGTCCCTGTTATTCGGTACGGTAATATGCATTTTTGGGGACAGGATAGATTAAAAATACTCGAGAATCACATCGCCGAACAGCTCTAGTGATACGCGTCCTAATTCAATGCTCAAGCCTAAAGGCATTTGTTGCCTGGCTATTCTTGCTTTTATTCGCTAGCTTTCCTTGTCGGGAAAAGCATCAAAAACAAAAACTTGTTTCTCTTCGGGCTTTCTCAGTTTATGTTGAACAGGAATATTACATAAAATAATAATTGAGACACACGTTATGTCGACATATACCCTCTATGGTGCGCCAATTTCTATGTATACAGGAAAAGCTCGCGCCTACCTTCGATACAAAAACATCCCGTTTAACGAGGTTCTATCAACATACCGTGTGTACAAGAAAGTTATCCTACCGAATACTGGCGTGCGTTTTATTCCAGTGCTGAAAACCCCTAGCAATGAATATATTCAAGATACTGCTAACATCATTGACTTTCTTGAAAAGGCGTACCCCAAAAATAGTGTATTTCCATCTGCACCAAAGCAACTGTTAGTCGCTAAGTTGTTCGAGTGGTTTGGTGACGAATGGGTGTTATTACCCGCTATGCACTATCGCTGGAATGTTGGTGATGATGACTATATTTATCAACAATTTGGCCAAACTGTATTCCCTAACTTGCCTCGATTTTTACAAAAGTTTATTGGTAAAAAAGTGGGTATCAAATTTCGAGGCTTCGTCCCGAAAATAGGTATTACCCCGAGCATTGTACCGGCACTAGAAGACTGGTTCGAAAAAGAACTTTTACCTCAGTTAGATTGCCACTTCGCAGAGCACAATTACTTACTTGGTAACAAAGCCTCTATTGGTGATTTCGGCTTAATAGGCCCTCTTTCTGCTCACCTCTACACTGACCCAACCCCTAAAGCTATCATGGATAGCATCGCACCAAATGTCGTCCGTTGGATTACCCGAATGAATGAAACACCAGAAGCAGTAGGTGAATGGATAGCCGATGACAAGATTCCTGAAACACTAACACCTATTCTTCACACACTTTGCCAAGATTTTTTGACGCACATGCTAAAAACGCCTGAAGCAGTTGCATACTGGAAAGGTGAAAACCGAGACATAGCAATTCCCAGAGCAATTAGTGAAACGTCTTTTACGCTTGGCAATGCCACAGGAAAACGACTTGTGACGCCCTTTTCACAATGGAAACTGCAAAGGGTACTGTCTTCCTTGAGCGAAATAGACGCAGACCGAACTGCGCAGTCTACATTTCTTAAATCGATTAACGGAGAAGGTTTGCTAGACGTAAAAATTGATGCTCCCGTTAAACGTGAACACAATGTCTTAGTATGGATTTAACGTGTTGGCATGGGCTTAACGCCTTATTAATAAAAAAGCGAGCATGATGCTCGCTTTTCGAAGGCTTTCACTATCAGTCGTCATTAGCACTAGGTGAGGCAGCAGCTCCAGCTAAAATGCCACCATCGATATTGAGTTCGATACCTGTTACATATTTAGACTCATCAGACGCAAGATAAAGTACACCGTATGCGACGTCATCGGCATTACCCATTCTACCTAGCGGTATCTCTGATGACACATGCTCTATTGAAACGGCTCTCGCTTCTCCTTCACCCAACATGGCATCCCACATTGGCGTCAAAATCGCGCCAGGATGTACCGAATTGCAACGTATTCCATATTGATAACTAGCACAATGCAGCGCCACTGACTTAGTGTGATTTCGCACGGCTGCTTTGCTCGAAGCGTAGGCCGCAGCGCCTGGTATACCAACCAACCCTGAACGGGAAGATATATTAATAATACTACCCGACTGCTTTTCTTTCATGATTGAAATCGCGTGCTTGCAGCCAAGAGCAACACCCTCAATATTGGTTTGATGCACTTTGCGCCAGCTAGATAACTCAAAGCTTTCCGGATCATGAGGGCCATCGGTTTCTAAAAAGCCGGTAATTCCCGCATTGTTGACGAGTACATCAAGGTGCCCGTATTCTGAAGAAATGAAGCTGACAGCATCATGCCAGTCACTTTCTTTTGCCACATCTAAGTGTAAATAATGCGCTTGTGCGCCTAGTTCACTTGCTAAGTCTTGACCCAAAACATCATTAATATCGGTCACTAGCACTTTGGCGCCTTCAGCAACAAAAAGTTTTGCGATAGCTGCACCTATACCTCGTGCTGCGCCCGTGATAAGCGCCACTTTCCCGTTAAGTCGTTTCATACATGTTCCTTTTTTCGTCCAGCGTGTCATGTATCGCTGAACGACCCGTTATTTTAGCCAAACTAGCGATGCGCAAGTTTTCATGTATGCATAGAATCCAAGCCAACTTGGGCTTTAGGGTGTCTTTAATAGTTGGAGTGATCTGCCTACACATCAGCATCTAACAGCAACGCTAGATAATAGTAATGTTTGCGAGATCTAAGCTGTTTAGCGGAGCGCTAAATTAAAGCAAGAGATCTGCAAAAGATTCGGCTGAATTGTTCATGGCCTTAATTCCTTCACAGAAATGAATAAGAGAGACATCATCCTAATTTGATACGTGGTTCAATACAAGGGCCTTTTAAATTCACCATAAACATTGCCTTCAATTGAAAGATTATTGTCGTTATTCCTTTCTTAGCTTTAACAAGCGCGATGCGCATTTTTATATATAAATATAACTAAACCTATTGGGAGTTTCCCAAACTTTAGGAGAGATTTAATGAAAAAATTATTTAGCACTGCGCTGTTAGTAGTGAGTACTCCGTTAATCACCGCTTGTGCTCAACAAAGTGGCTCTACAGCCCATACCGTTGAATATCAAAAAGGTAGCAATGTAGAAGTTTTTTGGCAGGAGTATGCCGGCAGTAAAGGCGGCCTAACCTTTGGGGCTACGTCAACATACCCCGATTATGACAAAGTGAATGAAGGCGATACGATTCTTATTCAATTGGAACAAGGTTCGTGTCTGATGGAATTTTATCACAGCGCTTGGCGCAGAGCGAATGACGTCTGGCGCTGGGATGAAGACATGAATAACTTTGGTGGTTGCCCCTACGTATTCGACTAGTTGATTGCAGCTTTCAGAGGCTAATTTGAAACATTAGCCTCCTATATCTGGATGCCAGATATCTCTGGTGGGATTGCCGTACATATCCTCAAAACCTGGTATGTTTGCTTCCCATGCTGGGAGGTTTTCACCTATATATTCTTTGACGGCATCGAAGAATAATCGCGTTCGTAATGGTAAATCTCGGTGTGGGTACACTGCATAAATAGCAGCAAAGTCTTTCAATTTTAAATGCTGCATTATAGGCACCAATTGGCCTGCATTAACTTCGTTATCAATATGAAATGCTGGCGCTAAATAGTAGCTATCACCAGCCAACACTTTCTGTTTCATCATATCAATATCATTTGCAAAGTAGTTGCTTCGCATATTGAGCCTGACTAACGCATTTTCTTCATTGAAGTAATCGATATAGTCAGCTCGAATGTATTCACTGGCGTAGCAAGCAGCCGGTAATTTAGCCAAGTCTGCTGTTGTTTGAGGGTCTCCATAGCGCTTTACAAAAGACGGCGCAGCAAGCAATAACAACCGATTTCTGGCAAGAAAGCGGGCGACAAGCGAAGAGTCTTTCAATTCCCCCACTCGAAAGGCCAAATCAAAGCCATCGCCGACAATATCAATTACCTTATCCGTTATCACCAATTCAATAGTAACTTGTGGAAATCGGCGCTGAAAATCGTTTACAACAGGTTGAAGCACTCGCTCAGCAATTGAATAACTGCTGGTTATTTTTAATGTTCCTTTTGGCTCAGAGTGATAATTCTCTGCAAGGCGCTTTGTTTCTGTTAGTAGAAGCTTCAACTCTTTCGCTTTACGAAGCACTTCATTGCCGGCACCAGTAATAGAGAATGACCGTGTGGTTCTGTTGAGTAGTCGCACACCTAACTCTTCTTCTAATTTTGCAATTTGCTTTGAAACAACAGAGCGATCAATATTTTGATGCTCAGCCACTTTCGCAAACGAACCTCGCTCTGTGACATCAAGAAAAAGTAAAAGTCGACTTGCCGTATCCATATCACGCCCTATTGGTGCATTATTAGCAACAGTGAATTGAATTATACATGCTTATTAAACATCAATTAAACTTTTAAAATACTTCCCATCAAATTTGGAGAAGTATTATGAAGTACAAATTTTCAGTATTAAGTGTTCTCACAGCAATTATATTAAGTGGCTGTAATCCTCAGTCAGAACAGCAATCTATCGCACCACCACCTACTGCAATTGATGTTGCATCCGTCGCTTATGAAGCTGTACAACGCTGGCACACATATACAACTCGATTAGAGTCACCAGAAGTTGTGACCTTAATGCCACGCGTGTCGGGGGTTATTCACAACATTTCTTTTAATGAGGGGCAACAAGTCAATAAAGGCGATGTGCTTTTTCAGATCGATCCTCGTCCCTTTCAAGCAGAAGTTGCCAGGCTCAAAGCAGAAATCACTAGTGCTGAAGCAGCCCTTGAACAAGCCCAAAGTAAAGAACAACGCGCCGTTAATTTGGGCAAGCGAAGTGCCATTTCCGAAGAGCAAATGGAATCAAGAGTCGCGGATACCAAACAGCGTCAAGCCGATTTACTCGCCCTTCGTGCACAACTTGATGCTGCAAAGCTTGACCTAACGTTTACGGAGGTAAAATCACCTATCGATGGTGTTATTTCACGCGCGGATATCACCCGTGGAAATAATGTTACTGCCAATAAAAGTGTACTAACGACCATCATAGCGAATGAAGAAATGTACGCTTATTTCAATATTGATGAGCGCACTTGGAACAGTGAATTTAGTGAAGTAACGTCAAACACGCCATTACCTGTGACGTTGAGCCTAACGGGCAATAAGCAAGTCAAACACCACGGTTTTGTAGATTTTGTCGATAATACAATTAATCCATCAACAGGTACCCTGCGTGTTCGCGCCAGTTTTAGCAATGAAGACGCAGCATTGAAGCCGGGTGCCTTTGCACGACTTCAACTTGCTTCAAGTGATATTAGTAACAAAATTCTGATCCCTGATAGAGCCATCGGCACTGACTTAAAAAACCGTTTTGTATTGACCGTAAGCAACGACAATGTCTTGGAGTACAAGTTGGTTGAGGTGGGTGAGCGTCATGGTAATTTCCGCGTTATTAATAAAGGCTTAACCTTGGATGACCAAATCGCCGTCAATGGCCCTGCAAAAGTTGGCCCTGGCATGCCTGTTACGCCGCGTCGCGTCACGCTCGATTTATCTGCTGTAAAGCTCACCATAGATGAATCAGCAGCGACCGATACGATTGCAGCACGCTAATTAGCGTTCGCGAGGTTCTTATGAATTTTTCTCATTTTTTCATTCAGCGACCAATATTTGCGTCAATGCTGTCGCTGGTTATTTTAATTGCCGGCTCTATTTCATTATTTCAACTTCCGGTAAGTGAATACCCTGAAGTTGTACCGCCAACAGTGGTTGTTACGGCGAATTACCCAGGTGCAAACCCGAAAGTCATAGCAGAAACCGTTTCAACGCCACTTGAGCAAGAAATTAATGGTACAGAGAATATGCTTTACATGTTCTCTCAAGCAACAAGTGACGGCCGTATGACACTCACCGTTACCTTTGCTCTTGGCACTGATTTGGATAAAGCACAGGTACAGGTTCAAAATCGTGTTAACAGTGCGTTGCCACGATTACCTGAAACAGTGCAACGATTGGGTGTGGTTGCAGAAAAAGCGTCACCTGATTTAACCATGGTCGTGCACTTATACTCGCCCGACGAGTCGCGTGAAATCAGCTATTTATCTAACTATGTAAGCTTGTATATCAAAGACCAAATTGCTCGCTTAGGCGGTGTTGGCGATGTTCAACTCTTTGGTGGCGGCGAGTATTCCATGCGAGTATGGCTTGATCCAGAAGCCGTTGCTGCCCGAAATTTAACGGCTATGGATGTTATTCAAGCTATTCGATCTCAAAACCGTCAGGTTGCGGCGGGTTCTTTAGGCGCTCAACCAACAGCACTTGATAACGAGTTTCAAGTGCTGCTCAACGTGAAAGGCCGTTTAAACTCGATCGAAGAGTTCAACGATATCGTGATCAAAGTTGGCAGTGATGGCGCAATTACACGCCTTAAAGACGTAGCAAGAGTAGAACTAGGGCAAAATACCTACGCACTTCGCGCCCTATTAAATGGTAAACCTGCCGTAGCCATGCCTATTTTCCAGCGCCCGGGCTCAAACGCTATCGAGCTATCTGACCAAGTGCGCGAAACCATGAAAACACTGTCAGCTGACTTCCCTGCTGGTGTCGAATATAAAATTGCGTATGACCCAACGGTGTTTGTACGTGGCTCTATTGATGCGGTTATCGCGACCTTACTCGAAGCCATAGTACTTGTGGTTATAGTTGTTATCCTTTTCCTTCAAACCTGGCGAGCATCTATCATTCCGTTGATTGCTGTACCTGTTTCACTGATTGGTACATTTGCCATTATGCAGTGGATTGGCGTATCTATTAATACTCTTTCGTTATTTGGCCTAGTGTTAGCAATAGGGATAGTCGTAGATGACGCCATCGTAGTCGTCGAAAACGTCGAGCGTAATATTCACCAAGGATTAACGCCATTAGAAGCGACACGAAAAGCGATGACAGAAGTTACAGGCCCGATTATCGCTATCGCCCTTGTGCTTTGTGCGGTATTTATTCCTACTGCATTCATTACCGGCTTATCAGGCCAATTCTACAAACAGTTTGCGTTGACGATTACCATTTCAACGATTATTTCAGCGATTAACTCACTGACTTTATCGCCTGCACTTTCCGCGCTTCTGTTAAAAGGCAAAGAAGAAAAGCCAGATTGGCTAACACGTACTTTGGACAAGAGTCTAAGCCGCTTTATTTTTAATCCGTTCAACCGTTTGTTCGACAAAGGTGCCAACGCCTATGAAGCTATCGTTAAAAAGTTAATCCGTTTTTCATTGATTGTATTCGTACTTTATATCGCCCTTGTTGGTGGTACTGGCGCATTGTTCAACGCAGTGCCAGGTGGCTTTATTCCTCAGCAAGACAAGCAATACCTTGTTGCGATCGCGCAGTTACCAGATGCGTCGAGCTTGGATCGCACCGAAGCTGTCATCAAGGAAATGGAGCAAATTGCATTAGACACCGATGGTGTCGCAGATACCGTTTCATTCCCAGGTTTATCCGTTAACGGCTTCACCAATAGCCCGAACAGCGGCATAGTCTTTGTTACCTTGGATGACTTTAGCAAACGTAAAGACCCTCAGTTATCTGCAAACGCTATTGTTGCTAAGCTCAACCAACAGTTTTCGATTATTGACGAAGCTTTTGTTGCGATTTTCCCACCTCCGCCTATTCAAGGTTTAGGCTCAACCGGTGGCTTTAAATTGCAAATTGAAGACAGAAGTAATCAAGGTTTTGAAGCGTTATTCAACAGCCTGCAGACTGTTATTTCTGAAGGACAAAAACGTCCAGAATTGATGGGGCTATATTCAACATTCAGAATACAAGTACCACAAATGGATATTGAGGTAGACCGAGAGCAAGCGCTTATTCTTGGTATTCCTTTGGATGAAGTATTTGATGCACTGCAAGTCTATTTAGGTTCGCTATATGTTAACGACTTCAATTTATTTGGCCGAACGTATCAAGTTAACGCACAAGCAGATGCAAACTTCAGAGCGGATCCACAGCAAATATTAGCCTTAAAAGTGCGTAACGCTGCTGGGCAAATGGTGCCATTAGGTGCCGTGGTCGAGGTAACACCAAATACCGGCCCAGATCGCGTCATGCACTACAACGGCTACCCAAGTGCAGAATTGAACGGAAGCCCAGCGCCTGGCTTCAGTTCTGACCAAGCACAGCAAGCTATCGAAGAAGTGTTGTCAGCAACGCTGACTAAAGGCATGGCTTATGAGTGGACAGAGGTCACTTATCAGCAAATATTAGCGGGCAATACCATGGTGTATATTTTCCCGCTGGTAGTCGTACTTGTATTTACTGTACTCGCGGCACAATATGAAAGCCTGCGCTTACCATTGGCGATTATTTTAATCGTGCCCATGACGATATTCTCTGCTCTCGCTGGCGTTGCGTTAATCGGTGGCGATAACAATATCTTTACGCAAATTGCGCTCATTGTATTGGTAGCACTGGCTTGTAAAAACGCTATTTTAATGGTGGAATTTGCCAAAGAAATTCAAGACGGCGGTCAATCTCCATTCGCGGCTATTTTAGAAGCGTGTAGATTACGTTTGCGCCCTATTTTAATGACCTCTATCGCATTTACCGCTGGGGTTATTCCACTAGTGCTTGCTAATGGTGCCGGAGCAGAAATGCGCCAAGCTATGGGTGTAGCGGTATTTTCTGGCATGATAGGCGTAACAATTTTCGGACTGTTATTTACGCCAGTATTCTATATGCTGGTAACAAAACAGAAAGATCGTCTAGAAACTAAGACAGAAGATAGCGTTAGGAATTAGGTAAACAGCGACTATGTTTGTAAAACCAGACACAATGAAAGCACTAGTGCTAGAGCATGCTGGAGAGGACTTTGCACTGACAGAAATGTCAGTGCCGGTACCAGAGCCCAAAGAGGGACAGTTGCTCATTAAAGTTGAATATGCAGCGCTAAACCCCGTTGACACAAAATTGGCTTTATCAGGCCACAGTCAATGGCAATACCCGCATATTCCTGTGCTTGATGGTGTCGGTAAAGTAGTTGCAAGTGGCGACGAACATAGCCCTATATTCGGTGAACGTGTTATCTGGCATTCAGACCTGACCAAACAAGGTGTGTTGGCAGAGTACGCCGTAATCGATGCCCACGCCGTTGCTGTTGTCCCTGACGAAATTGCGTCAGCAGACGCGGCAACAATTCCTTGTGCCGGTATGACCGCCGCATTGTCAATTTGTACTTTATCAGCGCAAGCAGGCGACAAAATTTTGATCGAAGCAGGCGCTGGTGCTGTGGGTCAGTTTGCTATTCAACTGGCGAAAATTAACAACTTAACCGTATATACCACTGCATCAAAACAGCACCACAACTTTTTAAAAACCTTAGGTGCTGATTTTGTGTTCGACTACAAAAGTGACAACTTGGTAGACGACATTAGAGAAACACTGGGACATGAGCGCCTTGATAAAGTGCTCGATTCTATTGGTGGCGACGTCACTGTCCGAGATATTGAATTGTTGAAATTCAACGGTAGTATCGCCTGTTTAAATAGCCTACCTGAGCTTGATCCTGATCTAATGTTTACCAAAGCCCCGTCTATTCATGTCATTTCATTAGGCGGTGCTTGGTTATCAAACGATATGTGTGCCCAACATAAGTTAGGATTAAAAGGCAGTTGCTTACTCGAATTAGTCACGAAAAAGCAACTAAAGCTGCCAGATGTGATTGAAATCCCTTTTGAATCCCAAGAAGTAACATCTGCTATGCACCGCCAGTTAGCTGGTGGTCTGTTTGGGAAACAAGTAGTAAAAATCGCGTCGTAAATTAGCGCACTAACACCGCAAGAAATATCAAAAAACCTTTTCCTGCATTTTGTACAGTAGCTCCATCAAGGTTAACAACGCCCTCAAGAATCCGGGCAATACTGGAGCTACTATGCAAGTTACAAAAAAAGTCATTATTGAAAAGTCAGCGGAACAAGTGTGGCATTTAATTGCCCATCAATTCGACAAAGCACATTTATGGATGGGGCCTATACCTAACTCAACTGCTTTAGGCGAAGGTCAAAGCAAAGCTGGCGCTCCAATGGAAGGTCGAATATGCGATTTAAGTGACAACCCTAATGGTGCGAAAGTTAAAGAAATTATCACGCATTTCAGCGAGCAAGATAAAAGCCTTACGTTTGATGTGCTACCCGTCAATAACCCTGCCATTGTCCCGATTAAGCAAAACAATGTTCACATGCAAGTTAAGTCGATTGGCAAACAGAAAAGTGAAGTTACCTGGGTTGCGTCACCGCAGCTCAAATGGTTTGCCTTTCCCTTTTATCCGTTGTTAAGGCTGATATTCCCGGTTGCATTTGGCAAACTACTACAGGGGTTAAAACAGTATGCTGAATCGACAACGCTATCAGTTAATCACGCTAACGCGTAATGCATACAAACCAAAATATTAAAGGAAGAAGCCATGCAGCGATTTTTTAAAAGTATTGAGTACATTGAAGCGCATTTACACGACAAAATCAGTGTCCATGAAATCGCTGCTGCTTCTCACTATTCCACATATCATTACAGTAGGATATTTAAAGCATTGGTTGGCGATACCCCGAAAGAATATTTGCGTAAACGACGATTAACGTTAGCGGCTAAACGCTTACTCACTGAAGACGTGGGCATATTAACTCTTGCGCTAGATTGCCAATTTGATTCACAAGAGGCTTTCACCCGTGCGTTTAAAGCGTTATTTAACATGACCCCTGCACAATATCGCAAGATTAATGAACCTTTCAGGCTGCTATACAAAAAGCCGTTCTCAGAACAGGACATGGACTTCTTACAGAACAGTATCAGCATGGAGCCAGAAATCATCGACCAACCGGCAATGAAAATTGTTGGTATTGCAACGCAATACGACGACGGCGACTTGAGCCTACCAAAGCTATGGTCGGCCTTTCGACCATACCGAGATAGCATTCCTAATCGTGTAGGCACGGACTTTTTTGGCATCTATGAAAGTTATGAGGAGCAAGAAGAAGGCACAACTTTCACCTATATCTGTTCTGCACAAGTGGCCAATTTTGATAATGTGCCCGATGGCCTTATTACCCGTGAATTAGATGCACAAACGTATGCAAGGTTTACCCACGTAGGGCCTATTGAAAAACTTGAAGATACACTTCGCTATATATGGGGGAGTTGGTTACCTAAAAGTCGTTATGAATATGCAGATAAACCTGACTTTGAACTATTGCCAGCTAGCTTTAACAACGCCGATCCAAACAACAAAATTTACCTCAATATTCCGGTAACCCCTAAGTCCGCTTAAGCACTGTAAACCTAGCTTGTTTCTAAATAACACACGCCCGCACATGCGGGCATTTTTATGAATAGCGCTGCAAAGCAAACCGTAAATCTTTGCTCAACTCGCCGGCAAAACTGCAAGTCAGCAAGAAATATCAAAAAGACCAACAGACTCCTCTGTAACCTGCACTCTCACAGGTCGTGCATCTGCACAACAGTTCACAACGCGAAAGAATCAATCAAGAGAGTAACTATCATGATAAAAAGCATATTCATTACAGGCGCAAATGCAGGCCTTGGCAAAGAAGCAGCAAAACAGTTAGCCATGGAGCCAGGGATTAAGAAAGTCTATTTAGGCTGCCGTAACCTAGACAAAGCGAAAAGTGCACTCATTGAGCTTCAAAATACGACAGGTAAAGATATCTTTGAAATTATCAATATAGATGTCAGTAACCTTAATTCAGTGCGAGACGCGGTCAATGTACTACCAGAGCCTATTGATGCATTGATAATGAATGCAGGTGGCACTGGCGGCCAGCAGTTTAACGAAGTCAATGAAGATGGCGTTACACAAATTTTTGCGGTGAATTTGTTAGGTCATGCTCTACTTACTGAAGAACTTATCCGAACAGGAAAATTAAAGCAGGTTGCTTTATATGCTGGCTCCGAAGCCGCTCGTGGAGTGCCGGAAATGGGGATGAAACGCCCAAATTTCTCCTCAGCGTCAGTGGACGAATTCATCACGCTTGCTAATGGCAGGCACTATAGCGAAACAACTGACCCCACAGTGCCTTACGGCCCAATAAAGTTCATGGCAGCATTGTGGATGTCATCATTGGCAAGACAGCACACACATATCCGGTTCGTTACGATGAGCCCAGGGGCTACAACAGGCACTGACGGGTTTAATACGCTGCCAATGCTAAAGCAATATGTGATGAAAGGCATGATGAAAGTCATGTTATGGCTTGGCAAAGTGCACGGTGTTGAACAAGGTGCGCGCCGCTACCTTGATGGCGTTTTCGATCAAAACTTTAAATCGGGAGGGTTTTACGCAAGCGAGAAAGGATTAACCGGACCGCTGGGTGACCAAGGGAGAATTTTCTCTGATATCAATAACGTCACTTTTCAAGACAATGCCCATAAAGCAATTTCCCATTTCCTGCGCTAATACCGAGTGGTAACAAGCGTTAGCGTTGCCGCCAAATTTACGGCAACGCTAATTGCAAAAAGAAAAAACGGAGTGACTATTTTGCAATCAGCGCTATTTGAAATGTAGAATTCCAGTTAATTATTTTTTCATTCCAGAAACCAGCAGGCAAACGCGTGACAAGAAAATTATTACTACTCGCAGCATCTCTATTTTACGTAGCGACAATGCCCTTTCAATCGATTGCTTCCCCTAAAGGTCAATACGTCCAACCTGATAACCTATTTCCAAAAGTACGCGTTGAAACATCTATGGGAAGTTTCACCCTGCAATTAGACAGGCTAAAAGCGAGAATCACGACCAATAACTTTTTAAGCTATGTGGTGAACAAAGACTTTGATAAAACTATTTTCCACCGTGTGGAAGAAGACTACCTGATCCAAGCTGGCGGCTATACCAGTGACTTTACAGAAATAACGCCTTACGAGCCTATTTTTAATGAGTCTGGCAATGGCCTTAAAAACAAACTTGGCTCAATTGCTATGGCGAAACAGCTATCAGATGCTCACTCAGCAACCAGCCAGTTTTTTATCAACCTCAACAACAACGACAACTTAGATCCCGGCAGAGACTGGGGCTATGCGGTGTTTGGCGAGGTCGTTGAAGGCTTTGATGTTATTGATGCAATCTCTCAAGTTGAAGTAGGTGTAGGCCCTAAACTTGGCTACCCAACGGTGCCCAAAGTCACCATAACGATTATAAGAATGGTTATTCTGGATAAAGAGCCACTCTAACTTCATCACCCATTCGGTTTACAAGGCTATAGATTAACAATACGATTAAAGTGTCATTTATATTTTAGCTATTGTTAATAATGAACAATGAACATTTAAGGCTCTTTGTACGTGTAGCCGCCACCCACAATATCAGTCTTGCTGGCAGCGAACTTGGTTTATCAGCCCCTGTTGCCAGTATGCATTTAAATCGTCTTGAAGAGTCGCTAGGCATTAAGCTTGTCCATCGAACCACGCGAAAAGTGTCACTCACTGAAGAAGGTAGAGAATTTCTGCCGCACGCAGAAGAAGTGCTCAATGCTGTCGATAGTGCCAAAGCATCAATTGGTGTGGGCAGTTATACGCCTCAGGGTACCATTAGAATTGCCGCCCCTGCTTCATTTGGCCGAATGCACATCATTCCAGCGCTTAAGGGCTTTGTGCAAGCAAACCCTGAACTTAAAGTCGACCTAAGACAAAGCGATAGCATGATCGATATGGTTGAAGGTGGATTTGATATTGCTATCAGAAACGCCTCACTGAACGATTCGAATTTAGTTGCAAGAAAACTTGCGAAAGATACCCGAATTATTTGCGCTTCACCTGAGTACTTAAAGGCTTTTGGCGAACCTAAGGTGCCTAGTGATATTTTGCAGCACGACACGATCAACTTGATTGGTATTGACCACTGGGATTTTGAAACGCCGTCGGGTATCGAAAAAATTAAACCTAAAAGCACGATACGAATTGATAATGGTGAGTCGATAAGAGATGCATGTATCAACGGTAATGGACTGACGATTTGTTCTATTTGGTGTGCATACAAAGCGCTTGAAAGTGGTGAACTTGTTCAAGTATTAAAAGACTTCCCACTAAAATCAGATACTGCTATTTGGGCGGTTTACCCAAGCTCTAGACTTCTAGCGCCCAAGGTTAGAGCCTTTATTGACTACTTTGTCGAATATTACGGCGACAACCCTTATTGGGAAAAGGCGCTATAACGCCACTTTTATTAAAATTTCATTAATACTGATTTGGCATTTACATCATTTATTAATGAATAACAACGCAATATATTTGCATCCGTTAATGCGAGAAGTCTCTCGTGTATTTATCGGAGAGCAAATATGAAACAGAGTAATACCGTAAAAGATATCACTCAATTGAGTGCATTAGAGAAAGCACAGCAATTAGCATTGCCTTCAAGACAAGAGATGCTTGCTAGAGCGCCTTCTGTGCAAAGATTTTGGAACGAGAATCGCACGTTACTTGCCGATGCTTGGCAAGAGTGGGAAAACCAAAACAAGAGTATGTTGAAGGCCCCTAACGAGTCTATTTTAGACGAAGAGCTGCAAACGGCAGTTAACAATGCTTGGCAAAAACCAAGCTCTGAAGATGCAGTTAAGGCATTATGGAAAGAAGCAGCGCCTGGCGTATACAAGGCACAATTTTTTGCGCCTGAGAAGCTATTTGAACTGCGGGATTACCTTGAAAGCGTTGCCAATGCGGACATTCCAGTAAGGCCTCCTTATGGATTGGTCCTCAACAGGTATGGTGCGATGTTGGACGAGCGTTCTGAAGGCTACCTTGCAGCGCCAGAGTTTCAAGCGTTTTATCGCGAGCTATTTGATAAGTATTTGCGCCCTATTGCCCGTTTATTGTTTCCAGAAATTATGGGCTACGACGCGCAAACCTTTGGCTTTTCGATTAAATGGCAAGCGGGGATGGACACATCGTTGCGTTTACATACTGACGCGTCGGCAGTCACTATTAATATCAATATGAACCTGCCTGGCGAGGATTTTACTGGCTCTGAGGTTGATTTTTATGATCCTGCTTCCGGGAACACAACGCGACTTAGCTTTGAGCCGGGTACGGCCATGATTCACCGAGGTCATGTCGCACATGCGTCACAACCTATTCTGAGTGGAGAACGCTCAAACATGGTACTTTGGCTGTATGGCGATCATATGCAGATTCCGCAGCCAACGAGCGTAGATAGTGTCTCAATTGATGCCCGTGAGCGTTGGTCTATTCCTAGTACAGAAAGAGACAACGCGGCCCCTTTCTAATAGGCACGTTTGTGGCGCAAGTCATTTAAAAAAGCACTGTGTACAACAGTGCTTTTTTGTACCCGCATTCTCTGCACCTTAAACGTCAAAAGCGCTGACTTATGCAAT
The DNA here is from genome assembly GCF_042682785.1 of Thalassotalea euphylliae. GTDB lineage: Bacteria > Pseudomonadota > Gammaproteobacteria > Enterobacterales > Alteromonadaceae > Thalassotalea_F > Thalassotalea_F euphylliae. The sequence continues at coordinate 55,751 of NZ_JBHUIB010000003.1, read as the reverse complement.
AGCTCAGCACTTCAAGGAAAGCTCAAAATAAAAAATGGCAACAAAAAAGCATAGATAAAATACCTATGCTTTTGCTCGTCTTGTTTTATTTTGTTTGGCTTAGTTTTGTCAGTATCTAAACAAACAATGAATTAATTAATGTCCTGCACTTTCATGACAAGCTCATTCCAATTACGCTGATTTTCAATGTCGTGCTCTAAACCTTGCTCATCGGCAATAGTAAAACGTTTAATTGCTGGTGTTTTGCTTGTCGCTTGATACAACCAATAAGCTTCAGCTTTAAGCGCTTCATCAATTGGCTTATCAATTGACTCATAAACCGCTTGTTTACAGGCATTAATTGATTCTGCTGGGAATTGAGAAATACGTTTCGCTAAGTTATCAACATATTCACCAATCTCATTAGGATCTAGTGCTTTATTAATAGTGCCTAATGCTTCGGCTTCGTCTGCATCAAAATCTCGTGCACTAAGAATTATCTCTAACGCTTTGCCTAAACCCACTTGGCGAGCCATACGTGACGCACCACCGCCACACGGCAAAATGCCCATACCAACTTCCATTTGCATGAACTTGTACTTACCGCGAGCAGCGAATCGCATATCTAACGCTAGCGCCAATTCATGACCACCACCGCGAGCAAAACCTTCAAGTTTCGCAATGGTTGCTTGAGGGACTTTGCTGATTCGTTCGCAAACTGACTGTAAATCTAATAACTGCACATCTTCTCTTGATACTGCTTCCTCTGACATATCTTTAAGCAGTTCAGTATCATAATGGCACACCCAAATTTCTGGGTTGGCAGACTGGAAAACAACCACTTTCGTCGTGCGATCTCGCTCTAGTCTCATTGCTAGGCTATTTAAGTCGGCAAGCATTTCTTGCCCCTGAACGTTTACCGGTCCAAAGTCAAAAGTAACCGTTAAAATCCCTTCGCTTTGCTTAGCGCTGAACGTCTGAAACCCTTCATACTTCATAATAAACTCCCAATAAAAATAATTTAGTTTTCATATACCTAAGCACATTAATTGAACCATTCAGTTCAAGTGGCCTAATGTGTTTGATAATCGTAGTCTATAAACTGGGGGTTTATTATTGAGACAATGGCTTATTCACTTTTAAGTATTTGTTAATAATTAATCATAAAGGCGAGAAAACGCTTATTTATCAGTTGAGCGGAATGGTCCCTGTCATACGTGAATCTTTTGCTACGATGCCCTAACAGAGAAAACAGAAGTCGTTTAAGGGTTCCTATTTGTTGAGAAGTTAAGCACTTTGCAAAAACGCTACAATTGGCGTTTTTGCAAAGTGCTACCAACAATGACAAGTTAATAGGGTTTAGATTATATTAGCAATTTTCTGATACAACTCATTCAGTTGAACTGGCTTGCCGATATGATCATTAAAACCACTTGTTAAGTAGCGTTTAATGTCTGCTTCCATCACATTTGCAGTGATTGCAATAATAGGGATATCAGGGTTTTTCTCACGGATTCGTTGGCACGCCTCAATACCATCCATCACTGGCATCTGTATATCTAAGAAGATCAGTTCAAACGTGTTTTTAGCCGCCAGTTCTACTGCTTCTTGTCCATTTACCGCGACGGTAATATCAGCACAGGTCTCTTTCATCATGGATAAGAAGATGACTTGATTAATTCTATTATCTTCGGCAAGAAGCACTTTTTTACTGCTAAGTTCAGGCACAGGGTGTTCTTTTTGGCTTTGTACTTCATCCACCATATTGGCCGCTCTTTTAAGCGGTAATACCACAGTGATTCGAGTCCCTTTGCCCTCTTCACTTTCAGCACTAATGTCGCCTTTCATCATTTCGACTAAATTTTTGGTAATCGACATACCAAGCCCAGTACCACCGTATTCTCGCGTAGTCGAGCTATCGGCTTGCTCGAATCGTCTAAACAAGCGCTCAACGGCTTCTTGAGACATACCGATCCCCGTGTCAGTCACCTCCATTCGAAGGCGCTCACCTTCAATCTCTGCAATAGAAATGCTTACCGTGCCATCTGTCGTAAATTTCACAGAGTTAGAAACGAGATTCAGGAGTATTTGCCTTACCCTGACAGGGTCACCAACGCGGCTTGAATAGAATCCCTGTTCAACTGCTGTGTTTACCGTAACACCATTTTCTGCCGCCACGGCTTGAACAGAGTCACTTACAGACTCGAGCAACGGCGACAGGTTAAATTCAATCTCTTCCAGCGTTAGTTTGCCCGCTTCGATTTTGGTTAAATCAAGAATGTCATTAAGCAAAGCCAGTAGTGCGTTTGACGAATACATGGCTTTGTCTAGCAAATCGCGCGCTTCCTGGGTCTGATGCGTCTGTTGCAATAACTGAATGGTACCGACAATACCATTCATTGGTGTACGAATTTCATGGCTCATGTTTGCTAAAAATTCGCTTTTGGCGGCATTGGCTACTTTAGCTTGTGTTAACGCACCTGATAACGCTTTCGTTTTTTCCTCAACTTTACTCGCCAACTCATCGTTGAGTTGCTCCAGTTTTATATTCACTTTTGCTGAGTGTCTCAGTGACTCATTTAAAGAATCTAATGTTTTGCCTAGTTCTCCCGAAAATCGATTCAAAATAGGCACTAACTCATTAAACTCTTCCAATACACTTTCGGGCATATCCAGCTTTAATTGCTCAAATTTACCGGTTTTATTGGCTGTTGACAGCGCTGCACTCAAATCACTGATCGGTTGACTCATGGTCCTTGCAATTCTGACGGCCACAAACAAGAAAAATGCTATCGACAATGCCAATATCATCAACGATTGCTGAACAAGAGCGCCAAGTTCGCGCTCATAAACGCTCCGTGGCAACATCGATATAACGGTCCACTCCAGTGACGGTAGCGTATGGCCATGGGCAATCATATGTTCGCCAAACTGATTCACAAAAAAGTAATTATCTGGCGCATCAATAAAACGTGATACCTCTGCGTCATTAAGCGATTGTAAGAATTGATATTTAAGTGAATCTGAGAAGTAAATAACACGCTTTTGTTTATCAAGAATAAGGAGGCTTTGTTCTGGATTAATCAGCTTTCGGTCTAGTTGAGAAAACTCATCCAAATTAAGGGACGCCTCAATAATGCCTTGAAATTGATTGTTGGCATATAATGGTGAAGAAAGCGCAATGATAGGGTCGTTGCCAAAACCGCGCCCCTGAAATACGTCCGAAATAAACGGCTTCCCCGTATCTCTAGCCTGTATAAAGTAGTCTCTGTGAACCACCGAAAAGCTACTGTTGTCTTTCGAGACCAATGCCAATAAAGAAGCAGGATATGTAGCCACTATATCCCCTTCATCGTCTGCAACTAGCATGGTTAAAATATTAGGTTGGTGTTGAGCAATAAGAGGTAATTGGCGCGAAAAATCCTCCCAAACAATCATATCTCGAGAGAGCTCCGCCTGCAGTGCTAACGCATCGCTGGTTTTGTAAATATATTCCTCAATGCCTTTGGCCACGTGCTGAGCATCAATACTTAGCGATTCTTGTACATGTGCTAATTTATCTTGTTTTGTTTCTTGCAGCCAAAAATAAGAATTAAGTAACACAGAAAAGGCGACAGCCATAAATACAACTAAAGTGATTAATCTGGCTAACCTAAGTTGGAATAGGTGAGTTTTTTTGAGAAATCCGCTCAATGCCAAGGCAAGTACATAGCCTGCAGACACATTTATTATACCGTTTAGCAGGTACTTAATGATAATGGCATTACGTGTTTCATCGAGATAGTCAGTGAAATATATATATTCTATTGCGACAATGGATACACCCAGCGTACACCAATAGCCTAAACCAGCAAGCAGTGGAGAACGCTTAATTTTACGCGCATAGCCTACACATAATATTTCAATAGCAAATGGCGCTAATAAGAGAAAATGATCCCAGTTAAAATAACTAACTAAAGACGCGCTTAAACTAACGAAAAGCCCTGCTCTTATGCCAAAAAGCAGTGTAACAGCAACAGCCAACACATTTCCGAAAATGAGTTCTGAGCCGCTAATTAAGCTCACCGGGAATGCATTCACTAGAATGGCTAATATCCCGATAACACATATTTTTAATGTATTGCTATTTATGAGAAACACCGCGTTAGCTTCAACCTGCAACAGGTACGTTATTGAGTGTAGTTACTACTCATCATATGTCATCCTTGAAAAGAAAAACAATCGAATGTTAAGGATGAGCACCTTTATTTCACTGAAAATTAAAAGGTTTATATTTAAATAGTCAACGTAATCGTTAAACATGAAACACTAAGAGATTCTGTCACAACGCTAGCTTTGACGATAAATGGCAGCGCATGTCGCGCTCACACAATCAATTCGTTTCTAGTATCTCAACAGCGTGCTTTAATGAAGGATCACCGCCATCAGCACTTCTATCAGCTGGAATGACAAGCTCATGCGGCTTAAAGTCTTCTCGAAATGTCCCATCGACATGGTACAAGCGCTCAAATGCAATCTCCAACCACGCGCCTGAATGGCTCAGTTGAACCGTTTTGATGCCACCAAGCAGGTCAGCCATTGGCGCCCCTACCACTGTTTTGGCACCGATAGCGTCTAATCCTATAGTCATCCCTTCTCCCATACTGCCTGTCCATCGTCCTGCGATAACAACAAAAGGTTTCGCATAAAAAGGAGTTGAAGGCTCAGCGTAAGCTGTTTGCATGTCAGCTGCTTGGTAGTCTGTTTCAGGGTTTTGCTTTTGGTATCGCTGATACGGTGTTTTCGAACTCACGAAATGACCTAAAATAGGCTCTGCAACGCCTGTATTTCCGCCACTTGGCGTATTACGAAGATCGATAATAAGCCCCTCTGTACTCATTAGTTCAGTGATAGCGTTAGCAAATTCACTAACCGTTTCAGCGTTCCCTAACGAGTTATTAAAGCGGATATAGCCCAAATCCCCTATTTTTTTGTAAGTCAGTGTTGGCCCATCATTTAACTGATTTATTGCCTCATAGCTTGCAGCCAATGCATAGTCTTGTTCTTCTCCGTCAGTTGCGATGGTAAGTAAACGCTCCTTGTTTCTAAGCCCGCCTAACGCTATGTTGAGACCATAATTAACTTGAGTCAGCGATAGCGATTCAAATGGCTGCCCAAAAACGTTTTCAATCGCTGTTTTTGCGGGAAAACCATCTATGGTTATCACCTCACTGCCGGGACGGAGCGCAGCTTTGTCAGCCGCAGAGTCCGCTTTGACATCTTCAATAATAAATTTTTTGTTGAGATACACCGCTCTGATATCAGAGCCAGTTGGAAAAACGCTAAAATCAAACTCATCATAAGGACCAAGGTTTAAATGCGGATCCGAAAAGTAGCGCGTAAGCCTTTGCCCAACATCAATAAATGCTTTTTTATTCGTCGTGTTTAGTGCTTGCTTTTCAAAGGTGTCAAAAGCGCTCTCTACATTAAACGATGCACGATCCAAATAGGCATAATCTTGTTTAATAACGTCCTCTAGCTCCAGCCAAGCAGCTTTGGCGTTAAAAGGTTTATTTTCGTTACTTTGGGAACAAGCGGATAACGTTACCAATACCGAACAAAGAGTTGTGAAGAATAGTGTTGAAGATTTCATGTATTAATGCTCGTTTAAGAAAATACCAATGTCTTAATTACTTAAACGAATATATCCCTATAAAAATTTAACTCATTAATTTCAATAGATTATCAGTCAGTATTTATTCTTACAACAACAAACCAGACTACATTTTTAGATAATCGAAGGTAGGCTGAAATAAAAAAAGCGAGCCTTAAGCCCGCTTTTTTAAACACAATAAAACTTTTGTTTAGTCTTTGTACGTATCTGTGCTCGGGCAAGAACAAACAAGGTTACGGTCACCGTACACATCGTCGATACGGTTAACTGTTGGCCAGAATTTATTTGCCGCAGCTGCCGGTACAGGGAACACAGCTTCTGCAGTTGTGTAAGCGCGGTTCCACTCTGGATCAGTAATATCAGCAAGCGTATGCGGTGCATTGTGAAGCGGGTTGTCTTCAACTGTCCACTCGCCCTGCTCTACTTTACGAATCTCGTCACGAATACACACCATCGCTTCAATGAAACGGTCGATTTCCACTTTGCTTTCAGACTCAGTAGGTTCGATCATTAATGTTCCAGCTACCGGGAATGACATCGTCGGCGCATGGAAACCATAGTCCATTAAGCGCTTAGCTACGTCCATTTCAGTGATGCCAGACGCTTCTTTTAGCGGACGCATATCGACAATACATTCGTGCGCTACACGACCATTTGCACCGGTGTACAGAATTGGGAAATGTTCGCTTAGCTTCTTCGCTAAGTAGTTAGCATTGGTAATCGCATATTTCGTTGAATCTGTAACACCCTGCTTACCAAGCATTGCACAGTAGAGGTAAGAGATACATAAAATACCCGCTGAGCCAAACGGCGCTGCAGATACCGCGCCATTGCCTTTAGTACTTTCTTTTACTGTGATAAGTGGGTGGTCTGGTAAGAATGGTGCTAAGTGTGCTTTCACACCAATAGGACCCATACCTGGACCGCCACCACCGTGTGGAATAGCGAATGTTTTGTGCAAGTTTAAGTGAGATACGTCAGCGCCAATAAAGCCTGGCGATGTAATACCCACTTGTGCATTCATGTTTGCGCCATCAAGGTAAACTTGACCACCGTTAGCGTGAACAATGTCACAGATATCGCGAATCGTTTCTTCGTAAACACCGTGTGTAGATGGATACGTGATCATGATACATGACAAGTTATCCGCCATTTCTTCTGCTTTAGCTTTTAGGTCAGCCATATCAACGTTACCGCTGCTATCACAGTCAACAACGACAACTTTCATACCTACCATTTGCGCAGAAGCAGGGTTAGTACCGTGTGCAGATGATGGAATTAAGCAAATGTTACGATGCGCATCACCACGGCTTTCGTGGTACTTGTGAATAGCAATAAGGCCAGCGTATTCGCCTTGCGCGCCTGAGTTAGGCTGCATCGAGATATTGTCGTAACCTGTTAGCTCAACTAACCAGTCACCTAGTTCGTTGATCATCTCTGCGTAGCCCTGTGCTTGGTCTACTGGTGCAAACGGGTGCATGTTTGCAAACTCTGGCCATGACACTGGAATCATTTGCGCGGTTGCATTCAGCTTCATCGTACATGAACCCAATGAGATCATTGAGTGGTTCAGTGCTAAATCTTTGTTTTCTAACTTTTTGATATAGCGAAGCATTTCAGTTTCGCTGTGGTAAGAGTTAAATACTGGATGCGTTAAGATCTTTGATTCACGCACTAGGTCTTCAGGAATAGACGAGTGACCACATTCGATAATCTTCGCATCTAGGTCAGCAACATCTAAGCCATGCCCTTCGCCAAGTAGCACGTCAAATAGAACCGCTACGTCGTCACGCGTTGTTGTCTCATCAAGAGAAACAGACAATTGACCTTCAACGTCAGTACGTAAATTAATATCAGCAGCTAGTGCACGTGAAACAATTTCTTCTTTGTTGTCTACATTAAACGTTAATGTGTCGAAGTAGTTTGCATGAATAGCTTGTAAGCCTTTCGTTGCTGTACCTAAACATAAAATATCTGCGAAGCGGTGAATGCGGCTAGCAATCGTTTTAAGGCCTTGTGGACCATGGAATACTGCGTAGAATGCAGCCATGTTCGCCAATAATACTTGCGCTGTACAGATGTTTGAATTCGCTTTTTCACGGCGAATGTGCTGCTCACGCGTTTGCATTGCCATGCGCAGTGCGCTGTTACCGCGAGTATCTTTTGAAACACCGATAATACGACCTGGCATTGAGCGCTTGTATTTGTCAGACGTTGTGAAGAATGCCGCGTGAGGACCACCGTACCCCATCGGTACACCAAAGCGTTGTGAAGAACCAATAACTACGTCAGCACCCAGTTCACCTGGCGCTTTTAGCATTACTAAGCTCATGATGTCAGCAGCTACGGCTACAATACCTTTTTTCTCGTGAACCGCTTCAATAAGCGGACGAATATCAACAATTTCACCAGTTGATGTCGGGTATTGCAGTAAAGCACCAAATACATCGTGATCGCCCACGGTTGCAGCAGGCGCAACAACAAGATCAAAACCGAAGAATTCCGCGCGGTTTTTCACTACCGAAATAGTTTGTGGGTAAACCTCTTCAGCAACAAAGAACACATTAGATTTTTTGTTCTTAGAAACACGCTTAGCTAGTGCCATGGCTTCAGCAGCAGCTGTGCCTTCGTCAAGTAATGACGCAGACGCTAAGTCTAAACCTGTTAGGTCTAAACACATTTGCTGGTAGTTAAGTAACGATTCTAAACGACCTTGCGCAATTTCTGGTTGGTATGGCGTATACGCAGTGTACCAGCCTGGGTTTTCTAGCACGTTACGTAGAATAACGTTCGGCGTATGTGTGCCGTAGTAACCTAAACCAATGTAAGTTTTGTTTACTTTGTTTTTGCTTGCTACTGCTTTTAAGTCAGCAAGTGCTTTAACTTCCGTTTTACTTTCTTCAATCGCTGGTAAGTCGGCTAAACGAATGTTTGCCGGTACAATTTCATCAATCAGCGCATCTACCGATTCAGCACCGATGTCGTTTAACATCGCCTGCGTTTGTGCTTCGTCCGGACCAATGTGGCGACGGATAAAGTCTTGAGTTTGTTCTAAGTCAGTTAACGATCGAATAGTCATAAAACAGCTTCACTTAATCTACTTTAAAAAAGAAAGCCCCGAACGTTGTCCGAGGCCTTATCTATTTGTTACTTAACGATTAATCTTCGTCAATTGAGTTTTCGTAGCCTTCAGCATCCAGTAGGCTTTCTAACTCAGCTTCGTCTTCAATTTTGATTTTGAACATCCAGCCATCGCCGTATGCGTCAGAGTTTACAAGCTCTGGAGAGTCTTCAAGGTCTTCGTTAACCTCTACCACTTCACCAGTCACTGGTGCGTAGATGTCAGATGCCGCTTTTACAGACTCTGCAACTGCAACATCATCACCTGTGCTCACGCTTTCGCCCACTTCTGGTAATTCAACGAATACCATGTCGCCTAAAAGCTCTTGTGCGTGCTCAGTGATACCAACAGTAACAATACCGTCACCTTCTTTGCGTACCCACTCATGAGAAGTTGCGTATCTTAACTCTGAAGGAATGTTGCTCATTTTTCTTGTTCCTAATCTTAATGTTGAATTCTTTTGGTTAAGCGCTGTTTAGCCTTTTAACTATAGCGCTAATTTATCTGTTGTCAGGTATTAAAAAACCTTTTTACCGTTGCGAACAAACGACGGTTTGATGACTTTAACATCAACAAGTTTCTTACGCATTTCTACCTGAACAGTATCTTCTAACTTCACTGTGCGCGGCACGCGTGCCATTGCAATCGAGTGACCTAACGTTGGCGAGAAAGTACCCGAAGTAATCACGCCTTCACCATGTTCAGTAACCACTTTTAGACCTGAACGAAGTACGCCCTTCTCTTCTAAAATTAGACCCACTAATTTTGGTTCGCTACCGGCTTCGCGTTTCGCTGCTAATACATCACGACCAATAAAGTCACGTGCTTCATCATCCCATGCAATGGTCCAAGCCATATTTGCCGCTAGTGGCGTTACTGACTCATCCATATCTAAACCGTATAGGTTCATACCTGCTTCAAGGCGAAGCGTATCACGTGCACCTAAACCACATGGTTTTACACCAGCATCAAGTAATTGCTGCCATAGGTCTGCAGCTTGTGCCTCTGGTACTACGATTTCGTAGCCAGCTTCACCCGTGTAACCTGTCGTTGCGATAAATAAATCGCCCGCTTGTACACCAAAGAATGGCTTCATACCGTCTACTAAAGCTGCTTGATCAGCATTGAGTAAAGTCGCCACTTTTGCGATAGCCTGTGGGCCTTGAACAGCAATCATGCCGAATTCTGGGCGCTCTGTAACGGTTACGTCAAAGCTTTCAGACTGCTTTGCGATCCAGGCTAAATCTTTCTCGCGAGTAGCAGAGTTAACCACCAATCGGTAGCTAGTATCAGTGAAGAAATAAATAATAAGGTCATCAATTACGCCGCCTTCTTCGTTACACATGCCCGTGTAAAGTGCTTTACCAGCAACGTTTAGTTTTTCAACATCGTTGATCACTAACTTACGTAAGAATGCTTTGGCGTCTGCCCCTTCAATATCAACAATGGTCATGTGAGACACGTCAAACATACCAGCGTCTTGACGAACAGCGTGGTGCTCTTCGATTTGTGAGCCATAATTAATTGGCATATCCCAGCCGTAGAAGTCGACCATTTTAGCGCCAGCTTCTAGGTGCTTGGCATGAAGAACGGTTTTGTTTGTCATGTTTGATCACTCTTGCTTGTTGTCGTAACAGCCACCTACTTGGCAAAAAGTAGATGATAGACAGGGGTTTTACAAAACTTGCGCTGAATTATATTTAAAGCGAACCACTGATTCAACAGAATTAACACCGCATTCCGAATTGATTCAGGCTAAAAAACACATATTCCGAATATAATTTAAATAAATAACCTTTATCAAAATTAAAAGCCAAATAAAAAAGCGACCAAAGGTCGCTTTCGTGTTTTATTTGAAAAACTTTTTTCTTGAATAAATGGTCAAGAAATCAAGTATTTTTCGCCAGTTCAGGTAAATCACCGACTAAGCCAAGTGCTTGTTCAATCATTTTCGATTTTACTGGTTTTAATTGGCTTAGCATTTCCATGCCAAAGCCTCTTGCTGCTTTAATAATCGGCTGCTGAGGCGTAAATATTTGCTTAATAGCTTCCATAGCTGCCACCATATTGGCCGCTTCAGCCCGTCGCCAACGGGAATACTGTGCTAGCTGCTTGGCAAGCAAGGCATCGTCTTCGAACCCCATTGATAGGTGTTGTGCCAGTGCCATCGCATCTAGTAACCCTAAGTTAACGCCTTGCCCAGCTAATGGATGTATCGTATGCGCAGCGTCACCAACAAGTACAGCGCGATCTTTAACAAACTGATGTGCCAAACGCATTGTCAGAGGAAATGTCGCAGTATCACTCGCTATTGAAACTCTACCTAACTTGCCGCTACTCAGTGCCGTTAACTCTTTGCCAATTTCTTCAGGTGCCATGCTTGAAATAGCATTCGCTTTTTCAGGCGATGTCGACCACACAATCGAGCACTGATTGCTGTTATAAAGTGGTAAAAATGCTAGTGGCCCTTCAGGTAAAAACACTTGCCAAGCAGTATTTTGATGACCTTGTTCGCAGTTAACCGTCGCAACAACAGCGTGGTTATCATAATCACGAAACGCTATGGGCATATCGGCTTGCTGTCTTACCCACGATTGAGCGCCGTCTGCCCCAACGACTAACTTAGCCATAATGGGCGATTGTGATTGAAACGCTGCAAACACTTCATGCTCGCCAATAGCAAGGCTTTGAATGCGCTCTTGTGTAAACAGAGTAACACCTTGGTCTTGCTCAATCTGCTGCCACAAGGCTTGGCGAACAACACTATTTTCAATAATTGTGCCTAAAGATTCACGGTTACGTTTGCCGCGCAAATCGTCAATATTCAAATCAAGGCTACCTGCACTATTCACATCCCAGACATGCATATGCTGATATGGTTGCATGCGCTGTTCGACGATAGAAGACCAAACGCCTAGGTTTTCGAAGATGGTTTGGCTTGCTGCGTTTATAGCGCTGACACGAAGTTCAGGTTCATGGTTTAGCGGTTGAGGAGGATTTGCATCAACAACGGCAATTGTCATTGAAGACAGCTTTCGACAGGCAAGCGCCAGGCTCAGCCCTACCATACCGCCACCAACAATGAGTAAGTCAAACTTTTGCATCGTGTTTAATATCCCATGGTTTTATTGACGAAAGCCTGCTGCAAGGCACGGCAATAGTTCATCACTTTAACGCCAACGTTGCGGCCAGCAACTAACGGCGGCAATTCGTTTGAGAACAAAGTCACCATAGAGTCCGTTAGTGTAATGATCTCCTGTTGATCTTGTCCACGACACTGTTGATATTGATTAAGCACTTTACCTCGACCTGGATCAAAGCTTCGCTCCTCTTTCTGCGTATCCTTGTTACCTTCGCTCAATAACTGTACAAGTTCTTTAATATCACGGATGCCAAGATTAAAGCCTTGACCCGCTATGGGGTGAATCGCATGTGAAGCATTGCCCACGAGAGCTAACCGATGAAAGGTTTGTCGCTCAGCCTGCACTAGCTTTAATGGAAATACGCTTCGTTTGGTCGTCCCCTCAATGGCGCCCAAGTAGCGCCCAAAAGCCTCTTCAAGCGCCTGACAAAACGCTTGTTCATTCAATGTTTTGATTATTTCGGCATTATCATGATTCACCGTCCACACCAATGAACATTGGTTGCCTGTCATTGGTAGCATGGCAATAGGGCCCTGCTCAGTAAATCGCTCATAAGCAACGTTGTTGTGAGGGTTTTGGGTGGTGACATTGGCAATAACGGCTGATTGTTGATAATCACGGCTCGTATTTGCAATACCTGCCGCCTTTCTGCACATTGATTGCCCACCGTCGCATGCGACAAGTAGCTTGGTATTTATCTGTTGAGTGTTATCCAACACAAGTTCAACGCGTTCTGCTAAAAACTCTATTTTGGCGATACTGTTAGGGCTCAGCCAATCAATAGTCGAAAACGTTTTCGCTTTTTGCAGCAACGTATTGGCAATACTAGAAAGCGGCACCACATGCCCTAGTGCATCCACGTTATGATCGTTTGCGGCAATTCGTGCTTTACCATAATTACCGCGATCAGATATGTGAATGTGCTCTATCGCTGTCGCATCTGCAGACATTTGGTGCCAAACGCCTAACTGCTTGATGTAGTCAACACTGCCATGAGAGAGCGCAATGACGCGGTCATCAAAGCTAACATTTGACGCAGTCGACAAGTCATTGCTTTCTATGATGGCGATACGTGCGAAGTTTGTTTGATGGCTGAGCGCTACTGCAGTGAGTAATCCTGACAGGCCGCCACCTGCAATCACTATGTCATAAGAAAGTGCAGAATTAGCCATTTGCCATCAAGTATTCGATATCAGACGTTGTTTTAGGAGCGTTAACCGTCAAATTTTCATGTCCGCTTTCGGTCACTAATATATTGTCTTCAATTCGCACACCAATGCCTTGCCATTTTTGATCAACATCCTCGGTTCCCAGAGGAATGTATATGCCGGGTTCGATAGTCATTATCATACCAGGTGCAAATGGACGCATTTGTTGGCGTTGATCATCGACATGATAATCACCAACATCATGAACATCTAACCCTAACCAGTGACCTAATCCATGAATAAAGTATTGTTTACATGCTTTCTTTTCGAGAAGCTCATCAAGGTTGCCCTTCAAAATACCAAGCTCATAAAGGCCTTTAGTTAACACATCACAAACAATAGTATTCAACTGTGCAAACGTGTTTCCTGGCTTAATGGCATCGATAGCCGCGAGTTGTGATGCAAGGACAAGATCATAAATGATCTTTTGTGGTTCGCTAAATTTACCACTGACGGGGAAAGTACGCGTAATGTCGGCTGCATAACCAGCTAGTTCACCACCAGCATCTATTAGCAGCAAATCGCCATCATTCAGCACTTCATCGTTGTCTGTGTAATGCAGGATATTGGCATTGTCACCGCCAGCTACAATCGAGCTATAAGCTGGATGACGAGCACCATTTACTGCAAACTCGTGAAGCAACTCAGCCTCAATTTGATACTCAAACTTACCCGCTTTTGTTGCCTTCATTGCACGCTGGTGCGCTTGACCGCTTATGACATTAGCTTGTCGCATCAATGAGATTTCGTTCTCACTTTTATGCAAGCGCATATCGTTGATCATCTCTGCACAGTTCATCATTTGCGCAGGAGACTTCTTGCCTGATTTCACTTGGCGGGCGACATGGCTCATCAGCTCTGTTGTTAGTGCCATTGCTTCGTCGTCGTCAAAGCAACATAAAGCGACCGACTTGCCTTCTAACATATCAGGTACAAGTTCATCGATTTGCTCATTGGTATAGCTGTAATCCATAGCAAATTGTGTTTTGGCTGCCTCTGGACCGACACGGCGACCATGCCACACTTCCTGCATAGGATCTTTTTCACGACAAAACAAAATGCTTGAGTTTTGTTCAGCTTTCACCATGACTAATAACGCATCAGGCTCATGAAAACCTGTGAGATAATAAAAGTTTTTATTCTGACAAAAAGGGAATTCTGTGTCGTTACTACGCGTGATTTCTTGCGCCGCCTTAACAATAAGTACGGCGTTACTAGGCATTTGAGCGAAGAGTGCTTCGCGACGAGCAACAAACTCTTCTACAGGTAATAGGGTATTTTTCAACATAAAATCTACATCGTTCTGAGTTCACGTACGACACATTCGTACAGAGTGTTAATGCATTGCTTTAATGCAAAATAGGCTTGTTTTGTGTGTCTGGCGCCGAGCCAAGTTCAGAGAAACAAAGTAATACAGACACTTTCACATATTCCGCTATTTCGTAATACGCTTGTTCTGTCGCTTCGTCATCATCTATTTCGTCAGAAAGGTTAGCAATTTCGCCAAAGTCAGATAGCACCTCTTTTACATCATCAGACGCTACAGGTGTATCTTTTTGTTGTAAACCAAAGCCCAAATTAAACCCTTGCACCCAATGGCCTAACCCAGCTGCGCGTTCAGCAATGGTGTCATCGTCATCAGGCAACATCAACTTGAAGCCATAAGAGTCATCCAACAAAGTTTGCCATATCTGGCTATACAACTGTTTCACCAAGCTCTTCGCTTCTAAAGGCAAACCTTCGCCATTGTTGAACATATCGTTGATCATTGCGAGATAATCAGTAGATTCAAATTCGTAACCCGCGGCAATTAATCCCGTTAATACACCGTGTAATTCAGCAGCATGTGCTTGGACGCTCTCAGAGGTAAGTACAGCTTGTGCTGTAGCGAAATCGAGCAAAGATTCATCAGACATAAAAATTCACAAATGTCATGTAATTAGATGGCGTTAATCGTACCATTGACAGTGAAATGAAACCAGAAAAAAGCGACAGCCCGCTATTGTGCTTGCAACCGAGGATCGAGATAGTTATAGTGCGATCCATAACGCTTGTTTTTAAAAGGAAAAAGCGCCGGCAATGCGCAATAAAGTCGAAGTAACGATCGCTGGTCGAAAATTAAAAATAGCTTGCCCTAAAGGACAGGAGAGCGCCCTATTTGCGGCTGCTACCGAGCTAAACAATCGACTAGAAAGCATTGCAGAGTCAGGTGCAGTTAATTCACCTGATCAGGCTATGATGATGGTTGCACTCAACCTAGCCAACGATCTTTTGGCGAATAAAGCTCAGCAAGAACAAGAACGTATTGATACGCAAAGTAAGATTGAGCTACTGCAACACACAATTGAACAAGCACTTACCCCCCAAATAGATAAATCTGCATAGGCATGAGCAACAAGCTCTGGCTGCTGATTAGCTTGATCCTTGTTGTAATAATTGTTTGGCAAAAATCCTTCATTTCTTCTATGCCTCTTCAAACGTTTATGGAAGAAAGCACTGTACTACAGAAGCAAGGCGACACGCCCAATGTGCCCGAAGCTATGCTCACAGCGCCTATCAATCATTCTATGCTTGATGAAGCTAAAGAACCTAAGAACCTTCAAACTAATCAACAGACAGTAACCCAACAGTGTGCTTTTCCTGAATTTTCAGATGAAGAACGTGACAAACACTACGCAACAATTGATAGCTTTATTCAAGAGTTGCTTAGTTCCCCCGATGTTATCCAACAGCGGTTCGCCTATCTGTTCGCGTCCAACAAATTAAAAGAGGTTAGCCCTCACCATAAACGCCTCTTTCTTAGTGCATATCTTGAGCAAGCTCCAAATGATAAATTAGCTGTGCAAGCATTACTGGATGTGTGTTTTAATCTCCCGAACGATGATGATTGTGGTGAAGATATTTCACAGTTCATCGAAAGTGCAGACAATGAGAATGGCGTCCTTTGGCTGCAGCATGCTGCAAATATGCTGAAACAAGAAAAACTGCATGCCTTTGATCAGTTTTTTACGATAGCCGCCAGCAAGCAAAACTTTGATGAGTATTTCTTTGACACTATTCAGACTTTTTTAAATAACACGGTAGGTTATGTCGACAGCTCATTTAATCAACTAGCAATCACAGCTACTGGATACGCCGCTGCGAGGCCGCTTTTGTTTGCCAACGTGATGGAGCTATGCCGAAACGACGACAAGTACAAAGAACAATGCTTCAATGTTTTCGATGCAATGCGCAAATACGGCTCCTCGGTTAACCTTAAAAGTATGGGCTCTGGTATGCTGCAAGACCACTATAAAGATGAAAAAGATACGGAAGCAGTAAACGCGTTAGTCATAGAATCTCAATTACTCTATGACAAACTCTATTCTCAAGATTTTATCAACACGCAAGCTTTGTTTACTCACGACCAAGAGTTGATGCGTACCTGGTTGGAAACAGGGAAACAGTTTGGCGAAGAAGCTGCAACGGTTGCTATGTTAGAAGAAGCAAAATTAAAATCACTAAACCCCGATTATAACCCCTGCCCTGAATCTCCTTAACCACCCCTTGAACAATAACTAACGAAGTTTTAATCACTTAGCTTAAATAGTCGGCAAACAACACTTCTCTACAATAAATTACTTAATCCAGCAGGGATATTTGCTATAATCAACGCCTGTCTTCTGGGATGTTCGTATGTTAACTATGTCCCTGAGCCGATAATCATTACCTTAGGGTATCATTTGCTGGCTATTGAGCATGCTCGGCTTGTACCGAGAAGCCTACGGCAAGTATATTGATTCCCGCCTTGAGCACACGGTGTTCAAGGGCTGACGTTGGCAACGGCATTCTGGAAGCAGCTAAATTTCTTTAACCACTCCCTATTCTCCCCTTTGTTTGTCTTGCACTGACACAGCAGACGTTTTATTTAATTCGTTTCGTTACGACTTTCCAACGTATCACCTTGCGTAAGAGGTTCGCCAAAATCAGGGCGTGGTAGCGACTCTAAAATGAAATAAAGATACATCACCAACAGTACCATCACAGCACCTATGCCAAAGACCCAAGGGCCTCCCAACCAATCAAGCAAAATGCCTCCACCAAGCGGTGCCATCGCAAAGCCTATTGAATAAAAGGAAGCAGCGCCAAAATAGGCTCCTCGCAAATGCTTCGGTGCGAGCCTGTCAATGTGTACATTCATAGTCGGGAATAAAATAGCTTCTCCAATACTCATAATGACCACTGCACCAATCCACCCCCAAAACGCCGAAACGGGATTAAACGCCATCCAAATTTGTGACAACGCCAACAACACCAACCCAACTTGAATACGGTTAGGTAATGACAAGCTTGCCATCATTTTTAACAGCACAAACTGGAGGCTAATAATCACCAACGCATTGGCAAATATCATACTGGAGATCAACGTCATTAACTCCGGCACTTTCGCACGGGTTAGGTACTGAATGAGCGTTGAATCCATTTGCGCATACACAAACATACAAATGATGTTCGCGACAATCAGGCATTGAAGCACGCGGTCTTGCCACAGTATTTTCATAGTATCGCGCAGTTTGCCATCACTTTTAACACTGTGCTCACTGATATCACCATGCTTGTACATACCGACAGCAAGCAATACCATCCAGAACCCGAAAGTTGCCGCTGTTAACAAGAAACCTGATTGCTGACCTGTAACACCTACATACACACCTGCCATAGGACCAATAGCACACCCCACATTGACGACAAAATAACGTGCTTGTAAGCCAAGCTCCCTGACTTTCACATCAGGTAAAATATCAGACACTAATGCTTGCGTGGGTGGATCCCAGATAGCTTTTGAAATTGAGCACAATGCAATAACCAGCACATAACCCATAACTGTTTCAACATAAGCAAGCAGCACAAACGAAATAACATAGACGATGCCAGTACTGAACATAATCAGTTTTCGGCCAAATTTGTCTGATAATGCTCCGCCAAAAAAGCCGATAAATACGGAAAGTACCGCTGCCCCTGATAGTATCAAGCCCACTTCAGTCGCAGAGATACCAAACTTTTGATACAGAATGACAGCAAGAAACGGCCAAACCATATAAAAACTACCGCGTGTAATGAAGTCACCAAATAAGATGATCCACATTAAT
The DNA here is from genome assembly GCF_042682785.1 of Thalassotalea euphylliae. Classification (GTDB taxonomy): domain Bacteria; phylum Pseudomonadota; class Gammaproteobacteria; order Enterobacterales; family Alteromonadaceae; genus Thalassotalea_F; species Thalassotalea_F euphylliae. The sequence goes on along the minus strand of NZ_JBHUIB010000003.1, from coordinate 37,518 downwards.
CCGGGAAACTGCTTTGCAACATTAAACGATACTTTGTTGTCCATGACGACTTTCCGTGTTTACACTCAATCTTTTCTAATAGATAAAAACGCCTGCCGCGAATTTACTTTACAAAAACAGTAAATATCCCTATAACGGCATCGCTTTATTGAAACAAACTTTGATTACATGGCTATTGACCTTTTAACACAGCCCGAACAGGCGCCTATTGGTATTTTTGATTCCGGGATAGGAGGTATTTCAATTGCTCGCTGTATCAGTGAGATGTTGCCAAATGAACAGCTTATTTACGTTGCTGATAGCGGATTTGCGCCCTATGGCGACAAAAGCAATGAAGAGATAATAGCCAGAGTTCATTCTGTCGCTAAATTCTTGATAAATCAAGGGGTAAAAGCCATTGTCGTGGCCTGTAATACCGCCACCGTTATCGCTATAGAATCACTCAGAAAGCAATATCAATTACCAATCATCGGTGTAGAGCCTGCCATAAAACCAGCAGCCCTTGTTTCAAAAGCAAAATCAGTGGGTATTCTCGTGACTCAAGCGACGGCCAACAACCCACGTTTTTTAGAGCTGGTCGATAGACACAAACTGGATGCAGAAGTACATATCCAGCCCTGTCCTGGACTGGTCCAACAAATTGAACAAGGTCAACATCACAGTGAACATTGCAACGCCTTACTTTCACGTTACATTACTCCGCTTGTCTTAAAAGGCATTGATACTCTGGTGCTAGGCTGTACCCACTACCCCCTCATTAGCCAACAAATTCAACAGCATCTTCCTACAAGTATTGAATTATTGGAAACCGCTAAACCTGTTACTCAAGAACTCAAGCGTCGACTGCTTGCTCAACAATTACTGAACTCTACCGAGCAAATGAACGTAAAGAAACAAGTTTATTCAAGCGCGTTTTTTCAGAATCAACAATACGTTATCGAAAAGTTTTGGCCTACAGCACTGTCTTATCAACAGCTAAGCAAAGACGTTTAGACGTCTAGGCGTAAAAACCTTTCCTTCTGAAAAAAGTTCGCGTAGAATGTCGAAAAATTTGTCGTGAGAAAACTTTCTACGACAATCTAAAATACGTGATAAAAAACACATCAATTATTGAGGTTTTATGTCTAGACACCTATTTACCTCTGAATCTGTTTCAGAAGGTCACCCGGATAAAATTGCCGATCAAATTTCTGATGCGGTATTAGACGCAATTATAACCAAAGACAAGCACGCACGTGTTGCGTGTGAGACGATGGTTAAAACTGGTGTTGCCATTATCTCTGGCGAGATTTCAACATCAGCGTGGGTAGACTTAGAAAGTCTTACTCGTAAAGTGATCAGTGATATCGGCTACACGTCTTCAGACGTAGGTTTTGACGGCGAAACGTGTGGCATCATGAACCTAATTGGTCAACAGTCATCTGAAATTGCACAAGGTGTAGACCGTGCAAAACCAGAAGAACAGGGTGCTGGTGACCAAGGCTTGATGTTCGGTTACGCTACAAACGAAACTCCAACCTTCATGCCTGCACCACTTTACTACTCGCATTTATTAGTAGAGCGCCAAGCTGAGGTACGTAAATCTGGTGTGTTACCGTGGTTGCGTCCAGACGCTAAGTCGCAAGTTACCTTTGTATACGAAGACAACAAGCCTGTAGCTATTGATGCGGTGGTACTTTCAACTCAGCACAACCCTGATATTTCTCAGGAAATGCTTCACGATGCAGTGATGGAAAACATCATTAAGCACGTGCTACCTGAAGAGTTATTAACACCTGAAACCAAATACTTCATTAACCCAACAGGTAGCTTCGTTATTGGTGGCCCTGTGGGTGACTGTGGTTTAACAGGTCGCAAAATTATTGTTGATACATATGGCGGTATGGCTCGCCACGGCGGTGGTGCTTTCTCTGGTAAAGATCCATCAAAAGTAGACCGCAGTGCTGCTTACGCAGGTCGCTATGTTGCAAAAAACATTGTTGCTGCAGGCCTTGCTGATCGTTGTGAAATTCAAGTTTCTTACGCTATTGGTGTGGCAGAGCCAACTTCCATTACAGTAGAAACATTTGGTACTGGTAAAGTATCTGAAGAAAAGCTTGTTGATTTAGTTCGCGAGCATTTCGACTTACGTCCATACGGCATTACTAAGATGCTTGACCTTCTTCACCCAATGTACCAAGAAACAGCTGCATATGGTCACTTCGGTCGTGAACCTTATGAAAAAACGGTTGACGGTGAAACCTTCACTGCATTTAGTTGGGAAAAGACAGATAAAGCAGACGCGCTTAAAGCGGCTGCAGGTTTGTAGTCTTAAGCCTAGACATTAAAAGTTAATAAAAGGAGCTCAAACGAGCTCCTTTTTTATTTACGATGTTCAGCTACCCAGCTGAGTAACTGCTATTCATAACGCAAAGCTTTAATTGGGTTTTGACGTGCCACCCATGCAGCATTTCCACCAACTGTCGCCCAAGCAATCATTAGTGATAATAAACCTACCGCTATACAAATCGGAGCAATTAACCAGCTATCGATTCGGTAAGGAAAGTTTTGCAACCAACCTAACATAAAATAAGTCGCCACCGGCCATGCAATAACATTTGCGAACACCACCGGTTTTGAAAATTGCCACATGAGCAACTTAACGATATCTGACACGTTTGCTCCCATGACTTTACGGATGCCAATCTCTTTCGTTCGGCGTTCAACAGTAAATGCTGACAAACCATACAAACCAAGGCATGCGACAATAATGGCCAACACCGAGAATGCCAAGAATAAGCGCGCAGTCGTACGTTCATCCTGATACTGAGCAGCCATCATTTCTGACAAGAACTGCAAATTGATTGGATGCTGAGGTACATTTCGCTTCCACACTTGTTCCACTTTGCTGATTAAAGCAGGTACGTTGTCAGTATCGAAGGCAATATTGGCAACACGAAAACGATTCGGATTCAGCGTATATGCAGTAGCACGAATACCAAATTTGATTGATCTGAAATGAATGTCAGGTAACACACCAATCACCGTAAGATTGTGATGCCCCATTTTCAGTGTTTTCCCTAGTACATTCTCAGGGGTGTTAAATCCTAATTTTCGAGCAGCCATTTCGTTAATGATGACACTTGCTTGGCCCATTTCATCAGTGTTTTCAGCAACAGGTGTTAACATATCACTGCCAAAGCTTTCGTTAAAAACACGACCAGCAATAGGATTGATTTGATACGCCTCGAAGAAGCCATAATCCATGTTGTGATAATTTAACGAAACAGGCTCTACTTTGTTTCCGTTTTCATCAGTTTCTAACAAGGTAAACAGGTTATTGTTTTCATCATCTTGAGTTGGCGCTTCTGACGAATAAGTCACCGAGATCACTTCAGGTAAGTTGAGTAACTCTTGCTTTAAACTTTGTAAGTTTTCGCCAGCATTTCTGACATTTAGTATCAGTTTGTTATCACTTTGGTAGCCCACATCAGCATTTACCGAGTACATCGTCTGTGCATAAACAATGACAGTCGAGACTACAAGCACAATAGAGGCAGTGAACTGTGAAATGACTAATAGGCTACGTGTCTTTGCAGACTGACCAGATTCGCTGCTTTTACTGGCTTTTAGTATGTAACCAGGTAAAAAGCGAGATAAATAAAGGGCTGGATAAATACCCGCCAGAACACCAACTACCGTGGCAGTCATCGTTAACATTAGTAGAAGACTTGGTTCATCAAACAGCTGAAGTTGAAGGTCTTTACCAATCACTTGGCTATAAAGAGGGAGTACCAATTCTGTTGCCGCTAAAGCAAACAACAACGCGATAAAGACGATAACTATGGCTTCACTTAGAAACTGGAAAGCGACTTGTCTACGTGACGCACCGAGTACTTTTCGCATTGCGACTTCCTTTGCTCGCTTACTGGCTTTAGCTGTTGAAAGGTTCATAAAGTTAATACACGCAATAGCCAATACAATCAGTGCGACGACCACAAATGTCTGAATCATGCTTTCGTCCCCCATTGCCGTCATATCCCCTAAGTTACCAGCATCGTCCTTAGCGTTTAGGTGCAAATCGGTAAGTTTCATCACATTGAGGTTAAATACATCGGTAATTTTCATCCCGTTGTGATCACTTAGTAAACTTTTCCACATCCCCAAATAGGGGCTTTCATTGTTTAGCCAGTAATTCAAACGATCTTGAAACTGCTCACTATTCACTAGGGGATTGAGTTTAAAGTAGGTATACACATTCACACTTGTCCATGTGTCTAGCACATTGTTACCCGGCGGAAACAGCGCAGGCTGCAAGTAAAACAGCATATTAATGTTTAAATGCGTTTCATCGGGCAAATCTTGAACCACACCTGTGATCATGACATCAACCGGTCCTGTTGGGCCTACACAACAAACAGTCAAAGTTTCACCGATAACGTCAGTGCGACCAAAGTACTTGTTGGCAAGTTCCTCAGTAACCAATAAGTTCATTGGCTGGCTGAATGAATTTTCGCGATTACCGTGCACAAAAGGAAGTTGGAAAACATCTAAGAAACTGCCATCTGCCATGGTGATAGCTTCATCAAATACATCCTCTCCTTTTCGTACCGTCAGCGACCATTGAATCAGCCTCACTGCGGCTTCTACCTCATTCTTTGCATAGTCACGCACAGCTTCCATAACGCGACCAGGGGAACGCACGGTTAAAAATGGTTGCTGATTTGGCATAGTGTAAGCGGCATGAACCCGCACAACTCGATCACTCTCTGGTAGCCATTTGTCATAACCCGTTTCTGCTCGAACAAACAGCATGATCAAAATACAGCTCATTAAACCAACCGCCAAACCAAAAATGTTAATGGCAGAAAACACACCGTTTTTCACGATGTTTCGCCATGCGGTAATTAAATAATTCTTAAACATGATTGCCTCCTGCCTTATGCAGCGCGAACGTTTTCAGTTACCACATGACCATCGAACAAGTTGATCGTACGTTTAGCATAATCAGCATGTGCCGGGCTATGTGTCACCATCACAATGGTAGTGCCGCCTTCATTTAACGACTGCAACATTTCCATTACTTCTTGGCCGTGTGCGCTATCAAGGTTCCCTGTTGGCTCATCCGCCAGAATCATTTTTTGATCGCCCACTACAGCGCGCGCTACAGCAACACGTTGTTGTTGGCCACCTGACAATTGATTGGGCATATGCTTTGCACGGTGCGCAATGCCTACACGATCCATTACCTTTTCAACGCGCGCTTTGCGCTCTGCCGCGGGAATGTTATGGTACAACAACGCAAGCTCGATGTTTTCTTCTACCGTTAATTCGTCAATCAAGTTAAAGTTTTGGAAAATGAAACCAATATTCTTTTTACGAATTTGGGCGAGCTGCGCTTCTGAGTAATTAGATATATCTTCTTCATCAAACAAATATTGACCTGAAGTTGGCGAGTCCAGCATGCCAATGGTGTTCAGCAACGTAGACTTGCCGCAGCCCGAAGGTCCCATAATGGCAACAAACTCGCCGTGGGCAATTTCTATGTTTACGCCGTTAAGCGCCAATGTTTCAACGTCTTCCGTTTGATATACACGTGTTAAGTTATGTAGTTTTAGCATCGTTGTAATTCCTTTATTAAATTCTGTCTTGCGTTTCTTTTAGATAAATTTGCGTTGTATTTTTACTTGTCATGAAGTGTTAATCGCTGCATGTCTTGATAACTGGTATATGGGCTTGTAATTACACTTTCTCCTTCCTCTAGGCCATCAAGCACCTCGATAAATTGATTGTTACGACGACCTAAGCGCACATTGCGTTTTACTGCTTCGCTACCATCTGGAGTGACAACAAAAATCCAGTTACCACCGGTGTCTTGATAGAAAGCGCCATTAGGGATAAGCAGCGCAGAGCTTGCGTCACCAAGCGTTAGGCGTGTTTGAACCGTTTGCCCGCGACGAATACCGCTCGGCTGTTCGTTGATAAATTTGAAATCGACTTCAAACTGACCATTTTGAACGTGTGGATAAATCTTGCTGATTTCGAGCGCAAAATTGTCGAATGTTGCAGATTGGCCAATATCAACACGCCCTAGGTAAAACTCATCAATAAATGCCGTGACTTTATAATCATTTGGCGTATCAATCTGACCAAGGCGCTCGCCACGCCCAATGCTTTGACCAACTTCAACATTAAAGCCAGAAAGTTTGCCATCCACTGGCGCACGCACATTCATGTTGTCTAGGTTTTGGCGAGAAATAGCCAAATTGCTTTCTAAACGTTGACTGGTTTGTTTCAAAAACGTCAACTGCTCTTCTTGCATACGGGTATCAGATGCTTGGCTTTCGAGGGTCACTGTCAGCCTATTTTTGTACCAATCCAAGGTGTCACGCGTATCATCAAATTGAGATTGAGATACAGCACCACTCGCCACTAACTCCTCTTCTCGGGCAAGTTGTCGCGTTAGTAATTTGATTTGGTATTCAATATCTATCAAGTTACTTTTATGACGCAGCCTGTTTTGCTCTAAACTCAATTCAATAGAACGCATGTTGTTCAATTGCTCGGCTACTCTTGCCTCATTGCCTAACACGTTTAGCTGAAGCGATGCATTTGATAATTCAACGATTAAGTCGCCAGCTTTTAGTTCTGTGCCATCTTCCACCAATATCCGTTCGACACGTCCACCTTCAATAGCATCCAGAAAAACGGTTTTTGCTGGGGCAACGCGACCTCTAACTGGGATAAAATCTTCAAACGTTCCTGTTGTAACTTGAGACACAACAATACGCTCACTGTTTATTGCAAGCACTTTGCCCTGCCCTTGTTGGCTGATATTAAAAGCAAACCAAAGAACGGCGGCACCAACGAGAACAGCAGCTCCTTGCTTGTGCCACTTGGCTTTCTTCTTCTCAACTTTACGATCCATGCCTGCGCCAGTAACAGCAGTCGTCGGTTTTTCTTGAACGGCTTTAAGTGAATTAGTCATAGCAACCTGTCTTTGCTTGTCTTCAGCTATGCGCAACTGTTGCGCACGTTGTTAACACATCAGTTACAAAAACCAAGCCAAAACAATAAGCACTTGTTTTTATGGAATTATTTTGTTTTTTCTTAGTTCTCAACAATAAATTACTGTACGTATTCGAACACTAGGTGTACGTTAATGAACAGTTTTAAGGGAATGAGTGAAAAAAGTCGTGAAAGAAAACGCACATATTCTTATTGTTGATGACGATGAAGACATCTTGGTAGCAGGTAAGTTATTGCTGAAAAGAAAGTTCTCGCAAGTCGATATTTGTAACCGTCCCGAGCAATTACCTAAATTGCTTGAACAAAATGATTATGATGTTCTATTGCTTGATATGAACTTTGGACCAGGAGAAAGCTCTGGCGCGCAAGGCTTTCATTGGCTTAGCGAAGTAAAACGACTAAAACCAGAGGTTATTGTGGTAATGATAACTGCTCATGGTGGTGTTGATGTGGCTGTTGAGGCAATTAAAAAAGGCGCAACAGACTTTATTGCTAAACCCTGGCACAACGAGAAAGTCATCGCGACAGTATCGACCGCACTTGAGTTAAAACGCACGCGCCAAGAGTCGCAATCACTAAAAGTTGCCAATCAAGCACTGGTTCAAGCTACTGTATCAACTAATGACACTATTATTGGGCAATCTGCCGCTATGCAGCATGTTCACTCGCTAGTGAGCCGCGCAGCACCTACAGATGCCAACGTGTTAATATTGGGCGAGAATGGCACCGGTAAAGAACTTATCGCGAGAGATATTCATCAACAAAGTGCGCGCCGAGATCATGTGTTTCTCTCGGTTGATTTAGGTGCCATCTCTGAAACGTTATTTGAAAGTGAACTTTTCGGCCATAAGAAAGGTGCATTTACCGGAGCAAACCAAGATCGCATTGGTAAAATTAAAGCCGCTGAAGGCGGTACACTTTTCCTCGATGAAATTGGCAATTTACCGCTGCACCTGCAAGCAAAGTTGCTCACAGTGCTAGAACAGCGAAAAGTTACTCCGTTAGGCAGTAATACAGAAGAGCCTTTCAATGTTCGTATTGTCGCCGCAACCAATGTCGAAAAATCAAAACTGGCCGATGAAAACTATTTTAGGCAAGACTTACTGTTTAGACTTAACACGGTTGAAATTACCCTACCTGCATTACGTGAGCGTGGTCTTGATATCATTGATATTGCCAATCATTTCATTGGGGTTTACTGCAAAAAATATCAAAAACAAACATTAACCTTGGCTCAAAGCACCCAGCAAGCCATGTTAGCTTATGCTTGGCCTGGAAATATACGTGCATTAAGACATGCAGTAGAACGCGCGGTTATTTTGTCAGAGCACTCTGAACTCGCTGCAGATGACTTTCAACTGACCAACCACGCGCCGCAGCACAGTTCGACAGCGCCAGCGTTATCCCCTGAAGCAAAGCCAATACCGAGAGAAACAGGAATTGGCCAAGGTCAACTTCCTGATGAACTTAACTTAGAAGTCATTGAAAAAATGGCAATTGAACAAGCCTTACGCAAGCATAAATATAACATTAGCCACTCAGCCAAAGAGCTAGGCCTTACGCGCGCGGCACTTTACCGTAGGATGGAAAAACATGGGCTTTAAACGTTTCTCCTTACTCATTATTGGTCGTACGATATTTGCCATGCTTACAGCGATTTTGCTCGCTATTCTGATCAGCCAGCCCGGTTACCATATGGCCACTATATTGATGACATTAATTCTATTTGGGCAGTTATTTGAATTACTCAGCTTTGTTTCCAGAACCAACGCCGAACTTGTTCGCTTTTTTGATGCAGCTCGACATGCTGATTACTCACAGCGGTTTGATTTGAGTAAACTGGGCGCAGGCTTCGACGAGCTTGGTCAAGCGTTTGGTGACATTCTTCACCGTTTACAACTTGCTCGTACTCAGCAAGAGGAAACGCTTAGACATATTAAAGCCGTGGTTGAGCACGTGCCCGTCCCTCTCATTAGTATAAAGTCAGACGATAAATTAACGATTTGGAACAACAGCGCACGACGTTTGTTCGGTACCCACGCCGTGACAAAACTTACTGATCTAAATCATTTCCACCCAGATTTCGCCCAGCAGTTGCTCAGTTTAACACCCGGCGAGCGGTCTCTGATGACTATCACCATTGACGGTATTCAGCATCAGCTCAGTATTGCGGCCACCGAAATCATCGTTGCACAGCAAAAAGAGCTACTAATAAGCCTGCAAGACATTCAATCAGAACTCGACGCAGCACAGCTTCAAGCATGGCAAGATCTTGTCAGGGTACTAACACACGAAATCATGAACAGTATTACTCCCGTCGCTTCACTGGCCCAAACCGCTGTAGATTTAGTGGAAGATGTGTCAGAGCAGTTGGCGACTCAACCTGAACTTGTGGATGAACTTAGTGACGTTAAAGATGCAGTCAATACTGTTGCGCGCCGAAGTGATGGGTTAATGCAGTTTGTCACAAGCTATCGCCGTTTGACCCGACTGCCGCCGCCTAGAATACAACGCATAGATATTAACACGCTTTTTAGCGACGTTGAGCGACTTGCCTGCCATGGTTGGCATGAGACAAATATTCACTCTTCTTTTTCTGTAACCCCAAAATCACTAACCCTTGATGCGGATAAGGATATGGTCGAACAGGTACTAATTAACTTGCTGAAAAATGCCGAACATGCCGTAGAAAATAAACACAATGCAACAATCTCTGTTAGTGCGTCCATTAACGCTCGAGGGAGAGTGCTTATCGAGATAAATGATAACGGCTCAGGTATAGCCCCAGAGGTTGCGGAAAAAATATTTGTACCTTTTTTTACCACGAAGCGAGAAGGTTCAGGCGTTGGATTAGCGTTGACGAGACAAGTTATGTTAGCCCATGGAGGTTATGTGTCATTAAACACAGAAGTGGGGACAGGCAGCTCATTCAGCCTAGTATTTTAAGCATGAACTTAGCTAATCTTGTATCCTCACTTACTTATTAGACATAGTTCCGAAAGCAAACAACAGAAGCACGTATCTTGATAATTTCGCACTAATTATCAAACAAAAAAGGGGCTAAATGCCCCCCTTTTTATTTCTACTAAATTACCCTTGTTTTTACACCTGTCCAAGCACCTGTGCAGGCTGCACTTTACTCGCTTGATAGGCTGGGTAAATAGTTGCTAGTACGCTCATAATCAGCGCTATTGCTGTTGTTAGATAAACATCACTCATGTTCACGAACGTTGGTAAATAATCGACGAAATACACATCACCAGAGAGGAAGGTAACACCTAAAGCCTGTTCAATAGACGTGAAGATATCCGTCAGGTTATGCGCAATATAGCTACCAAGTAATGCGCCGCTCAGCGCTCCCAAAACGCCATTTGTCGTACCTTGTAGAATAAAGATAGTCATGATTTGACCATGACTTGCCCCCATTGTTTTTAGTATCGCAATATCGCCCTTTTTCTCGTTAACCACCATGATCAATGTGGAAACAATGTTAAAACTGGCAACCGCAATAACAAGCACCATAACGATAAACATCACCACACGCACCAGCTGAATGTCGTTAAATAAATGGCCTTGCGTATACGTCCAATCATAAATGTAGACATAGTGATCAAATTCATAAGCTAAAGCTCGGGCAATATCATTGGCCTGAAATACATCATTCACGTTAATACGAATACCTTGCACTTCATTGGCTTGATAGCCCAATTCTGCACCGAGCATTGATAACGGCAAATAAGCTAGCGTGTCATCGACCATACCACCAAATTTAAAAATACCACCTACTGTGGCGTTAATTCGTTGTGGCGCTTTAAATTTTTGACTGAAGTCTTGCTGCTTTTTCGGTACCAACAGTTGTACCGTGTCACCAACGGTGACGTTGAGTTTTTTCGCAACACCTGCACCTATCACAAGTTGATCTTGTGCTAATTGCTGCCAACTGCCCAACATCATGTAATCAGTAATATCGCTTACCGTTGTTTCCAACTGCACATCTACACCGCGCAATTCAACGGCTTTGAGCTGACCTTTAAACTGCACCATGCCATTGGCTTTGATGACAGGCGCTATTGCTTTTACTTGCGGATGTGAAAGTAGACGTTCTGATTTGGTTTCCCAGTTTTTAACTGGTTCATTAACGGCAATAAGCTCAGCATGGGGAATAATGGACAACAACTTGTCGGCTAGTGCTTTTTCAAAGCCATTCATGGCCGACAGCACTATAATTAGCACCATCACACCAAGCGCTATGCCTATTGTTGATGAAGCAGAGATAAACTTGGCAAAACCTTTACCACGCCTTGCGCGAATATAACGAAGACCAACAAAAAAACTAACCGGTTTAAACACTTACGCAACCCCTGACATCAGTGGTGCAAGCGCGCCGTGGTCAAGCCTTAGCTGTCTATCCATTTTCGCGGCTAACGATAAGTCGTGAGTAACTACAACAAAACTGATACCCAAGTCTTGATTCAGTTCAGTGATTAGCTGATAAATTTGCTGCGCCGTATCAAAATCTAAATTACCTGTTGGCTCATCAGCAAGCACCAACGCTGGCTTTGTCACTAAGGCGCGTGCAATTGCTACGCGCTGTCGTTCACCACCGGAAAGCTGTGCTGGGCGATGTTCAATACGATGTCCCAACCCTACTTTTTCTAGCATCTCTTTCGCGGCGTTTTTGGCAATATTGGGCGCATCTCCTCGGATTAATAACGGCATTGCCACATTTTCTAATGCGCTAAATTCCATCATGAGGTGGTGAAACTGGTAAATAAAACCTAAGTTTTCATTTCTAAAGCGTGCTCTTGCTTTGTCGTCTAATGAAAAAATATCCGTGCCTTGAATAAGTACTTGGCCACTGCTTGGTTCATCTAACGCGCCTGCTAAATGCAAAAACGTGCTTTTACCACAGCCTGAGCTACCCACAATAGCCAATAGCTCACCACGCTTTACTGACAAGCTTAGCGATTTCAAAACAGGCGTTTGCGTATCTCCTTCACCATACACTTTGGCAAGTTCAATACATTCTAAAACATCACTCATTTCTTAAAACCTCAGCTGGTAATGTGGTTGACGCGCGATAAGCGGGATAAAGGGTGGCAACAAAACTCATTACAAAAGCAGACACAACAATAACAACAACGTCTTGCCACTCCACCAAAATAGGCAGCACTTGCGTTGCATAACCTGCACCAAAAATATTAATACCTAAAAGGGCTAAAATAGGATTCAGCGTAAACGTCAATAACAGTCCAAGTGCGGTACCTAAAGTGACGCCCCATGCACCGTTTACCATGCCTTGTGTAATGAAGATGCCAATAACACTGGATTTATTCATGCCCATTGTTTGCAAAATACTGATCTCGCCTTGCTTGTCATTAACCACCATGACTAGCGCAGAAACGATATTAAATGCGGCTACGGCAACAATTAGGCTTAGCATCAGCCACATCATATTTTTTTCCATATTAACGGCTGAAAACAAAGTTCCTTGGCTTTCTTGCCATGTCTCAACTTGCCAATTCGGTCGTGTAGATTCAAGCCAGGCCATGAGCGCTTCAAGTTCAAAAGCGTCATGTAAGTAAACGCGAATAGCGGTTTGAGCACCTTTTTTTATGCGCATTAGTCGCTCAGCGTCTTGCTGATGGAGATACACCATACCGTCATCAATTTGTGAGCCTACGTTGAACACACCCGCTACGGTAAAAGTGCGTTGCATGGGAATACGTCCCATCGGGGTAAATAACGTTTTATTCGGCAATATTAAGCGTATTTTATCGCCCACTGACACTTCTAACTTGCGCGCAAGCGCCCTGCCGATTACCACACGATAGGCGCCCGCCTCAAGGTTCCCCAGCTCTCCAGACATCATATGATTAGCAACCAAAGAGTCCTGCTCATAGGCAAGGTTTAACCCTTGTACTAATACACCAGAGATATCCGCTGGTGACTGAACTAAGGCTTCAGCTTCAACAAATGGCGTTACCTTTCTTACGCTAGGTAAGGTCATTAGTTGCTCTCGCGCGCTATCGAAAGTATCACTTGAGTCAGTTTGAATGATGGCGTGTGGCACTAACCCCAGCACACGCTTTTTTAACTCGCCTTCGAAACCATTCATCACCGACACAACGGTGATCAATGAAGCAACGCCCAGTAGAATACCGACGATAGAGAAAAAGGTGATAAAGGAAATAAAACCTGATCGGCTACGACTTTGACTGTAACGGTAACCGATAAAGCATTGAACAGGTTGAAACATAAAGATATTAAATTTGCGAAAGCTTACGTTGTTCTTTTAATTGCGCCAAGCATAGCATGCTACCAACAGCGCCTCTACTTACATGCCGATGCCTGAATACTTGTACCTGAGTAATGATACCTAAGTACTGATACGTGATCACCAAGTAGGCCCGTCATCATAATTACATGCTATGTGGCTGAAAATCCAGACGCATATCTGACCTCGCCTTTAGGCGTTTGTTCCATAAAATGATTCACCGTGAAATACTCCGGAGGCACATCAGCTAAAGTCACATGCTCATCAACAGCAAAACCAAATTTTTGGTAATACGAAGGCTCACCCAGCACAACGCAGCCATGTGCACCAAGCGCTTTAAGTTGCGTAAGTCCCTCTGTTATTAGTGCTTTACCAATACCCTGCTGCTGATGTTCAGGCAACACCGCCACCGGGCCTAAACCAAAGTAGCGAACCACTTCATTGTCGACAGTAACCGGCGAAAACGCGACATGACCAACCACAACGCCGTCAAGTTCTGCCACCAAACTAATAATCAGGTCCCCATCGTCGCGCAGCTCATTAACAATAGCGGCTTCGGTTCCCTGTGAATATTGATCATCTTTAAATGCTTGAGTAATCAACGCAGAAATAGCATCGACATCTCTTTTAGATTCTGCTCTTACGATGAGATTTGACATAAAGCGCTCGTAATAAAGGTCTAAATATTGAATACTTATCAAATAATATTTTTATAGGCTAACACATGAGCGACGCGGACTTGCAAAGTAAATTGCAACAATTTGATGAATTCTTTTCTATAGAACACCAATTCAATATCAATATTCGACCGCTTGAAAAACATGAAGCTGTTTCTTACGACCATTTCGTAGCCAATATGCCTCTGCCATTTAAAATGGCAGCAGAAGTGATGACGGTTGACCAAGGTGCGCTTCGTTCCATACAAAGCTTAAGCGGTGTGGCTTCTCAGCTTGTCGACTATCTCAACCATCAATCACATAAACTCGACATGTTGGTCGGTTATATTCTCAGCCAACAAGATGAGCCCACTAATCGTTTTTTAGGCGTTCGTTTTGGCGGTGGCGGTGTTATATTTTTCAGTGAGCAGCCATTTGAACTGCAAAGCTTGCTAGAAATGAAGGTGTTTCTTCTCGAAGAAAATTGCGCCATTTACACAGCGGGTGAAGTGGTAGAAACAACGGAAGTAGAAGGTGGTTATCACCACAAAGTCGTCTTTAAGTATATCCGTGAAGAAGACCAAGAAGTGTTGGTAAGACACTCGTTACATCAACAATCTAAACAATTACAAGCACTCGCGCAGAAAAGGCGAGAAAAACAAGAGCAAGAGCAAAGCTCTGAGTAAGTTCAAGTGTCAAACAAGAATAAAAAAAGGAGCTAACAAGCTCCTTTTTTATTTTTAATGTTTAGTGCTGTATTACACGCATATTTTGTTCAGCGTGGTATCAACAGCCGCTGACGTAATTTTTTGCTGCTCTGCATGCTCAGCAACTGATGCTAAGCCCGATGTAATCTCACGACTTAAACCAACCACAGTCGACATGTTTTCATTGATAGAAGACGTAGACAAACGCTGCTCGTCGGTACCACTTGCAATTTGAGACGTTAAGTTGTCAACATCGGCAAACGCATCACCCACCTGGTCAAGCGCTTCAACAACCTGCTGAGAGTGCGACAAACTTTCTTGCGCCAATTCTTGACCGCGCGCTATTGCACTTACGGCATTGTTTGATTTTTCTTGAAGACCTTCAACCATCGACTGTATTTCAACTGTCGACTCTTGTGTACGGTGCGCTAGGGCACGCACTTCATCCGCTACAACCGCGAAGCCTCGACCTTGTTCGCCAGCACGCGCAGCCTCAATTGCTGCGTTAAGTGCCAGTAAGTTGGTTTGCTCGGCAATGCCACGAATAACATCAAGAACAGAGCCAATGCGAGAACACTCTTCCTGTAGCAAGGCTAAGTCATCCGCCATGCTATTTACTTCTTGAGTCACTGACTCAATGCTAATTTGACTGGTGTTTGAGCTAGACGTGCCTTGCGCTAAAATTTCCATCACGCGGCTAGTCGTTTCACTTACACGTTCTGCGCTTTCTGACAACACGCCTGATGTTTCGGCTACTTGCGTAATAGAGTCAGCCATTTGCTCTATTTGATTTGATGACTCATCAACAGCATTTACCGACTCGCCCATTTGCGACGCCAGCTGAGACGAACCTTGGCTCAACATTTCAGACTCTGCACGAATCTCTTCAATAACCTCGCCCAGTTGAGAAATAAAAGTTGATAGCTCGCTAGTAATTTCGCCTAACTCATCGTTACTGTCGTCTACTAACGGTTGTTCTGGTGCTTTGTCTGTACTTATCACTAACGCTAAGTAATCACGAAGCGCAGCTAAACGATTAGACAATTGTGATTGAATAAACGCAGCGCCGGCAGCAACCTGTGCTATCACCATCACCACTAGTAACCCAACCGTGCCAAAGCCCGATAATGAATCCCCCATAACCGCAGCAACAATGATAAAAATAAGACCAATGACCGCCACAGGCAGTAATAACTTTATGTTAAGTTTTTCTAGCATACCCACTATCCAACTCTCTTTATAATTTTCGTTATTTTAGACGAGCATTCAAAACTCGTGCTTATATGACATAAACGTATACCAAGTTACCTAGAATTCGGTTACTTTTCTATTAGATTTTCAAAATAAATATGTTTTTATTGGAGAAATTGTGGAGACAACACACATTATCATTCTCGCGATTGCATTGGGCATTATCGTCAGTGGAATACTGCTGTTAAAGCAGTCGGCAAAAAAGTTTAAGTTAACCGATGAGCAACTCAAGAAAATCAAAGAGCGTAACGAAGCGCTTGAGAAAGAGGACCAGGATTAGATAAACCTGATTCCTGTGAGTTAGCCAGCTAATATCGCTATCGACGAACACTACTGTTTGCAGAAAAAACTACGCTTAGGCGAGATTACCGGATATTACTGAGAATTCTCAGTAAATCCCCAAGGCACCAACATTAAAACGTGTAATGTATTGAAAAAATTAAATAAAAGCAGATGGTTACTATCGGATATTACTATGAAGTCTCAGTAATTCCCCTTTCCTTTCAAGAACGACCACAAAACCCATTTATAACGAATTGAATTATTTACTATTTCTGGTAGTTTAGCGGGATAATCGTGGGCGGATATTACTGAGACGTCTACATAATATACTGTTATATGTACAGGACGTTATGAGTGAACTTGATGAAAAGTTAAACAACCTAGTTTGGTCAGATAGCACGATTTCCAATTACTCACATGACTTAGCTGAAAACAGTTTTCTGTTAGAGTTGAAAGATTATCTATTTTCTCAGATAAAAATTAGCTTTCTTGACGTAGATTACTCTTTTATCGATGACCCTGTTTATATCAGCGATGCAAAGTTTAAATTCGAAGACAATCTTTATGTCATTGAGCTTTTAGATGACGATGGCATCGTTTTAAAGCTAAAGTATTTAAACTGTGAAGTAAGGTACATATAACAAGCCAATTAAGTGCGGGACTGCTAAAGCTTGGCTCAGTTCCGCTTCGCTACACAGTTTAGCCAAGCATTTATCAGCCCCTTATTGGGGCGTTATACGTAAAGGCATACTATGAAGCTATTTTTCATCTCCATAGTATCAGTGTTGTCCTTTACGTCTTTTGCAGATAATTATTGTGAGGTTTTTTGGCTGATGATCACGCTAGAAAAATTGCACACAACTATTTAAATGGGTTAGAAAGTCCAAAGTATATGTCATGGAAATCAATTTCTACTGTTTCAAAAGGCTGTAGCTGGTACGTGACATTTAAACTTCAGGAAAGTTCTAAACCCGCGTATATCGATGTAGTTGTAGATAAGAAAACTAAAAAGGCTCGTTTACTACGTTCAAAGTGAATACGTATAACAAGCTGTTTAAGCACGGGACTGCTAAAGTTTGGCTCGGTTTCGCTTCGCTACACATTTTAGCCAAACATTATCAGCCCCTTAACAGGGCGTTATATTTCACAAGCATGATTAGTCTATTTCGGAAAGTTAGGATAATAAAATCGCAATTATTGGCAGAAGACGCAATCGACCGCTTATTGTCCCTAGACAATAAGTTTGTGAACGATACCAAATTTATTGAAGTGAAAAGTAAAGGAACACGAACATTCGGTATTAGTTTCAATAAAAATATCGCTTACCCTCAATTTAACTATTCAATTGCAAAAGAAATTTGGATAGAAAGTGTCGGAAACCAAAGTAAGCTTCATATAAAAACTCGACCATTAATTTATATTTGGGCACTTCCTATCTTAATGTTACCAATGTTTCCTAGTGCTATTCATTCATATGGTTTTAGTTCACTTTTGATTTTTATAGTACCAATAGCGTTATTTGAGGTTTTATTTTTTTATAAGTCATCAACAGAAAATAGATTGTTAGATCAATATATCGATAAAGTGTTGAAGTGAAATATAACAAGCCGCTGAAGTGCGGGACTGCTAACAGCTTGCTCGGTTCCGCTCCGCTACACAATTTTAGCAAGCTATTATCAGCCCCATAGCGGGGCGTTAGCTAGCTCAAAGGAAATGTGGAAATTTTGAAGCATTATATAAAATTCGCATCAAATTATGCTCTCAGGATGGGAGGTGCTTTATTCATAGCAACTATGTCTATCGCAATATTTGGTAGCTTAATCAAAGGTTCTGAAGATCCCATTTCAGTCTTAATTCAAAGATTGGTTATTGCCTCAGTTGCTATATTTGCAATATTTTATACTGGTGCTTTTGTATATGGGCTATTCAAATATCATAATGAATCCCCATTTATGGATAAAGACGCAAGCTAACAAGCTGTTTAAGTGCGGGACTGTTAAAGCTTAGCTCAGTTCCGCTTCGCTACACAGTTTAGCCAAGCGTTTATCAGCCCCTTATTGGGGCGTTAGGTGTATCACTGAATATCGATGCTGAAATCACTATTTTTATCTTTAGCACTCAGAGAAATTGATAAAGGCGAATCACGCTCTTATACAGCTATCTCTTCTGTAACGACATTATCTTTTTTCTTGCTACTTAATCTTTGGTCGGTTTTATTAATAGGTGAAATTTTCTTAGGAAGTGTATTTGCTGAAATAAATAACTTTCTATTTAGCCCAAAACACTACATTGTAAGTGCAGTTATTTTATATTTTATCGTTGCGGTAACTGTCCATTATCGTTATAAAAACCTAGATTTGGTGTCATTGTCAAAACAGCACCAAGCCAGTATAGGTAAATTCGTTATCTATGGTGCATTTAGCGGTATTATTTTTATCTGTATGTTGTTTTGGCATATATAGATACACCTAACAAGCCAATTAAGCTCGGGACTGCTAAAGCTTGGCTCAGTTTCGCTCCGCTACACAGTTTAGCCAAGCATTATCAGCCCCTTATTGGGGCGTTATATTTTACGAGAGTCTAGTTTGAACATACGCCTACTTATATTTAGTCTCTTAATTGCATTTCCCACGATTGCAGGTGATGTAAATCACTCCCGTGTTCAACAAATAAATAGCCAATTGAAATATGAAGGTTATTTTATTGAAGCTACAACGATGGGCGTTATGTTAGTTTCGGACAATGACAAATTCACCTTGATGCTAGATAACGAAAACGCAATTTGGTTTGATGATTCTTTCGAACTTTCAACATCGCAAAAGAAACTCTTACTCCCCAAATTGTTAAAACTGTTTGAGTCGGTTGAGAACAAAGAAGGCAAAGCTGTTTTAGCTAGCTTGATCAAAGCGAGTATGTAAAATATAACAAGCCAATTAAGCGCGGGACTGCTAAAGCTTGGCTCGGTTCCGCTCCGCTACACAGTTTAGCCAAGCATTTACCAGCCCCTTATTGGGGCGTTATATGTAAAAGGTCATGATGAAACACGAGCTTTGGTCAAACGCTGAGGAACTTGATACTTTTTGTTTTGCTGGTGAACTTGGCAGCGAAGCTAGAAGAGATATGGAGCCAGATTCAAAACTAGTGTGGACCTGTGAGGCTAGCTCTCACTTCGAAGCAATGACCAAATACTATGAGTTTAGAGGTTGGGGAAAGTATTCATCAGACTCTCCCGAAGAAGATAAAAAGACATACAAAGAATTAGGGTGGGAGTAAGAGCATTTACATTTAACAAGTACACGCGCTGGATTCGTTACACTGTGCTCCAACCACCGCTAGCGTAAGCGTTAACTAAATAATAACCTTTTATTCACCAAGCTAAGTTCTATACACGGTTTTAATCAGGTGAAAACCAAATTTGGTTTTTACCGGCCCATGCACTTCATACAATGCTTTTTTAAATACCACATTGTCAAAAGGTTTCACCATTTGGCCTTTGCGAAACTCGCCTAAGTCGCCCCCTTTTTTGCCCGACGGACATATTGAGTGCTTCTTTGCTAATTTTGCAAAGTCAGCCCCTTTTGAGAGTTGCTGCTTAAGCTTTTCCGCCAATGCTTTGTCTTTTACTAAAATATGATGTGCACACGCGCTAGCCATGTTTGCCTCTTCCCTTTTATTCTTCTGCACCGTCTAAAATAGACGCAAACTTATTTAACTTATCTAACGCTAAGCCGTGAATAGACTTACGTGGATAACGCCCTGTTTTGTTGATAGTACCCGCCGACGTCGACATTAAAATTTCAATGGCTTGGTCAATGCATTCAACCGCGTAAATATGGAAATTACCCGCGTTAACTGCATCAATAACATCTTGCTCTAGCATCAAGTTGATGACATTGGTTTTAGGGATAATAACACCCTGCTTGCCCGTTAGCCCCTTGTCCTTACACAGTCGGTAAAAGCCTTCAATTTTTTCATTAACACCACCAACAGACTGCACCTCACCGTGCTGGTTAATAGAGCCCGTAATGGCAATGCTTTGATCAATAGGCAATTTAGTGATGGCTGAGATAAGTGCACATAGCTCTGCCATTGACGCACTATCACCGTCGATATGGCCGTACGACTGCTCAATCGCAATATTGGCTGAAATAGATACCGGGAAGTCTTGTCCGTATTTATGGCCTAAATAACCTGTTAGTAGCAGTACACCTTTTGAGTGAATAGACTTCCCTAAATCTACCTCTCGTTCGATATCAGTAACACCATTACTGCCAGCATAAACAGTGGCTGTTATGCGCGCTGGCGTACCAAACACACTGTCGCCAATTTCAAGTACCGTCAGCCCGTTGACTTTACCGACATAACTGCCGTCAGTGCTAATAAGCACTTGGCGTTCTTTTATTTCACTTAACCACGTTTCACTTAAACGCCCTGTTCTGCGTTGTTTTGCAGCAAGTGCTAACTTGACAAATTCAGCCGTTAATTTGCTTTCTAAGCTTTGTTTACGCCACCAGTACACTGACTCATCGAGTAGGTCATTCACTTGCACGATGTTGGCCGATATTTTGTGTTGATGTTCCGCGCGGCGCAGCGCGTAGCGCACTAGCTCAAGCACAGCTTCATCTAACACTTCAGGGTAATTATATTGCGCTGCGCGGCGGCGAATTAAATTTGCGTATGCTTTTAGGCTGCCATGGTCATTGTCGATATGGCGATCAAAGTCGGCCAGCACGCGGAATAGCTCGGTAAATTCTTGGTCATACTCTTGCAGCATGTAGTACACATCAGAGCCCCCCAGCAGAATAACTTTCACATTCAGTGGAATTTTCTCGGGCTGTAAACTGTAGCTAGAGCCTTGCCCCAGTTCTGCATATGGGTTGTCGATAGCGAGGCGTTGGGTTTTTAGTGCTAGTTTTAATCGATTCCAAACCAATGGCTGTTGCATTAGTTTGTCAGCATCTAAAATTAGGTAACCTCCGTTTGCTTTGTGCAGTGCACCAGCGCGAATTAAACGATAGCTAGTGTACGTTGCCCCTTGGAAACTTGAGACATCAATGTGACCAAAAAGGTTAGCAAACGTTGGGTTTTGCTCATAAACAACAGGAGCCCCCTCACCTAGCTTACGTTCAACAAGTAGGTTCGGTAAAAACTGTTCCACCAATAATTTGCGGTTGTCTTTGTCATTGGTGTTTTCGTTGCTTTCGTCCACCAATATTTCAAGCACCGTATCAACAACATGGTTTTTCAGCTTCGACAGATACTTAAGAACACCTAAGTTGCTGGCAAATTCATGCTCCATTTCTTTGATAAGCGGGCGAATAGATTGCTCAGCGGTTTCATTTTTCAGCTTACGCAGTTTATCAGACGACTCGCGCTTCCAAAGCGGAAGCTCTAACAACTGTTCAGACAGTAGCGTTTCAAGTGCCTCTAATAGCTCATAGAATTCTTTTCGTTTGTCTTCTGGTAAACTGGCAAACTCTTTGTCGCCAAGAGGCTTACCGTCAACAAGCGGTGAAAAGCCAACTTCCCCTTTTTCTTCATAAAGCAGCACACTGTGATTGAGTGCGGTTTGTTCAACAGTGTCAATTGCCTCGTCGTATTTTTGATTGAACTCGCGATCAATAGCTGCCTTCTGGCGCTGATATCCTGGGTTATCAAAAATTTCCGGGAATAGTGCTAACAACTCATCAATAAATGTATTGATACGCGTAAGTAACTGCTTACCATCACCTGGGCTGACATATAGCTTGTATGGGTTGTGGTTATCATCAAAGTTGTTGATGTAACACCATTCTGGCGGTGTATCTTGCTCAGCTGCGAGCTCAGTTAACATCTGCTTAATGAGGGTTTGTCGGCCTGTGCCGTGTTCACCCATTGCAAACACATTAAAGCCTATGGCATCCATCGATAGGCCAAACTCTAGTGCTTCTTTTGCACGGTCATGACCAATAAACGGTTGGCGCTCAATGGCTTCTTCCGAAGACACCGAAAACATTGACTCAGTTAATGTCGCAGAAAGTTGAGATGGTTTTAAGAGGCAAGTAACTGCAGCTGTACTCATTAAGATACTCTAATTGCAATCTTTTACAGGAAAGTTAACGCCAGTTTACCGTGTTAACTTCAACAATAGCAAAGCGAATTTACGGTGATAATGGTTGTCGCTGAAATTCTGAACAGCCGCACTCTGGACAATCAATCACCGTTGATAAATGTGAGATAGTTTGCTCGTATCCACATTGCTTACATTGCAGTAATCCAAAGCCAATTATATCACCACTTTTGTATTGCCCCTGATGTGCTAAGTCATCAGGAAGTTCAGCCCATTCCACTTGTGATTTATCGGCCGCCTTTGCCACATTGTCCCAGAAAGTTTCATTGAGCACGCCAAGATATACCGAATGGGCAGACTGTTTCTGCCAATTGCTGATAAAGTCATTAAGATCGTATGTAAAATTACTGATGAACTGGCTAACGCGCTCGTGAGGCAACGCTTCGGCCGCTGCTGCATAGGCCTTTGCTTGCTCTACCACTTCGACGAGCTCTGTGATTTCATGTTTTTTTACGCCTTCTAACCAGTCAGAAAGATCGTGATAAATAACATCGAGTTGCGACTTTTCCTGCATATGACCTCCGAGTGTTATTGCCTCTTAGTTCTAGTATAGCAACCCGTGAAAAAATGCATTTGCTCGACGCGCTACGAATGTTTGGGCAAAGCCCGCCAAGACACTTGTTGTTACAAGGGCAGATAAGGTATTCTATGCGCAATTTTATTTGCTCGATGAAAGCCTCTCCTTCTTATATTTAGGCCTTTCACTATTTTGTACTGAGAATTTGTTGATGGAATCCACCTACAATCCCCAAGCTATTGAGTCTGAAGTCCAAAAGTTCTGGA
Organism: Thalassotalea euphylliae; assembly: GCF_042682785.1. Lineage (GTDB taxonomy): Bacteria > Pseudomonadota > Gammaproteobacteria > Enterobacterales > Alteromonadaceae > Thalassotalea_F > Thalassotalea_F euphylliae. The sequence goes on along the minus strand of NZ_JBHUIB010000003.1, from coordinate 14,445 downwards.
CTGAAAACAAAACCTTCGAAGCTAAAGAACAACCTGGTAAAGAAAAGTTTTACTGTTTGTCGATGTTCCCATACCCAAGCGGTCGCTTGCACATGGGCCACGTTCGTAACTACAGCCTGGGTGATGTGATTTCTCGCTACCAACGCATGCAAGGTAAGAACGTTATGCAGCCTATGGGTTGGGATTCTTTCGGTTTACCTGCTGAAAATGCGGCAATCAAAAACAACTCTGCGCCAGCAAAATGGACGTACCAAAATATTGATTACATGAAAGGTCAGTTGAAGTCTTTAGGCTTTGGTTACGACTGGGACAGAGAATTAGCCACTTGTACTAAAGAGTACTACCGTTGGGAGCAATGGTTCTTTACTAAGCTTTTTGAAAAAGGCCTAGTTTACAAGAAGATGGCGACGGTTAACTGGGATCCGGTTGACCAAACCGTACTTGCAAACGAGCAAGTGATTGACGGTCGTGGTTGGCGCTCAGGTGCACTAATCGAGAAGAAAGAAATTCCACAGTGGTTCATCAAAATCACTGATTACGCTGAAGAGCTATTAAACGACTTAGACCAGCTTGAAGGTTGGCCTGAGCAAGTGAAGACCATGCAGAAAAACTGGATTGGTCGCTCTGAGGGTGTAGAAATGACGTTTGCGGTAGCAGGCTCTGAAGAGAGCTTTGATATCTACACGACACGTCCAGATACGTTAATGGGTGTGACTTACGTGGCGCTTGCTGCGGACCATCCGTTGTCAGTAAAAGCATCTGAAAACAATGCAGAATTGGCTGCGTTTATTAAAGATTGCAAAGCCGAAGGTGCAACGGAAGCTGATATGGCCAACATCGAGAAAAAAGGTGTTGATACTGGTCTTAAAGCTATTCATCCACTAACAGGCGAAGAAGTACCTGTATGGGCAGCAAACTTCGTATTAATGGACTACGGCACAGGTGCCGTTATGTCTGTACCTGGCCATGACCAACGTGACTTTGAATTTGCGACGAAATACGGTTTAGACATCAAGCAAGTTATCGAAGGCACAGACGAAGATGACATCAGCGTTGCTGCGATCACTGAAAAAGGTAAGCTAATTAACTCTGGCGAGTTTGATGGCTTAAACTTCAAAAAAGCGTTCAAAGCGATTGCTTGGAAACTTTCTCAAGAAGGGAAAGGCCAAATTAAGGTGAACTACCGCTTACGCGATTGGGGTGTTTCACGCCAGCGTTACTGGGGTGCACCAATTCCAATGATTAACCTAGCAAACGGTGAGTCAGTACCAGTACCTGAAGACCAACTACCTGTTGAGTTACCAGAAGACGTGGTAATGAACGGTGTAACGTCGCCTATTAAAGACGATCCTGAGTGGGCGAAGACCACTTACAACGGTGAAGAAGCGTTCCGTGAAACCGATACGTTCGATACCTTCATGGAATCATCTTGGTACTACGCACGTTACTGTTCACCGTCTGATGACAGCCAAATGCTAGACCCAGAAAAAGCAAATTACTGGCTACCAGTTGATCAATACATTGGTGGTATTGAGCACGCAATTCTTCACTTATTGTACGCGCGCTTCTTCCACAAATTACTACGTGATGTAGGCCTTGTAGATTCTGACGAGCCATTTAAGAGCTTGTTATGTCAAGGTATGGTGCTAGCTGACACATACTACCGTGAAGGCGCAAATGGCAGCCAAGAATGGATTTCTCCAACTGACGTAGACGTTGAACGTAACGAGAAAGGTCAAGTTGTTAAAGCCGTTAGTAAGCTTGATGGTGAACCGGTGATTTCTGCAGGCATGAGCAAGATGTCTAAGTCGAAAAACAATGGTATCGACCCGCAAGAAGTTATTGACCAATACGGCGCTGATACCGTTCGTCTATTCATCATGTTCACCTCACCACCAGAGCAAACACTTGAATGGTCTGATTCTGGCGTTGAAGGTGCACACCGTTTCTTAAAACGAGTTTGGAAATTAGCGAACGATTTCACACAAGCTGGTGAAGCGCCGTCACTAGAAGGTTTGACGTTAAGTTCTGAGCAGAAGAAATTGCGTCGTGAAGTTCACAAAACAATTGCTAAAGTGTCAGACGATATTGGTCGTCGTAATACCTTCAACACGGCAATCGCGTCGATTATGGAATTGATGAACCATTTATCGAAAGCGAGCATGGAATCTGCAGAAGACAAAGCTGTGTTAGCAGAGGCAATCAATGCTGTAGTATTAATGCTAACGCCTATCGCACCGCATATGTGTCATCAGTTATGGAAAGACTTAGGCAATGCAGGTAACGTTGAAGACGCGTTGTGGCCGGCAGTAGATGAGTCTGCACTTGTTGAAGACGAGAAACTGATTATCGTGCAAGTTAACGGTAAGCTCCGCGCTAAAATTACTGTAGCGGCTGACGCAAGTCAGGAGTCCGTTGAAGCAATGGGTATGTCGGAAGAAAACGTGTCTAAATTCGTTGACGGCAAAACAGTGCGCAAGGTTATCTACGTGCCGGGTAAACTGTTAAACATCGTTGCTAACTAATCAGCGTTTTTAGTCGATAGGAAATAAAAGGAAGCTCATGGTGTCAGTTTTAAAGAAAATCACACAAGTCGCTATCACTGCATGTTTATCACTATCCATGTTAGTTGGTTGTGGCTTTCAATTACGTGGTGATTTTTTATTGGCACCAGAACTTCAAACGCTATACGTGAGCTCTGTCGATAAGCACGGCGAGCTTACGCGTATTGTGAAACAGCACTTAAAGCTTAACGACGTTAACATTGTGGCTGTTCCTAAGGCAGAATTACCTGAATTACGTATTCTTAAAGACGAACTAAATCGTCGCACGTTAAGTGTATTTCCAAACGGCCAAGTGGCCGAGTACGAAATTATTTATACTGTGAAATACCAATTGCGACTGGCGAACCAAAATGCACAAGAATTTAGTTTCGACTTGTATCGCGATTACCAAGATGACCCTAACAGAGCACTTGCGAAAAGCCGTGAGTTAGCGTTATTACTTGGCGAAATGCGAAAAGTAGCTGCAGATCGCATTTTACGTAACATGGCGACAATACAGATTGATTCGTAGTAATGCGCATTTACCACAATCAACTTGTTAATCAACTCAACCAGCCTTTACCACCGTTTGTTCTTGTTTTTGGTGATGAGCCTTGGCAAAAGAACGACAGCCTTGCCCAAATAAAATCCGCAGCACTTCATCAAGGTTTTGATGAACTCATTCGGTTTGCGATAGACGATAAATTTGATTGGTCAGAATTGCTCAGCGAATACAATGCGATGAGCTTATTTGCGGCTCGCCGTGTTATAGAACTTGAGTTCCTTTCAAGTAAACTAAATGACAAGGCGCAAAAAGCCATTGCAGAGATTGTCGAGCAACCTAATCCAGATACGGTATTACTTTTCCATGGTGATAAGTTAGACGGCGCAACAACCAACCGAAAATGGTTTAAAAGCCTAAACAACCTCGGCTTTTATGTCGCGATTTATGATTTAGACAGCAAAGGTATGAGCCTCTGGCTAAGTAAGCAGCTACGTCATTATCAATTGACGTTAGACAGACAATCTCAGAATCTATTGACGACACTGTTTGAAGGCAATGTTTTAGCACTTGATCAAGAATTACAGAAGCTTTCTATACTTTACGGCAATCAACCTATTGATGCCGACACGATTGAGTCACTAGTTATCAATCAAGCGAAATTTAACCCTTTTGGTTTGATTGATAGCATGCTTAGTGGCAAGACCGCAAAATGCATAGCTATGCTCAGCCAAATGGAGCAAGAAGGCACGCCCGTCGCTAAACTTATTTTCTTTATCAACAAAGAGCTTCAACTGTTAAAGCAACTGTTCAGCAATGTCGCTGGCGGCATGCCAAGCGACGCGGCTATTAAAGACGCTAAAATATGGGATAAACGCAAACCTCTTTACATGAATGCGTTACAACACTCTTCGATCGACAATGTCTACTCGGCGCTCGACCGAATAGCGGCTGTTGATTTTGTCAGTAAAACCTCAAGTGACTTTAATAGTTTCCAACTGCTAGCTGACGTCTGTTTGTCGCTGTTTCATGCCGACCAGTTGCAACCGTTCAGCCTTGACTATGAAAGCCAATAAGAGCTCAGACATTCAAGGGCCTTTAAAGCAGCATATCAAAGTAATTTTTGGTGGCACCTTTGACCCTTTCCATTTAGGCCATTTACGCATAGCGCAGCATATTATTGACTGGCTATCGCTTGATAAGATTACACTCTTGCCAGCCAATATTCCGCCACATAAAGCGGCGGCAAAAGTCAGCGCACAAGATAGATTGGCTATGCTGACCGAACTGGCATGTGAATATCCAGCGTTCAACATCGATGCAAGAGAATTAGCACGAGATAAACCCTCATATACTGTTGATACTTTGCAAGAACTTGAAATAGATGAGCCAGATACGCAACTTTCGCTACTCATCGGCATGGACTCACTGCTTAACTTTGAGAAATGGGTACAATGGCAAGATATAATTAACCGAGTGAACTTGCTAGTTTGCACACGCCCAGGTTATGACAGCAACAATATTAAGGCCGCACTGAATACAAAACTGCGCAACCGTTTGGTAACGTTAGATGAAGCTGATTTTCACGCTGCTGGCCAAATAGTGTTGGCACCGCCAATACAGCAAGATATTTCATCGACTCAGTTACGGGCACTACTCAGCTCAAGCGAAAGCCATTCAACCGCAAAATCGATGTTACCAAACACAGTTTGGTCTTATATCTGCACAAACAGCTTATACCGTTAAGAATATTCGTGTTCTCTTACATTCTGGCAGTTAACGACTACATTATTTAGTGGTAGACTATTTACGTTCAATCAAATAAAAGGAAAAAACGTTGCAAAGTGAAGCTCTAACGGCTTTCGTATCCGATAAAATCGACGATTTAAAAGGTCGAGATATCATTACTCTCGATATCCAAGAAAAGTCTAATTTCGCAGACTACATGGTCATTGCATCTGGTAACTCTAACCGTCACGTCAAATCAATCGCACAACATGTTTCCATGGAATGCCGCGCCGAAGGCGTTGAACCATTGGGCATTGAAGGTAATGATGTTGGCGAGTGGTCATTAGTTGACTTAGGTAGTGTTGTTGTTCACATCATGACTGATGAACAGCGCGACAAATACCAACTAGAACAACTTTGGGAATAAGCGAGATCTTTGGTCCTATACAATGCGCTTAACCTTATATGCTGTTGGCAACAAAATGCCCAATTGGGTCACACAAGGCTTTCAAGAGTATGCGAGGCGATTTCCTCGCGATCTAAGTTTCGATTTAGTCGAAATTCCGCCAGGTAAGCGCGGCAAAAATGCCGATATAGCGCGCATTCTTGATAAAGAAGGCGAACAAATGCTTGCTGCCATCCCTAAGGGTAATCGTATTGTGACACTAGAAGTGACAGGTAAGCCATGGGATACACCACAGCTTGCTAATCAGCTTGAGCGATGGCAATTAGACGGTCGTGACGTGGCATTGCTTGTTGGCGGCCCAGAAGGTTTAGCACCTGCATGCATCAGAGCATCTGAACAAAAATGGTCTTTAAGCCCATTAACACTGCCCCACCCTATGGTACGTGTTTTAATTGCTGAGAGCCTCTATCGCGCTTGGAGCGTGAATACTAATCACCCGTATCATCGAGAATAATCAATAATGGCTCCTCGTAAGCGCGTATCCATTCGAAACCATACCGCTGAAGCAAATCTTTTTGCTCGAAGAGCATTCATCGCCTTTATTGGTGTTGTTATCATGTTATTGATTTTATTCAATAACGCCTACAACATTCAGGTTGACTCATACCAGCAATACCAAACCCGGTCTAACTCTAACCGTATAAAGTTGCTGCCTGTTGCTCCCAATAGGGGCCAAATTTACGACCGAAATGGCGTATTGCTCGCAGAGAACCGCCCAGTATATAGCTTAGAAATTATTCCAGAAGATGTAGAAGATCTGGAATTTACTATTGCCGAAATCAGTGAACTGCTGAGTATATCTGAAGAGAAACAAGCTAAGTTTTTCAAAGCGATTAAAGGTAAACGTCGGTTCAAACCGGTCGAGCTTTTATCTCGATTGAGTGAGCAACAAGTAGCCCTTTTTTCTGTTAATCAGCACAAGTTTCCTGGCGTATTTGTTGATGCACGACTAAAACGCTACTACCCCTTTGGTGATTTAACGACACACAACCTCGGCTATGTTGCCCGAATTAACCGCAAAGATGCCAACAAGTTAGAGGCAGAGGGGAAATCAGAAAATTACGCAGCAACGCGTGAGATTGGCAAATTAGGTTTAGAGAGATATTACGAAGAGACGCTTCATGGCACCATTGGCCACCAAGAGGTAGAAGTTAACAACCAAGGCCGAGTTATTCGCACCCTTAATTTTACTCCGCCAACGCCGGGTAAAGATATTACGTTAACATTAGATATCGAATTACAAATGATCGCCAAGCGCGCACTCGCTGGCAAGCGCGGCTCAGTTGTCGCCATTGACCCGCGCGATGGCGGTATACTCGCCATGTACTCTAACCCTAGTTATGACGGTAACTTGTTCGTTCATGGCATCAGCTCAAAAAATTATCGCAAACTGCTTGATTCAAAAGACTTACCGCTTATTAACCGATCTGTGCAAGGCTATCCCCCCGCCTCTACAGTTAAACCATTTCTGGCACTCCTCGGCTTAGAAGAAGGGGTGATTACACCGGAAACTCGCATATGGGATCCAGGTTGGTATCAATTAAAAGGTATTGATCATAAGTATCGTGACTGGAAGCGTTGGGGGCATGGCTGGGTAGACTTAACAAAAGCCATTGAACAATCATGTAATGTCTATTTTTATGATCTCGCATACAAACTAGGGATCACAAAAATCAGTGACATGATGGACAAGTTTGGTTTTGGCGAACATACCGGTATCGATATTCATGAAGAAAGTCGCGGTATATTGCCAAGTGTCGGTTGGAAACGTGCTCGCTTCAATCAACCTTGGTATACCGGCGAGACTATTTCTGTGGGTATCGGCCAAAGCTATTGGAGTGTAACGCCGCTTCAATTAGCACAGGCGACGTCTATCTTGGTCAACAAAGGTGAAATACGCACACCTCATTTTGTTAAAGCCATGTCGCAAACTACCTATAGTCAGGGCGAAGAAAATAGCACGGTAAAAGTGACTCCTGAAGCCTATGAAGTTGAAGAGCGACCGCCAATCCAGTTAAAGAACCCTGAACACTGGAAGTTGGTATTAGATACGATGCACAGTACCGTCCAAAGAGAAGGTGCTACAGGGCACAATGCGTTTAAAGGTCATCAATATGATGCCGCTGGTAAAACCGGCTCCGCACAAGTAGCTCGTATTGCCCAAGATGAAAAATACGATGCAGAAAAGGTACAAGAACGAAAACGTGATAACGCAATGTTTATTGCTTTTGCCCCCTATGACAAACCCGAGATTGTTGTCTCTGTCGCTATCGAAAATGTAGCTACTGGCGGCGGTGCAACCAATGCCGCGCCGGTCGCTCGACAAATTATGGACCAGTATTTCGGCAACCGTGTGGTGGTAAGTAGTTATATACCTAGCGAACACCCCGCTCACGATGAACACTATTCTGAAACAGAACACCAAGCAGGAACGGAGTAATGCGCAGTACCGGCCAAGACCAGCAAAAGAAAAAAGATATTTGGCAAATACTCCACTTAGATTTACCGCTTTTAATAGGCATTTTATGTCTAATGGTGTTGGGGCTTTTTGTGGTTTACAGCGCAGGTGGGCAGGACCAAGCCCTTGTCATTAGACAAGGAATTCGTCTCGGTGTCGCGCTAGTGGTGATGTTTATTGTTGCGCAAATCCCTCCGACCGTTTACCTAAAATGGGCAGTCCCCGTTTTTGTCATTGGCCTGCTGATGTTGGTAGCGGTATTGCTGGTAGGCACTGTTGGTAAAGGCGCTCAGCGCTGGTTAAACCTCGGGTTTATGCAATTTCAACCTTCTGAAATAATGAAGTTAATAGTACCTATCACGGTCGCTTGGTTTATTAGCCAACACGATTTGCCTGCCAAGCTAAGTAATATCTTAATCGCTTTTGTTATTGTCTTGATACCAACCCTGTTAATTGCCAAACAACCTGACTTAGGTACTTCACTACTTATTGCTAGTTCCGGCATTTTCGTCATTTTCTTAGCGGGTGCGAGTTGGAAGCTTATTGGTACTTGTGTTGGCCTTGCCTCTGCATTTACGCCAATTTTCTGGATGTTCTTGATGAAGGATTATCAAAAGCAACGGGTTCTAACATTCCTAAACCCTGAGCAGGATCCATTAGGCAGCGGTTACCATATAATCCAATCGAAAATAGCGATTGGCTCTGGTGGCCTCCACGGTAAAGGCTGGTTGCAAGGCACACAGTCGCAGCTTGAATTTTTACCGGAGCGACATACCGATTTTATCTTTTCTGTTTTCAGTGAAGAGTTTGGCTTAATAGGCGTTGTGCTTTTACTGTTGGTTTATTTAGGTATTGTCATGCGCGGCCTCTGGATTGCGATTAACGCACAACAAGCCTTTACTAAGTTACTTGCTGGCAGCCTTACACTAACCTTTTTCGTTTATGTGTTTGTCAACATAGGGATGGTGTCAGGTTTACTTCCTGTAGTTGGTGTTCCTCTTCCTTTGGTTAGCTATGGTGGCACATCCATGGTGACATTGATGGCCGGCTTTGGCATCCTAATGGCCATTAGTACACATCGCCGATTCTTAGCCTAAGAAAAATAATGATGAACCGACTTCGCTCAGCGCTATATGTTTCTACAGCCATTTTGCTAGTCGGCTGTAGTATGCAGTCAGGCCGATACCAACAAACGCATGACAGCACACCTTCTCGTCTACCGTCAGCATCAGAACTTCGTGACGCAACACCACGTTTTGAACCAAAGAGCCGGGGTGGCAACAAACACTACACTGTGAGAGGAAAATATTACGAGGTAATGGATAATGCAGTAGGTTTTACAGAAACCGGCATCGCATCTTGGTATGGGAATAAGTTTCACGGACATTTAACGTCAAATGGTGAAATTTATGACATGTACGGCATGAGTGCAGCTCACAAGCATTTACCATTGCCAACGTATGTCAAAGTGACGAACTTGGCGAACCAACAGTCGGTGATTGTACGCGTCAATGACAGGGGGCCTTTCCATCAAAGTCGTGTTATCGATTTATCCTACAGTGCGGCGTACAAAATTGGCATGTTAAAAACTGGCACAGCGAACGTAAAAATTGAAGCAATAACAAAACCCATTGTAAAACCTGTTATTGAACCTCAAGTAATAGCATCTTCAGAGCCTAATATAACTAGACCTTTGACCACTACGGAACAAGACAACAACATCTTTATTCAAGTGTTCGCTACACGAAATAAAGTAGTGGCGCAAAACACAGCAGCAGCTCTTTCTAGTCTATACCAACAAAACGTCATTTTTCCGGAAGAAAATGGCATCTATCGCGTCAAGATGGGACCATTTGAAGAAAGCTTCGACACTTCAGAACTTGTCGCCAGTTTGCGACGTTCTGGCTATGAATCTGCGTACCGTCGCAAAATATTACAATAACACCGCAAATACCCTGCTCTGCCCATAGAAAATAGCCATCAGAGTGATATACTGTTTCGCAATTTTGTCTGTTGTGGCCACTATTTCCTGCGGCTACAGTCTTACTCACGAAACAATGTTGAAGGAATACTATGTCATTTAGATTAGCTAACTCTCTGGCTAAATCGCGCAAAAAGCTATTGCTGTTCATCGGCGCGGTAGCTTTATCTTCATCTGCGACAGCTCAATCTATAAAAGTTACCCCTAGCGCACCAGAAATTAATGCGCGTGGCTTTATTCTGATGGACTATACAACCGGTAAAGTCATCGCTGAAGGTAATGCTGATGAGCGTTTAGAGCCGGCAAGTTTAACCAAGATGATGACCAGTTATATCATCGGCCGTGAATTGCAAGAAGGTAATATTTCAAATGACGATATGGTTACCATTAGTGAGAATGCATGGGCGAAGAACTTTCCTGATTCTTCAAAAATGTTTATCGAAGTCGGCACTGAAGTCAGCGTTAAAGACCTAAACCTCGGCATGATTGTCGCCTCAGGTAACGATGCTTGTGTAGCGCTTGCTGAGCATGTTGCAGGCAGCGAAGATGCATTCGCTGATTTAATGAATGCACATGCTGAGCAGCTTGGCATGTTAGACAGCTACTTTGAAAATAGCCACGGTCTTCACAGTAAAGATCACTACACAACAGCTCGTGACATGGCGAAACTAGCAGTAGCGCTTATTCGCGATGTACCTGAAGAATATGAGCTGTATGACCAACGTCAATACACGTACAACAACATTAAACAGTACAACCGCAACAGCTTATTGTGGGACAAAAGTTTAGATGTTGATGGCATTAAAACAGGTTACCACTCGAAAGCAGGTTACAGCCTAGTCACATCAGCAACGAAAGGCGATATGCGATTAGTTACTGTTGTTATGGGCACTGACAGCGAGCGAGCGCGTAAAGTTGAAAGTAAAAAGCTACTTAACTACGGATTCCGTTTTTTCGAGACTATTACACCGTATCAAGCAGGTGAGAAATTCGTGAGTGACCGAGTGTGGATGGGCGATATCAAGCAAGTTGATCTTGGCATTTTGATGAGCACACCAATTACGATTCCTCGTGGTCAAAAGAAAAATATCGAAGCTAATTTTGAATTGAAGAAGCAACTTGTTGCCCCGCTTGCTAAAGGCGAAGAAGTTGGCACTCTTTTCTTGACACTAAACGGCGAAGATATCGCGCAATACCCACTTGTGACACTTCAGGAAGTAAACGAAGGCAGTATGTTTAGCCGTTTGATGGACTATGTAAAACTACAATTTGCAAATTAATGGCAGATACAGTTTTTCTTAACGGCGACTTCATTGCCAAAGATTCAGCAAAAGTCTCGGTCCTTGACCGAGGCTTTTTATTTGGTGACGCCATTTATGAAGTCATTCCCGTCTACGCCAGTTCCTTATTTAGACTAGACCAACACCTCGATAGACTTGAATACTGTTTAGCGCAGATAAAGCTCCACAATCCCTTCAGTCGCGCTGAGTGGCAAAGCTTGATGCAACAGATTATCGACAAAAATGGTGGCGGCCACCTTTCGATTTACCTTCAAGTGACAAGAGGTGCTGATCCAGAGCGAAATCACGTCAGTGAGCACTCAACACAACCGACAGTGCTTATTATGCCAATGCCTCTTTCGACCAGCGTAGCGGAATTATCTCCCATAAAAGTTGCTCTTATTGAGGATTTCCGTTGGCAACATTGCGACATCAAAACAACATCGTTGCTAGGGAACATCCTATTGCGCAATCAAGCCGCCCAAGCAGGCTTTGACGAAGCTATTTTGTGTCGCGACAACATAATTACCGAAGCAAGCTCCAGTAACGTTTTCATGGTAAAACAAGGTGTTATCTATACCCCTCCTAAAAGCCACCACATTTTGGCAGGCATAACGCGCGATCTTATTGTTGAATTAGCAGAAAATGCCTCCATAAAGGTCACTCAGAAAGAGTTTACTGCCCAAGACCTGTTAAGTGCCGACGAAGTATGGCTAAGCAGTTCATCACGCGAAATTAGCCCTGTTGTCACAATTGATGATAAAATGGTGAACCAAGGCGGTATTGGGCCAGTATCAAAGGCTATTCATCAGCACTTTCAGCAGTTCAAAAACTCCCTGCTGAGTGCTTAATCAAAGAGATTAAACATGCAGACCAAATTCGACGAATTATTAGAGTTTCCTACGGTATTAAACTTCAGAGTGATGGGCGTTGCCTGTGATGAATTGCCAGACCTTATCGTCGCCGAATTGCAAAAAACGACGCCAGGCGACTATTCTCCAAAAATTAAGCCGAGCGCAAAAGGTAACTACTGGTCTGTTTCAGTGGCTGTTCGCGTAACCAGTAAAGACCATATTGAAACCATCTACCAGTCGTTAAACAAAATCGAGCAAGTAAGATATATCCTGTAGGTAAAACCACGATTTTTGTACGGTGTATTGGTACTTATCTTAAGATATAATCAACAAATCGAATTTTGTGAGAAAATACATTGAATAACTCGTTGATTGTTCGACAACTCGGTAACATGGATTATGAAACTGTGTGGCACGCCATGCAGTCATTTACCGATAATCGTGATGACAGTATTACTGACGAATTATGGCTAGTTGAACACCCCTCTGTATTTACCCAAGGCCAAGCAGGTAAAGAAGAGCATTTGTTGATGCCAGGAGACATTCCTGTAGTAAAAGTGGACCGCGGTGGGCAAGTAACCTATCACGGGCCAGGACAACAAGTTATCTACTTTTTAATAAACCTACGCCGTCGAAAAATGGGGGTTCGTCAATTAGTGACGCTAATAGAGACCGGTATCGTCGATATGCTAAACCAATTCGGTATAAAAGCATATCCCAAGGCTGACGCTCCTGGTGTGTATGTCGATGACAAAAAAGTAGCATCGCTTGGCTTACGTGTTCGTAAAGGATGCTCATTTCACGGCTTAGCGCTCAATGTTAATATGGACCTAGCGCCGTTCCTGCGGATTAATCCTTGTGGGTATGCTGGCTTAGAAATGATTCAGACCAAAGATATTGGTGGACCAGAAACTGTTGAACAGGCGGGCAATGCACTAGTTCAGCAAATGATTAAACTGTTTGATGCGACCGATGTTGCATACCAATCAGGCTTGGAAATTGATTAATGACTGTTAAATCTTCAAAAATTGCACCAGGAACTAAACTGCGTGACGCAGAAAAAATGGCGCACATCCCAATTAAAGTTGTCGCCTCTGAACGCGAAACCATGTTGCGCAAGCCTGAATGGCTTCGTATCAAGCTTCCGCGGACTACAGAGAAAATTGATCAAGTTAAAGCGGGTTTGAGAAAACATGGCCTTCACTCTGTATGTGAAGAGGCTTCATGCCCAAATTTATCTGAGTGCTTTAATCATGGTACCGCTACGTTCATGATCCTTGGCGATATTTGTACGCGTCGTTGCCCTTTCTGTGATGTCGGCCATGGTCGTCCACTGAAGCCTGATGCAGAAGAGCCAAAGAAATTAGCACTTACGCTTAAAGATATGGCATTGAAATATGTTGTAATTACATCGGTGGATCGTGACGATTTACGTGACGGTGGCGCAAGTCAATTCGCAGAGTGTATTAAAGAAATAGATGAACACGCTCCACATACAAAAGTTGAAATCTTAGTGCCTGATTTTAGAGGCCGCATGGATCGCGCGCTTGAAATTTTAAATGAGCACCCTCCTCATGTATTTAACCACAACATGGAAACGGCGCCTCGCCTTTACACGAAAGCTCGCCCAGGAGCTAACTACCAGTGGTCGCTCGATTTGTTAAAGAAATTTGGTGAAGCTAATCCTGATGTACCGACAAAATCAGGTTTAATGGTTGGTCTAGGTGAAACAAACGAAGAAATTCTTGAGGTAATGCGCGATTTGCGTGCGCATGGCGTTACCATGCTGACCATTGGTCAATACTTGCAGCCAAGTAAACACCACTTACCAGTAGAGCGTTACGTTCATCCTGATGAGTTTAAAATGTTCCATGACGAAGCGATGAAAATGGGGTTCGCACATGCTGCTTGTGGCCCATTGGTTCGTTCTAGCTACCATGCAGACAAGCAAGCTGCGGGTGAAGAAGTTAGCTAAGGATTAATACTATAGCAAGCACGGCATTAAGGCAGACGCCATATGTCAGTGCTTGCCCTATCTATCACGCTGTAGCCTATCACGCAGTAGCGTCGATTTACCTCTCCCATCAACAACCACTCTCTTAGGGCCTGCATCTACGATTTGAAGCTAAACTGGCCTTAGATGACATATTGACCTACCTTTCACCTTTCAAGCCTTAAAAGAGCGTTTATAAAGGCTCATTTTTCAAATTAGTATATCAATAGGCTCCCTTCTTACGAGGAACATCTGTCAGCCAATATAAATATAACTCAGTCATGCTCAAAACCTCCCCTTCTACCAATTCTCTAACGTCAATGTATATCTCGGTGTCGATGCAAGTTATTGGGACTGGGATAATCATTACGGCAGAGACATTATCGGAGACGCTATGACACCCACACTGACCATCAATGACACTCTCTTTGGTGTCGATGTCTTTTATCGAATAGGTATTGGGGTAACCTATGTCGATGCAATTAAGTGGCACAACCGTGATTTAGTTGACAATTGGCTCTTCGAGAATAAAGCTGAATTTGGCATCTCCCCTCTACAACATCACACGATAAAACTCGCAGTGAACCATTACTCGAATGCAGGGCTAAACCAATATAACGATGGAACGAATTTGTTGTAT